>OZ241343.1:0-3944268 GCA_965200505.1 Candidatus Azotimanducaceae bacterium | reverse complement strand
GGCGCGCGACACCCCGAACGCCTCCGCCGCCGTGAACCGCCCGCGCATCAGGTCCACGCCCTCCACGATCCGCAGCCGCCGGAGCGCCTCCGGGTCGTCCGTGCCATCCACCCGCGGCTTCCTGTAAAACGACTTGTCCTGTGCCAACATCCGCATCGTTCGGTCTCCCATGTTGTGTGCAACTCATAGGCTACCGAACCGCCGTGCCCAAGGGGTTCCCTTGGGCGCGGCACTGTCCAGAAGGTGGTGATCCCGCACAGGCCTGTTAGCGCAAAGCCGTAATGTCCCCTTCGTGCAATTCTAAAGTGTCCCCTTTTGGCGACTTCCCGGAGGTTGGGAGTGAAGGTCGAGAGGGTGTTGACGGTGGCGGAGGCGGACAGGTTGTCGGTGGTGGTGGCGGTGGTGGAGAGGCGGCTGGGGCAGAAGGAGGCGGCGGCGCGCCTCGGGCTGGGCGCGAGGCAGGTGAAGCGTCTGGCGAAGCGGTGCCGGGAGCAGGGGCGTCGGGGCTGGCGTCGGGCCATCGCGGCAAGGTTCCGAACAACGCGCTGGGGGAGGAGGCCCGCAAGGCGGCGCTGTCGGCGGTGCGGGAGCGCCACCGGGACTTCGGGCCTACGCTGGCGGCGGAGAAGCTGGCGGAGGCGCACGGTCTGCCGCTGTCGCGCGAGACGCTGCGGAAGTGGATGATCGAGGATGGGCTGTGGCGTCCGGGGGGCCGTCGGAGGGCGCGGGGTCCGCCAGAGCCGGCCGCGGCGTCCGCGGGTGGGCGAGCTGGTGCGGGTGGACGGTTCGCCGCACGACTGGTTCGAGGGCCGCGGGCCGCGCCGCGCGCTGATCGCGTTCGTGGACGACGCGACGAGCCGGCTGACGGCGCTGCGGTTCTTCGAGGCGGAGACGACGCGCGCGCACCTGGAGTCGCGCGGCCGGCCGGTGGCGCTGCACTCGGACCGCCACAGCGTGTTCCGCGTGAACCGCAAGGACGGGGAGGACGCGCCGACGCAGTTCACGCGGGCGCGGCGAACGAGTGCCTGCCGGAGTTCATGGCGGACTGCGACCGGCGCTTCGCGGTGGCGCCGCTGCTGGCGGACGACGCGCACCGGCCGGTGCTGCACGACGCGGGGGAGCTGGCGCTGATCCTCAGCGAGCACCACGAGCGCAGGCTGTCGAGGAACCTGACGTTCAAGTTCGAGCGCCGCGAGCACCAGCTGACCGGCCAGGGCAAGGGGTGCCGGCTGCGCGGCGCGGCGGTGACGGTGTGCAAGGGCCTCGACGGCGCGGCCACGGTGCTGCACAAGGGGCGCAGGCTGGACTTCCGCGTGCTGGCGGAAGGCGGGGAGGCGGTTTCGGTGGAGGACGGGAAGGGGGTGCGGGACCGGGTGGGGAGGGCCCGGGTCGAGCAGGCCGCGAGGCCGGACTGGAAGCCGGCGCCGGATCATCCATGGCGCCGCGGGTTCAAGACCTCGCGGGACGCGGCATGAGCGTCCACCCAAGCCGGTTCGGCCAGGCGACCAACGGGACGGCGTCGGGCGGGGTTGCCCACCCTTTGCCCACCGCTCCGGTTCATTTGAGGGACGGAGCCGTGGACAAAGCATGGACAACCCCGGCGCGGGTGAGCAAGGGGACATTTCTGCTTTGCACAAAAGGGGACATTTCTGCTTTGCATTTACAAGCGAGATCAGGGCCTTGACAGCGTGGAAACGGCGAGCTAGGTTCCGCCCTTCGGCGGCGGTCTCGGCGATTTCATGCTACGGTCTTTGGAACTCACTCAAGCCCAGTACGAATACATCGCGCCATGCCTTCCGGTGCAGTGCGGCAACGTTAGCCTGTCGAACCTGCAGGTGCTCAACGCCATCCTTCATGTGGCCGAACATGGCTGCAAGTGGGGCACACCCATCTACACTCGGATGAACCGCTGGTCGGAGAACGGGGTGCTGGATCGGGTCTTCGAGCGGCTGCAGCGGGAACGGCTCGTGCGCGTGAAGCTCGAGGTGGCGTCGCTGGACAGCACCATCGTCAAGGTCCATACCGACGGGACGGGGGCCCGAAAGAAAAGACCGCCAAGCCATCGGCAAGCCCCACGGCAGCTAGACCACCAAGATTCACAAGGTTGCCGCGGATGCTCGAACCGCCCTCACCTTCCCGCTCTCGCCGGGCCAGAAGCACGACGCGCCGCTGGGACGCGAACTGCTGAAGCGCCCTTGGCCGGCCGCATGGCCGCGCCAGTTTGGTCATGGACGGGGCCTACGACGAGACGCGCCAACCGGTCTTGGAGTGATAGTGTTAACAGGCACTAGCCGAGCGCTACGCTTTCGACTACGGAGACTCGAACCGTGATGCACCTTAGCCACCTCGCACTGTCGGCAGCGATGGTGTTTCCCAACTGGGCCGCCGCGCATGTGTTGCGCTTCGACGATGTACAACCGTCGCAGCTCACAAACGACGAACGCGAACGGCTAACGCGGGAATTTCTGCCCATCGTGCATGATTGCCCGCAAACCCCGGCCACCTTCCACGCCCAAAGCATGAGCGAAGAAGTGCTAACAAAGGCTTGCATCCACTTGAAGGAATACGAAGACAACTTCCACGCCCAGATGCAAACCGATCCCCGCGAGTCCCGCGAGGATAGAGATGGCGACTTCTTTAGTAGGGTAGATGTATTGGCGTTCGACGATGCCGAGGACAGAGATAACTATGCGTTGCAGTTCTATGGGGCATATCTTCACCCAGCAGTCTATGTAAGAGGGGACATGAACATACAGCCCCACCCCCGTATTGTCCCCGGCCTTTTCAAAAGTGAACGCGCCAACTCCCGCCCCAATCTCCACCCCTGGTGGTATTTCTCGGCCTTGGAGCATGAGTATATGCATTATTTGGATGATCGGTATTTTGGTCTCGTTACTTTTGATCTCGTTACGGGTTTCAGGGCAATGTCTGAGGGCTTGGCCACTCATCTGCAGCACCTGCCGGGAGACCGATACATTGCCTCTAGGCACAGATCTGTTGAACAATTGATCGGTGACGGGTCTAGCCTATTGACCATTAGCGATGTTCATTACGAAGAACATGATGGGTTTATACAATATGCCGGGGGCGCTTTGCTCATCCAATTCCTCATCGAGGAACATCCGCAAGTACTGTCGGACATAAAAGGCATTGTTCGCCGCCGCCCAACTTCCGAACAGCATAGTGCGTACAGGGATTATGTTGAGGAGGTGTTCCCCACCTTGGAGAGTGATTTTCATAGGTGGCAAAGAGAGTTTGTCCCCTTGACGGTCCGGGAGATCGAGCCCATCACTGCCAGTTCTGATGATCAGCCTCCGTTAGTTAACTTGGTGTATTACTTCTACACTTCGCGAGAAGTAACTATCAATGTGTCCTTGTCGGGTTCCGACGTGTCCTATACGCACTCCGGCGAATCCTCCAGAGTACGATCTGAGGCATTAGAAATAGACTACAACCGCTATAGAATGCGGCTTTGGCCTGGCTACGGTGTGTCTGAAACCGTAGAAGTCACCGTGACCGCCACAACGCGCGACGGCGAGAGCGCCGAGCAGACTTTCACAGTCACCGTGGTTCCAGACTTGAAGACGAAGGCAATTTTGCCCGATACAGTGGACATAGAGGAAGGCGAAACCGCAATCAACTTGGAATCCTACTACACCGGTCCGGCGTTGAGCGAAGTTGAATTCACAGTTACGTCCAACAATACCGGCGTGGCGCGTGTCGCAGTGCGGGGAGGCCAGCTAATCATTACCCCCGTGGCGGTTGGCGAAGCGGATATAACCGTGCGTAGTGTGTATCGCGGGCAGGACACAAAGCAGACGTTCACAATCACGGTGACTGACGTTTGCCCATCGTGCGTCACGGTGACGGACGAGTCCCTGGCGGAGGTTATCACCATCTTTCAACGAGTGAATGATGATGGCGGCCTGGTGTATGATGGTACTTGGTCGGTCTCTATCCACCTGCGAGACTACTTCGCTTCCACCCAACAATTGACATACACAGTGTCTTTGTCCGTTCCCTACGAAACCTACAGAGACGGCCCTTGGTTCCGATCACAAATATTATCTGGCAGCGTACAGCACGAAAGGTTATTGCTAAGCTACCGAAGCGCACCGGGAACGGTGGAAATCACCGTAACCGCCACAGCGCCCAATGGTGATAGTGCAGAGCTCACGTTTATCGTCAACGTGGTTCAAGGCTTGCAGACAAGGGATATATCCGTGCGCGACGTGTCCACGGTTGAAGGCGAAGCAGCCATTGATCTCTCGGCGTACTTCACCGGCCCTGCCTTGTCTGCAATCGAGTTCACGGCGGAGTCGAACGATACCGACGTAGCGCTTGTTACGGTACTCGACGGCCGCCTTGTCATTACCGCGGTGTCCGGCGGCGAAGCGGAAGTGACAGTGCGTAGCGAGTACTACGACAGGGTCACAACGCAGACGTTCACAATCACGGTCACCGACGATTGCCCATCGTGGCTTTGCCGCGGATTCTTCAATGGTTGGCGGTGGCTGCTCTTGGAGGATGAGCAAGCTATACCGGCAACGGAGACAGAATGACACCCCCGGTTGCCGCGCGATTTACTGTTTGCGGTTTCGAGACTGTCAGGTGGCCGCCATCATCCGTTCGACGCCGTGAGCGTGAAGGCGTTTCCGAGAATGTGACACCGCATAGAGCCAGCAGTTTTGCCATTGTGATTGTTCAGTGCTTCTCAGGGGTTTTGCGCCTGCTAACCGGTTTAGCGGGTGGCGTCCTACGGCTCCAAGGGTGAGCGGTGGTGCTGTGCAGGCGTTGCTTGGCCGATGTGGAGCACCGCCGCATCTAAGGCGTAGAGCTGGCGTTGCACCGCGGTGGTGGGGGCCGCGTCCGCGAAGATGCCGGAGACGGTGGCCACGCCGTGGGCGCCGTGGGCGAGACAGTCCTGCGAACGCTCGATGGATACGCCGCCCAAGGCATACACCGGCAACGATGTGGCGGTTGCGGCGGCTTGCAGCGTGCCGAGGCCGGTTGGGTTGCCGGGCTTCCAACCGGGCTTGAACACCGGGCCGAAGAGCACGGCGTTGGCGCCGGCGCGTTCGGCGCGGCGCACTGCCTCGATGGAGTGCGCCGCGGCGCTTACGAAGGCCAAGGCAGGGCTGGCCGGCGGCGCTCGGGGCACTTGGGATTCGGGCCAATGGACGCCGTGGTAGCCGAGCCTCGTGGCCAATTCCGCCGGGCCGTTCAGAACGGTGAGGCTGGTATCCCCTATGGCTGCCCGCGCTCGCGCCGCGGCCGTTGCCAACGCGCTTCCCGCGAGTTGCCGTGCCCGTACCTGAATGGCGATCCGCGCCGGCAACTCGCCGGCCGCGGCGGCGCGGGCCAAGCGGCGCAGCCCGTCGAGCCAGATGGCTTCGTCGCCGGCAAACTGCAGATCAGCGATGGCGTAGAGGCGGGGCAGGGGCTCGGTCACGTTGCCTCGGCGAGGGCGGCGCTGATGGCGTCCTTGCAGGCGCGGGTGGCCGCGGTGGGATCATCCGCCGCGACGACTTCGGAGAGCACCGCGACGCCGTGGGCGCCGGCCGCGATGGCCTCGCCAATGCGCTCGGCGCGGATGCCGCCGATGGCGATCACGGGCTTGGGGCAGTCCCGGGCGATCCTCGCCAAGGTTTCAAGGCCCATCGGCGGCGCCGGTTGCGCCTTCGAGGTCGTGCCAAAGATGGGGCCGACGCCCAGATAGTCCACTTCGGTGCGCCAGACGCGGGCCGCCTCGGCGTAGGAATTGGCGGTGCCGCCTAGCAATGCTTTTGGCCCCAAGATGCGACGTGCCGTGGCGGCATCGAGGTCGTCTCGGCCGATGTGTGCGCCGGCACCTGCGGCGAAGGCCACATCCACACGATCGTTGATGATGGCGAGCGCATTGGCCGCGGCACACGCTTGCGCGATGGGCACCGCCACGTCGAGCAGTGTACGTGTCGTCCAAGGCCGCTTCTCGCGGAGCTGTACGCAGTCCGCGCCGCCGGCCAAGGCGAGGCGCGCCAGTTCAAGGTGGCCAAGGTGCAGTGCCAGCGTCGCGTCGGTGACGGCGTGCAGGCGGGGCACGGTCTTCATCGCCGCCAGCAGTGGAAGTGGTCCAGCGGGCCGGTGGCACCGCCCACTGGCTGGACGTTGCGCAGCACATCCGCCAGATAGCTCTTGGCGCTGCGGACAGCTTCGAGCAGGGTCGCGCCATCCGCTAGGTGCGTGGCGATGGCGGCCGCCAAGGTGCAGCCGGTGCCCCGCGCTTGGGCTTTGGGCAGCCACTCGCCCTCGATCACCGTTGCGCCGGCTGGCGTCACCAACACATCGGTGGCGCTGCCGGCCGCCAAGTGTCCGCCTTTCACCAACACGGCTTGGCAGCCGGCGTCCACCAGTCGCCGGGCCGCCGCGTGCGCCGCTTCCAAGGTGGTGACGGACATTCCAGCCAAGGCGGCCGCTTCCGAGGCATTGGGGGTGATGAGGTCTGCCAACGGCATAAGTCGGCGCTTCAACGTGGCGATGGCGTCGCTGGCCAGTAGCGGCAGGCCGGAACTGGCGGTGAGCACGGGGTCCAACACATAGTGTGGTGGCCGCCGGCGGCACAGGGCTTGGGCGACCGCCTCCACCACCGCCGCGTTTGCCACCATGCCGCTCTTCACCGCGGCCACGTCAAAGCCTTCGAATGCGGCGTTGAGCTGGTTCGTGACGATGTGCGCCGGCAGCGCCACGGACGTTCGCGCCTTGTTCGCGGTTTGCGCGGTAACGGCGGTGAGGGCGGTCACGGCGTACGCGCCGTGGGCCGCGATGGTCTTGAGGTCCGCTTGGATGCCCGAAGCGGCGCCGCTGTCGGAGCCGCCGATGGCGAGAATCGCCTTCATGGGCTGGCGGCCGCGGTGGCGCCGGGCCGATGGGTCTCGGTCAGGCGCGATCCGCCAACGGCACGTAATCGCGCCGTTCCGGGCCGGTGTAGAGCTGGCGCGGGCGGCCGATCTTGTATGGGGCGCTCACCATTTCCATCCAGTGCGCGATCCAGCCGGGTGTGCGGCCGGTGGCGAAGATGGCGGTGTACATCGAAACCGGCAGGCCGATGGCCTTCAAGATGATGCCGGAGTAGAAGTCCACGTTCGGGTAGAGGCGCTTCTCGACGAAGTATTCGTCCTCCAAGGCGATCTTCTCCAGCCGCTGCGCCATCTGCAGGGTTGGGTCGTGGTCCACCCCCAGCTCGGCCAACACTTCGTGGCAAGTCTCCTGCATCACCGTGGCGCGCGGGTCGTAGCTCTTATATACGCGGTGGCCGAAGCCCATGATGCGGAACGGGTCGTCGCGATCCTTGGCGCGGGCGATGTACTTGTCGATGTTCGCCGGCGAGCCGATCTCCGCGAGCATGTTCAGCACCGCCTCATTGGCGCCGCCGTGGGAAGGCCCCCAAAGCGCCGCCATGCCGGCCGCGATGCATGCGTAGGGGTTGGCGCCCGTGGAACCGGCCAAGCGCACGGTGGATGTGGAGGCGTTCTGCTCGTGATCCGCATGCAGAAGGAAGATGCGGTCGAAGGCGCGGGCCAGCACCGGGTTCACGTCGTAATCCCCGCTTGGAGGCGCGAACATCATGTGCAGGAAGTTGCCGGCGTAGTCGAGGTCTGCCCGAGGGGGCGCGAAGGGCTCGCCGCGCGAGTGGCGGAAGCACATGGCGGTGAGCGTCGGAATCTTGGCGATGAGGCGGCGCGCGGTGGCCTCGCGGCAAGTGGGATCGTCGCTGTCCAAGCCGTTGTGGTAGAGGCTTGCGAGGGCGGCCGTGGCGCTGCACAGCATGGCCATGGGATGGGCGTCCGCCGCAAACCCGCCGAACAGCCCGCCGAAGCGCTCGTCCACGGCGCTCTCGGCGCGAATGGCGTCCGCGAAGGCGCGTTTTTCGGCCGGCGTCGGCAATGCGCCGTTCAGGAGCAGTTGGCAGAGCTCGAGATAGTCCGACTGTTCGGCGAGTTGCTCGATGGGGTAGCCGCGGTGCAGCAGCACGCCGGCGTCGCCATCGATGTAGGTGATGGCCGATGAGCAGGCGGCTGTGGAGACGAAACCCGGGTCGTAGGTGAAATAGCCGCGTCGCGTCAGGTTGCCCACGTCGATGACGTCCGGCCCCACGCTGGCGGGATAAATCGGCAGCTCGATTGGCGCCTTCGCGTCAATGGCCAAGCTCGCGGAACGCTCGCCCATAAGGCCGTTCTCCCCCAAGTACCATGCCCTCCCCGAAACGGCATTGTCGCCAAGCGGCGGTTCGCTTGTCAAACCGCGGCGAGCGCTCGGCACATCGGCGGCGGTGCTGTCTCGCGTTGTCAGGGCAACCGTCGATGCACTAACATCTTGGCCAAACCACGGTGGGCCACACGCTCTGCGATGCCTCCAAACCGCCCGGTCGAGATCGCGCCGACGAGCTACTTGCCCGTCACCGCGGTGGCATCCATCACGCATCGCATCACGGGCGTCGTGTTGTTCGCCGGCATCGCCTATTTGCTGTGGATTCTCGATTTGGCGCTGCGCTCCGAGGCGGGTTTCGCGCAAGCGGCCGCGGTGCTGGGAACACCGCTCGGCAAATTGGCGCTATGGGCGGTGTTGGTGCCACTCGCCTACCATCTAATCGCTGGAATCAAGCACTTACTGTTTGATTTTCATGTGGGAGGTTCGCTAACCGGGGCGCGTGTGGCGTCTTGGCTCACGCTTGGCCTCTCGGCCGCGGCAGCCTTGGGTGCGGCCCTTTGGCTATGGTGAGGCGGGCTGTGGTCACGAACGTTGGCAGCTTGGGGCGCAGCGGCGTCGCGGACTTCATCCTGCAGCGCGTTTCCGCCGTCGTCTTGACCGGCTTCGGCCTCTGCGTCGGCGGTTGGTTCGTGGTGAACCCGCAGCCCACCCACGCGGCGTTCACGGCTTGGTTCACGTCGCCGGCGATGTCGCTCTTCGCCACCTTGGCCGTGGCGGCGCTCGGCGTCCATGCCTGGATCGGAATGTGGACGGTGGGCACGGACTACTTCCGCCCCCACTACTTCGGCCGCTTCGCCACTTTCGCGCGCTCGGTTTGGCTGGGTGGTTCGGCGCTGCTCACCTTCCTCTACGTCGCGTGGGGCCTCGCCATCGTGTGGAGGCTCCTTTGACGGCCCACAACGCGATGGAGTTCGACGGCGTGATCGTCGGCGGCGGCGGCGCCGGCTTGCGCGCCGGGCTGGAACTCGCCCGCTCCGGCTTGCGCGTGGCGGTGCTCTCCAAAGTGTTCCCGACGCGCTCGCACACCGTTTCGGCGCAGGGCGGCATCACTTGCGCCATCGGCAGCGAAGATCCCGAAGACGATTGGCGTTGGCACATGTACGACACCGTGAAAGGGTCGGACTACATCGGCGACCAAGACGCCATCGAATACATGTGCGAAGCCGGCCCGCAAGCCGTGTACGAGTTGGAGCACATGGGCCTGCCGTTCTCGCGCAACGAAGACGGGCGCATCTATCAGCGCCCGTTCGGCGGCCAGTCCAAGAACTACGGCAAGGGCGGGCAGGCGGCGCGCACCTGCGCCGCGGCGGACCGCACCGGCCATGCCATGCTGCACACGCTCTACCAGAACAACGTGCGCGCCGGCACGGTGTTCCTCTCCGAGTGGTTCGCGGTGGATTTGGTGAAGAACGGCGACGGGGCGGTGGTGGGCGTCATCGCCATTTGCATCGAGACCGGCGAGACGGCGTTCGTCAAATCCCGCGCCACGGTGCTCGCCACCGGCGGCGCCGGGCGCATCTACGCGAGCACCACCAACGCCCACATCAACACCGGCGATGGCGTTGCCATGGCGCTGCGCGCCGGGGTGCCGGTGCAGGACATCGAGATGTGGCAGTTCCATCCCACCGGCATCCACGGCGCCGGGGTGCTGGTGACGGAGGGCTGCCGGGGCGAGGGCGGCTACCTCGTCAACAAGGACGGCGAGCGCTTCATGGAGCGCTACGCGCCCACCGCGAAGGACCTCGCCGGGCGCGACGTGGTGGCGCGGTCGATGATCTTGGAGATTCTCGATGGGCGCGGCTGCGGGCCGGACGCGGACCATGTGCTGCTGAAGCTCGACCACTTGGGCGAAGCGGTGCTGAACCGCCGCTTGCCGGGCATCTTGGAGCTATCGCGCACCTTCGCGCGGGTCGATCCGGTGCGCGAAGCCATTCCCGTGGTGCCCACCTGCCACTACATGATGGGCGGCATCGCCACCCGCATCGAAGGCCAAGCGCTCACCCAGGATGAGGACGGCGCCGACCAACCCGTGCCGGGCCTCTACGCGGTGGGCGAGGCCGCCTGCGTCTCCGTCCACGGCGCCAACCGGCTGGGCGGCAACTCGCTGTTGGACCTCATCGTCTTCGGCCGCGCCGTGGGCGTCCACCTGCAGGAAGTGATGCGCCAAGGCGTGGCCTACGCCGACCCCGCGGAGGATGACTTGGATGCGGCCTCCGCCCGGCTGCGCCGCTGGCAGGGCTCGACCAGCGGGGAAGGGGTGGCCGCGTTGCGCAAGGAACTGCAGGACGTGATGCAGCTCAGCTTCGGCGTGTTCCGCGCGGATGCGCAAATGCAGGCGGGGCGCCGCCAGCTCGCGGAGTTGCGCGAACGCATCGGCCGGGCGCATTTGGCGGACAAGAGCGGCGCCTTCAACACGGCGCGCCTTGAAGCGCTGGAACTCGACAACCTCTTGGAGGTGGCCGAGGCCACGGCCATCGCGGCGCTCACCCGCACCGAAAGCCGCGGTGCCCACGCCCGTGAGGATTACCAGGAGCGCGACGACGAGCATTGGCTGTGCCATTCGCTCTATTTCGCGGCCGGGCAGCGCGTGGCCAAGCGCGCCGTCAACTTCACGCCGCGCACCGTGGCGACGTTCGAGCCCGCGGAACGCAAGTACTGATGGAGAAAGACCAATGCGCGTGAGCCTGTATCGCTACAACCCGGAAACCGACGCCAAGCCGCGCATGGAGGAGCGGACGCTCGAACTGCCCCAAGGCAAGGACCTCATGGTGCTCGACGTGCTGGAGTTGCTGAAGGCCGAAGACCCAAGCCTCACCTTTCGCCGTTCCTGTCGGGAAGGGGTGTGCGGTTCCGACGGCATGAACATCAACGGCAAGAACGGCCTCGCCTGCACGACGCCGGTGTCGCTTGCCGCGCCGCGTGGCAAGCTGGTCCTGAAACCGCTGCAGGGGCTGCCGGTGATCCGCGACTTGGTGGTCGATTTGACGCAGTTCTACAAGCAATACGAGCGGGTGAAGCCCTATCTCATCAACGACGAGGCGCCGCCGGCGCAGGAACGGCGCCAATCGCCGGCGGAGCGGGAGCGGCTGGACGGCCTCTATGAGTGCATCCTCTGCGCTTGCTGCACGACGTCCTGCCCGTCCTTCTGGTGGAACCCGGAGAAGTTCGTCGGCCCGGCGGGGCTGTTGCATGCGTACCGCTTTCTCGCCGACAGCCGCGACACCGCCGAGGCCGAGCGCTTGGCGGACTTGGAAGATCCGTTCAGCGTGTTCCGCTGTCGTGGCATCATGAACTGCACCAGCGTCTGCCCGCGCGACCTCAACCCGTCTGAGGCCATCGCCAAGATCAAGACGCTCCTCGTCAGCCACGGCGTTTAGGCCATGCGGGATTCCTTCGTCGAACGGATGCGACGCACCGGCCACCTCTCCGGCGGCAACGCCGCGTATGTGGAGGCGATGTACGAACGCTTCCTCGAAGACCCGGGCGCCATCGGGGAAGAGTGGCGGAGTTACTTCGACCGGCTACCCGGCCCGGGCCTCGGCGCCGCTGGCGTGGAGGCCGACGAGGTGCCCCACGGCGCGATCATCGAGCACTTCGAGCGGCTCGGGCGCAATCGCCTGAAGGCGCGCCCGGAACGGGTGAGCCAAGCCGTTGAATCCGACCATGAGCGGCGCCAGATGCGGGTGCTGGCCTTGATCGACGCCTATCGGCATCGGGGCCATCGCCGCGCCCGTCTCGATCCCTTGGGGATGTGGGAGCGCTTGCCCGCCCCGTCGTTGGATTTGGCCCATCACGGCTTGAGCGGCGCCGACCTCGACGTCGTCTTCGACACCGGTGCCTCGCATCTGTTCGACGGCGGCAAGGCGCCCCTCAAGGACATCTTGGACGCCTTGGAGCGCACGTATTGCGGCCCGATCGGCGTCGAGTACATCCATGTGGAAGCGGCCGAGCAGCGCTGGCTGCGGCAACGCTTGGAGAGCGCCCGCTCGACGCCGGCCTTCAGCGCGGACACCAAGCGGGTGTTGTTGGAGCGCTTGACCGCCGCCGAAGGGCTCGAGAAGTACCTGCACGCCAAGTATCCGGGCACCAAGCGCTTCGGCTTGGAGGGTGGCGAGAGCCTGCTTCCCATGCTCCACGAGGCATTGCAGCGCACCGGCGCCCACGGCGTGGTGGAAACCGTCATCGGCATGGCGCACCGCGGCCGCCTCAACGTGTTGGTGAACATCCTTGGCAAGGATCCGCGCGATCTGTTCGACGAGTTCGAAGGCCGTGTGCAGGACGTTGGCATGGGCGACGTCAAGTACCACCAAGGCTTTTCCTCCAACGTGCAGACGCCGGGCGGGGAGATGCATGTGGTGCTCGCGTTCAACCCCTCGCATCTGGAGATCGTGGCGCCCGTGGTGGAGGGCTCGGTGCGGGCCCGGCAAGACCGGCGGCGCGACTACACCGGCAACCTCATCGTGCCGGTGGTGATTCACGGCGACGCCGCGTTTTCGGGCCAAGGCGTGGTGATGGAGACGTTCCAGATGTCGCAGACGCGCGGCTTCCACACCGGCGGCACGCTGCACATCATCGTCAACAACCAGATCGGCTTCACCACGCATCGGGTGGATGACGCCCGCTCC
Organism: Candidatus Azotimanducaceae bacterium; assembly: GCA_965200505.1. Classification (GTDB taxonomy): domain Bacteria; phylum Pseudomonadota; class Gammaproteobacteria; order Pseudomonadales; family Azotimanducaceae; genus VXNE01. The sequence goes on along the minus strand of OZ241343.1, from coordinate 3,931,396 downwards.
ACGGAATACTGCACTGAAGTGGCCAAGATGGTGCGGGCGCCCATCTTCCATGTGAACGCGGACGATCCGGAGGCGGTGGTGTTCGTCACCCAGATCGCCGTGGATTACCGGATGCAGTTCAAGAAGGATGCCGTCATCGACCTCGTTTGCTATCGCCGCCGCGGCCACAACGAGACCGAGGAGCCGATGAAGACGCAGCCGCTCATGTACGCGGCGATCCACTCGCACCCCACCACGCGGGCGATCTATGCGGAGCGGCTGCTTGCCGAGGGCGCCATCGAAGCCGGCGACGCGGATGCTTGGATCGCGAGCTACCGTGAGTCCTTGGATTCCGGCGACCATGTGGCCAAGAGCTTGGTGCATGAGCCGGACACGGCGCTGTTCGTCGATTGGCGCCCCTACCTCGGCCACAAGTGGACCACCCCGGCGGACACCCGCTTCAACCTCGCCAGGCTGCAGGAGCTGGCGGCGCAGGTGAACCGCGTGCCGGAGGGCTTCGTGCTGCACAAGCAGGTGCAACGCATCTACGACGACCGGCGCCGCATGACCGCCGGCGCGGCGCCCATCAACTGGGGCTTCGGCGAGTTGATGGCGTACGCCACGCTGCTCGACGAGGGCCATCCGGTGCGCCTCACCGGGCAGGACGTGGGCGTCGGCACGTTCTCGCACCGCCACGCCTCGGTGTACAACCAGAAGGACGGCAAGCGCCACATCCCGCTCAACCACTTGGCGCCCGAGCCCACCTTCGACATCTACGATTCGCTCCTGTCCGAGGAGGGTGTGCTGGCCTTCGAGTACGGCTACGCCACCACCACCCCCAACGCGCTGGTGGTGTGGGAAGCGCAGTTCGGCGACTTCGCCAATGGCGCCCAAGTGGTGATCGATCAGTTCATTTCGAGCGGGGAGACGAAGTGGGCGCGGCTCAACGGGTTGACGATGCTGCTGCCGCACGGCTATGAAGGCCAAGGCCCGGAACACTCGTCGGCGCGCTTGGAGCGCTATCTGCAGCTCTGCGCCGAGCACAACATGCAGGTGTGTGTGCCCACCACGCCGGCGCAGATGTTCCACATGCTGCGCCGCCAGGTGATCCGCCCGCTGCGGCGGCCCTTGGTGGCTTTGACGCCGAAAAGCCTGCTCCGGCACAAGGAAGCGGTTTCGACGCTGGAAGACTTGGCGCACGGCAGCTTCCAAGCGGTGCTCAAGGATCCGACGCAGCCTGATCCCGAGCAGGTGAGGCGGTTGGTGATCTGCTGCGGCAAGGTTTACTACGATTTGGCCCAGGCGCGGCGGGAGGAAGGCGTGGCGGATGCCGCCATCGTGCGCATCGAGCAGCTCTACCCGTTCCCGGAGGCGGAGCTCTACGAGGCCATCGCGCCCTACCGCAACTTGGAGGTGGCGTTGTGGTGCCAAGAGGAACCGGCCAACCAAGGCGCTTGGTATCCGAGCCAGCACCACATTCGGCGGGTGGTGGCGCGTCTCAGCACCGAGCTCTATCTTTCCTACGCCGGCCGGGTGGCGTTCGCCTCGCCGGCCGCCGGATCGTTCGCCAAGCACGTGGAACGGCAGAAGCAACTCGCGTTCGACGCGCTGGTGGGATAGCACATGGACATCAAAGCGCCGACGTTTCCCGAATCCGTGCCCGATGGCGTCATCGCCACTTGGCACCGCCGTGCCGGCGACGTGGTGCGCCGCGACGAACCGCTGGCGGACATCGAGACGGAGAAGGTGGTGCTGGAGATCGTGGCGCCGGCCGACGGCACTTTGGTGGAGGTGTTGAAGGCCGAAGGTGACGTGGTGGTGAGCGACGAGCTCATTGCCCGCTTCGAGGCGGGTGCCGTGGCGGACGCGCCGGCCGAAGCGTCAACAGCCGAACAGCCGCCCGAAGACGCTGAGCGCGGGGCGCGGGCGTCACCGGCGGCGCGCAAGCTCGCCTTGGAGCAAGGCATCGACATCGACGGCGTGGCCGGCACGGGCCGCGACGGCCGCGTCATGCGTTCCGATGTGGCACGGCTTGTGAGCGCTCCGGCGGCCGAGCCGGCGCCGGAATCCGCGGCGCTGGCGGCCGGCTTGCCGCCGGCGGCGGATGCCGCGCCGTTCACCGGCGACCGGCCGGAGCGCCGTGTGCCCATGACGCGGCTGCGCGCCTCGGTGGCGCGGCGGCTGGTGGAAGCGCAACGCAACGCCGCCATGCTCACCACCTTCAACGAGGTGGACATGACCGCGGTGCGAACGCTGCGCGCCCGCCATCAGGAAGCGTTCCAGCGCGCCCACAATGGCGCCCGCTTAGGGTTCATGAGCTTCTTCGTGCGGGCGAGCGTGGAGGCGTTGAAGCGCTTCCCGGCAGTGAATGCCTCGATTGACGGCAACGACATCGTCTATCACGGCTACTACGACATCGGCGTGGCGGTGAGCACCGAGCGCGGCTTGGTGGTGCCGGTGCTGCGCGACGCGGATGCGGCGAGCTTCGCCCAGATCGAAGATCAAATCGCGGACTTCGGCGCGAGGGCGGCGGCCAACAAGCTCACCATCGAGGAGATGTCCGGCGGCACGTTCACCGTGTCCAACGGCGGCGTGTTCGGCTCGCTGCTCTCCACGCCGATTCTGAATCCCCCGCAGACCGCCATTCTCGGCATGCACAAGATCGAGGAGCGGCCGGTGGTGGTGGATGGGCAAATCGTCGCGCGCCCGATGATGTATCTTGCCCTTTCCTACGATCATCGGCTCATCGACGGCCAGGAGGCGGTGCGCTTTCTGGTCGCCGTGAAGGAGCTGATCGAAGACCCGGCCAAGATCCTGTTGGAGCTATAGGGATGAGCGAGGCGACCACGCCGTCTGCCGCCGCCGAGACGCGGTGGGATGTCATCGTCATTGGCGCCGGGCCGGCCGGCTACGCCGCGGCCATCCGCGCCGCGCAACTCGGCATGCGCGTCGCCTGCATCGACGAATCCGTGGATGCCGAAGGCAAGCCCACCTTGGGCGGCACCTGCCTGAATTGGGGCTGCATCCCATCAAAGACGCTGCTCGACACCTCACACAAGTACGTTGAGGCATCCACCGGCTTCGAGGCGCTCGGCATCGAAGCCAAGGACGTGTCCGTGAACGTCGCCAAGATGATGGCGCAGAAGGACGCCGTGGTCGCCAAGCTCACGGGCGGCGTGGCGAGCCTCTTTTCCGGCAACGGCGTCACTTGGCTGCCGGGCCACGGCCGGCTGCATGGGCAATGCGCCGTCGAGTACACGCCGGCCGATGGCGAGGCCGCCATGCTGGCGGCGGAGCATGTGGTCTTGGCGCCCGGTTCGACGCCCATCGAAATCGACCCGGCGCCCACCAATGGCGACACCATCGTGGATTCGCAGGGCGCTTTGGCGTTCGACGCCGTGCCGCGGCGGCTGGGGGTGATCGGCGCCGGCGTCATCGGCTTGGAGTTGGGCAGCGTTTGGGCGCGCTTGGGCGCCGAGACCGTCATGTTGGAGGCGTTGGATGAGTTCCTGCCCATCGCGGACCAACGCATCGCGCGGGATGCGCTGCGGGCGTTGCGCGGCCAAGGCTTGGACATCCGCCTCGGCGCCCGCGTCATCGGCGCCAAGGCCGGCAAGAACGGCGTGACGGTGACGCATCAGGACAAGGACGGCGAGCACGAGCTTGAGTTCGACAAGCTCATCGTCGCCGTGGGCCGCCGCCCGTACACCGAGGGGTTGCTCGCGCCGGACAGCGGCGTGAACTTGGACGAGCGCGGGTTCCTCTACGTCAATGACCTGTGCGCGACCGATGCGCCGCGGGTGTTCGCCATCGGCGACGTGGTGCGCGGCCCGATGCTCGCCCACAAGGGCGCCGAGGAAGGCGTGATGGTGGTGGAGCGCATCGCCGGGCACAAACCGCTGGTGAACTACGACTGTGTGCCGAACGTCATCTACACCCACCCGGAGATCGCTTGGGTGGGCAGGACGGAGCAATCCCTCAAGGCGGACGGCGAAGCGTACCGCGCCGGCACGTTCTCCTTCGCCGCCAACGGCCGGGCGCTTGCATCCAACGACGGCGCCGGATTGGTGAAGATCGTCGCCGACGCGGAGACGGACCGGGTGCTTGGCGTCCATGTGTTCGGCCCGCAGGCATCGGAACTCATCGCACAGGCGGTGATCGCCATGGAGTTCGACGCCAGCGCCGAAGATCTGGCCCTTACCATGTTCGCGCATCCAACCCTCTCGGAGGCGATGCACGAGGCGGCGCTGGGCATCGGCGGCCGCGCGATACACATGGTGAATCGGCGGCGGGCGTAAGCGGCGGCAGGGGTGGCCGCGGCTTGGGGCCGCGGTGCGTCGAGGCAGACGGGGGAACGGATGAATCTCCACGAGTACCAAGCGAAGGAACTCTTCGCCAAGGCTGGTTTGCCGGTGTCGCGCGGGATCGCGGTGGGCACCGCCGCCGAAGCCGTGGCGGCGGCGCGGGCACTCGGCGGTGAACGCTGGGTGTGCAAGGCGCAGGTGCATGCCGGCGGACGCGGCAAGGCGGGAGGCGTGCGGCTCGCGGAATCGCTGGATGCCGTGCGGGCCTTCGCGGACGAATGGGTGGGGCGGCGCCTCGTCACGGTGCAGACGGACGCCGCCGGCCAGCCGGTGAGCAAGATCTATGTGGAAGCCTGCGCGGACATCGCCCAAGAGCTCTACCTCGGCATGGTGATCGACCGCGCCGCCCGCCGGGTGGTGGTGATGGCGTCCGCGGAAGGCGGCGTGGAGATCGAGCAAGTGGCCGAGCGGACGCCGGAGAAGATCCTGCGCGCGGCCATCGACCCCGCCTTGGGCGCCCAGCCCTTCCAAGGCCGCGAGATGGCCTTTGGCCTCGGCTTGTCCGGCGGCCAGGTGCGGGAGTTCGCGGATGTTTTCGTGAAGCTCTCGCGCCTTTTCCACGAACTGGACTGCTCGCTGGTGGAGATCAACCCGCTGGTCGTCACCCAAGCCGGGCACATCCACTGTTTGGACGCCAAGATCAACCTGGACAACAACGCCCTCTATCGCCATCCGGAACTGGCCGCGCTCAAGGACCCGTCCCAAGAGGACGAGCGCGAGGCCCAAGCCGCCGAGTTCGGCCTCAACTACGTGGCCTTGGACGGCAACATTGGCTGCATGGTGAATGGCGCCGGGCTCGCCATGGGCACGATGGATCTGGCCAAGCTGCATGGCGGCAACCCGGCCAACTTCCTGGATGTGGGCGGTGGCGCCACCAAGGAGGCGGTGGGTGAGGCGTTTCGCATCATTCTCTCGGATGCGAACGTGAAGGCGGTGCTCATCAACATCTTCGGCGGCATCGTCTCCTGCGCGACCATCGCGGACGGCATCATCGGCGCCGTGGCGGAAGTGGGCGTGGAGGTGCCGGTGGTGGTGCGCTTCGAAGGCAACAACGCGGCGAAGGGCGCCGAGAAGCTCGCCGCCAGCGGGTTGGACATCGTGGCGGCCAACTCCCTCGCCGACGCGGCGCGGAAGGCCGTGCAGGCCGCCGGGGCGGGCGCATGAGCATCCTCGTCAACGCAGAGACCCGCGTTCTCTGCCAAGGCTTCACGGGGTCGCAGGGCACGCTGCACAGCGAGCAGGCCATCGCGTACGGTACGCAACTGGTCGGCGGCGTCACGCCGGGCAAGGGCGGCACCCGGCATCTCGACCGCCCGGTCTTCAACACCGTGCGCGAAGCCGTGGACGCGACCGGCGCCACCGCCTCCGTGATCTACGTGCCGGCGGCGTTCTGCAAGGATTCAATCCTGGAGGCGTTGAGCGCCGGCATCGAGCTCATCGTCTGCATCACGGAGGGGGTGCCCACCTTGGACATGCTGGCCGTCAAGGCGCGCCTTGACGACACGGCGGCCCGCTTGATCGGCCCCAATTGCCCCGGCGTGATCACGCCGGGCGAATGCAAGATCGGCATCATGCCGGCGGACATCCATCTGCCGGGCCGCGTCGGCGTGGTGTCACGCTCCGGCACCCTCACCTACGAGGCCGTCAAGCAGACGACGGACAAGGGCTACGGCCAATCCACCTGCGTCGGCATCGGCGGCGACCCGATTCCCGGCAGCCACTTCATCGACGTGCTGGCGCTCTTCCAAGCAGACCCGGCCACCGAGGCCATCGTGATGGTGGGCGAGATCGGCGGCACCGCGGAAGAGGAAGCCGCCGACTACATCAAGGCCCACGTCACGAAGCCGGTGGTGGCCTACATCGCCGGCGTCACCGCGCCGCCGGGCAAGCGCATGGGCCACGCCGGTGCCATCATCGCCGGCGGCAAGGGCACCGCCGCGGAGAAGTTCGCGGCCCTGGACGCGGCTGGCGTACGGACGGTGAAGAGCTTGGCTGAGATTGGGGACGCGCTGGCCGAGGTGACGGGTTGGCCGTAGGCAAGGGTTAAGGAGCAGATACGGTGGCAAAGAACCCTAACGGCATCTTCTGTTTGGAGACGATTTGGTTCGATGAGCGAAGGCCGCCATCGACCAAGTCTCTGCTTGAGCTGCTCGAACGCCTAAGTGGCATCCCATTCGTGTATCGGGACATTAGCACTTTGGAAGAGTTGGATTTCTGCCTTGGGAGATGGTGCGGCCGAAACGTGGACAAAAAGGACTATCGGCTGGCCGATCTAGGTATTCTCTATCTTGGCTTCCATGGATCGCCTGGTCAGATCAATTTGCGATCCGACCAACGGCAGAAGTCGGGCGACGACACTGTCGATCTCGACGAGCTCGCAGTGAGCCTCAATCACTACCAGAACCAGTACGACCTCAGCAGTAGCGCAATCCACTTCGCGAGTTGTTCAGTACTGCGGTCTCACAAACGTGTCCAAGAATTCAAGGAGAACGTCGGGGCATCGTGCGTGAGTGGCTACAGTAGGAGCGTCGACTCCGCGCCGTCGTGGGCATTCGAACTCATGTACTTGGGCCTTTTGTCGAATCTCATGTCCGAACGCAATGTGAACGCCGGCACATTGGCTACGTTGTTTCGCAAAATCCAAAAAGATCAGAAGTACTCGGGTCTTGCTGAAGCGCTAGGTTTCCAGATGATCTTCTGAACACGGCGGCCCGCTGTCGGTGTGTTACAGGATCACCACCGTCCGCGACACCAGCCAATAGGACGCCACCGCGCCCATGCCGTAGAGCGGTGCGTTCGTCACCCACTTGGGCGGTGTGACCTTCGCCCAGCGCAAGGCGGCGAGCAGGGCGAGGGCCGCGGCGACGATGAGCAGTTGCCCGATCTCGACGCCCACGTTGAAAAGGAACAGCGCCCACAGTGCCCCGGCCTTGGGCAGGCCGATGTCGGCCAGCGCCCCGGCGAAACCGAAGCCGTGCAGCAGGCCGAAGGCGAAGGCGACGATCCAAGTGTGGCGGGCGGTGAGGGTGCCTTCGGTGCCGCGTAGCTTCTCCACGGCCAAGAAGAGGATGGAGAGCGCGATCACAGCCTCCACGGGCGCCTGCGACAGCCGCACCACCTCCAAGGCCGACAAACCCAGGGTGATGCTGTGCGCCACGGTGAACGCCGTGATGGTCTTCACCAGCGGGCCGAGCCGCGAGATGAAGAACATGAGGCCGATGACGAACAGGATGTGGTCGATGCCGAACAGCAGATGCTCGATGCCGAGCACGAGGTAGCCGAGCACCGCCCGGCCTTGACCCGCATCTAACACGAAGTGAGGCGACTCGGGCCGCAACAACCGCGAGATGGCGGTGCCATCCGCCAACGTCACGTTGACCAGCACGTCCGTGAGGGTGGCGGTGAGGCCGTCGATGCCGATGCGCTGGCCCACCAAGCCCAGTTCGCCGCAATCCGCGTGCCAGCGCTGGATGAGGGCGGCCCGCTGCACGTCCGCCACCTGCTGGAGCTCCAACGTGCAGTGCTCAGGGAAGGCCGGTTCGAGGGGCAGCCGCCGGTCGCCGAGCAGCGGTTGCTTCCACAGCACGTCGTAGGTGTTGGGCGCGGTCTCGGTGATGCCGAGGTACGCCGGACGCACCTCGTGGCCATGGCCCGCGACTGCCACGAGCGCGAAGACGGCGATGGCGATGCGGCGCGTCACCGCTGCAGCTCGACGCGGTATTGCTTCTCAAGCTCCTCGTGGTAGCGCTGGTTGGCTTGGTCGCGCCGGTCGCTGTCGAAATCGTCCGTCACCCGCGCCGCCACTTCGGTGAACGTCGGCAGGCGGCTGGGCGTGCGTCCTTCGAGACGCACCAGGTGGAAGCCATAGCCAGATTCGATGGGGCCCTCCCACCCGCCGCCTTTCAAGGTGCCGAGCGCCTGCGCGAAGCCCGCGCCGAAGTCCTTGCGCACGTCCGCTGGCGTCACCTGCGCGTAGGTGCGGCGCAGCATGAAGGGGTCTCCCACGGTGCGCCAATTGGCGTCGGTGAGGGTGGCAAGCGCCGCCACCGCGTCCGCCTGCGCCGTGCCCCGCCGGTCTGGGCTGAAATAGACGTGTGAGAACGTGAGCCGCTCAGCCACGCGATAGCGCTCCATGTTCTCTTGGAAGAACGCTTCGAGCTCGGCTTCGCTGGCGGGTTCCAGGAGCGCCAAGTCCTCCGTCAGGAAGGTGAGCTTTTGGGCGAGGCGACGGCGAATGATGACGTCGTTGTCGTCCAGGCCCATCGCCAAGGCTTCGCGCACCAGCATCTCCTCGCGCACATGGGCGTTGACGAGGGCGTCCAGTTCCTCATCGCTCGGCGGGCGGCCCATCTGCACGGCCCATTGGTCCTGCAGGCGGGCGACGTCGAGGGGGCCGACGCGAATCACGTCCTCGCCTTGGGCGGAACGCCACTCATCGATGGCGAAGAGCGCCGCCCCAACCACGAGGAACAGCACGAGGGGGTCTTTGAGGTGCTTCACAGTGTGCCCTAGGCTCAGCGCATCTCAAAACCGCCCGCCACGTTCAAGGCGATGCCGGTGACGTTGGGCGCGGTGGCCAAGTAAACCGCGGCTTGGCCCATGTCCGCCTCCGTTTGCGGACGCCCCAAGGGGATGATTTCGGCCATGCGCTCCTTGAACTCGTCCGGTGGCTGATTCGCCATCAGGTGATCGAACCACATGGCTGTGCCGACCATCCCCGGACACAGCGCGTTCACGCGGATGCCGTCCGGCGCCAGTTCCAGCGCGAACGATTGGGTGATGCCGACCACGGCGAACTTGGAACCGCAGTAGGCCGCGAGCCGCGGCGCGCCGCGCTTGCCGGCGATGGAGGCGGTGTTGACGATGGCGGCATCGTCGGATTGCTTGAGGCTTGGCAGGGCGGCCCGCGTCATCAGGAAGACGCCTTTCACGTTGACATCGAAGATCTTGTCCCAGCGGCCGGCGTCGAACTCCTCGATGGCGCCGCTATCGACCACGCCGGCGTTGTTCACCAGCACGTCGAGGCCGCCGAAGGCGTCCACGGCGGCGGCGACGGCGCTTTCACAGGCGGCCGCGTCCGTCACGTCCAGCGGCGTGGCCCGCACTTCGCCGAACGGCGCCAACGCCTCGACGGTGGCCGCCATTTCGGACGGCGACGCGAGGTCGTAAGCCCATCCTTCGGCAGCCGTGCCACCGCCGGTCTCCAAGTCCGCGATCATCACGCGGTGCCCCGCTTCCAGGAAACTGCGGGCGATGCCCCGCCCAATGCCGCGCGCGCCGCCAGTGACGAGCACGGTTCTTGCGTTGGCCATAATGCGATTCCTCCCGCCGCGCATTATAGGTGGGCGGCGTGGGTGGACGGTGCGCCGGGCCCGGCGAACGTGACCTAGGTGGGCAGGCGTTCGCGCACGACTAGTCCCAACACGATCAGGCCAAGGCCGGCCAAGGCGCTCGCGTGGATCGTCTCGCCGAGCACGGTGGCGATGAACACCAAAGAGAGAAACGGCGACAGGAAGATGAGTTGCGAGAGCCGCCCGGCATGGCGGGTGAGGAACAGGGCGCGTTGCCAGAGCAGGAACGCGACCCCCATTTCCACGAGGCCCACCCAAAGCCCGTAGCCCAAATTGGCCGCGGTGAAGCGTGGCAACCCGGTCGTGAGCGCGCAGAGCACGACCACGCATGGCGCGCCCACGCCAAACGCCGTCATCAGCAGCTGCGTCGGGTGCAGGCCCAAGCGCGTCGCCGTCAGCCAATAGCCGGCCCACAGCAGGGTGCTGGCGAACACCAGTGTGATGCCGATGCCGCTCAACTCGCCAACCGTGGTGAACTCGCCGCGGGTGGCCACCACCGCGGCGCCCAGGTAGCTCAACGCGATGCCGGCGCAGCCGCGCTTCGAGAGACGCTGCCCCAGCACCGGCACCGCCAAGATGGCGAGCGCGATGGCCCATGTGTAGTTGAGCGGCTGCGCCACCTGCGCCGGCAGGCGGTCGTAGGCTTCAAACAGCGCCAGATAGTAGGCCAGCGGATTGATGAGGCCGAGCGCCGCGGCCAGCCACAACGCGCGCCGCGGTGCCGGCGGGGGGCGTACACGGCGATAGGCGAGCACGAAAAACCCGAGCGAGATGACGCTGCCGAGCGCGAGCAGCTGCATGGGGCGCATGGTCTGCAGACCCAGCTTGAAGCCCGTCGCGACGGTGGACCACAGGAGGATGGCGGCCAATGCCAGCGCCACGGCCCGCCGTTCTTGACCGGCCGCGGTGCGGTTTGGATTCGACACGGCCCGCGCCGCCGGCTACTCTGCGCCGATGCGCTGCGACGACGCCTTGCGGGACCGAATTGCGGCGAACCTCAGCGCCTTCGAGCACGTCCCGGCGGCGACCGTGCCCGGCGCCCGCAGCGCCGCGGTGGCCATCGTGGTGGCGGATGAAGCCTTCGGGGCAGACTTGGCCGGCTTGCCGCGCCACGCCACATGGAGCGCCGGCGCGGCGTTGATCCTCACCCGCCGCTCGCCGGCGTTGCGCAACCATCCGGGCCAATGGGCGCTGCCGGGCGGCATCCGCGATCCGGGCGAGACGCCGGCCGCGACGGCGCTGCGGGAACTCAGCGAGGAGGTGGATCTCACGCTCTCGGACGCGGACGTTTTGGGGCGCCTCGACGACTTCAAGACGCGCTCAGGGTTCGTCATCACGCCCGTGGTGATGTGGGCCGGCGCCCGTCGGGAGCTCGCCTTCGACCCGTTGGAGGTGGCGTCCATACACCGCATCCCGCTCTCCGAGTTCATGCGCGAAGACGCCCCCATCCTCGAGCCGATGGCCGAGAGCGAGCATCCGGTGCTGAGGATGCCGGTTGGCGACACATGGATCGCAGCGCCCACCGCGGCGATGATCTACCAGTTCCGGGAAGTGTGCATCTTGGGCCGCGCCACGCGGGTCGCGCACTTCGAGCAGCCGCGCTTCGCCTGGCGCTGAGATTGAATCGCCGGCACACGCGCCGATAAACTCATGGCTTCACACAACCGGGAGAGGGCAGGAAGATGGCGATTCAAGAAGGCGACCGGCTGCCGGACGCGACGTTGCATGTGATGAAGGGCGCCATGCCGGCGGCCGTCACGGTGGACGAACTGTTCAGCGGCAAGAAGGTGGTGATGTTCGCGGTGCCGGGGGCGTTCACGCCGATGTGTTCGCAGCAGCACCTGCCGGGCTTCGTGGCCCAGGCGGCGGCGCTCAAGGGCAAGGGCGTGGACAGCATCGTGTGCGTTTCCGTGAACGATGCGTTCGTGATGGGCGCGTGGGGCGATGAGCGCAACGTTGGCGACGCCGTGGTGATGGCCGGCGACGGCAATGGGGACTTCACCCGCGCCTTGGGGTTGGAGTTCGACGCCACGGGCTTCGGCTTGGGTACGCGCTCGCAGCGTTACGCAATGGTGGTGGAAGACCGCACGGTGACGAAGCTCGCCGTGGAAGCGCCGGGCGCTTTCGAGGTGAGCAAAGCCGAGGCGATGCTCGAAGCGCTCTGATTGGGTGCCGGCGGGAGTCAGATGACGTCCGTGCCCGCCAGCTCGTCGCCGCGCCCGATGGCCTCCTGCAGAGAGCCTAGGCTACGCACCCACGGCGTGAAGTCTTGGAACTCCGGCGGCAAGTTGGCGGCGGCGCGGTCGGCCCGGTCGCGGTCTTCATAGATGCCGAGCAACAACACATAGAAGAGCTTGCCGTCGCGCTCCACCCGCGCCGCGGTCATGTTCTTGAGCCCTTGTCGTGCGGCGTACTTCTCCAATGCCTCCCGTGTTTGCACGGCGACGAGCTGCACGACGAAGAACTCGGCCGGCAGCTCGCTCAGGCGCACATAGCCGCTGGGCCGGTACGCCAGGCGCTGATAGAGCGGCATGTCGGCCGATGCCGGCGCCGAGGGCGGTGGCGGGGGGCGTCTCGCCGTTGGCGGTGCCGGCGGAGGCGCGGCCGCTTGGGCGGTCGGCGAAGCCGCCGCGGGCAGGGTTTGGCCAGCGTTGCCCGATGGCGGCTCGGTTTCGCGCGGGGGGGCTTGCGCCGCTCGGTTCGGCGCCGCGGTCGCGTCATTCGCGCCGGCGTCCGCCACGGCATCGGCCAAGCCCGTGCTCTGCACACAGGCCCATTCATCCGCCTTCTCGCCCATCTCGCAGAACCAGTTGGCGTCTTGGTTGGGGGGCGCGACGGGGCCGGGCGGGGCTTGGTCGGGCGCGGAACGACAGCCCGCCACCGCAAAAAGCGCAGCCGCGGCCAGCCACGAGAGTTTTTGCATGGCCGGCACCTTGCCGCGGCGGTGCGCGTCTGTCAATGGTCGGCTCTCGTGCCCGTTGCGGGAGCGTCCATCCGTTGCCGCGTTCGCCTCGAGGTCGGTGCTGGCTCGATGAGGAACAGACGGCGGCGGTGCTGTCGTTCTCAGCGGCGAGGTGCAGCAGGCGTGGTTCGAGCCACGCTCAGTCGTCGCTTGGAGTCATTGCGGTAATGTCTTCCGATCGGATCGGCCGTTCGTCTGGCCACTCCATTTCGTCGGCATTGAAGACCAGCACATTCCGAACCGCTCTCCCGTCGCGGAGCAGCACGTTGACACGCTGGTAGCCCATCCCGCTCTCCGGAAATCGACAGAGCGCATCCGACCACTTCTCGTCGAGATGAACGCGCATATCACTATCTCTCGGGAATCTGGCGCTGATTCGCCACTGAGTTCGGTGGCAAGGACTGTATGAGCAGTATCTCCACGCCCCCACCTGCTTGGCCAAACTTCGGCGCCGAGTTGCCGCAAAGTATGGATTGCCCCGAAGGTGAGCGGATTTCGGTGGCGAAGTGCGCGGAGACAGGGTTCGGCAAAGCGTAGCGTCCGACAGCCCCAAGGCCTGAGGACACATGCCGAGAGTCATTCTCGGTGGTTACATAGGTTCCAGGAAGAACCGATTGGTCGGATCTGATTCGCCGATCATTTCGAAACGCTGAATAGCGCCAAAACATCTCGCCTGGATAGGTACTAGACGGATAGCTGCGATGTGCCGTTATCCGGATACCATGTGCATACGGCTTGAGATCGTCAAGCATCTCTTGTCTGGCATCATCCTCTTGGAGCAGGAACTTACTCAGCCATTTGACATCACCGCTTTGCATCTCATCGTTGTCGTCGAGCCCAATTGCGATCTCAGCATTAAGGAAGACGAACGGGTCGGCATCGGCGAGTTGGTAGCCCATCCCGGACTCCGGCTGTTCGAGGAGTCGATCCCGCTGCCCACCATCAAACCGGAAGACCATTGCCGACACTCGTACCGGGAAGGATGCCAAGCTTAGCACGGATCGACGACCGGGCGGTTTAGGCCACTCCCACGCCAAGCGCTGACGCGGGCCGAACTCTCATTGTGTCTGAGCTAGATCAGGCCGCGGACACGGGTTCGTGGGGCTGCACGACGCGAGCCCGTAGGTGCATGGCCGTCTTACAATGCCGCCCCCGAGCGCTGCCGCAGCCATCGTTGCTGTCACGCACGCCGCAGGTCTGATAGCCATTGGGAGGCTGTGCCGCCTATGTTGAAGCGTCTGGGGATTGAGCGCCGATGAATTGGCTTGGACGCTTGGGGGCGCTCGGCCGGCGGACGTGGCTCCTATCCGGCATCCCGCGTTCCGGCAGCTCGCTCTGCTGCCGCTTGGCCGGGCAGGCGGCGGGCACGGTGGCGCTCACGGAACCCATCGGCGAGGGCTTGATGGACGTTGCCGACCCCGCCGAGGCGTGTGCGCGGATCGAACGGTTCGCCCGCCAAACCAGGGCGCGGATACGGCGCGAGGGACGGGCGCCGGCGTTTACCGTGGATGGCATCCTCGCCGATAACTTGGTCTCAAGCGATGCCTCTGCGGGGCTGCGGCGGGCGGTGAGCGAGCGTGGCGACATCGCCGTCGGCGGCTCGCTCCCCAAGGCATTCACCCTCGTCATCAAGCACAACGCGTTGTTCGCGGCGCTGCTGCCCCGTCTCAGCCGCCGTTTTCCCTGCTTGGGGCTGGTGCGTAACCCGCTGGCGGTGCTGGCGTCTTGGCAGTCCGTCGATTTGGCCGTCCATGACGGCCATGTGCCGATGGGGGAGCGGTTTGACCGTGGTTTGGCTCGTGCCCTCGCGGCTGAGCCGGAAGCGCTCACCCGACAAGTCATCATCATCGATTGGTTCTTCGAGCAGTTCGCGGCGCATCTCCCGGCGCGGCGCATCCTGCGTTATGAGGATGTGGTGGCAACGGGGGGCAGGGCGCTGCATGGGGCCTTGGGCGTGGCCGCGCCATCTGCCGAGGCGCTCACCGACCGCAATGCCAACGCGCTGTACGACGGTGCCGCGGCGGGGGCATTGCTCAAGGCCCTCTTGGCCGGCCGGCGCACTTGGGCCGCGTTCTACGGCGTGGCGGACTGCGAGCGGCTGGCTGATGACCTGCTTGCGAGCAGCGCGTCACGCTGATGGCCTTGCCACTGCCTCACCAAGTTTCAGGCAGGGCGCGAACGTAGCCTACGCTTGCATCCACATGGGGCACGTCGAGCCCCAGTTCGTCCGCCAAGTCGTTGTAGCGCCGGATCGCATCGCGCTTCCCGATGCTCGGCATGGCGCGATACACGTCAAGGCTGCGCACCGGCTCACCGACGCGCCCGACGTTCGCCCACGAGTCGAAGATGGAGCCGATGTCGATGGCGATGCCGCCACGCTCCTTGATCCACTGGCAATAGACCTTGCCGAAGGCACCGGCGCCGACCAAGAAGACAGCGCCGCGAAACGGCACCGTCAGCGTGCGTTCCAGCTCGTGGAAGCCGTCCGGGTAGTGGGGCTGCTCCACCGGCCCGGTGGCATCCAGCTCGCCCCGCACACCGTACCAGCACACTTCGCCGATGTTGAAGAGTTCGCGCAGCGCCGGGCCGATGGGCCGGCAGGAGACGATGCCCAGGAAAGGGCTGTCCTTAAGGAGAGGCCGATAGAGCAGGGCGTGTTGCAGGAGCCGGTGCAGGGCGGTGTGGGTTTCGAGCGTGGACGGGGAGAGCAAGCCCAACTCGTCCACAGATTCCTGCACCGCTCGCCACAGATGGAAGCCTTCTTGCTCGATTTGCTTGGTGCGCGGCAAACCAATGATGTCGGCGTTGGCCACGGCGTATTTGAGTGCGTCCACCAAGGCCAGCACGTCCGCCTCCGCCACGGCCTTCGTGCGCAACCAGATCAGCAGGGAACGATCCACGTCCTGACGATTGGTGATGGTGGGATAGCCCAGCAAGGCGCCCTCGCCGTCGCCAAGCCGGATGACCGAGGCGGGTGTTCGGCTCCGCATCTTCTCGCGGAGGTGGAGGTACACCTCGAACGCGGTGAGGCGCCGCGCTTGGCGGGCGTCCAGCGGTGTCTTGTGCCGCCCGAACCAACGACGGCTTACGCCGGCCAGTTTCGCCCACACCACGTTCTGTCCCTCGGTCAAGCGGCCCGCGCCGCCCGCTGGTGAGTGTAAGCCGCGAACGGCCTCGGTGCTCCGCACCAGTCGCGCCCTCGCGTCAGCCTGAGGTGCCGGAGTTTGGCGGATGAGTAGAATCCCGATGCCGCCCGGCTGCGGGCAAGCGACATGTAAATCGCCATGGCGAACCGTCTCACGACCCCGCTGGCATGGTGAACGCGGCGGAGCCCCATCGCCCGCGGCTCGGCTTCGTCGTGGCGGGTGCCCAAAAGGCCGGCACCACGGCTTTGGCGCAGTTTCTGGCGGGCCACCCGCAGATTCGGGTCGCCGCAGTGAAGGAGGTGCATCTCTTTGATGCGCCGGACTACTCGCCAAGCTGGACGCCCCGTGAGATTGACGAGCGCTATCGGCCGCATTTCGAGCACCAGGACTTCGAGCGCGGCGGCGATGGCTTGCTGCTCGGCGAGGCGACGCCCATCTACCTGTTCCTGCCGGAGGTGGCCGCCGAGCTCAAGCGCTACAACCCGGCGTTGCGGGTGATCGTGCTGTTGCGCGACCCGGTGCGGCGCGCCATCTCGCACTACCACATGGAGAAGGCAAGGGGCGCGGAACGGTTGCCACTCCCGCTCGCGCTCTTGGCAGAACCCTGGCGCCTGCACCGTTGCCGCAACCCGCGCCCGACCGATGCGGCAACCCGCGTCCACAGCTATCGGCGGCGCGGCCTGTACAGCGCTCAGCTCAAGAACCTCTACGCGAGCTTCGACCGCCGCCAAGTGCTCATCGTGCGGAGCGAGTCCCTGTTGGACGGCCACGACGCCACGCTGCGGCGCATATTCGCCTTCTTGGGAGTCGAAGAGGATGTTCGCGTGCCGGCCGCCCGCGTCTTCGAGACCGAGACGCCAAGCCGCCACCGAGTGGCAGCGGCGGCGTTGCGTGCATCCTTCGCGGTGGAACGGGTGCGTTTACGGGCGTTGTTGCGGGATGTAGAAGTGGTGTAGGCACCGCCTGCCGTGCAGGTACAGCAGCGCTTGGTTTTTGGTTAGCTACACGTTTTCGGGTCTGGTTCTCCAGCATCTATGGCAGCCCACTGCCTCAAATGGCTTGCAAACGTGTGGCGCATGCCGTCCGCGGCACCCTTTTCGATGGCATCCGCGAACTCGTTGAAGTCGATAACATGGTTCTTGGGCTGGACGTACACTAACTCAAGAGACGGCCAATCTGCCTGACTCGTTCTCTCCACCCTAGTCTGGATGCCCTCCAAACGCTTGCCGTATCCCTGCTTTACAGGAAAAAGGGCATCATCGTATTCAATGGGTAGCTCACATTCCGAGAGAAGATGCAAGAGATGAACATACTTGCTCTTTTGGTTCGTGGCGAAACAGATGTCTATGACGCCTAGGACAAGTTTCCTTAGACCTACCTCAACGGCTTGCCCAAGGTCTCTGGCCTGCTCGTCGTTCCTAGAGGCCATGTCTGTTTTGAGTTCAACAAGAAACGCTCGCCCTGCAGGTTCATCGTTGTTTGCTCTCTCCACCGCGAGGAAGTCCACGTTGATGGATTGGAAGGTGGTGTCGTTGCTATACGCCCGCAAAAGCGATTTTCTGATCGGGAACTCAGGGATCAGACACAAGTTGCTGGTGCCGAAGCGCTGCTCTAGAACTTCGGGCAGATATAGCGCAAAGAGAACATCTGCCCGACGTTCAAGCTGATACGCCGGAAGGTGGCGCCACCTGTCAAGCAAATGGAGGACGCGCTCGATGGGGAACTCGCTGTCCTTGTCGTTGCCAGACACGATGGTCCTCCAAGCGTGGGCGAAACGGAAGGCAGGGAAGCTACAGCGCACGAAGAGGACGGTCAACTCTGGCCAACTGAGTGTGGAAGTGGTGTATGCACCGCCTTGCCCTGCAACGCTACGCCCGCATAAGCTCCCTTCCATGTCCGTTGTCGACCTTAGCTCTGGCCGACAGATACTCACCGCGTCGCGGCTTGCCGCCGTCAACGGTGCTGAGCTCGTGGTCACGGAAGTGGGCGATCAGCGCAAGGCGCTGTTACCGGGCGAGGCTGCTTATGCTGCTTCCGTGGCGGAGGCGCGGGCGAGACAGTTTGCCGCAGGGCGGGTGGCGGCCCGTGCGGCGCTTGGGCGAATCGGCATCAACGCGGGCGAGATCGGTGCCGTGGGGCGGCGGCCGGTTTGGCCCGCCGGCACCGTGGGCAGCATCGCGCACACGCGCTCGCTAGCCGTGGCCGTGGCGGGTGCGGCCGGGGCTTTCCGCGGTTTGGGCGTGGACGTGGAGCGCGAAACCGCGGTTTCGGCTGCCGTGGCGCAGCGGCTTCTCAGCGAGTCTGAGCAGGCATGGCTGCCGGCCCCGGAGTGGCGCACGATGCTGTTCTCAGCCAAGGAAGCGATTTACAAGGCCGTGAACCCCATTGTCGGCGAGTTTTTGGGGTTTGGTGACGTGGAGCTTGCCATCGACGAGGAGCGCCAAGCGTTCCGCGCCCGTTGCCGCGACGGCCTGGCATCGCAAGCCACGGTCGCGGCGGGGCGCGGCCATTGGGCACGCTATCGCGCCCATTGGATCGTGCTCTTCATGATCGCTTCCGCGGACGCGGAGGATGCCGACGGCTAGCGATTCGGCCCGCGCTGCATGGAGACTGGCTGCCATCGCTCAAGCGGCGTCTTGGGCAGCACGGTGGGATTGACGCAGCTCATCGGCCACTTGCCGCGCAACACCATCGCCACTTCATGGCCCACCCGCCGCCGTGCGGTGGGGCGCATGCGGGAAGTGGCGGACGCCACATGGGGCGTGACCAATACGTTGTCCATGGCGAGCAGCGGGTTGTCTGGCGCCGGGGGTTCCTGTTCCAACACATCTAGGCCCGCCGCGCCCACCTTGCCGCCCTCAAGCGCGGCGATGAGCGCCGGCTCGTCGATGATCGGCCCCCGCGCCGTGTTGATGATGACCACTCCCTCCTTCATGCGCTCGAAGGCCGCCGCGTTCAACAGGTGTTCCGTCTCCTCGTTGTGAGGCGAGTGGACGGATAGGTAATCCGAACGTTCCAGCAACTCGCCGAAGGCCACCGGCTCCACGCCGTGCTCGCTGATGGTGAGCTCCGACACATACGGATCGTAGGCGGCCACATGCATGCCGAACGCCTTGGCGCGCTTCGCCGTGCGGCGGGCCACGTTGCCGAACGACAAGAGCCCCAGCGTCTGCCCCATCAAACGCGGGATGTGGTTCAGCAACGGGCGCCCCTTGTGCCAATCGCCGCCCCGCGCGAAGGCGTCCATCTGCTTGGTGCGCCGCGCGGCGGCCAAGAGCAGCATCATGGCGTGATCCGCCACTTCCTCGATGAACACGTCCGGCGTGTTGGTGACGACGATGCCGGCGCGGGTGGCGGCTGCCACGTCCACCATGTCCACGCCAACGCTGGAGAGGCCGATGACGACGCACTTCTGCAGCTTGGAGATGACCGTTTCGTCTAGCAGCACCCCCCAAGACGTGATGATCGCATCCGCACCCGCGGCGCCCTCGGCGAACGCGCTGGGGGTGGGGCTGGGCACCTCGATGAGGTCCGCCACCGGCGCCAACGCCTCAAGCTCCAAAGCGTAGCGCTCGCTCAACGCCGTCACATGCGCCCTAGGGGGCAACTGCATCGCCACCAGCTTCTTGCTCATGCCCACCGCTCCTGTTGCCGGTCGGCGCCGTCGGCGAGCCGCCGGATGGCTTCCTCGCGCAGGCCGCGCTTGAAGATCTTCTCGGAGGCGATGCGTGGCAGGCGCTCGTCCGTGAGCCAGATGCGCTCCGGCACCTTGAACTTGGCCAAGTGCTCCGCCACATGGGCTTTTAGTTGGGCAGCCGTGAGCGTGGCGCCGGGTTGATGCATCACCACCGCGGCCACGGCTTCTCCCAAGCGCTCGTCCGGAATGCCGAATACGGCGCACTCGGCCACGGCTGGATGCCGATACAGCGCGGCCTCCACCTCCTGGCAGCCGATGTTCTCGCCGCCGCGCAGGATCATGTCCTTGGCGCGGTCGGTGATGTACACGTAGTCGTCGGCGTCCATGTGGCCGATGTCGCCGGTGTGTACCCAGCCGTCGGTCAGCGCCGCGGCGGTGGCTTCTGGCTTGTTCCAATACGCCTTGAAGTTCATCACGCCGTGAATCCAGAGCTCGCCGGTCTGGCCGCGCGGCACCCCGACGCCATGTTCGTCCACCACCTTCACCTGCGCGAGGGGCAGGGCGGGACGGCCACAGCTACGGGGCCGCTCGCTGTACGCCACGCCGCCGATCATGGTCGCCAAGCCTTGGGTCTCGGTCATGCCCCAGCCGGTGCCGGCCGCGCCGGCGCCGATGCGGCTTTCGATGCGGGCGGCGTGTTCCGGCGCCATGGGGGCACCACCGCCGCCGGCCGTCTGGAGGCTCGACAGGTCGTACTTGTCGTAGTTCGGCGATTGCACCAATTCCCACGCCATGGTGGGGACGCCGTTGAACGTGGTGATGCGCTCGGCTTCGATGATCGGCAGGGCTGCTTCGGCATCCCAACGGTACATGGCGACCAGCTTGCGCCCCGGGCGGAAGGACGAGAGCAGTTGCACCGTCAACCCCGTGACGTGGAAGAGCGGCACGCTCAGGATGGTGGCCGGCGGATGTTCGGGCGCCGCCGCAGCGAGTTCGGGCATGAGATGCGCCGCCACGGCGAAGCCAGACTCCCAGCCCATGAGCGCGTTGACGATGGCGCGATGTGTGGACAGCACACCCTTGGGATGCGCGGTGGAGCCAGATGTGTAGAGGATGGTGGCATGGGCGTCCGGGGGCAGGGGCGTTTCTGGCATCTCCGCCTTGGCGCCGGCGAGGAAGCCCCGCCAAGTGGGGAAGTCGCCGTGTTCGCAGCGCACCGTGACCAGCTCGATGCCGAGGCGACGCGCATGGGGCGCGATGCGCTCGCAGCGTTCGGCATCCACGAAGAGCAGCTTCAAGCCGCTGTCCTCGATGCCGTAGATCATCTCCTCGGCGCTCCACCAAGCGTTCATCGCCACCGCCACGGCACCCATCGCCGTGATGCCCATGAACGCGAACGGCCACTCCGGGTAGTTGCGCATGGCGATGCCGACCCGATCCCCCGCTTGAATCCCCCGCGCCGCCAAGGCATTGGCGCAGGTGGCGGCGATCTTCCACGCCCCTTGGAAGCTGGTGCGTTCGGCTTGGTAAACGTAGAAATCCGCATCGCCATGGGCCAAGCCTTGGCGGTACAGCTCGCGCAGGTTCTCCGGCGCGTTGGCGAACACGGTGAAGTCCATGCCGCCGATGTGGGCGGTGGCCGTCTCAAAGGGCTGCCCCGGCAGCGTGACGGCACACACCGCGGCTTCGATGGTGGCTTTATCCACAGTTCCCTCGCGGTCGATCAACTACTGGGCGGAGCGCTTGGCGTAGCGCCCGCACGGCGCGTTGGGCTGGCCACGCGCCACATGGCCAATGTTACATGGGAAGCGCGAGCCATCAGGAGATGCCAAAGTTGCGGAACGAGCGCGGTTTCGCTCGCGGTGCGCGTGAGAGCGGCATCGGCCTGCGGTTCTTCCTCGTCGTCGAATAGCCATGCCGCGGTGACGGATGCGTCGAGCACGAAGACGCTCACCAGCTAAGACCTTCACGCCGGGCGGTGAGAATTTCATCGGTGGACATCTCGACGCGCCGCCACCGCCGCCTGCCACTGCGGAAACGCTCAACCGCTTCCTTCCGGCGTGTGGCGGCGTCATCCTGCGCTGGAATCAGGTGTGCGATTGCCCGGCCATGACGGGTGATCGCCACCGCTTCGCCGTGCTCCACCATGCGCAGCAACTCAGCAAAGTGCGCCATTGCCTTGGTTGCCTGAACCTCACGCATGGGACACCTCCGCCAGTTCGGTCATTCTGACCGGACAGGATAACGTTCTCTGCGCGATGGGGGCCGGCTCCAGTTCGGTCGCGCACCGCCACCCGGAGTGCCACACGCCGCCGCTTGCCGGTGCTACCATCGCCGCATACGGCGGGGCGTTTGGCGCGGGAGGGGTTGGTGCGGGAGAACAGCGCGTTGCAGGCATGGCGGGGCGGTGGGCAGACCATCGGTGGTTGGCTTTCCATCGGCAATGCCTACACCGCCGAGGTGATGTCTGGCATGGGGTTCGATTGGCTGTGCATCGATATGCAGCACGGCATGTTGAGCTACGACGATCTCACCTACATGCTGCCGGCCATCTCCACGCAGGACACCATCCCCTTCGTGCGCGTGCCGTGGAACGAACCCTACGAGATCATGAAGGCATTGGACGCCGGCGCCTACGGCGTGATCGTGCCGATGGTGAACAACGCGGAGGAAGCGGCGCAAGCGGTGGCGGCGTGCCGCTATCCGCCCGACGGCAACCGTTCGTTCGGGCCCATCAGGGCGGCCTTGTATGGCGGGCGCGGCTACGCGGCCGAGGCGAATGGCCAAATCGCCTGCATTGCGATGGTGGAAACGGCCGAGGGCATCGACAAACTCGACGAGATCGCCGCCACGCCGGGCTTGGACGCCATCTACATCGGCCCTTCGGACTTGGGCTACGCGCTGGGCTTGGGCCCCGCCGCGTTCGACGATCCGTTGCATGTGGAAACGGTTGGGTGCATCTTCGCCGCTTGCCGCGCGAACGGCGTCGCGGCCGGCATCCACGCCGGCAGCTTGGCCTTCGCCCGCAAGTGCCTCGAGCAGGGCTTCAACCTCGTCACCTTGGGCTCAGACGCCGGCTTCATGGGGCAGGCCGCGCGGCGGGACTTGGCGGCGGCCCGGAAGGGCGCGGTGGCCGAGCGTGAGAACACCGGCTATTGATGGCGGCCTTGTGGGGCCGGGCAAAGGAGCAAGGAGCAGAGGCGATGGCGGACACCACCTACGAGCAGATTCTGTTCGAGATTGAGGGCAATGTCGCGGTGCTGACCCTGAACCGCCCGGATCGGCTGAACGCATGGACGGCGCGGATGAACGAGGAGTTGGTCGATGCCATCGAACGCTGCAATGCGGACCCGGCGGTGGGTGCCATCGTCGTCACCGGCGCCGGGCGTGGCTTCTGCGCTGGGGCGGACATCCGCGACAGCTTCAAGGCGCGCATGGATGGCGTGGAACGGACGCCTGTGCGGGACTGGATCGGCTTGGTGCGCGAGTCCAAGCCGTTGATCGCCGCGGTGAACGGCGCCAGCGTGGGCATCGGCGCCACCATGATCTTGCCCATGGACCTGATCGTCGCCTCCGAGGCGGCGAAGTTCGGGATGGCGTTTGTGAAGATGGGGCTCACGCCGGAGCTCGCCAGCTCCCACTTTCTCGTGCAGCGCATCGGCTTTGGCCGCGCCAGCGAGATGTGCCTTTCCGGGCGGCTCTATTCCGGCGCCGAAGCACATGAGCTGGGCTTGGCGGATCGGCTCACGACGCCGGAGCGGCTCATGGACACGGCTTTGGAGATCGCCGCGCAGATCGCCGCCAACCCCGGCCCGCAGCTACGCTGGATCAAGGCGCTCTTGACGGAAAACGGCTCGGAGACGGATATCGCGGCCGTGCAGCGGCGCGAGGGGGAGGCGCTGCAACGCGCCTATGTGAGCGCCGAGCACAAGGAGGCGGTGGACGCCTTCCTGACCAAACGCGAACCCAACTTCCGGGCATCGTGACCGCAACCTTAGGCGCCGCCGGCGCCACCGGATAGGAGGAACTGCCATGATCTGGTTTGGTGCGCTGGGCGCCGCGGGCATCACCCCCCGCGCGTTGGTCGTGCCGTGCTGGGACGAGCCACGCGCCGCCATCCGCTGTGTGGCCGCGCGCGACCGACGCCGCGCCGAGGGCTT
The DNA here is from genome assembly GCA_965200505.1 of Candidatus Azotimanducaceae bacterium. GTDB lineage: Bacteria > Pseudomonadota > Gammaproteobacteria > Pseudomonadales > Azotimanducaceae > VXNE01. The sequence goes on along the minus strand of OZ241343.1, from coordinate 3,907,797 downwards.
CGCGCAGTGGTTCCGCATCCCGGTGGTGCATGACGGCTACGCCGATGTGGTCACGGACGCATCCATCGATGCCGTCTATAACGCGCTTCCCATCAGCGGGCACCACGAATGGACGCTGCAGGCGCTCGCCGCCGGCAAGCATGTGCTGTGCGAGAAGTCCCTGGCGTGCAACGCGCACGAGGCGGAGGCGATGGCGCAGGCGGCCGAGGATGCCGGCTTGGTGTTGATGGAGGCGTTCCACTATCGCTACCACCCGGTGTTCATCCGCGCCAAGGAAATCGTGGATTCGGGCGTGTTGGGGCGCATCGAGGAGGTGGAGGCCACCTTCAACGCGCCGGTGACGGATCCCGAGGACATCCGCAACCAGTACGCCACTGGCGGCGGCGCGACCATGGACTTGGGCTGCTATCCCATCTCCTGGGTGCGCCACATCACCGGCGAAGAGCCGGACGAGGTTGAGGCGCGGGCGGAAGAAGGCGCCCCCAACGTCGATGTGATGCTGGCAGCGAAGCTGCGCTTTCCCAGCGGCGTTCGCGCCACCACGTCCTCGGACATGCGCGCCGGCGTGAAGTTCCGCATGGACATGAAGGTGACGGGCGCCAAGGGCGTCCTCACCGTGGACAGCCCGTTGGTGCCGCAAATCGGCCATCAGATCACGTTGGCGGCGGACGGCGAGACGAGTGTCGAACGCCTCGACCGCCGCGCCAGCTATGCCTATCAGCTGGACGCCTTCCTCGACGCGGTGGAACACGGCTCGCCCCTGCTCACGGACGCCCGCGACGGCGTGAAGCAGATGCGCGTGATCGACCGCTGCTACGAAGCCGCCGGCCTGCCCGTGCGGGGGCTCGACCTCTAACCCACCAGTCCTCATGCGCCGCGCTTCGCCACCCGTCATGGGCCGGGCGGCGTCCACTGGCCAATGCGGGCGCTATCATGTCCGTACCGAACCGTTCGGGAGATAGAGATGCAGCTAGGCAACTTCGCTTCCACGGAAGCCTTCAACCCAACCTTCAACCGGATCAACGAGCTGGGCCTGCAGCAGCATGTGGTGGAGCTCGATTCCTATGGCTTCACGGTGATTCCGCCAGACAAAGTGGCGCCGCCGGCGTTCCTCGACCGGATGCGCGACACGGTGCTGCGCCTCTGCGAGGAACGCACCGGCATCGCCTTCGACGTGGCGCAGAACGGCGGCTTCGGCGACTACAAGGCGCAGCCGCAACGCGATGGCCAGTTCCTGCTGTTCTACCTCTTGATGGCGGATCGCATCTTCGAGGAGTGGGTGCTGAACCCCACCCTCTACACCATGATCGACTACCTGATGCGCGGCCAGCAGCAGCTTTCGAGCCTCACGTCCTTCGTGAAGTGGCGGGCGGAGCGCGACAGCCTCGGCCTGCATTCGGATTCGCCGCCGGATCGCGACGGCCGCCTGCCGGCCTGCTCGGATGTGGCCAACGCCGCCTATTGCCTGACGGACTACACGCTGGCGAACGGCGCCATCTGCATGGTGCCGGGCAGCCATCTGCGATGCCGCCAACCGGCGCCGGGGGAGGGCGAGGATGAGGCCGTGCCGGTGGAAGGCGAGGCCGGCTCGCTCATCGTCTGGCACGGCAACACTTGGCACGGCGCCTTCGAGAAGCAGACCGATGGCTTGCGCTTGAACGTCACCAGCTATCACTGCCACCGGCGCTTGAAGACGCAGGAGAACTACCAGTGGCGCGTGACGCAGGAGATGCTGGACCGCAACCCGCCGGAGTTCGCGCGCCTCGTCGCCGCGGACGACACGATGGGGTGGGACGCGGATGGCCCGGACTATTCGCGCACCATGAAGTACGCGAGCACCGAGGAGAAGAAGCGGTATGGCGACCGCTTGACCGGCCGGCGCGCCGCCGCCTGACCGTCTCCCACGCTTAAGACCCGCCGGCGAACGACACCGCCCATGCAGGCGTACATCGTTCGCCGGCTGCTCGCGCTGGTGCCGACGCTGATCTTCGCGAGCCTCATCGTCTTCATCTCGATGCGCCTGATACCGGGCGACGTCATCGATTTGATGCTGGCGCAGAACGACATCGCCACCGGGCAGGATCGGGCGAAGATCGAGGCGGCGCTGGGGCTTGACCAGCCCGTCCATCTGCAATACTTCCGCTGGATCGGCGGGGTGCTGCAAGGCGATTTGGGGTCTTCGCTGTGGCGCAACGTGCCCGTGGCCGACCAACTTTGGGCCACGCTGCCCATCACGTTCGAGTTGGGTTTCCTGGCACTCATCGTGGCGCTCACCGTGGCGCTCCCCATCGGCGTCTATTCGGCCATGCGCCAAGACACCGCCGGCGACTATGTGGCGCGTTCCTTCTCGCTGGTGATGCTGGCCGTGCCGGGGTTCTGGCTCGGCACGCTGGTGATGGTGTTTCCCTCGGTTTGGTGGCGCTGGGCGCCGGCGTTGGAATACACGCCGTTCTTTGAGGACCCATTGAAGAACTTGGCGCACATGATCGTGCCCGCCATTCTGCTTGGCCTCTCCATGTCTGCCGTCACCATGCGCATGACGCGCACCATGATGCTGGAGGTGTTGCGGCAGGACTACATCCGCACGGCGCGGGCGAAGGGCGTGGGGGAAGCGTTGCTCGTGGCCCGCCATGCCTTGCGCAATGGCCTGATTCCGGTGGTGACGCTCATCGGCCTGCAGGCGCCGCTGTTGATTGGCGGCGCGGTGATCTTCGAGCAGATCTTCGTGGTGCCCGGCATGGGGCTGCTGCTGCTTGAGGCGGTGTTCCAGCGGGACTATCCGGTGGTGTCCGGCGTGTTCTTGGTGGTGGGCGTGGGCGTGCTGCTCATCAACTTGGCGGTGGATGTGAGCTATGGCTGGCTCGACCCGAAGGTGCGGCATCAATGAGCGAAGCCATCGCGGCCACCGGCCTCGCCGAACCGACGGTCAGCTTGCGCGACGCGCTGGGGCGCAGCTTGGTCGGGCGCTTGGTGCGCGAGAAGCCCCTGGCCGCGGTCGGCGGCGCGGTGTTCCTGCTGTTCTTGTTCTGTGGCGTGTTCGCCGGCGTTCTCGCGCCGTATGGGGTGAACGAAACCAATCTCGAGCATCGCTTGGAAGCTCCGTCGCTGGCGTTTCCTCTCGGCACGGACCATTTGGGCCGCGATGTGCTGTCGCGCATCTTGATGGGCGCCCAGCTATCGATGGTGGTGAGCTTTCTTGCAGCGGGGTTGGCGACGGTGGTGTCGCTGGCCATCGGCGTGGTGTCCGGCTATTTCGGCGGCAAGACAGACATGGTGATGCAGCGGGGCGTGGACGCTTGGATGACGTTCCCGGACCTGGTGCTGCTCATCGTCATCATATCCGTGGTCGGGCCCGGCATCCCACAGATCGTGCTGGTGTTGGGGCTGCTCTATGGCATCGCCGGTTCGCGCATCGTGCGCGGCGCGGTGGTGTCCGTGAAGGAGAACATGTACACCCACGCGGCACAGTCCATCGGCGCACCGACGTGGCACATCCTGCGCCGCCACATCGTGCCGAACGTGGTGCCGGTGCTGATCGTGTTGTTCACCACGCGCATCGGGGCGGTGATCCTCACCGAGGCGGGGCTGTCCTTCCTCGGCTTGGGTGTGCCGCCGCCGGCCCCCACTTGGGGCAGCATGTTGAGCGGCACCGGACGCACCTACATGTATCTCGGCCCGTGGCTCGCCTTGGCGCCGGGCTTGAGCCTCACCATCGTCGTCTATGCCATCAACGTGTATGGCGACGGGCTGCGGGATTTGTTGGATCCGCGCATGCGCGGCAATCAATAGGTTGGGAAGAAAGATGGCTGGGGCATTTGGCGGATGGCGGGCGGCGCGGCGGCGGCGGGCTTCAAGCGCCAACTTCGCATCGGCCGCCGCCGGCTGCGCCTTGCTGTGCGTCACGGCGTTTGGCGGCGAAGACGAAGCGCCGCGCTATGGCGGCACACTGAACGTCGGCACCGTGTATGTCACCCTTTCGGCGCTCTCTTGGGACCCGGTGGATTGGTCTTGGAAGAGCAACCACGATTACGGCATGGTGCGCGAGCAACTCTTCGCCGGCGACCTCGACAAGAGCTTGCGCAAAGGCGGTTGGTATCCGTTCGTGGCGGAAGCCTATCTGCCGGATGACGTGCTGCGCGGCGAATTGGCGGAGCGCTGGGAATGGGAAGACGACCGCACGTTGGCCGTCCATTTGCGCCCCGGGGTGCGGTTCACGGGCAAACCCGGCGTGATGGCGCCCAGGGAACTCACCGCCGAGGACGTGGTTTACACCTTCAATCTCGTCAACAACAGCCCAAAGAAGGCGCAGTCCACCTATTGGGACTATCTGGAGGCGGTGGAGGCGCGGGATGCCCGCACCGTGGTGTTCCGCTTCAACCAATACAACGCCGAGTGGCCCTATCGCTTTGGCTACGGCTACCACTCATCCATTCTGCCCCGCGAGATGGCGGCCGTGGACAGCAAGGACTGGCGCAATGTGGTGGGCACCGGGCCATTCATGCTCGCCAACTACGTGCATGGCAACTCGCACGTTTACGCAAAGAACCCGGACTACTGGGATCGGGAGCGCATCGGCGGCAAGGCGTGGCCCATTCCCTTCGTCGATGGCGTGACCTATCGCGTCATCAAGGACGAGGCCACCTATCTCACCGCCATCCGCACGGCCAAGATCGACATTCTGGAAGCCGTGCGTTGGATCGCCGTGGATCATCTCAAGGAGACGACGCCGGAACTCCATTGGTCCAGGTGGCTTTCCACCAGCGGCAATTTCGTCGCCCTGCGCATGGACCAGCCGCCTTTTGACGACGTGCGCGTACGGCGGGCGCTCAACATGGCGGTGAACCAACGCGAGATTGCCGAGCTGTTCTACGGCGGCCACGCGGAGGTGATGGCCTACCCGCAACATCCGGGCTTTGGCGACTACTTCCAGCCCCTGGAAGCGATGCCGGCGTCCGTGCAGGAGCTGTTTGGCTACCACCCGGAACGGGCGCGGGCGCTGCTGCGGGAGGCCGGGGTGCCGGAGGGCTTCACGTTCAAGGTGCAGGTTTGCACCTGCACCGCCAGCAACATGGATCTCATCCCGCTGCTGGACGCCTATCTCGCCAAAGTGGGTGTGCGGATGGAGATCGAGCCGATGGAATATGCCTCTTTCCTTTCCATGATGACCACACGCAACCACGGCCCGGGCTATTTCATGAACAACGGCCACACCAATCCCACCACCTCCATCCGCAAGTTCATCACCGGCCACACTTGGAACCCAGCGCTGTATTCCAAACCGGAGTTCGATGCGGCCATCGACGCCCTGATGCAAACACGCGACCCCGTGCGGCGCGTGGCCATGACGCGGGCGCTGACGGTGAAGTTATTGGACGAGGCGCCTTCCATCTGGCTGCCCACGGTGTACAACTACACGGCTTGGTGGCCGTGGGTGAAGAACTACGGTGGGGAACTGCGCGCCGGCGCCGTGCGACCGGGCCCCATCTATGCACGCGTTTGGATCGACCATGGCTTGAAGCGCCAACTGGGGTTCGAGTAGTGGTGGACGGGGCGCCGCTTCTCGACATCACCGGCTTGTCTGTCTCGTTCCGCACCGACCGGGGTTTGGTGCGGGCGGTGAATGGCGTGTCGCTGCAGGTGCAGGCTGGTGAGACCCTCGCCATCGTTGGCGAGAGCGGTTCCGGCAAGAGCGTTACGGCACTCTCCATCCTGCGCTTGTTAGGCGATGCGGGGCGGGTTGATGCCGGCCGCATACTCTTTGACGGGCAGGACTTGCTGGCCTTGGATGACAACGCCATCCGCGCCATTCGGGGCGACCGCATCGCCATGATCTTCCAAGAGCCGATGTCTTCGCTCAATCCCGTGTTGACCATCGGCAAACAGGTGGCGGAACCGATCCGGCTGCATCGCAACGCGCCGTGGAAGGAGGCGTATGAGCGCGCCGGGGCGCTGTTGGAGCGGGTTCGCATTCCCGACGCGGCCGGCAGATTGGGGGATTACCCGCATCAGTTCTCCGGCGGCATGCGGCAACGTGTGATGATCGCCATGGCGCTGGCGTGTGAGCCGCGGCTCATCATCGCCGACGAGCCAACGACTGCCCTCGACGTAACCGTGCAAGCGCAAATCCTGGAGCTGCTGAAGGAACTCACCCGGCAGGCGAACTCGGCGCTGATTCTCATCACCCATGACTTGGGCGTCGTCGCCCGCTACGCGGACCGCGTGGCCGTGATGTACGCCGGCAGCATCGTGGAGACGGCGCCGGCGCGACCGCTGTACGCCACGCCGGCGCATCCGTACACACAAGGATTGATGGCCTCGATTCCCGCCATCGACGGTGCCATCGGCGCTCGCCTCCCCACCATTGACGGCCAACCGCCGGATTTGGCGCGGTTGCCGCCCGGCTGCCCGTTCGCACCGCGCTGCCCGCAGGTGTTCGAGCCTTGCCGGGACACGCAGCCGGCGTTGGTGACGGCGGGGGCAGGGCATCTGAGCGCCTGCCACTTGAACGCTAACACAGCCCGTGGCGCGGCGTCGCAACAGGCTGGACGATGACTGCCGGCGCCGCGCCGCAATCCCCGCCCGATGACGCGCTGCTGTGGGTGGATCGGCTTCAGGTTCACTTTCCGGTGACGTCTGGCGTAGTGCTGCAAAAGCGCATCGGCTCAGTGAAGGCGGTGGATGAAGTCTCGTTCTGGCTACGGCGGGGCGAGACGTTTGGTCTGGTGGGGGAGAGCGGCTGCGGCAAATCCACCACGGCCCTAGCTGTGCTGCGGATGCTCGAGCCGACGGCTGGCCGCATCGTGTTTGAAGGGCACGACATCACGCATTTGACCGCCGCCGCCATGCGCCCGCTTCGCCGGCGGATGCAGATGGTTTATCAAGACCCCTTCGGCTCCCTCAATCCACGCATGAAAGTGCGGGATGTGATTGGCGAACCGCTCGTGGTGCATGGTTTGGCCAAAGACAAGGCGGCGTACCGAAACCGTGTGCGCGAGCTCATGGCGCTGGTGGGCCTGTTGCCCCACATGGCCGAACACTACCCGCACGAGTTCTCCGGTGGCCAGCGCCAGCGCATCGGCATCGCCCGAGCGCTCGCACTTTCACCCAGCCTATTGATTTGCGACGAACCCGTGTCGGCGCTCGACGTGTCCATTCAAGCCCAAGTGGTGAATCTCCTCATGGACCTACAGACGCAGTTGGGGTTGACCTACCTGTTCATCGCCCATGACCTTTCCGTGGTGCGCCACATCAGCGACCGCATCGGCGTGATGTACTTGGGCAGGGTGGTGGAGATCGCCCCACGCGACGAGCTATTCCAAGCACCCAAGCACCCCTACACCCAAGCACTGCTCGCCGCCGTGCCACTGCCGAACCCCGAACTGGATGCCACCCGCCCCCACGACCTCATCGCCGGCGAAGTCCCCAGCGCCCGCAACCCCCCAGCCGGCTGCCGCTTCCACCCCCGATGCCCCCAAGCGATGGCACGGTGCGCGGAAGAGACGCCGGCACTCGTGAAGCAAGGCGGCGCGGTGGTGGCATGCCATCTTTACGACGGGTAGGGGTGGCGGCGGATGCCGCCGCTGGCGAAGCGGGCCGGCGAGAGACCGCATCGGGTTGCGAGCGCCGCGCCAAGTAGTCTAGGGTGGCCGACCCACACAGGAGGATCGCCATGTCTTTCCCACGCCCCGAAGGCCATCACGTCATCACGCCGGGTGCCAGCGTCCATAACGCGGCGGCGGTTTTGCGGTTCGTCGAGCAGGCGTTCGACGGCACGGTGGTCGAACGCTACGACGGCCCCGATGGTTCCATTGGCCATGCCGAGATTCGCATCGGTGATTCCGTGGTGATGTTCGGCGACCCCATGCCCGGCGACGATCCCATGCCAGCTTCACTGTCGTTCTATGTCGATGACGCGGCAGCCGTGGACGCGACCTACCAACGAGCGCTCGACGCCGGCGCGGTGTCCCTCGCCGCACCGTCGGATCAACTCTACGGCTATCGGGCAGCCACGGTGCGCGACGCCGGCGGCAACCGCTGGACCATCTGCGCCGTCGTGGAACAGCTCACGCAGCAGGAAATCGAACAACGCTTCGCCGCGATGGGGGATGGCGGGTGAGGCAAAGTGGCGGGCCCGTTAAGGCTCGAGTATCTATGTTTGCAAGCGTCCCCAAGGGGACAGCATTCCATGTGGCGCCTTGTCCTTCCGTGCGGTTCGGCTGGTGTTGCCTGCTCCGCTCCCTGGTTCCGACTTCGGATGCTCAAGCGGGCGTCGGAAGCGGAGGGATGCCCGCGCTCGGCTGCAGTCCGGCGGGGGCGGCGGAGGCTGGCGGCTGGCCCTTCGGGCCTTGGCTGCGGTCGCCAAGGCTCCCTTCGCCAAGGCCCGAAGGGCCGTCGGCGTCCTCGGCCGCCTCCGCCAGCGGCGTGTCGGGCTGGTCGCCGGGCCGCGGCGTCCAGAGCCGGTCGTCGCGGAGCAGGACGTTGGCGAGCAGGAGCAGCTTGCGCATGACGGCCACCAGGGCGACCTTCGGCGGCTTGCCGCATTCGACCAGCTGCCGGTACTTGGCCGCGAGGTCGGGATTGCAGCGGATGGCGCTCAGCGCCGCCATGTAGAGAAGCCGCCGCGCCCGCCGTCGGCCGCCCTTGATGTAGCTCCGGCCCTTCCAGTTCCCCGACTCGCGCGTCATCGGCGCCACCCCCGCCAGGCGAAGGCCATCACGTCATCACGCCAGGTGCCAGCGTCCATAACGCGGCGGCGGTTCTGCAGTTCGTCGAGCAGGCGTTCGACGGCACGGTGGTCGAGCGCTACGACGGCCCTGATGGCTCCATTGGCCATGCGGAGATTCGCATCGGCGATTCCGTGGTGATGTTCGGCGATCCCATGCCGGGTGACGATCCCATGCCGGCTTCACTGTCGCTCTACGTCGATGACGCGGTTGCCGTGGACGCGACCTACCAACGGGCGCTCGACGCCGGCGCGGTGTCCCTCGCCGCCCCGTCGGACCAACTCTACGGCTATCGGGCGGCGACGGTGCGCGACGCCGGCGGCAACCGTTGGACCATCTGCGCCGTCGTGGAACAGCTCACGCAGCAGGAAATCGAACAGCGCTTCGCCGCGATGGGGGATGGCGGGTAGGCAGCGCTGCCGACGTTCGGCTTTCCGAGCAACGATTGGATTGGCGCTGTGTGGGGCAACTGCTAGACCTTCGTTGCACCGCCGCGCAGCCGGAGTTGCCACGTCCAGACACCTGTGCCAAGATCATGTATTGTGGCATGGTAACGGAAATATGGCAATGTCAATCCCGCGGACTAGCGTGCGCTTGGGTCCACAAGGTCGCCTCGTCGTTCCCGCGCCCATTCGCAAGGCGCTTGGCTTCCAGCCTGGCGATCGCCTCGTTGCCTGCGTGGACAACGAGCGACTGGTCGTGGAAAAGAGCGATGTCGTGGAACGGCGGCTTCGCGCCTACTTCCGAAAGTTCAAGGGGCGCAGTCTCGCCGATGAGCTGATTGCGGAGCGACGCGAAGAGGCACGGCGCGAAACACCGTGAGTGCAGTATTGGATGCGTCAGCGCTGCTCGCCTACTTGCAGCAGGAAACCGGCGCGGAGATCGTCAAGGCGACGATTGGCCGAGCGGTAGTTTCCACCGTCAACTGGGCCGAGGTCGTGCAGAAGATAACGCCGACAGCGGACGAAGCGGCGGAGCTCCGGCGGAGCTTGCAGTCGCTCGGCTTGGCCTTCATCCCGCTGTCCGGGGCCCAAGCGGACGTGGCCGGTAGGCTCCGAGAGGCAACAGCCCGTTTCGGGTTGTCGCTGGGAGACCGGTCGTGTCTGGCGTTGGGCATGGAGGACGGTGGCACCGTTTACATGGCAGATCGAATGTGGCGGGAACTGCAGCTCGACATCGAAATCAGAACGATTCGGTGATGGCGGGCGTGCGCGAGCGGCCGCCACACCTCCCCGCTATCCGCCGGCCAGAACCGGGTTCCGCACCAGTTCCCGCTTCCCCTTGCGTTCGTATTTCCGCGCTGGGGTGTTGATGATGTCCAATAGCTCGCCGGCGGCGAGGCCGCGTTCGATGATGGCGACATCCACGTCGCCGTAGTCTGTGCCGCGTTGCCGGGGCACCCGGCCCGAGGATTCAATCAGGGCGCGCATTCGGCGGGGTGTGGTTTCCTGTCCATGCACCGTGCCGGCGGCGCGGGTGATGCTCTCGTTCATCAGCGTGCCGCCCAAGTCGTTGCAACCGGCGTTTAACGCGGCCACCACGCCCTCATGCCCCAGCTTCACCCAACTGGCTTGAATGTTCGTGATGTGCGGGTGCAGGGCGAGGCGGGCCACGGCATGCACCAAGATCGCTTCGCGGAAGGTTGGCCCGCGCCGCGCCTTGCCTTTCAAGTACATGGGTGCCTCCATGTGGACGAACGGCAGCGGCACGAACTCAGTGAAGCCGCCGGTGCGCTTCTGCAGGTCGCGGATGCGCATGAGATGACGCGCCCTGTGTTGCGGCTGATCGACGTGGCCATACATGATGGTCGCCGTGGTCTTGAAGCCCACCCGGTGCGCGGTCTCCATCACTTCGAGCCATTGCGCGGTGTTGATCTTGTCTGGGCAGATCACGGCGCGCACCTCGTCGTCGAGGATTTCCGCCGCGGTGCCGGGCAGGGTGTCGAGGCCGGCTGCCTTGAGCGCCGCCAAGTAATCCGCCAAGGTGTGGTTGGAGGTGGCGGAACCTTGCCAAACCTCAAGCGGCGAGAACGCATGCACATGCATCTCGGGCACCGCGTCCTTCACGGCCTTCACGATGTCGATGTACGTCTGCCCGGTGTATTCGGGATGAATCCCACCCTGCATGCACACCTCAGTGCCGCCCCGCCCCCACGCCTCAACCACGCGCCGCTGGATTTCCTCGTGGCTCAGGTCATAGGGGCGTCCGCGTAGGTTCTCGGCCAGTTTGCCTTTGGAGAAAGCGCAGAACTGGCACTTGAAATAGCAGATGTTGGTGTAGTTGATGTTGCGGTTCACCACAAAGCTCACCACATCGCCGTTTACTTCTTGGCGCAATGCGTCCGCGGCCTGTGCCACGGCGTTGAAGTCGTCGCCGCGGGCGCGAATGAGCCGCACGATTTCCGCTTCGCCCAAGTCCACACCATCCCGCGCCCGTTTGAGGATGTCCGCCACATCGGAGGAAACGCGCTGAGGCGGCTGGTGAACGCCACGCAAGGCACCCGCCGGCGGGGGTGTGTCTTCGCCCGGCGACCAATCATCCGTGCGTGGCAGCCCCTCGCCATCGGTCAAATCCAGCACGCGCTGGCGCAGCCCCGCGTCCAGCCAGCGCTCTGGGTCTTGGGCGAAGCGCGGATAGAGGGTGAGCCGCTCGTGCAGATGTTTGCCGGCCAGTGCGGTTTCGCGGCGCAGATCCTCAAGGTGCGGCCACGGTGCTTCGGGGTTCACAAAGTCCGGCGTCAGCGGCGAAACGCCACCCCAATCGTCAATGCCTGCCGCGACGATCTGGGGCAGTACGCCCGGGCTCAAGTTCGGCGGTGCCTGCACGCTCATGCCGGCGCCGAAGAGGATGCGGGCGATGGCGATGGTCCAAAGCAGCTCGTTCAGGTCCGGCTCCGGCGCCGAGCGCATCTTCGTGCCCGGCTTGGCGCGGAAGTTCTGCACGATGAGCTCTTGGATGTGGCCGTGTTCTTGGTGGATGTCGCGGATGGCGAGCAGCGATTCGATGCGTTCGCGGCGTGTCTCGCCGATGCCGATGAGGATGCCGGTGGTGAACGGCACACGCGCCCGGCCCGCGTCGCGCAGCGTTTTCAGACGCACCGCCGGCACCTTGTCTGGCGAGCCGTAGTGCGGCATGCCCTTCTGCGTGAGGCGCTCGGAGGCGGATTCCAGCATGATGCCCATGGAAGGCGCCAAGGGACGCAATGTTTCGATCTCCGCCGGCGTCATGTTGCCGGGATTCAAGTGGGGCAGCAGGCCGGTTTCCTTAAGCACCGCCCGCGCCGCCTTGGCGAGATAATCCAAAGTCGTCTCGCAGCCCAGCGCCGCCAAGGCTTCCCGCGCCGCCCGATAGCGCAGCTCGGGCTTCTCGCCCAAGGTGAACAGCGCCTCCTTGCAGCCGAGCGCCGCGCCGCGCTTGGCCACTTCAAGCACTGCGTCCAGCGGCATGTAGGGGGCTTCGATCTTCTTCGGCGTCTGCGCGAACGTGCAGTAGTGGCAGACGTCGCGGCAGAGGTGCGTCAAGGGAATGAACACCTTGCGCGAGTAGGTGACGACGTTGCCAAACCCGCGGTCACGCAGTTCGCCGGCGGCGGCCACGAGCGCCGTCGTGTCCTCGAAGTCCGCCAAGGCCAAGGCTTGGGCGTGGCTGGGCAACTCGCCGGCGAGCGCGGCCGTCAAAGCGTCGTTGGAGTGCATGGCTTTCCCCACGGAGCGAGCGTCAATTATGCGTGTCGAGCAAGCGCGAAACCACACCATGCGCGTTCAGGTAGCGCCATGCCTCGGTGGCGCTTGGCGACTGGGCGAAGTCCAGGAGCGCGTCGATGGTGTCGATGTCGAGGCCGAGGCCGGGCGTTCGCACGATGCGCGGCTCGATGCCGGCGCCCCGCGCCAGCGCTTGGTGCGGCGCGAAGCTCGTGCCATCGAATTGGTAGGGCATCGCGTTCGGCGGGGTGGCCACGATGCAATTGGTGCCGATGTCGTGGCGGTCCGGCACCAGCGTCACTCGTTCGTGGCCGCGCAATGCCGCGTCGATGTCGGCGCTGGCCACCGCCGGCACGTCGGCATGGACGATCATCGTGCCGGCGCCGCCGCGGTTGGCCACGAACTCGCTCGCCTCAGTGACGGCACCGGTCAAGCTCGTAGCGGTTTCTTTCACGAAGGTGGCGCCGAATGTGGCGGCGAGGTCTCGGGCGGTGGCGGAGCGCGACACGATGGCGATGCCGGCAAGCGGGGCCTGGCTGAGCGTCGCCAGCACGTCGCGGGCCATCGCCAGCACCAGTCCGCTGCGTTCCGCTTCGCTCAAGTGCGGGGCGAGGCGTCCCTTGGCGCCGCTGGCGCCCTTGAACGGCACCACGGCCCAGATGCCGTCCGGCAACGCCCCGGTGGTCATGGCCCGGTGCCGGCGGCACGGCTGCGCGAGAGGCGCAAGGCGGCGGCGAAGTCGAGTGCGGTGCGGGCGAGGGCCAGGCGGTCTTCCAAGGTGCGCATCACCGTTTGCGCCACATGGGTGGCGATGCCGAGGCGCGCGACAGCGGGTTCGGCCGCGGCATCCTCTTCGTCCAGGATGAAGCCGTCGATGAACTCCCGGTAGTGTCGCGCCACTGCTTCGGCCGTGGTCGGGATGGCGAGTTCCCGCATCATCTTCGCCGTCGGCCCTTTGATCGCCCGGCCACCGACGATGGGTGAGACGGCCACCACCGGCGCTCCGCTGGCGCGCAGCAAGTCTTTGAGGCGCGGCACACCCAAGATGGGGTCGATGGAAACGAACGGGTTCGATGGGCAAATGACGATGGCGTCTGGCCGTGCGGTGAGGGCCGCCTCGAGGCGTGGATTCACTTGGGCGGATTCGATGCCCGCGAATGCGAAGCCCGTCACCGTGGGGGCGCAGCGGTCTCGCACGAAGTAGTGCTGGAAGGCGAGCGGCCCGTTCGGCGTTTCGACGATGGTGCGCACCGGGTCGTCCGACATCGGCAGCACCGCTTGGGCCACGCCGAGCCGCCGGCTGAGTTTCGCCGTCGCGGCGGTGAGCGTGGCGCCTTCGGCGAGCACTTGCCGTCGCGCCACATGGAGCGCCAAATCCTTGTCGCCGAGCTTGAACCACGTCTCGCCACCGAGCGCTTTGAGTGCCGCCATGAACTGCCAAGTCTCGCCGCGGCGCCCCCAACCCGCTTCCGGGCTCGCTTCGCCGGCCAACGTGTAAACGAGGGTGTCGATGTCTGGCGAGATGTGGAAGCCCAAGTGCTCGAAGTCGTCGCCGGTGTTCACCACGAACGTGGTGTCCTCGGCCGGCAACGCCTTGGCGAACCCCAGCGCGAGCTTGGCGCCGCCGATGCCGCCGGTGAGCGCCACCACCTTCATCGAAACAGATCCTCTTCCAGCGGGCGCACGATGGATGCCGCCGGCTCGTTCTGTTCGTCGTGGGGGAGCCCCTTCACCACGGCGGCGGGGGTGCCTTCGGTCGTCTCGCCCATCACCAATGTCGCGAGCGCCGCGATGCTGTCCGCGCGGTTGATGAGCGTGACGTTCATTTCGCGCCCGAAGAGATCAACGCCGCCGCGTCGGTCATCCAACGCCTGAATCCCCGCCGCGCCGATGGCGATGCCCACGGTGCCGAGGCGCCACGGGCGGTTGGCGCTGTCTGTGATGACGACGCCGACGCGGTGCCCGGTGCGGCTGTGAATGGCCTCTCTCAAGTGCGCGGCGGAAGCATCTGGGTCTTCCGGCAACAGCAGGGCGGCCTCGTCGGCCACGCCATCGCCGTGCTCAATGTTGGATTGATCGATGCCGGCGTGCGCCACCACGATGCCGAGCCGATGCCGCACGATGAGCACCCCGGGCTTCTTGCGCACCACTTCCGTGGATTCATCCAGTATGAGTTGCACCAAGCGCGGGTCCTTGTCCGTCTCTTGGGCGAGGGTTCGGGCCGCGTCGGATGGCGTCACGCTGGCCAGGCGCACCAAGCGCCCTTCCGCCTTCGAGACGATCTTTTGCGCCACCGCCAGCACGTCGCCGGTTTGGAGGGCGATGCGTTGGTCGGCCATTGCCGCGAGCAGCAGGGCAGGGAGGTCATCCCCGGCCTGCACCATCGGCAGGCCGCGGAGGGCGGTGGCGCTTAACGGGCGGGCGCTGATGGTCAGTGGTCCGACTGGCCGACGATCTTGATGCCTGAGTGGGAGATGCCGTGGCGTCGGTTGATCTGAATGAGCACACTGGTGAGCGCCTCGGCTGCGGCGGCGTTCTCGATGGGGCCGGCGTGGAAGCCCCGCAGCCCCGCTTCGGCGATGAGCTCGATCACTTTGTCTCGCGCCGCCCGTTTGTTGCCGGCCACCAGCACGTCGCACTCGACATGGATGTCTTGGGCAAGGAGGTGCGCGGCGATGTTCTGAAACGCGGACACCACCATCACGTCTTCGCCCAGGAAGTCCTGCGCGCGCTTGCCCGCGGAGCCTTCGGTGGGCAATTGCACGGTGCCCACCCTGGGGGGCACCAAGGGCGCGGTCACGTCGATCAGAATCTTGCCGTCGAGGCCGCCCCGCACCGTCTCAAGCGTAGAAATCTGATGCGCTGCCGGCACGGTGAGCGCCACGATCTCCCCGGCGCGGGCGGCATCCGCGTTTTCCATGGCCCGCGCCGGTGTCTCGGGGCTGACGGCGGCGAGATTGGCCACCGCCGTCTCCGCCTTGGCCAACGTGCGCGAGCCGATGATGATCTCGTGCCCCGCCTTCGCCCAGCGAATGGCCAAGCCCGTGCCAAGGTCTCCCGTGCCGCCAAGAATGGCGATGGTCTCGTTGGCGGCCATGGGCACCCTCGCAAGAAAAGGCGGCGATTATAGCCGCGGGCGTGTGGGTCCCAGTTCGTTTGCAGAACCGTGCGAGTTCCTGCCGGGCAGCCGCGCCAGCTTCCTCAATGTGTTGGTTCAATGATCCGAAGAAGCGCTCGAGGTTCGCGGCGGGAGCGCCCTGCGTTCCGGGTCAGCCAGTGGCGCTGTTGACGGTTCCGCGTCCGGCGACCTGGAGCCGTTCCAGCAATGCTTCGCCGGTGTCGCACTCCATCAGCCACTCGCCGGCCTTGTCCAGCCTGGAAAGGTCGGAGACGTCCGCCAGCAACGTCGTTAGCTGCCCCGCCACGCCGGCACCGAACCGGCGCTCTGCTTGTCGCCCGAGCAAGGCGACCCGCCCTTGCGCAAGGCCACGCTCCATGCCTTGCGCACGGCCCTGTTCCATGCCTTGGGCACGGCCCTGTTCCATGCCTTGCGCACGGCCCTGTTCCAAGCCCTCGGCGACCTTCGCCTTCACCCAGCGCTCCAACGTCAAGTCCATCATCGCCGTCATGTCGCCTCCTCGCCGCTCCGCCAGCCGCCGCTCGAACTCCGCGAGCGGCGGCAGTTCCGCCGCCATGCCCTGGCGCGCGAGCACCGCCTCCACCCGCAGGTGCAGACCGCGCCGCAGGCCCGCGGACCCGGCCCCGCCGTGGCGCCGGAACGCGGCCCACAGCAGCCCGCGCCACGCCTCCGCCGGCGCGTACTCCAACTCCGCCAGCGTCGCCAGCCGGCCGCCCGGCGCCAGCGCCCGGCCCTCGGCGTCCGGCCCCCGCGCCAGCACCGGCAAGTCCACCGTAGCATACATCTTCATTGGCGCTTGCCGGCCGTCTCCGGTCAGCGGGCCGCGGTGCTCGGCGCCGGCCCGCCACGGCCGCTCGCCGTTGTGCGCCACGATGGAAAGCATGGGCGGCAGGGCGCCCTCCCGCTCCAACGCGCCGGCCTCGCGCAGGTCGGACTCGACGAGATGGAGGTACTCCCTCATCCGCCAGGCCATGTCCTGGTCCTGGTCGGACTGGAACTCCAGCAGCACCAGGACGTACGGGCGGCGGCCGTCCTTGAGGGCGCCCTCCTTGAACTCGACGCGGCGGAGCTGGTCCTGCAGGCGGCTGCGGGTCGCCGCCGTGAGGTGTTCCTTGTCGAGGGAGGCGGCGGTCGCGAAGTCCAGCCTGGCCGCCAGTTCGGGTGCGACGAGGCGCACCGTCTCCTCGAAGAGGCCCGGATCCAGGAAGAGCACCTTGTAGGGCGGGTCGCTGGGCCGCATCGGCTCGTTGCCAAGTGTCGTGGACGCCAAGCGCCAACTGTGGCCCATCCGCGCCCCGAATTGGCGCTGGATCGGCACGGCGGGCGGATGTCGCGCGCAAATCAAAGCTCTCTCGCACAAACGCCGGTGCGCCAATCCTCTCAGCCGGACGCGGTGTGCCTTGGACGCATTCTGGCCGCAAACCAGCCTGCAGCCTCGCGCCCGCCTGTCGCCACGCCCGCCTCATGCTGTACCCTGCATCCTTCATTCTTCCCTTGAGGACGCACCATGCGCATTGGTCTCATGTTCGGCGCGGATGGCGTGAGCGCCACGTTGGACGACATCGTGGCCTTCGCCCAAGAAGCGGAGGCGCGGGGCTTCGCCACGGTGTGGTTGGCGAACATCTTCTCCTTCGACGCCATCTCCACGCTCTCCATCGCGGGGCGCGAGACGCGCCGCATCGGCCTCGGCACCGCGGTCACGCCCACCTATCCGCGCCACCCCACCGCCATCGCGCAGCAGGCGTTGACGGCCGCCGCGGCCACCGGCAACCGCTTCACCCTGGGCATCGGCCTGTCGCACAAGATCGTCATTGAAGACATGCTCGGCCTCTCCTACGCTCAACCGGCGCGCCACATGCGCGAATACCTCTCCGTGTTGATGCCGGCCCTGCGCGGCGAGACCGTGAACTTCGACGGCGAGCAATACCGTGTGCATAACCTTGCGCTGACGGTGGGCGGCGCCGAGCCACCTCCCGTGGTGGTGGCGGCTCTGGGGCCGGTGATGCTGAGGATCGCCGGCGAACTCGCCGATGGCACGAACACTTGGATGGTGGGGCCGCAGACGATGGAGAACCACATCGTCAAGCGCATCAGCGCCGCCGCGTCAGCCGCCGGGCGGCCAGACCCAACGGTGGTTGGCGGTGTGCCCATCGCGCTCACGACGCGGCCGGACGAGGCGCGGGAGGCCATCGCCAAGAACCTCGCCATCTATGGCCAGTTGCCATCCTATCGCGCGATGCTGGACCGCGAGGGCGCCGCCGGCCCGGCGGACATCGCCATCGTCGGCGACGAGAACGCCCTGCGTGGCGGCATCGAGCGGTTCCGCAGCGCCGGCGTGACGGACTTCAACGCCGCGGTGATGAACGTCGAGGACGGTGCCCGTGAGCGGACCCTTGAGTTCCTGAGCGAGTTGGCCGGGCAATGAGGAACCTCAACGGCAAAGTGGCTTGGATCACCGGCGCCGGCACGGGCATCGGCGCTGGTTCCGCAGTGGCCCTCGCACGGCTTGGCATGAAGGTGGTGCTGTCTGGGCGGCGTCGGGACAAGCTGGACGAGGTGGCGGCCGAGATCGGGTCCGCGGCAGTCATCGAGCCGCTCGACGTTGCGGACCGAGGCGCGGTGTTCGCAGTCGCCGAACGCATTGCCGCCGAGGTCGGCCCCA
Source organism: Candidatus Azotimanducaceae bacterium (assembly GCA_965200505.1). Classification (GTDB taxonomy): domain Bacteria; phylum Pseudomonadota; class Gammaproteobacteria; order Pseudomonadales; family Azotimanducaceae; genus VXNE01. The sequence continues at coordinate 3,889,572 of OZ241343.1, read as the reverse complement.
TCGATACCGCGGTGTTGAGCGCCGGCATCAACGTCAAACGCCGCAACTGGCACGATGTCTCCTTGGACGACTGGGACCGCGTCATTCGCATCGACTTGGACGGTGCCTTCTATTGCGCCAAGGCGGTGTTGCCGGGCATGGTTGAGCGTGGCGGGGGCCTGATCGTCAACATCTCCTCTTGGGCCGGACGCCACGTCAGCATGGTCACAGGCCCCGCCTATAACGCGGCCAAGCACGCGATGAACGCCATGAACGAATCGCTCAACATGGAGGCTGGGCACCACGGCGTGCGCGCATGCGCCATCTGTCCGGGCGAAGTGGCCACGCCCATCCTGGACAACCGCCCGATTCCGGTCACGGACGCAGACCGCGCCCGCATGGTGCAATCCGAGGACTGTGGCGAGATCGTCGCCTTCTTGGCGCGCCTACCGGCCCATGTTTGCATCAACGAGCTCACGGTGAGCCCAACGTGGAACCGGGGCTATGTGATGCAAGCCGAGCGGCTGTTGGATGGGGCGCCCTGACGCCGCCCACCGTCAAATGAGCGCCGTGCGGCGGTTCAGCGCATCGCGCAGCGCGTCGCCGAGCGTGTTCACGGCCAACAGCGTCAGCGCGAGCAGCGTCGCGGGGAACACCAGTTGCCACCAAGAGCCTTGCATCTCGCGGGCGCCATCGGCGATTAGCACACCCCAGCTGGCCGCCGGCTCCTGCACACCGAGGCCCAGGAAGCTGATGAAGCTCTCGGCGAGAATGACGCCCGGCAGCGTCAAGGTGGCATAAACCAGCGCCGGGCCAAGCACGTTCGGAAAGACGTGTTTGAGCAGAATGGTGGTGCGGGGGGCACCCAACGCCCGTGCCGCCTCAACATAGAGTTCGTTGCGCGCGCGGAGCGTTTGGCCACGCACGATGCGCGCCAAGTCCAGCCACGAAACGGCGCCGATGGCGATGAACAGCAGATACATGTTGCGCCCGAACGCCACCACCAACAAGATGACGAGGAACACGAACGGCAGCGCGTACATGGCATCGACGCAACGCATCATCGCTTGGTCGATGCGCCCACCGAAGTAGCCGGCGACGGCGCCGTAAGGAATCCCGATGGCGGCACTCACTGCGGTGGCAAGCAACGCCAGCGAGAGCGAGAGGCGCGCCCCGGCCCAACTGCGCGTCAAAAGGTCGCGCCCGGCGCCGTCGGTGCCGAACCAATGGCTCGTGCTGGGCGCGGCGTCAATGGCCTCCCAGTCGATTTCGTCCACCCCCCACGGCGAGGCGCTCGGCGCCACCACCGCCAGCACCACCACCGCGCAGAGCAAGCCGGCTGAAGCCCGCGTCCATGCGCTGCCAGTGAAGGCGGCGGCCAACAAGCCGTTCACTGCGCCAACCGGATGCGCGGGTCGAGGCGCGTGTAGAGCGCATCGACGGCCAGATTGAAGGCGAGGATCAGGGCGGCATAGACGATGACGGTGCCCAGCACCAGCGTGTAGTCGCGGCCGAGCGCTCCTTGCACGAAGTGCCTTCCCAAGCCGGGCAGGGCGAACACCTCCTCGACGACCATGGAGCCGGCCAGCAAAGCAGCCGCCGCCGGGCCGAGAAAGGAGACCGCCGGCATGAGCGCGGTCGGCAGCAAATGGCGCAGCACGATGCGCCGCGCCGGCAGCCCCTTGGCACGCGCCGCGGCCACATGGGGCGCCGTCCGCGCCTGTGCCACTTCGCCGCGGGTGAGGCGGGCGAACGCCGCAAGATACGGGAGCGCCAACGCCAGCGCCGGCAGCAACACATGGCGTGGCGACTCGAACCCCCCGGCCGGCAGCCAGCCGAGCGTCACCGCGAACACGAGGGCGAGCAGTGGCGCCACGACGATGGGTGGCAGGGCCAACCCCGCGGTGGCGGCGAAGGTGAGCGCGCGGTCGAGCCGCCGGCCGGGTGAGAGCCCCGCCACCGCGCCGGCCGCCACGCCGAGCCCCGCCGCCAACGCCAGCGCCAGGCCCCCAACTGTCAGGCTCACCGGCAAGCCGCTGGCGATGAGCTCATTCACGGTGAAGTCCTTGCTGCGGAACGAGGGCCCCAAGTCGCCTTGGCAGAGCATCAGCAGGTAACGGCCGTACTGCTTCACGAGGGGTTCGTCCAAGTGGTACGCGGCGCGCAAGTTCGCCTCCACTTGGGGCGGCAGGCGGCGCTCGCCATCAAAGGGGCCGCCCGGGGCCGCGCGGATGAGGAAGAAGGCCACCGTCACCACGGCCAACAGGGTGACGAGGGAGATGGCGCCACGCCGCGCCAAGTAGGCCGCCATCAGCGCCAAGCGAGGTAGCGGGCGCCGTGGACGTTGCGGGGATTGGCGATCCAGCCGGTGATGCGCGGCCGCACGAGGGCCCGCGTCGTCACCGAGTAGAGCGGCGTCACCGGATGCTGCGCGAGGCCCACCGCCTCGGCTTGCGCAAGGAGTGCGAGGCGCCTTGCCATGTCGGGTTCCGCGTACGCCCGGCGCATCAGCGCGTCATAGGGGGGGTGCGAGAACCGCCCATAGTTCACGTCGCCGGTGTCAGATACCAAGAGGTCGAGATAGTGCTGGGCGTTGTTCTCGCCGAACCAACCGGCTTGCGCCACTTGGAAACTGCCTTGGCGCAAGTCCGCGAAGTGCGTCTTCATGTCTGCGTGGTGCAGCGTGGTCGCGACGCCGAGGTCCTTCCACATCGCGGCGATGGCGAGCTGCACCGCCTTGGATTCCGAGCCGCTGATGTAGCGCAGGGTGACGCTCAAGGGCGCGCCCGCGGTGTAACCGGCTTCCTCAAGCAACTGCCGCGCCCGCTCCACCCGTGCCGGCCGCGCCGCCGCCGGCGCCAAAACGCTCTGGTAGTCCGGCACCAGCGCCGGCACCAGCCCCGCGTTCGCCCGCTCGTCGCTCTTCAACACCCGCTCCGTGATGAGTTGCCGGTCGATGGCCAAGCTCAGTGCCGCGCGGACGCGGGCGTCGTCAAAGGGGGGAGCGGTGGTGTTGTAAACGAGGTACATGATGGAGACGAGCGGGGTGAGCCGCACGTGTTCTGCCATGTTCGCGTTGAGCCAGCCGATTTCGCCGGCCGGGAAGTCGCCGATGGCATCCAGCTCACCGGCGCGATAGCGGTTGTAGGCAGCGTTGGCATCGCTGGTGGGAAAGTAGGACACGCCCGCCAAGGCCACGCGCTCGGCGTTGAAGAAGCGCGGATTCCGGCGCAACGCCACCACTGCCTGCGGCCGCCAGTCATGCAGCGTGAATGCGCCGTTGGAGACCATGACGCCGGGTTTCGTCCAGCTGTCGCCGGCGGCCTCGACGACGTGCCGGGGCACCGGATAGCCGGTGGGGTAGATGAGGCGCTCGGCGAAGAACGGGAAGGGCTGCGCCAGCTCCACCACCAGTTCGTGGTCGCCGGCGGCGCGAACGCCCAACGAAGCCAATGGCGCGGCGCCGGCGTTCACTTCCGCGGCGCCCCGAATCGGGTACATGAAGTGCGCGAGGCTCGCCGCGGTGTGCGGATCCAGCAAGCGGCGGAAGGCATACACGAAATCCGCCGCGGTGAGCGGGCGCCCGTCCGACCATTGGCCGTCGCGCCGCAACTGGAACGTCCAGGTGAGGCCGTCCCCGCTCACGGTCCAACTGGCCGCGGCGCCGGGCACGATGGCACCGCTCGCATCGAACGTGGTGAGGCCCACGAAGAGATCGTTCAGGATGGTCTCTTCAAGGCGCAGGTTGTAGCGGTGCGGGTCCAGCGTTTGCGGCTCGCCGCCGTTGCCGATGCGTAGATCCGTGCGCACCGTGGCTTCGCCGGCCGCCGCCGGCAGCGTGGCGAGGCAGGCGGTCAGCAGCACGGTGGCCATGTGGCCCCGGCGCCATCCGGGCTGATGATGGCGCCGCCCCAAGCCAGGCTCAGGCATCCGCCAAGCCGTCTCGCACCAAATCGAGAAAACGCCCGTTGTCGAACGCCGCCGGTTCTTGGGTGCCGTGGTAGTTTTCGGGCGTGCGCACCGCGCTGCCGTCTCCCACGCGGGTATAGCGGCTGAAGCGCGTCGCCACCAAGTCCTCCGCCGGCCACACCGCGACGATTTGGCCATGCAGGCCGAAGGCGCTGAAGCCACCGTCGCCGATGGGCCACCAATAGAAGCCGTATTCGCCATCGAGCGCCGGCGCCGTGCTCGTCGCCACCCAGTCCGCTGACAGCACCACATCGCCCTGCCACTCGCCGCCCCGCGCGAACAACAGGCCGAAGCGGGCGAAGGCGCGTGGCGTCGCATCGAGGCAGCAATAGGTCATCACGTTGCCCACGCTGTCCGTCCACCATTCGGCGGCCAAGCCGATGGTCGCGCCGATGCGTTGATCCAAATAAGCCTGCGCGGACATGCCCACCGCGCTCCGCACCACTTCGCCGGCCAGCATCACGTCCGAGTTCGAGTAGTCGTAGAGGCGCTGCCCAGGGGTGCCGGTGAGTTCGCGCTGCACGGACACCGCAAGTTGATCGGGCGCCCCGTAGAAATTATCGGCATCGAGCAGCCGCAACGTGGTGCGCAGCGTCATCAGGTGGTGGAGGGTGATCGCCGCCTTGCCGCCTTCGCGCCAGACTGGAATGAAATCCGCCACCGGCTGATCGAGCCCTTCGATCAGGCCATCGTCGATGGCGGCGCCCACCAAGGCGCTGGCGACACTCTTCGCCACCGACCAACTGGTGGCGAGGTCGTTCATGTCGCGGTCTGCCACATAGCGTTCGGCCACGATGAAGCCGTTGCGCGCGATGACGACCGCGCCGGTGTCGTTGCCGGCTTCGAAGGCGTAGTCGAGGGCGGTTTCCAGCGCATCTGGGCAGATGCCCTGGGACGCGGGTTGCCTAGTCTCCCACTGCAATCCGGGCCAAGCGGCGTCAAATGGCCCGGCCTCCACCGCCACGGAGCAGGCGGCGCCGCTTGGCGTGGGGTCGGGCGGCGGTGGCGCGGGCGTGGGGGACGAACCTCCACCGCCGCCACCGCAACTGGCCAGCGCGATGGCGAGGGCGGCCGCCACGCACCGCCACGCGCACGGGCTGTGCGCGTCGGCGGGCCAAGCGGCGCAAGGCGCTGTTGCCATGTGGCACGGGCGGTGGCGAAGGGCGCCGGATTCTAACAAGCGGAAGGGCTACCATTGCCGTTTGCAATGCCGGTGCGCTGTGCCGTTCGACAAGTGGCAATGCTCAAACGTCTGACTTCCCGCCAAGAGTGGCAATACCTCACCGTGTTGCCCAAGGCTAACGCGCCGCTCACCGTGCTGTGGTGGGCGCTCCTCGTGGCGCGGGGGTTGTTGCCGGCGGTCTTCGCCATTGCGATGGGGGTGATGGTGGGCGCGGTGGAGCAGGGCGCTTCCCTGCTTGGCCCGCTCACGCTGATCGGGGCGACGTTCATCCTGCTGCAGGTGTTGGCGCCCCTGCACCAAGCCGTGAGCGCCAACCTCGGCAGCAGCACCGCGGCTTGGCTCTACGATCAGCTGACGGTGGCTTGTGTGCGGCCGCCGGGCCTGGCGCACTTGGAGGACGCCGAGCTCACGCAAGACATCACGATGGCGCGGGATTTCGACTTGGGCATCAGCGGGCCGCCGCTGAACATCTCCATGGATTTCATCGCCGCCGGCTTGGTGGAACTTCTCGCCGGCCTCGCCTCGGCGGCGGTGTTGGCGGCCTACGCTTGGTGGGCGCCGCTGTTGCTCGGCGGGGCTTGGCTCGCCACCCATTGGCTGCTGCGGGAGAGCGGTGTCTGGCGAGACCGCGCCACCACCCCGGTGCGGGAGGCGCAACGCCATGCGGACTACGCCTACCGGCTGGCCGTGGATGCCCCCTCCGCGAAGGAACTGCGGCTCTTTGGCTTGGCCGGTTGGACGGTGGAGCGATTCCGCCGCCATCGCCGCGTGTTGCACGACTTGCGCTGGGAGGCGACGAAGCTGCGCGAGCGGCCGCTGGCCACCAGTTTGGTGTTGGTGCTGGCGGCGAATGCCATCGTGTTCGGCACTATGGCGAGCGCCGCCATTGCCGGCGAGCTGGCGCTGGACCGCATGGTGACATTCGCCGCCGCGGCCATCGCCACGAGCATGATCGCCTTTGGCGGGCTCTCTTGGGCACTCGACGGCGCCGCGGCGCCGGCCGCCGCGGTGCTGCGGCTGGGGCCGTCGATGGCGACGCGCGGGGCGCTCAAGCCCGGCGGCAAGCCGGCGGGTGCCATGCCGGCGCGTGAGGTGTGTTTCCGCGGTGTTCGCTTCGCCTACCCGACCACCGGCGAGGTGGTGCTGGATGGCCTCGACCTGACGATTCCGGCGGGATCGTCGCTCGCCATCGTCGGTAGCAACGGTGCCGGCAAGACGACGCTGGCGAAGCTCTTGTGCCGCTTCTACGACCCCGATGCCGGCGCCATCGAGGTGGATGGCGTGGATCTGCGTGAGCTCGACATCATCGAATGGCGCAAGCGGGTGACCGCGGTGTTCCAGGATTTCACGCGCTTCGAGTGGCCCACACGCGACAACGTGGCACCCGAGGGTGCGCCGGATGACGTGGTGCAGGCGGCGCTCCAAGCGGCGGGCGCCGCCGACCTCGCGCCCGTCGACACCGTGCTGGCTCGGGGCTACGACGGCGGCGTCGATCTCTCCGGCGGCCAATGGCAGCGCGTTGCGTTGGCACGGGCGCTGGCCGCGGTGCGGCAAGGCGCCGGCGTCGCCCTGTTGGACGAACCGACGGCGCAGCTCGATGTGCGCGGCGAGGCGCAAATCTTCGACCGTGTGCTGGAGGCGACCAAGGACGTCACCACCGTGTTGATCTCCCATCGCTTCAGCACGGTGCGCCATGCGGACCGCATCTGCGTGATCGATGGCGGCAAGGTGGTGGAGTTTGGCAGCCACGATGAGTTGATGGCCGCCAAGGGCCGCTACCAACACATGTTCGATCTGCAGGCGCAACGCTTCGAGGAAGAAGAGGAAGGGCTAGATGTCCTCGAAGACTGACGCCAAGCCTCCGCCCTCCCGCCACGACGAGTTGCCGGCGGCATGGCCGTCCATGTGGCGGGCGTTGAAGCGCGGCTACGACGCGGAACCGGCGCTGCTCATCATCGCCTTCACGCTGTCCTTGGTGGCCGCGCTGCCGGACGCGCTGATGGCGCTGTGGCTGATGCTGTTGGCCGACGGCCTGCTGGACGATTCGCCCACCCTCGTCGCGTGGGCAGCCGGTGGCCTGGCGGTGTCGGCGGCGCTCACTTGGGTGCTGCGGGTGGTGAGCGACCGCACCCAGCGCCGCTTCCGGGACCGGGTGACCATCGCTTTGGAGTCTCACGTCGCCAAGCTGCAGGCGAGCGTCGCCACGGTGGAGCACCACGAACGCCCGGATTACTTGGATCGCTTGGCCGTGCTGCGCGACCAAGTGTTCGTGCTCGACCACATGTACATGTCGCTCTTCACCACCTGTGGGTGGCTGCTGCGGCTCGTCGTCACCATCGGCCTGCTCACGTCGATCCACCCGGGGTTGGTGTTGCTGGTGCCATTCGCGCTGCCGACGGTGCTGGCCTCGACATGGCGGCCGGCGGTGGAACGCGCCGCCGAAGAGGCCGGCGCCCAAGCGCAGCGGCTGGCGCGCCATCTGTTCGACGTGGCGACCACGGCGCCGCCCGGCAAGGAAGTGCGCGTGACCGGCATCCAAGACCGTCTGGTGCGCGAACGGCGCGCCGCTTGGCAGCGCTGGTACGGCCCCGTCTCGACGGCGCGGTGGGGCAGCGCGGCGTGGCACACCGGCGGCTGGGCCGTGTTCGGTGTGGCCTACGTCGCCGCCGCGACCTTCGTGGCGTTCGGGGCGGACGCTTCGCCGGGCGCGGTGCTTCTGGTGCTGGCGGCTGGTTCGCGGCTTTCCGCCTACATCGGCGCCGCGGTGGGGGAGATCGGGTTCCTGCGCGGCATCTGGATGGACGGCTCGAAGCGCATGGCGTGGCTGGAGGATTACGCGGCAGCCAAAACGGAACACGCCGACCTGCCGGCGCCGGCGGCCCTCCACCAAAGCATCGAGTTCGAGCGCGTGACGTTCGCCTATCCCGCCACCGATCGGCCGGCCCTGCGCGACGTCAACCTCAAGTTGCCGGCCGGCCGGGTGGTGGCGCTGGTGGGCGAGAACGGCGCCGGCAAGACGACGTTGGTGAAGCTCCTCGCCAAGATGTATGAACCGGACGAGGGGCGCATCCTGGTCGATGGCGTGGACCTCAAGCGGCTAAAGGCCGAGGACTGGCGCACCCGCTTGGCCGGTGCCTTTCAAGACTTCTTCCGCTTTGAGTTCCGCGCCCACGAGACCGTGGGTTTAGGCGATGTGCCGCGGCTCGGCAATGGCACCGCGGTGCAATCCGCCGTGGCCCGCGCCGGCGCGGAAGACGTGGTGGAGGCGTTGACGAACGGCCTCGAGACGCAACTGGGGCCCAACTGGCCCGAGGGCGTGGAGGTGAGCTTCGGGCAATGGCAGAAGCTCTCGCTGGCGCGCGGCTTCATGCGTGACGTGCCGCTCGTGCTCGCCCTCGACGAGCCCACCGCGGCGCTGGACGCCGAGACGGAGCACGCCCTATTCGAACGCTATGCCGGCGCCTTGCAACGCGAGGGCGGCCACGGCGCCGCGGCGAACGGCCGCGTCACGCTGCTCATCTCGCATCGCTTCAGCACCGTGCGCATGGCGGACCTCATCGTCGTGATGGATGGGGCGCGGGTGGTGGAATCCGGCAACCACGACGAACTCATGGCGGCCAACGGGCAATACGCCGAGCTATACCGGATTCAGGCGGCGGCCTACCGGTAGCTGGGAGGCACGTAACGCGCCTTAAAGCGTGTCAGCATCCACTCCAGCAAGCCGCCGGGCGAGCCAGGCGTGGGCATAGGGATTGCTCGCGTCGTGTTGCAGGGACTCGCGCATCAGGCGTTCGGCGCTCTGCAAGTCCCCGCTGCGTTCAAGGGCGCGGGCGCGGAGGAACGCTTCGTAGGCAGGCACCGCCACGGGCGGCCCGGCGGTGCCGTGTGCCTCGCCCAAGAGCAGCAGCTTCTGCGCCACGGCTTGGGCAATGGCGTCGCGGATGGCGAAGAGATCGCCCATGCCACCTTCCCAGTCGTCCTCCCACAGCGTCGTGGTCTCGGCGAGATAGATGAGGCGCGCCGCCACGTTGAGGCTGTCGCCATTGCGCCGTGCGCCGCCGGCAACGGCATGGGTGGCGCCAAGTTCGTCCTGCAGGGCGCGGAGCGGGTGCCGGCGGTCGCGGTAGGCAAAGGACGCGGCACTCTCCAGCACGACGAACTCGGGCGTCTGCGCCAGCGCGATCCGCACGTCATCGGCGATGCCCTCGCCGAGCCAAGAGGCTCCCTTGGCTTCGGCGGCGCCATCGTCAAACGGCAGCACCGCCACCACGATCCGCTTGGGGGCGATCTCCGGCAACAGCGCCCACCAACCGACCACGGCGGCGACGAAGAAGGCCGTCATGCCGAGGGTGGCCAAAGCGAGGGCATGTGCCTTGCCGCTGGCTTGCGCCGGCGACCCAAGGCCACTCGTGCCGGCAGTGCGCGGAGAATGGGGGCTGGGCGGAGAGTTGGTCGGAGTGCGCGGATTTGAACCGCGGGCCCCTGCCTCCCGAAGGCAGTGCTCTACCAAGCTGAGCTACACTCCGATGGCCAATCGCCGCGTCTTGGGCGCGACATCCGCCATTGTAAACCCGCGCATCAACGCATGCGAGCGACGGCGTAGCCGGCAAGCGCCTGCAGCGCCTCCCGATAGATGTTCGGCGGCAACGCCGCCAACCCTTCCCGCGCCGCGGCGGCGAAGGCTTGGGCGCGAGTGCGCGTGTAATCCAGTGCTCCCGAGCGTCGCACCGCGGCCAGCACCGCGTCCAAGTCGCTGCGGCGGCGCTGTTCCAGCGCTTCGCGCACCACCGCGGCGTCCGCCGGGCTGCCGTGGCGCATGGTGTGGATGAGGGGCAGCGTCGCCTTGCCTTCGGCCAAGTCGTCACCGACGTGCTTGCCCATCACGGCGCTGTCGCCGGCGTAGTCCAGCCAGTCGTCCACCAATTGGTAAGCGAGGCCGAAGTGGAGGCCATAGTCGCGCAGCGCGGCCACCAGCGGATTTGGCGCCAACGCCAGCACCGCCGCGGTGTGGGCGGACGCCTGGAAGAGCAGGGCGGTTTTGCAGCGCACCACCTCCATGTACGCCGTTTCGGTGAGCGCGGCGTTGCCGAGATTGTCCAGCTGCAGCACCTCGCCCTCGGCGATGATGTTGGTGGCTTCCGCCAGAATCGCCATCACGTCCATGCGGCCCAGCGTCACCATGAGCTGGAAGGCGCGGGAGTAGAGGAAGTCTCCCACCAACACGCTCGGCGCATTGCCCCAGGTGGCGTTGGCCGTGGCGCGGCCGCGGCGAAGCGCTGAGCCATCCACCACGTCGTCGTGCAACAACGTCGCCGTGTGCAGGAACTCGATGATGGTGGCCAGCCGGACATGGTCCGTGGCCTCGTAACCGCAACAACGCGCCGCGAGCAACACGATGAGCGGGCGCAGGCGCTTGCCGCCACCGCCGATGATGTGCTCGCCGATGGCCTCCACCAAGCCCACATCGGAGGTGAGCTGATGCGGGATGAGGGCATTGACTTGATGGAAGTCGCTGGCGACGAGGCGGTGGATGTCCGCCAAGTCCTCCGTTTTGAGGCGTGGTGCCTGCCGCCGCGCCGGCGCCCGTTGGCTGGCGTCGGCATCGGGCGTGCGCCTTTGCGCCGCGCCACCATCCCGCGCCAAGCGCGTGAAAGGCGCGGCGATCGGGGTGTCTGCACCTTGCACATGGCTCGCCGGCGGCGCGGTGGGGAATGTCGCCATCTGGCGGACTCCGAGTTGGTGAGCTTGCCGATGGCGGTGCGCCGCGTTGTAAACGCGAGGCCAAATCCGTAGAATTGCTCCGCTTTCCGGCTGCTGCGGGCGAGTGTGCTCGCGGCGTCATTGTAAACCACCGCGTCGGCGTCTATGGCGCTGGCGCGAGGTCATGGAGCGGGGGATGTTCGCGGTCTTCGAGAGTGGCGGCAAGCAGCATCGCGTTGCCGAGGGCGATGTGGTGCGGTTGGAGCGGCTGCCTGGAGACGTGGGCGACGCCGTCGCCTTTGACCGGGTGCTCATCGTCGGCGAAAGCGATGACGTGGCGGTCGGCGCACCCTACGTTGAGGGTGCCCGCGTGCATGGCGAGGTGGTGGAGCAAGGCCGCGGCCGCAAGGTGCGCGTGATCAAGTTCAAGCGGCGCAAGAACTACCTGCGCCGCGCCGGCCACCGGCAGCACTACACCGAAGTGAGAATCAAGGGCATCGAGCAGGCAACCGCCTAAGGCACCGGCAGCGCCGGTCGTCTGGCCGGCGCTCGGTGGATGGGGGCGACAACGGAGCACGAGGGCGATGGCGCACAAAAAGGCAGGCGGCAGCACACGCAACGGGCGGGATTCCCACGCCAAGCGGCTGGGTGTCAAGAAGTACGGCGGCGAGTTGGTGCGCGCCGGCAACATCATCGTCCGGCAACGCGGCACACACTTCCATCCGGGCGAAAACGTTGGCTGCGGGCGCGACCACACGCTCTTCGCCACCGCCGATGGCCATGTTCACTTCACCGTGCGGGGCCAGCCACGACGCCGCTATGTCAGCGTCGCCCCAGCCACCGCTGGGAGCTGACGGGCGCCATCCCGCACCGCCCGTCCGCTGCTGGGTTGCGGGCCACCAATGAAGTTCGTGGACGAGGCCACCGTGCAGGTCACGGCCGGGCACGGCGGGCCGGGCGCGGTGAGCTTCCGGCGTGAGAAGTCCGTGCCCAAGGGTGGCCCGGACGGTGGCGATGGCGGGGATGGCGGGGATGTGGCGGTGGTGGTCGATGCGGCCCTCAACACCTTGGTGGACTTCCGTTTCCGGCCGCTGATCGAAGCCGGCAATGGCCGCCCCGGCAGCGGCCGCGGCCGCACCGGCGCGCGTGGCGCGGACGCCGAACTCAGGGTGCCGCCTGGCACCACCGTCATGGATGCCGAGACGCAAGAGGTCATCGGCGATCTCACGGCCGTTGGGCAGCGCTTGTTGGCGGCGCGCGGGGGGCGGCGCGGGTTTGGCAACACGCGCTTCAAATCAAGCGTCAACCAAGCGCCGCGCCGCACCACGCCCGGTGAACCCGGCGAAGCGCGAACGCTCTCGCTGCAGCTCAAGGTGGTGGCGGATGTGGGCCTCTTGGGGTTGCCGAACGCCGGCAAATCCACCCTCATCGCGGCGCTCTCCGCGTCGCGCCCGAAGATCGCGGCCTATCCCTTCACCACCCTGGTGCCCAATCTCGGCGTCGTGCGCGTGGGCGTGGATGCCAGTTTTGTGATGGCGGACGTGCCGGGGCTCATTCCGGGGGCGGCCCAAGGGGCCGGTCTCGGCACCCGTTTCCTGCGGCATCTTTCCCGTGTGCGGGCGCTCGTGCATTTGATCGACGTGCTGCCGGCGGATGGCTCGGCACCGCTCGCTAACGCCGAAGCCTTGGAGCGCGAGCTTTTCGCCTACAGCCCGTCTTTCGCCGCGCTGCCCATCATCATGGTGCCGGCGAAGATGGACTTGATGCCGGACAGCCCCGTGCCGCAAGCGCTGCGGCAACGCTTCCCCTCGCGCCCGATGCAGCCGATTTCCGCGGTGGCCGGCACTGGCCTCAAGCCGCTCTGCCAAACCCTGATGCAGCGCCTGCGCGAGCTGGATGCCGCGCCGGCCTTGGCCGGATGAGCGCCGCGGCGTCCGCAACGGGCCGCGAGCGGCTCACCCAAGCGCAGCTCTGGGTGGTGAAGATCGGCAGTGCGCTGCTCACGGCGGGCTCAGCCGGCATCGACCGCGACGCCATCGTCGGCTGGTGCGGCCAGATCGCGGCGCTGCACGGACGAGGGCGGCGCGTCGTCTTGGTGACGAGCGGTGCCGTCGCCGAAGGGTGCCGGCGGCTCGGCTTGGCGCAGCGCCCACGCTCCATCCACGCGCTGCAAGCGGCCGCCGCGGCGGGCCAAATGGGCTTGGTGGAAGCCTACGAGCAGGGCTTCAAGCGCTTCAGCTTGGGCACCGCGATGGTGCTCCTCACCCATGAAGACTTGGCGGACCGACGCCGCTACCTGAACGCCCGCGCCACGCTGCGCACCCTCTTGGACATGGGCGTGGTGCCGGTCATCAACGAGAACGACTCGGTGGCCACGGACGAGATCCGCTTTGGCGACAACGACACCCTTTCAGCGTTGGCGGCGGCGGCGCTTGCCGCGGACGCGCTGGTGCTGCTGACGGATCAGGACGGCCTGCACGAGCAAGACCCGCGCCGTCAACCGGAAGCACCGTTGGTACATGAGGCGGCGGCGGATGACCCGCGCCTGGACGCCTATGCCGGCGAGAGCGGCCGCTTCGGCCGCGGCGGCATGGTGACCAAGCTCGCGGCGGCGCGGCTCGCGGCCCGCGCCGGCACCCAGACGGTGATCGCCAACGGCGCCGCGCCCGACGTGCTCGCTCGCCTCGGCGCCGGTGAGCGGGTGGGCACCTTGCTGGAAGCGACCGTGGCCCCCTTGGTCGCCCGCAAGCGTTGGATCGCCGGCCAGCTACGCCCCAAGGGCGAAATCGCCTTGGATGACGGCGCGGTGGCGGCGCTCAAGGAACGCGGCGTGAGCGTGTTGGCGGTGGGCGTCATCGGCGCCAAGGGGCAGTTCAGCCGCGGCGATGTGGTGCGCGTGACGGATGCTGGCGGCACCGAGGTGGGCAAGGGGCTGGTCAACTACAGCGCGTCGGAGACCCGCCGCCTCGCCGGCCGGGGCAGCGCGGAAATCGAGGCGGTGCTTGGCTATGTGGACGAGCCGGAGCTCATCCACCGCGACAATCTCGTGGTGTTGTGAAGGCTGGTTTGGGGGCGGTCCGCGCCGCTGACGCGGCGTGGATGGCGGCCGGGCGCGATGCGCCCGAGGCTTCAAGCCATCGCCTTGATCTTGCCGTTCAGCCGCGATTTGTGCCGCGCCGCCTTGTTCTTGTGCAGAATGCCGCGGCACGCCAAGCGATCCAACACCGGCACCGCGGCGGTGTACGCGGCCTGGGCGGCCTCCTTGTCGTTCGCCTCCACTGCGGCGAGCACCCGCTTCAAGTGGGTGCGGTAAGTGGATCGCTGGCTCACGTTGCGGGCGCGACGCTTGACGGCTTGGCGGGCGCGCTTGCGAGCTTGGGGACTGTTCGCCAATGCAGTTCTCCGAGACGGGGCTCGATCAAACAACGTAGTTTGCCCGCTTAGGCGCCATGGAGTCAACGACGGCCGCTGACGACGCACCCCAGAGCCTGGCGGCGCAGGGCTCGGTGGTGGCGTCCATGACGGCGCTCTCCCGCGTGAGCGGGTTTGCGCGGGATGTGGTGCTGTCCCACTTCCTAGGCGCGGCCGGCGTCGCGGATGCGTTCTTCGTGGCGTTTCGCATTCCCAACACGTTCCGGCGCCTGTTCGCGGAAGGCGCCTTTGCGCAGGCGTTCGTGCCGGTGTTGGCGGAATACCGCGCCGCCGAGCGGGGGCAGCTGGACGCCTTCGTCAGCCGGGTGGCCGGCAACTTGGCGCTGGCGGTGGGTGTTGCGACCGCGCTGGGGATGTTCGGCGCCCACGGGCTGGTGCTGCTGTTCGCGCCGGGCTTCCACGGCGACGCCGAGCGCTTGGCGCTGACGGTGGAGATGCTCCGCATCACCTTCCCCTATCTCGCCTTCATCTCGCTCACGGCGCTCGCCGGGGCGCTGCTGAACAGCTTCCATCGCTACGCTGTGCCGGCCTTCACGCCGGTGTTGTTGAACGCTTCACTCATCATCGCCGCCATCGCCGCGACACCGGCCTTCGAGACGCCGGCGATGGCCTTGGCTTGGGGCGTGCTCGCGGCCGGCGTCGCGCAACTCCTGTTCCAGTTCCCGTCCCTGCGACGCTTGGGGTTGTTGCGCCCGCCCACCGTCGATTGGCGCGACCCGGGCGTGCGCAAGATGGGGCGGCTCTTGGGCCCTGCCGTGTTCGCGGCCTCGGTGAACCAGATCAACGGCTTGGTGGGCGGCATCTTGGCCTCGCTCCTGACCGCCGGCAGCATCTCGTGGCTCTACTACGCAGACCGGCTGATGGAGCTTCCCGTCGGCCTGGTGGCCGTGGCCCTGAGCACGGTGCTGCTGCCCACCCTGTCGCGGCTCCATGTGCGGGAAGACGCCGCCGGCTACGCGGCCACGCTGGATTGGGGGCTGCGCATGGGCATCCTGTTCGGCCTGCCGGCCGCGACGGCGCTGTTCGTCCTCGCGCTGCCCTTGACGGCGACCATCTATCGGCATGGCGCGTTTTCCGGCCACGACGCCATGATGGCCACGGCCGCTTTGCAGGCGTTCGCCCTCGGGCTGCCGGCCTTGGTGCTGGCCAAGATCGCGGCCCCGGGCTACTTCGCCCGGCAGGACACCCAATCGCCATTTCGCTACGCCGCGGCCTCGGCGGCGGTGAATTGCGTCTTCGGGCTGGCGACCTTCCAGTGGCTCGGCCATGTGGGATTGGCGCTCGCGGTGAGCGTGGCCGCGGTGGTGAACGCGACGCTCCTGCTGCGCGGCCTCCTGCGGCGCGGCGACTATGCGCTGACGCCGGCGCTCATGCGCACCTTGGGCGTCGCGGTGGCGGCGAGCGCGGTCATGGCCGCCGGCCTCAAGTGGTTGGCGCCGGCGGCCGAATGGTGGTTGACGGCCGGCATGGCGGCGCGGGTCGCCGAGCTCAGCCTCGCCGTGGGCGCCGGGGCGTTCGCCTACTGCGCGGGGGTGTTCGCGCTCGGCGTGCGACCACGGGAACTTCGGCACCATGTGTAGAATCCGGCCATGGAGCTGATCCGCGGCATGCACTGCATCGCCCCGCGCCATCACGGCAACGTCGTGACGATCGGCAACTTCGATGGCGTCCATCACGGCCATCAAATGCTCCTCGCCCATTTGCGGGCGAAGAGCGAGGAGCTGGGGCATCCCAGCCTGTTGATGACGTTCGAGCCACAACCGCGGGAGTTCTTCCGCGGCGAAACCGTGCCGGCGCGACTCACCCGCTTCCGCGAGAAGGTGAGCATCTTGCGGCAGACCGGCATAGACCGGGTGTTGTGCGTGCCCTTCAACGAACGCACCGCGCGTACGCCGGCCGGGTGGGTGGTGAAGGAGCTGTTGGCGGACCTCTTGGGTGCCCGTTACGTGGTGGTGGGCGACGACTTCCGTTTTGGCCGCGGCCAGGAAGGCGACTACCGGATGCTGAAGGAGGCCGGCGACCGGCATGGCTACGGCGTCAGCCACATCGGCACGTTGACCTTCGAGCATGGCCGCGTGAGCAGCACTCGGGTGCGCACGGCCCTCGCGGCCGGGAACTTCGATTTGGCGGAGAAGCTCTTGGGCCGCAAGTACTTCATCACCGGGCGCGTGGTGTATGGGCGGCAGCTGGGGCGCGAGTTGGGTGTGCCCACCGCGAACATCCGCCTGCAGCGCTATCGGGCTGCCCTCGAAGGTGTTTACGCGGTGACGGTGGAAGGCGTGGGCGGGACGCGCCCCGGCATCGCCAACATCGGTGTGCGCCCCACGGTGGATGGCAAGGAGCCGCTGCTTGAGGCGCATCTCTTCGATTTCGACGGCGACATCTACGGTGAACTCCTCACGGTGACGCCACACCGCAAGGTGCGTGACGAGATCAAGTTCGCGTCGCTTGACGCCCTCAAGGCCCGTGTCACCCGGGACGTCGCGGAAACCAAGGAGTGGTTCGCGGCGCGATGAATGGGGCCGCGCCGGAGGGTGCCCGCGGGGCGGTGCTGGGGCCGCCCGACCGTGGAGTGGCAGCCCTCTGGTACGGCTGGGCGGCCTTCTTGGTGATCGTCGATCAAGCCGCGAAGCGCATCGTCGAAGCGCATTTGGCCTATGGCGAAGAGGTGGCCGTGCTGCCGTTCCTCTCTTGGAAGCTGCTCTACAACCCAGGCATGGCCTTCAGCCTGTTTGCCGAGGCGGACGGCTGGCAGCGGTGGGTGTTCTCGGCGGTGGCCTTGGGGTTCGCCGCCTTCCTCATCAACGAAATCCGCAAGCTCGGCCGCGGCTTCGGCTGGCTCGGTTTCGCTTATGGCAGCATCTTGGCCGGGGCGCTCGGCAACCTCGCCGACCGTGCGATTTCCGGCCATGTCATCGACTTCGTGTTCGTCCACTATGGTTGGTTTAGATTCCCGGTGTTCAACGTGGCGGACGCGGCCGTGACCGTCGGCGCGGCCGTGTGGGTCACGCTCATGCTGCTGGATGCATTGGCGGCGCGGCGGGTTTCGTAGGCACCGGCGGGCACATCTCGCACGCAAGAATCAGCCAAGGCTGACAGCGCTCGGTGGTCGTCTGGCTTAGCCTCTCCCAATCATGCATGGGCAGGCGAGAGCAGGGTGGCGGGTGCCGGCGCGATGGCAGCCATCGGCCGGGCTCACGTTGCTGGAACTCATCGCCGCGACCGCCATCGTGGCCATCTTGGCCGGCGTGGCAGCACCGGTCTATTCCGCTTACACGGCGCGTGGCCATCGCGTCGCGGCCCAGGCAGACCTCTTGCGTTGCGCCCAAGGGATGGAGCGTCACGCGAGCTTCGCGTTCAGCTATCGCGGTGCCATCGACGCGGATGGTGACGGGCTCGGGGACGCCGACACCGGCGCGGTGACGGCCAACGTCTGCACACTCACAGCCACGCGCCACGACGTGGTGGTGGAGCGGGCAGATGCGGCGTCTTTCCTGCTGCGGGCGAGCCCGGCACCGGATGATGCATTGCTGGCGGACGACGGCGACCTTGCGCTGGACGAGAACGGCACGCGGTTCTGGGACCGCAACAACGATGGGGATTTCGCCGATGCGGACGAAGCGCAGTGGGGCCTCTGAGGGCATTGCCGTGTGTCTTGGCGGCACCGCCGATGCTGCCGGCGGGGCAGGGGCGCTTGGGCTCTCCCTCATCGAAACGCTCATCGCGATGTTCGTGTTGTCCGTGGGCGCGTTGGGCTTGGCCGGCGGGCAGAGCGCGGCGCTGGCAGCCAACCGGGCCGCCCTGCATCGCTCCGAGGCGGTGGCGGCCGCGGTGGACATCATCGAACGCGCCCGCGCCAACCGCGGCGCAAACTATGCGGTTGCCCTCGGGGCCGCGCCCCCGGCGGTGCCGGACTGCGTGGCCAGCGCCTGCAGCCCGGCTGAACTCGCAGCGTTCGACTTGGGCACTTGGAAGTGTGCGTTCGGGGCCTGGCAAACCGAACCCGCCTGCGCCGCGGCGCAAACGGTGTTGGCGGGCTTCGCGCCAGCCCAGCCGGGGCTGCCCGATGGCGATGGCAGCGTGGCCATCAGCCCGGACGGCGCCGTGTTGGTGGCCGTGCAATGGCAGGAGCGAGGCGCGGCCAACCCGGTGCGTGTTGCGCTGCGCACCCGCCTGTGAGGCCCACCGCTCTGGTTCGCTTGAACGCCGCTGCCGGGTTCTCGCTGGTGGAGCTCCTGTTGGCGCTGGCGCTGGCCGGCATGGTCACGGCCAGCTTGGCCGGCCTCTACGCCGCCAATGGCCGCGCCAACGCGGTGGCCACCGGCCAGGCGCGGCTGCAGGAATCCGCCCGTTACGCGCTGGACTTCATCGCCCGTTCAACACGCGCCGCCGGCTACTTGGGCTGCGGGGCTTCCCTCGCCGAAGTGCGTAACGTCCTGAACGGTGGATGGACGGGGCGCCCGGAACTGGATGTGCGCGTGGCCGTGCAAGCCTTTGACGGCATTGACGCCGCGCCGGCGCCTGACAGTTGGCGCCCCAGCCTCGCGCCGCTGCCGCGCCGCACGCCGGGGCCAGATGCCAACGCCTTCCGCGGCAACGGCGGCATCAATGTCGCGGCCTTGACGCCGGGTTCGGACGTGCTGGCGCTGCGCTACGTCACGGGCGGCGGGCCGTTGGCGGCAGCGGTGCCGGCCGGCGGCGCAGCGGCGGTGCCATTGGACGACGCGTTCGCCGCGGATGACTTCGCGCTGATTGGGGACTGCGACAAGGCGGCCCTCTTTCGTGTGAGCGCCGTTGATGCCCTCCCGAGTGGTGGCCAACGGCTGCGCCGCCCTGCGCTAGCCGGCCCGTTCGGCAACGCGAGCGGTGCCCTCCTCGCGGCCGTCGGCGATGCCTATGGCGGCGCGTCCCATCCCCAAGGCGCCGCGGTTGGCCGGGTGGTGACGGACATCTACTTCGTCGCCCTCGGCGCGGGCCGCAACGAGCGCGGCGTCGCCACGCCCTCGCTGTGGCGCAAACGCGGAACGCGCCGGCCGGCGGAACTGATCGCCGGCATCACGGCGCTGCAGGTGTTGGTTGGGGTGGATGGCGACGGTGACGGTGCTTTGGATCGTTATGCACCACCAGCCGCAGCCGCCGGCTCGACGCCGCTGGCCCTGCGCTTCGCCGTGACGGCCACCAGCGTCGATGCCGTGCCGGGCGCGAACCCGCTCCGCCGGACGTTCGAGCGCACGGTGGCATTGCGCAACCCGCGCACTTGAGGCCCTTCATGGTGCCACGCAAGTTCAAGGGCGCAGTGCTGCTGCTGGCGCTCACGGTGCTGGCCACGCTCAGCATCGCCGTGCTGGCCGGTGCCCAGACGAGCGCCTTGGAACTGCGCATGGCGCGCAACGCCCACGATGGGGCGTTGGCCCTCGCCGCGGCGCAAGCTGCGCTGGCGGAAGGGGAGCAATTGGTGATGACGCTTCCCACGACGGCATTCGGCGACCCGAACCAGCCCGGCCTCCATCTACCGGCACCCTTCGGTGCCCCCACACGGTGGCGCACGGCCGGCGTTTGGGCGGGACCGACGAGCCGCACCGTGCCGCTGCCGGGCGTCGCAGCGCCCCCAAGCTTCATCATCGAGTGGGTGACAACGCGGGCAGATGGCACCGAGGCGTTCCGCGTGACAGCGCGCGGCATCGGCGGCACGCTCGCAGCCCGCACAATGGTGCAAAGCGTGGCGAGCTGGGATGGCGCGAACTTGCAGCGGCTCTCATGGCGCGAGCTGGAAGCCGTGCCCTGAAGCTCAAGGTCGGCGGTGTGCGGGGAAAGGCAGCCTACCGTGCTCTTGGTTCTCTCGACTTTGGCCTGCGCCGTGACTATGCTCGGCTGAGTGTCGGGAATGACGGCCGCGTTTGACGGGGGTAGCGATGGCCAAGACACGATTTCCAGCCGCGGTCGCCCTGTTCGGTTGGGCTCTGTGCATTGCTCAAGGCGCGGCGGGGCAGGAACCGATCGATGGCGTGTGCGACGACAGCTTGCGCAACGGTTGCTCGGTGGGCACGGCCAACGACGACGCCTTTCCGGACAATGCCACCACCTACCTCTGGCGCTGCGACGGCCAACACGGCGGCACGAACTCGGACAAGTGCCACATCCGCGTGGCGGACGTGGTGGACGGGGTGTGCGACGACACCGTTCGCAACGGCTGCTCCGCCGGCACGGCCAACGACGCCGCCATCCCGGACAACGACAGCACCTACCTCTGGCGCTGCGACGGCCAGCGCGGCGGGCGGAACTCGGACAAGTGCCACATCCGCGTGGCGGACGTGGTGGACGGGGTGTGCGACGACACCGTCCGCAACGGCTGCTCCGCCGGCACGGCCAACGACGCTGCCATCCCGGACAACGCCACCACCTACCTCTGGCGCTGCGACGGCCAGCGCGGCGGGCGGAACTCGGACAAGTGCTTCATCCGCGTGGCGGACGTGGTGGACGGCGTGTGCGACGACACCGTCCGCAATGGCTGCTCCGCCGGCACCGCCAACGACGACGCCTTCGCGGACAATTCGACGGGGTACCTCTGGCGCTGCGACGGCCAGCGCGGCGGGCGGAACTCGGACAAGTGCTTCATCCGCGTCCAGGATGTGCCGGTGGACGGCGTGTGCGACGAGAGTGCGCGCGACGGCTGCGCCGCCGGCACGGCCAACGACGCCGCGGTCGCTGACACGACCAGCCACTACCGGTGGCGTTGCGACGGCGAGCACGGTGGGTCGAACTCAGGCACCTGCTCCCGGGCGAAGCCGCCCGTGACCCAAGTCACCTGCGGCGGCTCTTGGTCGCCGAGCCCCTCCACGGCGTGCTTAGGCCAATCCCTCACCCAGAGGAGAACCTGCAACGCCGGCTGCAATGACGGCGACTGCGCCACGAGCCGCACTGTCTCCGGCTCCGTTCCGCCAACAGATTGTGAGTGGGGGGCTTGGGGACAATGGGGTGATTGGGGCGCCTGCAGCGTGACTTGTGGCGGTGGCACACAGAGCAGAAGCAGAACGAGAAGCATAACTTTGAGGGAAGTGTGCGGCGGCACCTGTACCGAATCGGGTAGGGATACGGAGAGCCAGTCCTGCAACACGCACCCCTGCCAAGTGCCCTGTGGCACCTGCAACTGCACCGGCAACCGAAGGGACGCCACGGACGCGGGCATCTGCAGCAACAGCGGCGGCTCCTGCAGGGTGGCGGCGAACAACTGCCCGCAGGACTGCGGCACATGCGGCTGCACCGCCGTCCTGACGGACGCCGCGGATGCGGGCACTTGCAGCATCAGCGGCGATTCCTGCACCGTCACGGCGAACAACTGCCCGGTGGTTGAGGAGTGCGTCTGCACGGCCAGCGGAGCAGACGCCACGGACGCGGGCACCCTCAGCGTCAGCGGAGGCTCCTGCACGGTGGCGGCGAACAACTGCCCGCAGGACTGCGGCGCATGCGGTTGCACCGCCGCCCTGACGGACGCCGCGGATGCGGGCACTTGCAGCATCAGCGGCGATTCCTGCACCGTTTCGGCGAACAACTGTCCGGTTGAGGAGTGCGACTGCACGGCCAGCGGAACAGACGCCACGGACGCGGGCACCCTCAGCGTCAGCGGAGGCTCCTGCACGGTGGCGGCGAACAACTGCCCGCAGGACTGCGGCACATGCGGCTGCACGGCCAGCAGAACAGACGCCAAGGACGCGGGCATCTGCAGCATCAGCCGCGCCTCCTGCACGGTGTCGGCGGACAACTGCCCGCAGGACTGTGGCACCTGTAGCTGCACTGCCGGCTCAACGGACGCGACGAACGCCGGTGCCTGCAGCATCAGTGGCAACTTTTGCCTCGTCGGGGCGAACAACTGCGGGGTAACTGGCCGCTGCGACAACAGCGCTAGGAACGGCTGCCTTTCTGGATCGCCCAATGACGCCGCCATCGGCGATACGGCGAGCCTCTACCGATGGCGGTGTGACGGGCTCAACGGCGGGGCGAACTCAGGCACCTGCTCTAAGTCTTCTACGCTATGCGGAATCAGCAGGGAGAGCTGCACTCAGGGTGCGGCACCCTCGCCCGGGCAATGCCCCGGCACTGAGCATCGTGAGCATTTCGGTGAGCCGTGCTTTTGGTATTGCACTCTGGGCGGCAGGACTGAGACTTGTTCTTTATGACCAACATGCCCGCATCAAGGCCATCGGCGAGTCTGCTGTTTACCGTCGCGCTGCTGCTGTCCAATTGGGTGGCGGCCCACAGTCCAATAGATCTTTCCATGCCCCACATCATCAGAGACGACCTCATGCCACTGCTCGATGGCCACGAGCGGCTGAGGGATGAGTTCTTGCCCATCGTGCATGAGTGCGATCAGGTCACCGTCACCATCCGCGCCCAAGACATGACGGACGACCAGCTGACCAGGGCATGTACCCTCCTGAAGGAAACGGAAGACTTCTTTCACGCCGCAATGCGAACTGATCCTGCAAGTCCAATTCGAGGGCCGGAGTTGGAGATTCTAGCGTTCAGTGACCCCAACGATATGAATGAGTACTGGAAGGCGGTCTATAGCGCTGGCAGAGAAGCTGGCTTTTCCGCGACCTATCTGTTTCGGCAGTTTTCGTGGACTACTGCTGTAGCTCTACTTGGTGGGGTTGGATGGGGCATTTGGGCACATGAATATGTTCATCATTTAGATTGGACTTTTAACCAAACATTTTACTGTTCTAATCCTGGTGGTGGCGGATACTACCTAAATCTTGGACCTTTCGAGGGCTTGGCAGAGTACGTTGCACATAGAGACTATGGAGTGAACATTTCTCTTATTGGAGATGGGTCTGACCTGCCGCCACTCCTCGACGCTTGGAGGTATTGGGAGCATGACCATCAGGCACTCTTTCAATACGGATGGGGTTATGTGATTGTTCGCTTCCTGTTTGAGGAACATCCACAAGTGATACGTAATCTGTACGACGTCATTCGTGCCTTCGATTGTTTCGATTCCTACGCTTTCTCCGACTTCGAGTCGTATGCTGCTGAGGTTCTTCCGCCTCTGACGGAGGACTTCCATGAGTGGGCGCGGTCGTTCACCAATCTTAGCCGGGTTAGGCAGATTGAGCCAGTCACGCTGTTCCTAGATAGCGATGGAAACCCAGTTGAGAGGGATCTCCCGGATTACCATGGTCGTATTGTTTGGCGAAGATACTTCCATACTAGTCTTCACGATCTGTCCGTTAGTGCATCGTTTTCCGTTCCGTATAGGAAGACATCGGGTACAATATATAGAACAGATCTTGCATACTTTTCTTTGCCGATAAATTCGTTTGCTTGGCATCTGCGCCCTCGTGATACTGGAACTGTCGAGGCCACCGTTATCCTCACCGCGGCCGATGGAGAGACCGCCCAGCAGACGTTCACCGTGAACGTGGCGAGGGACCTGCATTGGCAGTTGAATCCAGTTGTCGTGCGGGATCCGGTGTCCACAGAGGAGGGCTTATCGTTCGTGGATCTGTCCCCGTATTTCACCGGCCCTGCTTTGGAGGAGAGCGAGTTGAGCGCGGAATCGCATGATCCGGACATCGCGCTGGTTGAAGTGCGCGGCGGCCGCCTTGCCATCACGGCGGTGTCTGCCGGGGAGGTGGCGATCACGGTGCGCGGCGACTATCACGGGCGGGTCGCGGAGCAGACCTTCACCGTAACCATAACCGATGAGTGCCCGGCTTGGCTGTGCAGGAGCGCTCTCAGCGGCTGGCGTTCCACGCTGCTGCAAGAGGACGCGGCACAATCGGTTGAAGGCCAGCAGTAACGTCGAAGCGGAAGCGAGCGTCTGTGTCGCAGGCCGTCGAGTCGTTCAAACGCACCTCGATGCTTCCCAGACGCAGGCATCGCCTGCAGGGGCCAGCGCTCGAACCGCCGTCGGGGCATCAGCACAGCCCTTGACCCCTAGCGTAAGCCGTATAAGACTAGCTCTGGGCTGGCTCTCGGAACACCTTCCGCGAGCCGACCCATGAAGCGGCGGGTTCGCCGCCGCGCAACCCGATGGAGGGGGAGCAATCATGGCCGAAGCTGCGAATTCCGTTACGGGCGACTACATTCAGATGGACCAGGTGGACTGGGTGCCATTCCCGGAAGGGCTCTGCAAGGGCGACATCAAGTGGAAGCTCTTGCATGTCTCGCCGGAGCAGGGGGCTTGGACCGCCATCTTCGACTGCAAGGCCGGTTCGTCCTTCGCCAAGCACATCCACATGGGCCCGGGCGAGTACTTCTTGACCAAGGGGCGCATGCATGTGCGGGGCGGCACCACCGAGGGCGGGGCCACGGCGGTGGCGCCGGGCTACGGCTACGAGGCGTGCAACGCGCAGCACGACCACACCGAGTTCGATGTGGACAGCGAGTTCTACATGACGTTCCTGGGGCCGCTCAACTTCATCGACGATGATGGCAACACCATCGCCTTGGTGGGTTGGCAGCAGGTGTACGACGCTTGGAGCGCCTCCGCTTAGGAGTGCGCCAGCCGCGCCGCAAACCTGCGGTGCGTAGTCGGAATGCGAAAACCCCCGTTGCCGGGGGTTTTCTTTTTTTGCCTGTGAATCCAGCCGATTAGAAGAAGTAGCTCAGGCTCGCGGTGAAGAGCCGGGGCTGCCCCAGCGTGCCGATGACGATGGGATCCACCTCGTCCAGGAGGTAGAAGTTCGGGAAGTGCTGCACGTCCATGTAGTACTCCTCGTCGGCGAGGTTCTCCACATTGAACATGAGCTCCCAACGCTCCGCCGCCACGCCGACTTGCGCGTTCACCAGCGTGTAATCCGGGTTGGTCACCGGATTCCACGCCAACAGCCCCTCGTAGGAGCCGTTGTGGCTGATTTGCAGCCCGGCCACCACGTCCAGCCCCGGCCGCAAGGCGCGGCGGTAGTCCGCGTTGGCGTTCCAGCTGAAGTCCGGCGTCACTGGCGGCGTCTCGCCCTGCAGGTCTTCCCCGTCGACGATGGTGCCGCTCTGCCACTCGGCCTCAATGATGCCGGCCGCGAAGGATAGCCGCAGGGCGTCGCTCACCTGCACGCTGATCTCGCCCTCAAAGCCGTACTGCTCGGAATCGCCCAAGTTGATGATGCCCTCGACGGGGCCTTGCGGCGTGTTGATCTGATATTCGATCTGGCGCGCCTCGTAGTCGATGAAGAACCCGGCGAACGAGGCCGTGGCGCGGCCGTCCATCCAGCGCCCCTTCCAGCCGAATTCGTAGCTGGTGGCTTTCTCGGCGTCGAAGCCGAACAGCTCGCTCTCGCCCTCGAAGTTGGCGAGGTTGTAGCCGCCCGGTTCGTAGCCCCACGCGACGGTGCCATACACCATCGAGTCTTCGCCGAGCCAGCGGGTGAGCGAGGCGCGGGGCAGCACTTCCGTGTCGTTCTGCTTGCTGGAGATGCCGGTGTCGCGGTTCTCGCTGGCGTTCTCCCAACGGTCCACGCGCAAGCCGAGGCCCAGCTCCCAAGCGCCGAACTCGTGGGTGACGTTGCCGAAGGCGGCGACGTGGCTCTTGTCGCGGTCGCGCAGTTCGAAAGGCACGCGGATGTTCTCCAACTCGCGGCTCAACGGGATGGTCTCGCCGGCCCACACGCCGGAGCAGGTGCCCGGCACGAACGCGCAGGCGATCACGCCGTCGAAGGTGTCGCCGATGACGCGGCTGTCCCACACGATGAGCTCGGAATCCATCGTTTCCTCGTAGTTTGAGTAGTAGATGCCGCCGAGCCATTGGGTGGGGCCGTCACCCGTGGAGGTGAGGCGGATTTCGTGGGTCGTCACCTGCATCACTTCGGGGCGGATCAAGTCCAGCAGGTATTCCTCGCGGATGTCCAAGTCCGAATAGCGCTCGCTGTCCGTGTCTGTGTATGAGGTGAGGTACAGCAGGTCCCACTGATCGAGCTCCAGCACCAGTTCCAACATGCCGGCCGTGGTCTGCCGCTCGTGGCGCGGGTTGGTGGACGTGTCGATCACGTCGGGATAGCGCAGGTTGCTCGAGTCCAGTTCGCGGTTCCAAGTGTTGTTCGGGCCTTCGTAGTCGTTCCAGCGCACCGAGGCGTAGGCGGACAACCGCTCGCCCAACGGCCCGGCGATGGACACCCTGGCCCCGCGCTCCTCGGAGGCGCCAACATCCGCGTCGTTGTTCGTGCGCAAGCCGTTCACACGCGGGCTGTTGCGGTTCTTGAGGTAGCCGTCGTTCTGTACGCCGAAGCCGAAGAGCCGCACGGCCCAGCCGCCGTCGCCCAAGGGTGCGTTGATGCTGCCCTCGAGATCGACCACACCTTGGCCGCCGGCCAGCGCCTTCACGCGCCCAAAGGCTTCCTCCGGGTCTGGCCGGGCGCTCACGAACTTGACGCCGCCGCCGATGTTGCTGCCGCCGTACAGCGTGCCTTGCGGGCCTTTCAGGACTTCGATGCGCGCCAAGTCCCCAAAGCGGGACGAGGCATCCGAGAAGATCTGCGCGTCGTCCAGGTAGAAGCCGACGCCTTGGGTGTTGCCGAATGAACCGAGGCCGCGCATGGAGACGTTGGGAAAGCCGTCCAGCCGCACCGACAGGTTCAAGTTGGGCACTTGGATGCCGACGTCCTCCAAGCCTTTGAGGTTGCGCCGGTCGATGTCGCCGGCGCCCAGCGCGACCACCGATTCCGGAATCTCCAAGAGGCTCTCCTCACGCTTGCGGGCGGTGACGAGGATCTCCTCGACGGTGCGCTCGTCGGCGGCAGGAGATGCCGGTTGCGCTTGGGCGGCGCCGCCGAAGGCAACGCAAGTGGCGCCGAGAAGGGCGGCCCACGGAACGAGCCTAGTTCGATGAATCTCCACGTTCATGCTTCTCCTCCTTCACTCCTTAACCCTCGGACAATCCCACAAACCCGCGAAGTTGGCAACCGCGGGCGGGCTGGCCATAATCCGAGCGTGGCCCGTGGCGGCAACTTGAGGGGGAAGCATGGCGAAGGCGATACACACGATGATCCGCGTCTTGGAGCTCGACCGTTCCATCGATTTCTACGAGCGGGCGTTCGGCCTCGGCATCGCCGAGCGGCTGGACTTTGACGATTTCAGCCTCGTATATCTCAAGAACGCCGAGAACGACTTCGAGATCGAACTGACGTGGAACCGCGATCAGGCGGTGCCTTACAGCCACGGCGACGGCTACGGCCACGTCGCGGTGGTGGTGGACGATTTGGCGGCTGAACACGCCCGCTTTGAGCGCGAGGGGCTGAATCCGAACCCCGTGAAAGAGTTCCATCGGGACGACGCGCTGTTGGCGCGCTTCTTCTTCGTGCAAGACCCGGACGGCTACAAGATCGAGGTGCTGGAGCGCCACGGGCGCTATCAGTAGCGCTTGCCCGGCACCGCGCTCCGTGGCGTGGCGGCGCGGCGCGATGCTGTGGGAAGCCCGCCGCGGGTGTGCGGCCGGGGGCTACGCCGTTTCAACTTCCAGCGGCGGTCGCCCCAACCCGCGGCGGTGCGCGTTGTGATAGTGGAGCAGGGCGGGTTCGTTGCGCCCGAACAGCACATGGCTTTGGATGCCGGCCTCGGCGCTGCGCTGGGTGCTCGCAGCGACGTGATAGTCCTCCTCCTTCACTATCGCGTTGAAACCCTCGAAGCGCTCCTCGAAGCGATGCCCCGCGTAATCCTGCCGGGTCTCGGGCGTCACATAGAAGCTGTGCGCGGTGCGCGACCGGCCGGGGTTGTCGCCATCCGGGAAGATGCGAATGACGTCCACGGCGCCGCCATCCACCAGGAAGATGGTGTTCGGATAGACGAAGTAAACGCATAGCGTCGCCGGGCGGAACGGCCACTCGGCGAGGTTCGGCGTGGATTCGCCAAGCTCCTCGAAACGCGGAATCACGGCGAACACCATGCGGTAGTTGGGGCCGAAGGTGTCGTGGGTCTGCAGGTTGCCGCGCAAGTCATCAGCCAGCGTCTTTCGATGCAGCACGTCGAAGTGGTAGTTCTCGCCGAACGTGTCGATGGCGAGTTTCCAATTGAGCGGCGCTTCGATGAGCTGGGATGCGGCGTAGCGGTGCGAGCCCAAATCCCAATGCGCCATGTCGTCCTCGAGGCCGCTCAGCATCGTGTCCACGTCGATTTCGCCGCCGGGCGTCGGTTTCACCCACAACATGCCGTGGCGTTCCACCGCCGGCAGCTCGATCAAGCCGTGGGCGCATTTGTCGATGGCGCCGAAGCGCTGTTCGCGGTTCACGGCGAGCAGGGCGCCGTCGCTGCCGTACGTCCATGCGTGGAAGGGGCAGCTAAACCGCTGGCCCTTGCCGCGGCCGTCCGGCACCACTTGGGCGCCGCGATGGCGGCAGCTGTTGGCGAACGCCCGGAACACGCCCTCGTCATCCCGTGTCATCAGGATGGGGAGGCCCGTTTGGCTGTCTGCCCAGAAGCGGCCGGGTTGCGGCAGGTCTCCCGTCAGCCCCATGAAGAGCGGCGTGTCGCGGAAGAACACCTGTCGCTCGGTGGCCAGCAATTCACGGCAAGTGAAGTCCGCCAACGGGCTCTTCACGATGCCATCGCCATGCACCTCGCCGCCGCCATTGTCAAAGCCGTGCTTCAGGATGCCCAGCAGGCGCTGCTGTTCTTCGACGCGCATGGTGCGGATGCCTCGGGGAAGTGGTGGCACCAAGCGTAGCACTTGTGGGCGGTCCGCCCAACGCCGCGTCGTGATAAGTTGATGCCTGCCACGCCGTTTGGTCAGCCGAGCCAGCCCATGCCATTGGTCGTTGAAATTTGCCGCGGTGGCGCCGTCCCACGGGCGGCCCTCCAATCCCTGTTCGCCTGCTGCGTCGGCGCCCTCGGCGCATTGGCGTGGGGCGACGAGCTGTACGGCGGCGCGTTCATCGGCCAAGGACAGGCACAGAACACCATCGTCGATGTGCAAGGGGCGTCCAACTGGGGCAATCCGGGCTGGAGCGTGGATTACGAGGATGATGGCGTCGCCGGCGGCATCTTCGTCGGCCGCCAGTTGACGGGCGGCAGAATCCCGTTGCGGGTGGAGGCGGGCGGCGCCTTCGGCGACTTGGCGGCGCAGACCGATCGGCTGGATCCCAGAGGCCGCGACGAGACGGCGCGGTCGAAGCCGCGCTGGGTGGCGTCCGTGCGCATCGGCGTGGCGGCTTCCCGCGGCCCGGCGACGTTCTTCGTTTCCGCCGGGCCGGCCGTGGCGGGGCTGCTGAACGCCGTGCAGGACTTGGACCGCAGCGGTTTGGATGACCCGTGGCATCCAGACCCGGATGATTCCTTCAAGAACCGCGACACCGCCTTCGGTTGGGCCGCGAGCATCGGCGTGGAGTTCGCCGTCGGCGAGCGTTGGCGGCTGCGCTTGGAAGGCACGCACTTCGACTTTGGGCGCAGCAAGCACACCCTGAACCACTCGGCCAACAATCGCTGTGGCCCCGGCAATCCGCGCAGCCCCTGCGTTTACACGGTGGAGAACGAACTCCAGATGCTGCGCTTGGCGGTGGTGCGGCGCTTCGGGCGCTGAACGCCGCAACGCCGCCCTCGCGCATGGCCGCCGGCCGGCCGATCGGCATGGCCCCGCGAACGGCGCTACACTCCGAGCTTGGCAATTGGCCGAAAGGACACCCGCGGATGTCGAAATCACTTGATGAACACCTGTCTAGGAATTGGCTCGTCGCTGCCTTGACCACTTTGGTCAGCCTGCCGGCGGGCGTCGCGGTCGCCGAAGACGCCGCGGCGCGGGAACGCGGCGCCGTGGTGGAGGAGATCATCGTCACGGCGCGCAAGCGGGATGAATCGCTGCAGGAGATACCGGAGTCCGTGTCCGCGATTTCCGGGTTCGACTTGGAGCAGGGCAGCATCACCCACATCAACGACATCGGTTTGCGCGTGAGCAACCTCAACCTGTCGGCGCGGGCCGATGGCAACCCGAACGTGACCATCCGCGGCGTTGGCTCGTTCGGCAACACCCAGGGCGTGGGGTTCTACGTCGATGGTGCCCAGATCTTCGTCGATGCGTCCGCCGAGTTTGGCGACATGGAACGCTTGGAGGTGTTGAAGGGACCCCAAGGCACGCTCTACGGCGGCAGCAACATCGGCGGCGCGGTGAAGTTCGTGACGCGGCGGCCGGAACTGGGCGCTTGGAGCGGCCATGTGGATGTGGAGGCCGGTGGCCAGAACCTGCGCAACTTCCAAGGCGTCGTCAACGTGCCGCTGGGCGAGCGGGTGGCGGCGCGGCTGTTCGGCTACTCGAAGGACGACGAGGGCTTCGTCGAGGCCATCCGCCCGGAGCGCCGCAACGGCCGCTCCAACCAGACGGACACGCTGTGGCCGTATGGCGTGCCGGACAATTCGGTGGCGCCGAACGCCTACCGCAAGAACGTGATCGAGAAGTGGCGGCGCCATCCGAACGAGCGGGAGGAGACGGGTTTCCGCCTGTCGCTCTTGGCCGAGCTCGGCGAACGCACCTCGCTCTACGCCGCCGTGCGGCGCAACGAATTGGACGCCGGCAACAACAACTGGCGCGTGGAGGACGGCAACAACCTACGTTACAACCGCAAGCGGGAGCTCACCTTCGCCGGCCGCAACGTGCGCGAAACCAGCGGCGGCTTGGTGGAACTCACGCACGAGGTGGGTGGCGGCAGTTTCACCTACGTGGGCGCCCTGACGGACGCCGAGGGGCTGCGCACGACGGACTTGGACGTGAGCGCCGAGGTGGGCTTCGACCTCGTGCGGCCTGAAGAGACGGACGTGCAAACCCACGAGCTCCGCTATGCGTCCGCCGGCGACGGTCCGTTCGAGTGGCTGATC
This sequence comes from Candidatus Azotimanducaceae bacterium, assembly GCA_965200505.1. Classification (GTDB taxonomy): domain Bacteria; phylum Pseudomonadota; class Gammaproteobacteria; order Pseudomonadales; family Azotimanducaceae; genus VXNE01. The sequence goes on along the minus strand of OZ241343.1, from coordinate 3,858,521 downwards.
GGCGCCTACTACGCGCAGTGGGAGAACGATTGGGATTCGTGGGCCACCTTCTACAACACCACGGAGGTGCTGTGTACGCTGCTTGGGGATTGCGGCCGCCCAGGGTCCCTCGGCATCTTGGAACCGCTCACGCCAGCCGAGCGGAATGCGCTGGCCGACGCTTCGCTTGACCCGCGCTTGGGCACGCCGGTGCAGACGCCGAGCTTCGAGCAGGAGGTGGCGGCGCGGCTCTACTTCCCGTTTGAGAATCGAGCGCGGGAGCGCACCAACCAAGCGGCCTTCGCCACGGCGAGCTATCGCGCCGGCAATTGGGAGTTCGGCGTGGGCGCCCGCATCGACAAGTGGGAAGCGGACACGCTGGACCGCAACCGGGATTACTGGGTGAGCGTCACGCAGTTCTACCCGGACTACGACAACTACCTGAGCCAAGGCGACACGGAGTTCCTGCCCAAGGCGTCCATTTCGTACTTCGCGGCGAACGGCGCCCACCTGTACTTCAACTACGCCAAGGGCTTCGAGCCGGGCAACTACAACCTTTACACCCAGGAGGGGGTGCCGTCGCTGGTCGCCTATGGCAAGGAGCAGGCCGACAACTTCGAGGTTGGCGTGAAGGGCACCACGGCCCTTGGCGGCGGCGAGGTCGATTTCAACGTGGCGGCCTTCTACATCGACTACAGCGAGCGCCAGTTCGAGCTGCAGAACCAGATCGCCGTGGGCGGCATCATCGAGAACATTCTGAACGCCGGCGATTCAACGCAATACGGCGCCGAGTTCGAGTTCTCGTGGGCGGTGTCCGAGCGCTTGACGATCAGCGGCGGGGGCGGCTTGGTGGATGCCGAGTTTTCAGACGACAGCGCGGTGTTCGACGTGATCAATCGCACCAGCGGGGTCGCCGACCACTTCCCACCGTGGATCTCCAAGTACTCGTACAACCTCGGCGCCCAATATCGCCGCTCGATGACGGCGGGGTTGGATTTCCTGCTCCACGCGGACATGGTTGGCAAAGGGCCGTTTTGGTTCAACACGGAGAACACGGTGAAGCATCCCGGCTTCACGGTGGCCAACCTGCGCTTAGGGGTTGAGCATGAGCGTTGGTCGCTGGCGCTCAACGTGAAGAACGTGTTCGACGAGGACTACTACACCGACGGCTCCGTGTGGCCGGGGGATTCGGTGCCGGGCATGGATCGGAACGACCCCATCGGCCTCACGTTCAATCCGGTGATCGGCACACTGGGGCAGCCGCGGTTGGTCACGGCCGTGGCGCGGGTGAGGTTCTGAAGCGCCGCCGCCAACACCGCGCCTAGGGGCACCGCAGATCGCGCCCGCTGGCGTCTTCCCGGATGCCGTCGCCATCCGTGTCCCGCGCCAGGCGGGCACGGCCTTGGGCATTGAGGATGGCTTGGCGGGCGTAGCGTAGGTCGCCGCCGGCGGGGCAATAGGTGAAGTTGCCGCTCTGCCAATCCGTCAAGCCCGAGGGCAGGAAGGAGAGATGGCGGCGGTTGCGGAACGAGCGCCAGTAGATGCGGTCGTCCTCCGCAAGGCTCGGCAACCGGCGCAACGGCACATCTTCGGCATCCACGCGGCCGTCGCCGTCCCGGTCCAGAAACACCAGCGACCCTTCGTGCCAGGTGTCGCGCAAGCCGCAACCGCCGCCCGCGGAAGGGCACAGCGAGGCCGTGGCGCGGTGCGTCACCGCGGCGTGGCGGGTGAACTGCACCGCGCCGAGCGCTTGGTTGAGCGCCGCGCTGGCGCGTCGCTCAAGGATGAGATGGCTGCCGTTTGCGGTTGCCCACGACAGCAGCACCCCGCCGACGGCCAGCGTCACCAGCAGTTCGATCAGGGTGAGGCCGCGCATGGGCGCAGCGTGACAGGCACCGCGGGGCAAGGCTATGGCGTTTGGCTGATGCGCGTGGCGGCCGTCGCCACAAGCCGTTGTGAGCCTTGGAGCACAAGCCCGCCCAGCGGCGGGTCATGCGTGGGCGTTGGAGAGCAGGTCGGGCAGGGGCGTGCGCGTCAATCCAGGAACGGAATGCGCTTGTACCACGGCTTCTTCCGCGCTTGCCGCGCTTCTTCCTGCGCTTCGACGGTGCGTGGTGGCGGCTGAAACCCCTCCGGATGCCGAATCTTGAGCGGCGGCGGCGCATCGGGCCGATCCAAGAGCCCCAACGTCATCACGTTCATCCAAGAGCGGTCGCGGTTGCGGATGGTCTCTTCCAGCACGAGGTTGCCGGCGTCGTCAAAGGCCGGGTACTCCGGGTGGTTGATGGCGAGGATGCGCAAGGCATCGTTGGCGGCTTCCTCGAGGCCGAGCTTGTAGTTGGCCTCCACCAGTATGGCGAGCGCTTGGGCCGCGGCGGGGGTTTGCGAGTAATTCTCGATCACGGCACGGGCGCGGTTCGCGGCGGCCACGTGCGCACCCCGCGAAATGTAGTAGTTGGCGACGTGGATTTCGGATTCGGCGATCACATTGCGCAGATGGATCATGCGCTGGCGGGCGTCCTTCGCGTAGTCGCTGTCTGGGTGGTCGCGCAGCAGGGCGGCGAAGTGCGCGAACGCTTTGCGGGCGTTCGTGGTGTCGCGTTTGGCCGCGTCGGCCGGGCGCAGCCGGTCAAACAAGCCGCTGCCTTCGGCATCGGCGATGAGGCCGCGCAGGTAGTACGCGTAGTCGATGTCGTCATGCTGGGGATGCAGCCGGATGAAGCGGTCCGCCGCGGCCGACGCGGCCTCGAAGTCACCGGCCATGTAGTTGGCGTAGATCATTTCGAGCTGCGCCTGTTCGGCGTAACGCCCGAACGGAAACCGCGCCTCCAAGCGACCGAGCTTCTCGATGCCCGCCCGATAGTTGTTGCTCCGCAAGCTGGACTGGGCGCTTTCGTAGAGGATTTGCTCCGTGGTCTCGACTTCTTCCGGCGCCTCTTCGTCATCGCCGACGAACGGCATCCAAGCGCAGCCGGCCATCAGGGTGGCGAGCGCCGCGGCCGCGGCTGCGTGGCCAATGCGGATCATGTGGGCCATTCTACCGCTCCTTGCCGCCGAGTTCGACCGTGGCGGGGTGACGTGGCGCACCCTGTGCTACCGTCGCGCCGATGACCGCGCAGCGACATGTCCGCGCCGACACGGTGCCGGCGGCTTGCGCCGGCCAACGGTTGGACCGGGTGGCGGCGGAACGCTTCGGCGAGTTCTCCCGGGCGCAGCTCCAAGCATGGATTCGGTGCGGAGCGCTCAAGCTCGATCACGCCCCGGCGCGGCCGGCGCAGCGCGTTGCCGGTGGCGAGGCGTTGACGCTGGACGCGCTGGTGGAGCGGCGCGTTGGGGAACTGCGGGCGGAACCGGTGGCGTTCACCGTGGTGCATGAAGACGACCATGTGATCGTGGTGGACAAGCCGCAAGGCGTGGTCGTACATCCGGGGGCGGGCGTGGCCGGCGGCACACTCGTACACGGCTTGCTCGAACATCGTCCGGCCCTCGCCGCGTTGCCCCGCGCGGGCCTCGTCCACCGGCTGGACAAGGACACCAGCGGTCTCTTGGTGGTCGGCGCCTCGGCGGCGGCGGTGGCGGCGCTCTCCCACGCCATGGCCGCGCGCGCCGTCAACCGCGAGTACTTGGCGGTGGCGGAGGGCGTGCTCACCGCCGGGCGGGTCATCGACTTGCCCATCGGCCGCGATCGGCTGCACCGCACTCGCCAGCGGGTGCGCTCCGACGGGCGTCCAGCGCGCACGGTGGTGCGTGTGCGGAACCGCTATCGCGCCCACACCGCCTTAGACGCCACGTTGCACACCGGCCGTACCCACCAAGTGCGGGTACATCTGAGCGCCATCGGCCATCCGTTGGTTGGAGACAAGCGCTACGGTGCCCGCGGCCGTTTGCCGAAGGCGCCAACCGACGGGCTCAGGCTGGCCGTGCAAGGGTTTCGCCGCCAAGCGCTGCACGCCCGTGCGCTGGGTTTCGCCCATCCGGTGACGGGAGTTGCGCTGTCGTTCGAGAGCCCGCCGCCGGCGGACCTCGCCGATCTGCTGCAGGCCCTTGAGGCGGATGCCGCTCAAGCTGCTTGAAGCCGCTTGGGCCGCGCCGCCCAACGTTCGCGCCGGCTGCACGTCGCGCACCGGCGGTGCGAGCGCTGGCCCTTACGCCACGCTGAACTTGAGCGTGGGTGTCGGCGATGCCCTGCAGTGCGTGGCCGAGAACCGCCGGCGGCTCCTGGCCGCGACTGGCTGCCGGCGGATTCAGTGGCTTCATCAGACGCATGGCACCGAAGTGTTTCATGCTCAAGCGGCACCCACCGGAGACCCCAGCGGCGAGGCTCGCGGCGTCGCCGCGGACGCGGTGTGGACCGATGCGCCCGGCGTGGCGCTCGCCGTGCTGGTGGCGGACTGTGTGCCGGCATTGCTCTGCGATGGCGAGGGCAGGGTAGTGGCCGCCATGCATTGCGGCTGGCGCGGCGCCACCGGCGGCGTCATCGAAGCGACCTTGGCCGCCCTGCCGGTGCCACCCCACACCCTCACCGCCTGGCTCGGCCCCGCCATCTGCGGCCAGTGCTACGAGGTGGGCGCCGATGTGCATGAACGCGCCGGCGGCGGGCCAGCGTTCGCCGCCGTCCAGCGCGGCAAGTGGCGCTTCGATTTGCCGGCCTATGTGGCGGCGCGGCTCACCGGCCTGGGTGTTAGGGAAGTGGTGCGGAGCGGCCTGTGCAGCGCCGGCGACGCCCGGTTCTTCTCGCATCGCCGTGATGGCGTCACGGGGCGCATGGCGGCGGTGATCTGGATGCGTTGAGTGCACCGCAGCCGAAAACGCTGAAAACGCTGAAAACGCTGGACACGGGCCAGAAGCCCTGTATAGTGCGTTCCTAAATGGCCTCTCAACGCCCAACGCGCCTCGCTCTCCTGTCGCTGCTCCTGCCGGCGTAGCCGGCATATCACTCCCCACAAGGGCTTTTCGCCCACCTCGTCCCAAGCAACGACACCCAAGTCGAGAGGATAGCCATGACATCGCAGCCAGTGGCCGCCCCAGGCCCCACCGAGTTCAATGTCGGCGTGGCCGGTGCCCGCGTCGCCGCCATGCCGCACGGCAAGTACCGCGCCTTCCCGCCGGTTTCGCTCAAGGACCGCACTTGGCCCGACGCGGTGCTCACCACGCCGCCGCGCTGGTGCAGCGTCGATTTGCGGGATGGCAACCAAGCCTTGATCGACCCGATGAACGTCGGCGAGAAGCTCCACATGTGGGACTTGCTGCTCGACATCGGCTTCAAGGAGATCGAAGTGGGCTTTCCGGCCGCCTCGCAGCCGGACTTCGACTTCATTCGCCGCATCATCGACGAGGGCCGCATTCCGCCGCACGTCACCATCCAGGTGTTGTGCCAAGCGCGGCAGGAGCTCATCGAGCGCACCGTGGAAGCCCTCGAAGGCGCCCCGGCGGCGATCTTCCACCTCTACAACTCCACCTCCACGCTGCAGCGCCGCGTGGTGTTCCGCATGGGGCGGGACGGCATCGTCAAGCTGGCGGTGGATGGGGCGAAGCTGGCACGGGATGGCCTCGCGGCGCTCTCCGGCACCAAGGTGGCGTTCGAGTACTCGCCGGAGAGCTTCACCGGCACGGAGTTGGATTTCGCGGTGGACATTTGCGCCGCGGTGGCCGAAGCGTGGGGCGCGACGCCGGACGAGCAGATGATCGTCAACCTGCCTTCCACGGTGGAGATGGCCACGCCCAACGTCTATGCGGACCAGATCGAATGGTTCTGCCGCCAATTCCCGCGCCGCGACAGCGTGGTGGTGAGCTTGCATGCCCACAACGACCGCGGCACCGGCGTCGCGGCCACCGAGTTGGCGCTGATGGCCGGCGCCGAGCGCGTGGAAGGCACCCTGTTCGGCAACGGCGAACGCACCGGCAACTGCGATTTGGTGACCGTGGCGATGAACCTGTTCTCCCAAGGCATTGATCCACAGTTGGATTTCCACGACATGCCGCGCATCCGCACCGAAGCGGAGGCGCTCACCAAGCTGCCGGTGCATGAGCGGCATCCCTACGCCGGGGACTTGGTGTTCACGGCCTTCTCCGGCTCCCATCAAGACGCCATCCGCAAGGGCATGGCGCACATCCGCGGTGACGCCGGCGCTTGGCAGGTGCCGTACCTGCCCATCGACCCGGCCGACGTGGGCTCCTCGTACAAGGAGACGGTGCGCGTGAACAGCCAATCCGGCAAGGGCGGGGTGGGCTTTGTGCTCGAGGAGCGCTACGGCGTGGCCTTGCCGCGGGAGATGCTGGCGGAGTTTTCGGCGGTGGTGCAACGGCTCACGGAACGGCTGGACCGGGAAGTGCAGCCGGACGAAATCTTCCAAGCGCTGCTCACCGAGTATTTGGTGGAGCAGGGCCCCTACCGCCTGTTGGATTACGACTTGACGCGCGGCGACGCCGGCGGGCAACGCTGCGCCGCGCGGCTCGAAGCCGCCGAGCAACGCATCGACATCGTGGGGGAGGGGACGGGCCCCATTGAGGCGTTCGTCAACGGCATGGTGGAGACGCTGAACGAGCCGCTCAACGTGATGGATTACCACGAGCACGCGCTCACCACCGGCAAGGATGCCGCCGCCATTTGTCTGCTCGCCATCAACGATGGGGCGGGGCGCTGCCACGGCATCGGCATGAGCACCAACACCATCACGGCATCGCTCACCGCCGTCGTGTCGGCGCTGAACCGCCGCTGGCGGGCGTGAGTGGCGGTGGACGGCTCGGCGACGGTCAATGCTCGTCAGCGGCGTCCGCGTCGGCTTCGCCCTCGGTGGTCGGGCTGGGTGCGATACGCCAGAGCCGCGCGACCTTCACGGCGTTGTCCTTGATCTGCAGCGTCTCCATCCGGTAATCGCCGACGCGCACGCAGACGTTGGCCTCGGGGATGGACTCCAAGTGTTCCAGCAGAAGGCCGTTCAAGGTGCGCGGCCCGTCCACGGGGAGTTGCCAATCGAGCGCCCGATTCACGTCGCGTAGCAGCGCCGTGCCGTCGATGTAGTAGGAGCCGTCTGCCTGCGGGTGGATGTCCGGCGCGTTGGCGGCGAAGTCTGTGGTGAACTCGCCGACGATCTCCTCCAAGATGTCCTCCAGCGTGACGAGGCCTTGGATGTCGCCATATTCGTCCACCACAAGGGCGAGGCGGTGGCGCTCCTTCTGGAAGTTCGCAAGTTGCGTGTGCAGCGGCGTGCCGGCCGGCACGAAGTACGGCGTTTCCAATTCGGCCAACACATCCGCGGCGCTGAAGGATTCCTTCAGCAGGAACCGTGCGGCGCGGCGCAGGTGCAGCACGCCATGCACCGTCTTGTCCCCTTCGGAGAGCACCGGCAGGCGGGTGTGCTGCGAACTGGCGATCTGCTCCGCGATTTCGTCGGGCGGCTCGTCGACTTGGATGCTCAAGACCTCGGAGCGCGGCACCATGATGTCGTCCACCGTCACCTCCTCCAAATCCAGGATGCGCAGCAGCATGGCTTGGCGACGCGCCGGCAACCCCGCGCCCTCGTTCACCACGGTGCGCAGCTCCTCGATGCTCAAGCGCTCGGATTCCCCAGAGCCCCGGACGAAGGGCCGCACCAGGAAGTTGGCCATGACGTTGATGAACGCCACCGCCGGGTGCAGGAGCTTCAGCAGCGGCTGCAGGAGGAACGCGGAAGGAAAGGCGATGCCCTCTGGCCGCGCCGCCGCCACCGTCTTCGGCCCCACTTCCGCGAAGATGAGGAACCAGATGGTCAGCGCCACCGGCGCGATCCACGCGGTGGCTTCGCCGAAGTAGCGAATCCAAAGCACGGTGAACACCGTGGCGGCGGCGAAGTTCACCAAGTTGTTGCCGATGAGAATGACGCCAAGCAGCCGATCTGGCCGCCGCAGCAAATGCCTCGCCTTGCGCGGCCCCCGCTGCCCCTGCTTCGCCAAGTGCAGCAGCCGATAGCGATTGAGCGCCATCATCGCCGTCTCGGACGCGGCAAAGTACGCGGACACCAGCGTCAGCACCAACAGGGTGGCGACCAGCGGCGCGGTGGAAGACTCGCCCTCCATCGTCAGGTTCCTTGACGCCGTGCGAGGCAGCGCCGCCGGGCCGACGAGCCGGCAAGGTGGAACGCGATGGCCAAGACGCCGGAATGGGCGGGTTGCATTGGCGGGCGAGCGGCTTCGGGGGCGGCGGGGGTCATGCGCCGTGACGCGACGAGGGAACGGTAGCACAGGGCGAGTGCGGTTGCGCGAGGGCAATCGCCGGGCGCGGGGAGCGCTCGTCCCTCTGGGCACCGCTCCGAAGCCTTGCCATGTAGAATCCCCACAGCCACGGTGCCGGTTCGGGAGTACATGTGCATATCCTCAAGGATTTCAAGAACTTCGGCTACGCCGAACTCGATCTCTTTGAGCCACTGACGATCCTGCTTGGCAGGAACGGCTCGGGCAAGACCAACCTGATCGAGGGCGTTGGGCTGTTTGCGGCGCTCGCCCGCGGTGTGCCGGTCAACGAAGTGACGGACGTGGGCCGGGATGGATCGTTCGAGGTGCGGGGCGGGCTGGAGTCTTGCATTAGGTTCGGTGCCCGCGGTTTCCAGTTGCGGTTAAGTGGCGCGAACGTGATCTTCGAGGGTGATTCGTATCCACTCGACTACTGCATCGAGATCGCCGCGGGCAGGGGGCTCGGCTGCCATATCTCCGCGGAGACCTTGTATGTGGGGGATAGGGTGTTCTTCGAGGCGCACAGCACCGATGGTGAAGTCCTCGACGTCAGTTACAGCAATTTCGCGCCCGGTCGAAACCCGAAGACCCGACTCTCCACGTCCTCTTCGGTTCTCTCCCGCTACGACGAGGTGGTCGCCCATTCCAAGACGAACAGCCGGAGACTGCGGTACGCGAGGGAAACCGTTGATGCTGTCAAGCACTACTTGAGGAGTTCGTACACCTTCGACCCGGCGCCACGGTTCATGCGAAACTACGAACGGGCCAGCCCGCAGCCCAGGCTATTGTGGAATGGCGGCAATCTATCCGCCGTGTTGTTCGCTTTGTCGAAGGGCGACAAAGCACAGAGAGGGACGCTGGGGCGGATCACAGAGACCATCCGGCAGATTCCCGAAGAGCCGTTTGACGGCATCGACTTTGTCGAGACTTCCCTTGGCGACGTGATGGCGGGGTTCCGCTCCGCGTCTGGCGCCGGCGTAAACGGCAGCCGCATGATCGATGCGCGTCTGTTGTCCGATGGCACATTGCGAATGCTCGCGGTGCTGGTTGCCTTGGAGACCACACCGCCAGCTTCACGCATCGTGATCGAGGAGTTCGACGCCGGGTTGCACCCGACACGCGCCGAACTGCTGGTGCGGCACTTGGCAGATGCCGCCAAGCGGCACGAGCTGAACGTCGTACTCACGACGCACAATCCGGCTTTCATGGACGCGCTGAGCGAAGCCCAAATGGAGAACGTCTGGGTTTGTCATCGAGATCCTTCGCGGAACGCATCAAAGGTCACGCGGTTGACGGACTTGGACTTGCTCGCAACGATGGGGCTGTCAGGTGGGCTGGGCGACTATGTGGCCCGTGGCGCACTGGAGAAGCGCTTGGCGGGAAGTTTCAGTGAAGACAGAAGGAAGGCGGTGCGGAAGTGGATCGAGTCGGTGGCATGACACGCTTGGCTTGAGGTGTTCCTCACGTTCGATGGACAGTTGGAGGCGTACACTGGTTGAGCGAAACCACCGCGGAATAGCCATGGAGACGACGGCCGCGGAAGCTTAGCCGACGCAAGCCCTAATCTAACGCTCACCCACCGTCCATGCGCATAGTGCGTCACGGGCTGGCGCTGATCAGGCGCTTGGCTGTCGCGCCGTTTCACGGCAAACTACCGCGCCTTCCGCTCGTTCCCTTGGGCCTCCCTGTGCGTGTGCGAACCAAAATCTGCGGCATCACGTCCGTGCGCGATGCCGGCGTCGCCGTGGCGGCGGGGTGTGACGCCGTAGGCATGGTGTTTCATCGTGACAGCCCGCGGTCGGTGGATGTGGAGCAGGCGGCGGCCATCGCGGCCGCGACGCCGCCGTTCGTCACCAGGGTGGGCGTCTTCGTGGATGCGCCGCGCACGGAGGTGGAGGCAGTGCTTGCGCGGGTCAACTTGGATGCGCTGCAATTCCACGGCGCCGAGCCGGCCGCGGCCTGCGAGGGCTTCGGTGTGCCTTACATCAAGGCGTTTCGGGTGCGGAAGGCCCTCAACATGGCGGCGTTGGAGGAGGGCTATCCGTCGGCCGGCGCGTTTCTGCTCGATGCCTTCCACCCCGTCGAGCGGGGCGGTGCGGGTGTCGCGTTCGATTGGTCGCTCTGGCCCGAGCGATGCGGCAAGCCGCTGGTGTTGGCGGGTGGCTTGACGCCGGACAACGTAGGGGATGCCATTCGCGGCTTGCGCCCGTACGCCGTGGATGTGAGCAGCGGAGTGGAGGATGGCGTGAAGGGCGTGAAGAGCGCGGCCAAGGTGCGCGCGTTCCTCACGGAGGCGCACCGTGCTGGCGCGCAATGATCCGCCGTACGCCGCGCCGGACGCCGGCGGGCGGTTCGGCCAACATGGCGGCCGCTTCGTCGCGGAAACGCTGGCGCAAGCCTTGGAGCAGCTGACGGCCCTCTACGAGACGCTGCGCGACGATGCCGGCTTCCGCGCCGAACTGGCCCACGATCTGTCCCACTACGTCGGGCGCCCCACGCCGCTCTACTTGGCCGAGCGCCTGACGGCGCAAGTCGGCGGCGCCAAGCTGTATCTCAAGCGGGAGGACTTGAACCACACCGGCGCCCACAAGATCAACAACACGGTGGGGCAGGCGTTGCTTGCGAAGCGCATGGGCAAGCCGCGCGTCATCGCGGAAACCGGTGCCGGGCAGCATGGCGTGGCGACGGCGACGGTGGCGGCGCGGCTGGGGCTTGAATGTCGGGTGTTCATGGGCGCAGCGGACATCGAACGGCAACGCTTGAACGTGTATCGCATGGAGCTGCTCGGCGCCGAGGTGGCGCCGGTCGAATCCGGCTCCCGTACGCTGAAGGACGCCATGAACGAAGCGATGCGGGATTGGGTGACCAACGTGGATACCACGCACTACATCATCGGCTCCGTGGCCGGGCCGCACCCATACCCCATGATGGTGCGCGATTTCCAAGCCGTCATCGGCACCGAAGCGCGCGCCCAATGCCTCGAAGCGGAAGGCCGCCTGCCGGATTTGCTGGTCGCCTGCGTCGGCGGAGGCTCCAACGCCATGGGCCTCTTCCATCCGTTCCTGAATGACGCCGGCGTGGACATGGCCGGCATTGAAGCCGCGGGTCTGGGGCTGGAAACGAATCGCCATGCGGCGCCGCTCAACGCCGGCTCGCCCGGTGTGCTGCACGGCCAGCACACTTACCTGATGCAGACGGACGACGGCCAGATCATGGAAACCCACTCGATTTCCGCCGGGCTGGACTACCCGGGCGTGGGCCCCGAACACGCCCACTTGAAGGACTTGGGGCGTGTCCGCTACGCCGCGGCGACGGATGCCGAAGCCCTGGCGGCGTTCCGCGCCCTCAATCGCGCCGAGGGCATCATGCCGGCGCTGGAATCCAGCCATGCCGTCGCTTGGGCGATGCAGGAGGCCGCCCGTCGCCCGCCAGAGGACATCATCATCGTCAATCTCTCCGGGCGCGGCGACAAGGACATCCACGTCGTCTGCGATTTGGGCGAGGCCGGCACGTCGTGAGCCGCATCAGCGAGCGCTTGGCCCGCTGCCGCGACGCCAGGCGGCCGGCGCTGGCCACGTTCGTCACCGCCGGTGACCCGACATCGGAGGCGACCGTGGCGGCGCTGCATGGCCTGGTGCGGGGCGGGGCGGACTTGGTGGAAGTGGGGGTGCCGTTCTCGGACCCGGAGGCGGAGGGGCCGTCCATTCAGCGCTCTTCGGAACGCGCCTTGGCCAACGGCGCCACGCTGGCAGATGTCTTGCATGTCGCCGCCACCTTCCGGTGCGCGGACGCGGACACGCCGTTGGTGCTCATGGGCTATCTGAATCCAGTGCTGCGCATGGGCTACGAGGCGTTTGCCGAACAGGCCGCCGCTGCCGGCGTCGATGGCGCCATCTTGGTCAACCTGCCGCCGGAAGAGGCCGGCCCGGCCCAGGCCGCGCTCACGGCGCACGGGCTAGACCTCATCTTTCTCGTGGCGCCCACCACCAGCCGCGGCCGCGCCGCGCAAATCAGCGCCCGCGCCAGCGGTTTCATCTACTACGTCTCCTTGAAGGGCGTGACCGGCGCCCACCATCTGAACGTGGCGGACGTGCAACGGGGCGTCGGTGCGCTGCGCGAAGTGAGCGACCTGCCGGTGCTGGTGGGCTTCGGCATCCGCGACGCGCAGTCCGCCGCGGCCGTGGCGGCCACCGGCGCCGATGGCGTGGTGGTCGGCAGCGCCTTGGTGGATGTGATGGGCGAGCTCGGGCCGCACCCTGAACGCATCCCGGACGCCTTGGCGTCTTGGCTGCGCCCGCTGCGCGAGGCCCTGGACGCGCGATGACGGCCACCTTGGCCGATTGGCTCGAACGGTTGGGCGTCGAGCATCCCAAGGGTGTGCTCGACGGCTTGGATCGGGTCGCCGAAGTGGCGGCCCGTGCCAACGTGAATCCCCCGGCGCCGCGCAATTTCATCGTCGCCGGCACCAATGGCAAGGGCACCACCTGCCTCTTCCTGGAGCGGCTGTTGCTCGCCGCCGGCCATGCGACGGGCACCACCCTGTCGCCGCACCTCACGCGCTTCAATGAACGCATTCGCGTCAATGGCAGCGAAGCCGACGATGCCACCATCGTGGCGGCGTTCGAGGCCGTGGAGCGGGCGCGGGATGCCACGCGGCTCAACTACTTCGAGTACGCGGTGCTGGCGGCGTTGGCGACCTTCCGCGTCGCGCCGATGGATGCGGCGGTGTTGGAGGTGGGGCTGGGCGGCCGCTTGGACGCCACCAACGTGGTGGACGCTGAGGTCGCGGTGATCGTCAGCATCGGCTTGGATCATCAGCGTTACTTGGGCGACACGCGGGAGGCCATTGGCGCCGAGAAGGCCGGCGTGATGCGCCCCGGCCGCCCGGTGGTGTTCGGCGCGCCGAACCCGCCCGCCTCGGTGCGGCGTCGCGCCGCCGAGCTCGATGCGCCGTTCTTTCAATACGGCCGCGATTTCCGCCAATCCACCCAAGATGGCGCTTGGCGTGTGGAGTTGGCGGATGGGCGTGTGGTCTCGACGCCCATGCCGCCGCGGGTGCCGGCCGCCAACGCGGCAACGGCGTTGCAGGCGTTCGCCCTCTTGGAGCCGGATTTCGACGACACGGTGGTGGAAGCCGCCTGCCGCTTGGCATTCGCGCCCGGGCGGTTGGAAACGGTGCCTGCCAGCGGGCGGCGCTGGCTCCTCGATGTTGGACACAACGCGGACGCGGCGGCGTTTCTCGCCTGCCACCTGCCGGAACGGGCTGCCTGCGCCATCGTCGCCATGTTGGAAGACAAGGACTGCGAGGCCGTCGCCGCGGCGTTGGCGCCCCGCGTGAAGCGCTTCATCGCCACGGACAACCACATGGCGCGCGGGCTGTCCGCGGCCGCGCTGGCGGAGCGCATGGGCGCGGTGGCGCCACGCCCGCTGGCGGACTTGGATGCCGCCATCGCCACCGCCATCGCAAAGACGGAGCGCAACGATGTTATCCTTGTGTGCGGCTCCTTTGATGTGGTCGCTCGCGTTCGGGCTAGGCTGAACTGTTGACCGAACAGGCTCGCTATCGGATCACCGGCGCGGTGTTTCTGATCGCCGTCGCGGCGGTCGCGCTGCCGATGCTGTTCGATGGCGCCGGCATCGAACCGGTGCGATTGCCGCCGGTGGAGGTCGAACCCATCGACGTGGCGGCGCTGGACGACGCCGAGCCACCGCCCGACATCGCCCCCACCCTCGCCGCCCGGGACGCGCTGGTCGAGGAAATCGACGCGGAAGGCTATCGCCGCGACACCGGCGCCCGCCACGGCGAGCCCACCTTGGCCGATGAGTCCGCGCCGCCGCTGGGTGGCCCCGCCGAGGGTTGGGCCGTGCAGTTGGCGAGCTTCTCGCTGGAGGGCAAGGCGCAGGAGCTGCGCGACCAACTGCGCCAAGACGGCTACGACGCCATGCTCTCCAACGTGAAGCGGGATTCGCAGAAGTTCACCCGCGTGGCGGTTGGGCCGTTCCTCGACCGCGCCGATGCGGACAAACTGAAGGCCGAGCTCGCGAGCCGCTATGCGAGCTTGAAACTCGGCGAACCGCGCATCGTGCGCTTCGGCCACTGAGGATGGCAACGCCGGACATCGTCATCGCCTCGGTCATCGTGCTCTCCGCGTTGTTCGGCCTCATGCGCGGCTTGGTGCGGGAAGTCGTCTCGCTGGTGGTTTGGGTGGGCGCGGCCATCAGTTCCGTGGTCTTCGCGGGTTTCGTGGCAGACACGATCTTGGCGTCCTTCGATCTGGGGCGCCCGTTGCGCGTGGCGATGGGCTTCGCGTTGGTGTTCATCGCCGTGCTCATCGTCGGCGCCATGGCGCAGCGCATCTTGGGCAAGTTGGTGAAGTCCACGGGCTTGGACGGCACCGATCGCGTGATGGGCCTCGTGTTTGGCGGCTTCCGGGGGGCGGTGGTGGTCATCGTCGCCTTGATGGCGGCGCGTCCCTTCGCGCAACACAGCGGTTGGTGGATGGAATCGCAACTGCGCCCGGAACTGCTTGCCTTCGAGGACGACTTGCTCGAGCTCTTCGGCGCGGCGCGGAAGGTGGTAGACGATGGCCAAGGCGCGCCCCCACGGCCAGACCGAGACGCCGGCGAGACCTCGGCATGAACCAGGCGCCACACGCACCACCGGCGGACGCGCCCAGCGGTGGCTGAACCGGCCGGCCCGCTGCGCCGCACACCCTGCATCGGCGTCTGTTCCACCACCTACGGCGATCTGGTGTGCCGCGGCTGCAAGCGGTTCGCCCATGAGATCGTGCAGTGGAACGGCTACCAAGAACCGCAGCGGCACACCGTGTGGCAGCGGCTTGAGGCCATGCGAGACGCCAGCGTCGGGGCCTTCGCCACGGTGCAGGATGCCGCTAAGCTGAAAGCCGCCGCCGTGCGGCTGCGCATCCCCTTGGAGCCGCCGCCCAGCGCCCTCGGCGTGGCCTTCAATGTGTTGCGCCGCGCCCGCGCCACGGATCCGCCGGCGGCGCTGGGCTTGAGCGTGAAGCCGGCCGCTGAAGGCATGGACGTGGCCGGTCTTTTCGCCGCGATAGACCGCGAGTACTATGCGCGGGCCACCGCCTTCTACGAGCGCAGCTTCCGCGTTCCCACCACCGAATAGGCCGGCCTCGGGCGTTCGGGCCATGGCCAACGGAGACCTTGTGCAACATCCCGGCCTCGCCCGCACCGCCATCCACCGCGACCATGCGCTGGTCGCGCCTGAATCCCATGTGCCGCTCGCCCTGCCGGGCTGGCACGACAGCATAGCCGTGGCGTTGATCTCCCGCGAAATGGGGGCGAAGTTCGCGCAATACCTGCTACGTCTGGACGGCGGCGGCGTCGCCGTAGCGCCCAACGCGGCCTGTGAACACTTTTGCTTGGCACTGTCGGCCGGTCTCATCGTGGAGTTCGAAGGCGCGGCATGGGCGCTGCCGGAGGATGGCTTCGCCTACCTGCCGCCGGGCCTCGGCTGGCGGCTGGTTACGCCCCAGAGCGGCACGGCGTTGCTGTTCGAGAAGCCCTATGTGCCTTGCGCGGGCGAACCGCCGCCGCTGCCACTGCGCGGTGCGTTGCAGGAGGTTCCGGCCACGCCGTTCTTGGGCGACGAGGCGGCGCTCTTGCAGACGCTCCTGCCGGAAACGCCCCGCTTCGATTGGGGCATCAATGTGTTCGAGTTCGCGCCGGGCGGCACCTTGCCGTTGGTGGAGACGCATTTCATGGAACACGGCCTCTACATGTTGGCGGGGCAGGGCGTCTATCGCTTGGGCGAGCACTGGTATCCGGTGCAGGCCGGAGACGCCATCTGGATGGCGCCCTACCTCACGCAGTGGTATGCGGCCACCGGCAAGCAGCCTACCCGCTACATCTACTACAAGGAAATGCACCGTGCCCCCAGCGCTTGACCCGGCCGTGCTGGCGGTGGATGCGGCGGCGCTGCAGGGGCAGATCGACGCGCTGGCGCAGTTCTCCTCCACCCCGGCGCCGAGCGTCACGCGCATCCTCTTCACCGAAGCCGACCTGGCCGGGCGGGGCTATGTGAAGTCGCTCATGCGAGACGCCGGCCTCGACGTGCTGGAAGACGCCGCCGGCAACATCTTCGGCCGCTGGGTCGGGTCTCAAGGCTTGCGCGGGCGCATCGGCACCGGCTCGCACTGCGACGCCATCCCCCACGCCGGCAAATACGACGGCGTGGTCGGCGTGCTCGGCGGCATCGCCGCGGCGCGGGCCTTGAAGAACGCCGGCTTCACGCCCCGGCGCACCATCGACATCGTGATGTTCACCTCGGAGGAGCCGACCCGCTTCGGCATCGGCTGCTGTGGCTCGCGCCTGTTGGGGGGTGCCCTGGACGCGGCGGCGCTGGCGGAATTGCAGGACGCGGATGGCGTCAGCTTCGACGCGGCACGGCAGGCGGCCGGCTATGAGGGTGTTCTCGCGGACGTCCAGTTGGCGGCCGGCGACTACGCGGCGTTCGTCGAGCTGCATGTGGAGCAGGGTCCGGTGTTGGAGCGCGAAGGCTTGGACATCGGCGTGGTCTCCGCCATCGCGGCGCCGGCGTCCTTCACGGTGACGTTCCGCGGCGAGGGCGGCCATGCCGGCACCGTGCTGATGCCAGACCGCCGCGACGCCCTCGTCGCCGCGGCCGCGCTCACCTGCCGCGCGGAGGCCGTCGCCCGCAACAGCGAAAGCCCGGACAGCGTGGCCACCGTTGGCATGATGCAAGTTCACCCGGGGGCCGTGAACAGCATCCCGCAAACCGCCACCTGCACGCTGGACGTGCGCGATACCTCTTTGGCCGCCCGCGACGGCATGGTGGCAGCGCTCAAACGCCAGGCCCACGAGCTGGCGCGGGAGCGGTGCCTCGATTGCTCATTCGATGCGATCAACGAGGACCCGCCGGCCGACGCGGATGCCGGCATCATGGCAGCCGTGGAGGAGAGCGCCGCCGAGCAACGCCTGAGCGCCCGCCGGATGGTGAGCCGCGCCTACCACGACGCCCTGTTCATGGCGCGTGTGGCGCCCATGGGCATGATCTTCGTGCCCTCCAAGGCGGGGGTGAGCCACCGCCCGGACGAATACACGGCGCCGGAGGAAGTGGCCAACGGCGCCCGCGTGCTGGCGGCGACGCTGGCGCGGCTGGCAGCCTAAGCGAGGGAACCCATGCAGCGATTAACCGGCAAGCGCACCCTCATCACCCAAGCGCAGGACTTCATGGGCCCCATCACCGCGGAGGTCTTCGCCGCGGAAGGCGCGGAGGTGATCGCCGACGCGCGGGACCTCACAGCCCCCGGCGCCTGCGAAGCGGCGGTGGCGGAAGCCGGCCGCATCGATGTGCTGATCGCCAACCTCGCCTCTCCCACCTTCGCTGGCATCGAAACGACGCAGCTCGACGATGCCTCTTGGCAGCAAGCCTTCGACATGATGGTTCATCCGCTGCACCGGCTGACGCGCGCCACGCTGCCGCAGATGCTCGAACGCGAGCGCGGCAAGATCGTGGTGTATGGCAGCGCCTCCGCGCTCAAGGGCATGCGCACCCTCGCCGCCTACAGCGCGGCGCGGGCGGCGCAACTCGGTTATGTGCAGGCGGTGGGCGTGGAAGTGGCGCCGCGCAACGTGCAGATCAACCTGATCGCGCAGAACTATGTGGAAAGCAAGGACTACTACCCGCCGGAACTGATGCAACGCCCTTCGTTCCAAGCATCCCTCAAGCGCCAAGTGCCCGCCGGACGGCTGGGAACCGCGCGGGAAGACGCCCTGTTCGCGCTGTTTCTCGCCAGCGACGAGAGCAACTTCTTCGTAGGCCAAGGCATTCCCTTCGCCGGCGGCTGGGTGCAGTGAAGGGAACCGCGCACGGCTTAGGGTGGCTGTGCGTGGGGTTCGATCAACTCCACCAGCCACGGCTTATGCACCGCGATCTCGACACGGGTGAGACCCATCACCTCATGGGGCAGGACGAGCCATTTGTCCGTTTCGCGCAGGTGGAAATCCGGGGCGTTGCGGGCATCCAAGGTGGGCCGGAACCAAATCGCCGCGATGCGGACGTCCGCCGGCATGTTGCGTTTGGTGCCGGTGCGCAGGGCATCGACCACCGCATGGGCATGGCGGCCGCTGCTGTAAACGTCATCCACGATGAGCAGCCGATCCTCGCGGCGCAGATTCTCCAGCAGGTACTGCTTGCCATGGACGCGAATCGGCCGCCGCGCTTCCGCCGTTGCCTCGTATTCCTCGCGCCCGGCGTAGGAGGTGCGCAGGGCGATGTGATCGGTTTCGACGCCCAAGGTGGCCAAGCACTCCTGCACGACGATGCCGACGGCGCTGCCGCCGCGCCAGATGCCGACGATGAACGAAGGCTGGAAGCCGCTCTCGAAGATGCGCCGGCCCAGCCGGAAGCCATCGAGAATGTGTTCCGCCTCGTCGATGAAGACCTTGTCCAACGGTGCCTCGGCGCGGGCTTGGAAACGGCTCGCGGGGGATTGTACAGTGTGGCGGTTGGCGGATTGGCGGTGGAATGAGCGCCGAACACCAGTATCTGGACGCCCAAACGCTGCTCGAAGACGCCTTTCGCCTCGGCGCGAGGGTCTATCAGAGCGGTTTCCGCCCCACCTTCCTCATCGCCGTGTGGCGGGGCGGGGCGCCCATCGGCTTGGCGGTGCAGGAGTTCCTGGCCTACCAGGGTGTGCAGTCCAACCACATCGCCATCCGCACCAGCGCCTACACCGGCGTGGACGAGCGCCGCCGCGAAATCGCCGTCTATGGCCTTTCCTATCTGGTGAAGAACCTCACCTTCGAGGATCGCCTGCTCATCGTGGACGACGTGTTCGACACCGGCCACACCGTCGAGGCCATCATCCGCCAGCTGGAGGCCAAGCTGCGCCGCAACATGCCGGGCGAGACGCGCATCGCCGTGCCGTATTACAAGCCCAGCCGCAACGAGACGGGCAGGGTGCCGGATTACTACCTGCACGAAACCCACCGCTGGCTCAAATATCCCCACTCGCTGGAGGGCTTGGACGCCGACGAGATGCGCGAGAAGCGACCGGAGATTTACGCCGTCCTGCACGACCTGCTGCCTTGAGCGGCCACGTTCCCTGATGCAGTTGGCGACGGCGGTTGAAGCCTATCTCGCGGCCCTGAAGCGCATCGCCGCATCCGGCGCCGCCACCGGCGAACGCTCGCGCCACACGCCGTTGGGCAACCTCTTGGACGCCATCGGCGCCACGCTGAAGCCCAAGGTGTTCTGCGTCGGCGAACTGGCCAACCTCGGCGCCGGCCACCCAGACTTCGGCCTCTTCGCGGCGCGTCAGCTCAAGGCCGGCCGCGTCCGCGAAGGCCAAACGCCGGAGCACGGCGTGGTGGAAGCGAAGTCGCTGGCGGATGATGCGTGGCTCACCGCCGAAAGCGACCAAGTGAGCCAATACTGGCATCGCCACCGCTTGGTGCTGGTGACGAACTTCCGCGACTTCGTGCTGCTTGGCGAAGACGCCCAAGGCCGCCCATGCAAGTTGGAGACCTTCCGGCTGGCGCCGAGCGCGGCGGAGTTCGAGCAGCGGCTGCAGAAGCCACGCGCCTTCGCCAAACGCCAGGGCACCGCCCTCGGCGAATACCTGCGCCGCGCCTTGGCACACCGCGCCACCATCACGGAACCGCAAGACTTGGCGCATTTGCTCGCCTCCTACGCCCGCGATGGCTTGGCGCGGCTGGACACCGCCGCGGACGCCCACGCGCTGGCGCCGTTCCGCTCGGCGCTGCAGGACGCCCTCGGCGTGCGCTTCGATGGCGGCGCCGGCGCCCGATTCTTCCACTCCACATTGGTGCAGACATTGTTCTACGGCGTCTTCTCGGCGTGGGTGCTGTGGCACCGGCAACGTGAAACCGAGGGCGCCGCGGCCGCCACCTTCAGCTGGCGGGAAGCGGCATGGCATTTGCGGGTGCCGGTGTTGCGGGCGCTGTTTGAGCAGATTTCGGCCCCGGGCCGGCTGCACCCCTTGGGCCTCGTGGAAGTGCTGGACTGGACCGCGGCGGCCCTTGAGCGCGTGGATGAGGCGGCCTTCTTCGCCCGCTTCGACGAGGGCGAGGCGGTGCCGTACTTCTACGAGCCGTTCCTGCAGGCGTTCGACCCGGCGCTGCGCAAGCAGCTGGGCGTGTGGTACACGCCAACGGAGGTGGTGCGCTACATGGTGGCGCGCGTGGATGGGGCGCTGAAGGACGATCTTGGCATCGCCGATGGCCTCGCGGCCGAGAACGTCTATGTGCTGGACCCGTGCTGCGGCACCGGCGCCTATCTGGCGGAAGTGCTGCGCCGCATCGCCGCCAACCTGGCCGGGCGGGGCATGGGCGCCCTCGTTGGCGCGCGGGTGAAGCAGGCGGCCACGAACCGCGTCTTCGGCTTCGAGATCATGCCGGCGCCGTTCGTGGTGGCGCACCTGCAAGTCGGGCTCACCCTGCGCAAGCTGGACGCGCCGCTTGCGGACGATGGCGACGAACGTGCCGGCATCTTCCTCACCAACGCGCTCACCGGCTGGACGCCGGAAGCGCAGAAGCAACTGCCGTTTCCCGAACTCGAGGAAGAGCGCGACCGCGCCCGACGGGTGAAGCAGGATGCGCCGATTCTCGTCATCCTCGGCAATCCACCGTACAACGGCTTCGCCGGCATGGCGGTGGACGAGGAACGGGCGCTGTCGGAGGCCTACCGCACCACCCAGCGGGTGCGCCGGCCGGAAGGGCAAGGGCTGAATGACCTCTACGTGCGCTTTTTCCGCATGGCCGAACGCCGCATCGCCGAGCAGACCGGCCAAGGCATCGTCTGCTTCATCTCCAACTACTCGTGGCTCGATGGCCTGTCTTTCACGGGGATGCGGGAGCGCTATCTGGAAGCGTTCGACGCCATCCGCATCGACTGCTTGAACGGCGACAAGTACAAAACTGGCAAGGTGGCGCCGGACGGTTCGCCAGACCCCAGCATCTTCTCCACCCAAGGCGATCCGGTGGGCATTCAGGTGGGAACCGCCATCGCCACGCTGGTGCGACGGCCGAAGCCAGACCACCTGCCGGCGGCGACGGTGGGGTTCCGTCATCTGTGGGGGCAGGACAAGCCAGATGTGCTGCTGGACACGGCGGAAGCCAGGCCCGGCGAACTCTACGACGACGTGGCGCCTGTCCTGCCGCTGGGTTTGCCGTTCGTGCAAACGGCGGTGAGCGCCGGTTGGTTCGATTGGCCGGCACTGCCCGAGCTGTTCCCGGTGTCGTTCCCCGGAGTGAAGACCAGCCGCGACGGGTTTCTGGTCGATACCGACCTCGAGCGGCTGAAGACGCGCATTGCGGACTACTTTGACCCCGCCATCGGCCACGAGGAGATAGCCCGGCGTTACCCGACGGCGATGCTGACAACGGGGCGCTTCGACGCGCCCGCGGTGCGTGAGACGCTGCTGGCCCGGGGCGGCCCGAACGAGGATGGCTTTATGCGCTTCGCCTACCGGCCGTTCGACCATCGGTGGCTGTATTGGGAGGCGGACACGAAGCTGCTCGACGAGAGACGCGCCAACTACAGGCCCCATGTGTTTGACGGCCATTCGTGGCTGGTTACGCAGCAGAAGCCGCGCCGGGACTGGTCGCCGCCACAGGTGACTTCGCGCATCGGGTGCCTCGATCTGTTTGATCGGGGTGCCACATGCATCCCAACACGGCTTGGAGAGGACAGTTCCCAAAGCGAGGCGAATCTGTCCGGCACGGCTCAGCGCCATCTGGCGCGTCTCGGCGCAAGCGTCGAGGACCTGTTCCATCATGTGCTAGCCACCCTGCACGATCCCACCTACCGCGCAGCCAACGCCGGCGCGCTGCGCATGGAATGGCCCCGCATCCCGCTCCCCGGCCGGCCGGACAGCACCGACGCCGCTGCGGCCCAAACCCTCGCCACATCAGCCGCCCGAGGCCGCGAACTCGCGCGGCTATTGGATCCCGACCAGCCCGTCCCGGGCGTCACCCAAGGCACACTGCGCCCGGAACTCGCGAACATCGCCGTGCCATCCAAGGTGGCCGGCGGCAACATGGTCGGCGACGATTTCGCCGTGACGGCCGGCTGGGGCCACCAAGGCGCCGGCGGCGCGATCATGCCCGGCCCCGGCCGCCAACTGGAACGCCGACCCACCGCCAGCGAGAGCAGGACGGCCGCCACACACACCCTCGGCGCGACCACCTTCGACATCCACCTCAACGCCGACGCCTACTGGCGCAATGTGCCGGCGGCCGTGTGGCGCTACCAGCTAGGCGGCTACCAAGTGCTCAAGAAGTGGCTCTCATACCGTGAACACCCCATCTTGGGCCGCGAGCTCGAATCCGATGAGGTGCAGCATTTCACAGACACAGCCAGAAGAATCGCCGCCATCCTGCTGCTGACCGCCAACTCCTGATCGGCGCGTTGCGGAGGGGTTCCAGAACCCCGTGTGCGTTCAGGGCTGCACACCAAAGGCTTGGCAGATGGCGTCCAGCTTCTCCGCCACTTCGGGGTGGATTTCCGCCGGCAGCATCAGGGCCGCGATTTCGTGGTAGCGGGTGTAGGGCAGCCCGTGGAGACCGGCGGCTTCCAGCAGCGGGGGCAGGATGTCCCTGCGGGCCTTGGTTGTGTTCAAGAACACATGGTCGGCGAGCGGATCCTTGACCAGCGCCGGCGGAAACTCGCCCTGCCAGTAGGCGCGCATGGCCTCGATGCGCACCGCGGCGTCGGGAGCGGCAACTTGGGCTTCGACGAAGCGGGCCAGCACATCGGGATGAACCAAATAACTCTCGATTTCGTAGCGCCGCCAGCGCAGCCGCTGCAAGCCCACGCCCGTGACCTCCGTGTCGGGAACGGGCGGTTGGGCGTCGCCATCACGCAACTCCAAACCGGGCAGCCCGTCGCGCACCAGTTGCAGCGCTTCGAAATGCTCCCGTGACAGAATCCCACGTCCCCCCGCCTTGGTGCCGCGTCGATGCTCCTGCGCCTGAAATGCCAGCGGCTTCCACATCAGCTCCTTGTTGAGCAGCCCCTCCGCGCGGTGTCCAAGCGCTTTGGCCCAAGTGCGCAGAATGTTGATGTCGGTGAAGTCCTCGACATAGAGAACGCCGCGAACGTCCATTGCCTGCATGACGTCCGCATTGCTCAGCACCCGCAGCGAAGCGATCAACCGGCTGCGCTCGGCGGTGTCCGCCACCATCCTCGGTTCGTTCAGCAACACGCACAGTTCGCGGGGCTCCACCGCGTTGATGACCACTTCCGAGTGGGTTGCGACGATCAGTTGGGAACGTTGCCGGGCCGCCACCGAACGCAGTTCGTGGTAGATGGCGTCCTGCAGCATCAGGTGCAGGTGGGCGTCCGGCTCGTCCAGCAAAAGCACCGCTCCCTGCCGGGCATGCAGAAACGCCAGCAGCATCAACACTTGCTGGAAGCCGCTGCCGGCGCTGGCGATGTCGAATGCCACACCGCCTTCTGCCATTCGGTATTCGGAACGGATGTAGGGGCCGCTCGCGTCTGGCGGCAGCAGTTCGTAGCCAAAGAGCTTGCCAATGGATTTCCGCAATGGGTGCCATGAGGATGTGTCGCCATGGGCTGCCACCAGCAGATTACGCAGCACCTCACCCGGGCGGCCGAGGCCGAGGATCTGCTCCACCGCCACGGGCTGAAGCAGCCGCTCGTTGGTCTCCAAGCCCGTCATGGCGGGCACATACACGGCCTGCAAGTCCAGTTGCCGCAGCGTCGCAACCGGCACGTTCGAGATGGGGCGAACATATATCTGTTCCGTGCTGTCGGCGATGTATTCCATCGCCGCGGACCAACCGGCACTGTGCTGGATTTCGATTTCGATGCGCCCCTGATAGCGACGGTCCCGCCACAACAGGTCGAACTGCCGCAGCGGAACGGACGCAAACGCTTGGCGGGCAATGGGCGCCCGCGTGTAGCCACCACGGTGACGCCTGAAGTCGTTCAATTCCCGCCAGCGCCGCAGCGCCAGCGACCAAGACGCGATGGCCTGCAACACCGTCGTCTTGCCGGTGTTGTTGGGGCCGGCCAGCACCACATGGCCGGGCAGGCGAAACGCCACGTCCCCGAAGCGCTTG
Source organism: Candidatus Azotimanducaceae bacterium (assembly GCA_965200505.1). Taxonomy (GTDB): domain Bacteria; phylum Pseudomonadota; class Gammaproteobacteria; order Pseudomonadales; family Azotimanducaceae; genus VXNE01. The sequence goes on along the minus strand of OZ241343.1, from coordinate 3,834,227 downwards.
AAGCCGCGAATGTACACGTTGCGGATCACGCCTCGTCCTTCCCGACTTAGGTTCGCCATGCCCGTTGCCGCGGTCGTCAGCCGCCGCCATCTTGCGGTGCGGCATTATCGCATCCTACCCCGATGTCAGGGCCACCCGGCAAGTCAGATTACCCTAATCCCCGCTTAAGGAATCGTTGAAGTGGGCTGAGAGGCGCACCGTGCAAGGGATTTTCCGGCAAGATGCCGGTTGAGACAAAACACCCTGCAGGTGCGCCGATGGAGAGCTTACTTCCCCGTCCGCTGAGAGTCGAACAGGACTTCACGGACGCCCGCCTGACCGGCTTCGGCGGCTGCTCGGCGCTGGCGCTGACGGCGGGGCGCCTGGGCCTCTTCAAGGACCTGTCGGAGGGCGTCCGCGTGAAGGTGCGCCGGCGCGGCGCGTCGGACTGCGAGTCGCTGTGGGCGCTGGTGGCGTCGCTGGCGTCGGGGGGCGGCGCGCTGTGCGACCTGGACGCCCTGCGGGCCGACGCGGCGGCCCGCCGGCTGCTGGGCCTGCGCCACGCGCCGTCGGGCCGCCGGATGGGCGAGTTCCTGGCGAAGGCGTCCGGGTCGGACGTGGAGGGACTCCTTGAGGCGGCGCGGCGCCTGGCGCGGCGGGTCGCGCCGGCGGTCGTCGAACATGAGGTGGCGGAGCGGGGCTTCGTCCCGGTGTTCGTGGACGGCACCGAGATCGAGGTGGGCGGCGCGCTGTTCGAGGGGGCCGGCCCCAGCCACGGCGCCGAGCGGGCGCTGCTGCTGCACGGCGTGTTCGTCGGCGGCCTGTGGGCGTCGGGGCGCCTGCATCCGGGCGGCGTCCACCCGGCGCATGGCTGGCGCGGGCAGTTGGAGGCGGACGTGGCGCCGCTGCTGCCCGAGGGTGCGCCCGTCTGGGTTCGGGCGGACAACGCCTACTACGGCCGGCGCTTCGTGGAGTTCTGCCGCGCACGGGGATGGGACTACTCGGTCAGCGTCACGAACCCCAAGTGGAAGGCCCCGGTGCTGGAGCAGGTCGAAGGGCTGCCGGAGTCCGCCTGGGAGGCCGTCGGCCCCGGCGAGCGGGCCATCCTCGCGTGGCACCGGCCGGAGGGCTGGGTGGAGCACCCGTACGTCGTGGTCCGCAGGGTCCCCGACGCCGCCCAGGGCCAGCTCTTCCCCGCCCACGCGGTGATCCTCGTCTCGCGGCACGACCTGCCGCTCGCCGAGCTGGTGCGCCGCCACCGCGGCAAGCAGGGCCACGAGAACGCCTTCAAGGGGCCGCTGCGGGACTTGGACCTGCACCACCCGCCCTGTCGCGGGCTGCTGGCCAACCGGCTCTTTTACGCCTGCGGCCAGCTGGCGCAGATGCTGCTGCGGGCCGTGCAGTTCCACCTGCTGCCCAAGTCCGCCCGCCGCCACGGGCTGCGCCCCCTCATCCGACACTTCGTCCGCACGGTCGCCCAGCTGGTGAGGGCCGCCGGGCGCCACCGCCTCCTCTTCGCCAAGTCCAACTTCCGGCTCGACTGGCTCTACGCCGCGGCCGTCCAGCTCGAGTGACCCGCCCGCCCCGGCGAACCCCAACCGAACCCGCCAAGGCACGCCCGGAATCCAAGGGCGGGGCGCCCCCTCGGCCCGGGCACCCCAAGCACCGCCCCGGACTGGCCCAATCCGCCCCCCAACGCCTCAAACCGCGCCTGGGAAACGCCAACGGCGCGGCGCCAACGCGCCGCCGGCACCGCGACCCGTCCAAACGCCGCCGAGACAAGCCCGAATCCAACCACCCTGCCCTTAACAGGGGATTAGGGAGTCAGATTACTGTATGGATTTATAGAATCGTGGCAGAATGTGCGGCCCCTAAAGGTGTACTGAGGCCGCGTTGCCGCAGCTTCTCGCGGGCCAAGCGCCGCCGGCGCATTACTACGCAGACAACCTGCTTGCCATGGTCGAAGGTGTGCGCCGCCAGTATGGGGACGTGCTCACCAGCGCCGAAGCCGGGTGGGGCGAGCGCATCATGGCGGCGTCCCAAGACGCCCAGCGGCTGTTGGCGCGGGTCATCGCCCGCAAGGGCTGTCGGACGCGGGTGGATTCCCTTCGTTACGGCGAAGTGGGGGACGCGGCGGCGGCCAGCGGGGAACTGATTGGGGCGGGGCTGCTCGCACATTGCCCGGCATTGCCGGGCGAGAAGCTGCTGGCCATGTTGCGGCGGGACGAGATCGAGCGTTGGTTGCCGGCCGCCCGCGGCCGGCGCAAGGTGGAGCGCATCGCCGCCGCGCTGGCAACGTATCCGGCCGCCGAGCTGCACTGCGTCATCGCCCGCCATTGCCCCTGGGTGGCATTGGCGGACACGGCCAACTTCGAGCTGTATCGCCTGCTGTTCTTCGGCGACCGCCATGCAGACCTCGCCACCTTCGTGCTGCGCGACCTCGGCATCGCCAAATACGAGGATTACCCCCTATGCCGCGAGCGGCGCTTGTTTCGAGACCGTGGCGCCCTCGACGAGTTCGTCACGCTGTGCCGCATTGGCGACTACGCGCGAGACCTTGGCGCCGCACCGCCTGCGGAACTCGCGCAAGTGGTGCTGGAAGCCCTGTGGCATCCCGCCTCTGGGCGCTTGGCGGAACGGTGCCGCAGCCGCATCCTGAACGCCTTGGGCCGCCGCCTCGAACGCGCTCGCGCCCACGACATGGCGTTGGCCTGCTATGCGCGTTCCACGTTGCCGCCGGCGCGGGAGCGACGGGCGCGCGTCCTGAAGCGCCTTGGCGACCTGCGGGGCGTCGAAGCCATCAAGCACCGCATGGGGGCAGCGCCCCTCGATGCCCTTGAGGCGCGTTTCGCCGAACGCTTCGGCCAGCGCGTGGCACGGCGCGAGCCGGAAACGGTGATGCCTTGGCGGCCGGCGTACGCGGCGAATGTCGAAAGCGCCGCCGGCCGGCTCGTCACCGCCGCCGGCGGCCACGCTTGGCACATGGAGAACGCGCTGCCGCTGGGGCTCTTCGGCTTCGCCTATTGGGATTGGGCCTTCGCCCCGGTGGCCGGGATGTTCGTGAACGCCTTCCAAACCGCGCCCATCGATTTGTTTTGGCCGGATTTCTTCGCCGCTCGTCGCTCGCTCTGCGCCGACCCGTTGGCTTTGGATGATGAGCGCCTGCGGGCGCACATGGTGGCGACGGCGAGGCGCCGCCGCGATGTTGCAAACCGGCTGGTGGATTGGCGGGCATGGCGCGAGGGCCGGTTGGAGCGGTTGCTGGATGCCGTGCCCATGCGCGACATTCGCCAGCTCCTGCGGCTGGTGGCGGACGATCTGCAGGCGGCCAGAAGCGGCTTTCCGGACCTCACCGTCATCCACGGCGCCAACGCCTACGAGTTCGTGGAGGTGAAGGGCCCGAACGACCAACTGCGCGAATCCCAACGCCTCTGGCTCGACCGGCTGCGGGGCGCCGGGCTGCCGGCGCGGGTGCTGCGGTTTCGATGACGGCCGCCGCCGAGCCGCCGGCCGTCGCCATCGGTGTGCGCCAACTGGCCGCCAATGTGCATCGCCGGGGCGACATCCACTATCGCTACGAGAGCGCGGCCACCGCCGCCGAGGGCATCGCGGCGCAGCGCCGGGCACAGCGCGAGCGCCCGGAGAGCCATCAGCGTGAAGTCCCGGTGGCCGCGACAGTGCATGAACACGGCATCGCGCTCACGGTGCGGGGGCGCATCGACGGCATGGACCGCACCGAGGGCATCATCGAGGAGTTCAAGACGACCCGCGCGGACATCGACGGCCTGCACGAACACTTGGGCGGCCTGCATTGGGCGCAGCTCAAGCTCTACGCCGCGTTGGCCGGTCGGGAGGCGGATGCGCCGCCGCATTGGCGGCTCAAGCTCACCTACTTGCAGCCGGACGATCCGGCGCAGCGATGCTGGGAGGAACGCGCCGCCGCCGGCGATTTGGCGCAGTGGTTTCTCGACACCACCCGCGCCTACGCCGCCGAACTGGCCCGCAGCGCGCGGCGCGTCGCGCATCGCAACGCCGCGCTGCGGGCTTTGGCGTTCCCTTATCCGCACTTCAGGGCCGGCCAGCGGCGCTTGGCCAAGGCCGTGTTCCGAACCTTGCGGGATGCCGGCCAGTTGCTCGCGGAAGCGCCCACCGGCAGCGGCAAGAGCGTCGCCACGCTGTTCGGTGCGTTGCAGGCGATGGGCCACGGCCATCTGGACCGCATCATCTTCGCCACCGCCCGCACCACCGGCCAACGGGCGGCGGCGGACGCCCTCGCCGCCTGCGGCTTGGGCAAGGCGTTGGCGGTGGTCACCGTGACCGCCAAGCGGCGCATCTGCTTCAACCCAGACTTGCCGTGCGACCCGCAGTTGTGCCGCTATGCCAAGGGCTACTACGACCGGATGCCAGCCGCCCGCGCCGAACTGCTGGCGGCCGGCTGCATGGACCGCGCCGCGGTGGAGGCCGCGGCACGGCGTCATGTCGTGTGCCCATTCGAGCTGTCCGTCGATGCCGCGGCGTGGGCCGACGTGGTGATTTGCGATTACAACTACGTCTTCGATCCTGTGGTGCGGCTGGCGCGGCTGATCGGGGCGCCGTTCCGCCGCGTGGGCCTGTTGGTGGACGAGGCGCATCAGCTGGGGGAGCGCAACCGCGAGATGTTGAGCGTGTCGCTGCGGGGTGCTGCGCTGCAACGCGCCCACGCGGATGCGCCGCCGCCCTTGCGCGAACCCTTGGCAGCCGTGGGCCGCACACTCTTCAAGCTGCGGCGTGGGGGTGGCGGGCCGATGGTGCCGCCCAAGGCGCTGCTGCGGGCGGTGGAGGCGCTCGGCGCGGTGCGTGGCGATTTGGACCTCGGCTGGCGCCCGGAGCTGCGCGACCTGCTCTTCGACTGCCATCGATTCGCGCGCGGCAGCGCTTGGTTCGATGCCGAGGACTACGGGTACCTCCTGAACGTCGAGGCCGAGGAGGTGGAAGCCCGCATGGCCTGCCTCTCGCCGGCGCGGCACATCGGAGCCACGCTGGCGGCGTTCCACGGTGCGGTGCGCTTCACGGGCACGGCGTCGCCCATCGATCTCTTCCAGCGGCTCCACGGCCAGGCGGACGCCGGCCGCGCCATGCGCCTGGACGGCGGCTTACCCACCGAGGCGCTGGCCGTGTTCATCGTGCCGGACATCACCACCCGCTACCGGCGGCGCGTGGCGACCTTGCCGGCGCTGGCCGGGCTCATTGCGGCGGTGGCGGAGGCGGCGCCGGGGCCCTACTTGGTCGCGTTGCCGTCCTTCGAGTACTTGGAAGCGGTGGCGGGGCATTTGGTGGAGCTGGCGTCCTGCGCCATCGAAGTGCAGGGCCGCGGCATGTCGCAAGCGGAGCAGGGCGACTTCATCGGGCGCTTGTCGTCGGCCGGCGAGCCGCGCATCGGCTTGGTGACGCTGGGCGGCTCGTTCGCGGAATCCGTGGATTTCGGCGGCGGCGCCTTGCAGGGCGTCATCGTCGCCGGGCCCGGCCTCGCGCCACCGTCCGCCGAGCGCGACCTCATCGCCCGCCGCTTCGGCGACGGTGGCTTCGACGCGGCATATCGGCTGCCGGCGATGACTCGGGTGGTGCAGGCGGCCGGGCGGGCGGTGCGCGGGCCGGCGGACCGCGGCGTCGTCGTGCTGGTGGACCCGCGTTTCACGCAGGCCGGCTACCGCGCCTACTTCCCGAGCCACTGGCGGCCGAGCATCATGCCATCACGGCGCCTTGACGCGGCCGTCGCGGCGTTTTGGCGTGGCGCGTCATAAGCGAGTGGTAATCTGCGCCAATGCGCCGCCGCACCAAAATCATCTGCACCATCGGCCCCGCCACCGCGGACTTCCCGACCCTCAAGCGGCTCTATGCCGCGGGCATGGACGTGGCGCGCGTCAACATGTCCCACTCCATGCAGGACGAGGCGCTGCGCATCATCAATTGGATCAAGACGCTGAACAGGAAGGTGCGGTATCCGGCGCCGATCCTCCTCGACACCCAAGGGCCGGAGATCCGCACCGGCGACACCGATGCGCCGGTGACGCTGGAGGGGGGCCATGAGGTCACGTTGACCGTGGCGCCGCCGGTGGCGGCGGGGGAGGTGTTCGTGAACTACCCGCATCTGCCCGAAGCCGTGGAAGCCGGCAGCCCGCTCACGCTGGACAACGGCCTCATCAACCTGCTGGTCATCGACAAAACCGAGACGCGGCTGCGCTGCCGGGTGGTCGATGGCGGCGCGTTGGGCAGCCGCAAGCACGTCAATCTGCCCGGCGTACATGTGAACCTGCCGGCCATCACCGTCAAGGACCGTGACGACATCGTGTTCGCCATGGCGCAGGAGGTGGACTTCTTGGCGCTCTCCTTCGTGCGCTCCAAGGAGGACGTGATGGAGGCGCGGCATCTCTTGGGCGCCAAGAACGCCACCTTGAAGATCATCGCCAAGATCGAAGACAGCGAGGGCTTGCGCAACGTGGAGGAAATCGCCCAAAGCGCGGACGGCGTGATGGTGGCGCGGGGCGACCTCGGCATCGAAATCGACATCGCCACGCTGCCGAACGCGCAGCGCGAGTTGGTGCGGACCTGCGCCCGGCTCGGCAAGCGCTGCATCGTCGCCACCCACCTGCTGGAGTCCATGGTGGCGAATCCCATCCCCACCCGCGCCGAAGTCACGGACGTCGCCAACGCCATCTATGAAGGCGTCGATGCGATCATGCTGTCCGCGGAAACCAGCGTGGGGCGCTACCCGGTGCGCTGCGTGGAGCAGCTCTCCCGCATCGCGGCGGCCTCCGAGCGTTTTCCGGGCTTGGGCTTCGCGCAGGAGTTCAAGAGCGACGGCGACAAGCACCATGTCGCCCGGGCCGCGGCCGGGCTCGCGGAATCCACCTCGGCGGCCGGCCTCGTGGTGATTACGCGGCGCGGCGTGATGGCCGATCTCGTCACCAACTGCCAACCGCGGGACGTGCCCATCTACGTGTTCACGAACAACAGCCAGACGCGCCGCCGGCTGATGTTGAACCGCGGCGTCTATGCCCATCGCACGGCGTTTTCGACGCGTCCGGAGAAGACCATCCAAACGGCCTTGGGGGTGTTGCGCGAACGCGAGGGGCTCGGCCCGGACGAGCGCGTGGTGGTGATTTCCGATGTCCTCGCCGAATCCCGGGTGGACGCCATCCAGATCCGCGCCGTGGGCTGAGCGGCCGCGCCGGCGGCGGCCGGGCGGTGCGCTTTGCTAGAATGTCGCCGCGACGAGGCACCCATGGAACAGACGCAAAAGCAGCGCGGTGCGGGCGGTGGCTGCGGCCGAGTGCGGGCTTGGCCGGGCGTCGCATTGTCGTTGCCGGCCTTGGTGGTGGCCCTCGCCAGCGCCGCGGCGGAACGGGTCGTGCTGCCGAACGGCGACATCTACGAAGGCGATGTGGTGGATGGCGTCTTCGCCGGGCAGGGCACCTACACCAGCAACCAGCACCGTTACGTCGGCCAGTTCGTCAACGGCAGGATGCACGGCGCCGGCACCTTCCACTGGCCGGATGGCCGCATCTACGAAGGCTCGTTCGTCAACGAGAAGCGCCACGGCCGCGGCAAGCTGACGTGGCCCGACGGGCGCGTCTTCGAAGGCAGCTTCGCCAACGACCAGCGCCAAGGGCAGGGGATGCTCGCCTGGCCCAACGGCAACGTCTATGCCGGCGACTTCCACGCCGACGAGATCACCGGCGCCGGGCGGCTGACGTGGCAGAACGGCGACGTCTATCAAGGGGACTTCGTGAACGGCGAGCGCTTTGGCTGGGGCGAGCAAACTTGGGGCAACGGCAACCGCTATGTGGGCGAATGGCGGGCGAACCAGCGGGAGGGCATCGGCGCCTTTCACTGGCGCGACGGCACCGTGTATCACGGCCAGTTCGTGGCGAACCGCATGGATGGCTACGGCGTCAAGCACACGCCGGACGACGGCGATCGGTTTCAGCAATGGCGCACCGGCCAACTGGTCGCGGACACGCTGATCGACGAAGACCGGCGCTGTCGCCTCGCCCTCGACGGCCACGCTTGGATGTTCCAAAGCGAGGACTGCGTGAATGGCCGTGCCCACGGGCGCGGCGTCGCGGTGCGGCTCGATGGCGAGGCGTTCATCGCGGATGGCCGCTTTGTGCTCGGGGCGCTGGTGCAGGGCGAAATCAGTTGGCTGACGGTGCCGGGCGTCCGTTGAAGATGGACCTCCCGGGCTTCGACATCCATCGGGAACTCGCCCGCGGCGACACCTCACGGATCTACCTGGCCACCAAGCGCGCCACGGGCCGCCTAGTGGCGCTCAAGGTGGTGCCCGAGGGCGACGAGGCGCCGCTCCGATCGCGGCAGGCGGGCTGCGCGGTGGGCCTGCGCCACGCGCACATCGTGTACACCTACGCGGTCGGGCAGCACGGCTCGGTGTTGTTCGTCGAGATGGAGCCGCTGCTCGGCGGAGATTTGGAATCCCGCATGAGCCAAGGTTTGTCCATGGCGCAAGTGGTGCGCGTGTTCGATGAGCTCGCCGGCGCCTTGGACCATGCCCACAGCCAAGGCTGCGTCCACGGCGACGTGACCCCGCGCAACATCCTGTTTCGCTCGGGGCCGGCGGCGCCGGCGGTGCTCGCGGATTTCGACCGCGCGTGGTGGGCGGGCACCCATTGCGGGGCGCTGGTGGGCACGGTGGGCTACATGAGCCCGGAGCAGGCCGCCGGCGCCGTGCCCGATGGCCGCGCCGATCTCTACAGCTTGGGCGTCGTGTTGCGGCGCATGCTGACGGGTGCCGGGCCGCCGGGCGTCGGTGCCCCGGCGCCGCCGCTGCCACGGCGCTTTGCCGCCTTCCAGGGTTTCTTCGACAAGTTGCTGGCGGCCGAGCCCGCCGAGCGCTATGCGACCGGCGCGGAAGCCGCCGCGGCCTTGGCCGCCATCTCCATCGACGGCCTCACCCCCGGCCGGCCAGTGCGGCTCGATGTGGTGTCCAGCACGGAGATCGAGGTCGTCTCGGAACGCTTCGACGGCTTGTCCGCGCCGACGCGGGAAGAGCGGCAGCGGGTGGCGCGCCGGCGGGTGCGGCGCTGGGTGGCCGGCGCCGCCGCCGTCACCTTGGCGGTGGCCACCGCCGGCGCCGTTGCGCTGACGCGGCCGGAGGCTGCCAGCACGTTGTTGGCCTTGACGCGGTTCAGCGAGCTCGGCCAAGCGTCCGAAGCGTGGCGCGAAGCCGAAGCGCTGCGCCGCGACCCCAACCAGAGCCTCGCCGCCGTCGTCGCCGCCTATCGGCGGGTGTTGGCGCAGTCTCCCGCGCACGAGGGCGCCATGCAGAGCATCGCCGCGGCCGCCACCACATGGAAGGCAGACATCGATCAGGCGCTGGTGGAAGATGATTTGGCGCTGGCCGAGGCGAAGCTGGCTGAATCCCTGAATGTCTTCCCGCAAGATGCTGAACTTTCCATTCTTTTTGAGCGGCTATCCGAACGCCGCCGGGTCGATGCGGTGCTCATCGGCGCACGTGCCCTGCTGGCGACCCAGAGCCTCTCCCACGAAGCGTCCGCCACCGCCGCCATCCAAGCGTACCAAGAGGTGTTGCGGCGGGTGCCGGAGAACGCGGAGGCGCGCGCCCGCTTGGACGAGTTGGCGGCGCACTATGCGGCGCTGGCGGAGCGGGCGGTGACGGACGGCGACATCACGGACGCCATGAACAAGCTCGGCCGGGCGGCGACCGCGAACCCGGACTATCCGCAGCTCGCGCCGGTGCGCACGCTCATCAACCAAGCCGCCACCCTGCAATCCGAGATCGACGAGATGCTGGCCAAGGCCGGCGCGTTCCGGGAGGCATCCGCGCTGGTGGATCCGCCGGCGGCCAACGCCGCGGAGATCTATCACCGCGTGTTGGCCACGGACCCGGACAACGCCATCGCCCGCCAAGGGTTGTCGGAAATCGCCGAGCAGGTGCTGGCGCAGTTCGACGGCTTGCTCGGCGCCCAAGACCTCGCCGCGGCCGAACGGTTGATGGATCAAGCGGCGGCGGTGGGTTTGGGCGACACCGCCGTGAACGCGATGCGTACCCGCCACGATGCGGAGGTGGTGCGCCTCGCCACCGTGACGCAGCTATTGACCCAAGCCGAAGCGCTGTTTCTCGATGGCTACTTGACCGAGCCGGTGGATGGCAACGCGGTGGCGGCGCTGCGCGAGGCGGCGCGGTTGGATCCGGGCAACGAACGCGCCGCGGCACTGCTCACCCGCATCGCCCATCGCTTGGCCCGCGTGGCCTCGGAGGCATGGGACGTGGGGATGCGCGCCGACGCGCGCCACTACCTGGACTTGGCGCTCACCGTCACCCCCGGCGTGGCGGATTGGCGCCGCCGGCGCGATTCGTGGGACGAGGGGCCGTCCGACGCCGGTTGACGGGTGCTGGTAGGCTTCGCCGCCGAACACTGTGGAGAGCCCGATGGCGCAGATTCCCTTCCGGCGCGAGTTGGATTTCGAGTATGGCGAGGCGGCGGCGCTGAGCCCGCTCATTCGGCGGGTGATCGCGAAGAACCCCGGCCCGTTCACGCTCTACGGCACCGGCACCTACATCATCGGCCGCGGCAACGTGGCGGTCATCGACCCGGGCCCGGCGGACACCGCCCACATCGACGCCATCGTGAAGGCCACCGAAGGGGAGCGCATCACCCACATGCTGGTGACGCACACCCACAACGACCATTCGCCCGGCTGCGCGCTGTTGCGCGAGATGTGCGACGCGCCCACCCATGCCTACGGGCCGCATGGCGCCGGCAAGCACGAGCAGGGCGTGGCGGTGGAGGAGGGCGGCGACATGGCGTTCGTGCCCGACCGGCGCGTCAAGCACGGCGAGGTCATCGAAGGGGATGGCTGGTCGTTCGAGTGCCTGTACACGCCGGGCCACACGTCGAACCACATCTGCTACAGCCTGCGCGAAGAACAAGCACTCTTCACCGGCGACCATGTGATGGGCTGGTCCACCAGCATCGTGTCGCCTCCAGACGGTGACATGGCGAGTTACATGGAGAGCCTGAACCTCTTGCTTGAGCGCGAGGACGCGGTGTACTGGCCCACCCACGGCCCCGCCATCCTCGCCCCGCGGCCCCATGTGGAGGCGTTCGTGGCGCATCGGCGCGAGCGCGAGCACCAGATCGAAGCCTGCCTGGCGGACGGAGTGCGCCACATCACCGACATGGTGCCGACCATGTACCGGGAGCTGCCGACCTTCATGCACCCGGCCGCGGCACGGAGCGTGTTCGCCGCCATGATCTACTTGGTGGAACGTGGCGTGGTGACCTGCGAAGGCCCGCTCTCGGTGGACGCGGCCTACGCCTTGGCCTGAGCGGCCGGATGTCGGGCTTGGCGTCTAATTGGCGTGCGCCAACGGGGGCGTCTCCGGCGTTTCGGTTTCCGGGACGGGTGCTTGGTGCGCGGGTTCGGCCGCCAGCGGCAAGCGCACCATGACGGCGACGCCGGAACCGTCGATCAGGTTGATGGCGCGGGCGCTGCCGCCGTGATGCTCGGCGATGGTGCGCACCACGTAGAGCCCCAAGCCGAAGTGCATCCCGCTGCGCGGCCCGCGATGGCTCACCATGGATTCGAACAACCGGGTCTGCTCCGTCTTCGGCAGGGTGGGGCCGCGGTTGGCCACGGTGATGCGCAGCGCGTCCCGCGCCACGTCCAGCTGCACCTTGATCGGGCTCGTCACATGGTGGAAGTCGAGCGCGTTGTCGATGATCTTGTCGAGCAGCTGTTCGATGCGATAGTCCGCCACCTCGGCGTACACCGGCCCGGCGACGCCGCGGAACACCAGTTCGCGGCCTTGGTGCGTGGCGCGGAAGTTGGCCACGTAGTTCTCGATTAGCCGGCCCACGTCCATCACCTGCCGGTCATCGGCGGCGAGGGATTCCTCCAAACTCACCGCGTCGGCCAGGTTCTGCACGATGGCGCCAATCCGCAGCACGCCGCGCTTGGCGCTCTCCAGGTACTTGTCGCCGCCGCTCGTGACGTGATCCTTCAAGTTCTCGATGGAGGTGGCCAAGGCGTTCAAGGGGTTGTTGATCTCATGGCGCAGGGTGCGCGGCATCTTCTCCAGGAAATGCGTGTGTTGATGCAGCCGCCCGAGCATGTTGGACACGCTGCGCGACAGGTCGCCGATTTCGTCGCCGGCGCCACGCTCCGCATCGAGGGACTGCTTGGTGAGCCGGCCATGCTCGTCGATGGCGGCGGCGGCCTCGCGCCGCAGGTGGCGGATGCGCCAAGCGAGGCGCCCGGCGAACGCGAGCAGGGCGATGAACACCGCCAACAGGCTCGCCAACGACACCAGCGCCGCCTGCTCGAACGCCTCGCGCTGGAAGGCGAGGATCTCCTCGATGTTCTGCTCCACGACCACCGCGCCCAAAGTGGCGTCCTTGGAGATGATCGGATGCGCCGCCATGATGACCTCGACGCCGCCATCCACCACGCGCCGCGCCGTGATGGGGCCGCCGCCCAAGGCCGCCGCGAGCACCCGCGAGGCGATGGCATCCGGTGCTTCGGCGCCGTCGCCCTCGAACAGCAGGCGGATGTCGCGGAACCAGTTGAGCGCCTTGTGGGCGAGGGTGAGGCCCGGCGCCGGCGGCGTCGCGGCGCCATAGCTGCCGGTGTCCGCGCGGACGCGCTGCTCGGCGTCGATCACTTGGATGCGGGCGCCCGAATAGCCAAGCCCCTCGATGATGTTCACCAGCTCCGGGGAGCGGTAGATCACCAAGTTGAAGCTCTCCTTGCCGGCCACCGGCAACGTCTGCGCGATGTCGCGCACTTCCCGCGACACCGGATCGTCCACGTCCACGAACGAGAGGCCGAAGTAGCGCTCCGAGCCGAGCAGGTCGAGAGACATCCTGAGCTCCACCTCGATGCCGTCGGCGGTGGCGGTGAAGTAGCCCTTGATCTGGGTTTCCGGGGCGCCCGTCTCGGCGAAGCGCCAGTCTTCCTGCATCCAGTACGCCGTGGTGACGCCGGGCGCCTTGGCTGCCCCCGCCGGAGCCCCGGCCGGTTCCGGCAGGGTGACGGTGACGCGCCCCTCCTCGCCGTCCGGGCGGATGAAGCTCAAGCGGATGTGGTCCGCGTTGTCGAGCCGCAGGTAGCCGAAATCCCGATACACCTTGGCATCGTCCAGGATGCGCAGGTGGACGTACAGGTCGCCCTCTTGATCGCCGAGCACCAAATCGAAGCTGCCGTCGCCGCTCGCGCCCGCTTCGCTGCCGCCGAAGCGCTGCACACGGGTTTCCACGTCGCCCCAGTCGCTCACGTCGCCGTCAAGGCGAATGGGATTCTCGATGGGGTGGACGTGCAGCGAGTCGTAGTCTTGCGGGTTCACGGGCAGGTCGCGGAACAGGTCTTCGCGGCCGTTGAACAACGTCGAGATGCCCTCCGCGGTGAGGAGCTGCGCGTGGGACTGGCCCTGCACCAGCAGCCGCTCCATCTCGGCGAGCTGCATGTAGAAGAAGTACGGCACCGCCAGCACCGCCGAGCCGAGCAGCGCCAATTTGGTGCCGAGCCTTGGGCCGCGGGCGCGGGTTGGCATCAGGAGGTCGCCCAGCGGTAGCCGAAGCCGTATTCGCTGAGGATGCACGCGAAGCTGGCATCGACCTTCTCGAACTTCTTGCGGATGTTGCGCATGTGCGTGTTGATGGTGTTGTTGGTGACCAAGCTCTGCATGGTCGCGTTCATCAGCGTGGCGTAGCTCACGGCGTGGCCCGGTTGCCGCACCAGCTTCGCCAACATGCGGAACTCGGTGCCGGAGAGATCGATGCGCTCGCCCTTCCATGACACCAGCAGGGCGTCCTGGTCCAGCACCAAATGGCCGAGCCGCCGGGCGCTGGCGCCGCCTTGGGCGCCGATGGCGCGCGCTTCGCCGATGCGCAGCAGCGACGAGATGCGCTCGGCCAAGTACTCGAGGGAGATGGGCTTCGGCAGATAGTCCCAAGCACCGAGGCGCAAGCCGGAGATCTTGTCGATTTCGTCGATGCGCTCGGTGAGGAAGATCACCGGCAGGGTGGGCGCGCGGGTCAGCAGATCGCGGCAGAGCTGAAAGCCGGCGTCGATCTCATCGCCGAGCACGATGTCCAAGACCGCGAGGTCCGGCAAGCGTTCGGCGAAGCCGGCAAGCGCCTCCGCCCGGCTCGCGTAGGGCTCCACGCGGTAGCCCTTGCGGGTGATGGCGTCGGCGTAGTTGGCGCGTTGGTCGGCGTCGTCTTCTACGATGGCGATGGTTTTGGCCACGGCGGGTGCGCGTCGGCGTCCTCCATGCGAGCATTTTACCGGAACCGAGGCGCAACCACCGGCAGTCTCGCGGCGGCTGTGGTCTATGGCAAATGGGGGAGCGATGGATGCTCTACGGACATGGCGGCGTCTGCGCCACGCCGCAATGACGGACATCATCGCCATCGTCGGGCCCGAGAGCACCGGCAAAACGACCCTTGCGCAAGCCTTGGCGGAGCGCTTGGACGCGCCATGGGTCGTGGAGGTCGCCCGAACGTGGCTTGCCGGCCGCAGCGGCTATGCGGCGGCGGATGTGGAGCGCATCGCCCGCGCCCAGTTGGCCGCGGAAGGCGCCGCCCTAGGCCGGGCACCGCCGCGCTTGGTGCTGGACACGGACCTCTTGGTGATTCTGGTTTGGTGGCGCGAGAAGTACGGCCCGGCGCCGCGGTGGCTCACGGCCGCCTTGGCGCGACAGCCAAACCGCCGCTATCTGCTCGCCAGCCCGGACCTGCCTTGGGCGCCGGACCCGCTGCGGGAATCCCCACATGACCGCGAGCGGTTGTTCGAGGTCTATCAAGCCGAACTCGTCGCGCGCGGCGAACGCTTCGGCGTGGTGGCCGGCGCCGGCGACGCGCGGCTTCAATCAGCGCTCGCCGCCCTCGAGGAGCTGGGCTAGCGCCGTTGCCGCGGCGGTGGCCTGTTCCCGAACTTCCCGACGCCCATTGCCGAGCCGCGCTTGCCGCCGTGCCCAAGCGTACTCCCGGAGTTGAAAGGCGATTTGGGCGTCTCGCACACGGGCGGCGGGCGGGGGCGCCCGGTAATACGCCCGCAGGAGCGCTTGCAGGGCAACGTCTTCGTAGCCCAAGCCGTGCGCCAACGCCACCACGTCGAAGAGGGGATCGTTGTCGCCGGCCAGTTCCCAATCCAATGTGCGCCAACCCCCGGCCGCCCGCACCACGTTCCACGGATTGAGGTCGTTGTGGCAGCCGCGCCGCTCAACAGGGCGCCAGCCGCGCCGCAACGCCGCGGCGGCCGCCGGCGCCACGTCTTCGATGGACGCCAAGTCCGTGCGCGCCGCGACGATGGGGTCGTAGCCGCGCACACCGCTGGGAATGGCGGTGTGCAGCGAGCGCAGCCAAGCGCCGGCTTGGGTTGGTGGTGGCGGCGCGGCGGCGAGTGTGGGGCCCTTGATGAAGCGCGTGATCATCGCACCGCTCGAAGCATCCGAGGCCATTACCTGCGGGGCGGCGGCCAGCGCCAGATAGCGTCGCTCGGCGTGGCGTGACGAACCTGGCGACAGCCCACTGGGGATCGGCGCCTTGCTGCGCGGCACCCGCACCACGAAGGTGTCGCCGTCCAAGTCGAAGCGGTAGTTGTCGTTCGCGTAGCCGCCGGGCAGATGCCGCATGTTGCAAACGCGCTCCGCCGGCCAAGACGGCGCAAGCCGCGCGATCGTCGCCATCATCCGCCGCATGAGGCTCAAGGCCAGCCAGCCACACCGGGCGCAAAGATATAATTCATGGCGATGGAGGTCACTTTCGCGCGCTTCGTGCAGGCGTTGCGCAATGCCGACGTGCGCGTCTCGCCGGCCGAGACCTTGGACGGGTTCGCCGTGGCCTCCCTCGTGGGCATCGCCGACAAGCGGTTGCTGCACGACGCGCTCGGCATGGCGCTCGCCAAGTCTCCCGAGGACAAGGCCCGCTTCGCCGACGCCTTCGAGCGGTTCTTCCTGCAGCTCGCGTTCCGCGAGCCGGCGAAGCGGACCTTGCTTGCCGACGCGGACCGCGATGCGTTGGTGGCCGAGCTCACGCCAGACCTCTCGCCCACCGCGCTGCGCTCGGTGGCGAGCGTGTTGGACGACGACCGCGACACCTTGGCCCTCATCGCGCAAACCGCCGCCGAGCGGGGCGGCATCGCGGACATCCGCTCGCTGCGCGAAAAGCGCATCCATGCCGCCGCCATCGCCCGCTCCTTGGGGGTGGACGAGCTCGACGCCTGGCTCGCCGGCGCCGGCGCGGGGCAGGGCACCCCTGCGCTTCGCTATGTGCGGCAGTACTTGCGCGAACAGGTCAGTGCCTATGTGGACGCGCAATATCGCCTCCATGTGGATGCGACCGGCAAGCGGGCGTTGCTGGCGGCGGCGCTCAAGTCGAACTTGGAGCGGCTGCCGGCGGCCTATCACGCCGAGGTGCGCCATGCCGTGGAGCGGTTGGCGGAGCGCTTGGCGCGGGTGCATCGCCGCCGCCGTCGCCGCGCCCGCCGCGGGCTGCTGGATTTGCGGCACACGCTGCGCCGCAACCTGCCTCACGATGGCGTGCTGTTCGATTTGCGCTGGCGGCGCGTGGCGCGGGAGAAGGCGGCCGTGTACGTGCTCTGCGACGTGAGCGACTCGGTGGCCCGCGTGGCGCGGTTTCTGCTGCTATTCCTCTATGAACTGGGCGACCTGCTGCCCAACCTGCGCGCCTTCGCGTTCTCCAACGTGCTGGGCGAGGTGACGGCGACGTTTCAGGGCAAGCCGGCCGAGGCTGCCGTGGAGGAGGCGCTGTTCGCGTGGGGCAAGGGCGCCACAGACTACGGCCGCGCCCTCATGGACTTCCGGGAACTGTGTGGCCACGGCCTCAACCACCGCTCGACGATCATCGTGTTGGGCGACGGCCGCAACAACTACTTCGACCCGCAAACCGCGATCTTGAAGGAGCTCGCCGGGCGCGTGAAGCAGGTGTTCTGGCTGAACCCGGAAACCCGCGACCAATGGGGTGAAGGGGATTCCGAGATGCGCCGTTACGCGCCGCACTGCTTGGCGGTGACCACCTGCAATCGGGTGGCGCACATCGAGGCGTTCGCGGACCGGCTGCTCACGGTCACGCGGTAAGGCGGGCTGAACCCTCGCAAGCGCAGGCCCGCGCCGTCAGTTCACTCCCACGACATAGGACAGCGCCGCGCCGATCTCGCCATGCACCACCAAATCCGCCATGCCGTCCAGCGGGGTGGGTTCGCGGTTCAGGATGACGAGGGTGCCGCCACGCCGCTTGCAGTGTTCCGGGAAGGCGGCGGCGGGATAGACGAGCAACGTGGAACCCATCGTGAGCATCAGGTCGCATTGCTCGGTGAAATCTTGGGCGCGGCGCATGGCTTCCTCCGGCATGGCTTGGCCGAAGGAGATCGTCGCGCTCTTGATGATGCCGCCGCAGCGGCTGCACGGCGCCACTTCGCCCATGCGCTGGAACTGCTGCTCCAAGTCCGCCAGCTCATAGCGCAGCCCGCAGGAGAGGCACTTCGCGTAGCTCGCGTTGCCGTGCAGCTCGACCACCTGTTCGTCCGGCACACCGGCGTCTTGGAACAGGTTGTCCACGTTTTGCGTGACGACGGCGATGGCCTTGCCTTGTTCCACCAGCTTCGCCACCGCCTTGTGGCCGTTGTTGGGCTTGGCGGATTCCATCTTGCGCTCGCCGCCAAACCGCCGCCGCCACGACTCTCTTCGCACTTCGGGCGACGCGATGAAGTCCTGGAACTCGATGGGCTTCACCTTGTTCCAGATGCCGGTGCCGGGGCTGCGGAAGTCCGGAATGCCGGATTCCGTGCTGATCCCGGCGCCGGTGAAGACGACCACGCGGCGGGCGGCGTCCAGCAGCCGGCGCATTTCGTCGAGCCGTTCGACGTTCGCCTCGTTCTTCATCATTGGGTGAGGAGCCGCGCCAACGCCAAGATGCCGGCATGATATGCTCGCCGGCGATGCGCCCGCTAGAGTTCTTCTTCGACTGTTCGAGCCCTTGGACCTATCTCGCCTTTGAGCGCATGCAGACGGCCATGGCCGGCCGCGAGGTGGCCATCGAGTGGCGTCCGTTCTTGGTGGGTGGCGTCTTCAACACCGTCAACCCCAGCGTCTATGAGGGCCGCGCCAAGCCGGTGCGCCCGAAGGCGAAGTACTACGCCAAGGACTTGCAGGATTGGGCCGCCCACGTCGGCATCGCCATCGGCCAGCCGCCGGTGTTTCCGGTGAACAGCGTGAAGGCCATGCGCGGCGCCTTCGTGGCCATCGAAGCCGGCTGCCTCGTGCCATACGCCCGGCGCGTGTTCGAGCGCTATTGGGGTGATTTGCAGGACATCTCGCAAGACGACGTGTTGCGCCCCATCGTCACCGCCTGCGGCATGGACGCCGAGGCGTTCTTCGTCAAGATCGCCTCGCAGCCCTACAAGGATCGGCTGCGCGCCAACACGGACGAACTGATCGAGCGCGGCGGCTTCGGCTCCCCGACGATGTTCCTGGACGGCGACGACATGTATTTCGGCAACGACCGCATCCCGTTGATCGAGGCGAAGGTGGCCAATGCTGCAGCGCAGACGCCACGAACCTGATTTGACCGCCGCGTGCGTTCGCCTCTTTCCCGGTGAGCGCGGGCCACTGCCACACTTCGCCGGTCGCAAGGCCGAGCTCGCCGCGCTCACGGAAATGCTGGGGCGCGCCGCGGCGCAGGGGCGCATGGAAGGCGGGCTCAGGCTCATCACCGGCATCCCTGGGGCAGGGAAGACCAGCCTCGGCAGGCGATTCGCCCAGCTCGCCAGTGAGCGGCGCGGCATCAAGCACAAGTGGTTCAGCGTGGAGACCTTGGAGAGCGAGGTCGGCGCGTTCCTGCGGGTGGGCGAATCCATCGGCGCGGCCAAGGCGGTGCGGCGGATCGCGGAACGGGACGCCAAGATGACGCGCACCCCATTCCCGGACCTGCGGCGGCCGTGGTGGGGGTGCCGCATATCTCGCGGGCCTCGGTGCCCGGGCAGCCGTCCATGTCCGTGCCGGTGGCGTCGAAGATGAGGCCGTCCGGCAGGTTGGAGGCGGCGTAGGTGATGCCGCCGTTGCCGCCGCTGGCGGCGGGCACGGTGAACTCGGTGATGGCGGCGCCGGCGGTGAAGGTCTTGGCGGAGACGGAGCCCATGCCGAAGGACGGGGCGGCGTCGGTGCCGCGGATGGGAGCGGATTCACGCCGCAATCGAGAACCGTTCGCATTTAGGCGTGTACCCCCACACAGCCATAATTTGTTGATTCGTAAGAAAAAATAGCGGAAGTGCAAAAAATTCACTCGAAACGCTTGACGGGCGCGGTTCTTTTCCTGCAATATGACCATGCATTGTACGAAAACGGAGCGAATCATGCACGGGAAACTCAAAGTGAAGGAAATCGAATCGAAAGGGCCGGGCTTGTGGGGCGACGGCGGAACGCTGTACCTGCGGGTGCGCGAATCCGGTTCGCGTTCATGGGTACAGATCATCCAAACCGGCGGCGGCAGGATGGAACGCGGCCTCGGCGGCTACCCGCTCGTTTCGTTGCAGGAGGCCCGCGACACCGCGCTAGACAATCGACGCGCCTTGCGCCGCGGCGAGAACCCGTTTGCCACGCGGAACCCCTTGGCCGCGGCAGTCTCGAACGGCGCGGCGTCGAACGCGCCTACCTTCCGCGAAGCCTTTGCCGCCTACTTCGAGATTCACTCGCAATCGTGGCGGCCCAAGACCGCGGCGGACTGGCAGGCGAGCTTGGAGACCTACGCCATGCCGACGATCGGCGGCAAGCGCGTCGACGCGATCACGACGGCCGACGTGCTTGCCATCTTGAAGCCGATATGGAACGTCAAGACTGACGCCGCGCCGCGGATCAAGCGGCGCATCGCCGCGGTCATGGCGTGGGCCGTGGCGCACGGCCACCGCGAATCGAACCCGGTGGCCTCCGTCGACGCGGTGTTGCCCAAGCAGGCGCGGAACCACGAGCACCGCAAGGCGCTTCCCTACGCCGAGGTGCCGCAAGCCATCGCCACGGTGCGGAACGCCCACCGCGGCTCCGTTTCGGCCAAGCTCGCCTTCGAGTTCCTGATCCTCACCGCGGCGCGTTCGGGCGAAGTGCGCGGCGCAACTTGGAGTGAGATTGACTGGAAAGCGGGTACATGGACTGTCCCGGCCGAACGAATGAAGGCGAAGGCGGAACACGTCGTGCCGTTGCCGGATGATGCGTTCGAGATTCTGAACGCCGCTATGGAGGCCCACGGGAACGATGGGCTCATCTTCCCGGCGCGGCAAGGCAAGGTGTTGCAGGACAAAATGCTCATCAACCTCCTGCACGAGAACGGCATGGACGCCACGGTTCACGGGTTCCGCTCATCGTTCCGCGATTGGGCCGCCGAGCATGGCGTTGAACGCGACATTGCGGAAGCCGCGCTCGCCCACACCGTGCGGAACGCGGTTGAGGCGGCCTATCTGCGAACCGACTACTTGGAGAAGCGCCGCGGTGTCATGCAGGCGTGGGCGAAGCACTGCGAACCGACGAAAGCGCACGTCGCCATCGCCGAGAAGCGCCGCCGGGAACGCGAAGCCGCGTAAGCCGCCGCCAGTCTCGAACGGAGAGGGGCGCTAGTCGCCCCTTTTCTTCGGCCCATCGCCGGAGACCGCCTGCAAGACGCCGTGGCGCGGCGCTTTTCCCGGCCGGACACCCCCACGCGCCGCGGCGACGCCGCGCCACGCGCCCGTAGCGCCGAAATTCGGGCGCATCGCGTCTAAGCGCCGTGGGGCGCGTCTAAGGCGCTTTTCCTGCAAGCCATGCGATGCCATAGGGCAGGGTGCGAAAAGCCGCCATATGGCCTCTGGGTGCGCCCCTTGGGCCGCATGGCCTCTTAACGATCCGCAACTGCAACGGGGGATTGCGACGGGCAATGTCCATCGTTTCTCCAGATTGTGATATCACGGCGATATCACGGGCGATATCGCGGTGATATCACGCCGCAACGGCAACTGCCGACCGGGAAGGTGGAAAGGCGAAGCGGAACGCCGCCTGCCAGCTCGCGTCGAACGGATGGCGACCGCGGCGCTTGACACCGGGGGGGGGGGGCTCTGCTAGTGTCGGGCGATTCCGCTTGCCGGGGGGGTGAGCGGTGCCGAACCGACTACGGAGACTTGAACATGAAACGCGCCATCATCGCCACGCTCGCCGCGGCCGTGCTAGCCGCCGCCCCTTCGTTCGGCCAAGGCAAGGCTGTCATTGGCGTAGGCGAGATTGAATACCGAGCTATGGACTCGGCATCCAACAAGCGCCTACGCGCCTACGGGCGAGAACCCCGCGAAGACACACGCGCCTTTGTGGACATGATTACAACTGCCTTGGTGAAAACCAACAAGTTCAACGTGGTTGAGCGGGATCGGCTCGCCGACATCTTCCAAGAACAGGGCCTCCAAAGTTTCTCCGGTGGCGGTGGATACCCAACGGGGGTGAGCGTTGATGGGGTTGATTACATACTCTTGGGCGCAATCACCGAATACGGCACTGTCGAACAGGCAGCTCAATTCGGTGGGTTTGGCGGATCGTCAGAGACTGCACGAATGGCCGTTGACGTTCGCGTCATTGACGCGCAAAGCGGTTCCATTGGCTTCGCCGAGACCATCAGCAAGGAGGTCCGAACCGGCGGCGCTTTCGCCATTGATGGCGTCGCGTCCGGTGGGGAATCAGACTCTAGCGCGGCGCTAGGCGAAGTCATGCGTGTTACCGCCCAAGGAGTTACCGCGCTCATCGTTTCCAACATCTTCCCGATTAGAGTTGTGCGTGTGCAGGCAAACGGGGAAGTCATGCTCAACTACGGCACTGCATTACTGAACGAAAACGACGTGCTGCAAGTGTTCAGCCAAGGTGAGGCGTTCATTGACCCCGACACCGGAGAGGAGTTGGGCCGCGAAGAAACGCCCGTAGGCAAGCTGCAAATAACCAGCGTTCAAGACCGCTTCTCGAAAGCGATGGTCATTGAAGGCGGAGGCGTGGCCGACGGAATGCTTGCCCGCATAACTAACGAAGTTGCCCAAGGGGGCGATGGCGGAAAGCCAAAGAAGAAGAGGCGCAAGCTGTGGAATAACTGAACGCCGCGGCGTTCAATCGGGAAAGGGGCGCTCGCCGCCCCTTTTTCCTTCACACACAACGGAGACAGAACAATGAAAGCCACCATCGCAATCATCGCGGCGCTATGCGCCATGCCCATGTTTGGGCAAGACGCCGAGACTTACCGGCCCACCGTGCCTTTGATGCTCCCGGCGACGGATAGCTTTCTGCAAAGTTTCGTGCGGCTAATCAACAAAAGTGATTACGCCGGCGAAGTGGAGATAACCGCCGTTGACGATGGCGGCAACGTCTTTGCTCCGGTCACAATTCAACTGGCCGCCGGCCAAACAATCCACTTCAATTCCGGCGACTTAACCGACGGCAACGCGAACAAAGGCATTACACGCGGCATAGGTTCGCCGATTGAAGGCAATTGGCGTTTGAGCGTCGATACGCTTTTGGATGTTCAAGTGCTTTCCTTCATTCGCACCCGCGACGGGTTCCTAACCGCAATGCATGACGTGCTGCCGTGGCAGCAGGTGGATCTGTTCGCGGGGATTTTCAACCCCGCAAGCAACGAAACCCAACGAAGCAGGTTGCGCGTAATCAACTGGGGTGCGGAAGATGCGACCGTCGAGATTGAAGGAAAGGATGATAGCAATGCCGTTCGCGGGTCGGTTTCGTTGACCCTGCCCGCCGGACACTCGCGCACACTCACCGCGGGTGACTTGGAGGAAGGGGGGGCGGACGGCTTAACCGGAAGTCTCGGCGACGGCATGGGCAAGTGGCAACTCACGCTCCGCGGCGAGCTCCGTTCGATAGTCGCGCAAAGTCTGCTTTACGCATCGTCCGGCCATATCTCCAACACTTCGAGGGATGGCTTCTCGGCGGCCGAAGGCGACCGCGCAGACCACGGCGACACGTCGAGTAACCCAACGCCCTTGGCTCTAAATGGCCAGCGGTTTGGCAGAATTAACCCACAGGACGACGAAGACTACTTTGTGTTTGTAATCACCGAGCGCGGCACCTTGACGCTCTACACTACCGGCCCAACTAACACAGTCGGCTACCTGTACGACAGTTCAAGTGAGTCCCTTGATGCCACTAGCGGTGGCGGCGTCGGTGGCAATTTCAGAATCGAACGCGACGTTGAGGCCGGCACTTACTACTTGCGGGTGTTTGAGTACCGCCAAGACGAAACCGGCCCGTACACCGTTCACGCAGACTTCGACACTCATAGCGACGACGACCACGGCGACACGCTAAGTGACGCAACCAACCTTCGCATTAACAGCCAGCTATCGGGAAGAATCCATTGGGATCGGGACGAGGACTGGTTTAGGGTGGCACTCAATCGGGGCGGCACGTTGACGCTCTACACTACCGGCCCAACTGACACAGTCGGCTACCTGTACGACAGTTCAAGTGAGTCCCTTGATGCCACTAGCGGTGGCGGCGTCGGTAACAATTTCAGAATCGAACGCGACGTTGAGGCCGGCACTTACTACTTGCGGGTGTTTGAGCGCCGCCAAGACGAAACCGGCCCGTACACCGTTCACGCGGTGTACAGTAACTAACGCCGCGGCGTTCAATCGGGAAAAAGGGGCGCTCGCCGCCCCTTTTACCTTCACACACAACGGAGACAGAACAATGAAAGCCACCATCGCAATCATCGCGGCGCTATGCGCCATGCCCATGTTTGGGCAAGACGCCGAGACTTACCGGCCCACCGTGCCTTTGATGCTGCCGGCGACGGATAGCTTTCTGCAAAGTTTCGTGCGAATCGTCAACCGTTCTGATGATGCCGGCGACGTGCATGTAACGGCCGTTGACGATGGCGGAACCGTTTACGACACCGTGACAATCCGCCTTGCCGCAAGGCAAAACCTTCACTTCAACTCCGGCGATTTAACCGACGGGAACGCGAGCAAGGGAATCAGAACCGGCATAGGCGCACCGCGGCAAGGCAACTGGCGCTTGCAGATTGAAACGGAGCTGTACATAGACGTTTCGGCGTTCATTCGCACACGCGACGGGTTCCTAACCGCAATGCACGACGTGTTGCCGGGAACGGAGTACCTTAGCGCCAAGATTTTCAACCCCGCGAGCAACACAACGCAACAAAGCAGGCTGCGGCTAATCAACTGGGGCGACGCGGACGAAACCTTGCGGATTGACGCTTGGGACGATAGAAGGAACCAGTACGGCCCGGTGCGATTGACGCTGCCCGCCGGGCAATCCCGAACGCTCACCGCGGTTGACTTGGAGGAAGGCGCGGATGGTTTGGAAGGAACGCTCGGCGACGGTTCGGGCAAGTGGCAACTCCGGGTCACCGGCAACGTCGCCGAAGTGGAGGGCCAAAGCCTGCTTTACACTTCCTCCGGCCATATCTCCAACCTATCCACGGTGGGCGCTTTGGTCGGCCGCAGTGCGGTGCGCCTTAGCAATGGCGTAGAGCATGAGGGCCGAATCAGCTCCGGCACCGACGTTGACTGGTACAGTTTCGCCGTCAGTGAAAGCGGCGGGTTGACGGTATATTGGTACCATGATAGGGCCTACATGACGGTACGAATGTACAATAGCGAGGACGCTCGATTACGGGGCAGTACAAGTGGCAGTTTGCGAGTTACGACTGGCGACTTCTCCCTTGACGTTGACAAAGGCACTTACTTCCTTAGAGTAAGTGGGCAGGAGGACACCGACCCATTCGACTACGACATTACCGCCACGTTTGAGGCAGACGACTAACGCCGCGTTCAATCGGGAAGGTGCGCTCGCCGCCCCTTTTCCTTTCAACACACACACAACGGAGACTGAACAATGAAAACCATCATCATCATGCTGGCAGGCGCTTTGGCGTTGACGGGTTGCGGCGGCGGAACGCTAGATTGCGACAGTGAAAGAGTGTTGACCGCGGCAGGGGTGATGTACGAAAATGACATAAAGGAATGGGGGCGCTACTACCGTGGCTTTCGCGTTGGCGCTCGCCAAGGGGTGCAAATTAAACTAGTCGATGGCCGTGCCAATCCCGAATATGAGGCCAGCTGCAAAAAACACAGTTGCGGTTGCCTAGCCACTGTACGGGCAACGCTGTATCCTAGCGGCGATGTTGTGGAGCCGTCCGAGCCCGCGATGTTTTACTGGGCGTTAGAACGGCCCGACGATCCAAACTCTCCGTTTTCGGATATCAGGGGGAATCTCCCCACGGAGCTAAAACGGGCAGTTGTCAATGATCCTCCTTAACTAACCCTTGCGCGAGTGATAGGCGGTGTGTTCCGGCCGCAGAACCGCCAAGCTGTTGACAACGCCGACGGAATGACCCCGCCAACACACCTTGAATCGACTCTCACGCCATCCTAGACGCCTTTGGCGGGGTCACTTTCTCCGTTGCAGTGCTGACCCCTGCCGCGCCTTCTCCCTAGCCTTGCGGCGCTTGTCAGAGTGCAAAGCCCAATGTTCCCGTTCGGTTAGAAGCACGAGGTTGCGCGGCCGGGAATTGCAGGGGTCGCCGTCGATATGGTGAATGTGTGTGCGCTCGCCGTCGTATGGCTTCGCCCAGAGTCCATGCGCCACGAGCCAATTGAATTCGTGGAAGAATACATGCATCTTGTTTTTCCATACGAAAGCCGGGTAGCCGTTGACTTTTGAGACTGTCACTTTGTGTTTCAAGAACACTGACAATAGCGCACCCATTAGGGGTGAGCCTCTAGCCCCAGCTCCCAGACCCACAGAACCCACCACAGACCCCCCACTCACGTTTGCAATGGACATATAGCCCGTTCTACGAGCCCTGCACTTTTCCCGTAACCGTACAAGACTTGGAAGATCATCTAGCACACGGCTAATCGTCAATCTGTCCACGCGCCCTTCGGGCATTGCGACGTATTGACGCTGCGCCAATTCGCCGGCGTTGTATATGCGGTTGTGGATGGCCACCTTCCTTTTGGCCTCCCATAATTCGTCGGGATCAGTGTATTCCCACCGCGCACCCGGCCCGCGGCCCCAACACTCACAATCCATGTTCAGAATCTCGCGTATCCTAGTGGGGCTCAATCCGTACTCGATTGCGAGCTGGGACGTCGTGTAGCCCAAGATTACCGCTTTGTGTTGAATCTCCCTATCCCTCTGCGTCTTGGCGGTGCGCTTGGGTTCCGGCGGGTTTGGATTCTCGGCGTAAAAAAGTGCCATGTACAAAGCCAAGCCTTTCCTTGTCAGCTCGTCGAGCTCCGGCGCGAGCCTGCCCAACAGACCGTGCAATTCGTCGTGGTCGCCTTCCACGCGCCACCTTTGGGCCAGTTGGAACGCCCGGTTGACGTGGCGCTCGTCTTGGAAATGGAACATTGGATTTTGACGCCGGCAAGGGGTAGGACACAAACGCCGAAGGTGGGTGCGTGGAAGGTGTCTAGGAGGCTCTGTGGGCCTGTTTGACGCCATTGGCGGCGCCGCCCTTTGGATGGTGCGCGGTGCAATTCACGGTGGCAAGTCTCCAATGTCGACGCGGATTGACGCCCGGCTTGCGGCGACCAGTGCCGGGCAACTGGCGTTGTGGGGCGCTCGCAACAAGACGCCGCCGCCACGATGGAACCTAGCTCAGCCCCTGCCACGCTGTCAAGCGCCGCAGTGCGTTTCCGCAAACCGGCAGTGCAATCCCATTGGCGAACCGGAACGCGGCCCACAGTGCGCCACAATGCGCCCACGGCCGCCACGCGCAAGGAAAAAGGTACTCCTGCAATGAAAGACAAGGCGAGTGACGCGCGCCGGCCGGGCTCAGACCATATAGCTCCGCAGAACCCGTTGTATTTTTTTCATGTTGCAATTCCTACGATTGTGAAGTGCGTATCGCCCTCTTAGGGTTGCGCCCGGTGGCAATGCTCCTCTTAGTGGTTCGCCCCTGCCCATCGCCACAACGCCGGGAATCGACGCGCAACGCGCTTGGATTGCATCCTGATGCCCTTCGCGTGATTCCGGCGAGTTGATGCGGCGGTGGCGCTTGGGTCACTTTCGCCCCGGCCGTCAAGGGTTGGGACACAAACGGCGGAAGTGACACCGTGGAAGCCATGTAGGAAGCTCTGTGGGCCTGTTTGGCGAGTGCTGGCGGTGCCGCTCTGTGGACAGTGGTTCGACGCCGCGGCAGGAAAAAAAGATGGCCGCCCCAAGTTGGAACGGCCCATCGTGGAACGCAAGTTGATCGGTTCAATCATCCAACGGGAAGGCATACACCTCGTGCAACGGCGAACCCAATTGCAGGATGCGGAAGCCCGACATAGCGCACACAATCACCATGACTGTGCGATCTGGGTTCGATTGCAACGCCACGCAATCCATTGTCCGCTCGCCATCTTCCTGCCAAACGAATTCGACGCTTTCAAGGTCAAGGTTGTATTCCAACTTCGGCGGCCGCCCCTGCCTATGGGCGAGCTCGTTTATCAAGGCGTCCAGATCGTCGGGGTCAATGTCGGCCCAAACATCCGCGCTTGTGCATACGCTGCCGCCCTCGTTGCCCGCGTAGTGGACGCGGCCGCAATCCATCGTCAACGAGGTTTCGGGTATCGCATCGCCCATGCGCCTGCCAAGGTGTTCCTTCGCCGCGTAAATCTCTTCCACGATTGCTTTCGGTTCCATCATCATCATGCACCTCCTCGCGGTGTCTGTCCGTTGCGCCACGGCCCATCGTCGAACCCGCAGTGCGTTTCCTTGGCCGCCCGTGCGATTGCATGGGACAGTGCGGAACGCGGCCCAAAAGGGCGCTACGGAGCTCTGGGGCAATGTGCCGTGGTCGCCGCGGATTTACAGTTTGCGTATCGAGACTGGCAGGCATCTTCCGTTCGACGCCGGGAAGGTGTCGACGCCGTGGAGTGTGAAGGTGTCGCCATCTTTCCTTGTCGACGCCGTGAAGGTGTCGCCATTGTTCGACGCTGTGAACGCGGCCATCGTTCGGTTCGACTCTGTGAAGGTGAGAGTGAAGGCGGCCCATCCGTTCCGGTTCGACGCCGTGAAGGTGGAAGGTGTCGCCATCGTTGCCCGAGCTGGCAGGCGCGTTCGACGCCGTGAAGGTGGAAGGTGCGAGTTGTGAAGGTGTCGCCATCGTTCGACGCGTGTAAGGCGTTTTCCGCGGCCGTGTAGGCGGTTCGATTTTCCTTAATGCGATGGCACGGGTTCGACGCGAACGCTCGCCCCTGGGCCGCTACGGCGCTCTGGGGCGCGTTCAATGTGCGTGGCGCGTGGAAGGCGATGGGGAACCCCTGAAAGCGCCCAGAGGCCGTTGTCTGCGGGTTACGCGCGCGGCTCTTTTCGTCTTAACTTTGGCCGCGCGGCCCGTTCGACGCGCCTAACCGGAATTACGGCCGATCACGACGGGCGGAATTGCCCGGCCGACGTGGCGCGTTCGGTTCCCGTTACGGTTGGCGGAAAGCGCCGAGTGTCGGCCGAAAGGGCCCGATTTACAGTTTGCGGAATCGCCGCCTTGTCTCCCGGCCGAAGGCGGCGACCGGCCGAAGTTGGCGAGTGTCGGCCGAAAGGGCCCGATTTACACTTTGCGAATTCGCCGCGTTATCCGGTTCGCCGGCACGGCCCGGGCTCGCTAATTTTTCTGTCTCCGGCGGCCGTTCGGGCGGCGCTAATTTTTCTTCGCGGTGGCGTTCCGCCAATATGACGCCGCATAGAGCGGCCAATTTTGGCGTTGTGATTGTGCAGCAAAATCAAGGCTTTCCGCCCGATTATCCGCTTAGCGGATGGTGACGGTGGCCGAGGAGGGGGTGCCGATGGTGAAGCCGCTTGTATCTAGTCCAGCCATGCCGCCAAGGCTGATCGTGACACTCTCATCGCCTTCCGCAACACTGTCACTGACCACTCGGTACTGAGCAACAAGTGCTGGTGAGCTGACTCCGCTAATGACCGCTGCAATTCCACTATTCCCCAATACCAAGCCGGAGAAAAAAGTAAAGTCGGCCGGCCAAGCACTTCCGGACAGGGAGTATGTAACGCCCAAAACCTTCCCAGTACCCACAGTCTGACTTAAGTAGCAGACTGAAGGAGACAACATCCCCCTCGTTCACCTGGAGGCCGAGGCCAAGTGGTGTCCCGGTCTCCATTCCGGTTGCCGCTGGTGCCGCAGTTGGCCGGTGTGCCGCCGCAGTTGCCGGTGATGGAGATGGCAACGGTCTGCGCCGCGGCCGGGGCGGACGCCAACGTGGCTAAGGCAAGAACGCAGGCGGCAAACGCGAAGCGAAGGCGGGCGGTGCTGCCGCCGGAGGTCAGGGAGCGGTGGCTACCTCTACCATGCCCGATGCTGCTTCGGGGGGGGGGGCTCACAAACACACGGGCGCTACGCATGGTGCATCTTTCTCCAAATCGCAACGTGCTCCCCCACTGCCGCAGAGTTTACCCAACGCCCAGCTTCCTCCGCAATCGGGCGAACGCTTCGCCGGCGGTGGCGGCGGCTTGCGCCACCTGCTCGGCGCATTGGCGTGGCGTGGCGGTGGAGGTATCTACTTCCACGTCGTATTCGCAGTGTTCATGCACATGGTGGAAGTGCGACGCCGCGGTGCCGGGGAAGCGGCCGGGGCGGGCGGCTTCGCGGGCACTCGCCACGTCGAGCGGGCAGCGAACACCGACGAAGGTGACGTCCAAGCCCGCGAACGCCTCCAAGTAATCGATCAGGAAGGCGCGCTCCAACATCAAGTCATCCACGATGACGTTGCCGCCGTGCCGGGCGAAGGCGGCCATGGCGCGTCTCATGCCGCGCAACACTTGGCGGCCCATGCTGCCGAAGCGCACCTCCGTGACGGGCTGGCCGTTCAGCGTGGTGGGCACCACGTTGAGGCCCAATGCCCCCGGCGCCCCGGCCGGGGCGTTCAGGCCGCGCCAACGCGCCGCCATGCCGTCACGGAATTGGTCCAGCGCCATGTGTTGATGGGGCGCTTCAAGGATCTGCTGCAGCATCAGGGCGAGCGTCGTCTTGCCGGCGCTTGACGAGCCATTCAGCAGGATGATGCGACCCGCGCTCATGGGTGTGTTGCCGCCTTTGCGCCGGGGAAGCCGGCGAGCCAGCGCGGGCAATCGCCCCATGCCGCGGCATAGCGGGCCGCGAAGTCGTCGAAGCGATGGCCTTGGGCGCCGCGGGACGCGAGGCTGATGGCGGCGGCGCAGCCCCCCGCCTGCATGGCGTCCGCGAGGGGTGCGCCGCGCAGCGTGGCGGCCACATAGCCGGCGCGCCAGGCATCGCCGCAACCGGTGGGATCCTCGACGTGGGGCGCCGGCGCCGCGGGCACGGCGAGGTCGCCGCAGCGCGAACCCTCGTCACCCAGCGTCACCAACAGGCGCACCCCATTGGGCACACCACCGCACAGGGCCTTGAGCGTCTCGAACTCGTAGCGGTTCACGGCCAGCTCGCGGGCCAATTCCACCAGTTGCCGCGTCTCCTGGGCGGAGAAGTCCGTGAGGCATTGTCCGGGGTCGCACAGGAATGGTACGCCGGCGTCGTTGAGGCGCCGCGCCGCGCCGATCATGTTGGCGGCCAAGTCTGGGGCGCAAACCGCGTAGTCGAACTGCCGTGTGGCGAGCAGGGCGGTCAAGCGTGGCCCCAAGTCCGCGTTTCGCGCCGGGCCGGAGAAGAAGCCGGTGAACTGGTTGCCGTCGCGGTCGGTGAAGACGAAGCCGCGCGCCGAGTGGGCGGCGTCCGGCGCCGCCATGATGCCGGCGAGGTCCACGCCAGCGGCGGCCAAATGGCGCCGGTATTCGCCCTCAAAGTCCGCCCCGACGAAGGCGAAGGGCGTGGGCGCGTGGCCCAGCAGGGCCAAGCTGTAGGCAATGTTCGCGGCGCAGCCGCCAAAGCGGCGCTCAAGGCGGTCGAGCTGGATGGAGAGGTTGATCCCTTCGTGCCGCGGCAGGGCCGCGAAGCGGCCCGGATAGCTCGCGCAATCGTCGATGGCGACCGCTCCGGTGACGAGGATGCGCGCCGCGCCGGGCGGGTGGGGCGCGGCCCAAGTCAAGGCGTGTGTTCCATTGCGTGGGCGTGGCTGCCAGTCAAGTATGCTGTGCGGCACCTTAAGAGCGGAGCGGCATGGGTGCAAGGCGTATTGGGCGTCATCGCGGTGCTGGGGCTGGCCTGGGCCATCGGCGAGCGGCGCGGCGAGGTGCGCTGGGCGCCCGTGGCCATGGGCGTGGCGCTGCAGTTCGCCATCGCCTTCGTGTTGCTGCGGGCGCCCTTTGTGAAGGAAGGCTTGCTGCTCGTCAACAACGTCGTGGAGGCCATCGAGGTGGCCACCACCGCCGGCGCCTCGCTGGTGTTCGGCTTCTTGGGCGGCGCCGAGCTGCCCTTCGAGGTCACAACCGCCAACGCGCCGTACATCTTCGCGTTCCGCATCCTGCCGCAGATCCTCGTGTTCAGCGTGCTGGTGGCGCTGTTGTGGCATTGGCGGGTGTTGCCGGTGGTCATCCGCGCCTTCGCGTGGGCGCTCAAGCGCTCGCTTGGCGTCGGCGGCGCGGTGGGCGTGGCCGCCTCGTCCAGCGTGTTCCTGGGCATGGTGGAGGCGCCGTTGGCGATTCGCGCTTACCTGGCGCACATCTCGCGGTCTGAACTCTTCGTGGTGATGACGTGCGGCATGTCCACGGTGGCCGGTTCCATCATGGTGCTCTACGCCGGCTTGCTGGCGCCGGTCATCGACGGCGCCCTGGGGCACATCTTGGTCGGCTCGGTGGTGAACGTGTTGGGCGCGGTGGTCATCGCCCGCATCGTCATTCCCGAAGACGGGCACACCGCTGGCGAGGGGCTGGCGGACGCGCTCAAGTACGACAGCGTCATCGACGCCATCGCCCGCGGTGCGGCGGACGGCACCCGCCTCGTGGTCAACATCGGCGCCATGGTGATCGTGATGGTGAGCCTCATCGCGCTGGCCAACCACATGCTCGGCGCGGTGGAGGTGTTCGGGGCACCGTTGGCCTTGGAGCGATTGGTCGGCTGGGCGTTCGCGCCGGTGGCATGGCTGATGGGCGTGGAATGGGCGCAGGCACCCTTCGCCGGCACCCTGTTGGGCGTGAAGGTGGTGTTGAACGAGCTCATCGCGTACATCCAACTGGGGCAAGCCGATCCGGCTGAACTGAGTGACCGCACGCGCCTCATCCTCACCTACGGGCTGTGCGGCTTCGCCAACTTCGGCAGCCTCGGCATCCTCATCGGCGGCCTCTCCACGCTCATCCCGGCGCGGCGGGCGGAGTTCCTGGCATTGGCGCCCAAGGCGTTGATCTCGGGCACCATCGTCGGTTGGCTGACCGGCGCTATCGCGGGGCTGGTAACGATTTGACGGCGTCGAGCACGGCCTGCACGGCCGCGTCGTCCACATCGAGATGCAACACCCAGCGTTCGTCCTCGATGAGGATGCCGCGTTCGGCCAAGGCGGCGCGGGCCGCGGCCAAGGCGGGGCTGACGAACACCATGTTGGTGTGCTGCGCAACGGTGTGGCCAAAGGCGCGAAGGCCGGCGGCCAAGCGCTCCGCCCGGGCGTGATCGTCGCGCAGGCGCTCCACATGGTGCTTGAGGGCGTGCAGCGCCGCGGCGGCCAACACCCCTGCTTGGCGCATCCCGCCGCCGAGCACCTTGCGCCAACGCCGCGCCCGCGCGATGAAGGCAGCGTCGCCGGCCAGCGCCGAGCCCACCGGGGCGCCGAGCCCCTTGGAGAAACAGACGGACACCGAGTGCGCCGTCGTGGCGATGTCGCGCACGGCCGTGTTGGTGGCCACCGCCGCGTTGAAGAGCCGTGCGCCATCGAGATGCAGGTGTAGCTGCCGCGCATCGCACAAGGCGCGGGCCTCCTTCAAGTAGTCGAGGGGCAGCGGCTTGCCGCCTTGGGTGTTCTCCAGGCACAGGAGGCGGGTGCGGGCGAAGTGGTAGTCGTCTGGCTTGATGGCCGCTTGGATGGCCGCCAGCGCCAAGGTGCCGTCCGCCTCGAAGGGCAGCGGTTGCGGCTGGATGCCGCCCAGCACCGCGGCGCCGCCGCCCTCATAGAGGAAGGTGTGGGCGTCATGGCCGGCGATGAACTCGTCGCCGCGCTGGCAGTGGGCGAGCAGGGCGCACAGGTTGGATTGGGTGCCGCTTGCGACGAAGAGCGCCGCCCCGAAGCCCAAGCGGGCCGCGAACTCCGCCTCCAAGGCGTTGACCGTCGGGTCTTCCCCATACACGTCGTCGCCCACCTCGGCGGCCGCCATGGCGCGCCGCATGGCCGCGGTGGGGCGGGTGACGGTGTCTGAGCGCAGGTCGATCAACGAGCGCGGGCGCCGCGGTTGGCGCCGAACGTCAACTCCCCGCCGCCAGCGAGACGCTGAAGACGCCGGCCTGGCGCGCCGAATCCATGACGTGAACCATGCTCTCGGTCCTCGAGTTCGGGTGGGGCTGGATGACCACCGGCGCTTCTGGATTCTCCGCGTGCAGGCGTTCGATGTTGGCGCGCACGGAGCGCCAGTCCACGTCTCGCTGGGCGATGATGATGCGGTCTCGGCTGGTGATGCGCACCACGATGCTGCGTTTGTCCGGGTCCACCGTCTTGGGCTTGTCGTCCTCGGGTTGATTGACGTCGAGCCCCACCTCCTTCACGAAGGTGGCCGTGACGATGAAGAAGATCAGCATGATGAACACGACGTCCAGCATGGGCGTCACGTTGATTTGTTCTTCGTCGTCGTCGGTGGTGTGAGAATGCTTACGCACTGGAGGCCCTCTCCCTAAGCTGGCAGCCGAGTGGCATCTTAACCCAATTCACGGGCACCGCGGGGTGCCGCACTCATCGCCCGGGCGGCCGATACACGGTGATGGGGCGGTGCCGCCGCATCCACGCCGGCTGCTCACGCCAAGGCCGTCCCAACGTGGCGCCGCCATCCACCACATGGGCCTGGCCGGTGACGAACGTGGAATCGTCGCTGGCGAGCCACAGGGCGCAGTTGGCGATGTCTTGGGGCTCGCCGACCCGGGCGATGGGCTGCTCGGCGGCCATGGTCTCCTTGAAGCGCGCCACCGCCGCGTCCGTGAAGCCGCGGCCCACCGCCAGCGGGGTGGCGATGAGGCCGGGGCAGATGCAGTTGACGCGCACGTTCCATTCGGCCAGTTCCAGCGCCACCGAGCGCGTCAGCGCCACCACCGCGGCCTTGGCGGCGCTGTAGATGTGGGGCGACCAGCCACCCTGCAGCGCGGCCACGGAGGCGGTGTTGATGATGGAACCGGCGCCTTGGCGCTTCATCACCGGCGCCACATGCTTCATGCCGAAGAACACGCCCTTGACCAGCACGTCCAAGGTGATGGTGAAGTCCTCCTCGGACGTCTCGTCGAGCGGCCCCAAAGCGCCGCCGAAGCCGGCGTTGTTGAAGATGCAATCGATGCGCCCCCACTCGCTCACCGCCGCGGCGATGGCGTTCGCCACGGCTGCTTCGGCGGTGACGTCCACGCGCTCGAAGCGGGCGGCGGCGCCCAGCTCGGCCGCGAGGGCCGCGCCGGCGGCTTCTTGCAGGTCCGCAATGAGCACTTGCGCACCGTGGCCGGCGAAGAGCCGCGCCGTGGCGGCGCCGATGCCGCTCGCGCCGCCGGTGATGACGGCGACCTTGCCGGAAAGCCTGGGTGCTGCTTCGCTCACGGCCCGGGCGCCTTCACCGCGGCGCATGAATCGGCCGCGTCCGCCAGCGCGATGAACGCCGGCGTCTCGCAGATGGCGTAGGGGTGCAGCAGCCGGGCGTCGAGGAACTGGCGGTGTGGCGCAACCGGCTCCAAAGCCTCGCGCCGCCGCTGTTCCGCCCCCGGATAAAGCGCGATGCTGTCCAGCGGCTGGAAGATGGCGTGTACGGGCCGCAGGGCGGAGAACCCGCACCGGGTCTCCCAAGTGCCGCGCCGGAACTCGATGACGTCGATGTCTTGCACCTCGCCCCACCAGCGAAACTCAAGCGGGGCGCCGGTGGCGAGCAGCAGGATCAGCGTCTCGCCGCGTTGCCGCGCCGCCTGCCACAGCTCCCGCGCCCAGTGCCACGGGTGGGTGTCCTTGTAGGTGCCGGCGTCGGAATGTTCGAGGCTGGCCTCCAGTGCCGGTTGCGACGCCGCCGCGGCGATGCAGTAGGGGGCGGGTGGCATGGCGGGCATCGCCTCAGCCGCGCTCCGCCGGCGCTTCGCCCTCCGGCAGATGCAGGAAGATGAGCACCACG
This sequence comes from Candidatus Azotimanducaceae bacterium, assembly GCA_965200505.1. GTDB lineage: Bacteria > Pseudomonadota > Gammaproteobacteria > Pseudomonadales > Azotimanducaceae > VXNE01. The sequence goes on along the minus strand of OZ241343.1, from coordinate 3,798,985 downwards.
AACAACACCATCACGAAGCGGAAGGCGGCTGGCTGGCCGTTCCATTCCGCGGATTGCCACATCAGGAACCATTCGGCGCCGATGGTGAGGAAGCCCGTGAACCAGAGCAGGATGCCGATGGCGAGGCCGATGGTGGCCAACCCCTTGGCGCGCGTGAAGGCGGCCGCGTCTTGGTGGCGCGCCTGCCACAGCCGCCACGCGCCGAACATGCAGCAGAGCCCGGTCGCGGCCTCCGCGCCGATGATGACGGCATAGGCCAAGTGGTGCAGCCACGGCGCCTCCAAGGCGCGCCACATCAGGTTGTTGCCCTCGAACGTGGTGTCCATGCTGAGCACATGGCGCACGAACTGGAAGTTGGAGCCGTAGTCCGTGACGTTGTTGAGCGCCACCAGCAGCGCAAACAGCGCCACCGCGGCGACGAACAGGGCCTGGAGGCCGCGCTTGAGCGTGGTCGCGTCGATGTCGCCAAAGCGCTGCGTCATGTGGCGGTTCCTCCCCGTGACTGGTGCCGTGGGCTTGGGCCAGTCTCGCACACGGCCCGTGTGTGCCGGATAATGGCACCCGGCCGGCGGCATCCTATATCCGAACGGCGGCCAATGACCAACGGTTTGGGGTGACGCTTGGGGGGTGGCGAGGTGGGGGGTGACATGGTTGCGGACAGCGGCGGCGAGGCGGTTTCGGACCACGGCGGCTTCGTCGAGGCGCTGCGGCGCATCGTCGGGGCGCGGCACGTCACGGTGGAACCGAAGCAACTCGCCTCCGGTTCGCGGGATTGCTTTCACTTCTCGCCGGTGCTCATCCCGCAGCTGGAGGACAAGCGGGCGGACGTCATCGTCTGGCCCGGCACGCAGGATGAGTTGGCGAAGGTCATCGGGTTGGCGGCGCGAGAAGGTGTGCCGATCACGCCACGTGGCGCCGGCACGGGCAACTATGGCCAAGGCGTGCCCTTGCACGGCGGCATCCTGGTCAACACCAAGCGCCTGAACCGCATCGTCCACTTGGATGGAAATGTGGCGCAAGTGGAGGCGGGGGTGATCCTGCACGACATCGAGAAGGCCGCCGCCGCGGTGGACGCGGAACTCAGGATGTTCCCCAGCACGGTGCCCACCTCATCCACCGCCGGTTTCATCACCGGCGGCTCGGGGGGCGTTGGCTCCATCGAGTGGGGCTTGCTGCGCGAGGACGGCAACGTGCCGGCGGTGGACATCTTCACCATCGAGCCGACGCCGCGGCGCGAACGGGTGGCGGGGGCGGCCCTCGAAGGGGTGCTGCACAACTGCGGGCTGACGGCGTTCGTCGTCGAAGTCACGCTGGCGCTGGCGCCAAAAACCGCGTGGCATCAGTACGCCATCGCGTTTGATGACCTCTTTGCCTGTGTGGCGGCGGGGCAGGCCCTCGCCGAGGACACCACCCTGCGCAAGCGCCTCGTCACCGTGTTCGAGTGGCCGATACCGAGCTATTTCGTGCCGCTCATGCGGCGCGGCGTCTGCGTGGCCGGCGCCCACGCGGCGTTCCTCTACACGGACGCGCCGCCGGCGGTGGTGGAACCGCTGGCGCGGCGTTTGGGCGGGCGCGTCACGTTCCACGACGCGCCGCGGCCCGCGGCCCCGCGCGGCCCCCAACTTTACGACTACACCTGGAACCACACCACGCAGTGGGCCATGAAGGCCGACGCCTCCCTCACCTATCTGCAGGACCGCTTCGACATCGAGCGGATGCACGAGCAAATGGCCGCCCGCCGCCTCCGGTTCCCCAACGAGGTGTTCGAGCATGTCGAGTTCATCAAGGCGGATGGCCGGGTCGCCGCGGCCGGCTTGAGCATCGTGGCCTTCAAGAGTCCCGCGCGGCTGGCGGAATTGATCGCCTACTGCGAATCCGACGGCATTCGCGTGAGCAACCCCCACACCTACTTCCTGGACGACGACACGCGCTGGTACGGAGACGCCTACCTGGACGCCAAGCGGCGCTGGGACCCCGCCGGCCTCTTGAATCCCGGCCACCTGCGCGCCGCCATCGCCGGGGCATGACCTGGCTCTTGGTCAATGCGCGGCTCGCGGATGGCGCCGGGCCGGTCAACCTGCTGTTGCGTGACGGCCGGGTCTATCTCGTCGGGGCGGGAGAAGCAGACGGCGCGGATTTGGAGCGGTGGGACCTTGAAGGCCGCCTGGTGCTGCCGGGCTTGATCGAGATCCACGCTCATCTGGACAAGACCTATTCCGCCATCGAGAACCCGGACGGCACGCTCAACGGCGCCATCGAGCGCTTCCGCCAACTGGCGGCCAAGCGCTCCCTCGCCGACGTGGAACGCAACGCTGTGCGCGCCATCCAAGCGGCGCTCGTCAACGGCGTCACGAAGCTGCGCAGCCACCTGAACTTGCACGGCCGGCAAGACTTGGCCGTCATCGAGGTGATGCAGGGGGTGCGACGCCGGTTTCGCGCCAGCATCGACCTGCAGTTCGTCGCCATGGCCGGCTACCAAGCGCCGTTCGACCACGCGCTGCTGAAGGAGGCGGTGCGCTTGGGCGTGGATGTGGTCGGCGGGGCGCCGGCGTTGGCCCCGGCGCCTCACGCCACCGTGGATGCCGCGCTCGAAGCGGCGCACAGGCTCGATTTACCGCTCGACCTGCACATAGACGAGACGGAAGCGCCTTCCAGCACGACGCTCGAACGGCTGGCGCGGCAGAAGCTGGCGCTGGGCTTGAGCCTGCCCGTCACGGCCGGCCATTGCTGCTCGCTCGGCTTTCAGCCCTTGGACGAAGCGCGCGCCACCATGGAGGCGGTGGCCGCCGCCGGCATCGCGGTGGCGGCGCTGCCGGCCTGCAACCTGACGCTGATGGGGCGTGGCCGCTGGCCGCCGCCGCGCGGCATGGCGCCGGTGGCCGAACTGATCGAGCACGGCGTGGTGGTGGCGGCCGGTTCGGACAACGTGCAGGACCCATTCAATCCATTCGGCAACTACGACCCGCTCCAATCAGCGCAGCTCTGCGCGATGGTGGGGCAGCTCACGTCCGCCAAGGCGCTTAGCGCCGCGCTGAACCTCGTCACCCGCAACGCCGCCCGCGCCTTCGACGGTGGCGATGCCTGGCTGGTGGATGGCGCCGCGGCGGATTTGGTGGTGCTCGACGAGCGCGACCCGTTGGCCGCGGTGGCCAGCCCGCCGCCGCGCCTTGCGACCTTCAAGGGTGGTCGGTTGGTGGTGCGCTCCGAGGTGCGTCGCCAATGGGCGGCTGCGGCGGCGCCATGAACTTGAGGTAGGTGGCGACGGACGCCAAGTCGAGCTCGGGTTGCTCGGAGGCGTAGTCCGGCATCTTCGAGCCGGGGTAGTAGCGCTGGAAGTTGGCGATCACCTCCACCAACGTGGCGTGGTCGAAGAACTTCACCATCGCGCTGCGGGTGAGGTCTGGCCCCACGGTGCCGCCGGTCTCAAGCAGCCGGTGGCATCTCAGGCACTCGTGGCGATAGGCCCGGAAGCCCTCATGCACCGCGTTCGGCGCGGCCGCCGGCGGGGTCAAGCCGGCCACCCGCGAGGCGACGTTGACGGCGCGAATCTCCTTCAACCCGTAAGGCCACGGCAGCCGCCTCAATGCAGCCCCGTCGAGCGCCGCCGAGCGCCAAGTGAGATAGAGCGGCGCCATGGCCACCGCGGCGTTGCCCGGCGGCAGCGGCGCCCAAGCCCGGCCGGGCGGCGCCTCGGCGTCCGCCCGCGCCACGAAACCCGTGAGCGTGGCATCAGTCAACAGCGCGGCGTTCACTTGGGCCTCGTAGCCGTCGTCGCAGACAAACAGATAGTCGGCATCCAACGGTAGATCAAGGCGTTCCATGAGGGCGTTCAAGTCGTAGCCCAGGAACGTCTTGTCCGTTTCGTACATGAAGTCGTTCGGAACGGTCTGCGCCGTGAGCCCCAGCGCTTCGTCCAGCGTGGCGATGGCAAAGGCTGCCCGTTCCCCGTTGGGCCGCACCACGCCGAGTTCGGCCGCCGGCGCGGCGAGTGCGCCAGCCAGCGCCACGAGCCCAGCGAGGCGCGTCACGCCGGCCGATTGCGGATGTTCGACAGGGGATAGCGCGACGCGTCGGCCAAGAGCCGCGCCAGCCCCTGGGCGATGTGATCGACGTAGATCTTGCCGATGGCGGCGGTGGCTTGGCGGGCATCGCCGGAACACCCGTCGGGATGCAAGTCCTGCGCTTGCCAGCCAACGTAGGTGCCGCCGATCACCCGCAAGGTTTCGTAGGAAGCCTCCACCTCGGCCAACAGGCCGCTGAAGTCCCGCGCGTGTTCCATGCGCACGAGGTCGGGGGCCAAGTGCAGCATGATGGACGTCTCCACGGTGCCGGCATGGATGCCGAAGCGCCGCTCGTCGGCCGGCACGGTGCTGTCCGGCGGTGCCCCGAAGCTGCCGCCACCGCTGCCGATGCACAGCAGGTCGTGGCGAATCCGCAACTCGCGACAACAGATTTCCATGATCTGTGGCTGGCCGCCGTGGCCGTTGAAGAACACCAGCTTGCGCACCCCGGCGAGGGCCACGCTGGCGCCGATTTCCATCCACGCGCTGAGCAGCGTTTCAGCGCTGTGGGTGAGGGTGCCCTCAAATTGCGTGTGCTCGGTGGACTTGCCCACGCGCTCGGTCGGCAGCAGCAGCACGGGCGTGTCGGGCGTGAGCGCCGCGGCGCGGCGGCACATCTCCTCGGCGATGGTGGCGTCCGTGCCGAGGGGCAGATGCGGGCCGTGCTGCTCGATGGCGCCCAACGGCAACAGCGCCACCGTCCGCTCCGGGTCGAGGGAGCGAAAGTCGCTGGTCGTCATGTCTTGCCAGTGGCGAACGGTCATGCTCTGGTGGAGCGGCGCTGGCCGGCTATGCTGAGGCGTGGCAGTGATTTGGCGAGCCTAACATGAAGCAGCACCTGAACCCGCCCGGCATCCGCGCCCCATTCGGCAACTACAGCCACGGCGTCACCGTGCCGGCGGGTGCCCGCTGGCTGGTGGTGTCCGGCGAGTTGGGCATCGCCGCGGACGGCACGGTTCCGGATTCCGTGCGCGACCAGACGCGGCTCTGCTTCAAGAACGCGGAGGCGGTGCTGCGCGAGGCGGGGATGTCCCTCAAGGACGTGGTGCGGGTTTGCGCTTACGTGACGGACCCCGCCCACTTCCCGGCGTACATGGCGGCGCGCGACGAGTTCGTCTCGGACCCGCCGCCCGTGTCAACGCTGGTGGCGGTGGCCGGCTTCGCCCGCCCCGAGTTCAAGGTGGAAGTGGAAGTGACCGCCGCGGCGCTCTGACCTTGGGGCGGGGCCGTTCAAGGCGCGGACGGCCCCTCGTGGAGAGGCCGTCAGGCTGGCGCCCCTGCTATCATTGGCTTTTGCGCTTGGAGCGCTGCACATGGCCGAGGCCGCTTTCGAGAAGGACATCCTGCCGGAGCGCCTGCCGTTCGCCTTTGCCCGGCGGTTTGGCGTGGCCCTCGCCGGGGAGGTGGGCGCGGCGGACGAAGCGGGGAAAAAGACGCCCCAGAACGGCCGCGTCACCTTGATTTGCCGCCAAATGCCACCCCTCGCCACCTTGGCGGAAGCGCGCCGCTTCGCCGGCCGGGCCTTGGATGTGCAGACGGTGGGCGAGGCCCGCTTCGACGAGCTCCTGGGCCAGCTCTATGCCCGGGACGCCTCCGAAGCCAAACAGATGGTGGAGGACATCGGCGAGGACTTGAGCTTGGCCCGCCTCGCGGACTCCGTGCCGGAAACCGAAGACCTGCTGGAGCAGGAGGACGACGCCCCGATCATCCGCCTCATCAACGCGCTGCTGGCGGAAGCGATCCGGGAAGACGCTTCGGACATCCACATCGAGACCTTCGAGCGCGACTTGGTGGTGCGGTTTCGCGTCGATGGCGTGATGCGCGAGGCAGTGCGCCCCAAACGCGCGCTGGCGCCGCTGCTCGTTTCCCGCATCAAGGTGATGGCGCGGCTCGACATCGCCGAGAAGCGCATCCCGCAGGATGGCCGCATTCCGTTGCGCATCGGGGCGCGGGAGGTCGATGTGCGGGTGTCCACGCTGCCGTCCGCGCATGGCGAGCGGGTGGTGCTGCGGCTGCTCGACAAGCAAGCGGGGCGGCTGACATTGCCGAACCTGGGCATGGGGGAGGGCACCCTCGGCCGTCTGCAGCAGGTGCTGGACCGTCCGCACGGCATCTTCCTCGTCACCGGCCCCACCGGTTCCGGCAAGACGACGACGCTGTACGCCTCGCTCACCGAGCTCAGCACGCGCACCATGAACATCCTCACCATCGAGAACCCCATCGAGTACAACCTCGTGGGCATCGGCCAGACCCAGGTGAACGAGAAGGCGGACATGACCTTCGCGCGCGGTTTGCGCGCCATCCTGCGGCAAGACCCGGATGTGGTGATGGTGGGGGAAATCCGCGACCTCGAAACGGCGCAGATCGCCATCCAAGCGAGCCTCACCGGCCACTTGGTGATGTCCACGCTGCACACCAACACCGCCATCGGCGCCGTCACGCGGTTGGTGGATCAAGGGGTGGAGCCGTTCCTGGTGGCGTCCAGTTTGGCCGGGGTGTTGGCGCAGCGGCTGGTGCGGGTGCTGTGTGGGGATTGCAAGCGGGAGTCGCGCCCGGATGCCATCGAGCAGCGCTTCCTTGGCGACGGGTCGCCGGGGCCAGTTTGGCATGCGGTGGGCTGCGAGGCGTGCGGCCACACCGGCTTCCGCGGCCGCGTCGGCATCTACGAGCTGGTGCTGTTGGACGACCACATGCGCGAACTGATCCATGACCGCGCCGCGGAACACACGCTGGTCACTTATGCGAGTGAGCGGTCTCCCACGCTGCGCGCCGACGGCCGCGCCAAGGTGCTGGCGGGCCTCACCACCGTGGCGGAAGTGTTGCGCGTCACGCTGGAAGACGGCGCGTGACGCGCCACCCGTGACCTGCGGGGTGTGCCGGGCGCCATACGGCGGGGCAGGGGATGGCGGCCTTTGAGTTCGTAGCCCTCGACGCCAACGGGCGGCGGCAGAAGGGTGTGCGGGAGGCGGACAGCCCCCGCCAAGTGCGCCAAACGCTGCGCGACGAGGGGCTGACGCCATTGCGCGTGGGCCAAACCGCGGAACGCTACGCCGGCGAAGGCCCGCGCTGGCTGCCGAGACGGCGGCTCTCGCAGCTGGAACTCGCGCTCTTGACGCGCCAGCTGGCCACCCTCATCGCCGCCGGCCTGCCGGTGGAGGAGGCGCTTGCCGCCGGCGCCAAGCAAACCGAGCGGTCGAGCGCCCGCGCCATGATCGTCACCGTGCGTGGACGGGTGCGCGAGGGCCATTCGTTGGCGGCGGCGCTGGGCGAGTTTCCGACCACCTTCCCGGACATGTATCGCTCGACCATCGCCGCCGGCGAACAGTCCGGCTATCTCGCCGCGGTGCTGGAGAACTTGGCGGACTATGTGGAAGGGCGCTTCCAGTCGCGGCGCAGCGTGGAGATGGCGCTTCTGTATCCGGCGTTGCTGCTCGGTTTCGCGTTGCTCATCGTCGGCGCCCTGTTGATCTATGTCGTGCCGGACATCGCGCGGGTTTTCGAGGACAGCGGCACCGCGCTGCCGTTCTTGACCCGCGCCATGATTGGCGCCAGCGAGTTCCTGCGCGAGTGGCTGTGGCTCGTCGCCATCGCGGCGGTGCTCGCGGCGCTCGGCCTCAAGCGGCTGCTGGCGCAGCCCCGCGCCCAGCTCGCCTGGCACCGGCGCAAGCTCGGCCTGCCGTTGGCGGGGCGCATCGTGCGCGGCGGCGCCGCGGCCCGCTACGCGAGCACGCTGGCCATTCTCACCGGCAGCGGGGTGCCCTTGGTCGATGCCATGCGCATCGCCGGAGAGGTGGTCGCCAACCACTGGCTCAAGCGGCGCTTGGACGACGCGGTGACGCGGGTGAGCGAAGGGATGAGCCTGAGCGCCGCCCTGGAAACCGCCGGCCACTTCCCGCCGATGTTGCTGCATATGGTGGCGAGCGGCGAGGCGAGCGGAGAGCTGCCCGCCATGTTGCGCAAGGTGGCGGACTACCAACAGCAGGAGCTCACGCGGGTCGTGACGACGATGGTGCGCCTCTTCGAGCCGCTGATGATGCTTTTCATGGGCGTTCTGGTCATTATCATCGTGCTTGCGATCATGTTGCCCATACTGACGATGAACCAACTGGTGGCCTAGAAATGAAGCGATCCCGCGGTTTCACGCTCATCGAGATCATGGTGGTGGTGGTCATCATCGGCATTCTCGGTGCCCTGTTCGTGCCGAACATCATCGGGCGCGGCGACCAAGCGCGGCGCACGGCGGTGGAGAACGACCTGCGCAGCATCGGCGCCACGCTGGACATGTATCGGCTGGACAACGCGCATTACCCCTCCACCACGCAAGGTCTGGCGGCACTGGTGGACAAGCCGGAGGGCTATCCGGAGCCGCGCAACTACAATCCCGAGGGCTACGCGAAGAAGCTGCCCATGGATCCGTGGGGCTCGCCCTATATCTACGCGACCAACGAGCGGGGCTTCGAGCTCTACTCGCTGGGCGCCGACGGCGCCGAGGGCGGCACCGGCGCCGGCGCGGACATCCGTTACGGCGACTTGTAGCGCTGGTGCCGTGCCCCACGCGCCCGCGGCGCTGGGTCCGGGGCTGCGACGCCCGCCTGCACCCAGACCCCGTTCCCCACGCGCCCGCGGCGCCGGGTGAAGGGAGCGCGGTGATGGGCAAGCCGGCGCGGGGCTTCACCTTGGTCGAGCTCTTGGTGGTGCTGGCCATCGTCGGGGTGCTGGCCGGGGTGGTCGCGTTCAACTTCTTCGGCGCCGGCCGCGAGCGTGGGCTGCAGACCGAGGCGGAGCGGCTCGCGGCACTTGTGGAGCTGGCGCGGGTGGAGTCCGTGAACCGCAACGAGGCATGGGGGCTGTTCGTCGATCCGTCCGAATACGGCTTCGCCGCCTACGATGACGCCACGCGGCGTTGGCAGCGGCATGCGGAGGGCACGTTCCGTTCCCGGCGCCCGCCGGCCGGCGTGTCATTGGAGGTGAGCGTGGAAGGGCGCGGCGGCAGGCAGCGCGCGGCGTCGGCGCGGGGCACCGGCAAGCCGCGCCAAGACGTGCCGCGCATCCTCATCTTTTCCAGCGGCGAGCAAACGCCCTTTGCGGTGCGGCTCGTCCCGGAGTGGGACGCGGCGCCGTGGGTCGTCCAATCGGATGGGATTCAGCGCACCCGCGCCCAGCGCCACGGCGGCGATGAGACATGACGCGGGGTTTCACGCTGATCGAGTTGTTGGTGGCGCTCACGGTGGTCGCCGTGGTGGCGAGCAGCGTCTATCTGCGCAGCGGTGAGACCATCGCGCAACTCCACTCCTTGGAGCGCCGCACACTGGCGCACATGGTGGCGCAGAACGAAATACAACGCGTGCGGCTGCGCCACCGTTTGGGCGGCGCGGCGCCGTCGACCGGCGACACGCGCCGCCGCGTCACCTTCGCGGGGTTGGAATGGGCCGTCGCCGTCAGCACCCGGCCGACCAGCCATCCGCTCCTCAAGCGGCTGCAGTTCGACGTGTTCGCCATCGAGGGGCAGGGCGAGGGCGGCCGGTTCGCGAGCCTCACCGCGTTCATCGGCCAGCATTGATGCGCGGCCGTGGGCGACAAGCGCCGGCCTGCCGGGGGTTCACGCTGCTCGAGATGCTGGTCGCGCTTGGGGTGTTCGCGGTGATCGGCGTGATGTCGGCGCAGTTGGTGCGCCAGATCGCGGACATCGGCGCCACCACGCGGCAGCGCGGCGACGAGTTGGTGGCGCTGCAACGCGCCTTGGACATCATGCGCCGAGACGTTGAGCAGCTGGCCCATCGGCCGGTGCGTGGCGAAATGGGCGACGCGGGTGCAGCGGTGGCGGTGAATCATTCGGCGTTGCTGGAGTTCACCCGCCGCGGCTGGCGCAATCCGTCCCAAGCGCGTCGCCCGGCCCTGCAGCGGGTGGCGTACCGCGTGACGGCCGAGGGCCTGGAACGGCTGTTTTGGCCGGTGTTGGACCGCGCCGAGGACAGCCAGCCCGTGGCGCAACTCTTGTTGGCGGGTGTCCGCGACGTCGACGTCAGCGGCATCGACGACAGCGGTGAGGAACACGGCTATTGGCCGCCGGCTGACGCCACGCGGCAACTCGCGGCCCTCGTGGTGCGCGTCAGCCTGCCGCGCCACGGCGAGATCGAGCGCTTGTGGGTGGTGCCTTGGGTGGCGCCGCCGCAGTCCGACGAAGATGATGCAGGCGCCGCGGAAGACGATGACGATCCCGACGCCGACGACGGCGCGGATGAGCCGGCCGACGAGCGGGCGCCCACCGATGTTGATCGGCTTGCCTAGCCGCGCCGCGGCGCCGCGGCATCGGCGCCGAGCGAGCCGCCGGCCGCCGTCGGCGCCGGCACATCGGCGAGGCGTCGCGCTGGTGAGCGCCCTCCTCATCGTCGCCCTCGCAAGTGCCTTGGCGCACCAGATGATCTCGCGTCATGCGCTTACCATCGCCCATGCCAAGCAGACCTTTGGCGGCGCTCAAGCGCGCGAATACGTCCTCGGCGCCGAGGCGTTCGCCCGCCAACTGCTCCATGAGGATTGGGCGGACACCGCCACGCGGGACGCGGATACGCTGGCCGAGGAGTGGGCGACGGCCAAGGCGCCGTTTTCCATCGAGGGGGGCGAGCTCAGCCTCGCCATCGTCGATCTTGACCGCCGCCTCGACCTGAACGGCGTCACCGGCGCCGGCGGCCCGGACCATCTGGCGCGTCTGAAATGCCTGTTCGAGAACTTGGCGCTCGACCCGAACCTCGCCGACGCTTGGCTCGATTGGGTGGATGAGGACCGCGATGTGCATGGCTTCGGCGCCGAAGACGATACCTACCTGCTCGCTGAACCCCCGTATCGCACAGCGAATCGGAAGGCCGCCGGCGTGAGCGAGTTGCGCGCGGTCGTCGAGCCCGATGCCTACGAGGCATTGCGCGCCCATGTGGCGGCCACGCCGGCCGAGCGCCCGCGCATCAACGTGAACACCGCCGGCTACGAGGTGCTGCGCTGCCTCAACCTGCCCGATGACGTGGCCAGCAGGCTGGTAGAATCCGAGCGTGATTATCAGGAGGTGGCGGAAGCCGCCGCCGACCACGCGGCGCTCGGCGCGAGCGTCAACGCCCTCGCCGTGACGAGCGAGTTCTTTGAGGTGTTGGCGCGGGCCGAGCTGGACGGGGTTCGCGCCGAGCTGCGATCCACGCTGCACCGCGACCCGACCAGCGGCGCCGTGCGTCTGCTGGGGCGGGACTTCGGCCACCGGTTCGAGCCGCCAAGCGACCCCTCAGGAACCACGGATTGATGCTCTTCCTTCGCCCCACCACCCCTGCCGGCCAGACTGAGGCCGGCTGGCACATGGACGCCCAATGGCTGGCCTGCGACGCCGCCGGTGCCGTGGTGGCGCACGGGCGGGCGGATGCGGACGCGCTGGCGGCGCTGGCCGAGGAGCCGTGGGCCCGCGAGGTGGTGCTGCTGGTGCCGGTGGAACACGTCACTTGGCTCACGATCGCCGTGCCCGGGCGCAGCGCCGCGCAGATTCGCCGCGCGCTGCCGTTCGCCGCGGAAGAGTTCCTGGCGCAAGACATCGAAACCATGCACTTGGCGCATGCGCCCATCCGCGCCGGCCAGCCGGTGCGCTGCGCGGTGCTGGACGACGCGCTTCTTGCCGGTTGGCTGGCGTGTTTGGCCAACGCCGGCCTCGCGGTGGGCCACGCCGTGCCGGATGCGAGCCTGCTGCCGGCCGGCGCCGGCGTGGTCAGCGCGATGCTGGATGGCGACGATGCGCTGCTGCGCACGCCGGAACACATGGCCCGCGTCGATGTTGGGCTGTTGGCCGACGTGTTGCCGGATGCCTGCCAAGCGATGGCCGGCGGGCCGGGCGACGCCACGCTGGTGTTGATCGGCGGGGCAGTGCCGGACATGGCGGACCTTCCGGCGGTGACGGTCGAGGAAGTCCCCTTGCCCGATGGCCCGCTGGCGTACCTCGCCGGGCGCTTCTCGCCCGATGCCGCGCCACTCAATCTGCTGCAGGGCACTTACCGGCCGGCGCGGCGCCGCGCCACCGCCGACGTTGCGCGTTGGCGTGGCGTGGCCGCGTTGGCGGCGCTGTGGGCGGCGATCTTCGTGGGCGGCGCGTTGGCGGAGGGCGTTTGGGCCGAACACAAGGCTGGCGCACTCGCCGCCGAAGCGGTGGCCTTGTACCGGAGCATCTACCCGGACGAGCGTCCAGCGCCGGACGTTTACGCCGAGATGCGGCGGCGCGTCGGGCAAGTGGATCACGGCCCCGCGCAGTTCCAAGTGTTGCTTGGCCGGCTCGCCGCCGGCATCGGCAGCGAAGGGCAGGGCACGGAGCTCCGGTCTCTGTCGTTCAACGAGGGCAGGGCGGAACTCGCCACCGAGCTCACGCTCGCCGGCTACGCTGATCTGGATCGGCTGACGGAGCGCTTGGCGGCACAGGGGCTGGAAGTGGACATCGGCTCCGCCGAAGAGCGAGAAGGGCGGGTGCATGCCCGCCTGCGCTTGGAGTTGGCCGGATGAAGCTCAAGGGTTGGCTCGACGGACTGCGCACCCGGCTCCCGGACGGGAGCGCCATCCCTTGGCGGGATTCGTGGCTCGCCGGGCGCTATCTCGCCCTTGGCCAGCGCGATCGGCGGGCGCTGCACATCGGGTTGGCCGTCTCCGTGGCCGCCGTCCTCCACACCGGCGTCCATCAACCCATCGCGGCATATCGGGCCGCCGGCGTCGAGGACTTCCTGCGGCAGCAATCGCGGCTGCAGTGGATGCAGGCCCATGAGGCCCGCGCTCGGCGGGCCGGCAGCGAAGCAACGCCGAAGTCGTCCGACCAATCGCTGCTGATGCTGGTGGATAACACCGCGCAAGCGTTCGACTTGAGCCTCACGCGCTATCAGCCGGACAGCGCCGGCGGCGTGACCGTGGTGATCGAACGGCAACCGTTCAACGCCATCTTGCGCTGGACCGATCGCCTGCGGGTGCAACACGGCCTGCACATGGCGCAAGCGTCGATTCATGCCGAAGCCGACACGGGCCTCGTCAACGCCCGCTTTCGAGTGCGCTGAAGGGGCGCTGTTTAGGGGGCGGGGCGCAACTCGATCTTGAGCTTCGCGTGCCGCTCCACCGCGGCGCGGCTGTAGAGCAGGGGGAAGCTCTCGTCCGCGGCCCAACCGGCGGCCAAGTTGTCATAGAACGGGCTCTGCGGATCGCCGGACTGGCCCGGCGCGTTCGTCATGCGGGCGCCGTCCCAGTCCCCCGGCGTCACGGCCATGCGCCAGGAGGCGCCGCCGCGCACCGCGAAGTTCTCTGGGTCGAAGCCGTTGTTGTTGACCGTGTGGCCATGCCCGCCGCGGCCGAACGAAGCGATGCGCATTTGAGCGGCCAACGGCGCGTCGGCCAAATGCAGCAACGGATGCTCGAAGGCGATGCGGAGCAGGGCGCCCCAACGCCATCGGGTTGGGTCGTCGCCGAGCAGGGCGGTGGTTTCGGCCCACGCGGCGTCCAGCGTCTCGGCGATCAGTGCGCTGGCGTCGGGATCGCCTGCAAGCTCGACGATCACGGTGGAGTCCAAGTTGGTCACAACATCCTGCGCCCCCAAGGCCCAGCGGGTGAGGGCCGGGTTCAGGTGGCGGTGAAACCAAACGGCGAAGAACGCCGCCTGCGGTGACTCGGCGGACATTGCGCCATCCCAGCCGTCGAGAAACGTGCCGGGCGGCAGCGCCGCCACCAAGGCTTGCGCCAAGCTGGAAACATAGTCCCTTTGCAGGGCCAAGGAATCTTCCAATGTGTGGCCTTCGGCCCCGCGCAACACTTCCAGCAAGCGCCGCTGGCGCCACGGCGCCGCCCACTCGAACCCCACCCGACGCTTGGCGATGGGGTAGCCCGGCGGCAGCGTGTTGGCATTCGCTGTGGCGATGAAGCCGCGCGCCGGGTTGTATTCCTCCGGCAGCGCATCCATGTCGAAGAACCCGCGCCATTCGTAGCGGCCGTCGCCCGGCACCGGCAGCAGGCCGTCGTGGGCGGCGCGGCGCGGGAACAGCCCGGCCGGCTTGTAGCCGATGTTGCCGTCGACGTCGGCATACACCTGATTCTCGGAGGGTGCGCCCCAGCGGTTCAGCGCGGCGCGGAACTCACGCCAGTTCTCGGCGCGCATGTACTCCACGCTGCCGAAGTAGGGTGCCATGCCCGGTTCCAGCCAGCCGGCGCGCACGGCGTAGATGCGCTCGCCGTCCCGATGGACGACCGGCCCGTGGTGGGTGAACTCGAGGGTGGCCGGCACCGGTTCGCCATCCTTCACGGCGATGGACTCGACGATGGTCTTGACCGGCGTGGTGGCTGGGTAGAAGTAGAGATCCTCCTGATCGATGGAGAAGATGGTGAGGCCGAACGCGATGCGCTCGTTGTGGCCAATGGAGATGCCGGGCAGGGCCGGTTCGCCGGCGCCGATGACGTTGAGCCCGGGCGCCACGAGGTGCGCGACGTAGCGCAGCGACGGCACCGCGTGGCCGCGGTGGGGGTCGTTGGCGAGCATGGCCTTGCCGCCTCGGGTGCGCGCCGGTGCGATGACCCAGTTGTTGCTGCCGGCGGCGGCGCCCAACTCGGCTTGCGCGGGCCGCTCGTCCAAGTTCGCCTCGAAGCGCACCGGCGCCGTGGCCAACAGGTAGTCCTTCAACACATCGGCGGGAATGGAGCAGGGGTCTAGGCCATCTGGCACCTTGAGCGCCCAATCCGGGCGCAGCGGCCGCCACAAAGCAGCCTTGGCGAGACCCACTTGGCACACCAAGCGCGACCGCGTGACTTCCGAGACGACGTTGCGCCACAGGCCATGGCTGCGGATGCGCACCACATCTTCCGGCCGCCAGCGTTCCGGCAGATAACCGAGCAGGGCGAACTCCACTGGCAGCAACGCCGGTTCCGAGCGCGTGAGCGCCACGAAGGCGTTGACGCCGGCGACGAACGCCGTGGCGATGCGCTTGGCGTCGCTGCCGTACGCGAGCCACTCGCGGTACATGTCGCCACGATAGAGGAAGAGGCGGTTGGCGCGGTCCTGCGCCACATAATCCGCGCCGAGCACCGCGGCGAGCCGCCCCAAGCCGCGCCGCCGCCACAGGTCGATCTGCCATAGCCGGTCTCGCGCCGCATTGAAGCCCTGCGCGACGAAGGCGTCGTAGTGGGTGGCGGCGTAAATGTGCGGCACACCCCATGCATCGACGAGGATCTCCACGGGCCGCTCAAGCCCCGCGACCTCATGCACACGGTGCGGCAGGGCCGCCGTGCCGATGGCATCGTCAGTGGCCACCACGGCCTGCACTTGGCTCGCAAAGCCCAGCGCAAGCGCGCCCAGAAGCGCCCTCACTAGCATCTCCGCCGGGGAATGGCCTCAATTATAGGCGTCTGCCAAGCAACGTAACCACGCGCCCCTCGGCAAGTGGCGGGCCACTCATCCATTCAATTTAACATAATATGTATTATGCGAAATTGAGTGGATGGAATGGCCACGACCCGCGGCACCGGCTTCGGCTAGAATCAACGCCCAGACCACCCAGCGGTTCGGGAACCCACGCAAGTGAAAGCCACATTCAGCCACCTGCTGCGCATCGACGCCTTCGACATCGACATCGAGGACTTGAGCATGCTGCACTGGTCGCTGCAAGGCCACTTGGAGGAGTCGGAACGGCCGATCTCGCAACTGAACGTGCATGTCGGCAGCCACGAGCTTTGCTTCGACTCATTGGCCGAAGTGGCCGGCTCGGACGTGCCGGACACGCTCCACAAGTTCGATTTCGCGTTCGCCTGCGCGGACAAGCGCTTGGTGATGGTGTGCAATGGCAAGGGCGCTTGGTTCACCCAAGCGAAGATCATGTGCGATGGCGACAACGAGGCTTGGGGCCGCGCCGCCGCCAGCATCCTGCACACCACGTTGCGCCGCCATCGGGTGTGGAACTGGTGGCTTGGGCGGCCCATGGTGCTGCTTGTCACCGGCGCCATCAGCGTCGCGCTCGCGTTGTCGTTGCCGCTGCCCGTGGCGATGCTGCCGGCGCTCTTGGGGCTGGCCGTCGCATCGATCTTCCTGTTCGACTTGGGGCCCACCAGCGTGATACGGGTGCGGCGCGCGAAGGATCAGGACTTGAAACCGCGCCGCCGGACCCGGCGGCGGCTATCCGCCGAACCGTAACGCCGTCAGCCGGCGCCGGCCTCGGCGAGCAGCGCCCGCCCCACCACCTTCAGCGCCAGCGTCTCCTCGGCGCCCTCGAAGATCGACAGCACCCGCGCATCCACGAAGTAGCGGCTCGCGGCGACCTCTTCGGCATAGCCCATGCCGCCATAGATCTGCATCGCCTCGCGCGTCACCCATTCCGCCGCCCGGCAGGCGAGGAGCTTCACCAAGCTCGCTTCCAGTTGCCCGCCACCGGCATCCATGCGCCGCGCCGTTGCGTACGCGAACTGCTGGCAGGCCGTGATGTGCGTCGCCATGCGGGCGAACTTCATGAGCGTGAGCGGATAGCTGGCCACGGTGCGGTCGAAGGCGCGGCGCACCTCGGCGTAGGCGAGCGCCGCCTCGAACGCGGCGCGCATCAGGCCACACGCGCGGGCGGCGGTCTGCAGCCGGCCGCCGGCGAAGCCGCGCATCGTGTAGTAGAAGCCCCTGCCCTGCCCCCCGGCCTCGCCGACCAGCGCATCGGCCGGCACGAAGAAATCGTCGTAGAACATCTCGAACGAGTGCATGCCCCGATAGCCGATGGTGGATATGGCGCGGCCGGAGACTTTGCCGCCGCGGCCATCGGCGTGTTCAAACTGGCGGGCGTCCGTGGCCGGCTTTTCCACCACGAAGAGCGAGAGCCCCCGATGTGGCGGATGCGCCGCTGGATCCGTGCGCGCCAGCACCAGGATGGCACCGGCCTTGCCGGCGAACGTACACCACGTCTTGGCGCCGTTCAGCCGCCAACCACCGTTCGCCGGCGTCGCCTTCAGCCCGACCGCGGCGACATCGGAGCCGGTGGCCGGTTCCGTCACCGAGATGGCGCACAGCGGGTCGCCGGCCGCAAGCCCCGGCAACCAACGGCGCTTCTGCGTTTCCGTGCCACCTTCCAACACGGCGCGGGCCATGATCTCCGGGCGCGTGATCAAGCTGCCGGCCGCGCCTAGGGAGGCGCGCGACAGCTCCTCGGTGACGACGACCATGCCTAGGCTGTCCTCGGCGTCATCGGGCTTGAGGCCGCCGTATCGCGCCGGCACCGAGAGGCCGAAGCAGCCGAGTTCCCGGAGGCCATCGATGATGCTGTCCGGCACGATGGTGTCTTGGCGGTGGATCGCCTCGGCGAGCGGCGCCACCCGTTCGTCCGCGAATTGGCGGAACGTCTCGCGGATGAGCGCCTGCTCCCCGTCCAAATGATCCGCGGGCAAGCGGCCGCCGCGTTGCCGCAGCGCGTCGCCGATGGCGATGAGGTTGGCCGGCGCCAAGTGGCCCTCGGTGAAAGAGATGTGAGCGTCGGGCAAGTCGTGGGCGTTCAGCCCATAGGCGCTGGGCCTAAGCCGCAAGCGATGCTGGAAGTTGCTCACCGCTTCGGCGCAGAAGGCAGACGCCAAAGCGGCTTTCAGCGCGGTTTCCGGCGGCTCGGCGTCGAGCTCGGCGTAATCGAGCAACGCCGCCGCGCCAGCGAGTTCGGCCCTCGACAACGCGAGGTCATAGAGTTCGATCTGCGCCGCCTCGCTCAAGCCGGCCGCGGCTTGGCGAAGCTGGTCGCGGGCGGCCGCGACCCGTGTGCGCGCCTCGGCCACGCCCTCGCTGCCGTGCATCATCGCAAGCGGCCTCCGCCATCGCCAAAAGCGCGGCAGGATACTGCAAAATCCGCGTTTCACGCCCTCGGCCCGGTCGCCTCGGAACATTCCCATGTCGGAAGCAACCCATTGGGTGAGCGCGGTGCGACGCCGCTTCCTCGCCCTGCAAGGGACGATCACCAGTGAACTTGAGCGGCTCGATGGCCTACGGCGTTTCGCGGGCGAAGACCTTGAGGGCCCCGGCGGCGGCATCTCGCGCCCGCGCGTCCTTGAGAACGGCGGCGCCATCGAAAAGGCCGCGGTGCTCTTCACCCATAGCATCGGGGACGCCTTGCCGGCCGCGGCCACGGAACGCAACCCGCAACTGGCCGGGCGGCCGTTTCAGGCCGTCGCCCTCTCCACCATCGTCCATCCGCGCAATCCCTACGTGCCCACCACGCACATGAACCTGCGGTTCTTCCTGGTGGCGGCCAGCGTGCCGGCGTGGCACTTCGGCGGCGGCTTCGATCTCACGCCCCACTACCCGTTCGAGGAGGACGTGGTGCATTGGCATCGCGTGGCGCGGGATGCCTGCCGCGCCCACGGCGACTGCCATGCCGAACTCAAACGCAACTGCGACGAATACTTCCACTTGCACCACCGCGGCGAAGCGCGTGGCGTGGGCGGCATCTTCTTCGACGATTGGACGCAGGGCGGTTTCGATGCCAGCTTCGCCTTTGTTCGCGGCGTCGGGGATGCCTTCCTGTCCGCCTACGTTCCCATCTTCGAGCGCCGCGCTGCCATGCAGTGGGGAGAGCGCGAGGAGACCTTCATGTTGATCCGGCGCGGCCGCTATGCGGAGTTCAATCTGGCCATCGACCGCGGCACGCGCTATGGCCTGCAATCCGGCCGGCGGGTGGAATCCGTGCTGGCGTCCTTGCCGCCAAGGGCGCAGTGGCGCTATGGCTGGCGCCCGACCCCCGGTTCCCCCGAAGCGGCGTTGACCGAGCACTTCCTGGTGCCCCGCGATTGGGCGGCGCTGGCGGATGCGGCGGGGGAATGAGTCACCGATGCCGCCGATTCAGACGGGGTGTTCGAGCATCCTAAAGTCTCGGTAAATCAACCTAATGGAGCGACTGGCTCGAAGCTAACATCAGGTTGAGTGCCATCTGGCGTTGCGAATCCCTCGGCCACGCCGTTAGCGCGGCGGTTTCGTGGCCTCCCCCGTGGTGACTAGATGGTCCTCGACCTTGCGCACGCCACGCACGTCCCGCGCGATGCCGAGCGCCCGCAGCCGGTGCGCCTCGCTCTTCACCCGCCCATACAGGGCCACCACGCCCTGATGCACCTCGACATTGATGCGCAGCCCGCTCACTTCCCGGTCCGCCAGCAACGCGCCCTTGATGCGCAATGAGATGCTGGCGTCGTCCGTCACCTCCCCCACCGTGCGGCCAGCGGATGGATCCGTGTAGCTCTGACAACCGGCAAGGCCGGCGAACAGCGCGAGGGAAAGCACGAGGACGATACGCACAGCAGTTCCTATGGCGATTGGCGGCCGCCACTTTACCACTCTGCCCGTTCGCATCGCGCGTCGAGCGCATGCCGGCGCCCAAACACTTGTTGATTTTCCGCCAGGAACCGGGGACAATGCGGCGCATGAGGCTCAACGAGGCAGTTCGCGTGACGTCGCCCGGCCGCGGTTCGCTTGGAACCCCTTGGCCGGGCCTTTGGTTTCGCTATCGCTTGCGTTAGCGCGGCTCGCTTGATTTATCGAGGGGCGCGCCAGGCTGCCTCTCCCGGAACCCCGACAGGCAGCGTCCATCGGGGTTTTTTCGTTTTGGAGGGCTTATGCACCAACCAACGGAGAATCTTAACGTGCTGGCCAACGAGGTGTTGCCAACCCCCTACTCCGTCAAGGCGGCGTTGCCCGTCCCCGATGCGCTGGCGGAACGCGTCGCCGCCGCCCGCCATGTGGTGCGCAACATCCTGGAACGGCGTGACCACCGGCTGCTCGTGGTGGCGGGGCCCTGCTCCATCCACGATGTGGACGCCGCCTTGGAGTACGCGCGGCGGCTGAACGAACTGGCGCGACGCACCGCCGATAGCTTGTTCGTCGTGATGCGGGCCTATTTCGAGAAACCGCGCACCACGGTGGGCTGGAAGGGGCTCATCAACGATCCCTATCTCGACGATTCCTTCCACATCGAGGATGGCATCCACATCGCGCGGCGCCTGCTCATCGATGTGGGCGAGATCGGCCTGCCGCTCTCGACGGAAGCGTTGGACCCCATCATGCCGCAGTACCTGCACGACCTCATCGCGTGGTCCGCCATCGGCGCGCGCACCACGGAATCGCAGACGCATCGGGAAATGGCGTCTGGGCTGTCTTCGGCGGTGGGCTTCAAGAACGGCACGGACGGCGGCTTGGGCGTGGCCATCAACGCCCTGCGCTCCGTCACCAAGCCGCACCGTTTCCTGGGGATCAACCAGTCTGGCCAAGTGGCCGTGATCCACACGCGGGGCAACGAACTGGCGCACATCGTGCTGCGTGGCGGCCACTCTGGGCCGAACTACGATCCGGCGGCCATCTCGGCCTGCGAAGCCAGTCTGCAGGCGGCGGGGCTCGCGCCCAACATCATGGTCGATTGCTCCCATGCGAACTCGGAGAAGGACCACCGCCGCCAGCCGGCCGTCGCAAGGGAAGTGGCGCGGCAGATTGCGGACGGCAACGCTTCCATCGTCGGCATGATGATCGAGAGCAATCTGGCCGAGGGCAGCCAGCAGCTGGGCGAAACCTTGGACTACGGCGTTTCCATCACGGATGCCTGCATCGGCTGGGAGGACACCGAAGCGCTGCTCATGGAGCTGGCGGAGCGGTTGGCGGAGCCGTTGCTTGCGCGTGTGAAGCTGCGGCGCGCCGGTTGAGCCCAAGCGGCGCCAACGGCACTGGGCGGCCGCTTCCCTGCCCTGCCCAAGCGGTACGCGCACCCGCAGGGCGGCCCGACATGGCGGGCGTTTCAGCGGTAGTAGGCGTGCTCGGTGATCGTGTGGTCGGTGGCGTCCTTGATGGCCACCAGCTCCGGCAGTTGGTCTAGGAGCGCTCGTTCCACACCCTGCTTCAACGTGATGTCAACCGCGGCGCAACCTTGGCAGCCGCCGCCGAACTGCAGCACCGCCGTGTCGCCATCCACCACCTCCACTAGCGTCACCATGCCGCCGTGGGCGGCGAGCCCGGGGTTGATCTCGTTGAACAGCACGTAGTTGATCCGATCCTCCAACGGCGAATCCGGCCCCACGTTCGGGGTGCGCGCGTTGGGCGCCTTGATGGTGAGCTGGCCGCCCATGCGGTCTTCCTGGAAATCCACCGCGGCGTCGAGCAGGAAGGGCTCGCTGCGCTTCTCGAAATACGCCGTGAAGCCGTCATACGCCACCGGTTCGTCATCGGGTTGGGCTTCACCGTCGCGGCAGTACGCGATGCACGTCTCCGCATGGGGCGTGCCGGGCTGCGCCACGAAGATGCGGATGCCGCAACCGGGCTCCTGCTTCGCCAACAGCTCCCGCAAGTAGCCCTGCGCCGCTTCGGAGATTTCAACCACGCCGTCGTCCCCATAATGTCCGACCAAGACGGTTGGCTATCCTACTTCAATTCGCCGGGCCTTGGCGGTCGGGGGCGGCCGCGTGGCGCTATCATCCACGCTTTGCGGCCTGATGGAGTCATGCCATGCCACGCAACGTCATCCTCACCGAAGCCGACCGGCACACTTACGACAATTTCCACTTCGCGCCGGCGGTCGCCTCCGGCGGGCTGTTGGTGTGTTCCGGCCAGATCGGCGCCGGCGCGGACGGCAAGGTGCCGGAAGACGCCGCGGAGGAGTTCAGGAATGCGTGGCAGGCCATTGGCCGCGTGTTGGCCGCGGCGGGGCTCGGCTACGAGGACATCGTGGAGCTCACGAGCTATCACGTGGACCTGCCGGCCCACATGCGCGCCTTCATGGCTGTGAAGGACGAGTTCCTCGCCGCGCCTTGGCCGGCGTGGACGGCCATCGGCATCACCTCGCTCGCCGTGCGCGGCGCCCGTGCCGAGATTCGCGTGATCGCCGCCATGAAGGACTGACGGACAGGATGGAGCGTTGCGTCCATGATGCGGCCTCAACCGTCGGCCGGCTTGGGCATGATTGACACCGAGGCCGCAAGGGTTTGCTTCGGCCAGCGGCTCGCCGACTGGCCAGACGTGCGGCTTGCCTATCTTTTCGGCAGCCGCGCCCGGGGCTCGGAGCGGCCGAACAGCGACTTCGACATCGCCGTGCTGATGGCCGACGCGGCGGTGCGCGACGCCGGTGGCGTGAATCGCTCGATCCGCCGTCTGGCGGCGAGATTGGCCGATCCGGTGCCGGCCGAACGGCTGCACATCGTGTTGCTGAACGGCGCCCCGCCGTTGCTGCGTCATCGGGTTTTGCGCGACGGCCTGCTCTTGTGCGAGCGCGACGCGAACGAACGGCTGCGCTTTTCGATCCGCACGATCCGGGAACATCAAGACATGGAGCCACGCCGGCGCGAAATGCGGCGGTTGCGCCATGCCAGGCAGCGGGAGGGACGAACACATGGGGGATCGGGAGATGCTCTCGCCGCGGCTCGACGCGCGTTGGCCGCCTCCTTGGCACGAGTGGCAACCCTCGGTGAGTTGGACGAGGCGACTTTCCTCGCCGAGGCGGCGGTGTACGATTTGGCCGACCGATACCTCCACTTGGCGGCCGAAGCGGCCATCGATGTCGCCAACCATTGGATTTCCGACACGGGATTGCGCACCCCGGAGACGAACCGGGACACGTTCTCGGTGTTGGAAGAGGCTGGCGAAATTTCGAGTGACTTGGCCGAGAGGCTGCGGGGGTGGGCGAGCTTCCGCAATGTCCTCGTGCATCAATACGCCAACATCGATCACCGCATCTCCTACCGGGCGATTCGCGACGATTTGAACGATTTGCACGAGTTTCGGCGATGGGCTTTGGCGAAGGTCGAGGGCGGCTGACCCACCTTAAGCGCCCGGTCGGTGAGCGAGCCGCCAGCTTGTGCCGCGCCCACACATTCATGGGTTGCGCCACGGCTTGGACAGAGCCGAGCCCGGGCCTGCCTTGTCTGTTAGCGCAAAGCCGTAATGTCCCCTTCGTGCAATTCTAAAGTGTCCCCTTTTGGCGACTTCCCGGAGGTTGGGAGTGAAGGTCGAGAGGGTGTTGACGGTGGCGGAGGCGGACAGGTTGTCGGTGGTGGTCGCGGTGGTGGAGAGGCGGCTGGGGCAGAAGGAGGCGGCGGCGCGCCTCGGGCTGGGCGCGAGGCAGGTGAAGCGTCTGGCGAAGCGGTGCCGGGAGCAGGGGGCGTCGGGGCTGGCGTCGGGCCATCGCGGCAAGGTTCCGAACAACGCGCTGGGGGAGGAGGTCCGCAAGGCGGCGCTGTCGGCGGTGCGGGAGCGCTACCGGGACTTCGGGCCTACGCTGGCGGCGGAGAAGCTGGCGGAGGCGCACGGTCTGCCGCTGTCGTGCGAGACGCTGCGGAAGTGGATGATCGAGGATGGGCTGTGGCGTCCGAGGGGCCGTCGGAAGGCGCGGGTCCACCAGAGCCGGCCGCGGCGTCCGCGGGTGGGCGAGCTGGTGCAGGTGGATGGTTCGCCGCACGACTGGTTCGAGGGCCGCGGGCCGCGCCGCGCGCTGATCGCGTTCGTGGACGACGCGACGAGCCGGCTGACGGCGCTGCGGTTCTTCGAGGCGGAGACGACGCGGGCGTGCATGGAGACGCTGGGCGCGCACCTGGAGTCGCACGGCCGGCCGGTGGCGCTGCACTCGGACCGCCACAGCGTGTTCCGCGTGAACCGCAAGGACGGGGAGGACGCGCCGACGCAGTTCACGCGGGCGCTGCGGACGCTGGACATCGAGCCGATCCACGCCGGCACGCCGCAGGCGAAGGGGCGCGTGGAGCGGGCGAACCGGACGCTGCAGGACCGGCTGTCGAAGGAGATGCGGCTGCTCGGCATCGACGGCGCGGGCGTGGCGAACGAGTACCTGCCGGAGTTCATGGCGGACTGCAACCGGCGCTTCGCGGCGGCGCCGCTGCTGGCGGACGACGCGCACCGGCCGGTGCTGCACGACGCGGGGGAGCTGGCGCTGATCCTCAGCGAGCACCACGAGCGCAGGCTGTCGAGGAACCTGACGTTCAAGTTCGAGCGCCGCGAGCACCAGCTGACCGGCCAGGGCAAGGGGTACCGGCTGCGCGGCGCGGCGGTGACGGTGCGCAAGGGCTTCGACGGCGCGGCCACGGTGCTGCACAAGGGGCGCAGGCTGGACTTCCGCGTGCTGGCGGAAGGCGGGGAGGCGGTTTCGGTGGAGGACGGGAAGGGGGTGCGGGACCGGGTGGAGAGGGCCCGGGTCGAGCAGGCCGCGAGGCCGGACTGGAAGCCGGCGCCGGATCATCCATGGCGCCGCGGGTTCAAGACCTCGCGGGACGCGGCATGAGCGTCCACCCAAGCCGGTTCGGCCAGGCGACCAACGGGACGGCGTCGGGCGGGGTTGCCCACCCTTTGCCCACCGCTCCGGTTCATTTGAGGGACGGAGCCGTGGACAAAGCATGGACAACCCCGGCGCGGGAGAGCAAGGGGACATTTCTGCTTTGCACAAAAGGGGACATTTCTGCTTTGCATTTACACCGGGCCGGCCTTGCCTTGACAGCAATCGACCCGTCGCTATAGTTGCCGTCACTTGCGGGGCCATCATGGCGTGGCTTGCCGGGACATGGAACGGTCCCGCCCTTGGTCGCTTTGGCGCAGGGCCAACGCGGTCAGATTTGAGGCATGAAGGAGCAAAACCGTGCGCAACTCCCCATCCGTCCGCCATCTGACGGCTGTCACCCTCGCTGGAACGGCCCTTGGGCTCTGTCAAGCGGCGAATGCCCAAGCAAACGCCGAAGGCACAAACGAGCCGGTGGTCGATGAGGTCGTCGTGACCGTCGGCAGCCGGGCGCGGGATGAGAGCCGCTCGGAAGAACTGGCCGTGCCGGCGGATGTGTACCGCGAGTTGGATTTCGAGAGCAGCGGCGAGCAGGACCTCGGCGCCGCCCTCTCGAAGCTGGCGCCGTCCTTCAACTACTCGCGCAATTCCATCGGCGACGGCGGGCTGCTGAACCCGGCCACGCTGCGCGGCATGAGCCCAGACCAAACCTTGGTGCTCATCAACGGCAAGCGGCGCCACGGCATGGCGTGGCTGCGGGTGTTGGACGGCGTGATCGGTTGGGGCACCGGCGGCACGGACCTGCGCGCCATCCCCATGGCCGCCGTCGGCCGCGTGGAAGTGCTGCGCGACGGCGCCGCCGCCCAATATGGCTCCGACGCCATCGCCGGGGTGATTAACATCGTCTTGAAGGAAGATGCGGACCGCGGTGAACTGACGCTCTATGGCGGCACCGCCGGCGGCGCCGGCGGCGACCGCCTCGGTGCCACCGTGACGGGCGGCTTCGGCATCGGCGACGGTGGCTTCGTCCACATCACCGGCGAGTGGCATGACGAGCATGCGCTGCTGCGCAACGGCGGCAACGGCGGTTTCGACCCGAACTACCAAGACCGGCTCATCGTGGACAGCTCACCGGAACACGAAAACCGCGCCGCGTTCATCAACGCCGCCCTGCCCGTGAGCGACACGTTGGAACTGTACGCCTTCGGCGGCGCATCGCGCCGTGAGGGGCTTTCCAGCGGCGCTTATCGGTTCCGCTACCAGTATTGGGAAGGCGTCCAAACCGGCGCCGGCGGCCCCGGCCCGGGGTGGGATGTGATCCTGCCGGCAGCGGTGAACTTCCACAACCGCAATGCGCACCCGGTCTATCCCCAAGGGTTCCTGCCCTATGAGGAGTCGCGCATCGAGGACCGCTCGTTGGTGTTCGGCGCCCGCCGCGACACGGCTGGATGGGCGCTCGACTTCAGCGCCGCCTACGGCTGGAACGAGTTCAAGTTCGGCGTCTCCAACAGCATCAACGCCTCGGTCGCCGCGCAATACTTGGCCGACAACCCGATGGCCGGCGTGGCGGAGATCATGGGCAATGCCGGCCCGCGGTCCGGCGACAGCGGCGCCATCGAGTTCGACCAGCTCACCTTCAACTTCGACGCCCGCCGCGAGTTCGACAACGGCATGGCGCTCGCCGCCGGCCTCGAACACCGCCGTGAGAGCTATCAGCAGCGCGCCGGCGATGAAGCGTCGTGGTCCTGCGGCCTGCCCCACGTGGATGACTTTGGGGCGTTCGCCGTGGCGCCGGACGGCACGCCCATCGACGGCGCCGTGGCGGCCTGTGGCTTCCAAGGCTATCCGGGCTACAGCCCGCGCAACGAGCGCATGAGTGACGACAGCCGCTCCAGCCAAGCGGCCTATGTGGACCTGGCGGCTGAGCTCTCCTGGCTGAGCGTGAGCGCCGCCCTGCGCGCCGAGAACTACAGCGACGCCGGCGCCCAGAGCACCGGGCGGGTCGCGGCGCGGGTGCCGCTGGGCGATGACTTGGCCTTGCGCGCCGCCTTCTCCACCGGCTTCCGGGCACCGAGCCTGTCGCAACGACGTTTCAACTCCGTGGTGTTCGTCGGCAGCGAAGAGGGGCTGACCACCACCTTCGTGGCCAATGAGGGCCACGCCATCGCCCGCGCCTTCGGGGTGGATGCCTTGGAGCACGAAACGTCCGAGAACGTGAGCGCCGGCATCGTTTACGCGCCGGCCGACCACCCGCTTGGCCTGCGCCTCGCGGCGGACTTCTACCGCACGAACATCGACGACCGCGTGGTGCGCTCCCTCGGCATCGGCTGTGCCGCCATGGCCGCCTGCGCCAACGAGAACGTGGCCACGGCGGCGTTCTTCTTCAATGGCGTGAACACGCGCACACAAGGGGTGGATTTGACGGCGCAGCTCGGCTTCCCCGCCGCCGGTGGCTCGCTGCTCGTGACCGCGAGCGGACACTCCAACAAGACGGAGATCGAGAAGACCATGCTGCCGAACGGAGCGCCGGCCGGGCTCACCTTCGCCAACTACTTTGGCGGCTGGGCGGAGGAGTTGCTGGAGCGCGGCCAACCCCGTCGCCAAGCGAACCTCACCGTGGATTGGACGCGTGGCGGCTTTGGCCTCACCGTCCGCGCCAACCACTACGGCGAGACCATCCAGCATCCCATCGACACCGGGCGCGTGGAAGTGGATGCCGGCACCACGGTGGACCTCGAAGGTCGCGCCACCGCCGGCGCCGTGCAGGCGACGGTCGGCATCGACAACGTGTTCGACGAACTGCCCACTGAGCTCGCCAAAACGCATCTCTCGAACATCCTCTGGGGCATTCGCTATCCGAACGACACGCCCTTCGGGTTGGCGGGACGTTTCGTGTATGTGCGTCTGAGCTACGCCTTCGATTAGCGCCACCGGCCCGGATGGCCACCGGGCCAGTGTGCCGCGGGAGCGCTTTCCGCAGCCGGGTGACGCCGCCTTGTTCTATGCATAGAACGAGGCGTTAGTTCTCGCATCGCCGGCGGGCTGCTAAGGTGCGCCCCGCTCCTTAAGGGTTGCCGCGGCAATGTACCGTTACACCGATTTCGACCAGCGCTTTATCGACGAGCGCGTGGCGCTGTACCGAGAGCAGACCCGGCGCTACCTCGCCGGCGAACTGACGGACGAGGCGTTCCAGCAGTTGCGGCTGCGCAATGGCCTGTACATTCAGCGCCTGGCGCCCATGTTGCGGGTGGCGGTGCCCTACGGGACGCTGTCGTCCACCCAGCTCCGCGCCCTGGCGGCAATCTCGCGCCGCTACGACAAGGGCTACGGCCACCTCACCACGCGCCAGAACATCCAGTTCAATTGGCCGGCCTTGGAGGCGGTGCCGGACATCCTGGCGGACCTCGCCAAGGTGGAGATGCACGCCATCCAGACGAGCGGCAGTTGCATTCGCAACATCACCACCGACCAATTCGCCGGCGTCGCCGCCGACGAGGCCGTGGATCCCCGCCCGTACTGCGAATTGACGCGGCAATGGTCAACGCAGCATCCAGAGTTCGACTGGTTGCCGCGCAAGTTCAAGATCGCCTTCAACGGCGCCGCCGCGGACCGCGCGGCCACCCAAGTCCACGACATCGGCGTTCGAGTGCGCCGCGACACGGCCGGGGAGGTGACGCTGGACTTCCTCGTCGGCGGCGGCCTGGGCCGCACACCCGCCATCGGCGGCCTCATCCGCGAAGGCTTGGCCGCCGAACACCTGCTCACCTACTTGGAGGCCATCCTGCGCGTTTACAACCGCCATGGCCGCCGCGACAACAAGTACAAGGCGCGCATCAAGATCCTCGCCCGCGCCCTGACGCTGCCCGGCCTGAAGGCGAAGGTGGACGCCGAGTGGGCCCACTTGAAGGACGGCCCGGGCACCCTGACGGTGGCGGAGATCGAGCGCGTGGCGGCGTGCTTCGAGCCGCCTGCCCATGCGCCGCAGCCCGATGCCGCGGCATTGCTGGCGGAGCGCCGGCTCGAATCGCCGGCCTTCAACGCTTGGATGCGCAACAACGTGGCGCCGCATCGAGTGCCCGGCCATGCCATCGTCACCCTGTCCACGAAGCTCACCGGCGTGCCCCCGGGCGACGTGACGGACGTGCAGATGGACGCGGTGGCGGATTGGGCGGACACCTACGGGTTCGGCGAACTGCGCATCGGCCACGAGCAGAACTTCATCCTGCCCGACGTGCCGCAGCGCCACCTGCCGGCACTGTGGGAACGCGCCGTCGGGCAAGGCTTGGCGGCGGCCAACGTGGGGCAACTCACGGACATCGTGTGCTGCCCGGGCGGCGACTACTGCTCGCTGGCCAACGCCAAGTCCATCCCCATCGCCGAGGCGCTGCAACGCCGCTTTGAAGGCCGTGAAGCCGTGGACGACCTGGGCCCCATCGACCTCAACATCTCCGGCTGCATGAACGCCTGCGGGCATCACCACGTCGGCCACATCGGCATCCTCGGGGTGGACAAGAAGGGCGCCGAGTTCTATCAGATTTCGTTGGGCGGCAACGCCGGCCAAGACGCCTCCCTCGGCACCATCTTGGGGCCCTCCTTCGGCCGCGCCGACGTGCCGGAAGTCATTGACGGCATCCTCGAGGTCTATCTGCGGGAACGCGCGGCGGCGGAGCCCTTCCTCGCCTGTGTGCGGCGCATTGGCATCGAACCGTTTCGGCAGCACGTCTATGCCAACGCTGGTTAGGGAGCGCGTGGTGGCGCGGGACGACTGGACGTTGTTGGAGGCGCCGGTGCCGCCCGCCACGGTGCGCGACCGCTCGATTCTGCCGTTGGCCGCCTGGCTGGAACATGGCGCCGCGCTCGATTCCGCGCGACACCTCGGCGTGTGGCTGGCCGGCGACGCGGAACCCGAGGCGTGTACGCCGTTCCTCGACCGGGTGGCGCTGGTCGCCATCCACTTCCCCGCCTTCACCGATGGCCGCGGCATTTCGCTGGGCATGCTGTTGCGCTCGCGCCACGGGTTTGACGGCGAGTTGCGCGCCTACGGCGACATCCTGCCCGATCTGGCGCCCTACCTGCACCGCTCAGGCTTCGACGCCTTCGTGCTCGCCGATGACCGCGCAGCGAAAACCGCCATCGCGGCCATGAGCGCCATGACGGACCACTACCAAGGCAGTGTCCGACAACCCCTGCCGGCGTTTCGACGACAAGCAAAGCCAAGCGCTTGAGGCGAGGTTGAAGGCGGCGGCTCGCCGCGTCATCCGCTACCCTTGCCCGCCATGCCATTCGGTGTCATCGAATCCTTCTTCCTGATCTTCGCCGGCGCCACGGTGCTGGCGACCGCCGCGCTCTACACGCGCCAGCCCCTGCTGGTGGCCTACATCGGCATCGGGGTGGCGATTGGCCCGCACGGCCTCGGCTGGATTCCCGACGCCGCGTTCATTCAGGACATCGGCGAGATCGGCATCATCTTCCTGTTGTTCCTCTTGGGGCTGGACTTGCCGCCAAGCAAGCTCCGGAACATGGCGGGGGCGTCCATCGTCACCGCCCTCGTGAGCTCGGCGGCGTTCTTCGCCTTGGGGTTCGCGGCGCTCAAGCTCTTCGGCTTCGCCAACCAAGTGGCGTTGATCGCCGGCATCGCCAGCGTGTTCTCCAGCACCATCGTCGGCATCAAGCTGTTGCCGACCACGGTGCTGCACCACCGTCACACGGGCGAGGTCGTCATCAGCCTGTTGCTCATTCAGGATCTCATCGCCATCGTCGCGCTGATCCTGTTGGCCGGGTTGGCCCCGGACGCCGGCGGCGGGCTGGCCAACTTGGGGAAGGCCGTCGTGGCCCTGCCGGCGGTGGGCGTGGCGGCGTTCGCCGGCGTCAAGTTCGTGGTGATTCCACTCCTCAAGCGGTTCGACGCGTTTGGCGAGTTCATCTTTCTCTTGGCGGTGGGCTGGTGCCTCACGGTGGCCAGCGTGGCGCACATGGCCGGCATGTCGTTCGAGGTGGGCGCCATCATCGCCGGGGTGTCGCTGGCCAACTCGCCCATCGCGCAGTACATCACCGAGACGCTGCGACCGCTGCGGGACTTTTTCCTGATCCTGTTCTTCTTCGCCGTCGGCGCGGCCATCGATCCACGGTTGCTGATCGAGGTGCTGGCCCCGGCCATCGTGCTGGCCGGCCTGCTGCTCGGGCTCAAGCCCCTCGTGTTCCGCTACCTGTTGACGTGGCAGGGCGAAACCCGGGCGACGGCTTGGGAGGTGGGCTGCCGCCTGGGCCAAGCGAGCGAGTTCTCGCTGTTGGTGACCGCGGTGGCCATGCAGGGGGCGCTGCTGGATGCCGCCGCGGCCCACGTCGTGCAGGGTGCCACGGTGATCACCTTGGTGGCCTCGATCTACTTGGTGATCTTCCGCTATCCGAGCCCCATCGCGGTGGCGGAGGCGTTGCGCCGCGATTGAAGGTGTTAGGCGCTGAGGTCCAACACGCCCCGCCCCACCATTTGCCCGGCGAGGATCAGATCGATGGCGTCCGACAAGCCGGCCAAGGTCAACGGCCGCTTGAGCTCGGCCAAGCCCGTGAGCTGCCAAGGGCCGGCGAGCTTGCTCCAGATGTCGCGTTTGCGATCCAAGGGCAGCTCCACCGAATCCACGCCGAGCAGGTTCACATGGCGCAGGATGAAAGGCAGCACGGTGGCCGGGAACGCCGGCGAGGCGACCAGCCCGCAAGCCGCGACGCTCGCCCCGTAGCGCAGGGACTTCACCGCGTTGAACAGGATGTCGCCGCCCACCGTATCCACCACGCCGCCCCATGTCTCCCGCAACAGCGGCTTGCCGGTGCCTTCCGCGGCGGCCTCCCGGGAGAGGATTTGCGCGGCGCCCAAGCCGCGCAGGAAGCCATGTTGGCTTTCCTTGCCGGTGACGGCATGCACCTCGTAGCCGAGCTGGGCCAGGAGCTTGACGGCCACGGAGCCCACACCGCCGGTGGCGCCCGTCACCAACACCGGGCCGCCGTCC
Source organism: Candidatus Azotimanducaceae bacterium (assembly GCA_965200505.1). Taxonomy (GTDB): domain Bacteria; phylum Pseudomonadota; class Gammaproteobacteria; order Pseudomonadales; family Azotimanducaceae; genus VXNE01. The sequence continues at coordinate 3,767,683 of OZ241343.1, read as the reverse complement.
GGCGCCATTCCCGCCCCTTCGAGCTTGTCCACTGAGAGCGCCGCGGTGAACCCGGCGGTGCCGAGAATCATGCTCTCCTCCAAGCTCAAGCCGGCCGGCAACGGCACGGCCCAACCGGCCGGGATGCGGATGCGTTCGCCGAAGCCGCCGGGGGTGTTCATGCCGAGGTCGAAGCCGATGGCGACGATCTCGTCGCCGGGCTGGAAGGCCGCGTCGGTGGATTCGAGCACCACACCGGCGGCGTCGATGCCCGGCGTGTGGGGAAACTTGCGGGTGACGCCCGGATTGCCCGTGGCGGAGAGGCCATCCTTGTAGTTGAGCGAGGAGTAGTTCACGGCCACCAACAGGTCGCCGGCCGGCAGCTCGTCGTCATCCCGCTCCACCACGGCGCGGCTGAAGCCGCCGGCGGCGTCTTTCTCCACCCGGAACGCCCGGAATGTGCTCATGTCCCTCTCCTCCCTTGGCGGCGCAAGCGACTTCCCGCCCGTGGCCGCCCTGCTCCCGTTTAGCCCGTGCCCCGCGCACCCGACAGCCAGCCCAGCACACGCTGCACGGGCGCGGAGTTGACCATCAGCTCGAAGGCGCGCTCGATGGGCTTCTTGGGCTCCACCCAAGCCACCTCGAAGACGTTCTTGTCGTCGCAGGCCGACATCAGGTATTCGTCCGAAGTGCTGAGCTCGTCCACCAGTTTGCGGTCGATGGCGCGTTGCCCGTACCAGCTCTCGCCGGTGGCGACGGCGCCCACGTCGAGCGCCGGGCGGTTGTCGCCGACGAACTGCTTGAAGAGCGCATGAACGTCCTCCAGCTCCTCCAGGAACTTCTCCCGCCCCGTTTCCGTGTTCTCGCCAAACACCGTGAGCGTACGCTTGTACTCGCCGGCCGTGAGCACCTCGAAGTCCACATCGTGCTTCTTCAGCAAGCGGTGGACGTTCGGCACCTGCGCGGCGACGCCGATGGAACCGACCACGGCGAACGGCGCCGCCAAGATGCGGTCCGCCACCGCCGCCATGAGGTAGCCACCGCTGGCCGCCACCTTGTCGATGGCCGCCACCAAGCGGATGCCCTTGCCCTTGATGCGCGACAGTTGGGAGGCGCCCAAACCGTAGGCATGCACCAGCCCGCCGCCGCTCTCGATGCGTACCAGCACTTCGTCGCCATCCTTGGCGCTGGTGAGGATCGCCGTCACTTCATTGCGCAGGCTGATGAGCGCGGACGCTTCGAGGTCGCCTTTGAAGTTCACGACGAAGATGCGCGGCTTGTCGTCGCCGGCCTTGAGCTCGCGTTCCACAGCCTTGTTCTCGCGCTTCAGCCGCTTCTTGAACTCGGCCGGCGTCGACATGGCCTGCTGCACCGCGTTGCGCAGCTCCCGCAACCGGTCGTTCAGGCACGTGACCTCGATGTGCGCTGCCGGTGGACGGTGACGGCGGGCGGCGGCCGCGCCGAGCAACACCAGCACGGCGGCGACGATGGTCACCGTCTTGGCCAGAAAGCCCAAGTAGTCGAACAGGTAATCCATTGACGATTCCAAGGCCGGCGTCAAGCCGGTGGGGGCGCAAAGCGATGTAATCTATCACACGGCGGTGTTGCGACGGTGGCCGATGGCGCAAGGGGAAGGTGCGATGGAAGCCCGCGCTCGGCTGCGCGAGACATTGGCGGCGCGGGGCCGGGCGGGCGTCGCCGGCTGCGATGTGCGGGTGGGCCTCGCCATCGGCGCCCTGCCCCCGCTGGTATGCGCCATCTCCGATGCCGGCGTTCGTTTCGACGACCGTTTGCAACCGGAGGCCATGTTTCGCTTCGACTCGGCGGAAACGGCGTTGGCCCTGCTCGGCGGCGGTGGCGACTTCGTGGCGGCGTTCATGGCCGGCAAGTTCCGCGCGGACGGCCACCTCACGCTCACCTTCGCGCTCATGGCCGCGTTCGGCGGCCCGGCGACCGCGGTGCCGCCCTAGCGGCGTTCGGCCCCGCCGTTCATTTCGGCCACGAATGCGTCGATGAGCCAACCCGAAATCGCGGTGCTCGGCGGCACGTTGGGCGGTTGGCTGTGGTGGAACCAGCGCGCTTCGGAGATTTCGTCGTCGGCGCACACGATGTCGCCGCCGGCGTAGTCCGCATGGAAGCCGAGCATCAGCGAATTGGGGAACGGCCACGACTGGCTGCCCAAGTACCGCAGATTGGCGACGGCGATGCCCACCTCCTCATGCACTTCCCGATGCACGGTCTGCTCGATGGATTCGCCCGGTTCGACAAAGCCCGCCAGGGTGCTGAACATCCCCGCCGGCCAGCGGGCGTTACGCGCCAGCAGCATCTCCTCGCCACGCCGCACCAACACGATGATGCTGGGTGAGATGCGCGGATAGCTGGTGAGGCCGCAAGCGTCGCAGTGCATGGCGCGATCCACGTCGTGCTCCCGCATGGGGGCGCCGCAGCGCCCGCAGTGGCGATGGTCGCGGTGCCATTCGACGATCTGCTTGGCGCGTCCGGCAAGGTAGAAGAAGGCCGGTTCCACGCGCCCGAGCCACGCCCGCAGGCCCACCCGCGCGAACCCCTCGGGCACACGGCCGGTGATGGCCAGCGCATAGCACGAGCGGCCCTGCCAACGCCCCAGGAAGTGCTTCCAACCCACTTCCACATCCAGCCAACGGAACTCGTCGCGGGTGAGGGGGCGCGGCAACCCGCCCTCGCTCACGCAGAGGATCTCGTCGTCCATGTAGGCGAAGTAGAGCGCGTCGTCGCCGTCGGCGTCTTCCGGCGCCGCCGGCAGGGACTCGAAGGCGTCGGGTTCCGTTGGCCAGTGATACGACAAGGCACTCTCCCTGCGGTGGTGCGCCCTAACCCGCCTTTGCGAGGCGCCGCCACACGCTGCCGCCTTCACACTGCCCGTCCAAGCTGTCGAGCCGCGCCTCGTGGGCCGCGCACTCGGCCGGGGTCGCGCAGATGACGACCAGCCGCGGGCGGTCCGCCGGCAAGCGGGACACCGTCGCCTGGGCCTCGCCCGCTCCCGGTGCGTCCGATGCGAAGAGCGACGCTTGGCCGCCCGTCATCAGCAGATAGACGTCCGCCAGAATCTCGGCATCGAGCAACGCGCCGTGCAACTCGCGCTGCGAGTTATCGACCTCGTAGCGGCGGCACAGGGCGTCCAAGTTGTTCTGTTGGCCCGGATGCTTGTGGCGCGCCAAGGCGAGCGAATCCGTCACCTTGCAGATGTCCGCGATGGAGCGCGGGCCGGTGGGCAGCAGCGACAGCTCGTAGTCGATGAAGGACACGTCGAACGGCGCGTTGTGGATGATGACCTCGGCGTCGCGCACGAAGGCGAGGAACTCTGCCACCACCTCCTCGAACTTCGGCTTGTCCAGCAAGCGCGACAGCGTCAAGCCATGCACTTCGATGGCGGCGTCGTCGATTTCACGCTGCGGGTGGATGTAGCGATGGAAGTGCTCGCCGGTGACCCGCCGGTCGATGATTTCCACGGCGCCGATTTCCAGCACACGATGGCCGCGGGCCGGCTCAAGGCCCGTGGTCTCCGTGTCCAGAACCACTTGCCTCATGGGTTGCCGCCACCCGCAGCGCCGTTCAACATGGCGTCGATGGCGGCGTTGGCGGCGCCATCCACCGCCTCGTTCTCGGCGTGGCCGCTGTGCCCCTTCACCCACACCCAGTCGATTTGGTGACGGTCCGCCAGCGCATCCAAGCGCTCCCAAAGGTCTCGGTTCTTCACTGGCTGGCGCGACGCGGTGCGCCAGCCGTTCGCCTTCCAGCGCCCCATCCAGCGCGTGATGCCTTGCCGGACGTACTCGGAGTCCGTGGTCAGACGCGCCCGGCAAGGCGCCTCCAACGCGCCCAACGCCTCGATGGCGGCCATCAACTCCATGCGGTTGTTGGTGGTGCGCGGGGTAGCCCCCGACAGCCAGCGCTCTTCATCGCCACCGCGCAGGAGCGCGGCCCAGCCGCCTGGGCCGGGGTTGCCGCGGCAGGCGCCGTCCGTGAAGATCTCCACTGGCTGGGCGGTCAACGCTTGAGCGGCCCCTAGCGTCGCCGGCGCTGCGCCGAACGCGGGCTGAAGGCCACCAACTTGGCAGCACCCGGCACCGACAGCGCCGGCACCGGCGTGGCGCGGGAAGCGACACCCTCGCCCTGCGCCACGGCGCCGAACGCTTCCTTGATGGCGAACGTCATGTAGGCCCCGCCGACCGGGGCTTGCTTGCGTGAGAGCCACCCGGAGACGCGCTGCCAGCGCGGGTGCAGGAGCTTCAAGTTCAACGTGGCCCGATAGTTCAGGTAGCGCGTTTGGCTGTCTCGGAAGCCGAGCACCGCCAGCCAGTCACTCAAGCGAAACGCCGCCACCGGATGGACGCGGCCGCGCAACGGCCCCAAACGCCACAGCGACAGCGGGTTGAAGCAGCACACCAAGAGGCGCCCGCCGGGCCGCATCACCCGCGCCACCTCGCGGATGGCCGCGCGTGGGTCTCTGGCGTACTCCAAGCCGTGATGCACGACGACGCCGTCCATGCTGTTCGAGGCGATGGGCAACGCGGCCGGCGCGACGACGCATGACGCCACGTCACGCAACGGTTCCACCGGCGCTGCCGGTGCGCCATAGAGCCTCGAGCGCACCATGCAGCGCGCCGTGGCCGCCACCGCCGGCCCGACGGGCCCCAGCCAAAGCATCGAATCGCCGTGAAAGCGGCGCACCCGCTCGCGGATGAGCTCCGCCTCACGCTGCAGGAGCGCTTGCCCCGGTTCGTGGGCGAACCAATCTGCGAGGGCCTTGAACGCTTCCTGGTCCGGCGTCTCGGCTCGGCGTGGATTGACGATGGGCGAGTTCCTGCGCAACGGCTTGGCAGAGCGGGCATTGTCCTCCGCCCCAAGGGCAGGCGCAAGCGCAACGCCGGCGGCCGCGCCTGCCTCACTCGATGTCCGCGGTGGCGCGGAGCGATTCGATGAGTGCGGTGAGGTCGCGGTCTTCGGCGAGCGTGGCGAGCTGATCGCGCAACGTGGCGCGGTCCGCCTCCGTCATGGCGGCGTAGTCCCCGGGTTCCACCCGCGTGACGGCCACCAAGGCATAACCGTCCGGCGGCGTCTCAACGTCGATGGCGGAGCGCCCCCCCGGCGGGGGCGGATCCAACTTGAAGGCCGCGTTCAAGATCGCTTGCGGAGCGCCGTCGGCTGAACCGCTGACATCTTCCCGCACCACCCACTCACTCCCCACGGCGGCGGCGATTTCGGACACCTCGGCGCCTTCGCGCAATTGGGCCAGCGCCGCCAACGTGGCCACCGCCGCCTGTTCGCCGCCACGCTCCGCGGCCATGATGGCGCGAATCTCCTCCCGCACCTCGTCGAGCGGGCGCTCGGCCGGCGGATGCCGCGTCGCCACCCGCGCCACCACCGCATCCTCCCCCACGCGGATGGCGGGGCTGTTGTAGCCTTCCACCAACACATCCGGTTGAAAGAGCGCTTGGCGCAGCGCCGCGTCCGTGAAGGGCCCCTCCCCCGCATCCCGCGTGATGCCGGCGGTCGCTGCGATCGCCAGGCCCATCGTTTCGCTGATGCCCGCCAACGTGTCCGATTCCTCGAACGCGATCTCGTCCATGAGCCGCAGCCGCTCATCAAAGCCTTCGGCGGCGCGCTGCCGTTTGACGGTCTCCGCCAAGGCGTCGCGGGACGCCTCGAAGGTCGGCGCGGGCACGGCTTCTATTTCCAGCAGCGTGATGAGATGCACCCCGAACTCGGTGACCACCGGTGCCGACATCGTGCCGGGTGCGAGTTCCCACAGTGCGTCCGCGAACGGCTCGACGAACGCATCGCGCTCGGCAAGCCCCAAGTCTCCCCCGGCGGCGGCCGAGCCGGCGTCTTCCGACAATGCTCGTGCCTTGTCCGCGAAATCCGCGCCGGCTTCGACTTCCGCCCGGGTGGCGTTCAACAACGCCACGGCCTCTTCCTCCGAGCGCTCGTCACCCACTTCCAACAGGATGTGGGCGCCACGCCGTCGCGCCGTGTCGCCGGCCGCGAGACGATCCCGCTCAGCCTCGTCGAAGGCGGTGCGCAGTTCGGCTTCCGTGACGTCCTGCTCCGCCATCACCGCGGCGAACGACAGCCGCACATATTCCACGTCCACGGTTTCGGGCGTGTGGTAGCGGTCCAGTTCGCTCTCGTAACGCGCCTCGATCTCCTCGTCCGCCAACTCCACCGCGGCGATGAAGGGCTCGCTCGACACCGGCAGATAGGCGATGTCGCGCCGCTGCAGCAGCACCCGCGCCGCATCGCGCACTTCGCGGTCCGCCACCAACGCGGTGTCGGCGATGGCGCCCGTCACTTGCGTGAGCCGCTCATCGGCGGCGACGCGCTCTTGGTAGGAGAGTGGCGAGAAGCCGGCGCTAGCGAGGGTGGCGCGGAACCGGTCTTCATCAAAGGCGCCGTCAACCTGGAACTCCGGGTTGGCGGTGATCTCGCGGCTCAGGCTGGCATCGGAGACGGCGATGCCCAAGTCACCGGCAAATTGGGTGAGAAGCGTTCGTTGAACGAGGCCATCGAGGGTTGCGGTGCGCAGGGCCTGGGTGTCGATGAGGGAAGGATCCGCGTCCTCGCCCAGCTGCGCCAAGAGGTTGCGCCGCCGGCGCTCGGTTTCCGCCTCCAACGCCGCCTCGGTGATTTCCTCGCCGTCCACGACCGCGGCGACGGGTTCGCCCACTGCGAACAGATTGAATGCACCGAAGCCAAACACCGTGAGCACCACGACGATGATGCCCACCATGATGCGGGCACCCAAACTCTGGGCGCCATCGCGCATGCGCTGCAGCATGAGTCAATCCGCGGCGTCGACGCTCACGCACCGGCACGGGGCGCGAGGCCCCGCGCCAGTGGCGAAGCCGATCAGTTCAGGGCTTCTTTCAGTGCCTTGGCCGGCTTGAAGGCCGCCCCCCGCGAAGCGGCGATGGAGATGGTCTGGCCAGTTTGCGGATTGCGCCCCGTGCGTGCGGCGCGTTCGCGGATGCTGAACGTGCCGAAGCCGGCCAGCGCGACGGGCTCCGCGTCCCGCAAGGCGCTCGAAATGCCGGACAGGGCGGCATCCAAGGCTCTCGCTGCGGCGGCCCTCGAGAGGTCCGCTTCTTGGCTGATGTGATCTACGAGCTGCGATTTGTTCATGCGGGTCCTTGTGGCAGGTGGGAGAAGGCTTGAGGCCAAGGGCAACGAGGCGCCTTATAGCAGCATGGCGTAAGGAAAGTCAACGAAAAAGCGCCCCGTGGCGAGTGTCGGCCATCAGTGCGGGGCGATGGCGACGCCCTGCTCCGCCGTCGCCGCCGGCGCACCCGCGGCGGCCTCTTCGAGGGGCGCTGGACGCCGTTCCAAGGCGATGTCGATGATGTCGTCCATCCACTTCACCGGCGTGATGGTGAGGTCGGCCTTGATGTTGTCCGGCACTTCCTTCAGGTCGCGCTCGTTGTCGGCCGGGATGACCACCCGCCGCACACCGCCGCGCCGCGCCGCCAACAGCTTCTCCTTCAGCCCGCCGACGGACAACACCTGCCCGCGCAGCGTGATCTCGCCGGTCATGGCGATGTCGGCCTGCACCGGAATGCCGGTCAACACGGACACCAGCGCCGTACACATGCCGATGCCGGCGCTGGGGCCATCCTTGCGCGTGGCCCCCTCGGGCACATGGACGTGCAGGTCCAGCTTCTCGTGGAAGTTCGGCGCGATGCCCAGCACCTCGGCGCGGCTGCGCACGAACGTGAGCGCCGCGTGAATGGATTCCTTCATCACCTCGCCCAACGAGCCGGTGAGGGTGCGCTGGCCCTTGCCGGGCACGGCCACCGCCTCGATGTTCAGGAGTTCGCCGCCGGCTTGCGTCCAAGCGAGCCCGGTGACGATGCCCACTTGGTTGCGCTCCTCGGCGCGGCCGTAATCGAACTTGCGCACGCCGTTGTAGTGCTCGATGACCTCGGGGCTGACGGCGACGGGCACGTCCGGCGTCTTCAACGCATGGTCGCGCACCACTTTGCGGCACAGCTTCGCGATCTCCCGCTCCAGGCCGCGCACGCCGGCTTCCTTCGTGTAGTAGCGGATGAGGTGCAGGATCGCCGCGTCGGAGAAATCGAGGTCGGCGGCGGCCAAACCGTTCAGGGTCTTCTGTTTGGGCGCCAGATACCGCAACGCGATGTTCACCTTCTCGTCCTCGGTGTAGCCCGGCAGCCGAATCACCTCCATGCGGTCTAGGAGCGGCGGCGGCACGTTCATGGAGTTGGAGGTGCAGACGAAGAATACGTCCGACAGGTCGTAATCCACTTCCAAGTAGTGATCGTTGAAGGTGTTGTTCTGCTCCGGGTCCAGCACTTCCAAGAGCGCCGAGGCCGGATCGCCGCGCACGTCCATGCCCATCTTGTCCACTTCGTCGAACAGGAACAACGGGTTCCGCACACCTGCCTTGGCCATCTTCTGCAGCACCTTGCCCGGCAAGGCGCCGATGTAGGTGCGCCGGTGGCCGCGGATTTCCGCTTCGTCGCGCACGCCGCCCAAGGCCATGCGCACGAACTTGCGATGCGTGGCGCGGGCGATGGATTCGCCGAGTGAGGTCTTGCCCACGCCGGGCGGGCCGACGAGGCACAGCACCGGCCCCTTCAACTTGTTGACGCGGCCCTGCACCGCCAAGTACTCGACGATGCGCTCCTTCACTTCCTCCAGACCGTAGTGGTCTTCGTCGAGGATGCGCTGTGCCGTCTCCAGATTGCGGCGCACCCGGCGGCGCTTGCTCCACGGGATGCTCACCAGCCAATCGAGGTACGCCCGCACCACCGTCGCCTCCGGCGACATGGGCGCCATGAGCTTCAGCTTCGACAACTCGCCCTCGGCCTTGCCGCGCGCCTCCTTCGGCATCTTGGCGGCGGCGACCTTGCGGGCGAGTTCATCGAGCTCGTTGGGCACGTCGTCAAGGCTCCCCAACTCCCGTTGGATGGCCTTCATCTGCTCGTTCAGGTAGTACTCGCGCTGGCTCTTCTCCATCTGCTTCTTGACGCGCCCGTGGATGCTCTTCTGCACCTGATGGAGCGCCACTTCCTTCTCCATGAGGTCGATGACGCGCTGCATCCGGGCTTCCAGATCGAACGCCTCGAGCACGGCTTGGCGTTCGTCCACCTTGATGTCGAGCGCGGCGGCGATGGCGTCGATGAGCCGCGCCGGGTCGTCGTCGATGGCCGAGATGGAGGCGATGGCCTCCTTGGGCCACTTGCCCGGCCCTTGGGTGCATGCCTCGAACTTCTTCATCATCGTGCGCGTCAGCGCCTGGCGGGCCTTCACCGGCAACCGCGCCTCCGCTTGCGCCTCAACCTCCGCCACCAAGTGGCGGCCGTTGTCCGCCAAGCGCAGAATCCGGGCGCGTTGGCCGCCTTCGACGAGGATCTTCACGGTGCCATCCGGCAGCTTCAGCAGCTGCAGCACCACCGCGAGGGTGCCCACCTCGAAGAGGTCGGCGGCGCCCGGATCGTCGCGGGCGCCGTCGCGCCGCGCCACCAAGAGAATGCGTTTGTCCGCCCCCATCGCGGCGTCGAGGGCGACGATGGACGCCTTGGTGCCGACGAAGAGCGGATGCACACCGTGCGGATAAACCACCACGTCGCGCAGCGGCAGCACCGGCACTTCCACGACTTCGGCTTCGCTCGTGACGCCCCCGTCGTGGCTCGATTCGTCCATCACGCTTCCATCCTCCACACCAGCAGGGGGCTGGCTTGGCGCGGCGTCACTCTTCGGGCGCGGCCTTGGCGCGCTCGACGTTCTCGTACACCAGCATGGGCTCCGTCTCGCCCTTGATGGCGCCGGCGTCGATGACCACCTTTTGCACCGATTCGCTGGAAGGCAGGCGGTACATGGTTTCGAGCAGCACCGCTTCCAGGATGGAGCGCAGCCCACGAGCGCCGGTCTTGCGTTCCATGGCCTTGGTGGCGACCGCATGCAGGGCGTCGTCGCGGAAATCGACCTCAACGCCCTCGCCCTCCATGGCGAAGAGCTTGGTGTATTGCTTGGTGAGCGAGTTGCGCGGCTCGGTGAGGATCTGCTTCAAGGCATCGACGTCGAGTTCCTCCAACGTCGCCACCACCGGCAGCCGCCCCACAAACTCGGGGATGAGGCCGTATTTGATGAGGTCTTCCGGTTCGACGCCGCGCAAGGTCTCGCCGATTTGCTTGCCGGCCTGCTCGCCGCGCACCTCGGCGCCGAAGCCGATGCCACTCTTCGCCGAGCGTTCGATGATGACCTTCTCGAGGCCGGAGAAGGCGCCGCCGCAGATGAACAAGATGTTGCCGGTATCGACCTGCAGGAACTCCTGCTGCGGATGCTTGCGGCCGCCTTGCGGCGGCACCGAGGCGATGGTGCCCTCGATGAGCTTCAAGAGCGCTTGCTGCACGCCTTCCCCGGAGACGTCGCGGGTGATGGAGGGGTTGTCGGACTTCCGCGAAATCTTGTCGATTTCGTCGATATAGACGATGCCGGATTGCGCCCGCTCAACATCGTATTCGCACTTCTGCAGGAGCTTCTGGATGATGTTCTCGACGTCCTCGCCGACGTAGCCCGCTTCCGTCAGGGTGGTGGCGTCCGCGATGGTGAACGGCACGTCGAGCAGACGCGCCAACGTCTCCGCCAACAGCGTCTTGCCGCAGCCAGTGGGGCCGATGAGCAGGATGTTGGATTTCGAGAGCTCCACTTCGTCCTGCTTGTCGCGTGGCTTCGGGCGTGGTTTGGCCTTGGCGTCGCCCTTGCCCTTGGCCTCCTCCGGTTTGCCGCCCTGATGCGCCAAGCGCTTGTAGTGGTTATAGACGGCGACGGCGAGCACCTTCTTGGCGTGTTCTTGCCCGACGACGTACTGATCGAGGATGTCGTTGATTTCCACCGGCGTCGGCAGCCGGTTCGTGTCCTCACCCTCGGTGCCTTCCTGCACCTCCTCGCGGATGATGTCGTTGCAGAGCTCGACGCACTCATCGCAGATGAACACGGATGGCCCCGCGATGAGCTTGCGCACCTCGTGCTGGCTCTTGCCACAGAATGAGCAATAGAGCAGCTTGCCGTCGCCGCCGCCCTTACCCGTATCCGCCATGGAATCCCTTAGCCCCGCGCCAAACGGCGCACACAATGCTTGCAAACACGCGCTTTTGCAACCCTGCCCGCCCGGTCAGGACGCGGAGGCTTCCTTGAGCTCGGCGCGCGGGCGTTGCACGGAATCGACGAGGCCGTACTCAAGCGCCTCGTCCGCGCTCATCCAATAGTCGCGTTCGGTGTCCTGTTCGATGCGCTCCACCGGCTGCCCGGTGTGGCGGGCGAGCACTTCGTTCAAGCGCCGCCGGGTGCCGATGATCTCCCGGGCCTGGATTTCGATGTCCGCGGCGACGCCTTGGGAGCCGCCGGCCGGCTGATGCAGCATCATCCGCGAGTTGGGCAGCGCCATGCGCTTGCCGCGAGCGCCGGCGGCGAGCAGGAAGGCGCCCATGCTGGCCGCTTGGCCAACGCACAGGGTGGCCACGTCGCAGCGCACGAACTGCATGGTGTCGTAGATGGCGAACCCGGCCGTCACGGCGCCGCCCGGTGAGTTGATGTAGAGGTGTACGTCCTTGTCCGGGTTCTCGGATTCCGCGAACAGCAGTTGCGCGACGACGAGGTTGGCCACGTTGTCGTCCACCGGGCCGACCAGGAAGATGATCCGTTCCTTCAACAGGCGCGAGTAGATGTCGTAGGCGCGTTCGCCGCGAGCGCTCTGCTCGACGACCATTGGCACCAAGCCCAAGTTGTTGATGGACGGTGGGAACTTGTCTCGCACTGCTGCCTCCTTGAAGTGGAACGTCAAGCCGCCTCGGATGGCGGCGCATCGCCTGCCGGCGCGGGCGCCGGGGGGTTCAGCACCTCTTGGTAGGAACGTTCCACGGTTTCCACCTGCGCCACTGCCAGCACCCGTTCCACCACTTGGTCTTCGAGCACGGCGCTCTCCACCTGCCCCAACAGCCCGTCGTCCCGGTAGTAGGCGTTCACCACCTGTTCCGGGTGTTCGTAGCCCCGTGCGACTTCCTCCACGCGCTCGCGCACCTTCGCCGCATCCGGCGTCATGCCTTCGCGCTCGACGATGGCGTTCACCAAGAGACCGGTGCGCACCCGCTGTTCGGCTTGGCGCTTGAGGACGTCCTGCAACTCGGCGGATGGCTCGCCTTGGCGCCCGCCCAAGCGCTGCTCCAGCGTGGCGCCCAAAGCCTCGCTCTCGCGCTTCACCAGGGCCTGCGGCAGCTCGAACTCATGCATGGCGACGAGCTGACCCAGCACTTGGGTGCGCACCGCGCCGCGGGTGGCCGCGGCCAGGCGCGTCTGCAAATCCGCGCGCACTTCGTCGCGGAACCGTGCCTCGCCGCCCTCGGTCACGCCCAGCGCGGCGAAAAACGCCTCGTCCAACGCCGGCAGCCGCGCTTCGGCCACGACCTTCACGGTGAGGTCGAAGTCGGCGGCTTGGCCGCGCAAGGATTCATCCGCCATGAACTCCGGGAACGCGGACGCCACACGCTTGGTCTCACCGGCGGACATGCCGGCGGCGGCATCCGCGATCGCCGGCATCGGGAACGCTTCCTCCACCACGAACACCACGTCGTCGCCCTTGAACTCGGCGTCAACGCAAGGCACGAGGTCCGCGGTCACCCGGTCTTCCTTTTGGGCGGGGCGCTCAACCGGATGCCATGTCTTGTTGTTCGCCCGCAGCGTTTCGACCATGCCGTCCACATCGGCGTCCGTCACCGTCGCGGCCGGTTGCTCAACGCGCAACTGGCTGAAATCCCCCAGCGCGATCTCCGGGAACACCTCGAAGGTGGCGGTGAACTTGAGGTCGGCGTTGGCCTTCACTTCGCCCAGCTCGAACGCCGGCGTGCTCGCCAGGTTGAGCGCTTGTTCACGCAGCGCCTCGTGGAAGCCGGCCTCCATCGAGGCCATCGCCGTTTCCATGCGCAATGCCTTGCCAAAGCGCCGGCGCACTTCCTTGATGGGCGTTTTGCCGGGGCGAAAGCCGTTCATGCGCACATTGCGGGCCCGTTCGGCCAGCTTGTGCTCGAACGCCTCCTCGATGGGCGACGCCGGGAGCACCACGGTCATGCGGCGTTCTAGGGCGCTGGTGTTCTCGACGGTGACCTGCATGGTTGGCCGTTGAACCTCACTGGCGCGGCGCCGACGGGCGTGGGATCGCCCGTGGGCAAATGGGGTGGACGATGGGGATCGAACCCACAGCCGCTGGATCCACAATCCAGAGCTCTACCGATTGAGCTACGCCCACCATTGGCGCGCCATTCTACCAGCCTGCCGAAGCGCCGGCGCGACATGGCCGGGCCGCGAGGGCCCGGAGCCCCGCCACCCGGCCCAAGGGGCTCAGGCGTCGGGCGGCCCCTCGACGAGGATCAGCCGCCAGCCGCGCAGGCCGCCGCGCATGGGGAGCGTGGCGCGCACCGTGAACGCGAGCGTGCCCATCTGCCCGTGGGCGTCCGTGGCCGTCACCGTCACGGTGGCCACGCCGTCGCCCTCGGCCTCGACGACCAGCACGCCGGCCTCGACGCGGACGCTCGCCACCGATGGGTCGGAGGACTGGGCCGCGTAGGTGAACGCCTCGCCCGGCGCGGCGTTGAAGCGCTCCGCCAGGGGCAGCTGCAGCGCGTCGCCGTCCAGCGCCTGTTCCGGCAGCGCCGTGGCCCGCGGCGGAACCTTGTACAGCGTCAGCGGTTCGCCCGCCACGGTGGCGAAGCCCGAGAAGCACGGCACGTCAACCAGCCCCTGCTCGCAGCGGTCGTCCGGCACCGGTTCCGGCCGCGCGGTGAGCGTCAGCGGGGCGCCGCCATCCGCCACCTCCGCCGGCTCGCCCCGCGTCGCGCCGGCCGGCACGGACACCTCGCCCGCCGCGGCGCCATCGGACGCCGCCAGCGCGGCGCGCAGCATGAACGGGGCGCCTTCCGCGACCCGCGCCGCCACCATGGCCGGGCCGGGCAGCCACGGGTCCGCGTCCGTCCGCGCGAGGCCGACCGCCAGCATGAAGGGGGCGCCCGGGTTGCCGTGCAGGTGCAGCTCCTCCAACGCGCCCAAGCCCGCGAACAGGCCGGCCGGCAAGTCCGCCAGCCGGTTGCCGTCCAAGCGCAGCGCCCGCAGCGAACCGAGGCCCGCGAAGGCGCCGCCCGGCAGCGCGGCGAGCGCGTTGCCGGAGAGGCGCAGACGCCGCAGCCCGGTGAGGCCGGACAGCGCGTTCGCCGGCAGGGCCGCGAGGCGGTTGCCCGACAGGTCCAAAAGCCGCAGGGCCGGGTGTTTCAGGCCGGCCGGCAGCGCGTCGATGCGGTTGCCCCGCAGCTGCAGCGACCACAGGTTCGGCAGCGCCGCCAGCGCCGCGGCCGGGAACGCCGAAAGCCGGTTGCCGGAGACGTCCAGCAGCAGCAGGTTGGAGAGCTGCAGCAGGTCCTCGCCGCGCAGCCGGTCGAGGCCGGCGTCCCGCAGCCGCAGCGACGTCCACCGCGACAGGTCCGCCACCGCCTCGCAGGGCCGCGCCCGGCGCAGCTCGTCGCGCACCGCCGGGTCGCGGTCGCAGACGCCCTCGTCGATGGTCGCCGTCGCATCCGCCTTCAGGCCCAGGCCGTAGCCGGCGTCCGCCGCCGGCTCCGCCAGCGTGGCGATGAAGTGTTCGCGCAGCGGCTCGACGACGTCATCGTCCAGGATCGGCACCGTGATCTCCGCCCGCGTCGCGCCGGCGGCGAACCTCGCCGTGCCGCCCGTGCCGCCGCCGCGGTCGGACGAGTCGGCCGCGTCCGCCGGGTCCGGGCCGGCCGCCAAGAGGTACGGCACCGCCAGCGCCTCGGGCACGGGCCGGCTCGCCGCCAGCGTCAGCCGCACCGTGCCGCCCTCCGGCGCCGAGGCGTCCGCGGCGAAGGACACCGTCACGCCGGAGCGCACCTCGAAGCTCAGCGAGGCGCTCAAGCCCTCGGGGTCCGTCGCCGTCACCGTCACCGTGGCGCCGCCGTGCCCCACGCCCTCCACCTCGACGGCCGGCCAGGCCAGCCGCGCGGCGACCACCGCCGGGTTCGACGACGAGACGGCGTAGGTCAGCAGCTCCGGCTCCTCGTCCGTGAACAGCCCCGCCAGCGGCACCCGCGCCGTCGCGCCCAAGGCCAAGTCCACGTCGTCCACCGAGCCCGCCGCCACCGGCGGCTCGTTCGGCAAGGGCGGCGCGTCGTCGTCCGCCACCGTCACCTGCACGCTGGGGATGGCCAGCGTCGCCGGGTAGCCGGCGGCGGCGCACGCCGTGCTTATGGAGTGGCGCAGCGTGACGCTCTCGGTCTCGCTGTCGTCGTCCTGCCCGGCCGTCACCGTCACCGTCTGCGGCGTGTTCCAGGTCGTGGTCGAGAAGGCCAGCGCCGTCGGGTCCACGGCCAGGTCCGGGTTGGCGCCCGCCACGGACACCCCCACGCCGCCCGTGCAGCCGGTGGGCTCTTCGCTCAACGCCAGCGTGTACGTGCCCCGGTTGGCGCCGCCCGCGCCCGGGTCCTCGTTCAGCGACAGGCCGCGCCGCGACACCAGCACCGCCGGCGGGGTCTGCGTCACCGCCAGCGTGCCGGTGGTGAGGTTGTTGGCGCTGGAGTGCGCCGCCGCCAGCACCGTCACCGCCACCGTCGACGCCACGTTGAAGCCGTAGCCGGCGCCCGTCGCAAGCGTCACGGTGGCCGTGGTCGAACCGGAGGCGCCGCCGGACACGCTGGCGATGGAGAGCCCGGCGATGGTCGGGTTGGTGACCAGCTGGAAGCTCGACGCGCTGACCCCGGAGCCGTAGGTCGCGCCGATCAGCGTCACGGTGAGGGACGCGCCGTTCAGGTTCGCCTCGGTGAGCGGCGACGGGCTGGACGCCAGCGACGCGCCGGCGTTCACCGTGACCGTGAACGTCAGCGAGGCGCTGTCGGTGCCGGCCGTGTTCGTGTCCAGGTCCGTCGCCGTGATCGTCACCGTCACCGCGCCCGAAGTGGCCGCGTCCGGCGTGCCGCAGACCTCCCGCGCCTCCGTGCCCGCACAGCCCGGCGTGTCCGTGCCCGTGGCGTCGAACACCAGGCCGCTCGGCAGGTTCGAGGCCGCGTAGCTCAAGGTGCCGTTGCCGCCGCTCGCGGCCGGCACCACGAAGTCGGTGATGGCCTGGCCGGCGGGATAGGTCTTGGCGGTGACGGAGCCGGAGAACGTCGGCGCGGTGTCCGCCGCCACGCTGTAGGCGAACGACAGGGTGGCGCGGTCGGACGGGGCCATGTTGGTGTCCGCGTCGTCCGCCGTGATGGTGATGGTGCCCGTGCCGGCGACGCTCGGCGTGCCGCAGAACTCCCGCGCCTCCGTGCCGGAGCAGCCGCCCGAGTCCGTGCCGGTGGCGTCGAACACGAGGCCCGTCGGCAGGGTCGAGGTCGTGTAGGTGATCGCGCCGTTGCCGCCGCTCGCCGCCGGCGCCTGGAAGTCCGTGATGGCGGCGTTGAGGATGAACGCCTTCTCCGGCACCGAGCCGCTGCCGAACGACGGCGGCGCGTCCGACGACACGGTGATCGTGAACGTCAGCGTGGCGCGGTCGCCCGAGGTCCTGTCGCCGTCCGAGTCATGCGCGGTGATGGTCACCGTCCGGGCGGCGCCGATGGCGGTCGGCGTGCCGCAGACCTCCCGCGCCTCCGTGCCGGTGCAGCCGGGCGTGTCCGACCCGGTGGCGTCGAAGCGCAGCCCCGCCGGCAGGCCGGACGCCGTGTAGGTGATCGTCCCGTTGCCGCCGCTGGCGGCCGGCACCTGGAACTCGGCGATGGCGGCGTTGACGCCGACGATCCGGTCAGTGACGGAGCCCATGCCGAAGTCCGGCGCGCTGTTCGTCTCCACGGTCACGGAGAACGTCAGCGTCACGCGGTCGCCCGTGCCCAGGTTCGTGTCGCCGTCCTGCGCGGTGATGGTCACCGTCGCCGCCGCCGCGGCCGTGGTCGGCGTGCCGCACACCCGCCGCGCCTGGCTGCCCGGGCAGCCGGGCGAGTCCGACCCGGTGGCGTCGAAGCGCAGCCCGTCCGGCAGGTTCGCGGCCGCGTAGGTGATGGCGCCGTTGCCGCCGCTCGCCGCCGGCACCGTGAACGCCGTGATGGCCACGCCGGCGACGTAGGTCTTGTTGGTGACGGAGGCGCCGGCGCCGAAGGACGGCACCAGGTTCGCGTTCACGGTGACGTCGAACGTCAGCGTGGCGCGGTCGCTCGAGGTCATGTCGGAGTCCGCGTCGTCCGCGGTGATGGTCACAGTCACGGCCGAGGCGGCGGTGGTCGGGGTGCCGCAGACCTCCCGCGCCTCGGTGCCCGGGCAGCCGCCCGAGTCCGTGCCGGTGGCGTCGAAGACGAGGCCCGTCGGCAGGCCGGACGCCGCGTAGGTGATCGTGCCCTCGCCGCCGCTCGCGGCCGGCACCTGGAACTCCATGATGGGGGAGGCGGCGATGTAGGTCTTGTCGGTGACCGAGCCGCTGCCGAAGGACGGGGGGTTGTTCGTGGCCTCGATGACGGCGACGGTGAACGACAGCGTGGCGCGGTCCGTGTTCATGGTGTTCCCGTCCCAGTCCGTCGCGGCGATGGTCACGGTGGCGGCGCCCGTGGTGGTCGCGGTGGGTGTGCCGCAGACCGTCCGCGGCGCCGTGCCCGGGCAGCCGCCCACGTCCACCCCGGAGGAGTCCAGCTTGAGGCCCGTCGGCAGGCCGGTGGCCGCGTAGCGGATGGCGCCGTTGCCGCCGGTGGCGGCGGGCAGCTGGAAGGCCGTGATGGCCACGTTCTGGTTGTAGGTCTTGTTGGTGACGGAGGCGCCGGCGCCGAAGGACGGCGCGGTGTCGGTGGCGGTGCGGCCCGGCTGCTCGGTCGGGTCGTGCCCGCCCCACTTCAGCACCGGGTACTGGCTTGAGGTGCCGAAGTCCCACGCGTCGTCCTCCGCGTCGATGCGGCCGTCGTCGTTCAGGTCGCGGGTGTCCCAGGTCCGGTAGATGCCCGTGTAGCTGGTGGGCGTCTGCAGGGCCGACGTGGTCTGGCCGGAGCCGAAGGTCGAGCGGGTGTAGGCACTTGAGTTGTAGTAGCTTGCCGAGATGTTCACGCCGGAATCGATGGTGCCCCCTGCAACCCCGCCCGTGATCGTGTACGAGTTGTGGATCTGCGTACCACCCCGCGCCCGGCCGATCAGTCCCTTGTTGGCATTGCTTTGCGCCAGATTGGCCCTGCTGTAGTTCGCTGCGGAGAAGGTCCCGGAGCCATCCCACTGGGTGCCGATGATAGCGCCCTGGCTGACGCCCCAGATGGTGCCCGAGCTCCAACAGGCGACCACGGTTGACGTATTCATCCAGCCCACCAACGGAGCCCCGTGGCCAGCGGCATTCAGCGAGAAGACGTCCCTGAGGCCCAATCCCTCGATGCGCCCACCTTGCAATACTTGGAACAGCCCGCGGCGATGGGTGGAGCCGGTGACGCCTCTAATGAGCAGGTTTCTGATCACATGGCCGTTGCCCTTGAAGGTGGCGCGGTACGCATCTGTGACTGTGTCGCTGCCAAAACCATCCCAGCCGTTGCCCGAGTTGTGGTACGCGTCCCCGGAATCGCTGGTGCCGCTCGTGTGCGTGCCGCCGTCGCCGTCCGTGTCCAGGTCCAGGTCGATGACCAGCTCGTAGCCGGTGCAGTTGCCGGTCTGGTCGCTGTCGTTAGTGTCCGGACAGCCATAGTCCGCCGCCGGGCTGGGGAAGGCGGCCACATGGTTCGCGTTCGTCGAGCCGTTGCCGTCCAGATCCCAGCGCACCGCGTTGAACTTGGCCAGCGAGTCGATCTCGATCAGGCCGTCGTCGTCCGTGTCGTAGTCCGTGCCGGTCCTGGCGTCGTCGTCCGCCACCGTCACGCGCACCGTGCGGTTCGCCGCGGTGCTCGACGAGTAGCCGCCGTTGGTGGCGACGTTGGTCACCAGCGCCACCTCGTCCACGGTGTCCGTGTTGTCGGCCACCGCCGTCAGCGTGACCGTCTGCGGCGTGTTCCAGGTGGTGGTGCTGAAGGTGAGCGTGCGCGTCAGCGGCGTCGAGTCGCTGTCCACCGTCACCGCGTTGTGGTCGCTGGTGACGGTGACGGTGACGTTGCCGGTGGGCGGGCTCTCCAGCGTGACGGTGTAGGTGCCGGTGCCGCCCTCGGTGAGGGCGACGTTCTTGGTGGAGACGTTGACCCAGTGCGCCGCGGCGACCGCCGCCGTGTTGCCGGTGGTGATCGCCGCGCTGTGGGTGGTGGCGGCGGCGGCGACGGTGACGCCGATGGTGGCGTCGGCGTTGAAGGACGTGCCGTCCCAGCGCAGGCGCAGGATGGCGCCGGTGCGGCCGGAGTTGAACCACAGGCTGTCCACCGTGAGGCCGGATATCGTGGTGTTCAGGGTGAAGTGGGAGGTGGCCGCCGTGGCCTGGTAGGTGGCGCTGGTGAGGTTGACGGCGATGTTCGCCGTGCGCAGGTTGCTCTGGTTCAGCGTCGCGGGCGTGGTGGAGGCGATGGTGGCGGACTGCGCCAACGCCGGCGCGCCGGCGAGCAGCGCCGCCAGCGCCAGGAGCCCGCGCGCGAAGGACGCGATCCGACGAGCCACCGCCACGTCAGCCCCACGCGGCCTTGAATTTCGGGGGGGGGGGGGGGGGGGGGGGGGGGGGGGGGATATCACAAACACACGGGCCCTACGCATGGCGTCCACACCGTCGCTCGACAAGGCACATCAAACGCCAACAGTACGCGATATGTGAACATCCCACAACAAACGCGTCGAAATCGGGCCCGGGGCCAGATGATGGCGCGCCCGGCAGGATTCGAACCTGCAACTCCCGGCTTAGAAGGCCGATGCTCTATCCAATTGCGCTACGGGCGCTCCGCGTGAGCCGCGCCTGGTCGGGGCAGGGAGATTCGAACTCCCGACTTCCTGCTCCCAAAGCAGGCGCGCTGCCAAACTGCGCTATGCCCCGTGTGCGGGCGATTATACGCGCCGCACCGGCATCGCGCCCTGCCGGTGGCGCGAACGGGCTAAAATCCGCCGAACCCCACCGGCGGCCCACCATGACGGCACGGATTCTCGACGGCGCCGCGCTGGCAAAGGCCTTGCGCTCGGAAATCGCCTTGGCCGTGCGGCGCGGCGCCGAACGCGGCCGGCGCCGCCCGGGCGTCGCCGTGCTGCTGGTCGGCGACGACTCGGCATCGCACATCTATGTTGAACACAAGGCGCGCGACTGCGAGGAAGTGGGCTTCAAGCACGACATCCGCCGGCTGCCGGCCGCCACGCCGGCCGCGGCGCTCATGGAGATGATCGACGACCTGAACGCCGACGCCAGCATCGACGGCATTCTGGTGCAATTGCCATTGCCCGCGCCGTTGGACGCCGCCCCCATCCTGGAACGCATCGACCCGGCCAAGGACGTGGATGGCGTACATCCCTACAACATCGGCCGGCTCGCGTTGCGCCAACCCGCGCTGCGCTCCTGCACCCCCAAGGGGGTGATGACGCTGCTCGCCGAGACCGGTGCCACCCTGCTCGGCCGCCACGCGACGATCGTCGGCGCCTCGAACCACGTCGGCCGGCCGATGGGGCTGGAGCTGCTGTACGTCGGCTGCACCGTGACCACGGCGCACAAGTTCAGCCAAGACGTGCCGGCGCTGGTGGCGGCGGCGGACATCGTCATCTCCGCCACCGGGCGCCGGGGCCTCGTCCGCGGCGAGTGGATCAAGCCCGGCGCCATCGTCATCGACGTCGGCATCACCCGCGACGAGCGCAATCGGCTGCATGGGGACGTGGAGTTCGAGGCGGCCAAGCACCGCGCCGCCTGGATCACGCCGGTGCCCGGCGGCGTGGGCCCCATGACGCGGGCGTCCATGCTGCAGAACGTGTTGCAGGCCGCCTCGTGAGGCCATCGCCGGCAACCCCGCGGCCATGACGACGCTTTTCGTTTCCGATCTGCATCTGGACGACGCCACGCCCGACGTCACGGCCGGCTTCACGGCCTTCATCGCCCGGGAAACGCCCCATGCCGCCGCGCTCTACATCTTGGGCGACCTCGCCGAGACCTGGATCGGCGACGATGACGACTCGGCGGGCGCGGCGACGGTGCGCGGCGCCCTCGCGCAGGCGGCGCAGCAGTGCCCCACCTATCTCATGCACGGCAACCGCGATTTCCTGTTCGGTGCGCGGCTCGCCGCCGAAACCGGCGCCCAGCTGATTGAAGACCCGCACGTCATCTCAGTGGCGGGGACCCGCGTGTTGCTCGCCCACGGCGATGCGTACTGCACGGCGGACGTGGATTACCAACGCGCCCGCGCCCTGTTCCGCTCGCCGCAATGGCAAAGCGAGACCCTCGCCCGGCCGCTCGCCGAGCGGCGCGAAATGGCGCGGCAGCTCAGGGCGCAGAGCCGCGCCGCCAACGCCAACAAGGCCGACAACATCATGGACGTGACGGAGCGTGAGTTGGCGACGGCGATGGAGGCACTGCGTTGCACGATGATGGTGCATGGCCACACCCACCGGCCGGGCGTCCACGACCTGCGATTGCCGGATGGCGAGGTGGCGCGGCGCTATGTGTTGGGCGACTGGGGGCCGTGTGGCTGGGTGCTCAGGATGGGCGACGAGACCAAGTTGGAGTGCTTCGCGCTGGCTGCCGGCGATTGAGCGCGGCGCCACCCACGCCGCCCGGCATAATGACGGCGGTGGCCTAAGCAGGAGAGCGCATGACGTCCCAAGGCGACAACGGCTGGTTGGAGCGCCGCTTCGGGATGGCCGCGCGCGGGTCTTCTTGGCGGCGGGAAGCCATCGCCGGCGTCACCACCTTCTTGGCGATGGCCTACATCACCGTGGTGAATCCCGCGATCCTCGCCGAGGCCGGCATGGACTTCGGCGCGGTGTTCGTCGCCACCTGCCTGGCCGCCGCGGCCGGCACCTTGGCGATGGGGCTGCTCGCCAACTACCCCATCGCGTTGGCGCCGGGCATGGGCCAGAACGCCTTCTTCGCCTATGCCGTGGTGCTGGGCGCCGGCCACGATTGGCGCGTGGCGCTCGGCGCGGTGTTCGTCTCCGGCTGCCTCTTCGTGCTGTTGAGCGCCTTGCCGGCCCGCGAATGGCTCATCAACTCCATCCCACGCAACTTAAAGCTCGGCATCTCGGCCGGGGTGGGCCTCTTCATCGCATTCATCGCGCTCCGGTCGGCCGGCGTGGTGGTGAGCGACCCCGCCACGTTCGTCACCGTGGGCGACCTCGCCAGCTTCGCGCCACTGGCCGCCCTGGTCGGCTTCGCCATCATCGCCGCCCTCGTGGCGCGCCGCCTCCCCGGGGCCATCATCATCGGCATGTTGGGCGTCGCCGCGGTGGGTTGGGTGGTCGGCGCGGCGCCGTTCCACGGCCTCGTGGCGCCGCCGCCCTCCCCGATGCCAGCCCTCGGCCAACTCGACGTCGCGGGGGCGCTGAGCCTGGGCATGGTCACGGTGATCCTCTCGTTCCTGCTGGTGGATGTGTTCGACACCGCCGGCACGTTGGTGGGGGTCGCCACGCGCGGCGGCCTGGTGGGCGCGGACGGCAGGTTGCCGCGGCTGCGCAATGCCCTCTTCGCGGACTCCGGAGCCACCGTGTTTGGCGCCCTCGTCGGCACGTCCTCGACGACCAGCTACATCGAGAGCGCGGCCGGCGTGGAGAGTGGCGGCAAGACCGGCCTCACCGCGGTGGTCGTCGCCGCGTTGTTCCTGCTCTGCCTCGCCTTCGCGCCGTTGGCGCAGAGCGTGCCGGCCTACGCCACCAGCGCCGCCCTGCTCTTCGTGGCGGCGCTCATGGTGCGTGGGCTCGCGGACCTCACTTGGGATGACGTCACCGAGGCGGCGCCGGCCACCGTCACGGCCATCGCCATGCCGCTCAGTTTCTCCATCGCCGATGGCATCGGCATCGGGTTCCTGACCTACGCGGCCATCAAGGTGATCGCCGGGCGGGCCCGGGAATGTCCGGCAGCGGTTTACGTCGTTGCGTTAATCTTTTCCTTTAAGTTCGCGTTTCTCTAGGGAGCGAACGCCCGCGATGCCCGCCGGCAACCGCGGTGCCCGCTTGCAACCCGCCCATTGCGCGGCCTCGCTAACGGTTGGGGCGCGATTTGCTTACACTGCGCCGATGATGCGGCTGTGGATAAATGGTCGTGAACGCCCAATCTTGGACTTCGACCCCAACGTCAGCCTCTTGGAGCACATCCGCGCCCAACCGGGGTTGACGGGCACCAAGGAGGGCTGCGCATCCGGCGATTGCGGCGCCTGCACGGTGATCGTGCAGGACTTGGCGGACCCAACGAACGACGGCGCCCCCGGCCTCTTCTTCAGCCTCAACAGCTGCATCACGCCGTTGGGCGCCATGGCCGACCACCAAGTGCTCACCGTGGAGGGGGCGGCCGGGATGGGCCGTTCGCCGGCCGACGTCACCCGCGGCGTGGCGGCCGCGAGCCTGCATCCCGTGCAGGCGGCGTTGGTGGAGCACCACGGTTCGCAGTGCGGCTTTTGCACGCCGGGCTTCGTCATGTCGCTCATCGCGCATCAACTTGCCGCCGGCGAGGGGCTCGGCGCGGCCACCCGCGCGGACTTCGCGCGCGCCATCAGCGGCAATCTGTGTCGCTGCACGGGCTATCGCAGCATCTTGAGCGCCGCCGCCGCGGCCGCTGAGGCGACCAGCGGCGGCTACCGACATCCGCGCGAGGCCGTGCCGGCGCTCACGGCAACGCCGCCCCCGCAACCGGGTGCCGAGACGGTGGGCAAGGCCGTGCCATTCCATCGGCCCAAGGACGAAAAGGCGTTGCGCGAGACGCTCGCTGAGGCGGCCGGCGCCACCCCAACCTTCATCGCCGGCGCCACGGATTTGTGGCTTGAGGTCACGCAGCGCTGCCGGCAGCTTGGCCCGCTCATCGACTTGGGGCGTGTCGCTGAACTGCGCGGCGCCGATCTGGTGGACGGCCGCATCCGGCTCGGGGGCGCGGCCACTCAAGCCACCTTGGAGGCGTTCTTTGGCGCCGACGGCCCGAGCCCCTGCCCCGCCATCGCCGCGCTGTTGGCGCGGTTCGGCTCGCCACAGATTCGCCACCGCGCCACGCTGGGGGGCAACATCGCCAACGCCTCCCCGGTGGCGGACTGGCCGCCGGTGTTGCTGGCCTTGGACGCCGAGCTGGAGCTAGCGGATGCGGCGGGCGAGCGGCGGGCCGTGCCGATCAGGTCGTTCTACCTAGGTTACAAGGAGACCCAACTGCGCCCGGGCGAGTACATCCGCGCCGTCTCGTTCGCGGATGACCTCCAGGCGCTGCAGGTGTTCAAGATCACCAAGCGGTGGGACGACGACATCGCGTCGGTGTTGGGCGCCTTCCGCATCGACGTGGAAGATGGTGCCTTCAAGCGGGTGCGAATCGCCTTTGGGGGGGTCGCCGCCACACCCCTGCAAGTGCCGGAAGTGGCAGCGGAACTGGTGGGCCAGCCCGTGGGTGATGCCGCGGTGGACGCCGCCACGGCGCGTCTGCGCGAGGTGCTCACGCCCATCACCGATGTGCGGGCGAGCCGCGAATACCGCCTCGACATGGCCGAGGCGACGCTGCGGAAGGCGATTCACCGCGCACGCACCGGTCAGGCGCAGACCTTGGCCGGCACGCTGGCATGAGCGGCGTGGCGACCATCGGAGCGCCGTTGCGCCACGATTCGGCGTTGGGGCATGTCACCGGCACGGCGCGGTATGTGGATGATTTGCCGACGCCACCGGGCACCCTGCATGTCGCCGTGGGCGCCGCCACCATCGCGCACGGCGACGTGACGCGCCTTGATCTGTCCGCCACGCGGGCCGCGCCGGGCGTGGTGGATGTGGTGACCGCGGACGACGTGCCGGGCGAACTCGACATCGGCGCCGTGTATCCGGGCGACCCTTTGTTCGCCACCACCGTGGAGTTCGTGGGCCAACCGCTGTTCGCCGTCGCCGCCCGCTCCTTGGCCGCGGCGCGTCGGGCGGCGAGCCTCGCGCAAGTGGATTACCGTGAGACGCCGGCGGTGCTGGATGTCGCCACCGCGCTCGACGAGCGGCGCTTCGTGCTGCCGAGCCGCACCTGGCGCAAAGGCGATGCGGCGCAGGCGCTGGCCACTGCCCCGCAGCGGTTGCGGCACACGCTCTATGTGCGCGGCCAAGAACACTTCTACCTCGAAGGACAGGTGGCGCTCGCCATCCCGGAAGAAGGCGGCGCGATGCACGTGCAATCGTCCACCCAACATCCCGCCGAGGTGCAGGCGCTGGTGGCCAAGGTGCTGGGCACCGCGATGCACAAGGTGCGGGTGACGTGTCGGCGCATGGGTGGCGCCTTCGGCGGCAAGGAGAGCCAAGCGGCGTCGGTGGCCTGCATCGCCGCCCTCTTCGCGTGGCGCTTGGGCGTGGCGGTGAAGTGCCGCCTGCCCCGCCAAGACGACATGACGCAAACCGGCAAGCGGCACGACTTCGCCTGCGAGTACGACGTGGGCCACGACGCCGAAGGGCGCCTGGTGGCCGCGCGGGTGTCCCTTGCCGGCAAGTGCGGCTACTCCCCCGACCTCTCCGAGGGCATCGTCGATCGCGCCATGCTGCACGCGGCCAACGCCTACTACCTGCCCCATGCCGAGGTCACCGGGCATCGCTGCAAGACCCACACCGTGTCCAACACGGCGTTCCGCGGTTTCGGGGGGCCACAGGGCATGCTCGGCATCGAGGCCGTGCTGGACGACATCGCCGCCCGCTTGGGCATGGACCCCCTCGACGTGCGCAAGCGCAACCTCTACGCGCCCGGGCGCGACATGGCGTTCTACGGCCAGCGGGTGACGGAGCATGTGCTGGCCGACCTCATCGGCGAACTGGAGGCGAGTGCCGATTACCGCCGCCGCCGCGCCGCGACCCGTGCCTTCAATCGGGACAGCCCCTGGCTGAAGCGAGGCATCGCCCTCACGCCCGTGCAGTTCGGCATCTCGTTCACCACCATGCACTTGAACCAAGCCGGCAGCCTCGTCAACGTCTATCTGGACGGCAGCATCGAGGTGAACCACGGCGGCACGGAGATGGGCCAAGGGCTCTACACCAAGGTGCGCCAAGTCGCGGCGCAGGCGTTCGGCGCGCCGCTCAGCGCGGTCATCAACACCGCGACGCGCACCGACAAGGTGCCGAACACCACGCCCACCGCCGCCTCCTCCGGCGCCGACTTGAACGGCATGGCCGTGCGCCAAGCCTGCGAGCGGATCAAGGCGAACCTTGCCACGTTCGCCCACGAACACCTCAACTGGCCGCCCGTGGCGTTGCGGTTCAGCGATGGCGAAGTGGCAGCGGGGCGCCAGACGATGCCGTTTGGGGACTTCGTGCGCACCGCGCATCTCGCCCGCACGCCACTCTCCGCCACGGGCTTCTTCAAGACCCCCGACATTCACTTCGACAAGGGCTTGGGCCGCGGCGAACCGTTCTACTACTACGCCCACGGCGCGGCGGTGGCCGAAGTGTTGGTCGATACCACCACCGGCGAATATCGCGTGCCGCGGGTCGATATCCTGCACGACTGCGGCGCGTCGCTGAACCCGGCCATCGACTTGGGGCAAATCGAAGGCGGCTTCATGCAGGGCATGGGTTGGCTCACCAGCGAGGAACTCTTGTGGGACGAGCGCGGCCGATTGATTTCCGACAGCCCCGCGAACTACAAGATTCCCACCGCCCACGATAGCCCGGAGGAGTTCAATGTCGCCTTCTACGCCGGCGCCAACCCGCGGCCCACACCGCATCGCTCCAAGGCGGTGGGTGAACCGCCGTTGATGCTCGCCATCGCGGTGTGGTGCGCACTGCGCGACGCCTGTTTCGCGGCGGGCGGTTATGCCCACCTGCCGGCACTGGCGGCGCCGGCCACGCCGGAGGCGGTGTACTGGGCCGCATGCGAAGCCCGTGAGCGAGGACGCCCCGATGCAGTGGTATGAAGCCGTGGCGGCCTCGGAAGCCGCCGGACGCCCCCATGTGCTCGCCACGGTGCTCGCGACCACCGGCTCCACGCCGCGCGACGCCGGCGACAAGATGGTGGTGACCCAAGACGCGCTGCATGGCAGCGTCGGCGGCGGCCAGCTGGAGTTCATGGTGGTCGAACGCGCCCGCGAACTGCTTGACGCCGGCGCGGCGACGCTGGAGATCGGCCACTACCCCCTCGCCGCGGCGGCGCAGCAATGCTGCGGCGGCAGCGTCACCGTGTTGTTCGAGTGCCGTTGCCGCCATGCCTTGGAGGCGTTCGTGTTCGGCGCTGGGCATGTGGGCGCCCAAGTGGCGCGGTTGTTGAGCGAGTTGCCGGCGACGGTGCATTGGGTGGATGAGCGGCGAGACGCCTTTGATCCCGCCGTCGACGTGTTTCGCCGCCACACGGCGCCGCTGGACGCGGTGGATGCCATCGGCGCGGCGAGCCATGTGCTCATCCTCACCCACGACCATGACCTCGACTACCGCATCTTGGCGCGGCTCTTGGGGCGTGGCGTGTTTCGCTCCGTCGGCCTCATCGGCTCGACCACGAAATGGCAACGCTTTCGGGAGCGCCTGCTGCGCGATGGCGTGGCCGCGGATGCGTTGCGCCCAGTGCGGTGCCCGGTCGGGCGCGACGACGTGCCCGGCAAGCAAC
Organism: Candidatus Azotimanducaceae bacterium; assembly: GCA_965200505.1. Taxonomy (GTDB): domain Bacteria; phylum Pseudomonadota; class Gammaproteobacteria; order Pseudomonadales; family Azotimanducaceae; genus VXNE01. Next base: position 3,740,028 of record OZ241343.1, on the reverse strand, counting down.
CGATGGCCGTCGCCATCTCCATCGTCGCGGAACTCCTGGAGCTGCACGGCGAACGCCCGGCGCCGGCCGCCGATGCCCTGACTTGGCGGCGCGTGAAGTCCGCCCTGGTGCGCTCGGACGCCGCCGAATGACAACGTTGCGGGATTTCAACGGCTTGCCGCCGGAAGCTGCCGAAGAACTGCTGCTGCAATGCTGCGCCAGCCCGCTGTGGGCGCGGGAGGTGGCGGCGCGGCGCCCCTGCACCGATTTGGAGCAACTGTTGGCCGCGGCGCACACCGCGTGGGCCGCCACGCCCGCGGCGGAACGGCGCCTGGCCTTGGAAGCGCATCCCGCGATCGGCGACGTGGAGGCGCTGCGCACACGTTACGGCGACGCCGAGAAAGCGGAGCAGGGGCAGGTGGTGGGTGCGGACGCGGCGACGTTGCGCGCGCTCGCCGAACTGAACGCCGCCTACCGGGCGCGGCACGGATTCACCTTCATCATCTGCGCGAGCGGCAAGAGCGCCGCGGCGATGCTTGAGGCGCTGCGGGGACGCATCGGCCGCGACACCACCGCCGAGCTGGCGACCGCGGCGGATGAGCAGGCGGCCATCACCGCGCTGCGGCTGCGCCGAATGTTCGGGGCGGCGGATGGCTGAGGCGACGCTTTCCACCCATGTGCTGGATTTGCACGAGGGCCTGCCGGCGGCCGGGCTGAGCGTGCAGCTCATCGCCCTGCCCCAAGGCCAACGCCTCGCCGCCGGCGTGACGGACGCCGACGGGCGCATCGGTGCCTGGGATGGCGCGGCGGCGCTGGCGGCGGGCACCTATGCCTTGATCTTCGAGAGCGGCGCTTGGTTCCGGGCGCGTGGCGTCGAGAGCTTCCACCCGCGCGTCACCATCGAGTTCGTCGTGGCCGAGCGCCCCCACTATCACGTCCCCCTGCTCCTGAACCGCTTCGGCTTCACCACCTATCGGGGCAGCTAGGCGATGGCGGCCGAGTTGATTCGAGGCACCCTCGTGAGCTTCTCCGCGGCACCGGCGCAGCGCGGCGCCGACGCCGTGCAACACGTCGAGGACGGTGTGCTGGCGCTGAACCGCGGACGCATCGAGTTCGCAGCCAGCGCGGCCGACTTCGTCGCCCAAGGCGGCAATTTGGATGCCTGCGAGGACTTGCGCCCGGCCGTCATCCTGCCCGGCTTCATCGACGCCCATGTCCACTTCCCCCAAGTGGACATCATCGCCAGCTTCGGCACACAACTCATGGACTGGCTCGAACGCTACGCGTTTCCGGCCGAGGCGGCCTTCGCGGACGCCGATTTCGCGGCGGCGCGCGCGGAGCGCTTTCTCGAGCTCTCCTTCGCCCACGGCACTACGTCCGCGTTGGTCTTCACCACGGGCCACGAGGTTGCGACCGAGGCGCTGTTCCGGGCTGCGGAAAGCCGGGGGGCGCGCTTGATCGCGGGCCAAGTGCTCGCTGACCGCAACGTGCCGCCGGCGCTGCTCGACGACGCGGACGCCATCGCCACCAGCGCCCGGCTCATCGAACGCTGGCACGGCGTGGGGCGGCTCGGCTACGCGGTGACGCCGCGCTTCGCCATCACCAGCAGCGCCGCTCAGCTCAGCGCCGCGGGCACCCTCCTTGAGCGCTATCCGGGCGTGTTGCTGCACACGCATCTTTCCGAGAATGCGGCCGAGATCGAGCGCTTGCGCACCCTCTTCCCCGCGGCGCGGGACTATGTGGATGTGTACGAGCGCCACGGCTTGGTGGGCGAGCGCAGCGTGTTCGCGCACGGCGTCCACCTCTGTGAGCGTGAGCGGCGCCGCCTCGCCGAGCGGGGTGCGGCCGTCGTCTTCTGCCCGTCCTCCAATCTGTTCCTGGGCAGCGGCCTATGTGATCTGGCCGCGCTCCAAGGTGCCGGCGTGCGCTTGGCGGTGGGTTCGGACGTGGGCGCCGGCACCAGCCTCTCGATGCTGAAGACGCTGGCGGACGGCTACCGGGTGTGCCAACTCAAAGGCCAAAGCTGGCACCCGCTCGACGCCTTCCACGCCATCACCCTCGGCAACGCCATCGCGCTCGGCGTGGATGACCGGATCGGCCGGCTCGCGCCGGGCTTCGAGGCGGACGTCGTGGTGCTGGAACCGAGCGCCAACCCGGCCTTGGCGCGCCGGCTGGCGCAAGCGGACACCCTCGCCGAGCGGCTCTTCGCCTACATGATGTTGGGCGATGAGCGCGACGTCGAGCGCACTTACGTCGCCGGGCAGCGGGTTTGGCAGCGCGGGGCGAACTGATGGAGACCCTCATCCTCGATTGGGCCACCCTGCTCGCCCGGTGGCTGCACGTCATCTTCGGCATCGCCTGGATCGGCGCGTCGTTCTACTTCATTTGGCTGGACCTGAGCTTGGAGGCGCCTTCCGATGCGAAGTCCCGCCAAGGCTTGGGCGGCGAGCTCTGGGCGATCCATGGCGGCGGCATCTACGAGGTGGGCAAGTACCGGCTGGGGCCGCCGACGCTGCCGGCGCGGCTGCACTGGTTCAAGTGGGAGGCGTACAGCACTTGGCTCTCCGGCATCGCGCTGATGACGCTCCTCTACTACCTGCAGCCGACCAACTACCTGATCGGCGCGGAGGCGTGGTTCGAGACCCCTGCCGCGGCCATCGGCGGGAGCATCGCATTTCTGCTCGCCGGGCTGGTTCTCTACGAAGGCATCATGCGAACGCCGCTGGCGGCGCGACCGGTGCTTGCCGCCGGCGTCGGCATGGCGGTCTTGGTGGGCGTGAGCGCCTTGGCGTTCGCCGCCTTCTCACCCCGCGCGGCCATCCTGCATGTCGGCGCCCTGCTCGGCACCATCATGGCCGGCAACGTGTTCCTGAACATCATCCCGGCGCAGCGCGCGTTGGTGGGCGCCCTTGAGCGCGGCGTGGCGCCTGACGCACCCCGCGCCTTGGCGGCGAAACTGCGCTCCACCCACAACAACTACTTCACGTTGCCGGTGCTCTTCTGCATGGTGGGCAGCCACGCGAGTTTCGTGTACGCGACGCCCCATGCGTGGCTCTTCGTGCCGGCCTTCGGCGTGACGGCGGCGGTGGCGCGACACTACTTCAACCTGCGCCACCAAGGGCGCCCACGCCCGGCGGTGCTCGTGATCGCCGGTGCCGCCTTCGTCGCGTTGGCCACCCTCGTGGCCATTGATGGGGGTGCTCTGCGCGGCACCGGCGACCGTGCCGCCCTCGATGCCGGCCGCGTTGGCCAGATCGTCGTCGAGCGCTGCGCCGGTTGCCATTCGCAAACGCCGACGTTCCCGGGCTATCCGACGCCGCCGGGTGGTCTGGTGTTCGCCCGCCTTGATGACTTGGAGAGGCACGGTGGCGAAGTCGCGGCGTCTTTGCGCACCGCCTTCATGCCGCTCGGCAACCTCACCGGGATGACAACGGAAGAACGCGACCTGCTGTTGGCGTGGGTGGACGCCGGTCAAGCCCCGGCCGGCGGATGATGCGTGTGCCAGTGCCGTGCGATGTCGATGCGGCGGCACACCCACACCGCGTCGTGGGCGGCGACGTGTTCGAGGAACCTGCGCACGGCGAGTGCCCGCCCCGGGCGGCCGGCGATGCGACAGTGCAGCCCCACGCTCATCATGCGCGGGCGCTCCGCTCCCTCGGCGTAGAGGCAGTCGAAGGCGTCGCGCAGGTAATGGAAGAACTGCTCGCCGCTGTTGAAGCCTTGCGGCGTGTTGAAGCGCATGTCGTTGGCATCCAAGGTGTAGGGCACGATGAGGTGCTCCGGCGCCTCGGGGCACCAGTACGGCAGGTCGTCCGCGTAAGAATCCGCATCGTATAGGAAGCCGCCGGCTTCCAGCACGAGGCGACGCGTGTTGGGGCTGTCGCGGCCCGTGTACCAGCCGAGCGGACGCTCGCCCGTGGCCGCGGTGTGTGCCTCGATGGCCAGCCCGATCTGTCGCCGCTCCTCAGCCTCCGGCATGAATTGATGGTCGATCCACCGATAGCCGTGGCAGGCGATCTCCCAATCCGCCTCCAACATGGCGGCCACCGCCTCCGGATTGCGTTGCAGCGCCAACCCCACGCCGAACACCGTCACCGGCATGCCGAACTCGCGAAACAGCCGGTAAAGCCGCCAGAATCCAGCGCGGCTGCCGTACTCGTAGAGCGACTCCATGCTCATGTGGCGAGCGGGATAGGGCCGGGCGCCCACGATGTCCGACAGGAACGTCTCCGCATGCGCGTCGCCGTTCAAGACGCAGTTCTCGGCACCTTCTTCGTAGTTGATGACGCATTGCAGCGCCACCCGCGCATCGCCCGGCCAGCGCGGCCGCGGCGCTTCCCTGCCGTAGCCGATGAAGTCCCGTTGGCCGGTGGCGGTCATGGCCGCAGTTTACGAAATTGAGGATGCAACCTTCGCGGCTAAAGGGCAAAATTGCGTTGTGGCGGCCGGCGTGGCCCGCTTCCCTTGGTACACACCGCAACCGATTCGATTTGGGAGGACCGATGCCCACGGACAGGTGCCCTGCTTTCTCCTTGACGCGCGTGGCTGGTTGGCCAGGCGTGGCCCTCGTCATCGCGCTGGCGGCCGGGCCCGCCCTCGCCGCCGATGGCGAGGCCGTGGAGGAAGCCATCACGGAGCAAGCCAACGCGGACGCCGTGGCGGCGCGGAGCCAGACGCGCATCGACGCGCTGGACGATGCCACTTCGCGCAACCTGCAGGCTTACCGCATCGCGCTGCAGCGCCTGGACAGCCTGACGATCTACAACGACCAGCTGAGCAAGCTCATCACCTCGCAACAGGGCGAGATCGGCTCCATCGAGCGGCAGACGGAGGAGATCGAGACCATCGAGACGGGCGCCCTGCCGCTGATGATCGAGATGATCGCCGCGTTGGGCGAGTTGGTGGCGGCCGATGTGCCCTTTCTGCTTGGCGAGCGCGAAGCGCGGGTTGGACGGCTGCGTGAGTTGATCGACCGCGCCGATGTCACGGCTGGGGAGAAGTTCCGCCGCGTCATGGAAGCCTATCTGGTGGAAGTGGAGTTTGGCCGCACCATCGAGGCGTATCGCGGCGAGCTGGAGCAAGCGGGCACCGTGCGCACCGTCGATTTCCTGCGCTTCGGGCGCGTGGGGCTTTACTATCAGACCTTGGATGGCGTCGAGACCGGGCGCTGGAACCCCGGCAGCCGTGAGTGGGAGATCTTGGACGACGATGCCCGGCGCCCGGTGCAAACCGGTTTGCGCATCGCCCGCAAGCAAGCGCCGCCGGAATTGCTCACACTGCCGGTGAACGCCCCGGAAGCCTCGACATGAGCGCCGCCAAAACGCCATCACGCACTGAACCCGGTTCATCGGCCCGGCGCCGTGCGGCGCGGCCCATTAACTGGCTGGCCCTCGCCCTGCTCCTCTGCGCCCCGCTGGCCGCGGCCGAGCAAGCGCAGACCGTGCGCGAGCTCTACGAGCGGGTGCGCCAACAAGCCTCGGACGAAGCCGGGCACAACACCGAGCGCGAACAGCGCTTCCGCGAGTCCGCGGACCGCCAAGCGGCGCTGCTGGCAGACGTGCAACAGCGCATCGCCGAAGCCGAGCGGCGCCGGGATCGGCTGAAGCGCGAGTTCGACGCCAACGAGGATCGCTTGGCCGAACTGACCACGGTGCTCACGCGCCGCATCGGCGACTTGGGCGAGCTCTTTGGCGTGTTCCGGCAGACCGCGGATGACGTCCACACCCTGCTCTTCGATTCCCTCATCACCCTTGAGCATCCAGCGCGGCTCGCCGAAGCCGAGGCGCTCGCCGCCAGCACCGAGGTGCCCACCATTCCGCAGTTGCAAACGCTGTGGCGGCTGTTGTTGCACGAGATTGCCCTGTCTGGGGAGACGAGCGCGTTCGACGCCTCCATCATCGCCCCCGGCGGCGAGCGCTACGAGGCGAGCGTCACCCGGGTCGGGCTGTTCAACGTGGTGGCCGGCGACAAGTACCTGAACTACCTGCCGGAGAACAACACCGTCATCGAGTTGCCGCGCCAGCCGGCCGGCTACCTGCGCGACACCGCCGCGACGTTGAGCGAAGCCGCGCCCGGCGCCGCGGTCACGTTCGGCATCGACCCCTCGCGCGGCGCCCTGTTGGGCCTCTTGGTGCAATCCCCCAGCCTCATCGAGCGCATTCAGCAAGGCAAGGAAGTGGGCTACGCCATCATCGGCCTCGCCATCGTGGGGCTCTTGCTCGCCCTCGAACGGCTGGTCCACCTTTCCATCGTGGCGCGGCGGATGCGGCGCCAACTGGCGGACCCAGACCATGTGCGCGACGACAACCCGCTTGGCCACGTCATGCAGGCGTACCACGAGAACGAGCAGCTGGACGATCAGGAGGTCGTGGCGCGCAAGCTCGAACACGTCGTCATCCGCGACGTGGCCGCGGTGAAGCGCGGCCTGCCCACCATCAAGGTGCTGGCCGCCGTGGCGCCGCTGATGGGGCTGCTCGGCACCGTCACCGGCATGATCGGCACGTTCCAGGCCATCACGCTCTTTGGCACGGGCGATCCGAAGCTGATGGCGGGTGGCATCTCGCAGGCGTTGGTGACCACCGTGCTCGGCCTCTGCGCCGCCATACCGCTGTTGCTGCTGCATAGCCTGCTGAACAGCCGCGCCACCAACCTGAGCAAGCTCATCGGCGAACAAGCCGCCGGCATGATGGCGCAGAAGGCGGAGGCGATGGCGCGGGCGCGCTCGGCATGAACGAACTCGCCTTCGAGTTCATGAGCTTCATGGATCGCGGCGGCCCGGTGCTGTGGCCCATCCTCGGCCTCACCGTCGTGCTGGCGTGGCTCATCGCGGAGCGCTTCTGGCACTTTCGGTTCGAGTTCCCGAAGCACTTGGCAAAGGCGCAGGCGGATTGGCAGGCGCGTGCCGAGCGCAGTTCCTGGTATGCGCATCTGCGCCGCCGGCAACTCCTGTCGGAACTCGATTGCCACATGGCCGTGAACCTGAAGGTGATCCCGGCGCTCATCGCGCTGTTGCCGATGTTCGGCCTGCTCGGCACCGTGACCGGCATGATCGCGGTGTTCGACGTGATGGCGAACTTGGGCTCCGGCAACCCCCGCGCGATGGCGGATGGCGTGAGCGCGGCGACCATACCCACCATGTCCGGCATGGTCATCGCGCTCTTGGCGCTGCCGTTCGCGACGCGCTTGGAACACCTGTACAAGCGCAACATGCACGACATCATGGAACTCATCACCGAGGATTAAGCCATGGCGAACGGCTCGCAATTCATCGTCGATGAGGAAGAGGAGAGTCAGATCGACCTGACGCCGATGCTCGATGTGGTGTTCATCATGCTCATCTTCTTCATCGTCACCTCCACGTTCGTCAAGGAATCCGGCGTGGACGTCACCCGTCCCTCGGCCGAGACGGCGGCGCCGGCGGACGCTTCAAGCATCCAGATCGGCATCACCGCCAACAACCAGATCTGGATCGACAAGCGCCAAGTCGATCAACGCGCCGTGCGCGCCAACGTGGAGAAGGGCTTGGCCGAAAGCCCGGGCGCCGCGGTGATCATCGTCGCCGACGCGCTCTCCAACACGGAGACGCTGATCGAGGTCATGGACCAATCGCGCCTCGCCGGCGCCGAGAGCGTGTCCGTGGCGACTGACGAGAAATGACGTTCGCCAAACAGTTGGGCTTGGGTGCGGCGGCTTTGGCGCTCGCCTTCGCCACCTTTTCGGCCATGCACTTCCTGATCCGCACGGACGGTTTCTTCGAGAAGCCGGACCGTTCCCGCGCCTACCTGAACTTCATCCGCCTTGACCCGGCCGACGACCAAGTGCAAACGAAGGATCGACGCCTGCCGGAACCCCCGCCGCCGCCGGACGAAACACCGGAAACGCCAGACTTCTCGGCCGACCTCGACAGCGTGAGCCCCAACTTGGGCATGAACATGCCCACCATCGCCGTGCCCGTGAACGATGGCGGCGGGCCGTGGCTCGGCGCCCTGCAGACGGGGCAAGGCTTGGAAGGCTTCGACACCGACGTGATCCCGGTGGTGCGGGTGCCGCCAACCTATCCGCGCCGCGCCAAGCAGGCCGGCATCGAGGGCTACGTGACGATGGTGGTGACGATTCGCCCCGACGGCACGGTGTCGAACGCGAGCGTCATGGAAGCCGAGCCGCCGCGTCTCTTCGACGAGGCCGCTTTGGCGGCGATGCGGCGCTGGAAGTTCCGCCCGAAGATCGTGGACGGCACCCCGGTCGCCCAGCGCGCCCGCCAAACCATCGAGTTCACGTTGGGCAGCTGATGTCGCGTCTGCCGATGTTCCGCCGCCACGCCTTGGCCCTCGTGCTCTGCGGAATGTGGGCCACGGCGGCCGCCGCGGCCGGCGATTCGGTGAGCACCAAGACTTACCAAGAACTCACCGAAGCGCAGGAGCTGATGGGCGAAGACCGTCTCGATGACGCCCTCGTGCTGCTGCGCGAACACGCCACCGTCGTGAAAGCGGACACCTTGGACGAAGCGCTCACCCTGCAGATGCTCGGCTACGCGGAGATGGCGGCGGAACGCTTTGCAGTCGCCATCGGCCACCTGAAACGCAGCCTCGCCCTCGACAAGCTGCCGGAGACGGTGAAGTACAACGTCGGCTACATGGTGGCGCAGCTACACGCCGCCTTGGGCGAGTTCGAGGAGGCGCTCACGTTCGCCGCCGAATGGTTCGAGACGCTGGCCGAGCCGACGCCGACGCAGACGATGTTCCTTGCCAACATCTACGCGCAGACGAAGCGCTACGCCGAAGCGATACCTTACGCGGAACGCGCCGTGGCCGCAACGGAGCGCCCCCGCGAGTCTTGGTTCCAACTGCTCACCGCCGCCAACTTCGAGCTGGAGCGGTATGGCGGCACGGCGCGGACGCTGCGGCGCATGATCGAACTCTGGCCCGACAACGCCTCGTATTGGGAGCAGTTGGCCGGCGTGTATGTGCTGCTCGAACGCGAAGACCAAGCGTTGGCGACGTTGCGCGTCGCCTGGCTTGAACGCCTGCTGGAGAAGGAGAACTCCATCAAGTCCATGGTGCAGCTGGCCGTGGCGCGGGGGGTGCCCGAACACGCCGGACGCCTGTTGGAGCGCGCGCTGGAAGAAGAGCTCCTGCCCCGGGACGAAGACTATGTGGACCTCCTCGCCAACGCATGGGTGGCGGCCCGCGAATACGAGCCGGCCGTCGCCGCCTTCACCGAACTGGCGGCCCTTGAAGGCGGTGGCGAACCATTGCTGCGGGTGGCCAACCTGCACATGGACAAGGGGCGCTGGGCGGCGGCCGAGGCGGCCTTGCGGAGCGCCCTTGAAGGCGACCTCGAAGCGCCGGGCAAGGCTTGGCTGCTGCTGGGCATCACCTTGGCCGAGCAAGAGAAGTTTGAAGCCGGCTTCGAGGCGCTCCGCAAGGCGCAAGCCTTTGCCGACACCCGCCGCCAAGCCGGGCGGTGGCTCGGTTACGCGCGGGACATGCGCAAGCAGCACGAATGGCGCGTCCGCGTGGCGCGCGGTTGACGCCGGCCGAAACGCTGGCCGTCAGGGTGTATCGGCGGCGGCGCCCGCTTCCGCCCCCGCGACTTCAGGCAGCGGCTCCGGGAAGCCGACGGCGAGCTCAGTTGGCATCAAATCGACGGCGAATGCGCGGGACAGCATCACCGGCCCATCCAGCATCTCCAACGAATCGAGTTGCGCCAGTTGCCGCTCAAGCCGGTCATGGCGGAAGCGGCCCAGCGCCTCCCCTGCCCCGGCATCGCCATGCACCAGCCGATGCTCGGCCATGGCGCGTTTCGTCCACGCCATGAAGTCTGGCGTTTGCTGTGGATTCAGTTCGGCCAAGCGCTCATGCACCGTGGCGCCGTCGCCATCGATGTATTCCCGCCAGCCGTCCCGCGAGGCGCGCAGGAAGGCCGCCACCACATCCGGCTGAGACGCCGCGAACTCGGCGCTCGTGTAGGCGATGCGGTACGAGTCGAAGCCGGAGTCCGAAAGGCGCAGCACCGTGGGGTCGATGCCCTGCTGCCCCACATAGTACGGCTCGCTGGTCACGAAGCACTGTTGGATGAACGTGGGGTCGGAGAGAAACCGGGTGAGGCTGAAGTCCATCGGCACCAGCTGCAGCCTGATGCCCAGCGAACGCTGCAGGAACCGCACATGGGGCAGGCCCGGATTCATCATCACGGTCTTGCCGTCCAAGGACTCAAGCGAATCGACCCCGGCGGCCTCACGCGCCATGATGCATTGCGGATCGTGCTGGAAGTGCGGAAAGACGGCCACCAAGGGGATGCCGCGCGACGACGCGATGAGCAGGTTGTCGGTGGTGCCCAGGGCGAAGTGGATGCGTCCGGTGGCGACCAGCTGGGGAATGTTCGTCATGTTGGCGCCCGGCCGGATCTCCACATCCAACCCGGCGCCCTCGTAGCCACCCGTGAGCAGCGCATGGTAGTAGCCGCCGTGTTCGGGCTGCGGATACCAGTCCGTCTGCAGCACCACGGGCGTGAGATCGGAGTCACCCGCCCCGTCATCGCCCGGCCCGCAAGCGGCGACGCACATCAACGCCGCGAGGGCGAGGGGGCGGCTAATCCACGCCCACATAAGCGTCATGCCACTTGTGCAGCACCCACCACGCGAAGACATTGACGAAGCCCACGAACAGGAAGCCGATGAGACAAGCCGCGAAGGCCGACGCGAACAGCGCCGGCACCTTGAACTGGGCGCTGAAGATCAGCACCACGAAGCCCAAGCCGGCGTCCGCGCCAGAGCCCATCCCGGCCACCGTGTCGCCATACAGGGCGCCGATGGGGGTGAGCGCCGCGGCGACGCGCAGCCCGGTCATGAAGTACGGCAACGCGCCGGGTGCCCGCAGCCAGAGCAATTGCTGCCAACCCTTCGCCTTGTACACCGCGAAGAGGTCCAGCAAGTTGGCGTCCGTGGACCTGAGGCCCATGGTGGTGTTGGCGACGATGGGAAAGAAGCACACCAAGAACGTGATGACGGTGATGCTCGCCAAGCCCTGCCCCGCCCATAGGATGACGATGGGCGCCAGCACGATGATCGGCGTCATCTTCAAGAGCAGCACGTAGGGATAGATGCCCTGATAGGCCCAGCGGCTCGATGCCAGCAGGATGGAGAGCACCAAACCGCCGGCCACGGAGGTGAGGAAGCCGATGAGGCTCGCCTTCGCGGTCTGCATCGCGCCGGTCAGCAATACCTCCCGCTCTTGGATGCCGGCCTCGACGATGCGGTGCGGGGGCGGCAACTGATATTCGGGGATGGCGAAGGCCGCGATGCCGCCGTACCAGCCGGCCGTGATGAGGGCGCCGACCAAGAGCGGCCAGCCGGCCACGCCCCAGCCGGCGGCGAAGCGCTTGAGCGCCAACGACACCCCGCGTCCACGATCGCCCAAACTCGTCATTTCGCCCTCTGCACCGAGTGCAGCGCCCGCGTCACCGCCACCACCCGTTCCACGTATTCGGCGCGTTCGCGGGTCGCGGCCGAGCGCGGGTAGCCAAGCGGCACCTCCAGCGTGTGGGCGACATGGCCGGGCCGGGCGCCGAGCACGACGACCTTGGAGGCCAGAAAGACCGCTTCCGCCACGGAGTGCGTGACGAAGAGCGCCGTCCAGCGCGCCGTGTGGCGCAGCCGCAGGAGTTCCTCGTTCATGGTGTCCCGCGTCATCTCGTCCAAGGCGCCGAACGGCTCGTCGAGCAAGAGCAATGTCGGGTCCACCGTCATGGCACGGGCGACGGAGACCCGCATCTTCATGCCGCCGGACAACTGCCGGGGGTAGAGGTGCGCCGCGTCGGCCAAGCCCACCCGTTCGATGTGGGTGAGCGCCTTCGCCTCCCGTTCCTGACGTGAGGCGCCGGCGACCCTGAGCGGCAAGGCGACGTTGTCCAGCACGGTCAACCACGGCAAGAGCGTGGCCTCTTGGAAGACGAACGAAAGGCTCTCGCGCCGCTTCGCGGGGCCACTGAACTGGACGCTGCCCTCAGAGGGTGCCATCAACCCCGCCACCAACTTCAAGAGCGTCGTCTTGCCACAGCCACTGGGGCCAATCACGCCCACCAGCTCGCCCGGCTCGACGGTCAAGCTCACGCCACGCAAGATGACTTCGCCATCGAACGCCTTGCCCACGCCCACCAGTTGGACACGGGCGCCGACCTGGGGCTTGCGCCGTGCGGCCTTCACCACGCGGACGCTCCGCCCCGCCGCTCGCTCGTCGATGCCCGGTGCAGTCGCTGCGGCCTAGAACTTGTACACGACCTCCGCAGACCAGTTGAGCGGCAACTGTGGCAACACGTTGTTGTTGCCGTAGAGGCTCGGGAAGTTGCCGCGGAAATACAGCTCATCGGTGACGTTGTTGACGTACAAGCTCACGCGCATTTTGCCACGCTCGTAGGAGCCGGTGAGGCTCAGCACTTGGTAGTCCGGCAAGACGATGCCGCCGATCACCGACGCCTCCGTTTCGTCCACGGAGGTGTAGGTGAAGCCGGTGCGGAAGCGTTCCGTCCACTGCTGCATCCCGGAAAGGCTCCATGTCGCTTCCGGGATGCCGCCACGCGGCGCCTTCCGGCCGACGTAATGGTTGGCGCCGATGAGGCCGCCGAAGATGGTGGCCGGGTCGATGTGTGGCAGATTGCTCGCGCCGATGAAGCTGAACACGGTGCCGCCTTCCTGCACCACGAAGGTTTCGAGGTTTGCGTAGGTGGCGACGAAGGAGAACCGGTCTGCCGGCACATAGCGCAATTCCAGCTCGTAGCCTTCGGATTCGCTCGCTTGGTTGTTGGTGGGGTTCTGGGCCTGGAAGTCGATGCGCTCCTGCTCGAAGAACGCGATGCCGACATAGGCGCGGCCGTCCAGCAGGCTCGCCTTCACGCCGTATTCCAAGAGCTTGGATTCGCCGAGGAACGTGTCACCCAAGACGTTGCCGACGCTCACTTCCGCCATCTGGCCGGAAATGATGGTCGACTGCTCTGCGCCGGTGACATAGGCCGTCACGCCGGCCGGGAACGTGTAGGAGACGCTGGCGGACCAAGTGAAGGCGCCGTCGTTCTCGGAGCCTTCGCGCTCGCCGGCGCCGAAGTTCACCAAGTTGACGGGGCCATCGCCGTCACCATCGACCACCTCGATGTCCACCCGGTCGTAGCGCGCGCCGAGCAGCAGGTTCAAGCGCTCCTGGAACGTGATGTCGGCCAGCGCGGCGAGGCCGTACTGCGTGTACTCGCTGTGGGTGTAGGCGCTCCAAGACTCGCGCGGGTCGCGGGTGGACGCCTGCAGGAGGGAGTTGGCGTCGAAGCCTTGGGTGAGGTCAACGCGGTCGAAGATCTCGTCGAAGAAGTCGATGGCGAAGAAGCCGTCCGTGTGCCGGATGGATGGCGAAACCTGGAGGTTCGTGACCGCGGCCTCGCTTTCGAACCCGAACTCGAAGATGAGCTGGTCTTCCACGACCCAGTTGTCCCCCATCTTGGAGAACCCGTAGCCGTCAACCGCTTCCATCTCCACGCTCTCGTAGAAGAGCTTGTTGGTGATCTTCAAGCGGCCGCCGGTGTCGCGGATCAGGTCGAAGTAGAAGACGTTGGAGTCTGTGTCGTAGATGTCCGTCGAGTGGATGAGCACGTGGCTCGGGCTCAACTTGGCGCGCCCGACGGTGGCCGGGTCCAGCGCGAGCCCCATCTGATCCACCAGTTCCTGGGTGACGTTGGCGGTGTCGAGCGGCGCGAAGTTGCCCTCGAAGCAGAACGGCTCGAAAGCGGTGAAGCAGGTGACGCCGTCCACGAACGGCGTGCCGGTGGCGATGAGCCCGGGCAACGTCGCCTCGAAGGCGTCGATCTCCCGCTCTTCGATCAAGCCGTTGCCGTCGCCGTACATCTGGTCGATGTTCACGCCCATGCGCCCGGTGATGTACTCGCGCCGGTCGATGAGGTCCTGCGTGACGCGGTTCCAGCCGCCGTTCTCGTGCCCGCGCCACTCTTGGTACATGAAGCCGGCCTCGGTGCGCAGCGTGTCGCTGAGGTCCATGTTGAACGAGCCCTGCACGAGGTTCTGCTTGTGGTAATCGTTCCTGAAGTAGCTGTCCGAGTTCTCGACCTCGGCATAGACGTAGTAGCCCGCGGACCGGCCCGCCAAGGTGGCGGGGCCGCCCACTTCGGCGGTGACCACGCTCTTGTCCCAAGAACCAGCGGTGTAGCCAATGGCGCCGGTGGCCTGCGGCAGGTATTGGCCGGATTCGGCGCGGGCGGACTTCGGAATGAAGTTGAGGGCGCCGCCCACCTTGCTGGGCCCGGAAATGGGCGACATCGGCCCGCGGATCACGTCGATGCGGTCACTCGCGCCGATGGGTGTGGGGAAGTTGCCGTCGTTGTTGAGCCGCTTGACGCCGCGGAAGTAGTTCTCCGAGGAGGTGCCGCGCACGTCCAAAGAGCCGGCGACGCCGAAGAAGGACGTGGTGAAGGTGCCGGGCACGAAGGTGACGATGTCGTTGATGCTGGTGATGTTGAACTCGTCCAGGAACTCCGCGCTGATCGAACTGACGGCGCGGGGCGTCTCCAGGATGGTCTTGCCGAAACCGAACACCGAATCCACCGGGTCCGTCTGCAGGATGCCGAGGTCGTCTTCCACCTCCTCTTGCGCCACGAAGGTCTCGAGTTCCACGACCTCCTCGTCCCCGCCTTCGTCCTGCGCCGCCGCTTGGCTCGCCCCAAGCGCCACCGCGGCCACCCAAGCGGCACCCAAACTCCCAATGCGGCACCGACGCGCCGTTGCTGTCGTCATCAAAGCCCTCCCCCGTTTTGGGTGGAAAAACGCCCGGAATACACGGCCGAAACCGCGCTTAAGCTCAGACAAATCCAGTGACGGCGCTTGGTCAGCCGGCGCGTCGCGGCAGTTCGGCGTCCACCGGCGCCGAACGGCGTTACAAGATAACCCAAAGCGGCCGTGAATGCACCCCGCGTCGGTGCATTCACGGCATGGCGGCGGGCGAACCTTCGATCTCGTGGCGTCCGAGGCGGCACGGACGCTGGAACGCCGACAGCCGCCCGTCAGCCTGCTCTTGGACGCGAACATGACGGCCCATGCGATGCCTGCCATGCGCCACGGGTGGGGAAGGCATGGGTTCGGCGGCGATCAGTCGCATGGTTCGCTCATCCAACGCGCAAAGTGGGTCGGGTGAAGCCTTGACGTGGCGGCCCAAGGCGACGATCGCGGCGCGAGCGGGCAGCGGCAGGCGCCTTAGCTCGGTCGCGCTTACCTGCGTGTTGCCATTGATGACGCGGAAGTAGGTGTCCAGCAATCGGGTGCTGTACAGCGCGGCCAAGCCCCAAGCCTCGTCTTCCGCAAGGTCGCCACCGGGTCGGTGAATGTAGTTCAGGTGGTTCTCGAAGCCCACCGCCGTGCCCGGACAATCTCTGGCGAAGTGTGGCGCCGCCGTGAGGCGACGGGCCTCCTCCTTGGCGCTGAAACGGCGCAGGAGCACATAGTTCTTGTTGGGCACGAGGATCGTGCTGGCAGCCGTTCGGCGGATGAACTCCGGTTTGGCGCCGTTGAGCGGCCACGTTGCCCGCATTGGGCGCACATGGCTCATCCATAGGAGCGGCGCGTGGGTGGCCGGCACATCGCCGGAGGCGTCGATGCGGTCAGCAGCGCGAAAGGCCACCACCGGGCCGGTGGAGATCTGCAAGCCCAGTGCCGCCAAGCTGCTTGGCCAAGACTCGACGATCGCGAGTGCCGCTTCATCTTCTTCGCTCGCGGGCAGCTTCAAGACCTTATCCGTCGATTGCATGTCGAGTGTGGTGCGGACGGGGACCGTGCGGACGTGGGCGTGTTCGATGTCCACCACGCCGCCGCTGTGCGAGATGGCCAGCTTCTCCGCCGGTTTGCCGGGGGGCCAGCCATCCTCGCGCTCGCCAAAGAAGATGACGCTCTCTTGCAGCACAGCGTTCCCGTCATGTCATCACGGTATGCCGTGAATCGCTTGCTCGCAAGCGCCACCACGCCGGTGGCAGCATCCCATTACCCTATTGCGAATCATTATCGTTTGCGTTAGCGTTTGTCTGTCTGGCCGGGGTCGGGAAGTCCATGCAGTTCACCAACCACGCTGCCTTCGGCGCGGCGCTCCTCACGGCCTGTCTGACGGCAGACGCCGCGGTGCCGGCCGCGGACACGGCACAGGCTAGCGACCTGCCACCGAACATCGAAGAGGTGACGATCGTCGGCCGACGGGAGCGAGCACGGCAGATTGCCGGCGCGGCGCATGTGGTGGGGCGGGACGTCTTGGAACGGTTCGAGTACGCCAATGTCCAGCGCATCATGCGTCTCATCCCCGGCGTCTCCGTGCAGGTGGAGGATGGCTATGGGCTGCGGCCGAACATCAGCATCCGCGGCGTGGCGAGCGAGCGCAGCGGCCGCATCACGTTGCTTGAGGACGGTGTGCTGATCGCCCCGGCGCCCTACTCCGCGCCGGCGGCCTACTACTTTCCCACCGCCGGCCGGATGCATGCCTTCGAGGTGTTGAAGGGCCCATCCGCCATCACCCAAGGGCCCTACACCATCGGCGGGGCATTCAACATGGTTTCGACGCCCATCCCCGCCGGGCGCCGCGGCAACTTGGTCGCCATCGCTGGTCAGCACGGCACCGGGCGGCTCCATGCCACCTACGGCGGCCGCGGCGATGCCGGCTTCGGGTTTCTGCTCGAGACCCACCAGTGGCACTCGAACGGCTTTCAGGACATCGACCGGAGCGGCCGCGACACCGGGCTGACCGTGCGCGACTACATGCTGAAGACGAGCTACGCGCCACGGGATGGGCGCCATGCGGTGAGTCTCAAGCTGCAGTGGGCGGACCAAGCCTCGAACCAGAGCTACTTGGGTGTGACGGACGTGGACTTCGAGGCCGATCCGTACCGCCGTTACGGGCTCTCGGCCTTGGACCGCATCGACACCGATCACGAGCAGGCGATTCTCCGCTACCAATTCACCATGCACGAAGAGGCCAAGTTGGCCGTGACGCTGTATCGAAACGAGCATGCGCGGAACTGGTTCAAGACCGAAGGCATTGACTTCGACGGCAGCCCCACCGCCGAGCGGTTGTCCCGGGTGAGTTGGTACAGCGTGGTGGCCGCGGTGAACCGCGCCGAGAGCTTGCGCGGCGTGTCGAGCGACGAGTTGAAGGCGATCCTGCATGGTGCCGACACGCCGCCCGGCAGCATTCAGTTGCGCGCCAATGACCGGCAATATGTCTCCCAAGGGGCGCAATTCGCCTTGGATTGGCAGTGGCGCATGGGCCGCGCCCAGCATCGCCTCGAAGTCGGGCTGCGCCTGCACGAAGACGAATCGCAGCGGCTGCAGCGCAACAGCGCCTACCAGCAACTCGATGGCGCCTTGACCCTCACCGACTTAGGGCTTCTCGGCAACGCCGGCAACCGGGTGCAGCGGGCCCGCGCGGCCGCCTTCCACATCCGTGACCAAATCGAAGTCGGGCGTTGGACGCTGACGCCCGGTCTGCGCTACGAGGACATCGACCAAGACCGCACACGGTACGAAATCCGCGCCGGCCGCACGGCCAATCCCGCATCGCGGGCCCCGGACAACCTGCGCGACCGGCGCGACAACACCACTCGCATCTGGCTGCCCGGCCTAGGCGTGAGCTTCCAAGCCAGCGACCGTTGGCGCATCTTCGCGGGCGCCCACAAAGGTTTCACCGCGCCGAGCAATGCCCCGGACGTGGATGCCGAGGAGGCCCTCAACTACGAATTGGGCGTCGCATTCGCCGATGGGCGGACGGCCGTTGAGCTCACCGCCTTCATGAGCGACTACGACAACCTGCTGGGCGAATGCACCGCTTCCTCCGGCGTTGATTGCGAGGTTGGCGACGCGTTCAACGGCGATGCGGCGACCGTGTATGGAGTGGAGGCGCACTTCAAGGCGGAGCTTGCCGCCGGCGCCAATGGCATTCCCCTCGCGGCCAACGTCACTTGGATGGACACACGGTTCGATTCGGACATCGCGGACACGGACTTCTTTGGCGATGTGGGCCGCGGCGACCCGATCCCCTACATTCCACGCTGGCAGGGCCAGATCACACTTGGCTGGCAGCGCGGCCCGTTCGATGCGTACATGGCGCTCAACTACGTTGACGAGACCTGTGTGCGGGCCAGTTGCGCCGCCTTCGAGAAGACGGACGCGGAACTCACGTTGGATGTGTCCGGCGCTTGGGCGGTAAGCGACGCGGCGCGGCTTTTTGTTGCCTTGGAAAACATGACCGACGCGGCCGGCATTCTTGGGCGGCACCCGTACGGCGCAAGGCCAAACAAGGGTCGAACGGCGACCGTGGGGTTGCGCTTGGCGTTGTAGCCCGCGGCGGCCCTCCAAGGGCTGCTTGTGGCGTGACCCCTGCCCCTTCGCCGCCGGTGGTTGCCGCGGCGATGACGATACATGGCGCTCGCTTGGAAGCCCATCGGCGCTAAAATCCGCCGACAACCCAACGGTCTCCCCAAGGCCCGCATGGACTTCGTAGGCCAGAGCATCCTGTCCGTCGATCAGTTCGAGCGGGGCGACGTGGAGCGGTTGTTCGACATTGCGGATGCGATGGCGCCCTATGCGCGGCGCACCCACATCACCCGCGTCCTGCAGGGCGCCATCCTATCGAGCATGTTCTTCGAACCGAGCACACGCACCCGCATTTCCTTCGGCTGCGCGTTCAATCTGTTGGGCGGCGAGGTGCGCGAGACCACCGAGATCCGTGAGACTTCCTTCGCCAAGGGCGAATCGCTGCAGGACACGGCGCGGGTGCTGTCTGGCTACAGCGACATCGTGGTGATGCGCCACCCGCAAGCGGGTTCGGTCAGTGCCTTCGCCGGTGCCTCCCGCGTGCCCGTCATCAACGGCGGCGACGGCGCCAACGAGCACCCGAGCCAAGCCCTCTTGGACCTCTACACGGTGCGCAAGGAAATGGCTGGGCTGGGTCGTGGCATCGATGGGCTGCGCATCGCGCTGGTGGGCGATCTCAAGTACGGCCGCGCCGTACACTCGCTATGCAAACTGCTCGGGCTCTTCGACCGGGTGGCGTTCAACCTCGCTTCACCGCCCGGGCTTGAGGTACCCACCGAGATCTCGGAGCGGCTGCAAGCGCAAGGCCATGCGGTACACCTGAGCCACGACCTGGAACGCAGCATCCACCATGTGGACATCGTCTATGTCACGCGCACCCAGGAAGAACGCTTTGCGTCGCCAGAGGAGGCGGCTCATTACCGGGGGCTCTTTCGCCTCAACCAGGCGGTATACACGGAACACTGCGAGCCGAACACGGTGATCATGCATCCCCTGCCCCGCGATTCGCGGGCGGAGGCGCGGGAGCTCGACGACGACCTGAACGCCAACCCCAATCTCGCCATCTTCCGGCAAACGGACAACGGCGTCTTGGTGCGCATGGCGCTCTTCGCCATGGTGCTGGACGTGGTGGAGCAAGTACACAGGAACGCCGTGCCGGTCACTTGGTACACGGGTGGACGAACCCCGAGTTAAGGTGGCCGACGCGCGTGTGGCGCAATCCGCAGCGGCGCTACGCGTGGCCCGAGCGCTTCATTGCTGAGAGGCGGGCGACGAGCGCATCGCCGTCATCGCACTCCATTAGGGCGATTCCAGCCTGTTCAAGGCGCTCCGCAGTCATGTCGGCTTCGAGCAGGCTCGCCACGCGAAGGGCGGTCTCCGTGCCGAACTTGAAGGCCACCTGGCGTCTGATCATGGCGAGGCCTCGCACACGCTCTTGCGCGATGCCCTCCGCCATGCCCTCCGCCACGTTTTCGGCGCGGAAGTCTCGGTACCACTTGCCAAGCCGCGCTTGGGAGATCGTCGTCATGTCCTCTCCTTCTGCCTGTCCCTCAAGTTCTTCCAACGACGGCAGAGGTGGCACCGCACCAGTGTCGTCCACCATGTCCTCCACCAAGGCCGTCGCCCAAGTGTGCAGCACCCGCCGAATGGCCTTGTCGCCCGCGCCGGGAAACCGCTGCCACTCCACCTTGAGGTGCCGCTCGACGTCCTCGGCTGTGTGCGCCAACTGCAGCCGCAGCGTCGCGGCCGCCCGATTCGCCACCGGCAGGTGCTCCAAACCACCATCATCGTCCGCCAGAAGCTGTTCCAGCGAGAGCAGAACATAACCATCGGGCTGGTAGGCGGCAAGCATCCGCCGCGCCGTCTCCGAAGGCGGCGGGGCCAACGCGGCGGCGGGGTTCTCCGCCGTCCACCGCTCGCTGCCGTTGTAGAGCACGATCGGCAGGAGCCACGGCAGGCCGCCCTCGCGTTCCGCCGTGCCGTCGGCGACGAGGCGCTCACGCAACATGGCGCCATAGTTCGACATGCGCTGAGCCATGCCGCGATCGACGGTGGATTGAAATTCGAGGAGCACGAGCAGGTATGGGCGCGAACCGTTCAGCAGTGCGCCAGCCTTGAATGGCACACGCCAGATCATGTCGCCGTGGCGCTGCTCCAAGCCCCCGTGCGTGCCAATGCCGACATGCGCGGCGGAAACCTGCTCGGCTTTGGCGAGATCCAGTTCCGCGGCCAAGCCCGGGATGGCGAGCCGCACTAGGTCCGCGACCAGCTCGGCGTGGCGGTAGGCGAACCTATGGACCGAGTCGTTGTCCATGGGTGCATGGTGGAGCACCCTTGGGCCGCTGACTGTGCGTTACTTTCCTTGAGTTGTGTGGGAGATCGCCGCTGCCGGATGGCGGACTTTGGCGCGTAGGCACCGCAGACGCGAGATCGGGCGCTCGCTGACCGCACCCGGGGCTGCGGACGCCGCCCGCGCCCCCCGCGTGCGTCCCAAGCTAAGAACCGAGCGCCGCTTCGAGTTCCGGCACCGCGCTGAACAGATCTGCCACCAAGCCGTAGTCCGCCACTTGGAAGATGGGCGCGTCCTCGTCCTTGTTGATGGCGACGATCACTTTGGAATCCTTCATGCCGGCCAAGTGTTGGATGGCGCCGGAGATGCCGACGGCGATGTAGAGTTCCGGCGCCACGATCTTGCCGGTCTGGCCCACCTGCATGTCGTTGGGCACGAACCCGGCATCCACTGCGGCGCGTGACGCGCCCACCGCGGCGCCGAGCTTGTCCGCCACGGCGTTCAGCAGTGCGAAGTTGTCCCCGTTCTGCATGCCGCGGCCGCCGGAAATCACCACCCGCGCCGCGGAAAGCTCGGGCCGCTCAGACTTCGCCATCGCCTCGCCGACGAACGACGACAAGCCGGCGTCATGCACGCTTGCCACCGCTTCGATGGCCGCCGCACCGCCCTGTGCCGGTGCCGGGTCAAAGCCCGTGCCACGCACCGAAACCACCTTCTTGGCATCCTGCGATTGAACCGTGGCGATGCCGTTGCCGGCGTAGATGGGGCGGCGGAACGTGTCTGGCGCATCGACGCCGATGATGTCGGAGACCATCGCCACATCGAGCAATGCGGCCACGCGGGGCAGGAAGTTTTTGCCGGTGGTGGAGTGGGCCGCGAGGATGTGTTCGTAAGCCGCGCCGAGTTCCACGACGAGGGGCGCCATGTTCTCCGCGAGTTGATGCTCGTAGGCTGGCGCGTCGGCGCACAGCACCTTGGCCACCCCAGACGCGGCGGCGGCCTGTTCCGCCACCGCCACGCAGTTCGCGCCGGCGACCAGCAAGTCAATTTCACCGCCGATGGCCTGGGCCGCGGCGAGCACGTTGAAGGTGACGGGTTTCAGCTCGCGGTTGTCATGCTCCGCGACGACGAGGACGCTCATTCGATCACCTTCGCTTCGTTCTTCAGTTTATCGACGAGTTCCGCCACGCTCTCCACCTTGACACCGGCCCCCCGTTGCGGGGGCGGAGTCACGCTGGTCACGGTGAGGCGTGGCGCCACGTCCACGCCCAAGTCCTCCGGTGTCATCACCTCGAAGGGCTTCTTGCGAGCCTTCATGATGTTCGGCAGCGAGGCGTAGCGGGGTTCGTTCAAGCGCAAGTCTGTGGTGACCACCACGGGCAATGTGAGCGCCACGGTCTGCAGGCCGCCATCCACCTCCCGCACCACCTGCGCCTTGCCATCCGCGATGGTGAGTTCCGACGCGAACGTGCCCTGCGAAAGCCCGGTGAGGGCGGCGAACATCTGCCCGGTTTGGCCATTGTCGCCGTCGATGCTCTGCTTGCCGAAGATCACGACGCCGGGTTGTTCCTTGTCGTAGATCGCCTGCAGCGTCTTGGCAATGGCGAGCGGCTGCAGCTCGACGTCCGTCTGCACCAAGATGGCGCGGTCCGCCCCCAACGCGAGGCAGGTGCGCAGCTGCTCTTGGCAGGCTTGGCCACCGACGGACACGGCCACCACTTCCTCGGCGGTGCCGGCCTCCTTCAACCGCACCGCCTCCTCGATGGCGATTTCGCAGAACGGGTTGACCGCCATCTTGACGTTGGCGAGATCGATGCCGCTGCCATCGGCCTTCACGCGCACCTTGACGTTCGCATCGACCACACGCTTGATCGGGACGAGTACCTTCATCGCATCCTCAAAGAATCACTTGGCCCTTGGCGAGCGGCCCAGACCGCAGACAAGGTGCGCAAGCGGGCCGCCGGCTGTGCCGGCGACCCAAGCTGCAACTGCTCTACGCGCCCACCGCGGAAGGTGGGGGCGCACCCCCACGCTACTCGAAGTCCACAATGGCGCGCAGATAGTAGAAGCCGCCGTTGAACCCGTATGGCGAGCCCTCCGGATACTTCGCGCCCACACCGGAGACCGCGCCCGGATGGTTCTCTTCCGGGTACTCGTCGAAGGCGTTTTGCGCCCCGCCCACCAAAGTGAAGGCTTCAAAGTTGCGCGCCACCTCGAAATCCGCGAACCAACGCGGTTCCGGGTAGTAGCCCCAAGACGCCACATCCGCCTGCGCGACGTAGAACTCGCCGTAGTAGCGCACACGCGCCAGCCACCGCCAATCCCCCTGCACGTGGTTGAACGTCGCCGAGAAGCGCGTTTCCGGCAACGCGCCCTCAAGCTGGCGCACCCGGTTGTCGCTGATGATGTCCGGATTGCGGGAGTCCACTTCCGTTTGGTTCCAGTTGGCGACCACGGTGACGTCCGAAGTGCCGGAGAACATCTCCAGTGGCAACGTGGCCACCAGATCGACGCCACTCGTCGTGGTGTCGAAGTCGTTGGTGAAGAAGCGCACGCCCGTGAAGCTGCTCGCATCCGCTTGGCCGAGGGCCAACAACGCGGTGATGTCGTTGGGAGTGAGCTTTTGCGTGGATGTGAGCGCGATCCGGTCTTCCACCGAGATGTTGTAGTAGTCCAAGGTGACGCTCAGGCTGCCGACGTCGAACACGGCGCCGAATGTCACGTTCACCGACTCCTCTGGGTCTAAGGCTTGGCCGCCCTTCTGCACCGCGATGGGATGCGTGGGCGGCAGCGTCGCTTCATCCGCCAACATGCCGCCAGTAAACGCCGTGGTGACGTTGCGCACGTTGGCTTGGCCGGTGGTCGGCGCCCGGAAGCCCGTGCTCACCGCGCCCCGCAGGGCGAACGTGTCGCTTACCTGCAGCCGCGCCGTCAGCTTGCCGTCCAGGGTGTTGCCGAAGTCCTCGTAGTTCTCGAACCGCGCCGCGGCGCCGAACAGGAAGTTCTCCGAAAGGTTCTTCTCCATGTCCACATAGGCGGCCCAACTGCTGCGCGAAGATTCGCCGGCGTCTTCCGGCTTGAAGCCCGGAAAGCCGTTGGAACCGATGCCGAAACCCTGCGCCGCAAGGCTGTCGTTGATGTAGTACGAGTTGGGATCGCCGTTCTCGATCTTGAACGTCTCGTCCCGGTACTCCACGCCGAGGGCCAAGTGCAGCGGTGCGCTGGAATCGCCCAAGGGCTTGGCCAGATTGAAGTCCACCACGCGGTCCGTCTCGGTGTAGGTGCCCGGCCGATAGCTGACGGGAATGTCCGTTTCCCGATGCGCGAGTTGCGGATTGATGGTGTTCTTGATGAAGAACTGCGCGTTGCTGCGCCCCACCACCGCGCTCAAGTCGTAGAACCAGCCACTCTCCAAGTCTCCGCGGACGCCGAAGGCGATGCTGGCGTCGTGGACGTCGCCGCCGAATTGTGGCGTGAAGCCGCCGGGGAAGCGCTCGTTGAACGCGAAGCAGTTCGGGTTCGCGGCGACCGCCGCCAAGGCCGCGGCGTCGGCAACGTCGTCCATCACCCGCACCACCGGGCAGTTGCCGGTGCCATCGGAGGTCAGATCCGCCACCTTCACCGTTGGTGTGCCGTCCACCACCGGCCCGCGGAAAATGCCGCCTCGGGTGTGGGGATTACGGTAGTAGAAGCCGCCTTCCACCGTGCGTTCCGCCCAGTTGCCGAACGCATAGGCTTCGCTGCCATTGCCCAACTCGATGCCGAGGTTGGCGAACAGCTTGAAGTCCCCGCGGATCTCCGGCGCACCCCAGATTTGCGCCGCCGGTTGCCGCACGGCGGTGTTGCCGGCGGCGATGAGGCCCGCGGCATCGCCCCGTTGCGCGCTGCGGCTGGTGGGGTCCGCCTGCTTGAACTCGCCGCTGAAGTTGATGAACCCGGCGTCCGTCAAGGGCAGCCCTATGTTCGCCGCGACCACGGCCACGTCGCCGTCGCCTTCGTAGTTGCGGCCCCAGCGCGCTTCGATGCTGCCGCCTTCGGCGGCATCCTTCAGCACGAAGTTCATCACCCCGGCGATGGCGTCCGAACCGTACTGGGCCGACGCGCCATCGCGCAGCACCTCCAAGCGCTTCAACGCGATGGCGGGGATGACCGAGAGGTCTGGCCCTTGGGCGCCGTCGTTGACGCCACTGCCCAGGAAGCTGATGACCGCGGCGCGATGGCGACGCTTGCCGTTCACCAGCACCAAGGTGGCATCTGAGGACAGGCCACGCAGGTTCGCCGGACGGATCAACGTCGCGGCGTCGCTGATGGGCTCTTGGTTGACGTTGTAGGACGGCACCAGCACCGCCAACAGCGAATCCATGTCGGAATCGCCCAGATTGCGGAAGTCGTCGCCGCCGATCACATCCACGGGAACAGGCGAATCCGCCGCGGAGCGGTCTTGCCGCCGCGAGCCGACCACGACCACTTCCTCTATGGCGCTCGCCTCTTGCGCGGCGGCGCCAGGTGCCAGCACCACACCGCCCGCCAAGACGCAACCGGCCAAGACGCCCACCGGCAATCGATCTAGCCTCATCAATCCTCTCCTTGTGCCATCCATGTGGAGGGGCACAACGTGAAGCGCCCCCAAGCGGGCGCGAATGATATTACGAAATGGCCGGCGTGGGGACGGTGCGCCGCTAACCCCCTAATCCCCGCTTAAGGAATCGTTGAAGTGGGCTGAGAGGCGCACCGTGCAAGGGATTTTCCGGCAAGATGCCGGTTGAGACAAAACACCCTGCAGGTGCGCCGATGGAGAGCCTGCTTCCCCGTCCGCTGAGAGTCGAACAGGACTTCACGGACGCCCGCCTGACCGGCTTCGGCGGCTGCTCGGCGCTGGCGCTGACGGCGGGGCGCCTGGGCCTCTTCAAGGACCTGTCGGAGGGCGTCCGCGTGAAGGTGCGCCGGCGCGGCGCGTCGGACTGCGAGTCGCTGTGGGCGCTGGTGGCGTCGCTGGCGTCGGGGGGCGGCGCGCTGTGCGACCTGGACGCCTTGCGGGCCGACGCGGCGGCCCGCCGGCTGCTGGGCCTGCGCCACGCGCCGTCGGGCCGCCGGATGGGCGAGTTCCTGGCGAAGGCGTCCGGGTCGGACGTGGAGGGACTCCTTGAGGCGGCGCGGCGCCTGGCGCGGCGGGTCGCGCCGGCGGTCGTCGAACACGAGGTGGCGGAGCGGGGCTTCGTCCCGGTGTTCGTGGACGGCACCGAGATCGAGGTGGGCGGCGCGCTGTTCGAGGGGGCCGGCCCCAGCCACGGCGCCGAGCGGGCGCTGCTGCTGCACGGCGTGTTCGTCGGCGGCCTGTGGGCGTCGGGGCGCCTGCATCCGGGCGGCGTCCACCCGGCGCATGGCTGGCGCGGGCAGTTGGAGGCGGACGTGGCGCCGCCGCTGCCCGAGGGTGCGCCCGTCTGGGTTCGGGCGGACAACGCCTACCACGGCCGGCGCTTCGTGGAGTTCTGCCGCGCACGGGGATGGGACTACTCGGTCAGCGTCACGAACCCCAAGTGGAAGGCCCCGGTGCTGGAGCAGGTCGAAGGGCTGCCGGAGTCCGCCTGGGAGGCCGTCGGCCCCGGCGAGCGGGCCATCCTCGCGTGGCACCGGCCGGAAGGCTGGGTGGAGCACCCGCACGTCGTGGTCCGCAGGGTCCCCGACGCCGCCCAGGGCCAGCTCTTCCCCGCCCACGCGGTGATCCTCGTCTCGCGGCACGACCTGCCGCTCGCCGAGCTGGTGCGCCGCCACCGCGGCAAGCAGGGCCACGAGAACGCCTTCAAGGGGCCGCTGCGGGACCTGGACCTGCACCACCCGCCCTGCCGCGGGCTGCTGGCCAACCGGCTCTTTTACGCCTGCGGCCAGCTGGCGCAGATGCTGCTGCGGGCCGTGCAGTTCCACCTGCTGCCCAAGTCCGCCCGCCGCCACGGGCTGCGCCCCCTCATCCGACACTTCGTCCGCACGGTCGCCCAGCTGGTGAGGGCCGCAGGCCGCCACCGCCTCCTCTTCGCCAAGTCCAACTTCCGGCTCGACTGGATCTACGCCGCGGCCGTCCAGCTCGAGTGACCCGCCCGCCCCGGCGAACCCCAACCGAACCCGCCAAGGCACGCCCGGAATCCAAGGGCGGGGCGCCCCCTCGGCCCGGGCACCCCAAGCACCGCCCCGGACTGGCCCAATCCGCCCCCCAACGCCTCAAACCGCGCCTGGGAAACGCCAACGGCGCGGCGCCAACGCGCCGCCGGCACCGCGACCCGTCCAAACGCCGCCGAGACAAGCCCGAATCCAACCACCCTGCCCTTAACAGGGGATTAGGGCGCTAACCGTGCGATGGGGGCGAGGCTGGCAGATTGGGTCGTTCATGGGCGGTTTTGGGACTGCCGGAGGGACTCGCGGTCCTCTGAAGCGGCTTTGCCGCTTCCCGCCTTGCGATAGCCGCTGCTTGCCCCGAGGGCTCAGGCACCCACCGACAGCGGTTTCAGTTCGGCCCGCGGCATTCGCTGGTCGAACAGCCGGGCAGCCTCGAACCCCGATGCGGCCTAGGTTCATGTAGCACGAACGCCTCTGCGCAGGGAGGCTCGCTAAGCCGCGAACGGATCTACGACGTCCAATCCGAGCCCGGCGAAGTCCCCGACGTCTCGCGTCACGAGTGTGGCGCTGGCAGTTGAGGTAACCGCGGCAATCTGACAGTCCTCGTGGGAGATCGGTCTTCCAACGGCCCGACGATGGGCGGCGAAGTCCGCATAGACGCGAGCAGCCGCACTGTCGAAAGGCAATGCGTCGTTCGGGAAGTCGTCAGCGAGCATCGCTTCGAGCGCCTTCGCCAATCGCGTTCGCCGGTCGTCCGCAGGAAGAATCGCTATGCCGTAGCGCAGTTCCGCCTCGACCACGGAAGTCAGGTACATCTGCTCAGTTGCATGGCTCCCAACCCAAGCCACCACACGTTGGCTTGGGGCAGGTCGCATGAGTTCAGAGATTACGTTGGTGTCCAAGACGAACTTCATGGTCAGTCGAAAGTGGGTGGAGAACGTATCGGCTCTCTTGGTGGAATGTCCAGTTCAACGCCGCCAAGTGGAGCGAATCGATCTTGAATCGCGTTGGCCAAGTTGCGCGGCGGCACAGACTGCTTCATCCCGAGTTCGGGATGGAACAACCCACCACCGTCGTGCGAGTTTCGGCCTAGCAGAACGGGGCCTCGAACAGAGGTGGCGAAGGAGATCATGACGTCGGCTGTCAGACTGCCGCCGTGTGGGCCTTGGGATACCGCTGTGGCGTCAATCTGCGTCGGCACCGGGAGTCCCCTGCGACGACACTCCACAACGACATCATCGACTAGAACGGTGTTGACGTCCTCTCTCCGCTTGATGTTGCGGGTAGCCAAGTATGGGGTTGTGGTGTACCAAGTCTTGGCGCTGCGCAACATGTCATCGTCATCGTGGAGCGGCACGGCTTGCAGAGAGAGAACCCCAAGCCTGCCGGCCCGCAATGAGGTCAGCTTCCGCACCACATGATCGAACTGGCGGCGCTGTCTTAGTGTTGCCGACACGCTACGGTCAACTGTCCAAGGTGCCGCCACCACTAGTCGCGACACCCAGTCGCCATCCACCTCCGCCGTGAGGAACACATGCCCATGGTGGCCGGCACTGTCCGGCCGACCGTCTGGTTCGTGTCCAGAGAAGAGTCGGTCCACGCCGCCATGCTCATTGCGACCGACCGACATTAGGGCACGCCGGAAAGCACGAATGAGCGCTGAAGCGTCACAACTGGCCACACGTTTGGGTGGGATGACAAAACCCATAATGTCGTCATGCACCACGATCGGTGCCATGAGCCCGAGCCCAACGAACCGTCCATCCCCCAAAGCCAACGGGCCGGCGACATCTTTGGGGAACAATAGCTCGACGTGCCACATGGCGCGTCTCGGAAACCGAGTGCCCGCAGAGAACGTACCTGCTCGCTCGCCGCGGCGATGAAGCGGCTCGCGCTGGACGCGGATGCTGGTCGGCTCCGTGCGCACCCCAGCGTGCCGGAGCGCCTTCCGCACCGCAGCCATCGCTTGCTGCTCGTCGCGTTGCCTTTGAGTCGCTCGCGTACCGCCCACCAGCTCGACCGTGCTGCCGAGAGCGACTGCGGTGATGCTGCGGAACAATCGGGCAGGCTGAGCGTAGCGACTCGCCATCGTTGCGTCCTCGGAGGCCACTAGTCGGCTCTCGTGCCCTGTGGGGCTTGCTGAACCGCCGATGACCAAGCCAGAGAAGGCCCAGCCCATATCCTCTTTGGTGAACGGAAACTCTGCCGGCAGCTCCACGACGATGCGGCGTATCGAGAGGTCGGTGTGCTCAGTTCCCAACGAGGGTACGGGCATGACGCGGCATCGTTGCACCGTGTCTCTTGGCCCTGCGCCACGTCCGATAATCAGCCTCTCGACCAAATGAGCTTGGCCGGGAAGTTGGTCGATCAGCCGCTTCGCCGCCGCATCTCGAGTGCCTGAGACGAAGACGCCGGCTGTGTGGAGCGGTTGCGCTGCGAAGTTGCGGCCTTCGCGCAATTCAAAGTGCAACCACCTGGGCGGTGCATCGTATTCGATGTGCCGAAACCGCGCTCTAGGCGGCTGAACAAACACACTGGTCTTGCCATCTTGTTGGAAACGTCGGCGAGCTGCTTGATGTCGGTCAACCAAACTGTTGAGCGTACCACTACAGGGCACCGCTACCTCCCCTTCCCCGCCTGCCCTCCGGACGACGTCGTATGTGCTTAGAGTTCGTTGGATCCCGTCGGCCGTCAAGATCTCCGCCGTGGCAGAGGCCATGTCTAGGCCGCGGCCTAGCTGGTACAGCCTAGCCGCGATGCCGCAGAGGGTCTGTGCTTGGTCAACCGGTGGCTCGAAGCGCCAGACGTAACGTATGGGCAATGTTGGATTGAAGTGGACGGGACGCCAGTGTTTACTGACTCGAATTTTCGCAACGTTGGTAGCGTCCGTGGGGTCGCCGCCAACAGCATCCAAGTCGTTGTTCGGCACGAACTGCGGAATGGACTCGCCTTGATGGCCGGGAGGCGCAGCCAAGTCTGGCGGCGGCAGACATTCCAACCAACGCAGCGCTTCTTCCTCCAAGGGAGGAATCGAAGCGCCACGGGCAGCAGCCGCGACGAGGGCCTGAAACAGCCGGCCCGGTGATGGCGGCCAGCCTTGGGTGCCGTCAAAACCGTCGCGTACACCATGATAGCGGCCTTCGTGGAGCCGCACCGTGATGAGAAGCGCGTGGGTCACTGGCTAGCCCCCAGTTTTACTCGCCTTTTTCGCTTTCGCGTCCGCCTTAGCATGGCTCTTGTCGAACACCAAGTGGCGATCTTCCCCCACGCCGAACGCTTGGGCTGCCGCTTGCGCGTATGCGTAGGAAACGTCTTCATCCAATGCAATGGGAGTTCTCTGACCATCGCGGGTCACGCTCTCCCAGCGTCCTTGGTCGTCTGGTGCCAATGTGAGCAGGCACCCGGCGCGAAGAAACCCGTCCATCGGTGCCGTAGCGGCCACCAGCGCCAAGCCCAGAACATAGCGCCGCAGCGCTTGGCCGTTCGTGCCTTCCAGTCGACGCAAGGCGACAAGGTTGATAGTGACATTGCGTTGGATGGGGCCGTTGGCGATAACACCGCCGTGGGTGTCCACGGCTGGAACATGAACGAAACCTCGCTGCGCAAGGTCGCTCTCTGGCTTCCCCTCGGACTTCTCTCTTTCCGCATCGGTGAACACGTCCAAGACTGCGTAGTCGACCGGTGGGTTGTACTGCGCGGACCGTCGGAGCTCGGACACGTCCTCCGCCCGAATCGTGGATTGCACGATGCGCGGCAACTTGGCGCCGGTGTCGCGGGAATCCCACACGCCGAATACCAGCGACGTTGGCCCAAGCTTGGCCAGAGGCGAAGCATCGCCCCGATCCTGGAAATCTAGGAACGCGCCATGTACTTCCTTACCGAGCTTTGTTGACCGGATGATGGCGTCCCCGAGGCGATGCCCGGCTTCCAGAATCGATACCGATTTCTCGTTGCCGTACTGGATGTCCACCTGTGGCACGAGGGCGGCATACCGGTTTGGCGGCTCATCGGGTCGTGCGCGAAGGAACACCGGCTCCATGCGGTTTGCCTGTGCGCCAACGCTGTCGATGGTGGCCACTTTGGTGCCGTCCGCCAGTACGTCAATGTTGTAGTGGGTTTTCGGGTCCTTGTAGGCGTAGGTGGGCGGAAAGATCACGCCCCCTTCGCCGTCCACCGGCATGAGCGCCTGCCGGAGGTGAAGCGCGACAGGCCCGTTGGGATCATCCGCCCAAGCGTTGATTTGCGCGTCAGTGGTTGATTCGTTCACTCGAACTCTCCTCTGCAACGTGTGTAATGCACCGAGCTTGGTCTTCCTTGCCCGGCCAGTCGAGGCGCATGACGAAGCGTCGATAGGGCGCGGGGACAGGAGGTCGGATAGTGCCGCCAAGCGCAGCGCGCAAGAAGGTCGGATCCATAGGCTCGTCGCCGCCCAAGACGCCGTAGTGATACTCGATCTTACTTGTGCGCTTGGGACGAGCGTGAGTGACGCCAATGGCTGCGAGGATTTCAACGAGCGGGAATCCCAGCATCGCGATCCTCTTGCCGTGTTTGTTCGGGGAGAAGCCAACGTCAGCCGGGACGTAGTCGCGCCGCCAATCAAAACGGAAGCTGCTGCTCTGCTTGGCAGATACCGCGAATGGATTTGGGGCGTGCTGCTCAGTCTTGCCACATACCAGACTGCGAGCATCGCGGAGCAGGGCACTTCCCGGATAGCCGCCAGCACCTGCCCAGAACTTCACGTTGTCACGGCGGGTGGCATCGGCCCAGTAGTCTATAGCGACCTCATTCTCCTGGTCGCAAAGCACCGCGGGCAGAGTCGCCGGAGAGTTCGGATCGGGGCTAGGGAAAGACGCGCCTTGGGGCACTTGCTCCAGCCTGCTGCCCCACTTTGCATTCCACTGGTCGATGTTCTCTGATCCCGCCGGCACGCGCGTCTTAAGTTCGGCTTCGTCAATGAACCGAAGTACCCGCCGCACTGGACTCTCGCTGCCGGTCGCCGAAACGCGAAAGGACGTCCCGCTGGCACTCCACGAAAACACCCCCGCCGTGTCTCCCAACAGGATGTCGGCGGCTTCAACGATGCCAAGGCAGGCGAAGACCTGTCCGGGGTTGAAGAGATCGACTGGTATCGTTGCTTCAGCCATTGTCGCCTCGTTTCGCACCAGCCGACTCCCGAGATGCGCTCTGGTCCGCCGCTCGCAGGATCGCCTCACGCCAAGCCAGCCCCCAAACGCCGTAACGCCGCTGAAGGCGAGCGTAGCGCAAAGCGGCCTCGCGGGCCGACGCTGCCAGCAATGTGGGCGGGGCCTCGTCGCAGCCAGCCGTTGGGATAACGGGACGCGCATAACCATGATGTGCGGCGATCAAGTGAAGAATCAAGTCTTGTGTGTCCGGCGACTCTGCCTTCTCTGCCTTCAGAAGCTTCTCGGCTTTCAGCAGGGAACCGAACTCGTGGCGGTAGCCCTCCAAGCGCCTCCAGTTCCCGCCGCCCTTGGTCTTTGCGTAAGGCCTGCCGCAACGCGGAGCGTTCATGGCCTCCTGCCAACGCAAGGCGGCTTTGCCGTCGTCATGGAGTCGTGCTGCTCGTTCAAGCCCGTCCACTTCCGCCGTTGGCAAATGCAGGCGTTCCGCGATTTGGCGAGCTTTGGCGGCGACCTGTTCGGCGTGCTCGCGTAACCCTTGCGGACGCGCTTGGATGGACCGCGAGTCTTCGTCCGTGGGCTCAGCAGCCCATTTGTAGATTTCCAGGCACTCGCCACCGCCCGCGTCGTTCTGTCCGATCTCGAAGGTACGGTTCAACAACCATTCGCCATCCGTGTCGTTCGACTCTTCTTGCCCGTCGGTTTCCGCTCGCACCACGCGGAACTTTATCGGCGGAGTGCCATCTGCGCCGCCGCTTGCCAACCAGTCGTCATCAGCATCGGCCACCGCGGGCGCTCCTTGCTTCTCGTTCAGCATGCCATCGTCGTCCAAGCCGCCGAGACGGGCGTCTACAACCAGCGTGGCACCTGCTAGCTGCCGTTCCCAAGCCTGCTTCTCGCGATTCTGCTTCGGCCGTTTACCCAAAGCCGCCAGCTCACCGAAGAGCTTCGAAGCAACGAGAACGCCCGAACGGTTGATGACGATGGCTACGATGTCGTCGCTGTCTGGCCCATTTGCAGCCTGCTTGAGGACCCCAATGCGCTTGAACAACCAGCCGGTCACATGGCTCCGCGAGGTCTCCAGCTTCTCCGTGGCGTGGATCGGTGCCGCTTGGAAGAACTCCGCCACCATCTTTGGCGGCACTGTGACATCGTCGCCGACTCGCAAGTGCGGAAGGTGTGCTCGCCAGACGACCTCGACTTGTGGTTCCTCTTCACTCTCCCACCCGCGCAACCACGGTTCCACCTCGGTCCGGCCTTCATGCTCGATCAAGGATGTCATCGCCCAGGCCTCGAGATGGGGGCGAGTCAACGGCGGGTGGAGCGGCGGCGGAGTTGTGGCACCGTTGACAAGATCTGGAAACCGGGTCTTCAACGCGCCGAGTGCTTCAGGGCTCGCGTCATAGCGCCCTTCAGCGTCTTTCTCCAACGCTCGGAGAACACGCACTCTTGCTTCGTGTTCGACCAGCGCCCGCTCTTGGTCGGCCTTCGCCTTGCCCTTCGCATCGGGCCTCACTTGCGGTCGCACGCAAAAGACCTCAACGAGCGCACTGCGGCCCCCGCGTCGGTTTACCCTTCCCAAACGCTGCACCATGCGCTCAAAGGCAACGAGGTCGCAGACCATGTGATCCGCGTCCATGTCGATGCCAACCTCCCCTGCGGAAGTGGCCACCAAGAAGACTGGCGCGTCCGGCGGCGCTTCGGCACTGCCGAGCAGTCCAACCTTGTCGAGCCATGCCTCGACGCGCTCCCGTTCTCTCACTCGGCGCGCGCCCACGAGGAGTTCCGACTCAGCCAATGGAACGTCGGGCGACTCTTTCGTTCTTGTCCTGATCTGCCGGTCAATCAGCTTCTTCACTTCCACGGCGTCCCTACGCTGATCGCAGTAGACAACGACACGCCTAGGCACAGCACCGAAACCTAACTCAATCGCTCGCTCCACCATCTTGCGGCGTAGGTCTTTGGGATCGTCCAGCAAACACAGCCCAAGGCGCTTCGTCGCGGTCAAGCGTTGCCGGACAACGTCCTCCTCTCGGTCGGCTGAGTCCAAGCCAAAAGCTGTGCGGCTCGTGTCGAGGGCAGGACGTCCCGTCGCGGAGAGCGACATCACGCGAACCGGCGGCGTGATGGCGCAGGGGTCGGCATGCCTACCCATCGGCCCGAACGTGCTGTCCCGGCGTTCTTCAACGTCGCGCAGCAGTGCCTCGAACGGCGGGCACAAGTGGGCTTCGTCGAGGACGATGAGCGTGTCGGCACCCACGAAGCCGGCCTGATACGGTCTCATTCCACGCGAAACGCCATAGCCCTCGAACAGTAACCGAGAACCCACCATGTCCACCGTGCCGACGACGATGGCGGGCTTGGACGGATCATCCAGCCAAGCGCGGTTGTCGGCCTTGCCACCCCGAAGCGTCGAAACAGCCAGCCCTGCGTCGTCTACAGCCAGCGCCGTCGTTAGCTCCGACGGGAGGCTGTCGCACAGATCTGTGGCAAATCGCGTAGCTTGATCGACGACCGCTCGCCGGTCGACGACGTAGATCAATCTGCGGGGCAGGTCCGCACCCCGTGCTAGCGCTATCAGCCACAGCGCCATCACGGACGTCTTACCAAGGCCGGTGGGCACGTCCACTGCGGCCGGTGGCTGCCCCACCAGCAAGAGGTCAAAGAGCCGACTCTGCCAGCGAAACGGGCGATGTCCCGTCAGCGCCCCAAAAGCCGCCCCAAGGGATGTCGCAGAAGTCTCCCCCATTGGACGGTACGCTAACCCCTCGCTGCCGTTTGTCAACCCCTTGACGCTTCGAAAACGGGGCCGTGGCACATGGAGAGAACGGCGGTAGACCTGTGTATCGAGTTCGGCGTAGTGTCGCTTCAAAGAGCCCGCATTACGCGGGGGAGAACGTGTGACGGCGTGTGTGGCGCGGCAGGGGCTTCTCCTGCTTCAATGAGGCTCCCGCATTACGCGGGGGAAAACGATCCAGCCCCGGATCGTGGCGGTCGCGCCCCCGGGCGAGCTTCAATGAGGCCCCCGCATTACGCGGGGGAAAACTCGATGCGCTCACCCGTTCCGCACTGGTATGGCCGCGCTTCAATGAGGCCCCCGCATTACGCGGGGAAAACGCCGACCGGCAAGAAGCATGAGCGCGCGGTGACGCCGCTTCAATGAGGCCCCCGCATTACGCGGGGGAAAACGTGCGCGGCGGCCCGCTCAGGGTCACGATCGAAGGTGCTTCAATGAGGCCCCCGCATTACGCGGGGGAAAACCAGCGAGCTGTCCTTGTTCTCTTGGACGACGGCGAAGCTTCAATGAGGCCCCCGCATTACGCGGGGGAAAACGTGGTGAGTTGCTTGCCCATCGTTCCTTGCCCCTGCGCTTCAATGAGGCCCCCGCATTACGCGGGGGAAAACGTGTGCGGGCCGTGGTTGCCGCGACCTTTTGCCACCTGCTTCAATGAGGCCCCCGCATTACGCGGGGGAAAACGTCCATCACCCAAGCCGCCTACAACGCGCTGGCCGCGCTTCAATGAGGCCCCCGCATTACGCGGGGGAAAACATTGGCACCAACGCGCGACGTCGGCCGACACCGTTGCTTCAATGAGGCCCCCGCATTACGCGGGGGAAAACTGCCGCCGCGACGGGAATTCCGCCCAAGTCGTTGTAGCTTCAATGAGGCCCCCGCATTACGCGGGGGAAAACCTCAAGCTACGCCGTTATGTCGATTGACGCCTTGGAGCTTCAATGAGGCCCCCGCATTACGCGGGGGAAAACCCGGATGGGCGCTAGAAGTGTCTTCATGCCACGCTGCTTCAATGAGGCCCCCGCATTACGCGGGGGAAAACAACGCCGTGGCGGGCGCGACGGACTATGTCGTGCAGGCTTCAATGAGGCCCCCGCATTACGCGGGGGAAAACGCTCTTCCACGGCGTCGATCGGAACCCCAACTCAATGCTTCAATGAGGGCCCCGCATTACGCGGGGGAAAACCCGCCGTTTCCCCCCCCCCGCACCCCCCCCTTCGGCCGCTTCAATGAGGCCCCCGCATTACGCGGGGGAAAACAGCCACTGGTGAGGACGCCACGGGGTTCGTCAAGGACGCTTCAATGAGGCCCCCGCATTACGCGGGGGAAAACGCCGGAAAACGCATAGGTGTACGCTTCGGGCGTTAGCTTCAATGAGGCCCCCGCATTACGCGGGGGAAAACCGCGCCAATGGACTGGTGAGCCCGTGTAGGCGTCCACGCTTCAATGAGGCCCCCGCATTACGCGGGGGAAAACAGGGCGGCGCTGGCGGCCGGGCTGATCGACTTCCTGCTTCAATGAGGCCCCCGCATTACGCGGGGGAAAACATGGAAGCTCCAACATGGCAACGCAACTCTGCCATCGCTTCAATGAGGCCCCCGCATTACGCGGGGGAAAACGGGCGTCACCTCGAAGGAGCAGGCCGCGAAGATGTGGCTTCAATGAGGCCCCCGCATTACGCGGGGGAAAACCTGGGGCGCGTGGTGCGACCTCCACGGCCTCCAATGGCTTCAATGAGGCCCCCGCATTACGCGGGGGAAAACCGCCTACGCCCCGGCCGCGCCCGAAGTGGTGCGCGACGCTTCAATGAGGCCCCCGCATTACGCGGGGGAAAACCTCCAGGACGCCACGCGCCATTGGGTGGACGCGGCCATGCTTCAATGAGGCCCCCGCATTACGCGGGGGAAAACGGTTCCGCCGGCACGATGCCGCCCGGCCCAAGCGCGGCTTCAATGAGGCCCCCGCATTACGCGGGGGAAAACGGGCCAATGCGTTCGGTGGTGGGTGAATTGTTCACCAGCTTCAATGAGGCCCCCGCATTACGCGGGGGAAAACAACGCGGTCGGCTCGCTCACGGACGACAACGCCAAGCTTCAATGAGGCCCCCGCATTACGCGGGGGAAAACCATGCGCGACGCTCACGAACGAGACGAGCGCGACAGGCTTCAATGAGGCCCCCGCATTACGCGGGGGAAAACTCGTCACGCCCAACAGGGGCTTCCACGGCGTCAACAAGCTTCAATGAGGCCCCCGCATTACGCGGGGGAAAACACCGGCTACGGCGCATATTCGTCATCCACCGAGCCGCTTCAATGAGGCCCCCGCATTACGCGGGGGAAAACACGGCGGCCGATCAGGACATCTTGGTGCACTTGATCCCGCTTCAATGAGGCCCCCGCATTACGCGGGGGAAAACGCCGCGGCATCGCCGGTGCGGACTCGCTCAAGGAACTGCTTCAATGAGGCCCCCGCATTACGCGGGGGAAAACAGGGAGTGCCTGGAGCTGATGCGCTCCAAAGGGCACGCTTCAATGAGGCCCCCGCATTACGCGGGGGAAAACGGGCGCTGCAGCCGTATCGCGTGCGCGTCCGCGGCGTGCTTCAATGAGGCCCCCGCATTACGCGGGGGAAAACGACTCAAGCGGGCGCGGGCGATGCGGGCGCGGTAGGCGGCTTCAATGAGGCCCCCGCATTACGCGGGGGAAAACGGCCGCGCCACTGGCCGGATCGTGCAGATCCTCCACGCTTCAATGAGGCCCCCGCATTACGCGGGGGAAAACCGCCTCGATGGCGCTGGGGCCGCCTGCCCACGACGGGCTTCAATGAGGCCCCCGCATTACGCGGGGGAAAACCCGGATTCCGGGTGGCGTCCACCCACGGCGAGGACCGGCTTCAATGAGGCCCCCGCATTACGCGGGGGAAAACCGGATCACCCAGCAGCACTCGATGAGCTGCAGGCTGGCTTCAATGAGGCCCCCGCATTACGCGGGGGAAAACGCGTTTCAGTTATATCGTCAAAATCGAACATGTCGCTGCTTCAATGAGGCCCCCGCATTACGCGGGGGAAAACCGCTGCTTGCACTGTGGCCGCTACGTCCTGCATGAACTGGCCACGTCGCTTCAATGAGGCCCCCGCATTACGCGGGGGAAAACTGCGGGTGCCGAACGCCACTCAACGCGCACTCGCCCGCGCCCGTCTGCGAGAGGTCGCGAACTTTCAGGTCGCCAGGCAGCTCCAGCAGCCGACCATCTGCGGGACTGTAACCGAAAGTTAAGGGATTTTAAAGGAGCCACGGCCATGCGAGCGGTCCCTAGGGCAGGCGACGCCACCGGAGCGCTCGAAGCCTTGCGGCAGACTACACGATGATCGGTTCCCGCGCCACCGGTGCGAACGTGCGCTTTCCGAGCGAAACGACCTTCGGCTCGGCCTTGTCCGCTGGCCCGATGTCGATTATGAGCACATGATCCTCGTCATGGCGAATGATGCCGTCGATGTCCGCGATGAGTTCCGCTTGGCGCATGCGTGATAGCCGGCATTGGAAGACGGATAGCTGCACCCACTCTCCATAGCCGTGCATCGTCCGAAAGACCGACCGCCATCGTTTCGGGTCGGCGATGTCGTAAACCACGAAGTGGAGTCTTTCGTCCTCTGCAGCCACTTGGACGTCACTCCCTAGCTGGGTCAGGCCGATGTCACAGGGATCATCGGGTTACGAAGTTCGGATACTCGCCGATCTCACCAGTGAGAAATCGGCCCAAGAGACGGGATTGCACGGTCAACAGTCGCCGGTACTCCACACGGTAGCCGAAGACCGGATGTGTCACCTCGTGCGACAGCCGCCGTTCGAAGGCGGCGATGAAGCGCTTGCGGCCGGCGTCCGAGAGATTCACGCCCAATGAAGACCGAACGAAGTCTGAGGGACGCACCTCGCCATTGTTCACTGCCGTCACCACAACGGAGTCCACGAGTAGCGGACGAAACGGCTCCATCATGTCAAGCGCCAGCGCGGGCCGCCCGAATCTAGGCTGGTGGAAGAACCCCTTGTAGGGATCGAATCCCACCGCCGATAGTGCCACTACAAAGTTGCGAAAGAGCAACGCGTAGCCAAAGGAGAGCATCGCGTTCACGGGGTCCGCTGGGGGACGCCGATTGCGATTGGCCATGTCGAAGCTCTCTGTGTCGTCCGTAGCCTTCAACATATCGTTGAAGTGTTGGAAGTACTGGGCCGCCGCCGCTCCTTCCACTCCCAGTAGTGTGCCGACGTCCCGAACTCGTCCGGCCCGGTCCGCCAGGCGATTGAGCTCCTTCAATGTCGTTTCCGTGTCCGCATGCTCCCTCTTGTTGCGGCGGAGCAAGGTTCGGCAGTTGCGAATCTTCGCTTGCACCCAACCCCGCGCCAGTTTGAGGCACACCCTTTCATCAAAGGCGCCGCGGTATTGCGCGGTTCGCAATTCCACGTTGGCGTGCCCGGCACCAACAGTATGACCCAGAAACCATCCCCCGTAGGAGTGCCAAGTCACCGGGATGTTGCGCCGCATGAGCTCGTGGAGCGTCGGGGTGGTGACGTACACGTTTCCCATCAGCACGAGCTGTGAGGTTTCCGCCAAACGGGCATGAACAGCTTCTTCGTCGTCCTTCGTTATGGCAAGCCGATTGCCAGACTTGGCGACCCTACCCCGATGGCTCTGCACGTACACCGGCAATGCCCGGGTTTGCTCCACGCTCAGCGGACGAACCTCTTCAGAGATGGTACATAGCCGATTTATCTCATCTGGCAAGCAAACGCTGGCTAGCGAGCATCTATTGCACTTCGGGCTATCTTCCAGCGGTGGTGGTATCTGCCCTGCCTCCACGACTGCCCCAAGAAGCTCCAGGGACTCGAGCGTCAGTGCGCGTAGCTCTTCGTCAAACGGAACCGGCACACGCTCTCGCGATCCGGCAAAGTAGAGAACGCCACCGGAGCATCGATAGCCGTGATCTTCGAGCAGCAGGCCTTGGGCACAGAGCTGTACGCGCTCCGGATCATAGGCGTGCCGTGGCACATGAGGTCGTTTGCCCCGCTTGTAGTCCACCGGTGTCACTTCGCCATACTTGGCTTCGACCAAGTCAATCTTGGCAGCGAGCCCGAGCCGCTTCGATGACAGCTCTACGGATTTTGCTTGGCGCAACTCTTCGAAGTCGTCGCTCGGCGCCGGGATGGACCCGGTTCGCACGTCAACGCGACGATGCACATGCCGCCCTTCCACTGTGTCCGATGAGTCCACCCATTCCTTCTGCACCCACTCCAAGTAAGCAAGTCGGGGGCAATAGACGAACTCATTAAGGATGCGCGCAGGTATCAGCGGCGTGTCTTGGCCCCGGCGCTCCACCCGAAGCGGCAGGGCCCTCTGAACGGGCCGCTCAATATACTTAGAGTGGCGTAACCCCGCCGAATCGCGTTTTGTCGCCATCATCAAAACCGCACGGTGCCATGCACGTTCGGGCCCTTGTGATACGAAGAATCCTGCCAACAACTTGCCTTAGGGAGTGTAACACATTAGGCACTTCCCTACCCCAAGTACATCCGAATGGCCATCAGGCGAACGATGGTCCGACCGGTGCTCGACATCGCCCCAAGCGCGGCCAGCGGATATACTCCCGTCTTTGGCGCTTGGCCGGAGCCTCCATGTCCGATTCCCAACGCGAGTCCATGGATTTCGACGTCGTCATCGTCGGTGGCGGCCCGGCTGGGCTGGCGGCCGCTATCCGGCTCGCGCAGCTTGGCGAGGCGGGTGGGCGTGAAGTGTCGATTTGCTTGGTCGAGAAAGGCTCCGAAATCGGCGCCCACATCTTGTCGGGCGCGGTGTTCGAGCCGCGCGCGTTGAACGAGTTGCTGCCGGATTGGGCGGACGAGGGAGCGCCCCTCTCAGCACCTGTCTCTGAGGACTTGTGGTATTACCTGCCGAATGACGTGAACCGCCTGAAGGTGCCCCGCTTCGCCATCCCGCGGGACCTGCGCAACGTCGGCAAGTACGCCATCAGCCTCGGCAATCTGTGCCGTTGGATGGGGGAACGAGCCGAGCAGCTGGGCGTGAACGTGTTCCCCGGCTTCGCGGCGGCGGACGTGCTCTACGAAGGTGATCGCGTGGTGGGCGTCGCCACCGGAGACGCTGGCATCTCGGCGGCCGGGGAGCGCAAGGCCACCTTCGAGCCGGGCTACGAGTTGCGCGGGCGCTTCACGCTGTTCGCCGAGGGCTGCCGCGGCCACTTGGGCAAGCAGCTCATCGCGCGGCATGGCTTGGCCACCGGCACGCAGCATTACGGCATCGGGTTGAAGGAGCTGTGGCAGGCGGCGCCAGAGCGCCACATGCCGGGGCGCGTCGTCCACACGCTGGGCTGGCCACTGGGACACACCGCCGCCGGCGCCGGTGGCGGCGGGTTCCTCTACCACCAGGAGAACGGCCAGGTTGCGGTGGGGCTCATCGTGGATTTGTCCTATCGGAACCCCCATTTGAGCCCCTTTGACGAGTTCCAGCGCTTCAAGCACCATCCCACCATCACCGAGGCATTGGCGGGCGGCGAGCGCGTCGCCTATGGCGCCCGGGCCGTCGTCAAGGGCGGTCTGCAAGCCCTGCCGACGCCCATTTTCCCCGGCGGCATGTTGATCGGGGACGACGCCGGCTTTCTGAACCAGCTCAAGGTGAAGGGTTCGCACACGGCCATGAAGTCCGGCATGTTGGCCGCGGAGACCGTCTTTGACGCCCTCGCCGCGGACGATGCGGACGCGAGCTTGGCGGGCTTCACCGAGCGCTTCCACGCTTCGTGGCTTTTCGAGGAATTGCACCGTTCGCGCAACGTGGCGCCGGCGGTGCATCGCCTCGGCACCCTGCCGGGCGCCGCGTACGCTTGGTTTGACCAGTCCATCGCCCGCGGGCGCATGCCCTTCACGCTTGGCGACTCGCACCCGGACCACGCCCGGCTCAAACCCGCGGCCAAGGCGCGGCGCATCGATTATCCCAAGCCAGACGGTGTGCTGTCGTTCGACAAACCCTCTTCAGTGTTCCTGTCCAACACGAATCACGAGGAAGATCAGCCCTGCCACCTCACGCTGGCAGACGCGGACTTGCCCATCCGCGACAACCTGCCCCGCTTCGACGAACCGGCGCAGCGCTATTGCCCGGCCGGCGTGTACGAAGTGGTGGAACAGGATGGCGCACCGCGTTTCCAGATCAACGCGCAGAACTGCGTCCACTGCAAGACTTGCGACATCAAGGATCCGGCGCAGAACATCAACTGGGTGGCACCGGAAGGCGCTGGGGGGCCGAACTACCCGAACATGTGAGCGAAGCGCCGAGTCAAGCCGCTGGCCCCAAGACGAACCGCTCACCGCCGCTCCACACCGCCAGCTCGCCCTGCGCCACGTCGCAGCAATCCACCAAACGATAAAAGACGCTGCGGGCGATGCGCGCCCGTAAGCCATCTCGCACGTCGAGGAAAGGCCGCGGCGCCGACTCCGCATCGAACACCTCGATGCGGTGCTCCGCGTCCGCCAACACATGGTCGCCAACGTTGGTGGTGAAGATCAGCCGCCGCGTCGCGCCGCCACCGTCGGATTCCATGTCGATGGCGAGGAACGGCGCATCCTCCACCGCGATGCGCCATTTCTCCACCGGTGTCACCAGGCAGTAGCCGTCCGCGTCCCGCCGCAGCACCGTGGCGAACAGCGCCACCAACCGCTCGCGCTTGATCTCGCGGCCCTCGTGGAACCAGCGGCCGTCGGCCGCGATGCGAATGTCGATGTCGCCGCTCAAAGCCGGTTGCCAGCGCCGCACTGGCGGCAAGCGCTGGTTCTTGGCGGCAGCCAGCAGTTGCTCGAAAGCGTTCGTCAACCGCCGATGAACTTCATCACCGTCACCTCGCCGGTGAAGGCCGAGCGCTTGTCGCCAAGGGCGGCGCCCAACACGCGGCGCAGGCCGGCCCGCGCTTGGCCATCGGGCGCTTCCAGCAACGCGCTGACATCGTGGCTCTTGGCGTTGGAGAGGCAACCGTACAGGTGGCCATTGGATGACAGCCGCAGGCGGGTGCAGGAGCTGCAGAACGGTTCGCTCTCGTTGGCGATGATGCCGAAGTGGCCCCGCCCCGGCACTTCGTAGCGCACGGAGGTGGAGTCGTACGGGGCGTCCGTGCGGGTGAACTCGTAGCGTTCGCCAATGGCGCCCAAGATGTCGTCCATGCCGATGAAGTCTCGCTGATGGAGTACACCGTGGCGCAGATGGCCCATGTTCATCAGCTCGATGTAGCGCAACTCGATGCCGCGCCCCAGGCAGTATTCCAGCATCGGCAGAATCTGGTCCGCGTTGGCGGTGCGCATGGGCACCATGTTCACCTTCACCTTGAGGCCGGCGGCCAGCATGGCGTCGATGCCGGCCAACACGGTCGGCAAGTCTCCGGAGCGGGCGATGTGGCGGAAGCGCTCGGCGTCCAGCGTGTCGAGGCTCACATTGATGCGCTTGAGCCCGGCGGCCTCGATGGCGTGGGCGCGGCGGCGCAGGAGTTGCCCGTTGGTGGTGACGGCGACGTCCTTGAGCGGCAGCGCCATGGCGCCAGCCAGAAACTCTTCGAACTTCGGCGACAAGAGCGGTTCGCCGCCGGTGATGCGGAGTTTCTCGACGCCGGCCACCTCGATCATGAGCCGCGTGGCCTTGAGCAGCGCCGCGGCGGACAACTCGTGGCGCGCCGCCTGCAGCCGTTTGCCGTCCGGCACACAGTAGCCGCAGGCGTAGTTGCACGCCGCGGTGAGGCTGACGCGCAGGTTGCGGAAACGACGCCCTTGGGCATCGACGATCATGGCGGCTCCGGCACGAATGGCCACCAACGGCGATGGCCCACCGCTTGGCATCATACCGTAAGATGGCCTCATCGCCGTCGGGCGCATCCACAAGGTTCATGGGTCTTCTCGCGCGTTTAGTCTCGGTGCCGCTTTCGCGCTGGCTCACCACGCCGAGGTCGCCGCGGGCATTTCCCCTGTCGCATTTCGACCGGATACGCCAAGAGCTCAAGCCCTGCGACGTGCTGCTGGTGGATGGCCGCACCCGCATCAGCGAAGTCGTGAAACTGGTGACGCAGAGCCCTTGGTCCCATGCGGCGCTCTATGTCGGACGCCTGCACGACGTCGAGGACGACGTGGCCCGCGCCGCGTTGGCCGGCCATGTCGGGGAGCGCCCGCCGAGCGAGCAATTCGTCATCGAGAGCCACTTGGGGCAAGGCACGATAGCCCGCCCCCTCTCCGCGTACCGCGAGGATCATCTGCGGATTTGCCGGCCCTCGGGGTTGGGCTTGAGCGACGCGCAAACCATCCTCAGGTACGCCGCGAGCCGCCTCAACGTGCCATATGACGTGCGCCAGATACTGGACTTGGCGCGTTTCCTGTTGCCTTGGAGCGTCCTGCCGCGGCGCTGGCGTTCTTCGCTGTTCCGTACGCCGAGCAACGCCACGCGCACGGTGTGTTCCACGATGATCGCCGAGGCGTTCAATGCCGTGCAGTTCCCCATCCTGCCCTTGGTGCAGGCGGACCATGACGGCGAGCTCAAGCTGTTTCGCCGCAACCCGAAACTCTGCACACCGAGTGACTTCGACTATTCCCCCTACTTCGAGATCATCAAGTACGCCTTCATGGATTTCGGGCATCACGCGAACTACCGGCTGCTGCCGTGGTCCGACGCCGATGGCGACGGGGCGACCGGCACGGCCATCCCGCCGGATGCCTTGGCCGCGGCCCGGCGCAGGGCCGAATGAGGGCGTTTCCCACATCGTTCAGCCGCGTCGCACGCTTTCCTCGGCGTGAATTGGTTATCCTCGCACTGATTCGAGGGCATCGGCCGCCT
Organism: Candidatus Azotimanducaceae bacterium; assembly: GCA_965200505.1. GTDB lineage: Bacteria > Pseudomonadota > Gammaproteobacteria > Pseudomonadales > Azotimanducaceae > VXNE01. The sequence continues at coordinate 3,695,515 of OZ241343.1, read as the reverse complement.
TAGGGCGATGGTGCCTCCGCGCGCAGCCTAGCACTCAACTGCGCGGCTAAACCACGCGACCAGAACACCCGGTTCGAGCCCTTGAGCAGCGCCACGTCCCCTGGCGCCAAAAGCCCCGCTACCCAATCCACATCCAAGTCCTCGGCATCATCCACCTGGCCGAGGCGCTGCTCCGCCGGCAACCGCTCGAATAGCGCGCGCATGGCGGCGCCCACGCACAACACCTTGTCGATGCCGCGGCAATGCGGCAGCAAGCCCGCGTGAAGCCGTTCGCTGTCGTCGCCCAGCTCCAGCATCTCGCCCAACAGCGCGACCTTCCGCCCGCCGCCCGCCGCCACCAAGCCCTTGAGCGCTGCCGCCATGCTGGCCGGATTGGCGTTGTAGCTGTCGTCGATGAGCGTCACCGCGCCCGCCTGCAGGCGGTTGCCGCGACCAGTGGGCGGGCTCACTTCCGCCAAGCGCGCCAGTGCCGCTGGTTCAACGTCGAGTGCGATGAGCGCCGCGGCCACCGCGGCCACGGACATCGCGCGATGCTCGCCGCCGCCGGGCACGGGCGCGGTGGTGCGGCCCAATGGCGTGTCGAGCGTCGCCGTCGCGCCGTCGAAGGCGCTCAAGCGAACGTCGGCACCGCTGCCACGGCCAAAGGTCAATACCTCCGCCGCCAGGCCCGGGCGGGCCAGCTCATCCAAGCACACCAGCTTGCCGGCCGTGCCCAAGCCCTGCGCGATGGAGAGCTTCTCGCGGCGTAGCGCGGCCAAGTCGTCGAAGAACTCGATGTGCGCCTGATGCACGTTCAGCACCATCGCAACATCCGGTTGCGCAAGGCGCGCCAACGGCTCGATTTCCCCCGGATGGTTGGTGCCCACTTCGTAGATGGCGAACGGGTGCCGAGCCGGCGTTCGCGCCAGCGACAACGGCACGCCCAAATGATTGTTCAAGCTGCCCGGGGTGGCGAAGGCATCGTCCAAGGCGGCGCTCAGGAAGGTCTTGGCCGTGGTTTTGCCGCTGCTGCCGGTGACGGCCACCACCTTGCCGCGCAGGCGCCGTCGGGCGGCACGGCCCAAGTCCCACAAGGCATCCAGCGTGTCCGCCACCTCGATGCAGGGGCCGGGGGCGTCCACCGGGGCGTGTATCAGTGCGCCGGACGCTCCCGCGTCAAAGGCGGCGGCCACGAAGTCGTGGCCGTCGCGGGTGGAGCGATGGCTCACGTTGAAGCGTGGCCCAAGGTCGCCAGGCAACGCGACGAAGAGATCGCCCGGACGCAATGTGCGCGTGTCGATGCTCACGCCGGTGAGGTCGGGGCCGTCCGCCGCGGTGCCCCCCACCGCCACCCGCAGGTCGGCCCACTTCCAAAGTGGCGGCGCGTTCTCGCCCATGCGCGAATGTTAGCGCGACGCTGAACGTGGCCTTGCGGTTCCGGTTCGCCGACGGCGCGGCACGAGCGTACCCCCGGGGACGCGCCGGGCCGCTGTCGGAAAACACCGTGTCGCACCGTGCGCCCTTGGCCGGCCGCGGCGCCGGCGTTTGACCACCCAAGGTGGTGGGCGGACAATGGCGCGTCTTCCAAGAGCGCTGGTGCTTGCATGTCCTTTCAGCAAAACGTCCGGGGATTCTTCGCGGCCATTGCGCGCGCCTTTGCCTTCATGCGCGTGGCGCTGGGCAACATCCTCGTGCTCCTGGTGTTGCTGCTGCTCGTGGTGCCGGCGCTCATGCTTGGCTCCGAACAGCGCGGCATCACAGACGGCTCGGCCCTCGCCTTCACACCCGAGCACATCACCGAGCAACGCTCGCGGCCGGCGTTCTCGCCATTCTCCGGCCTTTCTGCCGAGGAGAGCGTGACCGCGGTGGATGCCGTCCGGGCCCTCGAGCGCGCGGCTCAGGATGAGCGCATCGAAACCCTTGCCATGAACCTCTCGAAGCTCACCTCGGGCACCTTTGCCAACGTTGAAGCCATCGGCGCTGCCATCCAAGATTTCCGCTCGGCCGGCAAGACTGTGGTGGCCTTCGCCGAGAACTTCGGCCAAGGCCAATACCATTTGGCGAGCTTCGCCGACGAGATCTACCTGCATCCGTTTGGCACCATCGCGTTCAGCGGCTTCCCCATGTACCGAACCTACTACGGCGGGTTGCTGGAGAAGCTGAAGGTCAACGTGCATGTGTTCCAAATGGGCGAGTACAAATCCGCGGCGGAATCGTACGCGCGCTCAGACATGTCCCCGGCCGCGCGCGAGGCGAGCCAATTCGTGGCGGATGGCTTGTGGGATGAGTTCGTGGCCGGCGTGGCCGCCAACCGCGGTCTGTCGCCCGAGGCCATCAACCGCTATGCGCGGGACTATGACGAACTGTTGACCGCCGCGGCCGGAGACACGGCGCGCGCCGCGCTGGAACACGGCCTCGTCGATGAGCTCATCACCACCGATGCGCTCAAGGAACGCCTCGTCGATCAAGTGGGGTCCGATGGCATGGGCAGCTACCTCAGCACCACTTTGACGGATTACCTGAAATCCAGCCCGATCCCCGCCCCATCCGGGGACCTCATCGCCGTGGTCGTCGCGGAGGGCGAGATCCTCATGGGCAAGCAGCCGCGTGGCCGCATCGGCGGCGAATCCACCAGTGCGCTGATCCGCAAGGCTCGGCGCGACGACGATGTGAAAGCCATCGTGCTGCGCGTCCACTCCCCCGGCGGCAGCGCCTTCGCCTCGGAGCAAGTGCGCGAAGAGCTGGAACTGGCGCAAACGGCCGGCAAGCCCGTGGTGGCGTCCATGGGCGGCGTCGCCGCTTCCGGCGGCTATTGGATCTCGGCCACCGCGGATGAAATCTGGGCCTCCCCCACCACCATCACCGGGTCGATAGGCGTCATTGGCCTGACGGTGACGCTGGAAGACGCCTTGGCGGAGTTCGGCGTGGCGACCGATGGCGTGGACACGGACGCCGCGGCCGGCGATTACGACATGGGCCGCCCCCTCTCGGAGCGCTTCAGCAACGTCATACAGTCCAACTTGGACTTTGTGTATCGGCGCTTCGTGAACTTGGTCGCGCGCGGGCGGGATCTGCCCGTGGAACGGGTGGACGCCCTCGCCCAAGGCCGCATCTGGACTGGGCGGCAAGCCCTTGAACGCGGTTTGATCGATGGCTTGGGCGACCGCGGCGCGGCCATCGTGGCGGCGGCCCGCCTCGCGGAACTCGAGAAATACGAAGTGAAGGTGTTCGAGACGGAGCTATCCCCGCAGGACGAGCTGCTGCTCTCGCTCGCGGATCGCATGGGCTCGGCGGTGGCGCCGCGGCTGCCCCAACTGACGCAGGTGATCTCGGATGTGGCGGCGTTCTCGGCGCTTTCCGACCCAAGAAACGTTTACGCCATCTGCGAAGTCTGCCCAGAGTTCTAGGCGGGCGAGCGCCCGAGGCCCGAACCGAAGGCGCGTTTAGAACAGCTTCACCCGCGTTCCGCCACGCGACGACGAGCGCGACCGGTGCCGCCTTCTCATGCGCTGATGCAACTCGCGCCGCTTGGCCTCGAGCCACTCCGCGCGGGTGACGTTCGGCCTGCGGTTGCGTGACGCCTCCTCGCGTCGGTACCGCCGGAAGTCCTCAAAGGCGTCGATTTCGGGCTTCAAGTCCTTGACGATGAGCTCGATCATGATGGCGTCGTCGATGTAGCCCAAGACAGGCACCGAATCCGGGATGATGTCCTCCGGGTCCGCGAAGTAAGTCAAGGCGGAAAGCACGTTGCGCCGCTCCGGCGCCGGCAACGCCCACTCGGCGTCGCCGAGCATGTCGATGAGGCTCGCCACACGCTCGATGCGCTGGATGACGAAGCTGGGCGCCGCGCTGTCGCGCACCGTTTGCACCACGCGCTCGGCGCGCGCGCAGACGTCCTCGTCCGTTTCCGGCGCCCCGGCACGTTGGGCGCTCTTCTCCTGCGCCCGCTTGATGACGGTGCGGAAGTAGTCGAGGTCTCGCTCTTCCAAGTCGAAGGTGACCCTGAGCGCCATTTCAGTTCCCATGCTTAGCCGCGGCGGGCGGCACTATAGCATCATCGGCGCCGGCGTCCGCGGCATCGGCGCCAATGGACGCCCCAAGGCCGAACAGCGCACCTCGCAACACGCCGTGGAGTTCGTTTTGATCCATCACCCCGCGCACCTCATCGGCGTTTGGGCCGCGGGCATAGGCGGCCACATCTTCCCCGCTGTGGGTCTCGCTGAGAAGCGGCCATGTCGCGGCCTGCCGGTAGTCGCGCGCCAAGGGCTCGTCAATGGTGGCGGCGCTGCCATCGCCCGCTCCGATGGCGTTGGTGACGCCCGACCACAGGGAACCGAGCAGGCCCTCCTCCCGAAAGCCCGGCCCATTGGCATAGCTCAATGTGGTGTAGCGTCGGCCTAGCATGTCTCGTTGCACGGCGTCTTGGCCCTCCGCGAATCCCAGAATGGCATTGCCGCGTTTCGAGTAGCCGCTGATGGTGAGGGTGTGGCTGTGGTCCGCGGTCACCAAGAGCAGCGTGTCGGCGGCGTCCGTCATCTCGATGGCGACTTGCACGGCGTCGGCGAACGCGAGGGTGTCCTCCAAGGCCCGGTAGGCGTTCGTGGCGTGGTGCGCATGGTCGATGCGGCCGCCCTCCACGATCAGGAAATAACCCCGCGGCGCCGGCGCCAAGCGCGCGATGGCCGCCTGCGTCATCGCCGCCAACGATGGTTCGCCAGCCACGTCCTGGCCGCGGTCCACCTCGAACCGCATGTGGGAATGTTCGAACAAACCAAGCAGTTGGCCATCCGGCGCGACGGCACGAAACTGCTCATCGTTCCAGACGTATTGCCGGCCGGGCCGCGCCGCGAGCCACTCGCCGACGAGGTGGCGTCCATCGGTTCGGGCGCCGCCCTCGTCCGCGGCCTCCGGGTCTGCCGTGCCGCGGGGCTGGAACATGCCGCGTCCCCCACCCAATGCCACGTCCACCCCGTCGCCGTGTGCGAACTCGACGAACTGAAGGGCGATGTCCTTGCAACGCTCCCGGTGCGCTTCGGGCACCATCGCATCCGCCTCCCAATTGCGATCAGGCGCATGCGCATACGCGGCGGCCGGCGTCGCATGCGTGAACCGCGTGGTGGTGACGATGCCGGTGGCGAGCCCGGCGGCCTCCGCTTCCTCCAAGAGCGTGGGCACAGACTCGGCCGCGGTGTTCTCGCAATCGCCACGCGCGAGGGAGGGGCCCACGCTCAGCACCCCGGCACGGGTCTTCAAGCCGGTGACGATGGCAGACATGGTGCCGGCGGAATCGGGCACCTGCTGGTCGGTGTTGTAAGTCTTCACCAGCGCGACGTTGGGGAAGTGCTCGAAGGAGAGGTAGTTCTCCTCCCCAGGTTCGCCGCGCTGCTGGCCCGCGAATATGCGCGCCGCGGTGACGGTGGAGACGCCCATGCCATCGCCGATGAACAAGATGGCGTTGCGTGGCTCGGCACCAGCCGGCGCACTCAAGACGCAACCGCAGAGGGCCAGCGCCCGCAATGCGCTGTTGCCGCGCCGAGCCGGGCGGCCCACCGCGGCGAACACGGGAACCGCCCTGCCCTGCCTCATCGGGCCGCCTCGCGCATGGTGACGAACTCTTCGGCGGCGGTGGGATGGATGCCGATGGTGCGGTCGAATTGGGCCTTGGTGGCGCCGGCGTTGATGGCAACCGCGAGCCCCTGCACGATTTCGCCGGCCTCCGGGCCAACCATGTGCGCCGCCAACACGCGGTCGCTGTCGCCATCCACCAATAGCTTCATCAAGGTGCGTTCCTCGCGTCCAGTCAGGGTGTGCTTCATGGGCCGAAAGGCAGACTCGAACACCTTGAGCGCCGGGTACCGCTCTCGCGCCGCGTCTTCCGTGGGCCCGACGGTGCCGATGTTGGGTTGACAGAACACCGCGGTGGGCACGCCTTCGTAATCCACCGTGCGGCTTTCCCCGCCGAACAAGTTGTGCGCGACGCACATGCCTTCCGCGATGGCCACCGGCGTGAGTTGGGCGCCGCCGATGACGTCGCCGATGGCGAGGATGTGCGGGACATTGCTGTGATAGCCGCCATCCACTGGCACCGCCCCTTGGGCGTCGGTCCGCACACCCGCGCACTCAAGGCCGAGCCCCGCGGTGTTGGGGGCCCGGCCCGTGGCCTGCATCACCAGGTCGGCTTCGATGGCCTCCCCGGCCTGGGTGTGGACGACCAGCCCTGAACCGCAGCGCTCCACCTGCTTCACTTGGGCATCAAAGCGCAGATCCACGCCCTTGCGCCGCATTTCCTCGGCGACGAATTGGCGAATGCCGGCGTCGAAACCGCGCAGGAACAAGGGGCCGCGATAGAGCAGCGTGGCCTCTGCGCCGAGGCCCCGGAAGATGCCGGCGAACTCCACCGCCACATAGCCACCGCCAACGATGACGACACGCTCTGGGAAGGCATCCAAGTAAAACGCCTCATTCGAGGTGATGCAATGTTCCGCCCCCGGCATGGCCGGCATGCTGGGCCAACTGCCGGTTGCGACCAGCACGTTGGCGGCCGTGACCTTGGCGCCGTCCACGGCGATGGCGTGGGGGCCTACAAGCGTCGCCCGGGCTTCCATGATGGTGACCCCGGCACCTTCGAGCAGGTTGCGATAGACGCCGTTCAAGCGCTCGATCTCGCGGGTTTTGTTGTCGCGCAAAGTCGGCCAGTGGAAGTTGGCCGGCGGTGGCGTCCAGCCGTAAGCGGCGCTGTCCTCGAAATCCTCGGCGAAGTGCGAGCCATATACGAAGAGCTTCTTTGGCACGCACCCGACGTTGACGCAGGTGCCGCCGAGATGGCGCTCCTCGGCCACCGCGACCCGCGCGCCCAACGCCGCGGACATCCGCGCCGCGCGGACGCCACCGGAGCCGGCGCCGATGACAAACAGGTCGTAGTCGAACTTCATGGCGTGGAATCGGGACAGTGGCGGCAAGTATTGCAAAAGGCGCCCTGAACCGCGAACCTTCGTTTCCGTCTGGCGCCGCGGCGTGCCGTCGTTTCCCGGGAATCCGCATGAACCTCACGGTGTTTGGCGCCGGCTATGTGGGGCTGGTCAGCGGCGCCTGTTTCGCGGACCGGGGCAACGATGTGGTGTGCGTCGATGTCGATGCGACGCGCATCGACGGCCTGAACCATGACATCGTGCCCATCCACGAACCTGGGCTGCAGGCGCTGGTGGCCGCCAACCGCCGGGCAGGACGTCTCAGGTTCACCACCGATGCGGCCAGCGCGGTCACGCATGGCGAGGTGCTCTTCATCGCCGTGGGCACGCCGCCGGCCGGTGATGGCGGCGCCGACTTGAGCCATGTGCTGCAAGTGGCCGATGCCATCGGCCGGCACATGCGCGAACCCAAGCTCATCGTCGGCAAATCCACGGTTCCCGTCGGCACCGCCGACGAGGTGCGCGCACGGGTGGGCGAGACCCTTGCCGAACGGGGCGCGGCGCTCGCCTTCGACGTGGTCTCGAACCCGGAGTTCTTGAAGGAAGGCGCGGCCGTGGCGGACTTCATGAAACCGGACCGCATCATCATCGGCAGCGAAAGCGAGGCGGCGGCGCGACGCCTCGAACGGCTCTACGCTCCCTTCAACCGCAATCACGACAAGATCACGCGCATGGACACGCGCTCGGCGGAACTCACCAAGTACGCCGCCAACGTGATGCTGGCGACGCGCATCAGCCTGATGAACGAACTGGCCAACTTGGCCGAGCGCCTGGGCGCCGACATCGAGGCAGTGCGCCGCGGCATCGGCGCGGACCCGCGCATCGGCACGAGTTTCATCTATGCCGGCATCGGTTTCGGCGGCTCCTGCTTCCCGAAGGATGTGCGGGCACTCATCCGCACGGCGCGGGATGCGGACTTCGACGCCGCCATCACGCGCAGTGTGGACGCCGTCAACGAACGTCAGAAGACCCGCTTGTTCGACAAGATCCGCCACCACTTCGACGATGACCTCGCCGGGCGCGTGTTCGCCTTCTGGGGCCTCGCCTTCAAGCCCAACACCGACGACATGCGCGAAGCGCCGGGGCGCATCTTGATGGAGCGCCTCTGGGCGGCCGGCGCCGCGGTGCGCGCGTACGACCCCGCGGCAATGGGGGAAGCCCGCCGCATCTATGGGGAACGCGAGGACTTCACGCTGTGCGCGACCCGTGAGGCCGCCTTGGAAGGTGCGGACGCATTGGTCGTGACCACCGAGTGGAACGAGTTCCACGCACCGGACTTCGAGCACATCAAGGCGGCGCTCAAGCAGCCGGTGATCTTTGACGGACGCAACCTATATGACCCCGCGATGTTGCGTGATTTGGGGCTGCATCACTTCGCCGTGGGGCGAGCAGTGGGCCATCCGGCGCGAACCTAGGGAATCTCCATCACGAGATGCGGGCAAGACGCCCGCGTTCCCTAGGCACCCCGCGTCCAGCCGAAGGTTCGGCGCACCGGCGTTTTGTGCGAGAGAGCTTTGATTTGCGCGCGACATCCGCCCGCCGTGCCGATCCAGCGCCAATTCGGGGCGCGGATGGGCCACAGTTGGCGCATTGGCGTCCACGACACTTGGCAACGAGCCGATGCGGCCCAGCGACCCGCCCTACAAGGTGCTCTTCCTGGATCCGGGCCTCTTCGAGGAGACGGTGCATCTCGTCGCCCCCGAACTGGCGGCCAGGCTGGACTTCGCAACCGCCGCCTCCCTCGACAAGGAACACCTCACGGCGGCGACCCGCACCCGCCTGCAGGACCAGCTCCGCCGCGTCGAGTTCAAGGACGGCGCCCTCAAGGACGGCCGCCGCCCGTACGTCCTGGTGCTGCTGGAGTTCCAATCGGACCAAGACCAGGACATGGCTTGGCGCATGAGGGAGTACTTGCACCTGGTCGAGTCCGACCTGCGCGAGGCCGGCGCGTTGGAGCGGGAGGGCGCCCTGCCGCCCATGCTCTCCATCGTGGTGCACAACGGCGAGCGGCCGTGGCGGGCCGGCGCCGAGCACCGCGGCCCGCTGACCGGGGACGTCCGGCAAGCGCCAATGAAGATGTATGCTACGGTGGACTTGCCGGTGCTGGCGCGGGGGCCGGACGCCGAGGGCCGCTCGCTGGCGCCCGGCGGACGGCTGGCGACGCTGGCGGAGTTGGAGTACGCGCCGGCGGAGGCGTGGCGCGGGCTGCTGTGGGCCGCGTTCCGGCGCCACGGCGGCGCCGGGTCCGCGGGTTTGCGGCGCGGTCTGCACCTGCGGGTGGAGGCGGTGCTCGCGCGCCAGGGCATGGCGGCGGAACTGCCGCCGCTCGCGGAGTTCGAGCGGCGGCTGGCGGAGCGTCGAGGAGGCGACATGACGGCGATGATGGACTTGACGTTGGAGCGCTGGGTGAAGGCGAAGGTCGCCGAGGGCTTGGAGCAGGGTCTCGCGCAAGGCATGGAGCGTGGCCTTGCGCAAGGGCGGGTCGCCTTGCTCGGGCGACAAGCAGAGCGCCGGTTCGGTGCCGGCGTCGCGGGGCAGCTAACGACGTTGCTGGCGGACGTCTCCGACCTTTCCCGGCTGGACAAGGCTGGCGAGTGGCTGATGGAGTGCGACACCGGCGAGGCATTGCTGGAACGGCTCCAGGCCGCCGGACGCAGAACCGGCAACAGCGCCCCAAGTTGACGGGGTGAAGGCGTAACCACCACATCGTCGCCTGTGGTGGTCTTGTGCGAGCGGGGTGTACGGGCGACACAACGGCAAGCCAACTTGAAAACTGTAATTCTATACAGTTAAACTGATCGGCCTTCGGGAATAGGGCCTCTCATGGTTGACGCCCCGGCGATGGCGCTGTCGAGCCATCCGCAGCTATGGCGGGCGCGGCATCTGCCCAACGAGCCGGCCTGTTCTGGCCATGCCACCGGGTTCGCCGCGCTGGACGATGCGCTGCACGATGGCGGCTGGCCCGTCGCCGGCCTCATGGAACTCTTGTGCACGACGCATGGCATCGGCGAATTGCGTCTCTTGATGCCGGCGTTGGCGCGGCTCAGCCAAGCCGAAGCGCGTTGGATCGTTTGGGTGGCGCCGCCCTTCCTGCCCTATGCGCCGGCGCTCATCGAGGCAGGTGTGCGGCTGGGCAAGGTGTTGTTGACGCGCCCGCAAAACCGGCGCGACGCGTTGTGGGCCGCGGAACGGGCGCTCAAGAGCGGTACCGCCTGCGCCGTCCTCGCGTGGCTTGCCGAGCCATCCCTCAATGTGAGCGCACTGCGGCGTCTGCAACTGGCTGCGCAGGAAGGCCGTGCTTGGGGAACGCTGTTGCGCCCCGCGGCCGCGGCCGCCAAGCCATCGATGGCCGAACTGCGCATCTTGGTTGAAATGGAACGCAGCCAAACCTGCGACCGGCTCGCTTTCTCCGTGCTCAAACGGCGTGGTGGCTGGGCCGGCAGACGCACGGTGCTTAAGGTTGGCCAAGCTCCCATGCGCTACGGGCGCAAGCGCTTCATGGAGCGCTTCGCCGGATGGCGTGGCGGGCAGTGGTCGGCGCTGGCTGACGAGCGCGGTGCGGGATGCCTCCACCAACCGCCGGCGGGCTCGCCGCCCACCATCGTGGGCATCGCGTCCAAACGCGGCGCCGACGCATAGCCAGTGGCCATGTGGTTCGGCGTGCGTTTTCCGGCCTTGGGCATCGAGGTGTTCGAGCGCTGCCAGCCAGCTAAGCCCGCAACGCCGACAGTGCTCTTGGAAGATGGGCAGGTGCTGATGATGAACGCCGCCGCGCACTCGGCCGGCGTGATGCCCGGCAGCAGCCTCGCCACCGCGCTTGGCGTCGTTGGCCATCTCAAGCATTTCGAGCGGGATGCCGAGGCGGAGCGCATGCGTCTGCGCCAGTTGGCGGAAGCGGCCTATCGCCACACCCCGTGCGTGAGCTTAAGCGAGCCGGACAGCCTCGTGCTGGACATCGGCGCGAGCCTCAAGCTGTTCGGCGGCGTGGCGGCCCTCGCCAATGCGTTCGACGCGCTCTTTGCGCGCCTGCGCCATGTTTCCCGCATCGCCTTCGCCGCCACCCCCGCCGCGGCACTGGCCCTGGCCCACGCGGATGAAACGTTCGATCTGGCGAACATTCCGAACGACGAACAAGGCATCGCCCGCGCCATCGCGAGCAGCCGCGAGGCGTTGCGGCGCACGCCCCTGCGCTGCGCCGCCCTTGAAGCGCAGGACATCGAAAGCCTTGCGGACATGGGCATCTTCAACATCGGCCAGCTATTGGATTTGCCGCGCGACGAGCTCGGTGCGCGCTTTGGGCCGGCGCTGCAGGGCCAGCTCGCCCGGCTCATCGGCGCAGCACCGGATCCGCGCCCGTTCATCACGCCCCGGGAACGGTTCGCCAGCGCCATTCATCTCGTGGAATCCATCTCCAACAAGGCGGCGCTGCGCTTTCCCATGCGGCGTCTCGCCGTGGAACTCGAGGCTTGGCTGCAGGCGCGGCAACTCGGCACCCTGCGGCTGGCGTGGCGCTTCGAGCCGCTGCATCCGTGCGAAGGGCAAGCCGTGGCCGTCGAGGCGCGGTTCGCGATGGCCCGCGACGACGCCAAGGGGCTCATGGAAGTGAGCTGGCTGAAACTGGAAAGCGCCGCCTTGCCGGACGCCGTGATGAGCATTGCGCTCAGCGCTGTGGCAGTGGCACCGCTCACGGCTTCGAGCGATGGCCTGTTGGCCTCCGTGGCGGCCACCGCGCCCGACGCGCCGCTTAAGTTGGTGGACACCCTGGCGGCGCGGCTTGGCGAAGGTGCCCTGCAAGGGCTTGCCGCCGTGGATGACCATCGCCCGGAGTTCGCATGGGCGCCGCGACCGCCGGGCAGCGCGTGGCAGGCACGGGAAAAAGATGCCGTCCCAAGCGCCCCGCGGCGCCCACTTTGGCTGCTCGACGCGCCGCGGCCGGTGGATGGGGCCGGCCTCAAGCTGCTGAGCGGCCCGGAGCGCATCGAGGCTGGCTGGTGGGGCAACCCGGTGGCCAGGGATTACTACGTCGCCGCCGCCGCGAACGGCGCGCAGTGCTGGGTGTTCCGCGAACATGCGCCGGCCGGTGCGGCCGCCGAGCACGACGCCACCGCGCAAAGCTGGTTCCTGCATGGCTACTTCGCTTAAGCGCCAAGCGCCGTCCTGTGCGTTCGCGGAGTTGCACACCGTGTCGAACTTCTCGTTCCTGCGTGGCGCCTCGCACCCGGAGGAACTGGTGGAACGGGCTTGGCAACTCGGTTACGCCGCCATCGCCATCACCGATGAATGTTCCGTGGCCGGCGTGGTGCGGGCGCATGTCGCCGCCAAAGCCCGCAACGCGGAAAGCGAACGGCGCGGCCAGGCCGGCATCCGGCTCATCATCGGCGCCGAGTTCCACTTTGCCGAGGGCGCCCATGTGGTGCTGCTGGCGCCCAACCGCCATGCCTATGGCCAGCTCTGCCAACTCATCACCCTCGGCCGGCGGCGCGGCGCGAAGGGCGCTTATTCGTTGCGGGTGGATGATTTGCAGGGTGCCGTCGATGCGTGTCTCGCGCTTTGGATTCCAGCGCTCAAGCCCATCTCGGAACTCATCGGCGAGGGCCGCCGCCTCAAGGCGCTGCTGCCGAACCTGCGCTTGGCGCTGGAAGTGGCCCTCGACCCTTTCGACATGGACAAGGCCGCCCATGTGCTGGTGCTCGCCTCGCGGCTCGGCTTGCCCATCGTCGCCAGCAACGATGTCCACATGCATGTGCCCGAGCGCAAGCCCTTGCAGGATGTCGTCACCGCCATCCGCACCCGCAAGACGGTGGCGGCACTCGGCCGCCAGGCGCAATCGAACAGCGAACGCCATCTGCGCCCCCTGCCCCGCTTGGCGGAGCTTTATCCCGAGGAACTGCTTGCCGAGACCATCACGGTGGCGCAAGCCTGCAGCTTCTCCTTGGACGAGCTGCGTTACGAATATCCAGAGGAAGTGGTGCCGGCCGGCACCACGCCGGGTGCGCATTTGCGCCAGCTAGTGTTCGCCGGCGCCAAGGAGCGATGGCCGGACGGTGCGCCGGCAGCGGTGTCCACGCTCTTGGAGAAGGAACTTGAGCTCATCGGCGAACTGGCCTATGAGCATTACTTCCTCACCGTTTACGACATCGTCCGGCAGGCGCGGCAACTCGGCATCCTCTGCCAAGGCCGCGGCTCCGCGGCCAATTCGGCGGTGTGCTACTGCCTGCATGTGACGGAAGTGGATCCATCGCGTCAGCATGTGTTGTTCGAGCGCTTCATTTCCAAGGAGCGCGACGAGCCGCCGGACATCGACATCGACTTCGAGCACGAGCGGCGCGAGGAAATCATCCAGTACATCTATGGGCGCTACGGACGCGACCGTGCGGCGCTCGCCGCCACGCTCATCACCTACCGGCCGCGCAGTGCCATCCGGGACGTGGGAAGCGCCTTGGGGTTGGATGCGAGCCTGCTCGACGGGCTGGCGAAATCCATGGCTTGGTGGGATGGCCGCGAAGCCATCGAGGCGCGCCTGCGCGCCGCCAGCTTGGATCCGCAGAGCCTCGTCGCCCGGCAATTCTTCACTCTGGTGAATGAGATTCTCGGCTTTCCGCGGCACCTTTCGCAGCATGTCGGTGGTTTTGTGATCGCCCGCGGAGCGCTGTCGCAGCTGGTGCCCATCGAGAACGCGGCCATGCCGGAACGCACCGTCATCCAATGGGACAAGGACGATCTGGAGTCTCTCGGCCTATTGAAGGTGGATGTGCTGGGGCTCGGCATGCTCACGGCGATTCGGAAGACCTTGGCCCTCGTCAACGACTTCAGACGCCGCCACGGCGACCCAACCGCGCCCGACCTCACCGTTTCGGACATCCCGGCGGAAGATCCGGAAACCTACGCCATGCTGCAACACGGTGACAGCGTGGGCGTGTTCCAAGTGGAATCCCGCGCGCAGATGGCGATGTTGCCGCGGTTGCGTCCCGAGTGCTTCTACGACTTGGTGATTGAAGTGGCCATCGTGCGCCCAGGCCCGATTCAGGGCGACATGGTTCATCCTTACCTGCGGCGGCGGCGCGGCGAGGAACCCATCCACTACGCCGACGACTCGGTGCGCAAGGTGCTGGGCCGCACCTTGGGCGTGCCGATCTTCCAAGAGCAAGTGATCGAACTCGCCATGACCGCGGCCGGCTTCACCGGCGGCGAGGCGGATCAACTGCGCCGCGCCATGGCCGCTTGGCACCGCCGCGGCGGGCTTGAGCATTTCGAACAGAAGCTCATCAACGGCATGTTGGAACGCGGCCACGAGCGGGAGTTCGCCAAGCGCCTGTTTCGGCAGATCAAGGGCTTCGGGGAATATGGCTTCCCGGAATCCCACGCGGCGAGTTTCGCGCTGTTGGCCTACGTTTCCGCTTGGCTGAAGCGCCACGCGACGAGCGCGTTCTACTGCGGGCTGCTGAACAGCTTGCCCATGGGCTTCTACAGCCCCTCCCAACTCATGCAGGATGCGGCCGCGCATGGCGTGGAGGCGCGCGACGTGGATGTGCAGAAAAGCGGCTGGGATTACCGCCTGGAACCCGCTCGAGTTGGAGGCGAAACCGATGGCCGGCTGCGTTTCCAAGGCGCCGAAGCGCCGCCGGCCATTCGCATCGGCCTGCGGCAGATCAAGGGCCTCGCCGAGGAAGCGGGGCATCGCATCGCCGCCACGCAGCCATTCCAGGATGTGGGCGATCTCAGCCGCCGTGCCGGCTTGAGCAAGGAGGAACTTAGGTTTTTGGCCCGCGCCGGTGCGCTCAAGGGGCTGATCGGGCATCGCCACCAAGCCCATTGGGACGCCGCCGGGGTGGAGAATCCAAGCGCGATGTGGCAGGTGGCCGAGGCCCATGCGCCCTACCGCACCCGTGCGCGCCTGCCAAACCCAAGCGCGGGCGATGACTTGATCGCGGACTACCGCTATCTGGGCCTCACCGCCGGCCCGCACCCGATGGCATTGCTGCGCGAAGACGCCGCGTTTCGCGCCTGCCTCACCGCCGTTGACCTGCTTGATTGCCGCCGACGGCAGTTCGTGCGAGTGGCCGGTGTGGTCACCTGCCGGCAGCGTCCGGGCACGGCCACCGGCGTGATCTTCATGACCTTGGAAGACGAGACGGGCAACAGCAACATCGTGATTTGGAACACCGTGCTACAACGCTATCGCGCCGAGCTGCTGCAAGGCCGGCTGTTGGCCATCAAGGGCACGGTGGAGCGGGACGGCGAAGTGGTGCATGTGATCGCCGGGCATGTGGAAGACTTGACGGACAAGCTCATGGCCCTATCGGTGCGACCAGATGCGGGAGCGTCCTTTCGCAGCCGGAACTTCCATTGACGGGGCTTGAATCGGTTTCTACGCGAGCCCAGCACCGAGGTGCAGATCCAAAATCTAATTTTGAATTAGCCTCACTCTTGTGCCATGCTCGGCCACATGATCGTCGAGCGCGACTTGGCTACGAACATCCGGCAAGCGGCGCAGCGCTTCCCCGTCGTCACGCTCACCGGCCCGCGGCAGAGCGGCAAATCCACGCTGTGGCGCGATCTTCGGGACGTGGGTGGCGTCCGAAATCGTCAAGCACCGGGCGGGCGGTTGATGCCGTGGGCCGAACTGCACGAAGGCGACTGGTGGCACTGACGCACCGGACGCCATCGGTCTTCAGCCTCGCCCCGTGTTAGGATGCCTCAAGCGTCACCCGGAGGGGTGGCTGAGTGGTCTAAAGCGCTGGTCTTGAAAACCAGAGGGGCTAACACCCCCCAGGGTTCGAATCCCTGCCCCTCCGCCAATGACGCCCCTAATCTCTTGATTTTACTGAATTGCACCATATCGACAAGAACCCGAAAAACGCGAGCGCGATTAACACTGTCGCGTTCCTTGGGCCGGAACATGAGGCGTGGCACTCGCCGGAAGGGTTAGGACACAAATGCTGAAGGGGGGCGCGTAGGAACGCTCTAGGAAGGCGTGTGAGTCGGATTACGTAGTTGGCGGGGATCTATTTTTTCAGTCTCCGTTGTGTGTCAATTGGGAAAGCCGCCAATTTTTCTCTGACATGACAAGCTCAACCTAAGCAAGGGGTCAACCGACTCACCAACGAACGGCTCATCAAACCCCACCGCACACGCGCCCTCATCATCTTGGTTGTATTCGGGGGGTTTGCAAACCCCTTGAAAATTCTGCAAGCGCGTTCGTGCGGCCGTCCGCGCTTCGGCACCGCTTGGAAAAATCAGATTGTACGCACGGGCCGCATGGCTAACGCAACGGTCAAGATTCCAAACGCAAAGGTTAGTGCTGTGGGGGCTAAACCAGCTATGCTCGTGCGGGTTGTAAGCTCGATCAACTAGCACGATGGCGTATTCTGACCAATCATCCTTGATCGTCGCCTTAACCCTGTCGTCGGCATCGGGAAGGTTATCGAAAACAAGCCGTTCGCCTACGCGGTGGATTACTCCGTAAGTCAAACTCTAGGCCACTTTCTGTTGCGCCCCGGCAACGGCCAATCGTGCTGCATCATTCATTCTGTTGCAGAGGGTGCTTATGTAGTTGTCAAGGATGCGGTCTTGCGCGGCCGCACCCGTCGCCAACAAAACGCCCGCAAGCATGATGATGATTCGTTTCATGTTCGAGTCTCCGTAGTCGAAGCGGATTGACGCCGAGACTACGGCCCTAGGAACCTCATCGTCAACCCCTTGATCTCGCTCAGTACATGTGGGACTGGGTCTGGCCTTCCTTCGGCAGGGATTGAAAGTACTCCATGGGGGTTTGCATGCTCAAGGACTGGTGGGGCCTGACATGGTTGTGGAAGTGCTGGTGCCCGGCGAGTCGGGGCCGCAGTTCGTCGAGGGTCAGTCCGCCGGAGTAAAGGCCCCAGAACTCCGTCCTTGACGAGTCGTTGGCCTTCTCGACGCAGCCGTTGCGCTCGGGGCTCTTGGGAGGCAGGACGAACAGGGGGATGTCCGCCTCCCGGCTGGCCTCCTCGAAGTCCCTCCTGAACTCGGAGCCGCCGTCCACCTGCACGGACCGGACGGGGAACGGCAGGTCTTTGAGCATCTCGGCGAGGAACCGCTTGGCGTTGAGGGCGGTGGCGCGGGCGTGGGCCCGGGACACCATCATCTTGGTGAAGGGGCACACGGCGCGGAACTCCTTGATCCGCGTCCCCGGGAAGTTCAGGGTCATGTGGTCGACCTGCACGAGTTCGCCGGGCGCCTGGGCCTTCATGCCGGCGCGCCAGCGCCGGGCGTGCCCGTTGAAGCGCCGCCGCCGCTTGGCCGCGACCCGCCCGCGGCAGAAGGCGCAGGGACGGATGCGCCCCAGGCGGACGCCCTTGGCGAGGATGCGCCCGACGGTCGCCTCGCTCAGGACCCTCCCCTCGCGGGCCAGCATGACGCGGATCTTCGCCCGGCCCATGAAGGGGAAGCGCCGCCGCATGTCCCAGACCGCCGCCTCGTCCCGGCGCGTCCACCGCGGCCGGCGCGCCCTCGCCGGCCGGCGGCTGCGGTCCGACAGCCCGGCCAGCCCGAGCCGCTGGAACGACCGGCGCCAGCGGAACAGGGTGCTCCGGGGCGTCCCGACCGCCTCCAGGGCCAAGGCCTCGGAGCATCCCCCGGCCCGCAGCCGCTCGTAGAGGCGGATGCGCCGGTGCCTCTCCACCGCCTCCGGCGGCGCGTGGACATCGACGCGGACTCCGCGGCATACTGCCTTCGGCAGGTAAATCTGCTGCATGTTCAGGCTCCTTCAGTTTTGGTTGAACCGAAAGAATGCCTGAACCCCGCCCTCCCGCACTAGTGCGGGAGGGCGGACCCCCACACCCCCGGCCAAAGCTG
Source organism: Candidatus Azotimanducaceae bacterium (assembly GCA_965200505.1). GTDB lineage: Bacteria > Pseudomonadota > Gammaproteobacteria > Pseudomonadales > Azotimanducaceae > VXNE01. The sequence continues at coordinate 3,677,735 of OZ241343.1, read as the reverse complement.
CTCAAGCCTCCTCCAACGCAGCCTCGGCGACGGCCGGAAAAGTCTCAAATGTGTCTGAACCTGATCACCCCTGCCAAAGCGCCGCCATCGCCATCCGTTCGAAGCGAGCTGGCAGGCGGCGAGTGCGCCGGTGCGCGGCCGCCCTCGTTCCCGTGCGCTTCCGCGGCGGCGTTCAGGATCTCGAACGCCGCGATTGCCCCTCTCCTTAGGCCCGAGCGCGTTAGAATGCAAGTCGCATGGACTTTGCCGGGAGCTTAAGACATGAAGATCGCCCTGGTCGTACTCGCCGCGATTTTGAGTGTCGTCTTCAGCGAGGTGGGGTTGTTCATTTGGCTGAGGGCGGCTAGCCGGTGGATGGACATCACCGGCAGCTTTTTCCTGCGGGGCGTGTTGCCGGTGGAGCTCATCGTGGTGACGCTGCAGACGCTGGCGTTATGGAAGGTCTATCGCAGCGCCCCGTTGCGCTATGGGCTGATCTTCGGTGGCACCTACGCCTTGCTGCACTACGTGTTTCTGCAGAGGCTCAACAATCCCCCCGCCGATCTGGCTCGCTACCTGGTGACGGATCTCGGGGCCGCTGCCCTCATCATTGGCGGCTGCTGGCTGCTGTTTTGGCGCCACCGCGCCGCCGCTTAAGGCGGCTTGCACCGAGGCGCTATCTCGACCCGCAGCAACCGGGAGCCTTGGCGAAGGGCTGGTTGGCGACGCCACAACCACGCACCGCCGACAACCGGCGGGCGGCCTTTTGCACGACGCCCAAGCGGCTAGCGCGGTAGCTGGCCCCGTCAGTTCGATACGGCCTGCTCCACGGCCTCGAACACGTCTTCCATCGGCGGCCTTTGCCGATACCCAGGCACGGCGACCTTGGCCAGCACGGTGCCTTCCGGCGAAATGTAGAAGATGCCCGGATGCGGTATGCCATAGGCAAAGGAGCCGGGCCCGTAGTACTCGTTCAGCACGTCGAAACTGATCGCGTGCTTGGCGTCCGCATCCCTGAGCAGGGGATAACCCAGCTCCCGCTCGGCGTGGAAGGACGTCAGTATCTCCAAGTCGTCATAGGCCATGCCGGCCACCTTCACGCCGAGCGCCTCAAACCGCTCCCGCCATTCGTCCAGTTGAACCAACTGGTGCTTGCAGAAGGGTCACCAATCGGCGGAACGGGTCATGAACAGCGCCAGCCCACGCTCGCCCGCCAGAGACGCGAAGTCCCTCACGGTGCCGCTTTGGTCTTGCGCTTCAATGGCTGGCGCCTTGTCACCCAAGGCCGGGCCCCAGTCATCCACATAGTCCTCCGCTAGCGCTCCGGACGCCAGCATGGCGGCCAAAGCGGCTACGGTGATCTTCGCCTGCTTCATGTCCGTCGTCCTCGTCAAGCCACGGTGATGAATGGGAGCATGATCGAAACCCAAGGGCCTGCTGTCAAGCACCGGCGCTTCGGCCGATGTCTCGCTAGGCGAATGGATCGGTGCCCGTCACCATCATGTCCTGCGTCCGGGTTTGGTCGGGGCCGTACTTGAAGGGATAGAGGTGGTGCCCCAACACGCGGTCCAGCTCCGGGAACTTCTCCCGCAGTTGCGGAGAGAGTTCCGTTTCCCATGAGGTGATGCGCTGCATGTGGCGGCGCATGAACACCTGCACGAGCGTCACGCGCAAGCCGTCGCGGGTGCGCGGCAAGGAGGCGTGCCAGGTGGCGCCATGCCACAGCGCGAGCGACCCGGCCTCACCGATGAGCGGAACCACCTTGAACGGCGTCTTGTCGATGTCGGTCTCGTGGGGCAGCGTGGCGCGGCCATAGCGATGGCTGCCGGGTACGAACACCGTGGGGCCGTCTTCGGGGCCGTCATAGTCCGTGCAGAGCCATGAGGCGTTGCAGACGTGGGCGATGTGGCCGCCGCCGGGCGGAATGCCGTGGGCGTCGCTGTGCAAGCCGAGTTTAATGCCGCCCTTCGGCTTGATGATCCATGTGTGGCCGGAGAACACGGCGCTCTGGCCGCACAGCCAACGCACCAAGGCGAGCATCCGCGGGTTGGTGGCGGCCTCCACGAACACCTCGTCCTCCTCCATCAAGAGCCACGAGCGCTTGCCGGTGGTGCCTTGCTCGGGCGCGGCGGTGCGGTAGTCGCCGATGTCCATGCCGTTGCGCTTGTTGCAGGTGGTGAGGATCGCATCGCGCAGGCGTGTGACGAAATCCTCTGAAACCCCCATCTTGTCGGGCGGGACGACGGTCATGCCGTAGGCTTCGAGCTCCACGACATGCTTCATCAGATCGTACTCTTCGAGTTCCTTGAACAGCGGGTCCACGTTGGGCGCCGCGCCATAATCCGCCATGCTCATCCTTCCCCTCCTCTACTTTAGGCGACCCGGACGGCGACGCCCTCCACCAACCCCTCCCGGTCTTGATCCGTCGGGGCGGCACAGGACGGCATCCTTCACAGGACGCGATCCAAGCCACCATAGACGCCCCACGCAGCTTTGACAACCGATGCGACCCGGATTGCCGTGCGCCGTCCCACCCCGGCTAGCTCCGTTCGCTCGCCTCGGCGTTGGCGCCGCCGGTGCTGCTCAGCACCCGGGTGGCGGCGCCGATCATGGCGGACATATCGCTCAAGTTGGCGGGCACGATCAGCGTGTTGCCTTCCTTGGCCAGGTTGCCGAAGCGTTCTAGGTAGTTCTCAGCCACGCGCAGTTGCATGGCCTTGTCGCCGCCATCCGAGTTCAGGGCTTCCGCCACTTTCTTCAAGCCCTCGGCGGTGGCTTCGGCAACGGCCAGAATCGCCGCCGCCTCGCCCCGCGCCTCATTGATCTGTTGCTGCTGCGCCGCCTCGGATTGCTTGATGACGCGCTGCTTCTCGCCCTCCGCCTCGTTGATTTGGGCGTCCCGTTCGCCTTCGGATTGCAGCACCGTGGCGCGCTTTTCGCGTTCGGCGCGCATCTGCTTCTCCATCGCCGTCACCACGTCTGCCGGTGGGTTGATGTTCTTGATCTCGTAGCGCAGCACCTTCACGCCCCATGTGTTGGACGCTTGGTCCAATTCCTCCACCACGCGGAGGTTGATGTGGCTCCGTTCCTCGAAGGTCTTGTCCAGCTCGATCTTGCCGATCTCGCTGCGCAGCGTGGTCTGTGCCAGTTGGGCAATGGCGAAGAGGTAATCGGCGATGCCGTAGGAAGCGTTGCGGGCATCCATCACCTGCAGGTAGAGCACACCGTCCACGCCCACCTGCACGTTGTCGGACGTGATGCAGATTTGCTCCTCGACGTCGATGGTCTGTTCCTTGAGCGTGTGCTTGTAGGCGACGCGCTCGAGGAACGGCACGAGGATGTTGAACCCGGGCGACAGGGTGCGGGCGTACTTGCCGAGGTTCTCGACCACGTAGGCGCTCTGCTGCGGCACCACCACGGCGGTTTTGATGACCACCACCACGATGACGAGCACCACCAAACCAGAGAGGATCAGGCCAACGTCCAAAACATTCCCCTTTTAAGTTCTTGATAGGTGACGAGACAGCGCGTGAGGCCGCCTTCCCGCGCCGCCTAGGGCTGCTCCTGCAGGTTGTCTCCGGCGGCTTGGTCAGCGGCTTCGCGGGCGGCGGGCGCATCGGCGACGATTTGCAGGACATTGCCCTCCACCTTCACCACCCGCGCTCCGCCGCCGGCTGGGATGGCCGTCGCGCCAACGTTGCTGGCGTCCCACTGGGTGCCGCGCAGGGCCACCCGCGTGTGGCCGCCGGCCGGCACTTCGTGGGCGACGCTCACGCGGCCAGCGCCGGCAACGGCGTTGTCGAACCCCGGCAGGCCGCCCCGCAGCCTTTTGTAGAGCTTCTCCCGGAACAGCACCATCGCCGCGACGGCCAGCACCGCGAAGGTGAGCCACTGGCCGGCGGGCGGCAGTTCAGCGCCGGCGGCTTCGAGAACGCCCACCACGATCGCCGCCACGCCGATGAAGACGAAGTAGAACGCCAGATCGGCCGCGACGAGTTCCACGCCAACCAGCGCGATGCCAACACCGATCCACGCCCACCAAGGCATTGCCGCCCTCTCCGCTCACATGGCCGAAGCAGGCGTTAAAGTGCCTAACTCAGCGGTGAATGTCCAACACCGGCCGGCTCCTGGCGCTGCCACCTGGGCGCCGCGGCCCTTTAGTCCGCTTCCGCGGCGAGATCGCCGCAGTCGGCAGCCGGCTCGCCGATGAACGTCACAAGGGCGTTGCGCGCCTCGTCGTCGCGCATCTGACAGGGCGGGCTCTTCATGTAGTAGGCGCTCGGCGCCTCCAGTGGCCCGGCCGCGCCCCGTTCCAACCCCACCTTGGCGCAACGCAGCGCGTCGATGACCACGCCGGCGCTGTTCGGCGAATCCTGCACGGAAAGGCGCAGCTCCAGCTCCAGCGGCGAATCGCCGAAGCCGCGGCCCTCCATGCGGATGAAGGCCACCTTGTTGTCGCCTTGCCACGGCACGTAGTCCGATGGGCCGATGTGGATGTCGTGGCTCTTGAGCCGTTCATCCAACTGGCTTTGGACAGACTCGGTTTTGGATTGCTTCTTGGATTGCAGGCGGCTGCGTTCCAGCATGTTCAGGAAGTCTGTGTTGCCGCCGGTGTTGAGTTGGTAGGTGCGGTCCAGCTCCACGCCACGATCGGCGAAGAGCCGTGCCAAGGCGCGGTGAACGATGGTGGCGCCCACTTGGCTCTTGATGTCGTCGCCGACGATGGGGAGCCCGGCGGCGCGGAAGCGCCCGGCCCACTCGCGATCGGAGGCGAGGAACACCGGCACACAGTTCACCATCGCCAAGCCGGCGTCCAAGCAGGCTTTCGCGTAGTGCCGCACGGCGCCTTCGGCCCCCACCGGCAAGTAGCAGACCAGCACTTCGGCATCCGCTTCCCGCAACGCGCCGGCCACGTCCACCGGCGCTTCGTCCGCGGCGCGGAAGGCGTCGGCTTCGCCGTAGTCCGCCATGTGGTCGGCGATGCCGTCGAGGATGGGGCCCATCTGCACGGTGACGCCGCTGGTCGCCAAGGTCGGTTGGAAGACGCGGGCGCGATTGGGGGCCGCGAACACGGCTTCTTCGAGGGAGCGCCCGACCTTGCGGGCGTCCACGTCGAACGCGGCCACGATCTCGATGTCGCTGGCCCGCCAGCCGCGGATGCTCTCGCGCATGAGGCCCACGGGCGCTTCGTTGCGGCGCCGGTAGAACTCGATGCCCTGCACCAAGGCGCTCGCGCAATTGCCGACGCCGGCGATGGCGACCTTGATCTTCTTCATCGCGCGCGTTGACTCATGCGCCGCCCTGCCCTCCCCTGTCCGCGCCGCTCAAGACGCTCCGACTCGCGGTGCGCCTGTCGAGGAATCGATGCCGAACCCACGGCCCGGAGGTTCCCCGTCGGGACAATGGCGCATTATGATGGATACGGGCTTCGATTGTGAACATCCTGTGACGGACTCCCCAGTGCGGTTCGCCTTGTTGATTCGGGGCGCGCCGTGGACCAGCGACGCCCCGGCCGCCGCGTTGCGGTTCGCCCGCGCCGCGCTGGCCGCCGGCCACAGCGTTCAGTGCGCCTTCTTCCACGGCGATGGCGCGGGCATCGCCAACCGCCACGCCACACCGCCACAGGACGAAGACAACGTCGCCGCGGCTTGGGCGGAGTTCGCCGGGCGCCACGGCATGCCGCTCACCGCCTGCGTCGCGTCCGCGGCACGGCGCGGCATCATGGCCGCCGGCGAGGCGCAGCGGCTGGAATTGGGCGGCGCCACCTTGCGGGACGGTTTCGAGTTGGGCGGCCTGGGGCAGCTGATCCAAGCGATGGAGGGTGCGGACCGGACGGTGACGTTCGGTGCGTAGGGTGCTCTACATCGTCCGCAAGCCGCCGAGCGTCGCGGCGAATGAGTTCATCGACATGATGCTCGTCTCCGGCGTCTTCGAGCAGCCCACCAGCGTGTTGTTCATCAACGACGGCACCCGCCAGCTCAACGGCAAACAAGACGCCCGGTTGGTCGGCCGCAAGGACACGGCGCGCACTTTGGCGGCGTTGGAGAGCTACGGCGTGGCGCCGCTCTACGCCCACGGGCCGAGCCTTGCCGAACGCGGCATCGACCCGTCTGACGTCAACGTGCCCATCACCGTCGTCGGCGACGCCGAACTGCCTTCGATGCTCGATGAGGCGGACGTGGTGGTGACGGACTGAGGCCGTGTCCGCCCTGCATCTGATCTGCGCCCCGGCCGCGGTGTACACGTGCTTGAAGGCCGTGGCGCCCGGCGATGCGGTGTTGCTGGCGGGTGATGGCGCCTTTGCCGGCGCCGATGAGCGCCTTGCCACGTCAGCGCTGCCGGTGATGGTGATCGCCGAGGATGCCGAGAGCCGCGGCGTGGCGCCCGCGACCACCGTGACGCCCGTCACCTATGAGGACTTCGTGGCGCTCGTCGTGCGGCACGACGTAAGCGTGACCTGGGCTTGACCGATGCCGTCTTCCGCCGTTCCCGAAATCGACGCCGATGGTTACTTGAAGGATCTAGCCCTTTGGTCGCGCCCCGTGGCGCAAGCGCTGGCGCGCCAAGCCGGCATCGAACTGGGCGCGGACCACTGGCGGGTAATCGAGCTGGCGCGGGACTTCCACGCGCGCACCGGCGTGTCGCCGGCGATGCGGCCCTTGGTCAAGCTGGCGCGGGAACGGCACGGCGAGCGGCTCGGTTCAAGCATCGCGTTGATGCGTCTCTTCTCCGGCAATCCGGCCAGGGAAATCGCCCGCATCGGTGGCTTGCCGAGGCCAACGGACTGTCCGTAGGTCCTCGTCGCGGCTTCAGGTTCGGCGCAACTGCTCCCGGAGCGCCACGACGCGGCCGATGATGGTGGTGGTGGGGCCCGGCAATTCGGCCCGCCGCACCGCGCCGGCGATGTCCGCGAGGGACGCCACCACCACCGCTTGGTCGGGCAGCGTGCCGCGCGAGATGGTGGCCGCCGGCATGGCCGCGTCCATGCCGTGCTCGATGAGCCGTTGCGCCAATTGCGTGAGGCCCACGAGGCCCATATAGACCACCAGCGTTTGGCCGGCCTTGGCGAGCTCCGGCCAATCGAGGTTCACCACGTCGTCCTTCAGGTGGCCAGTGACGAACCGCACGGACTGCGCCCAATCGCGATGCGTCAGCGGGATGCCGGCGTAGGCGGCGCAACCCAGCCCCGCCGTCACGCCGGGAATCACCTCGAAGTGGATGCCGAGCTTGCCCAAGGTCTCGATTTCCTCGCCGCCCCGCCCGAAGATGAAGGGGTCGCCGCCCTTCAACCGCACCACCCGTCGCCCAGCCTGGGCGCCGGCCAGCAACATCGCGTTGATTTCGGCTTGCCGGGTGCCGTGGAAGGCACGGCGCTTGCCGACATAGATGCGCTCGGCGTCGCGGCGGCAGCGCGCCAGGATGGCCGGCGGCACCAAATGGTCGTAATAGACGACATCCGCCCGTTGCAATGCGTTCAATGCCTTCAACGTGAGGAGATCCGGATCACCCGGCCCGGCGCCCACGAGGGAGACGAAACCTTGCGCCGTCCCCGTGGCGGCAAGCCGCTGCAGGTGTGCCTCGGCGCCGGCCTCGTCGCCTTGCGCCACCAATTCGGGCACCGGGCCATCGAGCGCTTGGCGCCAGAAGTGCCGCCGCGCCTTGGCGTCTGGCAGACGCACGTTGAAGCTGGCGCGGTGGCGGCGGATGAACTCCGCGACGCGGCCGATGGCGGCCGGCAGCAGCGCCTCGATGCGCTCGCGCAGGTGCGCGGCGAGGGCCGGCGAGGCGCCGCCGGTGGAAATGGCGACCGCGACGGCGCCCCGTCGCACGATGCTCGGGAACATTGCCGTGCAGAGCGCCGGGTCGTCCACGGTGTTCACCAGCACGGCGTGGGCGTCGCAGGCATCGAACACCTGTCGGTTCACAGTGCGCTCGCCGGTGGCGGCGATGACGAGCCACCGCCCGGCCACGTCTTCGTCGCGGAACGCGCGCTCAAGCACCCGTATGCGGCGCCGCGCCGCCAATTCCCGCACCGCGGCGTCGAGCTCGGGCGCCACCACCACCACATCCGCGCCAGTTTCGACGAGCGCCATGATCTTGCCCGTGGCGACGGTGCCGGCGCCAACGACCAAGCACGGTTTGCCGGCGAGCTTGAGGAACAGTGGCAGCGGTGGTTGCGGCGTGCCCGTTGCGGCCGGCGTGTCAGCGTCTGCGCTGATCATGGCCCTCAAGCCTGGCGCCGTCACGCGGCATCGCTGCCCTGCCCCTCGTAAACCTTGGAGAACAGCGGGTCAAGCGTGGGGGAACGTGAGCCGCGTCACCCCACCCATGTATGGGCTTAGCGCCGCGGGCACCGCCACCGCGCCGTCGCCGTCTTGGTAGTTCTCCAGCACGGCGATGAGTGTGCGGCCCACGGCCAGACCAGACCCGTTCAGGGTGTGTACCAGATTCGGGCGCCCGGTTTCCGGGTGCCGATAACGCGCCATCATGCGGCGCGCTTGGAAGTCGAGGAAATTGCTGCACGAGGAAATCTCCCGGTAGCGGCTTTGGCCCGGCAGCCAAACCTCAAGGTCGATGGTCTTGGCAGCGGCAAAGCCGAGGTCGCCGCCGCAAAGGGCCACTGCCCGGTAGGGCAACTCCAAGCGGTGCAGGATGGCTTCCGCGTGGCCGGTGAGTTCGTCCAAGGCTTGCCAAGACAGCGCCGGCTCCACGATTTGCACCAGCTCCACCTTCTCGAACTGGTGCTGGCGGAAGATGCCGCGCGTGTCCTTGCCGTAGTTGCCCACCTCGCGGCGGAAGCAAGGGGTGTGCGCCACATGGCGGAGCGGCAGCGTGGCGGCGTCCAGGATGGCGTCACGCACCAAGTTCGTCACCGGCGTCTCGGCGGTGGGGATGAGGTAATAGCGCTCGTCGCCGGCCACGGCGAACTGCTCGTCCTCGAACTTCGGCAACTGCCCGGTGCCCTGCAGCGACGCCGTGTTCACGAGGTAGGGCACATACACCTCTTGGTAGCCGTGTTCCTGCGTGTGTACGTCGAGCATGAACTGCGTCAGCGCCCGGTGCAGGCGCGCCACCGCGCCAGACATCACGACGAAGCGCGAACCGGCGATCTTGACCGCGGCTTCCGCGTCCAACGCCGTGCCCGCGAGGTCCACATGGTCCTTGGGTTGGAAGCCGAACGCCGGCCGTTCGCCCCAGGTGCGAAGCTCCACGTTGTCCGCTTCGTCCGCCCCGAACGGCACCGACGCGTCCGGCAGGTTGGGCACCGCGGCGAGGAAGGCGTCGAGCTCCCCTTGCAGGGTTTGGAAGCGTTGCCGGGCCGCCTCCAGGCGCTGCCCCAAATCGCCCACTTCGGCCACCAGCGGCGCGATGTCCGCGCCATTCGCCTTGGCGCGGCCGATGGCCTTCGAGCGGGCGTTGCGTTCCCCTTGCAGCGCTTCGGTTTGTTCCTGCAGGCGGCGCCGCTCGGCTTCCAGCGTGGTGAACCGCTCCAAATCGAAATCGTAGTTGCGCGCCTTGAGGGCGTCGCGCACGGCGGCCGCGTTGCGGCGCAGGTGGTTGCGATCGAGCATGTCAGGCCGCCGTGAGGCGCAGGCCGGCCCAAGCGGCCGTGACGCACAGAACCACGCTCAGGAGGACATAGGCGAGCGCCGCTGCCCACTTGGCGTCTTCCAGCAAGAGGACGGTCTCCATCGAGAACGCCGAGAACGTGGTGAAGGCGCCCAACAGCCCGACCACGAGAAACGGCTGCGCCATCTCGGCGAAGCCTGCCCGCCGCCCCAACGCGCCCACCAGCAGCCCGACGGCCAGCGAGCCGGCCACATTGACGGTCAGTGTGCCCCACGGGAACGGCACACCGCTGCGGCCGACGGCGTAAACGACGCCAAAGCGCGCCAATGCGCCCACGGCGCCGCCGGCGGCGATCCAACACAGGGTCTTGGTCACGGGGGCTTGTCGGGGCTGCGGGGTCGATTGGATGACCGCGCGTTGGCGGCGGCGCGGTCCTTGGCTTGTAGTGTAGCCAATCTCTGGGCGATTTTGCCTTCCAAGCCGCGCTCGGTGGGGCGATAGAAGGCCACGTCCTCCATTTCGTCCGGGAAGTAGCGCTCGCCGGCGGCGTAGGCGTCCGCCTCGGCATGGGCGTAGCGATAGCCTTCACCGTGGCCCAAATCCCGCATCAGTCCGGTGGGGGCGTTCTTGAGCCGCGCCGGCACGGCATAGCTCGGATGCGAGCGCACGAACGCCTGCGCCGCCCCAAACGCCTCGTACACCGCGTTGCTCTTCGGCACCGCGGCGAGATAGGCCACCGCTTGGGCGATGGCGAGTTCGCCTTCGGGGGAACCCAAGCGGCGATAGGCTTCCCAAGCGTCGATGGCGAGCTGTAGGGCGCGTGGGTCCGCGAGGCCCACGTCCTCACTGGCGATGCGCACCACCCGGCGGGCGACGTAGAGGGGGTCGCAGCCGCCATCGAGCATCCGCGCGAGCCAGTACAGGGCGGCGTCCGGCGCACTGCCGCGCACCGCCTTGTGCAGGGCGGAAATCTGGTCGTAGAAGGCATCGCCGCCCTTGTCGAAACGGCGCTGCCGTTGCCCCGTGGCATCCACCACCTGCTCGAGGCGGATGATGCCGTCCGCGAGTTGCGCGGCGATCTCCAAGCCGTTCAAGGCCCGGCGCGCGTCGCCATCCGCGGTGGCCGTCAGATGTTCCAAAGCGTCGGCGTCGATGGCCATGCCGCCCAGCTCGCGCTTCAGGGCGCGGCGCACCAGCGCGTCGAGATCGTCGGTGCTTAAGGGGCGCAGCACATAGACGCGGGTGCGCGATAGGAGCGCGGCGTTCACTTCGAAGGATGGGTTTTCGATGGTGGCGCCGACGAACACCACCGTGCCGCGCTCCACATGTGGCAGGAAGGCATCCTGTTGCGCCTTGTTGAAGCGATGCGCCTCATCGACGAAGAGCACGGTGGGCGTGTCCGGGTGGGCTTCGGCGCCGGCGATGGCGGCGCGCACCTCGCGCACCCCGGCCAGCACCGCCGAGAGGCTCACCCAGCGCGCCCGGGCGGTTTCGGCGAGAATCTTGGCCAGCGTCGTCTTGCCGGTGCCCGGCGGCCCCCACAGGATCATGGAAGCGACCCGCCCCGCCGCCGCCAGACGGCCGAGGGGCCCTTCCGGCCCAACGAGATGCCGCTGGCCGACGAACTCCGCGAGGGTCGTCGGGCGCATGCGCGCCGCCAACGGCGCGTCAGCCGGCAGCGGCGGTGGAGCCGATGACATCGACGCCTTCGGGAATCTCGAAGCGGAAGGTGGCGGGCGCCAACGCCGGATTCAGCACGGCGTTGCGAAAGGTGATGTGCGTCGCCTGTTCGAGGTGGTCGAGGATGTCGAGCCGCGCCAGCACACCGTGGGCGAACTCCAAGCGAATGTGCTGATACAGGGAGCGCTCGTCCTTGGGGGTGAGCGTGAACGCCAGCGAACCATTGGCGGCGGTTTCTTGGGCCACGTCAAAACGGGCCGTGAGCGCTTCCGGCCCGTGGGTCAGCACCCGCGCCGGGGAGTCGTTCAAGTATTCGTCTTGCGCTTGGATGGTCACCTGCTCCAAATCCGCGTCATAGACGTAGAGGTTGGCGCCGTCCGCCACCAGGAGTTGCGGATGCGGCGGCCGGGATTCCCAGCGGAACCTTCCGGGACGGGCCAAATGCACGGCGCCGGTGGTGGTCTCCAAGGACTGCCCCCCCACGCCGACCACGACTTGCTCGAAATCCGCGCTGTAGCTCCGCATGGTTTCGAGCAGCGCGTTCAGTTGCGCCGCGTCATCCGCAACCGCCGCGCCGCCGACCAAGAGCGCGGCCAAGGCGGCCATGCGCCCGGCCCGACCGCGCCGGCCGTCAGCCGCGCCGCGGCACGAGCACTTCACGGTTGCCGCTCGTGTCCATGGCGCTCACCACGCCGGCCGCCTCCATCGCCTCCACCATGCGGGCGGCGCGCTGGTAGCCGATGCGCAACTTGCGCTGCACCGCGGAGATGGAGGCGCGGCCGGAATCCAGCACGAACTCCACCGCGTCATCGTAGAGCGGGTCTGATTGCTCGGCGTCGTCACCGTCGCTCAAGTCCAAGGTGCCCGGCACGTCGCTGCTGGTGCCGGCGGCCAACAGCCCGTCGATGTAGTCCGGCTCGGCGCGGCGCCGCCAATCCGCCACCACGCCATGCACTTCGCGCTCGTCCACGAAGGCGCCATGCACCCGCGTCGGCACGCTGGTGCCCGGCGGCAGGTAGAGCATGTCGCCATGCCCCAAGAGCTGCTCGGCGCCGCCTTGGTCCAGCACCACCCGCGAGTTCAGCGCGCTGGACACTTGGAAGCTGATGCGGGTGGGAATGTTGGATTTGATGAGGCCCGTGATCACGTCCACCGACGGGCGCTGCGTGGCGAGCACGAGATGGATGCCCGCCGCCCGCGCCTTCTGGGCGATGCGGGCGATGAGCTGATCGACCTTCTTGCCGACCACCATCATCAAGTCCGCGAACTCGTCGATGACCACGAGGATGAGCGGCAGCCGCTCCAACGCCGGCGCTTCGCCATCATCATCGGTGGGCCAGAGCGGGTCCAAGATGGGTTCGCCGTCCGCTTTCGCCTCATCAACGCTGCGGTTGTAGCCATCCAAGTTGCGCACCCCCAAGGCCGCCATCAGGCGGTAGCGGCGCTCCATCTCGCCCACGCACCAGTTGAGCGCGGCGGCCGCGTCCTTCATGTCCGTCACCACCGGCGTCAACAGGTGGGGAATGTCGGCATACACCGCCAACTCCAGCATCTTCGGGTCCACGAGGATGAGCCGCAGCTCGTCGGGCGACGCCTTGTAGAGCATGGAGATGAGCATGGCGTTCACGCCCACGGATTTGCCGGAGCCGGTGGTGCCGGCGATGAGCAGGTGGGGCATGCGGGCGATGTCCGCCAGCACCGGTTCGCCGGCGATGTCCTTGCCCAGGGCCATCGTCAACGGCGACGTGGATTCGCGGAAGGCGCGGGAATCGAGTATCTCGCGCAGGCGCACCATGGCCCGGCGCTCGTTCGGAATCTCGATGCCCACCACGGACTTGCCCGGAATGATGTCCACGATGCGCACGCTGACCACCGCCAGCTCCCGCGCCAAGTCCTTCGCCAAGTTGTTGATGCGGCTCACCTTGACGCCCGGCGCCGGCTGCACCTCGAAGCGCGTCACGACCGGGCCGGGCACCACCGACGTCACTTGGGCGCTCACGCCGAAGTCCGCAAGGCGCTCCCGCAAGGCTTGCGCCATCTCTTCCAAGGACTCATCCGAGAAGCCGCCCCGCGCGATTTCCAAGCCGGGTTCCAGCAACTCCAGATCCGGCAGTTCGCCCACTGCGTCAGCAGACGCCGACGGCGGCGTCGCACGGCGCTTTGGCGGCTTGCTCACCGTCGGCTCGATGGCCTTCTTCGCTTTCGGCTGCGCCTTCGCTTGGGTCTTTGGCGGTGTTGGCGCCGCGTCCAAACGCGGTGCCGGCGCGATCTCCACCGCTGTCGGCGGGGGCGCGGCTGCCGTCGCCACACGCACCGGCTTGGGTGTGGGCCTTGCCGCCAGAACCCCCTGCGCCACCCAAGCGGCGCCTCGATGCAAACCCCTGCCAACGGCCTCGCACATGACGAGCCACGACCAGCCGAGCGCACCGGGGGCGCTCATCAGCAACACCGCCACGGCGATCAACGTGAGCCCAGGCCAATGCAGCGCCGGCAAGCTGAACGCCACCAACGAAGCCCCGAGGGCCCCGCCTGGCCCCGCGTTCGCCGGCAGCATTAGGTGGGGCCCCTTGGCGATGTGCATGTCCGCCAAGACGCAGGCCGCGATGGCCATGCCCATCCAGCCGAAGGCCCGCGCACCCACCAACGGCCAAGACCACGGCGGTGTGCGGAGCCGTGTTCTGAGCGCCGCGAGCGCCAATGCCAGCGGCACGAGATAGGCCACCCAGCCGAATACCAAGAGCGCGATGTCGGCGACCCAAGCGCCGCTCTTGCCCACCAGGTTGGAAACCGTGGCGTTGGGGTCGGCGAAGGTGAGCGCGGGATCGTTCGGGGAATAGGACGCGATGGCCAGAAAAGCGTAGAGGGCCAACGCCCCCAAGGCGACCAATGCGATTTCGCGCAGGGGTAGGAAAGAGCTCGGCGAGGCGGCCAACGTGACTCCGGCACAACGCGCAAGCGCCATTGTACCGCGTTGCGTCCGTTCTAGGTGTGTTGGCTCATCCCGCCATCCCGCCATCCCGCCATCGCACCCTGCACCCGCATCAGCGTTTGGCACTTTGGCGCACGGGGCGCTTGGCTTATGATGCGAGCCTTTCGCCAGCGGCTGCCCATGCGACGCGACAAGCGCAAGGTCATCGACGAGGTTTGGGACGATGCCCGCGTCAAGGGCTTCCTCGACAAGCGGCCGCCGGACCTGCCCGGCGACCCGGACTTCCATGTGTTGTTATTCGCTTACCAGAGCATGAGGGTGGCGGACTTCGAGCGCTTTCTGCGCTTCTTCGTGCAAGCCGGCCGGAATCTCAATGCGCGCAACGCCGCCGGGCAGGACTTGGCCACCTACATCGCCCGCCATCGGCAGGCGCAGCCTTACTTGGCGTTGCTTGCCGCCGCCACGCCCGAGGCCGCCACCTGATGGAAGAACGCCGTTTGGTGGTGCTCGGCTCCGGGCCGGCCGGCTACACGGCCGCGCTCTACGCGGCGCGGGCGAACCTTCGCCCGGCGCTCATCGCCGGCGTCGAGGTGGGGGGGCAGCTCACCACCACCACGGACGTGGACAATTGGCCCGGCGACGTCGAGGGCTTGCAGGGGCCAGACCTGATGGAGCGCATGCAGCGCCACGTCGAGCGGTTCGGCGCCGAAGTGATTCACGACCATGTGGCGCGGGTGGATTTGGGCGATCGGCCGCTGCGGCTGTTCGGCGACCGTGGCGAGTACCGCTGCGACGCCTTGGTGATCGCCACCGGCGCTTCGGCGAAGTATCTCGGCTTGGCGAGCGAGGAAGCGTTCAAGGGGCGCGGCGTGAGCGCCTGCGCCACCTGCGACGGCTTCTTCCACCGCGACCGGGTGGTGGCGGTGATCGGCGGCGGCAACACCGCGGCCGAAGAGGCGCTCTATCTCTCGAACATCGCGCGCCACGTCGTGTTGGTGCATCGGCGCGACACCATGCGGGCGGAGAAGATTCTGCAGCAGCGCCTGTTCGCCCGCGCCAACGTGGAGTTCCTGTGGAACCACGTGCTGCATGAAGTCATTGGCGACGATGCCGGCGTCACCGGCATCACCGTCGCCGGCGTCCAAAGCGACACGCGGCGGCGCATCGACTTGAGCGGTGTGTTCATCGCCATCGGCCACACGCCGAACACGGCCGTGTTCGAGGGCCAGTTGGCGATGCGCGACGGCTACATCCAAGTGGCCAGCGGGCTGAACGGCGGCGCCACCGCCACCAGCGCCGCCGGCGTGTTCGCGGCCGGCGACGTCGCGGATCAGGTGTATCGCCAAGCCATCACGTCGGCCGGCTTTGGCTGCATGGCGGCACTGGACGCGGAAAAGTACCTCGACGCCCTGTGAGCGCCGCCGAGCCCACCGCGGCCCGTTCGCCATTCCCAGACCCGCGCCATGCGCCCGCCGAAGCGCCGTTGGCGGCGGGGGGCGATTTGTCCCCCACCTTGCTCCTCCATGCCTACGCCCGCGGCATCTTCCCGTGGTTCGACGACGATGCCGGGCCGGTGTTGTGGTGGTCACCGGACCCACGCACGGTGTTGTTTCCGGAGCGGATGAAGGTGTCGCGCAGCCTGCGTCGGCGGTTGCGACGCGGCGACTTCGCGGTGACGTTCGACACCGCCTTCGAGCAGGTGATCGCGGCTTGCGCGGCGCCCCGCCGCGGGCAGGACGGCTCGTGGATCACACCGGCCATGCAGGCGGCCTACGTGAGGCTCCATGCGCTCGGCTTCGCCCACTCCGTGGAAACCTGGCATGAAGGCTGCTTGGCCGGCGGCCTTTATGGCGTCTCGTTGGGGCGGATGTTCTTCGGCGAGTCCATGTTCGCGGCGCAAACGGACGCCTCCAAGGTGGCCCTCGCGCACCTCGTCAATGAACTGCGGCGCTGGCGCTTCGAGCTCATCGACTGCCAGATCGACAACGCCCATCTCGTCTCACTGGGCGCCGAGGCGCTGCCCCGCGAGCGCTTCTTGGAACGGGTCGCCGCCAACGGCCGCCACGCGACCCGGCGCGGGCGCTGGCGACGGTGCATGGCGGCATCCGGCGATGGTTAAGCCACGGCCCACTGCCTCTGCCCGGCGACGCTTCGTGCTGACGCCGGACCATCCCTGTGGCTACCTTGACGACCGGCAGGCGCGGACGCTGTTCCTGCATCCCGGTGAACGCCACGCCCCGCCGGATTACCAAGCGCTGGCCACCATCGGCTTTCGCCGCGCCGGCGACCACCTCTATCGGCCCCACTGTGCCGGCTGCCAAGCCTGCGTGCCGACGCGGGTGCCGGTGGAACGCTTCGCGCTCAAGCGCCGCTTCCGGCGCGTGCTCGCCCGCAACGCGGATTTGACGGTGCGCGTCGAGCCGGCCGGCTTCACCGCGGAGCGCTACCGCCTCTACGAACGCTACATCGCCGCGCGCCATGCCGACGGCGACATGTTTCCGGCCAGCCCGGCGCAGTTCCGCTCCTTCCTCTGCGGCACCCGGTGGAGCGGGTCCTTCTCCTTGTGCGGCTACCTCGATGGCGCGCTGGTGATGGCCGCGGCCACGGACGCCCTGCGCGGCGGACTGTCGGCCATCTTCACGTTCTTCGAGCCGAGCTTGGCGGCGCGCAGCCTCGGCGTTTACGCGGTGCTGCGGCAAATCGAGGAGTGTCGCCGCCGCGCCTTGCCGCATCTCTATCTCGGCTATTGGATTGCCGAGGCCGCCAAAATGCGTTACAAAATGGACTATCGCCCGATTGAGCTGCTCACTGGCCGCGGTTGGACGGAGGTGGCGTGAACCGCCTCGCGCCGCACGGCCGGCCGCCACGACACGCGGCACGGGCTCAACGGGAGCGAAGCACACGGGCTTTAGGGGACGGATGACGAAGGAAGAACAGATCGAGATGCAGGGCACGGTGATCGACACCCTGCCCAACACCATGTTCCGCGTGGAGTTGGAAAACGGCCACGTCGTGACCACCCACATCTCCGGCAAGATGCGCAAGAACTACATCCGCATCCTCACCGGCGACAAGGTGAAGGTGGAACTCACGCCCTACGACCTCACCAAGGGGCGCATCACCTTCCGCGAACGCTGATCCTCGCCGGCGAGCGCATCGCCGGCCCTAGCACCCGCGCCGTGTCGGATTCGGCCCGGCGCTTTGCCGCGGCCAGGTTCAGGCGGGATGGCCTTCAAGGGCCTCCACGGCGAGGTCGCCGTCCTCCACGGTGACGCGCACCATGCCGCCGCCATGCGACAGGTCGCCGAACAGGATGTCTTCCGCCAGCCGGCGCTTGATCTTCTCCTGAATGAGGCGCTGCATGGGCCGGGCACCCATCTTCTCGTCGTAGCCTTCGCGCGCCAGCCAGTCGCGGGCGTCTTCGTCCACGTCCAGCTGCACCTTCTTCGCGTCCAGCTGCGCCTGCAGCTCGACCAAGAACTTATCCACGATGGTCTTGATGACCTCCATCGGCAGCGCGTTGAACTGCATGATGGCGTCCAGCCGGTTGCGGAACTCCGGCGTGAAGAGCTTCTTCAAGGTGCCCATCGCGTCCGTTGAGTGATCTTGGCGGGTGAAGCCGATGGATTCCCGCGCCGCCTCTTGGGCACCGGCGTTGGTCGTCATGACGAGCACGGTGTTGCGGAAGTCCGCATGGCGGCCGTTGTTGTCGGTGAGCGTGCCGTGGTCCATCACCTGCAAAAGCAAGTTGAAGACCTCCGGGTGCGCCTTTTCCACCTCATCGAGCAGGATGACGCTGTGCGGATGCTTGGTGACGGCCTCCGTCAAGAGGCCGCCCTGGTCGAAGCCCACATAGCCCGGCGGGGCGCCGATCAGGCGCGACACCGTGTGGCGTTCCATGTACTCGGACATGTCGAAGCGCAGCAACTCGACGCCCATGATGTTGGCGAGTTGGCGGCACACCTCGGTTTTGCCCACGCCGGTGGGGCCGGCGAACAGGAAGCTGCCGATGGGCTTTTCGTCCACCTTGAGCCCGGCGCGGGACAGCTTGATGGCCGAGGCGAGGGTCTCGATGGCTTCGTCCTGGCCGAACACCACCATCTTCAACCGCGCTTCGAGGTCGCGCAGCGCTTCCTTGTCCGACACTGTGACTTGGTTCGACGGGATGCGGGCGATCTTGGCGACGACGTGTTCCACGTCCGTGGCGCCGATGGACTTCTTGCGCTTCGCCGGCGTCACCAGCTGCTGCGCGGCGCCGGCCTCGTCAATGACGTCGATGGCCTTGTCCGGCATGAAGCGATCGGTGATGTAGCGGCCCGACAGCTCGGCCGCGGCGCGGAGCGCGCGATCCGTGTAGCGGAGTTGATAATGATCCTCAAAGCGCGTCTTCAAGCCTTTGAGAATCTTGTAAGTATCCTCGACGCTGGGCTCGACGACGTCGATCTTTTGGAAGCGCCGCGACAGCGCCCGATCCTTCTCGAAGATGCCTCGGTATTCCTGGTAGGTGGTGGAGCCCATGCAGCGGATGTCACCCGATGCGAGCAATGGCTTCAGCAGGTTGGAAGCGTCCATCACGCCGCCGGACGCGGCGCCGGCGCCGATGATGGTGTGGATCTCGTCGATGAAGAGGATCGCGTGTGGGGCCCGCTTCAGCTCGTTCAAGAGCATCTTGAAGCGTTTCTCGAAATCGCCCCGGTACTTGGTGCCGGCCAACAGCGCCCCCAAGTCGAGGGCAAAGACCGCGGACTCACGCACCACTTCGGGCACGTCGCCATCGACGATGCGCTTGGCGAGGCCCTCGGCGATGGCCGTCTTGCCGACGCCGGATTCGCCCACCAAGAGGGGATTGTTCTTGCGCCGCCGACAGAGGATTTGGATCACGCGCTCCACCTCGTCGTCGCGGCCGACCAAGGGATCCACCTTGCCGGCGCGGGCGAGGCCGTTCAGGTCGCTGGCGAACGCCTCCAAGGCGCTTTGCGGCCGGGGCTCGCCGCCCTCCTCCCCGTCGCGCTCCTCGCGCCCTTCCGCGCCGCCGCCGTCGGTGCCCACCTTGGAGATGCCGTGGGCGATGTAGTTCACGACGTCAATGCGCTTCACGTCCTGATGCTTGAGCAGCGTGACCGAGTGCGTCTCCTGCTCGTTGAAGATGGCCACCAGCAGGTTGGCGCCGGTCACTTCCTTGCGGTTGCTGGACTGCACATGGAACACGGCGCGCCGCAGCACCCGCTCGAAGCCCAAGGTCGGCTGGGTGTCGCGCTTTTGATCCCCGGCCGGAATGAGGGGCGTGGTGCGCTCGATGTACTCCGCCAGTTCCTGGCGCAGCCGGTCGAGGTCAACGCCGACCTTCTTCAAGACGTCCACCGCGACGGCGTCGTCGAGCAGCGCGAGCAGCAGGTGCTCGACCGTGATGAACTCGTGACGTTTCGACTTCGCCTCCTTGAAGGCTTCGTTGATCGTCACTTGCAGTTCCTTGCTGAGCATGGGTCAGTCCGTCATCTCTACCGTGGAAAGGAGCGGGTGTTCGTTTTCGCGCGCGTAATGGTTGACCTGCTCGGACTTCGTCTCCGCGATGTCGCGCGGATAGATGCCGACGACGGCGCTGCCGGTGGTATGCACCGCGAGCATCAGCTGCACCGCCTTCTCGCGCTCCATGCCGAAGAAGACCTCCAGCACATGCACGACGAACTCCATCGGCGTGTAGTCGTCGTTCAAGAGCAGCACCTTGAACATCGGTGGCCGCTTGGTCGCCGGCTTCGTCTCCTCCGGCGCGATGGCGATGTCGCCGGTAGGCAGGTCGTCAGGGTCGTCGGCTTGCGCGGAGGCTCGGTCGAGCGCCGCGGCAGGTGCAAGCGTCGTTGGCTCAGCGGATGGCGATAAGACCATGAAGGCGCTCTGATGCTGTGCCCGAAGGTCGCTGGAACGGCGCAATCATACTTGAAAACTCCAATTTGGGGTTGCGTCGCGCGGGATGGCCGGCGCGTAAACTAGCGCGATGCCGCCTGCTCCCGCCCAGGTGCCGTACAACGATTGGCGGCGTCTCCCGGTCGCCCCGTTGGCGGCCTTCGTGCCCACGGAGGCGGTGAGCTTGGTGATTCCCTGCCACCAAGTGCCGGCGGACACATTGGCGAAGACGTTGGCCGCGCTGGAACGGCAGCGCTATCCGCGCCGGCTCATCGAAGTCGTCTTGGTGGACGACGGCTCCGAGCCGCCCGTGCAAGCGCCGCCCTCGCCGCTGCAAGTGAAGGTTCTGCGCCAGCCGCGCCGCGGCTACGGCACTTGGCGGGCGCGCAACGCCGGCGTGGCCGCCGCGGCCCACGACATCGTGTTGTTCCTCGACGCGGACGAATTGGTCGATGAGCAGTGGATTCCAGCCCATGCCCGATGGCACCACGCGGCGACCGACGTTTTGACGGCGGGGGCCCGCTGGCATGTGGCGACGGAAGATTTGGACGTCGAGGCGATACGGCGACGGGATCTGCGCGACCTGATGGCGGCCCTGCCAACGGACCCGTCCTGGGCGCAGCGCTACTTCGCCCGCCCCGACGACCATCTGGCGATGGCGGACGATTTCTTCCACGTCGTGATCGGCGGGAACTTCGGCCTGCGCCGCGCGTTCTACCAAAGCATCGGCGGCTGCGCGCCGTTTGACCGCTGGGGCGCGGAGGATGTGGAGTTGGCTTACCGCGCCTTCGCATACGGCGCGGTGATCGTGCCGGTGCGCGAGGCGTTGGTCTGGCATCAAGGGCGGTGGGCGGAATCACGGGCGGAAAAACGCCGCGACCGATTGACCTTGGCCGGCAAGACGGCGCATCTCATCCCGCATCCCCGCTTCCGCGCTGTCCAGCCCGGGCGGACGTATCGGGTGCCGCAGTATGTGGTGGCCGTCGATGTGCGCGAGGGCGTCTCGCCACGTTCCGTCACCACTTTGGTGGAGCGGCTGCTGGCCGATCCCGTGCATGATCTGATCGTCCGCGTCGAGTTTCGGGGGTCGCAAGGCCCGAGCGGTGAACGTGCCTTGGAGTACCTGCGCAACCAATTCGATGACGAGCCGAGGGCGGTGGTGCGTCACGTCGATGCGGCAGACAGGAAGGTGCAATCGGCGCTGGACGAGTTCCCGACCGCGGCGTTCCACATCGCGTTTCCGGCCGCGGCCATCTATCGGGGTGAGTTGGTGGCGCGATTGCGGTCCAAACTGGGCCAGGCGGTGCGTCTTTCCTGCATGGTGGCGACACGCGACGGGCAGGCGGAAATCTCGATCACGCGGACTTGGGCATTGCATCGCGCACGGCGGACTGAGGCGCCGCTCGCGGCGTTCGGCGACATCAAGATGGCGACGCCCGCTGCGCTCAGAGTGATGGCCGTCCAGCCCGACGGCGCATCAGCCATGCCACGATCCAACAGCCGGCACTGGCTCGGCGGGCTCTGGAAGCGTTTCATGGGCCGCGACTAGGCAGATCCCGTGAGTGCAATGGCCGCGCCGATGCCGGCGACGCGGTAAGCCCTCTTGACATCCAGGAACACCAAGCGGCTGCCGCTCAGCAGCACCAAGTGCCCGCCCGGCAGCAAGGCAAGGTCTCTGATTCGGTGGCCAAGCCAAATCGCCTCGACGTAGCGCACCCTTTGTTCTTCATGCCGTACCCGAAAGAGGGAACGCGCCCGAAGGGAGGCAATCAGCAGGTCATCCCGCCACAACGGCAGTGCTTGCTCATCATTCACGACCACGCTGCCGCTGCCGATGCCCGGCACCCAGGCAAAGGCGGGCGGCGTATGCGGATGATCCCGTAACGGCAAGGGTGTTCTCCCGCCGGCGCGACCATCACTGGCATAGGGCCAACCATAGTCATTCCCGCGCTCGATCAGGTTCAACTCATCGGCGCCCCACGGCCCGTGCTCGGTGGCCCAAAGTTTGCCGTCGCGGTCTCGCGCCAGCCCTTGCGGGTTTCTATGGCCTAGCGAAAGGACTTCAGCTTCACCCGTTGCGATGGCGATGCGCATGATCTTCCCCAAGCTAATGCCGAGGTTCTGCGGTTCGCCGCTCCGGAATCTGTTGAAGTCCCCCACGGTGAGCAACAGATGGTCTGGCCCGTCGGTCAGCAAGCTGCCGCCGCTGCGATACGCGTCGAAACTTGGGGCCAGGCATGGCGTGGTGTCGTAGATGGTTCTCCAGGACGGGGACAGGCCGAATCGCCCGGTGCTCTCGGCGAAGAGCGTCGTCTGGGAGACACGCATGAGAAAGCAATCGCCGGTGAAGTACAGGTGCGAAACGAATAGGTCCCATTGATTGGCGTTCCGTTCCCTCAGCAGGACGTCGTTCACGCGGAAGGTCTTCATCTTAAACTTGGGATTTCGCGCGATTTCATGGGATTCGAGGGCCGGCAAGTTCATCGGCACCCGCCCGGTCAGGTATCGCGGAACCTCGCCAACGCCCACCGTCGCCAAACGTCCGGCAGACGTTATGATCAGCAATCCATCTCGCAAGGGCGCGATGGCGCCACCGTCGCCGGCAAAGGGTTCGAGTGCCACTTCTTGCACGTCGAACTCGTACAGGAAGGACTGCGCCGTATCGCCCGTTTTGGCGGGTGGCTTTTCGCCGGGCGCGACGATCATGCATCCTGCCAGTGGCAGAAGGCCGATGATCGCCATGATGACGCGCTTCAACGCCGAATCCTTCGCAAACCGAACACTCTAATCCGCGCCACGCCGGTGCCCGAGTGGCCGGCACCGGCCGCAACGCTCCGGCCGCAACGCTTGACACCTTCACGCCGGCAAGCGAGAGTCTGCCTCATGGGTCCCAGCCCGCGCGAGGCTGCCGCGATGGCCACCGGTACGGTCAAATGGTTCAACAACGCCAAGGGGTACGGCTTCATCGTGCCCGCCGACGGCGGTGCGGACGTGTTTGCCCACTACTCCTCCATCGCCATGCCCGGCTACAAGACGCTGCGCGCCGGCCAGGAGGTGGAGTTCGAAGTGGAAGACGGCCCCAAGGGGTTGCACGCGATGAACATCCGCGCAAACGAGCCACCGCCGGGGGCGTCGTTCGAGCCATCAGACGAGGCTTGAGCGCGGGGCGGCTCGAAAAGGCAGGTCGCGGTCAGGCCATGTTGGCGATGGTCGCGGCGCCGAACTCGGAGCATTTCAGCAGCTTGGCGCCGGTCATCAGCCGCTCGAAGTCGTAGGTGACGGTCTTGGCGGAGATGGCGCCTTCCATGCCGGCGACGATGAGGTCCGCGGCCTCGCGCCAACCCAAGTGGCGCAGCATCATTTCCGCGGAGAGGATGAGCGAGCCGGGGTTCACCTTGTCTTGCCCGGTGTATTTGGGCGCGGTGCCGTGGGTGGCCTCGAACAGCGCCACGGAATCGCCGATGTTGGCGCCCGGCGCGATGCCGATGCCGCCCACTTGGGCGGCCAAGGCGTCGGAGAGGTAGTCGCCGTTCAGGTTCATGGTGGCGATCACGTCGTATTCATCCGGCCGCGTCAGAATCTGCTGCAGCATCGCGTCGGCGATCATGTCCTTCACGACGATGCGGCGCCCGGTGCGCGGATTGGTCAACTCGTGCCAAGGGCCGCCGTCCAGCGGCGTCGCACCGAACTCCCGCGCCGCCAGCCGATAGCCCCAATCCTTGAAGGCGCCCTCGGTGAACTTCATGATGTTCCCCTTGTGGACGAAGGTGACGGAGCGCCGATCTTCCGCGATGGCGTATTGCAGGGCCTTGCGCACCAAGCGCTCGGTGCCCTCCACGGAAATCGGCTTCACGCCGATGCCGCAGTGTCGTGGGAAGCGGATCTTGCCCACGCCCATCTCTTCCCGCAGGAACGCGATGAGCTTGTCGGCCTCGGCCGAGTCCGCTTCCCACTCGACGCCGGCGTAGATGTCCTCGGTGTTCTCGCGGAAGATCACCATGTCCGTCTTCTGCGGCGCGACCACCGGGCTAGGCACGCCGTTCAGCCACCGCACCGGGCGCTGGCACACGTACAAGTCCAGCTCCTGCCGCAGGGCGACGTTGAGGGAGCGGATGCCGCCGCCCACCGGCGTGGTCATCGGTCCCTTGATGCCGACCAAGAACTCGCGCATCGCGGCCAGCGTTTCGTCCGGCAGCCACTCGTCGGCGCCGTAGAGCGTGAGCGACTTCTCGCCGGCGTAAATCTCCATCCAAGCGATGGAGCGGGCGTCGCCGTAGCACCGCCGCACCGCCGCATCGACCACTTGGCGCATCACCGGCGTGATGTCGATGCCGATGCCGTCACCCTCGATGAACGGGATGATGGGATGGTCTGGAACGCTGAGGCTGCCGTCCTCGGCAAGGGTGATTTTTTCGCCGTTGCCGGGGACGGCGATGTGCTCGTAGCCCATGGATGCTCCGCGTGATGGGATTGGCGCGAAGCGGCGCATTGTAGCACCGCCGCCCTGCGCCCTAGGCACCGGCCGGCGGCCGCCGAACCTTACCGTGGCGGCGCGGGTGAAACGCCGGTCGCCGTGGGCGGCGGCGCGGCGTGTGGGCGGTCAGCGATGCGTGTCGGCGCGTCGCCAAGCGGCGGCCCGGTCGCCATCGTCGCTGCTGGAGCGCACCCAAGCCGCGCCGGACTGGCGCGCCTCCTTCTTCCAGAACACCGCCTGCGTCTTCAGGTGGTCCATCAGGAACTCGCAGCCGGCGAACGCCGCGGCACGGTGCGCCGACGCCACCAACACCAGCACGATTTGATCCGCCGGCCGCAAGACGCCGACCCGATGCACCACCACCACCTCGTCCAACGGCCAGCGCCCCTCGGCGACGGCCACGATCTTGGCGATGCTGGCCTCGGTCATCCCCGGATAGTGTTCCAGCAGGAGCGTGTCGGTGCGTTCGCCGGAACGCGCGTTGTCGCGCACCAAGCCGGCAAACGCGACGATGGCGCCACAGTCGCCGCCCACGCGCCGCCGCAACGCGGCCCACTCGCCGTCAAGGGAAAAGTCCTCGGTTTGCACCCGAATGGAAACCCCCACCGTCACCCCCCCGTCACGGGTGGCAGGAAGGCCACCTCGTCGCCGGCCTTGAGCGCCGCCCCCATGCCCTGCACCAGTTCCTGATTCACCGCCACGCGCACTTCGTCGTCGCCGAGCGCGGCCGCGGCGGCCGGGCCGAGTTGGCGCACCAGCATGGCGCACAGGTCCTTGAGCGTGGCGGCCGGCGGCAACTCCACGTCGAGGGCGTCGGTCGCCACCGCTTCGCGCAGCGAAGCGAAGAACAACACATGCACCTTCATCGCCGCCAAGCGCCGCTCTGCCCGCCTGCCTTGCTCAATAGCTCCACCGTCTCGATGCGCATGCCGCGGTCGATGGCCTTGCACATGTCATACACGGTGAGCGCCGCGACGCTCGCCGCGGTGAGGGCTTCCATCTCCACGCCGGTGCGCGCGGTGACTTGGCAGGCCGCGGTGATCTTGAGTTGCGCGTCGCCGACCGCCTCGAAATCGACGCTCGCCCGCGTGAGTGGCAGCGGATGGCAGAGGGGAATGAGGTCGCTGGTGCGCTTGGCGGCCTGGATGCCGGCCACCCGGGCCACGGCCAGCACGTCCCCCTTGGGATTGTCGCCGGCGAGGATCTCCCGCAGCGTGGCCGGCTGCATCGCCACCGTCGCCGCGGCCTGCGCGACCCGCTCGGTGACGGCCTTGGCCGAAACATCGACCATGCGCGCCGCGCCGGCATCGTCCAAGTGGGTGAGTCGCGCCATGCGGCGATTACAAACCAGCGTGGCCGGCCTTGCAATGCGCCGCCGGCGGCGGATGTGCGCCACGCCGGGCGTTGTGCGCCCTGTACAATGCCGCGATCAGTTTGGCGGCGTGTGCCGTGGACACTGCAACCGTCATCGTGGGCCTGTCCGGCGGCGTGGACTCCGCCGTCGCCGCGCTGCTTCTGCAGCGGGCCGGCCGCCCGGTCAAGGGTCTCTTCATGAAGAACTGGGACGAGGACGACGGCGGCGAGTTCTGTACCGCCGCGGCGGATTTCGATGACGCCCGCCGCGTCGCGGACACCTTGGGCATCGAGCTGCTGCAGGCGAGTTTCGCTGCCGAGTATTGGGACGATGTCTTCGAAGTGTTCCTCGCCGAACACCGCGCCGGGCGCACCCCCAATCCCGACGTGCTCTGCAACAGCGAGATCAAGTTCAAGTTGTTCTTGGAGTACGCTCACGCCCTGGGCGCGGACTGCATCGCCACCGGCCACTACGCCCGCTCCGCTTGGGTGGATGGCGAGTTCCACTTGTTGAAGGGCAGCGACGCGGCCAAGGACCAGAGCTACTTCCTGCAGGCTGTGCCGAGCGAGCGGCTGGCGCCATGCCTCTTCCCATTGGGCGAGCTCACGAAGCGGGAAGTGCGGCGCTTGGCACGGCAAGCGCGCCTCGCCGTGCATGACAAACCCGACAGCACCGGCATCTGCTTCATCGGCGAGCGCCCATTTGGGGACTTCCTCGCGCGCTACCTGCCGACGTCGCCCGGCGCCATCGTGGCCACGGACGGCGCGGTGCTGGGCGAACACCGGGGCTTGGCTTGGTACACGCTGGGGCAGCGCCGAGGTCTCGGCCTCGGCGGCTTGGCCGGCCGGTTGGAGGCACCGTGGTACGTCGTGGCCAAACGTCGCGCCAGCAACGAGCTGGTGGTGAGCCAGGATGAAGCGGCGCTCTCGAGCCGCGGCCTCACGGCAACGGCGGCGAACTGGTTGGCGCCGGTTCGCCTGCCGCTGCGCTGCACCGCCAAGACGCGCTACCGGCAGCCCGACCAACCCTGCCTCGCCACGCCGTCGCCGGGCGGCTTCGAACTCCGTTTCGACGCGCCGCAGCGGGCGGTGACGCCGGGCCAGTACGCCTGCCTCTACGATGGCGAACGGTGCTTGGGCGGCGGCGTGATCGATGCGGTCATCGGTGGTCAGGCATGACCGCCGCGCCGCCGCTCACCGCCATCTCGCCGCTGGACGGCCGCTACCGCGTCCGCGTCGCGCCCCTCGCCCCGATCGTCAGCGAGTTCGGGCTGATGCGGCAGCGGGTGATGGTGGAGGTGGAATGGCTGCTGTGCCTCGCGGCGGCGCCATCCTGCGCGGTCGTGGCGCCACTGAATGGCCACCAACGCCGCGCCTGTGAGGCCATCTGGCGGGCGTTCTCGGTCGCCGACGCCGAGCGCATCCGCGACTTGGAAGGGGAAACCAACCACGACGTGAAGGCCGTGGAGTACTTCGTCAAGGAGCGCATCGCCGCCATCGATGGGTTGGCCGGGCACGTCGAGTTCGTGCATTTCGCCTGCACGTCCGAGGACATCAACAACCTCGCCTACGGCACCCTGCTGAAACGGGCCCGGGCGGAAGTGCTGGCGCCGGCCATGCGCGAAGTCATCGACGCCATCGCCGGCCTCGCCGCCGCCACGGCGGACGTGCCGATGCTGGCGCGCACCCACGGCCAACCGGCCTCCCCCACCACCGCCGGCAAGGAGCTCGCCGTGTTCGTGGCGCGCCTTGAGCGGCACCTGACGGGCTTCGAGGCGGTGCCGATCCTGGGCAAGGCCAACGGCGCCTCCGGCAACTACAACGCCCATGTCGTCGCCTGCCCGGCCGTGGATTGGCCGGCGCTCACGCGAGATTTCGTGGAGGGTTTGGGCTTGGAGCACAACCCCCTCACCACGCAAATCGAGCCGCGCGACTACATGGCCGAGTACTTCGACGCGCTGGCCCGTTTCAACCAGACGCTGCTCGACTTTGACCAAGACATGTGGGGCTATGTGGCGCTCGGCTACTTCAAGCAGCGCATGGCCCAAGGCGAGACCGGCAGCTCCACCATGCCGCACAAGGTGAACCCCATCGACTTCGAGAACTCCGAGGGGAACCTAGGCGTGGCGAACGCGCTGCTGGGCCACCTCGCCCGCAAGTTGGCCGTTTCGCGCTGGCAAAGGGACCTGTCGGACTCCACGGCGCTGCGCAACGTGGGTGTGGCGCTGGGCCACTCTTTGGTGGCCTGGGTGGCGGCGGGCGCCGGCATCGCCAAACTGGAGATCGACCGCGCTCGGCTTGCCCACGAGCTTGAAGACAGTTGGGAAGTGCTGGCCGAAGCCGTGCAGACGGTGATGCGCGCGGCCGGTGCGCCCGAACCGTACGAACGGTTGAAGCAGTTGACCCGGGGGCGGCGGCTCGACGCCCAAGGGTATGGCGAGCTGCTGGACGCGCTCGACCTGCCGCCAAGCGCCCGCGCCGCCTTGAACGAGTTGACGCCGGCAAGCTACACCGGCTTGGCAGAGCAGCTTGCCCTTGACGCGGCAAGCCGGGACCCGGCAGTGCGCGTTGAACAGGTTCCTTGGGCCACGCATTGGCGCCGCTTGATGGCCGTGCGCCGCGACGTGTTCATCGTCGAACAAGCTGTGCCGGAGGCCATTGAACTCGACGGGCGCGACCCGGACGCCATCCATTTCATCGCGGTTGACGCCGCCGGCGAGCCACAGGGCACCGCGCGCCTCTTGCCGGACGGCCAAATCGGCCGCGTGGCCGTGGTGGCCGAAGCGCGGCGGCGCGGCATCGGGCGGCGTCTCTTGGCGCTGGCCATCGCCGCGGCACGGCGGCGCGGCGACGCCGGCGTGTGGCTGAACGCGCAAATCGACGCCTTGGCGCTCTACGAACAGGCCGGGTTCCGCGCCGTGGGCGAGACGTTCCTGGAAGCCGGCATGACGCATCAGCGCATGGAGCTAGGGCTCTGACGGACGACGACGCACCGACACATTCAATTCCTTTAGGGAAAACATTACTTGTCTCCCTTTCTCTTTTCTTCACTAATGGAGTCACTACAATCCCCGGCGCGTTGCACTTGAGGACGAGGACATGGCCCTGCATTTCATCCCCCGCAAGCCCCGCACCGAGCAGATTGCCGAGCTCGAAAGGGAGTGGGCGACCAACGCCCGCTGGAAGAACGTGAAACGCGGTTACAGCGCCGCCGACGTGGTGAACCTGCGCGGCACCATCCCGCACCGCAGCCTGCTTGCCGCGCATGGCGCCGACAAGCTGTGGGAACACCTGCAGACCGAGGACTACATCAACGCCTTGGGCGCCGTGACCGGCGGCCAGGCGGTGCAGCAGGTGAAGGCCGGCATCAAGGCGATCTACGTCTCCGGCTGGCAAGTGGCGGCGGACAACAACACCTCGGAGACGATGTATCCGGATCAGTCCCTGTATGCCGTGAACTCGGTGCCGTCGCTGGTGAACCGCATCAACAACGCGTTCCGCCGCGCGGACGAAATCCAGTGGGCCAAAGGTGAGGACGACGGCATCGACTTCTTCGCCCCCATCGTCGCGGACGCGGAGGCCGGCTTCGGCGGCGTGTTGAACGCCTTCGAGCTGATGAAGAGCATGATCGGCGCCGGCGCCGCGGCAGTGCATTTCGAGGATCAGCTCGCGTCCGTGAAGAAGTGCGGACACATGGGCGGCAAGGTGCTGGTGCCCACCCAAGAGGCGGTGCAGAAACTCATCGCGGCGCGCTTGGCGGCGGATGTGTGCGATGTGCCCACCGTGCTCATGGCGCGCACGGACGCCAACGCCGCGGACATGGTGACCACGGACGTGGACGAGTGCGAAGCGCCCTTCCTCACCGGCGAGCGCACCCCGGAGGGCTTCCACCGCACCCGCGCCGGCTTGGACCAAGCCATCGCTCGCGGCCTCGCCTACGCGCCGTATGCAGACCTCATCTGGTGCGAAACGGCGGTGCCGGACTTGGACGAGGCGCGGCGCTTCGCCGAGGCCATCCACCGCGAACACCCGGAGCAGATGCTGTCCTACAACTGTTCCCCTTCGTTCAATTGGAAGGCCAATTTGGACGACGTCACCATCGCCAAGTTCCAACGGGAACTCGCGGCGATGGGATACAAGTTCCAGTTCATCACCTTAGCTGGCATCCACAGCATGTGGTACAACATGTTCGAGCTGGCGCGCGGCTACGTGGATCGGCAAATGTCCGCCTACGTCGCCTTGCAGGAGAAGGAGTTCGCCGCCGCCAAGCAGGGCTACTCGTTCGTCAGCCACCAGCAGGAAGTCGGCACCGGCTACTTTGACGAAGTGGCGAACGTCATCCAAGGGGGGCAATCGTCCGTCACGGCATTGTCCGGCTCCACCGAGGAGGCGCAGTTCGCCTAAACGTGTCGGCTGCCGGCGTTCGTCTTGGACGCCGGCGGCCTCACACGGCCAACGCGCCCTCCAAGGCCGCCTGCAGGCGGGCGTAGTCCGGCACCGCCGGGATGTCGGGGTGCGCCTCGGTGATGCGGTGCGGCGCGTCGAAGAACCAGCCTTGGTCGGCGGCGCGCAACATGGCCGTGTCGTTGAAGGAATCCCCGGCCGCGAACACCTTGAGGCCCAGCGACTGGAACGCCCGCACCGCGGCATCCTTCGGGTTCTCTTGGCGCAGGCGGTAGCCGGCGATGCGGTCATCGGCGACGCAGAGGCGGTGGCACAACAGCAGCGGATGCCCCAACTGCGCCATGAGCGGCATGGCGAACTCGTAGAACGTGTCCGACAGAATCACCACCTGGAAGCGCCGGCGCGCCCATTCCAGAAACGCGGCGGCGCCCGGCAGCGGCGCCAGGCCGTCAACCACCCTTTGGATGTCGCTCAAGCGGATGTCGTGCCGCGCCAGCGCGTCCAATCGCAGGCGCATGAGGTCTGCGTACACGGGAACGTCGCGGGTCGTCTTGCGCAGCGCGTCGATGCGCGTCGCATCCGCCACCGCATGCCAGATCTCCGGCGTCAGCACCCCTTCGAGGTCTAGGCACAAGACGTTCAAACAATCCTCCCCACCCGGGCCATGTCGCTCCCCGCCCGCGCCAAGCGTGGCAAACGGCGGCCCCGGCAGGGGTCGCCGCGGGCATGTACTCGGCAGAGTGCTAAGGATATGCCGAAAACTTGGATGCTTGGGCGCCGTCAGCGGCTCGGCAACTCGATGCCGGCAAACAACTGTTCGCGCTTGGCGGTGCTGCCGGCGACGAGCGCCTCGCGCACCAGCGCCGGCGTCAGGTGTTCGGCGAACAGGGCGATGAAGTCCAGCATGAAGCGGCGCATGAAGGCGTCCTTGCGGCAGCCGATGTAGGTGCGGCTCGGTTGGAACAGGTGGCTCGCGTCGAGGGCCGCCAAGTCCCCATCCTGCTCTGGGTCGTAGGCCATGCCGGCGATGATGCCGACGCCAAGCCCCAAGCGCACGTAGGTCTTGATGACGTCCGTGTCGGTGGCGGTGAACACGACGTTCGGCGTGAGGCCGGCGGCGGCAAACGCCTCGTCCAAGCGCGATCGCCGGGTGAAGCCAAACACATAGGTCACCAACGGCTGCGCCGCGAGTTCCGCCAACGTGATGGTGGCGGCACGGGCGAGCGTGTGCCCCCGCGGCGCGATGACCACGCGGTTCCACTCGTAGCACGGCATCATCACGAGGTTCTTGAAATGCTCGATGCCTTCCGTGGCGATGGCGAAATCCGCGGCGCCGGTGGCGGCGAGCTCGGCGATCTGCATCGGCGTGCCTTGATTCATGTGCAAGGTCACGTCTGGGTAGCGGGCGCGGAATGTCTCGATCACCGGCGGCAGCGCGTAGCGCGCCTGCGTGTGCGTGGTGGCGACGGACAGGCTGCCGCGGCTTTCGTTGCGGTACTCATGCGCCACCCGCTTGACGTTCTCCACTTGGCCCAGAATCTCCCGGGCCAGCGCCACGATGGCCTCGCCGGCCGGCGTCAGCCGCGTCAGCTGCTTGCCGCTGCGGGCGAAGATCTCGACGCCCAGCTCGTGTTCAAGCAGGCGAATCTGCTTGCTGATGCCCGGCTGCGAGGCGTAGAGCTTCTGCGCCGTCGCAGACACGTTCAGGCCGTTCCGCGCCACTTCGGACACATAACGGAGCTGCTGCAGCTTCATGTCGCCCGCCACTAATAGCCGATAGGACTATACGCTGCGACCGTTAGCATATGTTGGCATATCGCTTTGCCGCGTCACGCGATTCGCGCAACATGGCGTTGCCACCATCATGCAAAGAGAGACGCCATGCGAGCCCTCCGAGCGACCACATGCGCCACCGCTTGGCTCCTCGCCATCGCCGGCGGCGCGGACGAAGCCCCCCAGCGCAGCGCGTTCTTCGGCGACCTGCACATCCACACCCAGCTCTCCTTCGATGCGTTCATGGGCGGCAACCGCACCAGCCCGGACGACGCCTACGAGTTCGCCAAGGGCGCCCCGCTCAAACTGCCGTCCGGTGAAACCGTGCGCATCTCGGGCGCGCCACTCGACTTTCTGGCCGTCACGGACCACGCCGAATACCTCGGCATCCATGCCTCGCTGCTCGACCCGGAGAGCCCGAACTATGGCCATCCGGTGGGCGAGACCATCATGCCGGAGGGGGTCGAGGATTACTACGCGGTGCGCGGGCGCTTCATCGAGCTGGTGAACCAAGGGCACGAGATCACGCAGAACACGGCCATCGCCCGGGCCTGGCGGCTCACCGCGGAGGCCGCCGAGCGCCACAACGATCCCGGCGCCTTCACCACCTTCATCGGCTATGAGTACACCCTGTCGCCGGGCATGCGGCACGTGCATCGCAACGTCATCTTCCGCGGCGCCGACGTGCCGGACGCGCCGCTCAGCTCCCGCGACGCCCCAGACCCGGAAGCCCTGTGGGATTGGCTCGACCGCCTGCGGCAATCGGGCATCGAAGGCATGGCCATTCCGCACAACATGAACCAGAGCGATGGGCTGGCCTTTCCGGACGTGGACTCTTGGCACGGCAGGCCCATCGACGCGGCGTTCGCGGAGAAGCGCATGCGCAACGAACCGCTGGTGGAGGTGAGCCAGAACAAGGGCACTTCCGAAACCCACCCCACCCTGTCGCCGGACGACGAATGGGCGGACTTCCAGATCGTGCAGTACTACCTGAACCGGCGCGAAAACACGCACCCGATCTCGGTGTTCAAGGGCGGCTATTGGCGCGACGCGCTGAAAAGCGGCCTTGTGATGGCGGAGCGCGGCGGCTTCAACGCCTACCAAGTGGGCGTGGTGGGCGCCAGCGACTCCCATGTGACAGGCGGTTCGTTCGAGGAGGACAACCACTTCACGAGCCGCGGCAACACGCCCCAATCGCGCGGTTCCGCCTACGCGGACGATGCGGCGGGATGGAGCGGCTTCTGGACGCCACGCCAAGCCACCCACGGCACCGGCGGGCTGGCAGGGGTGTGGGCCGAGCGGAACACCCGGGCCGCCCTTTACGATGCGATGCGCCGACGCGAGACGTTCGCCACCTCCGGGCCGCGCATTCGGGTGCGCTTCTTCGGTGGCTTTGGGCTGCAAGCCGCGGCGGACGATCCGCACGGGCTGGTGGCGGCCGGCTACGCCAGCGGCGTGCCGATGGGCGGCGTGTTGCCGGCCGGTCAGGAAGCGCCGACGTTCGCGCTCATCGCGCTGCGCGACCCGACCGGCGGTTGGCTGCAACGGGCGCAGATCGTCAAAGGTTGGATGGAAGATGGCGCCGCCAGGGAACGGGTGTTCGACGTGGCCTGCTCCGATGGGCTGACGCCAGACGCCGAGACGCACCGCTGCCCCGACAACGGCGCCGAAGTGAATCTCGCCGATTGCTCCATGAGCCACGCCAAGGGCGCCACCCAGCTAAGCGCGGTGTGGACGGACCCGGAGTTCCACGCCGGCAGGCATGCCTTCTACTACCCGCGGGTGTTGGAGAACCCGAGCTGTCGCTGGTCCACTTGGGACGCGGTGCGCCTCGGCATCCCGCCGAACCCGGACTTGCCGGCAACTCACCAGGAGCGGGCTTGGGGCTCGCCCATTTGGGTGGTGCCGTAGGAACGCGCGACCGGCGACTGCCCTAGCCGCCGCGGGCCGCGGCAGGCGGGCGCGTGGCATCCACTTCCCCGCGCGGCACATGGCCGGCCACGGTGTGGGTGCTCGCGCTCTCGCAATTTTCCGGGTGATCGTCGAAGAACACGTCCGCGCCGAACGCCTTCAGGAAGTCCCCTTTGTCGCGGCCGCCCAGGAACAGGCTCTCGTCCAAGCGGATGTTCCAAGCCCGCAAGGTCTTGATGACACGCTCGTCGGCCGGTGCCCCGCGCGCCGTGACAAGGGCCGTGCGAATGGGACATTCGTCGTCCGGCAAGCGTCGCTGCAGGTCGTGCAGGCCGGCCAGGAACGGCTTGAACGGCCCGCCGGCCAACGGCTCGTTCGCGGCGGCCGCTTCGCTTTCCCCGAAGCGCTCGACGCCCTCGGCATCGAACACCCGCTGCGCCGCGTCGGAGAACAGCACGGCATCGCCGTCGAAGGCGATGCGCAACACTTCCGAATCCCGCTCTGGGCGCGGCGGGCGACCGAACAACGTGGCGGCCGCGGCGCCGCTCTTCAACGCTTCCGCCACGTCGTTGGCATCCAAGGAGAGAAACAGGTCACAGCCGAACGGCGCCACATAGCGATAGGGTTCGGCGCCGCCACTGAACGCGGCGCGGGTGATGTCGAGGCCGTGGGCGCGAATGGAGTTGAAGACGCGCAGCCCGGTGTCCGCGCTGTTGCGCGACAGCAGGATCACCTCGACGCCGGGCGGTTCGCCCCGCTTGCCGAGCAGCTTGTTGATGTTCAGGAGCTTTTGGACGAACAAGAAGCCGTCGCCCGGCTCAAGCCGCTGGTCTTCCCGCTGTATCTGGTACTCCCGATAAGCGTCGAGGCCCTGTTCCTCGTACACCCGGTTGCCTTCGTCGAGGTCGAAGAGCGCCCGGGACGAGATGGCGACTGTGAGGCGGCGCGACGTCACGCATCCAAGTCCGGGATGAGTTCGCTCTCCAGACGGCTGATCATGTCCTTCAATCGCAGCTTGCGCTTCTTCAAGCGCTGGATCTTCATGAGGTCCGGGTGCCGGTTCTCAATCAGATACTTGATGACGTCATCGAGGTCCCGATGCTCCACCTTGAGCTGCTCGAGCCACTTTACGGTATCAGCTTCTTCCAAATCGGGTTCCAAGAGCGGGCGGTGCTTGGCATGATAGAACCATCGCGCCGGATTGTCCCACTTCCGTGACGAAGTTACCGAAAATCACGCCCACTGCGCCGGCGAGCGCACGCCAAGTGGACCGCTTCCTCACCGAAGCCAAGGCGGTTCGCCCTCGGCACGGCACACAGCGGCTCATCTTCGCGATGGATGCCACGGCGAGCCGCGCGCCCACTTGGGACCTCGCCTGTTCCCTCCATGCGGAGCTCTTCGATGCGGCGCGGGAAGCGCACCTCGCGGTGCAACTGGTGTTCTTCCGCGGCGTGGACGAGCTGCGGGCGTCGCGCTTCAGCGCCACGCCGGATGCCCTGCTCCGCGCCATGTCCAGCGTGCGCTGCCTAGGCGGCATGACGCAGATCGTGCGGGTGATCGACCATGCGGCGCGGCAGGCGGCGGAGCGCCCGATTCGCGGCCTCATCCTGGTGGGTGACAGCTTCGAGGAGGACGCGGCCCGCGCCGCGGCGGCGGCCGGGCGGCTCGCGCTCTACAACGTGCCCATGTTCGTTTTCCAAGAAGGGGCGGATCCACGCGCCGCCACAGTGTTCCGGGAGCTGGCGCGGGTGACCGCCGGCGTTCACCTGCCCTTCCAACCCGGCAGCGCCGCGGAACTCAAGGGGCTGTTGCGCGCCGTGGCAGCCTTCGCCGCCGGCGGCCGCGGCGGTTTGGAACGCGCCTTGGGGAACCCGATGGCGAAGCGTTTGCTCGCCCAACTGCCGTGATCTTCGTTCTGATCGGCCTCATCACCGGCGCCGCGTTCCTGCTCTTGGTGAACGCGCTGTGGGCCAAAGCGCAGCCGCGCAAGGGCACCGTGCTGCTGACCAGCGCCGCCATCGCCCTCATCGCCGGGCTTGGCTTCTTGGCCGCAAGCGGCCGCCTGCACTGGCTCGCCGCCGCCGGCGCCGCCATCTTCCCGTTTCTGCGCCGCGCCTTCGGGCTACTGCGCTGGCTGCCGTTCCTGCGCGGGTTGGCGCCGGGCGCGGCCGCGGGATTTGGCGCCGCGCCGTTCGCCGGCGACGCGGCACCCGATGCTTCCGAAGTGGCCACCGCGGAACTGCGCATGACCCTCGACCACGACTCCGGCGAAATGGACGGTGAAGTGCTGGCCGGTGCCTTCCAAGGGCGGCGACTGTCCGCGCTGGTGGAGGCCGAGCTGCAGGCGTTGCACGCCAGCTTGCGGGAACAAGATTCCATCCGCCTGCTCGACAGCTACTTGGAACGTCGGTTCGGCGAGCCAGCCGGGGATGCCGCCAACGGCGAAGACGCCCCGCCCCAAACGGATGGCCCCATGACGGCGGCCCAAGCGCGCGAGGTGTTGGGCGTCGGGACGGATGCGGGGGAGCGGGAAGTGGTGGACGCGCATCGCCGCCTGATGCAGAAGCTGCATCCGGACCGCGGCGGCACCAGCTTTCTCGCCGCGCAACTGAACGAGGCCAAACGGGTGCTGCTGGGGCGCTGAGCGGCGGCGTTGCCGCCGTGCCGGGTGGCGCGCTAGGTGGGGGCGCTCAAGCCGACATGAAGGCGCCGGCTTCCTGCTCCAAAGCAACCAGCCGCTTCACCCAGTTGTTCATCAGCAGGAACTCGGCATCCGCGATGCCGAAGGCGTCCGCCACGTCCTTCAAGAGGCACTCCTCCTCGATCTCGAAGGCGCCATCCACATGGGAGAGCCGCAGCAGGTTCAGCATGGCGATGGCGCGGGCGCGGCGCGTGGCGAACACCGCGCCGATGCCGTCCAACTCCAAGTAGCCGCTCGGCGTGGACGGGTTCAGCGCCATCTCGCGCTTGAACTCGTCCAGCATGAACTCCTCGTTGGGATCGAGCAGCCCATCAGACACGACGACATTGTGGGCCAGCCCCAACAGCGCCCGCCTTTGCTCGTCCGAAAGCGACGCAAGCCACATGGCTGATCCGCCGTGCTTAGCCGCTCCCAAAGAGCGCCGGCAAGGACGCGATGCCGCTCGACACCATGAGGGCGATGCAGAGCCACCCCCACAGCACGAAGATCTTCATGGCCAAGGACTGCTCGAGGAAGTCTTCAAGCAGGTGCCACATGGGTTAACCGCCGATGCAGAAAGCGATGCAGCATAGCACAGTGTACGCAGCGCCAAGGCGACAGGGCGTTGCGCGTCAACGCAAGGAGCGGGCGATGAGGTGCCGGTGGCGGCATGGCAGGTTAGTCGCCCTGCCCGGCATCGAACACGCGGCCGACATCGATGCGCTGATGGGCACGGGTCGGCATCGGCAATATCTCCAAGTAGCCGTCCGTGAGTTCCACCAAGCTACGGCTGCGATCGGTGAGCCAGAGATAGTCTGCGTCCAGCCAAGTGCCTTGGGGAATCGTGCGTTCCACCAAGCCGTTCACTTGCTCCTGCGCCGAGTGTTGGAGCGGCGGTGAACCCATCATCAGGCGCCGGAGCGGGCGATGAGGTTCGCTGAAGCGGGTGCGCTGGCCACGGTTTCCCCCACCAAGTCATAGCGGTCCGCGCCGGTGATGCGCACTTCCGTGAACTCGCCGGGCGTGGCGCGGCTGCGGATGTGTACCACGCCGTCCACCTCCGGGGCGTCGCCTTGGGTTCTGCCCACTGCGCTGGTCTGCGTGGCGGAATCCACCAGCACTTCAACCACTTCGCCAACCCGCCCTTGCGCTAGCTCGGCGCTGATCTCGCCTTGCAGGGCCATGAGCGCGTCGAACCGTTCGCGCTTCACTGGCTCCGGCACTTGCCCAGGCATCTCGTTCGCCGCGGCGCCGTCCACGTTGGAGTAGGTGAAGCACCCTACCCGGTCGAGCCGCGCCTCGCGCAGGAATTGCAGCAGCTCGTCGAACTCCGCGTCCGTCTCGCCGGGGAAGCCGACGATGAACGTGCTGCGCAGGGTGATGTCCGGCACCGCCTCACGCCAGCGCCCGATGCGCTCGAGGGCCCGCTCCGCGGCGGCGGGACGGCCCATGCGGCGCAACACCGCCGGCGATCCATGCTGCAACGGCACGTCGAAATAGGGCAGCAAGGCGCCATCGGCCATCAGCGGGAGCAGCTGGTCGATGTGCGGATAGGGATAGATGTAGTGCAGCCGCACCCACGGGAACAGCTGCCCCAAGCCCTTGCACAGCGCGACCAGATTGGATGGCAGCGACTGCCCGCGCCACTCGTCGCCGCGGTAGCGGAGGTCCACGCCATAGGCGGACGTGTCTTGGGAGACGACCAAGAGTTCCTGCACGCCGGCTTCGGCCAGTGACTCCGCCTCGCGCAACACCTCGCCCACCGGCCGCGATGCCAGCTTGCCGCGCAGGCTCGGAATCACGCAGAAGGTGCAGCGGTGGTTGCAGCCCTCGGCGATCTTGAGGTAGGCGTAATGGCGCGGCGTCAACTTCACGCCGTGGGCGGGCAACGGGGCGCCGTGGCGCGGCAGCGGCGGCGGCAACGCCCGCCGCACCGCCGCGGCGACCGCTTCCGGCGAATGGGGGCCCGTCACCGCCAGCACCTCGGGATGCGCCCGCCGCACCACATCCGCCTTGGCACCGAGGCAGCCGGTGACGATCACGCGGCCAGATTCGCGCAGCGCTTCACCGATGGCGTCCAAGGATTCCTCGACGGCGCTGTCGATGAAGCCGCAGGTGTTCACCACCACCACATCCGCGGCGTCATAGCTCGGCGCGGCGTCGAAGCCCTCCGCATTGAGCCGCGTGACGATGCGCTCCGTGTCCGTGAGCGCCTTAGGGCAGCCCAAGCTGACGAAGCCGACCCGTTTGCGCCGCGCCAGCCCCACCATGTTCGCCGCCCGCCGAAAGGAGCGCCGAGTATAAGCCTCAACACCCACCCATGCGGTTGACGGGCGCCGCGGCCTCGCATCCAATGGCGCGTTTGCGCGGGCGAGGCGGCAGGCTTGTGAAGCAGGGGGTGGTGCCAGACGACTTGACGCGGCTGTTCTGGGAAGCCGCCAACGCCGGGCGGCTCGTCATCCAGCACTGCGCCCACTGCGACCGCCTGCAGCATCCGCCCGGGCGCCGCTGCGCCGAGTGCGGTTCGGATGCTGGCCTGGGTTGGCGGCAAGTGAGCGGCCGCGGCGCCATCCAAAACTACGCCGTGGTGCATGACAGCCCGGTGCGCCGCCTGCAGCCGCAGCAGCCGTTCAACGTGGCTGTCGTCACCTTGGCGGAGGACGCCAACATTCAGATGTACTCGCACCTGCCCGGCACACCGGTGGACGAAGTGCCGTTGGGCGCGGCGGTGGAGGTGATCTTCGAAGCCACCGCCAACGGCCAGAAAGTGCCGGAATGGCGCGTCGTCGGAACGCAGCCGTGAACGCCCGCTACGCGCCGGCTTCCATGTACCGCGCCGACGCCGGCCTAGGGCTGTGGGAACACCGCGGCAAGGTGGCGGCGGTGGGCATCGGCCACTCGCCCACCGCACGGCGTTGGGATGGCCGCCCGGAAACCAGCGTGGGCGCCATCAGCCTGCTTGCGCTGAGGCGCGCCATTGAGGACGCCGGCGTTGAGCCATCTGAAATCGACGGCTTGGTGCTTGATCCTTCCACCACCACCGGGGCGCATTGGCCCAAGGGCCGGCCGATTCCGGAAGCCATGGCGCAAACCTTCGCCGCCACGGACGATCCCTTGGACGGCTTGGCGCGGCTGAGCGCCACATGGATTCTGAAGAACATGCCGGAACTCGACGGCGTGCGCTTCGCCATGTATGGCCCCACCTGCATGACGAACGCCATCTGCGTGGCCGCGCAAGCGGTCGGCGACGGCCTCGCCCACACTTGCTTGGTGCTGAAGGCGTGGCACAACTTCGCCGGGCGCTACGGCCAAGGCGGCGCCAGCGCCGGCGATGCGTTGCCGGGCAACGTCGCCATCCGCGCCCTGTGGGGCACGCCGGCCTGCTACGGCACGGCGCTGCAGTTCGCCGAGTATTGCCGCAAGTACGGCAAGCGCCACGAGATGATGGCGCCCTTCATTGAGAACTCGCGGCGCAACGGCCTCCTATTCCCGGAAGGCTATTGGGCGCAACACCGGCCCGAGGAGATCACCGCCGCCGACTACAACGCCGCCCGCTGGATCGCCAAGCCGGCCAATCTCTTCGACAACGACCTGCCGATCATGGCCGCGGCAGCCTATCTCTTCACCACCGCCGAGCGAGCGCGGCACATGCGTCAAAAGCCGGTGTACATTTTGGGCCACGCATCGAGCCGCACCCGGGCGCGCAGCCTCACGCCCACCCTCGCCGAAGTGGAGGCGGACACGGCGCTCACCGCGCGCAAGCTCTACGAAGGCGCCGGCATCGGCGCCGCCGACCTCTCCTTCGAGAACACTTACGACGGCTTCACCCAGTTCCATCACTTCCACTTGGAAGGGCTCGGCTACCGGGGCCTCAAGTTCGGCGAAGGGCTGGACTTCTACCAGACGGACATCAGCATCTCTGGCCCCAACCCCGTGCAGCCCAGCGGCGGCAACATCGGCAGCGGCCGCACCCGGTTCTGGATGCACACGGATTGCATGCAGCAATTGCAGGGCCGTGCCGGCCGCCGCCAAGTGACCGGTGTCGCGCCGGAAGTGGCCGTGTCCGGCGGGCCAATGCCGTTGGGCGGCGACTTCATCGTGTGGGGCGCGACGCCGGATTGAGGCGGTTCCCTGCCGCCACGCTCGATGGCGTGCCGCGAGCGCCTACGGCCAAGCGCCGATGATGCCGCCCATGATGACGCTGTACACCACGCGATAGCCCGCCTGGATGCCCCAGAGCTTGGCGCCCCAACCGCAGAAGGCGCTGTCTGAGGCCATCGAGGTGGCGATGAAGCCGATGCCCGTGACGAGGCCCAACGCCAAGCCACCGGCGACGTTGGCGATGCCGAGGCCCTGCATGATGGCGGCCAAGACGACGCACGTCACCAAGGCTGTCACGAAACTCACGATGAACG
Organism: Candidatus Azotimanducaceae bacterium; assembly: GCA_965200505.1. Lineage (GTDB taxonomy): Bacteria > Pseudomonadota > Gammaproteobacteria > Pseudomonadales > Azotimanducaceae > VXNE01. The sequence goes on along the minus strand of OZ241343.1, from coordinate 3,636,666 downwards.
GCGTCGGGCTCGGCTGCAATTCCTCCACGCTCTTGCCCAGCGCCGCGAGCCACGCGCGGCCAAACAGCGGCCCGTACCACAGCCAGCCCAGCGCGAAGGACGCCACCGTCGCCAGCAGGATGGCCCACCAATTCAATGCACCGAGTTCGAACATGGTTCCCCCTCCTCTTTCGCGGCGCCTACAGCCGCACGATGCGCATGGCCACCGGCCGCCCGGTGTTGGGGTTGGTGTCCGGCGTGTACTCCACCCGGTCGCCGGGGCGCAGTTCGTGGAATGAGCAGTTCTCCACCCACGTCTGATGGAAGAACAGGTTCTCGTCCCCCTGCTCCGGTGCCACGAACCCGAAATCCCGATGCAGCGGCATGCTGCCGATCACCCCAACGAGGCGTTCCCCGTTCGCCTCCGACGCCCCCACGGGCGGGCTCTGCGGCTGCGGGCGGGCGGCCGGCGGCACCAGCGCCGAACGTGGCGTGACGAACAGCTTCTCGATGGTGTTGCGCCGCCCGCGGTCGTTGATGATGGCGTCCATCATCACGGGATAGGTCACTTCATCGATGAGCGCTTGGGAAGTGCGGGTGCCCGGCCGCCCGTCCGGCATGTTGAAATCCCATGCCGTCACCATCACGCGGGTGCCCAAGGCGTTCAGCTTACGCACCAGCGGGAGGTAGTCGCCGTCCCCGGAAATCAACGCCACCACGTCAAAGCCCTTGTGGATGGCCAGCTCGAACGCCTCCAGCGCCAGCCACACGTCCACGCCCTTCTCCTTCGGCTCCTCCTCGCCACGCGCCGAGATGGGCAGGTAGTGCGTGGTGACGCCGGCCTTCATCAGCGCGTCCTCGAATTGCCGCTCGCCCAGCAGCATGTCCCGCTCGTTGGTTTCCTCGGCGGAAAAGCGCCCGCGGAAGTAGTGCGCTTCGACGATGTGGCAGTAGTGGGGATTCGTCTGCTCGCAACGCCCCACTTCGTCGCGAATGAACTCGTGCAGGCCGTGGATGCTGATGCGCTGGCCGCGCTCGTGGTCGTAGCGGTAGTGGTTGCTCACATGCGAGAAGTACCCGCCGTCGTAGAACACGCCGATGCGCGTGAGCTGCTTGTTCGAGGTTGGGGTGATGTCCATACGATGCTCCTGATATCTAGCCGCGCCATGCGGCACACACTAAGGCTCGCCGCCATCGGGTGAAGACCCGCGGCGTCGAGACGATGGTGGCGCCGGCCGGTCAAACCGCCAGCGCCGTCGAAAAGTCTGGGATGCCCGCCCAGCGCCCCGCGTCGCCGCCCCGCATCACCGCGATGGTCTTGATGACCTCGGGGTTCGCCAGCCCGTGCGGCGGCTTGCCGGTGAGCACGCGGATGACGTTCTCGGCTTGCAGTTTGGGACATTCGGCGAGGAACGTCGGCGAGAAGCCGGCGATGTGGGGCGTGATGAGGACGTTCGGCAGCTTGAGCAGCGCATCCTGCGGATCGATGGGCTCCACCTCCGTCACGTCAAGGGCCGCGCCTTCGATCTGGCCGTCGCGCAGCGCCGCGGCCAACGCGGCTCCGTCGATGATCGGCCCCCGGGCCGTGTTCACGATGAGGGCCGTTTCCTTCATCTGCCCCAAGGCGTTGCCGTCGATGAGGTGGCGGGTTTCGGAAGTTGCCGCGCAGTGGATCGTGACGTAATCCGCTTCGCCCAGCAGTTCCTCGAATCCCACCATGCGCACCCCGTAGAGGTCCGCGACGAGCTGCGGAACGTAAGGGTCGTAGGCGACGATTTGGTGCGGCCCGAAGCCGCGGATGCGGGTCGCGAAGGCGCGGCCGATGTTGCCGAAGCCGATGATGCCCACAGTGTGCCCGGCGATGCGCCGCACCGCCACCTGGTGGCCACGCACCGCTTGCCGATCCGTCCCCCAACGGCCGGCCAGCGTCAGGCCGATGGTGGCGTGGAGGCGCCGCGTGAGCGCCAGCAGCAGCGCCACCGCATGGTCCGCCACCTCCGTGGTGTTGACGCCCGGCGTGTTGCAGGCGAGCACGCCGAGTTCCGTGGCGGCATCGAGATCGATGGAATCCACCCCCACGCCCATGCGGCTCACCACCTTGAGCTTGGGGCATGCGAGCAGCACTTCCCGCGACGTGGCCGGTATGATGTTCACCAAGGCACCGTCCGCGTCGCGCAACAGGTCGATCATCTCGGCGGTGGTGCGCGTCGGCCCTTCGAGCACCTCAAAGCCGGCGTCTCGGAACAGATCCACCCGGTTATACGGGTTCGGCATGAGCGCGACTTTCACGGTTCTCCCTCCTTAAGGTGCATCACCACGCCGGCGCCGTCGTTCGACGCCGCGGCACAGGCAGCCAGTTTGCGCGCCACGCTCAACTGAAAACGTAATCGGCCGGGTTCGGCTCGCGGGTCTGGCTCCAGAACTCGCGCAGCGTGAAGGGCCAGTTTTGCGCGATGCGGCCCTTGTCGTTGCGATACCAAGTGGGCGCCTTGGAGATGCCCCACGCCATGTTGCGGTTGCCCTCGTCGATGCGCTCGTTGTAGGCGTCATGCACGGCTTGGCGGCAATCCATCGCCCGCTTGCCATCTTCGATCAAGAGCTTGAGGCAGCCCAAGATGTAACGCATCTCACATTCGGAGAAGAACACGATGCTGCCGTTGACCACGATGTTCGTGTTCGGGCCGTACATGCAGAAGAGGTTCGGAAAGTTCGGCACGGTGATGCCGAGGTACGCCCGTGCGTCGCCCGCCCAATGGCCTTCCAAGGTTCTGCCGCCGCGCCCGGTGATCTTCATGGGCCACAGGAACTTGCTGGCGGTGAAGCCGGTGCCGTAGATGAGCACGTCGCCGTCGTGCTGTGCGCCGTTGGCCGTCAAGACGCCGGTTTCGTTGATCTCGGCGATGGGCTCCGTCACCAGCTCCACGTTGTCGCGCCGCAAGGCCCGAATCCAGTTGCCGTTGTCGATGAGGATGCGCTTGCCGGCCACCGGGTAGTCCGGCACGAGTTTCGCCAGCAGCGCCTCGTCGCCCTCGCAGAGGCCGGCGATGCTCATGGTGAGCAGCTCGCGCATCTGGTCATTCTCGGCGCTGATGGCCCGATCCGTCTCGTTCCACGCCGGATCTTTGCGCGCCGCGGAGAGGATGCCTTCCGCCATGCGCCAGAACATGCTGAAACGGAACCACTTGGCGTAGAACGGCACATGCCGGAGCAGCCAATGCTTGCCGTCCGGCACATGGGCGTGGTAATCGGGCGCGTTGAACATCCAGGGCGGCGTACGCTGGAAGATCGTCACCCGCGCCGCGTCCCGGGCCACCTCCGGTGCGAACTGGAAGGCCGAGGCGCCCGTGCCGATCACGAGCACATGGCGCCCGGCAAGGTCGTGCTCGTGCTCCCACTGCGTGGAGTGGAAGGCGATGCCCTTGTAGCGCTCCTGGCCGGGGATGTCCGGCCACTTGGGCCGGTTGAGCTGGCCCACGGCGCTTATGACGGCGTTGGCCTCAATGGTTTCAGCAGCGCCATCCTTGCCCCGCACCTCGACGCGCCAGCGCCCGCTCGCTTCATCAAAGGCGGCGGCTTCCACATCCGTGTTGAAGCGGATGTGCCGGCGCATGCCGAAGCGTTCGGCACATTCGTGGAAGTACTGCTTGAGCACGGGCTGCGACGAGTAGAACTGCGGCCAATCGTGCGGTTGGAAGCTGTAGGAATAGGTGTGGTTGGGGCTGTCCACCCGACAACCGGGGTAGGTGTTCTGATGCCAAGTGCCGCCCACCTCATCGTGCCGCTCGATGATCTCGAAGGCGATGCCCGCTTCCTTCAAGCGGATGCCGGCGAGCAGCCCCGACATGCCGGCGCCCACCACGACCACCTTGAAACCGGCGCGCGCCTGAGCCGGCAACGCCGCGAGCCCCGGCACCCCATAGGAATCCTCACCATTCAGCGCCAGTTCCGCTTCCAGAAACTCCCCGTACTCGGCGGCCAGCTCCTGACCGGTGGCGAAGTTCACCATCTCATGCACGAGCGCCGCATTGGGCGGTGGCGGCAAGGTTTGGCGGCGATCCCGATAGGCCCTGACGGCCTCAAACGCCCGCTCCCGAATGGCCGCCTGATCCGCCGGCGTGATGCCGCCCTGTGGATCAACGAGAAAACCCGCCTGCGGACGCACGGCCCCGCGAATGACCGAAGCGTCCCCCGTGAGATGCACCAGCGCGTTCATCAACGACGGCACATGCGCATCCTCCAACGCGGCGCGAATGGCGTCGTCGTCCGCCTCGATGGGTTCCGTGGCCAGATTCCGAAGTTCCATGCGTCCCCCCTGCCGGCGCCCACAGGATGTTACAGGAACGGAACGTGGCGACTCTCCGGTCCGTGTACTGGAACCGTCAACGCTCGCGCCCCGCGTCGCTCGTTCCCCCGCCACCGCCGCCCCTGTGTCCGCACAGCGTCGCGAATGGTCTCGGTACTTCGCGGCCATGTCCTTCAGGTGCGTGAGGAACGAGGGAATGTCCACGCGAAGCAGGCTGTCCGCGGACAACGTGAGGACACCGTGCTTCACGGCGGCGTCGATGATGGCTTGGCCGTCCCGGCCATTCTTGCCAGCCGCTTCCACGGCGGCTTCCTCAGTGATTTCACTCGCGGCATCCAGCGCCTCGACCAGCCCCAGCAGGGGTGCGATGCCGCCGGCGTTCGCCAAGCGCTGGTCGTAGAACGATTGGCGCCGCTCGTCGCCGTGGGCGATGGCTTGCGCGAGTGCGGGGCCGTCAACGTGGCCGTGCCGATCGAAGGCTCTCAAGGCGCCATCCAGGTAGCCGACGATGTGCTGCGGGAAGTTGAAGCTACGCTCCGCAAGCACCTGCACGGACGCTTGGGGCATGTCCGTCTCCGTGCCCTTCGAGAACCCCTCGGCGATCGCCTCGCGGGCGTCAGCCGCATTGAGCGGCCCCAAACGGATGGGCGAATCGATGCGCGACATCCCGAATCCGGCGAGCACTCGTGGCGTGTGCTGCAAGCCGGCGCCCACCACAAACACGGGGCAGCCATGGCGCCCTTCATGCAGCACCTTGAGGGTCTTCGCCCCTTCCTCGTCCACGTTCTGCAATTCGTCGATGGCCACGACCACGCCTCGGGGACGCTTCCTCCAAGGCCGGCTCCTTTTCGCAGTCCGTAGTTGCCGCATCATGGAATCGAAATCCGGCTGGCGGCGGACGTGATCCGTGGTCTCGCCGTACCCCGTGCCGGCGATGCGCGCCTGACGGCCGGAAGGTTTGGGGGCCAAGTCCGCGATGGTCTCGCCCGACGCGCCCATCGCACCGGCGATGTCCAGGAACACTTCCCGCCCGCCGTTGCCGAGCGCGATGGTGTTCGGCGTGATCGCCACCCACCCCTCTGCCTGCGCGGACTCGATGAAGCGCCGAACCAGCTCGGTCTTTCCCACGCCGGGAACGCCTGAGACGAGCTTGATTCCCGCAGCCGGGTCGTTGGCGCGGACGAAATCCATCAACTCGCCGAGCTCAGCTTTGCGGCCCGCGAAGTGGGCGGGGGTGCCCCGTTCCGGCAAACGAATGTGGCTCATTGCCGCGCTCAGCAAGTGGGTCGCCGATGGCCTTCATTCTCGCACGGGAAGCCGACGAACTCCCGCGCTCCCGCTCTCGCGCGCCAAGCACCGCCCTTGCGCGGGAACCGCTCTCCGTGCAAGTTAGCGGGCGTGGCACCGTGAAGGCTTAAGGAGATGGGCATGGACATTGGGGTTTGCGTCGCGTCGCACATTGGCGACATCGACTATGTGGTTCATGCGGAAGCGCTGGGCTTCAGCCACGCTTGGCTCGCGGATAGCCAGATGCTGTGGTCGGATTGCTATGCCACGCTGGCGCTGGCGGCGACGCGCACGTCCCGCATCCAGCTAGGCACCGGCGTGGCGGTGAGCGGCACGCGGCCGGCGGCGGTGAACGCGGCCGGCATCGCCACCATCAACGCCCTCGCGCCCGGGCGCACGTTCTTTGGCGTGGGCGCGGGCAACACGGCCATGCGGATCATGGGGAAGAAGCCGCAACGAATCAACGAGTTCGACGAGTATCTTGGTGCGTTGCAGCCGCTATTGCGTGGCGCCGAGGCCGTCAACGACGATGGCCAGCCGATCATCCACATCATGCCGGACGAAGGCTTTGTGAACTTCGAGGCGCCCATTCCCCTGTACGTCTCCGGCTTCGGCCCGCGCTCGTTGGGGCTCGCCGGCAAGCACGGGGATGGGGCGGTGATGGCGGTGCCCCGCTCCGGCGCGGACATGGAGCGTGTCTGGCACATGATCGAATCCGGCGCCCGCCAAGTGGGGCGCGAGATCGACCGGGACGCCTACTACACCACCGCGCTCACCTGCATCGTCGTGCTGGAGGATGGCGAGCCGGTGGATTCCGAGCGGGTGAAGGGGCAATGTGGGGCGATGGCCGCGGCGGCCATCCACTTCGCCTACGACCAATATCGCAACTTCGGCCATCAACCGCCCAACGCCCTGGCTGGCATCTGGGACGATTACGTGGCGCTGATGGACGAGGTGCCGGCCGAACGCCGCCATCAGCGCATTCATGCCGGCCACTGTTGCTGGGTGGTGCCCGAGGAGGAGCGCTTCCTCACCCCGGACGTGCTCCGCGCCGGCATGATGATCGGCACCCGCGACGAGCTCATCGAGCAGCTTTCGGGCTTGTCCGAAGCGGGGTTGAACCAGGTGATGACGCTGCCGAACTTCGCCACGCGGCATGAATCCTTGGAGCAGGTGGCCAAGGCGTTGGTCGGCAACATCCCCTGATCCGTCCACACATGGCTGGCGCGAAGCCGGTGCGCCGCACACGGCGCTGGCGGCTGGGCGGCCACTCCACCGCCCATCGGCCGGCACACAACTTGCTTCGTAAACCTATACCCTATCGCCGCCGGGTGGGCTTGACGGCCCGCCACGCCGCTTGAGCCCTCACGGGAGGAAGGTGTGCTGGATCGATTCAAGGTGCCGGAAGACATCGCCGTGCGGGTGGCGCCGGAAGCCATGCGCGCCACGGTGGAGAACCTGTTCATGGCCTTGGGCATGCCCCAGGCGGACGCGGTGCAGTCCGCGGACGTGCTGATCTACGCGGATGTGCGCGGCATCGATTCCCACGGCGTCAGCAACATGATGCGAGCCTATGTCCATGGCTTCCAAGGCGGCCACATCAACCCCACGCCATCCGTTCAGGTCGTGCGCGACCGTGGCGCCGCGGCGGTGATGGATTGCGATCTGGGGCTCGGCCTCGCCGTCGGCCCGGCCGCGATGGACCTCGCCATCGAACGCGCCAAGCAACACGCGGTGGGCATGGTGATGGCGCGCAACGCCGGCCACTACGGCGCCGCCGCCTATTACGCGCAACGGGCGCTCGCCCATGACCAGATCGGCCTTTCCATGACCTCCGGTGGCGTCCATGTGGCGCCCACCTTCGGCGCGGAACCCTTGCTGGGCTTGAACCCCATCGGCATCGCGGCACCGGCGGGTACGGAGACGCCCTATCTCTTCGATGCCTCCATGAGCTCCGTCGCCGGCAACAAGATCGGCCTCTTGCGACGCGTCGGTGGCCAGGTGGCGCCCGGTTGGGTGGCCGAAGCCGATGGATCGCCGGTGATGGAAGAAGCCGCGGTGCCGGAGGGATTCATGATGCTGCCCTTGGGCGGAACGCGGGAAATCGGCTCGCACAAGGGTTATGGGTTGATGTTGATGGTGGAGGTGCTCACCACCCTGCTCGCCGGCACCGGCGCCGGGCCAGACCGCCGGGCGCCCTTCGCGCACTCCTTCATCGCCTTCGACGTGGCGGCGTTCACAGACCTGGACGCCTTCAAGACGGACATGGACGCCTACCTCAAGCGGCTGCGGGATTGCCGCACCGCGCCCGGCGTGGAGCGTGTGGTGTATCCGGGCGTGTTGGAACACGAGACGCTGGCGGAGCGCAGCGCCAACGGCATTCCCTACCACCCGGAGGTGGTGGATTGGTTCAAGGAAACCTGTACCACCCTCGGCGCGGAATGCGCCTTGGAGGGCTGACGTGCCGCCCGCCGAGCCACAGGCCGTTCGGGACATCTGCAAGCGTTGGGTGGGACGGACAGGTGCGCCCATCGGCGCACTGCGGGAGGTGGTGGCTACGCTCGGCCACATCACGCCCTCGCACATGGAGGCGGCTGCCCACGTGTTCAACTTGAGCGTGGCCGAAGTGCGCGGCATCGTCAGCTTCTATGCAGACCTGCGGACGGAGCCGCAGGGCCGTCGCCACATTCGCCTGTGCCAAGCCGAGGCTTGCCAAGCCGTGGGCGCGCGGGAACTCACCGCCGCCGCGCAACAGCGGCTCGGCATCGCGCTGGGCGAAACCGCGGCCGACGGCAGCGTCAGCTTGGAAGCGGTTTACTGTTTGGGGCTGTGCGCCGCGGGGCCCAGCGCCATGGTGGATGGCCGCCCCATCGCCCGCGCCACGGTGGAGGCGCTCCTCGCATGAGCGTCGTCCATGTGCCCTACGAAACCCTCGCCAACGCATTGGGCGCGAACGAGGTGGCCGCGGCGCTCACGGCGCGCGGGCACGACGTGGTGCGCAGCGCTTCGCGCGGTTTGGCGTGGACCGAGCCCATGATCGAAATGGACGGCATCGCGTATGGCCCGGTGGCCGACGTGGACGATCTCGAAGCGGTGTGCCTGGGGCCAGTGGACGCCCTGCCCGGCTTGGCGGGGCAACACCGGCTCGTCTTCGACCGTTGCGGCGGGCGTGATCCTTGGCACTACGACCCGACGCACCTGCGCGCCTGGCTTGAGCGTTCCCCAGACGACATCCTCGCGGACATCGAAGCGAGCGGCCTGCGCGGGCGCGGCGGCGCCGGTTTCCCGGCCCACATCAAGTGGCGCACCGTCCGCGACACGCCGGCGGACCGCAAGTACATCGTCGTGAACGCGGACGAGGGCGATTCCGGCACCTTCGCGGACCGTCTCATCATGGAAGGCGATCCGTTTCGCCTCATCGAGGGCATGCTCGTGGCCGCGCGCGCCACCGGCGCGGACACCGGCATCGTCTATCTGCGCTCGGAGTACCCCCTCGCCGCCGAGACGTTCGCCAAGGCCGTCGCCAGCGCCGAAGGCATGGGGCTGTTGGAGGGCTTCGCCATCGAGCTGTTCATCGGCGCCGGCGCCTACATCTGCGGCGAGGAGACCTCCCTGCTCGAGAGCTTGGAAGGCAAACGCGGCGAAGTGCGGGCGAAGCCGCCGGTGCCGGCGGTGGCGGGTTTGTTTGGCCGCCCCACCCTGGTGCATAACGTCATCACCCTCGCCGCCGTGCCGGCGATCCTCGCAATGGGCGGCAACGCGTACGCCGCGCTCGGCGTGGGCGCATCCACCGGCACGATGACCTTCCAGCTCGCCGGCAACGTGTACCGGGGCGGCCTCTTCGAGCTGCCGTTCGGCCTCACGGTGCGTGAGCTCATTGACGACTGGGGCGGCGGCACGCTGAGCGGGCGCCCCATCGGCGCGGCGCAAGTGGGCGGGCCGCTCGGCGCGTACCTCAAGGGCGCCGAGCTGGACACGCCGCTCAGCTATGAGGCGCTGGCGGCCTTGGGCGCCGGCGTCGGGCACGGCGGCGTGGTGGTGTTCGACGATCAGGTGGATCTGGTCGAGCAGGCGCGGTTCGCGTTCGCCTTCTGTGCCCATGAATCCTGCGGCAAATGCACCCCTTGCCGCATCGGCGCGGTGCGCGGCAAGGAGCTGGTGGAAGGGCTGCAAGCCGGCGAACCGGCGGTGGGACAATTGGCCACCATCGCAGACCTCTGCGATGTCATGGAGCAGGCAAGCCTCTGCCAGATGGGCGGCATGACGCCCATTCCGGTGCGCAGTGCCCTGTCGCTGCGAGCGGCCGCCAGTTGAGCGCCAAGGTGACGCCATGAAACTCCGCGACATGGATTTCGGCACACCGGCCGCGATGGCGACGGAGCAGGTGCGCCTCACCGTCGATGGCGTGGAAGTGACCGTGCCGGCCGGCACCTCCATCATGCGCGCCGCCATGTCTGCCGACATTCCGGTGCCCAAGCTCTGCGCCACGGACAGCTTGGCGGCGTTCGGCTCCTGCCGCTTGTGCTTGGTGGAAATCGAAGGGCGGCGCGGCTTCCACGCCTCCTGCACGGAGCCGGTCGCCGAGGGCATGGCCGTCACGACGCAAAACGACGCCATCGCCAAACTGCGGCGCGGCGTGATGGAACTCTACATCTCCGATCACCCCCTCGACTGCCTCACCTGTTCCGCGAACGGCGACTGCGAACTGCAGGACATGGCCGGCGCCGTCGGTCTGCGCGAAGTGCGTTATGCCGCCGGCGAGCACCACCTCAACGCGCCAACCGACGCCTCGAACCCCTACTTCGCCTTCGACGCCTCGAAGTGCATCGTCTGCTCGCGCTGCGTGCGCGCCTGCGAAGAGGTGCAAGGCACCTACGCGCTCACCATCGACGGGCGCGGCTTCGTCAGCGCCGTCGCCACCGGCAGCGAGGATTTCTTCAGCTCCGAATGTGTGTCGTGCGGCGCCTGCGTGGATGCCTGCCCCACCGCCACGCTCATGGACAAGTCCGTCATCGAACACGGCGTGCCAGACCGCGTGGTGAAGACCACCTGCGCCTACTGCGGCGTCGGTTGCTCGTTCAAGGCCGAAGTGCAGGGCGACCGGGTGGTGCGCATGACGCCGGACAAGGACGGCTTGGCGAACCACGGCCACGCCTGTGTGAAGGGGCGCTACGCCTGGGGCTACGCGCAGCATGGCGACCGCATCACCAAGCCCATGATCCGCGAGCACACCAGCGATCCTTGGCGCACGGTGCCATGGGACGAGGCCATAGCCTTCGCCGCCAACGGCATCAAGGCCGTGCAAGCGCGGCACGGCAAGCATTCGGTGGGCGGCATCACGTCGTCGCGCTGCACCAACGAGGAGGTTTGGGCGGTGCAGAAGCTGGTGCGTACGGCGTTCGGCAACAACAACGTGGACACTTGCGCCCGGGTGTGCCACTCCCCCACCGGGTACGGCCTAAAACGCACCTTCGGCACCTCGGCCGGCACGCAGGACTTCGACTCCGTGGCGCAAGCGGACGTCATCTTGGTGATCGGCGCCAACCCCACGGAGGGGCACCCGGTGTTCGCCTCCAGGATGAAGCGGCGGCTGCGCGAAGGGGCGAAGCTCATCGTCGCCGACCCGCGGCGCATCGCTTTGACGCGCTCCCCCCATGTGCAGGCGGAGCACCATCTGGCGGTGCGGCCGGGCGCCAACGTGCCGTTGATGAACGCCTTTGCCCATGTGGTGGTGGCGGAAGGGCTCCTAGACCACGCCTTCGTGAAAGAGCGCTGCGACGTGGCGTCCTTCCAAGAATGGTTGGCGTTCGCCGCGCAGGACGAAAACTCGCCCGAAGCCGCGGCCGGGCCGACCGGCGTGCCGGCGGAGGACATCCGCGCCGCGGCGCGTCTCTACGCCACGGGGGGCAATGCCGCCATCTACTATGGCCTCGGCGTCACTGAACACAGCCAAGGCTCCACCATGGTGATGGCGATGGCCAACCTCGCCATGGCCACCGGCAACTTGGGCCGTCCGGGGGTGGGCGTCAATCCGTTGCGCGGGCAGAACAACGTGCAGGGCTCGTGCGACATGGGTTCCTTCCCCCACGAGCTGCCCGGCTATCGCCGCATCGAGGAAACCGACGTGCGGGCGACGTTCGACGCCGCTTGGGGCGTGGCGCTGGACGCCGCCGGTGGCTTGCGCATCCCCAACATGCTCGACGCGGCCTGTGCCGGCACCTTCAAGGGCCTCTACATCCAAGGTGAGGACATCGCGCAGTCCGACCCGAACACCCAGCATGTGGAAGCGGCCCTCGACGCGATGGAGTGCGTCATCGTGCAAGACCTGTTCCTGAACGAAACGGCGAAGTTCGCCCACGTGTTCCTGCCGGGCACGTCGTTTCTGGAAAAGGACGGCACCTTCACCAATGCCGAGCGCCGCATCAACCGGGTGCGCCCGGTGATGCCGCCGAAGACCGGCATGGCCGAGTGGCAAGTGACGCAAGCCCTCGCGCAGGCATTGGGCTACCCCATGCATTACGCCTCCGCCGCCGAGATATTGGACGAGGTGGCCTCGTTGACGCCCACCTTCGCCGGCGTCTCCTTCGGCCTGCTCGATCGCGTGGGCAGCGTGCAGTGGCCGTGCGACGACGCCGCGCCCCTCGGCACACCCATCCTGCATCGAGACACCTTCGTGCGCGGCAAGGGCCTGTTCACCGTCACCGAATATCAACCCACGGCCGAGCGGGCGAACCGCAAGCACCCGCTGTTGCTGACCACCGGGCGCATCCTCACGCAGTACAACGTCGGGGCGCAGACGCGGCGCACCGACAACATCGCGTGGCTCGATGAGGACCGCTTGGAAATCCACCCCGCGGATGCCGAGTTGCGCGGCATCGTCACGGACGATTGGGTGTCCGTGACCAGCCGCATGGGTGAGATCACGCTGCGCGCCGAAGTGACTGAGCGCGTGGCGCCAGGCGTCACCTACACCACCTTCCACCACCCCGCCACCGGCACCAACGTGATCACCACGGACTTGTCGGATTGGGCGACCAACTGCCCGGAATACAAGGTGACGGCGGTGGAGGTGCGGCCGGCGAACCATCGCTCGCCGTGGCAGGAGGCGTTCCGCGCCCGGGACGCGGAACAGCAGGACCTCCTGCCGGCCGGGTAGCGAACCCACGGACACCATCCCAACCCAGCCCACGCCAGCGGCGAGTTGGCGCGTCGGCGTGCGGCGCGTCGGTGCGGCCGGCAGCCGTGCGGACGAGGATCTGGTCACGATGGAGGAGCCCTTGGAGGTGCGCCTCTCCCACATGGATGGTGGCGAGCGCGTCGAGCGCAGCGTCGTCGTGACGATGCGCACCCCCGGCGCCGACGAGGAACTGGCCATCGGGTTCTTGGCCGGCGAAGGCATCGTGAAGACCGCCGCGGACATCCGCCGCGTCGAGCCGTGCGGCCCGCCGAGCCCAGACAAGGGGCTCCACAACGTGGTGCGCGTGGCGCTGGCGGACCATGCGCAGGTGGACGTTGGCGGCTTGCTGCGCCACTTCTACGCCACTTCGAGTTGCGGCGTGTGCGGCAAGGCTTCGTTGGATGCCGTGCGTGTGCAGCTCAAACCCGCACCGAAGCCGGATTTCGCCATCGCCGCCGCGGCGCTCAAGGGCTTGCCGGCGCGGCTCAAAGCACGTCAGGCGGAGTTCGCGCGCACCGGCGGGCTACATTCCAGCGCGGCGTTCGACGCCCGCGGCGCCATTCTGCGTGTGCGGGAGGACGTGGGGCGGCACAACGCGCTGGACAAACTGGCCGGCTCCTATCTCGCCGAGGGCGGCTTGCGTGGCCAAGGCTTGCTGCTGAGCGGACGCGCCAGTTTCGAGCTGGTGCAAAAGGCGGCGGTGGCCGGCGTGGCGTTGGTGGCGGCCATCGGGCCGCCGTCCAGCCTCGCCGTGGAGCTGGCGGCGGAGCAGGACATCTCGCTGGTCGGCTTCCTCAAGGCGGAGCGCTTCAACGTCTATGTGGGTGCGGAGCGCGTTTTGCCGTGAGCGTTCTCGCACTCCCCTGCCCCGGCTTCGCCCCGCATCGTCGCTCGGGCATCCGCTGACCGGATGGCCGTGGAGCGGGCGGACATCACCGGCATCGTCCTGTGCGGCGGCCGCGGACGTCGCTTCGGCGGTGCCCCGAAGGCCCTCGCCGAACTGCACGGGCGGCCGTTGCTGGATCATGTGCTCACGCGCCTTGCGCCACAGGTGTCGCGGGTGATCTTGAGCGTGGGCCAGAGTGCGGAACCGTTCAGCCGCTTCGGTCTGGAAACAATGGTGGATGCGGAGCCCGGCGCCGGGCCCCTCGGCGGCGTGGTTGCGGCGTTGCCGGCGGTGCGAACGCGGTGGGTGCTCACTTGCCCCGCCGACACCCCTTGCTTGCCCACCAACTTGGTTGACCTGCTCGCCGCCGACGCCGAGCGAGCGGGCGTGGCCGTGCCCCACGACGGCACCCGGCGCCAGAACTTGTTCGTGTTGATGCGCCAAGACCGGGCGCTGGCGCTCGCTCGCTTCTTCGCCGCCGGCGGCCGCGCCATGCACCGCTGGTTGGACGCGGAAGGCATCGCCAGCACAGACCTGTCGCAGTGCGCCGGCGCGTTCCGCAATGTGAACACGCGCCAAGACCTGGAGCGAGCGGTGGGTGCGGAGGATTGATGGGCGCCGCGCCGGCCTCCTCAAGGGGCTGGCCGTGGCGGGCTGGCGGATGCGGCTTCCCACGTCGCCAAACGCGCATCCTTTTCGCCAACGCACTCGATGATGGCGGCGCGGACGTAGCCGCGCTCCAACCGCTCGCCAACCGCCGCCACGATGCGCTCGATGTCAACGATGTCCCGGTGGCGGTTGAACAACAGCTTCAGCACGATGAGATCCTCGGGTGAGAGGATCGGTATGCGCTCACCGAGCAACGACACGGTGCGAGTCCGCCGGGCTGCCCTCGAGTGCAGCGGGATCGAATTGAAGAACAGATCCAAGCGGCAGCCACCGTGCGCCAAGAAGATGTCGCCCCGCTCGGCGACGATGTCCGCCGCGTCGTCGCCCATCTCGATGCCGGCGCCGCGCAGCACGTCCAAGGCGGCATCGGCCTCCTCCGCGGCGACGAAGATGTTGAGGTTTAGAGCGGATGTGCCTCGTGGCTCGACGTAGAAGCCAAGTGCCCAAGCACCACCCACTGCATGCTCAATGCCCGCGGAACGCAACGCTCCGCAGACCATCACGGCGAGCTCCGGCGGCGTCAGCCGTGCCGCTGGCGCCATTGCCGGTTGAGCCGCGCCCAAATGATCGGCCAGTCAGCAGCGGGGGGTTCGCGGCGCAGCTTGATTTCGTCGCCGTCCGGGCGCGCTTCAAGCACCTGCAGGCAGCCAAGGCAGAGGCGCTGGATCAGGTCGCCGCGGTCCGCATCCATCGGCAAGGGCGCATCCTCGCGCTGGGCCGCATCGATGACGCGCTGCACACGCTGTTCCCGTGACGGCGGCTGGTGCATGGCGCCCTATTTGGGGTGGAACTTGAGCCCCACGGTGATGGCCCAGAACCCCAAATCGTCCGTTTCGATGCCGTAGCGAATCGGGGCGCCGCCCGGCGCCACGGTCGATTCGTGGCCTCGGAGGGGCTTCCATGCCTTGCCGCTGTCCTCGAAATCGTCGAACAGATCGGCGTAGCGCACCTTCACCGAGAGGGCGTGGCGCGCGCCCAAGGCGTAGTCGAAGCCGGCCAGCACTTGGTACCCCGCGCGACGGTCCGACAGGGTGTCGTCGGCGCGGGAAAGGACGCCGGCCGCGTTGGGGTTGCGCCCCAGTGCCAACAGGGCCGCCGGGTCCGCATTGCGGATGGAAGTGGCGGCGTAGTCGATGTCCAAACTCATCCAGCCGACGCCGATGCCGACGAAGGGCTTGAACTTGCCGCCACGGGTGCGAAGGTCTCGGTAGGCATTGGCGAAGAACCCATCGCCCACCACATCCCCGATCGCCTCGCTGCGTTCCGTGAACTCGGCCTGCTTCGGGTCATCCGGCACCACCAGCGGCAGCCGCTCGCCCGTCTGCCGCCGGCGGAAGATCTCGGCCTCCACGCGCAGCGCGTCAAAGGCATAGCCCACCTGCACAGCGCCGAAAACGCCCATGTCGAGGTCGAAGTCGCTGGGGCTGGCCGGCAGCGCGCGCGGCTGGCACTGCGCCGCCGGCAGCGGCACCATCGTGCCATCGTTCAACGTCGCGGCCCCCAGCCACTGGTCGCAGTTGGTGGGCACCCCCACGTTGATGCGCGTGGAGGAGAGTTCCCCCGGCATGGCACCGCCAAGGTCCGCGCCGAAGTAAAGGCCGCTGGGCGCCGCCCACACGGCACCCGCGCCGGCCGCCCACGCCAGCACGCACCCGCGCACAATGGCCGGGCCCCACACGCCAAGGCTAGGCATGGGACAGCGAGCCGCCACCGCCGTGGGCTCGGGCCGCGGCGCTCACTTCCCAATAGACGCTCGGCGGCCGCACCGCCAGCATCCGGCGCACATCCTCGATCGGCAGCGCCAGCAGCCGTTCCCAATCTTCGGCCGGCAGCCAACTCGCGTGGCGGCCAGCTTGGAAGCCCTGCCACAGGGCCACAAGCACACGCGGGCCCATGGCCCTGGCCAGTCGCCAACCACCGCCGAGCACCAGCAAGCCAACGCCACGATTGCGCATCTGCGCGTAGGTGAAGGCCAACAGGCAGGCTTCGCCGAACGGATCCCGGCCGTACTGGGTGAGGGTGTGCCACAGGTCATGCTGGTCGCGCAGGCGTTCCCGAAACCAGCTCAAGTCCGGATCCGCGAAGGTGTAACCGGCGTCGCCTTGGCTGGCGGCCACCAATTCCTCCGCGGACAATTGCTCGCCATACACGAAATCGTGGTAGGCACGGCCCAGGCTGCCCGCCGGCAGCGCCGCCAACGCGGCCCGGTCATTCAGCCTGTGCAGCAGGATGGGGCGCTCCCGCAACGCCCGCTGGCCGAAGGCTGTGTTGCGCAACCGCCACAAGCCGCGCCGCAGCGATGGCCCGGCCATGGCGCGAATCAGCTCGAAGACGCGCGGCGTGTCTTCCGGATCCGCGAGCACTTTGCGGAACGCCGCCCATGCCACGGCGGGCTGCATGCGGGCCTCATCCAGTGCGTTTGTGTTGTCCACGTTCAACATACCTCGTTCAAGCGGCCCGTCTTCACATCGTAGAGGAAGCCGCGCACTTTGTCGCGCACCGGGATGAAGGGACAGGCTTGCACGCGGCGGATGGACTGGCGCACGTCTTCCTCCGCGTCGGCGAACGCTTCCAGCGCGAACGCAGGCTTGAGGCCGGTTTCCGCCTCGATGGCCGCCTTCAGGTCGTCGTCCTTGAAGGTGGCCATGCCACATTCGGTGTGGTGGATGATGAGGATCTCCTCGGTGCCAAGCAGGCGCTGGGAGATTAGGAGCGAACGCAGCGCGTCGTCCGTGATGACGCCGCCGGCGTTGCGGATGACATGCACGTCGCCCTCGGCGACGCCGAGCGCCCGGCCGGTCTCGATGCGGGCGTCCATGCAGGTGACCACCGCGGCCCGCGCCGCCGGCGCCGCCGGCGCGTCCGCCTTGTCGAAGCTCGCCGCATAGCGGGCATTGGCCGCGAGGCAAGCGTCTGTGAAGGTTTGTTCAGCCAAGGTTCGCCCTCCTGTTTGCAGTGCTGCTGTCCGTGGGCCGGGGCAGAAGCCTAAGGCGCAGCGGACTCCTGTTCCTTGAGCAGCGCGTCGTCCAGCGCATTGGCGCGAAGATGGGCGTCCCTGCCGCTCACGCGCTGCCAGTAGTCTACGAACGCCGGCCGCTTCTCGATGGTGCCCATCATGTTCATGCCCCAGCCGATGTGAGCACCCACATAGACATCCGCGGCAGAGAATCGCTCTCCGGCGACATGGCCGCCTTGGCCAAGCGCCCCCTCCAACGCATCGAGCACCTTGGCGAGGCTGCCATAGCCCGCCATCGCCTCCTGCTCCGCCGCCAACTCGAAGCCCAATGCCTGATTGATGGTGGCAGCTTCCAGTGGCCCGGCGGCGAAGAACAGCCAGCGGTAGTAGGCGGCGCGGGCGGCAGGCGGTGGCGCGAGGCCGGCGGCCGGGAACGCATCCGCCAAGTAGGCGCAAATCGCCGCGGCTTCCGTGACCACGGCATCGCCGTGGACCAACGCCGGCACCTTGCCCATCGGGTTGACCGCGAGGTATGGCGCCGCCTTCATGGTGTCGCCATAAGTCAACGCCTCCACGCGATAGTCGGCGCCGGTCTCCTCCAACATCCAGCGCACGATGCGGCCGCGGGACATGGGGTGGGTGTAGAACACGAGTTCCTGCGACATGGTGTGGCTCCGAGTCCGCCTGATAAGGCCGCCTTGAGCGGCACGGCGCCACTATAGCCTTTTCGCGGCAGCGCGGTGGCCGGTGTGGTGTCAGACGAACGAGTGGCTCGCTTGACATCCTGGCGCGAAGGGCAATCATCGGCGTCATGCAGCGACATTCAACAAGCCGCTTCGGCAAGGGCATCCCGTTCTGGGTCTTGGCTTGGCTCATCGCCCTGCCCGGTGCCGCGTCCGAATACAGCGAGGCTTGGGGGCCGCCCACTGGCACTGCCATGCCGGCCATCGCCGCCCTCGATCAAGCCGGCGAAACGCGGCGTCTTGCCGGCTTGGCTGGTGAAGGCGGGCTGCTGTTCCTAGTGGTGCGCAGCGCGGATTGGTGACCCTACTGCAAGGCCCAACTCGTGCAGTTGGGGGAGTGGCGGGACGCCTTCGAGGCGCTTGGGGTGGCGGTGGCCACGATGAGCTACGACGGCGTGGACGTGCTGGCGGAGTTCACGAGCGACAACGACATCGGCTACCCGATGCTCTCGGACGCCGCCACTGACACGGTGGCGGCCGGCGAACGGGCGCGAGCGCTCGGCATCTTGAACGAGGACTATGCGCCCGGGCACCCGGCCTACGGCATCGCCCATCCCGGCATCTTCCATGTCGATGCCGAAGGCATCATCCAGGGCAAGTGGGCCGAGCGCGGCTACCAGACACGCCCGTCATTCGCCCAAGTGCTGGCAGACGTCAAGGCGCTGGTCGGCGAGGGCGCTGCGGCACCTTAAGGCCCACAGGGTGGCGGCGCCGGCCGGTGGCGCTGCGATGCTCCAAGCGGCTTGGCTCTCCCACTGTCCACGGCTGTTTCCGAAGGTGACGAACCAGCGCAGACGCCTGTTTCAACTAGAAAAAACGCCCGTGGTGGCCATGCAATCACGGCCTTCCTTACTCGAATCCGGAGCAAAAGTCAAACTTGGCGGTGTGCCCGGCGAGCGTTTAGGGTTGCAAGTTCTCGGGGGAGAACGAAAATCATGGCAAACAGGGCACGTACCGATGCGGCCATCGCCCGCACGAGGGAACAACTGGCGGCGGATGTGGACGCATACTTGAAGTCTGGGAAGAAAATCAAGCACATTCCCATGGGAGTGAGCGGCCAGAACCCGCTTAGCGGGGGCCGCAAGCAACTGGTTCTGAAACCGCGTCGCGCTTAAGCCGGGCCGGCGCGGGACACCACCGCCCGGCGGCGAACGCGGCCATGAGGGCCGCCGCGATGCCGTGCGGTGCCGTGGCCCGACGTTCGGCCACGCCAGCTGGTGCGCCATAGGAGATCGGCGGCATGACGGTGCCCGCGAGCGCCGAGTTTGACCCGTGGCGGTCGGACCGGCCCCTCATCGTATATATGGACTTTAAGAGTCCCTACGCCTTCATCGCCAAGGACCCGACCTTCGCCTTGGCGGCGCAACTCGGCATCGACGTCGATTGGCGGCCGCTCACCCTCGACATTCCCAGTTTCCTGGGCTCCGCCCGCCTCGACAAGAGCGACCGCGTGGTGGAACAGAACCGCACGCCGGAACAATGGCGCGGCGTGAAGTATGCCTATCGGGACGCGCGCCGTTACGCGCGGCTCGCCGGCCATCAGCTTCGGGGCACCGTGAAGATCTGGGACACCTCCCTCGTCCACATCGGCATGATGTGGGCGAAGCGGCACGGCGACGCCGTGCTGGCGCGGTACATGAACGACACCTATGCGCGCTTTTGGCGCCGTGAGTTCGACGCGGAGGATGCCGCCACCGTGACCGCGGCACTCGCCGCGGCCGGCGCTGAAACGGACGGCTTCGAGGCGTTCCACAGCGGGCCGGGGCGCACCGAACACGATGCCATGCAGGCGGCCATCTTCCATGCCGGCATCTACGGCGTGCCCGGCTATGTGGTGGACGGCGAGTACTTCTTCGGCCGCGAACACCTGCCGATGGTGGGCTGGATGCTGCGCGGACGGCGCGGGCCGGCGCCCGACGTGGCCTATCAGGCCATCGGGGCGCCGTCGTGATGGCGAGACGCGCGCGACGCCCATGACCGAACCCTTTGCGCCGAGCCGCCCGCTCACCGTCACCTTGGACGTGAAGCGGCCGGAGTGCTACCTGGCGTTGGCGCCGACGAGGGTGCTGGCCGCGGAACTCGACATCGCCGTGGACTGGCTGCCGACCGTCGCATCGCCGCATCGCCGCCCGCCCACTGGCGGGGGCCGGGGCGAGCGACACCTGCGCCATCGCGCCGCGTACAACGCCCGCGAGATTGAACGCTACGCCGCCGTGCAAGGCTTGGTCATCGAGGACATCTACCGAGATCCGGACTCCACCGGCTTCGGCATGGCCATGCTGGCGGCGAAGGCCCATTCGGATGCCGCCTTGCAAGGCTTTCTGGACCGCGCCTTCGCCGCGTATTGGCGCGTGGCGCTGGACATTGAAGACCATGCGGCGCTGCGCCACCTGCTCGGCGAAGTCGGCGTTGCCTCCTTCGCGGAAGACGCCGACGGGTTCGCGGCACTGCAGGAACGCCTCGTGGCCGCGGGCCTCTTCAATGCGCCGGCTTACCTGGTCGGCGAGGAGGTGTTCTTCGGCCGCGCCCACCTGCCGATGATTCGCTGGCTGCTCACCGACCGCGCCGGGCCGCCACCCATCTGAGGGCACGCACCGGCACCGAACTCCGCTAGTAGCTGATCTCCTGCGCCAGCGTCACCCAGCGGCCGCCGCGCACGACGCTTAACGTGGAATGGCCGACGCCATTGTGGTCGTTCGGCCCGAACGACAGGCGGTAGCCGAAGATGTCCGTCACATCCGTCATGCTCTCGATGGCGGCCAAGAGGCCCGCCCGCGTGAGGTCGCGCCCAGCGATCTCAAGGGCTTGCAGCACCAAGTCCGCGGCGCGCCAGCCCTCCATCGCCGGCAGGCCCGGCTCCACGCCGAAACGCTGCTCATAGGCTTCGTACCAAGCGCGCACCGGGGGCGGCAGGTCATCGTCCGCATACAGACGCGCCATGTGTACGAAGGCATGGTAGCCCTCGCCGGAACCGCTCTCCTGTTCCGCAATCACCTGGCCATAGGCGGCGTTGTTGCCCACCCAATCGACGTCTTCCCAACCCATCTTGCGCGCCGCCTCCAACACGAGGATGGTGTCGCGGTGTACCGTGCCCATCAACACCAGATCGCAGTTCGCCTCGCGCAGCCGGAGGATGGCCGGCGTGAAATCCGTGGCGTCGGGTTTGTGCGCGGAGGTCTCGGTGATCTCAAGCCCCATCACCGCCAGCTGATCCTGCGCGCCCTCCAAGATCTCGATGCCGTAGTCCGTGTCCTGATAGATGGCGCAAACCGCTTGCCTGCCCCGCTCTTCCACGAAGTACTTCACCGCGGCGCGCACCTCGTCGTAGTAGATGCCGTGTTGCGTCACCATCAACGGATTGAACGGCTCGACCATGGAGCGCGCGCCGGTGACGGGAAACAGGTTCGGCACACCCTGCTCGAACTGCTGCGTCATCACGGCGTTGTTCGTCGGTGTGCCGGTGGCGATCAGCATGGCGAAGATCTTGTCGCGGCTGATGAGCTTGTTGGCGGCCTGAATGGCTCGCGGCACTTGGTACTGGGTGTCTTCGACGATGAAGCGAATGGTGCGGCCATGCACCCCACCGGCCGCGTTCGCGTCGTCGAAGCGCATGCGGGCGCCGTTCACCGTACCAACGCCCCAAATCGCCACCGGGCCGGACAAATCCGTGTGGGTGCCGAACACGACCTCGGTGTCCGTGACGCCATCCACGAGCGGCGCGGCGCCCGAATCTTGGGGCGTGTCCGGTGGTGTGCAGGCGGCCAAGGCGGCGCACGCCACGAGCGCGGCCCAGCCCTTGCGGAAACGCTCGGGCGCCAAGTCGGTGGGCATTGGAACAAAGGTCATGCTGCTCGCTCCCATCGGGGCATGAGGCGAAATCTTACTCGCTTAGGTGCCCGAACGAGGGTGCCTATCGCGCCTCGGTGCCCTCCAACCAGTCGAGCGCGGCATGCAGGAGGGCACCGTGGGCGAGTTCGGCTTGGCCGTAACGCCGCGTCGGCACATGGAACGACAGCGTGGCGGGCAGTTGGCGCAGGCGGTTGTCTGGGGCGAACGCCGAGAAGGTCACCAACTCCAGACCCAACTCCAGCGCCTTGGCGGCGGCACCGGTGATGTTCTCGGACATGCCGGAACTGGAAATGGCCAGCAGCGCCTCGCCCGAGCGCGCCAAGGCGGCCAAGGGCCGGGCAAACACCTGGGCATAGCCATAGTCGTTGGCCATGCAGGTGATGAGCGCCGCGTCATTGAACGTCACTGAGCGGACGCCGCACTTGTTGAGCAGGTCTTGCGACAGGTGCGTGGCGATGGCGGCGCTGCCGCCGTTGCCGGCCCAATAGACGGCACCATCGTTGCGGCGCTGACGCGCCCAAAGGCCCGCCAAGGCATCGAGGCCGGCTTCCAGCGACATCGGGCCATCCGCGCCGCGGCACTCGGTTCGCTCCAGGCAGCCATTGAGTTCGCCGAGCCAGCGCACTGGTCTCGCCGCCGCGTTACGGGGGGCCAACGGCGCCACGTCAACGTTCAAGCCACCACCGCTCATTTGCCGTACATGTCCTCGATCAACCCCGCGTATTTCTCGTTCACCACTTTGCGCTTGAGCTTCTGCGTGGGCGTCAATTCATCGTCCTCCGGGTCCAGCAACTGGTCGATGAGGCGGAACTTCTTGATGGTCTCCACGCGGGCGAACTTGGCGTTCACCCGTTCGATCTCGCCGGCCACCAAGTCCTGCACGGCTTGCGTGTGGCACAAGCTAGTGTAGTTGGTGAACGGCACGTCATTGTCTTGCGCAAACTTGGTGACGTTCTCGTGATCGATCATCACCAGGCAGGTGAGATAAGGGCGGCGGTCGCCAATCACCACCGCGTCCGTGATGTAGGGGGAAAACTTGAGCTGGTTCTCGATTTCGCTCGGCGTGATGTTCTTGCCGCCGGCGGTGATGATGATGTCCTTCATGCGGTCAACGATGTAAACGAAGCCATCGTCGTCGATGCGCCCCACATCGCCGGTGTGCAGCCAACCTTGGCGAAAGGTCTCGGCGGTTTTCTCCGGTTTGTTCCAATAGCCTTGGATCACGCCCGGCGAGCGGATGATGATCTCGTTTTCATCCGTGAGCTCAACCTCCACATGGCGCACCGCGGCGCCCACACTGCCGATGCGGCAGCGCCCAGGCGTGTTGGCGGTGGCGATGCCGGCGCACTCGGTTTGGCCATACACCTCATACATCGGCTTGCCGAGCGCCCAATACCAATCGATGAGGTCTGGCGCGATGGGCGCCGCGGCGGTGGAGAGCCAGCGGCAATTGTCGATGCCGAGCATGCGGCGGACATTCTTCAGGATGGTGGCGTCCGCCAGGAAGAAGAGCGCTTCCAACAACTTCGGCGGCTGGGCGCCAACCTTCAAGTGTGCCGCCCGGCGCTCACCCACCCGCATCGCCAGGCGATACGCCCAGCGCCCCAACGCCGTGGCTTCCTTCAGCTTGATGGCGACGGTGGAAAACTGTTTTTCCCACACCCGGGGCACGGCGAAATGGATGGTCGGCGACGCCTCCTGTTGATCTCGAGTGATGGTTTCCGGTTCTTCCACCAAGTTCACCACGGAACAGGATTCGAGCGCGGCGAACGTGTAGAACATCCGGCCAGCCACATGGGCGAGCGGCAGGAAGCCCAGCTGTTCGTCCGTGTCGCGGATGCCATAGCTCCATTGCAGGCAGTTCATCATGAACAGCATGTTGCGTTGGCTGATCATGGCGCCCTTCGGCGGCCCGGTGGTGCCGGAGGTGTAGGTGAGCATCATCAGGTCTTCCGCGTCGGCTTGGGCAATGGCGTCGTCCCAGGCGCCGGGATGCGCGTCGTCATGCGCGCGACCGAGGGCCGTGAGCGCCTCGAAGCTCATGCACATGCCGTCATCCAGCCCCCGCAAGCCCTCCATGTCGAAGATGATGATCTTCTCCAAAGTCGGTGTGCGGTCGCGCACCGCGAGCACCTTGTCCAGCTGCTCCTCATCCTCGGCGAAGTAGAAGCGGGTGCCGCTGTCGTTGATGAGGTACTCCACCTGGCCGGCCGCGTCGGTGGGATAGACGCCATTCGTCACGCCGCCCATGCAGATGACGCCCAAATCCGCGAACATCCACTCCTTGTTCACTTCCGAGGCGATGGAAACCACGTCGCGGCGCTTCATGCCCAGCGCCCTGAGACCCAAGCCGACGGCCCGCGCCTCGGCGCCGTAGTCGCCCCATGTGTACTCGTTCCAAAGGCCAAAGTCCTTTTCGCGGATGGCCACCTTGCTGGACCGCTCCGCCACGCGCTTGGCGAACAATCGCGGCACCGTGGCGCAGCCGGCGACGATGGCCGCCCCGCCATTGGCGCCGTTGTCGGCTGCGCTCGGCGCGGTCAGCGCCATGTCTTGCGCGCCTTCCAACGCCGTCGCCCGCGCACGCCCTCGTCCTTCATGCCCAGATAGAACTCCTTGATGTCCGTGGCGTCCTTGAGCCGCGCCGCGGTGTCCTCCATCACCACCCGGCCGAGTTCCATGACATAGCCGTAGTCCGAGAGGTCAAGGGCCATCTTCGCATTCTGCTCCACTAGCAGCAAGGTGACGCCCTGCTCGGCGTTGAGGCGGCCGATGATTTCGGCGATGTCGTGGGTGAGGCGGGGCGAAAGGCCGAGGGAGGGCTCATCGAGCAGCATGAGCGCCGGGCGCAGCATGAGCGCGCGGCCCAGCGCCAGCATTTGCTGCTGCCCGCCAGACAGGAAGCCGGCCGCCAGCCCGCGCCGTTCCGCCAAGGATGGGAAGTAGCCATAGACCATCGCCAGATCGTCCTTCACGCCGGCGTCACGGCGGCTGAAGGCGCCCATGCGCAGGTTTTCCTCCACGGTCAAGAACGGGAACACCTCGCGGCCCTCCGGCACATGGGCGACGCCGAGGCGAGCCACCCGGTCTGGCGCCCAGCCGGAGATGTCCTCACCGCGGAACGCAACCGATCCCTTCTCCGGGATCATGGCGCCGCTGATGGTCTTCAGCACCGTGGTTTTGCCGGCGCCGTTGGCGCCGAGCACGGCGACGATCCGCCCTGCCGGCACCTCGAGGCTGACGCCGCGGATGGCCAGCACCGGGCCGTAATGCGCCTCGATGTTCTGCAGCGTCAGAAGCGGCGCGGCGGCCGCGGCGTCAGTCACCCAGATAGGCCCTCAGCACGTCGGGATGCCGCTGGATGTCCGCCGGCGCCCCCACCGCCAACACTTCGCCATCCGCCATCGCCAACACCCGGTGGGATGCCCGCGAGACGAGGTTCATGTCGTGTTCCACCATGATGATGGTGACGCCCAAATCCTCGTTGATGTCTTCGATCCAAAACGACAGGTCTTCCGTTTCCTCCGGGTTGAGGCCGGAGGACGGCTCGTCCAACAGGAGCAGCGTGGGTTCGACGCAGAGCGCCCGCGCCACCTCGACCATCTTGCGGGCACCGTACGGCAGGCCGGCGATGGTCTGTTCCCGATAGCCCTGCAGGTGCAGCAGGTCGATCACCTCCTCCACCTTCTCGCGGAACGCCAAATCTTGCCGCCGCACCCGGGGCAGGAACAAGAGTTCCTCCGGCCAGCGGGTGCGGCGGTGCGCATGGCGGCCGATCAGCAGGTTGGCGAGCACCGTCTCATGCTGAAAGAGTTCCGTGTTCTGGAAGGTGCGCGCGATGCCCTTGGCGGCGATGTGGTGGGCGGCCAAGCGCGTGATGTCCTCGCCTTGGAACTCGATGGCGCCGGCGTCGGGGTCGTAGAAGCGGCTGATGAGGTTGAACAGGGTGGTTTTGCCGGCGCCGTTCGGGCCGATGATGCTGAACACCTCGCCCTGCTCCACTTGGAACGACACGTCGCGCACCGCATGGACGCCGCCAAAGCTCAAGCTCAAGCCCTGTGCCCGGAAGAGGCTCATCGCACCCGCTCCGTGCGCAGAAAGCTCCTTTGCCGGCGGTGCGTCGCGCGGCGATAGAGCGGAAACTCGTCGAAGAACTGGCGCACCTTCACCCAACGTCCATGGATGCCGAGAGGTTCATAGATGAGGAACAGGATGAGGATGGCGCCGAAGATGCCGGGCTCAAGCCCCGGCAGCTGCGCCACCACGGGCGGCGCGGCGTCGCGCAGCAGGGCGATGCCTTGGGGCAGGAGGCCGATGAAGATGGCGCCGTAGATCACCCCATGCATGGAACCCAAGCCGCCGACCACCACCATCAGCAGCAGTTGGATGGAAAGCACGATGGTGAAGGCGTCTGGCGCCAGATAGCCGATCTTGTGCGCGAGCAAGCCGCCGGCGAGGCCCGTGAACCCAGCCGACACGGCGAACGCCAGCGTCTTGGTTCGCGCCAAGTTGATGCCCATGCTCTGCGCCGCCACCTCGGAATCCCGCACCGCGACCATGGCCCGCCCGGAGGGGCTGCGCAGCAGGTTGAGCGCGGCGATGAGGCACCCCACCAAGAGCGCCAGACAGAGGTAGTAAAAGACATCCACGTCCAACAGCGACACCGAGAACAACTCGGCGCGGGGCACGGGCATGCCCCGGTAGCCGCCGGTGACGGATTCCCAGCGCGTGATCACCTGTTCCACGATCTCGGCGAAGGCCAAGGTGGCGACGGCCAGATAGATGCCCGTCATCCTGAGCGCTGGAATGCCCACCAGCGCCCCGACAGTGGCCGCCAAGGCGGTGGCGGCGGCCAACGACACCGGGAAGGGCCAGCCATGCGTCAACAACCACGCATGGGCATACGCGCCGATGGCGAGAAAGGCCGCGTGGCCCAAGCTCACCAGGCCGGTGTAGCCCACCAGCAGCATCAAGCCGATGCCGGCGATGGCGTAGATGAACACCAACGACACTTCGCCGAGGTAGAAATCCCCCAACGCGAGGGGCGCCGCCAGCAAGGCGACGAGCAACACCGCGTACCAGAACCGCTGGCCGTTGTGCGCGAAGAGGTCGATGTCTTGGCCGTAGCGCGTCTTGCGGACGAATCTCACACCTTTTTCCTCTGCAGCGTGGCGAAGAGGCCCTCCGGCCGCGCGACCAACATCACCAGGAGGATGACGTAGGCGCTGGTGTCGCCAAAGCCGGGCGGCAGGTAGCGCGAGGCGAACTGCTCCACCACGCCAACGATGAGGCCGCCGATGATGGCGCCCGGCAAGCTGCCGAAACCACCGACGATGGCCGCCGCGAACGCCTTGATGGCGATGAAGCCCATCATCGGGTCGATGAGGGACACCGGCGCCACCAGCACCCCGGCGGTGGCCGCGACCATGGCAGACAACGCCCACACGAAGGCGAACACCCGCTGCACCGGGATGCCGACGTAGAACGCGGCGAGCTGGTTCTGCGACGCCGCCTGCATGGCAATGCCGACGCGGGCGAAGCGGAAGAAGGCATACAGCCCGCCGCAGAGAACGGCCGTGCCCAGCACGATGGCGATGTTCTCCGTGCCCACCACCAGATCGCCGAACCGCAACACGTTGCCGGCGAAGGGCGTGTGCAGGGTGTGCGGCTCATTGCCCCAAACGGCGCCGGCGACGGCGCGGAGGACAAAGCCCAAGCCGATGGTGAGCATGAGCGCGGCGAAGGGTGGCTCGCCCAGCATCGGTCGCATGAGCACCCGCTCGAGCAACGCGCCCACCACCCCCATCACCGCGAGCGTGGCCACGAAACCCAATGCGAACGGCCAATCCAACACGTTGACGAAGGTGAAGGCGACGAAGGCGCCGAGCATCATCACTTCGCCTTGGGCGAAGTTCACGGTCTCGGTGGCCTTGTAGATGAGCACCAAGCCGAGCGCGATCAAGCCATAGACGCAGCCGAGCGACAGCCCGCTGATGAGGAGTTGGAGAACTTCCAAGGCGGCTTATGGTTCGATGAGGCGCCCTTTCCCGTCGCGCCGTTCCGGGCCGTTGACGCGGGCACGGCCATCGCCGAACTTGCCGTCGCGTTCGCGCAAGGCGCCGTGCAGCCCCTGCTCCCGCACCCGCTGCCCAAAGCCGAGCGCGGCGGCCGAGTTGTGGCCGCGCACATCGTTCTCGGCGGCGAGGCGCTGCAGGGTGCGGGCGCCCATCAGCTCCAAGCCCAAGTTGATGATGCGCTTGTTGGCGGCGAGGAGGTCCGGGTCGATGAGGGCCAAGCGGTCCGCAAGCTGTTCCACTTCGGCCTCCAAGTCCGCCTTGGGCACCGCCTTCATCACGAGGCCCAGTTGGCAGGCATCGGCGCCGGTGATGGAATCCCCGGTCATGGTGAGGCGCTTCGCCCACTGCGGGCCTAGGTTGTAGAGCCACATGTTGTTGGGCAACGCCCCCAAATCCCGCGCCGGTGGAAAGCCGATGAGGGTGTCGTCCGCGGCGATGATCATGTCGCAAAGGAGGGCGATATCCGTGCCGCCGGCGAGGCAATAGCCGTGCAGTTGCGCGATGGACGGCTTGTGCATGTCGAAGAGCGCCATGCGCAGCCGCTGGGCGCGTTCCAACTGCCAAGCGTCATCGTCCACGCTGCGACTGCCGCGATACGGCGTTTCGCTCGATTGCACGCGGGAGACGGGAACGTTCCGATCAGCGCCGGTGAGGTCGTAACCGGCGGAGAACGCCCGCCCAGCGCCGCGCAGGATGACGCAATGCACCCGCGTGTCGTTGTCCGCCTCCCACAGCGCCTCGTTGAGCTCGGCCTGCAGTTGCAGCGTGAGCGCGTTCAGCTTCTCCGGCCGGTTGAGCGTGATGCGGGCACGGCCATCCGCCACCTCGTAGATGATGCTCTCGAATCCACTCATGCCCTCGCCCCAACCGCGCTGGGCCGCGTTGCGCAGCCGCCGTGGGGGCGATGATACGACAGGAGCCGCGGGGGCCTTCCACGGCTTCCCGAATGTCGGCCAACCCGGAACGGATGGTGGGCAGGTCGGCCGGGGCGGGACGCTCCCACCTCATCTTTGCATCTGAGACTCAGCGCATCCCGCTCCCCAGTGAATCCGATTTCGAGTCTCCAGGGCCCAATGGTTCCGGCCGCCGTGGTTTGCCGTTCTCAAAGCAAAGCGAACCCTGCGCGAACTTGTCCCAATAGTCCATTTCCGGCGTTGGGCGGCGGCTGGAGAATTGATTGACCCAGAGCACCGCCTGCCACTGGCGAACGTCGATTTCGTGGAAGAGCGCCGCCATGCGCCCCGGCGTCACGCTCGCGGCCCGCATCACTTGCGCGATCTCCAGCCCGTCCAGTTCCGTGAAGAAATCGCGCAGCGCCAGGCGCTCGCCTTCGCCAACGTCCGCTGAATCACGGATGATCGCTTGCGCTCTGGCCCACTGCACCTTGCAGCTGTGACCAGCGAGCCGCTTGGCGAGCAGCCATCGCGCGCAACGCAGATCGACTTCGCTGGCCTTCATCACCAGCGAGCACGCGGGCGAGTCGAACGTTTCCAAGGGGTGTACACGCTGATTGTTCGGCGCAAAGCGCAACCGGTCATCTTCCGCGTACACGGCGACCCCCTCTGGCGATGCCCAAATCCCGTTGCGGATTCCGAAAGATCTGCGCGGCGAGTTTCCACAGGCCCCGTTCCAAAATGGCCGGATAGGTGGGCGCTTCGACACCGCGTCCCTCCGCCCTCGGCGGCGTGTCGGCCAAGGCGTTGAAAGTCTCGGCGATGACGTGCGCCTGTTCTTCATCCAAATGTGCAAGGGCATCACGAAACGAGATCGGATCGAACGCTTGGGCAACGACGAAATCGTAAGCGTCACGCGCCACGGCACGGCCTTGCGCGAGCGTCCTGCCCTGCATCTTTCGCAACAGAATGTCGGTACTCGCCGCCAACGGCATTCCTGTTGATGCTTCCACGCAAGGATCATGATCCTCCGTCCAGAACCCGCGAGTTCCCGACAGAGAAACTGGCACGCCGCCGACCAAGCACCGCAGATGCGTCGCGCCAACGGAGGTGTCCACCGGAGGCGAAGGCGCGGCCCGGTCATGGAGTTCCCTGTCGATCTGATCCCTCGGCACTCTCATCAAGCTGGACAGGTACGGCACTGGCGCAAAGAGGTCAAGGTCCGTCGAACGTCGATGGTGCCAACGTGCTTCCAAGGCAGTTCCCCCGCCGATGACCACGGCAGTGAGGTCGAACCACCGGCCAAGCATCTCAATCGCCGGCCCGATCGCGTCTCGGGGGCCGGCATGGAGCCGCACCTGCCTTCCCCTCTTTGCCAAGTCGTCTCGCGCCATTTGAGCACCCGGGAAGTCAGTACTTTCCTAGTTGTTCGAGTTTCGCAAGTGTCGCTTGGGTGTGACGAAATGTAGTAATCAAGTTCAGCACCACACCAAGTTGAGGCTTGGCAATTTGGAGTTGGCCATGTCGCCGCCAACGCGGGATCACGCGCCTGCACGGCATCCGGCGAGCGCCTCGCCCACTCCACAGCGCCCGCAAGTTCAGCATACACTTTGTGACCTGCCAGCGCGGGGAGGAAGCATGGAACAACGACGCATCGGCGACACGGATCTGATCACCTCGGCCATCGGTTTCGGCACTTGGGAGATGAGCACCACGATGTACGGCGCCATCGACGTGGCGGAGGCGGCGCGGGCGGTGAATCTCGCCATCGACCACGGCGTGACGCTGTTCGACACGGCGGAGGTGTACGGCCCGTTCCATTCCGAGACGCTCTTGGCCAAAGCGTTGGGCGGGCGGCGCGATGAGGTCATCCTTGCCACCAAGGTGGGCTTTCGCTACAACGACGAAGGCCGCATCGTCGGGCTGGACTCAACGCCGGAGAACGTCATCGCCCGCACTGAGGGGTGCTTGAAGCGCCTCGAAACGGACATCATCGACCTGATGATGATCCACTGGCCGGACCACGACACCCCGCTGGCCGAGACCATCGGCGCGCTGGAACAGCTCAAGGCCGAAGGCAAGGTGCGCCACTACGGTGTGTCCAACTTCGACGTGGCGATGCTCGAAGAGTGCGAACGGCACGGCCACTTGGCAGTGAACCAAGTGGGCTATCACCTCTTCGACCGGCGCATGGAGGCGGCGGTGCTGCCTTGGTGCCAGTCGCACAACGTCGGTTACATGGCTTACGGCAGCTTGGGCTTCGGGCTGCTCTCCGGCGCCTTCACGGCGGCGACCGAGTTCGCCGAAAACGATTGGCGCGCCCGCGGCAACGCCTTCGACCTGCCGCTTTTCGAGCGTGAGCCGTTCCTGAAGGAAATCGGCGTCACGGCGCGATTGGCCGAACTGGCGGCGGAGCACGACAAGTCCGTCGCGCAGCTCGCCATCGCTTGGGTGCTGGGGAACGAAGCCGTGTCCGTGGCGTTGGTCGGGATGCGCGACGAACACGAACTGAAGGAGAACGTGGCCGCCGCGGATTGGCGCTTGGACGACGGTGTGCGCGGCGACATCGACCGCATATTCGCGGAAGCCGGTGTGCCGACGCACCGTGATACGTCACAGGCGCTGCACCCACCGGGCATGCGGCGGCCGGCCGCGTAGGCGGCTGAACGGCCGCCCCGCCCGATATACTCCCACCCCAACGCCATCAACTCAGCGAGGCATCGTCATGGCCACCGACATCCGGCCCCACCGCATCGAAATCCCAGAGGCCGCGCTCAGCGACTTGAGGACACGGCTGGCCAACACCCGGTGGCCGGAAGCGGAGCTGGTGGACGACTGGACGCAGGGCATTCCGCTGGCCTACGTGAAGGAACTCTGCGAACACTGGCGCACAAGCTACGATTGGCGCGCCCTCGAAGCCCGCCTCAACGCCATCGGGCCATTCAAGACAGACATCGACGGCTGCGGCATCCACTTCCTGCACTGCCCTTCCCCGGAGGCGAACGCCCGCCCCTTGGTTTTGACCCACGGCTGGCCCGGCTCCATCGTCGAGTTCCTGAAGGTCATCGGCCCGCTCTCCAACCCGGCGGCCCATGGTGGTGACGCCGCCGACGCCTTCCACGTCGTCGTGCCTGCCCTGCCCGGCTATGGCTTCTCCGACAAGCCGCGCGAGGCGGGTTGGGGCGTGGAGCGCATCGGGCGGGCGTGGGCGACACTGATGGCGCGGCTCGGCTACGACCGATACTTCGCCCAAGGCGGGGATTGGGGCGCCGCGGTGACCGCCGCCATCGGCGGCCAGGACGTGGAGCACTGCGCCGGGATACACGTCAACATGCCGGTGATCGGCCGGGTCGATACCCCGCCCGAAGAGATGACCGACCTCGAGAAGGACGCGATGGCCGCACGCAAGTTCTACCAAGACTGGGACTCCGGCTATTCCAAGCAACAGAGCACCCGCCCGCAGACGTTGGGCTATGGGCTGGTGGATTCGCCGGCCGCACAGGCCGCATGGATCGTCGAGAAGTTCTATCAGTGGACGGATTGCGGCGGGCATCCGGAGAACGTGCTGTCCCGCGACGAGCTGTTGGACAACGTGATGCTCTATTGGCTGCCGGCGGCCGGCGCCTCTTCGGCCCGCCTCTACTGGGAGAGCTTCGCGCGCGGGCGCTTGGACGATGTGACCGTGCCATCCGGCTGCAGCCTCTTCCCCAAGGAGATCTTCCGCGCTTCGCGGCGTTGGGTGGAAACGCGCATGAAGGACCTCCGCTACTACAACCTGCTGGACAAGGGCGGCCACTTCGCCGCCTTCGAGCAGCCGGAACTGTTTGTGGGCGAGGTGCGCTCCTGTTTCCGACTGATGCGTTAGCCAGCGCCCGGGTGGCGCGCCTCGCCACCGTCGGCGCGGACGGGGCACCCCACATCGTGCCCGTGGTGTTCGCATGCCAAGGGCGAGTGGTCTGGCTGCCCATCGACGGCAAACCCAAGCGCCACATGCGCCTCAAGCGCGTGGCCAACATCCGCGCCAATCCTCGCGCCACGCTGCTCATCGACCACTACTCCGAGGACTGGCAGGCCCTCTGGTGGGTGCGGGTGGACGGTGCGGCGAGCGTCGTTGGGCGAGACGCGGATGGGGAGCGGGTGCTCAGGGCGAAGTATGCGCAGTACGCCGACGTGCCCATCTCCGCGTTGATTCGGTTGGACGCCGAACGCACTTCGAGCTGGCGCGCCCAGTGAGGCACGTTCCGCCTGACGACGCCGTGGTCATGGCTCACGCAAAATTGCGGCGATCTCGCACACCACTTGCAGCCCTGCGCCATTTCGCTCGCGGCGGCATCGGCGCACTGTGTCACCATGGCCGCGCCGATCCGCCACAACGACCCAGCCAACAAGCGGCTGTTCTCCCATCCCCGCATGGTCGCGGACCTCGCCCGCCTGCTTGGCGACGACTGGGTGGACGATTTGGACCTCGACCAACTGGCAAGACTGCCGGCGGAGCATGTCGCGGACGACTTGCGCAAGCGGCTGGCGGACATGCCTTGGTGGGCGCCGTTCAAGCCGGGCGGCGGGCGGCCCGCCGGCGCCGGCGTGTTGTTCCACATCGAGTTTCAGTCCAGTCCGGACCCGCTCATGGCGGAACGCATGCTCGAATACGCCGCGTTGCTGCGCAACGACTTGGCCCGCTCCGGCTGGAAGCCGGCCCCGATGGGCCTGGTGGTGGCGCATGTGCCGCTGGTGGTGTACAACGGTCGGGAACGGTGGCGTGTGCCGCTGCAACTGGCGACGCCCGCTGGTTGGGCACCGCCGATGCTGGCGCGTCTGCAGCCGAGCTTTGCCTATCGGCTGATCAAGGCGAAGGACTATGCCGGCGATGACGTGGAGGACGGCAACCTGGCCCGCGCCGCGCTGGCGTTGGACGCGGCGCCGGCGGCGGGGTTGGCGGCGGCGCTCAAACGAGCCGCCGCGCTGCTGGCCGAGGCTGGCGACCGGGCGCTGCAGCGGTCGTTCGAGGTGTGGTGCGACGGCATTCTGCGCCCGCGCTTCGGCGATGGCCTCCGCACCTTGGCGAACATGATGGAGACACCGACAATGCTTGCGGACACCCTTCGAGAGTGGGAAGAACGGATCATCGACGAAGGCCGGCAGGCGGGCCGACGCGAAGGCAGGCAAGAGGGCCGGCAGGAGGGCCGACGCGAAGGTCTACAGGAAGGCCGCCAAGAAATGTTGGAGGGAGAACGCACCCTGCTTTGCGGCCTAGCCGAACGGCGCTTCGGCGCCGCCACGGGGCAAGCGCTGGCCGGCATCCTCGCCGGCGTTGAAGACCACGCTGAATTGATGCGCATCGGCACCCTCATCGTCGATTGCGCCAGCGGCCCGGAGCTGCTCGCCCGCGCCCAGCCTCGCTAACCGCCACGCTGCTGGCGGAGGTTGGCGACCAGGCGTTGCAGCAGTCGTTCGAGGTGTGGTGCGACGGCATTCTGCGCCCGCGCTTCGGCGATGGCCTCCGCACCTTGGCGAACATGATGGAGACACCGACAATGCTTGCGGACACCCTTCGAGAGTGGGAAGAACAGACAGTCAACAAAGGCCGACAGGAAGGCAGGCAGGAGGGCCGCCAAGAAATGTTGGAGGGAGAACGCACCCTGCTTTGCGGCCAAGCCGAACGGCGCTTCGGCGCCGCCACGGGCGAAGCGTTGGCCGACATCCTTGCCGGCGTTGAGGACCATGCTGAATTGATGCGCATCGGCACCCTTATCGTCGATTGCGCCAGCGGCCCGGAGCTGCTCGCCCGCGCCCGGCCTCGCTAGCTGCCGCGCCGTCCGCGGAGACCCGGCGACGCGGCGGGCCGGGGCCGACCACGCCGCGTTCGAGGCGGTCGCATCGCCATCATCAAGGCCGCGGCGATGAGGTTCGCCGCCGCGACGCCCAAGAGTGCCCCGTGGTAGTCGCCCACCACATCGTGGTAGTGGGAGACGGCCAGTGGCGCTCCGGCGCCGAAAATGAGGGTAAACGGAAGCGCTGCGCTGCGCACGGCGCCCAAGTGGCGGCGTCCGAAGAACGATGCCCAGATCACCTCCTGCAGGGGGATCATGCCGCCCCAGCCAACGCCGAGCAGGAAGAAGGCACCGTAGGCCCCGATGAGGGAACCACTCGCCACGCTCGCAACAATGGCCAACGTCGCCATGCCAGTGAGGGCCGAACCGAGGGCCGCGAGCCGCTTCGCGCCCATGCGCGTGGCCGTTGCCGAACCACCACGCGGATGTGCTGGGGTGCCAGCCTCGCCGCGCCCCATCCGACCATCCAAGCGATCGATCAAACCTCCCCACAATGGCTTCGTCAGCATCGCCGGCACGGAGGCGACGACGATCATCAGCGCCGCCGTTGCCCGACCAAACCCGGCGTCCGTCAAATAGGGCACCGTTTGCAGCAGCATCACGCCGATGTTGATGACGAATAGGCCGAACGCCAAGATGAGCAGGTAGAAGGCCGTGCTGCCCAACGCTTCCCGGCGCGTCATGGAACCCGCGTAGTCCGCCTCGGCGCGGTGGGTGCGGCCGGCGGCGGCATCGGCATCGGTGCGGCCATCCGGGCGCAAGCCGGCGTCTTCCGGGGCGCGCCGCATCACCAGCGCGAAGGGCAAGGCGCAAGCCAACGCCACCACGGCCAAACCGCGCCATGCGGGACGCCAGCCCCACACATCGATGGCCCAAGTGGCGGCGGGCGTGAGGGCGATGCCCCCGAAGGAGACGCCCATCGCGGCCACCGCCACCGCCCGCCCACGCAGCTCCACAAACCATTTGGCGAGCGTCACGTTCGCCACCAAGTTGCCGAACAGCGCCGCGCTGGCGGTGAGCGCCACGCCGTTCAACAACACCCACCCGACCAGCGTTTGCACATGGCTCAATGCCCACAGCGACGCGCTGGTCAGCAACACCCCCGCCACCATGAACGGACGGCCGCCGAAGCGGTCCACCCACGCGCCGATGAAGAAGCCGGTGAGCGCCATCACAAAGCCACCCAAGGAGCGCGGCACCGTGAACTCGGCGCGGGTCCAACCGAGTTCCTCCGTCATCGGCGCGAGGAACGCGCCGGCCACGTAGTTCGTCACGCCGTGGGATATGAATTGCGTCGCGAACGCCGCCGCGATCAAGTAGTAGCCGAAGTAGAACCGCGGTGCCTGGCCGCGGGCGTCAGCTGCCAAAGCGATAGCGCAACTTCAGCACGAAGAGGTCAATGACCGGCTCTCGCAGCGCGTCCCGGAACAAGTCGTCGAAAGGCGCTTCGCCCAAGTCCGGCAGATTGCTGCCGCGCGTGTAAACGATGAAGAGATCCGAAAGCGGCGCGATCTGCCAGCGATAGCGCAACTGCGCCGTCAATCGGCTGATGGTGAAGTCGTCGCTGGGCGCACCCGGCGCCTTCGCCACGCGCAGCAACCGGCCGGGTCGCGCCGGCACCCGGAAGAACTCCCGCTCCTCGGCGCGGATGCCGGCCCACTGCATGGTCAAGCGCAATTGTTGCCGGGCGCTGATGAAGAAATCCATGGCTAGGCTCGGCTGCCAATCCCGGGCGCGGAAGGTGGTGAAGTCGCGGCCTTCCTGATGCAGGAGCCATGCCTCGCGATGGTTGTACACGAAGTCCATGTCCAGCGAGAAGCGGTGGCCCGGCTTCAACGTGAAACCGAGCCCGGCGCGGTAGTTCCAGCCGTCGAGATCTTCCCGGAAAGCGCCTGCGACCACGCTCCAGCTAAACGGCTTGCTCGTCTCGGTGCCATAGGCGATTTGCGCCTGCAGCCGATCGTCCTTGCGGAAGGTGCCGTGGCCGCGGCTCTCGAGGTCGTCCCAGCGCCAAGGAAAGTAGTTGAACTCCGTGCGTACTTCCGAACCGTTGTGGAACATCAAGCTATTGCGAATGAAGATGCCGCGCCGTACCTCATGGCCTTCGTCGTTCACCCAATAGCCGGTCATGAAGCCACTGCGCCATTGCCGGAAACGGCGCATTCCGGCGCGGGTGTAGTCGAAGCTGTAGTTCAGCCCCCTCAGGTTGTTGCGGTCCAGATAGCCCAAGTCGTTGATGTTCAATGCCTCGTCGGTGTAGTCGGCGCGGAAGCGATGGCGCACGCCGCGGCGTGGCGTCCAAATGACGTCCGACAGGAAGCCGTAGCCGGTTTCCCGGCCATCAGCCGCGTCGTCGATGTCGCTTTGCAGCAGCTGCACGTCCAACTTGACCTTCCCATCCCCCCTCAGGTAGTGGGCATCCAAACCATGCACCACCGCTTGGCGCAGCGGATGATCCAAGATGGTGCCGATGTAGCCCAACGAGCGGCGGCCGTCGCCAACGGATTCCAACAACCCACGCAACACGCCAAAATCCCGGCCGTGGCCGTCCAGCAACACGTCCTCCCCGTGCCGCATCCCGCGCAGCGTCGGGTCGTCCTCCAGCGCCGTCAGCACCCCGTAGCGGAACGCACCGCTCTGTCCGGTGAGCTTGGCCGCACCCAAGAGCTCCGTGGGGCGCGCCTCCTCGTGGCCCGCCACCTCCACGTCGTCGGGAATGGGCAGCAGCGCCTTGCCGCCGATGCGGCGGGTGTTCAGCAGCGTGGTGGGCGGCCGCGTGAAAGCCTCCTTGGTGCGTCGGGCGCCGATGGAGGAACTCGCGCCACCGGCGTTGGCACTGCCGGGGCGCTGCACCGCGGAACGAGGCGAGGTGAGGAAAATCTCGTTGCCCTCCACGAAGAAGAGCCGCTTCTCCGGGAAAAACGTTTCCCGCGAAGTGAGGTTGATGACCACGTCGTCGGATTCCACTGAACCAAAGTCCGGCGTGATGGCGGCGGTGACTTGGAAGTTCGACGACGGACGCCAGAAGACGTCGAGCCCCGTGTCCCACGCCTCGTCGCCGTCCGCGGCCCGATCGTGGGTGCCCGCGACGTAGGGAAAGAGCGTGAGCTGCGGCTGCGGCGTGAGTTCGGAGAGGCGCAGCTTGCCGAGCCGTGACATGAAACGCGACGCGGTGAACGGCAGCGCCGGCCAGCCCCAACGCTCGTCGATGTAGGCCACCTTGCGATTGACCCAGAAGCCCATCTCACGGTCGCCCTCGGTGGCCGGCATGGCCATCATGGCCCACGGCAGGAACATTTCCATGCTCCAGCCATCGCCGGTTTCGCTGGTGGCGCTTTCCCAAGGGCCATCCCACTCGTAGCTGAAGTCCCGCTCCGGCGCCACCTTGCCGTCCATCACCGTGCCGCCCAAGTTCACCGAGAACCAGTAGCCATAGAGCCCGGTGCCCGAGGTGTCCAGCGTGAGGCCGAAGCTGTCGCGGTTGATGTACTGGTCGCGGGAGCTGAGCCGCGCCAGCAGCGTCTCCGGCGGCTGTTCCATCCAAGCGCCCACATAGAGGCCGCGTTCGGTGTGGAAAAAGCGCGTCACCGTGCGAAAGCGCGCCGGCGTCAACGTGTCGGGTTCGACGACGACCATGTTGTCGTAGCCCGGCAGTTCCGCCCAGAACGGCTCGTCCAAGGCACCGTCCAAGGTGAAGCCGAGCGTTCGCTCCGCCCGGCGCGGCACGGCGACGGCACCGCCGGAAGGCGTTGTCAAACGCAAGCCCGGCGCCACTTCGTTCGCCTGGCTGGGTGCTTCGGCCGGCATGGCGTCGGCCTCTGGCACTGCATCCGCCAACGCCGATGGCGCCGGCTCGTCGGGCAGGTCCTCGACGACAACGGTGGCCGTGCCGGGTAGATCGATGGGTTCCGCCGCCACCACAGGCGGCACCTTGGCCGGCGGCGCGGCCGGCGGCGCTTCCCGCCACAGCCAAGCATCCAGCCAGCCGAGCGCGATCGCACGGTCTCGCAGGGCCGTGGCGGCGGCAGAGGAATGGGCGGGGCCCACCACGCGATGGCGACGGGCACCGTCCACGCCCGTGGTGATAACCTCAGCCTCCACGCCAAGGGACTGCCACACACGGGCCGTGAGCGACGCGGCGTTGTCCGCGTTCCCAAAGCTGCCGAAGACGACCCGGGTCTCGGCAAATGCACCGGACGCCGCCCACAACAGCGCGGCGACGAGGGCCAGTCTCATGCGTACTCCCCGCGCGGGATTGCTTATTCTAACTGACCTTCGCCCAACCCTTGGGGAGGCCATGCCCACGACCAACGCGGACCTCCAAGCGCTCCTGGAACCCGTCCTCACCGGTGCCGTCGCCGGCTGCGTGGGCGTCGCCGGCGTCGAGCGGCTCTCGGGCGGCGCAAGCCAAGAAACCTATCGCGTCGATGCCGTGATGGTGGATGGCCGGCGCCGCTTCGCGTTGCGGCGGGCCGCCGGTGGGGCGCAACCGGACGGCACCCTCGGCTTGGCCACCGAAGCGAAGTTGATGGTGGCGGCGCGAACCGCCGGCGTACCGGCGCCGCAGATACACCATGTGCTCCAAGACACGGACCGGCTGGGTGCCGGCTTCGTCATGGAGTGGCTCGACGGCGAAACCCTCGGTGCCCGCATCGTCCGCGACCCGGCATTGGCGGACGCCCGCCGCCGCTTGGCCTATGACTGCGGCGCGGCCTTGGCCCGCATCCACGGCATCGATGTGGCGGCGGCGGGGTTAGCCGAGCGGTTGCCCGGCGCCACGCCAACGCAACTCGTGCGCGAAACCTGGCAGCGCTACCAAGCCTTCGAGACGCCGCAGCCCATGATCGACTACACCGCCCGCTGGCTCTTGGAACACCCGCCGCCGGCGGTTCCGCCGGGCTTGGTGCATGGCGACTTCCGCAACGGCAACCTGATGGTCACGGGTGACGGCATCGTCGCGGTGCTGGATTGGGAGCTGGCCCACATCGGCGACCCCATGCGCGACTTGGGCTGGCTCTGCACCAACTCCTGGCGCTTTGGTGGCGACGGGCCAGTGGGCGGCTTCGGCAGCTACGAGGACTTGTTCCAAGGCTACGAGGACACCAGCGGCCGCGCCGTGGACCCCGCGCACGTCAAGTTCTGGGAAGTGTTCGGTTCCTTCTGGTGGGCCGTCGGCTGCCTCTCCATGGCAGACCGCTACCGCAACGGCCCGGACCCGTCCGTCGAGCGTCCGGGCATCGGGCGGCGTTCCTCGGAGTGCCAGATGGATTGCGTGAACTTGCTGATTCCCGGCGCCGTCACGCTGCCGGCACCGCCCCCAGAGGAACGCGCAGTGGACATGCCGCGCTTCGACGAACTCTTGACCAGCGTACGCGACTTCCTGCGCGGCGAGGTGATGGCGGCCACCCAAGGGCGCACCCGCTTCCTGGCCCGCGTGGCATCGAACTCGTTGGACATCGCGTTGCGCGAGACCGCATTGGGGCCCAGTGCCTGGGCCGCGGAGGCCAAGCGCCTGCAAGCCCTCTTCCACAGCACCGAGGATCTACCGGCCCTGCGCTGGCGCCTCACGCTGGGGCTGCGCGACGGCAGCATCGACCTAGCCATGCCGGGCCTTGCCGAGCACTTGCGTCAAAGCGTCGCCGCCCAACTGGCCATCGACCAGCCAAAGTACCCGGCGTTGCGAGCCGCACTCGAGGGCGGGGACAAGCCCTGACGCCAAGGTTTGGCCGCCATCGCGCGGCCGACCAGCGCCGAGCGCAATCCCGCCGCCGGCAGGATGCCGGGCCACGCCCTACCCCGCCGCCGCGTAAACCAAGCGCTTGAAGTCTTGGCTGAACGGATGCCAGAAG
This sequence comes from Candidatus Azotimanducaceae bacterium, assembly GCA_965200505.1. Lineage (GTDB taxonomy): Bacteria > Pseudomonadota > Gammaproteobacteria > Pseudomonadales > Azotimanducaceae > VXNE01. The sequence continues at coordinate 3,596,167 of OZ241343.1, read as the reverse complement.
CCGGGCAGCCGTTGCGTGAAGATGATGCCGGCGATGCCGGCGGCCGGCGACATCCAGCTATGGGTACCGGCCATGCCACCCCAATGGTATTCGCCGATGGCGGTGTCCGGTTCGCCGGCCGCCGGCGCCGTCTTGATGGCGAAACCGAGGCCGAACACCGTGTCTGGCATCACCCACATGGGAAATTGCACCGCGACGCCATCTGGGAGTTGATTGCGGCGCATCTCGGCCAACGTGGAGGCGTCCAGAATGCGCACGTCGCCCAAGGCACCTTCGCCCATCAGCATCTGCACGAACCGCGTGTAGTCCCCCAGCGTGGAGACCAGCCCGCCGCCACCGGACTGCCACGGCTTCGGCGTCAAGTAGCCGCCGCCGATGGATTCCGGCGCCGCGACGATGCCGGGCTTCAACGGGTCCAAAGGATCCACGGGCGCATAGTTCGCGCAGAACCGGTGTTGCTGTGCCGCCGGCACGTGGAAGCCCGTGTCCGTCATGCCCAGTGGCTCGAAGATGCGCTCGGCCAAGTAGTCCCCGAAGCGCTGCCCGGACCACACCTCCACCAACCGCGCCAGCACGTCGGTCGCCACGCTGTATTGGAACCGCTCGCCGGGCCGGTACGCCAAGGGCAGCCGCGCCAGCCGCTCCACCATCTGCTCCAAGGTCAGGCGTCCCGCCAAGATGCCCTCCGCTTGGTAGCGTTCATCCACCGGCGATTCCATCAGGAAGCCGTAGGAGAAACCGGCGGTGTGGCACATCAACTGCCGCACCGTCGGCGGCGCGTCGAGCGGCGCCATGTCTGCCACGTCCGTGGCGCCTAGGCGCAACACCTTAAGCCCCGCCAGCACCGGCAGGTGCTTCTCCAACGGATCATCCAAGTCAAACTTGCCCGCTTCCCAGAGCGTCATCGCGGCCACCGAGGTGATGGGCTTGGTGTTCGAATAGATGCGGTAGATGGAGTCCTCGCGGATGGGCGCCCCCGCTTCCCGGTCACGGTGGCCGGCGAGGTGCAGGTCCACCACGTCCTGGCCTTCGAGCACCACCGTCGCCGCCATGACGAGGAAATCGTCCTCGATGCGCTTGGCCAGCGCCTCATGCACCGGCGAGAAATCGTGGTTGTTGGCGCGAACCTGCATGGAACGCTCCGCGTGGGAGGGCAAGGCGAGGGGTGGGGCCCCGCTACCGGGGCCCACCCGCCCGCACAAGCCGGTTGGGTGCTAGGCCGTGCCTTGGTACTTCCGCAGCTCGGCGCGCCCGACGACGAGGTGATGCACTTCGTCAGGGCCGTCCGCGATGCGCAGGGTGCGCTGGCCGGTGTACATGCCGGCCAGCGGCGTCCATTGCGACACGCCACTCGCGCCATGCATCTGAATGGCTTGGTCGATGATCTGGCACACGCGCTCCGGCACCATGGCCTTCACCATGTGAACCCACACGCGGGCTTCCCGGTTGCCCAGCACGTCCATGGCCTTGGCGGCCTTCAGCACCATGAGGCGCATCGCCTCGATTTCGATGCGGGCGCGGGAAATCACCTCCACGTTCTTGCCGAGCTGCGCGATGGGCCGCCCGAACGCCTCCCGTGACAGCCCGCGACGCACCATGAGATCCAAGGCGCGCTCGGCTTGGCCGATGGAGCGCATGCAATGGTGGATGCGACCTGGGCCCAGCCGCCCCTGCGAGATTTCGAAGCCGCGGCCTTCGCCGAGCAGGATGTTCTCCTTCGGCACCCTGGCGTCGTTGAACTTGAGGTGCATGTGGCCGTGCGGGGCGTCGTCGTGGCCGAACACCGTCATCGGGCCGAGGATTTCCACGCCGGGCGTGTCGATGGGCACGAGGATTTGGGATTGCTGGCGATGTGGCGCGGCGTCCGGGCTCGTCTTCACCATCGTGATCATCACCTTGCAGCGGCTGTCGCCGGCGCCGGAGATGTAGAACTTCTCACCGTTGATGACCCACTCATCGCCATCGAGGCGGGCTTGGGTGGCGATCTGCTTGGCATCCGAGGAGGCGAGGTTCGGCTCGGTCATCGCGTACGCGGAGCGGATTTCGCCATTCAGCAGGGGCGTGAGCCAGCGCTCCTTCTGCTCCGGCGTGCCATAGCGTTCCAGCACTTCCATGTTGCCGGTGTCCGGGGCGCTGCAGTTCAGGCACTCCGAGGCGATGGGGTTCTTGCCCAGCTGGGCCGCGATGTAGGCGTAGTCCAGGTTCTTGAGCCCCTCGCCGGTGTCGGCGTCGGGCAGGAAGAAGTTCCACAGGCCAGCGGCCTTGGCCTTCCCCTTCAAACCGTTCAAGATCGTCTCTTGGCGCGGCGACAGGCTCCAGCGGTCGCCATGTTCGCCGGCGGCCTCGAAATACGCTTCCGTCTGCGGCTGCACCTCGTCGCTGATGAACTTCGTCACGGCATCCAACAGCGGTTGCGCGGCCTCACCCATCGTGAGGTCATTCAGATCCGCTTCAGTGTCTTTGATGGCGGCTTCGGCCATGCCTTCCTCCCCCTTGGCAACGTTGTCGAAAAACGAACATTCTAGCCGGCGGCGCCCGTCGCGGGGCGGCCCGCGACGGCATCAGCCCTCAGCGGGCGGCGACCGCGGCGTCGCGCCGGAGCGCCGGCATCACCTTGTCCGCGAACAACCGGACATTGCGCTCGGCCTCGTCATAGGGCATCCCGGCATAGCTGAACACGCCGGTGAAGGTGTTCGACCCCATGCGCTCGCAGGTGCGCTCGATGCGTTCGATGCACATTTGCGGCGTGCCCCACACCTGCAGATCCAGATACGCTTCGGTGGCCGCATCCGCGCTCGCCTGCTGCGCCGCGGACATGGCCGCGTAGAACTCGTAGCCCTTGGTCTTGGCGAAGTGGGCGCCACCGAACTCGTAGTGCTTGGCGGCGGTTTGCCAATAGCCGCCGATCCAACGCACGGCCTTCTCCCGGGCCACGGCTTCGTCTTCGTCGCAGCACACCCAGCCGGCGATGATGGGCGCCGGCGCCGGGGCGCCGTTCACGTCCTGAAAGACCTTGCGGTAGGTGGCCAGCTCCTGATCCACCATGTCCCAAGGCTTCTGTGGGATGACGAGGATGCCGAGCCCCAAGCGCGCCATGATCTCGCTGGACTCCGGCGACACCGCCGCCGCGTAGGAGCGGCCCTTGAAGGTGCCGCGCGGCCGCGGGCGGATGTCCCGCGGCGCCTGTTGGTAGAACTTGCCGTCGTATTCGCAACGCCCCTTCTCAAGGCCCGTCAGCAGCAAGTCCGCGGCTTCGACGAAGCGCTCGCGTGATTCGCCCATGTCGATGCCGAAACCCTCGAACTCCACCCGGCCGGCGCCGCGCCCCATGCCCAAGATGAAGCGCCCGTTGGAGATGTGGTCCAACATCGACACCTGCTCCGCGACGCGGATCGGGTCATGCCAAGGCAGCACCACCACCATCGAGCCGAGTTGGATGCGCTCGGTGCGCCCCGCCATGTAGGTGAGAAACTGCAGGACGTCGGGGCACATCGTGTAGTCCGTGAAATGGTGCTCCACACCCCAAATGGAGTCGAACCCCAGCGGTTCGGCCAGATTCGCAAGGCGCAGCTCGTTCGCGTACACCTCGCCATCGTGGATGTGGTCTTCCGGATTCTGGAAGATGGTGGCCATGCCGACGTGCATCGCTCTCCCCTCGTTTACGTTGGAACACGGTGCGGCGCAAGTTACCACGTCAGGTCATGGGACGGAAACGCGGGAACGCAGTGCCTTGGCCCTTTGGGCGCCACCGGCCCGTGGCCACGGGATGCGAGTATCATCCACACGATGGGAGCACTGAGCCGAGCAACAATCATGTTGGGCGTGGCGGTCGGCGGCATCCTCGTCGTCGTCGCAGGTGCCCTGTTTCTGTGGCCGCGGCCGCCGGACACCACAGACCCGGCGATCTTCGCCGGCGATGGCGCGGCCATCGATTATTGCGAGCAACCGGCGCTTGACGGCAACGGCCCTGCCGCCGCCGACATTCCCAAGGCGTACACGCCCGGTTGCGGCTGGGAGCGCTGGCCGCTGCCGGTGCTGGGCAGCTGCCGCGAGCCGCTGGCGCCCGACGCGGCGGACCTGCGCGGCCTCTGGGTGAGCCGTGACGGCGAAGGCCATCATGTGGAACGCATTGAGCAGTGTGGCGACCGTGTGGTGGTGACAGCCGCCGGCGTCATCCACGACTTCCACGCCGACGGCACCGTGGCCAACGGTTCGCGCGATGTGGGGCTGTGGTGCGTCAACACTTGGGTCGCCATCGAATGGCGGAACAAGGTGCTCAGCTTCCGGCCCTTCGGGGCGCCGTTCGTCATCGTCGAGCGCGAGCGCGTGGGCGAGCACCTCCGCTTCCGTTATCCGAGCCGCGGCGACCGCCTGCTGGAACGCGCCTGCCGCATCCCGCCTGAAGCCCGGGCACCGGCGGCTGCCGCGTGACCAGCCCACCGCGCCCCATCGCCAAGGTGGAACGCCCCTTCGACGTGGTGGTGACTTTGCCGGGCAGCAAGTCCATCGCCTTGCGGCATCTCGTCATGGCGGCGCTGGCGGATGCGCCGACCGAGCTCGTCGGCGCGCCGGTTTGCGACGATGCGGCGACCATGGCCGCTGCCTTGCGGGTGTTCGGCGTGGGCATCGAGGCGCTTTCCCCCACCCACCTGCTGGTGAAGCCGCCCAGCACATTCGCCGCCGGCGAGCTCAACGTCGATTTGGGCTTGAGCGGCGTTTCGATGCGCCTGCTATTGGCCTTGGCGGCGCTGCGCGGCGACCCCACCCGGTTCAACGGCCAGCCACCGCTCAAGGCGCGTCCCAATGGCGGCTTGATCGATGCCTTGCGCGAACTCGGCTGCGCGGTCGAAGCGCAAGCCGGCGGCCGGCTGCCCATCACCGTGCGCGGCACGACATCCCATGCCGCGCAAGTGGCCATCGATGCCAGCGTCTCCGGCCAGTTCCTCTCCGCTCTGCTCCTCTTGGCGCCCCATCTTGCGGCCGGCTTGACGATCCGCCCCTCGAGCGCCCCGGCTTCCGCGCCCTACATCGCTGTGACCGTGGCGGAGATGGCACGGCGCGGCGTGGCGGTGGAAACCTCGGACACCGGCACCTTCAAGGTGGCGCCGCAGCGCTATGGCGGCGGCGCCGTGGCCATCGAGGGCGACGCCTCCGCCGCCACCTATCATGCGGCACTCGCCACCCTGCACCATTCGACGGTGCGCATCACCAACCTCGGCGCCAACACTGGGCAAGGCGACTTCGCCTTCTTCAACGTGTGCCGGCGGCTCGGGGCCCAAGTGCAAGCACAAGCTGACAGCGTGACCATCACCGGCCCCGCGGCGCTCAACCCCTTGCCTCATGTGGACATGGCGTCAATGCCGGATGCGGCGCCCACACTCATGGCGATGGCGCCGTTCCTGCCCGCACCGGTCGAGATCAGCGGCCTCGCCACGCTGCGCCACAAGGAGTGCGACCGCATCAGCTGCCCGGTAGGGGAACTGCGCAAGGCCGGGGTGGAAGTCGAAGAAGGCGCGGACCACGTCCGCATCGCGCCGCTCGCCAACCCACGCAGCGCCGCCTTCGACACCTTCGACGACCACCGCATGGCCATGGCCATGGCCGTGTTCGCCAGCAAGAGCGGCGGCTCGGCCGTGCACGCGCCGGCCTGCGTCGCCAAGACCTATGCGGACTTTTGGATGGACTTCGACCGCATCTACGCCTAATCGCCAAGGGTCTGCACTTGGCGGTAGGCAAAGGGCTGGCGCACCCGCAGGGACTCGAACCCCGAACCCCCAGGTTCGAAGCCTGGTGCTCTATCCAGTTGAGCTACGGGTGCGGAACGCGGCCAGTATACTCGGCGGAGGCGGTGCCTTCGGCTCGCGGGCCGAAGGCGTGGGAAGCTACGGGGTGGCAGGCAATGATGCAACTCACCGTAGAGACGGAACGCGAGGTGGATGGCCGCTGGATCGCAGAAGTGCCGCAGCTTCCCGGAGTGATGGTGTACGGCGGCACACGCGAGGCGGCCATTACACAGGCGGAAGTATTGGCCTTGCGCGTATTCGCAGAGAACATTGAATCGGACGGCCAACCCGCGGAGGCCATCGAAATCCGGCTGGCGGCAAGGTGAGCGCTTGGCCCGCCACACGAGCCCGGCGCGACAGCCTCTCGCGCCACCGCTAGTGATGCAGCCAACGATTTGTGTGCCAGAGTGACTTGGGCACCACCCCATCACGCATGCGTTGGCCGTGGGGCGCATCGGCCGCGCTCGGCGCGATGGCGGAGGAGCCGCTGGGGGTTGCCGGGCAAGCGCCCGTGTCACGGTACTCTAGGGCCGCGCTGAAGCGGGCTTCGTCCACATCGCCCAAGGCGTGGCCGAAGTCGTCGGTGATCGGGCAGCCGGGCAGTTCCTCCCCCTCAACGCGAGGCAGCCCAGTTGGCGAGAAGCCATCCCCATAGTCGCCGAAGCCCTTGGCGTTCACGCCTTGGAATTGCACCGAGAAGTAAGTGGTGCCGCAGTTGTCGAAGGCGTAGAAGCCATAGGGTTTGCCGCAGGTGGTCGCGCCGATTTGGATGACTTCCACGTCAATGCCGCGCAAGCCGTTCATCACCGCCTCCGAGGCTGAGCAGGTGCCGCCGCCCGTCAGCACGAAGACCCTCGGCAAACCCAACGTCGGCAGGGGCTCGCCGGGCGACACGGGGTTGGTGGCCGGCAAGCCCACCGTGGTCGTGTAGAACGGCACCGGCTCCAGCGGATCGCCGGTGACTGGATTGCGTGTCGGGTGCTTGTCGTTGAAGCGCAGCGATTCGAAGACGCGGCCTTGGGCCGCGGCCGGGCCGGCGATCATGTAGGCAAGCTGGCTCGCCAAGGCGAGATAGCCGCCGCCGTTGTAGCGGAGATCCACCACGAGGTCCGCGACGCCCCGGCTGGCGAGCAGCCCCACGGCGTCCCGAAGTTCCCGTTCAGCGGGGCCGGTGTGATCGTTGAAGACCATGTAGCCCACCGGGCCGGACGGCGTGGGCACGACATCCACCCCCTGCACCGGATCGGCGACGACTTCGGCGGAGCGCATCGTGATCGTGCGGCGCCCATCGGCGCCAAGGTCTTGAACGACGAACTCATGGGTTTCGCCCACGCCGGCCGGGTAGAGGCCGGCATTGAGTGTGTCCACGTCGGAACCGCGTTCCACGTCCACACCATCCACTTCGAGCACTCGGGCGCCACGCGCCAGGCCGGCCGCCGTGGCCGGTGAGTTCGGCTCCGTGTAGGCGACACGCACGTCGCGCGGGGGGCGCGGGGCGAGCAGCGCGAACGCGGCGCCATAGCCCGCGCTCACACCGCCGCGCGTCAACGCCAGCCAGTCGTTTGTGTCGTAGGTAAAGTGGAACCGGTCCCTCGGCCGGCCGCTCGGCGTCCTGGCGGTGGTGCGCATCAGGTCGAAATAGTCCAGCGGTTCGTCGTAGCGGAGCGGCTCCGCGTCCACGATTTCGTCGTACCAGAGGTAGAAGTGGTTGCTCCATGAGCGCAGCCAGTGGTTCTCCAGCAACGCGGAACCGAGTTGGTCTGGCCACGGATTGCCATCGGGGTTCGCCCCGGCGCGTGGATTGGCGCAGCGGCCGGAAAACTCACGGTAACTCTCGAACCGGCCGGCGGCGACGGTGCGGCGCGGGTCCAACGGCCAAGCGTCCAACGGATCGTCCAAACCATCGCCGTCATCGTCGGTGTCGGTGGCGTTCGGCAGGCCGTCGCCATCGGCGTCGGCGTTGGGATCCGAGACCCTGATGAAATCGACCCGCTCGCTCGTGTGCTGCCCGAGGGCGTTCTTGACCGTCAGCGTCACGGTGTAAGTGCCGGCGGCTTCGTAGGTGTGCCGCGGTGCGCGGGCGGTGCTGTCGCCGCCGTCGCCGAACGTCCAGGCATACGTCGCCGGCGGCAGCCCGATGCCGGATTGGTTCTTGAACGCCACCCGGTGGGGCAGCGGCCCGCGGCGCTCAGCGGTCGCCACGTCGAAACGCGCCGAGGGCAGCAGATGCAGCAAGTTCAAGCGCAAGGCCTCGCCCGCTGGCGTGTCGGCAAGCGTCGGAACCATCGCGCAACACGCCAACGCGACACCGAATGCACACACGCGCCTCGGCATCGCATCCATCACAGCTTCCCTCCTCGCCCGATGGCGCCATCCGTGCGCGTCAAGGCTCGCACGGCAGCCACCGGCCGACCGTCCGCGAGCGCCGCCAACACACTCGCCATGCGAAAACTGACACCGCCGCGAGATTGCAGCACCAAACTCCTGAGCGGCATGTCGGCCAGCATCGCCGTGAACATCCGTCGCGTGGCGGCATCCATATTGGCCAAGTTGAGCCGCTTGGCAAACGCCGCGGCGTATCTCGCCCGCAACAGGCGGCCCAGCCAAGTCGCCTCCAGTTCGGCCATGGTCGAGTTGAGGTGGAAGGGCCGCGCTGGCTCCGGTGCCGGCGGCGGGCGGCCCAGCCACGCCTCAAAGCTGCCGGCGGCAAATTGGCCGTCGCGCAGGGGATGCCGGGGCTGTTCCGTGGCCGGCTCACCCGGCAGCGCGACATCGGCCGTGGCGCGGATGTCGCGGCTCGACGCCCCCACGCGGATTTCGGCCACGCCACCGGCGGCCGTCCAAGCGCCCGTTGCCGCGTTAAACCACGCGAAGGCGCGGTCATCCAAGCTGAAAGCCAACCGCTGGGCTTCGCCGGGGTCGAGCCGCACCTTGGCGAAGCCTTGTAGTTCCTGCGCCGGCCGATGCGGGTGCGCCGAGCGGTGATGAACGTATAGCTGCGCGATCTCCGCGCCGGCGCGCTCGCCCATGTTCCGCACCGTCACGGACGCTTCGAAGGCGCAGGGTTCGTCCGCCACCGGAACCACCTGCAAGTCCGAGTAGTCGAAGCGGGTGTACGAGAGGCCATGCCCGAACGGAAACGCCACTTCCGCACCTGCCGCGTCAAAGTAGCGATAGCCCACATAGATGCCTTCACGATAAGGCACTTGCCGGCCGACGCCCGGGAACCAAGGGTCCGCGGGCACATCCGTCTGCTTGAGCGGCAGCGTCTCCGCCAATTTGCCACTGGGGTTCGCACGGCCGAACAGGAGCGCCGCCACCGCACCGCCGCCGGCCTGCCCGGCCAAATGGGCCGCCAAGATGGCGCGTGGTCGGTGCGCCCACGGCAGCTCCACCGGCGCGCCATTCGTCAACACCACGGCCACGTTGGCGTTGGCGGCGCACACCGCCTCGAGCAACTGCTCGTGCTGCGCCGGCAGGCGCATGTGCCGGCGGTCGAAACCCTCGGATTCGTAGGCATCTGGCAAGCCCACGAACAACACCGCGGCATCAACCCCGGCGGCGAGCTGCGCGGCCTCCTCGATGAGGGCCGGCGCCAACTCGCTGGCCGCGGGGTCATAACCCGCCGCATAGGCCAGCGTCGCGGCCGGATCCATGAGCTTCACGATGGCATCAAAAGCGCCTTCGACTTCGGTGGGCCGCACCCGCGAGCTGCCGGTGCCCTGAAAGCGTGGTTGCCGGGCGAAAGCGCCGATGACGGCAAGGCTGCCCTGCCCCGCCAACGGCAGCAGCGCCCCATCGTTCTTCAGCAAAACGGCACTCTCGGCCGCCGCCCGCCGCGCCAACACATGGTGCGCGTCATAGTCCGCCGCGGGGGCCGGCGCGGCCGCGGTGGCGCGCAACGTCAACGCCACCACGCGCTGCGCCGCACGGTCCAGAATCGGTTCCGCCAATGCCCCTGAGCGCACCGCGGCGACGAGGCGCCGATCATTCACGCCACCGCTGCCCGGCATTTCAAGATCCAACCCGGCGGCCAGGCCCCGCACCCGGTCATTGGTGGCGCCCCAATCCGTCATGGTGAGGCCATCGAAGCCCCATTCGTCGCGGAGGATGTGGTTGAGGAGCGGTTCGTGTTCGCTGCAATAGACGCCGTTCACCCTGTTGTAGGCGCACATCACCGTCCAAGGTTGCGCCTTGCGGACCGCGATCTCGAAACCGCGCAGGTAGATTTCGCGCAGCGTCCGCTCGTCCACCACCGCATCCACCACCATGCGGCGCGTCTCCTGATTGTTCACGGCATAGTGCTTGAGGCAGGCGCCGACCCCTTGTGACTGCACGCCGGCCACCAGCGCCGCGGCGAGTTCGCCGGACAGGTGCGGGTCTTCCGAGAAGTACTCGAAGTTGCGCCCACACAGGGGGTGGCGCTTGATGTTGAGGCCGGGGCCGAGCAACACATGGACGCCTTGGTCACGACATTCGGCGCCGATGGCGGCGCCGACTTCATGCAGAAGCTCCAGATTCCAAGAACTTGCGAGGGCCACCGCCGTGGGAAAGCAGGTCGCCGGTTCGGTGATGGCGAGGCCCGCTGCCCCCCTGCCGGTCGCCTTGCGCACGCCGTGCGGACCGTCGGTGAGCAGGATGGGCGGCAGCCCAAGCCGCTCGACGCCCTTGGTGTGCCAGAGGCCGGCGCCGGAGCAAAGGCCGGCCTTCTCCTCCAACGTCATCTCGGCGACCAACGCCGCGGCCCGCTCGTTGAACCCGGCGCCGTCTCCGGCCGCCGCGCCGTCGTCAGTCATGTCTGCTCCCAAGCGTCGGACTAGGGTGCCGCATCGGCCGGCTCCGTGGAACGTGTCAGCCAAGCCACCAAGAGACGCACCTGCGTGTCATCCAGCCGTTCGCCGAACGCCGGCATCTCGCCGGCACGGCCGGCGGCGATGGAATGGCGGATGGCGGCGCCGTCGGCGCCATACAGCGTTGCGGCGTCCACCAAACTGGGGGCGCCCAGCAATGGATTCCCGCCACCGTCGGCGCCGTGGCAGGCGGCACAGTACTGCATGTAGTCCCCGTGCGCCGGATGAGTGGACGAAGGCGCATGCCCGGTGCCGTGCATGGCCTCGCTGAGCGCCGTCAACCCCGCCACGCCGGCCTCGCCCAGCACGGCCTGCCAACCCACCATCACGGCTTGGCGCCCGTCTCGGATGGAACGTTCGACGTCCGCCGGCGCCCCACCCCACTGCCACGCCGCATCGACGAGATTCGGGAAGAGCGCCGCCTGCCCCGCCGCGTCGTAACCGTGGCAGACGGCACATTCGCGGTCGAACACGCGCTGCGCCGTAGCCATGAGCGCGGCATCTGCCCGCAGCGCCTCCAACGGCGCCACGGCGACCAGCCGCCGGACGCCGCCAAACTCGGCCTCGTAGGCCGCCACGCCGGCATCGTAGCTGCTACCCTGAGACCAGCGCAGCGCACCCGCGTAGCTGCCCAAGCCCGGATACAGGATGAGGTAGAGCACCGAGAAGGCGAGCGATGCGAACATCGTCCAGAACCACCAGAGCGGCGCTGGATTGGGGCCCTCGCGCAGGTTGCCGTCCCACACCGGCTCGTCGCCCTCGACGGCCTCCACATCCGCGCCGGCGCCGAAATAGACGCTGTAAACGAGCCAAGCCAAGCCGGCCACGCTCACCACGGTGACGACGAATATCCAGCCGGCCCAAAAGTCCGAAGGCAGGTCAGCGGTTGGCATCGTCGGCCTCGACATCGCCTTCGTCGTCCAACGGCAGCCGCGCCGCGGCGGCGATGGCGTCGTCAGAGGAGCGCCAGAACACCCACACCACCAGCACCGTCATGAACAGCATGACGAGCATGTCACCGGCGAACACAAACCAAGTCATCAGGGACGATTCTCACTCGGCATGGGTACGGTTTGCGGCCCGGCCTGCACGGCGATGGCGACACATTGTATCTGCGGGTGCGCGATGGCGGTAGCCGCCAGTGGGTTCAGATCATTCAGACCGGCGGCAGGCGCGACGAAACGGTTTGGGCGGCTACCCGCTTGTCTCGCCAACCGCCCCTTTCTTCGTGCCCCAAAGGCTAGGGGCGCTCTCTGGGCCGCCGCACCATTGGGATGCATTGCCGCCATCGGAAAATGCGCCCTTGGGCCGCTGGGCGCGACGTCGGCCTTGACAGCGTGGCAACGGCCAGCTAGATTCCCATCTTACCGCCAAGCCCTTTAGATGGTAAGCCCCGCCCAGCGGGCGGTACGCGCCCGTTGCCCGGCGCGGGTGTGCCGAAAGCTGGGCGCTTTCTCGACATTGGAGACTTGAACCGTGGCATCTCACCGCGGCCGCCAGTTTGCATACTTCGCAACCTTCGCCATTGCAGCCCTCCTCTGGCTGCCGGCAATGTATTACCAGTTGGATACGCCGGTGGGCCTCGTTGATAGAAACGTCGATAGCGCGTATAAGTTCACTAGCTGGAAAACACTGGAGTTCCAAACAAAAGTATATTTCACGTTTACCGATCTGGAAAAGTTGCAATGGCTCAATAGATTTCGGCCGTTTCTTGGTTACTGGAATGGTGCCATATGGAAGTACTTTGGTGAAAGCTCCATTCACTTTGCGAACAGGTGGCTCTTCATCTTCGGCGCGGCCGCTTTTCTCATTGCCGCCTTACGCGCGTTTTCCAAGTCGTCCGACGCCCAAATCCCATATCAGGTCATTCCTGTTGCCGTGCTAGCATACATATGGCTCCTCTTCCCGAACCCCGCCTTTGTGTTGATAGAGGCTGTGGAGGTTTACACGGTCTTTTTCCTGAGCATTTGCAACTACGCCGCGGCGCTCATGCTGACAAGACGTGGTGCAACGGGCCATGCATTATTCTGTTTGGGGTTTGCGGGTCTTTTGCTCTCCAAGGAAACCAACGTGGCCGTGGGGCTTTGGCTGCTTGCAAGCTACTGGGCGTTGGCGATTCGCAATCGCCAATTCACCGCGTTGGTGATCGCCGGCATTTTGGCGGCGGCATTGCTATTTGTGGTATGGCGAATAGCCATAGTCCTTGAAGTGGTGGCAGCGCAAGGTGGTGCATACTACATTCCCGAAACGCCCCTTGCGGATAGATTCCCCGCTAACGTGCGAACCATAATCAAGGGCATTTTTCAGATTGAGGTCTTCGTCCCCATGATGGCAGCCCTTTGCCTACCGCTTTTGGCGCCGGTACTCGCATGGCGAGAAAGTGTCGGAAGAGAGCTTGCGTTCGCCGTGCTTTTGCTCGGTGAGTTTGTAAGCCTATTCATAGTGTTGACACTACAGCACTCAATGGAGCTTCGCTATTATGGTGTGCTTGTTCCGTTGCTTGCAACTCTGTTGGCTTTGGCCGCCTCACGCCTGTTAAGCGCCGTCAAGGGGCATAGGGAGCTCGCCCGCGCCACGGCCATTTGCGTGGCGATCATTGTCGGCCTTTTCGTGTCGGCAAACTATTACAACTTTCTATATCAGTTCATCACTCAACATAGCGCACGGAACGTTGACAAAGCTTTGATAGCCCAAGTTGCGTCGCTTCTCGACGAAGGCGAGTATGTCGCAATTTTCAGAAGTGAGAGAGGTGAACAAGTACGAGCATTGATAAGGTCCTACGCTCATCAAAAGTATTGGCCTGGGTCAACGGAAGGTGAAGGCATACACAACACACCGCCGAGCGACCCGGAAAGACCGTACTACGTTATTGACATAATGGGAGGTTCTCCACCAAGCAATGCTCGGATTCATGCCTATCTGGCTGGCCGGACAGAGTATGGCATTTTGGACTATGCCGCAAAGCTATCGGGGTTTCTGCAAGGGCGAAGCCCCCACGCATCAATAGGTTCTGCTCCAATGCCTGGGCTTTTGGGCGAATACAACATGGCCATTCATGCCGTCACACCCAAGAGCGCACACAATGGAGATTGAACAACGAAATCCGCCATCGCGCCCATGGAAGGGGCCACGCGGCCAACCTTAGGACAAGAAACGCCGAACATGGCCAAGTCATCGTGTGGCGCTCCCGGCGTGGGCGCCCAGCCCTTGCAGGTACGCAACCAACGCATCCAACTCCGTGGCGTCGGCAAGGGCCGCCGGCGCGGACTCGATCTCCGCATCCGTATAAGGGTGGCCTAGCACACGCAACGCCCGCATCCGCCGCGCGACGTCGCCGGCGGCGTTCGCCGGGCGCTCGGCGAGCCAAGCGTAGCGGGGCATGATGGAGTTGGGCACCACGCTGCGCGGGTCGATGAGGTGTTGCCGATGCCAAGCGTCCGTGTAGCGCCCGCCGACGCGATGCAAGTCTGGCCCGGTGCGCTTCGAGCCCCACAGGAAGGGCCGGTCGTAGGCGGACTCGCCGGCGCGGGAATAGGGGCCGTAGCGGCGCACTTCCGCCAACAACGGCCGCACCTGCTGCGAATGGCAGGCACTGCAACCCTCACGGATGTAGATGTCGCGGCCGATGAGCTCAAGCGGCGGATAGGGGCGCGTTGCCTCGGCCGGCGCCACCAGCGAATCCTGGAACACGGTCGGCAGCACCTGCACCAAGCCGCCGATGGCGGAGACAAACAGGATGCCGAACACCAAGAGCCCCGCGTTGGCCTCCAAGCGGCGATGCAGGCTCACGCCGTCCATCAGGCCGGCACCCGGTCGCCGGCCGCGGGCACACTCCCCGCGCGCGCCGGCGGCACCATCACCACCGTGCGGCGCCCGCGCACCGTCAACCACAGATTGGCGGCCATGAGCACGGCGCCGGCCAGGAACAACGCGCCAGCCACCAAGCGCAGCGCGTAATAGGGCGCCATGCTCGCCATGATGTCCTTGAAGCTGAAGCTGAGCTCGCCGATGTCGTCCAGCGCCAGCCACAAGAGCCCCTGGGACACGCCGGCGCCCCACATGGCCAAGATGTAGAGCAGCGTTCCCGCGAGGGCGAGCCAAAAGTGGATGTTGGCGAGGCGCACACTATGCAACCCAGCGCCGACCAGCCGCGGCACCAAGAAGTAGAACGTGCCGAAGGTAATCATTGCGTTCCAACCCAAGGCACCGGAATGGACATGGCCAATGGTCCAATCAGTGAAGTGGCTCACCACGTTCACGCTGCGAATGGACATCATCGGCCCCTCGAACGTGGCCAGACCATAGAACGCCAGCGACAGGACGATGAACTTCATGGCCGGGTCCGTCTTCAGCTTCTCCCATGCCCCGGCAACGGTCATCACGCCATTCACCATCGTCGCCCACGACGGCGCCAGCAGCACCAAGCTCATCACCATCCCCAACGACTGCACCCACTCCGGAATGGCGTTGTAGTGCAGGTGGTGGGGCCCGGCCCAAATGTAGCTGTAGGTGAACGCCCAAAAGGCCACGATGGAGAGGCGGTAGCTCCAAATCGGCCGGTCCGCCTGCTTCGGCAGGAAGTAATACAACATGCCGAGGAAGCCGCCGGTGAGCAGGAACCCTACCGCGTTGTGCCCATACCACCATTGCACGAT
Source organism: Candidatus Azotimanducaceae bacterium (assembly GCA_965200505.1). GTDB lineage: Bacteria > Pseudomonadota > Gammaproteobacteria > Pseudomonadales > Azotimanducaceae > VXNE01. The sequence goes on along the minus strand of OZ241343.1, from coordinate 3,580,879 downwards.
GGCGTCTTGGGCGCCCGCGAACAGCGAGTAGGACTTCGAAAGCGCCACCGGCACGGCCAAGCTGTTGACGATGTGCAGCATGGCGATGACGATGATGAGGGCGCCGTAGAACCAGTTGGAGACATAGATGGGCCGCACCCGGCGGCGGGCGATGGTGAGGAAGAAGACGCCGCCGAAGCACACCCACACGATGGCGATGGCAATGTCGAAGGGCCACTCCAACTCCGCGTACTCCTTGCCGCCGGTCCAACCCGCGAGCAGCGACGCGCCGCCGGCCGCCACGCCGATCTGCCAAGCGACGCAGCAGAACCACGCCAGCCGTGGCAGCGCCAGTGGCACATGGCAGGTGCGCTGCACGCTGTAGAAGGCGGTGCCCATGAGCGCCGAGACGCCGAAGCCGAAGATCACCGCATTGGTGTGCAGCGCCCGCAGGCGGCCATAGGAGAGCGCCGGCCAGCCGAAGTCCAGCGTCGGCCACACCAGTTCCGCGGCGATGTAGAGGCCGGCCATCATGCCGACCACCGCCCACGCGACGGCGCAGAACACCAGCGCCGTCACCACCCGGTCCCGGTACGACGCCACCGCCGGCTCGCTCACACGCCGATGGTGGGCCCGACGCCGCTCGCCCAGAGCGCCGCGCTCACGCCAAGCAGCGTCACCGCCCCCACCAAGAGGCAACCCACCAACGCCGAAGCCATCAGCATGCCCCGTTCCGGACCCGTGCCCAACGCCACCGGCAGGCCGCGATAGAGCAGGTAAAGGCTCCACAACAACGCGGGAATGAGGCCCAGCACGTTGATGAACACATGGGGAAAGAGATGCAAGGCGCTGCCGATGACCAGTGGCGCGGCCACCAAGGCCACCAACGCCAAGTGGGCGCCTAGGGCGTCACGCCCGCCATAGGTCGCGGCCATCCACTTGGAAACCGCCGCCGTGGTGGTGAGGCCGAACAACAGCGCCAGGAAATAGCAGGTGGCGATGAGCGTCAACGTTTCGCGTGGCAAGCGCAGCGGTTCGCCGGCCCCCAGACGCCAGCCAAACGTGGCGCTGCCGATGAACACAAACACCGCCGGCGCGAGGGCCAGCCACAGGATGTGCTTGAAGAGGATGCGCGCCGGGTCTGGCGTGGCGGCGGCGAGCTCGGCGAAAGCGCGGCCCGGAGCCAGCAAAGACCCGAACGGGAACCATGACGACGGCAGCGTTCGCATCCTGGGTGCGCCGACCCCAACCGCTTCGCCGCCATGATAACCCGACGGCGGCGGTTGGGGCTTGCGCGGCGCGGTGCTAGAACTTCACGCGGATGCCGGCCTCCACGGTGCGGCCGGGGCGTGGCGCCAACTCCTTGATGAAGGACGAATGGTGGCGCTGTTCGTCATCGGTCAAGTTCTTGCCGCGCAGGAAGAAGGAAACGTCCGCTTCCCCGGCGGCCATCCGGTAGCTCAAATCGACGCGCAGGTCCTCGTAGGCGTCCGTGGGCAGTTCCAGCGGCGCCACGTCGTCCTGCTCCGCGCTGCGCAGGTAGTCCAGCCCCGCGAAGAAGCGCCCATTATCGACCGCCAAGCCGAAGCCGGCGCGGGATGGCGGAATGCGCGGCAGGTTGTCGTTGCCGTCCACATCGAGTTTGGCCGACACCACGTCGAACATGAACGTCAAGTCGCCGTGCCAGCCGCCGCGCTGCCACAAGTGGACCGTCGCCTCCAGATCCAGCCCGGTGAAGGTGGCGTCCTGTTGCTCGAAGCGGCGCACTGGCAGACCGTCATCCTCCTCGCCGGTGGCCATCTGGTGGATGAAGTCGCCGAACCGGCGGTGATAGGCCGTGGCGATGGCCGCCAGCCGCTCGCCGCGATACTCGGCCTTGGCGGACAAGCTCAGCGCCCGCTCCGTGTCCAACGCAGCGTTCCCCACATCAAAGCTGGCGGTGGCGAGGTGGGCACCCGTGGAGTAGAGCTCCTCCCCGGCGGGGGCGCGCACCGACCAGTCGCCCACCATCGAGAGCCGCCAAGCGTCGCTCACCGGCGCGATGACCCCCACGGAGGCCGCATGGGCCGTGAAGCTGCGCTTCGGGCCAGACTCCCGCTCCACCGGTTCGTGGCTCACGCGCTCGATGCGCAGGCCGCTCTCCAGCTGCATGGCGCCAAGGTTCCGCTCGCCGGCCCAAAACAGCGCCGCGACGGTCGAATCCGCATCCACGCCGAGGGCGGAGAACTCGCGCCCCGAGAAGTGTGCGCCGTACGCGTTGCGCCAAGCGCCGGACGCTTGTTGCCACAGTTCGATGCGGGCGTCGTATGCCTTGTTGGCGAACACCGTGCCAACCTCCCCGTTCGGTTCGATCTCGGCGTGCTCGTAGTCGTTGTAGCCGACGCGGGCCGTCAAGCGCTCGAAGTTGGCGAACGGTTCCAAGAGCCCCAGTTCCAAATCGACGCGCCGCTGTTCCAAGTCGAGCCAGGCATTGCCTTCCTCGCCATGCTCGTCGTGGTCGTCTTCGTCGCCGTGGTCTTCGTCGTGATCGTCGTCATGGTCGTCGCCATGCGCCTCGTCATGGTCGTCATGGCCCTCTTCCCCGCGGCCATGGCCGTGGTCGTGGAGGTGGCCGCCGGGCAGCCCGTAGTCGCCATCCATGCGGCTGAAGGAGATGCCGGCGTAGGCGCGGTCGCCCACGAATGACAGCCCGAAGGCGCCGCCGCGCACGTCGTAGTCGCTACCCGGCAGATGCCCATGAACCGGCGCTTCGTCTTCGTGGTCCGCGTGGTCGTCCTCGTCGTGGTGATCCTCCCCGTCCTCGTCACCATCGTCGTCGTGGTGGTCTTCCTCATCCTCGTCGTGGTGCTCGTCCTCGTGTTCGGCCGCTCGCATGCGCGCGGATTCGGCGTAGCCCGGAATGGAGTAATTCCCGGCGTCGCGCCGGAAGCCATCAAGGTGCCAGACCAACCGCCCGACGGCGCCGTCCAGCCGCATGACGCCCACCCGCGAGTCGCCGTTGTCGCCGCCCCGCAGTTCCAGCCGCGCCCCGAAATCGTCTTCAGGCACGGTGTCCGTGATGCGTCCGGTTTCCACGTTCACCACGCCGCCGATGGCGCTGGAGCCGTACAGCAGCGTGCTCGGCCCCTTCAGCACCTCGACGCGCTCCGTCAGGAAGGGCTCCACCGTCACCATGTGGTCGGAACTGCTGACGGATACGTCCATGGTGTCGGTTCGATCCTGAAGCATGAGCACGCGGGCGCCGGCCAAGCCGTGAATGACGGGGCGACCGGCCACTGCGCCGAAGGAATCCGAACGCACGCCCGGCAGCCGCGCCACCGTCGCGCCGATGTCCGAGCCCCGCGCCCGGTCGAGGGCCTCCTCGGTGAGCACACGGGCCGGCTGCGCCAAACCTGTGTCTGCGAGGGGATGGGCCGTGACCACGATCTCCTCGAAGTGCGAGGTCTCTTGGTCAACGGCCGGCGATTCCGCCGAGCCATCAGACTCGGCGATGGATTCTTGGCCAATGCCAAGGGTCAGCAACGCGCAAAGGCACACCGCCCAAGCGCTGGGAAAACGACAATCTCGAAGCATGGGAACTCCCGTAAACGATGTAACGTGTGAATCCCGCGGCTGGGTAGCCCCTGGCAAGCAGGGGGCCGCAGGCTATGCGTTGGGGGAGTTCGGGGGTGCCCTGATGGCCTTCGGGAGTTGCAGGACGCCCAGCGCGGCTCGCGCTTTGAGGCGCGGCGTGGGCGTGGCGGCGATGGTGATGCGCCGCGGGGTGGTGACAGCGTGGCTTAAGCCTTCCGAGTCCGTCGATAGGCAAACGGTGCAAGCCGCCTCATCGTGGTGGTGCTCGCTCGCCTCGTGCTCGACGAGCAACACGCTGCCGAGCAGCAGCAACGCGGCGCTGCCGAGAGCGACCCGCTCCCGCAGCGCCCGCGTCCATGACCTCACCGGGATCATGCGTTCGCTCGACTTAGGCACCCTGCCACCAACAGGCCACGCGCCGCGCTAAAACTTCACGCGGATGCCGGCTTCCACGGTGCGGCCGGGGCGCGGCGCCAAGTCCTTAATGAAGGAGGTGTGGTCGCGCTGCTCGTCGTCCGTCAAGTTCTTGCCCTGCAGGAACAAGGTGATGTCCGCCGCCCCGGCGGACAGCCGATAGCTCAAATCGAGGCGCAAATCCTCGTAGGCGTCCGTTGCCAGTTCCAGCGGCGCCACGTCGTCCTGCTCCGAGCTGCGCAAGTAGTCGAGCCCGGCGAAGAAGCGCCCGTTGTCCACCTCCAGGCCGAAGCCGGCGCGGGATGGCGGAATGCGGGGCAGGTTGTCGTTGCCGTCCACATCGACCTTGGCGGACACCACGTCGAACATGAACGTCAGGTCGCCGTGCCAGTCGCCCTGCTGCCACAAGTGGTACGTCGCTTCCAGATCCAGCCCGGTGAAGGTGGCGTCCTCTTGGACGAAGCCGAGCACCGGCAGGCCGTCCTCCTCATCGCCGGTGGCCTCTTGGTAGATGAAGTCGCCGAACCGCCGATGGTAGGCCGTGGCGCTGGCCGTCAAAGACTCGCCGCGATATTCGGCCTTGGCGGACAGGCTGAGCGCTTGCTCCGTATCCAAGGATGAGTCCCCCAACTCGAAACTGGCCGTGGAGAGGTGGGCGCCATTGGAGTAGAGCTCCTCCGAAATGGGCGCGCGGACGGACCAATCGCCCACCAGCGAGAGCCGCCACGCGTCGCCCGCCGGCGCGATGACGCCCAAGGAAGCCGCATAGGCCGTGAAGCGGCGCTCCGGGCCGGATTCCCGCGCCGCCGACGGTTCATGGCTCACGCGCTCGATGCGCAGGCCGCTCTCCAGCTGCATGTCCTGCGTGTCGCCAAAGCTCCGCTCACCGGCCCAGAAGAGCGCTGCCGAGGTCGTGTCCACCGGCGGCGCGAACGCCTCCTCGCCGAGGGCGGAGAACTCACGCCCGGTGAAGTGGGCGCCGTAGATGTTGCGCCACGAACCGGACGCCGCCTGCCGCAGCTCGATGCGGGCGTCGTATGCCTTGTTGGTGAACATGGTGCCGATCTCCCCGTTCGGTTCAATCTCGGCGTGCTCGTAATCGTTGTAGCCAACGCGGGCGGTCAGGCGCTCGAAATTGGCGAAGGGATCCAAGAGGCCCAGTTCCACATCGACGCGCCGCTGTTCCATGTCCAGCCAGGCGTTGCCCTCTTCGCCATGCTCGTCATGGTCGTCTTCGTCTTCGTCACCGTGGTCCTCGTCGCCGTCGTCGTGGTCATCGTCATGGTCGTCGGCATGCGCCTCGTCGTGGTCGTCATGATGACCTGCCTCTTCGTGTTCGTGGGCATGGGCGTGGCCGGGCAAACCGTAGTCGCCATCGATGCGGCTGAAGGAGATGCCGGCATGGGCGCGGTCGCCCACGAACGACAGCCCGAAGGCACCGCCGCTCACGTCGTAGTCGCTGCCTGACAGATGCCCATGATCCAGCGCTTCGTCTTCGTGGTCCGCGTCGTGGTCGTCCTCGTCGTGGTGATCCTCCTCGTCCTCGTCCTCGTCGTGGTGGACTTCCTCATCCTCGTCGTGATGCGCCTCCTCGTGTTCGGCCGCCCGCATGCGCGCGGATTCGGCGTAGCCCGGAATGGAGTAATCCCCCGCGTCGCGCCGGAAGCCATCGACATGCCAGACCAGCCGCCCGACGGCGCCGTCCAGCCGCATGGCGCCGACCCGCGCATCGCCGTTGTCGCCGCCACGCAATTCCAGCCGCCCCTCGAAGTTGTCTTCCGGCACGGTGTCCGCGATGCGCCCGGTGTCCACGTTCACCACGCCGCCAATGGCGCCGGAGCCGTACAACAGCGTGCTCGGCCCCTTCAGCACTTCCACACGCTCCGCCAAGGACGGCTCCACCGTCACCATGTGGTCGGAACTGGTCACGGACACGTCCATGGTGTCCGTGCGATCTTCGAGAATGCGCACCCGGGCGCCGGCCAAGCCGTGAATGACGGGGCGCCCGACCGCCTCCCCAAAGGAAGCCGAACGAACACCCGGCAGCCGCTCCACCGTCGCGCCGATGTTCGCGTCCCGCGCCCGGTCGAGGGCGTCCTCGGTGAGCACCTGGGCCGGCTGCACCAAACCCGTGTCCGCCAAGGGATGGGCCGTGACCACGATCTCCTCGAAGTCCTCGCCATCTTCGTGGGCGATGGCCTCTTGGCCAAGGCCAAAGGCCAGCAACGCGCAAAGGCATGCCGCCCAGGTGCTGGGGAAACGACAATTCTGAAGCATTGGGGGGAACTCCCGTAAACCGACGTGACGTGTGACCCCCGCGGCCGTGTTACCCAAGGGGAAGGGGCCGCAGGCTATGCGTTGGGGGAGTTCGGGGGCGCCCTGATGGCCCTCTGGAGTTGAGCGCCACCCAATGCGGCTTGCGCTTCGGCGCACGGCGCGGACATGGCCGCACCGGTGACACGCTGCAGGGCGACCGGGGTGTGGCCCAAACCTTCGGTGCCGCTCGACAGGCAAACGGCACAGGCCGGCTCACCACCTTGGTGGGCGCTCGCCTCGTGCTCGACGAGCAATGCCCCGCCGAGCAGCAAAAACGCGATGCTGCCGAGCGCGACCCGCTCTCGCAGCGCACGCGTCCATGACCTCGCTCGGAGCATCTGTCCTGCCAACTTTGGAGCCCTGCCACCAAACGCCAAATATGCCGCAACCGGCCGATGATGGCAACCGAAGCGCATTATCCCTAATCCCCGCTCAAGGAATCGGTGGAGTGGGCTGAGAGGCGCACCGTGCAAGGGATTTCCGGCAAGATGCCGGTTGAGAAAAACACCCTGCAGGTGCGCCGATGGGCAGCTTGCTTCCCCGCCCGCTGAGGGTCGAACAGTGTGCGGAATCACCACGTTCTGGATAGTGCCGCGCCCAAGGGAGCCATCGGGCGCGACGGTTCGGTAGCCTAAGGGCGCGCAAACGGGTTGGGCGGTAAACTTGCGGTGTGCCGAGCAACCAGCATCCCCAAGTGCCCAGCGAGCGGGGCTCGCTGCCCCACTTCGCGGGCCGCAAGCGCGAACTGGAGCAGTTGTCGCAACTGCTCGACAGCGTGCTGGACGGGGTGACCACCGGCGGCATCCAGCTAGTGACCGGCGTACCCGGCGTCGGGAAGAGCGAGTTGGGGCGCCAATTCGCAAGGCGGCTCAAGGAACGCGCGGACGTCACCTGCCTGTGGACGGACGTGGCCGTGCTGCCAGACGCGGTGAACCTGTTCATGGACATCGCCGGCGCGATGGGAGAGGCGAAGAAGGGCACCGAAATCGCCGGTTTGGACACATCCGTTTCGGGCGGCAGCGTGTCCGTCGCTTCCATCAAGGCGCAGGTGTCGTTCGACCGTGCCCGGCGCCAGCGCCCACTTCATTCCATGCTCACCACTTCCTTGCGCGAAGCCATGTGGCGCGACTGCCGGGCCGTGGTCCTGCTCATCGACGAGTTGCAATCCGTGGCTGCTGAAGCGATGCCGAACCTCACAACCCTGCACAAGGGCGATCACGAGTGCCCCATCTTCGTGGTTGGCATCGGCCTGCAGCACACTGCCAGCACACTGAGCAAGGCCGATGACGGGCGCGGCGGCATCTCCCGCGTCAACGCCCCTTTGAGGCTCACGCCCCTTGCGGCCGAAGAGGCGCTCGATGCCATCTTGGGGAACATGGCCTGCTTCGGCCACGACATCCCCGAAGCGTGTGCCAAGGCCCTCGCCATGGAATCCCACGGGTTTCCGCAGCACATCCACGGCTTCTTGAAGGGCGCGATGGACGTCATCTCGAAACACGGTTCCATCGACGTCGGCGCAACCTTGCAGGAAGCCATCGAGAAGGGCCGCGCACAGCGGATCGACTACTACCAGAGCCGTTTGGCCTCAATGGCCACGGAGCCTTCGGATGAAGCCATGTTTCCCATCGTCCGCGCCCTGGCCGCAGCCGATGCGGACTTTATGCGCCACAGTGCCGCTGTGAGGGCCTACAAAGGCTCGGAGTTTGATGGCGAAGCCGTCATCAGGGACGCCGTTGACCACGGCGTTTTGACCCGTCAGCCGAAGGGCACCGTGGGATTCGACATTCCTTCCTTCCGCGCCTACCTGACGAACGAGCTCAAAGCCTTCGATCAGGAGCCTTGAGACGGCTCAGTGCCGCTCACTCGTCGATGTGCGGGTGTTGCTCGCTCACATGGCGGACTGCCACGCGATGCGCGCCGGGTACGACGCCGTGGCTCGCTGGAATGGCGAACGCCCCGCCCGTGCCGCGGGACGCCAAGGCCCGCGCAGTCGTGGCAAGCGGCCGGACTCAGGCTGCCGCGGCCGTGTCGCCGAGCGCCTTGAATGCCGCGTCCGCGATCACGCAGGTGCGCTGCACATCCGCGTCGGTGTGGGCCGCGGAAAGGAAATGGTTGTGGAAGCCGAGCAGGTAGGCGCCGCGCCGCACACATTCGTCGATCCAAGTGAAATGCGCCTCGCGGGAGACGTCCGCCAAGCGCAGGTAGGGCATCGCCGCCGGGCCGGAGGCCACCAGCTGGCACCCGTGGGCGCTCGCCACCTCCTTGAGCCCCTCGCACAGCGCTGCACCCAAATCGCCGATGCGTTGCACGCCATCTGATTGTTCCAGCTCGCCCAAGGTGGCCAGCGCGGCGGCCATGGGCGGGCCGCTGAAGAACTGGGTGCCGGTGTAGAACACCTCGCTGGCCGTGTGCTTGAGCGCGTCGCTGCCCACCAAAGCGGCCAGCGGATGGCCGTTGGCGATGGCCTTGCCGAAGCAGATGAGGTCTGGCGTGAAACCGAACGCCACGTTGGAACCTGCCATGTCGAGGCGAAAGCCGGCGCGCACATCGTCCATGATGAGCACGATGCCGTGGGCGCGGCAAAGCGCCTCAATGCGGGGCCAATAGCCCTCGGCCGGCAATTCGTTGTCCGCCAGCACCGGATGATGGTAGGGGGAAGAGATGAACCCGGCGATCTGGCCGTCATGCTCGCCGATCAGGCGCTCGAAGGCGTCGGCGTCGTTCCAAGGCACGGTGAGGATGTCGGCGCCGTCCGCCGCTACGTGGCCCGGGTGCCCGGCGCGCATCCAGGGCGCCACGCCGTGGTAGCAGCCTTCCACCGTGACGATCTTGGCCCGCCCGGTGGCCGCGCGCGCGACCATCACCGCAAGGCTCGTGCTGTCCGTGCCGTTCTTGCCGAACAGCGCCCAGTCGGCCGCGGCCACCCGATCCACCAGCCGCTCGGCGAGTTCCACCATCACCGGCGCCGCCACGCTCACCGCATTGCCCAGCCGTTCCTGGCGCTGCGCCGCCTCATCCACCGGCGCGCAGTTGTAGCCGAGGATGGCGGGGCCGAAGGCACACATGTAGTCGATGTACTCGTTGCCATCGACGTCCCAGAAACGCGCCCCGTGGGCGCGGGCGAAGAACTTCGGGCCGGTTGGCCGCACGGACGCGCCAAGGTGGCCGAAGACGCCGCCCGGTATCACCCCTTTGGCCCGCTCATAGAGGGCGTCGGACTGCGGCACCGCGTATGTCTTCATGCAAGTTCCTCCAGACGGCATCGGCGGAGGCCACTCATCAAGCGACCCCTACCAAGTGTCGATGTAAGGATACTTCTTCTCCGTGCGGGGCGGCGTCGGCGGCAGCCGTTTGAGGCTCGCGGCGATCCAGCTGCGGGTGTCCGCCGGGTCTATCACGTCGTCCAGCCCACCGCCCACGCCGGCGTTGATCGCCTTGGCGGCCTCATAGGCGCGCTCCACGCGCCGCTCGAACTCCACGCGCCGGGCGTCCGCGTCCTCAATGGCGGCCAACTCCTTGCGATAGCCGAGCTTCACCGAACCCTCGATGTTCATGCCGGCGAACTCGGCGGTGGGCCACGCCACGATGAAGAAGCCAGTCAACGCGCTCGCCCCGCACATCGCCTGCACACCCAGGCCATAGCCTTTGCGCACCACCACGCCAAACAGCGGCGTCGTCAAATTGGCGCCGGCGTTGAACATCCGCACGCAGTGGCGCACGAGGGCGGTGCGCTCCACATCCGGCCCCACCATCATGCCGGGGCAATCCATCAGGCTGAGCACAGGGATGTCGAAGGCGTCGCAGAGCTGAATGAAGCGGGCCCCCTTGTCCGCGCCATCCGAATCGATGGCGCCGGCCAAGTGATGCGGATTGTTGGCGATGACGCCCATCGGCCGGCCTTCCACGCGAATGAACGCGGTGATGACGCCGACGCCGAACTGCTCGCGAATCTCCAGCACCGAGCCCACGTCCGCGATGGTGCGGATGATTTCGCGCATGTCGTAGAGGCGCAGGCGATTCTCCGGCACGACATGGCGCAGGGGCCGCTGGTCGTTGGCTTCCCATTGCGTGGTGGCGCCTTGGAAGTAGGAGAGGTATTGCTTGGCCACCTCGACGGCGTGTTCTTCGTCCCGACAGAGGATGTCCACCACGCCGTTCGGCACTTGGAAGGACATCGGCCCCACTTCCTCGGGCGTGTATATGCCGAGCCCGCCGCCTTCGATCATCGCCGGGCCGCCCATGGCCACCGTGCTGCCTTCCGTGGCGATGATGACGTCGCAGCAGGCCACCAACGCCGTGTTGCCGGCGAACGTGCGGCCGTTGATGACGCTCACCATGGGCACCAGCCCGGACAGCTTGGAGAACTGGGTGAAAGTGTGGACGTCAAAGGCCACGCCGGGGCCGGTGCGGTCATCCCCCGGCCGACCGCCGCCCCCCTCGCCGAACAGGATGAGTGGGATGCGGAAGCGGTCCGCCAGATCGAACATCCGGTCTTGCTTGTAGTGGTTGCGGCCGCCTTGGGTACCGGCCAGCACCGTGTAGTCGTAGTGGACGATCATGGCGCGGGCGGCTTCCTCGCCGAACAGGTCGGCGTTCACCGTGCCGATGCCGGCCACCACGCCATCCGCCGGCGTGTCGCGGCGCAGCGTCTCCATGTCGTGGCGTTGGTGCTGACGCGCCACGATGAGCGGCCAGTACTCCTTGAAGGAGCCCGGGTCCATCAATTGGTCGATGTTCTCGCGCGGCATCCGATAGCCTCGCGCATAGCGCTTGGCCACCGCTTCCGGGCGATTCTCGTCCAACGTGTAGGCATGCCGCTCGTTGGCAAGCGCCAAGTCTGGGCGGATGTAGTCTGGGTCCAGCGCTTCTGCGGCCGCGCCGGCCTCGCCAGTCACCTCCGCCTCCTCGATGAACACGATGGGGTAGCCTTCGCGCACCACATCGCCTTGGCGCATCGTCACTTCGCGGACGACGCCATCGTGCTCCGCGGCGATGACGTGTTCCATCTTCATCGCCTCGACCACGGCCACCTGTTGGCCGGTGCGCACCTCGTCGCCCGGCGCCACTTCGATCGACACGATGGTGCCTTGGATGGGCGAACTCAGGCCCGTGGTGCCCTCCGGCGCGGCGAACGCCGGCTCGTCCGGCGCCTCGGCCGCTTGCGCCTTCACCTTGGCGTCGTGGTCGAAGAGCGCGAGGGGGTCGCTGGTGTCCACCCGGGCGCCGGCGAAACCGGCCGCGGCGCCGTCGTCCGCAACGCCGGCCGCGCCTTCGACGAAGCGCACGCGACCGGCCCCGGCGGGCACCGCGAGTTCGGCCATGCGCTCATCCACCCAGCGCGTGTAAACCTCACCAGCGGCGAAGTCCGCATGGCCAATCACGTTCTCAAGGAACCTTAGGTTAGTGCCCACCCCTTCAAGGCGAAACTCCGACAGCGCCCGCAGCGTGCGGGCGACCGCGGCGGCGAAGCCTCCAACCGGCGCATGGCCGATGACTTTCGCAAGCAGCGAATCGAACGCGGAACTCACTGGGTAGCCGGCGTAGCCAAAGCCATCCGTGCGCACGCCCGGCCCGTTCGGCGCGTCGTAGGCGGTGAGGGTGCCGGCGGCGGGCCGGATGGCGCCGTCTTCGCCCACGGTCTCCATGTTCACCCGCGCTTGAATGGCGTAGCCGCGTGGCTCGGCGACGCCGGGATCAGCCAAGCCCAGCTCGCCGAGGCTGGCGCCTTGGGCCAGGCGAATCTGCGTTTGCACTAGGTCCACGCCCGTCACTTCCTCGGTGACGGTGTGCTCCACCTGCAAACGCGCGTTCGTCTCGATGAAGACGAAGGGCTGGGCACCGGCCTGGCCCGAAGCGTCCACCAAGAACTCGAAGGTGCCGAGATTGGCGTAGCCCTGCCCTTCGGCGAAGCGCACGGCGGCGGCGATGATGTCTTGCCGAACGGCATCGTCCAAGGCCGGCGCCGGCGCCACTTCCACCACCTTTTGGTGGCGCCGCTGCACACTACACTCGCGTTCCCCCAAATGCGCCACCGCGCCCTGCTCATCGCCGAGGATCTGCACCTCCACATGGCGCGCCCGCGGCAGGAATGCCTCCACATAGACATCCGGCACGCCGAAGGCGCTGTTCGCCTCGGATTGGCAGCGTTCATATGCCGAGGCCAATTCGCCGCCGTCTTCGACGATGCGGGTGCCGCGTCCGCCGCCGCCCGCCACCGCCTTCACGATCATGGCGCCGCCGTTCAACGACGCGAAGAACGCCTGCGCCTCGGCCAACGAGACCGCCCGGTCGAGCCCCGCCGGCACCGGCACACCGGCCGCCACCGCCGCGGCGCGGGCGCGGGCCTTGTCGCCGAATAGCTCCAGGTGTTCGGTCTTCGGGCCGATGAAGACGATGCCCGCCGCGGCGCAGCGCCGCGCGAAGGACGCTCGTTCGGCCAGAAAGCCATACCCCGGATGGATGGCGCCGCAACCGGCCGCCAGCGCCGCATCGACGATGGCTTGCTCGTCGAGATAGGCGGCGATGCCCACACCGGCGAGGGCGTGCGTCGCGTCCGCCACCCGGGTGTGCAGGCTCTGGCCATCGTCTTCGGAATGTACGGTGACCGAGCGCAAGCCCAAGTCTGCCGCGGCGCGGGCGATGCGGATGGCGATCTCGCCCCGATTGGCGATCAAGATGGAGTCGAAACGCAAGGCACTCCCCTTCTGTCCATGGACTCTTGTTCCCGTTCCCACGCAATGAGGGCGGCTCCTCAAGCCACCGTGCGCTCTTGGCTCAACGCCGCGATCTCCCGCGGCGAGAACCCGAACTCCCGCAACACTTCCCGCGTGTCCTGCCCCGGATCCGGCGCGGCGCGGTCAAAGCGCTCGGCATGGGGGAACTTGGACAGATTGATGGGCGAGCGGATGAGGTGCAAGTCTCCCAACTCCCGATGCGGCGCCGGCTTCGTCATCTTGAGATGCCGCGCCTGCGGGTTGTCGAAGCCATCCGCGATGGTGTTGATGGGGCCGCACGGCACGCCCACCGCGTTGAGCCGCTCGATGAGCTCGGCCACGGTGAAGCGGGCCAGCACCGCCTCCATGTCTCGTTTCAGGCGCTCCCGGCACTCCCGGCGCCCGGCGAACGTGGCGTAGTGTTCCGCTTCACGCAGCTCCGGGGCGCCCACGGCACGGCAGAAGTCCTGCCACATCCGATCCGACGGCGCGGCGATGTTCACGAAGCCATCGGCGCAGGCGAACGTGCCCATCGGGGTGGCGGTGGGATGGTCGTTGCCTTGCGGTTCGGGCACGTCGCCCAGCATGGTGTAGCGGGCGCCTTGGAAGTCGAGCTTGTTGAGCATCGCCTCCAAGAGCGAGGTGTGTACCCACTGCCCTTCGCCGGTGCGCTCCCGGTGCAGGAGCGCGAGCAGGATGCCCTGCCCCAGGAACATCCCCGCGGAGGTGTCGCTGATGGCGATGCCGACGCGCAACGGCCCACTCTCGGCAGTGCCCGTCACCGACATCAACCCGCTCATGCCTTGCACGATCTGATCCACGCCGGCGCGTTCACTGTAAGGTCCCTCCTGCCCGAAACCGGAGATGCTGGCATAGATGATGGCTGGGTTGACCTCCCGCACCGCGGCGTAATCGATGCGCAGGCGATGCTTCACGTCCGCCCGGAAGTTCTCGACGATGACGTCCGCCTGCTTGACGAGGCGCATGAACGCCGCGTGGCCCGCGGCATCCTTCAAGTCGATGGCGACGCTGCGCTTGTTCCGATGCAGGTTCTGCTCGTCCGGCCCGCGCCGGGCGCCCGTCAACCCCCGGCCCGTGCGCGGCGCCTCGACACGCACCACGTTGGCGCCCCAATCCGCCAGCAGGCGCGCCGCGGTGGGGCCGGCGCGGGCGATGGTGAGGTCTAGCACGGTGTAGGGCTTGAGCGGCAGGTTTGGCATCGGCGGCGTCGCGGTTGGGAAAGGGCGGAATCATAACCTGTCGGTCGGAGGCTGGCGTTGCGTTGGACAGCCCATCGCGGCGGTGTGAGAATCCGCCGGCGCACGGTGCGCGAGAGCGAAGGAACCATGGCCGCCACCCACCTGCCCTATCCGCCAATTCCCTACGGCATGGCGGACTTCAGCGCCATCCGCCGCGAGGGCTTCCTGTACGTGGACAAGACGCGCTTCCTGCGCGACTTGGAGAACGAGCGCCATGTGTTCCTGCTGCGGCCGCGGCGGTTCGGCAAGTCCTGCTGGATTTCGATCCTGGAGCACTACTACGACCGCACGCGCAAAGACAACTTCGAGGCGCTGTTCGCCGGCACGGACATCGGCCGCGAGCCCACCGCCAACCGCAGCCGGTACGCCGTGCTGCGGCTCAACTTCTCCGCTTTCAGCAAGCGCCTCTCGACGTTGGAGGAAGACTTCGAGGGCCATTGCCACACCCACCTGCGGGGGATGCTGGAGGTCAACGACGATCTGTTTCCGGAGAAAATCGCCCAGCGCATCCTGTCGCCACCGAGGCTGGGCGGCCGGCTGGACGAGCTTTTCCACCACGCCGAACGGCTCGGCGTTCGCTTGTATGTGCTGATCGACGAGTACGACAACTTCGCCAACACAATCCTCGCTGGCGAGGGTTTGGCCGCCTACCACTCAATGACGCACGGCAGCGGCTTCTTCCGGGACTTCTTCGCCACCCTGAAGGCGGGCACGGAATCCGGCAGTCTCGAGCGGCTGTTCATCACCGGCGTCTCGCCGGTGACGATGGACGACGTGACCAGCGGTTTCAACGTCGGCACCAACATCAGCTTCAATGCCAAGTACCAGGACATGGTGGGCTTCACCGAATCGGAAGTGCGTGCGCTGGTGGAGATGTATCGAGGCTTGGGTGTTTTCGACGAAGACGCCGATGCGGCCATGGCGTTGATGCGCGAGTGGTACAACGGCTACCGCTTTGCCAAGAGCGCCACGGAAGACGTGTACAACACGGACATGGTGCTCTATTACTTGAAGCACAGCATCCCCAACGCCGAAGGGCCGCACGATCTGATCGATGCAAACGTGCGTGTGGACTATGTGAAGCTGCGCCATCTAGTGGTGGTGAACCGCGATGCCACACTTGCCGCCGAACGGTCGGCGGACGCCGCGGCACAGGTCGGCGCAGACGCGCCGCGCAGGATCTCGAACAGCGCCGAGCTGCACACCGCGAGGGCGCTCGGCACAAACGGCAACTTCGACGTGCTGCGCCAAGTGATCGCCGAAGGCCGGGTTGACTCGGACTTAAGCATGAGTTTTCCCGTGGAACAGCTCGGCCAACGGGAGAACTTCCTCACGTTGCTGCACTGCTTTGGATTGCTCTCCATCCGCGGCGTCGAGGACGGGCACCCGCGACTGGGCATTCCAAACCAGACCGTGCGCCGCCTGATGTACGGTTACTTGCGAGACGCCTACCGCGACGTAGGCGTGTTCTCCGTGGACCACTTGATGTTCGAGAACCTCACCTGGGCGATGGCGCGGGACGGCGCTTGGCACCCGGCGGTGGACTTCCTCGCGGACGCAGTGCGACGCCAGACCGGTGTGCGCGACTATGTCCAGGGCGAGCGACTGCTCCAAGGCTTCCTCGCCGCCTACCTCGGCGCGGCGAGCTGCTTCGTGTTCCATACGGAGCACGAACTCGGCAAGGGCTACGCCGACATCGTGCTCACGCCGTTAACAGCGCGATATCCAACCTTGCGCCACGGCTATGTCGTTGAGCTCAAGTACCTAAAGCGCGAAGCCGGCGGTGAAGCGGCGACGCAAGCGGCCCTCGACGCCGCCAAGGCACAACTCGCCGGCTACCTCGCCGACGAGCGCTTGGCGGAACAACACCCGACCATCCAGTTCACCGGCATCGCCTTGGTGTTCCGCGGCTGGGAATTGGTGGCGCGGGAGGCCATCTGATGGCGCAAGCATTGGTGTGCCGTCAAAAACAGGAGCGATGGATCGCTGCCGGCGATGGTATAGTGCAACGCTCTTGGCGAGCCTCTAGGAGGCGGGATTAAATGTGGCTTGACGAACTGCAAGGATTGGTGGACGAGCTCCGAGAGCGCATCAACAAGCACCGCAACATCTTGGCGAAGAGCGAGTCCACGAAGCGGTATGCTCTGATAAATCCGCTACTGTCCGAAATCGGCTGGCGTTTAGCCGACCCAGATCAAGTGTTGACCGAGTATTCGATCCCCGGTGGGCGACTTGACTACGCCATGAGGCACGATAGTAGGCTGTGCTTAGTCGTCGAGGCGAAGCCGCTCGACCGAAGCTTGGAAGTGGACGACTTGGTTGCAGACAAGGCAGCGGACCAAGCCATTGGATACTGCTATAATCAAGGATGCCGGCACTTCGTCGTTACGAATGGCGATGAGTGGAGAGGCTACGATCTTCATGCACCGGGGACCTTGCAGGAGAAACAACAGTTTGGATTCGACGTGACGGGAAACACCGGCATCATGGATCTATTCTGGTTGTGGCCGGGCAACTTCAAGAGCGTTACAGCACGGCCAAAGTTCCATGGGCTCCAACCACAGTCGACGGATAACGAGCCACCGAATCAAAAAAGGGAGCCCTCGTCCCGACTCCGCGGTGGTACGCCGCTTCCCCAATTTGAGTACGAGAAAGGCATGCCAAAGCCGCATCAGCTCGTGTTCCCAGGCGGAGGTGCCAAAAACGTGAGGGGAGGCTGGGCGATGATTCTCGAGGCGACAGTCGAGTGGCTAGTCGACAGCGAAAAAGTTCAATCGGGGCCATTGCGCAGTCGTCGTGGCGATGTTCTGTTGAACACCGAACCCCTCAACACGAAGGGGAAGCCATTCTCCCGTCCCAAGCAAGCCGGTAGTTTCCATTTCGAGGGTAACGTCGGGCCCGAAATCGCCCTCCAGCGGGCGGTCAACCTACTTGAAGCCTGTGGCATCAATCCGCACGAAGTCCGACTGATGCACTAGGCGGCTACGCTCCAAGACCCACGGCAGCCGACACCAGCTCGCCATTGACGAGCGCCGAAAAGGGTTCAGGCCGGAAGCTCCGACACATCGACGTCTCCCCGCTTGACCCAGGCCGTGCGCACCCGTTCATGGCGCAGGGCGTTCGACGAGGCTGAAATCTCACCGGCTTCACGCAGCACGGACTGCAGGTCGCGTTCCGTGGCGAAGCGGCTTCGCAGCCTTGCGGCGGTCTGCGGCATGGTGGCCCCTTCGAGCCTTTTGCATAGGCTAGCCAGTGTGGTCTCGGCGGCGTCAATGGTCATGCGCGGGGCGTCATCAGGCCAAGCGGACGCAAGGGCCATCGCCAGAAGCGCCCGGGCCCCCTCGCCGCACGGGTGCGCTTCAAGCAACGCATCGTCCGCTGCGACCAACAGCCCGGCATTGCGCCCGAATGTTCCCCGCACCAAGCCGTTGATCTCGAAGTGATCGATGCTTCTCATGTTGTTGCTGACGATCACGTCCATGCCGGCGGCCAAACCCTGTGCCACGACAATCGCGTCCGGGTGTGTCGTGATCTCGTCCACGTTGTTGAGCAGCGGAAAGCATGGCAGCGTGAACTCCATGAGGATGCTGCCGAACAGCGCTCGCGCCGGCGCGTCCAGCTCGATCTGCTCGAACGGAGACCGCGGCGCGCGGACGATCTCTGCCCACGCCATGCGTTGCACATGGGCACCCCGTACGCCGGCCGGCGGCTCGAAGGTCGGCTTGGCGGTCAACTCCAACATCACTTGCGGAAGGACGGCCGTGCGCACACCCGCCAGTTCGCACCACAACGTCATCAAGCGCCGTTGCGTGGGTCGGGCCAGCATGTTGGTGTCGAAGGCGATGCCGCGCCCACTGGGAATGTTCAAGATGCGCTCTCGCCGTGCGCCGAACAGTCAGGAACCCAGCAGGCGCTTGAGGTCCGCTTGCGGGAGCACGGCTTGCCGGGCGCTGGCGGCGTCCCGGCGGCGGCCGGTTGCGGCGAGATGCCGTTGCCATGCACTCGCGGGGGGCGGATCTTCGCCCCGCGGCACCGCCCGGTGGTCGATTTCGTGGCACGGCACGGTGTTCCTGTACTTCAAGGCATCAAAACCCTGCCGGCCGTCTTTCGGATAGCCCATGTCCTTACCTCTGTTTGCCGCCAAGCGGCCTCCGCCCGCCCAGCGTTGACAACGCGAACATCGTAGCACTCCCGCTGGGAGGGCGAACTCGCCTTCACCGGCCTGGATGAACCGTGGCGGGCGCATCCAACGAAGACTGCCGGGTGCCACCCAACACCGCCTCGTTGCCCATCGTCGGTTGCGCCGGGATGTTCTGCGAGAGCAGGAGGGAGGCGGCGGCGAAGGATGCGCCGATGAGGAACACGGCGCTGGGGGATGTCAGCCAGACCAAGCCGAGGGCAGCCGGCCCCAGCACCGCGGCGATGTGGTTGATGGTGAAGGAGACGCCGGCGGTGGAGGCGATGTCGGCCGGGTCGGCGATCTTTTGGAAATACGTCTTGATGGCGATGGCGAAGGCGAAGAACAAGTGATCCACCACATAGAGGCCGGCGGCGAACCAAGCGTTCTCCACGAAAGCGTAGGCGACAAACACGCCGATCAACCCCAAATACTCGAACGTGAGCGCGGCGCGTTCACCGATGCGCCCGATCAATGCGCCGATGCGTTCTGCGAAAAGCCATGTGAACACATGGTTCAGAAGCATCAGGGCGGCCATGTTGGCGGCGCTGTAGCCGAACTTCTCCACCATCAGGAAGGCGGCGAACACCATGAATATCTGCCGTCGCGCCCCGGCGAGGAAGGTCAACCCGTAGTACACCCAGTAGCGGCGGCGCAACACCAGGGATTTGCGTTGGGGTGTGCGCGCCTCGAAATGTGGGAACAAGGCGAGCAACACCGCCAACGCCATTACGCCGGCACCGGCCAGCGCGTAGATGCCGGCATAGTCGATGGCGAACACCTGCAGTGCGATCCACACGAGGCCATAGCAGATGATCGAAGTCATGGCGCTGATGGCCAGCAAGCGGCCCAGCAGCCGCGGCGCTTCGTCTTTGGCGAGCCATTGCAGCGAGAGTGATTGCTTCAACGCCTCCGCATAGTGGAAGCCGATGGACATGGCCACGGTTGTGCAATAGAGGCCGAACTCGAATGGGAACAACCCAGTCAGCGCCGCGCCCAAACCAAAGAGCGCAAGGGCCAACACGGCGAACGTCTGCTCCCGGAGCAGGAGCAGCACCAGCACCGCGGTGAACGCGAGGAAGCCGGGTACCTCCCGCAGGCTCTGCAGGATGCCGATCTCCAAACCCGTGAAGGCCGCCCGCTCAACGGCGAAGTTGTTCAGGAGCGCCGCCCACACGGATAGACCGAGCGGCATGGCGACGCTCACCAAGATCAAGAAACCAATGGGCGTTCTGCGGATCGGGAAGATCATGCCGACGCCACGGTCAGCGGTGCTCAAACCACCTCGAACTCAATCCGGCCCAAGTCGCCATAGTCCGCCACGTAGGCACCCGGCGCCGCCGGATGGATGCCACCGCAGGCGCCGGTGATGAGGAGCATGCCGTCCGCCACCTGCAGGCCACGCTGGCGGGCTTCCTCCAGCATCCACGCCAGCGCCGCGTGGGGGCCGCCCAACGCATCGCTGGCCGGCGCCGCCGTCACCGTCTCGCCATCGCGGGTGAGCGCAATGCGCACATCGCCGTAAACGTCGCGCCACGGCAACTGGGCGCCGACAATGAAGCGATCCGCGGCGATGTTGCAGGCCACCAAGTTGGCGCCGGTGCGGTCGGCGTCGTCCGCGAACGCCATGCGCGGCACCTCCACCACGGGGCCGGCGCTTTGGGGCGCTCCGTCGCCATCCACGACGATGCCGATCTCACATTCCAAGCTGACGCCGGCGCCGCCGGCCACCCTGGCGCCCGGCGCCAAGCGTCCGGCCGCGTACAAGCTGCCGATGACCGGCCCGGGCAAGCCGAACGCGGCTTGCGCGGCCGGCGCCGTCATGCCGGCCTTGAAACCCGCCACGGCATCTCCCGCAACGGCTTCCACCACCGCCTTCTGCACGGTGTAGGCATCGTCCAAGCCCAGCCCGGCCGGAATCTTGGGCAGCGTCTGGCCGGCGCGGATGCTGGCCGCCAGCGCCGGCGCCAAGCCGGCCAGCGATTCGTCCATCAGTTGCCGAAATCCCAAGTTTCGCCGGCGTGGTAGCGCCGCAGGATGTTCTTGGCAATGAGGATCTTATGCACCTCGTCCGGCCCGTCCGCGATGCGCAGGGTGCGGGCACCGGTGTAGAAGCCGGCCAGCGGCAGGTCGCCGGAGACGCCCTTGGCGCCGAACACCTGGATGGCGCGGTCCACCACGCGGTGGAACGCCAGCGGCACGAAAATCTTGATGGCGGAGATGTCCGTGCGGGCGTCCGCGCCGGTCTCCATCTTGTTCGCGCAATCCACCACCATGAGCCGCGCCGCCTGGATGTCCATGTAGGAATCGGCGATGAAGCCCTGCATGAACTGCTTGCTCTCGAGCTTCTCGCCGCCATGCACCACGCGGCTGGTGATGCGTTCCACCATCAGGTCGAACGTGCGCCACATGGAGCCGACCGAGTTCATGCAGTGATACACGCGCCCGGCGCCCAACCGGTCTTGCGCGGCCTGATGGCCGGTGCCGGTGCGCCCCAGTTGGTTCTCCTTCGGCACCCGCACGTTGTCGTAGATGATCTCGCAGTGGCTGGAGGCGCGCCCCCACACCGGCACGCCGCGCACGATGTTCACTCCCGGCGTCTTCCGCGGCACGATGATCTGCGTCATCTTCTCGTTCACGCCGCCGGGATCGTCCGGGTCGGCGGTGCGGCACATCACGATGTAGAAGTCCGCCGCGTGGCCGTTCGAGGTGAACCACTTGTGGCCGTTGATGACCCACTCGTCGCCGTCGAGCACGGCGCGGGTCTGGATGGAGCGTGGGTCCGAACCGGCGTTGTGCGGCTCCGTCATGGAAAAGCCAGACTGCATGTTCCCCTCCGTCAAGGGGATGAGCCACTTCTGGTGCTGATCCGGCGTGCCGTACTTCGCCAAGATCTTCTGGTTGCCGGAGTTCGGCGCCACCACGCCGAACAGGGATGCGGCGCCCGGGCTGTAGGCGAGCACCTCGTTCATGTAGGCGTGCTGCAGGAACGAGAGGTCCATGCCGCCGAACTCCTGCGGCAGGTGCGGCGCCCACAGCTTGCGCGACTTCACCTTGCCCTGAATCTGGTGGCGCAGTTCCCGCGCCTCGTCGATGGCGTCCCGGGATGGGCGGGCGCCGTCGTGGGTCCAGCCGTAGAGCTTGTCCTCCACCGGCAGGATGTCCTCATTCACGATCTCGGCGGTGGCGAGGCGCAGCTCGTTCACCTCGTCGTCGAGATGCGCCACCGGCTTCACGTTCATGGCCATCGTGTTCGTCCCCCATGCTTCCCCATTGGTCGCGCTAATTTAACAGCTTTGCGCCGCTCGGTACGCACCGCGCCCTGATATGGACGCTGCCGCAACGGCCCGGTGCCATCGTGGCGTCACATGGCCGCGGCGCCGTCGCCTATAATCGTCGCGCATGGACGAGCTCCACTATCCCTACGACGCCCACCCCACGCCCGGAGAGACGGTCGAGGTGGCCGATGGCGTGCGTTGGCTGACGATGCCGATGCGCGGCTCGCTGTCCCACATCAACCTCTATCTGCTCGAAGATCGGGATGGCTGGTATGTGGTCGATACAGGCCTCGCCACCCCCGAAACCGGCGACCTTTGGTGCGGCATCTTCGACGACGAACTGCGCGGGCGGCCGGTGAAGGGCGTCATCTGCACCCACATGCACCCAGACCACGTGGGGCAAGCCAGCGCCATCACGGAACGCTTCCACTGCCCGCTCTACATGACCCGCGCCGAGTACTACCAAGCGCGCGCCTTCTCCAGCGGCGGTTTCGGCAGCGGTTCCCACGGCAGTTGGCAGGGGGCGCTCTTCTATCAGCGCTATGGCATGCCGGCGGATTACCTGCAGGAACTGGGGCGCCTGTGGAGCCGGCGTTCAAGCGACGGCCTGTCGATGGCGGAGATGCCGATGGGCTACCACCGCCTGCAGGATGGCGACGTGCTGGCCATCGGCGAGCACGATTGGCAGGTGGTCGTGGGCGCCGGGCACTCGCCGGAACACGCTTGCCTGCATTGCAAGAGCCTAGGCATCCTCATCTCCGGCGATCAGATCCTGCCCATCATCACCTCCAACGTGAGCGTCCACCCCACGGAGCCGGAGGCGAATCCGCTGCAGCAGTGGATGGAATCCCACGACAAGTTCCTGGAGACGCCGGCGGACACCCTCGTGCTGCCGGCGCACAACCTGCCGTTCCAAGGCGTGCGCGAACGGCTGCGGCAGCTCATCAGCCACCATGAGGATCGGCTGCTGGCCATCGAGGAGGCATGCGTCGAGCCGCAGGTGGCGAAGGATCTGCTGCCGGTGCTGTTCGCCCGCGAACTTGACCCGCGCCAAACCATGATGGCGCTCGGCGAAGCCATCGCCCACTGCCACCTCTTGATGCACCGCAACCGCCTGCGGCGCACATTGCATGAGGATGGGCGTTACCGTTTCCTGTCCATCGATCCCGACCTGCCGCGCCGCGCCCATCCCGGTCAGCACGACGCGCCAGACGAACGGCCGATGATGGTCTGAGCCCGCCCGCGCAGCGCGACGGCGGCACCGGCAAAGCGGGGAGCCAATCTTGTCCCAAGCGAATTCGGGGCCCGCGGGCCGCGAGCGCCACTCGACGGCGACGCGGGCCTTGCGGCGACGCATCGCGTTCACCACGTTGCGAACGCTCAAATGGGGCGACCGACACGTCCCGCCCGGTGTGCGCAGCGTGGTGGGGGCGGTGCTGATGGTGGCCGGCGTGTTCGGCTTCCTGCCCATCGTCGGGTTCTGGATGTTCCCGCTCGGCGTCGCCTTCGTGGCATTGGACATTCCGTGGACGCGACACCACATCCACGCTTGGATGGAGCGCCTTGAGGCACGGCTCGGCCGGCGCGACGGCGCGCGGGCGCTGCCGGACGGGCACCGTCGCCCATGACCGCCGCCACGGCCAGCGTCCAAGCGCCACACGCATCGGCGCCGACCAGCCGCACCGTGGTGCGCTTCGCCGGAGACTCTGGAGACGGCATCCAAGTGCTGGGCGCCGAGTTCGCCAAGGCGGTCGCCCTGCAGCGGCACGATTTGATGACCCTGCCGGACTTTCCCGCGGAAATTCGCGCCCCGGCCGGCACCACCTTCGGCGTGTCCGCCTTCCAAATCCAGTTCGGCGGCGACGCCGTGCTCACCCCGGGCGACCAAGCCGATGCACTGTTTGCGTTCAATCCGGCGGCGCTCAAGACGAACCTTGAAGCGCTCAAGCCCGGCGGGTTGGTGGTGGCGGATCCCGGCGCCTTCTCCGAACGCAACTTGAAGCGCGCCGGCTACACGGCAAATCCGCTCGAAGGCAGCCCCCTCAGCCGCTACCGCGTCTTGTCAGTGGACATCGCGCGGCTCACCGCATTCGCCGTGGCGGAGACGGGCGTTGGCAAGAAGCAAGCCGGCCGGGCGAAGAACTTCTGGTCGTTGGGGCTCTGTTTCTGGCTCTTCGGCGGCGAGCGCGGGCCGACCATCGAGTGGATCAACGCCAAGTTCGCCAAGGCACCGGAGGTGGCGGCTTCCAACATCGCGGCACTGAACGCGGGGCACGCCTATGGCGAGACCTTGGAGCTCGATGCCGCCGGCGCCGCCCAAGGCAAGGCGGGCACGCTGCGCCACGGTGTCTTCCGCACCGTCACCGGCACGGACGCGATGGGCTTGGGGCTCGCCGCGGTGGCGGCGCTCTCCGGCCTCAAGCTCACCTATTGCTCTTATCCGATCACCCCGGCCTCGGCACTCCTGCACTTCTTGGCGGGCCTCAAAGGGCGCGGCGTGACGACGTTCCAAGCGGAGGACGAAATCGCCTCCGCCACCGCCGCCATCGGCGCCTCCTATGCCGGCGGCTTGGGTGTGACGGCAAGCTCCGGGCCGGGGCTCGCGCTGAAAGGCGAAGCCCTCGGCCTGGCCGTGGCGGTGGAACTGCCACTGCTCACCATCGACGTGCAGCGCGCCGGACCATCCACGGGCATGCCCACCAAGCCGGAGCAGGCGGACCTCAACCTCGCCATGTACGGGCGCCACGGCGAGGCGCCGCTGCCGGTGCTGGCGCCGGCCACCCCCGCCGAGTGCTTCCGCATCATCATCGAAGCCGCCCGCATCGCCATGAAGTACATGACGCCGGTGCTGGTGCTTTCGGACGCCTACATCGCCAACGCCGCCGAACCGTGGGAGCTGCCGGATGCGGATGCCCTGCCGGGCTTGGCGCCGGCGTTTCGCACTGAACCGGCCGGCTTCCAGCCCTTTGGGCGCGACGCCAACACCCTGGCGCGGCCTTGGGCCAAGCCCGGCACCGCCGGGCTCACGCACCGCATCGGTGGCTTGGAACGCGCCGTGGGCGGCGGCGACATCTCCTACGATCCGGCCAACCACGAAGCCATGAGCCGCCTGCGGGCGGCCAAGATTGACGGCATCGCGGCCGACGCCCCGCCCTGCGAACTTGAGGGCGGCGCGGAGCGCGGAGACCTGCTCGTCATCGGCTGGGGTTCCACCTATGGGGCCATCGTGGAAGCGGTGCAGCGCCTCGAGCAACGCGGCGTGGCCGTGGGGCATGTCCACCTACGGCAACTCTGGCCACTGCCGCAAGGGCTCGCGGCCATCCTCAAGGGCTTTCGCGCCGTCGCCGTGCCGGAGTTGAACCACGGCCAGCTCACTCGGCTCATTCGGAGCGAGTTCTTGGTGGACGCGCGGGCGATTTGCCAAATGAGCGGGCAACCCTTCAAGGTGGCGCACTTGGAAGCGGAGCTCGACGCCTGCTTGCCCGGCGCGGCGCCATGAACGAGCGAGTCATCGCCCTCACACCGAGGGACTTCGAGACCGACCAAGAGGTTCGCTGGTGCCCCGGCTGCGGCGACTACGCCATACTCAAGTCCGTGCGGCGGGTGCTCGCCGAACTCGGCCGCCGCCCGGAGGACACGGTGTTCGTCTCCGGCATCGGTTGCGCGGCGCGCTTCCCCTACTACGTGGAGACCTACGGCTTCCACTCGGTGCATGGTCGGGCGCCGGCGTTGGCGACCGGCATCAAGCTTTCCAATCCGGACTTGGATGTTTGGGTGGTGGGCGGCGATGCGGACTTCCTCGCCATCGGCGGCAACCACCTGCTGCATGTGCTGCGCCGCAACGTGGACCTCAACTTGGTGCTCGTCAACAACGCCATCTACGGCCTCACCAAGGGGCAGGCTTCACCCACCTCCAAGCCCGGCACGCGCTCGCCTTCGTCCCCCACCGGCACCTTCGACACCCCAGTGAATCCGGCGGCCCTCGCCTTGGGCGCCGGCGGCAGCTTCGTCGCCCGCAGCGCGGACACCCTGCAAGACCACCTGCCGGAGATGCTCTCGCGCGCCAGCGCCCATGCCGGCGCCGCCTTCGTGGAAGTGCTGCAGAACTGCATCGTCTATAACGACAACGCCTTCGGCGACCTGACGCGCAAGGCCGCCCGCGCCGAGAAAACCGTGCAAGTGCGCCACGGCGAACCCATGCTGTTCGGCGCGAACGGCGAACGGGGGCTGGTTTATGAACCGTGGCGGGGCACGTTCCGCGTCACCGGAAACAGCGCGGAGGCGACGGTGCATGACGAGACCAACCCGGCCCTCGGCATGGCCCTCGCCCGCTTGGACGATGACGCGCTGCCGATGCCGCTAGGGGTGTTCCATTGCCAGCCGCGCCCACACTACGGCGCAGCGATGGAGGCCAACACGCCCCATCGACCGCTCACTCGCGACGAGTTCAAAGACATCCTGACCACCGGCAGTTGGCGGGCCTGAGCGGGCCGCCGCGGCCCTACTTCGGCGCGTAGCCACCCACCCAGATCGGGCTGGACCAAGCCGCGGCGTCGTCCGCTTGGCGCACCCGCACATAGTAGTAGTCGCCTTGGCGCGGGTCGTCCACGTCCCGGTACTCAAAGGCCACGTCGCGCTCCCCCGCCACCACGCGGCTCAACGTGATGCTGTCCTCGTAGCCGGGAATCGGCATGGGCCGCGCCAACCGGCCGGCCAACGCCTCGGCCACCGGAAACTCCACAAACCCGCCGGCAATCTTCACCGGCGGGCGGTAGAACGGCGGCGCGCTGCCGGTCTCCGCCGCATCCTCCAGCGCCAGCACCAGCTTCGCGTCCGCGGTGAGCCCGTCCACCGTCAGCACGATGGTGCTGGCATCGCCCCGGGTGATGGTCTTGAAGCGGTAGCCGTCGCCGTCCGCCGCCAGCGCCTGCACGTTGGGATTGACGAAGTCCGTGCCGCGCGCTTGCACGATGCGGCCGCCCGTCAGCGTCAGCCGCCCGCGCCAATGCCGCCAACCGCGCGGCGCGTCGCCCCAGTGGTGCGGCGTCGCATCCGAGTGGAATGAAAGATGCAGCGTGGCCGGGCCGGCACCCGGCGCCCCGGTGGCGGTGAGATAGTCCTTCGACCACACCGGCGCGTCGTTCTTGAACACCGTGATGTCCGCGATGGGTGCCGTGCCGATCACCCGGCCGGCGAGGTTGCGCTCCGTCACGAACGCCGTGCGCTGGCCCATTTCCGCGCCGTTCAGCGAAACGTCCAGAATGATGCGCGGGCCAGTGGTGGCGTAGGTGCGGCTCGCTTTCATGGCGTCGAAGATGGCGTCCCGCGAGCGCTCCGCCGCCAGCACGGCGCCAAGCCCGCCCCGCTGCGCCAACGAGTTGCGGCTGGGCGCGGCGTAGCCGGGATGGGAGAGGTGGTCGTCCGACGCGGCCACGAAGCCCACTTGATGGCCGTTGCCCAAGTAGTTCCGGATGAACCACTCGAACGTGCCGTGCATGGACATCACCTCGATCAAGGGTTCCAGGAGCGGGTCCGAGAAGCGGGCGTCGCCGGGGTTGTGGGCGTGGGGAATGACCACCACGTCGTTCGGGTCGTACAACTCGCGCAGGCGCTGATAGAGCCGCGACAGCGTGGGATATTCGAGCGCCGACACCGGTTCGCGCCCGGCCGGGTCGCGGTACAACACGTTGTGGTGGCCACCGCCGCCGTAGGCCGTCACCGTCCATTCATAGCCGAGGTACGGAATGAACTCGCCCGGTACGTAATGGGCCGTCACCGTGTCGCGCATGAGCCGCCACTCGGCGGCGTCCAACATCGTGTCGTGCTCGGAATGGGTGACGAAATCCAAGCGCGCGTCGTCCCGCGCGAAACGCATGAAATAGTCAATGGTGCCGATGCCCTCCGCCTGCCCGGAGTGGCCATGGGTGTCGCCCCAGTAGATGCGCGGCCGCGGCGCCTCGGCCACCAGCACCGGGTTCGCTTGGCCGACGATGGCGCCGTCCGCGGAACGCAGGTCGATCCAATGCGGGCCGGGTTCGTCGATGGCGAGTTCCACGATTTCGATGGCGCCGCCGCCTTCGGTGGCCGCCACCACCTCGCCATCCACCAGCACGTCGAACGCCGGCACGGCGCCGGTCGCGCGGTTGAACCACGCATCCTCCGCCCGCACCGATAGCTCGAAGGGCTCACCCGGCGCCACCACGCTCGGCGCGAAGCCATGCACTCCGGTCGCCTCGGCGCCGGTGATGGCGAACGGCTGCAGGGGCAGCATGAGCCAATCCCCGGTGCCGTCAATGTCCACATAGAACGGCAGCGGCACATGCTCGCCGGACACCGTGGTGATGCGCAGCCCGGCGCCGCCGCCGGTGGCGTCGCCATACGTCACCGTGACCGTCTCGCCGGCATCCACATGGCCGGCCACCAAGCGGAACGCCAGTGCCGGCTCGGGCGCCCGGAAGCCGCCGTGGGGGCCGGACGCCATGATCGACTCCACCTCGAAGCGGGCATCGCCGTCGCTCGTCGAGATGGTGATGTAGCCCTCGGCGGTGGGGTCATCGGTTTGGAACGCGCCATACAGCGTGTTGAAGTGACGCGCCACCCACACACCGCCGCCCGTTGCCATGCCGCGGGCGCCGGCGGTCCAAGTTTGGGTGATGGTCGCCAGCGAGCCGGCGACAAACGGGCCGATGGTCGCGCTCAATTGCCCCAACGCTTCGGGCTGCTCGTCGCGCAACTGGTATTCGCGCACCCAAGCGTCCAATTGGGCGCTGGCCGCCAGCGCCGCGGCGCCCATGGGCGGCACCACCACGAAACGCCGCGCTCGCGCGGCCCAAGGCGAGCCCGGCAATCCGGCCAGCGCATGGGCGTCCACCCAATCCGCCAACGTTTCGGCGCGGGCCGTGACCGTGGCGGCGGTGGTGGGGGTTTCCGCGACCGCGCTCTTCAGCGCCTCCACTTGGGCGCGCAACGGTGCCGGCAGCGGATCGCCAGCGGCCGCCGAGGCGCCAAGCGCGAGCATCAACGCCAGCGCGGCCGTCACCTTGGCCGGCCGCGCGGCGCAGACCGCCGCGGCGGGGGCCCTAGCCGGCTGCACTGCGCAACACACCGCGGCTGAGGAGCGGGTTGGCCGTGGCGCCGCCGGGCACATCTTAGTACCCCTCCAGCTCGCCGTAGCGGTTGCGGTGGAAGTTGACGTCACCGAAGGTTTGCTCCGTCACGGCGGCGCGCTTGATGAAGAAGCCGATGTCGAACTCGTCCGTCATGCCGATGCCGCCGTGCATCTGGATGCCCTCCCGGGACACGGTGTGGAACGTCTCGCCGACCTTCGCCTTGGCGAGGCTCGCGAGCTTGGCCACTTCCTTCGCGTCGCGCCCGTCGTCCAACGCCGTCAGAGCCTCCAGCACCACGGACTTCGACAGTTCCAATTCGCAGAACATGTTGGCGGCGCGGTGCTTCAACGCCTGGAATGAGCCGATGGGCACCCCGAACTGCTCGCGCTCCTTCAAGTACGCGACGGTGCGGTCGAAGCACTCCTGGGCAGACCCCAGCATCTCCGCGGCGAGGCCGATGCGGGCGATGTCCAACACCGGGTCCAGCACGTCGGCGCCTTGATCGATTTGGCCCACCACCGCGTCCGCGCCCACGGCCACCCCGTCCAATGCCACGTTCGCCGCGTTGCGGCTGTCCGCCATGCGGGTGCGGGTGACGGTGAGCCCCGGCGCCCCGGCTTCGACGATGAACAGCGTGATGCCATGCCGGTCGCCGGCGGCGCCGGTGGTGCGGGCGGCGACGATGAACCGATCCGCCACATGGCCATCGAGCACGAAGGTCTTGGCGCCGGTGAGCGTGTGGCCGCCATTGCCGGCCACGGCCTGTGCCGCCACCCCATACGGATTGTGGCGATGGGTTTCCTCCAAGGCGAGGGCCAAGAGCAGTTCCCCGGCCGCCACCTTGGGCAACAGCGCCGCCTTCTGCGCCGCGCTGCCGCCGATGGCGATGGCAGTGCCGCCCAGCCACACGCTGGCAAAGAGCGGGCTCGCCGCCAGCGTGCGCCCGGTCTCCTCCGTGACGACGCCCAAGCCCTTGTAGCCGAACGCCAAGCCGCCGTGTTCCTCCGGAAACGGGATGCCCGCCCAACCCAGCGCCGCGATGGCCGCCCACGTGTCACGGTCGAACCCGTCCGGGTGGTCGTCGTCGCGCAGTTTCCGCAACTGGCTGATGGGGGCGTTTTCCGAGCAGAACTCCTTGGCCGTCTCCTTGAGCATGGTCTGCTCTTCGTTGAGCATCATGGGCATGAATCGTCTTCCCGCTTCCCGCTGAACCTTGCGGCTAGTGTACAGTTAGGGAACACCAAATTGACGAGCGCGGGGGGCGCCCATGTACGAAGACATCCTTTACGAGGTGGAAGGGCCGGTGGCCATCATCACGATGAACCGGCCAGACAACCTGAACGCCTTCACCAACTTGATGCTGGCCGAAATCCGCCACGCGCTGGCGACCGCGGAGCGGAACCCAGAGGTGGTCGGCATCGTCTTGACCGGCGCCGGCCGCGGCTTCTGCGCCGGCATGGACATGAACGCCCTGAACACGCTCTCCGCCGGAGAAGGCCGCGCAAGCCAAGACCTTTCCCACCTTGACGCGAATCCCGGCAACCCGGACATGGGGCCGGACTTCGCGCCCATCTACAGCCACCTGCTGGGGCTGCGCAAGCCGCTCGTCGCGGCGGTGAACGGCGCCGCGGCCGGCATGGGCATGAGCTACGCCCTGCTCTGCGACCTGCGCTTCGTCGAGCGCACCGCCAAGTTCACCACATCCTTCTCGCAGCGGGGCTTAGTGGCGGAACACGGCATGAGCTGGATTCTGCCGCGCCTGTTGGGGCCGGCGAAGGCCCTTGACGTGCTGTGGACGGCGCGGCGCATCGGCGGTGAGGAAGCCGTGGCGCTGGGCTTGGGCGACAAGCTGAGTGAAACCGGCGATTCCCTCGCCGACGCCAAGGCGTACATCGAGCAACTGGCGCAAACGGCGTCGCCCACCTCGCTCATGATTATGAAGCAGCAGGTGTACAAGCACATCGACATGGCCATCGGCCCGGCGATGGCTGAGACGAACCGGCTGATGGACGAGAGCCTCACCCGGCCGGACTTCCGCGAGGGTGTGCGTTCCTTCATGGAGAAGCGGCCGCCGCAGTTTGCGCGGGTGGAAGTGGGATGAGCCGGAGCGCTGAGACGCAAGGGGAAGCGGCACAGGGCGCGGAGGTTCTCGCGACGGACCGCGCCATCACGGATTGGCCCGGCCTGGTGGAGGACCTGAACCGGCTGTTGCGTCTGCGCACCACCCCCATCGCCATGAAGCGCTTCGAGACCGTGGAGGAGATGGAGGCCATCCCGCGCATCCGCCGCCCCAAGGCCATCCACACCACGGATCAGATTGTGGGGCAGGCATGCCGCAACGGTTGGACGGTGGGCATCACAGCGGACGATCTAGTCGGCGCCCAATGTTCCACCGTCATCGGGCTGCACCCACGCAGCGATGATTGGCTCTCCGGCGAGCACATGGCCGGCGTGTGGTTCGAGGACGTCGGGGGCGCGGCCGCGCATCAGCGCTCGATGGATGTAGCGCCGTACGGCCGTCACCGCGCCTTGGCCGTGAGCCCGTTGGCGAGCGGCCGGTTGGACCCGCCGGACATCGCCCTCATCTACGCGACGCCGGCGCAGATGATCCTCTTCATCAATGGCTTGCAGTGGAGCGGCTACAAGAAGCTGGAATGGGGTTGCGTCGGCGAATCCGCGTGCGCGGACTCTTGGGGGCGCGCGCTCAAGACCGGCGAGCCCAGCCTCTCCATCCCCTGCTTCGCCGAGCGGCGCTACGGCGGCGTGATGGAGGACGAACTGCTGATGGCGCTGCCGCCCCACTTCCTGCCGCAAGTCATCAACGGCCTCACGAGCCTCTCGCGCAACGGCCTGCGCTATCCCATCGCCCCGTATGGCGTGAACACCGATGCCCGCGCCGGCATGGGTGTGAGCTACGGGTAGCGGCGGCCGAGCCAGTTTCTGCGTACCCCAAATCTGCCAAGGAGGAGTCCATGCCCATCGAGGAAGGCCAACCCCCGCCCCCGTTCACCCTGACCGACGCCAACGGCGAGGCGGTTTCCTTGGCAAGCCTTCGGGGCAAGCACGTCGTGGTGTACTTCTATCCCCGCGACGACACCCCCGGCTGCACCAAAGAAGCCTGTGGATTCCGTGACTTAGCGGCGGATTTTGAAGCGGCGGATGCGGTCGTCTTGGGCGTTTCGCCGGATGGCGAAGCGTCGCATCAGAAATTCGCGGACAAATACAACCTGCCATTCACGCTGCTGTGCGACCCGGACAAGCAGGTGATGCAGGAGTACGGCGCCTACGGCGAGAAGATGATGTACGGCAAGAAGACCGTGGGCGTGATTCGTTCCACCGTGTTGATCGGCCCGGACGGCAACGTCGTCAAGCACTGGCGGCGCGTGGCGAAGGCCGCGGATCATCCGCGCAAGGTGCTGGAAGCGTTGCAGGGCACTTAGCCTACATCGGCAAGACAGGCCACCGCCAAGGCCAGTGGAACCTACCCCAGCCCCGGCCGCCAACGCCCCCGCCGGCGGCGTGGCGGCAGTGCCGATGCCGCCCACGGAGCGCATCGAAGCCATCGATGTGGTGCGCGGTTTCGCGCTGCTCGGCATCCTGCTGATGAACATCCTGGCCTTTGGGCTGCCGTCCCAGTCTTACTCGGACCCCACCGCGGACAGCGCCACCCAAGGCATTGACTTCGCGTTCTTCCTCGGCGTGGATTTCTTCTCCGAAGGCGCGATGCGGGCGCTCTTCTCCATGCTGTTCGGCGCCGGCGTGGTCATCTTCGCGTGTGGGCCACGGGCGAAGCCCATCGGCGTGTATTACCGGCGGCAGCTACTGCTGCTCGCGTTTGGCCTCTTCGATGCGCTCATCCTGCTGTGGGCCGGCGACATATTGGTGCCGTATGCCGTGGCGGGCATGTTGCTTTACCCGTTGCGGAACTGGCGGCCGAAGGCATTGTTCATCGCCGCCGGCGTGGTGTTCGCCTACTTGGCCGCGTTCTACGCCGCCACGGCAGCCGGCATCGTGTTTCTTTCCGAGCAGGCCGGGGCCATTGAGGCACGGCTCGCGGCCGGCGAAGCGGTGGCAGCCGCGGACCGAGCCGTCATCGCCGAGTGGCAATCCTTGAAGGCGAACTTCCAGCCGCCACCGGAAGCGCAGGCGCGTCACGCGCTGATCTACCAAGGCACCTACCCCGAATCGGTGGTGGCCAACGCCATTGAAGTGGGCGGGCTCTACGCCTTCGCCCATCCGGCGGTGCTGCTCTGGGATGCGCTCGCCTGCATGTTGCTCGGCATGGCGCTCTACAAGACGAGCGTGCTGCGTGGCGGGCTAAGCCTCTCCTTCTACAAGCGCCTCGCCATTTGGGGATTTCTCATCGGCGGCATCGTGAACGCCTTCGAGCTTTGGATGGCCCACGCCAGCGGGTACGCCTTGGTTTGGGTAACTGGCATTGAAATCACCAACGACATCGGGCGGGTGGCGATGGCGTTGGGCTATGTGGGACTGGTGATGATCGTCTGCCAGAGCGGCGTGTTGGCGCGCGCCCGACGGGCACTCGCCGCCACCGGCCGCATGGCACTCACCAACTACATCCTGCAAAGCGTCTTCGCGCTCATCATCTTCCACGCGATGGGCTTTGGCCTGTGGAACGAACTCGCCCGCTGGCAGCTCTATCTGGTGGTGTTGGGCGAGTGGGTGGTGATTCTGGCGTTCAGCGCGTGGTGGCTGGAACGGCGACGTTTTGGCCCGCTGGAGTGGCTATGGCGGACGCTCACTTACGGGAAAAGGCCGGCGGCAGGATAGTGACGTCGATAGCAGGGACACCCACTTACGAAGGAGGTCCTACGGTTGGCTCCAACCGCACTCGTCTTCGTATCCTGCCTCCGTGATGTCTTATTGCGTGAAGCACGACTACCACGACAAGCCCAATCGCCACTCCATGAGCCAGCGCGCGAACAACGGTCGCCCACGCCAAGTCCCTCTCGAGTCCCCGGAGCGGTTGGCCAAACGTACCCTCGCCAACGACTGTCGCCCATATTGTCTCCCCCAACGACCATGCCATCTGCGTGACTGGCAGGAGGACCATCGCTAGCCACACCCAGAGACTCGATCGCCACGTGAAATGCGTGACAGATAACGAAAACAAGGTCACTGCAACGGCAAGCAGTGCATAGTGCTGAGTCGCCGGCAGCAGCTCGGATGGCAGCGTCATGCTGAATGGGCCCTGTCGAAGCCTTCGTTGAAGTCGTCGATCAAACCGCCCAGACAGCGTCTACGTGTGCGATCACTGGCACCCAAGTCTTCAAGGATCTGGCCCTTCCGTTCCGCGACGCCCTTTGGGTGAATGGACAAGTAGGCCATCTTCCCGCCATCAGCGATCTTGAAGTGAACGTCATCGGGAGGCCGTTGATGGAGGTATCGCATTTGAAACCGGCGGCCGTACTTCTCGCTCAGAGCTGCCATCTTGACGCCATCGTTGAAGTTCAACAGGCAGCGTATCTCCAGGTCGGGGAACGCCCCCAAACGCTCGCTCACGGCCTGCACGGTCTCTTCGTCATCATATAGCGAGCCGACGGTCTTGTCGCCGTCGTCGTGGACCAACAGCTCACGCTCTGCTCGGTCGAGAACGGCCCGAAAATGCGTGATCGCGCCCTCATTGTCGTTTTCCACGTCCGTAACACGAAGGAGGCTATGGTCGTAAGTCATCCACACAGAAATCCCGACCGCAACGACGACGGACACAAGCACCATCGCGCTGACCACCAAGATCAACATATCCACTTCGTCATCTCCTCTAGTGTCAGCTCAACCTGCTGCCGATTTCGCTTTTCATTGCACTGGAAGGGCAAGATCGCTCGGCCGCTGCAGCGTGCCCTCATCGTAACGCACTCGCTCCGCCGAGGGCCCCAACCGCTTGGTGTCGGCAGCCTTGGTGGCCGACACGCTCAAGAGCAATAGCTCTTCGGCCTGCGGGTGTTCAGCGAGCCGCGCCATGGTAACGGCGGGATCGGTCGCCTTAAACGTCTCTAGCTCACCCGACGCTGGAAACCTGCGTTCCGCAACAGATATCCGCTTACTGATCCATGCACCGAGGAACGCCTGCTGTGTCGGGCTGATGACATTCATGATCACCCTAAAGTTCCCTAAGCCGGTACCCTTGACGGGCACCGTCACATCGTAGCGCCCGGTGCCAGCGAGCACCAACCGCTCGAAGATGGTACCCTCTCGATCCTCCACCCGCAGCATGTAGTCGCTGTCCAGTGTATTGGAGAGGGAGAGCGCCAGCCGCTCCGGCATCGGCAGAAAATCTGACCTCAAGCAAACCACACCCTCGAACTCATCCGGCACTTGCAACGTACCCCATTGAGCGTACTTCTCCGGCCCGCCCGGCATTTCAAACCAACGGAACTGCTCGCAAGCGAACGTCGGCACACGCAGCAGCAGCAAAGAAACGCAGTTGACGAATCGCATGTGCGTTCTCCTCAACACACCGGCGTCATGCCCCCATAAAGCAAAGCGCCGGCAGGTGCCGGCGCTTCTCCCCTCAAAGGCAAGCCAAGACTTGCGCCCTAGCCGTTGCCTAACGTAGCCCTACCGGAAGGCGCCCATCGAGTACTCGAACTCGACGCCCCAGTAGCGGGGGTAGAGGGACACGACGCGCTGCGGCCAGTTGGCGCCGTAGCCGGTGCGACGGTTCTCCATGTCCGAGTGGCGGATGTAGGTCTTGTCCAGCACGTTGTCGATGAAGGCCGAGACGGACCACTGTCCGCTGGCTTCGCGGAACGTGAGCCTCATGTCCCACCGTTCGCGGTCGGGCACTTCGTCCCAAGGCCGCTGGAACACGTTGGTGGCGTAGTCTCCCGTGTAGGACAGCGAGTTCAGCCAAGTGAAGGTGCCCTTCGGGATGTTCCACGAGTAGGACGACCACACCGTCGCCTTGTGCTTGGGAATGCCCGTCAGGTTGATGCCTTCCACCTCGATGCAGTACAGCGCCTTGATGTCGTCCGGCAGCGTGCATGGGTCTTGGTTCACGTCGCCGCCCAAGATCTCGCGGGGATACCGGGGATCGTTGGCGTTGAAGAAGGTGAACGGTGCCTCGAACACGCTCTCTGTGTAGCTGTAGTTGCCGCCCAAGGTGAAGTTGTCCGTGACCAGCCACAGGCCATCGATCTCGAAGCCGCGGTTGTACGCCTCCTCGATGTTGACGGTGGTGTCCACGGCGCCGCGGCCGGCGGGTGGTGCGATGCCGGCGGGCAGCGCGAAGTCGCTGCTATTGGTTTCCCAAGTGGACACGTTGGTCTGGTAGCCGGTGTAGTCGTAGTAGTAGAGCGTCACGTTGGTTTGCAGGGTGCCGTCCAACAAGGTGGCCTTGTAGCCGATTTCGTAGGCGGTGAGGTTCTCGTCACCATAGGCACCCAAGGCCCGGGATTCGTTGACGCCGTCGCCATCGATGTCGATCGGGCTGCGACCATCGGGGTTGCCAAGGTTGAAGCCACCGGCACGGTATCCCGAAGTGACGCCGAAGTAGAGCAGCATGTCTGGGGTGGGTTCCCAGTTGAAGTTCACGCGCCACGTGAGGTCGCCATCCTGCTTGTAGGTGCCCGTGGTGCGGTGCCCCCAGCCAATGGGAATGCCGCGCAGCCGCAGCGGACGCTCGCAATCCCGCGCCGTGAGGTCACACACCGGCGCGATGGGAAAGTCTGGGTCGCCAGTGAAAGTCGCGGCGCCCAAGGCCACGTTCAAGGCGGCCAGCGGCGTCACACCCTCGGCTGCGAACGCCGCCGGGTTAATCGGGCAACGATCTGGATTCAAGGCGCAGGCACCGGACATCAGGGTCTGCAATAGCCCAGGAATCGCGTTGAATCCTTCGATTTCAGAGTAGCCGCCCCGCTGTTCCTTGGCATCGCGCCAGTCTTTCGAGTAGCGGAAACCGAGCGTCACGCTCCACTTGTCGGTCAACCTGAGATCGCCTTGCGTGTAGAAGGCCAAGTTCTCGTTATCGACCAAGTTGCGATGTTCGTAAACGGCACCGGTGTCGCCGGCGTGCCAGTTCTGGTTGTAGGGCTCGCCCGGGTCGCCACAATACCTGCCGAAGGTCTGCGCTTCGCTGTTCAACGCCAAGTCGCCACCGGCGCCGGAGCCACTGCCGCCGATTCCAATGCATGGTGGAAGCACGAACCCAGCCAAGGCAAGGCCTTGGTGTACCCAGTCGTCAAAGCCTTCGGGCCCGTAGTGGGCGGCGTTGCGGGAGCGGCCTTGCCCCCCGCGCTCGCGGATGCCGTACCACTGATCGCGGGATTCCCAGAACTGATAGACGCCGGAGGTCGCGGTGAACCGTTCGCCGACTTGCCAGAACAGGCGCAGTTCATGTGAAAGGCTCTCCACTTGTTCCACCACGGTGTCGTCAATGTCCGAGACGTGGCTGTCGGAGAAGCTGTTGTCCCGATTGAACCAGTAGGCGAAGCTCTGGTAGGAGCCCAAGTACTTGAGGGAGAGGGTGTCGCTGATGTCCCAATCGACCACGAGGGAGCCTTGCTGGTGGTCGAACTCTTCCCGGTTGTCGCCGGTCGTCAGCCCCACGATGTCCGGCGCGTCGGCGCCGCCGATGTCATATTGGGCCACGCTCGGGCTCATGTAGTTCTGCGACGGCATGAACGGCCAGCGCACGCTCAGGTAATCCACGCCGGGCCGGTTGTAGGCACCGTAGAACGTGTCGCCGGTGACTGGATGCTTCCAAGCCACGGCGCCGCGCGGGTCATCCGCCAAGTCCCCGTACTTATCGACCCAAGCCTGATCCACGGGACGGAAGCCGGTGGCGTAGTAGTTGGTGTCGCGCGGGACGCGATAACGCGGGTCGCACTGGGAATTGGAGGTGATCGGGTGCTCGCCCACGCACGGCCCCTCGCCGGCGATGCCGTGGCCGCCGTTGCCGAAGTTGCGTTTGCTGTAGGCGCGCCGGTCGTTGAGGCGGAGGTTCGCCGTCACATCGTCGCGGATGTTCCACTCCAAGATGAGCGCGAAGTTCTGGTCGTTCAAGTCTTCAATGTCTTCGCTGCCGGCCAAGCCCTCGACGGCGGGGCCGCGCAGCCGCTTCACGCCGGTGAAGCGGTAGGCCATGTCGTCCGTGAGCGGGCCGCTGACGAGGCCGAACCACTCGTTGGTGTTGTACTCGCCGAAGATGGCGCGCACGTTCGCCTCGAAGCCCTCGTGGTTCGGCTGGTTGGTCACGTAGTTGACCACGCCGCCGATGGAGTTCCGCCCGTACAACGTGCCCTGCGGGCCGCGCAGCACCTCGATGCGCTTGATGTCGTAGAGGCCGCCCTCGGTGGCGGCGATGCCGAAGTCTGGCGAGTAGATGCCGTTGTAGTAGGTGCCGACGCCCGGATCGCCGCCCAAGCCACGGAAGTTGCGCCCGATGCCGCGGATCTTGATGTCCCAGTCCGTGCGCGTGGTGGCGGGGATGAAGTTGACCATCTCGTTCGGGCCTTGCATGCCCATGTCCCTGAGAAAGTCCTCATCCATGGCGGTGATGGAAATGGACGTGTCGGAAACGGTGGACTCCACGCGCTCGCCGTAGATCACCATCTCCTCGATGCGCCGCGTTTCCGACGCATCGTCGTCATCGTCGTCGGCGAAAGCCGTCCACGGCATCAGCAAAGCGACCAACAGCCCAAGCGCGGACGCGCCTCGGGCGATCCGAAGTTCTCGCATTTTTCCCCTCTCCATTCCCCACCTTCATGGACGGGTGGGGTTAGGGCGCGTTCTACCCCTTGGCCCGCAGATTGTCAACGGGTGGATGCACGGTGCGGATCAGCGCCGCCTTCGGGCTTGGGGGGAACGCCCGGCACTTCCGGCGAGCGCGACAAGTGGCTCGCGCCACGCCCCACATGGCCTGTTCAGGCCGCTCAAAGCGCCGCCTCACATTCGCGCAGCAAGGCGCCGATCTTACTGACGGTCGCCGCGCGGCCATCGGGCTCCGCCACCGTCTGCTGCCAGTCCTCGAACCGCAGGTGCCGCCGCATCGTTGCCGAATAGGCACCCGAACCGACGATCTCCGGCAGCGTGTCCAGCGTGTGGGCCAAGGCCGCCCGGTAACTCGCCACGCCGAGCTCGGCGGCCTTCGCGGCGATCAGTTCATGCGCCGGCCGGCAGCCGCGCGCGGTCGCCAACCAACGGAGGTCCCAGATGTCGCGGTGGCGCGGGTTGTCGCGCCCGGCAACGGACATGGGCAAGGCGATCAGCCTGTCCGCCATGACGGATTCGAGCCGTGCCGTACGCAACGCGAGCGCCTGGTACTCGGCGCCAAGATGCGCGTAGTTCAGGTTCGGTTCGTTGATCTCGGTGCTGGCCGATGCGTCTTTTCCGTCAATCCTTAAGAGGGATGGCGACGCGTCGAATGGCGTATATTGCGGCCATGCCCAAGGCCCGACCGCCAGCCGAGCTCGGCACCCAACGCGACGCGCTGCCCTACTTCGCCGGGCGCGAAGCCGAGCTCACCGCGCTGCGGCAGCGGCTTGGCCGGTTACGCTCCACTGGCGATCCGCGTGGCGGCATGTCGCTCATCATGGGGGTTCCCGGCGTGGGCAAGACCCAACTGGGCCTCACGTTCGCCCGACGCGCCCTGTCGAGCAAGGGCCGGCCAAAGGTGCTGCATCTCGCCCTCAGCACCAGCCTGCTGGAAAGCGACATCGACCTGTTCATGGCCATCGCCGCCACGCTGAACGCGGCCAAGATCGGCCGGGAGGTGGCCGAACTCGACAGCAAGGGCACACGCCGCGAGTTCGGCGTGGCTGGGCTGAGGGCGGGCCACACACAGGAACATGCACGGCACACCGGCCGCCTGTTCGCGCTCTTGCTCGCATCGCGCGGCACGCGCATGTGGAAGGATGCCGCGCTGATGCTCACCATCGACGAACTGCAGACGGTTCAACCGGCTGGGCTGGCCGCTCTGCGTGTGCTCCACGAGGGCGACCACGGTTGCCCGCTGCTGGTGGTGGGCATAGGCCTGCAGCACACACCGTCCGTGCTGGCCGGCACCGGCGACACGCCAGGCATCTCGCGCTTGGCGCAGGTCATCCAGCTACGCCCGCTGCCACCCGAAGATGCCCTCGACGCCATCAGCGGCAACATGCAGGCGCTGGGGCACACCATCCCACAAGCGTGCGCGGAGGCGCTGGCACAGGCGTCGCAAGGGTTTCCGCAGCACATCCACGGCTATCTCGCGGCCGCGCAGCAAGCCATTCGCAAGCACGGCGGCCTTGAGGAGGGCCCGTCTTTGCGGGCGGCGCTGCAAGCCGGCCACCAAGCCAGAAACGACTACTACGACAGCCGCCTGCGCCTGTTGCAGGGCATCAAGCCCATGCAAGCCTTGGCCGACGTCATGGACCGGAACGGCATCCAAGCGCTCGCCATTGAGGACGCCGTGCAGGAACTGGACACGGCCGGCTTCACCGGCGAAGTGGCGATCAACAGGGCCATCGCCCACGGCGTTCTCGCGGAAGACCCACCGGGTGCCGTCTCGTTCGGCATCCCGTCGTTCCACGGCTACATGGTCGAGTTGAGCCGTGCCAATAGGGCATAGGCAGACAGCGATGGAACCGACACAGCAGCAGGAGCTCGAGCGGTTCTTCGCCGAGGTCGCGCCGCGGCTGGACACCGCACAAACGCTGGACGACGAACTGGATCGGCAGCTCGCGCGCCGCTTCAACGTGTTCCGCTACCTGCGCACGGACGAGATGGGGTTCTCGAAGATGATCAAGGATCTGCTGGACCCCGCCGGCGACCACGGCCAAGGGGCGGCGTTCCTGAGACTTCTGACGGAGAAGCTGGATTTCGCAAAGGGCTTGAATCTTGACCATGCCAGGGTGCAGACGGAGCGGCAGATCGATGAGGGGCGGCTTGACATCACCGTCGAGATCGACAGCTCACACTGCCTTGCCATCGAGAACAAGAGCAACTTCGCTCACGACCAAGAGAGCCAAGTTGAAAGCTATCTTCGCTGGCTCAAGCGCCAATATGGACGCTCCTTGCTCATCTATCTGTCCCCCACCGGATACGGTCCGTCGGAAGCGAGCGTGAACGCGAAGGCCGTCAGACGCCTTGCGACGGAGACCCCTAAGCGCTTCGTCATCATGCCTTGCGACGCAAGCAATGCCCTAGAAGACGGATTCGACAGCTTGCGCCTGCCGTTTTCGCTCGTGGACTGGTTGGCGGATTGTCGGCGGAACTGTGACGTGGACCGGCTACGCTGGTACCTGCGAGAGACCGAAACGTACTGTCGCCAAAACTATGGAGGGCACACAGTGACTGACTCGAAGAAGAACGCGATAGAGGAGTTTTTGCGTGGAAACAAAAAGAATCTCGCCACGGCGCTGGCCGTCTACGAGACCTATCAGGAACTGGCACCGAAGATCAAGCGGGAGTTCATGGATTTGATTTGGTGCTCCCTTCCAGAGGACATGGTCGGAGGCTGGGATTACTTTGAGGGTGGGGGGAGCTACATCTGTATCCGTCGCAAGAGCTGGCGAGAATACGATGCCGAAAGTCGCTTAACTTGGCTCAACCTGGAGGATCAAGACAAAGCCGGCGCGAAATGGAAAATCGGCGTTTGGTCACCCCGTCCGAGTAGCGTATCAAAAGGTGATCGAGAGAGGC
Organism: Candidatus Azotimanducaceae bacterium; assembly: GCA_965200505.1. Taxonomy (GTDB): domain Bacteria; phylum Pseudomonadota; class Gammaproteobacteria; order Pseudomonadales; family Azotimanducaceae; genus VXNE01. The sequence continues at coordinate 3,539,419 of OZ241343.1, read as the reverse complement.
GCGATAGGCTCCAAGAAAAACTGGGGCAACTTGGGAAGAAACAATCCCACCTCTGGCCATGCTGGGAGTGGATTGACGCAAAGTACCAGAACTGGAACTCCATCATCCCGGAACTAGACGAAGAGGTGGCGGCGGGCGGCGGCGAAATCACCGACTACTTCGTCCACAAGTTCAAGGAGATCGCAGACCAAGCAATCCCCATCATCGACAGCATCGACGGGGCTCGCTGACCCAACGCACAACGCGTCCGGTCAACCCCGAGCCTCGCGCACAGCCCGCCAAACGCGTTCCGGTGTGAGCGGCATGTCCAGCGCCGTGACACCAAGCGGCGCCAAAGCATCCAGCGCCGCATGGACGATGGCTGGCGGGGCACCACAGGCACCGCCTTCGCCGATGCCTTTGGCACCTAGCTCGTTGCCCGGTTCCGGCACTTCGTTGAAGGACACCCCAATGGACGGTACATGGGCGGCGCGCGGAACCGCGTAATCCATGTAGGAGCCGGTCACTAGCTGGCCATCCGCGTCGTATCGCACCGCTTCGGAGAGCGCTTGCCCCAAGCCTTGGGCCACGCCGCCATGCACTTGCCCGGCGGCGAGCAAGGGGTTGATGACGCGGCCGCAGTCGTCCACCGCGGTGTACTTCACCACTTGGACGACGCCCGTCTCCGCGTCTATCTCCACTTCCGCGACGTGGCAGCCGTTGGGGAACGTGTAGGCACTGTCGCGCTGGTAGCGCAAGGTCTCCGCCAACGCCGCGCCGCTGATGCCCGGTGCGGCGCGGGCCGCCTCGGCCAACGTCATGCGCCCCGCCCCGTCCGCCACCGCGTAAACCCCGGCCCGATAGCCGATGCGGTCGCGTTCCACCTGCAGCGCCTCGGCGGCCACGCCGGCACCCTGCTCGATTACTTCTCGCGCCGCCCGCAGCACCGCCACGCCACCCATCTGGCCAGACCTTGAGCCGCCGGTGCCGCCGCCAAACGCCACCCGCGCCGTGTCGCCCTGCACCAGCCGCACCCGCGCCATCCCAACGCCGAACGTTTCCGCGATGATCTGGGCGAAGGCCGTCTCGTGGCCTTGGCCGTGGGAATAGGTGCCCACCACCGCTTCGATGGCGCCATCGTCGTCCACGGCCACGCGGGCTTCCTCTTGGGGCGCCCCGCCGCTCGATTCGATGTAGCAGCCAAGGCCGATGCCGCGCAGTTTCCCCGCTCGTGCCGAAGCCTCGCGGCGCACTGGGAAGCCTTCCCAATCGGCGCGGGCAACGGCAATGTCCATGGTCTCTTCGAAGGCGCCGCTGGCAATGGGCATGCCGGCGTGGTTCGTGTATGGCAAGTCCTGCGGGCGAATGAAGTTGCGACGCCGCAATTCGCGGCTGTCCATGCCCAGCTCCCTTGCGGCCGCTTCGATGAGCCGTTCGGTGATGTACGCCGCCTCCGGCCGCCCGGCGCCGCGGTAGGCCGAAACCGGCATGGTGTTGGTGAACACACAGCGCACGTCGTGGCAGATGTTGGCCACGCGATACACCGTGCCGCACACCCGGCCGCCGGCCAACGTCGGCACGAACGGGCCAACGTTTGAGCAGTAGGCGCCCAAGTTGGCCAGGGTCTCCACCTTGAGCGCCACCATGCGGCCTTTCGGGTCCAAGGCCAAGGTGCCCGTCGTCATGTTGTCGCGGCCATGGCAATCCGCCAGGAACATGTCGGAACGGTCGCCGCGCCACTTCACCGGGCGCTTGAGATCGCGGGCCGCGAAAAGGCACATGACCGTTTCGGGATGCAGGCCGCCACGGACGCCGAAACCGCCGCCGGTGTCGCCGGACACCACGCGCACCGCGTCGCGCTCCATGCCGAAGATGGCGGCCGCGGCATTGCGCTGCGCGAAGGCGCCTTGGCTTGGGTTGTATAGCGTCAGGCGGCCGGATTCATGGGCCGCCAGCGAGGACTGGGGTTCCAACGGGCCGGGCGCCACCCGGTTGTTGACCACCGTGACGCGGGTGACGTGGGCGGCCGCCGCGATGGCGGCATCCACCGAGTCCGCGTCGCCGTTGCGCCAATGCACGCACAGGTTGCTGCCATGCTCATCGTGAACCGACGGTGCGTCTGGCGCAGCCGCGGCGGCGAGGTCGATGGCGACAGGCAACGCCTCCACCTCCAGCTCCACCAATTCGGCCGCGTCGCGGGCTTGTTGCAGGGTCTCGGCGACCACCGCGGCGACGGCTTGGCCCACATAGCGCACCCGGTCCGTCGGCAGTGCCGGACGATGGGGAATGAAGGCCGGTGCGCCATCCACACCTTCGAGTTGGGCGACACAGGGCAGCCCGCCGAGGCCGGCCAAGTCCGTGCCGCGGTACACCGCAAGCACGCCGGCCGCCCGCCGCGCCGCGTCCACGCCGATGCGCACGATGCGGCCGTGCGGATGGGGCGAGCGGCAGAACGCGATCCACGCCTGACCGGGCAGTTCAAGATCGTCCGTGAAGCGGCCGCGGCCGGTGACGAGGCGCGGGTCTTCAACGCGGGGAACGGGTTGGCCGATGCCGAACTGGGCGGCCGGGCCAGCCGTGCCAACGCCGCCAAGCGCATCTCCAAGGGGCGTGGCGCCCCCAGCCTCAGACGACATGGGGGCGGTGACGCTTACTGATCGAAGACGATGACGCTGCGGGCGACTTCCCCGGTCTCAAGCGCCAACAGGGCGTCCGTCACGTCGTCCAAGGCGATGCGGCTCGAGATCATGTCGTCCAAGTGGAGCTTGCCCTGCAGGTAGAAATCGACGAAGCGGGGCATGTCAACCCGAAAGCGGTTCGAGCCCATCATCGAGCCTTGGATCTTCTTCTCCATCAGAAACTCGGGGCCATGCAACGAAACCATGGCGCCGGGCGGGATCATGCCGATCACCGTGGCGACGCCACCCGCACGCAACATCCCGAACGCCTGCTCCGCGGTGACCTTCAAGCCGATGGCCTCGAACGAGTAATGGACGCCGCCATCGGTGAGGTCCTTCACTTGCGCCACCACATCCCCGGCGCTCGCGTCCACCACGTCCGTGGCGCCGAACTTGCGCGCCAGTTCCAACTTGGAGGCCACCTTGTCCACAGCCACGACACGACCGGCGCCGGCGATGGCCGCGCCGTTGACGCACGACAGCCCCACACCGCCGCAGCCGATCACCGCGACGTTGGAGCCCGGCGCCACGGCCGCGGTGTGGATGGCCGCGCCGACGCCGGTGGTGACGCCACAGCCGATGAGCGCGGCGCGATCCAAGGGCATGTCTTCGCGGATCTTCACCACCGCGTGCTCGTGAACCAACATCTGCTCGGCGAACGAACTCAGGTTGGCGAACTGGCCCAAACCGCCGTGGTCGTCATGCAAGCGCGGCGCCTCGCCCTTGCCACGCCGCACCTCGGGTTCCTGGCACAGCGACATGCGCCCCGTGAGGCAGTATTCGCAGTGCCCGCAGAACGCGGACAGGCACGTGATGACGTGATCGCCCGGCTTCACGTAGGTGACGGCATCGCCCACCGCCTCGACGATGCCGGCGGACTCGTGGCCGAGCACCATCGGCAGTTGGCCGGGGTAGGTGCCGTTGTAGAAGTGCATGTCCGAATGGCAGACACCCGCCGCCGCGGTGCGCACCAGCACCTCGCGCGACTTCGGCTTGTCCACCGACACCTCTTCGACCACCATGGGCGTATTGATCTCTCGCAGCACCGCTGCCTTCATCCGTGCCTCCTTCCGCCAATTCCCGCAAGCGTCCCGGCGAGTGTGCCTACGCCGCGGGGCGATTTCCAGCGCATGGGACTCACGGTGCGCATCGCACGGCACGGACGCCCCTAGGAGTCGCTAATCCAAGCAAGGCGGTGGTTTTGGATCTGGTGGCCTATCGCCCACGAGCTCACGTCGTAGTGTGCGGCCAACTCCTCGATCTGGGCGGGGGATGCGCGTCCGCGCAGGCGCTCGTCGATCCCTGCCCGCGGCGCGAGGAACTCTGCGGCGAACGCTCTCGATGCGCGTTGATCGAAGGTGTGGGCTTCCGTCACCAACCGCCGCTGCGCCGAACCGCTGCCGGTGAAGTGACGCAAGTAAGCGGACCTCGCGAGCCGGAAACGATTGCCGACATTTCCGGCCTCCCCGACGATGGCGACTGGAGCGCCCGCCCTGCTCCGGGTTACGGAGGCTTCAAGCCGGCTATCCGATTCGATTTCCAGCACTCGCGATGGGGATTGTGCCCAGCCCAGCCGCGCAAGTGCGTCGTCCAGGTCCTTGATGGGGCCTTGGCCATCCGCAGGCCAGAGATGTTGCCGGAGCGCCATCGCGCAGTCATAGCCACGTCGATGGGCGGCGTGGATGTTGGAGTCACGGGGTGTGGCTTCGGCGCTTCGGCCCGGGCCGGCGTCCGCCGCCAAAGCATCCGCTTGGCGCAACCATTCCAAGTCCCGCCGCAAGGTTCCCGGCTCTGCCGCGTCAAGGTAGTCGTGTCGAAGCGGCGCATCGAGCATCGCGACGTCGTGGCGCAGCGCCTCCTCCAAATCATCGGTGAGCTCGTCCGGGTCAAAGGGATCTACGCTCAACCGGGCCGACCACTCGCAAACCCGTCGCTCCTGTTCCGTCGCGCCTGCCACGGCGGCCCAATCCTCGCGAAGAGCCACCACCTCCGGTTCTTGCATTCCTTCGAGACGGTCCAGAACAGAATGTACTGCCCCAGCCAACCCCTGCTCCGCCTCCGCCACAGACAGGTGCGTTTCGCCCTCGCCCGTGAAGCGCAAGACAGGGTGATCGGCGAACTTGCCGTCGGGCATCCAGCGGACGATCACCCCATGCCCATCTCGGTGCAGCGTGAGGTCCGGCAACGCATAGCCCTCGCGAGCGGCCAGCAGGCTGTGGCGCTGCACCCACCCCCGATCCCTCGGCACCTTCGCCAAGTCGCTCGACGCGAACCGGGCCGGAAAACGATACGACTCGTTCAGCAAAAACCACCAGTTCTCCACGATCCATTGACACAACGGCAGGGCCGAGCCATACACGCCGCCACGGGCGCTCCGGGTAGGGGCACGAAACGCCTCCGTCACCAAGCGCCCGCCCGCTTCGATCACTAGACGGCACCATGTGCGCGCCAGCACCGAATCCCTCACGCCGGGGGCTTCTTGCCACTCCATGATGAAGCGGATCACCGGCTGGCACTCCAATCCAATCTCTTCTCCGGATCTCTAGGATACTCCGCTTCTTCCAGCCGATAGCCCTTGTACGTTCCAGCCGGGCCATTGTTCCAACCCTGCCAGACAAGGTGCCCCAAGTAGTTGGTGCGGCGGCCATAGTGGCCTACGAGCAACCCAAGCCTTTATCCGAGATTCCCCGCCGCCAGCGTGGCCGCAGCGGCGAGTGCGGCGCGGGCGCCGGATTCGTCGGCGAAGCCGCGGCCGGCGATGTCGAAGGCGGTGCCGTGGTCCACGGAGGTGCGCACGAATGGGATGCCCATGGTGGCGGTGACGCTGTTGGCGAAGTCATGCACCTTCACCGGGATGTGGCCTTGATCGTGGTAGAGGGCGAGCACCACGTCGAAGTCACGGTTGATGGCGTGGTTGAAGATCGAATCCGCCGGGATGGGGCCCTTGACGTCGATGCCGGCCGCGGCGGCGTCCGCCACGGCGGGGGCGATCTCGTCGATCTCCTCACGGCCCAAGAGCCCCCCTTCGCCGCCATGCGGGTTGAGGGCCGCCACCCCAATGCGCGGCTCGACCATGCCCCACTTCGCAAAGGTGGTGTGCGTGAGCTTGAGTTTCGCCAAGACGTTGGCACGGGTGACGAAACGCGCGGCCTCGATGAGGGGCTTGTGCGTGGAGAGATGCACTACCTTGAGCTGCGACGTCATCAGCATGGTGGCCGTTTCCGTCACACCGGCCAACCGGGCGAGGATTTCCTGATGGCCGATGTCGTCCACGTAGCCCGCCGCGTGGATGGCTTCCTTGTTGATCGGGCAGGTCATCATCGCCGCGGTGGCGCCGGCCATGGCGTCGCGGGCGGCCGCTTCCACGGCCTTCACGGCGATGTCGCCGCACACCGCGCACACTTTGCCCATCGCAAAGCCGGGCGGTTCGTCGATGCCGGGATCGATGAGCGGCCATGCCGGCGCCGCCCAATCCACCTCGCTTAGGTCACGGTGGCGGCGGTAGGACACGGCTTCACGGGCACATTCGGCGCCGCGCTCCAATGCCCAACCGGCACCGTACAGCACGAGCCGCATCGCGTCCCGGTTCACCACGCTCAAGCTCTTGGCGAGCACTTCCGGCCCGATGCCGGCCGGATCGCCCAGCGTGACGCCGATGATGGGCGGCGGCGTCACGGTTCCTCGCCTGCGGTGAACAGCTCCGTCGCCGTGACGCGCAGGCCGAAGCCCTCCAGCCCCACGTATTCGATCTCGCGCGCGGCGAGAATGCGGATGTCGCTCAAGCCCAAGTCCTTCAATATCTGGGCGCCCACCCCCACTTCCAGCCACTCCGCATTGCGCTCGCGTTCGCGGCTCGGCGGCGTGGAATCGTCCAAGCTGTCCAGCGGCACCCCCACGAAGCCGCCGCGCAGGTAAATCAGCACACCGCAGCCATGCTCCGCCAAGCGCGCCAAGGAGAGCTTCAACAGGCTGTTGGCATGGTGTACCTGCGGGCCGAAGATGTCCTCCACGAGGCGTTCCCGATGGATGCGCACCGGCACCGTGGTGGCCGGATCGATGTGGCCGAACGTCAACGCCAAGTGCTCCGCGTCCTCGAACTTGGTGCGATACGCGAAAGCCCGCGCTTGGCCGATCTCCGTGGTGACGCGGAACTCCCGGGTGCGCTCCACCAATTGCTCGCGCCGCTGCCGATAGGCGATGAGGTCGGCGATGGAGATGATCTTGAGGCCATGCTCGGCGGCGAAGTCGATGAGCTCACCCAAGCGCTTGACGGTGCCGTCGTCGTTCACGATCTCCGCCAACAGGCCAGTTGGGGGGCAGCCGGCGGCCTTGGCGAGGTCGATGGCGGCCTCGGTGTGGCCAGAGCGCACCAACACGCCGCCCGGGCGGCCGACCAAGGGAAAGATGTGGCCGGGGCGCACGAAGTCGCCACCATCCACGTTGCTGTTGGCCAACGCCAACACCGTGCTGGCGCGCTCCTCGGCGGAGATGCCCGTAGATAGGCCGTGCTTGTAATCGACGCTCACGGTGAAGGCGGTGGCGAGCGGCGCGTCGTTGCGGGCGACCATGGGGTCGAGCTGCAGGCGCTTCGCCCGGTCGTCGGTGACGGGTGCGCAGAGGATGCCGCTGGTGTGGCGGATCATGAAGGCGACTTGTTCCGGCGACGCCTTGGACGCCGCCATGATGAGGTCGCCTTCGTTCTCCCGGTCGTCATCGTCCACGACGACGATGAGTTCCCCCGCCGCCACCGCTGCGATGGCGGATTCCACCGAATCGAAGGGCGTCGTCATGGGTGCATCGGGGCCAAGGCGTCGGGCGGATTATCGCTCAGCGGGGCAGGTACACGCTGTGGCAGCCCGTGCAGCTTTCGATGAGGGCGCCGCCCGCTTCCAGCACGCCATCGACATCGCGGGCATCGATGGCGTTGATCGCCTGCGCCGCGGCCGCCGCCATGCCCCGCGACCAAGCGTCCCAATCCGGCCCGCTGCTCCGGTCGGCCACCGTGAGGGCCCGGCCGGCTTCGATGAGGACGATGGCGTCGAGGCGCAGAGCCTTCCACTGCGCCGCGGTAGCCGGCGCCGTGCGGCCTACGCCGAACAGCGCGTCGGACTGCGGCACCACCATCGCGTCCATGATTTCCATGACGCTCGGTTGGGGGTTGTCCACCGTCTGCGCGGTCGCGAACGACGCGATTGCGGCCGCCACGCCCAACACGAAGTGCCGCCAACCGCCGCGCCCGGCCCACCTGCCCAGCGCCATCCCTCAAATCGCTCCGCGCGAACGCAGCGCGTCCACCTCGCTCGCGTCGTAGCCCAAGAACTCGCCATAGACGGCGGCGTTGTCCTCGCCCAGCTCACGCGGCAACTTGGGCGTGGGCGGCGCCACGTCCGCAAAGCGCAGCGCGGTGGTGGGCAGCGCCACCTCGCCAAACCTCCCATGCGCCACCTTGTGCAGGGCGCCCCGGGCAAGCAGGTGCGGATCGTGTACCACATCATCCAGCGAGCGCACCGGGGCGCAGATCACTTCATGGGCCTGGCAGATGCGAAACACCTCGTCCTTGGTGAGCGTGGCGGTCCAAGCCTCCACGGCGGCGTCGGTCGCGTCCATGTGGCGGCAGCGGGCGGCCATGTCCACGAAGCGCGGATCGTCGGCCAGCGCCGACGCGTCCATGGCGCGCACGAGCTTGCGCCAGTGGCCTTCGCGGATGCAGATGATGGCGACATGGCCATCCTTGGCCTGATAGACGTTGTATGGCGCCACGCCCAACGCTTGGTGGCGGTTGCCTGTGCGCGGCGGATTGCCGCCGAGCGCGTAGTAGGCGCCGAGGGCCGAGGTGAGGGTGGGGAACACGGCGTCCTGCATGGCCACGTCCAGCACGGCGCCGGCGCCGGTCTGCGCCCGGCGATAGAGGGCCGCGACGATGGCCGCGTACAGGTGGACGCCGCCCAGGATGTCGCACAACGCCGGGCCAGACTTCAAGGGCGGCTCGCCATCGTTGCCGGTGATGCTGATGGCGCCGCTCATGGCCTGCACGGTGACGTCCATGGCCAAGTAGTCCCGATGCGGGCCGGTGGCGCCGAAGCCCGTGCCGGCGGCGTAGATGAGGCGCGGATTCGCCATGGTCAGAACATCGCTGCCCACGCCCAACCGCGCCATCGTGCCGGGCGCGAAGTTCTCCAGCAGCACATCGGCGCACTTGGCGAGTTCGATGAGCAGCCCCACGCCCTCCGCGGACTTGAGGTTGACGGTGATGGTCTCCTTGTTGCCGTTCAGCATGGCGAAGGAGTAGCCGGGCGGACCATCGGAACGCCCGCGCAGGCCCTCGCCGATGGGCGATTCCACCTTGATGACGCGGGCGCCGGACATCGCCAGCAGATGGCCGCAGTACGGGCCGTTGTAGATCTGGCCCAAATCGAGCACCGTGACGCCGGCCAGAGGCTGTGTGCCCAAGCAGGGTTCTCCTTAAGCTGTTCGAAGTGGTCTCCGAGACCGCAGCGCTCCCACGCGGGCGCGGCGCTCGGTAAGCAAAGGATAACAGCCAAGCTGTGGGCACGGCGCACTCGGTAGCCTGCCGCGGCCGCGACAACGACGCCGGCCACCATCCGTGGCGGGTTCCAAACACCCCTGCTTGTGTCAGAATAACGCCATGCCAAAGGTGCCTTACCGTGACGTGCGGATGCGCCCTGCCGGGCAGCCTTCGCCACCAGCCAACGCCATGCGCTCTAGCGCGGCGCGGTGGCGCATGGCCATCGTCGCGCTCCTGCTCGCCCTGCTGGCGCCCACGGCTGCGGCGGCGAAGGTTTGGGTGCTCGAAATCGACGGCGCCATCGGGCCGGCCAGCGCGGACTACTTCATCCGTTCCCTGGAGGACGCGGCCGAGGCGGACGTCGATCTGGTCGTGCTGCGCCTCGACACGCCCGGCGGCTTGGACAATTCCATGCGCGACATGATTAAGGTGCTGCTTGCCTCGGAGGTGCCCGTCGCCACCTACGTCGCCCCCAACGGCGCCCGCGCGGCCAGTGCCGGCACCTATCTCATGTACGCCAGCCACATCGCGGCCATGGCGCCGGCCACCAACATCGGCTCATCCACGCCGGTGAGCATCGGCGGCGGAGGCGGCAGCCCCTTCCCCATACCGATGCCGACCGAGCCCGAAGCGACGCCGGAAGAAGACGCGCCCGGCGACGAGGCGGCTGGCGGCGACGAGGACGCCGAAGCGGAACAGGACCCCGCCCCGTTGCCCAATGCGATGGAACGCAAGGTGGTGAACGATGCCGTGGCCTACATCCGCAGCATCGCCGAGCTGCGTGGGCGCAACGTGGAGTGGGCGGAGCGCACGGTGCGCGAGGCATCAAACCTGCCGGCGCAGGAAGCGTTGGAAAAGAACGTCATCGACTTTGTGGCGAACGATCTGGACGAGCTGCTCGCCGCCATCGACGGCGAGACCCTCGAGGTGGAGGGCCGCGGCGCCGTCACCCTCGACACGGCGCAAAACGACATCGAGCGCGTCGAGCCGGATTGGCGCTACGAACTGCTGGGCATCATCGCCGACCCGAACGTGGCCTACATCCTGTTGATGGTCGGCATCTATGGCCTCATCTTCGAGTTCTACAACCCCGGCACGGGGGTGGGCGGCGTGGTGGGCATCATCTGCCTGCTGCTCGGCGCCTACGCGCTGCAGATGCTGCCGGTGAACTACGCGGGGCTTGCCCTCATCGTGGTGGGCATCGGCCTGTTGGCGGCGGAGGCGTTCTCGCCCAGTTTCGGGGTGCTTGGCATCGGCGGCGTCGCGGCGTTCGTCATCGGCTCGGTGATCTTGTTCGATGCGGACCTGCCTGGCTTCGGCGTTTCCATCCCCATCATCGCGGCGGTGACGGCCACCACCGCCGGGCTCGCCTTCTTCGCCCTGGGCGCGGCCGTGAAGGCGCGGCGCAGCGCGGTCGTGAGCGGCAGCGAGGCCATCGTGGGCAGCTCGGCCGTCGCCTTGGAGGACTTCTCGGACGGCGCCGGCCGGGTGCGGGCGCTGGGCGAAGTGTGGCGCGCCACGGCGCCCGGCGAGGTGAAGGCCGGCGATCGCCTCAAGGTCACGGGCCGCGATGCGTTCAGCCTCACCGTGGCGCCAGTCGAAGCCAGCGGCGCGACAGCGCATCCATCAGACTCAGATTAGGGACGGGTGAATCATGGCGCAGATCTTCTTACTGGTTGTCATCGGCATCCTGCTCGCGCTGCTTGCCAGCGCCTTTCGCGTCCTGCGCGAGTACGAGCGCGGCGTCGTCTTCATGTTGGGGCGCTACTACCGGGTGAAGGGGCCGGGGCTCATCATCATCATCCCGGTGCTGCAGCAGATGGTGCGGGTGGACTTGCGCACCATCGTGATGGACGTGCCCACGCAAGACCTCATCACCCGCGACAACGTGTCCGTGAAGGTGAACGCCGTCATCTATTTCCGCGTGATCGATTCGCAGAATGCCATCATCAACGTGGAGGACTACATGGAGGCCACCGGCCAGCTCGCGCAGACGACGTTGCGCTCGGTGCTGGGCCAACACGAACTCGACGAACTCCTGGCCGAGCGCGAGAAGCTGAACGCGGACGTGCAGACCATCTTGGACCAGCAGACCGACCAATGGGGCATCAAGGTGGCCAACGTCGAAATCAAGCATGTGGACATCGACGAGAGCATGATCCGCGCCATCGCCAAGCAGGCCGAGGCGGAGCGCGAGCGGCGCGCCAAGATCATTCACGCCGATGGCGAGTTCGAAGCCGCGGGGCGGCTGGTGGAGGCGGCGCAGCGGCTCGCGGCGCAGCCGAACTCGCTACAGCTCAGGTATCTGCAGACGCTCACCGAAATCGCCGGCGAGAAATCCTCCACCATCGTCTTTCCGCTGCCGCTGAACCTGATGGAGACCCTGCAGCGGCTGGCCATTGACGCGCCGGCACCCGATTCGGCGCCGCCGGCATCCTAGTACGCCGAGGTGCCCCGAGCCGGAGTTGGGAGACCAAGGCTGGGAGCGCGGCGAACGCGGCGCGACTGCCGAGGCCGAGGCTGGGCTGATCGCGGGCTACGGCGACACGCCTGAAACGTAGGCTAGAAGCTACGCCCAGCGTGCGAGATCTCCCTATTCTGCTGTCAGACCGTTGCCGCAGACAGCACCCCCGCGGTCTTCGACAATGTCCCTGTGGCCCCGCTCGAAACAACCCGGCGTCCGCGCCATCCCATCCATGGGAGCGCAACGGCTGCGTGCTACGATGGCACCGGTGCGCGGGCCGTCTGTCCGGCAACCGGCCCCTCTTGCGCGGCACCCAACAGGAGCCAGCGATGTCCGAAGCAAGTTCCCACCTCCACCCCCAGCCGCCGGTGGCGGCGCGCCACACCACCCGGCGCGACCGGGCGGACGGCCCGTTTTCCTTCAACGCACCATCCTACCCCCTCGATCCACCGCTCGTGGACGTGCGCATCCCCGTGAGGGCACCACACGCCACAGCCACGGCGTACTCCCGCAACGGCTTGATGCACCACTTCCCCGCCGCCGAGGTGGGTGACGACCTGCACATGCTGTTCAGCGAGCCCGGCAAGGCACGGCAGAGCCGGCTGTCGCCGGACGTGCTCGTGGCGCTGGCCGTGCCGCGCCGTGCCACCTGCTCGGACTACGACACGGACCTCCTTGGGCCGCCGGACTTCGTGCTGGAGGTGGTGTCGCGCAGCACTTGGAAGCATGATCTGGGGCGCAAGCTGGACTGCTACCAGCGGCTCGGCGTACGCGAGTGCCTGTTCTTCGACGCCACCCGCGCCGACCTCGCGGGCACCGGCGAGGAACTGTGGGGGTTCGCGCTGACGCCGGAGCGCCGCAAGCCCCTCAAGGAGGAAGTGCTACCGAACGGCGAGCGCGGCATACGCAGCGCCGCGTTGGGGCTGGTGGCCTATGTGGCCGAACGGACGCCCCCGGCAGAGCCACGCGAGACTTGGGCGCTGACGATGCGCTGGCACGATCCGCTGACGGGGGCGGACATCCCGGACTACGACGAAGCGCGAGCGGCAATGCAAGCCGAGCGAGCGCGGGCCGAGGCGGCGGAGCATGAGGCGCAGGCTGCACGAGCCTGCACGGAAGTCGCTCAGCGCAGGATCGCGGAACTGGAAGAACGGCTTCGCCGCGGCGGCCCTTGAGAGTCTTCCGCCGCACCGCACGTGGGGCGGCGCCAGGTGCCTCGCCGGGGCGCGGGCCCCGCCGCGTCAACGCCCGTTGAACACCGGTGCCTTCTTCTCCACGAACGCTTGCGCGGCGGCGCGATGGTCTTCGCTCAAGCCGGCGTGGACATGGTGCGTGGCCTCAAGGTCCAGGCACTCGATCACATCGGCGCCCATCGTCGCGCGGTTGAAGTTTTCCTTCATGTAGCGATACGCGATGGGCGGGCCGTCCGCCAAGCGCCGTGCCAACGCCATCGTCTCCTCCTCCAGCGTCTGCGCCGGGAAGGTGAAGTTGACGATGCCGAGGCGCAGGCAATCCTCGGCGCTCACGCGGTCTGACAGGTAGTAGAGTTCGCGCGCCTTCGCGGCACCCACCAAGTGGGTGAGGAAGTAGGTGCCGCCGTAGTCGCCGCTGAAGCCAACCCGGGCGAACGCCGAGGTGATGAAGGTGTGGTCGGCCATGGTGCGCAGGTCCGCCGCCAAGGCGATGGAGAGGCCGGCGCCCGCGGCCGGCCCCGGCAGCATGGCGACCACCGGCTTTGGCATCAGGTAGATGCGACCGGCGGTGTTGCGCTGCGAGAGGCGCTGCGCATGGATGCGCTCGTCGAGGGACGGCATGTCGCCGGTGCTGGCGCCGCTGCCGCCGGCCGCCATGCCCTTCACGTCACCACCGGCGCAGAACGCGCCGCCGGCGCCCGTGACGACCACCGCCCGAATGCTGCGCGAGCGTTCCGCCACTTCCAAGGCCCGCGCCAGCCCCTCGGTCATGCCGCCGCTCATCGCGTTGCGCGCCTCGGGGCGGTTCAACGTCAGCACGGCCACGCCGTCCTCTTCCCAAGCCAGCAGGTGCTCGCTGCCGGTTTCGATGTCAACTCTCGTCATGCCGTGACTCCTCTTGATGTCTCGCTGATTTGAATCCAAACCCTTCGCGGCCGCCTATGGGATGCGCACCCGCGCCGGTGGAGCGGCCAAGCCGGGCACTGCCGCCCGATGCCGATACACCGCGCCTTCCCTATCTCCCGGCACGCCTTCGGAGCCGGTGACGATGTAGAGATCCTGCAAGTCCGCGCCGCCGAAGCAAACGCTGGTACACATGGGCTGGGGGACGTCGATGTATTCGCGCAAGGCACCTTCCGGTTCGTAAACCCCCACCGCCCCACCACCGGCCAAAGCCACCCACACGGCGCCATCTTCCGACACCACCAAGCCGTCGGGAGCGCCCCTTTCCGGGCTGACGAAGAGCGTCTTGGCACCCAACGTGCCGTCGTCGCGCACAGCATAGTGGAACACGCCGCCACGCCTTGAATCCGCATGGTAGAGGGTGCGCCCATCCGGCGAGAAACCGAGGCCGTTGGTGAGTTGCACATCCCGCCCCACCACCCGCGTGGAACCGTCGAGGTCGATGAGATGGAGGTCACCCGCACGGGGCGCCCGGCCATCGTCGAACACGGGGCTCGAACCCAAGGAGCCGGCGTAGATGCGCCCCGCGGCATCGGTGGTGATGTCGTTGTAGCCCACGTTGCCGTGATCGGGGTCGCTGTCGAGCAGAGTCGTCGTGGCGCCGCCATCGAACGGCTTGTAGGCGATGTTGCGCCCGCTCACCACCAGACCGCCGGCCCCATGCAGGGCCATCCCGCCGATGCCCCGACGGTGTTCGAAGACCGTGCTGACGGCACCGTCCGGCCGCATTGCGAAAACGCCCCCGAACAGCACGTCGCTGAAGAGCAGCCGCTCTCCGTCCCACACTGGCCCTTCGACGAGGCCATAGCCTTTGGTCAGCGGCTCCAATGCCCTCCCCCAAGCATTGCCCAAGCGGTGCGCGAAACGCGGATTGTAGCGCCGCGAGACCCCGCTCGGAAGCGGCCGCGGCTTCACGCGGCGGTGCGGGAGCGCCGCGAAACCGCTCCGAACACATAGCCACCCACCGCGCCGGCCACGCCCTGCGCGACGAGGCCAAGTGGGCCGCGGGCCCCGGCCAGCGGCATCATGCCAAGCACCGCGTTCATCAAGAGCAGCGCAGCGACGATCGCCGCGGCGCCGGCCAACGGATACGCGATGGCCCGCCAACGGGGCAGGAAGCGCCCGGCGGCCGCGGCGACCGGAAAGGCGATGGCAAAGCCAACGGCGACCACGACGGCAAGTGTGGGCACCATGCCGACAAGGTCATGCCCGTAGGCGAAGAGGCGCTTGCCAATGGGCACCTGCACATTCAAGTCCGCGAGGCTCGCAAGCACGAAGTGCGTCGAGGCGATGGTGCCAATGGCGGCCGTGACCGCCACCCCGAGCAGAAAGGCGAACGTGTGGCGAATCCAACCCATGCGACTATGATAGTGGCTTCCTCGACCTCCGCCCCACCATCCGTCATCGCCCATGCGCATCGCAGCAACCTTGGCGTTCATCGCCGCCACGCTTCCCGCCGCAGGCGCCTATCGGCTGGTGACCCTCGCCGAGGGGCTGGCGCATCCGTGGTGCATCGCGTTTCTGGACGACGGCACCATGCTGGTGACGGAGCGCGACGGCAACCTGCGGGTGCTGACGAACGACGGATTGGAGGCCGAGCCGGTGGCTGGTGTGCCGCTGACTTATGTGCGGAGCCAAGGCGGGCTCTTCGACGTGGCCCTGCATCCCCGCTTCGCCGAGAACCGCCTGCTCTACCTCACTTACGCGCACGGCACGCCGGACGCCAACGCCACCCGGCTGGCCCGGGCACGCTTCGATGGCGAGCGCCTCACGGACGTGACGCCCATTTTCACCGTGACGCCCATGAAGGACACGCCGGTCCACTACGGCGGGCGGATGCTGTTCCTGCCGGATGGCACCTTGCTGCTGACCACCGGCGACGGCTTTGTGTACCGGGAAGCGGCGCAGCGGCTCGACAACCTGTTTGGCAAGGTGGTGCGCCTGAACGACGATGGCTCCGTTCCGTCAGACAACCCGTTCGTGGGTGACGATGACGGCCTGGACGCGATCTTCAGCTACGGCCATCGCAACCCGCAGGGCCTGGCATTCGATGCGGCCAGCGGCGCCATCTATCTGCACGAGCACGGTGCGCAGGGCGGCGACGAGCTCAACGTCTTGGAACCGGGCGCGAACTACGGCTGGCCGGTGGCCACCCACGGGCTGGACTACACCGGGGCACTCATCACGCCCTTCAAGGAGTACCCCGGCACCGTGCAGCCGCTCATCCACTGGACGCCCTCCATCGCCCCCGCCGGGATGGCGCTCTACGATGGCGAGGCGTTTCCCGAGTGGCGTGGCGACCTGTTCGTCACTTCCCTCGTGTTCAACAACGTCGAGCGGCTGGACATGGAAGATGGCGAAGTGAAAGCACGGACTCCCATGTTCCAAGAGTTGGGGGAGCGCATCCGCGACGTGCGGCAGGGGCCAGACGGGCACCTCTACATCCTGACGGACTCCACGCAAGGCCGCGTGGTGCGAGTGGAGCCGGCGTAGCGGCAAGCGCCTTTGCGCCACGTTGGAGATTCCGACGGCGCACCTCACGGCCGCCCTTTGCACACCGCGCTCAAGCGCCGGCACTTTCGAGAGAAAGCTCACGCAAATCAGAGCTTCGCGCCATTCCACCCGGTTCGCGCCTCCCACACGATTCTCCCACTTCATCAACTCAACGACGGGAGAAAGACCATGAAGCAGTTGATAGCGCTGGCAGCCGTTCTCGGGCTTGCCGTTTCGTCCTGGGGACTCACGCTGCAGGATGCGCCAAGGGCGCATATGGCATCTGGCGCCACGGCATCGGTCGGTTTAGAGGCACAAGCCGGTGCCCACTTCGCATGGGGCCTCTGGCAACTCACCAGTAGGCACGGCGCAGGCGTGATCTACTACGACAACTTCGGCTGGGACGGGCTTCTTGGCGGGCATTTGGCTGCAATTGGGGGGACCATCGGTGGCGTCATCGGTGGCACCATCGGTTTCGCCGTGGGGGGTCCCCCCGGCGCAATGATTGGTGCCATGATCGGTGCCTTCTAGGCTCGCCAGCCTAGCCATCCGCGCTGCCCATCCACGCCGGCACGCAATGAGACGACGCGATAGCGGGCCTGTCCGCATTGGAGTTTGATCCCTCTAACGGCGTCTCCGCGACGGCGGCCCACCGGCCGCCGTCGCCCTTCCCTCGTGTTCAACAACGTCGAGTGGTTGGACACGGAAGATGGCGAAGTGAAAAGCGGATTCCCGTGTTCCAAGCGCTGGGTGAACGCATCCGCGACGTGCGGGAAGGGCCGGATGGGCGTCTCTTCATTCTGACGGACTCCCCGCAAGGCCACGTGGTGCGGATGGAGCCGGAGTGGCGGCAAGCGTCTTCGCGACGTTGAATCCTGGCGGCCCACTCGATGGCCGCCCCTGGCACACCGCCGCAGCGCCGGCACTTTCGAGAGAAGGCTCACGCAAATCAGAGCTTCTCGCCATTCCCAACCGGTTCGCCCCTTCCTTACGATGTCTCCTACTTCATCAACTCAAACGAAGGGAGAAAGACCATGAAGCAGTTCACAGCACTGGCAGCCGTTCTCGGGCTTGCCGTTTCGTCCTGGGGGCTCACGCTGCAGGATGCGCCAGCGGCACCTGGCGCCACCGCGGCGGTACTTGTCGAGGCCCAAGTCGGCAGTCACCTCACGCGGGGCCTGCGTACGCACTCCGGTGGGGAGCTCTCCATCTACGCCGTCCCAACCTGGCTCCAAATCCTCGAGTGGTATCGGTCTGGAGCCAGGAAGGTCATGGGCTCCACCGGCGGTTGAGTCGGCACCTTGATGGTGGGTCCGCCCGGTGCTTAGTCAGTAGCGCGATCGGTGTCTATGGACTCGCCAGCTCACCCATCAGCCTACATCGGCACCCAGCGGGCCGCCATCATGGCGGAACCACCACTTGGCTGACCCTCCCCAGCGGGAGCTCCGCGACGGCGGCCCATCGGCTGCCGTCGCACCGCTCCTGAAGCCCAAACGAACCGAAGAAACCACACCCGCCAGGGGCGGCGTCACCCCGCACCGCGAGTGGCCGGGTCAACGACATGGGCAGTCTCTCACACAGGAGTCAATAGATCATACCGCCACTTAATGAGAAAAGGCTCTCGCAAATCAGAGCTTCCCGCCATTCCGACCGGCGCATGCAAACAATACGATTCCTCCACTTTCATCAACTCACCAACGGGAGAAGACCATGAAGCAGTTGATAGCGCTGGCAGCCGTTCTCGGGCTTGCCGTTTCGTCGTGGGGCCTCACGCCGCAGGTTGCACCAGAGGCGCAAATGGCACCTGGCGCCACCGGGGTGGTCATTGCCGAGGCACAACTGGGCGCTCACTTCGGAAGGGCCATCTATCACATCGCCCATAGGGTCGGCGTGACAACGATCTACTATGACAACTTCGGCTGGGACGGGCTCTTTGGGGGACACTTGGCCACAATGGGGGGGACGATCGGTGCCGTCCTCGGGGGAACCATCGGTTTCGCGCTCGGGGGGCCTGTCGGGGCATTCGTCGGCTCGCTTGCCGGTGCCTACTAGACCCACAAGCCTCACGATCCTGTTTTGGCCATCCCACGGAAGCGCCTAGCTGGCCGTTACGACAGCGGAACCATCGGTATGGGTGCCTTACCCTCCCCAACGGGAGCTCCGCGACGGCAGCCCACCGGCCGCCGTCGCACCGCCCCTGAATGCCAAGCGAACCGAAGGAACCACATGCGCAGCGGGCAGCATGGTCCCGCGCCGCGACCGGCCCGAACAGTAGGGGCGCTCTCTCACACCAGAATCGGCAAACAACACCGCCACTTTGGGAGAATGCTCGCGCAAATTGGAGCTTCCCACCATTCCGACCGACGGATTCAAACAATATGATTTCCCCACTTTCATCAACTCACCAACGGGAGAAAGACCATGAAGCAGTTGATAGCGCTGGCAGCCGTTCTCGGGCTTGCCGTTTCGTCTTGGGGGCTCACGCCGCAGGATGCACCGAACGTCACAGCGACGCCCGCGCTCGGCATGGAAGTTGCCGAAGCCCAGGTTGGCAGCTATTACGGCCCGAAGATTTGGCGCCGTATGAACGTGTACGGTTGGGTGACGGACCAGAGCCAATTCCCGCACTTCCAGGCGATGGTGGAAGGTGCGGCCGCCGCTCTCGGGGCCTTCCTCGGCGGCTCCATCGGTAGCACACTGGGCCCAGCTGGAACATGGGCTGGGGGTACCTTGGGAGCTGGCTTTGGCGCCTTTTAGGCGCATGTGACCGCACCGCCCGGCGCTGACTGCCGGACGACGCGGTCTATCCTCGCCGCCGTGTCGCATCCTGTCGATGTCGTTGAACAACACTTCGACGGCCCCTGGGGTAGCGAGCACGGTGGCGAGGAACTACGCCGCACACTCCGACGAAATCAAACATGCCTGCAAGGCTTTTACCATGCCCGCTACAAGTTGGATTCGCAACCTAACCATCGTGCTCGCCATATGGTGCGGCACCGGTGCCGCAGGCACTTGGCTCGGCGCTGCACTTGGCGGCGGCACACCACAGGTGGCTCAGCCCTTTGAGGCGAGAACATTCCTAACCGCCGAAGAGCCGCCGCCCAACCGCGCACAACAATCCTTTGGAATCTTCGCCCGCAACTTCGCGGTCTATGCTCTGCTGCTTGCAGGGATGGTGTCCGGCGGAGTGACCACCGTGTTCACGCTGGCTTTCAACGGCTTCCTGATGGGCAACATGTTTGGCGTGGCAAGCACCGTCGACGTCCCGATCAAGGCCGGTGTGTGGCTCTTGGCGCCGCACGGTGTCTTGGAGCTGCCACTGCTCTTCCTTGCCGGTGCCATCGGGCTGCAGGGTCCAGCTGCGGCGCTTGCATGGATTCGCGGCAATGCTCCACCTTGGCAATCGCGCCGCATCCTGTTCACAGCCCTCACCGGCATTCCGCTCTTGGCGGTGGCCGCGGCGATCGAAGGCTACCTGACCATCCCCATTGCGAGAGCCGTGCTGTTGCCATGAATCGTTCCTTAGCCACGCACCCATTGTTCGTCGCGTCCGTGTGGCTTGCAGGCTATTGTTTGGCCATCGTCATTGCCGTCGAGCAAATGCTTGGGGAAATCACGCCGGCGGCAATGCAAATGATGGCAAAGGTCCTCGCGTATGTGGGCGCAATGGGCAACGCTGGGTTCACTCTTATGATGCTCACGTTCTTCACTGTGGCCGGCGGCTGGATGCTGCGATGGTTGGGGACGGCGGTCTCTGTCCGCACACTGGCAAGGCTCGTTGCCGGTTCGTGCTGGCCTTTCGCCCTATTCGCTTGGTGCATGGCTGGCATGGTTGCGGCGACCCCCCCACGCGGCCTCACCGTCGAGGAAGTGGCCGAGGTAGCCGATGCACCTCCAGCTGCGGACGACTTGTTCGGGCTCCCTTGGCTCACCGAAGCGCAATACACAGTGCTGGTCTTGTTCCTCGCAATCCTAGGTGTGTCGCTGGCGCGACGTTGCGGCTGGTTCAATGCGCTCATCAGCATCGCGGCCGGCATTGCGACCGTAACGGTCATCACGGCGGCCTTGATGCGCCTCTCGACGCTCCACCAAGGCTAGCGACGCAAGGCAGGCGTCGGCGCATGGTTGACCATCGGCGGTCGGTTGCCCTAACATCCGCGGCACACACTATGGCGAAAGTCTCACGCAAATCGCGGCTCTCGCCTACTTTGCCCGGCGTTGGCCCCGCATATCATTCCCCTGCTAGGTGACTGTCACCGAGGTTGAACACCGCGCAAACGCCCACACCCAAACGGAGGACTTCGACCATGCAACGCAAAAGAGCCGTCGCCGCCGCGGTCGTCATCGGCGTCTTGTGGGTGGCCGTGCCGCTTGTGAGTGGCGCGGTCAACGGTTCCAAGCCAGTGTTGGTCGATGTGGAGAGCGCCGCCCTCCGCGTCATACAACCGTCCATCCTGGCCTCGGGCGAACTCGCCCACGAAGAGGAGGTGAACCTCACCAGCGAGGTGATCGGCAGGGTGGAGGCCGTGTACGTCGACGAGGGCGAGCGCGTACAGGCCGGCCAGCTAGTGCTTGCAATAGACAACGAGGCGTACGCCGCGCAAGTGGAGCAGAGCCGCGCGGCTTGGCGCTTGGAGGAGATCAACATCGACCGGGTGGCGCTCAACGTCGAGAACTTGGAACGACGTTTTGCCCGCAGCGAGCGCCTGCATGAACAAGGGCTGCTGGACGAGCACTCCTTCGAGGCTGCCCGCCACGAACTGGAGGCCGCCCGGATCGACCTGCGCTCCGCGAAGGAACGGCTGACCCAAGCCCGCGCACGCTTGGATCAATCCATGGAGCAACTTGAGAAGACGCGCTTGCGCGCCCCCATCGATGGTGTGGTGACGGCCTTGGACATCGAGGTGGGAGAGACCGCCATCGCCAGTTCCACCAACATCCCCGGCAGCCAACTGATGACCATCGCGGACCCATCGCGGGTCGTCACGGAGGTGCATGTCGATGAAGCGGACGTCGCCAACGTGTCCACCGGCCAACAGGCGGAGATCGTCGCCATCGCGTACCCACGGCAACCACTTACGGGCGTGGTGGAGTTCGTCGCCAACACGGCGCGACGCCACCCGGAGCGGCGGGGCCTCTCCTTTCTGGTGCGGGTGCGCATCGCGGAGACGAACGGCATCCGGCTGCGCCCCGGGATGTCCTGCCGGGCCGAGATATTCACCGCCGCGGCAAACGAGGCGCTGGCACTCCCCATTCAAGCGATCGTCGCCGAAGACACGCCAGACGCGACCGCCCAGCACGTCTATGTGGCGGACGACGGCGTGGTACGCAAGGTCGAAGTGCAAACGGGCCGCTCCGATGACGCTTGGCAGGAAATCTTGACGGGCCTTGAGCCAAACCAAAGCGTCGTCGTGGGGCCCGCGCGGGCGCTCCGGCAACTGCGCGATGGCGACGCCGTCGAAGTTCGCGAATCGGATGGCGACGGGGACGAGCTCACCACATGACCGGCCCGCCCACCCAAGTGGTTCGCATGAGCGGCATCGGCCGACGTTACGGCAGTGGCACCCAAGTGGTGGACGCATTGCAGGACGTTGACTTGGCGATTCAACCCAACGAGTACGTCGCCATCATCGGCTCCTCCGGCTCTGGCAAATCGACCCTCATGAATCTGATCGGCTGTCTCGACATCCCCACCGCCGGCACCTACGCCTTGAACGGGCGTGACGTCGCCGAAATCGAGGAACGCGAACTCGCGCGCATACGCAACCAAGAAATCGGGTTCGTGTTTCAGAGCTTCAATCTACTGGCGCGCATGAACGCGCTCAAAAACGTCATGCAGCCCCTCATCTACCGGGGGTTGCCACTCCACAAGCGGCGTGAGCGGGCTACGGCTGCGCTGGAGCGAGTGGGTTTGGCGGATCGCGCCACCCATTTGCCCAATCAGCTCTCGGGCGGACAGCGGCAACGGGTGGCTATCGCCCGGGCGCTGGCCGGCGAACCATCGCTCCTCTTGGCGGACGAGCCCACCGGCAATTTGGACTCCGCCTCCACTGAGCAAGTGTTGGCCCTGTTCGATGCCGTACACACCAGCGGCCAAGCGGTAATCGTGGTGACGCACGAAGCCAGCATCGCCGAGCGTTGCCGGCGAGTGATCGAGCTCGTTGACGGCCGCATCGCGCGCGACGAGCGGCAAGCGCCGTCCACCGGCTAGCGTCCACGCCATGTTCACGCTCATCGAGAGCCTGCGCGCCGCCGGCCACTCCATCGTTGCCCACCCCCTGCGGAGCGTGCTCACCACGTTCGGCGTGGTGGTCGGTGTCGCCTCTGTCATCGCCGTGGTCGTCCTCACGCAGGGCTTCCGCACCACTCTCGCCGATGAGTTCGCAGGGCTCGGCAGCAACGGCCTGTCCATCACGCCGTACACGCCAACCGAGGATGCGCTGGCCGGCCGCTTCGCCCGGCTCACACCAGACGATCTGGAGGCCATCCGCGCCCGCGTACCCAGCGTCGCCCACATCACGCCCCTCGCCAGGAGCCGTGAGGAAGCCCGCTACGGCAGTCAAGCGGCCATGACCGAGGTGCGCGGCACCACCCACACCTATCCGCCCGTTTACAACGCCTACGCCGGGGCCGGGCGCTTCCTTTCGCTGGCCGACGACCTCAATCGTCGCCGGGTCTGTGTCATCGGCGAAAAGACTGTGGAGAACTTGGGTTTGCCCAAGAACCCCATCGGCGAACACATCGCGCTGGCGGGCGAATGGCTGAAGATCGTGGGTGTCATGGAACGCAAGGGCGATCTAGGCGGCTACAGCCAAGACGACCACGTCACGCTCCCGTATAGCACCCTGCGCAGTTTGAGCCATCCGCACTACGCGCCGGACCTGCTCATTCAGCTCACGGTGGAGGACGTCGACCAACTCGACGCGGTGGCCGACCGCATCCGCACTGTCCTGCGCGATTTGCGGGGCATCGAGCGGGGCGAGCCGGACACCTTTCGGGTGGAGACGGCCGCCGAGATCACGGCAACGCTAGATTTCGTGGTGGCGGCCATCACCGGGCTGGTGGGCGGCTTGGTCAGCATTTCCCTCTTCGTGGGCGGCGTGGGCATCATGAACATCATGCTGGTGTCCGTCACCGAGCGCACCCGCGAGATAGGCATCTGCAAGGCGCTTGGCGCCACCCGGGGACAGATTCTGCTGCAATTCTTGATCGAAGCCGCCACGTTGAGCGTGCTCGGCGGCATCGTCGGTCTCCTCGCCGGAATGGGTATCGGGGCAACGGCCGGCTCTGCCATTCCAGACTTTCCCGGCGTCACCGTGCCCCTGTGGGCCGTCGTGCTGGCCATCGGCTTCTCGGCCTTGGTGGGCCTCGTGTTCGGCATCCTGCCGGCGCTCAGAGCCGCACGGTTGAGCCCCATCGAGGCGCTGCGCTACGAGTAGGCGGCCCGACGCGCTAGCGAGGGGTCGGCAAGGGCGGCCGCCGAACGGCTATCATGCCGGGCTTGAATCGATGGCGGGCGCCAATGGCCAACGGGGGGCGCCCTTGAGCATGGTGACGCCAGCCACCGCCAATTTACGGGAGTTCCCATGCGATTGGGTTTGAGTGTGCGGAAGTTCGCGGTGCTCGCCGTGGCCATGATCGCTTCCGCCTTCATCGGCGCCCAAGTACACCCCACTTGGTCCGTCGAGCGCATCACGCTGGATGCCGAGCGTGGCGCCGGCGGTGCGTTGCACTACGTTCGGGAAGGCGAGCGCATCCCGTTCCACGCCATCCACATCGACGAGGCGCAGTTACGTCCAGAGGCGAGCGATGCTTGGGGCGGCGCCGCGCCCGTGGACGAGGAGTTCGTCTGGGAGACTGACGCCGCCGGCGAGACGATCTACCACCAGCTCAAGCCCCAGCGCCATTGGGGCTTCTGGTCGCTCTTGCCGGCGCTCACCGCGGTGCTGCTGTGCTGGATCAACAAGGAGCCGGTGACTTCCCTGCTCGGCGGCATCGTGTCCGGCGCACTCATCTTGGGGCTTTACGACTTGAGCGGCGACGTGCTCATTCCCTCCTTGGCCACCACCAGCGCGGCCGGTGTGCTGCTGCTCTACCTCTGGCTGCTCGGCGGCCTGATGGGCGTTTGGTCCCGCACCGGCGCGGCGCTGGCGTTCGCCGAGTTCATGACGGCGCGGTTTGTGCGCGGGCCGCGCTCGGCGAAGCTGGTGGCTTGGGGGCTGGGCGTCATCTTCTTCCAAGGCGGCACCGTGAGCACCGTGCTGGTCGGCACCACGGTGCGCCCGATCGCGGACAAGGAGCGCGTCGCCCACGAAGAGCTGGCCTACATCGTCGATTCCACCGCCTCGCCCATCGCTTCGCAGTTGGCCTTCAACGCCTGGCCCGGCTATGTGCAGGCGTTCATCTTCGTCTCCGGCGTCAGCTTCCTCGCCACCGAGGCGGATCGCATCGCGTTCTTCTTCCAGAGCGTGCCGTTCTGCTTCTACGCCATTTTCGCCGTGCTGGGCACGTTCCTGCTCAGCATCGAGAAGCCGCTCTTCCTGGGCAGGCAACTCGGCGCCGCCATGCAGCGGGCCCGCACCACCGGGGCGCTGGACGCGCCGGACGCCGAGCCGCTGGCATCCCGGGAACTGCGCGGAGCGAACGTGCCGGAGGGCTACTCGCCGCACATCCTGGAGTTCTTCGTGCCGCTCGGCGCCTTGATCGCCATAGCCGTCGGCACGTTCGTGGCCACTGGCTCGCCCAACGTGCATTGGGCGTTCGGCGCGGCCCTCGTCATCGCCGCCGCCACGGCCTTGGTGAAGGGCATGTCGCTCAAGGACCTCGTGTCCGGCTTCCACGACGGCATCAAGGGCGTGGTGCTCGGTTCCGTGATTCTGATCCTCGCCATCACCATCGGTGGCATCAGCAACGAAACCGGCGGCGGCGTGTTCCTCGTGGAGCTGTTGGGTGAAGCGCTGCCGTGGTTCATCCTGCCGGTGCTGCTGCAAGTGCTCACCATGATCGTCGCCTTCTCCACCGGCACCAGTTGGGGCACCTACGCCGTGGCGTTTCCCTTGGCGATGCCGCTCGCTTGGGCGGTGGCCACGTCCCAAGGGCTGGCACATCCGGAGTTGTTCATGACGCTCTGCTTCGCCGCGGTGATGGATGGCAGCGTCTATGGCGACCAGTGCTCGCCGATTTCCGACACATCGGTGCTGAGCTCCGTCTGCACCGGCTGCGACCTGATGGATCACATCAAGACGCAGATTCCTCAAGCGTCCGTGGCGGCTGGCCTGGCCTCGGTTGGCTGGACGGTGCTGGCGTTCTTCACGGCTTGACAGTCGGCCGGGTATGCCTGCCTGAACAGCGCCCCCAGCCCTAGCTCGCCGCGGCCGGGTTGGGTGCGGCCCCCAGCCACGCGCATCACGCCCGAGGCGTCCACCTCCGCTTGCGCCGTGAACACGCTCACCCGCGGGTCCGCGGTGAAGCCGTACCGCAAATCCGCCGCATGGATGCTGGTGGGCGTTCGCCAATGCAGCACCCAGCCCAGCGTGAACCAGTCGAAGATGCGGCCTTCCCGCGTGTCGCGCCAAGCGGCCACCGCATCGAGCGCCGGACGCGGCGCCACGCCCCACTCGATGGGGCACGGCCGCCACGTCGAAACGAAGCCCGCCCGCACCTCGTCCGGTGTGCGCGCCACGACCCGGCGCCAGTGGATCTGCAACACGGTCGGGAACGCCGCCACCTGCACGGGCTCGACTTGCGCGGCTGCCAGTTGGTGCCGAGCGGCTTCCACCGCCGCTTCGTTCAACGTCCACGCATAACCGATGTAGCCGAAGGAGAGCGCGAGGGCCGCCGCCGGCACCACCCGGCGCGTTGGCCGCCGCCAAACGGCGATGGCGCCGACGAGCAGGATGAGCGTGAACGCCGGGTCGATGATGGGCATCGCATCGATGGCGAAACGGGCGTTCGAGAACGGCAACAGGAGTTGCGTGCCGTAGGGCGTCATCACGTCGAGGATCGGATGCGACCACAGGGCCGCGGTGAGGGCGAGCATCCAAAGCCGGAGCCGCCCCCCATCGCCACGGCCCTCGATGCGCCACGCCGCCCAGCCCAACAGCGGCCCGACGACGGGCGCGAAGAACACGGAATGGGTGATGCCGCGATGGCTTACCAGCGCATCAAAGTAGTCCCCGCCAATGGAGAACAGGACGTCGATGTCCGGCAGGGCGCCGGCACCCGCGCCCACCGCGAGGGCGCGGACGCCGAGTTGGCGACCGGCCCCGGCATGGGCCACGAGCGCGCCGAACGTCGCTTGCGAGACGGGATCCACGGCCTCATGGCATCCCGCCGCGGCGCACCCCCGGCGACGAAGCGCTTAGGTCTTCGCCCAAGTGAAGGTGCGCGCCAAGGCTTCGTGGCCGCCGGCGTGGGCGCCTCGGCGGCTGTTCAGGAAATCCTCCCGGCCGAGCAGCACCCGCATCTCGTAAGGTTGGTCGGCCAGCCACTCGTCATCCAGATGGTCGTAGTTCTCGATGGGGCGCATCGCCAAGCGCGCGTAGCTGATGTGTACCACCACCCGCTCGCCCGGGTTGGTGCGCGACGCGCTCCCATGCCAAGTGGCGCCGCCCCAGACGACCGCGGAGCCGGCCGGACATTCGGTGGCTATCACGCCTTCGGCCGCCGCCGCTTCTTCCGTGGTGGGGTGTCGCGCCAGCAGATGCGACTTGGGAACCACCCGGGTTGAGCCGTTTTCCTTGTTGAACTCATCCGTGGCCCAGCAGAAGGTGACCAGTTGGTTGTGTACCGGAAACGGCGCCGGCGTCCAGTTCTGGTCCGCATGGAGCCCGAGTTGCGGGCCGCCCGGCGGCTTCACGGAAGACGCCACCTGCGTGATGAGGGCGCCCTTGCCGCACATCACTTCGACGATGGCGAGGATCTTGGGGTTGAGCACCGCCTCGGTGATCGCCGGATCCTTGTCCAACAGCATGTTGGCGCCGTAGCCGGCCTCGCCGGCGTCCATTCCATCCTTCGAGACGCGCAGCAGCGCTTCCCGCAAACGCGCATTGAAATCGGCGCCCGCGACATCGTGGATGTAGCCGTAACCCTCCTCCTGCAGTTGCCGCACCGTCCCCTCAAGGCCCAGCGCCCTGATCTTGCCGGCCAGTTCCTCGTCCAAGTCGAAGGGCTGGCGCGTGGCCGTGGGAATTTCCATGCGCTTCGCTTCGACCTTTTGGGCCGGTCTTGCCGTTTCCGCCATTTCCGTCGCTTCCGCCACTTCGCTCATGCCGTCCCCCACACCGTATCGTTCGACCGTAAAGGCCCGGAGTATAGCCGCTTAACCCCCGGGCTCGGCGTCGGGCGCGACCAACCTGAGGATGCTGGAGAAATCCAGCCCGCCGGCGTCGTTCTGGCGCCGATGCGTGGCGTAGAGGTTCCGCGCCAAGGCGCCCAGGGCCGTGGGCACACCGGCATCCGCCGCTGCGTCCAACGCGAGATTGAGGTCCTTAATCATCAAGTCCACGGCGAAGCCGCCCCGGTAGCCGCGGCCGGCCGGCGCGCCATCCATGACGCCGGGCCAAGGGTTATAGACGTTCAAAGGCCAGTTGCCGCCGGACGATTTGCGCATGATCTCGGACAGCGTCGCCGCGTCCAGGCCGTTGGCGACGCCCAATGCCAACGCTTCGGCGGTGGCCGCCATCTGCGCGGCGAGGAGTAGGTTGTTGCACATCTTGGCCGTCTGCCCGGCACCGGCGGCGCCGGCATGGAAGATGTTGGCGCCCATGCGCTCGAACACCGGCCGAACCCGCTCCAGCGTCGCCGCCGCGCCGCCCACCATGAACGTCAACGTGCCCTGTTCAGCGCCGGCGGTGCCACCGGACACTGGCGCGTCCAGCATCTCGATGCTCCGTTCCGCCGCTTGGGCGGCCACCGCACGCGCCGTGGCGGGCGCGATGGTGGAACAGTCGATGGCGATGGCGGAGGGCGCGATGGCGGCCAGCAAGCCATCGTCCAGGTAGAGCCGCCGCACATGCTCGCTGGCCGGCAACATGGTGATGACCACATCGGCGCCGGTCGCGGCGTCCACCGCCGAATCCGCCACCACCGCACCCGCCGTGCCGACCGCCGCCAAGCGCTCAGCGTCCAAGTCGTAGGCACACACCGCATGGTTGCCTTGCGCCAGGTTGCGCGCCATCGGCCCCCCCATGTTGCCGACGCCGATGAAACCGATGCGCATGGTCAATGCCTCCCCAAATCCGCCAATGGGTTCGTTGGCCATGGTGCCTCAAAGTGCGCCAGCACATGGGCTTGGTCGCCGTCGTGCCAACGCGGTGCGCCGTCCTTGTCGATGATGCGGGCGCGCACGCCTTCCGCGAAGTCCGCGAAACGCGCGCAGTTGCCGGCCAAGGTCATCTCCAGCCGAAAGCAATCCTCCAAAGTCAACGCCGGGGCGCGGCGCAACTGCTCGCAGACGATGCCGATGGAGGTGGGGCAACCGTCGCGTAAGGTGGCCAACGCCCGGTCAGCGAACTCGCCGGCGCCGGCCAAGGCGCCCAGCGTCTCCCGCGCCACGCGCGCATCGGCGGGAATCGCTTTGATGCGCTCTCGCAACACCGGCTCAAGGGCCGCGAGATCGCCTTCCGCCACCGCCGGGGCAAGGCCGCCAAACGCCGCGGCCGGGTTCCCCCCGGCTTCCACCAAAGCGGCCAGCGGGTCGCAATCGGCGGCGATGACATGGGTGGCGAGGCCGAGGCGCAGCGCGTCCGCGGCGCCGATGCGACAGCCGGTGGCACCCATGAAAAGCCCCACCGGCATGGGCAGGTTACGCAGAATCCAAGTGGCGCCGGCGTCCGGGAAAAGGCCGATGGTCACTTCCGGCATGGCGATGCGGGTCGTGGGCGTGACCAGTCGCACACTCGACGCGGAGAACAGACCGAGCCCACCCCCCATCACGAAGCCGCGGCCGAACGCGACGATGGGCTTGGGGAAGCGATGGACGCTGTAATCGACCCGATACTCGGCCTCGAAGAACCGATCTGGCCCATCGTCCACCCACGCGCCGGCCGCGTGGTTTTTCGCCATCGCCCGATGCAGGTCCTGAATGTCACCACCGGCGCAGAAGGCCCGCTCACCGGCGCCTCGCAGCAGCACGACGACGATGTCCTCCCGCGCCGCCCACCGCCCCAACTGGCGGTGCAGCGCCAGCGCCATGTCGGTGGACAGGGCGTTCAACGTGGCCGGGGAGTTG
Organism: Candidatus Azotimanducaceae bacterium; assembly: GCA_965200505.1. Taxonomy (GTDB): domain Bacteria; phylum Pseudomonadota; class Gammaproteobacteria; order Pseudomonadales; family Azotimanducaceae; genus VXNE01. The sequence goes on along the minus strand of OZ241343.1, from coordinate 3,509,892 downwards.
AGCGTGGCGACGCCGATGGCGCCACCGCCCCGCACGGCGCACTCGTCGAAGAGAATCGTCAAGTCATCCGCCATCAGCCGTTGACCCAACGCGGCGGGCGCTTCTCAAGGAAGGCATTGACGCCCTCGGTTTGGTCCGCGGTGTCGAAGAGGTCCACGAACGCCTGCCGCTCCGGCGCATAGGAACCCGCGATGGGGGAGGAGCGCGCCAACTGTATGAGCCGCTTGCTCGCAGCCACGGCTGGCGGGCTCTGGCCCCCCACCCGCTCCGCCAACTCAAGCGCCGCGGTTTGCGCCTCGCCCTTCCCGACCACCTCTTCCACCAAGCCGATGCGTTCCGCCGTCGCCGCATCAACCCGCTCGCCGCACAGAATCATCCTCTTGGCCCAACCTTCGCCCACCAGCCAAGCGAGGTTTTGGGTGCCGCCGCCGCACGGCAACAGGCCCACGGAAGCCTCCGGCAGCGCCAGTGTCGCGGTGCTGGCCGCGATGCGGATGTCGCAGGCCAGCGCACACTCCAAGCCGCCGCCCATCGCATAGCCGTCGATGGCCGCGACGGAGACGCCCCGGAACGCCGCCAAGCGCTCGAACGCGGCGCCGAACGCTTCCGCCATGCGCCGCGCTTCCCCCTTGTCGCCGGCGGCAAAGAGCGAAAGCTCGGCGCCGGCGGAGAAGAACCGCTCGCCGGCGCCGGTGATGACGATGGCGTAAACGTCCTTGTCCGCCTCGCACGCCTCCACCAGCACGCGCAGGCCGTTGAGGTTGTCCGGCGTCCAAGTGTTGGCGGGTGGGTTGTCGATGGTGGCGAGCACCGTGTGGCCGCGCCGTGTGACGCGCAAGAGATCGGAAGTCGATTCGATCACTGTTTCCCCTTACTGTTTACCTTGCCATTCCGCTACCAAGGAGCCGCTTCACAAGAGTTCCGTCGCTGCCTCGAGCAAGAGACGGCGCGAGATGATCACGCGCATCACCTCGTTGGTGCCCTCCAATATCTGGTGGACGCGCACGTCACGCACCCGGCGCTCCATGCCGAACTCGCGCAGATAGCCGTAGCCGCCGTGCAGCTGCAGCGCGTCGTTGCAAACCTCGAAGCCAACGTCCGTGGCGAAACGCTTCGCCATTGCGCAGTAGGTCGTGGCGTCCGCATCTCCCGCGTCCAACTTGAAGGCGGCCAAGCGCACCATCTGGCGCGCCGCGACCAAGTGCGTGGCCATGTCCGCCAGCTTGAAGCGCAGCGCTTGAAAGGACGCGAGTGGCGCGCCGAACTGGCGGCGCTCGCGCAGATGGGCCGCGGCGGCCGCCATGGCGGCCTGCGCCGTGCCCACGGAACAGGCGGCGATGTTGATGCGCCCGCCATCGAGGCCGCGCATGGCGATCTTGAACCCATCCCCTTCCGCGCCCAAGCGAAACGCCGCCGGCACCTCCACGCCATCGAAGTTGATCTGGCGCGTGGGCTGGCTGTTCCAGCCCATCTTGGCCTCGTTGCGGCCGAAGGAGATGCCCGGCGCATCGGCCGGCACGACGAAACTGGAGATGCCGGCGGCGCCGGGGCGCGGCCCGGCGGCGTCCTTCACCCGCGCCATCACCACCAGCACGTCGCTGTCGCCGCCGCCGGATATGAATGCCTTGGTGCCGCTCAGCCGGTAGCAGTCGCCATCCTTCTCCGCCACGGTGGCCAGGGCGGCGGCATCCGAGCCGGCGCCCGGCTCGGTGAGGCAATAGGAGGCGAGGCGCCGCCCCGTGGCGAGCGCGGGACAGAACTCGGCGATGGCCTCGGCGCCGCCAAACTCGGCGATCATCCAAAGCGCCATGTTGTGAATGGTGATGAAGGCGGTGGTGGAGGTGCAGCCACGCGCCAGCTCCTCGAAGACGAGGCTGGAATCGAGGCGCTTGAGGCCCATGCCACCCACGGCTTCCGGCGCATAGAGGGCGCACAGCCCCAGTTCGCCCGCTTTGGCGATGACGTCCTTCGGAAAGGTGCCCTCGGCGTCCCATGCGGCGGCATGGGGGGCCAGCTCGCGCTCGCCGAACTGCCGGGCGGCGTCGCGGATGGCGCGTTGTTCGTCCGAGAGGGCGAAGTCCATCAGCCGAGCCGAATGGTCATGTCCGCCTTGGGAGCGGTGGCGGCGTCGTCGAACCAACGCGCCGTCACGGTCTTCGTCTCGGTGTAGAAGCGCGCCGCCTGCTTGCCGTAGGCATGCTGATCGCCCAGGAATGACCGCTTCCAGCCGGTGAACGAGAAGAACGGCAGCGGCACCGGGATGGGTACGTTGATGCCCACTTGGCCCACGTCGATCAGGTGCTGGAACTTGCGCGCCGCGGCGCCGCTCGACGTGAAGAGCGACACGCCGTTGCCATACGGATTCGCATTGACCAGCGCGATGGCTTCGTCGAGCGTATCCACCGCGGCGCAGACCAGCACCGGGCCAAAGATCTCGTCTCGGTAGATGGCCATTTCCGGCGTGACGTCCGCAAACAGCGTGGGGCCGACCCAATTGCCATCCGGATAACCCGCGACGGGGCAGTTCGAGCCGTCGAGCAGGAGCGTCGCACCCTCGTCGCGGCCCTTGGCGATGTAGTCCAGCACCCGCGCCTTGGCCGCTTGGGTGATCTGGGGCCCGTAGGCGGCGCCCTCGTCATCCCAAGGCCCCGGCCGCACCGCGGCCATGGCGTCGCGCACCGCCGGCAGCCACGCTGCGCTCTCGCCGACAAACACCGCCACGCTGATGGCCATGCAACGTTGCCCGGCGGCGCCGCAGGATGCCGCCACCAAGTTATCGACGACGGCGTCCTTGTTGGCGTCGGGCATCACCACCATGTGGTTCTTTGCCCCCGCCATCGCCTGCACACGCTTCAGGTGCCTCGTGCCCTCCCGATAGACGTGTTCCGCCACCGGCGCCGAGCCGACGAAGGAGACCGCCTGCACATCCGGGTGCCTGAGCAGCGCGTCCACCTGTTCCTTGCCGCCGTGCGCCACTTGCAAGAGGCCCGGCGGCGCACCGGCCTCCAAGAACAGCTCCGCCAGCTGGTTGGGCGTCATGGGGTCTTGTTCGGAGGGCTTCAGCACGAACGCGTTGCCGCAGGCGATGGCCAGCGGAAACATCCACAGCGGGATCATCGCCGGAAAGTTGAACGGCGTGATGCCGGCGCAAACGCCGAGCGGCTGCACCAAGCTGTAGGTGTCGATGCCGCGCGCCACGTTCTCCACGATCTCGCCCATGGTCAGGTTCGCCACGTTGCAGGCGTGTTCGACCACTTCAATGCCGCGCCACAGCTCGCCCTTGGCGTCCGCGAACGTCTTGCCCGTCTCTTGGCTCAGGGTGTGCGCGATGTCGTCTTGGCGGCGCTTCAGGAGCGCTTGGTAATCGAGCATGAGCCGGGCGCGCTCCGGCGTCGGCACGTCCCGCCAAGCCTCGAACGCGGCCTTGGCGCTGGCCACGGCGCGGTCGATTTCGCCCGGTGTGGCGAACGGCACTTCGGTGAGCACCGCTTGAGTGGCCGGATTCTTCACCGGCCGGCACTCGCCGGCGCCGGCCACGAACTCGCCGTCAATGAAGAGTGGCAATGGCATGTCTCTGTCTCCAAGTCTCCAAGTCTCGAAGCCCAATGGCCTCATTCCACCGCGAACCAATCGATGGGATCGAACCCGTTCTCCACGAGATGCGCGTTCGCCCGCGAGAAGTGCCGGCAACCGAAGAAGCCCCGGTGCGCGGACAAGGGCGACGGATGCGGCGCCCTCAGCACCAAGTGGCGGCTCGTATCCACCGCCGCGCCCTTGCGCTCCGCGTAGGCACCCCAGAGCAGGAACACCAAGGCCCGGCAGCGTTCATTCAGCGTCGCCACCACGCGATCCGTGAACGTCTCCCAGCCGCGCCCTTGATGCGAGGCGGCGCGGCCGCGGGCCACGGTGAGCACGGCGTTCAACAACAACACGCCTTGGCGGGCCCACGGCGCCAGGCAGCCAGCACCTTCCGGCATCTGCCCGCCAGCGCGGCCGCCCGGCACATCCGCATCGCCCATGTCGCCTTCTATCTCTTGGAAGATGTTCGAGAGCGATGGCGGGCGGGCGACGCCCGGCGGCACCGAGAACGAGAGGCCGTGTGCTTGGCCCGGGCCGTGATACGGGTCTTGTCCCATGATGACCACGCGCACCTTGTCGATGGGGGTGAGGTCCAAGGCGGCGAATATCTCGGCGCCCTTCGGATAGACCACGCGCCGCGCCCGTTTCTCCTCCAGCAGAAACACCTTGAGCCGCCGCATGTAGGGTTTGTCGAACTCGTCTGCAAGGGCCTCCTTCCAAGAGGCTTCCAGCACCACCCGGTCCGCGGCTTCGCTCATGTCTCGGTCGCGTCCGGCACCGCCTCTGGCGTCGCGCGCAGATGCGGGAACAGCAGCACATCACGGATGGCCGGCGAATCCGTCAACAACATGACCAACCGATCGATGCCGACGCCCTCGCCGGCAGTGGGCGGCATACCGTGTTCCAAGGCCCTGATGTAGTCCGCATCGAAGCGCATCGCTTCGAGGTCGCCCTGCTCGCCCCGCGCCGCCTGCTCCCGAAACCGTTCCGCCTGATCGGCCGGATCGTTGACTTCCGAGAAACCGTTGGCGAACTCCCGACCGGCCATGAAGTACTCGAAACGGTCCGCCACGGTGGGATCGTCGTCGCGGCGGCGGGCGAGCGGCGACACCTCCACCGGGTAGCCGGTGATGAACGTGGGCGCCTTGAGCCGCGGCTCCACCTGCGTCTCGAAGATCTCAAAGAGCGCCTTGCCGCCGCCCCAATCCGCCTTCACCGGCAGCTTGAACCCCCGCGCCGCCGCCAAGACACGCGCCGGGGTCGCCAAGTCTTGCTCCGTGAGTGACGTGTGCGTGAGCACCGCCTCGCGCATGGTCATGCGCGCGGCTGGGGCGGCGAAATCCAAATCCAAGCCTTGCCAGGTGACTCGGGCGCCGCCCGTCACGCCGACCACCACCTGCCGCACCATCTCCTCCGTCAAGTCCATCAAATCCTCGAAGGTGCTGTATGCCTGGTAGAACTCCAGCATCGTGAACTCCGGATTGTGGCGCGGCGACAGCCCCTCGTTGCGGAAGCAGCGGTTGATCTCATAGACGCGCTCGAAGCCGCCCACCACCAGCCGCTTCAAGTAGAGTTCCGGCGCCACGCGCAGGTAGAGGTCGCGCCCCAGCGCGTTGTGGTGCGTGACGAACGGCCGCGCCGTGGCACCGCCCGGAATCGGGTGCATCATCGGCGTCTCGACTTCGAGATAGCCGCGCTCGTCCAAGAACGCGCGCAGTGCCGCGACGATGCGCGCGCGGGTGCGGAACACTTCGCGCACACCGGGGTTCACGATGAGGTCGAGATAGCGCTGCCGATAGCGGGTCTCCAAATCCGCGAGGCCACTGTGCTTCTCCGGCAGCGGCCGCATGGCTTTGGCGAGCAGCGTGAGGCGCTCGGCCTGCACGGTCAGCTCGCCCTTGTCCGTGCGCATCAACGTGCCATGCACCCCCACGATGTCGCCCAAGTCCCACAGCTTCTTGAACGCCCCGTAGGCCGCGGCGCCCACGTCGTCCTCTCGGACATAGCACTGAATGCGCCCGCTGGGATCCTCCAGAGTGAAGAAGCTGGCGCGCCCCATCACGCGGCGCAGCATGACGCGGCCGGCCACCGCGACCGAGATCGCCGCACGGCCGAGGGCGGCCTTGTCCAGCGCCACGCACTCATCCTGCAGCGCCGCCGCCAGCGCCGTGCGCTCGAAGCCGTTCGGATACGCGCCGCCTTCCTCGCGCAAGGCGTCCACCTTGGCGCGGCGCTCGGCCAGCAGCCCGCCGGTCTGCGTCATGCCCGTACACCGCTGCCGAGGCCCGCCTTCAGGCTCGCCTCGATGAAACCGTCAATGTCGCCGTCGAGCACGTTGCTTGGATCGCTGCGCTCGACTTGGGTGCGCAAGTCCTTGACGCGGGATTGATCGAGCACATAGGAGCGGATCTGGCTACCCCAGCCAATGTCCGCCTTGCTGTCCTCCAGCGCTTGTCGTTCCGCGCGACGCTCCCGGAGCGCCAGCTCGTAGAGCTTGGCGCGGAGCTGCTTGTGTGCCTTGTCGCGGTTCTGATGCTGCGAACGCTCGCTTTGGCACTGCACCACCACGCCGGTGGGCAGGTGCGTGAGACGCACCGCCGAGTCCGTGCGGTTGACATGCTGGCCGCCGGCGCCGCTGGCGCGATAGGTGTCCACGCGCACGTCGGCGCGGTCGATGTCAATGTCGATGTCGTCATCCACCTCCGGCGACACGAACACGGAAGCGAACGACGTGTGGCGCCGGTTGCCGGCGTCGAACGGCGACTTGCGCACCAGACGATGCACACCGGTCTCGGTGCGCAGCCGACCATAGGCGTACTCGCCGCTGAAGAACACCGTGGCGCCCTTGACGCCGGCGACGTCGCCCGCCGAGAGCTCGACGATCTCCGCCGTGAAGCCACGTTTCTCCCCCCAGCGCAGGTACATGCGCAGCAGCATCTCCGCCCAATCCTGCGCCTCGGTGCCGCCGGAACCCGCTTGGATCTCCACATAGGCGTTGGCGGGGTCTGTCTCGTCGTCGAACATGCGACGAAACTCCAAGGCGGCAAGGCGCGTTTGCAGGGCGTCGAGATCACCATCCACTTCGGCCAGCGCCGCGCCATCGCTCTCGCCGGCCGCCATTTCCGCCAATTCCAGCGCGTCATCAAGGCCCGACGCCAAGGCGTCGAGCACCGTCACCACCCGCTCGAGGGCGGCCCGCTCGCGGGAGAGGGCGAGGGCGCGCTCACGGTCGTTCCAGATGTCCGGCTCGGCGAGGGTGAGCTCGACCTCTTCCAAACGCTGTTTGCGCGTCGGATAGTCAAAGATACCCCCGAAGCGCTTCGCCCCGGGCGGCGAGCGCCTTCACTCGCTCACGGACAGAGGTGATCTCGGCCACGGCGGCTAGCCCGCAAAAGCGGCGATTGTAGCGCGTGTCACACCGTTGGCGCGGGGGAAAGCGCATCACGGGCAAGCGGCCGGCAACACCACTCGCAAGCACGGCACAGCCACCGGCCGCCGCCAATCAGCGTCGTGCTTCAGCCCGAAGGCTCGATGGCGTCGACCATGAGTTGCAGCGTCACGGCATCCAGGTAGTCGTTCCTGCCCAGGCGGTATAGGGCATGCACCCGGCTGGCGTCGATGGGCGCTTGATCGAAGGCGATGGCATCCACCACCCGTTCACCGTGGCGCAGCACCAGCTTCAAGTGGCGCTCCCCCACCACGCGTTGCGCCACCACGTCGAACTCGCCGTGGAACGTCGGTTCTTCAAAGCCCTGCCCCCACGGGTCGTGCGCCGCGACCAGGGCCGCGTTGGCGATGGAGAAATCCGCGTCGTCCAACTCACCATCGGTGAGCTGGGCGCCGCGTAGGGCTTGCGGCGTGACGCGCGCGTCCACCGCATCGCGCAACGCCTTGCCGAAGCGCTCCAAGTGAACGCGACGAATCGTGAGGCCGGCCGCCATCGCGTGGCCCCCGAACTTCTCCATGAGGCCCGGGAACCGCGCGCTCACATCGGCCAGCGCATCGCGGATGTTGAGCCCCTTGATGGAGCGGGCGGAGCCCTTGAGCTCCCCTGGCGCCGCGTCGCCGGCGTCCGCAAAGGCGATGGCCGGCCGGTGGAAGCGCTCGCGCACACGGCCGGCGACGATGCCGACCACGCCCTGATGCCAACTGGGGTGATAGACGCAGATCGCGCTGCCGCGTTGCTCGGCGGCCGCCACCAACGCCTCGGCGTCTTGCGTCATCACCTCTTGGATGCCACGCCGCGCGACGTTCAGCTCGTCAAGGCCGGCGGCCAAGGGGCGGGCTTCGGCCAAGTCGGCCGCCAACAGGCACTCGATGCCGACGCCCATGTCCTGCAAGCGGCCGGCGGCGTTCAAGCGCGGCGCCAAGGCGAACCCCAAGTCCGCGGCGCACAAGCCCGCCGCCGGACGCCCAGCCACTTCCATGAGTGCGGCCAGGCCCGGCCGCGCCCGGCCGCCGCGCATTCGGCGCAAGCCGTTGTATGTCAAGATGCGGTTGTTGCGGTCCAACGGCACGACGTCGGCGACGGTGCCCAAGGCGACGAGATCGAGCCAATGCGCCAAGTTGGGCCGCTCGATGCCCCGCTCGGCGAAAAAGCCCAGCGCGGTGAGCCGGGCGCGCAGCCGAGAGCACACATACCAAACGACCCCCACGCCGGCCAGCGCCTTGCTCGCAAACCGGCAGCCCGGCGCGTTCGGGTTGACGATGGCGCGCGCCGCCGGCAACTCGGTGCCCGGCAGGTGATGGTCCGTCACGATCACGTCCACGCCGGCGTCTTGCGCCAACGCCACGCCGGCCACGCTCGAGATGCCATTATCGACGGTGACGATGACCGCTGGCGCCTGCGCCACGGCGATGGCGGCGAGTTCCGGCGACAAGCCGTAACCATGCTCGAAGCGATTCGGCACGAGGTAGGACACGCGGCTCGCGCCCAAAGCGCGCAGGAAGGAGACAGCAAGGGCGGTGCCGGTGGCGCCATCGGCGTCGAAGTCCCCCACCACCAGCACCGGCTCGTCTTGCACCACGGCGCGCGCCAAGCGCTCCGCCGCCGCGTCGATGCCATCCAAGGCGTCCGGAGCTTCCAAGCCCCGCAACGAGAGGTCGAGATCGGTCGGTGAAGCCACCCCCCGCGCCGCCAAGGCTTGCGCGAAGAAGCGCGGGAACCGCGCCAGCAACGCGGGGTGCGGCGCCGGGGCCGCTCGGCGTTCGAGTTCGATCAACGGCGCCCGTCGATGTCCGCCACGCGGATGCGCCGGATGCATCCGGTCACCCCGTCGAGCCCTTCGATGGCGGTGACGACCTCGCACATGGTCGCTTCCGGAGCGGCGTTGGTGAGGATGACGATGGGCACCCAAGGCGCCGTGGCGGCGTCGCGCACGGCGGCGCCACGTTGTATCGCGCTCTCGATGGAAACGTCATGGCGGCTTAGGACCTCCGCCACATGGGCGAAGACGCCGGGTTCATCCGCGGCCGGTATCTTCAAATAGTGCGGAGATGCAAGCGTTGCGAACCGAGCCGTGGCTGCCTCCTCGGCCGGCGCCGGTCGCGCCGACGGGGCTCCCTGCGCGATCTCGATCAAGTTGGCGACGATGGCGGAAGCGGTCGCCATGCCGCCGGCGCCCGGCCCGACGTAAAGCGTGGAGCCGACGGCATGGCCATGCACCTCCACCGCGTTCAGCACACCATCGACCTTGGCGATGAGGCTGTCTTCCGCCAACAGGCAGGGGTGTACCCGGGGCTGCTCGCCGCGACGGGCGAGCCCCAAATGCTTGACGCGGTAGCCGAGCTCCCGCGCATAGGTGAGATCTTCCGCGTCGATGGCGCGGATGCCTTCCACATGCACACCATCCAAATCGAGCGGGGCACCGAAGGCGAGGTGGGCCAAGATGGCGATCTTGTGGGCGGCGTCGATGCCCTCCACGTCGAAGGTGGGGTCCGCCTCCGCATAGCCCAAACGCTGTGCCTCTGCCAGCGCCGCGTCAAAGCCCTGCCCGTCCCGCGCCATCGCCGTCAAGATGTGGTTGCAGGTGCCGTTCACGATGCCGGCGAGCCATTCGATGCGATTGGCCGCGAGGCCTTGGCTCAAGGCGTTGATGATGGGCACCCCGCCGGCCACGGCCGCCTCGAAGCCCACCGGCGTGCCGGCCTGGCGCGCCGCCGCCAACAACACGTTGCCCTCACGGGCGACGAGCGCCTTGTTCGCCGTCACGAAGCCCTTGCCGGCATCAATCGCCCCCTGCAGCAATCCCTTCGCGGCGGCGAGGGCCGCTTCCGCGTCGGCGCTGGCGATGGTCTCCACGATGACGTCCACGTCTTGGGCGTCAATTAGGGTGCGGGCGTCCGTCGCAAACGGCGCATCGCCGATGTCCACGTTCGGCCGAGGGGTGCGGCTCGCCACCCGGGTGAGCACGAGCCGGCGGCCGGCCCGCGCGGCGAGGCCAGCCGCGTCATCCCGCAGCAAACGCACCACACTTTGGCCGACGGTGCCGAGCCCGGCAAGGCCGACCTTGAGCGGCGCCGGCACTAGTTGACGCCGAGCTTCTTCGCGAGTTCGTCCGCCGGCATGTAACCGGGAATCAGCTCGCCCGCCGCCGTGATGAGCGACGGCGTGCCGGAAACGCCCAGCACACGCCCCAACTCGAATTGCGCGGCCACCGGGTTCTCGCAGGTGCGGTCCGCAATGGCGTCACCCCGCTTCAGGCGCGTGATGGCGCCTTGGCGATCACCCGCGCACCATGCGGACACCATGTGCTTGTAGGTCGGCGAGCCCACGCCGGCGCGGGGATAGGCGAGATAGCGCAACTCGATGCCGTGTTCGCGTAGCGCTTGGCGCTCGTCGTGGAGCTTGCGGCAATAGCCGCAGTCCACGTCCGTGAAGACATGCAGCACCGCGCGGGCCTCGCCCTTCGGGGCAAACACGATCATGTCGGCGACGTCCACGCCGGCGATGAGTTCGCGGCGCCGTTTCGCCCGCCGCGCTTCGGCGAGGTTCACGGGCCCCGCCTCCGTCAAGGCGTACATGTCTCCGGCGATGGCATGGCGGCCGTCCGCGCTCACATAGAGCATGGCGCCGTCCTCCAGCTCCACGGCGTAAACCCCGGCCATCGCCGACTCGGCGATGTTGGCGATGGGCAGCCCCGGCATCCGCTGTTCGAGTTGGGAGCGCACCGTGTCTTCGTCCGCCGCGGCGCCGGCGCCCAAGGCCACGCCGGCGGCGAGCACGAGGCGTTGAGTCGTCTTCACGTTCGCGCCCGCGTCATCCGCGTGGGTGATGGGTGGAGTGTAACCGCTTCAAGCGATCCCGAGCCACATGGGTGTAGATCTGCGTGGTGGAGAGGTCCGCGTGGCCCAACATCATTTGCACCGCCCGCAAATCCGCGCCGTGGTTGACGAGATGGGTGGCGAACGCATGGCGCAGCGTGTGCGGGGAAATCTCGCCCGGGATGCCGGCGCGTCGCGCATAGCGCTTGATGGCATGCCAGAACGCTTGGCGCGTGAGCGCCACCCCGCGATTGCTGGGAAAGAGCGCGTCACTCGTGCGTCCGCGCAACAACGCTGGCCGGGCCACGGCGAGATAACGCCCCACCCAATCCAGCGCCACCTCGCCGGCCGGCACCAGCCGTTCCTTGCCGCCCTTGCCGGTGACCCGCGCCACGCCTTGGCGCAGATTGAGCGCCGACACCGCGAGCCCCACCAACTCGGAAACCCGGAGGCCTGTGGCGTACAACACTTCCAGCATCGTCCGATCCCGGAACTCATGGGCCTGGCCAGTGGGATCGTCCACCCGCGGCGCCGCCAGCAACGCCTCCACTTCGCGCTCCGAGAGGGATTTCGGCAACGGCCGACCCAACATCGGGCGGGCGACGTCGGCGGTGGGGTCTTGGCGCAGCCGTCCGGCGTCCACCGCGGCCCGGTAGTAGCCACGCAGACAAGACAAGAGCCGCGCCGCCGAGCGCGCCGCGGCACCCTGCGCATAACGGTCCCCCAAATAGGCTTGGATGTCCTGCGGCTCGGCCGCATCCAACTCGCGGCCCAGCCAAGCGCGAAACGCGGCCAAGTCGCGGCGATAGGCGGCGAGGGTGTTGGCCGCCAGGCCCTTCTGCAGCCAGAGCGCGTCGAGGTGGGCGTCGATTTCCACCGCCCGCGCTTGGCCGCCGAGCGCCGCCATGCGCTAGACCTTCTCCTTGATGCGCGCCGCCCGCCCCGACAGCTCGCGCAGGTAGTAGAGCTTGGCCCGGCGCACGTCGCCGCGGCGTTTCACCTCCACGCCGGCGATGTCCGGGCTGTGGGTTTGGAACGAGCGCTCGACGCCGACGCCATGCGATGTTTTGCGCACGGTGAAGGACGAGTTGAGGCCGCGATTGCGCTTGCCGATGACAACGCCCTCGAAGGCTTGGGAGCGCTCCCGCGCACCTTCGCGGATGCGGACGCGGACGACCACGGTGTCGCCTGGGCCAAACTCCGGGATGTCCGTTCGGAGCTGCTCGTTCTCCAGCTCCTCGATCAATTTTTTGCGACGCATGATGGCTACTCCACAGTGTCGGCGATGAACTCCCGAAGGAGGCTTTGGTCTGCCACGGCGAGTTGGCGCCCGGCGAGCAGATCCGGCCGCCGGCGCCAAGTGCGGCCCAAGGATTGCTTGCGACGCCAACGCGCCACCGCGCCATGGTCGCCGCTCAACAGCGCCGGTGGCACGGCGGCGCCCTGAAACACCGCCGGGCGCGTGTAGTGCGGGCAGTCCAGCAAACCGTCCATGTGCGATTCGGCGACGATGGAGTCGGCATTGCCCACGGCACCCGGCAACAGCCGCGCCACCGCGTCCAGCACCACCATGATGGCCAACTCGCCGCCCGTCATCACGAAGTCGCCGAGCGAAAGCTCGACATCCACTTCGCGTTCCACGAACCGCTCGTCCACGCCCTCGTAGCGGCCGGCGACGAACGCGAGGCTGTCGAACTCGCTCAAGCGCCCCGCCATGTCTTGATCGAACTGGGTCCCTTGCGGCGACATGAAGACGGTGGTGACCGGGCCCGCCGCGTGGGCTCGAACCGCCGCCAACGCCCGCGTCAACGGCGCCGCCATCATCACCATGCCGGGGCCGCCGCCATAGGGGCGATCATCCACCGTGGCGTGGCGGCCTTCGGCATGATCGCGCAAGTCCATCGCGCTGAAGTGGAGCGCCCCGCTGGCGATGGCGCGGGCCACGACGCCGCGGCTCGTCCAAGCATCGAACATGGCGGGGAACATCGTGATGGCGACGGCTTGCATGGTCAGAAGTCGGTATCCCAGTCCACGACGATGACGCGCCGGGCCAAATCCACGTCCCGCACGACATGGGCAACGAAGGGCACGAGCCGCTGCAAGCCCCCGTCGTCTGCGACCAAGGCGTGGTTGGCGCCCGTTTCCATCAAGTTCACGACGCGCCCCAAGGCGGCGCCGCGGACGTTGACCAGATCGAGGCCGATGAGGTCGCGCCAGTAGTATTCCCCATCGTCAAGCGGCGGCAATGCCGTCCCAGGCACCGCCACCAAGGCGCCTCGCAAGGCGGCCGCGGCGGTTCGGTCGGCAACGCCGGTGAAGCGGCACAGAAAGCCGTCGCCATGCCGCTCGGTCGCCTCCACTTGCGCTTCCCGCCAAACGCCCCCGGCATGGATTGACCAGGGCCGGTAGCTCAGGAGGTTTTCCGGCGGGTCTGTGAAAGAGCTGACACGCAGCCAGCCCCGCACACCGTGGGCGGCGCCAAGGCGCCCGACTACGACGCGCTCCGCGTCTCCTTGGGCTGCGTCAATGCGCTGTGCTGCCTCCGCCATCTGGCTGCCAACCGCGCCATCGCTCCGCCAACGCCGCTCAGGCGGATGGCTCGGCCGCCGCGCGCCGCGCGACGCTGATGAGCTGGCCGGCGCGGTCGGTCGCCTGCGCTCCGACCGAGAGCCAATAGTCCACGCGCTCAAGGTCAACGCGCAATGGTGTTTCCTGGCCCTTGGCCACCGGATTGTAGAAGCCCACGCGCTCGATGAACCGGCCATCCCGCGCCGCCGCCTCGTCCGCCACCGTCAGGTGGAAGAACGGTTGTTTCTTGGCACCGTGGCGCGCAAGCCGAATCTTGACCATGGACGCAAGCCCCCGGAAAAGGCGCGGATTTTAACGGATGGAGGCGGTCGATGGAACGCCGGCGCCCAATCGCTTCAGCGCCGGCGGCCGCGCCGTGCCGGCGGGCGGCCGCCGGCACGGGCCTGGCCGGCCTGCAACCGTCGCATCGCCTTTTGCATGCCGCCCTTGCTGGTCATTTTGCGCATGGTGCGCTGCATCTGCTTGTGCTGCTTCAAGAGGCGGCTCACGTCCTGCACTTGGGTGCCGCTGCCGAGCGCGATGCGGCGTTTACGGCCACCGCCCACGATGTCTGGGAAACGGCGCTCCTGCACCGTCATGGAGCCAATGATGGCTTCCATGCGGCGCAACTGGCCATCGTCCATGCGCGCCTCGGCCGCCGCGCCGAGCTGGCCGGCGCCGGGGAGCTTCTCCAGCATGGCGCCCACCCCACCCATGCGCGCCATCTGCCGCAGTTGATCGCGGAAATCCTCCAAGTCGAACCGCTGGCCGCGCCCCAGTTTCGTGGCTAGACGCTGGGCCTTTTGCTTATCGACCTTGCGGTCCGCCTCCTCGATGAGCGTCTGCATGTCGCCCATACCGAGGATGCGGGAGGCGATGCGGTCCGGATGGAACGGCTCCAAGCCATCCGTCCTTTCCCCGACGCCCAGGAACTTGATCGGCTTGCCACAAACGGCGCGAACCGAGAGCGCGGCGCCGCCACGGGCATCGCCATCCGCCTTCGCCAACACCACGCCGGTGAGCGGCAGGGCGGCGTCGAACGCCTTGGCGGTGGCCGCGGCGTCCTGCCCGGTCATGGCATCCACCACGAAAAGCGTCTCCACGGGTTTCACGGCGTCATGCAGGGCGACGAGGCCGGCCATCATCTCGGCGTCTATGGCGAGGCGGCCGGCGGTGTCAACGATCAACACGTCATCCAGGTGGGCTTGGGCCTCCGCGAGCGCCCGTCCCGCGATCGCCAACGGTTCCTCCCCGGCGGTGCTGGGCACGAACCGGACGCCGGCCTCCTCGGCCAGGGTGCGCAGTTGTTCGATGGCGGCCGGACGCTGCACGTCCGCGCTGACGAGGGCCACCCGCTTGCCCTCGCGCTCGCGCAGGAGGCGGGCGAGCTTGGCCGCGGTGGTCGTCTTGCCGGCGCCCTGCAACCCAGCCATCAGAATGACCGCCGGCGGCGCGGTCGCCAAGTTCAACGCATCGTTCTTGGCGCCCATCGCCGCGACCAGCTCGTCGCGCACGATGCGCGCGAACGCCTCGCTCGCCGTGAGGCCGGGGCCCACCGCTTGGCCCAGCGCCTTCGTCTCAACAGCCGCCGTGAAGGAACGCGCCACCTGCAACGCGACATCCGCCTCAATGAGGGCCATGCGCACCTCGCGCACGGATGCCCGCACGTTGTCCTCAGAAAGGTAGGCGCGCCCCGTGAGCCCACGCAGGGCACCGCCAAGGCGTTCGCTCAAGCTATCGAACATGACTTTCCCTTGCTAGGTTGAGTCCACCGCCACGCCGGCGAGGCGCCGGACCGCCGCCATAAAGACGCCAAAGCTAACCGACTTATTTGAACACAGCGACAGTTGAGGGCCGATCGCCCTTGAGCCGCTAACCTTCTGATAGCCGCCACGAGTGATCTTTCTCAGCTCGCGGGACGGCGAGACGATATGGTCGGGAACCCGATACTGGCTACGCCCACCATAGCGTTCCAGGTTAGCAAGGCCGAGGCCGCGTTCGACTGCCGCCAAGTCGCCGAAGTACCAGCTCTCGAGCTCACGGCAGACGATCCGCACCGTCGCATCAGGTACGCCGGCTTCTTCGCACTTGCCAACCAGTTGCCGCTTGAGTGCTGCACAATCGGACGAGTCTTGATCTTGGAGAATCAGAAAAGCCGTGTTCGGCCGACGCCAGCCGGTTAGCTTGCGCACCACATTCTTTTGGAGATCTCGCTTGCCATCGAACACCACAAACTGGAACGTTACAGCGGATGGCAAGAATCGCGGCAGCAGCCCCTTCAGCATCTCCCGTGCAGATGGTTCCTCCAAAAAGAAAGCCAAGTTCATCCCTATGGATCGACGCCCTCAAAGAAGCCCTGCCGCCACAGGAGGCCCATCCGGTCACCATCCTCCATGTAGGCGCGCAGTTGCTCGTCGTCCCTGGCACGCCTAATGCGCGTGTAACCGTTCTCCTTCTGGAGCAGGAACACTTCATCAATCTCGGCCGCGTTCAGGAAATCTGGAGAGTGCGTGGAGACGAACACTTGGCCGCCCCGGTTGGCGTAGCTTCTGAACTCCTCAGCGAGTTCATTGAGGAGGGTGGGATAAAGCTGGTTCTCCGGTTCCTCCACCCCCAGCAGCGGATGCGGCTCGGGATCGTAGAGCAGCGCGAGATAGGCCAGCATTTTGACGGTGCCGTCGGAGACATAACGGGCCAAAAACGGATCGGCGAAGGCTTCGTCCCCAAACCGAAGCAAGATACGACCCTCTTCCGTCTGCTTCGCTTCCACCGTGGAAATGCCCGGAACACGTTGGCCGAGACGATCCAAAATCCCATCGAATAGCTCCCGGTGTTGGTCATGCAGGTACTCGATCACCAAGGCCAAGTTTTCGCCCTCGCGCGAGAGATGTTCGGCGTAACCGGATTCCTGTTCCGGCCGCGCCTTGCTGATGTGGAAGTCCGACACATGCCAGTTCTCCACCAGTTGGCCCAAGGCCACGACGGCCGGAAAGCGCTCGAACTGCGACAGGCCCTTGATAGCCAAGAGGTCGGCGGATCGCAGGGATTGCTCATCGCGTTCAAGCTGCGATTCGTCGGTTGTCTCATCGGCTTCATTGGTAACAGCGAAACCGCGGCCATTATGAAAGTCTAGGAAGTGCCAAGGTCTGCCGCGGCTGAATCGGCGGTAACTCAGCAGCTCCCGCGCCACCACGGGCTTCCCGCCCAACTCGTCGATGCAGACGCGATAGGTCACCAAGGGCTTCCCATGGCCCGTGCGGTACTTGACCTCGATTTCGATGGGCCCCTCGGTGCCCCGGCTGCGCACCTCTTGGAAGCCGCGGCTGCCGCCGAGCTTCGCAAGCGCCGCCCTCACGTTGGTGTTCATGGCGTCCCGCAGAAAGCCAAAGATAGTGAACAGGGTTGACTTGCCCGTGCCGTTGGCCCCCACAAAGATGGCCAGTGGCGGAACGTCCCGCATCTGCACGTCCTTGAATGCACGGAAGTTCTTGACTCGGAGTTGCTCTATCTGCATAGCGACTGGGCTAGCCTGACGCACTGTGGCTCATTCTAGCCGAAGTCTCCGCTCGCGCTGGGCGTTGGCGCGGCATCCAGCGCGTCGAGCCAGCGTTCGATGTCTGCTGTGAGTTGGCTCGCGTCCACGAAACCGCCGGCCAGCAGGCGGAACGTTGCGCCGTCCGCGCTGACGAGCACGTTGGGCACGGCCTGGGTGCCGTAGCCGCGAGCGTTGTCGAAACTCCAGCGGGTGCGTTCGCGCACTGGCGCCGAGTTCATCAGGGGGCGCACGGCGTCTGGCGACGCGCCGAACTCAGCCGCCGTCTCCAGCAGCGTTTCCAAGTCGTTCACGTTCACGCCTTCGGCGAAGAACCGCTGCTGCAGCCGATGCACATAGCCGAACGGCGGCGCGCGCTGCACGTCGCGCATGGCCTCCACGGCAAGGCACGGCAGCAGGCTGTTGTAAACCGTGCCGGCCGGCAGGCGATGGCAGAAGTGCTGCCCGGTCACCGCGGTCACTTCGCGCCACAGGGCACCGAGCCGCTCACGGCCGTAGGCGCCCACGGGACGGGTGCTGTGGACGTTGATGCCGCTCATGGCGATGTCGAACGCCACCCGGTCTTCGAGGTGGGCCATCGTCGCCTCATAGTGTGGCGTGGTGCCCCAACACCAAGAACACATCGGGTCCGTGACGATGCGGACGGTCGCCCTCATGCTGTCAGCCGCCCTGCCCCCAACACCGTCAAACCCGCGGCCGTGACTTCGCCGACCACCGTGCTGTGCGGGTAGCCGGCGGCGCGCAGCGCACTCACGCAAGCCGCGCTGGACGCGGCCGGCACACCGGCGAGCAAGCCGCCGGCGGTTTGTGGGTCCGCCAACAGGCGCAGCGCCACCGCGCAGCGCAGCGCCGGGTCGCAAACGTAATCGTCGAGTGCGCGTTCGTTGTTCTCCTGCAGGGAGCTACCCTCGCCGGTGGCCATCAGGCCCAGTGCGCTCTGCAGACGGGGAATCGCGTCGAGCCAAAGCGTGGCGCCCACGCCGGCGGCGCGCGTCATCTCGCTCAAGTGACCGGCCAGCCCGAACCCCGTCACGTCCGTGCAGGCGGTGGCGCCGTGCGCCGTGAGGATGCCCACCGCGGCGGCGTTGGATTGATCCATTTGCTCGATGGCGGCCAAGAGGTCTTCCCCGGCGGCCCGCGCCTGCATGGCACCGGCGAGCACCACGCCCACGCCGATGGGTTTGTTGAGCACCAAGTGTTGCCCCGCCGCCAAACCGCCCTTCGCCAGAATCCGTTCGCCGGCGGTCCCGGCCACCATGAAGCCCACCGACAACTCGGCGGCTTCCGCCGAATGGCCGCCCACCAACATGACGCCTTCCTCCGTCAACGCCGCCACCGCGCCGGCCATCACCTGATAAAGATCTTCCTCCATCAGCGCATCCGCCATCGCCGGCACCGTCACCAGCGCCAACGCGTAGCGCGGCGTCGCGTTCATCGCATACGCGTCGTTCAGGGCGTGGTGCGCCGCGATGCGGCCGAAGCGGTAGGGATCGTCGATCATGGCGCGGAAGCCATCGCAGGTGAGCACGAGGTTGGTGCGTTCCAGCCGCATGATGGCGGCGTCGTCGCCGATGCCTTGCACGATGCTCGCGTCCTTCCGCACGGCGAGGCGCGCCAACACGCGGCCCAGCAAGTCCGCGCCCAGCTTGGCCCCACAGCCACCGCAGCGCATGGTCGCCGGCGCTTGGGCGGCAAGGGCAGGATGCAGGGCCGGGGCCTCGTCCGGCATCGCCGGCAAATCGGAAAAGCGCGCCACGAACCGACGATCCAACCACTCCTTCCAGCGCCAAAGCCAGCGTCCCGATGCGCTCAACGCGCCCCGCGACGCCACGGCGCGACCGTCGCCGACGCCGATCAGCGCCAATGCGCGACGCTGCGCCCGATACGCCTTGAGCGGCCGGCCGAGGGCCCGACGGCGCAGGTTCTCGGCCAACACCGGGCCTTGGCGCACCGCATACACGCCCGACTTGGGGCGCGGTTGATCCACCATCGCGGCCGCGTCCCCGCTGACGAACACGTTGTCGTGCGACACCGACCGCAAGCGCTCGTCCACGGCGATGAAGCCGTTCGCGTCCGTCTCGAGGCCGCAATCGGCAAAGGCCGGCGCCGCCACCACCCCGGCAACCCAGAACACATGGTCGTGTTCCAGCACGCGGCCATCCCTGGCGCACACGCGGGTGTTCTCGAAGGCGTCGGCGAAGAAGCCTGTGACCACCTCCACCCCGTGGCCGGCGAGCCGCTTGGCGAGCCGGCGGCGCGCCCCCCGCCCATGGCCGGCGAGCACTTCGCCATCCGCCGTGGCGAGCGTGACTTCCGCCGTGGCGGGAAAGCGGCTGCGCATGGCCAGCGCCAACTCGACGCCGCCGGGCCCGCCACCGATGACCAAGATGCGGAGCGGCCCCTGCGCCAAGGCGTCTGCGACGCCACGCCAGCGCGGCAGGAAACGGCCAATCGGCTTCACGGGGGTGAGCCAAGGCGCATCGGGCAACCGCGCGTCCGCGGCGCCGCCGACGTTGATGGAGAGCAGGTCGTAGCGCAACGGCGGCCGCTGGTGGAGCAGCACTCGCTGCGCGTCTGGCTCCAGCCCGACCGCCGCGTCCGCGATCAACCGCGCCCCGGCGAAGGCCGCGAGCCGCGCCACGTCGATGTGGATGTCCTCGGCTTCGTAGCGACCCGCCACGACGCCCGGCAGCATCCCCGAATAGGGCGTCTGCACTTCCCGCGCCACGATCGTGAAGCGCAGCCCCGGCTGCGGGCGCATCCCGAAGCGCCGCAACACCGCCACATGGCTATGCCCCGCCCCCAACAGCACAACGTCCCGCACCGCGGGGGCGCTGCCCAACATGGTGGCGGGCCGCGGCTTAAACGCGCTGGTCAGTCCCCGGCGAGGGCCACGTCGTCAAAGTCGTCGGCATCGTCCAAATCGTCGGCGTCTTCACCCGCCGCCCGCGAGCCGGCGAGGAACTCCGCGGCGGTGAGGGCACCATCGCCATCGGCGTCGCCGAGCGCAAACGTCTCGCGCAACCGTTCGCGCATGGATGGCGGCAATTCGTCCATGCCGACGCTGCCGTTCATGTCACGGTCCATGAAGCCCACCCACTGCACGCTCTCGGTGAACTCGTTGTCGTGAATCGGCTTGTCGGAGCGCTCCTCCGTCCAGCTGAACACGAAGTCGCCATAAAGCATCTCGTCGTGGGATTGCAGCCCCCAAGGCACCACCCGCGATGGATCCGGGTTGCCGGGATTCTGCGCCGAGTTGTCGTACACGGTGGTGTGGATGAGGCGGGTGCCCGGCGCCAACAGCCGGGGCGTCGCAAAGTCGTACCCGAGCTGCCAGTTGAAGTCGTAATCCGGCACCGAGAGGATGAGTTCGCGCTCGCCGCCCGGATGCAACAACTCGAACGTGGAGCTCTTGCCACGATAGTGGGAGTGCGGCAGCACGGTGTAGAGCGTCGCTTCGCGGTGGAACTCGAAGTACGCCGTCTCCACATGCGCCTTGGCATTGGCCGGAATGCGGATGGCCGGGTTCAACACCACGCTGTGGCGCAGGAAGTTGGCGGGCGGTTCATCATGCAGGTAGAGGCCCAGGCGGGAGCGGTCCGTCACCGCCTTGCCGTAGGGCGTGTAGTGCATTTGGAACAGCAAGGCCGTGCCCTTCGGCACGAACACGCCGGTGCCTTCCGGCATCACCCGCGGTTCCACCCCCGGCGCGTAGCCGCCGAGGTAGTTGTTCATCAGGCTCTCGTTTGAGTACTCCACCGGGCCACCGGCGTCCGTGGTGCCGACCAACACGTGGTGGACGACCTCCGTCACACCCGGCCGCACGTCCATGGCGCGCACCCAAACATCCCGGTCGAGCGGGTTCGCCACTATATGGAACTGGTAATCCACCACGCCCGATGCCGCCACATCGAACGCGGGAATGTCGATGACGACCTCCGGCTCGCCCATTGCCCACTCCGGCGCCGGCACCGCGGCCTGCGCCAACGGGTCTGGCCCGGCGCCGCGTGGCGCCCCGGCTTCAATCCAATGCACCAAGGTTTGCCGTTCCGGGATGCTGAGCGCCCGGTCGTTCTGCCAAACGCCCACATGGGGGTCCGCATGCCAAGGCGGCATCCGGCGGGTGCGGATCACCTCGCGGATCATCGGCGCGAAGCCCCGCACCATCGCGTAGCTGCTCATCGCCCACGGCCCGATGCCGCCGGCGCGGTGACATTCCACGCAGTTGGCCTGCAGGAGCGGCGCGATGGTGTCGCTGTAGGAGATGGTGGCGTGGTCCGCTTCATTGCCTGGGAGGTTCATCAGGCAGCCTATCGCCGGCGCCTTGGCGACGGTCGGCGCGGCATCGGCCAGCACCGCTTCCAAGGCGTCACGCAGATAGTGATGCTCCGCCTCGGCCTTCTGCCGTTCGTAGCTCAGCCTGTCGTTGGCGGCGCCGCGATAGACGATGCGCCAATCGCTCGGGTCGATGACGATGACCTCAGCGGTGCGCTCAAGCCCCAGGGACTCCCCCACCAACTGCGTCTCATCGACCAGGATGGGATAGGGGATGGCCCACTCGTCGGCCTCCTTGGCGATGGATTCGCGGGTGTCCTGCAGGTTGGAGTTAATCATCAGGAACTGCACACCACGCGGGGCGTATGCATCGCTGATGGCGCGGTAATCCACCAGCGCGTTGCGCACGATGGGGCAGCCGTTGCCCTGCACGATGAGCACGATGGCCGCGGCATCGGAGTAATAGTGGAGCTCGTGCGCGGCGCCGCGATGGTCCAAGAGCGAGAAGTTATCGACCCGCGCGGCTTGGGTGCCTAGGCAAACACAAGCCAAGGCAAGGGCAATCGCGTTCCTCATGGTGTTCCTCCTGACGTTCGGGCGGATTCTAACGCGGTGCGGCGCTCCGGGAAGCCCGCCGCGCCGTCCGTGTCGCCGGCGAGCAGGGCCAGCGCCTGTGCGACATCCACCTGCGCCGCGTCCTTCAAGGGCGCCAAGCGTCGAT
Source organism: Candidatus Azotimanducaceae bacterium (assembly GCA_965200505.1). Lineage (GTDB taxonomy): Bacteria > Pseudomonadota > Gammaproteobacteria > Pseudomonadales > Azotimanducaceae > VXNE01. The sequence continues at coordinate 3,487,933 of OZ241343.1, read as the reverse complement.
ACGTTTCGGCGGCCGCGGCATGGAAGCCGTCCGGCAGCCCGGCGGCGGCGAACGTCGCGGCGATCTCCCGCATTTCGCCCTCGAAGCGCCAAGCCTTGGCGCCGACCGCGGCGGCCGAACGCTCGCTGCGCTCGCCCAAACCCGGCTGCGAGATGCCCCATTCCTCCAGCAGCGCCGCGCTGACGCCCTCCCGCGCCGCCAGAGCGCGGATGGCGAGCAGGAGCGCCGCCGAACCCTTGGTGTACGCGGCATAGCACATCTTGAGCGCCGATGCGGAGCCGGGCACCGGGCGAGCTTCCAACGGCGACCCGGCGAACCAAGCCGCCACCCGCTCCGCATGGTGCCCCGAAAGGTAGAGGCGGGCCTGCCCTGCCCGCCAAGCGGGCGGCCCGATGATGCCGCCATCGACGAACCCAGCACCGACGATGCCGCCGATGCGGGCAGCGGTGGCGGGCGACACGGCGTTGGCATCGACGTACAGGCCGGCGAAGCCCTCGGCCGCCACCGTTTCCGCGACGGTCATGGCGGCATGGGGTGGACATACCGACAGGACGGCATCCACTTCAGCCAGCGCCCCAGCAAGCGTATCGGCCGGCGCAAGGTCCGCCGCGAGTGCCCGTTGCGAGGTCTCGGCGCTGCGTCCGGTCGGCAGCCACCAAACCGCATGGCCATTGCCGCGTAACGCAGCGCCCACGGAGGCGCCCATCGCCCCCGGATGCAACAGCAGGATGCGTTCGGTCATCGCCGGTAGTCGAGCGGCGGGGCCCGGTCGCCCAACAGCGGTGCATACACGAAGTCCGCTCCGCGGCGGCGTTCGAACTCGGCGCGGGCTTCCTCAATGCGGCGCGGTTCTAGGACGAGTGCCACGCCCGTGGCGGCGAGCGTACGCGCCGCGAGCATCATGCCCTTGTGGCCAATGCTCATGCCGCCCGCGGCCACCGCTTGCCAGCTATGCGCCGGGGTGCCCGGCGGCCAAGTCGCCGTGCGGAAGCCGCCGGTGGGAACATGCCAGCTCACATCGCCCACGTCCGTGGAACCCATGCCTTGCTTGAACTCCAACGGCTGCACGTCCGCTTCGCTGCCGGGCATCATGCGTGGTGCGACAAGGGTCTTCCGAATCGCATCCGCGAACGAGCGCTCCTCCGGCGTGTAGGCAATGCCACCCAAGGCTCGCAGGTGCTCGTCGATCAACCGCGCCAGCGCGTCATTGCGCAAAAGCGGATAGTTGCCGTGCATCACTTCATGGGACACGGTGGTGCCGGTGCCGAGGGCCGCGGCCTCCGCAGCCGCCACGATGCGCTGGAACACGGCCTGGGCGACATCCACGCGGGGGTGGCGAACGTAGTAATAGACCTGCGCCGTCTCCGGCACGATGTTCGGCGCCGCCCCGCCATCCGTGATGACGTAGTGGATGCGCGCGTCCGAGGGGACGTGCTCGCGCATGAGGTTCACCATGAAGTTCATGGCTTCCACCCCATCGAGGGCGGACCGGCCTTGGGCCGGGGCCGAAGCCGCGTGGGCGGCCTTGCCGTGGAAGCTGAACCGGGCAGACTTGTTGGCCGTGCTGCTCGAAGCCGACGCGTCATTGCGGTCCGAAGGGTGCCAATGGAGCACGATATCCACGTCATCGAACAATCCGGCGCGCGTCATGTACACCTTACCGGAACCGCCCTCTTCCGCCGGTGTGCCGTAAACCCGCACTTCGCCCGACCGCCCAACAGCCGCCAACCAATCCGCCAGGGCTGCGGCCGCGGTGACGGACGCGCTGCCGAACAGGTGATGGCCACAGGCATGGCCGGCGCCATCGGCGGCGCGTGGCGACCGCTCGGGGCGGGCCGCTTGGGAGAGGCCCGGCAAGGCGTCGAACTCGGCCAGGATGCCGATGACCGGCGAGCCCGTTCCCCGCGACGCCACGAACGCCGTGGGCATGTCCGCCACGCCGCGCTCCACGGCGAATCCCCGCCCCGCGAGGAAATCCGCCAAGCGCCCGGAGCTCCGCTCCTCTTGATAGCCGAGCTCCGCAAACTCCCAGATGTCTTGGGCCATGGCGATGGCGCGTTCTTGGTAGCCGTCCACACGATCCACCGCGTACGCGACGCCACCCGACACTTCGGCTTCGGTGGGGTTGGCGTCGGCCGCGAGGGCGGTACCCGGCAGCGCCAAGGCCACCAACAGTGCGAGCGGCCGGCAACGCCACAGGCCAGAGACGCCGTTGACGGTAAACCTTCTTTGCCCGCGCCAGGATCCGTGTTTCACCCTAAAACCCATCAAATCTACGTCCCGCACTCCACCTCACGACAATGCTACTCCCGTCGCACACCCCGCCCAAACCACCGCGTGAAGACCGAGTGGAGACCGCGGTCAGCGCCGCACGGTTTCGCTAGAATCCAGCCTGTCGCGGAACGCACGGGGATCGTGCGCTCGGCTGGCGTGTGAAGACGGCCTGGGAGGCTGCATGAGCTTCGTTGCCCAACGCGAAGGCGTGAGCCGCGTCCTGCATCGCGCCCTGTGTGCGGCGGTGTTCGTCTTTCTCATCGCGCCGATACTCGTGATCGTGCCGTTGAGCTTCAACGCGGAGCCCTACTTCACCTTCACGCCCGGCATGTTGCGGCTGGACCCGGATGCCTACTCGCTGCGCTGGTACGAGAGCGTGGCCACGGACGCGCAATGGCAGCGAGCGTTGGTGAACAGCCTGGCCATCGGCGTGTGCGCGACCCTCATCGCCACGGTGCTTGGATCGCTGGCCGCGTTGGGCCTCGCCAATCCGGCCATGCCAGCCCGTTCGCTCGTCATGGGTGTGCTGATCTCGCCCATGGTCACGCCCATCATCATCGCCGCGGCGGGGATGTTCTTCTTCTACTCGCGCTTGGGCCTCGCGCAGACGCACGTCGGACTCATCCTTGCCCATGCGGCCCTCGGCACACCGTTCGTGGTGATCACGGTGACGGCGACCCTCGCCGGCTTCGACCCCAACTTGATGCGCGCCGCGGCGAGCTTGGGCGCCGGGCCCATCACCAGCTTCCGGCGCGTTCAGCTGCCCATCATCGCGCCGGGCGTCGCGTCCGGTGCCCTGTTCGCCTTCGCCGCGTCTTTCGACGAGGTGGTGACGGTGCTGTTCATGGGCGGCCTCGAACAACGCACCATCCCCCGCCAGATGTGGACGGGGCTGCGCGAGCAGATCAGCCCGGCGATTCTGGCCGTGGCGACCATCCTCATCGTCTTCGCGCTCGCCTTCATGGCCGCCGTGGAATGGCTGCGTTCACGGGGCGGCAACGGGTCGCAGTGAGGGGAGCGCCTACGAGACTTCACCCGAAACCATCATCGTCCGTGAAGAGCAGTCGTCGCCACCCCTACTCGACGCCGCTGCCGGGCATGCCGGAAATGGAGCTGCGTGAGCTCAGCCCGTGGGCCGGGGACGCCGCCCGCCTGCTGGGCCAACTGCACGACGGCAGATGAACCGCGCCAAGACGCCGAGCGCGGCGGCTGCCAACGCAAAGGGGATGCCAAGCACCACCGTCGAGATGACGCCCAAGAACAAGGCACCCAAGATGTCCACGCCAGCCAGTGCGGCGAAGCCCACCAGGAACGCGGCGGCGAAGCCAACCGCCAGGCAGCGGAACTCGTAGTCGATGTCCGCGGAAAACCTGCTGGGCGTGGTGGTGGGCAGCACCATCGCCACATCCTACAACAGGACCATGCGTGGCGTCGGGGACGCCGTGATAGCCCGCGGCGAGGGTTCCCCGCGTTCGCGGGGATAGATCCCTGTGGCGGACGCCGGCGGACACGCTGGAGGAGTTGTGAGGGCGCTGCCCGATGGGTCGCCGAGTACGGAAACAGGGCATGGCGTGTAAGGTGGGCTGGTGATGGCGACTCACACGATCAAGTACCCGGACTACAGCCGCGGCGACGAGCCGCGCGCCATCGTCTGGGACGACGAGACCGGCGAGGTGACGGGGGACCATGTGGAGGTGCCGGCAATCCGGGACGCGATGGAGCGGGCCGAGCGCGACGGCCACCTGCCGGAGATGTTCGGCCGGCGCAACCTGCGCGACCCGCGCCATGACCCCGCGGACTTCCTAGCAGTGCTCGACTGCGTGATTCTAGCCATCCCCTTCCGCTGGCACCTGCTGGACCTGCCGCCGGCGCTGCACGGCGTGGAGCCGACGCCGTGGACCTCCGGCCCCCTGTCTCCGGGAGCGGTTTACTAGGCGTCGGGTTCCCCCGCGTTCGCGGGATAGAACCGGCTGGGAGCGGTCGGGGGAGGCGTGGCGGCTTCGAGCACCCGCTTCGCCCCGCGGTAGCCGGCGACCTCGCCCAACGCCGCTCCGCATCCGACGCCGCCTTGCGCCTGCGGTCTAGGTGCTTTACGGTTTGTTCGTTGCCGCGCCGACCGTGCCGCCCAGCGTGGCGCTGATGGTGAAGGAGACGGCCATGTCAGACATTGAAGACACCTGGCGCGATAAGTGGGGCTTCAGGCTGTTCGCGGCGGGCTGCATCGCCATGCCGGGTGGGCTACTGCTGGCGCTCGCCGGGCGTTGGGGCGTACTGGCGTTCGTCGGCGTGTGCTTCGCCGGCGCGGTATGGCTCGCCGGCGCGGAATCTGTCGTCCAGCGGCAACGGTTCGACGCCGAGTGGGCGCGCCTTCATGGCCCCGCCCCGTAGGTGTTGCGCCACAGCGCCCTCGCGTCCTCCGCCCATTCCATCACGTCCTGCACGTCAGCATCGGGCTGCGCGAGCAGATCAGCCCCGCGATTCTGGCCGTGGCGACCATCCTCATCATCTTCGCGCTGGCCTTCATGGCCGCCGTGGAATGGCTGCGTTCACGGGGCGGCAACGGGTCGCAGTGAGGGGAGCGCCGGATCTACGAGACTCCACGGACCACATCGTCGTCCGTAAACCAACCGCACGCTTGGGCGTAAGGCGCCAACTCCTTCTGCAACGCACCGAGTCGCACGAGCGCAAGCTGCCGCCGCAACGCTTCTCGAACGAAGTCCTGTCTTGGCACCCCGGTGCGCGCAATGGCCTCGCTCAGGTCCGCCTCCAGTTGCCCGTCAAGTTCGATTGTCAACGTGGTCATGCCGAGTCGCTCTTGTTCGAGAGGGCGGATGGCGGGCACCCCTGCCGCAACCCTAATCCGCCGCCAAATCGTGCTCCGCGGTGCCCAACAAGGCGTCCACCTCGTGCTCGACGGCGGTGCCCTTGAAGAAGTCGCGGTTGCCGGCGGCCCAGAAGTGGGCTGGGTTTTCGAACGTGAACGCCTTGAAGTCCGCCGCCGTCATCAGGCCGTCTTCCACCAGTTCCCATGCCTCCTCGAGCACCGCGGCCATGTCCGGCACGTCAAAGTGGCCGATGTCTGAACTGAAGAGCGCGTTGATGCGGGCGCCCAAGGGATTCACCTGTTCGTTGAACGCCCAGACATTCATGCGGTCGTCCGCTTCGCAGCCGAAGTAGAAGTTCGAGAACAGCGCCTTGAAGTCCTCCACGCGCTCGATCTGGCAAGCCGCATAGTCATCGAGGCTGGCTTCGCCGCCCGTGTCAACGGACGTCTCCGCGTCCATCGCCGCGTACAGGGCGGCGTCGCGGTTCGTCATCAGCCGTGCCATGTCCGGCGGGCCGTATTGGCGGGCGAGCGCGATGAGCCCTTCGTGGTCGAGATTCGCGGGATTCACCACTTCCAGCGCCTTCGGGTTGCGGATGTTCCAATGGCCGATGAGGTCCGCGAAGAGCTGGCATGCGTAGCTGACGCCACCCTCCAGGAACGCCATCTTCAGGGTGGGGAAGCGGCGCGTCACACCGCCCAGGAACATCGCCTTGCAGATGGCTTCCGCGGTGGAGGCGAAGTGGCCGATGTGGTTGTAGGTGAAGTTCGATGGCGAGCGCCGCAACGCGTAACCTCGGCCCGCGGAATGAAACGTCGGCGCGACGCCGAGCTCCACGCAGCGCCGCCACAGCGGGTCATAGTCGTGGATGCTGTCCATGCCCAGCACGTCGTACCAGTAGCCGCGCTTCGCGGCGTTCTCGTCGCCATCCTCGGCAGACGGCACCGGGCGCGGAATCATCGCGGCGAACAAGGTGGCCTTCATGCCAAGTTCGAGCACGGCGTATTCCAGGTCCTCAATGGCCTCCTCCGGCGTGGCGGCGCCGATGATGGCCACCGGCGTGAGACGATCCGCGTAATCCGCGAAGTATTCGGCGGAGAAGTGGTTGAAGGCGCGCATGGCCTTGCGCCGCAGGTCATCTTCGCCGGTGACCACCGCGGCGCCGGTGGGATACATCACGCAAAAATCCAACCCCAGCTCGTCCAACCGCTCATGCAGCAGCCCCGGCATCATCGCGGTGGCACGGTCCCGCGTGTGCGCCATCGGCAGTTGCCAGAAGCCGGGATGCGCCACCCGGTGATGGCGGCGGCCTTCCGCGCCAAGCCGCTGGCCGGCGCCGATGAGGCTCGCCAAGCCATCGAAACACTCGGCCACCTGCCGGCCGGCAATCTTCGTGATGCGCTCGTTGAGCATCGGCCCAAACTCCAGCCAATGGGCGTCTGAGTCGATCACCGGATGCGTGAGATTCGAGCGGATTTCCCGGGCGTTCATGGTTCCCCTCCTGTTTCCCGACGGCGGCACACGTTCGGCCCAAAGGCACGTTCCCCGCGCCCAATGGCACCGTCGCCCACGCGCTACAAGCGCGAACGCCGGCATCCTAACAGGCGCGGCGAAGCTCCGGCCCGAAAAATTGACATTCCCCGCTGGGGCGCGTAGTGTCGGGAATGCCACGGTCAGCCACGGGGAAGGAGACCACCATGACCATGAAGACCCACGAAGAAATGCGCTCGGAGATCCTCGAGAAGGCGAAGCAAGACCAAAACTTCCGCTCGCGGTTGCTTGACGATCCGAACGGCGCCATCGAAACGACGCTCGGCATCACCGTGCCGGACACCATGTCCGTCAAGGTTCACCAAGACACCGCGACCACCGCGCACCTCGTCCTGCCGCCCTCCGCGCAGCTGGACGCCGAGGACTTGGAGCTGGCCGCCGGCGGTCATGTTTGGAAGGAGGGCATCTACAGCGACCGGGAAGTTGACCACTCGCACCCAGCCCGAACCTGACGGGCTTCGGTTGCGCCGATAGCCAAGATCGGGGCTTGCCCCGACAGGTTGTTGCTGTGCGCCGAAGTTGCCCATGCGCATCCTTACCCGTGGCACACGGTGCATCGCCCATGGCTGCCAGCGTCGGTGGCGGTTTCCTGACCGTTCGCCCAGCGTAGGGGCCGCTCAAGGGTCGGGCACAGGACAAGACCACCATGCTTGACGATTTGCGGGAGTCGTGCAGCCGTGCCGTGGACGCCGGCATGGATTACCTGTCGCAAGCCGTCGGGCCAGACGGCGGCTGGCCCTCCACGGTGTACCACGTCCATGCGCCCTTGAGCACGGAGACCCACAATCCCCCCTTCGTGGCAGGAAACGGCACCTTGGCGCTTGCCGGGTGCCGCCATCCGGAGGTCGCGGAGATTCAACGGCGAACCCGCCAGTTCCTGCACGACGCGGCCGAGCCGGGGGAGCTATGGCGCTACGCCCACTTCCTACAGCCGGACGCCGACGACACCGCCATCTGCTCCGTGGCGACCGGCCCCCACGCTGACGCCCTGGCGAACGTGGACGCCATCCTTGGGCAGCGCGACGGCGAGGGCCGATTCCTCACTTGGCTGCCAATCGACGAAGACCCGATGGAGATCTTCAACGAGGCCGATGCCGTGGTGAACGCCAACGTCGTGGCCTATCTGGGTGACCGGCCGGAAACCCGCGCCGCGCAGCATTGGCTCGCCGAACTGGTGCTCGTGTCGCCCGACGAGATCGAGGCCGCCCTGCACTACTATCACCACCCGCTTGACTTGGACGTCGCCTTGGCCCGCGCCAGCGACCTGCAAGCGCCCACCTTCGCCGAACTGCGGCAACCCGTGCTGGAGCGGATCCTGGCCAGCCAAGCGGCCGATGGCACGTTCATCGACATCATGCGCACGGGGCAGGCGTTGGCGGCGCTGGATCGCTTGGGCGCACTACAAGACCACGCGGAGGTCGCGCGGTCGGCAGTGACGCGGATCCTGCAGGCGCAACGCGCCGACGGGTGCTGGCTGGGGTGCGTCGCTTGGGTGGGCGGGCCCGGCTTCCCCTTCGTGTTTGAATCGCGCACGCTCACCACCGCTTGCTGCATCGACGCGCTGGAACGGGTGACCGATGGGCCAACCGGCTAAGCCAAACGCCGACGTCGCCAAGCGCCGTGCCGACGACTTGTTCGGCAGCGACGGCCTGCTGGCCCGCACGGAAGCGAAGCTGCTGCATGAGCTCGCCGCGCAGCCCGACCAGCCCAAGACGTTGTGGCAACTCGCCACCGTGCAGCGGCGCCGGGGCAACGTTGCCGCCGCGCTCGATACCTGCCGACGCATCGCACCGCTGCTACCCGACCATCCGCTGGTGTGCTGGACCGAAGCCGTGTTGACCGGGGCCAACCTGCGGACCATGCCAACGCCGAAGGGCTACGCCCCGGTGCCGTTCGAGAGGCTGCAGGGCTTTCTGCCGCCTGAGGAGTGCGACGCCCTGCTACGCTTCGCCGTGACCCACCGCGACCAATTCGTGCCCGCACGGGTGACCGGCTGCAACTTGCCCGATGGCGAGTTGAGGCCCGACACCCGGCAGGCGTTGGTCGCGGTGGAGAGAAAACTGCAAGGCCAGATGTCGTGGTTCAAGGCGAAGCTCACCCGTGCCGCGGAAATCGCGCTTGGGCGGTTGCCGGTGCGCGACCTCGAGTCCCACGAGATCGAATTGAACCTGACGGCGCACCGGGATGGCGACTTCTTTCGCGTCCACATGGACGGCGACCCCGTCGACAGCGACCGACGACTCAGCTACGTCTATTACTTCCACCGCCAGCCGCGGCGGTTCTCCGGCGGCGATCTGCTGCTCTACGACACGAACCGGCAGAAGAACGGCTTCCGGCCAGGCGTGTTCACGCGCATCGAACCGCTACACAACAGCATCGTGTTCTTCCCCAGCGACTGCTACCACGAAATCACGCCCGTGAGCGGCGCCCAGGACTTCGCGGATGCCCGCTTCACGGTGAATGGTTGGTTCTTGACTACGCTTCAATGAGGCCGGGGCAATTTCGCCCCGGATACCGCACCGAGCCCCGCCGGCGCCAACGTTTCAAAATTGCTTCAATGAGGCCGGGGCAATTTTGCCCCGGATACTTGGACGGCGCGGGCACCGGCCTCACCGTCACCAACACGCTTCAATGAGGCCGGGGCAATTCTGCCCCGGATGCGTCCAGGAGGTCGACGTTGATCTCGCCGCTGCCAATGCTTCAATGAGGCCGGGGCAATTCTGCCCCGGATGCGCGGCGGCGCACCCCGTCCTGCGTGTCGGTCCAGACGCTTCAATGAGGCCGGGGCAATTCTGCCCCGGATGCGTGGAACGTGGACTCGGACGGCGACATCCGAGCTTCAATGAGGCCGGGGCAATTCTGCCCCGGATGCGAGACGCTTGCCCGCGAAGCGCGACGCCGGGTCGACCGGCTTCAATGAGGCCGGGGCAATTCTGCCCCGGATGCATTATCCGCCGAGCCATTGAGTCCCTCGAACCCAAGTGCTTCAATGAGGCTGGGGCAATTCTGCCCCGGATGCCTCCACCGCTGGCACGGCGGGCTGGCCCACACCAGGTCGCTTCAATGAGGCCGGGGCAATTCTGCCCCGGATGCTCGGCGGCGAATCCCGTCGTCCGGGTCGCGCCACGTGCTTCAATGAGGCCGGGGCAATTCTGCCCCGGATGCCTCACAGACGGCGACCGACGCAACCTAACGTTCTTGGCTTCAATGAGGCCGGGGCAATTCTGCCCCGGATGCCCGTGGTCGCCTACTGGCATCGAAGGCGAGCGTGGCGCTTCAATGAGGCCGGGGCAATTCTGCCCCGGATGCCCGACAAGCAGCAAAACTCGCGCATCCGCGACCTTGAGGCTTCAATGAGGCCGGGGCAATTCTGCCCCGGATGCTGGGCGGCGACGCGCTGTACGCGGGGCTTGTGACCAAGCTTCAATGAGGCCGGGGCAATTCTGCCCCGGATGCTGGGCGGCAATTGGAACTCGACCACCTCCACCTGATGCTTCAATGAGGCCGGGGCAATTCTGCCCCGGATGCGGACGGCTCGACGCGGAAGCGCCCGCTGGTCGGCTTGCTTCAATGAGGCCGGGGCAATTCTGCCCCGGATGCGACGCTGGCGCGGACGGAGCGGCGGCGGATCGACCGGCTTCAATGAGGCCGGGGCAATTCTGCCCCGGATGCGACGCCGCTCGCCGAGCGCGTCGCCAAGGCGGAGGGGCTTCAATGAGGCCGGGGCAATTCTGCCCCGGATGCGGCGCCTACGGCGCTAACAACCTTTCGGCGGCCGAAGCTTCAATGAGGCCGGGGCAATTCTGCCCGGATGCCTCATTGACGGCGTGGGACACGCCGGCGGCGATCGTGCTTCAATGAGGCCGGGGCAATTCTGCCCCGGATGCGGCGTCAATCCCGAGGCTCCGCTTCATCCACCGCTCGCTTCAATGAGGCCGGGGCAATTCTGCCCCGGATGCGATCCGGCTCGCTGGGTCTCGGCTCTATTTCTCGATGCTTCAATGAGGCCGGGGCAATTCTGCCCCGGATGCCGCACACGGGCAACCCGCGCATGGCGCACCATCCATCGCTTCAATGAGGCCGGGGCAATTCTGCCCCGGATGCAAGTGACCGAGAATTGGTGAAGTCAAGGATGAAGAGGCTTCAATGAGGCCGGGGCAATTCTGCCCCGGATGCGGGCTTGGACATAGTCACGCTGCAGCGCCTTCGGGTCGCTTCAATGAGGCCGGGGCAATTCTGCCCCGGATGCTGCGCCGGCCCATGGGTGGATCGATCGCCTCGAGGCGCTTCAATGAGGCCGGGGCAATTCTGCCCCGGATGCGCGACAATCGATGCCGTAAACGAACTCCTTGTGGTGGCTTCAATGAGGCCGGGGCAATTCTGCCCCGGATGCTCCACCTTCTAGAGTGCGCGTCACACGCGCTCGCCAGTGGCGGATTTCGAGTGGTCGCCCTTTGGGTTTTGCAAGGGGGTCAAACAACCAACGGTGCCGCTCGCTCCCTAGCGCCATGTCCATTGGCAACTTCTTGTTCTTAAAGAACTTGTCGTGCAACTGCGAGAGATGAAGCGGTGAACGCTCACCGATGCACGTCTCGCAATCCAGTCAGCAAGGCCGCACCTTAGCGATTTTTTGAGGGCATGGCAAGCGTCGTTCGTTCCCAAAAGTGTTTCGGGCAACCCGGCCATGGCATTGCCTAGACTATGACAATTTCACGATCCGGAGACGGCAGCCGACGTGACCCTAGCGACACGATTCGTGCTGAAGAGCCGTCGGGAGTCCCGACATCCACCAAGACGACATGATCTTCGTTATGATGGATTATCCTATCCAAGTCTGCCACCAATTCGGCGTGGCGAACCTTCCCTAGCCGGCACTGGAAGACGGATAGTTGCACCCAATCCCCGTATCCTTTCATAGTGCGAAAGATGGATCGCCAACGTTTCGGGTCTGCAATGTCGTACATTACGAAGTATAAGCGCTCGTCTGTCTTCATCTTCTTAGGCCCCATTCCAAGATGTCCTCCCCCGAAATCCTAGCGGGTCACGAAGTTCGGGTACTCCGGGATCTCGTCCAATAGGAACCTACCCAATAGCCGAGCTTGTATTTCAAGTAGTCTACGGTATTCCACTCTGTACCCAAACAGTGGGTGAGTCACTTCTTGTGCCAAGCGACGCTCGAAGGTAGCCATGAAACGCCTGCGTCCGAAATCCGTCAGGTTTACGCCCAAAGGCGAGTATACAAAATCCTTGCCCCTAATCTCCCCGTTGTTGATGGCCGTCACGACCACGGAGTCCACGATTAGGGGACGAAATGGCTCCATCATGTCAAGGGCCAGAGCAGGCCGTCCGTAGCGTGGCCGATGAAAGAATCCTCGGTAGGGATCAAACCCCGTCGCGGAAAGCGTCACCAAAAGAGTCCTGGTCAGCATCGCGTAACCGAAAGACAGCATGGCGTTGATGGGGTCTTGGGGCGGACGGCGGTTGCGTTGGTGGATTTCGAAGTCCGCCGCTTCTTCACTTCCCTTCAGCATTTCGGTGAAGCTCTGAAAGTAGTGGGCTGCGGCAGCTCCCTCGATGCCAAGCAACCTATCGATCCCGCGTGCTCGCCCGGCGGCTACAGAGAGATGCCTCAGCGCTTTGAGAGCGGCGTCCACATTCGTGTCGGGCCGCCGGTTTCTTCGCAACAGCGTGCGACAGTTGCGAATCTTGGCCTGCACCCAGCCTCCGGCCAACTTCAAGCAGGTTCGCTCGTCGAATGAGCCCTTGTACTGGGCAGTACGCAGCTCGACATTGGCATGTCCGATGCCCATGCTGTGGCCCAGAAACCAACCGCCATATGAGTGCCAGGTGATAGGAATGTTGCGGCGCATGAGTTCGTGCAACGTCGGCGTCGTAACCCAGACGTTCCCCATTAGCACAAGCTGCGAGGTATCTGCCAACCGAACAAAGGTCGGGGCGTCGTCATCCTTGGTGATGACCAACTGCTCTCCCTTCTTGGCCACCTTGCCCCGGTACGATTGCACGTACACCGGCAGGGCACGGGTTCGCCGGACGCTGATGGGTCGCACCTGTTCGACCGAAGAACGCAGCGCGTTCGTTTCGTCGGGCAGACAAATCCCTACCAAGGAACAACGTCCACACTTGGGGCTTTCCTCCAAGGGCGGCGGAATCCGACCACCATCGACAATCTCTCGCAGCATTCTCAAGGACTCCCGAGTCAACGCGCGCAGCTCGTCATCGAACGGAACCCGTACCCGCTCCCGAGAGTCGGCAAAGTACAGTACACCCGACGAACACTTGTACCCATGGTCTTCCAACAGCAGGCCTTGAGCGCACAACTGTACGCGCTCTGGATCGTATGCATGGCGGGGCACATGTGGACGTTTACCGCGCTTGTAGTCCACCGGCGTAACCTCGCCATCGGCGCTTTCTATAAGATCGATCTTCGCTACTAAGTCCAGCTTCCTGGAGGAGAGTTCGACAGCCCTAGCCTGGCTCAACTCATCAACACTCTCATCCGGTGCAGGGAGAGAGCCGCCGGGCGCGTCCACTCGACGGTGGATGTATCGACCCTCCACGGTATCCCCCGAATCGGCCCACTCTCTCTGAACCCACTCCAAGTACGCTAGACGGGGGCAGTACACGAACTCATTGAGAATGCGGGCTGGTATAAGGGGCGCGTGGGCACTCCGTCCGGCGCCTGAGAGGCGGATGACGGTCTGCGCCTCACCACCGTCGGCCCGACCAGCCCCCTTACTCATGATCGGTATGCATTTGTCGGTTCGGGACGCTTGCACCCAGCGGCTAGGACGCCGGCGCAATACGGGGCGCTGCCCGCGTCGAGGTCGGGCTGCCGTACTTGGAAGTCGCGGTTGCCCTTGTGACGTTCATGAACTTGCCGGAAGAGATTCTTCGGGCGCGGCGCAGCTCCACAGTGCCAAGCGCTGCACGGGTCTTTGGATCGTCTAAGTGTGGGTGCCCCAGCAGTGCGCGAATGCCAACGAGGCTGATAGGTTCGCGCCAGATGGGCCAACTTAGGGTGTAAGTGCCGTCGCGTTCACGGCTGCCGCCAAGGAGTGAGAGGCGCGCCGTGCCGAATCGCTGTCTCGGAACGACAGTCAATACGGAGAGGCCGATTGCAGCGAGTTGGTTGGCACCGTGCTGCGTGGTTTCCTTGGTCTTTGAATCGGTCGGATCTCTTGCATGCAACGCATGACGGACGTCTTCGTGGGGGTCCCATCGAAACGAGTCTGTCGCGTCGGGTCGTTTCCAAGACGCGAACAGCGCTTCATGCAAACACTCCATTTGGGAAACCTCGGACTTGTTGCGGCCGGTGCCTCGCCTCGGTGGTATTGTCTGCTGCGGAACCGAAGCCAAACGCGAAAGGAAGTGTTGATGCCCCTGACCGAACATGAGGCACAGTGGTGTCGGCTCGACCTTCTTGCCATCACGGGCAATCGCGACATCACTGACTAGCGCGGCCCAGAGATCGGCGGTGTAGCGGTCCGAATCAGCCGCGTCCCGAAGTCTCCTTGCCGCTTCTCCGGGAAGAAGCTTCAAATCCGGCAGCCCCTCAAAGTTGTGGCGTGGGGCCAGAGCCTCTACGCCTTCGGCCACAGCCTCAACGATCACGTTTCCCGCGACTTCTTCTGCCACATGCAGGCACGGACGCAGGGGCGGTTCATCCACTGTCCACGACACGCGCGGACACCAGCCGGGGCGAGTCTCTTCAAGGGTTCGGAGCAGGCCCAGCAACGCCATGAAGGCCAGTAGGTTGTCGGGCTCCAACCCGTCGAGACGATGAAAAGCATTTACGGTCACGACGCACGCTCCTCCTCGGACGCCCGGTGGTCGGCGAGACGCAGGATCGCTTCCAGATGGGCCAAGCCCCATATCCCGTATCGTTGCTTCAGTTGCTCAAACAAGGATGGCCAGTCGGCACCGCGGAACTCGAAAGCCAGCGATTGTGGCCCCGGCTTCTCCACAGGGAGCCGCCAGGCGGCAACGTCAAGGCATGAAAACGGCTCCTGATCCGGTGCCGGTTCGTAGAAGTTGAAAAACGGCCGCCCAAGACCATGATGGCTCCCGATCAGCCAGAGTACGAGCGCGGGATCACGCGCGTCCGAAAAGTGGGGATGGGCCCGTGCCATCCTCACGGAGAGGGCTTCGTGCCGCCACCCGTCCGGCAGCCCAGCGCGCTTCCAAGCGCCCGGCGACCATGATCGCCCGCTCTTGGCCAGCGGCGGACCATCGGGGCGATTCCAAGGGTCGCCACCCGACAGCATCAGCTGGAAACGCGGATCGGCCTTGCCGGCATCATGGAGATATGCCGCGAGCCGAAGATCGTCCGTCACTTCCCCGAGGCCGAGGGCCTTCGCAAAACGCTTGACGAAACCGGCGACCCGATTCCCGTGATCGTCGAGTTCCACCGGTCTACCGGAGGTGTATGAGAGGCTGTCGTCTTCTGTCGCCGACGCCCCGTCATCCGACGTACCCTCGTCTTTGATCCCCCGCCCCGCCACAAAAACTGCACCTTCTTCACGACCCCCAGGGTAAGGGAAGTGAACATCAAGCCGGCCACGTTTACGTCGCAGCTTCTCCAGGCCATCCCATAGCACCCTCAGTTCACGCTGACCACTTCGCGTCCAGCCATCCTCCTCCCCCACCGCACCCATAGCCCAAAGCCCCCGCATGTCAAGCAGCCGGCCAACCATATCTTCGGCCGTAGCACCTTCGTCTTGGAGTATCCCCGAGACACGGTTCCACAAATCATCGTTCTGCAAGAGGCGGCTGGTAACCCGAATCGCACACCGCCGCCCCCAGAATGGTTGGGCCGCATCGTTGGCCACGTCCTCCACGCGATCGCGAAAGTCGGGTGCCCAGCCGAACTCGTCGCAACCACCGTACTCGGCGGGGACAATCAGTAAGTCTCCCGGTGCCAGCTCGTCCGGCAACACCACACATGTGCGCGGGTCGCTCGTCCCAGCCCACCGGAACGCCCGCCGTTCACCCGCTGGGTTCTCCGCGGCCAACATCGTCTCTTCCCGTGCTGGTGCATCCGACATGGCATCAAGCACCGTCGCATCACTCTGTGCCCCGCGAAGCCATGACCGGGCTGACGACAGCGAGACATCGATTGCTTCCGCGGTCCGCGGGGGAACGAGTCTAAGCAGCTCTTCGATTTCGTCCCGGCGCACGTTCTTCAGATCGTCCTCCAACACATCGCCGCGCCAAACAATCGAGACACCGGCGGCTGTCCGTTCGGCCCCGTGCAGGAACAACCCAACCTCGGGATCGGCCGTCGGCCGGGGTGCCGTCTGTGACCATAGGTCGAGATAAGCTGGCATGATGGTCGGAGCGTTCGCCCGTTTCACTGCCAACTCTGTGTGATCGATGCCATTTTTCTCCAGACACTTTGGTAACGCTTCAACGCCGAAATCCACCTGTTCGCCTTCGGCAATCGCATTCAGGGCCTCCCACGTCAGGTGTATGCGATCACCATAGACCGGATCATCGGCCTTCTTGGCAACGTCTTCGGCACACGCAAGGATCACTCCCTCCGCGGCGACTTTCCGCCCAGCGCGGTTCACGCGACCGAAACGCTGGCGTAAGGCATCAAGGGAGGCGGCTTGGGTGACGAGGCCATCTAGGTCGAGGTCCACGCCAACTTCCAAGCATTGGGTCGCGACGACGAACAGAGGCTTGGCTTGCAACCGACTCTTCTCGCCGGTTCGGAAGGGAAGGAGCTTGTCGACGATCCGACTACGGCCCACATCGCGCGACCGCCCTATCATCAGTATCACGTCGAACCCGTCCTCGGCCTTCAACGTGTCGAAAACGTTCCGCGCCAGCGCTACGCGGTTGACCACGACGCCGATGGCGGGGGGCGAGACCCCTTGTTCCCACAGCCGTTGCGCCATTCCGCGAGCGGCCTCGGCAAAGGTGGCCTGGGCCGCCGTTGGTTTCTCTCGCACAAGTTTCAGCGTGACGAACTTGCGCACTTCCAGTCGCTGCCTGAGCACGGGATGGCTTCTGTCCGCTTGTGAAAGCTCGTGGCGCTGACCCGCTTCATCGCCCGGCGTAGCGGAGAGAAGCGCTGTCCGGACATCCGTGCGCCCAATGTGTCGTATAGCGTCAAGCGTTTGCCGGAACGGTTCGGACAGATGCGCCTCGTCTAGAAGGATCAGGCTGTTGGCACCGAGCAGGCCGGCATGGACAGGCTTCATGCGGTCCGATACGCCATATCCACGAAACAACAGCCGCGAGCCGATCTGATCGACGGTAGAGCAGAGGATCGTTGGTTGCGTGGGGGTACGCGCCCAATCGTGTTCCAGCGGCGTGCCGCCGCGGAGCCGTTTGGCGATGAGGGGTGGTGCATCATCGCCCGCGAGTCGGCGGAGCCTACGGGCGACTTCGACGACAACTTGATGCGCCTCCGCACCATCGTGTAGTGCATCATCAAGCAAGCAGGCGATCTTGCGGGCCCTCTCGAACGCATCATCCACCACGAGGCGCCGATCAACGACCAGCGCAATCCGCACCGGGGCCTTGCCCGGCGCATCGAAGCGCAACGCCAAGTGGAACACCGCGGCGTCTATCGCCGCCGTTTTCCCCGTTCCCGTCGGCAGGTCCAGCACGTCCGGCCATTCATCGGTCTCTGCGAGGCGATCCACCAGAGCTCGTTGCCAAGGAAACGGACCGTCGCCACATATGGCCCGGAAAAAATCATCAAAGTCCGCGGCACCCAGTTTCATGCTCAACCCCTCCCCACACGGCACAGACCAAGACCGGCGAACCGTCCAGCACCCAGCAGCACCGGGCCAGTCACTTCCTCCTCAAAGTCGATGACCGCATGCACCAGCTGCCGGCTCGCCAAAGACTTAGACACCTTCCAGCGCGTCCAAGGCGGCTCCCCCGCCAGCGGCCGGGCGGGCGGCATGCCTTCTACCGCCGAGTGCTTTCCAACCCAGACCCGCCCCGGGTCCGGGCGTGGCAACCCCGCGTGCGCACATGCGGTCGCAACGAGTTCCCGTACCTCGGCTTCGTCCTTCCGCTTTAGATGCCGTTCGAGCACGATTGGAGTGACGGTAGCCCAGCTATGCGATGCCATGAGATAGCTCTCCGAAGAAAGCGACCGCTTTCGCGCTCCGTTCCTCGGAACCGGAGCGAGGTGCAATGGCTTGTTCAGCGGTGAACCTTGAAGCGTCAGGATGCGCCGCTCCAAGTTCGAGTTGTATTGCGCCACCTCTTCGAACGCCGAACGGAAACCTTCGATTCGGTCGAACGTCATCCCACGTGGCGGGATCAAAGCGAAGCCCAGGATGCGTCCATCGGCATGGGGAAAGCCGGCAAAGGCCAGTGGCGCGATCGCGAGATGTGGGCGCCGGGTTGGCGCCCCGGTCGGGGTATGGCCAGACACGATCTCTGGAATGGCGTCCTCCCGGCCCACCTTCCGGTAGCCGCTCATCAGCGTGCGTCGGAGCATCCGGCAGACGAGGGCCGTCGCACGGACATCGGGGACCTCGCCTCCGATCACCTCCAGCGCCAGCCAGTCATCGTCCACTGGGGCCGGGGCCGTCGGCTCTTCAATGAAGACGGGGGCACCGGGCCGGATCATCGGACGAACGGGACTTGCGCGATGGGCCTCCTCCAGTTCACGCAAGCGCCCCGGATAGACGCGCCGGCGTACGTGCCTAGCTGGATGGCGATGCGCGGGGGCAACGGCCGACAGGAATCGGCACCGGACTAGGCTCGCGGAGTGTCCAAGATATCCGACGCAGCCGGCGATGGCGTTCAGCGCGTCGAACAGCGCGAGTTCGGGTGGGCGCTCTGCCGGCCAGATCAAGGCCATGAACGGATCGTCCGGGCGGGCGGTGGGGAAGCGGCGTTCCTTCCTCTGTCGGCTTTCGGGGAGGGTGGACAGCGCTTGTTTCCACTTACGCTCGTGGCCACCCTTTTCGGGCGGGCGTTTGCCCCGAGCCAAGAAATCGCGATACCACCTTTGTCTATCGAGATCGTTGCTCGGGGTTTGAAAATCGTTCGGCGGCACGAACACGTCGGGGGGCGTTCTGGACGTGTGAGCGCTTGCGTGAATGGCCGGCGGCTGCTGCGCTTCCAACCATTCGAGCGCCGCCCGCTCCTCGGGCCGTTCGCCACGTGCCGCCCAGGCGGAAACAAGCGCGGAAAACACCCTGTCCGGCTGAGGCGGCCAGTCGGGGCTGTCGTCTCCGGGCTCGCGTGCAGCACGGCAAACGCCGGTCAGAAACTCGATTTCAAGAAGGAGTCCCATCGTCGCCCTCACTATCCCCTCCTTCACCTTCCAGCGCCAACTGACGGCTGCGGCGGACGATGTCGACCAGTTTTTCCTGCGGTTTAAGGGTGAGCGACCGGAATCGGAAACCCGCCCTTTCGGCTTTCTCGTAGGCTTCACGATACAGCGCCCGCGCCTCTGCACGGCCGAGTTCAAAAGTCGCAGTCGAGCCGTCTGCACGCACCAGTTCGAGCGGTGCGTCTCCGTCGCACACCAGATCACAGCGCGAGCGGAGCGCGTAACCGCGCGCATCCTGTTCGGCCAGCGCCAGAAGGCCGAGCGAAGCAATCAGCGTACGTCCAGCGACATTCCGTGCGCCACCGCCGAAACGCAGCCTCCTGAGCCCCGCCAGCGTGATCGTAGCCCGGTGTTCCACATGGTCGCAGGTGACCCCGAGAGGCTCGACAGTAGGCGCGATGTTGCTGTGGTTGATCTCGGAAGGGCGGACCTTCTTCGCTCCCTGGCGGGCCTCCATGCTCCAATCGGAAGCGGAAGTGCCCTTGAACACCTCTACCTTGCGAAGGATGCCGAGTGGGTCGATCCTGCTTCCCGTGCGCCGGCCTGCAGTTCGAGCTTCCAGTTCGCCAGTACGGCTATTGGCGAGTTCTTCAACGGGGGTACCGACTCCCATGATTTCGGAGACGAGTGCGCGCGGGAATTTCGCGCCGAGACCGCCGCCCTCACCTTGGCTGTGCCAAGCGCCGAACAGCAAAGCGCTGGGCGACAGTTCCAGCAGCGGGGTCGCGTCTGCGGGCTTCGCCGCCGCAAGTCGATGGCCTTCTTCACTTTGCATGAAGGAAACGCCGTCCAGGAGGCTGTCGCGCAGGACGGCGTCGTACACCCGGTGCGGCGCGTCCAGCGACGTGACGCGCTCGAGCGGCTCCAGCCCGGCACCGCTGAAATCCACGGCAACAAAAGGCAGTGGCACTGATGCGGCATCTTCTTCTTCCTCGGCGGCCGCCAGCAACGCCTCTTCCAGCCGGTTGGCTTGGCTCTGTATGCTGTCGATCAGGACGCACCAGACCTCGCCGCCTTCTACTCTGCGACGTTCGAACACATGGCGCGGCGGGGTGTTGCGGGGACTGCCCCTCTCCGGCGGATACGTTGGCGGGAACACTTTGTCGCCTTGTCCGCCAACTGGCTGAAGCTGTCGAATACGGCGAAATGCAGCGGCAGTGTCAACAGCTTCGTTGAGTGTTTGCAGGTCGATCGTCATGGCCTTCTCTCCTTGTCGGTGTACCATAGTGTGGACTCTTTCGTTTAGATGTGCAACACCCCTTACCCCAATAAAAACCATAAACCGTCATCCCGTTACAGCCACTGTCGCGTTTCTGTCTTCCCGCAGGGCTGTCGGGCCGAATTGCAGCATGGTGTCTATCGGGGTTCCCATGCCCCAAGGGCATGGCATCCGGGCCGAAAAGGCCCGGCTTCATTGGCGCTGCCCGAGCGCCTCCCTTCAGCGCCTTCGCAAACGGCGCTCAGGCTCCGGGCGGCCCTTCCCGGTTCGCGCCGGTGCCGCGCAGAACCCGCAGCACCTCTTCGAGCTCGGCCACCGTCTGCCGCACGAGCTGCTTGGAATGGGCGCGATCTTGCTTCGAGTCCGCGCCGCCGAGCACACGGCGCACACCTTCGGTGGTGAGGCCCTGCTCGTAGCGCAGGGCACGGATCTGGCGGACGACCAGCACGTCCTGATGCTGATAGTAACGGCGGTTGCCACCCCGCCGGCTCGGCGCAAGCTGCTTGAACTCCTTTTCCCAATGGCGCAGCACATGCTGCTCCACATCGCAGAGGTCGCTCACCTCGCCGATGGTGAAGTAGCGCTTGCCGGGAATCGGCGGGAGGTCGCTAGCCCCGCCGCGCGCCGGCATGAACCTCCACTCGCGCCCGCAGTTTCTGGCCGGCGTGGAATGTCACCACGCGCCGCGCCGTCACCGGCACTTCCTCGCCCGTCTTCGGGTTGCGTCCCGGCCGTTCGCGCTTGTCGCGCAGGGTGAAGTTGCCGAAGCCGGAGAGCTTCACCGGCTCGTTGTTGGCCAGCGTTTGCCGGATGGCCTCGAAGAAGTTGTCCACGAAGTCCGCGGCCTCGGCCTTGTTGAGCCCCACCACATCAAAGAGGCGCTCGGCCAGCCGTGCCTTGGTCAAGACCTCACGGCCCTCGTCGGCGCCGTGCGCCATCAGCGGAGCCGCGCCCCGAAGTCCTTCTTCAGACATGCCAGCAAAGCGTCGATGGAACGATTGACTTCGTCGTCCGCTAGGGTGCGCGAGGCGCTCTCGAAGGTCAACCCAAGGCCCAGGCTCTTTTCGCCGGGATCGATGCCCTCGCCCCGATAGACGTCGAACAGCACACACTCCGCCAAGGCGTCGCCAAGCACCTCCCGCGCCGCGGCCTGCACGGCCTCCGCCGGCACCGCGGCGGCCACCACGAGGCTCAAGTC
Organism: Candidatus Azotimanducaceae bacterium; assembly: GCA_965200505.1. Taxonomy (GTDB): domain Bacteria; phylum Pseudomonadota; class Gammaproteobacteria; order Pseudomonadales; family Azotimanducaceae; genus VXNE01. Next base: position 3,466,538 of record OZ241343.1, on the reverse strand, counting down.
GCGCCGCACGCGGGGGAAGCGCGTCACGGGTTGGTGGCGGCGCGCGGACACGTCCAGCAGCGCTTCCGTTCGCAACTCAAACACGAAGGCCGGCGCATTGAGTTGCAGTTTCCGCTCCACTTCCGGGTGCAGGCGGCCCACCCGGCCAATGGCCTTGCCGGCCATCAGCACCCGTGCCGATTGGCCCGGGTGCAGCGCGGGATCGTCCGCCGCCTCAAACGAAGCCGGGTGGCCACCAATTTCGATCAGCCGCTCCACATCGCCCTTGACGTCGAAGAAATCCAGCCCTTGCGGAGGCGCCGTCGCCCAAGATTCCGGCCAGCGCGGGCCGAACGCGATGCCGCCCACCCACTGCGACACCCAGCGCTGCGGGTCATCGGCTTCGCCGGCGGCGAAACATTGGCCCATTTCGAAGAGGCGCACGCGCGATTGCTGCCGGGCCAGGTTGGCCTGCAGGGCGCCCACCAGCCCCGGCAAGAGGCTCGGTCGCAACACTGAACGGTCTTGCGACATCGGGTTGGCGAGCTGGGGGGCGACCTTGTGCGGGTCCAACAGATCCGCCAACGTCGGGTCCACGAAGGTGTAGGTGATCGCCTCCCGATAGCCGAGCGCGGCCAGCGCATCGGCCAACGCGGCCGCCGGTGCCCGCCCCCGGGGCACTTGCCGCAACGGCATGGCCCATGCCGAGGCCCGCGCACCGATGCGGTTGTAGCCATACACCCGGCACACTTCTTCCACCAAGTCTTCCTCGATGGCGATGTCGAAGCGGTGGCTCGGCGGCATGATCTGCCATGCCAGCGCCTCCCCCGCGCCCACTTTGCGGGGCGAGAACTCCAGCCGCTCGAAGATGCGATCCACCTCCCCTTCCGGGATGGCCTCGCCAACGAGGGCATCCAAGCGGCGCCGGCGCAGGGTGACTTGGACCGGGCGCGGCAGCTGCGTGGCGCTCTTCGCCTCCACCACCGGGCCCGCGGCGCCGCCGGCGACGTCGAGCATGAGGCGCGTCGCGCGTTCCATGGCCGCGGCTTGCAGGGCGTGGTCCACGCCGCGTTCGTAGCGTTGGGAAGCGTCCGTCTGCAGGCCATAGCGCCGCGCCGTGCCGCCGATGGCCAACGGCGCGAAGTAGGCGCACTCGAGGAAGATGTCGCGGGTGGCGGACGTCACGGCGGAGCGCTCGCCGCCCATGACGCCGGCCATGGCGACGGCCCCGGCGCCATCGGCGATGGTGAGGGTTTCTTCATCCAAGGCGACTTCGCGGCCGTCCAACAGCTTGAGCCGCTCGCCGGTGTGCGCCATGCGCACCACGATGCCGCGTTGCAGCCGCCCCAAATCGAAGGCGTGCAGCGGCTGGCCCAGCTCCAGCAGCACGTAGTTCGTCACATCGACCGCCACGTCGATGGAACGGAGCCCCGAACGGCGCAGGCGCTCGCTCATCCAAAGCGGCGTTTGCCGGGCCAAGTCCACGCCGCGAATGACGCGGCCCAGATAGCGCGGGCAACCCGCCGGGGCGTCAAGGTCGATGGCCAGCCGGTCCTCAATGGTGGCGGGCACCGGTTGGCAATCGGGTGGCGTGACGGCGACGCCGTTCAGCGCGGCCACTTCCCGCGCGATGCCCCGCAGCGAAAGGCAATCGCCCCGGTTCGGCGTGAGGTCCAGTTCGATGCAACGATCATCCAAGGCCAGCGTCTCGCGCAGATCGGCGCCCGGCGCGAAACGCTCCGGCAGCTCCAGCAGCCCATCCGTGGCATCGCCCAACCCCAGTTCGGCCGCCGAGCACAACATCCCGGCCGATTCCACGCCGCGCAGGTTCGCCAACCCGATGGGGCCGCCCGGCAAGGTCGCGCCGACCCGGGCGAATGGCGCCCTGAGGCCCGGGCGCGCGTTGGGCGCCCCGCACACCACTTGAAATGTCCCGGCGCCGTCGCTTACCTCGCACACCGATAGGCGCTCGGCGTCTGGATGGGTTCGCGCGGCCACCACCTCGCCCACCACCACGCCATCGAAGGCGGGCGCCGCGGCGCTCGTGCCTTCCACTTCAAGGCCGGCGTTGGTCAACTGCTCGCAGAGCACGGCGGCGGTGACATCCGTCGCCACCCACTCGCGCAGCCAGCGCTCGCTGAACTTCATGATCCGAACTGCGCCAGAAACCGCACATCGTTGTCGAAGAAGAGGCGCAGGTCATCCACTTCGTAGTACAGCGAGGCGAGCCGGTCGGCGCCGAAGCCGAACGCGAAGCCGGTGTGGCGCTCGGCGTCGATGCCACACATGGAGAACACGTTCGGATGCACCATGCCGCAGCCCATCACTTCCAGCCAGCCCGTGTCGCCACACACCCGGCAACCGGCGCCCTCGCAATGGACGCACTGCGCGTCCACTTCCGCCGACGGCTCGGTGAACGGGAAATAGGAGGGCCGGAAGCGCACCGGGATGTCACGGTCGTAGAAGCCATGCACGAAACCGATGACCGCCGCCTTCAGGTCGCCAAAGCCGACGCCTTCGTCCACCACCAGCCCTTCGACTTGGTGGAACATCGGCGTGTGGGTGAGGTCTGAATCGCGCCGATAGACGCGGCCGGGGCAGATGATGCGGATGGGTGGCGCCGAGCGTTCCATGACGCGCACCTGCACCGGCGACGTGTGGGTTCTGAGCAAGAGCCCGCCTTCCAAGTAGAAGGTGTCCCACATGGCGCGCGCCGGGTGATGCGGCGGCAGGTTCAGCGCCTCGAAGTTGTGGTAGTCGTCCTCGACTTCGGGGCCGGTGACGACGTCATAGCCGGCCCCCACGAAGATCGCCTCGATGCGGCGCAAGGTCTGGGTGACCGGGTGCAGGCTGCCGGCGCTTTGGCGGCGCCCCGGCAATGTGACGTCCACCGCCTCCGCGGCGAGGGATTCCGCCAGTTGCCCTTGCGCGAGCTGCGCCGCGCGGGCGTCGATGGCCGCAAGCAGGGCGTTCTTCGCGGCATTGATGCGCGCGCCGGCGGCCGGCCGCTCGGCCGGCGGCAGGCTGCCCAAGCCCTTCAGCCGTTGCGTGATGCGTCCACGGCGGCCTAGATGGAGGACGCGCAGCGCCTCCAAGTCCCGCTCGGTGGCCGCGGCGCCCACCGCGGCCAATGCATCGGCTTGCAGCTCGTCGATGTCCATGCGTCGTCGCGGCCGGCGGCGGGCCGCGTCCGTCGGTTAGGCGGCGGCACCCAAGGCGCGCTTGGCCTTGTCCGCCAGCGCCGCGAAGGCGGCTTCCTCGTGCAAGGCGAGGTCTGCGAGCACTTTGCGGTCCACCGCGATGGCTGCCTTCGCCAACCCGGCCATGAGGCGGCTGTAAGACAACCCATGCAGGCGCGCCGCGGCGTTGATGCGGATGATCCACAGGGCGCGGAACTGCCGCTTCTTCTGGCGCCGATCCCGATAGGCGTACTGGCCAGCCTTGATGACCGCCTGCTTCGCCACCCGGAAGCTACGGCTGCGTTGCCCTTGGTAGCCCTTCGCGGCCTTGAGCACCTTCTTGCGCCGCGCCCGCGCCACCGTCCCCCGTTTGACCCTTGCCATGATCCCTCCTCTTAGCGGGACTTGCCCGGCACCATGCGCCTGACGGCGCCAAGGTCCCCTTCCGCCACCGGCGCGAAGCCCCTGAGCTGGCGCTTTCGCTTCGGCGCCTTCTTGGTGAGGATGTGGTTCTTGTAGGCGCGCCGGTGCTTGAAGCCCTTGGCCGTGCGGCGGAACCGCTTTGCGGCGCCGCGATGGGTCTTGATCTTTGGCATTGGACGAGACTCCCGTTCCCGTTGCGGCGCCGGCCAAGCGCCGGCGCTAGTTCTTTCTCCTGCTGCGCGGCGACAACACCATCGTCATCTGCCGCCCCTCAAACCGCGCCGCCGTCTCCACGGCCGCGTAGGGCTCAAGGTCGGTCTCGATGCGCTTCAAGAGCTTGAGGCCCAGTTCCGGATGAACCATCTCGCGGCCGCGGAAGCGCAGACTCACCTTGGCCTTGTCGCCATCCTCGAGAAAGCGCACCAGGTTGCGCAGCTTGATCTGATAGTCCGCCTCTTCGGTGCCGGGGCGGAACTTCATCTCCTTGACCTGAACTTGCTTCTGCCGCTTGCGCTGCGCCGTCTTCGCCTTCTTCAAGTCGAAGAGGTGCTTGCCGTAGTCCATCAATTTGACCACCGGCGGCATGGCGTCCGGCGCGATGAGCACCAGATCCAAGCCCTCCCGCTTCGCCTCGCTCAAGCATCTTCGCGGGGGACGATGCCAACCTGGCCGCCATCCGAGCCGACGAGCCGCACCTCTTGGGCGCGGATGTCTTCATTCAACAACGTGCGCGGCGGCTGCGCTTTCGGTCCTGATCTCTTGATAGGCGATGCTCCGTTCGCAAACCCGTTTGCGCCACGTGGCCAAGGCCGCCGCGGCGTGTTCATGTAGGCGTGGATTCTAGCGTTAGTGGCCGCCGCGGGGCAACCTGTGGATGGGCTGGGCACGACGCCCCCACCGGGCGGCGCTCGCGGCCCTCACCGGGCCAGCGTGCCGACGCGCTCCGGCAAATCGACGATCTGCGTGGCGGGCAGGACGCTGATGCGCGAGGACACCGGATAGCCATGCGGGGTCGGGCAGACGACGAACAGATGGTGCAGCCGCAAGGTCTCGGCCACGTTGCGCATGGATTGGGTGATCTTCGGCGCCTCGTTGAACTTCACCTCGAAACCGATGCGCCGCCCCCCGACGTGGACGAACAGGTCCAGCTCGCCGCCACCGTGGGCGGCCCAGAACCACGCGCTCGGCGGCCGCAACGCGCGCAAAACCTGTTCGATCACGAATCCCTCCCACGAGGCGCCCACCCGGGGGTGGGACTGCAGCGCCGCTTCGTCCGGGATGCCGAGCAAGGTGTGCAGGAGGCCCGTGTCGCGCAGATACACCTTCGGCGCCTTCACCTGCCGCTTGGCGATGTTCTCGAACCACGGCTGCAATTGCCGCACCATGAAGGTGCCGGTGAGCAAATCCAGGTGGCGGCGCATCGTCTTGTCCGTGGCGGACATCGCCCGGCCAAGCTCCGATGCGTTCCAAGTTTGCCCGTGCCAGTGCGCCAGCATGGTCCAAAAGCGCCGCATGGCGGCGGCCGGCGTCGAGATGCCAAGCTGCGGCACGTCGCGTTCTAGGAAGGTGCGCAAGTAACCCTCGCGCCAGGCGGCGCTGTCGGCTTCGGTGGCGGCCAGATATGAACGCGGAGAACCGCCCCGCAGCCAAAGCCGACGCCAAGCGGCAATGCCCGTTTCCGATAGGTCGAAACCGCCCAGTTCAACGAACTCCACACGCCCGGCCAACGATTCCGACACGCCGCGCACCAAATCCGGCGACGCGCTGCCGAGAATCAGGAATCGCGCAGTGGCTTCGGGCCGGTCCGCCAGCACGCGAAGGACGTTGCAGAGGCTGGGCTGGCGTTGGATTTCGTCCAGCACCACGAGGCCGCGCAGGTTGCCCAGCACCAACTCCGGATTGACCAATCGGCGCACGTCCGGCTCGGACTCCAAGTCAAAGTAGGCGCCCGGGCGTTCGCCGGCGAGCCATCGGGCGAGGGTGGTCTTGCCGCATTGGCGAGGGCCGAGCAGCGCCGTCACGGGGGAACGGCGAAGCGCCGTTTCCAACTGGCGCCGATAGTCGGGGCGAGGTGTCATGGATGCTGCGATGATGCGCAGAATACCTTGAAAAATCGGATTTCGCCTCCGAGTTTTCAAGAAAAAGGCAGCCCGCGTTGATTGCGCCGCGCCCTGATGCTAGGGTGCTGTGCGACAGGCGCGTAGCTCAGCTGGTTAGAGCATCACCTTGACATGGTGGGGGTCGTTGGTTCGAATCCAATCGCGCCTACCAACGCTTCGGCGTTGGGCAAGGGCCATGAACGTTCCTCAAGGCTGAAGCCCCTCTCGGCGCGGCAAGTGGGCGACGTTATGCGCCGTGCCTCCTTCCCGCCGTTCGCGCCACACTAGATCCGCCAAGTCTTGCGCCGGTTCGTAATCGGCGACGCACTGCCTGAGCAGGTCCAGCATCCGGCGACAATCTTGGTCCACGCCCGCGGCGCGGATGTCATCCAGCAAGCCCTCCAGCGTCGTCCACGGGATGCAGTCTTCATTGGCGCGCAGGATCATCGGATGCCCGGTGCCGACGATCTTGTTGCCGATGGCCAGTTCTTCGTGCAGCTTCTCGCCCGGGCGCAGGTTGATGTAGCGGATCTCGATGTCCCCGTCCGGGTTGTCGGCGTCGCGCACCGTGTGGCCCATGAGGCCGATCATCTTCTCCGCCAAATCCTGCACACGCACCGGCTTGCCCATGTCCAAGGCGAACACGTCGCCCCCTTGCGCCATGGAGCCCGCTTGGATGACGAGGGAGACCGCCTCGTCGATGGTCATGAAGTAGCGCGTCACTTCGCGGTGGGTGATGGTGACCGGGCCGCCGTTGCGGATTTGCTCTTGGAACAACGGCACGATGGAGCCGGAAGCGCCCAGCACGTTGCCGAAGCGGACGATGGAGAACCGCGTCGCGCCGCCACGCTCGTGCAGCCCTTGCAGCACCAGTTCCGCCAACCGCTTGGTGGCGCCCATCACGCTGTTGGGGCGCACCGCCTTGTCCGTGGAGACGAGCACCATGTGCTCGACGCCGCACCGTCGGCACTCCTGCGCCACGTCCAAGGTGCCGAACACGTTGTTGCGCACGCCCTCGATCATGTTGTACTCGACGAGCGGCACGTGTTTGTAGGCCGCCGCGTGATACACCGTCTGCACCCCGTAGGTGTCCAAGACCTCCCGCAGGCGCCGCCGGTTGCGCACCGAGCCCACCAGCGGCACCACGATGTCCGCCGCGTCCCCCTTCAAGTTTTCGCTCAAGCTCCGGTCGATGCCGTAGAGCGCGGCCTCGGAAACGTCGAGCAGCAGCAGGCGGCGTGGCCCTTGCGCCAAGATTTGCCGAGACAGCGCCGCGCCGATGGACCCCCCGGCGCCGGTGACGAGCACCGTCTTGCCACGAATGCACGTGCGCAGCAGGTCCTGCATCGGCGGCACCGGGTCGCGGTCCAGGAGCTCCGCCAAATCGACATCCCGCGCATCCGCCAACCGGGCGCCGCCGAAGATCATGTTGGCGATGTCTGGAATCGCCTGCACACGCACCGGCAAACCCGTCAACCGCGCCATCACCCGGCGCCGTGCCGCCCGCGTCGGCAGCGCCAGCAACACCCTGGCGACCCCAAAGCGCGTGATGAGCCGCGGCAGCCGCGTCGGCGGATGTACTTCGACGCCATCAATGACGTGGCCGACGAGTTCCCCGGCATCGTCGATGAGGGCCACGGCGGTCACGTTCGGGTAGCTGCGGGCGAACGCCGAAAGCGCCCCCAACCCTTCCCCCTCGCCATAGACGATCACCGGCGCCCCGCGCGATTCGCCATAGCGGGCCAGCAATCCCGCGAGGAACCGGCTCGTCACCACATAGGCCAGCCCCAGCGCCCCGAACACGATGCCGGCGCGCACCGCGTCGCTCCAAGGCATGGCGATGGCCAAAGCGGGCGTGAGGAGCACCGCGCACACCGCGAGCCCTTGGCAGGCGGCGACGATGACGTCCATGCCCATGAATCGCGCCAGCGAGCGGTAGATGCCGCGCCAACTGAAGGTCAACAGCGTCACCGCGCCCGTGAGCGCGACCATGGCGACGGCCGCTTCGCCGAACGCCAACGTGGCGCCCGTCAGCCACATGGCGAGGCCCAGCAACAGCGGCAGGGAGACGAAGTCCGCGCCCATCATCAGCGCCCGCCGGGTGGCGACGGACACGTCCTTGCGTTCGCGCCGGCGGCCGCGTGGGTCGTTCAAGGCTGCCATCTCCCCGCTGGAGGCCGGCATCATGCCAGCGCCGGCATCACTTCGTCCGTGAGGCGCAGGAACGATTCGTGGCTGAGCGGCGCGGCGAGCAGGTAGCCGAGCGGCATTTCCTCCTTCAAGCGCCGCAACTCGTCGGTCACCCGGGCCACCGAGCCATGCACGACCACATCCTCCACATAGCGCTCGATGGGGCCGCCCACCACCAAGTCGCTGCCACCCGCAGGTGATTGCTTGGCTGGATTCGCGTAGGAGGACACCATCCAACGCGCCCCGGCCCGCGCGATTTCCTCCCCCTCCGCATCCGTGCGGCCGATGGCGACCAACCGCGCGATGGGCGTGTCCTGCTCGTTCACTTGGCCGTGTTCCGCCAACAACTCGCGGTACAGGCGGTACTTCGCCGCGATGTCCCCGTGCCCGGAGTGCGGATCCATCAGAATCGCGTGGCCTTGGCTCGCGGACCAGCGAATCGCGTCGCGGGAGGAAGAGGCAATCCAAACCGGCGGGTGCGGGCGCTGCAGCGGTTTCGGCAGCACTTCCAAGTCTTGGAAGCTATGGAAGCGGCCGTTGTGGTTCAGACGCTCTTCCCGCCACGCGGCCAGCACGATGGCCACGTTCTCACGGAACCGTTCATAGGATTCCTCCGGCGGAACGCCAAACGCCTCGAACTCCTTCGGGTCGAAGCCGCGCCCGGCGCCCCAATTGACGCGGCCGCCCGACAGCACGTCCAACAACGCCACCTCCTCCGCCAAGCGCGTCGGCTGGTAGAACGCCGCCAGCGACACGCCGGTGCCGATGCGCAGCCGTTGGGTGATGCCGGCCACATGCATGCCCATGAGGTGTACCGATGGGCAGACGCTGTAGGTGGAGAAATGGTGTTCGGCGAGCCACACCGCGTCGTAGCCGGCGGTGTCCATGATGCGGATGCGCTCAAGTGCCCGCTCGTAAACCGTCGGCAGCGCCACCCGGTGCTTCTGCCAACTGAAGAACTGCAACACGCCAAACTTCATGGGCGGCTCCCGGCCCGGCGCTACGCGAGCGGCGCCAAATCGTCGTAGCGCGGCTCCTCGCCCTCGGCCCGCGCCTTGAAGTACTTGGCCATGTCGCCGCCTTGGTTCACCGCGCCCATCCACACCCGCTGATACGCGAGCGACTGCGTGACGCCATGCTCCCGGGTGTAATCCAACATATGCTTCGTGCTGGCGACGGCGAGCGGCGACTTGGCGGCGATCTCCCGAGCGATGCCGCGCACGGCGCCCAGCATGGCTTCGCGTGTGTCGAACACCGCGTTGACGAGGCCCACCCGCAGCGCTTCGTCCGCGTACAGGCGCCGCCCGGTGTAGGCCAGCTCCCGCATCAGGCCGTCGGGAATGAGCAGCGGCAGGCGCTGCAGGGTGCCCACATCCGCGGCCATGCCGATGTTCACCTCTTGGATGCAGAAGAACGCATCCTCGGTGCAGTAGCGCATGTCGCAGGCGGCCACGAGATCGACGCCGCCGCCGATGCAGCCGCCCTGCACCGCCGCCAGCACCGGCATCCGCGCCGCGGCGAGGGCCGTGAAGGCGTCTTGGAACTCGCCGATGCGCCGTTGCGCCACCTCGCCCCGGCGGCCGCCGTCCGCGGGTTCGTCGCGGCCGGACGCGGCGGTGAAGACGGATAAGTCCATGCCGGCGCTGAAGTGCTTGCCGGTGGCCGAGATGATGAGCGCCCGCACGTCGCCGCCGCCATCCATTTCCTTGACGGCGCGGGGAAACTCCTCCCAGAACGCCGGCGGCATGCGGTTGTACTCGTCCGGCCGGTCGAACTCGACGCTGCCAACGCCGTCGGCCTTGCCCACCTTCATCCTCGTGTAGGTCACGCTCGCCCTCCGTGAGTCGTATTGATGCGAACCCGCTGGCCGGCAACAATGATACGGCACCGCAGGCGGGGGGGCTGGACGATGCAAGCGGCGGCCGAGTTTCGGGTGGTGGCCGGCTACGATCCGGCGGGGGATCAACCGGGCGCCATCGCCGGCTTGGTGGAAGGGCTGGAGGACGGCTTCGCCCACCAGACGCTGCTCGGCGTCACCGGCTCCGGCAAGACCTTCGCCGTCGCCAAGGTGATCGAGGCCGTGCAGCGCCCCACCCTCGTGCTGGCGCCGAACAAGACCTTGGCGGCGCAGCTCTACGGCGAGTTCCGCGAGTTCTTTCCGCACAACGCCGTGGAGTACTTCGTGTCGTACTACGACTATTACCAACCCGAGGCGTATGTGCCCGCCTCAGACACCTACATCGAGAAAGACGCCTCCATCAACGCCCACATCGAGCAGATGCGCCTTTCCGCCACCAAGGCCCTCATCGAGCGGCGCGACGCCATCATCGTGGCGTCCGTCTCGGCCATCTACGGTCTGGGGGACCCCAAGTCCTACCTCAAGATGGTGCTGCACTTGGACCGCGGCGACCAAGTGGACCAGCGCTACATCGTGATGCGTCTGGCGGAACTGCAATACACGCGCAACGAGACCGCGTTCCAGCGAGGCGCCTACCGGGTGCGCGGCGACGTCATCGACATCTTCCCCGCCGAATCCGAGAAGGAGGCGGTGCGGGTGGAACTGTTTGACGACGAAATCGAGCAGATTTCCCTCTTCGACCCGCTCACCGGAGAAGCCCTGCGCCGGGTGCCCCGCTACACGGTGTTCCCCAAGACGCACTATGTGACGCCACGCCAGCGCATCCTCGCCGTGATCGACGACATCCAAGCCGAGTTGGGAGACCGCCTGCGCCACCTGAAGGAGCAGGACAAGCTGGTGGAGGCGCAGCGCTTGGAGCAGCGCACACGGTTCGACTTGGAGATGATTAAGGAACTCGGCTACTGCAGCGGCATCGAGAACTACTCGCGGTATCTCTCCGGCCGCGAGGCGGGAGAGCCGCCGCCCACCCTGTTCGACTACCTGCCGAAGAACGCCCTCCTGGTGATCGACGAATCCCACGTCACCGTGCCGCAGCTGGGCGGCATGTACAAAGGCGACCGTTCGCGCAAGGAAACCCTGGTGGAATACGGGTTCCGCCTGCCCTCGGCGCTCGACAACCGGCCGCTCAGGTTCGACGAGTGGGAGGGGCTGGCGCCGCAGATCATCTTCGTCTCGGCGACGCCGGGGCCCTATGAGGAACGCCACGCCGGGCAGGTGGTGGAGCAGGTGGTGCGGCCGACGGGGCTGGTGGACCCGGCGGTGACTGTGCGGCCGGCTTCCACCCAAGTGGACGACCTCTTCGAGGAAATCCGCGTCACCGTGGCCGCCGGCGAACGGGTGCTGGTGACGACCCTCACCAAGCGGATGGCGGAGGACTTGACGGAGTACCTTGACGAACACGGGGTGCGGGTGCGTTACCTGCACTCGGACATCGACACCGTGGAGCGCATGGAGATCGTGCGCGACCTGCGCTTGGGGCTCTTCGACGTGTTGGTCGGCATCAACCTCCTGCGCGAGGGCCTCGACATGCCCGAAGTCTCCTTGGTGGCGATTCTGGACGCGGACAAGGAAGGCTTCCTGCGCGCCGAGCGCTCGCTCATCCAAACGATTGGCCGCGCCGCCCGCAACCTGCACGGACGCGCCATCCTGTACGCGGACGAGATCACCGGCTCCATGCGCGCCGCCATGGACGAGACGAATCGCCGCCGCGACAAGCAAGTGGCCTTCAACGAGCTGCACGGCATCACGCCACGCGGCATTGAGAAGGAGATTCCAGACATCATGGAAGGCGCCCGCGCCGAAGCCGGCGCGGCGCGCGGCCGCGGGCGACGCAAGGCGGAGCGTCAGGCGGCGAAGGCGATTCCGGATGATCCCGCGGCGCTCGGCAAGCTGCTCACCAAGCTGGAGCGGGACATGCAGGAACGCGCCCGCAACCTGGAGTTCGAGGAGGCCGCGGCGTTGCGCGACGAGATCCGCTCCATCCGCGAGCGGCAGCTTTTGGCGTGAACGCTCTGGCCGTGCGCCGACGCCAAGCGCTGCGCTTCGCGCTCGCGGCGACTGCCGCCGCATAGGCCGAGACCATGCCCCCGCCATCCAGCTTGCCGAGGCAAATCGAAACGCCGCGGCTGCGGCTGCGCCTGCCAACACCGGCGGACGCGGCGCCGCTGTGGGACGCCGTGACGGCCTCGTTGCCCGAGCTCAAAGCGTGGATGGCGTGGGCCAACGAGCGCTATGGCATGGATCAGGCCATGGCGTTCTGCGACCGCGCCAACGCGACCGTCGGCGAGCCGGCCGAGTTCGCCCTGTTGGTCACGCGGAAGGCCGACGGCGCCATCGTGGGCGGCAGCGGCTACCCCAACATCCTCTGGCAGACGCCATGCTTCGAGATCGGCTATTGGCTGCGCACGGACTGCACCGGACGCGGCTACGCCACCGAGACGGCGCGGGCGCTGACCCAGTTCGCCTTCGAGACGCTGGCAGCGCAGCGCGTCGAAATCCGCATGGACACCCGCAACCGGCGCAGTTGGGCCGTGGCGGAGCGGCTCGGCTTCGAATGGGAAGCCACCTTGAAGCGCAGCCGCCGCGACACCGCCGGCCGGCTGGAAGACACCCGCATCTACGCGATGTGGGACGCGGGGGCGCTACGCTGACCGCTCCCATGAGGGCGGCAGTGGTGCGCCAAGCTACAGGAAGGTGCGCACCAAAGCGGCAACTGTTGCGACGCCAGCCCCAAACACCATCGTCAAGAGCCACCGCATGATCTTTGCCTCCATGTCCTTGACGTCTTCGCGTTTGGCCACATGCTTGAGTTCGGTCTCGATTCTGGCGAGCCGTTCCTTGATGTCGTCACCGCCACCCGGAGATGAGGTGGTCGGCGTGATGCCGTCGTCCCCGCTCACAACTGGGCACCCCAAGCGCTTGGTCGCTGGTCACCAGCATACCCCCTGCTCGGCCGCGTACGCCCCGGCGTTGATCGCAGTTTGATTGCGGCCTGCCCCACCACCGCGCCGGCTCGTCAATCCTCTTCGAGCGGAACGAGCCGCCAACTAGGCAGGCCCCGCGACAGCGGCTCCACGGCCACTTGAATCACCAGCGTCGCACTCAAGCCATCGGGGTCGGTGGCGGTGACGGTCACGGTCAGCGCACCTTCGGCATCCATCGGCGTAATCGTCAGCGAACTGCCGTCGATGCTCACCGTCGCCAACGCTTCGTCGTTGGAGGTTGCCGCGTAGGTGAGTTCCGCGCTGTCGAAATCGCCAAACACTTCGTCCAAATCGAGGACGATGGCCTCGCCCTGGGCTTCGAGCACCTGTTGCCGCGGTGCCGACACCACCCGCGGACGCGCCTTGAAGAGGAGCAAGGGCGGTCCCGCCCGCAGCGTTAAGCCGCTGAAGTCCCCGCTCGCCAACTCCACTGTGGCCAGTTGCACTTGTGCCGCTCTATCGCCGCTCTTGTACACCCGCACCCGCTGGCTTTCCGGGCTGCCACCCGTGAACTCAAAATCGGGTGTGGGCACCCGCCCGTCCACCACTTGCAGCCGCAATGCCAAGCCGAACGGCGCTCCTTCCCGAAGGTGTGCATACACGGTGGCTGGAGTGCGCGGGCGCCAGGGCTCGGCGTCTTGACGGCGCAATTCCAAAACCAACGGGAACGGCGCCCCCGGGTTGTCGTGCAGCCGCACCGTGGCGAGCCGCAAATGGCCTACGAAGAAACCGTCCGGCAACTCCGTCAGCGCATTGCCGTCCAGATGGAGCTCGCGCAAGTTCGGCAAGAGCGCGAAGACACCTTGCGGCAGTGCGCTCAAACGGTTCGCGCTGAGCAACAGGGTCTGAAGTGCGCCGCGGAACCCATGGCGCGGCAGTTCGGTCAGCGTGTTCTCCGATAGGTCCAGCGAGTCCGGCTGCAAGTAAACGAACTCCCGCTGCTTAAGCCGGTCGATGCCCCGGTCGCGCAGGTCAAGCGCTGTCACGGCCCGCGAATCCGTGGCCGCCGCACAGTCCACCACACCCGAAAGTTCCGCCAATACCGCGTCGCGCACTTGTTCCGTGTTGTCGCAAACGCCCTCTTCCACGGTCACTGTCGCCGAGGCATTGGCACCCAAGCCAAAGTCCGGGTTCCGCTCTGGCGCCGTCAGGCTGACGACGAACGTCTCCCGCAACGGCTCGATCACTTCGTCGTCGCGGATGGGGATGTCGAAGGTGGCCTCAAGTACACCGGCTGCGAGGGCAATGGCGCCCTCCGCGGCTGCATAGTCCACCGGATTGTTGTCATCGCCGTCTTGGAGCGCGGTGTAGCGGATTTCAACGGCGGCATCCAAGGCGCGGCTCAAAGTCACCGTCAAGCGCGCCGCTTCGCCCTCGGCCGCGGCGGCCGGCCCGGCGATGCCAAGCAATGCGCCCACCTCCACGGTGAAAGTGGCCACCGCCAACACGTCGTTGGCGTCGCGGACGGTGATTTCGATGGCGACGGCACCGGCGGCGCGCGGCGTGATGGCCACCGTGTCGGCGACAAGGCGCACCGTTGCGATGGTCTCGTCAACGGATCGCGCCGTGTAGGTCAGGCCACCGCCAAGCGGGTCATGGAAGACGCCGGCAAGGGACACCGACGTCTCGCCATCAGCCACCTCGAGGGCCAAGTCGTCAATGGGTCGCGCGACCACCGGCCCCTGCCGCAACCGCCAAGCGCCGCGACCAAGCGTTGAGGCCACCAACACGTCGTCCTGCGGGTCGTAGTCCAAGTCCCACACGGGGGCGCGCGGCAGGCCGTCGTTCAACGAGCGCCAAACGCCGGTTTGTGCGGTCAGCATGGCATGCACCCCACCGCGCCCGGCCACTAGAATCGCGGCCGCGCCTAATGGCCCGTCATCCGGCAGGAACTCCAAGTTGCGGTGGTCCCGCCAAAGCACCGGCGCATCCACCAAGTTGCCGGTGATGCGCGTCCACGTCGCGCCCAAGTCATTGGATTCGTAAACGTCGGTCGCGTCAGACACATACACCGTGTCGCAGTCGTCGGGATTGATGAGGATGTCGGTGGGTTCATCGCCCGGATAAGCGGTGCGGCGGAAACCCGCGGCACCGATGCCGCTGCGCACCAACACGCCCGGGCTACCGGCCAACACATAGCCACCCACATAGAGAAGATCAGGATTGGATGAGCACCCATAAGCCGCCGTCGAGCCCTCCTCGTCTGACCCAAAGGCCCACACTTCCTGCAGCGTGTCGAAGCGATCATGGCTCTCGTACACCGAACTCAAGCCCGGCAACACGCCGCGGCCGGGCACCACGGCGTTCAAGATCATGGGCTGCACGAAACCGAACTCCGACGCCAACTCGTAAACCGAGACCTCATTCACCTCCAAGGACGGGAATTGCGCATCGACGAGTTCGTTGGCTTGGTTGTAGAAAAAACGGCGCATCCCCCACAGGAACTGGAAGCTCGAATAGCGAATGGAGTGCGCCGGCGCGTTGCTCGCGTCCACCGCCACATCGCCGCCATCCCCTCCGCCCACCGTGTCCCAGACCCGCGCCCCGGCCGCGGACTGCTCGGCGGTTCCCGTGTCTTGGTTGCCGCCGATCACCACTTCCGCCAAGGGGTCGTATGCCACGTCGTGTATTTCAGTCACCTGCAGGTTGCCGTTCAGCGAGAACCAATCGCCGGTGTTGTCGCGCGGCGATGTGCGGCGGTAGATGCCGCCGTCGTCCACTTGGATGATGTCGCCACCCGCGTCGAACACCATCTCCCGCGAATCCGCATGGGGTGCGCTGCCATTCGTCGTGCCACCGCCCGGGATGTCCGCGATGGCGCTCGAATGTGTCAGGTGTTCCCATTGCGGCGACGGCACTCCGTCAGTGGGCGCGACAGCGGTGTTGCCTCGGAACAGGCGGCCGGTGAAGTCCGAGGCGCCAATGAAGTTCCCGCACTCGCTCTCGTCATCGGTGCAGCGGAAGTCTTGGCGGTCGCCGCCCACATAGACGATGTTCGGGTTGGTGGGGTCGGCGCGGATGGAGAAGTGGATGGCACCCTGGCCACCCGGTTTGAAGCGCGGATTGAGGCCCACCTTCTCGCCATCCAACTCGGGCGTCAAGGGCAAGTCCATGGCCGTCCAGGTGCCGCCTTGGTTGTCTGTGAAGCCGATGTAGTTGGCCTGCCCCGCCACCAGCACTGCCAAGTAAAGCCGCCCGTCCGGCGCCACGGCCATCTCGGCGTTGTTGTTTCTCCCTTCACCTTCCGCATCCCTGACGATCTCCGTGAACGCGGCCTTGACCGCCCGGTCGTGGCTGCTCACGTCGCGCCAAGACGCTCCGCCGTCGTCGCTGCGGTAAACCCCCTGTTCCCGCATCGTCACATAGAGGCGGTTGCGATTGGTGGGATCCACCACCAAGTCGAAGGCGCCGGCATTCGGCAAGCCCGTGCCCGCCGTCCACTCGGTGCCACCGTCCAAGCTCCGATAGACGCTGTTCTCCCAAGGCCCCATCGAGATGATGAGACGCTCGCCATCAACCACGACGCCGGAGATGTTCTTATGGAAAACGTCTCCATAGGGCGGATCGATGTGCCGCCAAGTGTCGCCGCCATCCTTGGTGAGGAAGAGGCCCCTGCGGTCACCGCCAAAGGTGCTAAAGCTGCTGTAGCGGCCGATGCCGGCCAAGATGGTGTTCGCATCATCGGGGTCCATGGCCATGGCGCCAATGGACAGCGATGGGAAGTCGTCCGTGAGCGGACGCCAACTGGGCCGTCGCGCGGTGGCGTTGTCGGTGCGCCAGATGCCGCCGTTCACTGCGCCGATGAAGAGCACATCCACGTTCGTCGGATGTGCCAGCACCGTGTGTATGGCACCTGCCACCTCGCCATCTGGCACCACGTTCTCGACCTGTCCGTCACGTATCGGCGCTGGGCCGATCGGCATCCAGCGCCCGCCGCCTGCCGCCGGCAGGCCCGCTCGATGCTCCTGTGGCGCGGTGCGGGGCGTCGAGGGCGATGGCGCGCGGCGGCTGCGGGGCACCCCTTCGGCCGATGGGGCCGGTGGCAGGCCCATGGGATCCGGTGGCAGCCGCACACGCCACTCGGCGTCCGGGTCTTCAGGCGGGAACAGCGAGCGATCCATCTCCGTGACGACATGCCGGCCCGCCGCCGCAGGACGCACGACAAACGCGCGGTCAGGCGTCAGCACGGTGCCCCGTACTCCGCCGCCCCGCACGACCAACGTCCAACGCCCGGGTTGCCCAACCAGCTTGCCGCGCAGCATGTGCCCCGACAACGCCGGCGAACGGCGTTCGACGAGGGCCTCGAACCGGGCGTCGTCAAAGAGATTGAGCGTCAGCGGCGGCGAGGCGCCGGCACCGGCCGGCGGCGGGGCGAGGCCGGCCAATCGCGCCATGTCCAGCCAAACCCACCGGCTGCGCTTGGTGGGCAAGCTCTGGCCGGCGCCGGGTGCCGCGGCGGCCGGCGCCGGCGCCGTGGCAAACAACTCCTCGGCCGCGCCGGCCGCGCCGAGCAGGCACAAGACAACGGCGGCGACGCCCTTGGCGATGGCGGACGCTCCATGGTCGCTCGCGCCGCGGCACGGGCCGGCGTCATGGAACGGCGGCATGACTGCGCCGAGGCACCGCATGATTCCGACGCACAGCGACGGTTCCCCCATCCGCAATCCCAACCCGTGTTTATCCACAGTCTATCCCACGCCAGGGCCGCAGGCCGCCCGACGCGCCGGCCGATGCCCCACCCCTCAACCGGCACCCAAAACGCCATCCGGCCTTCTTTGGACAGCCATCGCCGCCCAAGTTAGAATTGGCGTTTTGGAGGGTGGCATGGCAGCCCTCCGAAGGCGTGGGGCGCTCGCGGGGTGGGCCGCGGCCACGCAACGAAGGGTTGTGTATGAAGATTTCGATCATCACGCCGGTGTTCAACGAGCCTCGCGTAGGCCGCGCCTTGGATTCCATTCTTGGCCAAAGGCATGGCCACGAGTTGGAGACCATCCTCATCGACGGCGGCTCCAGCCAAGAGACGCGGGACATCCTCGCCCACTATCGGCAGCGCCTCTCCGTCGTGGTGAGCGAGCCGGATGCCGGCCCCTACGACGGCATGAACAAAGGCATCGGCCGCGCCACCGGCGATGTGATCGGCATTCTGAACGCGGATGACCGCTATGGCGACGATGCGGTGCTGGCCGACGTGATGGACGTCTTCCAACGCGAGCCCGGCGTTCAAGTCTGCTACGGCGACATCGCCTACTTGGACGACCACGGCAAGTTCGTTCGCTACTGGAAGTCTGGCCCGCACCGCCAGTTCAAATGGTGGCTCGGCTGGCGGCCGCCCCATCCAGCCTTCTTCGCGCGCCGCCAAGTGTATGAGCGCTACGGCCTGTTTGACTTGGACTTCGCCATCGCCAGCGATTATGAGATGCAGCTTCGGCTCTTGCTGAAGCATGGTGTGCGCTCCGCATACATGGATCGTGTGCTCGTCCACATGGCCCCAGGCGGCCTGTCCAATGGTTCCCTGGGCAACGTGGTGAAGGCGAACCTCGAAGCGAGCCGCGCTTGGAGCCGGAATCATCTGCAAGGCGGCCAACTCGTGCCGCTCCTGAAGCCCTTGCTCAAGATCCCGCAGTTCGTGCGCCCACCGTTCGCGCGCGGCCTGTTGAACGGTGGCACGAGGACATTTGGGTGAGGGTGCTGGTCGCCGGCGCCGGCGGCTTCATCGGGCATCATCTGGTCAAGCGGCTCAAGGCCGAGGGGCATTGGGTGCGCGGTGCGGACTTAAAGCTCCCCGAGTTCGAGCCGAGCCCCGCGGACGAGTTCCTGCTGGCGGACCTGCGCAGTTTCGAGCGCTCGATGGAAGCCAGCGTAGATGTGGATGACACCTACCAACTGGCCGCCGACATGGGCGGCATCGGCTACATCGCCACCAACCACGCCAAACTCACCCGCAACAACGCCCTGATTAACTGCCACATGCTGGAAGCCGCGCGGCTGAGCGGCGTGAAGCGCTACCTCTACACCAGTTCCGCCTGCGTCTATCCAGCCCAGTTGCAGGACGCCGCCGCAGTGACGCCCCTCAAGGAAGACCACGCCCTGCCGGCCGACCCGGAGCGCGGCTATGGCTGGGAGAAGCTCTTCGCCGAGCAACTGGTGAGCTACTACCACGCGGAGTTCGGCCTCGACGTGCGCGTGGTGCGGTTCCACAACATCTATGGCCCCCTCGGCGCCTACGAAGGCGGGCGTGAGAAAGCGCCCGCCGCCATCTGCCGCAAAGCCGCCCTCGCCAGCGACGGCGCCGAAATCGAGATTTGGGGCGACGGCGAGCAGACCCGCAGCTTCTGCTACATCGACGACTGCATCGAGGGGCTGCGCCGCATCATGGAATCCGGCCACACCGGGCCGGTGAACCTCGGCACCGACGAGCTGGTCACGGTGAACGACCTCGTGGACGTCGTTTGCCAAGCCGCCGGCAAGGCGCTTTGCAAGCGGCATGACCTCACCAAGCCACAGGGCGTGCGCGGCCGCAACAGCGACAACGCGCTGCTGCGGCGCCTCATCGGTTGGGAACCGCCCACGCCGCTTTCAGCCGGCATCAAGACCACCTACGATTGGATCGCCGCCCAAGTGGCCGGCGCCTGATTCGGCGCGCCTCGCCCGGCGCGCGTCGCCTCATGGCAAGGGCCGCCCAGTTGCACCCAGAAGCTCACACCGCCGAATCGCCGGCGTCGCCGGCCGCTGCCGGCATCAAAGTGTTGTGTGTGTTGCCGCGTTTGTTCGATGCCCGCATCGCCCGTCGGATCGACATGCTCAAGGCCGCCGGCTTCAACGTCGAGGCCGTGGCCTTCGAGCGCGACTACGATGCCGGCCGCGCCGCCGACTGCCCGGTGGAGGTGGTCGGCCGCCTGCGCAACTTTGGGTATCTGCCGCGCATCGCCGCGCTCTTGAAGGCAGTGCCGAAAGTGCGGCGAGCGATGCGGCGCAACCAAGTGGCCTACGCCTTCAACACGGACATCGGCGCCTTGGCTGTGCTGGCGGGCCTGGGCTTGCCGGCCAAAGTGGCCGTGGAGGTCGCGGACATCGTGGAAGCGCAGGTGAGCGGCGGTTTCGGCCACTTGGTGCGGGCGCTGGAGCGCTTCGCCGTCGCGCGGAGCGCCCTGCTCGTCTTGACCACCACCGGCTACCTGCCCTACTACCGGCGCCGCCTCGGCGTCCAGACACCGGCGCTGGTCGTCGAGAACAAACTCGACGTCGCCTTCGCCCAATCCATTCGGCCAACCGGGGCGCCCCCACCGGCCGAGCCGCCCAGCGACCGCCCGGTGCGCATCGGTTGGTTTGGCGTGTTGCGGGAACCGTGGTCGCTCACCATGCTGGATGCGTTGACCCGGCAAGCGCCCGAACGTTTCACGGCCACGTTGGCCGGCTCGTTCGACAACCGCATGACGGCCCTCGGCATCGACGAACGGTCATTCGCGCGTGTGGTCGATAACCCCAACATCCAGTACTTGGGGGGCTACCGATCGCCGGAGGACTTGGCGCGGCTATACGCGCAGGTCGATATGGTGATGGACTGCTATCGCACCACCGTTCCGCATTGCTGGTCGCAGACCAACAAGTTCTACGAAGCCTGCCTGTTCGCCAAGCCACTGATCGCCCGTGCCGGTTGCGGCGATGCGCAAGCAATCAGCCAACACGGCTTGGGCGTGGTGTTGTCTGCCTCGACGCCTGAGGACGCGGCCCGTGAGCTGGCGCGGCTCACCCCCGCGGACTGGCGCCGCTGGCGCGCCAACGCCGCCACGCTGCCGTTGCCAACCTACGCGCTCATCGACGAAGCACCGGCGCTGGCGGAGGCGCTCGAAGCGGTGGTGCGCGGCGGGTGCGAAACCGGCGGTGTGGCGCCCGTCCCCAAGCCACCCCACCCAGACTGACCAACAATTTCGCGGTCAGTCGTCCAACCGCGCCGCCGCCGGCGGGCCCAAAGCCAACGCCTCGCGCAACACCGCCAAATCCCCCCGCGCCGGCGTCCACAGCGCCCGCCAAGACATGGCCGTGCTGCGGTGGAACATCGCCATGAGGCAAACGGTGCGCACGCCCAGCCCAATGGTGAGCGCCCACGCCGCGCCGGCCATGCCAAGCAGCGGATAGAGCACCACGCACGATACAACGTTCGCGCTTAGCCCCGCCCAAGTGGCCCACGAGCAGACGCTGGGCCGGTCGATGCCCTTGAAGTAGCTGACGAACAGCGCCGCGGCGGCGAAGGCGAGGATGCCCGGCGCCATGATCCACATCATCGGCACCGCCGGCACGAACGCTTCCGAGAGCAAGAGCGCCACCAGCGGTGTGCTGATCGGCAACAACACCGCCAATGCCAGCGCCGTGCCGGCACATGCGATTCGCATGCCCCGCCCGATCATGTCCAATGCGCCGGCACCGGCCGCCACGACACGCGGATACAGCGCGATGCTCACCGAATCCGCGATGAGGTGCAGGTGCAGCATGATGGCGCTCACCGCGGCGAACATCCCCACTTCCCGCGGGCCGCCGAGCAACGCCAGCGCCAAGATGCCGATGCGGGGCTCGACGCCGCTGCCCAACCGCGAGAAATGAATGCGCAAGCCATAATCCAGCACACCCTTGAGTTCCCGCCGCGACGGCCGCTCGAGCCGCAATCCGGCGTGCCGGCGCAAATCCCAAACGCAGGCCACGAGCAGCACCAAGTGGCCAACACACAGCGCGATGATCCCGCCCTCGACGCCCCATCCCAACCACCAGACCAGCGCGACGACGCCCAACACCACCACCACCGACTGGGCGCCAAGGTAGAGCGCCAAAGCCACGAAGCGGCGTAGCCCAGCCACTTGCATCTCCGCGGCGAACGAGCAGCACGAGAGCGGAATCAGCGCCAGCGAGGCGAGGAACGCGCTCTGTGGCGCCTTGGCAAAGAACGCGACATCGCCGACGCCCAATATGAACGGCAGCGCCAGCGCGATGCCGACCAAGCTGCCGCCGGCACAGGTGCAGATGCCCAGCGCCAAGCCCTTGGAAACGCTGGCGCGGCCGCTCATCACGAGAAACTGGGCGCCGATGTCGCCGGAGAGCGACAAGCCCATGCCGAACAGGTACGCGAACGTGACGCAGACGGCATAGGCGCCCCGCCCGGCGGGCAGCAAGAGATAGGCGAGCAACGCTTGGCTCGCGATGCCGGCCGCGGCCATCCCCACCCGCGTGGCAAACACGACGCCGGCGTCCCGGCCCTCGCCAGTTTCCACCGCGGCCGGCGCCGCCGGCGAAGGCGGCGGTTGGGCGTCCTGTGGGGCGTCCTGATTCGGCATCGCTCAAGACGATGTTACCGCGAGCCTAGGCACCCTTAGTGCTATTATTCACTCTTCCGCGATGTTTGAGGTCGGGGCTGACGTGAGCGAAGTGCCGAGGCTGGCGGCGAGCGTCCAAGCGCTCGTCAGTTTTGTGACCCCCCCCCCCCCCCCCCCCCCCCCCCCCCCGAATTTCGGGGCCACGTGAGGCCCAACGTGGCGGCGGCTCGTCGAATCATGTCCTTCGCGCATGGGTTCTGGCGCTTGCGGCGCTCTTCGCCGGCGCACCGGCGTTGGCGCAGTCGGCCGCCATCTCCTCCAGCAGCCCCGCCACGCTGAACCAGGGCAACCTGCGCACGGCGACGCTCACCGTCACCCTCACCAGCACCACCTACGCGACCGGGGCGAACACCTCCCACTTCACGCTCACCACCGCGGTGCCCGGCCTCACCGTCCACAGCGTGTCGTTCAACAGCGGCCGCACCGCCGCCACCCTGCGCCTGCACCACGACGGCTCGGACTTCAACAGCGCCGCCACCATCGCCGTCACCGTGGCCGCCGCCGGCACGCTGCACACCGCCGCGCTCACCACCGCCACCCAGGCCATCGGCGTGGCGCGCTGGGTCAACGTCTCGGCGAAGGCCGTCGCGCTCACCGAGGGCGGCACCGGCACCTACACCGTGGCGCTGGAGAGCCCGCCCACCGGCAACGTCACCGTCACCGTCACCAGCGACCACACCGCCGCGGTCACCCGCTCGCCCAACACGCTCACCTTCACCACCACCACCTGGAGCACCCCGCAGACGGTCACGCTGACCGCGGTGGCCGACAACACGGACACCGTGGACGAGGTGGCGCTGATCACCAACGTCGCCACCGGCGGCGGCTACTCGTCGAGCACCGCGGCGAACCGCACCGTGCGGGCGACGGTGAAGGACGACGACGCGAGGACCGGCACGGACTACGACACCGACGACGACGGCCTCATCGAGATCAGCAACCACGCGCAGCTGAACGCCATGCGCTGGGACGTGGACGGCAACGGCTCGTCGCTGAACTCCGGCTACTCCACCGGCGGCACCAGCGCCTTCCCGAGCCCCGCCGCCGGCATGGGCTGCCCGGACACCAGCGACTCCGACCAGACCGGCAACTGCACGGGCTACGAGCTGATGGCGGACATCGACCTGGACACCGACGGCGACGGCATGGCGGACTCCGGAGACGCCTACTGGAACGGCGACGACGGCTGGAACGGCATCGGCGCGCAGGACAAGAAGGCGGACACGCCGTTCACGGCAACGTTCCGGGGCAACGGCCACACGGTGTCGAACCTGTATATGAAAGATAGGACCACCTCATACGATGGCCAAGGACTCTTCACTTTGGTCAGATACGGGCGAATCGAATCCGTCGCCGTCCTCGACGTCGACGCCGGCGATGGCACAAACAGCAACAGCCCCGGCGGCTATTTTGGCTCTCTGGTCGGAATCTTCGAGGGCAGCACCATGGCGGGAGTTTACGCACGGGGCACCGTGGCTCTCCATGGCGGTACAGGTGCATTTAATCACGCAGGTGGTGTGGTGGGGTCCTGCGCCGGGAGCACCATCCACACGTCCTATTCCGGTGTCTCGCTATCGAATGCGTACGCACAAGGCGGCTTGGTGGGGGTTAGTCAAACGTCCTCCGTGACACTCCTGCCCTCATTGCAACGGGCCGTCGCTTACAGCTACGGCTGCCGCGTATACAACAGCTATGTCGTCGGGGCCATAAATACGCCGGTGACTAGGGTCGGAAACCTGGTGCCTGACGTGGGTGCCTTGGTTGGCGATCCTAGCAGCGACACCATCGACAGGGCCTATTGGGACAGGCAGACGACCACCCGCACGACCAGCCCCGGTTCGCCGAACTCGGACGGCAAGACCACCGCCGAGCTGCAAGCGCCCACCGCGGCGACGGGCATCTACGCCCATTGGGACGATTACGACACCAACGGCGACGGCCGCATCGACGCGGACGACGCCGCGTGGGACTTCGGGCAGGGCAACCAATACCCGGCGCTGAAGTGGGGCGGCCACTCCGCCGCCACGCAGTTCACGGCGCAGCTGAGCGGGCAGACGGACACGGCGCCGAGCTACACCGGCATCACGGTGGCCACCCAAACCGTGGTGGCCGGCACGGCGATCCAGGCGTTTCAGATCCCGCCGCCCACCGGCGGCAACGGCACCTACGACTACACGGTGACCGGCCTGCCGAGCGGGCTCGTCTTCGACGAGGACGGCTCGGGAACCTGCATGGCGCCGCGCACGGTGTGCGGCACGCCTTCGGGGACCGGAACGGTGACGGTGACGGTGGCGGTGCGGGACGCGGACGCCAACGTGGCCCCGACCGACCGCGCCACGCTGACCTTCTCCATCGTCTTTGACACGGCCCCGTCCTTCAGCGGCTCCGTCACCAACAAGACCTACATCGCCGGCTCGGCCATCGACCAGTTCCAGGCGCCCGCCGCGAGCGGCGGCAACGGCGCGATCACCTACGAGGCGTCCGGGCTGCCCACGGGCCTCGTGTTCGACGCCACCGGCACGGACACGAACGGCTGCCCGGGCACGGAGGCGCGGGAGGTCTGCGGCACACCGACCACGGCCGCCTCGGCGGTGACGGTGACCATCACCGCGCAGGACGGCGACGCCAACAGGGCCGCCCCCGACCGCGCCACGCTGACGTTCATGGTCACCGTGGCCGCGAACCTCGTGCCGTCCTTCGGCGGCGGCTCCGTCACCGCCAAGACCTTCGTCGCCGGCCAGGCCATCGACGAGTTCACGGTGCCCGCCGCGAGCGGCGGCAACGGCGCCATCACGTATGACGCCTCGAACCTGCCGGACGGGCTGCGCTTCGACGCCACCGGGTCGGATTCGCCCGGCTGCCCGGGCAACCAGGCGCGGGAGGTCTGCGGCACACCGACCACGGCCGCCGCGGCGGCGACCGTGACCATCACGGCGCAGGACGGCGACGCCAACATGGCCGCCGCCGACCGCGGCCTGCTGACGTTCTCCGTGACCGTGGAGACGGACACCGCGCCGGACTTCGGCATGGGCTCCGTCACCGACGCGACCTTCGCCGTCAACACCGCCATCGCCGAGTTCACGGTGCCGGCCGCCACCGGCGGCAACGGGACGATCATCTACACGGCGTCCGGGCTGCCCACGGGCCTGGTGTTCGACGCCACCGGCACGGACACGCCCGGCTGCACGGGCGCCGAGGCGCGGGAGATCTGCGGCACCCCGACCGTCCTCTCCAGCGCCCGGACGGTCACCATCACCGCCCGGGACTCGGACGCCAACCTGGGCTCCGGCGACCGCGACACGCTGACGTTCACGATCACCGTGGCGTCGGACGCCGCGCCGTCGTTCGGCGGCGGCTCGGTGCCGGAGAAGGCGTTCTTCACCAACACGGCCATCGCGGACTTCCAGGTGCCGGCCGCGAGCGGCGGCAACGGGACGATCACCTACGTGGCGTCCGGCCTGCCCACGGGCCTCGTGTTCGACGCCACCGGCACGGACTCGGGCGGCTGCTCCGGCACGGAGGCGCGGGAGGTCTGCGGCACGCCGAGCGTCGGCGGCAGCGGCACCATCACCATCACCGCGCAGGACGGGGACACCAACATGGGCGTGGGCGACCGCGCCACCCTGTCGTTCGCCTACAGCGTGGCGGCGGACACCGCGCCGTCGTTCGGCACCGGATCGGTGACCAACAAGACCTACCCGGCCGGCGCGGCGATCACGGACTTCGTGGTGCCGGCCGCGAGCGGCGGCAACGGCACCCTCGCCTACGCGGCCTCGAACCTGCCGAGCGGCCTGGTGTTCGACGCCACGGGCGAGGACACGCCGGGCTGTCCGGGCACGGAGGCGCGGGAGGTCTGCGGCACGCCGGACGCGGCCACTTCGGGCGCGGTGACGGTCACCATCACGGCGACGGACCTGGACACGAACACGGCGCCGGCCGACAGCGCCTCGCTGACGTTCACGGTCACGGTGAACGCCGGCGCGTCGCTCGCGTCCAGCCCCGGCACCCTCACCGAGGCGAACCTGAACGGCGCGTCCCTCACCGTGACGCTGATCGGCGCGACCTACGGCTCCGGGGTGGGCGCGTCGAGCTTCCAGCTGGTCACCAACCCGACCATCGCGGGCCTCTCCATCGGCAGCGTGTCCGCGGTCACGTCCGGCTCGACGACGGCCACGCTGTCGCTGGCGACGGGCGCCGGCTACGGCTTCAACGCGGCGTCGACGGTGGCGGTGACGGTGCTGGCGGCGGCGCACTCCGGCGCCAGCAACATCACCACCGGCACGCTGCCGGTGACGCCCACGCCGCCGTCGGTGCTGGTGTCGCGGCGCAGCCTGTCGCTGAACGAGGACCCGGGGGCCGGCGCCGCCAACCGGGGCACGTACACGCTGGCGCTGAGCGACGCGCCCACCGGCTGCGCGGGCGGCGTGGGCGTGTCCGTGTCGGGCGCCAACCCGGACCTGACGGTGGATCCCACCGCGCTGGCCTTCTCGGCGACGACCTGGAACACGCCGCAGACGGTGACGGTGACGGCCGGGCAGGACGACGACAGCGAGACCGAGAGCGTCACGCTGCGCCATTCCATCACCACCGCCTGCGCCGCCGTCGGCTACCCGGCGACGCTCGCCATTCCCAGCGTGCAGGTGACGGTGGCGGACGACGACGCGCCGCCCCTGCCGAACGAGCCGCCGGTGGCGGCGGGCTCGGTGGACGACGTCGACCTGGCCCTCGGGGCCACGGCGCGGGTGCCGCTGGCGGGGCTGTTCACGGACGAGGAGCCGGAGCTGCTGACCTACGCCGTCTCGTCGTCGGACCCGGCGGTGGCGGCCGCGCGGCTGGCCTGGCCGGCCGTCGAGGTGGAAGGCGTGGGGCACGGCGGCGCCACGGTGACGGTGACGGCGACGGACCCGGAGGGCCTGAGCGCCTCGCTCGGCTTCGAGGTGCGCTCCGGCGTGACGGTGTCCTTCGCCGCGGACGCCTCGGCGCCCGAGGGCGGCACGGTGCGCCTGACGCTGACGGCGAGCCGGCCCGTGCCCGAGGCGCTGGCGGTGCCGTACACCTTCATGGCCGGCGACGATCCGGCGGCCGACGAATCCGACCACGATGGCGGCACCGGCGGCACGGCGATGTTCACCGCCGGCGCGACGGCGGCGGAGATCACGGTGCCCATCCTGGACGATGACGTCGTCGAGCCGCTCCGCGAACACTTCATCGCCACGCTGGCGGTGCCGGCCGAAGACGCCGGCTACGGCCTGGGCCTGAAGGCGGAGGCGGTGGCGACCATCGACGAGGGCGTCTGCGACCGCGACCCGGCGGTGCGCGACGAACTGCGCCGGGCGCGGCCCTGCGAGGCGGTGGCGGACCTGTCGCGGTGGACGTCGCTGCGGCTGCGGGACGCCGGCATGGAGCGGCTGCGCGGCGAGGACCTGCTGCAGCTCTCCAACCTGCTGCTGCTGGACGTCTCCGGCAACCGGCTGGCGTCGTTCCCGGCCGCGGCGCTGGCGGCGCTCCCCAACCTGTGGTCGCTGCAGCTGCGGGGCAACCGCATCGGCGCGCTGCCGGCCGGCCTGACGCATCCGGCGCTGCGGCTTTTGGACCTGTCCGGCAACCGCCTCGCGGAACTGCCGGCGAACGCGCTGTCCGGCTTCACCGGGCTGCGCCGGCTGCACCTGTCCGGCAACGCGCTCGCCGCGCTGCCGGGCGGCGCCTTCGCGGGCCTGGGCTCGCTGCGGGCGCTGCGGCTGGACGGCAACCGGCTCGCAACGTTGCCGGCGGGCCTGTTCGCGGGCCTCGGCGCCTTGGAGGAGCTGCACCTGCACGGCAACCCGGGCGCGCCCTTCATGCTGGCGGTCGGGCTCACGCGCACGGACGCGGACCCGTGGCTGCCCGGCCCGGCCATGGTGGCGGCGCGGGTCGCGGAAGGCGCCCCGTTCACGCTGCGCGCCGCCTTGGCGGGCGGCCCGGCGGGCGAGGCGTCCGTGCCGGCCGGCGCCACGCAAGGCGAGCCGGTGGAGGTGGCGGACGGCGGCGCCCCGCTGACGCTCACCGCGCGGCCGGAACCGGTGCCGGACGACCGCTGCGAGCAGGGGCTGGTTGACGTGCCGTGCTTCTCGGGCTTCGCCACCGTCGCCGGCGAGCCGCTCACCCTGTACAAGGTTCCGCCGCGGGCCACCACGCTGCCGGAGCAGGCGCTGGACGGCGACACGCTGCGGCTGCCGCTGGCCGAGCGCTTCAACGCCGCGCCGGGCGAGGCGTTCACCTACGCGGCCCAGTCCTCCGATAAGTCCGTGGCGAGCGTCCGCGTCGAGGCCGGCGTGCTGGTGGTGGAGGCCGAAGGCGACGGCGTGGCCACCGTGACGGTGACGGCCACCGACGCCCACGGGCAGATGGGCACGCTCGCGTTCACCGTGCGGGCCACGCTGCCCATGCGCGGCGGCCTGCGCGGCTGGCGCTTGATCTTGGTGGACGGCACCGGCGGCGACGCCCCCTAGCCCAGCGACGGTTCGCCTCGGGCGCCGTCTCCAGAGACGGCGCCGTCCAGCCTCCAGCAGGCACCGCCGCTGGCGGTTTGGGTGGTGTTGTTGGGGCGGCACTGCCCTAGCGACGCAAACTATATTTGCCGCACCATCGACATGGCCATAGAATCCGCGCGCCGTGCAGCCGCGGCAGCCAAAACCCAAATACGCAACCTAAGCGATAAGATTGGAGGTGTCTTGACCGACAGCGTGAACGCGGACGCCCCGCGGGTACAGGAACGTTTCGACGCCGTGCGCGGCGACGTGAGCAAGGTGTTGGTGGGCCAAGACGAACTGTTGCGCCGCCTGCTGCTGGCGCTGTTGGCGGATGGCCACGTGCTGCTCGAAGGCGTCCCTGGCCTCGCCAAGACGCTGGCCGTCAGCACCTTGGCGGACGCCATCGACTGCGCCTTCTCGCGCATCCAGTTCACGCCGGACATGCTGCCGGGGGACGTCACCGGCACCCAGATCTTCAACCCCCGGGACGGCACGTACTCCGTGAAGAAGGGCCCGGTGTTCGGCAACCTCGTGCTCGCCGACGAGATCAACCGGGCGCCGGCGAAAGTGCAGGCGGCGCTCCTCGAAGCGATGCAGGAGCGCCAAGTGACGCTGGGGGAGGAGACGTTCCCCCTCGATGAGCCGTTCCTCGTGATGGCGACGCAAAACCCCATCGAGCAGGAAGGCACCTACCCGCTGCCGGAGGCACAGCTCGACCGCTTCATGATGAAGCTCAAGGTCAGCTACCCAAGCAAGGACGACGAAGTGCGCGTCATCGACCGCATGGCCGGTTCCGGGCGGGCGCCGCAGGCCGCCGCGGTGATGTCCGGCGCCGACATTCTCGCCGCGCGGGAAGTGGCGCGGCAGGTGTTCGTCGATGACAAGGTGAAGCGCTACGCGGTGGAACTGGTTTCCGCCACCCGAGACCCGGCCGCGGCCGGGATGCCGGAACTGGCGGACCTCATCGAATGTGGCTCGTCCGTGCGCGGTTCACTCAACTTGGTGAAGCTCGCCAAGGCGCATGCGCTGCTCGCCGGGCGCAGCTATGCGAGCCCCCACGACGTGAAGAGCGTGGCCCTCGACGTGCTGCGCCACCGCGTCACGCCCACCTACGAAGCGGAGGCCGAAGAGCGCCACGCGGACGATCTGGTGGAAACCGTGCTGGCCAACGTCGAGGTGCCCTGAAAGACCGGAGCCGCCACGGCGCAACACTCACCTCGGCCTCGACACAACCCATTGAGCGCATGACGGAAGCATTGCTCACCGCCGACATCGTCAGGCAAGTGCGGCGCATCCAGCTGCAGACCGGGCGGCAAGTCACCGAAGCGCTGGCCGGCGCCTATGCGTCCGTCTTCAAGGGGCGCGGCGTCGAGTTCGACGAAGTGCGGCCCTACATTCCCGGCGACGACGTGCGCAGCATCGACTGGAACGTCACCGCCCGGGTGGGCACCCCCTACGTCAAGCGCTATGTGGAGGAACGCCAGCTCACGGTGCTCTTGATCGTGGACATCAGCGCATCGCTCGATTTCGGCTCCGCGGCGCGTTCCAAACGCGAGGCGGCGGCGGAGCTGTCCGCGCTGCTCGCCTTCTCCGCCATCTACAGCGACGACAAAGTGGGCCTGCTGCTCTTCCACGGCGCCGTGGACCAGTTCATTCCGCCGCGCAAGGGCACCCGCCATGCACTCCGCGTGGTGCGGGAAGTGCTGGCGCGCGGCCGCGAAGGCGACGAACCGGCCGCGCGGCTGCGCCCCATCGCCCGCTGGCCACGCCCGTTTGCCGCCGCGTTCGCCAAGTTCCGCCGCCGGCCGCGCGGCGCTGCGGCGGGGGGCCGTCGCGCCACCGACATCACCCACGCCTTGGAGTTCTGCCGCCGGGTGTTGCCGCGCCGGGCGGTGCTGTTCGTGATTTCAGACTTTCTCGACGACGGCTACCTAGACGCCTTGCGGGGCGCCAACCGCAAGCACGACGTGGTGGCGGTGCGGGTGACGGACCCGCGCGAGTCCCGCTTCGATGGCGGCGGCCTCGTCGCCTTGGAAGACGCCGAGACCGGCGAGCGCCGTTTGGTGGACTTGAGCGCCTCCGCGCTGCGCGATGCCCTTGCGGCCGATGCCGGGCAACGCCGCGACCAGCTCAAGCGCAGCCTGCGGCGCGTCGGCATCGACATGATCGAAATCGACGCCGCCGGCTCCGTGGCCGCACCGCTGCTCGCGTTCCTGCGCATGCGCGAACGGAGGATCCGCCGTTGAAGGGCCGCGCCGCCGGCATGGCTTTCGCGTTCGCCCTCTGCGCTGCCTGCACGCCCGAGGACACAGCGCCGAGCGCCGCGACCCCGGCACCGGACAACCCTGCCGAGGAAGCCCTTTCGACGGCGTCCCATGAGGGCCCGGTGCAGGCCACGGTGACGCTCACGCCGGCCGCGCCGCGGCTCGGCGACCCGCTAGCCCTGACGCTGGCCGTCAAAGCGCAACCGGGGGTGCGGCTGGATTTGCCCGCGTTCGGCGAAGCCCTCGGCCGGTTCACGATACTGGACTTCGCAGATCACGAAGGCGCCACCGATGCCGGCGGCCAAACCGCCAGCCAGCGCTACTCCCTGCAGGCGCCCATGAGCGGACCGCAGCGCATTCCGGGTTTGCGCATCGAATACCTTGATGAGCGGGATGGGCCCAGCGACGTGTATCGGGAGTTGATAACGGACGAGATCGCCTTTGAGGTGACGTCCGTGCTGCCCGAGGGCGCCGCCATGGACGAGTTGCTGCCGCCGCGGGCGGCGCTCTCGGAGGACTTTGGCGGCTGGCTGCCCTCCTGGTGGCCTTGGGCCGCGGCCGGATTGGCCGCCTTGGCGGCCCTCGCCGCCGCCGCGTTCCTCTGGCAGCGGCGGGCCCTCGAGCGGGCCCAGCTCACCGCCTACGACCGCGCCATGCGCCGGCTCGAGCGCTTGGAACGGCGCGGCTGGCCCTCAGGCGACGCGGCGGACGCTTGGTACGTGGAGCTTTCCGACATCACGCGGCGCTATGTGGAAGATCGCTACGCCGTGCGGGCCCCGGAACTCACCACGGAGGAGTTCCTGCTCGAAGCGCGCCGCGCCGCGGCGTTGTCCGGCGACCATCGGGAACGGCTCTCCGCGTTCCTCGCGCATTGCGACCGGGTGAAGTTCGCCCGCTATAGCCCGGCCGCCGATGAGTCCCGCGAGGCGTTCCAGACGCTGCGCCGCTTCTTGGATGAAACGCGCATCCAAGCGACGCGGGATGATGCCCCCGCCGTTGCCGGCGCGGCGAAACCGACGCCTACGCATCCCCCTTTGGCGCCCAGGGCCGAGACCGCGGCCGGCGGCGCCTGACATGGACGGCTTGGCTTCCTTGGAGTTCCGCGAGCCCCTCGCCTTGGCGCTGGTGCTGCTCGCGGCACCGGCCTTCCTGTTGGCGCGGCGCGATCCCGGCCGGGTGGCGTTCTCGTCGTTCCAGCTGTTGCCGAGGCGCAGCGCCGGTTGGCGCGTCCGCTGGGCGTGGCTGCCGGACGCGATGGTGGCGACGGCCCTCGTCGCCTTGGTGGTGGCCCTCGCCGGGCCACGCATCGGCGAGCGCCTGAGCCGCATCCAGCGCGAGGGCATCGCCATCATGATGGCGGTGGATGTGTCGAGTTCCATGCAGGCGTTGGATCTCTCCACCGAGGCGCGCGAGCGCACCCGCTTGGCGGCCGTGCAGGACGTGTTCGAGGCGTTCGTGCTGGGCGGCGCCGGCCTCGACGGCCGCCCCAACGACGCCATCGGCCTCGTGAGCTTCGCCGGCTACGCCGACACCGCCGCCCCACTCACTTTGGACCATGCCAACCTCGCCGCGGTGGCGCGCAACTTGGAGATCGTGCGCGAACGCGCCGAGGACGGCACCGCCATCGGCGACGCCGTGGGCCTCGCCGTCGAACGCCTGCGCGAGTCGAGTGCCACCTCCCGCATCATCGTGTTGCTGACCGACGGCGTTCACAACGCCGGCGTCGAGACGCCGGCGGCCGCCGCGGAATTGGCGCGATCGCTCTCCATGAAGGTGTACGCCATCGGCGCCGGCACCACCGGCATGGCGCCGGTGCGCGTGGAGGACCCGTTCACCGGCCGCACACGGCTCGCCGCGGTGCCGGTGGAAGTGGATGAGGACACGTTGCGCGACATCGCCGAGCGCACCGGCGGGCGCTTCTTCCGCGCCGCCGACGCGGCTGGGTTGGCGGCCGTGTATCAAGAAATCGATCGCATGGAGCGCACCCAGATCATCGAGGAGCGCTTCCGCCATTACGATGAGCTGTTCACGGCGCCCCTCGCCGCTGGCCTGTTGCTGCTCGGCGCCGGCTGGCTGGCGCGGGCCGCCCTCTTCCCGAGGTTGCCCTGATGGACGGCTGGGTGTTCGCCAACCCGCATTGGATCCACTTGGTGTGGCCGGCCTTGGCCATCGCCGGCGCCACCGCCTTCTTCGAACTGCGGGCCAAGGACGCCTTGGCGCGTTTCATTTCCCCCACCATGCAACGGCGCGTCGCGCAGCGGGTCGCCACCCCGCGCCGCGTGGTTCGGCTCGGGTGCTTGGTGGCGACGCTGTTGCTCGGCGTCATCGCCCTCATGCGCCCGCAGACCCCGGGCGGCGCCGAAACCGTTGATCGCGGCGTGAAGGCAGACATCATGGTGTTGCTCGACGTGTCCAAGAGCATGTTGGCCGAAGACGCCGCGCCGAACCGGCTGGCGCGCGCCAAGGCCGAGGTGGTGGAGTTCATCGAGCGGGTGGAGGGCCAGCGCGTGGGCCTCATCGCGTTCGCCGGGCGCGCCAGCGTGTTGAGCCCGCTCACTTCGGACTATGGCTATTTCCGGCTGGTGCTGCGCGACGCCGACCCAACGTCCGTCGGGCGGGGCGGCACCCGCATCGGCGACGCCATCAGGAAGGCCGTGGCCGCGTTTGGCCCCAATCGCGGCACGCCCCGCATCTTGGTCCTCATCACCGATGGCGAAGACCATGACTCCTATCCCCTGGACGCCGCCGGCGAAGCCGTGGCGGCCGGCATCCGCATCGTCGCCATCGGCTTCGGCAGCGAGACCGGCAGCGAAATCGCCATCACGGACCCCGCCACCGGCGCCCGGCGGCTCGTCACGGATGCCGACGGCGCAGTGGTGCGGTCTCGCTTGGATGGCGCCACGCTGCGCCAGATCGCCCTTGAGAGCGACGGCATCTACGTGCCGGCGGGCACGTCGGCGGTGGACATCGACGCCATCGTGCAAGCGTACGTCGAACCCATCGTCACCGAGGCCACCACGCGGGTGGTGCGCCGCCGGCCAACGGAACACTACCGCTGGTTCGTGCTGGCGGCGCTGCTGACGCTCATGGCCGGCATCTGGATCGGCGCCACGGGCGCGACCGCCCCATCCGAGCGGAGCGCGGCATGAGGCGCCTCAAGTGGATGGCCGCCTGGCTCTTGGCGGTGCCGGCCGCGCTCGCTTCGGAAGCGCCGGCGACAAGCGCGCCAGCCCCTGCCGAAAACGCCGAGGACGCCACCGCCGAGGCGCCGGCCGCGCCAACCGACGCCAGCCCGCGCGCCCAATACAACCATGCGCTCGGCCGCCTGCAGGCCGGTGCCTTCGAGGACGCCGCGGCTGGTTTTCTGACGGCGCGGGACGCCGCCGGCACAGATGCCGCGCTGCGCTACCGGGCCGCCTTCAACTTGGGCCTCGCCCTCGCCGGGCAGGCCGATGCCGCGGCGGACGCGAAACCGGCCGCGACGCTTTCGACCTTGCGCTCCAGTGCGGCTTGGTTCCACGACGCCGCCCGGCTGGCGCCCGAGCAGGACGACGCCGCCAGGGTGAATCTCGAACTGGTGCTGAAGCGCATCGAACGCTTGGCGGACAGCATCAACCGCGGCAACACGCTGCAGGCTCGGCTCAGCGCCATCATCGACGATCAGCGTGGCGTGCGCGACGGCATCCGCGGCCTGCTGACCGACATCGACGCCCAGGGCGCCGGGGCGCAGCCCACTGGCTTCAAGGACGACTTCGAGGCGCTGGCGGCCCGTGAACGGGCGCTCTTGGCCGAAGCGGCGGCGGTGGCCGATCTCGGCGCGGCCGAACGCGGGCATCTCGACGGCCTCGATGCGCCGACGCCCGAACAGGGCGCCCGCAGCGCCCAGCTGGAGGCGATGGAGCGTTATCTGCAACGCGGCCGCCAATCCCTTGGCGATGCCCGGCGCCGGCTGCGCCGCTTGGAGGGTGAACGCGCCCACCGCCGCGCCGATGCCGCCCTCGGCGAACTGAAACGCGCCCGCGAACAGTTGCAGGACCCACTTGCGACGCTCCAGGCCATCGTCCGTGACGAAACCGCGCTGCTCAGCCACACGGCCACCTTGGCCGCGTTCACCGCCGGCCGCGTCAGCGCCGAGGAAGGCGGCGAGACACAAGCGGCGCCACCGTGGCTGACGCCCCGCCACCTTGTCAATCGCCAAGAGGACGCGGCGGCCCGCACCGGCGCCACGTTGCGTCACGTCGAGGCCGCGGCAACGCCCGCAGACGACGCGGACGCTGTGGAACCTGCCGCTGACGAAACCGCGGTTCGGCGCGTTCGGCAAGCCGCGGCCGAAGCCCTGCCCCATCTTTCCGACGGCCTCGCCGCCATGCGGGACGCCATCGCCGCCTTGGAAAACGGCACCTTCGACACCGCCGTCGAAGCCGAGGCCAAGGCGGTGCGCTCCCTGAACCAAGCCATCGAGCGCTTTGCCGACCTGCGCGGGCTGATCGAGCTGGCTTACGCCGACCAAAGCCAAGCGACGGCACTGCTCACCCCGCCACCGGACGACGCCGACGCGCCGGCGACGCCGCCGCTCTCGGCCGCCGAGCGCATCCGCGCCGTGACCGCGCTCGCCCAAGACAACCGCGAACGCCTCACCCGCATGGCGCCGCTCTTGCGCGAAGCGCTGACACCGCCGCCCGCCGACGCCGACGCAACGGACGACCCAGGCACCGAGGAGGCCGCGCAAGCGGCGCGTCAACGCCACGAGCTGGCGGAAACCCACCGCGGCGGGGCGCTGCGGGAACTGGACGCCTTGCTCGGCGCCCTCGGCGCGGCCGCTCCTTCCGGCGCTAAGGCGTTGCCGCCGGCGCAGGCAGCGCTCGGCCACATCGAGGCGCTGCGACGCCTCTTCTTCAGCTTCGTCGAACACCTTGAGGCCCTCATCGCCGAGCAATCCGACACCCACGATCGCGCCGCCACGCTGCAATTCGAGGCGCAACTCGACCGGCTGGTGCCGGAAATGGAACTGGCGGCCCAGCGCCAAGCCGAACACGCAGCCACCGGCGATGCGTTGGCGGCGGCCCTCGCGCAGAGCGCGGACGCCGCCGAACCACCGACGCCCGGCGATCCGGCCGCCAACGAGCCCGCCGATGCCGAAGCCCTCGCCAAGGCCACCGCCGAGCTTCGCGCCGGCGCCACGCACATGCACGGCGCCAACGCCATCATGGCCGCCGCGGCCGAAGCGGCCGCCGCGGCGTCGCCAGACCTCGCACCGGCCCTTGACGAACAGGTGGCCGCCATCGAACGCTTGGAGAACGCACTCAAACTGTTGCAGCCGCCCCGCCAAGACGATGGCGGCGACAATGGTGGCGGGCAAGCGGGCCAGCAACAGGCCCAAGAGGCCGCCCCGCAGCCCGACGAGGAGGAGCGGATGTCGCAGCGCCAAGCCATGCGCCGGCTGCAGGCGATACGGGACCGGGATGCGCAGCGGCGGCGCGACCGGCGCGAAACCCACCCGCCGGACCCGGTGGAGAAGGATTGGTGAGGCGGCTCTGGGCCATCGCGCTGGCGGCCGGCGTGGTCGCGCCGGCGACGTGGGGGCAATCCCTCTCCCTGCAGGTCGATTCCGACGAGCTGTACGCGAACCTGCCCTTCATCCTATCCCTGTCTGCCAGCGGCTTTGACGAGACGCCTCAGCCCGAGGCGCCCGCGCTCGCGATCGCCAACTGCCAAGTGACGTACTTGGGTGTCAGCCCCAGCGTTTCGCAACAGATCCAGATCGTCAACGGGCAACGTTCGGAATGGCGGGAGGTGACGTTCGTGTATCGCTGGCGCGTGGAGGCGCCGGCGGCGGGGCGTTACGAGGTGCCGCCGCTCACGGTGGCCCAAGGGGCGAAGGCGGCCACCAGCCGCGCCGCCGCGTTCACCGCCCGGCCGATGGAGGTGACGAGCGACATGATCGTGCGCATGGACCTCCCGGAACGGCCCGTTTGGGTGGGCGAGACGTTCGACGTGGCGCTGGAGTGGCTCATCACCCGCGACGTGGAGCGCCACGAGTTCGTGGTACCCCTGTTCGCGTCCGATGCGGTGCGCGTGGAACCCCCACCCATTGACGGCCAAACCTTCGCCTTCCCCGCCGGCGCCGCCAACATCGAGCTGCCGGTGCTGCGCGACAACGTGACTGAGGACGGCGTGGGCTACACGCGATTGCGCTTCCCTGCCCGCGTCACGGCGCTCGCGCCCGGTGCCCTCGACATCGCGCCAGTGCGCGTGGCGGCGCGTCTCGAAGCCGGTTCCGTGCGCGATGCGTTCGGTTTCCGCCGCACGCGCACCGCGCTCTTTCAGGCCGAAGGCGAACGCCGGCGGTTGACGGTACGGCCGCTGCCGCAGGCCGGCCGGCCGCCGGGTTTCGTCAATGCCGTCGGGCGCGGCTTCGCCATCGCCGTGCAGGCGAGCCGCAGCGTGGTGCAAGTGGGCGACCCCATCGAGTTGGCGGTGACGGTGCGTGGCGACGGCGACCTCAAAGGGCTGTCGCTGCCGCCGCTCAGCGGCCCCGGCGCCTTGCCGGCACATCTGTTCTCCGTGCCGAACGCGGCGCCGTTCGGCGTGGTTGACGCGGCCGCCAACGCCAAGACCTTCGACGTGACGGTGCGCGTGATGAGCGCCGAGGCGCGGGAGGTGCCGGCCATCACCCTGCCCTATTTCGACCCCGTGACCGGCGAGTACGCCACCACCCAAAGCCGACCCATCGCGCTGTCCGTGCAAACGGGCACCGTCATCGGCGCCGCGGACGTGGCCACCGCGGCGCCGCCCGCCACCGCCCCGGTGCCGACGCCACGCGCCGCGGCGCCAGCCGGCACCGGCTCGCTGCTGGGAGCGGACATGTCCTTAAGCGACCCGAACGAGACCTTGCGTGTGCCGTGGGGCACGAAGCTCACGCCGCATTGGCTCGCCCTGCTCTATCTGGCACCGTTGGTGCTCGCCGGCTTGAACGGCGTGTGGCGACGCACCGCCACCCGCCGCGGGCGGCACCAGCAGGTGGCCCAGGCACGGCGCGAACTCAACGCCGCGCTCAAGGCACAGGCACCGGCCAAGGAGGCGGCGCCGCGGGTGTCCAAGGCGTTGAACGCACTCGCCACGGCGCTCGGCACGGCGCCGCCACGCACGGCGCTCACGGAAAGGTTGGAAACCACCGCCTTCGACCCACGCGCCGCGGATGAACCGCTCGACCCGGAGACCATCGCCGCGGTGCAGGCTCTGGCTCGGGCGTGGCAAGCGGGCGATGTGGCGCCGGCCGTGGCCGTCGCGGCCCTGCCGCTGGCCGCGGCGCTGCTCGCAACCAGCGCGGCCGGCCAAACCGCGGACACCGTGGCCGAACCACTGCCGGCGCCATCGCCCACGGCGCAGTTGGACGCGGCGCGGCAAGTCTATCGACAAGCCTTGGAGGAGCCGGACCGGGTGCGCCGCATTCGCCTCTTCGCCGAGGCCGAACAGCGCTTGCGGCCTTTGGCCGCGGCACGGCCCGACGCGCCAGAGCTATTGGCGGACTGGGGCAACGCGGCCCTCGGCGCCGGCGATGCCGGCCGCGCCGTGCTCGGTTGGCGACGGGCCCTCGCCGCGCAACCCGACCATGAACGGGCGGCGCACAACCTCGCCTGGCAGCGCGAGCGCGCCCCCAGCTGGTTGCCGCGACCCACCGCCGCCGGCGCGTTGGACTCCCTGCTGGCGTGGCGCAATCAGCTATCGGCGCCACAGTGGCATTGGGCCGCGGCGGTCGCCTTCGCCCTCGCCGCGCTGCTGCTCACGCCATGGTCGCCCCAGCGCGTTCGGCCATTGCGCCGGCTGGCCTTGATGCCCATCGCCGGCTGCGCCATCGCCCTCGGCGCCGCGACGCTGGGGGGTGCCGGCGCCAGCGCCGCGGTGGTGTTGGCGGACAACGCCACGCTACGCTCCGCGGACAGCCACGGCGCCCCGCCCACCCTCGCCCAGCCGCTGCCGGCGGCGGCCGAAGTGGCCGTGTTGGAGCGCCGCGACGCTTGGCTGCGCATCGCCCTCGCCGACGGCACCCGCGGCTGGCTTCCGGCCAACGCGGTGGCGCTGGTGTCCCTCGAGGCAGCCGCGGGCGGTTAGCGACGCAGTGGCGTTCTAGCCTTCGGGCAGCCGCAGCCAAGCCATCGGCACACCTTCGGATTGCGCCGGCGGCTCGATGTCCAGCAGCGCGGCGACGGTGGCGGCGAGGTCGATCTGCCGCAACTGGGCCGAGGGCGGCAATGGCCCGACGCCCCGCCCCAACGCAAAGAAGGCGGCCACCATGTCTGGGTGGGTCGGGGCGTAGCCGTGGCCGCCGCGCATCGAGGCGTAATCCGCGGTGAGCACGTTGGGCGGCGTGGTGGCGACGACCAAGTGCCCCAGCCTGCTAGGCATTGCGAGCCGCCACTCAACGGGCAACGCGTTCGGGCGATGCACGGTGACGTTGGGAATCGCTCCCAGCACCCGCTCCCCGTCAACAAGCCGCTGGGGATCCTGCAGGTAAACTTGCGCCAGCGCCCCGCCAAAGGCGTGCGCCGGCACACCGGCGGCCCGAAGGGCGGCCGCGATGTCGATGAGCTCGGTGGTGGCGGTGAAGCCGTGGTCGCTCACCAGCAGCAAGGTGGTGTGAGGCCATGCGCGCCGCTCGTCGAGCCCTTCCAGCAGCGTCCGCAGCGCAGCGTCTTGGCCGCGCAACTGCGGCACGATCGCCGAGCGATCCGGGCCGCGGCGATGGCCCACCGTGTCCGCCCCGGCCCAATAGCTCATGATGAGACGTGGCGCCGCGGCAGCGGGCAAGTCCACCCACTCCAGTATCTGGCGCACCTTGCGTGGCTCCGGATGGCGCGCGAAGGGGGCGATGCGGTACGACTGGCCTTGGCCGCGCCAATCGCTCTCCGAGCCTACCCAGAAGTACGTCGCCGCCTTCACGCCTTGGCGCTCGGCGGCGATCCACACGGGTTCTGCCTGGATCCAATCGGCATCGCCGACGGCGTAGCGCTTGCCCTCCGCGAAGAAAACGTTGTCCATGATGCCGTGGATGTCCGGGTAAGTGCCGGTGGCGAGGGAGACATGGGCAGGGAACGTGTTCGACGGATAGACCGGCAGCAACTTGCTCCGCACCCCATCGCGCTGCAGCCGAGCCAAGCCGGGGAACTCGCCCCAATCCGGGTAGTCGTGGCGCACGCCGTCCCAAGACAGCACGATGACCCGGGGCGCGGCCGCGACTGGCGCGGCGTCGCCTTCCACAGCGACCGCCGCGGCCGATGGCAAGGCCAGCGCGACAAGGGTCGCCACAGCCCGCCGCCAGCGAGCCACGGCCATCACGCCCGCTCGATGCGGTAAGCGAACGGGCGGCCGTGGATGTCTGAGCGCAGCGCATCCGGCGGCAGCGGCGTGGCGGCGGCGAACTGCACGGCCAACACCTCGCCGGCCACATAGTCCGCATGGGCCTCGAGGGCCGCCACGATGTCCGCGTCGCCGCCATAGGCCACGCGGATGCGATCCGTCACCTCGAACCCCAAATCCCGCCGCGAGCGCTGCAGCCGGTTCACCGCTTCCCGCGCCAACCCCTCGCGCACGAGGGCGTCGTTCAGCTCGCAATCCAAGTCAATGGAAAGGGTGGCGTCGCACAGCACACCCGTGCCCGGCCGCGGGGCGCGCACCACTTGGATGTCTCGCGGCCCAAAGGTCTCGCCGTCCAAGGTCAATTCACCCACCGCTTGGAAGCGCCGGATGGCATCTGGCGCCAAGGCGCCGATGCTCGCCTGAAACGCCTTCATGCGTTTGCCCAAGCGCTTGCCGAGCACCGGGAAATCCGGCCGCGCCTGAACGTCGATGTAGCGGCTCTCGTCCGTGTCGTAGGCCACCGCCTTCACGTTGAGCTCGGCCTTCACATAGCGCTCCAGCTCGGCGATTTCATCCAACACGGCTTGGTCGTGGTGGATGATGACCAAACGCGAGAGGGGGGTGCGCAGGTTCACGCGGGCATCCTCGCGCTTGCGCCGGCCGAGCAGCACCACGCGCCGCATCCGTTCCACCGCCGCCTCCAGGGCCGGTTGGCGCAAGTGCGGTAGGGCGTCTGGGTAATCACACAAATGAACGCTGATGGGGTTCGGCGCGTCGCCAGAGAGCCGCTTGAGTTCCATATAGATGTGTTCCGCCAGGAACGGCGCGAACGGCGCCATTGAGAGCGTCAGCTCATATACGGCGGTGTGCAGCGCACTGTAGGCGGCGATCTTGTCCGCATCCACCTGCTCGCCCCAAAAGCGCTGGCGATTGAGGCGGATGTACCAGTTGGTGAGGTCTTCGATGAACTCGAAGAGCCGCGGCACCACGTTGTAGAGCCGATACGCGGCCATCTCCTCGGCGACGCCGGCCTTCAAGGTCTGCAGGCGCGAGAGCAGCCAACGATCCAGCACGTTGCTGCCGTGATGAAAGCCCAGCGCCGGCGCCCAGCCATCAATGCTGGCGTAAGTGCGCAGGAAGGCGAAGGCGTTGTACCAAGGCAAGAGCGCCCGGCGGGCCATGTCCTTCACGCCGGCGTCGCGGAAGTGCTGGTCCTCGGCGCGCACCAAGCCGGAGTTGATGAGGTAGAGCCTGAGTGAGTCCGCCCCGTAGGTTTCCATCAACTCGTCCGGCGGGGTGTAGTTCTTGAGGCTCTTGGACATCTTTTTGCCGTCTTCGGCCATGACGAGGCCATTGACGATGACGTTCTTGAACGCCGGCCGTTTGTAGAGCGCCGCGGACAGCACCATGAGCGTGTAGAACCAGCCGCGGGTTTGATCCAAACCCTCGGCGATGAACTCGGCCGGAAAACCACGCTCAAACACGCGCTCGTTCTCGAACGGATAATGCAGTTGGGCGTATGGCATCGCGCCGGACTCGAACCAGCAATCCAACACTTCCTCAATGCGCCGATACACGCCGGCCTCGCCTTCAACCTCGAAGGTGAGGGGATCCACGAACTCGCGGTGCAGATCGGTGGGCTTGACGCCGGTGCGGGCGGCGAGCTCGTCGATGGAACCGACGCACACTTCCCGGCCGGTCTCGTCGTTGCGCCAAATTGGCAGTGGCGTGCCCCACACGCGGTTGCGCGAGATCGCCCAGTCCCGCGCTGCCGCGAGCCAGTTGCCGAAGCGTCCATGTTGGATGTGTTCCGGCACCCAGCGCACCTTTGCGTTGGCGGCCAGCAGGTCGTTGATGAGGCTTGTGACGCGGACGAACCAAGACGGCACCGGACGGTAGATGAGCGGTGTGTCCGAGCGCCAACAGTGTGGGTAAGCGTGTTCCACCACCGCTTGCTCGTATAGGGCACCGGCGCGTTTGAGCCACGCGATGATGTCCGCGTCCGCGTCTTTGACGAACTGGCCGGCGAAATCCTGCACGGCATCGGTGAACACGCCGTCCATCCCCACCGGGCAGACAAATGCCTCGATGCCATGCTCGCGCAACACCCGGAAGTCGTCCTCGCCAAACGCCGGCGCCTGATGCACGAGGCCCGTGCCCTCGCTGGTGGTGACGTAGTCGTCCGCCACCACGACGAACGCGCCGCGCCGCGCCTCGTCTTGGAAGTAGGGGAAGAGCGGTTTGTAGGCGCGCCCCACCAAGTCCGCACCTTTGAGTTCGGCGAGGGGCTCCAAGTCATGCCGCGCCGCGTAGGCGTCCAGGCGCTCCTTGGCCAAGTAGAGCGTCTTGCCGGTGGCGCGGTCTCGCGCCTTCACGTAATCGATGGCCGCGCCCACGCAGACGGCGAGGTTGGAGGGCAGCGTCCACGGCGTGGTCGTCCACGCGGTGAGGTGGGCGTCCTCGTCAGTGAGCTCGAACGTCACGGTGATCGCGGGATCCTGCACGTCCCTGTAGTTCATGTTGGCCTCGAAGTTCGCCAGCGGCGTCTCGAGCGCCGTCGAGACCGGCATCACCTTGAAGCCGCGGTAGATGAGGCCCTTGTCCCAAAGCTGCTTCACCACCCACCAGACGGACTCCATGTACCACGCATCCATGGTCTTGTAGTCGTCATCGAAATCGACCCAGCGGCCGATGCGGGTGATGACGCCCCGCCATTCATCGACATAGCGCTCGACGATGCCGCGGCACTCGGCGTTGTAGCCCGCCACGCCCAGCTTGGCCACCGCCTCGGCCGCCGACATGCCGAGTTGCTTGTCGATTTCGTGCTCCACGGGCAGGCCGTGGCAATCCCACCCGAAGCGGCGCAGCACATGGCGCCCGCGCATCGTCCAATAGCGCGGCACGATGTCCTTGATGACGGAGGCCAGCAAGTTGCCGTGGTGCGGTAGCCCCGTCGCAAACGGCGGGCCGTCGTAGAAGATGTAGGGCTTGCTGTCGCGGGTGCGTTCCAAGGACTTCTGGAACACGTCCCGCTCGGCCCAAAAGTCGAGGATCTCCCGCTCCATCCGCACGAAGGAGAAGGCGTTGCCCGACCCTGCCGTCCCGCTCATGGTGTCAATCCGGCTCTAGCGCCGCAAAAGCCGCGCATTGTAGGGGATTGGCCTGCCGGGTGCGCCGCTGGCGTGACTCGCACCCAGCCGCCGGGCAGACGGTC
Organism: Candidatus Azotimanducaceae bacterium; assembly: GCA_965200505.1. Taxonomy (GTDB): domain Bacteria; phylum Pseudomonadota; class Gammaproteobacteria; order Pseudomonadales; family Azotimanducaceae; genus VXNE01. The sequence continues at coordinate 3,423,060 of OZ241343.1, read as the reverse complement.
TTGAGGCCCAATCGCGTGCTATTCTCACCCGTTCCAACCCCCTGTGGATTGCGGACGGATTGAATGGCAACCCAAGCCGAGCTGCCCATCCACGACATGGCGCAACGGTACCTTGGGCTGACGGAAGCGCTTGCGGACGCGCTGACGGAGGCGGCCGCGGTCTGTTTGGGTCGCCATCACGATTCGCCAACGGCGTTCAGCTTGGACAATCGCGATGTGCGCTCGACGACGGTCGCGCAGTGGCAGCGAGCGGACGAGCGTGTGCAGCGGGCATGGGCCAATGAAACCGACGCAACCGAATGGGGCGCTTACGCCTGTGTCCTTGCTGCGGTCGAACTGACCGACGACTTAGTCGCGGTCGGCAGGGCGGAAACAGAGACCGGCGCGGACTACTACATCGCTCCCAGTGGTACGCCGGGGGACCTCGAACACCTTGACGACTGTTTGCGTCTGGAAGTCTCCGGCGTGGATCGAGGGCCGGAGAGCGCCGTCAACCACCGTCTTACGGAGAAACTCACCCAAGCGGCGGCTGGGTACAGCAACCTGCCAGCAATGGCCGGCGTGGTTGGCTTCAAGGCCAAGCTCATCAAACTGGCCGATTTGGAAGCTGGCAACGGAGACGGCTAGAGACGTGCCATGTCTTGGGCGGAGCACCACAAACGCAGCGAGCGCTTGGCTTCGGAGGCGCAGGTAGCGCTGCTTCAGAGCAGGCCAAAGGAAGCGCAAAAGCTGTACGAGCGCGCCGCCGATGCCGAAGTCGAAGCGCTTGCCGACTTGGATCGATCAAAGACGCGCACCACCGGAATATCCGCGGTGAGCGCGGCTTCCATATACTGCAAGGCAGCCGATCTGGAGCGCGCCGAGGAAGTGGCGGCGCAGTGGTTAGGGGTACATGGGCTGCCGGATTTCGCCAAGACGCAACTGCGCGACCTTCTGCAATCCATTTGGGCGCAACGCGCCTGTATCGGCAGCAACTTCGAGGGCAACTTGGTGCGGGCGGAAGCGGCCATCGCGGAAATCAGGCAACTTTACGAAGTTGCCCGCAAAGCCGGTGCGCTGGATTGAGTGCGATGGCCGTAACTCAGTTTCCCCTTGTGCGCAAGGGAGGATAACCCCGTTCAGGAAGGGGAAGGACGAAGTGCCGCGGCGATTTCTTCATGCACGAGAGGGCCATCCAATCTCATCCTTGCATCTTCCACTGCTTCGGGCAACTCGTCGTGGGGGACCGGCGTGAGCTTTTCCAGTCGGGCGAGTGCGATGCTCTTCTGGTTGGGCAGATCGCTCTCGGGCTTAGTCGTAGCAGCCTTCGAGTGCTTTCAGAACCAGTTCCGTTGGGTCGGTCTCCGGCTTTGTCCAATGAGCCCTGCTCGGATGAGTAAGTCCTATCACGATCCGTCCAGTCCCTTGGTTCTTGTGGACCCAGCTCTTCCATGGTGACTTCCGTTTACTTTGTTCAACAAACTCATCCACCTTTTCGCTGGCACCCATTTGTGTTCTGACCCATTTGTCAGTTTTCTTGCTCAAGCACACGACCACGCGGATGCCCAGCTCGTCTATCACCGCTTGGTGGAATGGCCAGCAAGCTCGCGTCAAGGCACCACGCTGACGTGGTTCGATGCGGTCTAACGTCCGGGAACTCTTGAAGAAGAGGTTACTCGCAGGCACGTTCCTAAGGGAGATGCCCAACTGCTCCAGTTTCTCCAAGAGAGGTGACATCCGCTTGCGAATCTTGGACTTGGGGGGCGGACGCCCGCCACCACTCGCACACGGCGGCCCGTCCAGGTAGGACGACCAATCGGGCTGCTCATCATTCAGAACACACTGGGTGTGCTCGTCCAAGGTGCCCTCAAAGCTGCCCGCCGGATTGAGGCCGAGGATGTACAGCGGGGCGGCGGGTGCCTCAAACGCGCTTCTGCCGGCGTAGAACGCCGCACCCTGCATCCCGCGCAGGCCATCGGGTATCAGTTCAGCGAAGCGCTCTATCCGCATGATCTGAAAGGTGTTCTTCATGCTAGACCGCCGTTTACGTCAGCCCAGCGACGAACGGTCGCCCCCACCGGCTGCCACAAGCTGGCGCTATCATACGGCTTCCACGGCGAAGGAAGCGATGGCATGAAGCTCGGCATGGTGTTCCCGCACAACGAGATCGGCGTCGATCCGGCGGCCATCAAGGACTACGCGCAGGGCGCGGAGGGCTTGGGCGCCGATCACATCCTCATCTACGACCATGTGTTGGGCGCGGACCCAGACCGGCCCGGCGGTTGGAGCGGCCCCTACGACAAGGATGTGGCGTTCCACGAGCCATTCACCACCTTCGCCTTCATGGCCGCGGTGACGACCACCTTGGAGTTCTGCTCCGCGGTGATGATCCTGCCCCAACGGCAAACCGCCCTCATCGCCAAACAGGCGGCTGAGCTCGCCATCCTCTCCAACCATCGGTTCCGGCTCGGCATCGGCACGGGCTGGAACGAGGTGGAGTACGAGGCGTTGGGCGTGCCGTTCGAGCGGCGCGGCACACGCCAAGCCGAGCAGGTGGAGTTGTTGCGCCGGCTTTGGACGGAGGACGCTTTCAGCTACCAAGGCGAGTTCCACACGGTGACGCAGGCGAGCATCTTGCCGCGCCCGGAACAGCCCATCCCCATCTGGTTCGGCGGCGGCGCCCCGGCACTGCTCAAGCGTTGCGGGCGGCTCGGCGACGGTTGGATTCCCCTAGGTGGGCCGAGCGAGAGCGCCCGTCACGCTTTGGCCACCATCCGCGCCGCACGGGAAGCGGCGGGAAAGCCCTGGCAGGGCTTCGGCATCCAAGCGCAGGCGCAAAGCCGCGGTGGCGACCCGGAGAAGTGGAAGCGGCACCACGACCGTTGGGCGGCGCTCGATTGCACCCACCTCGCCATCGCCACGCACACCGTGGGGCATGGCACCAACGTCGATGCCCACCTCAAGGCCGCGGCGGCGTATTTCGAGGCGGTGCGTGGTTGAGCGGCAGGCGCCGGGGCGCCCCGTTCACTCGTCTTGGGCCACCTCCCCGGTTTCGTGTTGGAACTGGCGGCCCACTTCGTCCATCACGCGCCGCTTGAGCACCGACGGATCCGCGGCGGGCTCGCGGTAACGCTCCGCCAAGAGCGCCAAATCCTGCTCGCCGAACGACAGGCTGATGCGCGGCCGTTGAATCTTCGCGTACGGCAGCCCCACGAGCTTGCGCACATAGTCCGCATAGCTAAGGTTCTCCGCGGCCGCCGCCATGCGCACCCTTTGCATGAGCGCCTGTTGGAACTCGAAATGCACCTGCACCTTGCGCAGCGCCTTGCGTTCCGCATGGAAACGCGCCTGGCGGGCGGCACGGGCATCGGCGCCGCCGGCGCTGGCCTTCAGTGCGTTGCCCTTCATTGATCGCGGCTCTCGCCGGGCCACATGGAGTCGATGACATCCAACGGGCAATTCACGTCCAACGACACGTCCGTCTCGCCATCCGCCCACACCTCCACCGTCACGCCGAAGCGCCCGCTGGCGTCTTCGCACTCGTGGTAGCGCAGTTCCTCCGCGTCGTCGTCCACATGGCGTGAGACGCTTTCGCCGCGGCGGTCGCGGTCGTAGAAGTAGCCTTCGCCGAAGTTCACCACCTGCTCATAGCGCTCCCCGAGCCACCCTTCGTACTCGGGCAGGGGCGTCGCCACGGCCAGCGTGGCGAGGCCATCGTCCCAGAGCGCCGCGAAGGCCGCCTCGTCGAAGAGCTTGAGCACATCGGCGCGTGGCGCATCGCGGGACAGGGATAGCTCCGTCGCACCACGCTCCGGCACCGAGAGATAGACGCGGCCGCCCTCCGCGCCATCCAACGTCAACTGCAGATGCAGGCCGTCGTCGAAATGGTAGGTGCCGACTTCGGACACCTCGAAGGTCTGCCCCTGCAAGGCCGGCGGCAGGCTCAAACGATGCTTGAAGGTAAGCAGGTCGCCTTGGCGCAGGTCTTCAACACCCGCCAAGCGGCGGGCTGCCGGCGCGTCCTTGTCGCCGAAGCGGGCGCGCCAGAGCTTGCGCAGCACCGCTAACCCCCTTGGCGCGCCTTTAGCCGCGCCAGCACGTCGCTCGCGCCACCGCCACCGCTGCCGCCGATGCCCTTGGCGCGGAGCTTTGCGTCCAAGTCGTCTCCCGCCGCCTGGCCTTCCATCCATTCGCCGGCCTGCATCCGGTCTTGCCAGTCGGTCTGCTTGGCCTTCACCCTTTCGAGGGCCTTGGACACGCGGTGGGCGCTCGACCCGGTGGCGGCGAAGTTCTTGGAGACGCTGGCCGTGGCGCGCTGCAGCTCCTGCACGGTGCGCACCTTGTCCAAATCCCGCTTGTTTTTCTGGATGGTGCGCTCACGCGCTTTGATCATCTGGTGGATCTTGCCGATCTCCATGTCGAGCGCGGCCTGCTCGCTGGACTTGTCGTCGCGGTCAGACTCCAGCTCCGCGATGCGCCCCGCCACCTCGGTGGCCAACCCTTCTTCGCCGGCCTCCAAGGCCGAGACGGCCTTCTTCTCGTAATCCGCGATGTCCGCGTGCAACGAGGAGAGTTCGCGCTTCAACTTGATCTCGGTGCTCTTCATCCGCGTCAGGCTCTGCTTGGCGCTGACGATGGCGCTCTCGGCGTCGCGGATCTCCTGCTCCAAGATGCGAATGGCGTTGGCATCGACGATGGCTTCGCCGATTTCGTTGGCGCCGCCTTTCAGCGCCGTCATCATGTCTCTCAAGACTCCCATGGTTGCCTCCGTTGATGATGGGTGTGGGTCAGGCGAGCAGGTGCTCGACCGCTTCGAGCACGTCGATGGCGTTCTCGGCCTGCACTTCAAGCTCATGGGCGATGACCTCGAAGCGCGTGGAGAGCGCCATCGCGCCAAACAGGATGTAGGTGTCGCCCTGCAACCCGATGGCCGAGAGGGGCACCGCCGGGGAGAGCCGCAGGAACGCAACGTTGAGTTCCTCGAGCTTGCCGGCCGCCACCTCGGAGGTGTTGAAGAGCGGCGTGACCGAGAGCAGCTGGGTCTCCGTCTCGGTGATGTGGATGGGGAACTCGTCGTTGTTGGAGCAGACGACTTCAAGGATGCCGTCCTCCGTAACGAGCGCGTCGAAAGTGGTGCCCTCTGCGTCCTCATAGTCGTTGAGGCGGAAGGCGAGGTCCTCCAAAGTCATGCCGGGAACTCCCTATCTGTTGCCTGAAAGCGCCGCCCGGAACGCCGGTGCGGCCCGATGCGTGAGAAGCTATGACATATTATGTCGAAGGTCAAGGGCCAATTCTTGGGCCGGCACCGGCGTGGTGCCGAACGCCCCGAACCCCCACGCCACGGCCTCGCCGGCGCGATGCGGCCACCATCGGCCTAGGGCGGGCCCTCACCAGCGAAGTACACCCCTTGCAAGGTCTGCCAAGCGGTTTGGTGATAGCCATACACCGCGTGTTCGCCCAAGCGGTTGATCCTGATGTCCGCCACGCCATCGAAAAAGCCGGCCGGAAACGAGAACGCCGCGGCGATGGCGGCGGCGTCGAGCCAGCCATCCGGCGTCGTCCCCGGCGCGGCGAGCGCGATGCGGGCGGAGGCCGGTCGGCCACCCACGGTGCCGATGCTCCACCCCCACTCGCCGAAGCTCGGCACGTTCGCGTGGTACTGCTCCACTTGGAAGCCGGCATGGGCCATGGTCTTGCCGATGGCGAGGAACGCCGCCTTGGCGTGGTACGGCGAGGTCGATTGGGTGACGAACGCGCCATCCGGGGAGAGCAGTTGCCGCACACGGGCGAAGAAGTAGTCGCTGTAGAGGCGGTCCAAGTCCGGGTGGCTGGGGTCTGGCAGGTCAGCGATCACCACGTCATAGCGCGCGCCCTCGCCGGCCAAGCGTTCCACCTCGACGAAAGCGTCACCCGCAGAGGCGGTCGCCCGCGCATCTTGGAAGGCACCATCGTTGAGCCGCGTGAGGGCATCCGAAAGCCAGCCCGGGGCGGCTGCGTCCTCACCCCGGAAGAGGCGCAGCAGTTGGCCATCGAGATCGACGAGGTCAACGGCGTCGGGCGACCAGCGCAGCACGTCGCGCAGCGCCAAGCCATCGCCACCGCCGAGGATCAGCACCCGTTCGCGCCGATAGGCGGCGAGCAGCGGCGGCGTGGTGAGGTAGGCGTGGTAGATGCGCTCGTCGTTGGAGGCGAATTGCAGCCGGCCGTTGATGTACAGGCTCAGCACATCCGGCTTGCCGGCCGCGATGTGGCGTTTGGTGAGCACCACGTTCTGATACGGAGTCTGCAGGCTGTAGGCCACCCGATCCTTGAACAGCGTGTCGCTCAAGCGCGCCATCCACTCCACGCCGAAGGCGGCCAAGCAGACGAGCAACCCGATCATCGCGCCGTGGCCGAACCACAGCCACCCCGCAGGCCGCAGCGCGTCGCGCCACAGCACCAGGAAGCCGATGCCCACCGCGGTGTTGGCCGCCGCCGCGCCCACCGCCGCGTAGGCGATGGGCAGCTTCAAGCAGACGAGCACCCAAATGGCCGCGCCGATGCCGGCGCCGATGTAATCCGCGCCGTACATCGTGCCGAGGTTGTGTTCCAAGTGCTTGGCATGCACCTGCTGGCGCACCCGCGCGATGAGCGGAATCTCCATGCCGATCAGGAAGCCGATGATGAAACCCAGCGCGAACGGCAATGCCCGTGAGCCAGTGACCAACATGGCCGCCAGCCCGCCCTCGAACTCGATGACGGCGTCCACGCCGTAGATTTGACGCAGCCACTCGGGCAGCGAGTAAGCGAAGGCCACCGCCGCCGAGAGCGCCAGCACCGAGGTGGCGCCCAGGATGGCGATGCCGAGCTCAAGCCAAGCGAAGCCGCGATAGATGGCGCTCACCCACTTGGCGGCGAACGCGCCCAAGCCCATCGCCACGATCATCAACCCGATCATCGCGTAGAGCGTCGGCTCCACCGCGCCGAGGATGCGCCCGGCGTAGTGCGCCATGAGGTATTCGTAGATGAGGCCGCATGCCGCCACCACGCCCATGCCGCCGATGAGCGCCGCGTCGTATAGCTTGAGGCGGGTGCGGTGCGCGTCAGCGGTCATCGGATGGCCGCCGGTTGGCTAGATGCGGCTCAGTGCGGGCGCCACGCAGCGCGTGCGTAAACATGGCTCACGGCCCGCCCGTCACTCGGAACGGCACCAGGCGGCAGGCACCGCGCCAGCACACCCGGCGCGGGCCGAACTCAACCCACCACCGCGCGGATGACCAGCCCGATGCCCACGAACACGGCGGCTTCGATGGCCGCCACGCCAACATTGCGCTGCTCGTCCACTTCCGCCACCACGTCGATGCCGGCCAGCACCACCCGTTGCGCCAACATCGAGAGCGCCAGCAACACCGCCGCCAGGATGATCGCCCACACCAGCCAAGCCACGTAGGCCAAGGCCGCGGCACCGTCCGCCCCGGGCACGAAGGCCACCAGACCGCCGGCCGATGAGGACGCGAGGGCCGTGCCGATGAGATGCCCGGCATAGCGCACCCCCAATGCCGTGTTGCCCTTCTCGATGGCGTCCTGCCAACGTTCCCCGGCATGGCGGCGGGCGTAGATCGCGGCGCGCGCCCGGGTGACGCCAAGCACCACCACCTGCGCCAGGAAGAACACGATGGCGACCGATGCCAACGCTTGCTCCAAGCTGCCTTCCGCCCACCCCGCGGCACCGTGGATCAGTGTGCCGAGGGCGATCAGGTTCGCGGCTTGCACCGTGCCCGCGGCGGCATTCTCGCCGTTGATCGCCTCGCGCACGGAGAACTTGTGGAAGACGATGGAATCGTTGATTAAGAGGCCGACCTTCAACAGCCCAAGCCCCACCACCGCATAGGCCACGACCACCGTCAGCTCTTCGATGAACGTGACGGCTGGATCCCCGGCCCCGGCCGCGGCCAAGATGAGGGCCACCGCCAAGGCGCCGCCGGCCAACGCCACGCCAAAGGCGAGATTGTCCTTTTCGGAGAGTTCGTGGCGGGAATCCACCCCGAACAACATGCTGGCGCCGTACCGCAAACCACAGATGGCGACGATGGCCACCAAGAGGTCGAGCGCGACGATGCCCCAAATCCAAACGCTCAATGAGTCAAACATGCCTCGCTATCCTCTCCTTCACTTGCCACGCCTAGGGCCACGTTGGCCACCGCCGCCGAAGCCGCGCATGGACGCCGTGCCCGCGTGCGCCTGGCCCCCGCCGGAGCGGCTGTAGGAAGACGCGAACTTCTGGCGGGCCACCGCGGTGGTGGCCCCTTGGCGCTGCTTGGCGTAGGGGCTCGAGAACGTGCGACCCTGGGAGGCGAACTTGCGCCGCGCCGTGGATTCCACACGCGCTTGCTGTTGCCGCGCGCCCGGCGAGGTGTAGTTGCGCCGCCCATAGTCGTGGTAGTAGCTGTAGTCGCGCCCGCCCGCCCAAGCGCCATAGCCGACGCGCGGGCCGCCCAAAAGGTCTCGCATGAGCGCGAATTGGCCATACCACACCCAGAACGAGTTGCCGCCGGAATCCGTGCGCCATTGGCCATAGTGCGGATTGCCCACCAGTTGGCCGCCAGGGCCCAGATTCTCGGCGGAGTTGGCGCGCTGTGACGCCGCCTTGCCGATGGCGCCGACCCGCGGCAACGCGCCATCTGAGAGATCGGCGAGCACGTTGAGCGGATCGGTGAGCGCCAAGTTGAACTCGGTGGGCGCCGTCGCCTCGGCGAGGCTCTGCAGTTCCGTGGCGACGGCCGTGTATTCGTCCGCGCCGGCACCTTCGGCTGGCATGGAGCGCCGTGCCTCTTCGAGCCGGTTGACCAAACCCGTGTACAGCGTGCCGTGCCGAGTGCCCTCCTTGCCCAAGAGCTCGGCGAGTTCGCGCAGGCGCGGCTTTTGCCGCGCCACTTCCTTGGCATATTGGTCGATGAGCGCCGCGTTGGTGAGGCGGTTCCGGTCAAGGTCTTGACCGAGCCGTTCGGCGGCGGCGGCCACGCTGGCGAAACCGGCTTCAACCTGTGTCCGCGCCGCGCCGCCGCCATCGCAGCCCACCAGCAGGAGCGCCGCCAGCGCCACGAGCACCGTGCATGGCGCCAGCAACGCGAAGATCGCCGAGCGTTCGCCGCCGTTCATGTGGCCGTTTCCCGCTCAGACAGCGCCGGACGTGACAGCGCCCGAACCCGCACCTCGGCGCCTGGCACCGCGGCGGCGATCACCTCCGCCGCCCGCTCCGCATCGCAGCCGCCGCACATGAAGATGTCGAACGCGGCGTAGCCCCGTTCCGGCCAAGTGTGTACCGTGACATGGGATTCGGCGAGCAGCGCCACGCCCGTGACGCCCTGCGCCGCGCCGAACCGATGCATGTGGCACGAGAGCACATGCGCCCCACCCGCCCGCGCCGCCCGCCGCAGCAGCGCCTCCAAGTCCGCCTCGCCAAGGCTCGCATGGGCCCCGAAGCACTCGATGAGGCAGTGGCGACCGGCCGCGCCATCGGCCATGTCATGGGTCGCTGACATAATATGACGCATGGTAAGTCCGCATTGGCGGCGGCGCAACCCCCTAATCCCCTGTTAAGGGCAGGGTGGTTGGATTCGGGCTTGTCTCGGCGGCGTTTGGACGGGTCGCGGTGCCGGCGGCGCGTTGGCGCCGCGCCGTTGGCGTTTCCCAGGCGCGGTTTGAGGCGTTGGGGGGCGGATTGGGCCAGTCCGGGGCGGTGCTTGGGGTGCCCGGGCCGAGGGGGCGCCCCGCCCTTGGATTCCGGGCGTGCCTTGGCGGGTCGGTTGGGGTTCGCCGGGGCGGGCGGGTCACTCGAGCTGGACGGCCGCGGCGTAGAGCCAGTCGAGCCGGAAGTTGGACTTGGCGAAGAGGAGGCGGTGGCGCCCGGCGGCCCTCACCAGCTGGGCGACCGTGCGGACGAAGTGTCGGATGAGGGGGCGCAGCCCGTGGCGGCGGGCGGACTTGGGCAGCAGGTGGAACTGCACGGCCCGCAGCAGCATCTGCGCCAGCTGGCCGCAGGCGTAAAAGAGCCGGTTGGCCAGCAGCCCGCGGCAGGGCGGGTGGTGCAGGTCCAAGTCCCGCAGCGGCCCCTTGAAGGCGTTCTCGTGGCCCTGCTTGCCGCGGTGGCGGCGCACCAGCTCGGCGAGCGGCAGGTCGTGCCGCGAGACGAGGATCACCGCGTGGGCGGGGAAGAGCTGGCCCTGGGCGGCGTCGGGGACCCTGCGGACCACGACGTACGGGTGCTCCACCCAGCCCTCCGGCCGGTGCCACGCGAGGATGGCCCGCTCGCCGGGGCCGACGGCCTCCCAGGCGGACTCCGGCAGCCCTTCGACCTGCTCCAGCACCGGGGCCTTCCACTTGGGGTTCGTGACGCTGACCGAGTAGTCCCATCCCCGTGCGCGGCAGAACTCCACGAAGCGCCGGCCGTAGTAGGCGTTGTCCGCCCGAACCCAGACGGGCGCACCCTCGGGCAGCAGCGGCGCCACGTCCGCCTCCAACTGCCCGCGCCAGCCATGCGCCGGGTGGACGCCGCCCGGATGCAGGCGCCCCGACGCCCACAGGCCGCCGACGAACACGCCGTGCAGCAGCAGCGCCCGCTCGGCGCCGTGGCTGGGGCCGGCCCCCTCGAACAGCGCGCCGCCCACCTCGATCTCGGTGCCGTCCACGAACACCGGGACGAAGCCCCGCTCCGCCACCTCATGTTCGACGACCGCCGGCGCGACCCGCCGCGCCAGGCGCCGCGCCGCCTCAAGGAGTCCCTCCACGTCCGACCCGGACGCCTTCGCCAGGAACTCGCCCATCCGGCGGCCCGACGGCGCGTGGCGCAGGCCCAGCAGCCGGCGGGCCGCCGCGTCGGCCCGCAAGGCGTCCAGGTCGCACAGCGCGCCGCCCCCCGACGCCAGCGACGCCACCAGCGCCCACAGCGACTCGCAGTCCGACGCGCCGCGCCGGCGCACCTTCACGCGGACGCCCTCCGACAGGTCCTTGAAGAGGCCCAGGCGCCCCGCCGTCAGCGCCAGCGCCGAGCAGCCGCCGAAGCCGGTCAGGCGGGCGTCCGTGAAGTCCTGTTCGACTCTCAGCGGACGGGGAAGTAAGCTCTCCATCGGCGCACCTGCAGGGTGTTTTGTCTCAACCGGCATCTTGCCGGAAAATCCCTTGCACGGTGCGCCTCTCAGCCCACTTCAACGATTCCTTAAGCGGGGATTAGGGGCGCAACCACACCGGCGAGCGCACCAATCGGCGATGAGCGACGGCGCGAAGGAGCAACGCTTTGGCGACCCCATGGACGCGGCAACAGTTGCTCGTCGCCTTCTCGTTGTATTGCCGCACACCGTTCGGGCGCCTGCACCATCGAAATCCAGAGATCGTGGCGTTCGCTGAGTTCATCGGGCGGACGCCGAGTGCCCTTGCCATGAAGCTCAGCAACATCGCGAGCCTCGACCCAGCCATCACGGGAACCGGCCGCCGTGGCTTGAGTTCCGCCTCGGTGGCGGATCGAGCGATGTGGGCCGAAATGCAGGAGGACTGGGAAGCGTTCGCCATCGAGACGAGACGCGCCGTGGACGCGGTGCAACCCAACCAGCCAGAGCCGATTCCGCCAGCCCATTTCGGCGGAGAGCGGCTTGCGACCGTCCGCGAGCGCATCGGCCAGCGCTTCTTCCGCGACGCGCTGTTGAGTGCCTATCGGGGCCGCTGCTGCATCACGGGCCTGGCAACGCCAGAGCTCCTGAACGCGAGCCACATCGTGCCGTGGCGCGTCGATCGGGCCAACCGCGTGAATCCACGCAACGGGTTGTTGCTGTCCGCGCTGCACGACCGAGCGTTCGACAGCGGCTTAATCACCATCGCCGAGGACATGACGGTGCGCGTGTGGTCTGGCCTCGCCAGTGAAACCGACCACTTCCTCGCCGAGACCATCGGCGGGTTTGAGGGCCGCCGAATCGAGCCGGCCGAGAAGTTCCAGCCCGAGCGGGAGTTCCTCGAATACCACCGGCAGCGCGTGTTCCGCGGTTAAGTGGCACCGTCGCCATGCCCTCCACCTTGCCACCGCGCTCCGCATTTCCTTGGTATCTGGCCGCGTCTGGGCTTTGGCTGGGCGCCCTCAGCTTGCAATGGATCATCGTGCCGTGGGTGTTGATCGGCGTGCTGGAAGTGGGGCCGGAGCGCTATAGCTTGGCGCGGGTGCTGATGGAGGCGCCGGCGCTGTTGGCGCTCTTCGCCGGCGGCGTGCTGGCGGACCGGAGCGACGGGCGCAGGCTGCTCGTCGGCTTGGCCGGCGTCGCCTGCTTGGCGCCGCTGGCGATGGCCGCCGCCACGCCGACGTTCTGGGCCGTGGTGTCGTTCGGCGTGGTCGTCGCGCTGCTGCAGTCGCTGAGCGATCCGGCGCGTCAAGCGGCTTTGAACACGGTGAGCCGGCTGGACATCCAACGCGCCGTCGTGGTGGTCACCGTGGTCACGTCGGTAGTGGGCATCGGCGGCCTCGCGGTGGGCGGGCAGGTCAAATCCATCGGCCTGCCGTGGGTGCTCGCGGGAGAAGCGCTGCTGTTCGCGCTGGCGGGCGGCGCGGCGCGCGCGCTGCCGCCACTGCCGCCAACCCAAGTCGCAAGGCCAAACTTGTTCGCCGGCTTCCGCGCCCTCGGCCGCTTGCCGCTGTTGCGCGACGTGGTGGCGCTCAACTTCGTCTCGTCCCTGGTGAACGCCGGCGCCTACACCGTCGCCATGCCCTTCATCGTCACCAAGGTCTATGGTGGCGACGCCGCGTTTCTCGCCAACCTCTTCATCGCGTTCACCGCCGGCGCCATCGTCTCCAACGTGGTGCTGTATTTCGTCATGCCGCTCTTGCGCCCGGGACGGCTCTTCGGGCTGATGCAATTGACGCGCGCGCTGATCTTGCTGGTGCTGCTCCAAGAACCGCCAGTGTGGCTCTTCTTCGCCCTGGTGGCCGCGTGGGGGCTCAACATGGGTGTCACCTCGACGCTGGCACGGGTGATGGTGCAAGAGGGCGCGCCGGCGGCGCAGCGGGCGCAGGTGTTGGCGCTCTTCGTGTTCAGCTTCATGCTGGCGGCGCCCATCTCCGCGGCGTTGCTCGGCCAGTTGGCAGCCGCGACGGACCCCTTGACGGCACTCTTGCCGGGCATCCCGGTGTCCGTGCTCATCTTCACCGCGGTGCTTTGGCGAGGGGAGCTATGGCGCCATCGCTCCCCTTCGCATCCGTTGGGCGATGGCGCTCCCGGCGCTCCCGAACCGCGGGGCGCCGGATCACTCGGCTGAGCTTGCCAAGCCCGCGGCGAGGGTGCGAATCCATCGTTCCTCGTTGATGAAGCCGGCGCCCCACTCGGCGTAGTCTGGCCCCAGCCCATTGGCGACCACGTCGTCGAGGGCGGTGCCCGCACCGAGAGCGTCGGCGACCATTTGCCGGGTCTCGCGCAGCATCTTGACGCTCGCCCGCACCGCGTCGAGGCCGCCCAAGGCGCCGTGACCGGGGATCACCGCCACATCCGGCGGGGCCCAACTCAGCACGGCCTCCAAGTTGGCGATGTAGCCGGCCACGGTGCCGCCGGCCGCCAAGTCGATGTACGGGAAGCGGCCGCTGAACAGCTGATCCCCCAAGTGCAGGACGTTGGCTTGCGGGAACCACACGGCGCTGTCTCCGTCCGTGTGCCCGGCGGGCAGGTGCAGCACGCGGATGTCGTCGCCATTGAAGTGCAGGTTCAGGGATTCGTCGAAGGTGATGCTCGGCAACGCGACCGCCGGCAGGCCGTCTTGGGCAAGCAGCCGCGCGCGGACATTGGCGTGGGCGATGATGGTGCCGGCTTGCCCGAAATGCGGATTGCCGCCTACATGGTCGCCGTGGTAGTGCGTGTTGAGCACGAACTTGGGGCGAGCGCCACCGAGCGCGTCGATGGCGGCCTGAATTCGTTCCGCCAACGGCAGGAATTGGTCATCCACGATCAACACGCCATCGTCGCCGACGGAGACGGCGATGTTGCCGCCGGCGCCGGTGATCATGTGGATCGGGCCGCTCACGGCGGTGGCCTTCACTTCCACCTCGTCGAACCGGCCTTGGGCAAAGGCTTCGGCTGCCGGAACCACCAACCACGCCGCCACCAAACAGGCCAAGAGGCGAGCGACCAGCGTGGACTCATGGCGGGGCGGGCACGGCGTTGCGGGTTGTCTTGGCATGTCGGAACCTCCTGGTCAGCCCAAGTGCGGCCACCGCCAGTGTCGCAGATTCCACGGACGAGTGTTCCCGCGCCGCCAACGCCAGGCGCCGGCGTGGCGTCCAGCAGGCATCCTCGGTTGACAGCCCGATGGGGGCATTGGGAGAATCGGGGCAGTCGGCGCCCTTGGGAAGGCCATGCGACGCATCGAGTTCAACTTGGGCGACATCCACGCCTACCGCTACGAGGGGAACGGCCCCTACGCCCTCTTGATCTGCCACGGCGCCGGCGGCTGGGGCGGCATGTACGATGCCTTTTGCCTGCCCTATGCGCAGCGAACCCAAGCCGACATCTGGTGCTGGGACGCCCCCGGTTTCGGGCAAAGCGGCGCCAAGCGCGGCCACTTCACCTTCGACGAGACGCACAACGGCCTACGAAGCCTCATCGCCGAAATCCGCCGTTGCCACGACAAGCCCATCTTCGTGCTGGGCTCCAGCTTGGGCGGGCTCATCGGCAGCACGGCCTTCTTTGAGGATGACGTTGCCGGGGTCATCATTCAGGCGTCCCCAATCGCCGTGGGCACGCCGGGCTACGAGATGGTCAAGCAGATTCTCAGCAGCCCGACCATGGCCGCCTTTCTGGCCACGCCGTTCGGCCAAGCGACCACCATCTCCTTCGACGAGATGGTCAACTGGGAGAAGAACTACGGCGACCCGGAAACCGGGCGCGAGATGATGGCGCATCCCCTGCACACAGACCGCGTTCGGCTGGCCAGCGTGGTGTCGCTGTACTCTTGGGAAGCGCCCCATCCCCTGTCTGAAAACAAGAAGCCCTTCCTGCAGATGTACGCCGAACGGGACCCCATCTTCCCGCCCGGCGCCTGCCAGGCACTGTACGACAGCGTTGGCGGCCCCAAGGAGCAGGTGGTGTTCGACAGCGACCATCACCAGCTCATGCTGTTTCACACCGAGGAGTTCTGCGCCAAGCTGGCCGCTTGGTGCGAGAAAAACCTGCCTTAGGGCCGTGCGAACCACCCAAGGAGGACTGCAATGGGAATGCCCAACGGACTGCACCACATCGCCTTGAACGTCCATGATGTGG
The DNA here is from genome assembly GCA_965200505.1 of Candidatus Azotimanducaceae bacterium. GTDB lineage: Bacteria > Pseudomonadota > Gammaproteobacteria > Pseudomonadales > Azotimanducaceae > VXNE01. The sequence goes on along the minus strand of OZ241343.1, from coordinate 3,407,818 downwards.
AGGGTGCGCTGGAGTTCTTCACCCAAGCCTGCGGCATGGAGCTGAAGGCGTTCTACTGGATGCATGGCTTCAAGGACGCTTACCACATCTTCCTGAAGCTGAACGAACGTTCCTATGTCGCGCTGGCCCGTGTGCCGGCGGATGACGGCGTGGAGCAGTCGTTGGCACAGCGGGACGTGCTGGGCATGGATCGGGTGCGCGGCAACATGCAGCACATCGCCTTCAACGTCGATGGCAGGGAGGAGCTGCTCGCCATGCGAGACCGGGTGCGCTCGCATGGTTACATGACCTTCGGCCCCATCGACCACGGCTTTTGCGAATCCGTTTACATTCCCAAGGCCACGGAGGGCATGGTGGTTGAGTTCTCCTGTTCGGAGCAGGAAATCGATCCTGAGCGGTGGGTGCTGGATTCCACCTTGGAGCACGCTGGATTGAGCAAGGAAAAGCTGCAGCGCTTCCTCAACCCACCGCCGTTCGAGCCCCAAGGCGGCGCCGTGCCGCAGCCGGCCTACAACGCGCATTTGCAGCCCGGGTTGCAGGAAAGCATTTGCAATGTGCTTTCTGATCCTGACGCCTTGGCGGCGCTGGAGAAGGCGGCGGCGGAGCCGGCCTGAACTCGATGGGACGCGCCACGGGAGCGCTTTTGAGTTGTCCGAGAAGCAACCACACGGCCTAGCCCATCCCGGCGCCACAATCCCGCGCACGACGCGATGGGTGTGGCGCACCGCTCGTGGCGCCTTTTCCGCCATCACGTTGCTGGCCGCGAACGCACTCGGCGCGGCGGCCGCGCCAAGCGATGTAGGCCATCCCACTTTCGCAAGCCCCCACGCCCGGCCCATCGCGTTGGTCGGCAACCATGTGTATGTCGCCAACACGCCGGCCGACACGCTGGACGTCATCGATGTGGAAGCACTGACGGTGGCGGCGCGAATCAACGTGGGCATCGATCCGGTGAGCGTGGCGGCGCGGCCCGACGGCGCGGAAGTATGGGTGGCCAACCATGTGTCGGATTCCATCAGCGTCATCGACGCCAACCCGGCCAGCCCAACCTTCCACCAAGTGATCGCCACCATTCAGGACTTCGACCCGGACACCTTGGCCACCCGTTTCGACGAGCCGGTGGGCATCGCCTTCGCCAACAACGCCAAAGCCTATGTCGCGCTTTCGCCGGCGAACCGAGTGGCCATCGTGGATGTCACGCGGCGCACCGTGACCGGGCACTTGCCCATCCGCGCCCAAGAACCTCGCGCCTTGGCGGTGCGCGGGGAGCGGCTTTACGTCATCCCGTTTGAATCCAACAACCAAAGCCAGCTGTCTGGCTGCTTCGCCGCCGCGGTCGGCCACAACGAATGCACTTTCGACGCGGTGGCACACGTCTTCACCGACAACAACGTGTTGTCCACGGGTTACGACGCGGACATTGTGCGCAACCCGCGCCTGCCAGACCGGGACTTGTTCATCTTCGACACGACCACGGACGAGTTGCTGCACACCGTGAACAGCCTCGGCACTCTGCTCTACGGCATCGCCGTCGATGGCCGCGGCCGGGTGTTCATCGCCCAGACGGACGCGCGCAACATGGCGAATGGGCTGGCCGGCACCCAAGGGCATGGCTTGGCGGAGATGGAGAACCGGGCGTTCCTGAATCAGATCACGCGCCTGGATTGCAGCACTGAATGTAACGCGCGGACCTTCTTTGACTTGGAGCCCTTGCCACCCGTCCATCCCGCCCCCGGCATGGCCTTGGCCACTCCCTTCGGCATCCAAGTGAGCGACGATGACCGCACTTTGGTGGCCACCGCCGCGGGTTCGGACAAGGTATTCACCGTGGACGCCGAATCCGGCGCCGTTTTGGGCCGCGTCGCCGTGGGCGCCGGGCCCCGCGGCGTGGCACTCGCCTCGAACACCGCCGGCGCCGCACAGATGGCATGGGTGTTGAACGCCTTGGACAACAGCGTCTCCGTGGTGGACTTGAGCAGCCCCGCCGCGCCCATCGTCACCGCGACCCTCGCCCTCGAAGACCCCACCCATCCCGTCGTCAAACGCGGCCGCATCGCCTTCAACGACGCGGACGCCTCCTCCACCGGCACGTTCTCCTGCGAGAGTTGCCATCCGGACAACCACACCGACCAGCTGGTGTGGGTGCTCGACACGCCGCGTTGCGATGTGGAGGGATGTACGCAAATCCCACCGCGCCTCACCATGCCGGCCAAGGGTTTGCGCGACACCCAGCCCTATCACTGGGATGGCATCCCGGGCGACCCCTACGGCGGCAACAACACCGCATCCATCAACGCGGACGTGGCACCGAACTGCGCCGTGGACGACCCGCTTGGCTGCACCGAGGTGCTGGTGGACGGCAGCATGGCCACCACCATGTGCGACGTGGGCGACTGCCCCGCCAATGACCAAGGCAAAGCCGGGTTGCTCGACGGTGATGAGCGAACCGCGCTGGCAAGCTACATACTCAGTGCCCCCTATCCACCGGCGCCCGGACGCGCTTACGACAACGTGTTGACGCCGGCGGCGCGGGACGGCTTCTTCGAGTTCAGCTTCATCAACGACGCCGGCGGGCGCACCACCGGCGCCCAGACCTGCGGCGCTTGCCACAAGATGCCGTTTCTGGTCAGCACCAACACCCCCGGCACTGGCATGGACGCGCCAACTTGGCGCGGCGCCTACGAACGCTGGACGATGCTGCCGCAAGGCCGCCTCAACATCTTGGATCTGTTGAGTCTGGTGGGCATGGATGACACGTTCCCGGAACGGGCCATGTGGGACCTCGCCGGCGCTTCGCCGGACATCTGGGAGATGGTGTTGCAGGGCAGCACCGGCTTCCACGGCGCCTTCGCCCGGCAGGTGACGCTGAACGCCACGACGGCGCAAAGCACCCGCACCCGGCGCCTCCTTGCGGCGTTGGAAACAGCAGCCACCGAGCAGGCCATCGTGCTGCAGGGGGAAGGCGCGCGCATCGTCGATGGCGCCCAAGCGCAGCCCATCGCGCTTGAGTTCCGAGGCGGCCGTTACGCGGAACGGGATGGCGATGCCACCTTCACCCGCGCGGTCCTGCTTGCGGAGGCGGCCAGCGGCGGCTTGGTGTTGACCCTCACCGGGCGCTTGGGGCCGAACGTCGATCTCGACCATCCACAACCGGCGCTATGGCCCGAACAGGCCATTGAGGCGCAACTGCGCACGGTGGACATTCCCTTCCTCAGCGAAGCCGCGACGCTGCGGTTCAGCGGCCGCCATGTGCATCCCGGCGCCACCCTCTTCGTGGATGGGCGTTTGGCCGCCGGTGCCGTGTACTGCGCCGCCGGGTCGCTGCCGGATTGCGCCGGCGAGGCGTTGGTCGCGGAACTCGATGCCCTGCCGGCACCCGGCGGCCTGCACTTCCTGCAAGTGCAAAACCCAGGCGGCCTGTTCAGCAACGAGATGATGTTCTTCTCGGAACAATCGCCACTGCCGCCGCGTCGCGGCAACCTCGTTTCAAGCGGTGGCGTGTTCGCCCGCGGCTCTTTGAACGACACCAACTGGAACACCGTGGAGCTGGACCGGGCGGCCCGCTCCATCGAACAGCGTGGCGGCCAAGTTCACGTTTCGGTACGCGCGGCCAGTGACCAACCTTGGCATGTGCAACTCAGCCATCCAGTGATGGTGATCCGCGGCCGGCAATACACGATCTGCTACGACGCACGGGCCGCCGGCCGGCGTGTGATGACTGCCTACCTGGACACCAACATGGATGAATGGCGCAATCTGAGCGGCGGCCAGTTCCGCGCCAACCTCACCACCTCCCGCAAACGGTTCAAGCACACCTTCAGGGTGGCGGAGACGGATCTGCACGGTCGGCTCGCCTTTGATTTCGCGCAAAGCCCCTTGGACGTGTGGATGGACAACATCGGCCTCTACGAAGGCGCGCGTTGCGGCACGCCCTGAGCGCCCTGCCCCGTCAAACGCGACCTTTGCGCTTCAGCACCACCAAGTGGTTGCGCACGTTGTCGTGCTCGAAGTAGCCATCCTGCAGGTGGCGCGCGCCCTGCCCGGTGAGCGGCGCCCGGCCATGCAGCACACGATGCCCCGCGACGATCAGGATGTGCCCGGCCGCGAGGCGGAACCGCGCTTGCGCCGCCGGCGCATGTAAGCGCTGGGAAAGCGCCCGATACGCCCGGTAGAACACCGGGAGTTTGGGTTCGCTGAGCGGGACGGCCTGCATGGTTTGGTTCGAGAAGCGCAGCATCCGCACCGCGCCGTGACCATCGAGCTGCACCATCGGGTTGGTGGCATGGGTTTCGTCATCTTCGCTGAAGAGGCGGAACGGCACCTCCACTTCACACAGCGCATCAAACAGCGCCGGCGACTTGCGGCGCAGGCCGGCGAGGGCGCGGAAGCCATCGACGATGATGGAATCGCCGCCGTCGCAGTCGTTCACCAGCATGTGCAGCGCCTGCACGCTCGGCGGCCACGAGTAACTCACCATGTCGTTGTGCGGCGGCACGTTCTCCGCGGTGTGGGCGATGTTGTAGCCATGCGGATCAATGGCGACGTTGTGGATGCGCTCGAACACCACCTCGCGCAACGGCCCCAACCGCGGCGCCAGCGTCTCCAACGAACCGGGCTCGGTTGGGGCGCCCACGATGATGCAGGCGCCGGCGACCAAGAACTCCTCGATGAAGGCGGCCGCGGTGGCGTCGTCGCCCAGGAACTCGGCGTAGTCGAAGGTGCGGGGCCGGAACCGGCGGCCCCAATAGCGCAACGGCTGCGGCTCACCGTGCGTGAGCCGCCACAGGTCCACGGCGAGATAGCGGGTGCGGTGGCCGTCGGGCCACACGAGTTCGAGGGCGGCGCCGGCGTCCGGCCCCTCACCCAAGCTCACTTCCCAGGGCCGCAGATTGGCGGGAACGCTGGCCACATCGAAGCGCTTCTCCGAGGTCTGCGCGATGCGACAGGCCGCGCAATCGCAGTTGTCGCGCAGCCAAAGATAGGGGATCCGCGCCTCGCCTCCATCGCGCCAAGTGAGCGTCAGCACCCGACCTCGGGCCTGCACCGCGTGGAGGGAGGGCAGCATCGTCAGGCCTCGCCGGCGGGCCAATCCGCCTGGGCGTGGACGCCCCAAGGCTTGCGCTCGAAGACGCGCATCACCAACGGCTCGAAGGCGTCGATGGGCAGCGTGTCGTAGTGCGGGTCGAACGAGCGCTGGTCGTAGGACGCGCAGAACCGCACGGTGGCGTCAAACGCCGGGTGGCCGCGGTACCGCTCGCGCTCGTTCATGTCCGCGCCCACCTTGTCGAAGTAGTGATAGCCTTGGAACACGCCATGCCGCAGCACCATCCAGTGGGTGTGTTTGGCGACATAGGGGCGCAACACCGCGGCGCCCAGTTCGGCGTGGTTCTCCGGCGCCAGTGCATCGCCGATGTCGTGCAGCAGCGCCGCCACCACCACTTCCTCGCACTCCCCCGCGCGCAACGCCCGGGTGGCGGTTTGCAGGGAGTGCTGGTAGCGGTCGATCCGATAGCCCAAGAGGCCCTCGGCGAGCCCCTCCAGATAGGCGAGCACTCGCTGGCCGGTGGCGGCGATGTAGGGCTTCGCGAGTTCGTCCAGCAGGGCATAGTCCGCCACATCGCCCCGATCCATGCGAGTGAAGCTGACGACTTTAGGTTGCGGTGCGGTCATGCGTCGGCACCCCACAGCGGCTGGTGCGCATTGTAGCGCCAATTCGCGTCGCGCAAGCGCCGGAACGTACCGGATTTCGCCCATCGCCGGCGGCTCGTCCCGACCTGCTGCCGGCACCGTATCCGTCAACTAGGCGGCACGGATTTGGCCTGAAGCCGCCCGCCCCGAACGAGCGATGGCGGGCGCTCCACTACGCCCGCTCGACATCCACCGCGAGCACGTTGCGCGACGCCTTGCTGAACTCCACGGCGATCAGATGGATTGGCTGCTGCAGATGGCGATATTTCTCCGCGTAGCCCTTGGCCTTCAACTGGGCCATGGCACGGCCTTCCGGCGCGAGCTCCACCACCTTGAACTCGAACAGATAGACGTGGCCATTGAAGCGCACGGCCATGTCCAAGCGGCCTCGGCTGGTACTGTCCTCCACCGTCACATCGAGCCCCAGCCCGGCGAAGTAAGCGTAGAACACCGCCGCGTAGTAGCCCTCAAAGTTGGCGATGTCGTTGTTCGTGTACCACTGGTGGGGGATGCTGGCGTAGAAGGCGTGGAAGAGCGCCTGCAAGCCATCGAAGTCATTGGCGGAAAGCAGCTCGTGCAGCCGGATGCTGTTCGGCCCTTGCCGCGTGGTACGCCCCACCAAGTGGCGCAGCAGGCTCCGGTTCAGGCTCTGCCGCACCTCCCGGTTGGGATAGCCAAGCTGAAACAGCGTTTCGCCGCCGACGTTGCTGTGCGCTTGGATGGTTAGGTAGCCGGTTTGGAAGAGCAGGGCCTCGGGGGTGATTTCTTCCACGTCGAAGCCGGAAAGCAACTCGTCGGTGCCCATCATGGTGTCCAAGTCCATCGGGCCCACACCGCGCCTGGTCAGGGTTTCAACCAGAAACGCCGGGCTGCCCGTTTCGAACCAATAGGCGCCGAAGTCGCGGCGGCGGAACAGCAACAGGATGTCGAAGGGGTTGTACACCGTCTCGCCCAGCCAGTTGTAGCCGTTGTACCAATGCCGCACTTCGTCGCGGTCCAGCCCTTCGAGTTCCGGCGCGAACACGCTGTCCAAGTCCTCCTCGGTGTAGCCGCACACGGCCGAGTACGCCGGTTCCAACGTGATGTCCGTGAGGTTGTTGAGGCCGGAGAACAGGTTCACCTTGGAGAACTTGCTCACGCCGGTGAGGAACGTGAAACGGACATGGGCGTCCGAATCCTTAATCACCGAATAGACGCCGCGCAGGAAGTCCCGATTGGCGCGGGCTAGGTCCGGCTCGTCCAAGGCGTCGAGAATCGGTTTGTCGTACTCGTCCACCAAGACGACCACGGGGCGACCGGCTTGGCGACGCAGCGCCGCGATCAAGTTGGCGAAGCGTCCCGGCGCGGTGGCGTACTCGGCCGAGACCTGAGCCTCCCGCTCGATGGCGGCCAGCTTCTCCATGAAGTTGGCCTCCAGAAACCCAGGCTCCTTGAAGTTGCCGCCGCCGAAACTCAAACGCAGCACGGGATGGCGCACGGACCAATCCCACTTGTCGTGGATGTCGAGCCCGGCGAACAGTGCCTCGTTGCCTTCGAACAGCTCCTTCAGCGTGTCCAGCAGCAGGCTCTTGCCGAACCGCCGCGGGCGCGAGAGGAAGTAGTGGGTGCCCTCCTCGACCAAGCGCCCAATGAAGGCGGTTTTATCGACATAGTAGCAATCCGCCTCGCGGACTGTGCGGAAGGTCTGGATGCCGATGGGCAGCTTGCGCTTGGTCATGGCGGCACCATAGGCCAATTGCCCCCCATGTCAACGCGCCGCCATTTTCGGCGCGCACGGCGACGGCGCTCGGGCGCCGGCGGGTAGGCCATCACGCGAACTGCAACGCCGATGGCGCATGGAAGACCGTGCGACATCGCCCCGTTGCACTGTGCGCCCTTTGCCGCAGACAGCGCCACCGGGGTTTTCGACAATGTCGCCATGGCCCTACCCGTCACGATCCAGCGCCCTTCCCGCCCCGCACATCGCCGCCGGCGCGCCGTGGGCGGGGCACGAGCGGCACCCCGCCCGTGGTACGCTCACGCTGGTGTGGCGGACGGCCCCATAGCGACGCCCATCAGGAGCAAGCGATGTCCGAAGCCAGCCCCCACCTTCACCACCGGGCAGACGCGATGCCGCGCCACGCCGACTGGCGCAAGCCGCCGGCCGACCCGTTTTCCCTCGACGCCCCGTCCTACCCCCTCGATCCACCGCTGGTGGACGTGCGCATCCCCGTGAGGGAGCCACACGCCGCCGCCACGGCGTACTCGCGCGCCGCGCTGAGGCACCGTTTCCCCGATGCACAGGTGGGCGACGACCTGCACATGCTGTTCACCGAGCCCGGCAGGCAACGGCAGAGCCGGCTGTCGCCGGACGTGTTCGTGGCGTTGGCCGTGCCACGCCGCGGCACCTGCTCAGACTATGACGCGGACCTCCTCGGGGCGCCAGACTTCGTTCTCGAAGTGGTCTCGCGCAGCACCTGGACGCACGATCTGGGACGCAAGCTGGATTGTTACCAGCGCCTCGGTGTGCGCGAGTGCCTGTTCTTCGACGCCACCCGTGCGGACCTTGGCCGCACCGGCGAGGAACTGTGGGGGTTCGCGCTGACGCCAACGCGCCGCGAGCCCCTTGCGGAAGCAGTGCTGCCGAACGGCGAACGCGGCGTGGTCAGTGCCGTGCTGGGGCTGGTCGCCTACGTGGCCAAACGGACACCCCCGGCAAAGCCACGTGACACCTGGGAACTCACCATGCGCTGGCACGATCCGGCGATGGGGGCGGACATCCCGGACTATGACGAAGCGCGGACGGAGACAGAAGCCGAGCGAGCACGGGCCGACACGGAACGAAACCGGGCAGACGCGGCGGAGCATGAGGCGCTGGCCGAGCGAGCTCGCGCGGATGAGGCGCAGCGTGAGACGCTGGCCGAGCGAGCAAGGGCGGACGCAGCTCAACGCAGAATCGCGGAACTGGAGGAACGGCTACGCCGGCTGCGTAACGAGGCATAAGCACCCCTCCACCAGCCCTCGTCAATTCCACGGAAGTGCTGGACCCAAAGATCTTGGCACAACACCTTGGCGTTCCGGTGTGGCGGCCCGAAGACATACCGGAGCTTGCGCCAGAGTCCCTGTGGGGGATCAGTGACCTTCTGGACAATTGAGGTCAGGCGGCCACATCGATCATCCTTGCGAACTCGGCGGGGGTTTCATGCCGAGCGAGCGGTGCGCCCGTCTGCCGTTGTAGTAGTCGAGGTAGCGGCACAGGGCCTCATTCATGGTGGCGCAGGTGAGTTCGCCGCGGCTCCAGCACTCCACGCGCATGGTGCGGTTGGCGCGCTCGACGATGCCGTTGAGCTGCGGCGAGTGCGGCAGCACCAGCAGTGGCAGTCCGAGCGCCCGGCACCCGTCCTCGAACTCGGCCATGAACTCGGAGCCGACGTCCACCTGCACGGCGCGGATGCCGAGCCGCTCGACGGCCTCGCGCGGGAACACCCAGGCGATGCGCGCCGTGGCGTCCGAGAACACCCCTCGCGCACCGCCGCCGGGTGAGCGGGCACACCGCCCGGAACTCCTTGGAACGTCTTGCCGTCAATGCGCAGCGTCATGTGGTCGAACTCCGCGCCGCCGCGCTCCTCGCATAACGGCAGCGCCCGCCCCCTCGCCACCATGCGCCGCAGGATGGGCCCGACCCTCGCCTCGCTCAACGCATGGCCAGCACTCGGCGAGCAGGACGATCCGCGCCTTTCCGCCCACAGCATCCCGCGCCGCACTCGAGCACCCGCCGGGGCTTCCGCCCCCGGCTCCGTGCGCCCGCGGCCGCTGCTTCTAGGAACCAGCCCCTTCGCTTTCCCACAGCCGCCTCCTCCATTCGCAGTAGGTGGCGCGAGACACCCCGAACGTCCCCGCCGCCTCCACCGCCGTGAACCGCTCCCCCATCCGGTCCACGCCCTCCACGATCCACAGCCGCCGGACCGCATCGGGGTCGTCCGTCTCGTCCACCCGCGGCTTCCTGAAAAGCCACGTCCTGTGCCAACATCCGCATCGTTCCGTCTCCTATGCTTCGACAACACTACGCTACCGAACCACCGCGCCCAAGGGATTCCCTTGGGCGCGGCACCGTCCAGAAGGTGGTGATCCCGCACAAATCTCTTGACAACCGCAAACTTGCGGGCAATGCTAACGTCCTTTCCCGCCAACAGGCACCCTCGCGACAGCTATGGAACCGTTTCTCGAACGACCCATCGACATGATGCCGCGCCACGCAGCGTCTCTAGACGATCCGGCATCTCAATTGCGCACCCGAGAGCAGCCGCTGCGGCCTCAGTTCGACGTAGAGTAGGAAATCGGCCCGACGAAGGCACCATGCCGTTAGCACGGAGGTATCGATGGCAGAGAGAGAACGCAGGGGATTGTTTACCAATTCACGCGATCTAAGTAGGCACCGCCGTGGTTGGTTTAGTTCCACCATACTGTATGCCGCATTGCTGCTATTCCCTATTCTACTATATATATTCTTCTATCAGGCTTCGCGCATAGACGAGGCCACCGTACGCAACTTTCGGTCTCTAGGAACCGCGGCGGACCGGATAGAGGAGACACTGGATACGTTCCACAAGATCTCGAGAAACTATTCGTTGGGTGTTGACAGCACGCTATTAGGGGACATAAACGACGCATGTAAGGGCAATGACTGTCCGTGGATAGAGACAAGTGAAGAACTGCTTGAGGTAGTTCAGGAAACAAAAAATCAATCAATTCTAAAACCAAAACCAACGACGGAGGCGTTATTACGAATGTGCGACAAGGGAGACAAGGGAGTAGCCGACTTGCCTCCACCAGAACAAGATCATCGCCACTTGATCGGTGCGTGTCGCAAAGCATTTCCCGACTTTCCTCAATCCTTGCGCGACAAGTTCCAAGATCAATACTACAAAGTTTGTGGGTACCGTACTCGTTTCGCCGAAGGACAGTTCGTAAGTCAGGATTGCCAAGATTTGCGCCAAAGAGACCCCAGAGTGTACAATGCGCTTAAAGAATCCCAATACGGCGAGGAACTCATAGCGATATTGGATCACTTTGGCATTGAGATATCAATGGATGCCCAGAAGGCGTTCGATGAACCGACTCGGCACCTTTCCATGTTCTTCGACAACTACTTCATTGCGAACGATAATGGCGATATTGTCTTCGCAGGCGAACCGCCCCCCCTCTCTCACGACCCACACCGCCGCCACCGTGCCAGCGTGTCCTTCGCAAGCCTAGCGAGTATCAAGGATCTCCTACACGACAATTCACCCGAGCCACTGGCCATCCTTGGTTCACCTCGTGAGTCCAAGGCACACTCGAACACCGAACTACCCGCCATTGGTCACTCAACCGTCCGTCACATCGAAGTGGATAATGTGAACCTCTCCGTCTTCATCCATCCCTTCACCGCGGGTTCTTCGCCCTGGTACGTCATCGGCGTCATTCCCCACCGTTCCCTGACGACCGAAGCTATCCGTCTTCGCCTTGGCCCTGCGGTAGACGCAACATTGGCCATCGTGATCCTCCTCACTCTCCTACCAATCCTCAGGTTCTGGACTAGCGGTAACCGAAGCATCTTCCGGCGTTTCAACCTCTATAGCGTCGGTGTATCGGTCCTTGGGGCATCCGCCCTTTGCACCATCCTGCTTTCCGGCATGATTTCCAAGTCCATCAACAACGAAGCCTTAGATCACCAGCTTGAAACGATCGGCAACCGCATCATTGCAAAGTTTAGCAACGAACTTACCCTTGTAAAAGGACGCCTTCTCGACGACCGCATTGAGATGGATTTTGCCCTCCGAAACACACGGAAACCGAATGATTTAATGGAATGGGTATTCTGCCCGAGGTCGACTTCTATTCTGTCGGCTCGGGGGCTACGTTGGGCGGACCGGGAGCAACAATGGTCCCAACACCCACGCTGGTGGCCAACATCATCATACATTATTGATAACAACGGCAAAAGAGTGATGTGTAAACAGTACCGTGAGGATCTCCCGTTGAGGCTCGAGCTAAAGTTTCGTGAATATTTCGCCCAAGCAAAACAAAACAAACTCGGTTTGTATAAGATTGACTCTATCGTAAGGGGCCAAAAGCAAACTGTCGCTAGCTTAGCCTATAAGGCAAACGGGGGGCGACGTGTCGCCGTTGCTATCTTCAAGTTCCTGTCCGTCGACGGAACCGTGCTCCCGCGTCCTTTTCAGCTTGCTGTTATTGACAAATCAGGCAATACAATTTTCCATTCTGATGAAGATCGTGTTAGCGTTTCTAATTTCATCGACGACACTGGGAACGATGCCGTCGTTCGCGCGGCGATCAACTATGAGCAGGGACAGAAGTTCGATGCCGACTATGATGGCGTTCCTATTCGTGGATATCTCAAGAAGCTTCACCCTGATGTAGATTGGACATTGGTCATATTCCGAGATCACTCTCTCACAGATAGGGTTTCGTCATTGGCAACTTCCCTTTCGATTATCTCGTGGATCACGACTACGTTATTGATCCTTATTTTACCCACACTCCTTATCGGTATGCCCCGTCCGCATGGTAGAGAGCTGCTTCCATCCTTCATTATGGCCGTCACCGACGGTCGCCTAGGCATGGCAGGTGTTGCCTGGGGTGTATTGGGTCTAGCGATTCTGTATGAGTTGAAAGGGTACGAATTGCTGTTGGGTCTCTTGTGGCCGGCCGTGGTCTGCATCGCGATCTATTCTGTCGCAATGTATCGACTAGCGGGAGATTTGCCTACTAAAGAACACACGACTGACGATCAGGACCAGCGTATTTGGATTAAGGTCTTAGTGTTGATTTCGGTAGTATTTTCTTTTTCCGTAGTCCCGATGTTGAGCTGGCACAACTACTACCGAGCCGAGCTCAGCGTTGGATTGGCAGCTCATCTCGTGCAAGAAACTCGAGAAACGATGATTGAGAAAAGGCAAGACTTTGACAAACATATCGAGAACCTCTTGGGCGTCGGGAAAAGGGAGTACAAGGACCGTTTATTCCGCGCGTTCTTGGAAGACATCGTTAGCTTTTATGATGATAGCGAGAAGGCGCTTGTTGCTCCTCCACTGTGCGGAAGCAGACAAATTCAGCTCGACGCCCAAGATCAAGAGGATGCCCATGCAGGGGGCCGGCGGAGTGTCGGAGGGGTATGGCCATGGTTGTTGGAAGCTCAACGTTTTCTTGTCTATTCTCCACTCACATACCAAGTAATTTGGCATAGAGCCAATAACAATGATGCGGACGTTGGATGCGAGAACATATATTCTATTTCGGACGCGGTTCGCCATGTGATCGTGGTATCCGATGAAGAGGATGGCCCGTCAGTGGAACTAACGTATTGGCTTATGGTTCTGATGGGAGCTGGGGTCGTTCTGTTCCTATGCTATTCGGCCGTCAGGACGAAGTTCGGCTACGCACGACGTATCACACACTTGCGCGAGGTTTCGCCATCCGAGATTTGTAAGTCTTCGAGTCGATTGCTGCTTATCAAGAGATCTGATCAGGATGTAGCACGAATGGTGAAAGAATTGAAACGGGATGGTACTAACGTGGTTTGTGATGATGCAGCTTCCATAGGCTCGGGCGAGAAATCAGTCTTCGTGATCAGGGACCTCCGTAGCGTGATAGCCGATGATGCAGGAGCAAAGCTCGCCAAAACAATCTCGGGCATGATTGGAGATCAGTCGGTAATACTCTGTTCGGACGTGGTGCCGCCCCATCAGCTAGACGCGGGTACGTTAGAACCTCCTGATGGGGCCAAGCAGCCGTTGTGGGCAGACGAATGGCGCGAGCTGCTGGGGCGTTTTGACGTAGGTGTGCTACGTTGTGAGGACTCGGCAGCCAGGGGTGATCCAGCTTATCGGAAGGGGCCGCAAGGGCGCGATTTTCTAGGAGCAGAGGAAGTGCTGGCTGCCGAACGGAAGGCGAACGGGGACTTTGGCACGACACTGGATGATCTTACCCACCGATTGGAGAGGGGGCGTCTTTATGAGCGGGTAGCTTCCAACGCCTACAAATGGTGGCGTTTCGTTGGCAGATGGCGACGGTCTTCGCAACTGCGTGAAGAAGCACTGCGCAGTGTCCACGCGGCGGTCCAATCGAGGTTCAGGGCGCTTTGGGCGGTGTCGTCAATGGACGAGCGAGCGCAGCTATATGCACTTGCGCACGGAGGTAGTCCTAATATGCGGCGATCAGCGGCGATCTCCAGCTTGGTGAATCGTGGGCTGGTCACAGACACAGACCCCATACGGCTGCGCAGTGAAGCGTTTGGGCAATTTATCGTCGAGAACCTGGACGATTCTTTGGATGATTGGCGCCGCAACGGTCAAGGCGATTGGTGGCGTGTCGCTTGGCTGCCACTAGTCTTGTTTGCCGGGCTCGGACTGTTGTTTTTCATAAACTCCAATCCCGAGGCAGTAAGCGTGATAGCGGCGATGGTCGCGGTGTTCATCGGGCTCGTACCCTTAATCGCGTCCTTGTTCCGCGTAGGACAGGTCGGGCAGCTAACAGTCTCGTCGAGTGATGAATAGTCGGGTCGTGGCCGGACACTCCGGCACCCCTGCCCGGAACGTAACCTAAGCGCTCAAGGTGCGCGGGTGCCTGCTCGATGAACTGGGAACGAGCGCGCCGAAGTCACGCGACACAGAGGTGCCGTCTGACTCAGAGATCGCCGGACGCTTGCGTTAGTCGCTCGTCCGCTGGGGCCTGGTGCCGTCGTGGAGGACGGGTTGGGCCATTTTGGCGTAGATTGCAGCGGCGTTACGCCGATGCCGATGAAAGGGCTGCTACGCGCAACCGTAAAGTTGCACCATCTCGGCGATCGAAAATTGCACGGCGAGTGCGCTGGAGGGCACCGGCCAAGCCGGTAGTTCGCTTCGAGCCGCCGGCGGGCTGGCAGGGGCAGGTGGACTTCGGGGAGTTCAGGCTGCCGTGGGGTCGGCGGCATGCGCTGATGGTGGTGCTCGGCTACTCGCGTCTGCTGTGCCTGCGGTTCCATCCGCGCCAGACGATGGACGCGCTGTTCGCGGGTCTCGAGGAGGCGTTCGGGCGCTTCGGCGGGTTCCCGCATGATGAGCTGATGTTCGACCTGATGCGCGGTGCGCGAGCACCAGCAACTGCGGCGCTCCAGGCGGTGGCAATCCGACGCCGGCCGCGACGCCAACCCGGAAGCCGCCTCGTGAGCGCGTTCGGGGACGGCCGGCGGACCGCCGCCAAGGGATCGGCCGGCGATGGAGATTGGCTAAGCCCCACCGAACCAGATCGGATGCGCCAGCGCACCCTAGGCCTCATCGGACAGCGCCCGAACGCCTCCGTGCGCCAAGTGTTCAACCGCGTTCAGGACGATCTGCGCCAGCGCTTAGGAACTCAAGGGCGAACTGAAGCAGCGCTCGGGCGCACTCTGCACACTGGGAACATCCCCGCGGCGCTTGGCGGCGCACTCGTCAGAGCGGTACCGGCCTGACGTGCAGCCCGCACAGACAGCTACCGGCCCCCGCTGCCCTCCGTGGAAAGGTTAGTGAGGTGCCCTGAGGCGCTGTCAACAAGATTCATACCCTCGACGAACGGGCCGGCGGTTATGTGCAAGCGCCACCTTCCCGCACCATCGCCGAGACTGCCGGTCAGTCCCTGTGCGCCATCCTCCAGATCAAGCGCCGACAGAGTGCGGGACTCGCCCGCCGGCAGAGTCAAGGTTACCGGCCCGAAGAGAGTACCTTGGTCGTCAACACCCTCGATACTCACTGTTTCGGCGTTTACACCTGTGTTCGTAAGGCGCAGCTTGCTCTCGCTCTTTGTGTTGCTTGCCGGGTTGAATGTCCAAGCCACAAGCCGCCCTTGAGCGTCGAGTGGCAATCTGTCATGCATTGCCGCCACGAAATCGTCTTCCGTCCGAACGTAGGCAAGCATGGCCAACGTATGGGCACTAAAGTCGCCGGCGTCCAAGCGCCACCAGTCTCCCTGGCCGGGCGGGCCTATGCCCCTATATGGCCGGAGGTTCCCGCTCTCCAAATCGTCGGCGCTATACCGATGGGTGCCGCCAGAGCCGACCGAACCGAGCCAAGTGGTCTTGGCGGTCCCACCATCGTCGGTTGCGCGAAATAGTGCGTAACCGCCCCAACTCCTATCGAGAACGAAGCCAACGATCCCTTGCCGAGTTGAGTCCGAAGCCGAACTCAATAACGGAAGGGTGGCGTCACTCAAAGTGTAGCCACTCGGCGGATAGGCAAAGCTCGCGAGAGGCCCGGCCCAGCTTTCAAAGAGCCCAATGCCTTCCACCGCTGTCCCGGCAGAAATCGCACCCACGTTCCGCACGGTCCGGGACTCAGCCGGGGCCAACCACATTTCGCCGCCATCAACGATCACCCTCTCGCCATCTTCACCAGCGTTCCAAAGACGCACGCTGTGGACCCCAAAGGCTAGCGATCCAGGAGTCCATTGGAGCTCGTCACCGACTCTCGGCAACGTATCGTGTATGCTCGCCAGGAACCCATCGTCCATGCTGACGTAGGCTAGTACTCGTGTGCCATAACCGGCTTCAATGCCCAAGCGCCAATCTCCTTGACCCGGTGGGCCTATGCCCCCGATCCGCCCGTCCTCGGTCCCGTTTTCAAGGTCGCTGGCATTGAAGTGGAAAGCTTGATTGGCACCCAAGTCGAACTCGATGGGGTCGGCCGCCCAACCGGCGTCATCAAAGGCACGAATACGAACGCGGTCCGAACGTTTGGATCCGTTAACGACGCGAACGAAGCTCCGACGCTGCGACGAGGCCGATTCCAACAACGGAACTGTGAGATGGCGCCGCCCCACGTCGGCCTGACCTTCCAAATGTACCGAAACCACGTCTGAAAACCCAGCAAACAGAGGCGCGCCCCGGTCCAGATCCACGAGGTGATTGTTGCGCAAATCCGCCCGTTCCAACCGAGAGTTGCCTTCGAACAAGCCGTTCGGCAAGGCTGTCAGCCGATTCCACTTCAAGTCGAGAGATCGCAGCTCGTCAAGGCCATCAAACAACCCTTCCGGCAAGACCGCCAACCGGTTGTTGCTCAGATCAAGTGTTTGCAAGACGTAAAGGTCGTCGAACAGGTCCTTCGGCAATGCTTGGAAGGAATTGCCAGCCAAACTCAGCTTCTCCAACCCGGTTGCGGAGTCGAACGCGCCGTCGGGCAATGCGGCCAACCTGTTTTCCTGCAGGTTGAGCTGTTGCAGGCTCGGCAGGCCGTCAAACGCATCGTCGGGCAAGATCGTCAACCGGTTCCTGTGCAAGTGTAGCTCCCGCAGATTGAGCAAGCCGTCGAATACGCGCTCCGGCAAGGTCGCCAGCCCATTCGCACTCAAATGTAGCGTTTGCAGGCTGCGCAAGCCGTCGAACACACCTTCCGGCAAGGCGACCAACCTGTTCTCGTGCAAGTTGAGGTCGTCCAGGCTCGACAGTTCGTCGAACACACCATCTGGCAGAATCCCCAGCAAGTTGCCCCGCAAGTTCAGCTCGCGCAGCTCCGACAGGCCATCGAATACGCCCTCGGGCAAGTTCACCAACCGATTGCCGTGCAAGGTAAGAGTTTGCATCTCGGACAGACCGTCAAACGCCCCATCCGGTAGGTTCACCAACAGGTTGCCATGCAAATGAAGCGCCCGCAGATTGGAAAGGTCGTCGAACACACCGGTCGGCAAGGTCTCCAGCCCATTGCCGTGTAAGTTCAGCTCCCGCAGACCAGAAAGATCGTTGAACACGCCCGTTGGCAAAGTCTCCAGTCCGTTGCCACGCAGTTCAAGAACACGCAGTCCGGAGAGGCCATCGAATATGCCCCTAGGCAAATCTCCCAGTGGTTTGTCCCGCACAGACAGCTTCCTCAGCTTGGACAGATCATCGAAATCGCCGCGCTGCAAGGGTGTTCCGTAATCTCCACTAATTCCCAAATTCACGATGTTCGGCAAGACAGCGGCGCAATGAGCCGCTTCAGCCTGCTTCACGATTGCTCTGCGTACCTGAGGTGTTCGATCGCAGACGTCTATCGTACTTTGTTGCGGTTCGTCCTCAACCAGAATCTTGGTGCCCGCCGTCGAGTAGTTGAACAAATAGCCACCTCGATCGTAAAGTACCATGCCCAAAACCGATGGCGGCGCGGTCACAAACAGGCGCAACCAGCAGCCATAATAGCCGCATAGCTCTCCGAATTCCCCGCTCCTGCTATCATCTATGATCTGACGATAGCCATCGTAGTGGTTCCTGAGGAGTTCTTGTCCGGTAAGTACCCGCGTTTCGCCGGCGCCGAGTTCAAAGGTTACGGGTTTGGTAGAGCTTTCACCCTGCGTACGGTGGCCCTCTTCATTAACCGCCTCTATGACAATTTGAGTTGCCTCCGCGGCCGTATTTGTTAGGCGCAACTTCGGTGCCTGCGCGTAAGGGACAAGACGGGGATCCCTTGGTTCGAGCCCATCTCTAACGTAATGTAGCCTCTGTGCTGGAAAGTACGACGCCTCCAGCCGCCCCCAAGCATCTCTTTGCAGCACGTCATGCATGGAAGTCACAACGCCGTCATTCGTGCGGACGTAGGAAAGCACTTGAATGTCCAACGCCGTTTCTATGGTCAGGCGCCAATCGCCTTGCGCGGGAGGGCCAATGGCATCAATGTCCTTGGCAGCGTTCCCGTTTTCCAAATCGTCGGCCGTAAACTGAATTACCTGGTTGGCACCAAGCTGCAGTTCAAGCGCGTCAAGTGCCGTGCCCTCATCATCGTGGGGCCGAATGCGGACGGTACCGGAGCGGCCCGACTCGTTGATGATCCTCACAAATCCCTGTCGTCCCTCAACGGCAGCCCTCTCCAATAAGGGAACGGCGGTCCGCCCTCGCGCGGCAGTAGATAAATTGGTCACTCCATGCTGCGTCTCAAACAGGCTCATGCCAACGACTGACTCCCCCGCGGCTACCGTCAAGCGCCACGATCCCGCCCCGGCCCCCAACGTCCCTTCCAAGCCGGTGGCCCCCTGCTCAAGCTCCATCGCAGACAACGAGCGAGATTCGCCCGTGTCCAACATCAGCGTCACTGGACCGGCGGCCTCACCACGATCGTCAATGCCCGTGACGGTCACGTTCGCGGGGTTCGTACCAGTATTGATCAGTCTCAGCTTGCTCACTGCTGCGGCGTCATTGCTGGTGTAGAACATGGGCACATATAGCTCCCCCGATGCATTCCGCTGGAGTACATCGTGCATCGGTACCTCAGCCCCAAATTCCAGATTCCCAAATGCCTCGTAGTGGAGCACGCGGACATTTACATCAGTTTCGACGTCGTAGTGATATTCTAGATCCGGGAAATCAAACGCCGCTCCAAATTCCCGGAAATAGGAGCTTCGGAATGTCCCCGTCCTGTTTGGATAAAGCCCGAAATCCCTTCCCGAATCGCGTAGGAAAAATGGGTTGTAGTAGTCTCGGACATGCTTAGGCAGGACGGCGATCATCCGCCCAGAGGCAGGTTTGTCAGATAGGTTTATCACACGGACCACATCTGAGAGGGAAGAGCCACGTACTAGCGGTATGGCAGCGCGAGCAACGGCTGTTGGCACCCTTCCCTCTGGTGCCCTCTGATCGGTCAAATATACAGCAGTTTCGTGGCCAAAGTATGCAAAGCGGGAGTCACTTCGGCCCAAGCCCCGAAGATTGTTGTGCCGGAGATCCAGTTTCTCTAATCTGTAGAGTTCATCAAACACGCCTTCCGGCAAGGTGCTTATCTGATTGTACGACAGGTTCAAACGGTCGAGTTTGCTCTGCTCGTCGAATAAGTTTTCAGGCAATGCCGTTAGGGCGTTTTGTTCCAAGTATAGCTGACGTAAGGTTAAACTGTCAAACAGGCCGGCTGGTAGAGCGATAAGTGCGTTCCTTGATAAATGCACAGTCAGAGCGTCAGTCATCCCATCGAACACATCTACCGGCAGTGTCACCAAGGCATTAGAGCTCAAATTGAGGCCAGCTAGATTCAAGCCCCGGAATGTGCCTGGGGCTAGGTCGGTTATAAAATTTCTGTAAAGCGAAAGAGACCGAAGCCCTTTCACGCCTTCAAAGGCACCAGGTTCAATAGTCAAGGGGTTATGGTTCAAGTGTAATTCCTGCCTCTCCCCGGAGAAAGTCGTGCCGTCAAACACCCCCGCCCTAATGGCCATCAACCCGCCCTTGAAATATAGTTGATCTACAGTCAGGCCGCGAAACGCTCCTTCGCCTAGATCGACAAGAGCCAGACTTGAAAGTTCGAGTTCCTGCACGGTCAAGCCTGAGAAGGCACCTGCTCTAATGGTCGCCAACGGGTTATCTTCCAGAGTAAGGTTACCGTTGGGGCCAGGCCCTGCCTCAAGACTGATGCCTCGAAAAAGGCCCTCGGGCAAGGTCGTAATTTCGTTGCCGGCCAAAGATAAACGCGTCAGCTCAGGAAGGCCATCGAATGTACCCGCCGGCAACGTATTGAAGCGGTTCCCGGTCAATTCCAGGAACTTTAGGGGCAGGCCCTCGAATACGCCCTCCGGCAAGGTTGTAAGGCGTGTGTGTCTTAGTTGCAGACTCTCCAATGCAGAACCATCGAACGCGTTTGGATGCACGTTTCTCAGACGCTCGTTCCACCCCATGTTCAAGCGAAGGCCGGGTGCTGGTGGCCAAAGGCCGGGAGGCAAGGTCGTCAAGCCGGTGCCCAATGCGAGTTCCCTCAGCGAGGTTAGCTTGGCGAATGCGCCTTCCGGCAACGTCGTCAACGAGGGTGCCCGCAAAGTCAGAGTTTGGAGGCTAGTCAAGTTGTCGAAAACACTATCGGGCAGCGTGGTCAGGTTAGGCGCACTAATCGATAATTGTGTCAAGGCCGTCAGTTTGTCGAACACGCCTTCGTGCAACGAAAAAAACGGCAACCCGGAGGCAAATGTGGCGAGAGAGCCGAAGGCAAGTGTGGTGAGAGAGGTCAGGCTATCGAACACGCCTACAGGCAAGGGCATCATTACACTCGAACCCGCCGTGAGTGTAAGGCGGGTCAAGTTCCCGAGGTCGTCGAACACGCCTGCGGGCAACGCACCGGTGCCGGTTAAGTCCAGCGACAACTCGCGTAAACTGGTGAAGCCGTCCAAGTCGCCCGCTCTTAGTGCCCATAAACGGTCGGAGCGAAGGTTTAGACTCGTCATGGCAGCTAGCTGTTCCGAACTGATGTCGGCGCACTCGTCTAGGGACGTGATGGCTTCGATGACGACGTCCGACCGATCGCAGATGCCGCCCCGCAGATGAGGTTTCTGTCTTTCCAGCCCAATATCGTTAGTCGGCTGTAGGTTAGCGAAGAGGGGATCGTCTCTTGTCAATCCAACAAGATGATTCCCATCCAGAAACAGTCTGCAGTAGCTGGGACAGTGGCTTGGCAGGAACAAATCGTCAAAACTGCCTGCCACTATACTCGACAACCGATTGCCAACCAAGTCCAATACACCCAATGTCTCAGTCAGGCCATCAAACATGTCGGGCTTGATGTTGGTCAATTCATTATCGATCAAGCCCAAGAAAAGGAACGGGAACCTGGTGGCGAGTTGCAGGCCACGAAACGCCCCCTTTTCAATATCGTGCAATGCCGTTCCCCGGATCTGAATATTCTGAACTGTTAAGCCATCGAACGTGCCGGAACGCAACGTCGTCAATAGAGGGAGGTTAAAAAGCTCTAAAATACTCACTTCGGCACCCCGGAACGCGCCGGGGTGTATCGTCGCCAGTGGGGCATTGCTGATTGAAAGTTTGAAGCTGTCGAACACGTCGGTCGGGCCGAACCCTTCGAAGGCGCCGGGGTGTATCGTTTCGAGCAGACTATCCCATATTAGGAGCTCGGCTGCAACTAGCCCACGGAATGCACCCGGCCCCAAGATTGTTAACGGGTTGCCGTCAAAAACCAGAGTCTTGACGATGGTACCGTTGAATGTATCGGCTTGGATGGTAGTCAGCGGGTTGCCACCCAAGTCCAACCGAGTGTTGTTGTCGGTTTCTCGATCTGATATGAATATCCCGCGGAACACGCCGACCGGGAGTGCTGTCAGATCGTTTTCTCTCAAATTGAGGTGGGCCAGTTTAATCCCTCGGAACAACCCGACAGGCAGAGCCGATAGCTCGTTATTCTTTAAGTCTAAAGTCCCCAAATTTGCTAGGCCGTCGAACACTCCCGCCGGCAAAGTCGTCAGTTCATTATCATTCAATAGTATCCCCTGCAGACCACCCGTCACCCCGTGGAACACCCCCCGGGGCAAGGTGGTCAACCTATTTTCGCTCAAGATCAAGTCGTGTCGCCTATAATCGAATTGAATTCCTACGGATATGGCGTTAATCGGGTGAAAAGTTAGCCCATCAAAGGCACCGGCATCGATTCGTTCTATTTTGCTGTCTGCCAAGAGCATCCCGGTCACGGTCAAGCCGTCGAACGCGCCCGCTTCGATCGTCATCGGCGTACGGTTCTGCCAGATATCCAAAAGCCCGACCTCCATGCCGTCGAAAGCGCCATCTTGGATCGTCCGCAAGCGGTTTCGATTGAGGAGAAGGTGCGAATCCCCGTACTGGAAGGCCAAGCCTTCGAACGTGCCCGCATCTATGGTCGTGAGCTGGTTGTCCGATAAGTCGAGTTCGCTCAAAGTCAACCCGTCGAATACGCCCTTGGGAAGGTCTTGCAATTGGTTGGTGCTCAAGTCGATTTCGTCAACGCTTAGACCGTCGAAAACGCCGGCCGGCAACGATACCAACTGGTTCCGGTTATTGCCGCCCAGATCTAAGCGGCCGAGAGTAAGGCCGTCAAAGACGCCAGCGGGCAATGTCTTCTGCTCGACGCTTAGGTCCAGCTCACCGCGTCCATCTGCGAACGTGAGGCCGTCGAACACGCCCGCGGGCAAACGGTAGATGTGCAACTCAAGTTCGTAAAGAGTAAGGCCGTCGAACGCCCCGACGGGCAAAGTGGCAAAGCGGATATCGGACATGTCCAGATACCGGAGGCCGCTCAGTCCGTCAAAGTCGCCTTTCAACAGCGTCGGGACTGCCGCATGACTTCGGACTTGGAGGCGTTCGATCGCAGCCAAGGCATCGGAATCCACCATGGCGCAGCCATTAAAGGGGTCATCGGGCGGGACGGTGAGGGCCGACAGGATGGCCTGGCGAATGACGCCTGTTCGGCCGCAAATATCGACAGGTTCCGCGAAAGCCGACCACGGTAGGGTCACGGCAACCAGCGCAGCGAGCATTGCGAACCTGAACGCTTTCGTCCCTTTCATTTCCTCCCTCCTATCCCCCAACCGGACGCAGGGACAGCGCGTACCCCCCAAGCGGGCACCATCAGAGCAGCGTCGTGCCGCACCACCCCAAGAGTGCTTCCATCCTAATCGCTCGCCAGTGCGGGTGTCAACCGCACGGCGGCGCTCGTAGTGGCCCGCCTTGCCCGACGGCAGTCAAGGAGACACTGGCGCGCGCGGGCGACGCGGCATGTCGAACTCGTCCACGCCCACCAGCCCACTGGCTGCGCCCGTGCGCGGGCGCAGCCAAGCGGCGTCAGCGGTCCGCCGAGGCGGCCGGCCTAGAGGCGAGGATGGACGCCGTCGATGTCCGGGCGCTGACGCCGGTGGGCATGGCGCTGCCTCCGCGGCCCGTAGAGCTGGCTCCACCAGAGCGGCGGGAGCCCGCACCTTGCACCCGCCCCGTTTCAACGGCAACATCCGCCCAAGAACATCGGCGTAAACCACGGGAGGGGTTCATGGCTTACGCAAGCGGTCGCGTCTATTGCGACGCGGACAGCCACATCATGGAGCTGCCGGATTTTCTGCACGCTCATGCGGATGCCCACACAAGGGCGCAGTTGCCGCCTTTGTCCTTCGGCGATGGCACCGTGGCGGACGACGCGCTGGCCGAACTGGCGGAGCGCGGCGGCCACAGCGCCGAGCACCGCGCCGAACTCGTGGCCCAAGGCGACGCCCTGCTCAAGGGCCCCAAGCTCTACCAAGCCCTCGGCGCCTTCGATGCCGGGGAGCGCAGCACCGCGCTCGACTTGCTGGGCTTTCATCGGCAGCTCGTGTTCGCCACGTTCAGCAGCGCACCGGCGTTCAATCCCGCCCTCGACATCGGCCTTCGCTACGGCGCGGCGGCGGCGCACAACCGGGCCATGGCCGCCTTCACCGGGGCGGATGAGCGCTTGCTGGGCGTGGGCGCGGTGTGTTTGGACGATCCTGAACGCGCCACGCAAGAGTTGGAACACCTGCTCAAGCTGGGCCTCAAGGCCGTGTGGATTCCGCATCGGGATTGCGGCGGCCGCTCTCCCGGCCATGACGACCTGGATCCATTTTGGGCGCGCCTGCAGGAAGCGGGGGTGCCGTTCGTGCTGCACGTCGGCGGCGCCGCCCTGCAGATCGAGCCGGTGTGGATGAACACGGGCCGCCCGCCGCCCACGGATTGGCTCGGCGGCGGCGAGAACGTGCGCGGCAAGGACATGACCACCCAGCACCACGGCCCGGAACGGTTCATCAGCGTGATGCTGCTCGATGGCGTGTTCGAGCGCTTCCCGAAGCTCACCGGCGCGGCGGTGGAACTCGGCGCCGGGTTCGTGCCCGCCCTGCTCACCCGGTTGGATTGGATCCATGAGATTTGGCAGCGCACGGAACCCGAGTTGCGGGCGTTCCGCCGCAAGCCCAGCGAGCAACTCGCCGAGCAGTTCGCCTTCACGCCTTACGTCTATGAGGACGTCGGCGCGTTCATCCGCGCATCCAACGCGCACCTTTACCTCTTCTCCAGCGACTATCCCCACACGGAGGGGGGACGCAACCCCATCGGCCGCTTCGAGGCGAGCCTCGGCGCCTTGGACGACGCCGCGCGCGAGCGGTTCTACGCGCAAAACTTCGCCCGCGTGTTCGGCACGGGCTGATAACGGTGGCCAAGACAGCCGCCGAGGAAGGGGGGCAAGGGCGCTCCACTTCGCTCTCGCTCTATCGCTTGGCCTCGTATGCGGCGCCGTCCACGCCGCTGGCGTTGGCCGGGCTGCCGCTGGCCGTCTATCTGCCGCCCCTGTACGCGGATTCGGACGGGTTCGGGCTGTCGCTCGGCTTGGTGGGCGTCATCATCATGGTGTCGCGGCTCACGGATGTGGTGACGGACCCAGTCATCGGCTACCTGTCGGACCGGCTGAAGACCCGCTGGGGGCGGCGCAAGCCCTGGGTGTTGGCCGGAACGCCCATCTACATCGCCGGCATCTTCCTGCTCTTCGTGCCGCCGTGGGAGTTCTCCGAAGTCACTTGGCTGGGGTTCACATTCAATTGGGGCTATCCCTACCTGCTCGCCATGGTCGCCCTAGTCTATCTGGGCTCCACCATCAAGGACCTCCCGTACTACGCTTGGGGCGCCGAACTGGGCCGCACCTACCATGAACGCACGTTGATCTTCAGTTGGCGGGAGGGCTTCGGCGTCGCCGGGTCGCTGATTTCAGCATTCGTGCCGGCCTTCATATTGTTCTTCGGCTACACCAAGCCGGCGGATGCCGTTTACTTCCTGTCTTGGGGCATGGCCGCCATGATGTTCGTGTTCGTGACGAACGCCATGCTGGCGGTGCCCGAATACCCCTTGCAGGAAACCGCCAAGCGGCGCGCCTCCATCAGGGAAGGGCTGCGCTACGTGCGGGGCAACGCGCCCTACATGATGCTCATCATCGTGTTCCTGTTCTCCACCTTGGGGGCCGCGATGACGAACAGCCTGTCGTTCTACTTCGTGAAGCACGTGCTGCTCGCGGGGGAGCTGTATGGCCTCTACCTGGCGCCCTATTTCTTGAGTCAGATCGCCGCCGTGCCGTTCTGGTTCTGGCTGTCGCGCAAGGTCGGCAAGCACCGCGCCACCATGGCGGCCATCGGCTGGTACGCGCTGTGGTCGTGCTTCATTCCCCTCATCGCCATGGCGCCGGACGAGTGGTTTGACGCCTTCGAGATTCCGGTGATCTTCGCCTTCCTGCCGGCCGGTCTGCATGGCGACTTGGTGAATTACTTCGAGGGCATCGACACCGGCAAGTTCTTCTTCTTCATCTTGGTGATGTGCCTCAAGGGATCGTCCATCGGCGCCTTGGCCGCCCTGCCCAACGCCATGGCAGCCGATGTGGTGGACGTGGATACCGCGCGCACCGGCGAACAACGCGCCGGCGCGTATTTCGCCATTTGGTCCATGACGCGCAAGGCGGCCTACGCCCTCGGCATCTTCATCGGCACGGCATCGGTGGTGTGGTTCGGCTTCGATGCCAATGCAGACCCCATGAGCAGCACGAACACTTGGGCTGCGCTGATGTGGCTCGCCTGCTTCTACTCGGTGATTCCCGCCATCTTCAAGTTCATCGGCATGCCGATTCTATGGAAGTACCCACTCACCGAGGCGAAGGTGCTGGAAATCCAAGAGGAGATTGAGCGCCAGCGGGCTGAAGCCCAAGAGGGCGGCGCGGAGGCGGCCCGCTGATGGGGCGCTGGAGCCGGCGGCGGTTCGCGCAAGCCGGCGCTGGGGCCGCGCTGGCGGCGTTGGGCGGCGCACCCAAACGCCACTCGCCACTGGGCGGCGCGTTTGCCGACGATGGCTGGCGCCAAGGCGATCTGGCGCATCTGATTCCGGGCGCGAACCACAACCGCATCGTCGTCAAGTGTTCGTTCAACGCCCCGCGCCGGCCACCGCTCTTGCGCATCGGCGGCGAGTTGGCCCGGGCGCGGATGACGGACACCGAAGGCCGCTACTTCGCCTTCGACGCGCCGAACCTGAAGGCTGACCACGAATACTCCCTGCAACTCGTGGACCGAAACAACCGCCCGCTGGCCGATGCTTGGCCCGTACGCACCTTCCCAGCGCCGGATGCCCGCCCCAAAGCCGTTCGCCTGCTTGCCTACACCTGCGCCGGCGGGCTGCCCAACTACCCGGAGTTCAGCGACGCGGAGCAGCCGTTCCTGGCCATTGCGGCGCGCCGACGACTGCTGGCGCGAGCACTGTCCTTCGCCCCCCATGCGGCCATCGCCATCGGCGATCATGTGTATTGGGATCAGCGCACCCAACTGGAATCCAGCCGCGAGGCAACGCGGCGTTTGAGCGCCGAGCTGTATGGTGGCTTCGGGATGTTGGACCGCGGCTTGGCGGCCCGCGGCACACCCAACGAGGCGATCCTCAAGGCCGCGGTGGAGCCGCAGTTCGCGCACCTCTACGGGGTGATGCTGCGCTCCACACCCAGCTACTTCGTCTCGGACGACCACGACTACTACGAGAACGACGAAGCGACGGCCCGGTTCGTGACGCTGCCGCCACATGCCTACCAAGTGGCCTTCGCCCGCTTCACGCGGGATTTGTTCATGCCGGAGTTCCTGCCAGACCCGCACCGCCCGGCGCTCATGTCGGGCGCCAACGCCGGTGACCGCGGCGCCGGCATCTCGGAGAGCTTCGGCACCTTCCGCTACGGAGACCTCGCCGAAGCGCTCATCTACGACTGCGCCCGGTTCCTGTCCCTGAAAGGCGATGTGGCGGGATTGGTGCCGCCCGAAGCCGAAGCGTGGCTGATGGCGCGCACCGCGGACGAGCAGGTGCGGCACCTCTTCCATGTGCCGTCGCATCCATTCGGCTTCACCGCCGGCAAGTGGCGCGAGTGGTATCCGGATGTGGCGGATGTGGGTGAAGGCGAGACGGCCGTGGCGCAGATGCAAGCCGGTGGGGCGGCGTTCCGCCTCACCACGCAGCGCCGCAAGTTCATGTGGCAGCGCGGCTGGTTCAACCAGCATCAGCGCCTGTTGGCGAGCCTCGCCGGGCAGCGGCGGCGCGCCGGCGTGGTGTTCTCCGGCGACCTGCACGCCACCGGCCACGCACTCATCCGGTCAAGCGGCGAGGCCAGCTTTGACGCCAACCCCGTGCATGCCATCCTCACCGGGCCGCTGGGCACCGGGCGCGGCTGGCCATCGCGGGCGCGCGGCACACCGCCGTTGACGGCCACCGGCCTGACGGTGGAAGCCCTTGCCTCGGTGCGCGAGAAGAACGGCTTCGCCATCTTCGACATCGAACGGGATGCCGTGACGGTGCGCCTTTTCGAGTGGCGGCGTGGCGAACCCGAAGCCGCCATCGACCGGCTGACGCCCTACCACGAATACACCATCAAGCGCCGCGCATGAGCACCGGCGCCGGCGCGCCGCTCAACCCAACTGTGCCCTGACGAACGCCACCTGCGTTTCGGACATCGCGGCGGCGCCCTCGCAAATCCAGAGGATGTGCCACGCCCCCGCCATCGCGTTCAGCGTCGCGTTCGGGATGCGCCGCGCGGCTTGCTCGGCGTGGCTGAACGGCACGTCGCCATCGGCCGTGCCATGGGTAATCAACGTCGGGCATTGGATGGCTTCCAACGGCAACGGGGCCGCTCCGATGGCGCGGAACTGCGCCATGTCGTTGAAGAAGCCCTCGCGCCGATCTTCCCACGGCGTGGTGGCGCCGTTGGTGAGCTCGGCCACCCACGCCAAGAGTTCCGGGGACTGGCTCAAGCGCCGCGCCTCCGCCGCGCACTCTTTGGGCGTGAGGGTGCTCTCTTGCGCCACCATCTGCTTCAAGTAAAGGCCCGGCGCCTTTCGCATCAGCCACGCCGTGAGGCGTCCACCCGTGCGCGAGAAGATGAGGGACGCCCACTTGGGAATCTCCACCGGGAAATCATCCGAGATGGCGCAGGTGAGGAGCAGCCCGGCGGCGCGCGTGGGATGCCGTGCGGCGAACTCGGCCGCCGATGGGCCGCCACCAGACACCCCATGCGCCGCCACGCGCTCCACGCCGAGCGCATCGAGCAGCGCCGCGGCGGCGTCCGCCTGCTCCGCCGGGGTGCGTCCCGTGGCCAGCGGGGTGCGTAAGTAGCCCGGCCGCGACAGCGTGATGACGCCGACGCCGGCAGCCGTGAACGCCGATCCCATCGCCGGCCCGGCGTCGTGGCCACCCGGCGTGCCGTGGAACTGCAGCACGAACGGGGCTTCGCCTTCGCGGGCGAACTCCACCGGGCCGCGCGGCGTGTCCACCACTTTCGACGCCGCGTTCAGGGCATCGAGGCGCGCCGAGCGCCACTTGTCGTAACCGAAGCTCATGGAACGCTCCGCCTAGGGCAGCGAATGCTAGAAGACGAGCCGCCCCAAGCTCTCCGCCACGCAGCAGGGCTTCGGTTGGCCTTCCACTTCCACCACCACCTCGTTCATCACCTCGAGCATCCCGCCCTTGACCTCCACACGTTTCAGCGTGCTCTGCGCGCGGATGCGGGCGCCCACCGGCACCGGCGCTGGAAAGCGCACCTTGTCGAAGCCGTAGTTGATGGCGAGTTTCTGCCCCTTGAGCGCCGGCGCGGTCGGCGCTTGGGCGCGCGGCAGGTGCCCCATGATGGAAAGCGTGAGGTGGCCGTGGGCGATGGGAGCGCCGAAGGGGCCGGCCTTCGCCCGATCCACGTCCACATGGATCCACTGGTGATCCATCGTCACGTCCGCGAAATCGTTGATGCGTTCCTGATCCACCTCGAACCACTCCGTCGGCGGCCCGGATTCGCCGATGCGGGCGGTCATCGTCTCCAAGGCGGCCGCAAGGTTCTCGTTCATGGTTGGTTCCCTCTCGGTATCATTCCCGCCGATGCGGGTGGGCCCGCCCACCCTCACCTGCCGTTGGGTCATTTGGATTGACAGGCCATGCTACCGCAAGACTACGACGAGCGCGTTTACGCCGGGGTGCTCGGCAAGATCATCGGCGTCTATCTGGGCCGCCCCTTCGAGGGCTGGAGCAACGCCCGCATCGAGCGCGAACTGGGCGACATCGACTATTACGTGCATGACCGGCTGGGTGTGCGCCTCATCGTGACGGACGACGACATCGCCGGCACGTTCACGTTCATCCGCGCCTTGGAGGACTACGGCTGCGACCCGGCCATCACCCCGGCGCAGATCGGCCAGACTTGGCTCAACTACCTCATCGAGGGGCGCACCATCCTGTGGTGGGGCGGCCTCGGCAACTCCACCGAACACACCGCCTACCTGCGCTTGAAGGCCGGCATCGAGGCGCCACGCAGCGGCAGCGCGGCGCTGAACGGCAAGGTGGTCGCCGAACAGATCGGCGCCCAGATCTTCATCGACGGTTGGGCCATGGTGTGCCCGGGCGATCCCGAGCGCGCCGCGGACTTCGCCCGTCGTGCCGGCAGCGTCTCCCACGATGGCGAAGCCGTCCACGGCGCCCAAGTCCTGGCCGCGATGGAGGCGCAGGCTTTCGTCGAGGACGACATCGACAAACTCTTCGACACCGGCATCGCCTTCGCGCCGGCGGACAGCGTGGTGCGGCGCATGATCGACGACATCCGCGACTGGCGCGCCGGCCACGGCGACGATTGGCGGGCCACCTTCCGCCGCATCCAAGCCCAATACGGGTATGACAAGTACGGCGGCAACTGCCACATCGTGCCGAACCACGGCCTCATCGCCCTCGCGCTCCTGCACGGCGATGGCGACTTCGGCAAGTCCTTGCGGATCGTCAACACCGCCGGTTGGGACACGGACTGCAACTCCGGCAACGTCGGCTGCCTGATGGGGATTCGGGGCGGCTTGGCGGGCATCGACGCGGGGGCGGATTGGCGCGGCCCCATCGCCGACATCTGCTACCTGCCCAGCGCGGACAGCGGCGGCGCCATCAGCGACGCCGTATCCGAAGCCACGCGCATCGCCGGCATCGGCCGCCGCCTCGCCAACGCACCCCTCGCAGAGCCCAAGCAGGGCGCCCGCTTCCATTTCAGCCATCCCGGCGCGGTGCAAGGGTTCCAAGGCGAGCGCTGCGTGGTGTGCAACGCCGCGGCGCCAAGCGGTGGGCGGGCGCTGGCCATCGAGTTCGACGCCCAGCCCGAAGGCGCCGCACGGGCCACCACCGCCACCTTCATCGATTCGCTGGAGACGGCCCGCTACTTTGACGGGCGCGGCTACGCGCTGGCGGCCAGCCCCACCCTGAACCCGGGGCAGACGGTGACGGCGCGGTTGATGCCCAGCCCGGCAACGCAAGGCGCTTTGGAAGCGGCCCTTTGTGTGCGCGTCTTCAACGACGAGGACGCCTTGGAGACGTTACATGGCCCGCCCGAGCCGCTCGCGCATGGCGCGTGGACGGATTTGAGCTGGCGCACTCCGGCCACCGACGGCCACCCCATCGCGGCGGTGGGCGTGGCGATCATCGCGCCGCAACAGGCCGGCACGGTGTTCCTCGACCGTTTGACGTGGCACGGCGCCCCGGAGGTGACGTTGGCCGCCACGGGAGGCAAGATGTGGCGTCGCGCTTGGGTGCGTGGCATCGACCAAGTGTGGGCGTTGCCCAACGAGGGCTTCCGCCTGGTGCAGAATCAAGGCACGGGCCTCTTGCTGTACGGCACCCGGGACTGGCGGGATTACCATGTCGCCGCGGACATCACGCCGCACTTGGCGCGCCGGGTCGGCCTCGTCGCCCGCGCCCAAGGCATGAAGCGCCACTACGCGCTGACGCTGACGGACGCGAACAAACTGATGCTGGTGCGCGAATTGGAGGGCACGACGACCTTGGCCGAAGCCGACTGCGACCTCGATCTCTACACCACGCACCACTTCGAACTCACGGTGGTGGGAGACGCCATCGTCGGACGCCTGAACAACACCGTCGAACTTCGCGCAACGGACACGGCGCTCAAGGAAGGTGGCATCGCGCTGCTCCTCGAGGAGGGCCGCGCCGCCACCCGTGAAGTGACCGTGGCGGCGCCATAACGCTAAGGGTGGCGACGGCGGGGGACGTTTTGCACACGAAGGATCGTTGGTTATGCTATTGGAAACACTTACAAAGCGATCTGTGGAATGGTGACTTTCCGAACCACGCCGAGCGGCGACCGCCATGCCTTGACAAGCGCTTGTTGGCTGAGCGCCGCTTTGGCCGTCTTCGCAGCCGCGCCCAGCGGCGCCGCGACAGTCACCATCACCTCCACCCCCGCCAACGGCACCCACTACGTCCTCGGCGAGGCGATCACCACGCGGATCGCCAATCTTTCCCCGGGGATCCACGGTGTGGGGAGCGGAGGACTTGCCTCCAACACAATGTCCATCAACATTGGCGGCACCACGCGAAACGCGAGCGTGACCTCTGGCTGCTGCAGCGGCGTCACGACCGTGGACTTCTCCTACACGGTGACGCGCGACGACATCGACACCGACGGCATCACCATCCCGGCGAACTCCATTGGAGGAGCCGTTTGGCGCACCATGCTTCTCGGCACCGTTGACCGCAGCCATACCGCCTTGACCAACCAAGCGAGCCACGCGGTCATCGGCAGCACCGCCGCGGTGTCGTCGATCCCGGCGGGGCTGAACTCGGGGAACCTGAATGGGGCCACCATCGAGGTGAGCCTGACCGGCAGCACCTTCGTCGCGGGCGTGGCCGCCGCCAACTTCTCGATCACCGCCACCGAAATCACGGGATTGGGCGTGGCCAACGCGTCGCGACGAAGCGGCACGACGGCCGCGCTGACGCTCTCCTACAGCGGCGGGGCCCTACCAGCCGCTCGAACCTTCTTCGTGACGGTGGCACCCGCCGCGCACGCCGGCACCATCTCCCTGCGCACTGGCAACGTCACCGTCGAGCCGCACACCCCCGCGAACCAGCCACCCCGGGTAGTCGGCGCCGTGGACGACTTGGACCTGGGGCTGGGCGAGTCGGCGCGGGTGCAGCTCTTCGGCCTCTTCACCGACGAACATCCGCACGGGCTCGCCTATGCCGTATCGAGTTCGAGCCCGGCGGTGGCGGCGCGGCTGGCCGGCACCGCGGTGGCGTTGGCGGGCAGCGGCCACGGGGCCGCGACGATCACAGTGACGGCGACCGACGCGGGGGGGTTGAGCGCCGAGCTTTCCTTCGTGGTGCGGTCTGGGACGACGATCGGGTTCGTCGCCGACGCCTCGGCGCCCGAGGGCGGCACGATTCGGCTGCAGTTGGCGGCGAGCCGGCCGGTGTCGCGGGCGCTCTCCGTGCCCTATGTGTTGGCGGCGGCGTCCGAGAGCGCAACCTCCACCGCCTTTATCGTGCGGCGGAACGCTGCCCCACCCGCCGACGACGACTCGGCCGACGAGTCCGACCACGCCGGCGGCGCCGGCGGCACGGTTATGTTCGCCGCCGGCGCGACCTCGGCGGAAATCGCCGTCCCGATCGTGGATGACGACCGGGTGGAGCCGGTGCGGGAACACTTCTTCGCCATGTTGGCGGAACCGGCCGAGGATGCCGGCTACGGCCTGGGCGTGAAGCCGCAGGCAGTGGCCACGATCGACGAAGGGGTGTGCGACCGCGCCCCGGCGGTGCGCGACGCCCTGCGCCGCAATCGCCCCTGCGCCGCGGTGGCGGACCTGTCGCGGCACACCGCGCTGCGCCTGCCCCGGGCCGGGATTGCGCAGCTTCGCGCCGAAGACTTGCTGGAGCTCGACCAGCTGCGGCTCTTGGATCTGTCGGGCAACCAGCTTTCGGCCTGGCCGGCGGACGTGTTCGGCACACTGCCGTTGCTCTCGTCGCTGCGGCTGGACAACAACCGCATCGCCACGCTGCCGCGGATGCTCGGCGCACATGGCCAGCTGACGGAGCTCAACCTCTCAGGTAATCGGCTGACCATGCTGCCGGCCGGCGCGTTGCGGGGCCTCGCCGGCCTCGAGCGCCTGCACCTGTCGAACAACGCGCTGGACACGCTGCCCAAGGACGCCTTCAAGGGCTTGGCACGGCTTGAGGCGCTGTCGCTGGACGGCAACGCCTTGCGGGCGCTCCCGGCCGGGCTGTTCCTAGGTCTGGGGCGGCTGCAGTCCCTGCAGCTGCAAGGGAACCCCGGGGCGCCGTTCCCACTCACCGTGGAACTTACCCGCACCGACGCGGACCCGTGGGCGCCGGGGCCCGCGTCCGTGGCCGCGCGGGTGGCGAGCGGAGCGCCGTTTGCGTTGCGTGGCGTCCTCTCGGCGCCGGGCGGTTCACTGCCGGATGGCGACGCCCTGTCGGTGCCGGCGGGCCAAGCGCTCGGCACATCCGTGACCGTGGCTGCCGATGCGCCAGTGACGGCGCGGCTATCTTGGCCGGCGGTTCCACGCCTCGAATGTGAGTTCGCCGAGGGCCGTTTCCGCCCCTGCTTCCAAGGCGTCATCACCGTCCTCGGCGCACCGCTGGTGCTGTTCAAGCAACCGCCGACCGCCGTGACCGGGGCCTTGCCCCCAGAGCAGGTGCTGGACGCGGAAGACACCCTGCGCCTTGACTTGGCACCGGCCTTCAAGGCCGCGGACGCGGAGCCCCTCACCTTGACGGCGGAATCCTCGGACCCGACCGTGGCGCGGGTGCAAGTCATCGACGGCACACTGGTGGTCGAGGCATTGGAAGAGGGCGTGGCGACCGTGACCGTGACGGCAACGGATGCCTACGGACAGACCGCGACGTTGCGCTTCGAACTGCGGGCGAACGCACTGCCCTTGAGCCGCTGGCGCGGCTGGCGTTCGACGCTGCTGGACGCATCCAACCAAGAACCGTAACGCCCATCCCGTGCCGCCTCGCCAATCCACGGCGTTGCAATCACGGCGCTTTCGGGTAGGTTAGGCGGCGCCGCTCTGCTTGGGGAAGCCGACCGGGCTTGGGGGGAAGAGATGACGGCGCAGCCAGACGACGCCACGTTGGTGGACATCCACCAGCGCATGACGCGCATCCGCGTCTTCGAAACCGAAGCCGGCAAGCTGATGGAGGACGGCAAGATCCCCGGCGCCCTGCACCTCTACGTCGGCCAAGAGGCGGTGGCCGCCGGGGTGATGGTGCATCTCACCAACGAGGACTGGATCACCAGCACACATCGCGGCCACGGCCACCTGATCGCCAAGGGCGGCGAGTTCGGCCCCATGTTCGCGGAGTTGTTCGGCCGCGTGGACGGCTACTGCAAGGGCAAGGGCGGCAGCATGCACATCTCCAACATGGAGCTTGGCATGCTCGGCGCCAACGGCATCGTCGGCGCCGGGCCGCCCATCGCCGTCGGGGCGGCATTCTCGTGTCGCTTCCGCCAAACGCCCCACGTCGCCGTCACCTTCTTCGGCGATGGCGCCAGCAACGAAGGCTCGTTCCACGAGGCCGCCAACATGGCGGCGCTCTACAAGCTGCCCATCGTGTTCGTCTGCGAGAACAACGGCTACGGCGAGTACACCCCGCAGGCGCACCACCAAGCGGTGGTCGACGTGGCGGATCGTGCGCCCGGCTACGGCATGCCCGGCGCGGTGGTGGATGGCATGGACGCGGTGGCGGTGTATGAGGCGGCCGGCGAGGCGTTGGCGCGGGCCCGCGATGGCGCCGGCCCCACCCTGTTGGAGTGCAAGACGTACCGCTTCTTCGACCATGTGGGCGTACGCGGCATGGGCCTCACTTACCGCACCGACGAGGAGCTCGCCGAGTGGCAGAAACGAGACCCCATCGTCCTGTTCGAGCAGCGCTTGGCCGAGCTCGGCGTGCTCGACCCGGCCGCGGCGCTCGCCGTGCGCGAGGCGGTGGCCGAGCAGGTGCGGGCCGGCATCGAGTTCGCCGAGGCAAGCCCGTTTCCGGACCCGGCCGTGCTGCTCGACGACGTTTACGCTTGACGGGAGCTGGCGAGATGGCCAAAGCCGAGGCGGTGCGCGAACTCACTTATGTGCGCGCCATCAACGAAGCCGTGCGCTCGGTGCTCACCGAGCAGCCGAACGCCTTTGTGGCCGGCGAAGACGTGGCCGGCGCCGGCAGCGTGTTCGGCTACTACGCCGGGTTGCTGAAGGAGTTCGGCGCGGAGCGGGTGATCGACACGCCCATCAGCGAAGAGGGCATCATGGGCTTGGGCGTCGGCGCCGCCGCCACCGGCTTGCGCCCCATCATCGACATCATGTTCATGGACTTCATGGGCGAGTGCATGGACGAGATCACCAATCAGTTGGCGAAGATGCGCTACATGTTCGGCGGCGCGGCGAAACTGCCCGTCACCGTGCTCACCATGTCTGGCGCCGGCATGAACATGGCGGCGCAGCACTCGCAGAGCCTTGAAGCGTGGCTCTGCCATCTGCCTGGGTTGAAGGTGGTGATGCCGGCCACGCCCTACGACGCCAAGGGTTTGATCATCGCCGCGGCACGGGATGACAACCCGGTGATCGTGGCGCTGAACAAGATGTCGCTCCGGCTCAAGGGCGCGGTGCCCGAAGCGGGCTACGAAGTGCCCATCGGCCAAGCCAACATCGTGCGCGAGGGCAGCAACTTCACCATCGTCACCTACAGCCGCATGGTCCACGAGGCGCAGCAGGCCGCCGAGGAACTGGCCGGGCTGGGTGTGGACACCGAGGTGGTCGATTTGCGTTCGCTGCAGCCGCTGGACACAGACACGGTGATCGAGTCCGTGAAGAAGACGCAGCGGGCGATGGTGGTACATGAGGCGGTGCGCTTCGGTGGCATGGGCGGCGAGATTGCGGCGCAAATCCAAGAGCTCGCGTTCGATTATTTGGACGCGCCGGTGGGCCGGGTGGGCGCGCCCTTCTCGCCGGTGCCGTTCAGCCCGCGGCTCGAACAGAGCTATGTGCCGAACGCCGCCAAGATCGTCGGCGAAGCCCGCAGCCTGCTCGGCGTATGACGGCGGCGGGCGGAGCGCGGGGCAAGGCCCGACGCAAGGCCGGCGCCGGGCTGCAGGCGCCGCCGACACCGTTGGCGCGGCCCATCGGCATCCTCGCCAATCCCGCCTCCGGCAAGGACATTCGCCGCGTCGCGGCACGCGCCTCGGTCTTCGATACCCAAGAAAAGCGCGCCATCGTCGGCCGCTGCCTCATCGGCGCCAAGCGCACGGCGCCCTGCCCCATCGTTTATTTCGACGATGCGCACGGCATCGCGCGGGGCGCCATCGAAAGCGTGGGCATCGCCGGCGAGCGACTGCCCGTGGACGCCACCGGCCGCGCCGCGGACACCACCCAAGCCGCCGCGGTGATGCGGGCGGCGGGTTGCGGCGTCGCCATCGTGCTGGGCGGCGATGGCACCCAACGGGCATTCGCCAAGGGTTGGCCCAACGCGCCGCTCATCGCCGTCGCCACCGGCACCAACAACGTCTTTCCGGAAGCGGTGGACGCGACGGTGGGCGGCATGGCCGCGGCGCTGACCGCGTCCGGGGCCGCGCCGCTGGCGGCGGTGGCACGGCGCTCGAAGATGATTCACGTTCAGGTCGATGGCGCATGGGACGTCGCCTTGATCGACGTGGCCGCCACCACTGACCGCTTTGCCGGCGCCCGCGCCCTGCTCGACGCGAGCCGCTTGAGTTCGGCGTTGCTGACCCGGGCGAGCCCGGCCGGCGTGGGCATGGCCAGCATCGGCGGCCGCCTATGGGCGTTGACGGACGCCGACGACTTCGGCCTCGCCATCCAATTCCCCGCACCGGGCCACCCCGCACGTTGGCGGATTCGCGCCGTCACCGCGCCGGGCAAGGTTGAGGACGTGGATGTCGCTGCGGCGCGGCATGTGCGCATGGAAGAACGGATCACCGTGGCGGGGCCAGGCACGTTGGCGTTGGACGGCGAGCGGGAGTGGTCATTGGGCCCCGGCAGCCGCGCCACCATGACGGTGCGGCGCGATGGCCCGCGTGTCATCGACGTGGAGCGGGCGCTGGCCACCCTCAACGTGCCGAGCCGGTTGGTGGAGGTGGCCGATGCCGTCTGAGATCTACCTCGTCAAGGTCGGCATGACCATGACCGAGGGCACAGTGGAGGAGTGGTACGTCAAGG
Source organism: Candidatus Azotimanducaceae bacterium (assembly GCA_965200505.1). GTDB lineage: Bacteria > Pseudomonadota > Gammaproteobacteria > Pseudomonadales > Azotimanducaceae > VXNE01. The sequence continues at coordinate 3,370,372 of OZ241343.1, read as the reverse complement.
ATGGCGGCAAAGTCGCCAGCGGCGAGCTCCTCTATCGCCTCGAGACGGAGAAGGTGAATCTGGACGTTGACGCCGAAACCGAAGGCACGGTGAAACATCTGGCGGCTGCCGGCGACACGTTGGCGCCGGGTGCCGTGATCGGTTTCATCTTCGCGCCCGGCGAGAAGATTCCCGCGAAACTGCCGAAGGGGAAGCCCCAACCAGCAGCTGCGAACGACGCCGCCGGCGATGCCGCCGCAACCCCCGCCGGCGCCCCCCCTTCCGTCCCCGCGGCGAAGGCCGGCGACGGGCGGCACCCGGCCTCGCCGGCCGCCCGCAAGTTGGCGCAGGAGCTCGGGGTGGCGTTGGAGGGTGTGACGGGCACCGGCCCACGCGGACGCATCACCCGCCAAGACGTCGAGGCAGCAGCGGCGGCACCGCCGGTCGCCGCCCCAGAACCCGCTGCCCCTGAACCCGTCGAGGCCATCCAAGGCGAACCCCTCAAGGGCCTGCGCAAGACCATCGCGCAACGGATGCACGCAAGCCTCGCCACCACGGCCCAGCTCACCATCGACATGGAAGCCGGCATGGACGAAGCCGTGAAGTTGCGCACGGCGCTGGCCGCGGCATGGCAGGCCGAAGGGGTGCGGCCCGGCTACACGGATTTGGTGATGCTCGCCGCCGCCAAAGCCCTCACGCAGCATCCACGCATGAACGCCGCCCTCATCGGCGATGCCATCATGCCCGCCGAGGCGGTACACATGGGCATGGCGGTGGCCCTTGAAGACGGGTTGGTGGTGCCCGTCATCCACAATGCCGCGCAGCAGACGCTCAAAGCCTTGGCGAAGGCATCCGCCGAGCTCGCGGAAAAGGCCCGCGCCGGCACCCTGACACTCACCGACGTGCAGGGCGGCACCTTCACCGTGACGTCCCTCGGCATGTACGGCGTGGATGGCTTCACCCCCATCCTGAACGCGCCGCAAACCGGCATTCTGGGCATTGGCCGCATCTACGAAGGCATTGGCTGGAACGACGACCTGCCGGTGAAACGCCAATGCCTGCGCCTCTCGCTCACCTGGGATCACCGCGTACTCGACGGCGCACCGGCCGCCAAGTTCCTCGCCTGTGTGCGAGACTATCTCGAAGCGCCCCATCGCTTGCTGGCCTGAGGCGACTGAACAATGAAACACACCATCGCATCCATCGCGCCACTCTTGGCGATGGCGGCCAATGCCGGGCCGTTGGGCTACGAAACGTAACTATATGTAGATACACGGACGGAACCAACGGTCGAGCTACAATGAAGAGAAGCGCTGAAGTGTTGGACCCATATGACCGCAATGCGCAGTGGCGCACTTCGGAATATGCGGACTTTGATGTCCTTAAGCCTAGGCCGAGCCATGACGTTCCGCCGCACGACATGCCATACGTTTGCGCCAAGACGGGAAACGTCAATATACCTAGGATTATTCGTACGAGCAGCAAGCAAGACTATGTGACGGGCTGGGCCGCGCTCAATCTCATTGACCCTGAGTGGCCTTCTGGCGGTGACTGGCATCGTTCCGGTTGGCGGGTGCCATACGATCCGGCCCGACCGTGGGTCAACTGTGCGACGATGTCAGCAGACCGAGACCGCTTCTCCACCGTGCAGATGCTTGGCGACAAGCGCCTATACGACGCACGGGAGAGCTTGGCGGCATTGCCGCATCCAGCCTCGCGGCGTGATGTTCCAGTTTGGTGCGCTCACCATGATCGGGCCATTGCGGACTTGGCGTGGGACTTCGTTAGTGGCGCGTATCGAACCGGCTATCTGAAGTGCCTGTATGCACCCACCGTCGCGGAATGGCTATGGGACGAGGTTCAAATGGACAGCCTCAAGGCGATGCTTGACGAGTTGACCAGCCATGTGCCCGCCGCGTCCAAACGGGGATGGAACCAGTGGCGCAGCGAACTGACGATGGAAGCTGATTGGACAACCTTTTGGTCGCCAGCGAAGGCCAAGGGATTGATTTAGGGGCAAACATGAAGGCGCTGAGCCCCATCATGTTCGAGCCAGCTCAAGCACCTCGAGTGAGGCGGTTAGCCGTCCAGTTCGCCGGCTTTCCGGGCTTCTAGTTCACGCAAAGCGTTAAGATTCAGGTCTATCTTGGCTTGCGCCGACCATTGCGCCTGCTCGGAGTTCACGGCGTTGACGTGTTCGAACACCTTGAGCAGGCCGATGCGCCGCTGGGTGCTGAACACTTTGAGCGTGCGGCCGACGATCTCCCAATGGAAGGCTCCGTGGATGCCGCTGTACTCACTCACGGCCGCCGTCGCCCTGCCGCGCCCGCCTCAAGACGTTCCAAGCCCTTGAGCGCCTCATCGAGCATCTCCAACCCGCACACGGCATGCACCGCGCCGACGACATCCTCCACCAGCCGCGCAAAGAGCCGATACTCAGTCGAGCCACATTCTTCATCGTGGTAGGTGACATTGAACCCACCCTCAAGCAATGACGCCAGTTCGCGGGTGTTGCGCTCGGGCACAAGCCGGTCGAACTGCGAATGATAGAGGTGGATGCGGGTGTCGCTGCCCGGCAATGCCCCGGCGAGATCGACGAGATTGGTGAAGGAGTTGAGCTGCAGGAGGGCCTTGGCGGCGTCGAAACGGCTGTCCGTTTCGAGCATGCCACGCAGGAAGTCTGGGGCGATGGCGCGGTCCACTATGACCTCATCCTCAGTCAAGCCGACGTTCGCGTGGGCCAGGAAACCGGGCAACACCCGGCCGACGAGGTAGCTGCGAATGGTGTCTTCGCCGACGTCGCGACACCAACGGTTGCCGTCGCAGCGGTCGGCCAAGGCTTCGAGTGCGCCGATCACCGTTCGATATAGGTTGTGCGGGGCGCCGCCACTGTAGAGCTCCCGCACCGTCACGCCGACATCCACGGCCTGCAACGCAAGCCAGACAGCCATCGCGCTGTGGCCGCCTTGGGAGTAACCGATGAGGGCGAGGGGCGGCGGCCCGTCCGCAGGCAGAAACTGCCGGTAATCGTCGCTGGCCAGCACGGCGCGCAGCAGGTCCACAGTGTTGTTGGCGACGCGACCGCCCATCAGGTAGGTCTCCGGGCCGCTGCGTTGCCCGCCGCGCCCCCAGTTGTCCGGCGCGATCACCAAATGGCCGCGCCCGGCCAAGATGGCGGCAAGCAAGAACCACGAATCCGAGTTCGCCAAGCTACCCGGGGTGGAGCCGGTGGCATGGCTCAGCACGATCATGCGGCTCTTGGGCGTGAACCCGCCCATGCCCACCTCCGGCATGGCGATGAGGCCGGTGAGCAGCGCATCCGGCTCGCCACGTGGATTGCGCGACGAATACGAAACACGCTGCGCAAGCACATCGTAGGTGGCGTTTGGGTTGACGAGTTCGCCCCAGGCGCGCTCGGCAAGGTCGTCAATGGCGTCTTCGACGGCATCAGTGGCCGTTTCGCCGAGCGCTTCTAGCCATTGGCCGATGGCGGCCGCCACATAGCTGTCGAACAAGTCGTTCACCGCGGCCCGCGGCAGTGTGCGCCTGTCCTGCTTGACGAGCCGCGGCGGCCCCGGGTCGGCGCCGGTGGCGAACGGCAGCTCGACGCGAAACCGTTCAGCACCGCCCTCGCCCTCGATGCCAATGCGGTGGGCGGATTGGGGCGCCAACTGGCACTGGAGGTGGTGCTCGACGAGCGCCTGTGCCGCCGTGTCGCTCAAACCCGTGACGGTGCGCCGCAACGTAAGCCCGGCGGGCTGGCAAGCATCCACCGGCGAGAAGGCGAGGCCGGCCGGCGCCAAGTGCGCAATGGCGAGTTCCGTCGCACCTGGCGCGATGGTGGCGCCGGGCGCCGGCACGGAGTCCACGAGGCGGAGCGTTTGCGGGAGCGTTTGCGGCAGCGCGAGGGGCCGCCAAGGCGTTGTGGGCACCGGGCGCTCCGGCGCTGCCGATGGAACGTCCACACCGCCGCCGCAGGCCGCCACCAACGCGAGGCCAAACGCACCGGCCAGCGCAGCCCAGCCGCGCCCTCGCGCCGGCTCTTTCACCCTCACGGCCCGCTTACTCTTGTGGCTCACGCGGCCGCGCCAACTTGGCCAGCACCACGCCCACCTCGAACAACACCCAGGTTGGCAGCGCGAGCAGAAGCTGCGAGATGACGTCCGGCGGCGTCAGCAGCATGGCGATGATGAAACAGCCGACGATGACGTAGGGGCGCTTCTTGGCCATGCCTTGGGGCGTCGCCAAGCCGGACAGCGCCAGCAGGAAGGTCGCCACGGGCACCTCGAAGGCGAGCCCGAAGGCGAAGAACATCTTCAACACGAAATCCAGGTAACGATTGATGTCCGTCATCATCGTCACCCCCTCCGGCGTGACGCCGGAGAAGAACTGGAACACCAGCGGAAAAACCGCGTAGTAGGCAAACGCCATGCCTAAATAGAAGAGCACGATGCTGGACGCCAAGAGCGGCAGCGCGAAGCGCTTCTCGCGCAGGTACAGGCCCGGCGCCACAAAGCCCCACGCCTGATGCAGCAAGTAGGGAATCGCCGCGAAGAAGGACGCGAACGCGGCCAACTTGAAGGGCGTCAGGAACGGCGACGCCACTTCCGTGGCGATCATGTTGCCGCCGGGCAGGTGCGCCATCAGCGGCGCCGCGACGAACTCGTAGATGTCGTTGGCGAAGTAGTAGATGGGGAAGAACAGCACCCCCACCGCCAAGAGTGCCCGCAAGAGCCGTGAGCGCAGCTCCAGCAGGTGATCGAGGAAGGGCATTTCGTGCTGATCGACGGCGGCGTCGTGGCGCGCCTCCTCATCGACCGCGGGAACCGGGGCCGCTGGCTGCTTCACGGCCGTTCGGCGGCGGCAGGCTCCGTGGTGCGCTCCGCCCCGGCGGCCGGCACGGCGCCAGCGCTGCGCGTGGGCGTCGCCTCGACAGCGGCCGCCGGGTTCGCCGCCGGCGCTTCCAGTGGCGCCTCAGGCTCCAGCGCTTGCCCACCCACCGGCCCGCTCTCGGCAAGGGGCTCGCGAAGATCAGAGCGCAGGCCCTCCACATCGCGCTCGATTTCCTTCATCTGCTCCATCACCGCCTCGTTGTGCAGTTGGCGGCGCACTTCGTCCATGCCGATCTCGCGCTCGATCTCCACCTTCACCCGGGCAAAGCTGCGCCGCATGCGGCCGAGCCAAAGCCCAAGCGTGCGCAGCGTTTCCGGCAGGCGTTGCGGGCCGAGCACCAACAGCGCGACCACGCTGACCAAGGCCAGCTCCGGGAAGCCGATGTCAAACATTCGCGCTGGGTTTTTCCTTCACGCTCGCCTGCCCGTCAATGACGCCATCGTCGCCGATGGCGCGGGCATCGGCACCCGCCTTCTCTTCTTCCTTCACCGCCGAGCGGAAGCCCTTGATCGCAGACCCCAAGTCGCCACCCAAGGTCTTCAACCGCCGCGGGCCGAAGAGCAGCAACACGATGGCCAGGACGATCAGCAGTTCCCAAACGCTCAACCCGAACATCGGCGTCTCCAAGTTGCCGTGTCGTCCGCATTATACGCGCCACCTCGCGCCGGCGGCCCGCACGCCACAGGCACCGCTCAGGCGCGTCCGGCCAGCAGCAAGCCGATGACGACGGCGCCAGCGCCAGCCAAGAGCGATGGCTCCATTGCGGTCGCCTCCACCGAGCGCCACAGCAAGCCCAGGCCGGCGAGGGCCAAGCCGGCGCCGGCCGCCTGCCGCCAACGCGCCCCGCGCCGCCGCCCATGGAGCGCCTGGGTCAACTCCTGCATGGCCTGGCGTTGCTCGCCGGCCAACCGATCCATGTCACCGAGCCGGGTGCCCGCCGCCGCCAGCAACGCCGGCAGCCGCGGCAACTGATCCAGCAACGCGGGCGCCTGCTCCAAGAGGCCGCGGGCGATGGCGAGCGGCCCGTAGCGCTCCGCCATCCAGCGCTCCATGAAGGGCTTCGCCGTGTGCCACAGATCCAACTCCGGATAGAGCTGGCGCCCCAAGCCCTCCACGTTGAGCAGCGTCTTCTGCAGCAACACGAGCTGCGGCTGCACCTCCATCTCGAAGCGCCGCGCGGTGCGGAAGAGGGCCACCAGGAAGTGCCCGAACGAGATGTCCTTCAACGGGCGCTCGAAGATCGGCTCGCAGAGCTGGCGGATGACGGCCTCAAAGGCGGCGACGTCCGTTCCCGGCGGAATCCAGCCGGATTCGACGTGCAGGCGCGCCACCCGTGCATAGTCTTGATTGAAGAAGGCGGCGATGTTCTTCGCGAGATAGGCTTGGTCCGCCTCGGTGAGCCGCCCGATGATGGCGCAATCCACCGCGATGTAGCTTGGATTCGCCGGTTCCGTCACATCCACGAAGATGTTGCCCGGATGCATGTCGGCATGGAAGAAGTTGTCCTTGAACACCTGCGTGAAGAACGTCTCGACGCCTCGTTCGGCGAGTTTCCTCATGTCGGTGCCCTTGGCCCGCAACGCCTCGATGTCCGCGATGGGCACGCCATGCACCCGCTCCATCACCAACACGTCGTCGAAGCAGTAATCCCAGAACACACGCGGCGCGTGGAGCAGTGGCGATGCCGCGAAGTTGCGCCGCAACGTGGCGGTGTTGGCGGCTTCGAGCAGCAGGTTCAGCTCATCGAAGATGGTGCGCTCGTAGTCCCCCACCAGCGTTTCGAGGCGCAGCCGGCGGGCATCCCGCGACACCCGTTCCAAGAGCCGGGCGATGGCGTAGAGCAGCGCCAAATCCTGCGCGATCACCCGCTCCACGTCCGGCCGGATCACCTTCACCACCACGGCTTCCCCGGACGGCAGGGTCGCCGCATGCACCTGCGCCAGGGACGCCGAGGCGAGCGGCGTCTCGTCGAAGGCGGCGAACACTTCGCCGATGGGGCGCCCGGTGCGCCGTTCGATGCGTTCGACGGCCACCGCGGCCTCGAACGGCGGCACTTGGTCCTGCAGCAGCGCCAGCTCGTCGGCAAAGTCGATGGGCAGGAGGTCGCGGCGGGTGGACAGCAACTGGCCGAACTTGATGAACACCGGGCCCAGCGCCTCCAGTGCCTCGCGCAGGCGCCGCGCCGGCGGGTGCGACGGCGCCGGCAGCGCACGCCAAGGCAGCAGCCGCAGCCAGCGGCTGCGCGGCGCCAAGGCCACGGCGATGTCGTCCAAGCGGAACTTGGCGACGGTCCAACCGATTTTGACGAAGCGGGCGGTGCGCGTCACTTCACGCCCCGGTGCAGGGCCACCACGCCGCCGAGCAGCCGGTCTCCCCGCACCGCGGTGAAGCCGGCGTCCTCGATCATTTGCGTGAGCGCCGCGGCCCCGGGATGGCGGGCGATGGACTCCACCAAGTAACGGTATGGCGCCGCATCACCCGCCACGACGCGCCCGGCGAGGGGCCAAAGGCTCTGGAACAACCCATAGGCGGCGCGCAACGGCGGCTGCGCCGGCGCGGAGAACTCGAGCACCACCAAGACGCCATGCGGCCGCAGGACGCGCCACATCTCGCGCAAGCCAAGCGCCTTGTCCGTCAGGTTGCGCAGGCCGAAGGCGATGACCACGCAGTCGAACGCATCGGCCGCGAACGGCAAGCGCTCGGCATCGCCGCGCACGGTGGCCACGTTGACGAGGCCGGCATTGAGCAACCGGTCGCGCCCGATGCCGAGCATGGCCGCGTTGATGTCGCACAGCACCACGCGGCCAGACGCCCCCACCACCGGCGCCAACAGCCGCGCCATGTCGCCGGTGCCGCCGGCCAGATCCAAAACGCAGCCGCCCGGGCGCAAGCCGGTGGATTCCACGCTGATGCGCTTCAAGATGCGGTGGGCGCCGAGGGACATGAGGTCGTTCATCACGTCATAGCGGGACGCCACGGCGTCGAACACCCCCGCCACCCGTGCCGTCTTCTCGGCCGGGCTCACCGCCTCGTTGCCAAAATGCACGGTTTCGGCGGCCGCGCCACCTGCGCCCTGGGCGCTCATGGCTTGGGGGGCGGCCGCCATTGGCCCACCGGAATGGTCGGCAAGCGCGAACCGTTGGCGGCCTTCAACTCGGCCAAATACGCCTGCCAGCGTTCCTCGCGCCGGTCATGCAATTCGCGCAGGAACTTCCAAGAGTAGATGCCGGTGTCGTGGCCGTCGTCGAAGGCGATGCGGATGGCGTAGTTGCCCACCGGCTCCAGCCGGTCGATGCCGACGTGCTTCTTGCCGGTCTGCAGCACACGCTCGGCGTCGGAGTGGCCGCGCACCTCCGCCGAGGGCGAAAAGACGCGCAACAACTCCGCGCTCAGCACCGCCTTCTCGCCATCCCCGTATTCGATCTCCAAGGCGCGGTGCGCGCGACGATAGACGACGTCCACGGGCGTGGCGGTGGCGGCGTTCACAGGATGTAGCGCGACAGGTCTTGATTGCGGGCGATGTCCGCGAGCCGGGCGTTCACATAGTCCGCATCCACGGTGCATTGACGTTCCGCGCCGCAGTCCGCGGCCTCGAAGGACACTTCGTCGAGCAGGCGCTCCAGCACGGTGTGCAGGCGGCGGGCGCCGATGTTCTCGGTGTGCTCATTCACCTGCCATGAGATTTCCGCGATGCGCTTCACGGCCTCCGGGGTGAAGTCGAGGACCACGCCTTCGGTGGCCAAGAGGGCGCGGTACTGCTCGGTCAACGAGGCATCCGGCTCTTCCAAGATGCGCTCGAAATCCGCCGGGCCGAGCGCCGCCAGCTCCACGCGGATGGGCAGCCGCCCCTGCAGCTCGGGAATCAGGTCCGAGGGCTTCGCCAGATGGAACGCGCCCGAGGCGATGAACAGGATGTGGTCCGTGCGCACCATGCCATAGCGGGTGGAGACGGTGCAGCCCTCGATGAGCGGCAGCAGATCGCGCTGCACGCCTTCCCGGGACACATCAACGCCGTGCGCCTCGGCGCGGCGGGCGACCTTGTCCAACTCATCCAGGAAGACGATCCCGGTCTGCTCCACGGAGTCGATGGCGTGCGCCTTGATCTCGTCTTCGTTCACCAGCCGCATGGCTTCCTCCTCCCGCAGGCGGCGGCGCGCGTCCTTCACCTTGAGCCGCATGGACTTCTTGCGGCTGCCGGCCATGTTGGAGAACATGTCCTGCAACTGGCTCGTCATCTCCTCCATGCCGGGCGGCGTCATGATCTCGACGCCGATGGGCGTCGCTTCCACCTCCAACTCAACCTCGCGGTCATCCATGTCGCCGGCGGCGAGCCGGTCGCGGAGGAACTGCCGCGCCTCGGCGCCATCGCCCTCGGCGGCGCCTTCGGAGGTCGGCAGCATGGCGTCCAGCAGGCGGGCTTCCGCCGCTTCGTCCGCCCGCGCCTCCACTTGCTCCAACTGCTGGTCGCGCAACATCTTCACGGCGACGTCGGTGAGGTCGCGGACGATGGATTCCACGTCGCGCCCCACATAGCCCACCTCGGTGAACTTGGTGGCCTCCACCTTGATGAAGGGCGCCCCGGCGAGGCGCGCGAGGCGACGGGCGATTTCCGTCTTGCCGACGCCGGTGGGGCCGATCATCAGGATGTTCTTTGGCGTCACCTCGTCGCGCAGCGCCTCGGGCAGCTGCATGCGCCGCCAACGGTTGCGCAGCGCAATGGCCACGGCGCGTTTCGCCGCGTCCTGCCCAACGATGTGCTTGTCCAGCTCGCGGACAATTTCCTTGGGGGTCATGATGCTCATGCGGCGGTCAGCGCCTCCACCGTGATGTGGTGGTTGGTGTAGATGCAGATGTCTGCGGCGATGGCGAGGCTCTTGCGCACGATGGCCTCGGCGTCCAGCTCGGAATCCGCCAGCAGGGCCCGCCCCGCGGCCTGGGCGTAGCCGCCGCCAGAGCCGATGGCGATCAGGCCGCCTTCAGGCGAGATCACATCACCATTGCCGCTGACGAGCAGCGACGCCTCGGCGTCCGCCACCACCAGCATGGCCTCCAAGCGGCGCAACACCCGATCCGAACGCCACTCCTTGGCGAGATCGACCGCGGCGCGGGTGAGGTTGCCCTGCGTCTTGTCCAGCATGCCCTCGAAACGCTCGAACAGGGTGAAGGCGTCCGCCGTGCCGCCGGCAAAGCCGGCAAGCACCGCCGCGTTCTGCAGACGCCGCACCTTGGTGGCATTGCCCTTGATGACCGTGGCACCCACGGACACTTGGCCGTCGCCGCCCATCGCCACCGTGTCGCCGCGGCGCACACAGAGGATGGTCGTACCACTGAATTGACGCAATGCGAACCTCCCATTCGCTGTGCGCACCGCCGCGCCGGAACCGCTCCCGGCGGCCCGCTTGGCGCCATCTCGCGCCGGCACCCACCCGCGCGCGGGCGACGCCGGGGTTCAACCGGGGCGGGCGGCGCGTTCGAGCAGGATGGGCGCGATGCGTCGCTCCTGCAGTTCCCCCATGGCGCGGCGCGTCTCCCTCATGCTCGCAAACGGCCCGACGATCACCCGGTACAACACGCCGTCTTCCACGCCGATCGACGTCGTCTGCGCCTCCATCCCGGCGAGGATGAGCTCCGCGCGGCGCTTGTCCGCCGCCCCGGCTTCGCGGAAGGCGCCCACCTGCAGCAAGTACTCCGTGCGCGCCGGCGCGGCGGCCACGACCGGCTGCGAAGCCTGCTCAGGCACATCCTGAGCGGACCCCTCGGCCCGTTTGGTGGCGGCAGCATCACTCCCAACCGGCTGGGCCGCCACCTTGGCCGGCTCGGCGGGCGCATTGTCCGGCGGCGGCTCGGCGGCAGCCGGGGCCGCGGGGCGCGGCGGCACTTGGCCGAGCCGCTCGCTGGGCAAGCGCTCCCAAAACTCGTAACTCACCGGCGTGGTGTTCACGCTCGCCACCGGCGGGCCGGCCGCCGGCGTGGCGCCCTCTTCCCCTTCAAGCGCGTAGAGCGCCGTCACCGCGGCGATGGCGCCCACCCCAATGCCGGCGACGAACGATGCCAAGCTGAAGCCGGTGCCCAAGCCCGCCGCCCCGCTTGGGGAACGCGCTCCACCACCTTTGCCGCGGCGATTTCGAGACGTAGCCATCAGCTAAGGATTTTACACGCAACCGATGCCAACGCCGCGCCCCATGCGACCCCGCCTAGAAGGCGTCGTAGGGATCCACATCGATGGACCAACGCACGTTCGCCGCGCGGATGTCCGCGGCTTCCAAGGCCGCCAGCGCCCGATGCAAGGGAGCGCGGCGTGGGGCGATGGCGAGGCATTGGTGGCGGTGGCGGCCGCCGCGGCGGGCCAGCGGCGAGGGCACCGGGCCTGCCACCTCAACGGCGGCGGCGGGCGCCGGCGCGGCGCGCAGCGTCGCCACCACCCGGCGCAGCAAGGCATCGGCGGCGGCGCTGTCCGCGCTTTCCGCCCGCATGATGGCCATGGCGCCGAAGGGAGGCAAACGGGCGCTCGAACGTCCGGCAAGTTCGGCCGCCGCGAAGCCGGCATAGCCCGTTTCGACGAGGGCCACTAGGTTCGGATTGTCCGGGTTGTGGGTCTGAATCCACACTTCGCCGGCGCGAAGGCCGCGGCCGGCGCGGCCGGCCACTTGCACGATGGTCTGCGCGGTGCGTTCGGCGCCGCGAAAGTCCGGTGACAGGAAGCCGCCATCGGCATTGAGCACGGCCACCAAGGTGACGCCTGGGAGGTGGTGCCCCTTGGCAAGCATCTGGGTGCCCACGAGGATGGCCGGATGGCCGTCGCGCAGGCGCTTGAGCCGCCGTTCGATTTCGGCCGGGTTGCGCGTGGTGTCGCGGTCGATGCGGTACAGCGGCACATCGGCGAAGCGCTCCTTCAAGCCGCTCTCGACGCGCTGCGTGCCGACGCCGACGGCCAGCAACGCCGTGCCGCCGCAGTCCGGGCAAGCGACCGGGCGCGCATAGCTTCGGCCACAGTGGTGACAGCGCAGACGGGGCGCCGGATGACGCAATGGATCAGGCGGCTCGGACCCACCACGCGGCCCCTTCACCCCAGCATCGGGCGCGATGGCGCCGCCCACCCGGCCGGGGCCATGCAGGGTGAGCCTCGCGTCGCAATCCGCACAGCGGGCTTGCCAGCCACAGTCTCCGCAGAGGCACACCGGGGCGAAGCCGCGCCGATTGATGAAGACGAGCGCTTGGTTGCCGGCATCCAATTGGCGGCGCAGCGCCAGTGCCAAGCGGTCGCTCAAGCCATCGGTGAGCCGCTGGCCACGCACGTCATGCACCTTGAGCGCCGGCAGCGTGGCGCCGCCGGTGCGCCTTGCCAAGCGGAGGTGGCGATAGCGCCGCCGCGCCACGTTGGCGAGCGTCGCAAGCGACGGCGTGGCGCTGCCCAACACCACCGGCACGCCAAGCAACTGCGCCCGCTTCACGGCGACATCCCGCGCCGCGTAACGGAGCCCATCGCGCTGCTTGAAGGAATCGTCGTGTTCCTCATCCACCACGATGAGACCCAAGTTCGCAAACGGCGCGAACACCGCCGAGCGGGTGCCCACCAACACCTTGTGAACACCGCGACGGCAGTTCAGCCATGTGTCGAAGCGCTCGCGGTCCGACGTTTGCGAGTGCAGCGCCGCGGCGGCGCCGAAGCGGGCGCGGAACCGAGCCAAGGTCTGCGGCGTGAGGGCGATCTCCGGCACCAGCGCCAGCACCTGGCCGCCACGTTCCAGCACCGCGGCGATGGCGCGCATGTAAACCTCGGTCTTGCCGCTGCCGGTGACGCCTTCCAACGCGATGGCCGCGTGCTTGCCGAGTGCGGCGACCACCGCCTCGCTGGCCTCGCGTTGCTCCTCGCTCAGCGTGTGGGGGGACGCGCTGACGCGATAGGCGGGATTCGCGTCCACGCGGCGCACCAGCGCCTTGCGCTCGAGGGCCTCCAAGGTGCGACGGTCAACCCCGAGGGCGCGCAACTCGCTCTCCGGCGCCGCGGCGCCCAGTTCCCGCAACGCATCCAAGGCGTCGCGCTGCCGCGGCGCCCGCGTCAACTGCGACGGCTCAGCACCCTCGACCAAGCGCCATGCGCGTGGCTGGCGGGGCTCGGCGGGGGCGCCCCGCCGCGCCGCGTTGGGCATCAGGGTCGCATACACCTCGCCGAGTGGATGGTGGTAGTAATCCGTCAGCCAGCGGGCGAGCTGCAGGAGGTCCGGCGGCAGCAACGCCGTGTCGTCCAACACGGCGGCGAGGGGCTTCAAGGGGTGTGGCGATTGGCTGGGATGAGCCGTCACCAAGCCCACCACTTGGCCGCGCGCGAACGGCGCCAACACCCGCGCCCCCACCACGGGCGTCGCCATGCCGGGCGGCACGGCGTAGTCGAACTCGCGCCGCAACGGCCGAGGCACGGCGACGCGCACGATGGCGGCGGTCATCCGAGCGCTCCGCGCACCGGCCCGGCCGGCCACCCCACCCGTTGCCAATGGGCACCGTTCAAACTACACTCCCCTCCCTGAAGCCAAGCCCCCAAGCGCACAGGCCATGAAAGCCGACATTCACCCCGCGTACCAAGAGATGACCGCGACCTGCAGTTGCGGCAACATCATCAAGACCCGTTCCACCTTGGGTCGGGACATCCATTTGGACGTCTGCTCCCAATGCCATCCGTTCTACACCGGCAAGCAGAAGATCGTCGACACCGGCGGCCGCGTGGAGCGCTTCCGGCGCCGCTTCGGCACCCGCTCCATCAGCTGAGACGCCGCGCGGTGCCCGACGCCAAGGCACCGGAGCGCCCATTCAGGGGCCGTTCAGCAGCGGCCCGGCAAGCTGCCCGACCATGAGCCCGCCCACCGAGCGGCCAACCCCACCGCACCCCTGCCTGTCACGCATTGGCAAGGCGCTCGCGGCGATCTGCCTCGTCGCCGCCCCATTCGCTTGGGCCGGCGCCGGGGAGAAACTGTACAACGAGTTCGTCGAGAAGGGCCAAATCTACGGCGACGATGGCTGGCAAGGCTATGTGCAACGGCTCGGCGAGTTGTTGTTGGCGCAATCCGCGGACGCCGGCAAGCCCTACCGCTTCTTCGTGCTCGACAACTCCGCCGTCAACGCCTTCGCCACGCCGGACGCCTACATCTTCATCAACCGCGGCCTCATCGCCTTTCTCGACAGCGAGGCGCAGCTCGCAGCGGTCATCGGGCACGAAATCGGCCATGTGCTGGCGCGCCATGCGCGGCGGCAACGCAGCGCCGATCTGTTCGGCAAGTCCGTGGGCCTCATCGCCGCCCTGTTCACCGGCCGCGGCGAGCTCTACGAGGTGTCCGACGCCGCCACCCGCACCATCGTGTCCGGCTACGGGCGCGAAATGGAACTCGAAGCGGACCGCTTGGGCGGCGAGCTCTTGGCCAAGGCCGGCTACAACCCGTTGGCCATCATCGACACGGTGCAGGTGTTGAAGGATCAGGAGCTCTTTGCCAAGCAGGTTGAGCGCCGGCCGGCGACCTATCACGGCCTCTTCGCCAGCCATCCCAAGAACGACAAACGGCTGCACGATGCGGTGGCCTACGCCCTGCCACTGTTGCCGGGTGAAGTGGCGGCGCCGCTCGCGGACTTTCACGAGATGCTCGATGGCTTGGTCTATGGCGATGAATCGCTGGCCGGCCTCGCCCGCGGTACCACGTTCTACCACGGCGGCCTGCGCGTGGTGATCGAGTTCCCGGCCGGTTGGACGCTCACCAACTCGCAAGCCGAGGTGACGGGGCTCGCCCCGGGCGGCCGCGAGGAGGCGAGCATCCGCGTGGGCCGCCACGAGTGGCGCCGCCGCGAATCGCCCGAGGAGTTCCTGACCGAACGCTTGCAGCGCGACGACTTGAAGTCCGGCTCTGCCGTCGAGATCAATGGCCTCAAGGGTTACGTCGGCGAGCTTGACGTGGCCGGCGGCCCCGAGCAACTGAAACTCATCGGCGTCCTGTATCGCGGCAAGGATGTGTTCCTGTTCACTGGCGCCGCCGGCGCCAAGGGTGATCCAGCGGCGTTCAAGGATCAGTTCCAGCACACGATGCAGGGCTTGCGCAACATGACGCCGGCGGACGCCGAAATCGCCAACGAGCGGCGCATTCGCGTGATCGTCGCCGAACCCGACCAAACCTACGCGGACCTCGCCAAGCGCTCGGCCCTTGAGCGCCGCCCCGAAGAGACGCTGCGGCTGCTGAACGGCGGCTGGCCCAACGCCGAGCCACGCGCCGGCAACTACATCAAGATCGTGGAGTGAGGCGGGCCGCCTAGCGGCGTTGGCCCGCCAGCAAACGCCGGCGCCGCCTCAGAAGATGCGTTCCGGCGACAGGTTCTCCGCCAAGCAGCGTTGCTCCGGCGGATGCTCGGCTAGGAAGTACTCGAACACGGCGTCCGGATCGTCCACGCCGGCGGCGCAGCCCTTCTCCGGGTGGATCTTCACGCTCACCACACCTTGGGGTTGCGGCCGGGTGGTGTCGGGCAACCCGTCCAAGGCGACGCCCATGAAGTCCATCCAGACCGAGAGCGGCGTGGTGGAACCGTATTCCCGCCGCCCCACCGGGCGGTAATCGTCGAAGCCCACCCAAACGCTCGCCGCCAAATGGGTGTTGTAGCCATTGAACCAAGTGTCGGCCGCTTCGTTCGTGGTGCCGGTCTTGCCGGCCAAGTCGCTCCGCTCCAACGCCCGTGCCCGGCGGCCGGTGCCGCGGGCGATGACGTCGCGCAGCATCGAATCGAGGATGAAGGCGTTGCGCTGGTCGATGGCGCGCGGTGCCGGCCGGAGGTCGCTTTCAACGGCCTCATCCGGCGCGGTGGCCGGCGCCGCCACGGCGTCCGTTGCGCAAGCGTCGCACGCCACCGGGTGGCGTGGCTCGAAGAGCACCTCGCCGTCACGCCCTTCCACGCGAGAGAGGATGTGCGGCGTCACGGCGTAGCCGCCGTTGGCGATGACCGCGTAGGCGCACGCCATGGCCAGCGGCGTCACGGACATGGTGCCGCCGCCGATGGCGAGCTGGGTGTTGGCCGGAAACGAGGACGTGTCGAAGCCGAACCGCGCCGCGTGCGCGAGCACTTGGTTGACGCCGACCCGCTGCAGCACTTGGATGGACACCAGATTGATGGAGCGATACAGCGCCTCCCGCAAGCGCGTGGGGCCGTTGTAGCGCCCGCTGTCGTTGCGCGGCCGATAGGGCGTGGCGAACGATGGATCCTCGAACACCAGCGGCGCATCCACGATGAGGGTGGCCGGCGTCACCCCGGCGTCCAACGCAGCCGAATAGACGAACGGCTTGAACGCTGAGCCCGGCTGCCGCGCCGCCTGCAGGGCGTGGTTGAACTGGCTGTGCCAGAAGTCGAACCCGCCGGCCAGCGCCGTCACGGCGCCGTCGGCGGGGCGCAAAGCGACCAACGCGCCTTCGATGTCCGGCACTTGCGCCAACGCCCAGGTGCCATCTTCTAGGCGGCGCAGCCGGACGACGTCGCCCGGCGTCACGACGTCCGCCGCGGTGCGGGGCCGCGGGCCACGCCGGTCATGGTCGATGTAGGGCCGCGCCCACGCCATGCCCTCCCATTCCACCATCTTCGCCAGGCCAGCGGCGTCCACCGCGGTGAACGTGCGCTCGCCAACTTCCGTCACCACCATCGGCACGAGGTCTGCGCTTGGCGAGAAGTCCGCCAGCACGGTGCGCCAAGGCGGGGCCTCCGGCGGCGCTTCATGGTCTGTGCCGGGGAGCGCCGCGACCAACGCCGGCACACTGGCATCGAGTTCCACATGCGCCAAGGCGCCGCGATAGCCGTGGCGACGGTCGTAACCCAAGAGGCCGCTGCGCAGCGCCGTGGTGGCGGCGCGCTGATGCGCCGCCACCACGGTGGCGTAGGCCGTGTAACCGGAACCGTAAACCTCCTCGCCGTACCGCTCCACGAGCTCGCGGCGCACCCACTCGGCCACGTAGGGCGCCTCAAGCTCGATGGCGCGCCGGTGGACTTGCGCCGTGATGGGCGCGTCACGCGCCGTCTCGTAGGCTTCGCTCGCGATGGAGCCCTGTTGCAGCATCCGGCGCAACACGAGATTGCGCCGTTCCAGCGCCCACTCGGGACCGTTGATGGGGTTGCCCGCATCGGGCCGCTTGACGATGCCGGCGAGCATCGCCAACTGCGCGAGATCGAGCTCGGCGAGGGGCTTGTCGTAGTAAGTGTGGGCCGCCGCTTGGGCGCCATAGGCGCGTTTGCCGAAGAACAACACGTTGATGTAGAGCTCAAGCACTTGTTCCTTGCTGAGCTCCTGCTCGATCTTGATCGCCAGCAGCATCTCCTTGAACTTGCGAATGAACGTTTGTTCCAACGAGAACGAGACGTTGCGCGCCAACTGCATGGTGATGGTGGACGCGCCGGTGCGCACATCCGGGTTCAGCAGAATGCCGATGACGTCATCCGCGAGCGAGATGTAATCGATGCCGCCGTGTTCGTAGAAGCGCTTGTCCTCGGTGTCCAAGAGCGCGTTCGTGAAGTGTTCCGGCACGTCCTTGAGCGCCACCGGAATGAAGCGGCGCTCGCCGAACTCGGCCATGAAGGCGCCGTCGTCGGAAAACACCCGCATCGGCGCCTGCGGGCGATAGTGCAGATAGGTTTCCGCCGCCGGCACCTGCGGCTCCAAATACAGGTAGGCACCGGCCACGCCCAACGGCACCACACAAAGGGCGCCACAAACGAGCCAGCCCACCGACTTCGCCCACTGCGGCACCCGCTGCCGCCAACCCGGAGGCAAGCGCCGCGACGCAGCCCAACGCCGCAAGTGGGCTATGCGTTCCTCCGGGCTTAGGCGCATCGCCGTTTCTCCGTGTTTGACTAGCTGAACTACCTTGGTTTGATGCGACGCGATGGCAGCCTGATGTAGCGCCTACCGCTAGCCTGTTCCTGCGCCTTTAGATCCTCGGCAATCAGCTCTAGATCGTACTTGAACTCTTGCGCATGGCTAAGTCTGATCTGCCGCACTTCCGCGACAATGGGGTCATTCTTCATGTCTCTACTCCAAAAGCTCTTCGGGTGTGCAAATGATCGCCGGATCATATCCTTCGCTTCGGCACAACGCTTGAATTCGCTCTCTCGCACCTGCACCGGCCAAATGACGGTAATTCCAAGTCAACAGATACTGGCACCCATTGACCACAGCTATGGCAACGTGCAGCGCATCCTCAAGCGATGTATTTGGAATCGCTCCCCTTGCTATCAGCTCACGGGCTAGACCGGTCGCCTCTGATGTGATCTCAAGTAGTTCCAGTTCCTTTAGGATACCAAGTCTGTGTCGGGCTGCCAGAGCATCACCCTTACCCGCTTCTTGGACCACGAGCTGAGAAGCGATCAGTCGGAAGCCAGACCTCTTCTGGTCCCACCACTCTTGGGTTGACTGTTGGTGTCCCGCCATGACCACATCACGACTTGGTTTAGCCGTAAGATAGCTAATCACGGTCGTTTCCAAGTAAACGACCGGGCGGCTACTGCCGTTGTTCACGAATGCGCACCCCGAAATCCACCTCGCCATCACAGGCCATGGCCGCGTCGATGGCCATTTCCTCGGTGGTTGCCGCGAAGCCGGGCACGTCGGTTGGGAAACGCTCGGAGACGTCGATGCCCCGCGCCCTTAGGACTTGGCGAACGGATGCCGCCAAGCCTTCCATGCGCCCCTGCTTGACTCCTTCAAGGAGGTGGCGGCGCAACTGGGGGTCATCGCCCGGTCCGGTGCCCTCCCTCGAACCCAACGCGGCACCTACCCGCTCCAACGCCGCCACGGTCTCGGCCGAAAGCGCCTCCTCATTCAGCGCCGTGTGGATTTCGTGGGTGTGCCAACCCGGCAGGGCGCGGCTCTCCGCGGCCGTTTGGTAGGCGTCGCCTTCCAGCAGGTGAATGGTGAGCCCGGGCAGGCGGCTGCGGGGGCGGCTCGGCGCGCGGCGCTCCGGCACCTCCACCCAAACCTCCGGGAAGCCCCAGGACTCGTACAGCTTTAGCTTGCCACGCCGCACGTCCGTGCTGTGATCCACTTCCAGCACCACGTCGGGGAAGTCGTCCTCGCCCACCACCATGGCTGAGAGACCCGGCAACCGCATCTTGGTCGGGTGCAGGTAGAGCGCCTCGTCCGCCTGCATGATGCGCCGTGCCCTGCCCCGCCGGTCGCGCAGCAGCAAATCCATGTGGCCGAAGCTCTCAAAGCGCGAACCGCGCGCCAACGCGATGCGCTCCGCCAGCCGGGTGAGGCGGCGCGAGGGGTGCTCGTGGTACGGGCTGGTGGGTTCGCAGATCCACGCAGTTGCGGCATCCGCGTCCCAGAACTCCAACCGCCCCTCAAAGCTGGCGATGTCTTCCCGCGTCATGTAAACGGGTTTGCAACCAGGGAACTCCAGCCCCGGCAACCGCACCGCCGGCGCCTTCTTGGATGGGGCGTCGCCGGCCTTCGGGAGGGTTCTCGGGGGCTCCGTCTTCATGCCGGCATTGTAGCGCCACACCGGGGCCAAGCCAGTGGTCTTCGGCGTCAAGCACCGTCGGCATGGCGGGCAACTTGGCCCCGAACGCCGCACCGCCATTGATCCCACGATCGGCTGTCAGCCGATGCCGCGGCTTGTTTGCCCGGTATCTCACGCCACGCGGCGGCAATGGCTGACGGGCGATGCGGGAACCCTCGCACAGACGCGGCGCGAACGGTTTGGACAATGGCGGGCACCGGATGGCCCTTAGCGCCGCGGCACCTGAACGCAAACGGCATGGAGGCGGTGTGCGCCGCATCTTTGGCAAAAGACCCCACTCCCTGGTCGGCTTCGACATCGGCTCGGCGTGGGTGAAGCTCGTCGAGCTGTCTAGGGACGACGCCGGCCGTTGCCAAATCGAGGCATTCGGCGCGGAACCATTGCCGCCCAACGCCGTGGTCGATCATGACATCAACGATGTGCCGGGTGTCGCCGCGGCCATCAAGCGGCTCAGCCAGCGTGTGGGCACCCGCCGGCGCGACGCCGCCACCGCGGTGGGCGGGGCGTCGGTCTTCACCAAAGTGGTCGAGTTGGACGCCTCGCTCTCAGACGCGGAACTCGCCGAACGCGCCATTGAAGAGGCAGCCCGCCACATTCCCTTTCCGCTTGCCGAGGTGGCCCTGGATTTCGAGGTGCAGCATCTCTCCGAAGACCATCCGGACCAAGTGAAGGTGCTGCTGGCGGCGTGCCGCAACGACGAGGTGGCGGTTCGGCAGGCGGCGCTTGAGCTGGGCGGCCAACGCGCCAAGGTGGTGGACTTGGAGAGCCTCGCCGCGCAACGCGCCTTCGAGCGCATCCAGGCGGCGGCGAACCGCGGTGTACACGATGCGCCGGCGGCCTTGATCGACATTGGTTTCACCACCACCAAGGTGTCCATCTTCGTTGACGGCAAAGCCACCCACGCCCGCGAGTTGGGCTTCGGCGCAAGACAGCTGGGCGACGACCTGAGACCGCACGACGGCTCGCCAACCGACCCGCGCCACACGCTGCCGGAGGACTGCGCCGCTCAAGTGCTCGAACCGTTTGCCCACAGCCTCGCCGAGCGCATCGAACGCGCCGTGCAGCTTGGCTTGGCATCTGATCAACACGCGGGTTTAGGGTGCGTGTTCCTCGCCGGCGGCATGGCGACGCTCATTGGCCTGGCATCCCACTTGCGCGACGCCCTCGCCACGCCAGTGGCCGTCGCCAATCCGTTCCTCGGCATGGCGCGCGCCGCACGGGTGGACGCTGCCAAGCTCGACGCCGCCGCGCCGGCCTTGGCGCTCGCGTGTGGGCTGGCGCTGGCGGAGTGTCCGCGATGAGCGGCGTGAACCTGCTGCCGTGGCGCGACTGGGCGCGGGCACGACGGCGCCGGCGCTTTGGTTTCGAGCTGGCGGCGGCGGGGCTGTCGGGCGTGGTGCTGGCCGTCGGCATCGGTGTGCTCATCGACCGTGCCGCGGCGCTCGAGGCGGCCCGCAACAACCTGCTCAACCAACGCATCGCCGAGTTGGAGCAGCGCATCGCCGAGGCCACGCAACTGCGCGGGCGCGAGACGCGGCTGCTGAGCCGCGTTCAAGAGTTCGAGCAGCTGCGCGCGGGGCGCTCGACGGTGGCGCGCATCCTCGACGCCCTGCCCCGCACTTTGGCCGACGGCCTCCACCTGGCGACCATCGCCCGCACTGGCGACAGCCTCGCAGCCGGTGGTGCGGCCGTGTCTCTTGGGCGCATCTCCACGCTGATGCGCAACATCGAGCGCACTGACGTCTTCGCGGCGCCCGCCTTGAGGCATGTCGAGGAGCGCTCGGCGCAGGGCCCTTACGGTGCCGGTTCGGTGGACTTTGAGCTTGAGTTCGCCCTCGCCGCCGCGCATGTCGGCACCGCGCCGGCCACTACATTCGGGGCCAGGCAATGATGGCTTGGCACGCCGAACTGGCCGCCTTCGATTGGGCCGCGCTCGATGTGCGGGAGGCCGCGGAGTGGCCGCGCCCCGCTCAATGGCTGGCCCTGCTCGCGCTGGGCTTGAGCACGTTCCTGGCGTCTTGGTTCTTCCATGTGGAGGGCAAGCGCGATGCCCTTCATGCCAGCGAGGCGGTGGCAGCGGGGCTCAAAGCCACGTTTCGCGCCAAGGCCCTTGAGGCCCGCGACCTTCCCGCGTTGAGGGAGCGCGAGGCGGCCTTGGCAGACGCCTTCGCCGCCCTGGTCGCCACCCTGCCGGCGGACACGGAAGTGCCCGGCCTCGTGGAGGACATCGCCGCCGCGGCGGTGGTGAACCGCTTGGTGGTCGAGCGCGTCGAACTACGGGAGGAACACATCGGCGAACACTACGTCGAGCTGCCCATCAGCCTCACCTTGATCGGGGACTATCACCAGCTGGGCGCCTTCACCGGCGCCGTCGCCAACCTGCCGCGCCTTGTGACATTGCATGACTTCGAGCTGGCGCCCCTGCCGTCCGCGGCCACGCTGCGGCTCACGGTGCTGGCGAAGACTTACCGTTACCGCACACGGGAGGCGGCGGCATGAGGGCGCCGGCAACTTCCTTGACGGCCGCTTTGGCGCTGGCGGTGGGCGGCTGCGCGGACGAAGGCCATGAAACCCTGCAGGCGTTCTTGGATGACGCGACGCCGCCAAGCACCGCCGCGGCGCCCACGCCGGCCGCCCCAGCACCGGCACCGTTCAGCTACGCGGCGACGGCGTTGCGAGACCCATTCCAGCCCAAGGAGGCCGCGCCCAACGATGACGCCAGCGCGGGCACCCCGCCGGCGCCGAACTTGAGCCGCCCCAAGCAGCCATTGGAGCGATTCTCCATCGGGCAACTGCGCATGGTGGGCACGCTGTCCCATGGCCGCTGGACCCTCGCCCTCGTTCAAGATGCGCAAGAGCGCATCCATCGGGTACAGCGCGGCGACTTCCTCGGCACCGATTTCGGCCAAGCCCGTGCCATCCACGCCACCGGCATCGACGTCGTGGAGACCATTTCCGACGGCGCCGGGGGCTGGGCTTGGCGGGAGCGCCGGATCGCACTGACCACCCCCAGCGACGTGGCCATCGTGGACCTCGCATCGGCACCGGCTGAAGAAGATGGCGAAGATTGAGCGCTACACAGCGCCGTCTTGGCGTCGGCGCCGTCTCCGCGCCTCGCCGCCACGGAGGGCGGGAGTTCGGCGCTGGCTCCGGACGTTGCATCGCCTTGTGCTGGGTCTGCTGGCGACAGGCGTGTTCTGCGGCGCACCCACAAGCGCGGCAGAGGCCGCGGACCAGATCACCCTCAACTTCCAAGACATCGAGACCCGCCGGGCACTGCAGGTGCTGGCCGACTTCACGGACTTGAACCTCATCGCCAGCGACGCGGTGGCCGGCCGGCTCACGTTGCGCCTCGAGCAGGTGCCGTGGGAGCAAGCGCTGGACTTGATCCTTCGCACCCAAGGCCTCGGCAAGCGCCAAGTGGGCAACGTGCTGCTGGTGGCGCCGGCGGCCGAGCTCGCGGCGCAGGAGGAGCTTGAGCTCAAGAGCCGCAGCCAACTGGCCGAACTCGC
The DNA here is from genome assembly GCA_965200505.1 of Candidatus Azotimanducaceae bacterium. GTDB lineage: Bacteria > Pseudomonadota > Gammaproteobacteria > Pseudomonadales > Azotimanducaceae > VXNE01. The sequence continues at coordinate 3,347,457 of OZ241343.1, read as the reverse complement.
ACCCCTCAAAACCGAGTTCATCCAAATCCGCTACGCCAACGCCGCCGATCTCGTGACGCTGCTATCGAGCGGCGGCGGTGAGGCCACGCTGTTCTCCAAACGCGGCACCGCACTCGTCGATGAGCGCACCAACGCCATCATCCTCACCGACACCGCCGCCAACGCCGCGGCGCTCCGCGCCGTGATCGCGCAACTGGACGTGCCGGTGCGCCAAGTCGCCATCGAGTCGCGCATCGTGAACGCCAACGCCAACTTCACCGAGCGGCTCGGCATCCGCTGGGGCGGCGCGGCGCTCAAGGCGGTGGGCGACGCCTCCGTCCGCGCCGGCGGCAGCTTGGAGACCCTGAGCGAGCTGCAGAACGGCTTGGCGGATCCGACCGAGCCGACCAAGATCACCTCGCCCACGCACATGGCGGTGGATCTCGCCGTGCCGGAGGCGGCGGCCACCTTCGGCGTCGGCGTCACCGGCACCAACTACCTCATCGACCTTGAGCTCTCGGCGTTGACTTCCAAGGGCCACGCGGAAGTGGTGGCGCGCCCGACCGTCATCACCGCCGACAAGCGGCCGGCGACGATCCGCTCCGGGGTGCAGATACCGTATCAGGAAGCGAGCAGCTCCGGCGCCACCTCCACCTCCTTCAAGGAGGCCGTGCTGTCCCTTGAGGTGACGCCGCGCATCACGCCCAACGACCGCATCATCATGGATCTCAGCGTGAACCAAGACGCCGTTGGCCGCGTCTATAACGGCATTCCCAGCATCGACACCACGGCGATCGCCACGCAGGTGCTGGTCGATGACGGCGAAACCGTGGTGCTCGGCGGCATGTTCCGCACGGACAAGAACCTGACGACCACCAAGACGCCCGTGCTCGGCGACATCCCATGGCTGGGCCGCCTGTTCCGCCGCACCTTCGAGCGCGACGACAAGCAGGAACTCTTGATCTTCATCACGCCCCGGGTGGTGGAGGAAACGGCGGAGGAGTGATTCGGAGGTCGGGCTGGCGCCGGAGAGCGGCTCGTTCGGACTTGCCAACGCCCGACGGGACTGACGCCCACGCACGTCAACCCCGTCTCGGTCGAGGCCGCCGCACAAACGGCCAAGCCGCACACCATCGCCCGCCCCAGCGGCGCGTTTTCTTCGCGGGCGGGCGTTCGCTATCATTGCGCCCCCGACGGTGGACGGCGCCGCCATCGCCGGCAACCGCCGGTCACACGCGCTGGACGCCGTGTGATCCGGCGAGCACAGGCGCCCCCGCCACACCTTTAAGTCAGGACGGCACGCCCGAGGTAATCGATGTTGGAGCAAACACTCATCCCGCCCACGCTCGGCGCGTTCGGGCTCATCGCGGCATTCGTCGTGTACGCCCTCGTGCGTCGCTACGCGGAGGGCGAGGACCACGTCCGCGACATCGCGGATCAGATTCACCTCGGCGCGATGGTGTTCATGCGGCGCGAGTACACCATGCTGGCGCTCTTCGCCGGGGCGCTCCTGCTCATCTTGTTCTTCACGCCGAGCTTGGGCGGCGCCACGGTGGTCGCGTTCATCGCCGGCGCCCTGTCGTCCGCCGGCGCCGGCTGGATCGGGATGTACACGGCGACCAAGGCCAACGTGCGCACCACCACGGCGGCGCACGAGCGAGGCGCGCCGGCGGCGCTGTCCGTGGCCTTCTTCGGCGGTTCCATCATGGGCTTGGCGGTGGCATCGCTGGGGCTTTTGGGGCTCGGCATCGTCTATTACCTCTTCGGTGGAGACCCGCACACCGCCCACCACATCCACGGCTTCGGCATGGGCGCGTCCAGCGTTGCCCTGTTCTCCCGCGTCGGCGGCGGCATCTACACCAAGAGCGCCGATGTGGGGGCCGATTTGGTGGGCAAGCTGGAACAGGGCATTCCGGAAGACGACCCCCGCAACCCGGGCGTCATCGCGGACAACGTGGGCGACAATGTGGGCGACGTCGCCGGCATGGGCTCGGACATCTTCGAGTCCTACTGCGGGGCGATGATCGCATCCATCGCCATCGCCGCCACCTTGGGCGCCGGGTTGCTCGCCGAGTTGACCCCCGGCCTCGCCGTTGAGGGCGGACGCGCCACCCTCATGGGTTTGCCGCTGCTGCTCGCCTCCACCGGCCTCATCTGCTCCATCATCGGCATCGCCGTCGTGCGCAGCCGCTCCACCTCGAATCCAGCGTTGGCACTGCGCATCGGCATGATCGTCTCACCGGTGCTCTTCATCGCCGCGGCCTGGTTCGTCATCGGCAACGTTGGCGTCTCGGCGGCGATTTGGTGGTCCGTGCTGGCCGGCGCGGTCGGTGGCGTGGTGATCGGCTTGGTCACGGAGTTCTACACCTCGTCGAAGCCCGTGCAGCGCATCGCCAAAGCCGGCGAGACGGGGCCCGCCACCGTGATGATCACCGGCCTCGCGGTGGGCATGCAGTCCGTCGTGGTGCCGCTGCTCGCCATCTGCGCCATCATCTTCGTCTCGACCAGTTTGGCCGGCCTCTATGGCGTCGGCATCGCCGCGGTGGGGCTGCTCGCCACCGTCGGCATGACGATGGCCGTGGATGCCTACGGGCCGGTGGCGGACAACGCCGGCGGCATCGCCGAGATGGCCGGGCTGGGCGAAGACACCCGCGCCATCACGGATTCCTTGGACGAGCTCGGCAACACCACCGCGGCGATGGGCAAGGGCTTCGCCATCGGCGCCGCGGCGTTGGCCGCGCTCGCCATCATCGCCGCCTTCGTGGAAACCATCAGCTTCAACCGCGGCGGCGAGTTCACCCTGCACCTCGGCATGCCGGAAGTGCTGATCGGGCTCTTCATCGGCGGCATCATCCCGTTCCTCATCGCCTCGATCACCATGACCTCCGTCGGTGACGCGGCGATGGAGATGATTCAAGAGATCCGCCGCCAGTTCCGCGAGATTCCCGGCCTCATGGCCGGCGAAGCCGAACCGGACAACGCCAAGTGCGTGGACATCGCCACCTCCGCGGCCTTGAAGCGCATGCTGCTGCCCGGCGCCATCGCCGTGGCGGCACCGCCGGTGATTGGCTTCGGCATCAGCGCCGAGGCGTTGGGTGGCGCCCTGGGCGGCGCCCTGCTCGGTTGCGTCCTGATGGCGCTGACGATGGCCAATGCCGGCGGCGCCTGGGACAACGCCAAGAAGTACGTGGAGAAGGGCCACTTGGGCGGCAAGGGTTCGGAAGTCCACGCCGCCACCGTGGTCGGCGACACCGTGGGCGACCCGTTCAAGGACACGTCTGGCCCCAGCATGAACATCCTCATCAACGTGATGGCGATTGTGAGCTTGGTGATTGCGCCGTTGCTGTAGGGTGTTTGCAACGGGGCTGCTAGGCCACAGCGGCCCCGGCAGAAGCGCGGCGTGGCGGCGGATGGAGCGTCGTTAGGATTTTCTCCATTTTGTCTCAATTTTCTCTTGACAAGGGCCGCGCCTGAGCCAACAATTCGCGCCATCGACTTCATGGGGAGGAGTCCGATGCGGCGTCTGCCAACGCCTCTGCGGTGGGTCTGGCTGTCCTTGGGGTGGGCGGCGCGGCTAATGCGCAACCCGCCGCTCATCGTGCGCGGGCTCGCGTTCGGCGGTGGCGTTCTCGCCTTCGCCGTGTTGGGAGCGGACGCCGCCCGCTCCTTGGGTGATGCGGCGCGGCCGCAAATGCAGGCCCATGCGCTGCCGGCTGCCCATCCGCCGTCGGTCTCCTGGGCGGCCCAACGCGCGGCCTTCGCCGAGAAGAAGAGCATGGCGTTCGGCTTGCGCGAAGCCGTGGCCCACGAGTTCGCCGGGTGGATTTTGGAAGCCGCCACACGCCAGCGCCTGGCGCCGGAACTGCTCGCCAGCGTGGTGCTCGCGGAGAGTTCCTTCAAGAAGGATGCGCGGTCCGCGGTCGGCGCCTTCGGGCCGGCGCAAGTGCGCGTTGACTTCTGGCGTTCGTTCTGCGGTGACGACCTGCACGATCCGGCCGAGAACATCTACTGCGGCGCACAGATTCTGGCGGCGTTCCAAGAGGCGTGTGGCGACATCGAGTGCGCGCTGCGCTACTACAATCTCGGCCCCCGCAACGCCAACCGCAGCCGTTGGCTGCCGGCCGGTTCACGCTACCTGGCGAAGATTGACGACGGCTTGGCGCAGCTGGAGGGCGTGGCGCTCTAGCTGACCCTGTAGAGCGCTTCTTACCCGACGCCCGGCCCGTTCAAGCGGCGGGCCGCACGTCTCCCACGATGGACACCCGCTCGCCATAGCGGCTGTGGGGGTAGTAGTCCCACACCGCATGGTGCTGGGTGCAGCGGTTGTCCCAGAACGTCAGCGTCTTCGGCCGCCACTCCACCCGACACCACAGCCGCGGCGTGGAATCGATGTGGCGATACAGCATCTCGAGCACGGCACGGCTCTCCGCCGAAGACAGCCCCACGATGTGCGACGTGAAGCCGCGGTTGACGTACAGCACCGGCTGCCCCGTCTCGGGATGGCGCGTGACCACCGGATGCTCGTTGCGTGGATAGCCACCTTCCGGAGGCGTGGACTTGTAGGAGCCGACATACGGCAAGGCACCATCATGCACGGCCGTGAGCCCGGCGAGAAACTGCCGCATCGGTTCCGAGAGCAGCTCGTAGGCGAGGCACATGTCCGCGAACAGCGTGTCGCCACCCCCGCACGCCGGCGTTTCGGTGACGTAGAGCATCGAACCCAAGGGCGGGATTTCGTCGCAGGTCACGTCCGTGTGCCAACCGTCGCCGGCGGTGTAGGCGGAATCCCCGCTCGTCTTCACCTTGAGGATTTCCGGATCGCCCCGGTATTGGTGCTGCATCGGGTGTACATGCAGCTTGCCGAAGCGGCGGGCGAACGCCTTGTGGTGCTCGCGAGTCAGTTCTTGGTCTCGAAACACCAGGAGCTTCCAGTCCAGCCAAGCGTCGTGGAGATCTTGCGCCTGCTCGTTGGAGAGCGGCGCGGCGAGATCCACATCGCGCACCTCCGCCCCAATGTGCGGCGTGAGCGAAGCCACCTCGAACGTGCGATAAGCCGTGCGGATGCTTGTTTGGGCGTGTTGGCCTTCGCTGGTGTTGAACATGGGCTGCCGGCCCTCGTGCGCGTGACCTCAAGAGGCCGTCAGATTACCGCATCCGAGGGCAGCGATAGAAACCGCTCACACGCAAGGCAGGCGTACTCGATGAGCTCCGCCGCGTATGCCCTGCCGTGTTCCACTTCCGGGCGGTGCTTGAGCCAGCCCAAGAGGGCGATGGCACGAATGGCCATGAACGCCGGCACCGCGGCGACGGCGCGGTCATCCAGCGGCCGCGCGGCCCGATAGCCGGCCACCAGCGCGTCCAGCATCACCGCAAGGCGTGGATCCGCACGATGGCCGAACATGGCCACCGCCAATTCGTAGGCGTGCCACCCATAGCCGGCGTCGTCAAAGTCGATGACGGTAAGCGCTTCGCCATCGACCAAGACGTTGTGCGGATGCAGGTCCGCATGGATCAAGCCGTAGCGGTCGCGCCCTTTGCCATACGCCACGAGCGCCGCGTGAAGTCGCCGGGCCCCGGCCAGCACCAACCGGCGCTGCGCCGCGGAGAGCGCCGGATGTTCCCAGAACGCGCCCCAGAACGGGGTGTGCCCCAGCAAGCCATCGGCATCGAGCGCGTGGCGGCGGAATCCCGCCGGCGGGCGCCAGCCATTGGTGTGATTGTGGATGCTTGCCGCGACACCGCCCAAAGCGTGAAAGTGGCCCTCAACCTCGCCCTCCTCGGCGGCCGCCATGACATCGTGCAACCGCTGCCCGGCGACCCACTCGATCATGCTGACGTAGCGGCTTTCCCCGCCCGGCGCGGTGGCGAGCACGAAGCCCCGGCCGTCCAAGGCGCGGCGCGCCCTCGGCACCCGCACACCCGCCTCGGCCAAGGCGGCGCAGAAGGCCAGCTCGGCATTGAGCGCGTCCAAGTCGTGGTAGCCGGGCCGATGGATGCGCAACGCGAAGCACTCGTCAGCGGCCGCATGCACGCGATACACGGTGTTCTCGGACTGCGAGGCGAGTTCCAGCTTCGCGTCGGTGAATCCCCACGCCGGCAGCGCCGCGCGGGCCAACGCCGCGGCGGCATCGACATCAAGCCGCGACATTCATTTCACGCAGGGTCTCGTCGAAGGCGGCCAAGAAGGCGTCCACGTCCTCGCGCTGCACGACCAGCGGCGGGCGAATCTTCACCACGTTGCCGAAGGCGCCCGCGGCGCCGGTGAGAAAGCCCTTGTCCTTGAGCTGCTCCACCACCTTGAGGGCGCCGTGCCGGTCCGGGGCCTTGCCGGCCGGGGCCGACACCCACTCGACGCCGGCGAAGAGCCCGCAGCCGCGCACGTCGCCGATGGCATCGCATTGGCCCTTGCGGCGCTTGAGCTCGGCCAAGAGATGAGCGCCGAGCTGCGCGGCGTGCTCCTGCAGGCCCTCCCCTTCGATCACATCCAGCACCGCCATGCCCGCCGCGGCCTGCAAGGGGCTGGCGGCGAACGTGTTGAAGTAACGGGTGGCTTTGCGGAACGCGCTGACGTGTTCTTGCGAGGCGACCACGGCGGCGAGCGGCACGCCGGCCCCCATCGGCTTGCCGAGGGTGACGATGTCCGGCTCGAAGGCGGCCGTTTCGTGGCCCCACCAACGGCCGCTGCGGCAAAAGCCGGCCTGCACCTCGTCACAAAGGAAGAGCCCTCCGGCCGCGCGCACCAGCGCCGCGGCTGCGGCCATGAAGCCGGCGGGAACGTCCGGCAAGCCTTCGTTGGCGAGGATGGGGCACACCAACATCCCGGCCAGCGGGATGCCGGCCGCGGCGAGTTCGTCGATGGCTTCCTGCACCTTCCCCAAGTAGAGCGCCTTGAGTTCCGCCTCGCTGGCGCCCTCGCGCACGGGCCGATAGCGCTCCGGGAATGGAATGGCGCGAATCTCCGGATGCCGGGCGTCGCGGACGCGGGTCAACTTGCCAAGTTCCGCGCTGCTGCCGTGATAGGCGGCGTTCGTGCAGATGAAGCCGCGCCCGCCGGTGACGAGCCGCGCCATGCGCATCGCCACCTCGTTCGCTTCCGTGCCGGAACACGCGAACACCACGCTCTGCAAGCCATCGTGCAGCAATCCGGTGAGCCGCTCGGCGTAATCCAACACGCCCGCATGGACGTACCGGCTGTGGACGTTCAGCGTGCCGGCCTGCTCGGCGACCGCCGCCACCACCCGCGGGTGGCAGTGGCCAACGCAGGGGACATTGTTGTAGAAGTCCAGGTAGCGCCGGCCGGCGGCGTCGAAGAGCCGCACCCCCTGCCCCCGCACGATGTTGAGGGGTGTTTCGTAGAAGAGCGGCGCACCGGCGCCAAGCAGCGCGTCACGGCGCGCGAGCAGGTCTTGCATCGGCTGCGATTCCCCCGGCCGTCATCGGTTCCGTCCCAAGCATGGTAGTCGAGGCGGCGGCGTTGGGGCGGTACGGTGAGCTGGCACCTCCACGCCGCCGCCCACAGCCGCGGCACACCGAGGCACAGGCCATCCTGTGCTACATTAGGGCGTTTACGGATTTGGGGGATCGTCTGTGAGCCAAGCCACAGCCGTCGCGGAGGCTCCGCGGCAAGCCAGCGGCGCCACAACCACCTATGTGCCGCCATTCCAACTCACCGCCGGGCAGGGTGCGCCGAAAGCCGCCCATGGCGGGCGTTCCTACATGGCCTTCGACCGGGATGGAGACGCCGGCACCGCGTTGGCGCTGGACGATGCGTTGGCGCAAATCGCGTCTGGCGTTGGGCAAAACGTGGTGGACATGATCGAGAATGCGCCGCCCGGCCCCATCGAAACGCAGTGGGGGGCGGGTTTTCGCACCTACGAGGAGTGTTTGGAACACATCCGGGCGAACGGCATCACGGCGCCGGAAGGCGGTTTGGCGCTGCCGTTGCGATACACCGTCCACGAAGACCCTTCCTACTCCGTCGTCTCCTCCAACGCGCTCTGGCGCGACCCAGCGCGCGAGGCCGACGCGAAGGCCCTCAAGCAGGAAGAGCGCAACATCGGGCGGCGCTGCCTCTACTTTCCCCAAGTGCTGCGCGACGCCCGCCGCATTGGCGAATACCATCCGGGCCTCTCGCCCTACTCCGCGCAGTGCATGGACCGGCTCGGCGTCGCCGTGGCGCACTGCGAATCCAAGTGCCGAAACTTCTACGACGCCCACGAGGTGGAGCGCGTCTTCTACTTGGAGATGGAAGCGCTGCTGCTGAGCTTCTTCCCCGGCGCCACGGACGCCCTCGTGTACAACCACGACGTGTTCGACAAGGACTACCAAGGCGACCGCACCGAAGACCAAGACAACAAGATCCCGGGCGTGAACGCCGGCTACGCCAACTTGGTCCACAACGACTTGAACGACAACAGCGGCCGGGTGCGCTGCCGCGAGCTGCTCACCAAGAACCTGCGCAACTTCGGCCGCGAACAGCACTACACCGAGGCCGAGGCGGACGCCAAGATGGCGCGGCGCTTCATGTCCATCAACCTCGCCAAACCGATGGAAACCGTGCGCCAGAACCCGTTCGTGCTGTGCGCGTGGCCATCCTTCGCGGACCAGCCGTACATCAACAACTACCGCATCTACGACGACCGCGTTGGCGAAACCACGCGCTTCACCTACCGGCCCGAACACGACTGGTATTGGCTGCCACAGCAAAAGCCGAACGAAGTGTCCATGCTGAAATGCTACGACTCCGTGACGGACGGCTCCGTTTCGCGCTGGTCTTTCCATACGGCCTGCGTGGACCCCACCGCGCCCGCCGACGCGCCGTGCCGCAAGAACGTGGTGGTTCGCTCCTTCGTGTTTTTCTAGGCTGCCCAGTCTTGAGGCACGGTGGCCACCGCGTTCCCAGCGCCATGAGGAATTGGCGCGAAGCCAACGGGTGCGGCATCAGGTGAGCGAGGCCGCGGCCATCGCCCCTAGCGCGGCCGAACACGCGGCCGGCATGGCGGATTACTTCCGTGACGGCGAGCGGCTAGCCCGCTCGCTCGGCAACTGCGGCCCCATCCGCTTCAAGGCCGGCGGTGTGCTGGATGACGCCATTCTTGAGGCCTATTGGCGACATGGCTTCTATGTGTTCGAGAACGTCATCGACGCAGAGGAAGTGGCCGAGTTGCGCGCCGACATGGCGGCGTTGCTGGCACGGGCGCCGACATCGCCCGATGCCGAAGTGGACACTGTCGGGCGGGAAGCCGCCGGGCGGGAGTTCGAGCGGCCCACCTTCACGTTCGTGAAACCACTCGCGGACCCGTGGGGCGGCACCAGCCAGCTCGGCGGCCGCCACCAGTCGAAGATGGTGGAGCCCGTGCCGCGGGTGGACGCGCCACCGGCCGTGGTGCATATGGCGCACGGCATGTGCCAGACCATGCCAAGCGCACTGCGCCTGTATGGCCATCCGCAATTGCTCGCCATCGCCGAGAACCTGAACGGGGCGGACTTCACCCCCTTCAACGACGCCATCTTCATCAAGCAGCCGGGCTTGGGCGGTTCCGTAGCGTGGCATCAGGACGGCCTCACGCATTGGGATTCGCCGGATTGGGACGCCGGCATCCACGGCTTCAACTTCCAAGTTCAGCTCTACGAGACGACGCCGGGCAACGGTTTGTGGGTGATGCCGGGCACGCATCGGCAGGGCAAGCTGGACATCAAGGGGATGGTGGCGGCCAATGGCGGCTCGGAACGCCTGCCGGGCGCGGTGCCGCTGGTGTGCGAACCGGGTGACGTCACGCTGGTGAATCGGCAGGCATTGCACTGCTCGTTCGCCAACACATCGGATGCGCTCAGAATCTCCCTCACCTTCGGCTTCCATCGCCGCGCATCCGTGTTGGGCGTGGCGGGCAAACTCACCCAAGGCGCGGAGACGATCTACGACGAGGCGCGGGTGTTCGAGCGCTCCGCGGTGATCGCCGTGGCCATCGATGCGCGGCATCAACGTTTTCCCGATGAGACGCCCTACGTCTATCAGCCGTTCGCGGGCTTGGAAGACGACTATCGTTGGAACCCCGAAACCTACGAGCGCGTCATCAAGAACTACAACCTGAAGGACCTCGGCATCTAGCCGCCAACGCAGCTCACCCCTCGATTCGAGGCCACCATGTTCGACGCTTGGATCCTGTTCGTCTTCGTCGCCTACTTCGCCATCTTGGTGGGCATCGCCGTGGTGCGGGCGCGGCGCATGAACGCCATGTCGGACTATGTGCTCGGCGGCCGCCGCATGAGCGCCTTCACCTCGGCGTTGAGCGCCAGTTCCTCGGGCACCAGCGGCTGGGCGATTCTAGTGTTTCCAGCCCTCGCCTTCCAGCACGGCTTGGTGGAGTTGTGGACGGCGATCATGCTCGTCATCGGCGTCTGGACGAGCTGGACGGTGCTGGCGAAGCGCCTGCGGCGCTACAGCATCGCCGCCGAGGATTCCCTCACGGTGCCGGAGTTCCTGGAGCATCGCTTCGCGGACGGCACGGGCGCGGTGCGCACGGTGGCGGCGCTCATCACGCTGTTCTTCATCATCTTCTACGTGAGCTCGGGGCTCATCGCCGGCGCCAAGCTGCTGGAGACCACCTTCGACATCAACGCCACCAGCGGCGTGCTCATCACGTTGGTCGCCATCGGCACCTACACCTTCATCGGCGGCTTCCTGGCCGTCTCGCGCACGGACGTTTTCCAAGCCACGTTGATGTTGGCGGCCTTCCTCATCCTGCCGGCGTGGCTCATCATCGTCACCGAGAACCCGTTCGCCGGCCTCGGCGCCGCCACGCCCGGTTTCTGGAACCCGTTCACGGACCAGCACGGCGAACCCATCACCTTCGTGTTTCTGCTCTCCGCCCTTGGTTGGAGCTTGGGCTACCTCGGCTCGCAGCGGGTGGTGCAGCGCTTCATGGCCGTTGAGAGCGAGGCGAAGATTCCGCGCGGGCGCGACATCGGCTCGGCGTGGATGCTCCTCATCTACCTCTTTGCGCTGCTGTTGGGAATGGTGGCGCTGCCCGCCTTCTCGGAGATCGGGCGCTTGGACGATGTGTTGGCAGACCCGGAGCGGGTGTTCCTGCTGGCGACGCAGGCGTTCTTCCATCCGCTGGTGGGCGGTGTGCTGCTCGCGGCGGTGATCGCCGCGGTGATGAGCACCGCGGATTCGCAATTGCTGCTGGCGTCCGCGGTGGCCACCAACGATTTGCCGGGGGTGCGGCGCTATGCGCGATCACTCGACGCCGGCGGCCGGGTGCGGTTGGGGCGCTGGCTGCTGGTCGTCACCGGCGCACTCGCCGCGGCGCTTTCGATCTTCCACCCCGAGTCCGTGTTCACGCTGGTGGCCCTCGCGTGGGGCGGCATGGCTGCGGCGTTCGCGCCCGTTACCGTGATGGCCCTCTATTGGCGCCGCTTCAACACCGCCGGAGCGCTGGCCGCCATGATCGCCGGCACCGTCACCGCCACCATCTGGGGCTTCTCGTCCGGCGGCCCGAGCGGCATCATGGACATTCAGCCCGGGGCGCCGGGTTGCTTCGTGGCCACGTTGGCCGGCATCGCCGCGACGCTCGCCACGGCACCACCGGGGGCGGCCGTGACTGCATTGTTCGACCGGGTGAATCCTCCCGCCGCGGCGTGAGGGCAGGGGCTAGCGTTCCAACAACGCACGTTGCACAGCGGCGGGAGGCGCAATACGATAGACCTTGATCGGCCGCCAGTCGGACGTGTGGACGAGAGCATGGACCTCAAGCTGAAGTGCTATGTGCATGGTGGCGGAGCTTCTTGGGAGGCCATTTGCGTTGACTTGAATGTCGCCGTGTGCGGCAATTCCCAGCGGGAGGTGCAAGCATCGCTCCGCAAGGCCGTTGATCTGTACCTTGAGACCGTGGCCACCCTGCCGGCTGCCGAGCAGACCGTGTTCCTGACGCGGCGCGCCCCATGGCACACACGGGCGAGGCTGGCGATCTTGACTTGGTTGAGTGCGCTATGGAGCGGACGCGACCGCCCCCAAGCATTCATCTTTCAATCGCAGATGCCTGCCCATCCTTAGCGGAACAACTTGCGGGGCAACAAACGGAGCTCGGCACATGAACACGCGCGTGGTGCTCATTCTCGTCGTGCTGATCGCCTTCGGCGCCCTGACGGGCTACGCTCTTTATGACGTGGGCGTATTGGGCATACTCCGCGCCGCAAGCGCGGATTCAGGGGCGATTCAGATCTTCGTGGACCTCGTGATCGTGTGCGCCTTGGCTTGCGTTTGGATGTTCTTCGACGGGCGCCGGCGCGGGCTGAACCCTTGGCCGTACGTCGTCATCACGCTCTTCACCGGCTCGTTCGGCCCGCTGTTGTATCTCCTGCGACGGGAGTGGCGGCCAGGCGGGAACGCAGCGCCACCGGCGTAGAAGCCCCTACAAGCCCACACGCACGGCCAGCACATCCGTCTTGGCGCCGTGCAGCACCGCGTTGGCGGTGGAGCCGAGCAAGAGCGAAAAGCCATGCCGCCCGTGAGTGCCGAGGACGACGAGGTCCGCACCCTGCTCTTCCGCCAACGCATGGACTTCCTGCGCCGGTTGGCCATGCCGCACGACACGTTCCCCGCCCACCCCGAACTCGCCCGCCAAGGCGTCGAGGCGGGTCTGCATCTGCGCTTGGGCCTCGTGGTTGAAACGCAGCCCGGTGTCTCCGGCCACGTCCAACCCGGCGTAAACCTGCTCCAACGGCCGGATGGCGGACATCAGCGAGACCTCCGCGCCGGTCGGAGCGGCGACAGCGACCGCGGTGCGCACCACTTCACGGGCCTCATCCGAGGAATCCACGGCCACCAGCACACGCTCGAACAGCTTGGTCTCCTCCGGGATGTGGACGCAGAACACGTCGCACTTCGCGCCATGCAACACGGCATTCGCCGTTGACCCAAGCAACAGCCGCCAGCCGTGGCGGCCATGCGCACCCATGACGATGGCGTCGGCACCCTGCTCCTCGGCATATCGGTGAATCTCACGGGCGGCGTGGCCCCGCAGCAGGGTGTGGTCGGCGATGCCGCCGGCGTCGCTCAGCGTCGCCAGCCGCTCGGCGGCCTCCGCGGTCAAGCGCTGATGCATCTCCACCACACCGGGCGCCGCCACCTCACTGTAGTGGAGATGGCTCTCGTCCACCACATGCACCGCCGTGACACGCGCACCCTGCGCCACCTGCCCCGCCCGCGCCACCACCGTGGCCGCGGAATCGGCCGCCACATCCAGCGCAACGACAACCCGTCGATAGGCCATGTGTTGATGATCTCCTGACATCGTGCCAACCTAGTCCAAGTTTACCACCGCTTTTGTCAGCCACTTGCGTTCGATTCGACAGCAGCAAACCAAAAGGAGGTCCTTCTTCTTGCGCTAGGTGGGGGAGCATAGCAGTGAAGGCGGTGCCGGAGCGCTCGGCTGGGTCGAACCGCGGCCTAGGTCTTCCTTGCCGCCCGCGCTTCCCGCAGGTTTGTTCGGATGATCCCGTAGTGCAGGAGGTTCGCGAGGAACTCCCTCGTGTTCTCCCACGTTACCGCTTCCGCCTCGGGCAACTCGCCCAGATACACCCACTCCTTGTGGTTCTCATCGACGTAAATCCAGTGACCACAACCGGATTCTCGAACGGCCTCCAAGACCACACTGCTTTTGATTTGGGACATCGCGCCATCGCTATAGACATCCCAACATCGTCGCTCCTCGTTCCACTCGCAGTTCTTCTCAAAGTCGAGCTGCAGAGCGTGGTGCTTTCGCTCCGCCTTAAAAACGCCGACGCACAGTCGTATGCCGCCCCTGTACCAGGTATTGACCGCTACAGACATCGCCTCGACTCTGCCACGGGTGGCGGCGACGAAATCCGCGTAGCGGGTGTAGTAGCCACCTCCGCTCCTATTCGAGAACTCATGGAAGGCTACGCCGCCATATTCGAGCAAGTGAACCCCTTCGCTGGAGAACGGCATATGCTCGACGTGAGCATCACCCAAAACGTCGAATATGGCTTTGTGAAGTGCCATTGTGAAACTACGCTCTTGGGTCATCGTCTGTTCGTTCAACGGTGCCAAATCCATCTGCTCTAAGTATGACTCGACCTCGGTTGCGTCCCGCATGCTCGGAAAGGGAACTCGTCCCGTCGGAGGTTCGTACTCTTCACCAAGCGGTTCGATGGAATTGACAGCCTGCCATCTGCCTTCAATCCACTCCAAGAATCGGTGCTGTTTGCCGTTGGTGATCCAGATCTGCGGTGCTCTCGATTTGATGGCATATTCGATGGCTTGGTTGTTTACCGCCTCGCTGAGCTTAATGCCCTCATGTTTGCACTCGACCACCACCACGACGTTCTCGTCATCGTCCAGCAACTCGATGTCTGGTCTGACATGAGACCGATTCGCGTCGCTCTCCCACCGATACGCCTTCTCCAGACGCAAGTTCCGCCACAACTTCGTGTTGATCAACCAGTGCAAGACGCGCTGCCGCACCTGCTCTTCTGGCGTTGCCGGCACTTCGTAGCCGCGAACTTGACATCGCACCTTGTTTCCCCGCGGCCCCTGGGTCTCCGCCAAGCGAAACTCGGGTAGGAAGTTGTCTGACATTTCGACCCCCTGCCGTTAGAGTCTGCGAACTACCCAGGGAACCGGGCCATACTGCGAATCTACCACGACGGCCTGCGCATCAATCGCTTTGACCGCCTTTCGTAGCTCGGTGCGCACAGAAGCGGGATCAGCTATCTTGGGCTTCAATCGGGAAGGCCGTTTGACCTGTTCGAGGTGCAGCGCCACGCGCCACCGGGGCTGGTTGAGGGCCCGGTGTGCCTCCTTCTGCTCTGAACCTATCGCGTTCATCCTTGCGGCGGCCAGCCCGGCTAGCGTGTCCCGAACCTTCCCGGCCACCTCTGCATGGATCTCCGAGGGCTTTGTGCGCGGCGAGCGCCGATAGTCCTTGACCTCAATGAGCCAAGCGCACCCCCCGTGAACACAGAGGAAGTCGACGGCTTTGGACTCGGCGACCTTACCGAACTGGTTGCGATAGAACGCCCAATCGTCGTACTTGCTGGCCGTGCAGCCTTGTGGGAAGGTGAATTCCAGCCTGCCCTCTTTAATCACCGTCACGATCCATCCGCCGCAGACAGGTATCGGTCGGATTGTTCCAAGTCCTCGTCGAGCAGCGCAAGGGGATTGACGTCGGCTACTTCCGTTCCCTGTTCGACAACTACGCCGCGATGTGTTCTCTCAAGCGCGAAGTACCGTTGCTGAACGTCAGCGTGCGTGGTCCAACGCAGCACCTCGATCTCTCGCAGCAAGAACAGGCTGTGCGTCGTCACGAAGGCCTGCACGCCCTCTCTACAGACGTCTAGAAGCGCTCTAGCAACGCTGCGAATCAGCTTGGGGTTGAGGTTCGCCTCCGGCTCGTCCCAGAAGAGACACCCTCCATCAACCAGCGCACCCACGGCGGTGAGCCGCGCGAGCATGCCAAGTTTGCGTATGCCTTCCGCCACCAACGGCATTTCCGTCTTGCCGCTACCACGCATTTTGAGATAAAACCTATCGCCGGGGCCATCGAATAGCAGACGGCCTCCCATCGCCTTCTCCAACGGAGCAAGGAGGTTTTCTGCCTCTTCTCCCCGGCGCCCCTTGATGGCCAAGGCACCGAGCCGTTGGCAGGTATCGCGCCAAGCCTCGTCAAACTCCGTGCGGTGGTTGTCGTAGAGAGCGGCGAATCGCGGATAGATGCTCAAGAGTTCCCTTGTCGGCAGATAGACTGGGAGCGGCTCCAGCCACTTCTCCGGGCACTGATCGACAACCACTTCCGATTTGCTTTGCGACGCGAAGTTGAACGCAATAGAGTCGACAGATCTCCCAGCATGTCGAATTGCCAATACGACTTCGCAGCGCCTGCGACCAAGGCCCGCGCGCCTTACCAACCTGCCCAGTCTCTCAGGGCGCAACACGCCGACGAGCTTTTCCGCAATCCGCCTCTGCAGCCTCTCCTTGGTTGGCGGCAGCTTAACTCTTGATCCTTGGTGTGCACATGCGTACACAACCGCGTAGGGCAGCTTGAGCAGGTGCGTCTTGCCCGTGCCGTTCTCGCCGATGAAGACGTTCAGACCCGGCGAAAAGGACAGAGCGGCCTCCTCAAAGGCCGTCATGTTGGCCATTTGGAGCGACTGCAGCTTCAAGAACTCATCCTCCAGTTCCGCCGGCTTGCTGATTCGCCGCCCCGCCACCTTTCCGAACTCGCACCAGCAAACTGTGTACCCCGGGCATCGAACACCGGCATTGCGCCACTGTGGGCTAGCATACCCGCGGCCGGCTACAGCGTCCAAACGGCGACATAGTGGCCGTGCCGTTGGTGCTCACTCATGCGAGGGACAAGTCCCTCGCGCTCCCCGACTGAGGGTCCTTCATGTCAGGAGGCAGGCTTCCTCGCGTTTCCCGAGCAGGTCGGTGCGGGCCACGCAGCCGCTCGCGGGTGCTTGCCTGGCCACTCAGGCGAAGCGGCGCTCGGACCGGGCGCGGCGCTTGGCAGCCTCCTGCTCCCGGTTCTTCGGCGTGGCGGTGGTGGTCAGGTCGGATAGCAGTTGCCGGGACGCCGCGGTGATGTCCGCCACCGCGGTGTCAAAGGCCACTTGGTTTGCCGACGAAGGCTTGCCATAGCCAGAAATCTTGCGCACGAACTGCAACGCGGCGTCCTGCACCTCGTCATCAGTGGCCGGCGGCTCGAAGTTGAAGAGCGGGCGGATGTTGCGGCACATGGTCTCTCCTTGAATGTGGCGGACGTGCGGTCAGACTGTTCGCAGGATGGCAGAAGGGCCCGGCTTTGGCCGCCACCGATTCCACCCCCGAGGTGGATCCTCGGGGGGACATTGGGCCTTATTGTGTCCAAAACCGTGCGCCCCCTTTCGCTCTAATTGCACTCATACCTACCTAGCTGCGGATCCCAATGAAAGCCGCGTGGACACTCTGTCGGTTGGCATCTTCCGCTAACGCATTGCACGTCAGTGGCCCCGCCACAGTATGTTCCCTGTCCTGATTCAACAGGAGCGGTGGTACAACCGCTTGTGTATGCTGCACAGGTTCTGGTTGTTGTGCCGCAGGTTACGGTGTCCCAGTTAGGCCATCGTGTGCAGGTGCATACGAGACAACCGCTCGTGGTGCAGTCTTGCTTGGGTGAACCGGAACACGCGCTTCCGCCGTTCGCCGGCGACGGAGCGGTGCAGGTCCTCGACTGCGTGCCCGCCGTCGCGCCGTCGCTCCTCGAGGCCGTGCAGCCGCAGGCGCCCCAATCCGACCAGCCCCCGTCCACCCGGCAGCCGCTCGTGGTGCAGTCTTGCGTGGGCGAACCGGAACACGCGCTTCCGCCGTTCGCCGGCGACGGAGCGGTGCAGGTCCTCGACTGCGTGCCCGCCGTCGCGCCGTCGCTCCTCGAGGCCGTGCAGCCGCAGGCGCCCCAATCCGACCAGCCCCCGTCCACCCGGCAGCCGCTCGTGGTGCAGTCTTGCGTGGGCGAACCGGAACACGCGCTTCCGCCGTTCGCCGGCGACGGAGCGGTGCAGGTCCTCGACTGCGTGCCCGCCGTCGCGCCGTCGCTCCTCGAGGCCGTGCAGCCGCAGGCGCCCCAATCCGACCAGCCCCCGTCCACCCGGCAGCCGCTCGTGGTGCAGTCTTGCGTGGGCGAACCGGAACACGCGCTTCCGCCGTTCGCCGGCGACGGAGCGGTGCAGGTCCTCGACTGCGTGCCCGCCGTCGCGCCGTCGCTCCTCGAGGCCGTGCAGCCGCAGGCGCCCCAATCCGACCAGCCCCCGTCCACCCGGCAGCCGCTCGTGGTGCAGTCTTGCGTGGGCGAACCGGAACACGCGCTTCCGCCGTTCGCCGGCGACGGAGCGGTGCAGGTCCTCGACTGCGTGCCCGCCGTCGCGCCGTCGCTCCTCGAGGCCGTGCAGCCGCAGGCGCCCCAATCCGACCAGCCCCCGTCCACCCGGCAGCCGCTCGTGGTGCAGTCTTGCGTGGGCGAACCGGAACACGCGCTTCCGCCGTTCGCCGGCGACGGAGCGGTGCAGGTCCTCGACTGCGTGCCCGCCGTCGTGCCGTCGCTCCTCGAGGCCGTGCAGCCGCAGGCGCCCCAATCCGACCAGCCCCCGTCCACCCGGCAACCGCTCGTGATGCAGTCGCCGGAGCCATCCGACCAAGTGCCGGCTGTCTCGCTGTCCAGTCTGTCTGCAGTGCATACGCAGGTGCGCTGCCGACTGCAGGTTCCACTGGTCTTGGTCCAGTTGCCGTTGTTGGCGTTGCAGGAGTAGATGGCGCTGCCCGTGTATTCCGGCGTGGTGTTAGTAGCTGTCGCCGATCCCGACGAGGTCCTAGGCAGGCTGCCGGAGCAAGTGTGTCCACCTGCCGTCCAAGTCACGGCTTGTGCGGGACACCCACAGTCCCGACTCTGGGGGCTCCGTGGGCAGGGGCGACCACCACATCCTGCCGGCACTGTTGTGTTCCATGCCCTGCTTTGTGTGAAGTTCACGCAGTCGCTCCAGCTTCCCCAATTCCCCCGACAGTTTCGCGGCTGCGTCCCGGTCGCCGGCCGCCTCGTGTCGCAGTCACCGTCGTTGCAACGGGCGGCGCATGTTCTTGTCTGCGTGAAGGAGGTGTCGCAGGCCTTCGTCGAGGTGGCGGGTGACCATGGATCATTGCCGCAGGGGCACGCCTTCGTCCCGGTCGCTTGCCGTGTCTTGCTCTCCGCGCAGTCGCCGGTGTTGCAGCCGTCGTTGCAGTCTCTCGTGCTCGTCTGGGTAAAGGAGGCGTCGCAGGCCTTCGTTGAGGTTGCGGGCGACCATGCCGACCATGGGTCGTCGCCGCAGCGGACTATGGGTGGCTTTTGCTTGGAGCAAGTGCCGGAGTTCGACCCGCCGTTGAGCCCGTCACAACGCCACTGGTAATGAGTCCCGCTGTCATCGACCGCGGCGTCATTGGGCGATCCCGAAAGGCAGCCGTTCCGGGCGCTGTTGTCGCAGTGTCCGATCACCGGGCAGTTGTCCGCCGCGACGAGGCAAAAGCCGCCGCTGATGCGGCAGACGCCGGCGTTCGTGGCGTCCGTGCCACCGGAAGTGCAGTCGCAGACGCCGCAGTCCACTGGACAGTTGTCCGCCTGGACGGTGCAGGAATCGCCACTGCTGCTGCAGGTGCCCGCGTTTCTGGCGTCCGTGCCGTCCGAGGTGCATTCGCAGACGCCGCAGGAGACCACCGGCGGCTTCGCCCGGGTGCAGGTGCCGGAGTTCGCCCCGCCGTGGATGCCGTCACAGCGCCACCGGTAGTGGCTGGTCGTGTCCGCGACCGCGGCGTCGTTGGCGGTGCCGGCGGCGCAGCCGTCGCGCACACTCTCGTCGCACACGCCGTCCACCGGCACGTCCTCCACGCGGATGAAGCACTTGTCCGAGTTTCGCCCGCCATGCAGGCCGTCGCAGCGCCAGAGGTACCCCGTCAAATTGTCCGCGAAGGCGTCGTCGTTGGCGGTGCCGGCCGAGCAGCCATTGCGGACGGTGTCGTCGCACACGCCGTCCACGGGCACCTCCTCGACGCGGATGAAGCATTTGTCCGAGTTCCTCCCGCCGCGCAGGCCGTCGCAGCGCCAGAGGTACCCCGTCGAATTGTCCGCGAAGGCGTCGTCGTTGGCGGTGCCGGCGGAGCAGCCGTTGCGCACGCTGTCGTCGCACACACCGTCCACCACGTCCGCCACGCGGATGTGGCACTTGTCCGAGTTCGTGCCGCCATGCTGGCCATCGCAGCGCCAGAGGTAACTGCTGTCGTTGTCCGGGATGGCGTCGTCGTTGGCCGTGCCCGCCGAACAGCCGTTGCGGAGGCTGTCGTCGCACGCGCCGTTGACGGGAACGTGCTTGACGCACCTCCCGAGTTCGCCCCGGCGTTCATGCCGTCGCAGCGCCATGCATACATGGTTGGGCTATCCGGGAAGGCGTCGTCGTTCGAGTTGCCGACCGCGCAGCCGTTGCGCACGCTCTCGTCGCACACGCCGTCCACCGGATCCTGACCCATCGCCGGCTGGCCAGCCCACAGCGCCCAACCGAAGAGCGCCGCAGCCGCTGGAAGTCGTGTCTTGGTCATTGCCACCGCCTCCCCAGGTTCGTCAGCGTTCCAACCCAAGTGGCGTCGTGGACAGGTTCGTGAGATGCCCGGCGGGACTTTCGAGCAGGCTCATCACGTGGATCTCGACTTCCGACCTCACGACGAGGCGCCACTTGCCCTGCCCGTCGCTCAGCGCCCCGTCAAGGGCATCGTTGCCGGCCTCCATCTCTTGGGCCGAAACGGTTCTTGATCGTCCGGCCGGCACCACCAAGCTGACGCTGCCCCTCGTCACGCCGCCATCGTCGATGCCGCGGATGGTGACGGTGGCATCTTCCGCACGGGGATTCACGAGGCGCAGGAGGCCTTTCTGATCGTCGTCCGCAGGGTTGAGGATGGGCACGACATCGCCATCTGGCGAGGCCCGCACGACGTCATGCATGCTCGCCAGAAAGCCGTCCGCGTGGCGGACGTAGGAGAGCACGTCGATGTCCGCCATCGTCTCCAGCTCCAGCCGCCAGTCGCCCTCGCCGGCACCCACGCCGCCCGACAGGCCGGCACCGCCGACCTCCAGGTGATGCGAGTTGAAGTGCATGGCTTCTCCGGTGGCGACCATGAGGGTCACACTACCATAGTCACGGACGCTGTCATCGAAAGGCCGAATTCGCACGGTGGCCGGGGCTGTGTCCCCGTTGACAACACGGACGAACGAGTGCCGCCCCCACTGGTCGGTGGCGGAGAGGAAGAGCGGCACATGATGCGTCGTCGCGCCCTCGGCCCGGGGCTCCTTGTTGTCCGGTGTGGTGGAGAGGTTGGTCAGGCGGCCGGCGGAACTCTCGAGCAGGCTCGCCACCAGAAGTGACTGGTCGGACGCCACGTTGAGCCGCCACTTGCCCTGCCCGTCCCCCAAAGCGCCGCCGAGATCCCCTGCCCCCGCCTCGAGGTCCGCCGCCGACAACTCCCGTGCGCTGCCCGCCTCAATGGTGAGGCTGACGGCATCGCCCGGCTGCGCCCCCGAGTCGTCAATGCCGACAATCCGCACCCTGGCCGACTCCGTTCCCGGGTTCACGAGCCGCAGGACGCTCCGCTGCCGCGTGTTGCTGGCGGGGTTGAAGGTCGGCACGGCGTAGGCACCGTCCGCTCCTTGCGAGGCCATGTCGTGCATGCTGGTCAGGAACCCGTCCGCATGACGCACATAGGTGAGCGCCTGCGCGTCATTGGCCCAGACCTTCAAGTGCCAATCGGCGCTGCCTTGCCCGACTCCCTTGGACAGCCCCGTGTCATGGTTGCCGTCCTCCAAGTCTTCCGAATTGAATTGCGCCACCGCGCTGCGCGACGGATCGGGCCATTGCCTCGAAAGGGCCTCTCTGGTCGACAGCGTCGTGGCCCCATGCCTCCTGCCCAAGGCGTCAAACACCTCGACATGCGCCGGGCTGCCATCCATTGGGCTCACCAGACGCAGAACGCTCTGCCGTTCCGATGCGTTTCCGCGCCCCAAGAATAAGGGAACGTGGTGCGACGGACCGGCCGGATCGACAATGAGACCAACTGCCGCCAAGAGCCGTCCTGTCCCCCAATGGGCGTCAAGTCCGGGAAGAGCAATCCCATCCGGGTAAATGGATGAGTTCGGAAGCAGCGCAATCCCGAACGTCTCGTGCATTTCCGCAGCCCTGTCCTCGGAAGCTCCCGGGACGATTATGGTCGCCTCGCTGTGCGTGGCACCGATAACGAATTCACCGACCAAGTACAGTTCGCAAATTAGTCCATTCCAACGTCGGCAGCGTTCCGAAAAATCCGGTTCCTTCGCCGTCACCACGAAATTGGAAAGATCGGCCCCCGCAATGTCCTCGTAATGATGATCAGCCACGATCGTACGCCAATCAAAGCCAATCGGATCATCGAGCGCCGAGGACAGACGAACGACGAACTCGAAGTCATCACCCTCCTTGGCTGATGAATCGATCGGCCACACATGGATGTGAGACACACTGACCCCCCGGGACCGGAGCGTGGCGACATGCCCCTCGAAGGCCGAGCCCTCCAACGGGTTCGCATGTAGAAAGAGCGAAGTTTCTTCTCCAAGCAAGCCATCTCGCACCAACGGGGAGATATCGACGATCCTATTGTTTGAAAGGTCGAGATGAGTCAATTGACGGGATAGTTCCGCCAACGGTGAGAGGTCCACGATCCCATTGCCGGCTAGTTCCAATCTATACAGGCCGTTAATGCCAATCAACGGCGAGACGTCCGTGATCGCGTTGTCACTGAGATAGATTTCCTGCGCATAGATCACGCCGGACAGCGAACGAATATCCGAGATGTCGTTGTTGCGGAGGTCCAGAATCCAAAAATTGCCTCCTTCAAACAAGCGCGGGTCCAGCGTCGTCAACCGATTGCCCGACAATTTCAGGGTGTCCTTGATGAGCTGGTCGAACGCGTCCGCACTGAGGGAGGTCAACTCCGAGTCACTGAGGTCCAAGTACTCGAGAGGCACACCGGCGAAGACACCTTCGCCCACGGTGCCTATGGGGTTCTCTCCGAGATCAATCCATTTAAGCTTCGGTGCTCCCCGAAATTGATTTCTGTGAAGCGCAGACAAACGATTTCGGCGAAGGGAGACGTGGGTCAATTCCGGGAGGCCTTCAAAGGCACCAGCGGGCAGGTGTTTCAAATGACCA
This sequence comes from Candidatus Azotimanducaceae bacterium, assembly GCA_965200505.1. GTDB lineage: Bacteria > Pseudomonadota > Gammaproteobacteria > Pseudomonadales > Azotimanducaceae > VXNE01. The sequence continues at coordinate 3,324,723 of OZ241343.1, read as the reverse complement.
AAACGAAAAAAGAGCAAGCGCAAGCTGGCCAATCCTCGGAATACGCCGATGCCCACTGTCTCAACTAGACTACGCTCCGAAGTCAGGCGCTCCAGATTGTTCAGCCCGCGGAACGCGCCGTCCGGAAACGCTACATGTGGATAGCGTTCAAGCGCCAACTCACGCACGGATTGTGTGTCTTCGAATAGACCTGGTTGCCAAGACACGCCGGCCAACTCAAGGCCGTTCAGAGCGTTGAGCCCCTCAAATACACCTTGTGCAAGATGCAGTGTTCCCCCCTGAAACACCGAAATTTTTAGGTTGCGCAAGTTGTCCAGTCCCGCGCCAGCGAAAACAGCGAAATCCAGATGTGTCGTCGAATCGCCGCCCCAGAGCACCAGAGAGCCTAGACCGGTCAACCCATCGAAGTCGCCTAAGGAATAAACACTATCTTGGATTCGAAGGGAACCAATGCGTGCCAGATCCTCGGCAGTGATTTGAGCGCAAGGCTGGCCGTCTAGCGCCCTTGAAATGCCGTCTCGAACGCCGCTGCTCCGGTTGCAGACAGAGACAAACGGCTTGGCACCCTCCTGACGGAACGAGTGGATCTCGCCCGCGATCCGAAGCGCCATCTCACGGTCCCATCCTGGATTCTTTTCGACGGTGACCACCACTTGTCCGTTGCCTACGCCGGCGGAACCCTCAGCAATCGATAGCCCGGGATCGAGAGCTTTAACCTCCCATCGACAGTCGTCACGCGTTGCCACGGAAATCGTGAACGAACCGCCTTCGGCAATCATGTCGATCGGTGAAGGCAAGTTGTACTGGCATCTCTTGGCGCTTGGCCGGAAACTAGCCACTGCGGCAGCGGTGTTGTTCAGGCTTCTTGCCGCGTCCGCCGGCCCGTCGGGCCTGGATGTGGGGGTATCCCCCGGAACACCCAACGGCCGCCCCGAGCTATCCGGGTAAAGGTGGCGCGGGTTCGAGAACCTCGGCAGATTGAAATCCGTGTGCATGATGGTTCTGTAATGCACGCCGCCATGGCTGACGAGATAGCCGTGACTGTACGGATACGGCGTGTTGCCGTTGTCGTCGCTTCGTTCGTGCCTGAGACCCATGTTGTGGCCAAGCTCATGCGCGAAGGCTCTTGGGGGTGAAACACTGAAGCCAAGGCCCTCGGCGGCAGCATCGAGGGGATTGTAGATGATCGAGGCGAGGCCCCCACCGGAATAGGTCCACAGCAGGATCAGATCGGCGGCATAGAGGTCCCGGATCTCGTGAACCTCGTCCAAATGCCCATCCCCCTTGTCCCTAAGGTGGTTGAGGGCAATGCGAGCATCACTAAACTCGTAGTCCACCTCAGTGGCCGCAACCAGCCTGATCTGCTGCCGCACGTCGCTATCGAGGTAGGCTTGGTTCGTCTCCTGCACCTGCAGTTCGATCTCCGTGCGGATGCCTTGGTGGCCACCGGCCGAACGCCGGCCGTCTGGCGTGTAAACGACGAGCACGTCGATTTCGGAGCCGTCGTTCTCCGCCCCGTTCTCTTGGGCGACGTTCACGGTGGCAGGGCTCTGCAGGGGTGGCGCTTGGGCGGTCTGACGGTCCAGCGCGTCCAACCGCCCGCCCTCGCACCGCGGCAACGTCAAGCCATCCAGCGTCTGCACATAATGCCCCGCGCCGGCGGTGCGGATCGTGTGCAACTCCCCCGCCCGCCACACGTTGCCGGCCACCGAGCGCCCGTTGACCACGATGTTCACCGAGCTGAGCGGATCGTTGGCCACGCGCCCCGTCAGCCCATAGCCCCGGGCCGTGGCGCTGGCGCCGGTCAAGACGACGGGCAACGGGAGATCGGGCAAGTTGACGGTCAGCTCGACGCCGCGCCCTTCGGCGAGCGCGGCGCGGGCTTGGCTCAACCGCTCGAAATCGATCTGAACAGATTGACTGGGCCCGGGAAACGCAGGAGCGGTTGACGGTTCGAGGGCCACCGGCGCGGCGTCTGACGCGGCGGTGAACAGCGGCGGCGGGTGGGCGGGGAATGAAGCGTGATCGAACTTACCGGCCAAGCAGCCATTAGGGGCACCGTCGTCGCAAACGCCACGCGTCGGTTCCTGCCCCACCGCGGCTTGGGCAGCCGACAGCGCCCAACCGAACAGCGCGATGGCGGCCATGCCGCGTACGTTGGCCATCGGGGCCCACCTCACTCACGCCACGGCCGGACTATAGCATGCGGCTCACTAGTGTCCGGCCTGTCCCAACCGCACAGCCAGCACATCCGTTTTGGCGCCGTGCAGCACGGCGTTGGCGGTGGAGCCCAGCAGCAGCGAGAAACCGTGGCGGCCGTGGGTGCCCACGACCACCAAGTCCGCTGCCAGTTCCTCTGCCACTGCGTGAATCTCGTGCGCTGGGTTGCCGCGGCGCAGCATGCGCTCGCCGGTGGCGCCGCTGGTTTGGGCCAACTCGGCCAGCCGGGACTGCATGGTTGCCTCCACCTCATCCACGAAGCGCGGCCCGGTGCCTTCCCAAACGGCCAAGTCCATGCCGGCGTAAACCTGCTCAAGCGGTTTGACCACCGACAACAGCGACACTTTGGCACCGCTCGGCGCCGCCATCGCCACGGCTTGTTCGACGACGCGGTCCGCCTCCTCCGTGCCATCCACGGCGACGAGCACCTGTTGGAACGGCCGCACCTCCTCTGGGATGTGAACGCAGAGGACGTCGCAAGTGGCGCCGTGCAGCACTGCGTTGGCGGTGGAGCCCAAAAGGAGGCGCCAGCCACGTCTGCCATGGGCGCCCAGCACCACGATGCCGGCACCCTGTTCCTCGGCGCAGCGGTGGATCTCCGCGGCGGCGTGGCCACTACGCACCACATGGTCGGCGAAGCCGGCCTGCCCAGCCAACTCGGCCAATCGCTCGGTACACTCGTCCACTATCCTGCCGCGCAAATCCGCCACCGCTTCAATGGGACGGTAGGCGTACCGCGCCCCCTCCGGGCCGCCGGTTGGCCCAAAAAAAGTCTCGTCCACCACATGGAGCGCGGTGACTTCGGCATCGCCACACACCATCTTGGCCCGCGCCAGCACCGTTTCCGCCGCCTCGGAAACCACGTCCAGCGCCACAATCGCCCGTTGATACGCCATATTGGTTCTCTCCCTTGCCGCCCTTACGATACCGTGGGGCGTCAACCTGCCTGCCCCGAACTCGCCGCCGGCGGGCGAAACTCGATCCGCGCCTTCAGCAAATGATGCACGAGGTCCAATGTCGGCGTCGCAACGCCGGCGAGCCGCGCAAGCTCCTGCACCGCACCCACCATCGCTTCGTTCTCCAGCGGCCGGCCCAGTTCCAAATCCTGCAGCATGGAAGTGCGGTGAGCGCCCACGTTGCCGGCGGCGTCGATGCGTCGCTCCACATCCACGGCAAAGCGGGCGCCGAATGCTTCGCCGACCGTTTGCGCCTCCACCATCATGGCGCGGGCCACGGCGCGGGTGCCGGCGCCACCCGCCAGCGCGTCCAGTGTGGCGCCGGTCAAGGCGGAGAGCGGATTGAAGGCCACATTGCCCCACAGCTTCACCCAGATTTCGTCGCGCACCCGGGGGCGCACGGGTGCCTTCACGCCGGCCTGAACCATGAGCTGGGCAAGCCGCTGCACACGCTCCGTGCGCTCACCAGTAGGCTCGCCCAGGATGAGCTTGTCGCCCGAGAGGTGGCGCACCACGCCCGGCGCGGTGACTTCCACGGCGGGATACACCACGCAGCCGATGGCGCGTTGCGGGCCGATGCCCCGCCAGATGGCGCCGTTCGGGTCCACGCTGGCCAACGGCCGTTCGCCGAACGGTGAATCGAGACGGTGGAAGTACCACCACGGCAAGCCGTTGACGGCGCTCACCACCGCCGTGTGCGGGCCGAGCAAGGGCTGGATGCCGGCAACGGCCGCCGGCATGGAGTGTGCCTTCACGGTGGCGATCACATAGTCCTGGGGCGGCAGATCGTGGGGGTCATCCGTTGCCGGCGGGTGCGCGTGAAAGGTCTCGCCGGCAAGTTCCAACGTGATGCCCCGCTCCCGAATCGCCTTGAGCTGCGCCCCTCGCGCCACCGCGGAAACATCGGCCCCAACCCGCGCCAGCAACACCGCGAGGTAGCCGCCGATGGCGCCGGCGCCATAGATGCACACCTTCATCCAAGCGCACCCCAAATCCCGACCACGCCTCGCATCAGGCACCCAACCCCAGCGCCGCCGCCATGCCCACGCGCTGCACCTTGCCGGTCGGGCCCCTCGGCAACTCGGCAACGAAGACGATCCTGCGCGGCACCTTGAAATCCGCCAAACGGTCCGCCGCGAAGGTTCGGAGCGCCGTTTCGTCCACCGCTTCGCCCTCCTTCAGCACCACCGCGGCGGCAATGTCTTCGCCCAAACGCGGGTGCGGCATGGCGAAGGCGCAGGCTTGGGCGACGGCACGATGCTCGAGCAACGCCTCGTCCACTTCCAACGGCGCGATCTTCTCGCCGCCGCGGTTGACGAGCTCCTTCAAGCGCCCAGTCACCCGCATGTAACCGTCCGCATCCATGAAGCCTTGGTCGCCGGTGCGGAACCAATCACCGTGGAAGGCTTGGGCGTTGGCGTCCGGGTTGTCGAGATAGCCCCGCATGATGTTGGGGCCGCGGATGACGATTTCGCCTTCGGCGCCGGCCGGCACCAGCGCACCGTCAGCATCGAACACCGCCACCTCCGGCCCCGCCGCGGGGCCGACGAAACCGGCCTTGCGCGGTGCCGGCGGCAACGGATTGGAACACACCTGATGCGCCGCCTCGGTCATGGCGTATGCCTCGATCACTGGGGCGGCGAACGCAGCTTCCAACGCCGCCATCACCGTGGGCGGCAGCGCCGCGGATGAAGACCGGACGAAGCGCAGCCGCGCCGCCTCCATACGCGCCCGGTTGCGCTGGGCACGGGCCAGGATGGCTTGGTGCATGGTGGGCACGGCGCTGTACCAAGTGGGGTTCGCCGCCGCCAGCCAACCAAAGAAGCGCAAGGCGTCAAAACCCGGCGCGCAGAAGACGGAACCGCCGCTCGCCAGCGTCGCCAACACCGGCGCCATCAGCCCGTGGATGTGGAAGAGCGGCATCACGTTGAGGCACACATCCGCGCGACCAAGCCTCAGCGTGGCCGCGATGTTGCGGGCGGACGCGCAAAGGTTCGCCTGCGTCAACGGCACCAGTTTCGGCCGCGAGGTGGTGCCGGACGTGTGCAGCAGCAGCGCCACCGCATCGGCATCGGCTGGCGTCGCTGGCAGCGTTGCGTCGGCGGGGATGTTGAGCGTGAACGCGCCGGCCGCTTCGCCCTCGTCGAGTTCCACCACCCGCAAGCCCCGGCTCGCCGCCACTTGCCGCACCGCAGCCGGGCTCTCCCGCGTCACAATCACCGCGGCGGCGTTCAGGCCCTCAAGGTGCGAGCTGAACTCGGCCGTCTTCAGCGCCGGATTCAGCGGCGCCACGGCGCACCACGGGGCGATGCATGGAAACGCCGCCGCCATGGCCGCGCCGTTGGGCAAGACGATGGCGACGCGGTGTTGTGGTTCGATGCCGCCCGCCCGCAACACCGCACCGACGCGATGGGCTTGGGCCAAGAGCCCGGCGTAGGTCAGCGGTGGGCGATCGGGGGCGCGAATCGCATCCCCGTCACCGAGGCCGGCCCGGTCGATGAGGCGCAGGAGCGGGCTCACGCCAACACACCTCCGGGGGGCCGGCGCCGAGGCACCGGCGCGGCGGTCAGTTCAATGCGGGTTCCGTCGGGTCGCGGCCATCGCGGGGGGCACCGGTGCCGGAGGAGCCCATGAAGATCTTGCGGCCGTCCTCGAACGTGATGTCGCGGCCGTTGGCGCGCTGGGAGCGATCCTTGCTTTGGTAGCCATCCACCACGATCAGTGTGCCGGGCACCAGCGAAGTGCGGCTCAAACCACGCCTCAAGAGGGTGTTCGGGGTGCCGCCCTCGACCATCCAAACCTCCTTGTCGCCGGCGTCCGTGGTGTGTTCCAAGTGGATCCAAGCGTGTGGATTCACCCATTCCACCTTCACCACGGGCCCGCGCAGCACGAGGGGCCGGTTCGGATCGAACTCCGCCCCGAATGCGTGGTGGGCGGCAGCCGGCGCGGCGGCCAAGGATGCCGCCGCCAACAACGTCAAACACTTCAAGCGCATCTCGATAGCCCTCGTTGGTTGCTCAAAAGAAGATCACTCGGCGCCCGCGGCGCCGCCCTGCGCATCGGCCTCCAAGAGCCGCGCGCCGCGCATGATGTTGCCCAGCGCATAGTTCGCCTCGTGGCAGGCGTACTCGTAAACGCTGGCGTCCGTCGCCGGCCACGGATACTCGCCGCTCCACGGTTCGTTCCACACCGTCGGGTCCTCCACCGTGAAGCTGTACAGCAACGTCGCGTCATCCAGCCGCTTGAAGCGTTCGACCACATGGAGGTGCTCGGACGCCGACGAAAGCCCCGGTGTGCTGCGGAAGTTGGTGGTGTCAACCACCAGCGTGTCGCCCTCCCACCAGCCGATGGAGTCGCCCAGCCACTTGCGCACGGTTGGCGGGGCGTGCTCGCTGTTCAGGCGGATGATGCGGGCGTGATGCACCATCTCCACCAAGATCATCACGTAGTCCGGCGTCTGCACGATGCGCTTCATGTTGTTGTAGAGCACCGGCAGCATCGGCGGGCCGGAGGTGGAACCGAAACCGAGCAGGCAGCGCTCGGCCAAGGGCCGGAGTTCCGGGTCGTCATAGGGGCCGGCGCCGTCGAGGCCGAGCCACCACGCTTCGCCGGTGTTGGGGCGGAACATGGCGCGCCGCGCATCACGGCGGGCTTGCCCGGCCGCCGTCATCGCCGGCAGGCGGCCATTCGGCGGATCGGTGATGATGGAGGTGCGGAACCGGCCGTTGATGGCGAAGGCGTCCTCGCCTCGGTCGATCCAAAACGAGTTGTAACCACCCACGTTGCCCGCCGCGCCGGGCGAGCCGTCGCCGCCTTCCGGCGGCGCCTCACGGTCTGGGTCGCTATCGCGCTGGCCGGCAGCCATCCGCGCCCGCTCGCGTTCCTCCATCTCGCGGGCCTTCTCCGGCGTGAGGAACAGGTTGTCGCCGAACGCCTCGGGGCGCTGCAGGGGCGTGAGCGTGGCCACGTCGTAGTTGCCAGAGAGGTCCGGGCGGCCATCGGCGGTGCGCGGGATGTCGGCCGCGGCCAGTCCGGCCGCGCAAGTCACGGCGGCGGCCAAGGCCAAACGCAGGGGGCGGCGCATGGTTCAGCGCTCCAGCGGCTTGCGGCGCCACTCGCCGTACATCAACTCCTCCACGAACTCCACGCAGCGGAAGTCCATCAGTTGCGCGTTCGCCTCCTGGCGGCGATAGAGGGGCATGCTCATCTTCCACGGCCGTTCGAAGGTCTCCGCATCTTCAATGAGCGCTTCGTAGTGCAGATGATCCGGGCTGGTGGGCGTGTAGCGCTCCGTCACCTTCATGGCGGCGCTGTGGTGGTTGCCGGCACGGTCGAACCACGTTTGGTCGTTGAACCCCGTCACCTCGATGACCAACGTGTCCCCCTCCCAGTGGGCGACGGACTGCCCCATCCAAGAATCGATGGCCGCCGGGCCTGGGTCTTCCATGTAGATGTCGCGCACGGCACCATCCCACTGATAGGCGATGAACAACTGATCCTCGCCTTGGAAGATTTGGAACGGGTGCGGCATGTAGGTGGCGCGCGGCACACCCGGCAAGTAGCACTTCACCTCCGGGTCGCGATTGATCCAGTCGGCCTGATTCTCGCGCTTCTTGGCCAGCGCTTCCGGCTGGTACGGGAGCTTGCCGCCTTCGACGACGCCCATGCCCGGCGGCACCGACGCGACGGCGCCGAGCTGGTACGTTGCGAGCGACGGCACCGGGCCGTGGGGGCCCTCCCGCAGGTGCAGCGACGGCCGCGCCATGTGCAGTTCGATGTCGTAGTGCGCGGCGTTCATCGCCTGCCATATGCCGTTGAGGTCCGGATGCTCGCCACCGGGGCCGCGCGGGGCGACATACGGAGCCTCGCCGGCCGCGGCTTCATGGGCTTGCGCCTCGCCACCATGCTCAAGCTGCGCTCCCGAAAGCGCCAGCACCGCCCCGCCAACCGCCATGACCGCTCGCCGCATCGACCTCTCCCGCCAACTCGCCACAGGCGAAGTGTTCCACGAAGTGGCCGCCCGATACAATGCGCGTCGTGGCGAATCCTTGGGCGGCGGCCGATTCGGCGCCTCGGTGGCCGGCAGCCGGCGGGTGGCATGCCGCCGGCCCCGTGACGCCAAACGCCGGCGCATGAACTACGCGCTGGCGGCGGACGCGCTGCTCGTCCTGCATGCGGCTTTCGTGACATTCGTGGTGTTCGGCGGCCTGCTCGCGCTGCGTTGGCGCTGGCTGGCGTGGCTCCACTTGCCAGCCATGGCGTGGGGGGTGCTCATCGAGGCGTTCGGCTGGACCTGCCCGCTCACGCCCTTGGAGTGGCGCTGGCGCACCGCCGCCGGGGAAGCGGGCTTCAGCGGCGGCTTCATCGAGCGCCATCTCGTCCTCGCGCTCTATCCCCCCGGGCTGACGAGAGCCACGCAAGCCCTCCTCGCGGCTGGGCTGCTGTTCGCCAACGGCGCCATCTACGCGATTTGGCTCAAGCGGGGGCGGGCCAAGCGCACCTGACGCGAGCGCCTCATCAGGGCGGCGGCGCGAACGTCGCGGACCAAGCGGCGCGGCCGTCGTCATCCAATTGACCGGTCTCAATGGTGGCGATGGGATGGCCGGGCAGCCGGCGCACCACGAGGCAGCGGGTGCCGTCCACCACGCCATAGGCGCCGAAGGAGAAATCCACTGGGTCGGACCCCGCCGCGCGGCCGAGCGCCGGCAAATCCTCCGCTGGGCTTGGCGTGGCGCGGTAGAAGAACCGTTGCTGGCGGTCCGCGGGGCCGCAGCGTTCCTTGGCGTAGATGAGCTGTCCATCGTGCAGGTGGACGTCAAAGACATCGCGCATGGCGGGCGTCGGCACTTGCGCCAGCGAGGCCGCGGCGATCCGCGCCACCCACACCCGGAACGACCGCGACCACACCAGATAGCCGCCGCCGGGCACCCACTGCCCAACGTCCACGCGGTGGATCGGATAGTCCGGCAACGGCGCCACGGCAAGGCATGCGTCAGCCAACTTCACGCCGCGCTCGTTGAAGCCGAAGTCCAGCTCCTCGGTGCCAAAGGGCTGCCGCTCGGCTGGCAAATCCGCCCGGTCCTCCGGCGTCACGCGCAGCATGAAGCGTCCCCATCCGGCTTGGTCATGGCAGGGCGCCATGCCGTACACCACGCGCCGGCCGGCGTAGTGGAGCCACGCATCGAACCGCGGCCGCAGCGTGACCTCCCAAGCCTCGAATTGCCGCAAGGCTTCCATCGCCGCCGCTTCCCTGCCCAGCACAGCGGCCAAATCCGGCATCTCGAATAGCTCGAACCAACCGTTGTCCGCCACGACGCGCGCAGTTCCAGCCTCCACCCACTTGCGCACCTCGCCCACCTCGTCGTTGAACGACACGAGCCACAGCTGATCCACGCCGGCCAGGCGCAGGCGCAACAAGTCCGCCATCAAGCGCTGCCGACACGCTTCGTTTCCGTCCCATGAGCAATGGCGGCCGAAGTGAAGATTCTCGCGCCCCTCGAGGTAGAACCGCGCGATGGCCCCGGAGCGGTAAGGCACATACGCCGCGGCGGCCCCGACGTGCCGATCCAGCTCGGCCAACACGCTGCTTGCGACACCTCGCCCCCGCCACGGGTGCGCCGCCACCGCGCCCACCCCAACGACGACGATGAGGCCCGCAACCACGGCGCGCGCGGCGCTGCGCGGCAGTTTGGGCAGGCCGGCCACAACGTCGTGCATGGCATGGCCCAAGGCGATGAAGGCGATCGGCGCGAGGTACAGGGTTTGGCGGACGCCGCCCAAGGGATAGAGGCGCAGCGCCGCGGCGGCGAGCGCGGCGCCCAAGGCGACCCCGAACAGCAGCGGAATTGGCCCCAAGGGCCGCCGGCCGGCCACGCGCAGGCAGACGACCACGGCCACCGCGGCGAGGCCCAGCACCACGACGGGCTCGGGAATGTGGTACGAAAGGAAGCTCCACAACTTCGTGGCGGCGAACTGGCCCAACGCAAGGGCATCGCCGAGCTCGCCAGGGTAGAGGTGGGGCAGATGCGCGGTGCCGTAGTAGCCCTCGCCAACGGCCGCGATGCCGCCCCGCTGCATGCGCAGCGTGACGGCCCAACTCGCGAAGCCGCCAACGGCGAAACAGGCGAAGGGCGCCAAGGCGGTCAGCACTCGCCTCCTTGTCGCCGGCGCGGCCCAGCGCCGCTCGCGCAGCGCGGCGCGTCCTTGGCTCACGGCCAGCGTCAGCACGGCGGCGGCGCCGAGCAAGCCCAAGCCATATTGAATGGATGGCGCGATCAAGAGCGCAACGCAAAGCAGCGTGGGGCGCTGGCCACGCAGGGCCCGCAACAGGCCCACGGCCAGCAGCACCGCCATGAGCGAATCGATGGAGTACTCCCGGGCGTCTTGCGCGTGGCGGATGGCGGGCACGGAGAAAGTCGCCATCGCGGCCGCCAGCCAAGCCGCGGCGTGGCTCACGCCGGCACGGGGCAGCAGGAACAAGAGCGCCGCCACCACGCAGATGCTCGCGATCGCCGGCGCGATGCGGATGGCCCAAGCCCCGCCGTCGAATTGCTGCACCGCATGGAGCAGCAATGGATACCCAATCGGGCTGCTGTTGCGGAGCCGCGTGTTGCGCAGCACCTCCGCCAGCGTGAGCTCGGGCGCCGCCAGCTCCGCGGCAACCGCTTCGTCGAGACGCAGGATCTCGTCGCCCAGCCCGTTGAGCCGCAACGCCGCCGCGGTCACCAACAAGACCAGGGCGCCGACGAGCTGGGCCCTGCCGCCGGCCCGGTCGGCCAGCGTCTGCCAGCCCGTGCCCAGCGCCCGCGGCAAGCGCGTCACCTCAAGGGCCGCTCCCTCGCGTCAGCGACGCGGGGGAGGTTGGGTTCCGCGGGGGCTCAAAAGTCCGGCAGCGGCGCCATGCACGGGTTCGTCGCGCCCGCCGCTACGGCGGCCCGAACGTGAAGCGAACGCCGATGGTGCGCGGCTGCACGGTGGTGACACGCGGATCGTAGTAGCCGCTGTTCTGGAAGATCTCGGCGCGCTCATCCGTCACGTTGGTTACCCACAACTCCGCCCCCCAAGTGCCGAACCACATGCCGGCGCGCAGCTGCAGCAGCGAGTACGCATCCATCACCACCGGCGCCTGCTCGCTCTGGCGCGCCAAGAGGTTCCAGCGCTCGTCCGTGAAGGACCAAGCCGCATGGCCATACACTTGGCGTTCGCCGCTCAACGGGCGCTCATAGCGCAGCCCCAGCGTCCAAGACCACTCCGGCACATGGGCGAGGCGCCGCCCGTCCTCCGCATACACGAAGCGCTCTTCGCGGGCGATGGTGGCGAAATCACCCTCCAACTCCGCGGTGTTGTAGGCCAAGCCGCCGTTCAAACGCCAGTATTGGCCCAGCCGCGCCTCCAGATCCACCTCCACGCCGCCGACCTGCGAACCCTTCACGTTGCGGCGAAACTCGAACGGCACGGTGAGCAGGTCATACAACGTGGTCTGGAAGTTGTCCCAGTCGATCAGATAGACGGCGCCATTCAACAGCATCCGGCCATCGGCGAGCGTCGCCTTCCAGCCAACCTCGTAGGACTTGGTGTAGTCCGCCTCGACGAACTCCGGCACCTCCGGGTGGGTGACGTTCGGGTTGGAGAAGCCCGGCCGCACACCCTCGCCGTAGCCGAAGTAAATGAGGAGGTCTTCAGTCAAGTCGTAGCGGACATTGACCTTGTAGGTTTCCTCCTGAATGTCCGGCGCCACGGCGTTGCGGTCGAACGCGCCCTTGGACTCCCACGGGTAGCCGCAGCTATAGCCCCAGTCATCGCCGTCTTCCCAGCGGAAATGGCGCATCCCGACGGACACCGTGAGGCGCTCGGTGAAGTCCCACGAAACGTCGCCGAACACGGCGCTGATGTAGTCCTCGAACTTCCAGCCTGGGCAGCTCCACCATTCCTGCGGCAAGGGGTCAACGGTTTCGCGGCGGATGTAATCGCCGGCCGGGCCGTTGTCGAAGTTGATGTTCGGCATGCGCCAGAACAGGTAGCCATTGCCCCAGGTGTGCTCCCAGTAGGCGCCGACCAGCCAATTCAGGCGGCTGCCGGCGTCGCCCTTGGAGGTGAGGCGAATTTCGTGCGCCACGCGGGATTGGTTGTCCTCGTGGTCGAAGAAGATGCTCGGATCGGCGCAACCCGTGGAGCCATACCAGTAGTAGTCCTCACAGGCGTGCTGCTGAATCCAGCTGCCGAAGGAGGCGTACTCCACGTAGTCCGAGTAGTCGTTGACGGCGAGGTCTTGCCGGTCGTAGTAGGAACCGGCGTAGATCAGGTCGCCAATGGGCGTCTCGCCAGTCAACGTGAAGGCGAATTGCTTGGTGTCCACCTCCACCCGCTCGGGGCCGAAGCGCGCCACCTCCAAATCGCCGCGGCGGGTGGGGTCATGGTCCCAAGCGCCGTCGGCCTCCATGGTCTGCGCGAACGCCGACAGCGTCGCCTGCCAAGTGTCAGTCAGCTCCATCGACGCGGCGAGCCGCCCGCCGGTGGTGGTTTGCTTGTTGTAGTCGTCCTCCGCCCAACGTTCATTGCTGACGGTGACGCCGTTGCGGTAGGTGCGCTCCTCCAGCAGGTTGTCCACGAAGCCGTTGGACTGCAGGTGCCAGAGCACACCCCGCACGGCCGCCCGGTCGGACAACGGCACGTTGACGAACGCCTTGCCCTGGTATGTGTTTTCGCCGTGGGCGATGATGCCGCCGGAAAGGTCTGCGCCGTAATCGAACGCTTCCGGGTCCGGCTTGTTGGTGATGATGCGCACCGTGCCGGAAACCGCGGACGCGCCATAGTAGGTGCCCTCCGGGCCACGCAGCACTTCGATGCGCTCGAGGTCGTAGAGCTGGATGTCTGGCGGGCCGCCGCGGCGGCCGCTCACGGGCTGCTCGTCCAAGTAGTACGCGGTGGTGGCCTCGTTGGTGCGGCCGATGTGCGGGATGCCGCCATCCGCCACGCCGCGGATGTGCATGATCTGGCTGCCGGGGCCGACGCTGATGTAGGAGATGGAGGCGGTTTGGTCCGCGAAATCCTCAAAGCGCGAGATGTCGAGGTGCTCGATGTCCTCCGCCGTGAACGCCTGGATGCTCACCGGCGTGTCTTGGATGTTGGATTCCCGCTTGCGCGCCGTGACGATCACCTCCTCGATGGCCGGCTGCGCGCCCTCCTCGCCCTGGGCCATGGCCGGCGCCGCGCCCATGCCCGACGCCGCGGCGATGGCCAACGCCAGCCGCGATGGCTGCAAATGAGCGACGGCCGCCTCGCGCTTGGCGGCGCGTTTTCGGTTCCGCATGTCCACCCTCCAAGGGCAAGTCCAAGGGCTGCAACCTTACTCCAAGCGCCACACCGCCGAAAGACCATTTGCGCATACGCATAGTTTTGTTTTCCATGCGTCCAAATCTGACGCATCCAAGCCGTAACATTCCCCGTGTTGACGAGAAATCACACGTGTGAGGAGTGACAAGCAATGCCCACCGCCTACGAAATACGGCTCATCTTCGGTTGGCTCGCCAACGCGATCGACCGCCTCTCGCCGACCAGCCACGCGAGGGAGAGCGTGGCCGAATGGCTCGAAGAACACGCCGAGGCCCTTGGCGTGCCGTTCGAGCCGGCGGACGATGCGCCCACCCACTCGCGTCGGCGTTGGCGTGGCGCCAGCGCCAATTGGCGCAACGTGCGAGCGGCTGTCCGGCAAGGCCGTAACGCCACCGCGCAGGTGCGGCGCGACCGCACCGCGGCCCGGCTGCAGCGGCTGGCCAACGTGCTGGGGCTCTCGACCACCGATGTGGCGCTGGTGGAGACGATGCTGCGCTACGACACGCAACCCGTGGTGGAAGACCTGTTCGACCGCCTGTCGGACCGCCGGCGCAGAACAACGCTCAACGCCGGCAATGGTGTGCTCGCGCACCTGCTCGGCGTTTCTCCGCAGGGGCTGTTGCGGCGGCTGGCCGCGGACCGTCCGTTGATATCCTGCGGCCTGGTGTCCGTGGACTCGGATGGCGATCTGTCGCTGGTGAAGCGGCTGCAGCGGCTGACTTCGCCCTTGGCCAAGGACGCCGGCGATGTACGCGGCCTGTTGCTCGACGAAGCCGCGCCGGCCGAGCTGCGGTGGGCGGACTTCGACCACATCGCCGAGGGCCGGGACCACATCGAGCGGCTGTTGCTCGGCGCCCTCGAACAAGGCGCCGCCGGAGTGAACGTGCTGCTGCACGGGCCGCCCGGCACGGGCAAGACGGAGTTCTGCAAGACGCTGGCGCGGCGCCTCGGCGTGACGCTCTACAGCGTCGGCGAAACCGATGAGGACGGCGACGAACCATCCCGTCGGGAGCGGTTGCAGGAACTGCGCCTGGCACAGCGGCTCGTGTCCGGGAACAAGTCCGCCATCCTGTTGTTCGATGAGATGGAAGACCTGCTCGAAGGCCACGATTTCGACTTCGGGGCGCGGCGACCGTTCGGCCGCCCGCGCCACCGCGAGCGCGCGGGTGGCTCGAAAGTGTTCATGAATCGGCTGCTCGAGCAAGCACCGACACCGACGCTATGGACCACCAACAGCGCACCGGTCATGCGCCGAAGCCTGTTGCGGCGCATGATGTTCGCGCTGGAGTTCGGCCAGCCGCCGCTGCAGGTGCGCGACCGCATCTGGGCGCGGCAACTCCATCGGCACGGCATCGACTGCGCGGCGGACGACACCCGCGCCCTCGCCACGGACTTCAACGTGGCGCCCGGCGTGGCGGCCGGCACCACCGCGGCGGCAGCGCTGAGCGGCGGTGGCGTGGCCGCGGTGCGCTGCGGCGTGCGCGGCATGGCGCGTCTGTTGCGCAGCGAGAAGCCGCCACAGGGCGCCGCAGAGCGGTTCGACCCGGCGCTCAGCCGGGCGGACGTGGATCTGATCGCCCTCTCGAAGCGGCTGGCCGCCAGCGGCGAAGTTCGCTTCTCCCTGTGCCTGCAAGGCCCGCCGGGCACCGGCAAGAGCGCCTTCGCCCGCCATCTGGCCGAAGGCTTGGGGTTGGAAGCGGAGCAGAAACGGGCTTCGGACTTGATGTCCATGTGGGTGGGCGAGACCGAACAGCTCATCGCCCGCGCCTTCGCCGAAGCCCGCGACCGGCGGACGTTCCTGATCTTCGACGAAGCCGACTCGCTGCTCGCGGACCGACGCGGCGCACATCGTTCCTGGGAGGTGAGCCAGGTGAACGAGATGCTGACGTGGATGGAGAGCCACCCCCTGCCCTTCGCCTGCACCACCAACTTCAACGAGCGGTTGGACCAGGCGACGCTGCGGCGCTTCACGTTCAAGATCGCCATGGACTATCTCTCCGCCGAGCAGGCGCGGCTGGCCTTCCGTCACTACTTCGGGCTGCCGGCGCCGGCCGACGTTGCCGCATTGCGCAATCTGACGCCGGGTGACTTCCCCGTGGTGCGCCGCCGGGCGGAGATTCTGCACTCGCTGGACGATGCGGACGCCCTGCTGCGGATGCTGCGCGACGAATGCGAAGCGAAGGAGGACGCGCCACGCAGCATGGGGTTCGGCAGATAGCGGAGCCCCAACGGGCTTGAGGGCGACCAAGCGGTAGTATGATGCGGCGAGACTCAGACCGACATGCGCAGAACTCGCCCGTAGTCCGCGCCAGCGGGGGATGGCCCATGCTTGAAACGCTGTCCGTCAGAACCTTCAAGTCCTTGGATGACGTCGCGGTCGATCTGGGGCTGGTCAACGTGTTCGTCGGCGCCAACGGCAGCGGCAAGAGCAACCTGCTGGAAGCCTTGGGCGTTCTCTCCGCGGCGGCCGACGGCAAGGTTGACGACCAAGCGTTGCTGGCCCGCGGGGTGCGCCCCGGCCTTCCCGCACTGTACAAGTCCGCCTTCCCGGCCAAGCCCGGCAAGGGGGTCCCTCGTCACCTGTACTTCGGCGCACGCAGTGCTGGAGCCAAGTACGAAGTTTCGCTACACAACCCCTTGCGCGACCCCGAACCTGCTTGGGGATTCAAGACGGAGCGTTGGGAGGACGATGACCACAAGCTAGTCAGACGCTCGCCACGCTCATCCCGAACCAATCCAGAACGAGGGCTGGCTGCGCTGAAGGCGGTGGAAGCACCTGCGGGCGCCGCGCTTGATCTTCTGAAGCTGCTTCAAGGCTACGTCATATTCTCGCCCACGACCGCCGTTTTGCGCGGCGTCGCGCCGGAGACACAACCAAGAAAACCGCTGGGGCTGTCTGGCGGGAGCCTTCCGCAAGCACTTCGAGAGCTGCTTGGGCAACGCGAAGAAGATGATCGCAGCCAGCATGTTTGTGCAGGGGTTCGGGGACTGCTTGATTGGGCGGACGGCTTTGGTTGGACACGCTCCGACCGGCTGCCGCTCTCCCCAACGGCCGCCGCCTCCAAAGACGTCGTTCGGTTCCGCGATCGCTTCATGCGCGAGGGCCGCAACGTGCTGTCCGGTTATGACGCTTCTGAAGGCGCCTTGTACGCTCTCTTTCTGGCGGTGATTGCCGGCCATGCTGCAAGCCCTGCGCTCTGTGCCGTGGACAACGCGGATCACGGCTTGAACCCCCGGCTCGCACGGTCTTTGATGGAGCACCTGTGTCGATGGTATCTGGATTCGAGCCAGCCGCGACAGATTCTCCTGACGACCCACAATCCACTCGTTCTCGATGGCCTGCCGTTACAAGATGACCGTGTGAGGTTGTTTACCGTCTCCAGGACCAGCTCGGGGCGTACCTCGATCCGCCGCGTGGTCGTCGATGCACGTCTGCGGAAGAAGGCGAAGCAGGGCTGGTCCTTGTCCCGATTGTGGGTGATGGGACACCTTGGCGGCGTTCCCGATGTATGAGCCGCTACGCATCGCAGCCGCCGTCGAAGGGCCAACCGATGCGATCGTGCTTCGAGCGCTCCTAAAGGCTCTGTTGCCAGACGACACGGACTTCTTGTTCCAGACATTGCAGCCAGAGGGATCCGTTGCGTTCGGCACGATGGGCGCTGGATGGGCCGGTGTCTATCGTTGGAGTCGTCAAGCCGCCCTCGAGGGCAGGGGCTCGGTGTCTGGTTCGTCCGCGCTGTCGCACCACGATGTGTTGATCGTCCATGTGGATGCGGACGTGGCTGGCCAGAGGTATGCCAGCGCCGGCATTCAAGACCCGCCTCATCAAGATTTGCCTTGTGAAGCGCCGTGTCCGCCACCCGACGCCACGACCAACGCGTTGCGAACCGTGGTCTTCGGCTGGCTAGGCGAGCGGGCATGTCCGCAGCGCGTGGTCCTGTGGACGCCTTCCAAGAACACCGACGCTTGGGTGCTTGCCGCGATATGGCCTGAGAACAAGCTGGTTCAGAGGCGGGACTGGGAATGTCGGCCCCACCCGGAAGGCCAGTTCGCAGCGTTGCCCAAGGGGCGACGGTTCGAGAAGCGCTCCGACGACTATCGGCGTGAGAGCAGTGGGATCACGAAAGCGTGGCCAAGGGTCTCCGCAAAGTTGACGGAGGCCGGGCGCTTTGAAGCCGAGTTCCGCACGGCCGCCGGCATTGGCAGCGGCCAAGGGTGACGGACGCCTTTGCTGCATGTACGAACGCGCCATCGACATCATCGAACTCGCCATCCGCATGCAGGCGGCGCGTGGCGGCATGACCATCAGCCAGATCAGGGAGCGCTTGCGTGTCAGCCGCCGCACCGCTGAGCGCCTGCGCGACGCGGTGGATGTGCTCTTTGGCTTGGAGGAGGTCGTCACCGAGGATCTGCACAAGCACTGGCGGCTGCAGTCGCAAGGTCTGGCGCCGCTCATCCGCATCAGCGCACAGGAGTTGGCGGAATTGGCCGGCGCCGCGGAACATCTGCGAGGTGTCGGGCAAGTGGATCGGGCCGCCCGCCTTGAGGAGCTGGAGGCCAAGCTGCGCGCCCTAGCCCGGCCTCGCGCACGGGCGGACCTCGAAGCCGAACTCGAAGCGCTGATGAGCGCCGAAGGCCAGGCGATACGCGCCGGCCCACGCACCCGCATCGACCCAGACGTGGTGCCGTTGCTGCGCGACGCCATTCGCCGAGGCCGCGTCGTGGCCTGCCGTTATGAGGCGCATGCCAGCGGCAAGACGAGCCGGCAGCGAGTGGAACCCTACGGTGTGCTCTACGGCAACCGGCCGTTCCTCGTGGCAAGAACGGCGTGGGCCGACGACTTCCGCCTGCTCCGCCTAGCGAACATCAGCGATGCGTCGCTCACCGTCGATACCTTCAAGCGCGACCCGAACTTCGATCTGCGGGCTTATGCGAAGCGCTCGTTCGGCACCTTTCAGGAACCACCCGTGCAAGTGAAGCTCCGCTTCGACGGCAACGCGGCGCGGGATGCGGCCACGTTCCTGTTCCACCCGGACCAGCGCACCACCGCCAACGAAGACGGTTCGCTCACGGTCAGGTTCAAGGCCGGCGGCGTGGACGAGATGTGCTGGCACCTCTTCACCTGGGGCGAAGGCGTGACGGTGGAAGGCCCGCTGCGCCTACGCAAGCGCCTGGCGCATCTATGCGAGTCGTTGGCGGCGCATCACGGCCGTGCGGGTCGATGAGGTCTCTGGGACGCAGTTGGATGCGATTGACCCCCTCGCCGGTCAACCCTGCCAGCCATCCAGCGCCGCTTTGAGCGAGCCGAGGTGGGCCTCAAAGGCCCGCCCCTGCGTCTTCGCCTCTCGTCGTCGTCTGGACGGCACCGGGGCCGGTACTGCCAGTAGGACAGATGCTAGTATTGACACTATTGGACTACCTTATGGGCGACCTTGAGAGGGCCATCGGCGGTGTCCGACCACTACACCTATCGCGTCACTTGGTCACCTGAGGATCAAGAACACGTCGGCCTGTGCGCCGAGTTTCCGTCCTTGAGCTGGTTGGCGGCCTCGCCCGGGGAGGCGCTCGCCGGCATTCGTCAACTGGCGTGCGACATCCTTGAAGACATGGCGGCTGCCGGCGAACGACCGCCGGCCCCACTCGCCGACCGCAAGTACAGCGGCAGGTTTGTCGTGCGTGTGCCCCCGGAGGTGCATCGGTCACTCGTATTGGCGGCAGCCGAGGAAGGCGTTAGCCTGAACCGCCTGGTGAACGCACGGCTCGGCTGAACGTGCGCTGAGGCGCGTCCTCAATCTTGCCAGCCATCCAGCGCCGGCCCCAGCGCCGCCTTCAGCGAGCCGAGGTGCGCCTCGAAGGCTCGCCACTGCGTCTTCGCCTCCTGATAGATGGGCCGCCGCACCTGTTCGGCGCTAGCCGTCCGCACCACGCGCTCGGTTTCGTGGAAGCGCAGGCAGGCCATCTCGAAGGGGAGCCCGCAGGCGTCCAGCAGAGCGCGGGTTTCCGTTTCGGCGTCATCCACCATGCGTTCGTAGATCACCCGATGCACCCGCCGCGGCAGCACTGCGTCCCAATGCGCCATCACGTCCAGGTAGCCCCGGTAGTAGGCGGCCAGCGAATCCAAGTCGTAGCCGAACGCTTGGCCGCGGGCGAAGCTCTGCTTGAAGACGCTGAAGCAGCAGCCCATCGGGTGGCGCCGCGCATCGACGAACACCGCATCCGGCACCATGCAGGCGATGAGCCCCACATGCATGAAATTGTTCGGCATCTTGTCCACGAAGAACGGCGCGTCGCCGCGGTATGGGCGCGTCTCGTCCAGATAGCGCTGGCCCAAGGCGGCGAACTCGGCGGCTGACATCGCTTCAATGCAGGCCGGATAGCCCGGCGGCTTGCCGCCCCGTTCCGGGTCCAGTTCACGCACATAGCCCAGCACATGGGGCAACTCCATCGTGCCCTGCACTTGGCTGTGCGAGGAGAGAATCTGGTCCACGAGGGTGGAGCCAGAGCGCGGCAGGCCGACGACGAAGATGGGCGTCGCCGCGGCCGCGGCGGGGACTTGTTGTTTGCGTTCGATGCGTTGTGCCGTGAACGCCTCTTTGAGCCGCCGGCATTGCCGCTCGAAGCGCTCGATGTCGAACGATTCGTGGCGGCGGCGGATGGCGTTGGCGCGCCGATAGTGCTCGAAGGCCGCGTCGAACTCGCCTCGATCCTCCAGCGCCTTGCCGAGGGCGAAACGAAGGCCAGCGCGGTCGCGGTCGTCGAGCGTGTCCCGGTCCAGTGCCTCACGCATCGCCGCCAGCTCCGCGTCTGTGAATCGGTAAGTCTTGAGGTCCGCCAAGCTCCACCACGCCTCGCCGAGCGTTGGCGCCAACGCCAAGCTCGCTTTGTAGGCGGCCTCGCTGCCGGCGCGGTCGCCAAGCGCTTTCTTCACATGGCCCAAGGAGAGCTGCACACGGGGTTGGTCCGGGGTGATTGCCAGCGACTGCGCGAAAGCCCGCGCGGCCTCGGCCTGCCGCAATCCCCCGGCGCACACCGTGCCAAGCGTCGTCCAACTCTCCGCAAGTTCGGGATTGAGCGCCACCGCGCGCCGCGCCGCCGCTTCCGCCGGCGCGTGGTGGCTGCGGTTCATGTGCAGCCGCGCCAAGCCCCGATGCGCATGGCTCACGTTGGGGGAGATCACCAACGCCCGGTTGAGCAGCCGCTCGGCGTCGTCCGGCGCGTTGCCGTCGAGCGCGGCATTGGCCAAGCCGATGAGGGCATATACATGGTCGGGATCGGCCTGCAGGATGTCGCGGTAGATGGCCTCGGCTTGGCGTGGCGCACCGGCGGCGCCGGCCTGCACGGCGCGGCGCATGGCGTCGAAGTGGGCGTCCACTTCCACCGCATGGCGTTGCGCGGCACGGGCGGCGTCGGGCTTGTCGTTGTCGAACAGGGCGTCCGCGTATGCCTGCCACGCCTTGGCCGCGCGCGGCTGTCGTTCACAAAAGCCGGCCAGCACCGTCTCAGCTTCCGCGCCGCGCTCCATGCGCCGGCAGACGCCGGCCAGCGCCACCGCGGCGGCTTCGAGATCCGGGGCGTCCTGCACGGCGCGGGCGAGGTGGGCGGCGGCCTCGGTCAAGCGCTGGTCGCGGGCGCATAGGCTGCCGAGCAGGAATC
This sequence comes from Candidatus Azotimanducaceae bacterium, assembly GCA_965200505.1. Classification (GTDB taxonomy): domain Bacteria; phylum Pseudomonadota; class Gammaproteobacteria; order Pseudomonadales; family Azotimanducaceae; genus VXNE01. The sequence continues at coordinate 3,303,562 of OZ241343.1, read as the reverse complement.
GGGCCCGCGCCACGTTGGGGTGTACCTTGAGCAGCGCGCGCAACGCCGCTTCGCCATCGCGCAAGGCCCCCTCGCGCAACAGCTGTTCGGCGTCCCGCAGGGCGCTGTCGGCGGCGAGGGGCTGAGCTGGCTGGCCCATGGCGTGGCGTGACGGTTCCTTCGGTGTGCGGCGCGGTTGCGCTACCCTAGGCCTTGAGTGTCGCAGAAGGAAAACGAACATGGCAACGAGAGCGGCCAGACGCGATGACGGCGCGGCAACGCCACGCCGGGCGGGGGTTTGCCGTCGATTCACCGGCACCGCGCTGGCACTGTGCTTGGCGGCATGGGGCGCCCAAGCGGCGGAAGTGCCCCGCGCCCTGCCGGAATCCCACGGCATGTCCGCGGAACGTCTGCACCGGGTGCGCGCGGAAATGGATCGCCTGGTGGAGAGCGGCGAGTTCCCCGGCATGTCTGCCCTCATCGCGCGGCGCGGCGCGGTGGTGTTCGAGCATGTGACAGGGCTGCTGGACTTGGAAGCCGGCACGGAGTTGGCGTCCGATTCGCTCCTGCGCATCTACTCGATGACGAAGCCCATCACCAGCGTCGCGGCGCTCATGCTCGTCGAGGACGGCAAGCTGCTGCTGGATGCGCCCGTGACCCAGTTCTTTCCCGAGTGGGAGGGCATGACGGCGTTGACCGCCTCCGGCCAGGTGGCACCCGTGGCGGCGCCGGTCACGGCGCGGCAATTGCTGATGCACACGTCGGGTTTGAGCTACGGCTACTACGGCAACGCCATCGTCGATCGGCTCTACCGCCAAGCGCGGTTGATCGACGATTGGGATTACCTCGTGCGCGACACCCGCGAGCTGGTTGAGAAGATGGCGGACCTACCGCTCCTGTTCCAACCCGGCGAACGCTGGCACTACGGTTTCTCCTCCGATGTGTTGGGGCATCTGGTGGAGCGCGTGAGCGGCGCCCCGCTCGACCGCGTCATGCAAGACCGCCTGTTCCGTCCCCTCGGCATGAACGACGCCTACTTCGACGTGCCGCCGGAGGTGGTGGAACGGTTCGGCACCAACCACGTCATGGGCGAGGACGGCCGCCTCGTCGTGCAGGACAGCCCCGGTGAAGACCCGGAGTTCATCGGCGTCACCTTTCTGTCCGGCGGCGGTGGCTTGGTGATGACGGTGGAGAACTACCTGCGCTTCTGCCTGATGATGGCCAACGGCGGCGAACTGGACGGGGCACGGGTGCTGAGCCCCACCACCGTGGCCCTGATGACCAGCAACCTGCTGCCCGCCGGCCAAACCACGGACGCCGGCGACGGCTTCGGCCTCGGTTTCGCGGTGGCCCCCGCCGGCGCCAATCAAGGCATCCTCACCCCCGGTTCCTACTATTGGGGCGGCGCCGCCGGCACGTTCTTCTGGATCGACCCGGCCGAACAGCTCATCGGCGTCTTCATGCCGCAACGCATCGGCACCCCAAGCTGGATTCAGGAGACGCTCACGAACCTGACCTACGCGGCCATCACGGCATCGTATCGCTGATCGGACCGCCAGCCGCCGCGCACCATGCTCCTGATCCACTGCCCCCACTGCGACGAGCCGCGTAGCGAGGAGGAGTTCTCCTACGCCGGCGAGGCGCACATCCAGCGGCCTGCCGAGCCGGCCGCGTTGAGTGACGCGGCGTGGGGCGATTACCTACACTTTCGGAACAACCCGCGGGGCGCGCACCGCGAAATGTGGTTCCACGCGGCCGGCTGCCGGCGCTACTTCAACGTGCTGCGGGACACCGTGAGCTACGCCATCGTCAAAACGTACCCCGTGGGCGAAGGCCCGGACGCGGCCTAGTGGGTGCCGTCGACCCCCCGCGGCGGCTGCCAAGCGGCGGCCGCGTGGATCGTTCACAGCCGCTGCAGTTCGCCTTCAACGGCCGTTCCCTGTGGGGCTTCCAAGGCGACACGCTCGCCTCCGCGTTGCTGGCGAACGGCGTGGACACCGTGGCGCGGAGCTTCAAGTACGGGCGACGGCGCGGCGTGGTCGGCAGCGGCGCCGAGGAGCCCAACGCCATCGCGGACTTGGGCATTGGCCCCGCGCGCATCCCCAACCAACGCGCCACGCAGGTGGAACTGCACGACGGCCTCGTGGCCACGAGCGGCGCCTTCGGCGGGGCGAAACGGCTCGCCGGCGCCCTGGCGCCGATGCTGCCGGCCGGCTTCTACTACAAGTTCTTCATGGGGCCGCCGTGGCTGTGGCGGTGCTGGGAAGCCCTGCTGCGGCGCAGCGCCGGGCTGGGCACGGTGCCGGACGGCGCCGACCCAGACATTTACGACCGGCTGAACCACCATTGCGACGTGCTGGTCGTCGGTGGCGGCGCGGCCGGCATCGCCACTGCCCTCGCCGCGGCGCGGGCCGACGCGCGGGTCATGTTGGTCGATGAGCAGAGCGAGTTCGGCGGCAGCCTGCTCGGCATGGCCGAAACCATCGACGGGGCGCCGGCAATCGAGTGGGTCGCCAACGCCATCGGCGAACTGCGGGCCTGCCCCCAAGTCACGCTGCTGCCCCGCACCACCGCGTTTGGCTACCACGACCACAACTTCGTCACCGCGCTGGAACGCCGCACCGACCACTTGGGCCCTACCGCCCCGGCCGGCTCACGCCAGCGCCTGCATCGCATTCGCGCCAAACAGGTGGCGCTGGCCACCGGCGCCGTGGAGCGCCCGCTCACGTTCGCCAACAACGACCTGCCCGGTGTGATGCTGGCAAGCGCCGTCGCCACCTATGTGAACCGCTACGCCGTGGCGCCGGGCGAGCGGTTAGTGCTGTTCGCCGGCAACGACCACGCTTACCGCACGGCCCTCGATTGGCGCCGGGTGGGGCGCCAAGTCGCCGCGGTGGCGGACTCGCGGCCCAATCCCGCCGGCACACTGGTGCAGCGAGCCTTGGCGGCCGGCATCGAGGTGTTCAAGGGCCACGCGGTGATCGAAGCGCTTGGCGGCAAGCGTGTGGCCGGCGCCCATGTGGCGCCCTTGAGTGACGATGGCCGCGAACTGGCCGGCAAGCCGCGGCGGGTGGACTGCGATCTCATCGCCTGCTCGGACGGCTTCAGCCCAGCGATCCACTTGAGTTCCCAAGCCGGCGCCACGCCGTGCTGGAGCGAGGCGGCGATGGCGTTCCTGCCGGGCACGCCGCGGCAACCCGCCCACACCGCCGGCGCCGTCACCGGCACCCTGTCGCTGGCGGCAAGCCTCGCCGAAGGCGCCGCGGCGGGGGGCCGCGCCGCCCACTTGGCCGGCTGCGGCGACGGCCAACCGCGCTTCGAGCCACCCGCCGTGGAAGAGGCGGCCGCGGGGGCTGCCCGCGCGCTCTTCATCGCACCCCATCCGCAACCCGTGAGCCGCGCCCCGAGGCAATTCGTGGATTTGCAGCTGGACGTGACCGCCAAGGACATCGAACTCGCCGCCCGCGAGGGCTACCGCTCCGTGGAACACGTCAAGCGCTACACGGCGCTGGGTTTCGGCACCGACCAAGGCAAGCTCGGCAACGTGAACGGCGTCGCCATCCTGGCCCGGGCCTTGGGCCAAGGCATCGCCGAGACCGGCGTGACGGTGTTCCGCCCCGCCTATACGCCGGTAACGTTCGGCGCCATCGCCGGCGGCGACGTGGGCGAACGCTTCGATGCCGAACGCTTGACGCCGATGCACGCTTGGCACCTTGAGCGCGGCGCCGCCTGGGAGAACGTCGGGCGCTGGAAACGGCCTTGGCACTACGCGGCGCCCGGCGAAACGATGCATGATGCGGTGCGCCGCGAGTGTCTGAGCGCCCGCACCGGCGTCGCGCTGTTGGACGCTTCCACCCTCGGCAAGATTTCCGTCGAAGGCACGGACGCCGCCACGTTCCTCGACCGCATCTACACCGGCAAGCTCTCCAACCTTGGCTTGGCCCGCTGCCGCTACAGCCTGATGCTCCGCGAGGACGGCACCATCTTCGACGACGGCGTGACGGCGCGTCTCGCCGAAAACCGCTACCTGATGCACACCACCACCGGCAACGCGGAGGCCGTGCTGGCGTGGCTCGAGCTCTGGCATCAAACCGAGTGGCCGCACCTTGACGTCCATCTCACTTCCGTGACCGACCACTGGGCCACCGCCGCGCTGGTGGGGCCCAAAGCGCGGGAAGTGCTGGGGCGCGTTTGCGAAGACATCGACTTGACGCGGGACGCCTTCCCGTTCATGGCGGTGCGCGCGGGCCATGTCGCCGGCGTGCCGGCGCGGGTCTTCCGCATCAGTTTCAGCGGTGAACTGTCCTATGAGATCAACGTGGCGAGCCACCACGCCCTGGCGGTTTGGCAGGCGTTGATGGCGGCCGGGGAACCGTTGGGGATCACGCCCTACGGCACCGAGACCATGCATGTGCTGCGGGCCGAAAAGGGTTTCATCATCGTGGGCCAGGACACGGACGGCTCCATGACGCCCGACGACATGGGCTTGGGCTGGGCGGTGCGGGGCGACAAACCGTTCGGCTTCATCGGCGACCGCTCGCTCACGCTCGCGGACCACCGCCGCGCGGATCGGCTGCAGTTCGTCGGCCTTGAAACCAGCGAACCCGCGGCGGTCATCCCCGAAGGCGCACAGATCGTGGCGAGCCCCTTCGTCCACCAGCGCAAGGCGAGCCAACCGACGGCGATGCAGGGCCACGTCACCTCAAGCTACCTCAGCCCGACGCTCAATCGATCCATCGCCTTGGCGATGCTGAAAGGCGGGCGCGGGCGCATGGGGGAGACCGTCTGCTGTCCGCTCGCGGATGGCCGGGTGATCGCGGCCCGCGTGGTCAACCCCGTCTTCTTTGACGTCAAGGGCGAGCGCCAGCATGGTTGACACCGCGCGGATTCAGGGCCCAAGCCGGCTAGCGTGCCTCAACCTGCGCGGCGAGCCGACCGCGCCGTTTCGCCACGGCGTCGCCACCGCGTTGGGCGTGGACTTGCCGATCGCGCCCTGCACACTGTGTCGGGCGGGGGATCGCACACTTCATTGGCTGGGGCCCAACGAGTGGCTGGCGACGGCGGCCGCCGGCGCCGAAGAGGCGTTGGAGGCCGATTTGCGGGCCGTGCTGGTGGAGCGCTTCGCAGTCACCGATGTGAGCGGCGCCTGGCGCTCATTCAGCCTTGCGGGGCATGGGGCCGTGAATGTGCTGCGCCAGTCCAGCCCGTGCGACTTCCACCCCCGCGCCTTCCCGCCGGGCCGCTGCGTCCAAACCACATTCGCCAAAGCCGCCGCGTTGGTCGCCTGCCACGGCGAGGACGATTTCGAGGTGATGGTGCGCACCAGCTACGGCGATTACGTCGCCCGCTGGCTCGACGCCGCGGCCCGGGAGTTCGCCGCGGCACCATGAGCCCCACCGCCACCCAACCACCCACCGCGTCAACCACCGAGGAGCCGATGCCAACCCTACCGAAACCGTCAATAAGCCTCGCCAGCGTCGCGCTCGCCACCTTGGCTTTCGGCGGCGCCACACTCCGCGCCGCCGAGCCGGACGCCGGCACCACAGCCGGCGCCGTGGAGGAAGTGGTCGTGGTGGCCTATACCGGCAGCCGCGTCAAGCGCCACGCCGCATCGCCGTCCCCGCTTTCCGAGTATCACGCGGACGAACTCGCCGACCACGCCATCAAGGACGTGCGCGACCTCGTCGGCCAACTCCCCACCAACAGCGGCGCCGAGAACAACTCGGACAACCTGACCCAGAACTTCACCGCCGGCACCGCCAACATCAACCTGCGCGGCTTGGGCGTCGCCGCCACGCTGGTGCTGTTGAACGGCAAGCGCCAAGTGCTTTCGGCGGTGCAGACGGATGACGGCGCGAGCTTCGTCGATCTCGCGGCCCTCACGCCGCTCTTGGCCATCGAGCGGGTCGAAATCCTGAAGGACGGCGCCTCGGCGATCTACGGCTCCGACGCCGTGGCCGGGGTCGCCAACTTCATCACCAAGCGCGACTACGAGGGAGCGGAGCTGCAAGTGGAGTACCGCAACCGCGTCAGCGATGGTTCGCAGGACGACGTGTATGTGGATGGCGTGATTGGCGGGCGGGTCGGCGCCGACGGTTCCTATCTCCTCGCGGCGAGCCATCTGGACCGCAGCAGCCTGCTGCTCGGCGAGGTGGACTGGTTGCGCCCGGCGACGAGCGGCTTCGGCAACCCGGCCAGCTTCAACGTGCCGTCACTCGGGCGAACCGTCGCAGACCCCGACTGCGAGCGTTACGACGGGCTGCTCCAGACGCTCGCCAACGGCAGCACGCTGTGCCGCTTCGACTTTGGTCCGCAGATCACCGCGGTGCCGGAGGAGCAGCGCACCCAAGCCTTCGCCCGCGTGGATTGGCCCACGCAGGGTGGCACACGGGTTTGGGCGGAAGTCGGCTATGCCCGCAACGACGTGCGGCGTGACGTGTCGCCGAGCTTCCCGGTCCTCAACACGCCCTTGGTGCCGGCGCGCCACCCCGCCAACCCGTTCGGCGAGGACGTCCATTTCCAAGGGCGGCCGTACGGCTTTGGCTACCCGCCGGAGATCAACTACTACCAACACGACACCGGGCGTCTCGCGTTCGGCTTGGCCGGCGACACGGCTGGCGGCTTGGCTTGGGACGCGAGCTATGTGTGGGCGGCGAACGACGCCGTCCTGAACCCGCGCGACGTCATCGGCGCGAACTTCCAAGCGGCGCTGCTCGGCTTCGGCGGCGCCGGTTGCGACACGGGCTCCACCGCGGTGCCCCCGCCACGCCCGGGCGAGGGCGCCTGCCATTACTTCAACCCGTTCAGCTCGGCGTTCTCCGCCCGTCCCGGCGAGGCGACCCACAACGACCCAGCCCTCAAGCGCTTCATCATCGGCGACTATCTGGGGGACGCCGAGTCCGAGCTGCAGACCATCGAGGCCAACTTGACGGGCGAGCTGTGGACGATGCGCAACGGCGCGGTCGGCTTCGCCGTGGGCGCCCAATGGCGCGACCAATCCCTAGGCACCACCTACGACGCCATCACCCAAGGCGACGGCTTCGCCTTCCTGATTGGCAACACCAACTTCTCCGGCGCTCTGGATTCCCACGCGATGTACGGGGAGGTGTGGCTGCCGCTGGCACCCTGGCTGGAAGTGACCGGCGCACTGCGTTTCGAGGACTACGGCGGGGCCATCGGCGACACTTGGGACCCCAAGCTCGCGCTCTTCGCAACGCCTTCGCCCACGCTCAGCCTGCGCGCCTCGTTCGGTACCTCGTTTCGGGCGCCCTCGCCGTTTCAGACCCACGGCGCCCAGACGAACTTCGTGAACATCACCGACCACGACGGCGCCACCACCTTCGCCGGCCGCCGCACGCTGGGCGATCCCGCCCTGCAGCCAGAGACCTCGCGGGCGTTGAACGTGGGCGCTTCCTGGGCGTTCCACGACGACATGGAGATCGACATCGACTATTGGGATTACGCCTTCGAGGATGTGCTGCGCAAAGAAAACGCGCAGGCCATCGTCAACGCCGACCCCTTCGACCCACGCATCGAGCGCACCTCCGCCGGCACCGTCGCCATCGTCAATGCCGCCTTCATCAACGCCGACGCCATCGACACCCGCGGTGTGGACTTCCATGTCCACGGCCGGTTCGACACCCGCTTCGGCGTGCTGGCGCCGTACATCGAGGGCACCGTGGTGCTGGCCTACGACGTGACCAACGCCGGCCGGCGCGTGGATGGCTTGGGCCGCTTGAACCGCGCCAACGTCGGCGCCCCGAATCAGCGGTTCAAGGCCGTCGCCGGCATGGGCGTGGAACGAGGCGATTGGGCCGCCAACCTGCAGGTGCGCCATGTGGGCGGCTACGAGGACGACCAAGGCGGTGACATCGACGCCTTCACCACCGTGGACGCCAACCTGCGTTTCGACTTCGGCGAGCGTCTCTGGCGCGGCGTGGGCGCCTCGTTGATGGTGGGGGTCGTCAACCTCGCCGATCAAGACCCGCCGTACGTCGCCGTCGCCGGCAGCTACGACGTGCGCTCCGCCGATCCCAGGGGCCGCAGGGTCTTCGCCCGCCTCGCGCTCAAACTGGCGCGATGAGCGGCCTCGCGCCTCACTTGCCCTTCCAAACCGGGTCGCGCTTCTCGGCGAAGGCCACCGCGCCTTCCAGCTGATCCTCGCTGTCGTAGAGGCGGTCCACGGTGGGGAATTGGCGTTTGCCGATGCGGCTCAGGGCATCTTGGGCGCGTAGGTCCTCGGCTTCGCGCACCACTTCCTTGATGGCCGCGTAAACGAGCGGCGGGCCACTCGCGAGCGTTCTGGCCAGCTCCCAAGCGCGCGGCAGCAGCCGATCGGGTTCCAGCACCTCGTTGACGAGCCCCCAGCGGTGGGCTTCGGCGGCATCCATCCAACGTCCGGTGAGCAACAACTCCATGGCAATGTGGTACGCGAGCCGCTTCGGCAGCTTGACCGACGCGGCATCCGCCAGCGTGCCGGACCGAATCTCCGGCAGCGCGAAGGTGGCGCCCGTGGCGGCGAGGATGAGGTCGCACGAGAGCGCCAATTCCCAGCCGCCGCCCACCGCCATGCCGTGTACCGCGGCGATGATGGGCTTGTTCAAGTCTGGCAGTTCCTGCATGCCGCCGAAGCCGCCGACGCCGTAATCGCCGTCCACGGCGTCCCCGCCGGCGGCGGCCTTCAAGTCCCACCCGGCGCAAAAGAACCGCTCCCCGGCGCCGGTGACGATGGCGACGCGCAACGTCGGATCGTCGCGGAACGCCTTGAACGCGTCGCCCATGGCGCGGCTGGTGGCGAGGTCGATGGCGTTCGCCTTGGGGCGATCCAACGTCACCTGCAACACACCGCCCTCGCGCTCGGTTCGGATGGCCTCGCCCACTAATGCCCCTCCCTGATCCACAACAATGCATCCAGCGCCACCACGCCCTGGCCGGCCGGCAACACGGCCAAGGGGTTGACGTCCAACTCCTCGAGCGCCGCCGCATGGGCCACGCCGAAGTTCGCGACAGCCAGCACCGCCGCCACGGCCGCGTCCACGTCGCCGGCGGGACGCCCCCGATGGCCCCGCAGCAGTGGTGCGCAACGCAGCCCCGCCAACGCTTCGCGCACGGCGTCCGCACGGGTGGGCAGCAGCAAGGTGACGCTGTCGCGGACGAGCTCGACGAGGACGCCGCCGGCGCCCAAGGTGAGCAGCACACCGAACTGCGCATCGCGTTTGAGGCCCACGATCAACTCGCAAACCACGTCTTCGACTTGCCGTTCCACCAACAAGCCATCGCCGAGGGGCAACAACTCCTGCGCCGCGGCACGCACCGCGGCGCTGTCGCGCAAGCCCAACCGCACCGCGCCCTGCTCCGTCTTGTGCGCCACGCCCAACGCCTTCACGACCACGGCGCCATCCAAGGACGCGGCGACGGCCACCGCGGCATCGGCGTCCAGAGCCACGCCGCCGGCCGGCGTGGCGAGGCCAACGCGCCGCAACCGCGCCTTGGCCTCGGCTTCGTCAATCACGCGGGGCTCGCCGGGAGCCATCGCCGGCACCAACACTGGCGCCGCCGCTGGCTGTCGCCATGCCTCGCCGACCACCGCGGCGGCTTCCAACGCGGCAAGCCCCTCGCCGATGCCGCAAAGCGGCGCGATGCCGCGTGCCAACAGCGCCTGCGCCCACCCCTCCGGCATGTTCTCCGCCAGCGTGGCGAGCACCGCGCCTTTCGCATCCGCGTCGCGGAGCGCCTGCTCGAACGCCTGCGCCGTCACCTGCCAATCGGCATCGTCGCAGCGGTCATCGCGCGGAAAGTCCAGCACCAACACGTTGGCGTCGAAGCCGCCGTTGGCGAACGCGGCGAACGTCGTTCGGAGCGCGGCTTCGTCGCCCCAGCTGAAGGTGTGGTAGTCGAAGGGGTTGGCGACCGTGACCAACGGATGCGTGGTGGCCGCCACCGCCGCGGCGTGGTCTGGCGTGAGCGGCGGCAGCGTGAGCCGCGTGTCGGCCACGGCATCGGCCATCAAGCCGGCCTCGCCACCGGAGCAGCTGAGCGAACCGATGCGGCGGCCGGCCAAAGGACCGGTTGTGTGGAGGAACTTCAGGGCTTCCAGAAAGTCCCCAATGCCGTGCGCGCGTGGCACCCCCAAGCGCGTCAACAACGCGGCGCTGCCGGCATCCGCGCCGGCGATGGAGGCGGTGTGGCTGAGCGCCGCGGCCTGGGCGGCCCTCGAACGTCCCACCTTCAACGCCACCAGCGGCACGCGCCGCGCCCGCGCCCGGGCGGCCACGGCCTCCATGCCGGCCACCGAGTCGAACGCCTCGACATGCAGCCCCAATGCGCTCACCCGGTCGTCCTCCAAAAGCGCGAGCGCGAGGTCGGAGAGGCCTAGCTGGGCCTGATTGCCGGCCGTGACCATGTAGGCGATGGGCAGGCCGCGCCGTTGCATGGTGACGCTGATGGCGATGTTCGAGGACTGCATGATGATGGCGACGCCACGCTCCTTGGCATCGAGGCGCGAGCCACCGTGTTGATCCGGCCACAACGGAACGCCATCCAAGAAGTTGATGAGGCCGTAGCAGTTCGGGCCAACGAGTGGCATCGCCCCCGCGGCGGCCACCAACGCCTCCTGCAAGCCACTCCCGCCCTTCGCTTCGAGAAAGCCGGCGGCGTAGCAGATGGCACCGCCGGCGCCCGCCGCGGCGAGCGCCGCCACCGCATCGATGGCGGCGTTGCGGTTGACGCCGACGAAGGCGGCGTCCGGTGGCCGCGGCAGGGCTTCCACCGTGCGGAACGCGGGGCGGCCGGCGACCTCTGGGCGCGTGGGATGGACCGGCCAAATCTCGCCCTCGAAGCCCATCCGGTCGCATTGTTCGATCACCCGCGCCGCGGTCGTCCCGCCGATTACGGCGACGCTCGATGGACGCAGCAGCCGCTCTAGGGACGCACTGGGGCCGGCCATGGCGGCGGCCAATCAGGCGCCTCGCGGGCGCAGGAGTTCGCGGCCGATGATGTGGCGCTGAATCTCCGAGGTGCCATCCCAGATGCGCTCCACGCGGGCATCGCGCCAAAAGCGTTCCAGCGGCAAATCGCCCATGAGGCCCATGCCGCCGTGAATCTGCAGCGCCTCGTCCGTCACCCGCGCCAGCATCTCGGAGGCGAAGAGCTTCGCCGACGCGATCTCGCGGTTCGCCGGCAGCCCCTCATCCAAGCGCCACGCGGCGGCCAGCGCCAGCCAGTCCGCGGCGTCGATCTCGGTGGCCATGTCCGCGAGCTTGAAGGAGACGCCTTGGAAGCGGCCGATGGGTTGGCCGAATTGGCGACGTTCGGCCGCATGGGCCACCGCCAGGTCGAAGGCCCGCCGGGCGCGCCCGACGCACATCGCCGCCACGGTGAGGCGGGTGCCTTGGAGCCACTCGTTGGCGAGGTCGAAGCCCCGGTGCGGTTCCCCCAGCACTTGCGCCGCGGGCAGGCGGCAATCGTCGAAGGTGAGGATGCAGTTGTGGTAGCCGCGGTGGGACACCGAGTCATACCCAGGGCGAATGTCGAAGCCGGCGGCGCCGCGATCCACCAGAAAGCAGGTGATGCGCTTCTTCGGGCCGCTGGCGGTGGATTCTTCGCCCGTGGCGACGAAGACGATCACGAAGTCCGCAATGTCCGCGTGGGAGATGAAGTGCTTGGCGCCGTTCAACACCCAGTCCTCGCCATCGCGCCGCGCCGAACAGGTCATGCCGCGCACATCGGAGCCGGCGGCGGGCTCCGTCATCGCCAGGGCGTCGAAGCGCTCGCCCCGCGCCGCCGGCAAGAGGTAGCGCTCCCGCTGCTCCTCATTGCAGGCCATGAGGATGCCCGACGGCCGCCCCCAAAACACGGTGAGGGCCATGGCCGCGCGCCCCAACTCGCGTTCGAGCAGGGTGAAGGTGAGGTGGTCCAAGCCGCCGCCACCCACCGCTTCCGGCAGGTTCGGCGCAAAGAAGCCCAGCGCTTGGACCTTGCGCTTGATCTCCTGCCCCAGTTCCGGCGGCACACGCCCGGCGCGTTCCACTTCGTTTTCCAAGGGGTAGAGCTCCCGTTCCACGAAATCGCGCACGGTATCGACCACCAGTTGCTGTTCAGCGGAGAGACCGAAATGCATGGGGCAAGCGCCATCAACGGACCGCGCCGATGATACGCCTCTTGGCGGCCGGGCAAGTGACGCCGGCAGGCGCCACGCGACACGGCCAGGCCCGTGCCGGGTGACTTGCGGCTAGCGCTGTGTGGCGGCGCGAAGGCGTTCTTCGTGGGCCGCCAACACATGGCCGGCGCCCACCTCGTAGGTGCGCAGCGCCCGCATGATCGCCACCAGACATTCGTCGCGCAGCCGTTCCAGCTCGCGCACATCGCGCCCGGCGGCCAAACGTTCCGCCCCGGCGGCGACCTTTTCCACCAGCGAGTCGGTGAGTTCAGGCGCGGCCAAGCGCGTCCACGGCAGTTTGAGCGTTGGGCCGAACTGGCGCATGAAGTCCCTCATGCCGTGTTCGCCGCCGGCCATGTGGAAGGCGAGGAAGGTGCCCATGAAGGCCCACCGCAAGCCCGGCCCGTAGGCGATGGCGGCGTCGAGTTCATCGGGGGTCGCCACGTCATCGGCGACCAGATGCAGGGCCTCGCGCCACAGGGCTTCCTGCAGACGATCGGAAAGGAACCCCTCGATCTCCGTACGCACCCGCAGGGGATGCATGCCGAGGTCCGCATAGAAGGCCATCGCCTGATCGACGAACTTCGGCGCGGTGTGCTCGCCACCCAACACTTCCACCAAGGGCAGGAGGTAAACGGGATTGAACGGATGCCCCACCAGCACCCGCTCGGGATGGCGGCAATTGGCCTGGAAGTCTGACGGTTTGAGGCCGGAGGTGCTCGACGCGAGGATGACGTCCGGCCCGGCCGCGGCGGCCAGCGCTTCATGCAGGCCGCGCTTCACGGCAAGGCGTTCCGGCGCGCTTTCCTGCACGAAGTCCGCCGCGCACACCGCCTCCAGAGAAGCCGCGCAACTTAGCCGGCTTGGGTTCGCGCCGGGGAAGAGCCCGATGGCGTCGAGCGCCGGCCAAGCGTTCGCCACCGCGGCGCGGAGCTTCTCCTGCCAGCCGGGCGCCACGTCCCACGCGATGACGTCAAGCCCCCGCGCCAGCGCCCGCGCCGCCCAACCCGCGCCGATGACGCCGGCGCCCACCACGGCGAGGGTTCGCACCGCCATGAGGCCGCGGCTCAGGTGCGCTTCGTGAGGCCGAACTTCTCGCGGGCCGCGGCCGGGCCCACCACCTCGGCGCCCATGAGCTCGAGGATGCTCCGCGCCCGCTCAACCAACTGGGCGTTGCTGGCATGGACGCCGCGCTCAAGGTACAGGTTGTCCTCCAGCCCGACCCGCACGTTGCCGCCCAACAACGCCGCGGCAGCAGCGAACGGCATCTGGTCGCGGCTGATGGCGAACGCCGTCCAATTCGCGCCGGGCGGCAACAGCTGCACCCACGCCTGCAGCACCGCCAGCTCCGGGGGCGCGCCCCAGCGAATGCCATGGCACAACTGGAACAGCGGCGGCTCGTCTAGCAGGCCCTCCTCCAGCATCTGCCGCGCGAACCACAGATGCCCGGTGTCGAACACCTCAAGTTCGGGCTTCACGCCCAACTCCTGGATGCGCTTCGCGCCGCGTCGCAGCATGTCCGGCGTGGAGACGTAAACCAAGCTGCCCTCGCCGAAGTTGTACGAGCCGCAATCCAACGAACAAATCTCAGGCAGCAGCTCCTCGACGTGAGGCAGGCGTTCCAAGGCCCCCACCAAGTCCGTGTCGGCGCCGAATTCCCGCGGGCGCTCGTCCGGCCCAATGAAGAGATCGCCACCCATGCCGGCGGTGAGGTTGACCACCACATCAGTGTCGGACTCGCGGATGCGCGCCACCACTTCCCGATACAACGCCACGTCCCGCGAGCCCTTGCCGGTGGCCGGGTCGCGCACGTGGCAATGCACCACCGCCGCGCCGGCCTTCGCCGCATCGAGGGCCGCAGCGGCGATCTCCGCCGGCGTGACGGGAATGGCCGGGTGCCTGCCGACCGTGTCGCCGGCGCCCGTGACCGCGCAGGTGATGACGACTTGCCGATTCATGTGCTCGCTCCCGAAGATGCGTGGAAGCACACTGTAGCCCAAGCCGGACAGCGCAGGAAGCGCCCCTAGCGACGGTTTGTTGCCGCCGCATGAGGTGCTCAAGGTGCTTGATGGCCCCTGCACCGCCCCAGCGTCACGCCTGATCGCCTTGGCGCACACACCGACTGCTGGCCGCTCACCGGCCGCGGCGTACCCCAAAATCCGCCTCGCAGGCCCCAAATGGCCCCTCCTTCCATTGCCAGGGCGACGCCTCAAGCCGTATACTGACCCGCGGCCGCCAACACCAGTGCCGCCTAATTGGACTCACGGCCAAAGCGCATGTCCGAAGAAACGTTTCGAGATTACAGGCCGGAGGGAGCAGATTGGATTACGCTCTCCACGGGCGAGTTCTATCCCGATGTGCTGTCGGAGGCCTGCCGACTCTACGAGCCGGTTCTCGTCGAGTTCTCCCGCCTTCTGGCGATGGCCCATTCATCGAAGTCCTTCTTTCTGTCCATCATGGACACCTCAAACACTTGGATGCGCACACAACTCTGCCGTGTCTTCAAGAAGTATGTGAGCCCTGATACTCCCGTCGAGATGCTCAAACGCAAGTCTGACGCCGATTGGATTTGCGACCAATACAGCAGCCGGTTCCGCGACGTCGTCCTAGTTCAACAGCGTTTCTCGAGTCGCCCGGTTCCAGATGAAGCTCTTTGCGCAATCTTGTGGGAATACCGAGGACGTGGGCAAAAGGGCTACGACCTTACCGAAGCCCTTTTCCAACTACTTCGGGAAAGCCTATCAAGATACGAAGTGACCGGCCCCGAACGCGCTGGCCGAGATGTCAATTTGGGAGAGGTCTTGGTCGGATACCCGAAACAACATCGCCCCGTTGATTTCGTCATCACGAAAGATGACGTAGTGAAGGCAGTCGGACTTGCTCGTTACGATTCCGACCGTGGCGGTGCTCAGGAAGATGATCGAACTGGTCAATATCGAGAGGTCGCTCAAGAAGCCATTGAATACGCTGATTCTCACGAACTCGAACGCTTGAAAGTGATTTTCGTCAACGATGGCCCGGGGCTCTTGCTAGGTTCGATGTGGGCGGATTATGCGGATATTGAGGATCGTTGGCCGGGCCGCGTGAAAGTCGTCACACTGCGCATGGTCTCACGACGCATCACTATTGAGTGGCTGGAATCTTGAGATGGCTGTCCCCTCCCGTCACCGACACAAGAGCGAGAGCCGTAGAGATTCCGGCTCGATGCGCCTAGAATATGCGGGGAAGCTCCCTATTGGGGACATCTTGGCGTTGCCCGCTGGACAATACACGACGAGCGAGAACCACAAGGGAAACCCAAATCGCCTATATCACGACGACAACTTGCCGGTCCTGTGCAGCCTTTGTCGAGACGAGGCAATCCGGGGCCATGTCAGACTCGTCTATATCGACCCACCGTTCGCAACGGAGGCTTCGTTTGAGTCCCGCACAAGACGACACGCTTACGATGACCACTTGGCAGGTGCAAGCTACGTCGAGGCTCTCCGCCAGCGTCTTATTCTCATTCACGAGCTTCTGAGCGACGACGGGGCGCTCTACCTGCACCTCGACGCTCGGATGGTCTTCCACATGCGCTTGGTTCTAGACGAGATATTTGGTGAAACCAATTTTCGGGGCTTTATCACGCGCCGGAAGTGCAATCCGAAGAATTACACTCGTAAGACGTACGGGAACGTGTCGGACTATATTTTGTTTTACACTAAGGGAGATAGCTATGTATGGAACCGCCCCACCGAGGAGTGGGATGATGCGCGGATCGCTAAAGAATATCCATCCGTTGACGCTCAGGGGCGACGATATAAGAAAGTACCCGTTCATGCGCCGGGTGTGCGCAATGGCCAAACTGGAAGGGCTTGGCGTGGTGTGATGCCCCCACTCGGCAAGCACTGGCAATATACGCCGGAGAAATTGGACGAGATGGACGCAAGGGGAGAGATCTACTGGTCACAATCTGGCAATCCAAGACGCAAGGTGTTCTTGGACCAAAGCGCTGGCATTCCAGTCCAAGACATTTGGACGGACTTGCCAGATGCGCAGAATCAGAACGCGCGAATCACGGGTTATCCCACGGAGAAGAACCCAGAGCTTTTGAAGAGAATTATCGAGGCGTCTTCCAATCGGGGCGACATCGTGATGGACTGCTACGCGGGATCGGGAACTACGCTCGAAGTTGCTTCCGTGCTTCAGAGACGCTGGATTGGCGTAGATCAAAGTGACGAAGCTATCGAGGTCGTTCTGAACCGGTTCGAGAACGGCACAGAACCCATGGGTGATTTCGTCAACGGGCGGCGGCAGAGTTCGCTGCCAATCCACAAGCGGATTGAAGACTTTTCTCTTCTAACGTGCGTTTCGGCGGGAGAGCGCTACTGCAGTTAGGGTTTCGCGCAGGCTCGAGGGATGAGTGGCGCCGCCGTTGGCGAGCCCGTACCATCTGGGACCGTTCACATGGATGCTGAAACAGGCCAGCGGTGATCGTTTCCCACCGGCACCGATTCATATTCTTCGCCGTGCCGCGCACGGGCACCCACGCGGTGCGGGCGGCGCTCGAACCGCTGCTCGGCGAGGACGATTGGCAACAGCAATCCCTCACGGCGCAGCGCCGCCTGCCGGTGGCGGCGCTCGCTCGGTTGGAACACGGCCACATCTCGTTGCGGCAAGCCCAAGCGTCGCTGCCGGAGGCGATGTGGCGCGGCTACTTCAAGTTCGCCTTCGTCAGAAACCCTTATGATCGCTTCGTGTCCGTGGGCGCCATGTTGAACAAGCGGAACTCCGGCTATGCCGGCAACGAGGCCGGCTTCATGAAGCGCGCGTTGCTCGTGCCGCGGTTCCGGCAACGGGTGCTGGTGCGGCCGCAAGCCGACTTGCTGGCGGACGCCAACGGCGACCTGGGCATGGACTTCACCGGCCGCTACGAGACGCTGCAGGCATCCTTCAGCGAGGCCTGCCGGCGCATCGGCCTGCCGGAAGGCACTTTGCGGCGCACCAACGCCGCCACGCACCGCCCATTCGCGGCCTGCTACGACGATGAGCTCCTGCAGGCCGTGACGGATTTCTACCAGGCGGACTTCGAGCTGTTCGGCTACCCCGTCGGGGAGCTCGCGCCATGCGCTTGAGCCGCCCCTTCATCCGCCTGCCTTGGCGCTTCGACGCGGCGCAGCTCGCCGCGGAGGCCCTTGCGCTGCCAAGCGCGGCCTGGATGCCACACCCGAACGGCACCGCCGGCAACTCGGCGGTAGCGCTCATCTCTTCGGGCGGCGGCGACAACGATTCCTTCGAGGGCGAAAAGCGCGCCACACCGCATCTGGCAGCCTGCCAATACATGCGCCAAGTCATGGCGAGTTTCGGGGTGGTGCTGTCTCGGTCGCGCCTGATGAAGCTCGACGCCGGCGCGGAAGTGGGCTTGCATGTCGATTTCAACTACCACTGGTTCAGCCGTGTGCGCATCCACATTCCCGTGCTCACACACCCCAGCGTCACCTTCCATTGCGGTGCCGAGCGCCTTCACATGGGCGCCGGCGAGTGTTGGCTCTTCGACTCTTGGCGGCGTCACAACGTGGTGAACCCCGGCCCCCGGGAGCGCATCCATCTAGTCATTGACACCGCCGGCTCCTCCAGCTTCTGGGAGATGGCGCGAAGCGCCGCGGCGAGCGATGCCGAAGCGGTGGCGGCTGCCGCCCAACTCGTGCCGTTCGACCGCGCCGCGCACCCCAAGCTCAATGTGGAGCGCTACAGCGCCCCGCCGGTGATGGCACCGGGGGAATGTGCCGCGCTGGTCGAGGATCTCATTGCGGACTTCGAATCCAACCCAGCCAACGACGCGCCCTTGCGCGTGGCGTACGCACGGCTGTTGCGGGGATTTGTGGAAGATTGGCGGGAACTTTGGCATCTGCACGGGCCAACGGCCGAGGGCATGCCGCATTTCCGGGCGTTGATCGGAAAGACGCGCCGGCAGATGCATCCCAATCGTCGTGCCCTTACCACCGCGAGCAACGACATCGGCGTGAATGCGGTGTTCGCCGCACGGGTGTTGAACGCCGCCTTGGCGCCGGAAAGCCAACCAAGCACGGACTGAGGGCGGGGCACGGCCGCGGCATCTAGGCGACCACACCCGGGGTCACGCCGCCGCTTGGCCCACCTCGCGTTCGTAGCGCTCCACGGTGCCGGCACCCAAACCCTCCTTCAATGGCCCCAGCCAAGGCTCGAAGTTCCGCCATTGGTCGAGCGCCGCGCGGGAAATGGGCTGGCGCACCTGCTCCGCGCTCGGCGTGCGAATGCTGCGCTCGGTGGTGTGGTAATCCACGCAGGCCCGCTCGAACGGCAAATCGCAGAAGTCCAGGATGCGGCGCACCTGTCCTTCAAGACCTTCCACCACGTCCTCGTGCAGCACCCGCAGCACGAAGCCGGGCAGCACCTCATCCCAGTGATCCATCAACCGCACATATTGCCGGTAATAGTTGCCGATCTCGCGCAAGCCATAGGAGAACTCCTGCCCTTCGCCGAACAGTTGCTTGAAGCCGCTGAAGCAACACGCCAAGGGATGGCGGCGGGCGTCGATGACCTTCGCGTTCGGCAGGATCAAGCGGATGAGGCCGATGTGGAAGAAGTTGTTCGGCATCTTGTCGATGAAGAACGGGGCATCGCCGCGGTAGGCGCGGGTGTCGTTGATGAACTGCTCGCCGAAGCGCCCGAAGTAGCCGTCGTCGAGTTCCGCCAGGATTTTCGGATAGCGAGGCGGCTCGCCGGGCACGTCGCGGCCCCGCAAGCGCTTGGCCAGATTGAGGATGTTGTGCAACTCCATCGTGCCGTCCACCTGCGAGTGCGAGGCGAGGATCTGCTCGATGAGCGTGGAGCCCGCCCGCGGCAGCCCGACGATGAAGATGGGGTCCGGCGCGGCAAAGCCCAAACCGCGCTTGTTCCTGAAGAGCGCCGCGCCACACGCTTCGATCTGGCTCTCGATGCGCGTTGCCAACTGTTCCGCACTGTGTGAAACATCGGCTTGCCGGAGGGCGTTGCCCTTGCGGTAGTAGCCAAAGGCCCGCTCGTGTTCTTGGCGGCCCTCAAAGGCGGCGCCGAGGGCGAAGCAAAGGTGGACACGATCTTCCGTGGCCGTGGCCGGCGCCACTTCCAGCGCCACCATCGCATCGATTTCGGCGTCTGAGAACTGGTACGACTTGGTGTTGGCGAGGCTCCAATAGGCATCGCCGTGGTCTGGCTTGGCGCGGTACGCCTGCTGGTAGAGCGCCACCGCCCGGTCGATGTCGCCTTGCGCCTTGTGGACGTGGGCGAGCGAAATCGGATGCAGGTGGCTGTCCGGCTGCGCCGCCAAGAGCCGCTCGTAACTCTCGATGGCCTCGGCGTTGCGGCCCACCCCGCCGAGCGCCGCGGCGTACATTGAACGGAGCACCCCGCCATCCTCCGGCGTCGCCTTGAGCAGCCCCTCGGCGTGCTCGCAGGCCAGCGCGAACTTCTGCGCCTTCAACAGGACGCTCACATACTGGATGCGCGCCTCTCGGTGATTCGGCTCGAACTCCACGCAGCTCTCCAGCAGGAACTCCGCGTCGCCAAACGCCTTGTTGCGCGTCGCCACTTCCGCCAGCAGGCGCATGCCCTCCACATGGGTCTTGTTGGCGCGCAGAAAGTGCTTGCACAGGCGTTCGGCGTCCGCCAGCCGGTCTTCGGAAAGGTAGCTGATGACGGTGAGCAGTTCCGCCGGCAAGCTGCCCAGCCAAGCGGCCCGGGCGCGGGCCGCGGCCAGTTTGCCAGCGACGGCGGCATCGGCTTGGCCATCCTCGTACAGCTTGACGAGGCACTTCCAGCTATTGATGAGGGAACCGTCCGCCGCCACGGCCGCTTCAAACGCCGCCCGCGCCGCGTCGAAGTTGCGCCGGGCGATGTGGTTGTAGCCCACCTCCTGATGCGCCCGGCCGAAGCTCGGCCGGCCTTCGAGCAGCTCGGCGAGGGACTCAAGCGCCGCCTCCCATTTGTGGCCGTGCCGCAACGCCACCGCGAGGGCATACCGCGCTTCCACGTTGCCCGGCTCCGCCTCGAGCAAGGCGGCCATCGCACGTTCCGCCTGCGCCGGCTGCCCCGCCACAAGCTGCCGTTGCGCCGCCGCGATGGCGGCTTGTGAACCACCGGCCGGCATCAGCCCGGCACCGACGGCGCCTCAGCCCGCCATGGGCCCCGAACGCCGGTGCCTACAGGAAATCGTAGGTGACGCGCAGACCGATGGTGCGGGGCCGCTGGCGCGTGACGAACGGCGTGTAATGCCCCGCGATTTGCATGATCGGCGCATCCTCGTTGTTCGCGTTGTCAACGAAGAACTCGCCCCGCCAGCCTTCCTTGCGCACCCCGAAGGACAAGTGCAGGGTGGTGGCCGCCGGATTCACGAAGCGCGAGTTCTTCGGCAGCCGCAAATCGCCGCTCACATCGGCTGGGTCACCAACGCCCGGGCCGCCCACGGGGATTTCCACGGTGCCGTAGGTGCCGCCTTCGTCCTGACGCTTCAAGCCGGAAGGGCTGCCGAAAGCGCGGAACATCGTGTCATCCATGAACTCGGCGCTGCCGACGATGCCGGTGACGCTCTCGCCGCGGTAATTCACTGCGGCGTTGATGAATCCATCGGCCTGCAGCGCGTCCATCGGAAACTCGTAGGTCACCCGGAGGTTGCCGGAGAAGCCCGGCGCCAGCGGCAGTTCCGACCCCACCGGCACCGCAATGCCGTTGAGTTGGGCGTTGATGCGCGTGAGTTCCGTGTCGAGCACGGTGACGGCGCCAGTGATTGTGAGGCGATCCGTGGGTGCCCAGATGAAGTCCGCGTCGAAGCCAGTCACCTCCGCGTCGCCGACGTTCTCGATGAAGTACAGGAACGCGACGTTCGATGGGTCGAAGCGCGACACCTGCAGATCCTCGATGTCCGAGCGATACAGCGTGGCGTTCAGGCGCAGACCGGTGAAATCGGCCTTCATGCCCACCTCATAGCTCTCGAGGTGGTCCGTCAGGGCCGCCGCCGGCACCACGTAGTTCTCGAACACCCCCGCTTGGTTGGTGGAGAGCTGCCCCGCGTTCCGGTTCTGGGTCGCCGGGCGGTAGCCCTCGGAGTAACCGGCGAACAACATCAGGTCATTCGTCGGCTGCCAACTGACGGTCGCCTTGATGATGGTGTCCTTCTCGTTGATGGAGCCATCGCTTTCCAAGGCGCTGATGTCCAAATGGCCGTTCTTGATGGCATCCAAAGTCGCTTGGTTGCTGCCGCCGCCCCGGAACAGGTCGCGCGGGGAGCCATCCTCGCCGTTGGGGCTGCGCGCGCTCAGGATGATGTTGTCATCGCCACTTGAGGCGTAGCGTCCCAAGGTGCGCAACCGCAAGGTCACGTCGTTGCTGAAGTCCGTGCCGTTGCAGCGCCCGTCCGCGGTCTCCTGCGCGTTGGAACCGATGCCGTAGCGGCAGCCGAACGAGAAGTTCGAGGCGCCGGCGAGGGTGGACGTCAAGTCATAGCGGCGGGCACTCAGCGCCACGCTCCACTCTTCCGTCAAGTCGAAGGAGAACTCGCCGAAGAACGCCAGCTCCTCGGCCTCCCGCGTGAAGTCGTTGAAAAACGTGGTGTAGGGCGAACGTGGCCCGGAAGCGTTGACCCCGGCCGTCGGCAAGCTGGCGTTGCCGAGCAGGAAGCCATCGCCGGAGTTGTCGTTGTTGTAGCTGCTGATGTGCTCGGCGAACGCCGGATTGGAGGAAGCGTACTGGAAGTCTCCGATGTGGTTGGTTTCCGCGTCGTTCATGTACACGCCGGCAAGCACGTGCCAACGGTTGCTCGGATCGGTGGTGAAGCGGAACTCATGCGTCGTGCGCGTGTTTTCGGTGTCTTCCGTGTACTGCTTGGTCGGGTCGTAGCAGTTGTTCGGATCAAGGCCCGTCGAGTCGTAGATGTTGCCGCTGCACAGGTAGTAGGTGATGTAGCCACCGCCGTTGTTGTAGTGGGTGTAGTCGATAACGCTATCGACCTGGCGGCTCAAGTGGCCGCCGGTGTAGATGACGTCCAGCCCCCACAGCCGCCCGGTCAACGTCCAGGTGGTCAAGCCGAACTCGTCGCGGTTGTAGTCCGGCGAGAAGTTGCCGACGGCGTAGTCGTCGTCGAGGCTTGGGTCGATGATGAACGCCCCCTCGGCTTCCAGCGTCTGCGCCGTGTGTTGGACGAGCACCTCCCAATCCAGGTTGATGTCGTAGGCGAAGCCAACGCGGAGGCCACGATATGACGCCTCGTTCCAATCGTCCTGCACGATGGCGTCGTTGCGCGCCGTGACCACCGAGTCCGCGCCAGTGAGGAGCGGGCCGTAGCCGGCGACGTTGTTGCGGTCGATCACCGCCCCGGCCGGCGTGAAGGTGGCGGGCACGTTGTCGATCCAGCCGCCTTGCGTGTCGCTGTACACCACTGCCCGAACGGCCAGCGAATCCGACAGCGGGACGTTGATATAGCCATCCACGCCGCTGCTGTCCGCCCCGTCGCGCGTCATGCTGTAGGTGGCCTTGAAGCCGGCCTCGAACTCACCTTGGCGCGGCTTGTTGGTGATGAGCCGCAGGTTGCCGGACTGCGAGCTGGCGCCGAACAGGGTGCCCTGCGGCCCGGCCAACACCTCGATGCGCTCCAAGTCCGCCCCGTAAACGTCCAGGTTGCGGCCGCCGAACGACACTGGCTGTTCGTCCAAGTACAGGGCGACGCCGGGGGCGGAGCCCTGCGCCGAGCTGATGGTGACGCTCGTCTGCTCGGTCGCGCTGCCGCGGATGTACAGCTCTTTCTTGCCGGGGCCATTGCCGGCGCCCACGACGTTCGGCAGGTAATCGACGTACTTGTCGAAGGTTTCGATGCCCTGCTCCCGGAGGCCATCGCCCGTCATCGCCTGCACGGCGACCGCGACGTCCTGCAGGCCCGCGGCGCGCTTGGTGGCCGTGACGACGATCTCCTCGATCTCCCCAGCCGCGTAAGCCCCCGAAGCGTTGGCGAGGGCCGCGGTGACGGCGATGCTGAGCTTGTTCCGCTGCCAACTCGTGCGTTTCATGGAATCCTCCTGGCGCGCAAGGCCGCAAGCGCGAGCACAAGCGGCCCGCGATTCGCCCCAATGTAACACAGGCCGGCGCTTGGTCAAAATCGCCCGGCGGCGGCAGTCGCCTACCGCCATGACCAGGGCACCGCCGAGACCTTGCCCACCGGCGGGGCGCTGCCAGCCCTCGCGCAACCTGTACTATGCTTCGCCCGACTGTGAGGACGCCAAGGGGGGATGGCAACCCATGAAACTAGGACTCGGCATCGGCCCGCTCGGCCCGCCAGGCGGCGCCCGCTTGGTGCAACTCGCCAAGGAAGCGGAAGCCTTGGGCTACGACACCATTTGGGCGCCGGAAATCTACGGCGCGGACTGCTTCACGCCGTTGACATGGATCGGCGCCCACACGGAGCGCATCAACCTCGGCACCTCCATCATGCAGATCTCCGCCCGCACACCGGCCAGCGCCGCCATGCATGCGGTGGCTCTGGACCACCTGTCCAACGGCAGGCTCATCCTCGGCATCGGCGTGTCCGGCCCGCAGGTGGTGGAGGGTTGGTACGGCCAGCCCTATCCGAAGCCGTTGGCGCGCACCCGGGAGTGGGTGTCGATCTTCCGCAGCATCGTGTCCCGTGAGGGCGCCGTGTCCTTCGACGGCGACCATTACCAACTGCCGCTCAAGGGCGGCACCGGCCTCGGCAAGCCGTTGAAGCTCATCCTGCACCCGGCGCGGGAACGCATCCCGGTGTATCTGGGCGCCGAGGGGCCGAAGAACGTCGCGCTGGGCGCTGAAATCTGCGACGGCTGGATTCCGATGTTTCTGTCGCCATACCGCATGATGGACATGTACCAAGACGCCATGGCCATCCGCGCGCCGGGCTTCGAGATCGCCGCGGCCGTTTCCGTCATCATCGACGACGACGTTGAGCGGGCACTTGGGCAGATCAAGCAGCAGGTGGGCTTCTACGTCGGCGGCATGGGGGCGAAGAGCTTCAACGTGCATAAGGATCACGTGACGCGCATGGGCTTCGGCGACGCGGCGAACCACGTGCAGGAGCTCTTCATGGCCGGCCGGCGGGACCAGGCCATCGCCGCGGTGCCGGATGAACTCTGCGACGAGATCTCGCTGGTGGGGCCGAAGGCCCGCATCCGCGAGCGCTTGGCCGCTTGGCAGGAGAGCCCGGTGACGATGCTGAACGTGGGCACCGCGGACCCGGACACGCTCCGCTTCCTCGCCGAAGAGTTGCTGTGAGCGCCCGCGCCGACGGCGCATCCGCGCCATAACCGGAGGCGTGACGGCGATTGACCGGCATGGCCAGGCTCGCTACAGTCCTCGTGCCCCGCAATCGCCGGGGCCAGCCCGCGCCTGGGTGGCGAAATTGGTAGACGCGCCAGACTCAAAATCTGGTAGGGGCAACCCTGTGAGAGTTCGAGTCTCTCCCCAGGCACCACACCGTTCCGCGCAACGCCGCCCCAAGTGATGAAGAAGACCATCGCCGTCATCGAGGGGGACGACGCCGCGCCGGAGGCGATGCGCCCCACGGTCGCCCTCTTGGATTCCCTCGACTTGGGCCTCGAGTTCGTGCAGCCATTGGTTGGCGAAGCCGCCGTCGAAGCGGCTGGCAGCCCCTTCCCGGACACCGCCAAAGCCATCATCGACGGCGCCGACGCCACCTTGTTCGGCTCGACCAGCGGCCAGTCTGGCGCCGCGCTCATGTACCTGCGGTGGGGCAAGGAGACCTACGCGAACGTGCGCCCCTGCCGGCATCTGCCGGGCTGCGCCAGCCCGCTGGCGCGACCTGAAGGCATCGACTTCGTGATCGTCCGCGAGAACTTGGAGGATCTCTACGTCGGCTGCGAAGGCGACCTTGAGGACTTGGCGCCCCTCGGCTTGGCCGGACGCACCATTCGCCGGCCGGTGCATGAGCTGGGCACCGGCAAGTACGCCATCAAGGCCATCACCCGAGAGGGCGTCGAGCGCGTCACCCGCTTCGCCTGCGAGCTGGCCGCCCAGCGCCGCGGCAAGCTCACCTGCGCCACCAAGCACAACATGCTGCGCGGCAGCGACGGGTTCTTCCTCGAGGTGGCGCGGGAAGTGGCGGCGGGTTATCCGGACGTGGCGTTCGACTCGTTCATCGTCGATGACTTCGCCTGCCGCATGATCCGCGAACCGCAGCGTTTCGACGTGGTGGTGATGCCGAACCTGTACGGCGACATCCTCTCCGATGCGGCGGCCGGGTTGCTCGGCAGCCTGGGGCTGGCGCCGAGCGCCTGCTACGGCGACCACTACGCCTACTTCGAGCCGGCGCACGGCACCGCGCCGGACATCGCCGGACGGAACATCATCAACCCCACCGCCACGCTGCTCTCCGCGGCGATGATGCTGGACTACTTGGCGTTGCGGCCGGCTGCCGGGCGGCTGCGCGAAGCGGTGCGCCGGGTGTACGCCGAGGAACGTGTCTTAACGCCCGACCAAGGGGGTGACGCAAGCACCACGGCGTTCTGCGCGGCCGTGGCGGCGGCGCTGTGACGGCGTTGCGCCCGCCATCCGGGCGGCCGGCGCTTGGCACCCGACGCCGCCGCACCGCATGAGTGTGGCGCCCCACCCCTCACTGGCCTACGAGGTGCATCCCGGCACCGGGCCGTTCCTGCTCCTGGTGCATGGCTTTCTGACCAGCCGCGCTCAGTGGCTGCCCAACGTGGCGGCGCTTGGCGAAGTGTGCCGACCCGTCACCGTGGACTTGTACGGGCACGGCGCCTCCCCGGCGCCGGCGGCCCCGGAAGCCTACGCGCCGCGCGCTTACATACACACCTTCGAGGCGCTTCGCGCCGCGCTCGGCGCCGAGCGGTGGTTCGTGTGCGGCTATTCCTTGGGCGGCGCCCTCACCATTCGCTACGCCCTGACGCACCCCGAGCGCCTGCTCGGCCATGTGTTCACGAACTCCATGTCCGCCTTCGCGGACGCGGCGCAAACGCGGCGGTGGGCGGCCGGCGCCGAAGCGGCCGGCGCGTCGATCCTCAAGCACGGCAAGGCGGCCATTGAGCGCATGCCAGTGCATCCAAAGCGCGCGCGAAGGCTGCCGGGCGAAGTGGCCCGCGCCCTTGCGCATGACGCCGAGCGCCTGCAGCCGTTGGGCATCGCCAACACCGTGCGCATCACCACGCCACATGCCTCGGTACGGGACGCCGTGAACGACAATGCGGTGCCTGCCCTGCTCGCCTGCGGGCGTTTCGAGAAGCGCTTCCAGCCCCATCGGGCGTTCGCCCAGGCACACATGCCAAGGCTCGTCGTCGCCGATCTTGAGGCCGGCCACGCCGTGAACATGGAAGACGCCGGCGGCTTCAACGGCGCGGTGTGCGATTTCGTCCGCTGCGTGGCGCAAGCACCCGAAGCAACGGGCTAGGCTTCGGCGGCGTCAAGCCGGCTGGCACAGTAAGCGACGGCTTCCTGCAAGGCGTCGTCGCCACAGCTGGCCAGGACGCCGGCGGTGGCGGCGGGCGTCACCGCCGCGACGTGGCGGCCGCCGGCGCCGCGCAACACCACGCGGCCCGCCTCACACGCCAACACCTCCACGGCCGGCTCGTCGAGCAGCGCTTCGGCGGCCTGGGCCTCGCCCGGAAACGCGGAGCGCCCCCGCAAGTGGGCCTTGGCGAGCCGGCCGGCTTCCACCGCGGCCAGAAAGCCCGCCACCGCATCCGGCTTTAGGCGGCCGTACAACACCCCTTGCGGCAGCACCAGCACGTTGGCGGCGAAGCGGTGGCCGCCGACATGGGTCGTCTGCCAGGCGCGCTCCGCGACGATGTCGCGCAGGCGGGCGTACACCGGCAAGCCGAACCGCGAACAGCACACGTCCCGCTGCCCGTTGGTGCAGACGAAGTACTGCGGCTCACGCACGCGCCGGCAACGCGCCGCAAGGGCGGATTCGGACGTGAGGTCGAGGCTCGGCAGCTCGCGTTCGTCTTCGGCGTCGAAGCGCCACAACTCGCCGCCGCCGGCCACGAACAACGTGACGCCGGCCGCCGCGCCCGGCCCCGATTGCCTCGCGAACTGGGGCCGCGCCTTCAGCCCGGCGGCGGCGAACTTGGCCACTTGCGCATCGAGCCAATCCCGCACCGGCGGCGGCAGGGCGTTGTCTTTGAGCGCCTTGGCCCGCCATGTGGCGCGATGCGTGAGGATGATCCAAACGTCCACCCGCGGCGCCGTGCCGAGCATCGGCTCGCCCGAGTCCGCCGAGCGCTCGGCACAGCTAGGATGAGTTGGCATGGCCCAAATGGTAGGGCTTGGCACCGCGCCGTGCCAAGCGCAAAACGGGACCGGCGCCGGCCAGCGCGACCGGGACAGGCAGCGCAGCGTTTATGATGGCCGCATCGGGGCGCGGCAATTCGCCGGCAGTGGGGACACATGGACCGGATCATCGACGAAGCCATGCGGCCACTGGCCGATTTCGTGTCCTCGGTGGTGTTTTTCAGCCTGCCCCTGTTCGGCGCGGACGTGCCCCTCATCGTCGTCTGGCTGGTGGCCGGCGGCGTGTTCTTCACCATCTACTTTCGCTTCATCAACCTGCGCGGCTTCGTCCACGCGGTGCGTTTGGTGTCGGGTCGCCATGCAGCGCCCGGGGATCCGGGCGAAATCTCGCAGTTCCGGGCCCTCACCACGGCCGTCTCCGGCACCGTGGGCATCGGCAACATCGGCGGCGTGGCCATCGCCATCTCCGTGGGCGGGCCGGGGGCCACCTTCTGGCTGATCGTCTCCGGCCTGCTGGGCATGTCCACCAAGTTCGCGGAATGTTCGCTGGGTGTGCTGTACCGCCGCCAGCACCCCGATGGCTCCGTGTCCGGCGGGCCGATGCACTACTTGGAGCGGGGGCTCAAGGAACGGGGCTGGGCCCGGCTTGGCCGCGGTTTGGGGCTCTTCTACGCCGCGGCGATGGTGCTCGGCTGCCTCGGCATCGGCAACATGTTCCAAGCCAACCAAGCCGCGGCCATCGTCGTGACCGTGACGGGCAGCGAGTTCCTGGAGCACAACGTCTGGCTGGTCGGCCTCGCGCTCGCCGCCTTGATCGGCCTCGTCATCGTTGGCGGCATCAAGTCCATCGCCAACACCACCGTGCGCTTGGTGCCGACGATGGCTGTGCTCTACGTTTTGGCCGCGCTGCTCGTCATCGGCTTGAACGTGGAGCGGCTGCCGGGCGCGTTCGTAGCCATCTGGGAGGGCGCCTTCGCGCCGCAAGGCATCGCCGGCGGGATGCTCGGCGTCATCATCATCGGCTTTCGCCGCGCCGTGTTCTCCAACGAGGCGGGATTGGGGAGTGCCGCCATCGCCCACTCCGCGGCGCAGACGCCGAAGCCGGTGAGCGAAGGCTTCGTGGCGCTCCTGGAGCCGTTCATCGACACCGTGGTGATCTGCACGATGACGGCGTTGGTCATCATCCTCACGGTGTATGACCCGGCCCACGCCGGGCACGCGGTGGACGGCATCGAGCTCACCACCCGGGCCTTCGCGTCGGCGCTGCCCTGGACCCCCGCCCTGCTGCTCGTCGCGGCGCTGCTGTTCGCTTTTTCCACCATGATCGCGTGGGCCTACTACGGCTTGAAGGCGTTCACCTACCTCGTCGGACACGGACGCGCCAAGGATTTGGGGTTCAAGCTGTTCTTCTGCCTCTTCGCCATCGTCGGCTCCAGCCTCAACTTGGGCGCGCTGGTGGATCTCTCCGACGCCTTGGTGTTCGTCGTGGCGATTCCAAACCTGCTGGGGCTGTACCTCTTGGCGCCGGTGCTGCGGCGCGAACTCAACGCCTATTGGCCGGCGGCGGCGAAACCTTAGCCGCGCCGCTCAGCCCACCGCCAGCGAGGCGAAGGCGTTGGCAATGCGTTCGTCGTCATAGCCCAAGATGTCCTTCAGCACCTCAGCGTTGTGCTCGCCAAGCTCCGGGCCGGCGTGGCGCGGGCCACCCGGTGTGCGCGACAGCTTGAAGCGGCTGCCTTCCACCACCATGTCGCCCAACCCGGTGTGCGGCACGGTCACGAAATGGCCGCGGTGGTCGAGTTGCGGGTCGGCCCAACATTCCGCCGAGTTCTGCACCACATGCGCCGCCACCCCAGCGGCGATCAACTTTGATTCGATCTCCCCTTCCGATCGCTCGCGCGTCCAAGCGCCGATCATCTGGTCCAAGGCGGCCGCGTGGGCGAGTCGGCCGGCGGCCTGCGCCAAGCCGGCGTCCCGGGCCGCGGCGTCGAATCCCATGGTCTCGCACAGCGCCCGCCACGCCGCGTCCGATTGGCAGGCGATGGCCACCCAACGATCCTCCCCCCGCGCCGGATAGACGCCGTGCGGGCAGAGCGCCAAGTCGCCATTGCCCATGCGCCGCCAGACTTGGCCGTTGACGCCGCAGTGCAGGATGGCGGGCGCCAGGAAGTGAATGGCCGCTTCCGCCTGGGACACGTCGATGTGCTGCCCTTGGCCGGTTTCCCGCCGGTGTTCCAAGGCGGCCAACAGCGACGCGAGCATCATGCGCGGCGACACGCCATCCGTGTAAGCGAGGTAGGGGCCGGCCGGTGAGCGATCCGGCCAGCCGGTGAGGTCATAGAAGCCGGTGAGGGCCGCCGCCATGTTGCCGTAGCCGGGCACCGCGGCGCGGGGGCCGGTTTGCCCCATCAGGCAACTGCTCAGCATGATGATGGCGGGGTTCACGTCCCGCAACGTGGCGTAATCCAATCCCCAGCCCTGCATCGCTTTGGGGGAGAAGGATTCCGTCACCACGTCCGCCCACCGCACGAGGTCAAGGATCACTTCGCGCCCGGCGGGATTGCCCGGGTCGATGGTCACGCCCATCTTGCCGGCGTTGAAGTTGGCGAAGGGCGCACCCGTCTCCACGCCCGGTTCGCCATCCTTGAAGGCTGGCGCGGCCCGCGCCGGCTCCATGTGGGCGCCGCTGGACTCCACCTTCACCACGGTGGCGCCGTAGTCCGCAAGCACCCGCGAGAACAATGGGCCGGCGATTACCCACATGAAGTCCAACACCTTGAGGCCGGCGAGAGGCCGCGGATCGCCGGCGGTGGCCGCCCAAGCGGGGCCGTCGCCAGCGGCATGCACCGGCTTTGCGCGCGCGGCCGGCAAGCCGGTGGCGGCACCCGCAAGCCGCGGCGCAGGGACCGGCGTGGCGAGCGGCGTGGCGGAGAACTTGGCAAACGGGCCCGGGGCCGCCACGGCGCCGCCGGCGCCCACATCGAGCGGCGTCCAGAAGCCCCGCGCCTTGAACTGCGGCTCGTCCAA
Organism: Candidatus Azotimanducaceae bacterium; assembly: GCA_965200505.1. Taxonomy (GTDB): domain Bacteria; phylum Pseudomonadota; class Gammaproteobacteria; order Pseudomonadales; family Azotimanducaceae; genus VXNE01. The sequence continues at coordinate 3,273,117 of OZ241343.1, read as the reverse complement.
CAGCCCTTGGACGTCGAAGGTGGGCGCGATGTAGATGCCGCGTTCCAGCCCCTCCCGAAACAGCTCCTGCTGGGTGCGCGGCAGCGTGAACGCCTCGATCTTCCGGCACAACTCGAAGTAGGGTTCCGGCGACTGCTCCTGCTGCACCATCGCGGCGATCTCGAGCCCCCAATCCTTCGCCGCATCCTCGGCCGTGCAGGCATCGTGTTCCAAGAGCCAGTTCAGCAGCCGTTGATTGGCATTCGTGAACGCATGGCCGAAGAGCAGCGTGAGGGCAATGTGGCCGTCCTTGCAGGGCCATGTCAGCTTCACCGGGAACGTGGCCGCCAAGCCGCCGGCGATGCGCTGCACGGTGAGGCCCGCGTTGTTCGGCGCCCCGAGGTTGGCGGCCAACGCCGCCTGCGCCGACGACTGCTGGGCGGAGACGTCCACATGCTGGCCGCGGCCGTCGCGGTGCCGCGCCTGCAGCGCGATGAGGGCGGCGCCGGCGGCATCCGCGCCGGCATGCAGGAAGGATTGCGGCACGCTGGTGCGCACGGGCGCACGATCCGCGTCCCCGGCCAGGATGTGGGCGCCGCTTGCAGCCCACACCGTCAAGTCCGTGGCCGGCCAATCCGCCTTCGGGCCGGTGCGGCCAAAGGGCGTGATGGACACCACGATCAAGGCCGGGTTGATGGCGGCCAGCGCAGCGTAGTCCACGCCCAGCGCCTGCGCCTCGTTGGCCGGGAAGGATTCGATCAGGAAGTCCGCCTGCGCGGCCAGCTCGTGTAGCCGAGCGCGGCCCGGGGCTGACTCCAAGTCCAACACGCAGCTGGCCTTGCCACGCGCATATGCCTGCCACCAAAGGCTGCGCTCGGTAGCGGCAAGCCCGGCCCCGAAGGGCGGAACGCGGCGTACCGATGAACCTTCCGGCGGCTCGACGGCGGTCACTTCCGCGCCCAGCTGGGCCAAGAGGTAGCCGCAAAAGAAGCCGCGCTCATCCGTCAGATCGAGCACACGATAGGATGACAACACGAGCGGGCCTCCAAATGGGTCACGGCGATGATAGCCGTTGCGCCGCCTGCGGCGACGAGCTGGGTCAGGGACGCTTGGCCGCCAAGCGCGCGAGGGCCATGGTGCGCCCGTCCGGGTCCGGCGCCAGCCCTTCCCAATGTTCGAGGATGTCGAGACCGTCAGCGGCTTCCAACAACGCGCCGGGGGCCACCCGGAAAGCGGGAGCGCTCGGGCCGCCGACCGGCTGCTCGGTGCGCAGGTGCTGCTCCACCACCAACACGCCGCCCGGCGCGAGCCGCCCGGCCAGTTGCCCCAGCAACGGCAGATCGACGTAGCGGATCATGGCGATGAGGGCGAACTCCCCCGCGACGTCCATGCCGTCGTCAAGGTCCCGTTCCAGCCATGTGAGTTCGAGGCCCCGCCTCGCCGCGGCAGCCGCGCCTTGCGCAAGCGCGGTGGGCGCGATGTCCATGCCAATGACGTCGAAGCCGAGTGCCGCCAAGTGCAGGGCGTTGCGGCCGGCGCCACAAGCCACATCCAGCGCCCGGCCGGCCGGCGCCGCCGCGGCCCAGCGCTCAAGCCACGCGCTCGCATGCGTCCGCTCGCCATAGGCGCCTTGGCGGTAGCGCACCTCCCAACGGCGCCGGTCGGCCGCGCTCAACAGTTTTCGGCCACCCAGCCGCCGATGGCGGCGAGCGCCGCCGGCGCCATCGTCTCGTCGATGCGCGCGTAGTTCTCAGGTGAGCCCGTTTCGGCGGTCTGGAAAAGATGGTTGAGACCCGGCAGCACCTGCACGTCGATGGCGCCGGTCTGGGCGTTCAGATCATGCAGCACCGGTGTGCTTTGCGCCGGCGGCACTTGCAGGTCGCGTTCGCCGTACAGCGCGAGGATGGGCGCTTTGGCGCTCGCCAAGTGCTGGCGCGGATCGTAGTTCAGGAACTCGAGGAACCACGGCGACACGATGGCATCCACGAGGGCGGAATCTTCGGCATCGAGCCCCAACAGTGTGCGTTCGAGGACGTTGAAGCCATCCAAGCCGGCGGCGTAACGGCGTTGGCCTTCCGCACGCCGCTCCGCCCAAGTGCCCGGCGCCCGCGCCACTTCGTATAGCGCCGCCTGCAGGCCGGCGAACTTCTCGATGGTGGAATCGAACGGCGGCGTCGATCCGGCCTCCAGCACCAAGCGAATCTGGCGTTGATGCACCGCCTCGCCAGACACCGCGGGCCCGCCCAGCATCACGGCGCAGGCGAGCCTCGCTGCCCCGGCCGCCAACCGCGCCGCCACCAAGCCACCTTCGCTGTGGCCGATGACGCCCACCCGCCCAGGGTCGATGCCGGCGCGTCCCTTGAGCCAAGCGACGGCGGCGGCCGCATCGGCTGCGAAGTCGCTGGTGACGGCACTGGCCAAGTCGCCGGTGGAAGCGCCGAAGCCGCGGTCGTCATAGCGCAGCACCGCGACGCCATGCCGCGACAGGTAATCGGCCAACACGAGGAAGGGCTTGTGGCCAAACAGCGTCTCGTCCCGATCCTGCGGCCCGGAGCCGCTCACCAAGACGACCGACGGGAACGCCGCCTGTGCCGGCACGGTCAGGGTGCCGGCCAGCACCACATCCGGCGCACCGCCCGGCAGCGTCACGTCTTCCACTGTGTAGGGAAACGGCGGCCGCGGCGTTTGCGGGCGGATCCGCCCGGTGGGGGCGTCCACCCTAGCCAGATCGAGGTCCATGGCCACTCCCTGATGCCATTCTCCGTCGAGCTTGCCCGCCTCCGCGATGACGCCGGAGTAAGAGGCCGCCAACGACTCGATGCGCAACGCGAAGCGCTCGCCATCGAAGCGCACGTCGTCCACTGGGATGCCGTGCGCGCCTTGGTCGGGGCTGTCCACCGTGGCTGCCAGCGCCCGCCCGTCTTGCGTCACCCGCACCACGATGGTGAGGTCCACCGCGTCAATGGTGCCCTCCCAAATGCCCACGATGCGCTGCGGTTGCGCCGCCGCTTGGGGCAAGGAATCGATGTCGATGGCCGGTGAGCAGCCAGCCAGCGCCAATGGCAGGAGCGGGAAGAGCCACCCCGCGCGAGGCTTCGCCACCGCGCCCCTCAGCCCGCCAAGCCGGCCGCGCTTCGATAAGCGGCCTTGGTGATGTGACGCAAGGGACTGTCCGGCAAAGGAGAAGGGGCGATTCTAGCGTGGTGCGCGGCGGTTCCCTGCACACGCCGAGGCATGAGGCTTGCGCGTCCGAACGCCGGCGGACTATGTTGCGCGTTCGCTGCGGCGGCCGACGACGAAGGCGGCCGCCAGCTAACGGCAATCGCCCGCGGGGGCCGAGTCCTCACCGGAGAGCCCATGCGCATCGTGAGTTGGAACGTCAACGGGCTGCGGGCTTGCGCGCGGAAGGGGTTTCTCGGCTTTCTGGAAGGCTGCGGGGCGGACTTCGTGGCGCTGCAGGAGGTGCGGGCGCTGCCGCGCCAGTTGGATGCCGCGGTGCGGGCGCCGGCGGGGTGGCACACCGTCTTTGCGCCGGCGGAGCGGCTTGGCTACAGCGGCGTCGCCCTCTACTCGCGCACCGAGCCGAGCCGCGTGGAGACCTCGCTTGGCGAACCGCGTTTCGACGTCGAGGGGCGGTTCATGGTCGCATCCTTCGGGCGGCTGTCGGTGGCCTCCGTGTACTTCCCCAAGGGCAGCGGCAAGGACCGCGACAACAGCCGGGTACCCTACAAACTCGACTTCTACGCCGTCGCGTTCGAGCGACTTGAAGTGCTCAGGCGGCGCGGCCCGGTGTTCGTCGCCGGAGACTACAACACCGCCCACGAAGCCATCGACCTCGCCCGGCCCAAGGGCAACGAAAAGACGAGCGGCTTCCTGCCGGAGGAACGGGCGGAGCTGACACGCTGGCTGACGGCCGGCTGGGTCGATACGTTCCGCACCCAACACCCGGGCGCCCCCGGACACTACACATGGTGGCGGCAGTGGGGCGATGCGCGGGCCAACAACGTGGGCTGGCGGATCGACTACGTGCTCGCCTCGCCGAGCGCGGCGCGGCGTGTGCGGGACGCCTTCATCTGGCCACACGCACTGGGTTCGGACCACTGCCCGGTGGGTTTGGACTTCGACTGACACGACACTTTCCCGGGGCCGCGGCCGAAGTCAGACCACTGGCTCGCCGCCTAGTAATGTCTGCGGGCGGAACTGGATTGGGGCAGGCTCGCGCCACGTCGCCACGCGCTTTGGGTGAGCGCGTCCACCAACGCCTCGAAACCGTGGCCGGCGGCGCGGGCGCCATCCGGGTAGAGGCTGGTGGGCGTCATGCCCGGCATGGTGTTGATCTCCAAGAGCCAGATGTCGTCCAAGTCCGTGACGAGGAAGTCCGCCCGGGAGAGGTCGCGCAGACCAATGGCCCGGTGGCCGGCGATGGCGACGCGGATGAGCTCCTCCGCCACCGCCTCCGGCAGCGGCGCCGGGATGAGGTGTTCGCTCTTGCCGGGGGTGTAGCGGTTCTCAAAGTCGTACCACTCATCCCGCGCGGTGACGATCTCGATGGCGGGCCAAGCCCGCGGTGCCTCGCCCTCCAAATCCAGCACACCCACGGTGATCTCACGGCCTTGGATGAACGGCTCCACCAGCACCGTGTCGCCGAAGCGTTGCGCGGCGGCGATGGGGCCACTGAGGTCGCCGCCGTTGGGCAGGGGCGTCACGCCGAGCGCGGAGCCTTGGCGGCTCGGCTTCACGGCCACGCGGCTGCCAAAGCGCGTTTCCACCGCCGCGACGGCCGCGCCCAAGTCCATGTCCGGCGCCAGAGCGACATCGTCCAGCACCGGCAGCCCGGCGGCCCGGAACATCGCCTTGGATGCGTGCTTGTCCATCCCCAACGCACTGCCACGCACGCTACTGCCCACATAGGGCAGGCCCAACATCTCCAAGTGGCCCTGCACGGTGCCGTCCTCCCCCGGCGGGCCGTGCAGCACTGGGAACACCACATCCGGCGCGAACCCCTGCAACGCCACCGTGAGGCCGGCGTCGAGTTCAAACACCACCACGTCCTGGTGGCGCGTCTTGAGGGCCGCCGCCACCTGCCCAGCCGACGAACGGGAAACGCTCGCTTCCGCCGAGCTGCCGCCGGCGAGCACTGCCACCTTCAACGCCATGTTGCATTCTCCACTGTGAGCGCCGGCAGGGCGTCGGCCGGTTCGAGGCCGAACACCTTGCTGAAGAAGGCGAGTTCGCCCTCTATGGCGCGTTTTGCATTCTCGGCACGGCGGAAGCCGTGGCCTTCGCCTTCGAACAGAAGATACGCCACCGGAATGCCCTTGGCCTTGAGCGCGTCGAACATCGTCTCCGCTTGGTTGCGCGGCACGATGCGGTCATCCGCGCCTTGGAAGAAGATGGTGGGGCAACGCAGCCGGTCGATGTGCGCCAACGGCGAGCGGGCGGCGAAGTCCTGCGCGGCGACGAGGCTTTCGATGTAGCGTGACTCGAACTTGTGGGTGTCGCGCGCCAGCGCTTCGAGATCGCCCACGCCATAGTGGCTGGCGCCGGCGCGGAACACCTCGGAGAACACCAGCGCCGCCAACGTGGTGTAGCCACCGGCGCTGCCGCCGCGGATGGCCACGCGGTTGCCGTCCACCTGCCCTTCGAGCACCAAGTGGCGCACGCCGGCGGCGCAATCCTCGACATCGACGATGCCCCACTTGCCCGCCAAACGCTCGCGGTAGGCGCGACCGAAGCCTGTGCTGCCGCCGTAGTTCACGTCCAACACCGCCCAACCACGGGAAGTGTAGTACTGGATGCGCAGGCTCAAATCCCGCGAAGCGGCGCCGGTGGGGCCGCCGTGGCTCATCACCACCAACGGCGGCCGATCGTCCTCGGGCGCCGCGAAACCGGCATTGCGCGGCGGGTAGAAGTTGCCATGCGCAAAGGCGCCGCCGGCACTTGGGAAGCGAATGGCGCGCGGCGCGGACAGAACCCCCGCCGGCAGCGCGACGCGCCCTTCCACCGCCAAGCACTCGGCCTCGCCGGTGGCGGTGTCGAGCGTCATCACGGCACCCACGTCGTCGCTGCGGCCACCGATGAAGGCGACCCCCGCGGCGGTGCGCACGAGGCTCCGGTAGCTGGTGCAGCTGACCGGCAGCGGCGTCGTGAGGCCCTGCGCCAAGTCCGCCACCACCAGCTCCGCCACCCCCGTTTCGATGCGCTGCGCCACCACATGGCGCGGCCCCACCGGCACGAAGCTGCGGGTGTCGAGGCTCCACAGCGGCACCCCGTACTCGGCTTCGTCAGGCACGGCGCAGTAAACGCCAGACTCGTCATAGACATGCAGATTCCAGAAACCGTTGGCGTCGGACACGTAGGCCAGCCGGCCATCGTCCAGCCACTCCGGCTGGCAGACGGATTCCGCGGCGCCGCCGGCCACCACCGTGGCTTCCGCCAAGGCCCCGGCAGCGTCGAAGCGGGCGACGACCAGCTGCGTGCCATCCCACGGCATGTTGGGGTGGTCCCAAACGAGGAAGGCGAGCTGGTCGCCGTTCGGTGAGAGGCGCGCGCCGGCATAAAAATCGTGGCCGCTCGCCAGCACTTCGATGGCGCCATCGGCGACATCCACGCGCACCAAGTCGTTGATCGCTTCGTCACCCATGCCGTGGCGCTCGCGCACCGCGATGAGGCTGCCGCGGCGCTCGTCCCAGACCAACCCGCCAAAGCGCTCATCGATGCCGCTGAGGGTCACGCGGCGCGCCACCGAGCCGTTCAGCCGCACCGCGTGGATGTTCTGATCCTCGAAGTTGACGAACCACGCCATGCGGTCCGACACGGCGAACGCGCCACCGCCGTACTCGTGTACCCGGCTGCGGGCGTTGAGCGGCGCCGGCGTGAGGTCGCGCCGCTTGCCGTCCCGATACCCCACGAGGGACGAGCGGCCGCCTTCGGTCGGGCGCATCTCCAGCCAGTAGAACGCGCCATCCCGATGCAGGAGATCGGCGAACGAGACGAACGCGGACAGCATGAAGTCCGCCGTGATGGGCGAAGACCAAGCCCCGTAACGGGCTACTTTGGGAACGCCCGCGTTCATCGAACGAGGGAGCGCCGCCGTAGGGTGCCGGGCCGCGCCAGCGTGGCGCGGGCGTCCAGAGCGGCCCAGCGCTCGTGATCGCGCCATGCGCCGCCAATGAACAGAAACGCCTTGGAGAGCCCCTCCAGCTCGAAGCCGCAACGCCTCACCAGCGCGATGGAACGCCGGTTGTCCGGCTGGATGTTCGCCTCGATGCGATGCAGCCCGAGCTCGCCGAAGGCATAGTCCTTGACCAGCCGCAGCCCTTCCGCCATGTAGCCCTGCCCGGCGCCATCGACGCCGGCGTAGTAGCCGAGGGTCGCGGACAGGGCGGCGCCGCGGGCGATGTTGTTCATGTTGATGACGCCGACGATGCGATGGTCGGATTTGAGGCACACCAGCACGCCCTCGTGGTCGTCCCGCAAGGTGCGCCGGTAGTACAGATTGAAGGCGCGGGCGGTACAGGGCGGCGCGATCCAAGGCTCGTGCAGGCGGCGGCCCGCGAGCGCCAGGGCCACCAACTCCGCCTGGTCGCCTTTGCGCACGTGGCGCAGGTAGATGCGCCCCTCATTCACCGGCGGGCCGCGTCACCCGAGCGCGTTCGGCGCGTGCCGCCTCCATGACGAACACGTCCCAGATCGCGGCCGGGACGATGGCGGTGCCCACCGCCACCAAGTGCAACGGATGCAGCGCCAAGCCATCCTCGAACCAGAGCCCATGGAAGGTGAACTCGTTGTGCTGCCAGTAAACGACGCCAAACGTCACGCAGGCGACGCCGGCCGTCACCAAGGCCAGCCGGAACCCGTACCGGAGGCCCCACCAAGTGCGCCGCGCCGGGCTCGAGACGGTTGCCATGTCCTTATGTTCCACCTTGCCCAAGCGCATCGCCAGGCCGCGCAAAGACGTAGAAAACGCCCCGGTTGGCGAACCAAGCCGCGGCGAATTGGTCCACGTCGTAACTGCGCGGCACTTCCGCCGCGACCCTCGCGGCCGGGTCATTCGCCAATACGCGATTATTCTCCATGCCGCGCAAGATGACCAGATGCCCGCCGCTGGCAGGCAGCGGGCTGCCTTCCAGCCCACCCTTCGGAAAGGCGATGCTCGCCACCACCGGGTGGCCGGCGGCGATGGCCGCCAAGGGCGCTGCCCAATCCACCGCCGTCTCCACGGCGCCCAAGGCGCCGCAGCGGCTCGCCGCCCAAAGGTTTTGCGGCCAGACGCCATAGAGGCGCGTGGGCCCATGGTAGCTGCTGGCGAGGAGTGTGCCGAACTCATGGGCGACGTCGAAGTGGCGCAGGGCCATGGAAACGCAGGTGGGGGCGCAGATGCGGCCGCGAATGTCCTTTGCCGCGGCCATTTGCGTCCTCGGCGGCACGGCGAGGGGGCTGGTGGACACCTCGGGCGGCCGCGGGATGGGGGCGCGCAACGGCCGGGCGCTCACCACCGCGAGATAGTCCAGCGGCGCACGGTGCCCGGCGACGCGGAACGCCAGGCGCGGCGCCGGCAGCGCGGCGCGGGTGACGAAGCAATCGACTGGCACCTCGAGACGCCCTTGGCGCAACGGCACCGCCCCTTGCGCGGCCGGCCGGCCAATCGGCGCTGAAACGGCCGCGGCCTCGCCATCCAGCAACGCCGCGTGCCAGTCCGGGCTGCCGACGGCGGCAAGGCTCGGCACCACCAGATGGCCGGCCGGCAGCGCCGGCAGCTCGACTTCGGCCACCCAGCCGGCGCCTTGGCGCCGCCAAGCGAGCGCGGCGTCCGTCGGCAGGGGATAGCGCCAGCCGCGATCGGCTGGCGCGAACGCGGCGCGATGGATAACCTCTTGGTCGTGCCCGTCCATCCTATTCTCTACACCACCACCGCCTGTTCCGCCTGTGAGGCGGCGCTGGATCTCCTCGCGGCGTTGCCGGCGGCGCCGCACCGCACCTTGGTCGCCCAAGAGGTGGCGTTCGACGACGCGCTGCTGCGCCGCTACGGCGAACGCGTGCCGGTGCTCGCGTTCGACGGCCGCGAGCTGGATTGGCCCTTTGACGCCGGCGACGTGATGCGCCTCTTCGCCACCGCATAGCGCCGCTCACGCACATGGCGCCGAGGCGGCCGCCGGCAACCGGAAGAAGCGCCGCGCATTGGCCGTGGTGAGGGCGTCGATGTGGGCGACGGTGGTAGATCGCACCCGCGCCACCTCGGCCGCAACCCAAGGCAGGAACCCCGGCTCGTTGCGGCGCCCGCGGGGGCGCGGCGCGTCGGGCGCGGCCTGCATGGTGCGGGGCAGCAAGTACGGCGCGTCGGTTTCGATGACCAGCCGGTCGTCGGGGATGAGCGGCGTCAGCTCGCGCAACGCGGCGCCGCGCCGCTCGTCGCAAATCCAGCCAGTGACGCCGACGTAGTAGCCCGCCTCCAGCCATCGCTCCAAGTCCGCGCCGGTGCCGGTGAAGCAGTGGATCAGCACATCGGTGGAGGCGACGCCGCTGGCGGCGAGGATGCGCGCGGTCTCGCCGTTGGAATCCCGGTCGTGGACGAAGAGCGGCAATTCAAGCGTGTGGGCCAGCCGGGCTTGTGCCACGAACGCTTCCCGCTGCGCGGCCGGCGGCGAATAGTTGCGGTGGAAGTCCAATCCCGTTTCGCCGATGGCGACCGCCGCGTCGTTCTCGACGAGGCCCGCCAGTTCGTCCAACCAGCCAGGTTCGACGGATTTCGCCTCGTGTGGGTGTACCCCCGCGGTGTGCCAGAGCCCGTCGTGCCCGGCGGCCAAGCCCGCCGCGGCGCGCGATTCCGCGATGCTGGTGCCGGTGATGACGATGCCCTCCACCCCGGCGGCCCGCGCCCGCGCCAGCACCGCTTCGCGGTCGTCGGCGAATGACGAGTGGGTCAAGTTGGCGCCAACGTCGATCACGGCACGCGAAGCTCATGTTCCGCCAGCACCGGCGCCGTCGGCTCGCCCAAGCGCCCCGCGTAAACCACGCTGAACGCCAACACGCCCTTGACGTAGCCGCGCGTCTCGGTGAACGGAATGGTCTCGATCCACACGTCCGTGGGCAGGTTCGGGCGCTCGGCCAGCCAACGCTTCACGCGCCCGGTGCCGGCGTTGTAGGCGGCGGCGGCCAGGACGCGGTGATTGCCATAGCGGGCCATGAGCTGCGCCATGTGGTGGCTGCCCAAGCGCACGTTGGTGGCCGGGTCGTACAACGCCGTCAGTGCCGGCCGCGGCAACCGCGCCGCCTTGGCCGTGGCGCGGGCGGTGGCCGGCATCAGCTGCATCAAGCCACGCGCGCCCACCGGCGACCTCGCCTTCGGGTTCAACGCGCTCTCTTGGCGCGCGATGGCGAACAGGAACGAAACCGGCAGGCTCGTCTCGCCTGCATACCGCTTGAAGAGGTCGTGAAACGGGGTGGGGAAACGCACCGCCAAATGGTCCTTGAGCTCCGCCCGGCTGGCGCCGAAGATGGCTTGATCGATCCAGCCGAGCTCGGCGGCCAGTTCCACCAAGGCGGCCCGTTCCCCCGGCGCCAGCGCGTCGTACACCCGGTTCCACTCGCGGCGGGCGTTCGTGAGATCGCCCACCGCATACAGCTCGATCATGCGCTCGACGGCGGCCTTGGCGCGCACACGGGCATGGGCGGCGGCGGGCGCAAGGGCACCGCTGTCGTTGAGGGCCGGCGCGAGACCCAATCGGCCGGCGGCGAGAAACCCGTAGTAGTCGCGTTCGCCGGCCAAGCCCCTCAACACCGCCTCGCCCTTCGCCGCCGCGCCGGTCTCGACGAGGGAATGGCCCAACCAATAGCGCCAGCGCTGTGTTTGCCGGTTGGCTTCGGACATGGCCTCGATCCACGGCACGGCGCGCCGCCACTGCCGGTGGATGACGCTGGCCTGCGCCATGCCGTCGATGAAGTCCGCCGAGTGTTCCGCCGGCGCCGCCGATGCGGCCGGGAAGTCACCTTCCCGCGCCAGCGCAAGGGTGACCCGCTCGTCAATGTAGGCGCGCATCCCGTCCGAAAGGCCCAAACGCGCCCGATAGTCCGGCCACAACGCCGCGGCACGGCGGGGGTCGCGCCGAGCGTAGCGCGTCAACACATGCGCCAGCGCCTCGTGGCCGCGTTCCGTATCCGGAAAACGCCGTGGCTGGCGGGCGATGCGCGGATTCACATGGCCGTCGTAATAGGCGCGCGCCGCGGCGGCGCCGCCCGTGAAGAAGCGCAGCAGATAGCGCGCCAGCCGCCGCTCGTTGTTGCCGATGGCGAGGCCCAAGCGCTCCCAGGCCAAGCCCTCGCTCGGCTCACCTTGGGCCATCCACACCGCGAACAATGGGTCACATGCCTTGGGCTGGGATTCGCCGACCCGCCACAGCGCCGGCGTCAGCGCCAACGCCGCCTCCCGCTCGCCGGTGCGGTACAGGGCGCGGGCGTGATAGCAGCGGGCGTCGGCGCGGCGTTGCGGAACATAGTGGTCGCGGTAAGTCTGCCAACGGCCCCGCCGGGCCTGCGCCAGCAGCCAGGCGGTGTAGAGCCGCTCCCCGAGCGGCATGTCCGCCAGCTGCCCGCGCAACGCCACCGCCTCTTCGGCGCCCAAGTGGTTGACCCGCGAACGGGCATCGTAATAGACGAGGTACGGGTGCAGCGCGTAGCCTTCGAGGGCCTGCTTGGCGCGGCGGAACTCACTCACGCGCCCCGCTTCAAGGGCCGCCACGGCGCGCTTGTAGCCTTCCCGCGCGGCTTCCGGCCCGGCATCCGCCGCCGCGCCGCCGGTGGCGAGGAGGATGCACAGTGCGCCGCGGCGCACCAACGCGCGTGGACGGATGCCGGTCAACCCCCCGTCGGGTGGGCGCCCGGACCCACCCGCACCGCCAGCACGTCGCACGACGCGCCGTGCAGGACACCATTAGCCGTGGAGCCCATCAGCAACGCCAACCCATGCCGGCCATGGCTGCCCACGACCACGACGTCCATGTCCTCGCGTTCGGCGACGCGATGGATCTCGGTTTCCGGCCGTCCAAAGATCAGATGCCGCCGCGCCCCCGGCACGCCGACGCCGGCGCAGAACTCGGCCAAGTGCGACTCCGCCTGCTCCTGAATCTGATCCTGCACGACCGAGAGGTCCATGGGGAAGTCGGCGCCGTAGGCGAGGCTCAAGGGCTCGATGACATGGATCACATGGAGCTCGGCGTCAAAGGACTTGGCCAGCGCCGCGGCACGCTCCGCCACCGCGCCGGATTCCTCCGTGAGATCGACGGCGAGCAGGATGCGTCGGTACGCGCCCAAGAGCGTTGCCCTCGCTCGATTTGCGGCGACCATACACACAATGCGAAGCTGTCTCAACAGGATGTCGCGGGATGCCGCGACGCCGCCATGCGGCAGTGGGCGGAGGGCTGAGTGGTCTGGATCATCGTCGCGGTGTGTCTCGTGGCGGCCTTCGGCCCGATCTTCTGGCTCATGCCATCGCGGCGCGACCGGCGTTTGGCGAAGCTCCGCCAAGCGGCGCGGCGGCGCGGCTTGGCTGTGGAACTGGTGCGGGTGCCGTTGCTCGACCCGACGCCGGAGGACCGTGTGAGCGCCGGCGGCGCCCGCCGCGACGCCACGCAACCCGGCGCCGCTTATCGCCTGCCGATGGCGCCGGGGAGCGAAGGGTCGCCGTCTTGGTTCCTGCTGCCGGGCCAAGCCGCCGGCAGCCCAATCACGGGCTGGGCACCACACCCACGCCAGCGCATGGAGCGACTGCCGGCCGACGCCGCGACCTATTGGCAAGCGGTGGCGGCGGCCCTGGAGGCTGTGAAGACCCCGGCATTGGCGGTGGAAGCCACGCCGGCGGCCACGAGCTGGCACTGGCGGGAAGACGTGCCGCCGGAAGCGCTGGACGATGCCGTGGAGGAAATCGCCAAGTGCCTAGGCACCATCGGCGCACTGCAGGCCGCGGCCGGCGGGCGCGATTGAATTCGGCCAAAGACTGGACATAATGCCAGAGAAAGGAGAGCATAGCCCCACCATGCAACCCCACTCCCCCAGCGGCCAAGATTCGGCCGCCGCCGGGCGCTTCGCCTTCAACCGCATCCTGACCGGGGATGCCAGAGTTCGCTTGGCGCAATTGCCCGAGGCCAGCGTGGACTTGAGCTTCTGGTCGCCACCCTACTACGTCGGCAAGTCCTACGAACGCCACTTGTCCTTCGACGATTGGCGCGAACTGCTGCGCGACGTGATTCGTTGCCATCGCCGCATCGTCAAGCCGGGTGGCTTTCTCGTCGTCAACATCGGCGACATCCTGTGCTTTCCGGACCCGGCGATGCCGAAGTTCCAAGCCAACAACGTGCGCCGCAAGACCCAATCGGTGACCACCGAGCAGGTGTTGGCCGCGCGCAAGGCACATCCGCGCGCAAAGCGGCAGGAACTGGCGGCGCTGCTCGGCTGCAGCGAGCAGACCATTCAGCGGCGCCTCGAACACAACAACGTGCGTGGCGGGAAGCAGTCCACACCCACCAAGGTGTTGTTGACCGGTTGCTTGGTTTCCGAGTGGGCGGAGGATGCCGGTTTCTTTCTCTACGACCAGCGGATTTGGCACAAGGACCCCTGCTGGGCGAACAGCCGTTGGCACTCCAACTCGTACCGCGCCGTGGACGAGTTCGAGCACGTCTATGTCTTTTGGCGACCCGGCATAACGCAGTACGACCGGGAGCGGCTGACACCCCGCGAGTGGGCGGATTGGGGCTCCCGCGGCGTTTGGCACATCCGTTCGGTGAGCCGCAACCACCGCCACGAGGCGGAGTTCCCGGAGGAACTCGCCGCCCGCGTGATCCGCCTCTTCTCGCCATCCGGCGGAGTGGTGCTGGACCCGTTCGTCGGCACGGGCACCACCACCAAAGTGGCGAAACTGCTGGGCCGGCAATGGCTCGGCATCGACTTGGAGGCGGCGTACGCGCAGATCGCGCACCGGCGCACCGATGACGCTCGATGAGCTTGAGCGCGTTGAGCAAACCGCCCTTGAGATGGTGGTGCAGGCATTGAAGGACTACTGGCCGCAGGCCAAGCAGATATTCCGCGAGGAGACCGACCTGCCCCAAGACATCGCCGAGGACGTGACGAGGGAGGCCGTCGAGGCGATGGGAATGCCAGATGTCGGCCACCGCCTCTATGGCAAGGTGGACGTCAAAAAGTCGATCTACGTCTTTCTCCCCCAAGCCCAGCCCATCGCGCTGATGCTTGACGCGAAGGCGGAAAAGGCGAACGGGGACCGCACCGCAACGATCCAAATGTCCCAGACCTCGATGCGGGTGAGGATGATGCGGGGCGGTAACGTCGTTGACGAACTCGGACAATTGGAGCACACGATCTCCCGCGGCGGCAGGAAGTTCGATGTCGTGACAATCATCGCGAAGTACATCTACGCCGAGCATCACGGCTCACACAACCTTGAGCGCATCATCGTCGCCTGCATACCCAATGGACGCCTGCAGCAGCGCTACAACCCGAACGCCGAGGACACGATCTGGCTGGCCGGACGCAATGCACCGACCAGAGGGGAGGACTTTCGAGTCAGATTGAGCTTCCAGCGTTTGCGCGATAAGGCGCATTGGCGCGTTCGAGAATTGCCCAGCGACGATACTAGGGAGGCTTGAAGTCCGTCGCCATTCCTCGTTGGGCTGGGCTTGGGCCCACGCAGCGCCCGGGGCCCCTTGCGCTGCTGGCTCCAACAGCCAGTCCAGCAAGATGCGCACGCGAAGGAGAGGTGGGATGCGGTGCAGAAGCCTTAATCTCCCTGCCGCCGCATCCGCACTTCCCCGATTCGGCGGGCATGATGTATAAACCGCGCGCTTGGCGGCCCCGCTTCGGGTCCCTTTCCCCATCGCTCAGGAGCGCCCGTTGACCTCGCTCGTTATCGTGGAATCGCCGGCCAAGGCGCGCACCATCAACCGCTATCTCGGCAAGGACTACGTCGTCAAGTCGAGCGTTGGCCATGTGCGGGATTTACCGGTGGGCGGCAGCGCCAAGACCGACCCCAAGGAACGCGCCCAAACCGCGGCGAAGACGCGCAAGCTCGATCCGGCCGCCAAGGCGGACTACAAGCAACGCCGCGCCCGCCAGCAGCTCGTCAAGCGCATGGGCGTGGACCCGGACAACGGCTGGACGGCGGAATACCAAGTGCTGCCCGGCAAGGAGAAGGTCGTCGCCGACCTCAAGCGCTCCGCGGACCGCGCCGAGCGGGTGTACCTCGCCACGGACTTGGACCGCGAGGGCGAAGCCATCGCATGGCACCTGCAGCAGGTGATCGGCGGCGACCCGGAGCGGTTTCGGCGCGTCGTGTTCAACGAGATCACGCAGGACGCGATCCAAGAGGCGTTCCGCAATCCGGGCGGCATCGACGAAGATCGGGTGAACGCCCAGCAAGCGCGGCGCTTCCTGGACCGCGTCGTCGGCTTCGAGCTGTCGCCGCTGCTGTGGTCGAAGGTGGCCCGCGGCTTGTCGGCGGGGCGTGTGCAATCGGTCGCGGTGCGGCTCATCGTCGAACGCGAGCGCGAAATCCGCGCCTTCACCCCCGAAGAGTTCTGGGAGGCGTTCGTGGACCTCGCCCGCGAAGGCGATGAGGCGCCCTGTCGCTTCAAGGTCTCCCACGACGGCGGCAAGACGTTCCGCCCCGGCAACGAAGCCGACGCGAACGCCGCGCTGAGCCGCCTGCGGGAGGCCGCGTTCAGCGTGGCCCGGCGTGACGACAAGCCCACGACGGTGCGCCCCGGCGCCCCGTTCATCACGTCCACATTGCAGCAGGCGGCGGCCAACCGCCTCGGTTTCTCGGTGCGCAAGACGATGACGACGGCGCAACGGCTCTACGAAGCCGGCCACATCACCTACATGCGCACGGATTCCACGAACTTGGCGCGGCCGGCCGTGGCGGCCGCCAGGGAACACATCCTGAACGCCTACGGCGAGCGCTATCTGCCGAAGGCGCCGCAGCGATACGCCAGCAAAGCCGCCGCGCAGGAGGCCCACGAAGCCATCCGCCCCACGGACGCCCACGCCCTGCCGGAGCGGATGGGCACCCTGCCCCAGGACGAGCAGCGCCTTTACAACCTCATCTGGCGGCAATTCATCGCTTGCCAGATGAACCGCGCCGAATATCTGGTCACCACCGTCGCGGCCACCGGCGGCGGCTTTGAGGCCCGCTTGCGCGGGCGGGTGGTGAAGTTCGATGGCTTCACCCGCGTGCAGCCGCCCCCCGCGCGGCGCGACGAAGATCAGCCAGTGCCGGACTTCGCCGTCGGCGAAGCGCTCCGCCTCGTGGAAGCCGGCGTGACGCAACACTTCACCAAGCCGCCAGCCCGCTACAACGAAGCGAGCCTGGTGCGCGAGCTCGAAAAGCGCGGCATTGGCCGGCCTTCGACCTACGCGGCCATCATCTCCACCATCCAAGAACGCGGCTATGTGACGCTGGAAAAACGCCGCTTCCGCGCCGAGAAGATCGGGGAACTCGTGACGGACCGCCTAATCGAGAACTTCGAGAACCTCATGGACTACTCCTTCACCGCAGGGATGGAGCAGGAACTCGACCAAATCGCCGGCGGCGAACGGCCTTGGCGAACCGTGCTCGACGGCTTCTATGGCGGGTTCACGGAACGGCTCGCCAAAGCGGTGGCCGCGCCCGGCGAAGGCATGCGCCCCAACGCGCCGACCAGCACCGACATCCCGTGCTCCCAATGCGGGCGCCCAATGCAAGTGCGCACCGCCGCCACCGGCGTCTTTCTGGGGTGCTCGGGCTACGCCCTGCCACCCAAGGAGCGTTGCACCAACACCCAAAACCTCGTTCCCGGCGACGAGGCCGCGGCCGATGACGAAGAGGCCGAAGGCCGGCGGCTGCGCACCATGCGCCGCTGTCCCTTGTGCGACACCGCCATGAACGCGTACTTGGTGGACGCGGAGCGCAAACTGCATGTGTGCGGCAACAACCCAGACTGCCCCGGCTTCGCCGTCGAGACTGGCGAGTTCCGCATCAAGGGCTACGACGGCCCCACCATCGAATGTGATCGCTGCGGGGCGCAGATGCAGTTGAAGTCCGGGCGGTTCGGCAAGTACTTCGGCTGCACCAACGTCGAGTGCAAGAACACCCGCAAACTGCTGCGCGACGGCCGCCCGGCACCGCCCAAGGCAGACCCGATTCCCATGCCAGAACTCCCGTGCAGCGGCGCGGACGACCATTTCGTGCTGCGCGACGGCGCGGCCGGCATCTTCCTCGCCGCAAGCAAGTTCCCGAGGCACCGCGAGACGCGGGCACCGCTGGTGCGGGAGCTGAAGCCACACGCCAACGAACTCGACGCCAAGTTCCAACACCTGCTCGACGCCCCCGAGGCAGACCCGGACGGCAACCCTGCGATGATCCGCTTTTCGCGCAAGACCGGACAGCACTATGTGACGTCTGAGCGCGATGGCAAACGCACCGAGTGGCAGGCTTTCTACCGCGACGGCGCTTGGCGGGCGGGCGCCGCCAAGGCGGCCTCCGCTGGCGGCCGCAAGAAGCCGGCACCCCGCCGCGGCGCGGCCAAGCGCGGCCGCCCAACGCCCCGAGGCGCGTGAGGCGATGGCGGGGCACGGCAAGCTCAGCGCTTAAGCCGTGGCGCCACACCACGAGTGCCGCCCGCGGCGCGTCAGCCGCGCCGAATCACGCCGACGCTCAAGCCCTCGATCACGGCTTCCTGCTCGCGCAGGTCCACCTCGATGGGATCGTAGTGCTCGTTCTCCGGCAACAGCAGCAGCCGCGCCCGGGAGACGCGCTTGAAGCGCTTCACCGTCACCTCGTCGTCAACGCGGGCGACGACGATCTGGCCGTTCTTGGCCTCCGGCGTCTTATGCACCGCCAGCAAGTCCCCATCCAAGATGCCAGCGCCGGTCATGCTGTCGCCGCGCACCCGCAACAGGTAGTCCGCCTGGGGGCGGAAGAACTCACCTGAGAGATCGCAGGTGTCCTCGATGTGTTCTTGGGCGAGTATCGGGCTGCCGGCGGCGACGCGCCCCACCACCGGCAACCCCACCGGGGCCGCGCCCAAGATGCGGATGGCGCGGGAACGATGCGGCGAAATCTCGATGGCGCCCTTGCGCCGCAGCGCCTTCAGATGTTCCTCCGCGGCGTTCGGCGACCGGAAGCCGAACTCCCGCGCGATGTCCGCCCGGGTGGGCGGGTAGCCATGCTCGTCGCCGTGCGCCTTGAGGTAGTCCAAGATCGCTGCTTGCCTTTCCGTGAGTTTCTGCATTTCCGGCTGTCCACGCATACAGGAAGATGGCATTGTATCCAGTATGGTCGAAAACGCAAGGGGGCACGGATGGCCGAAAGCCCGGCCCGCCAGCAGTGTCCTTCCCCGCCGTGGAGGCGCCGTGCGCGACCGCTCGGACCGCTTGGCGGAGGCCTCCGGCGGCGGTCGCCGGACATGCTTGCCGTGTTACGCTGAGTGTCCATACATGGTGCGGCATGGTCGCCGAGACAAGATGCCGTTCCGCTGGCGGTGGCGCCGAGGAAGAGGGAGAGGCGTGGTTGGTCGCGAAATGGGCGGATTGCATGAGTTCATCCGCTCAGCGGGATCCGCGTTCGCCGACGCGGCGCTGGCGCCGGTTTACAGCCACAAGGGGCGGAACATGGAGCGGTTTGTGCTGTTCATTGGGTACCATCGGGCGGGAAGCACCTTTCTTGGCAGCATGCTCAACGCGCATCCTGAAATAGTGATTTCCAATGAGGCGTTTAAGTTCGCGCGAGCGCTGAAGGCCGCCGCCGCCGCGGGAACTGTGGGCAAAGGGCGCGTTGTGCGCCGGATTCTGAAGCATGACCGACTAGTCCGGGACTTAGGGTATCGGGGAATGGGGGGCTATTCCTTCGCCGTACACACCCAATGGCAGGGCGATTACTCGCGGCTGCGGATCATTGGCGACAAAAACTCGGTTGTGGGGACGATTTGCCTGTACAACTGGCCTTGGGTGCTCGATGCCTTGCGCCGCCAGATGGGCGTTCCGATAAGCGCCTTCTTCACGTACAGAAATCCCTACGACATGATGGCCGCGCAATATCTGAGGACGCTCCGAAACAAAGGAGGGAACGTGGCCATACCGCTGTCGTTTCTGGATTTCAAACCCACAGATGCCGAAAAGCCGCAATTGGATCAAGCCTTTCTTGCGTCCGATAACGAGTGTTTCTCGATGTCCGACAAGCTGGTCGAAGTGCTGCCCATGTTTTCGGAAGATGAGATGTTCCAAGTCAAACATGAGGACTTCGTCGCATCTCCGAAAGAACACTTGCGATCGGCCTGCGAGTTTTTGGGCGTGGAGTGCGCCGACGCATACCTGCAAGCCTGCGCCGCCAAAGCGTATCCGTCTCCGCACAAAACCCGCTCCAAAGTGCGATGGACTGCAGAGCAAAAGGCCCAAGTTGCCGAACTCATACGGAAATATCCTTGGTTTGATGGTTATGCCTATGAAGACTGACAAGGGCCGTCCCAACGCGGCGAGCTGGCTGGACGAGGTTCACGAAATCGAACGGCGGCGCGAGTTGCGGGCGCAGATGGGTGGGCCAGAGGGCATTGAGCGGCAACGGCGGCGCGGCAAGCTGACGGTGCGGGAACGCATCGCCGCACTGGCGGACGACGGCAGTTTCCGCGAATTCATGTCCTTGGCCGGCGAGGCCACCTACGATGGCGCGGCGCTCACTGCCTTCACCCCGCGCGCCGCGGTGGAGGGCACGGCACTGCTCGATGGCCGCAAGGTGATCTTGAGCGGTGGCGACTTCACGGTGCGCGGCGGCTCCGCCACCGGCGGCGGTGGCGGCTTGGGCAACGAGCTCGCGGCCAACGAACGGGCGCGCCAGTGGCTGCTTCCCTACGTTCGCCTGCTCGACGCCGCCGGCGGCAGCGTGCGCGGCTTCGAGGAGATCGGCCGCACCTATCTGCCGGATGGCAACGGCTGGTCGCAGATCGACGTGGACCTCCTGTCCAAGGTGCCGGTCGTCTCAGCGCTCTTGGGCTCCGTCGCCGGCTTGCCGGCGATCAACGCCTGCATGGCGCACTTCAACGTCATGGTGAAGGGCGTGAGCCAGCTCTTCCCCGGCGGCCCGCCGGTGGTGAAGGCGGCGCTGGGCTACGACATCGCCAAGGAGGACCTCGGCGGCCCGCACATCCACACCCGCGTGAGCGGCTGCGTGGACAACTTGGCCGACACCGAGGCCGATGCCTTCGAACAGATCCGCCGCTTCCTGAGCTATCTGCCGGGCAGCGTGTGGGAGCTGGCGCCGCGGCTGGCCACGGACGACGATCCAGAGCGGCGCGACGAGTCGCTGTTGGCCATCATCCCCAAGGACCGGCGCCAAGTTCATAAGGTGCGATCCATCATCGACGCCGTGTTCGACCACGGCTCGTTCTTCGAGATCGCTCCGCGCTATGGGCGCTCGCGAGTCACCGGGTTGGCGCGCCTCAACGGCTATCCGGTGGGCGTGATGGCGAACGATCCGCGCTTCCACGGCGGTTCGACTGACGTGGCCGGCGGCAGCAAGGTGATGCGCCTCATGCAGCTTTGCGATGTCTTCCACTTGCCGCTGGTCAGCCTGGCGGACGAGCCGGGCTTCATGGTGGGCCTCGATTCGGAAAAGCAGGGCATCGAACGCGCCGGCGCCCAGCTGGTCGCCACCGCCTGCCAATCGCGGATGCCATGGATCACCGTCGTGGTCGGACGGCTGTTCGGCGTGGCAGGCCAATGCCAGCACCGCCCCACCGGGATGTTCCGTCGCTACGCATGGCCCTCCGCCGCTTGGGGCTCCATGCCCATCGCCGGCGGCACGTCGGCCGCCTACCGGCGCGAAATCGATGCCGCCGCGGACCCAGACGCAAAACGCCGCGAGATCGAAGCACGGCTGAACGCGGTGGCGTCACCCTTCCGCACCGCGGAGGCGACGGGCCAAGACATCATCGACCCGCGCGACACCCGCCCCCTCCTGTGCGAGTTCGCCGAGGATGCGCAGCGCGTGCTCCGCACCCAGCTCGGGGAACCCCCGATTCCCTACCGGCCCTGACGGACGGGCTCGCGGCGCACCGCCACGCCGCAACCCGACGGACGCGGGGCAAGGCATACAATGCGTGGCCCTCGCGGGAGAGTCCTCAATGTCCGAGCCAGCGTCGGCCCACTTTCCCACCGTCGGCCTCGTGGGCCGGGCGGGGAATCCCCAAGTCGTCGAGTCCGTCGGCGCCGTGGCGCGTTTCCTGCTCGGCGCCGGCGTGGAACTCGTGGTGGAAGCCGCCACCGCCGCGATGTTGGCGAGCCACGACTTGGACGTGGAGGATCGCATCGGCTTGAGCACGCGCTGCGATCTGATCGTGGTGGTGGGCGGCGATGGCAGCATCCTTGGCGTGGCGCGGGAAGTGGCGCACAGCGGCGTGCCGGTGGTGGGCGTCAACCGCGGCGGCCTCGGCTTCTTGGCCGATGTGTCGCCGGAGCAAATCGAAGACAAGCTCGGCGCCGTGCTCAGCGGCCGCTACACCGTCGATGAGCGCTCCCTGCTGGACGCCCACATCGAGCGGGGCACCACCGCGGTGGGTGCCTCCACCGCCTTGAACGACGTGGTGGTACACGCCGGCGCCGCGTCGCGGATGATGGATTTCGAGCTCTTCATCAACGGCGATTTCGTCTATCGGCAACGTTCCGATGGCGTCATCGTGGCCACGCCCACCGGCTCCACCGCCTATGCCTTGTCCGCCGGCGGGCCGATCATGCATCCGGGGCTGGACGCCATCGTCGTGGTGCCGATGTTTCCGCACACGCTCACGTCGCGGCCGTTGGTGGTGCGGGGCGACGCGGAAATCGAGATCGTGGTGGGCAGCTCGGCCACCGCGCCGCAGGTGAGTTGCGATTCACAGGTGGACTACGCCGTGCGGCCCGGCGACGCGGTGACCATCAAGAAGCACCCCCATGCGCTGCATCTCGCCTATCCGCTGGGGCACAGCTTCTTCGAATCCTGCCGCAGCAAGCTCGATTGGGCGAGCCGCTTGGGGAACCGCTGACGCGCGAGCCGGCGCGGCGGGCACGGCTTGGGCGCCCGACTAGGGCGGTGGTGGCACGTCCACGTCTTGCACCACCCCAGCGTCTTCGACCCACCACTGCACCAGCGCGTCTGGATGCGTCCGGATCACGTCGCGCGCACCCTGGTCGCCCTTGAGCGCCATGAGCTCGTCCAGAAAGACATCCGAAAAGGCCACCGGATGGCCCGGCACACCCCGATACATCGGCCGGGCGATGCGCCCCGGCCCCATCATCGCGCGCAGGCGGCGCAACGTTGCCGCGGCCACGAACGGCATGTCGGCCAACGCGACGACGACCTGTTCGCACACCCCCAATGCACGGACACCGGCGGCCAGGCTGTGCCCCATCCCCTCGCTCGCGCGGGCCGCGACGACGATGCGCGGCTGCCACGGCGCAATGAGGTCGGCAATGGCTTCCTCACCGGGCCGTAGCACCACATGGAGGGCACCGAACTCCGCCGCGTAACGCGCCACCGCGCGGGCGATCATTGGCTCACCGTCGATGGCGTGGCGTCGTTTGTCGGCGCCGAAGCGCCGCGCCTCGCCGGCCGCCAGCAGGACGGCCGCCACGCCGTCGGCGGCGGCTTTCGTCAAGCGCCGGCGGCGAGCGCCGTCAGCCGCGCCCTCGCGTCCTCGACGGCCTGATGCCGCACCGCAGTGATCTCCGCGAGGATGGCCACGGCAATCTCCGGCGGCGTCTTGCTGCCGATGGGCAGGCCGATGGGCGCGCGCAGCCGGGCCAGCTCCGCTTCCGAAAGGTCGAGTGCCCGCAACCGCTCGCGGCGGCTGGCGGAGGTGCGGGTGGAGCCCATCGCGCCGATGTAGAAGGCTTGTGTCTTCAGCGCTTCCATCATGCCCATGTCGTCGATGCGCGGATCGTGGGTAAGCGCCACGATGGCCGACCGCGGGTCGTTCGCCCGCTCGCGGAGCGCGTCGTCGGGCATCTCGGCCACCTTCGTCACGCCTTCCACGCGGAAATCCCGCAGGAGGTGCTCGCGGGGGTCGCACACCGTCACCTGAAAGTCCAGCGCTTGGGCCATTTCGGCCACATACGCGGACACCATGCCCGAACCGATGATGAACAAGTGGAAACCCGGGCCATAGGTGTGCTCAAGGCGCTGCGCCGCCGCATCGAACCGCAGCGGCTCGTGTTCTTGCACCTCCAGCGCGGCGAAGCGGCGCTCGTTCAACCACACGGTGCGCCGCACACAACCGCGCCCGGCCACCCGCTCGGAGAGCGCGGCGAAGTGTTCCAGTGTGCGGGCGTTGGCCGCCAAGGGCTCCACCACGATGTCCAAGTGCCCGCCGCAGGGCAGCCCCAGCCGCTCCGTCTCCTCGGCGGTGATGCCATATTGGAAGAACTGTGCCGCATCCTTGGCGAGCACACCGGAGGTGAGCTTCTCCAAGAGGTCGTCTTCCACGCACCCGCCGGACAGCGAGCCGACAATGCGCCCGGTGCGGTTGCAGGTGAGGAGCGACCCCACCGGACGCGGCGAAGACCCCCAAGTTCCCACCACCGTGGCGAGCCAACACGGCTCCCCGGCATCGAGCCAACGGCGGACTTGGCCTAAGACCTGTCGATCAACGGCTTGCATGGCGTGCGACCAGTGTAGGGCAGCATTGCCAAGGCGTCCAATGGCTGTGCGGGATCACCACCTCCCCCACAGACGCACGTCAAATCAATCGAGAACCGCTTGCCCCACGTGGAGCAGGGGCGGGTTTAGAATCCGCGGCCCGCCCCCGATCCGCACGGCCATGACCGAACACCAGCCAGGCATCTTCGTCGAAGGCACCGAGCATCACGTCTTTCTGGAGTTCGAGCTTGGCGGGCCGGCGCCGGCGCAGTTGCTTGCCGCTGCGGACGTTCTCGACGCGGTGGCCGGCGGTGAGCAGGTCATCGCCTTTGGGCCGCGCTTGGCCGAGGTGCTGGTTGGTGTTCCAGCACCCGACTTGGACTTTCGGTTCCGCGCCATCGAAGGGGCGGACGGCCATGTCGCGCCGGCCACCCAACGCGATCTCTTCGTGTGGCTGCATGGCGCGAAACGGGATGAGTTGTTCGCCCGGGCGCTGCAATGGCGGGACGCGCTCGCGCCGTTGGCGAGCTTGGCCGCCGAGGGGCAGGGCTTCCGCTTCCGCGACAGCCGAGACCTCACGGGTTTCGTGGATGGCACCGCCAATCCGAAAGCCGATGCCCGCCTGCAGGCGGCGCTCATCGCGGATGGCCCGAACGCCGGCGGCAGCTTCGTGCTCGCGCAGCGTTGGATGCACGACCTCGCGGGTTTCGGGGCGCTGCCGGTGGCGGAGCAGGAGCGCGTCATCGGCCGCACCAAGGCGGACAGTGTGGAGCTCGCGGGCGCGGCGATGCCGCCGGACAGCCATGTGAGCCGCACGGACCTCAAGCGCGACGGCGAGCCGGTGAAAATCTACCGGCGCAGCAGCCCGGTGGGCGGCGTGGCGGACGCGGGGCTCTTCTTCTTGGCCTTCAGCGCGGACGTCGAGCGCTTCCGCATCCTGCTGAACTCGATGTTCGGCGGCGCCGGCGACGGGTTCAGGGACCACCTCTTGAGCTGGTCGCGCCCCATCTCCGGCAGCTTTTACTACGCTCCACCGGCGGCCGCCGTGCGCACGGCGTTCGGCGCCTGACGCGGCAGGGGCAAAGGCGACGGGGAAGGTTGGTAGCTACGGGCGGACTTGAACCGCCGACCCCGCGATTATGAATCGCGTGCTCTAACCAACTGAGCTACGTAGCCACGGGCTTGAGAGGTGGGATTCTGCGCCGGATGGTGGCATTGTTCAAGGGCGGTGGTTGACGGCTTGACGGCTCGGTCGGCCTTGATGCGACCTTCGGCTTGACAGGCGTTGGGCGGGATTGTCCAATGCGATGGCACGGGGGCATGGCGAGAGCGAGCAATGCAAACGATGTCGGTGGCGGCCTTGGTGGCTGACAGAGAACGATCACGCACGGTTCGTGGCTTGGGAGTGTTTGGCAGGTCCCTGCTGCGAACGCTGAGCGGCGCGGGGGACTTCCACGCGACGCTGGCAGTTCCCGTTTACCCGCGAGACGCCCAGAGCCAAGACTTGCAGCGCATCGGCCGAGACATGTATCGAGCGATGGAACGGGATGCCGAGACACTCGCCGCCCAACGACGCTAGCGACAAGCCCGCCGGGGGCGGCGAGCCTGCGGATGAGGGTGCAGAAAAGGCCGTATCGAAGTTGCCGCCGAAGGCCGTGCTCGACGCACTGCCCGCGGGCGTTCTTGGAAAGTCGGGCGCCACGCTGACGCGCCCTTGAAAACGCGGCTCAGATTCCCTATACAGCCTCCTACAGTTCACGCGCTTTGAGGAGCGTCATGGCACAGTCGAGAATCTACGCCGCCGCGCAGCGGCCGGCCGTTGAAGTCAATCAGGTTCTGCGCAACACCTACCTGCTGCTGGCGCTCACGCTGGCGTTTGCGAGCTTGACGGGCGTGGCGGCGGTGGCCATGAACCTGCCGCCGTTCAACTTCATCGTCTATCTGGTCGGCTTCTTCGGCCTCTCGTTCGCCGTGAACAAGACGGCGGACAGCGGCTGGGGGCTCTTTTGGACGTTCGCCTTCACGGGCTTCATCGGCATCGCGGCGGGGCCCATCGTCGGCTATTTCGCGGCGGTGAATCCCGGCATCGTCGCGCAGGCGTTCGGCGTCACCGCGGCGGCGTTCGTCGGCCTCTCCATCTACACCATCGTCACGCGGCGAGACTTCAACTTCCTGCGTTCGTTCCTGGTGATGGGCTTCTGGATCATCCTCGGCATCATCGTCTGCTCGTTCTTCTTTGATCTGTCGCCCTTCGCCGCCGCCATCTCGGCCGGCATGGTGCTCATCGCCGGAGCGCTGATGCTCTACCAGACGAGTGCGCTGGTGCTCGGCGGCGAGACCAACTACATCATCGCCACCAACAACCTGTTCGTCTCCATCTACCTGATGTTCATGAACCTGCTGAGCCTGTTCGGCATCATGGGCGGGGACGACTGAGGGCGGCGCCGCCCAGCCGGGGGCTTAACAGACGGATAAGGATGCCGCCGCCGCGGGGCGCGGCATCTGTCAAACGCGGGTCAGCTGCCGATACGCCTTCTGCAGGGCCATCGGCAACTGCTCGGTCTCCTCGATCACCATGTAGCGCGTCTCGGCGCACATGCGGCGCAGGTAGTCGTGGCCGGAGCGGTCCACCGTCACGCAGAAGGCGTGTACGCCGTCGCGCTCGGCCTCGGCAATGGCCTTGGCGGTGTCGCGCAGGCCGTATTCGTGGTCGCCCCGGGTGGGGCCATAGTCGCAGTCTTGCGGGAAGCCATCGCTCACGATCAAGAGCACCTTGAGGGCGGCGCCGTGGCGCCGGAGCTTGGCGGCGGCGTGGCGGATGGCGGGCCCCATGCGGGTGCTGCGCTTGGGTTTCATGGCGGCGATGGCGTCCAGCGTTTGGCGGTTCAAGGGCTGCTCGAACTCCTTGGCGACGTAGAACTCCACGCAGTCATGGCCGTAGCCGGAGAAGCCGTACACCGCGTAGGGGTCGCCCAAGCCCTCCAAGGCGGTCGCCAGCAGCGCCACGGCCTCCTTCTCGATGTCGATGATGCGGCGCCGCTCCGGGGCGGGTGGCGGTGGGTTGTCCAAGGCCGCGTAGGGGTCGTCATCGTCGTCGAAGAAGGGATCGCGCAGGTTGGCGGCGGTGGCCGATGTGTTCGCGCCAGTGGCCTCTTGGGGCGATTCGCCGTCGCGGGCTGGATCGTCCGTCGAAGCGGATAGATCCACGAGGAACGCCGCGCCCACGTCGCGTCGCAAACGGTCGCGGCGGCTGTAAACCCGGTCGTCCGCGGCAACGCCGGCACGCAGGCTGGCGCGGACATCCACCAAGGCGGCGAGGTCCAACTCGTCGCCGTCCGCCACCTTGCCGATGCGCTGGTAGCCGCTGGGGCGGATGTGCTCGAAACGCCGGCGCACGGCCTTGGCATACGGGCGCACCGCCGCCAAGAGCTTTTCGCTGTCCTCCGGTTCGGTGGCCGTCAAGGTTTCCTCGAAAAGCCGGCACCAGCCTCGCTTGTAGGCGCCGCGCAGATAGTCCCACTCGTCGTAGTGGAAGCTCTTCGCCGCCTCGTGGGAATCGCCCAAGCGGTGGCGCAGCGCGGCGCGTTCCATGTCGATGCGGCGCTTGAGCTGGTCGCGTTGGGCGACGAGGTCCTTGCCCACGTCGCGGATGTCGCCATCACCTTGGCCTTCGCGCACTTGGGTTTCGTCGGCCGCGTCCAGCAGCGCAAGGGTCGCCAGTTGCGCGTTGGTGGCGTCCAGTTCCTCGCGCCAGTCCTCGAGCCGCGCCTCGCGTTGCAGCCACTCCAGTTGCCCCGGAAACTCGGGGCTGACGCTGGTGGCGCCGGGCGCCAGCGCCGCATAGCAAAGGCACACTTCCCGGGCGGTGTCATAAACGGTCGCCGTTGGCGCCTTGAGGCGCTCCATCGCTTCGCGCAAGGGCGCCGGCGGCGTCTCGACGAAGGGGGCGAGGGCCGCGTGGTACTTCTGGGCGCCGGGGTACGCCGCGAGCGTTCGCGCCTCCACCCGCGCCCGTTCCAAGGCATGGAACAGCTGCCGCGCCACCGCCGGCGCCTCGAAGTGGCCGAAGAACGCCGTGAGGTCGGATTCGCGGCCTGGGGTAGGCACCGGGCGCTCGGCTAACTCTGGCAGGTGTTCGCGCGCCAGCGCCAAGTCGAACTCGAAGGTGCCGAATGCCTCGAAGCCGAGCTGCACCAAGGCACGCAGGCGATAGGCCGCCTTGTTCCAAGCGTCGTCAGCAAAGAGCTCGATGCTGGCCGGGAGGCGTAGATGGCTCAAGTCCGCGGCGTCTTCCTCGCCGGCGCGCAAATGCCGATAGCGGCCGCCGATGCCTTGCGCGAAGAGGGCGAGCGTGGGCTCGACTTGGTGGAGGTCCGCCAAGCGGGGCGCCCCCTATGGCCAGACGACGTCGACGATGTCCGCCACCGCCTCGCGCACGGTGGCGTCGTCCGAGACGGCCTGCACGATGGCGAGGTCGCAGGCGCGGCGGGTGCCGATGCCGCGCTTCATCAGTTCGCCGGCGTAGATCAGGAGGCGCGTGCTCACACCTTCCTCGAAGCCGTGTTCCCGCAAGTGGCGGATCTTCACGCCGAGCAGCGCCAAGCGTTGCGCGGCTTCGCCGGCCACGCCGGATTCGTGGGCGACGATCTCCGCTTCCCGTTCGGCGTCCGGATAGTCGAAGGAAAGGCTCACGAAGCGTTGCCGGGTGCTGGTCTTCAAGTCCTTCAACACGCTTTGGTAACCCGGGTTGTAGGAGATGACGAGCAGGAAGTTCGGATGGGCGTGCAGCAACTCGCCGGTCTTGTCGATGGGCAGGATGCGGCGGTGGTCGGTGAGGGAATGAACCAGCACCGTGGTGTCGTTCCGCGCCTCGACGATTTCGTCCAGATAGCAGATGGCGCCGGCGCGCACCGCTTGGGTGAGCGGGCCGTCCTGCCACACGGTCTCATCGCCCCGCAGGAGGTAGCGCCCCACCAAGTCCGTGGCGGTGAGGTCCTCATGGCAAGACACGGTGACGAGGGGATTCGCCAGGCGCCGCGGCGCCTCCACCGCCTCGAAGAGCCGCCAAGCCATGTGTTCAATGAAGCGCGTCTTGCCGCAGCCGGTCGGCCCCTTCAGCAACACCGGCAGGCGGCTTTGGTAGGCCGCCTCGAACACCGCGACCTCATCGGCGAGGGGCAGGTAGTACGGCTCGCTCACTCCGGATAGAAGGCGTCGCGCCCCTCCCGGTAGTTGAGGAAGGTCTGCGCTGGGTTGCGGTTCACCAGATGGCGCTTGAACATGGGGTGGCGCAGGCTGCGCACTTCGTGTTCCAGCTCGGCCAAGGTGGCGCCGGTGTCGGCATCGACGATGCGTTGAAAGCGGTATTGGTGCTGGTCGGATTCCTCGGTGACGAGGCCGCGGTTCGCCAAGAAGTCGTGCGGGGCGCCGAAGTCCGCGATGTAGATGGCGATGTGGTGGCCGTCATAGGGCGGGATGTGCGCATCCGTCTCGCGGTAGATGAGGCGCTGGTCGAACCCCATCGAGACCTCGGCGCATGGGCCGTCGGGCGCGTCCGTCACCGTGGCCGGGGTGGCGAACACGTCCTGATAGAAGCGGGCGATGCCGGGTGCCGTGCCACGCGCCACGCACACCTCGGCGTAGGGGATGCCCAGTTGCCGGTCGGGAAAGCTGTCTGGTCCGAAGGCGCGGATGTCGTTGCCCCAGGGGCAGGTGACGCGGATGTGGTCGTCGCGGACGTCCCACGCGAAATCGGTGTCGGCCAGCGGCTTCTGCACGAACTTGAGCCGCCGCTGCAGGTCTTCGAGATTTGGCACCACCACGGCGATGTGCCCGCGCCAGCGCTGCGCCACGCTCTTCGGCAGGTGGAATTGCTGCTCGCCGGCGTTCACCCACATGTTGAAGGTGCCGAAGTCGATGTATGGGTCCCGCGTGAAGCCGAGGCCCGTCACGTAGAAGAGCGCCGCCATCTGCTGATCGGGCACGGTGAGGTTGATGTGCTCCATGTTGAGCACGTTGCCGATGTTCTCTTGGAACCGATCGAAGCGCGCCGCCTCGCTCATGCCGCGCACGCCTCCCAGCGCTGTGGCGCCGTCACGCCGCGGCCGCTTGGCATGGCTTCAAGGTCGCGCCAGTGCGCGAAGGCATGACACCGCTGCATGGCGCCTCCCGAACGTTCGGGGCGATTATAGACAGAGCGTGGCGTGGCGGTGCGGCAAGCCGCGGACGCTCGCGGGTCGCATCGGCCGCCTTTGCGTCCGGCGGCGCCAGTCGGGAGAATGGCCGGCCATGACCAGCCCAAGCCAACCCGACAACGAACCCTTGGTGGACGCCATCGCCGGCTTGCTGCCGCCGCTGTTGAACGCCTTGGAGGGGTTCGCCCATGTGGGCCGGCACCTGCATCCGCCCAACTTGGCCGCGCTGGCGCACTCGGTCGCTGCGTTGGAAGCGCCGGTGAGCGATGGGCTGAAGGCGTTTCAGGCGGCCGAGTGGCCGGCGCATCTGCAAGCCTTCCAAGCGCAGGTGACGCTGGCCGCCGAGCATGTCGGCACGGCGTTCGGGAAACTCGCGGCCGCGGCGACGAACTCGAACGCGGCCATGCAGGGCTTCCGGGCGCTCCGCGACGTCACCCGCGCCACCGAAGCGCTCTACCCCGTGGCCCTGACGCTGCCGCCGGTGAGCCGCTTCTTCACCGAGGTGGGGCGCCGCGACGACCCCGCCTTGGCGGCGAAGCTCGCCGCCGCGGACGCCGCCCGCGAGGATGTCGGCGTGATGCATGCCGCCAACGGCCGCGACGAGCGCGGCGGCTTTTCGCTGTATGTGCCGGAGTATTACGATGGCGGCGAGCCGTGGCCCTTGGTGATGGCGCTGCACGGCGGCAGCGGCCACGGCGCGGACTTCTTGTGGACGTGGCTGCGCGAGGCGCGGAGCCGGGGCGTCATCCTCGTCAGCCCCACGGCCCGCGAGGGCACTTGGTCGCTGATGGGGCCGGACGTGGACAGCGCGAACTTGGACGCCATCGTCGAGCGCGTCGCCAATCGCTGGAATGTTGACCGCGGCCGGATGCTGCTTACGGGCATGAGCGACGGCGGCACGTTTTGTTATGTCAGCGGGTTGCGTGGCGAATCGCCCTTCACTCATCTGGCGCCGATTTCCGCGAGCTTCCACCCGATGTTGCTGGAAGGCTTTCCGGCTGAGCGCTTGCAGGGATTGCCCATCCATGTGATGCACGGCGCCCGGGATTGGATGTTCCCCGTGGAAATCGCCCAGACGGCCAACGCGGCGCTCACCGCGGCGGGCGCCAAGGTGGTCTATACGGAAGTGGCGGACCTCTCGCACACCTATCCGCGGGACGAGAATCCCCGCCTGATGGATTGGTTCTTGGGCGGCTGACCGGGGGGCGACAGTGATGGCAGGGAGACCGGGCAACGCGGCGCTGGCGGCCGCTGGGCTGTGTTTGGGCTTGGCCAGCGGCGCCTCGGCGCAGCTCTACGTGGCCGGGGACTTGGCAGGCGCGTGGACACCGAAGTTGGGCTTGGAGTCGGGCGACACGGACCGCGCCAGCCGTTGCGACGAGTTCATCAATCCGCGCTACGCCGAGCTGGATGGCTGCACGAATCCCGATCGCGGCGATGGCGCCGTGGATGATTGGTCGAGCGAGTTCAGCGCCGCTTGGAGCGGGCTGGCCGGCGCCGCCATCGGCTACCGCTTCCGGGAGCGCTGGCGGGTGGAGCTGGAAGCCTTCCATCGCACCGCGGACCTGGATGAATCCTCGCCGATTCTCGATCCGGCCGCCGGCGACGTGCCGTTCACCCGCAGCGTCGGCGCGGAAGTGCTTCGAGCGGATGAGACCGTTGGCCGCGTGACGGCGTCCGGCGTGTTCGCCAACCTGTATTTCGACATCCCCAACGAGAGCCGTTTCACACCCTTTGTGGGGGTGGGCGTGGGCATCGCCCGAGCCAGCATGGACTACGGTGCTTGGTGGGAACGCAGCCACGACCCCGCGCTCATCGACAGTGCCCAAGGCTTCCCGAACGAGGCCGAACTGCGTCGCAACCTCGCCGGTTCAGTGAGCAGGACGCGAGACCGTCTGCGCGACCGGCTGAGCGGCTGGCAGGTGATGGTGGGCACACGCCATCGACTGAACGAGTCCCTGGCGCTGGAACTGCGGCTGCGCTGGGTGGAGCTCGGCACCCTCCATGACGGTGGCGACTACATCACGCTGCGCAGCCATGCGTCGAACCTGCGCCGCGATGGCAGCGAACCGGTGCGGTACTTCGTCGCCACGGACGACACCCAATCCTTAAACGTCGGCTTGCGCGTGAGCTACACCCTAGGCGCTCAGCGGTAGCGTAGCGCTCACCGCCCCCGGCAATCCGAGGCCGCGGCCTGCATACCGGCGGCTGTGGTGGACGAGGGCCGCCGCGACGCGCCCGGCAGCCCTCGCCGACCCTCGCCTCAGTGCGTATGCACGTCGAAGCCGTTGAGGAACGCCATCACCACCGTCAACGCGAGGCTAGACCAGATCACGCCCTTCACGGTGGCGATCGGCCCCGTCTTGCCCCAGATCGCGTTGGCCTCGATGGCGGCGACGATGGCGACGCCCACCCACAGGGCCACGGCGTTTTCCGCCACGTCCGCGCGGAAATAGTGCGCGGAGGCGACCATGAGGTACAGCATCGGCACCGACAGCAGCGTGTTGGTGCGTGATGCCAACAGCGCCGCCGCGGCCGCGGAGCCTTGGTTGGGGTCCGCTGCGCCGCCATCGCGGACGGCTTCGTTGGAAGCGATCACCACCTTCTGATTCGGCCAGATGATGAGCCAGACGTTCAGGAACATCACGATGGCCATGAGCGAGCCCAACCAGATGCCCACTGACAGGAGCTTGAATGCAGATAGGAAGTACAGCAGCACCAAGCCGGTCAGGAAGGTCATCATGGCCGCCCAGCGGAACCACCACAGGGCATTCGGCACCAGCTTGGTGAACGCATCGACCCGGCCCTCGTCGGAGGCCGCGGCCATGTAGGCGCCCTGCACGAAGTTGAAGTAGTACAGGAGGCCGATCCACGCGACGCCGAACAGCACATGGCTCCAGCGAAAGAGGAAGTAGAGCATGTCGAGAAAAACATGAAACACCAAATCCATCGACGTCCCCTCACATGAAAGCGTCGCCGCATCATAGCAGAGTGGTGATGCGGCGATGCGGGTTGGGCGCCGGCGGCCCAGGGACGGTGCGAGGCGCTTAACGGCTTCGCTCGATCATGCCTTGCGCGAGGGCCGCCAGGGGTTCCGCGCGGCTGCCAAATGGGGCAAGGGCGTCCAGCGCGTGCTGCAGTTGCCGCCGCGCCGCGGCCTGTGCGCCGGCCACGCCGTGGACGCTCACATAGGTGGGCAGGCCGCGCCGTGCATCGGAGCCATGCGGCTTGCCGAGGCGGGCCGTGCCGGTGGCGTTCAGCACGTCGTCTTGAATCTGAAATCCGAGCCCGATGGCGGCGCCGTAGGCGTCCAAGGCGTTGGTTTCCGCTTCCGACAGGGTGCCGGCCGCGGCGCCGATGGCCACCGAAGCGCGGATCAGCGCACCGGTCTTGAGGTGATGGCGGGCCTCCAGATCGGCCTCGGTGGCCGGCTTGGCGGCGCTCTCGATGTCCAAGGTTTGGCCGCCGGCCATGCCGTCGGCGCCGGCCGCGGCGGCCAGGAGTTGTACCCAGCGGCGCACCACGGCGGCTTCGGCCGGCGCCGCGGCGAGGGTGGCGAAGGCCGCCGACTGCAGGGCATCCCCAGTGAGGATGCCGATGGCTTCGCCAAAGCGGGCATGCACGGTTGGCTTGCCGCGCCGCAGCGCGTCGTCGTCCATGGCCGGCAGGTCGTCATGGACGAGGGAAGACGCATGGATGAACTCCACCGCGGCGGCGGCGTGATCCAGCGCCGCCGGGGCCGCGCCGGCGACCGTGCCGGCGGCATGCACCAGCCGTGGCCGGATGCGCTTGCCACCGCCCAAGACGGCATGGCGCATCGCTTCGGCCAACGTCGCCGGCGCTGTCTGCGTCGGCAGCAGGCGGGCCAAGGCGTCGTCTATGCGGGAGCGGTCGTCCATGGGTTTGCGGGGCCGGGCGCCCGTTCAGCCTAACCGAACTTGGCGGCCGCGGGCGGGGGGTTGCAGGCCGGCGCCGGCGTTTCAGCCATCCATCGGCGAGGCCGCCGCGCCGTGGCGCGCCACGCGCTCCAACGCCTCGATGCAGCAAGCGGTGGTGAGCGTCTCGGCCTCGAAGCCGAACGGCTGGCCAGGGCCGCCGATCCAAGCGAGACACGCCGGCCACGCCCCGTCCGCGCGCTGCGCGGCGAGCAGTCCCCGCACCGCCGGTCGCACCACATCCGGCCGGCCCAAGGCGCCCAGGCGATCCAGCGCGGACAGCGCTTGGGCCGTGCGCAGGACATCGACGAACAGGCCGGTCGGGTCTTGACAGGCAAGCAATTGGCGCAAGACCGGTTCGCGCAGCGGCGCCAGCATGGCCCCTTGAACCTCGCTCGCCCGGGCGATGGCCACATAGAGGTCCAGCGGGTCGGGGTAGTAATGCAGGGCCTGCTTTTGCTCATCGGGAGACGCCGCGATCAAGCCCTCGATCCAGCGGTGCGCCGCGCGGGTCTCGTGCCGGTCTCCCAAGCAAGCGATCACGTTGGCGTTCACGGCGGCGTCCGGCTCGTTGAAGAGCGTCACGGCGTCTTCCGGACCGGGCATCCAGGTGAGAAAACGGCCCTCCGCATCCACCGGCCCGCTGGTGAGCGCGGCGTGGCTGGCCGTTGGCCCATCGGCGGCCAGCGCCAAGGAGCAAATGGAGGTGTCGTCCGCGTCCGGTGGCACGAAGCGGGCGTAGCGCCATAGGTTGGTGGGTTCCTTGGTGGCGCGCAGGAAGGCAAGGGTTTTCTCCCGCAGCGGCGCGGCGTCCTGATGCCGGCAGACGGCCAAGGACAGGGCCCCCAACCCGGCCATGAACGGTGGATGGTGGGTGGTGACCCCGCTTAGCGGCGCGTGGGTGGCAAAGACGCTCGCCGGCCAAGCGCCGACCTCCGGCACCGCCTGAGAGAGGAAACCGACGCCAGCCGCCACCGCCGGCGCCAGCGTCAAGTCATCATACAAAGCCGTTCCCATGTCTCCCCTCTCCCATGCCTCTCCCCCTTCGCGGTCACTCGGGCCGGGCGTAGAGCACACCCGCGTATGCCTTCACGGATGTCAGGGACATCTCGTCGCCGGCAGCGCCGCCGACGAGGGTGACTTTGACGTGGTTGATGCCCTTCTGCAGCACGGCCATGCCTTTGTCGTCGTAGAGCCGTTCCAAGGAACACCAGTCGAGCAGGCCGGCGGCCTTGGCCGGCAAGCACCAGCCCCGTTCGACCAGCGCCGCCATCACCGGGCGCCAATGGATGTGCGTGGTCGTGAGCCAGCTGTCGAGCTGGTCCGACCGGCTCTTGGCGAAGAGCTCGAAGCCGAGTTGCGGCCCCAGACCGGCCGCCGCCACATCCAACGCCAACCGGAACGTGGGCAACACGGCGCGGAGTTCCTCGATGAGGCCCGCGGCCGCCGCGGCGTCCCCGCGCCAGCCGAGCCGCGTGAGCGTGGCCGCCACCTCGCTGTGTTGGACGCCGGCGACGATCAAGCGCACCGCATGCAGAGAGCGGCCCGGCAACGCCCCGATGAAGGTGACGCCGGCGGTGGGCGGCAGCGCCGCCAAGGCGCGATCCACGGCGCCACGCACATCGGCGCCATCGTTCCAGCCCACGGCTCGCGCCAAGGCCGTGAGCGCGAGTTCGCGCTGGGCGGCGGGCATGTCCGAGTGCAGGCCGTGGCGCAACTTGAAGAACACGCCGGGCGGTGGCCGTTCGTCTGGCGGGATTTCCGCGATGTCGTATTCGAGCCCGGTGATCTCCACCACCTCGCTCAATTCGGAGTCGGTGTCCGCGAGGGCTTGCAAATGTCGGGACAGCGCACCGGCCGGCGAGGTCGCGGGAGCGGATTCCCCTTGTTGGATGAAGTGCTGCCCGCTGAGTTCTTTGTGAAACGCCGCGACGAACAGATCGGCGGCGGGTTCATCCACGCCAAGGCGAAACTCGAAGCCGCAGTACTGCACCGGTTCCGCGGGCAGGTCTTGCACACAGCCGCGGAGCCGATCCCACGCGGTGCCTTGAAGCAGCGCCGGCGGTAGGAACGGGCGCAGTGCCGTGACGGCGTTCATTGGCTCTTCCGGCCGGCGGCCGTTGCCCCGGTGGCGCGACGCATTAGGCGGTGTACTAGCGCTCGGCCGACAAGCGGCGAGGGATCACCACCTTCTGACAGTGCCGCGCCCAAGGGAGCCCCTAGGCGCCTCGGCAGGCTCAGCGGGACAGCGGACGAGCCGCTAGCCTCAGCGGTACATGCCCGCGGTCATGCCGCCGGCGGCGGCCTTCAGTTCCGCTTCTTCCAAATTCGCCGCCGGTGGCAGCACGAGGTGCGACGTCATCGCCGTGTCCTCATGCACTTGGATCGAAATGGCGTCTGGCAGATCGAGGCCGAGCTCGTCCTTGATGGTGGCCTTCGGATCGTTCATGAGGCGACCGCGAAACTCTTCGTCCACGACGGCCCGCTCGATCAGTTCCGCCCGCATCTCTTCGTGTGTCTGTGCTTTCGCCACGGTGTCTCCCTCTGGTGCTTGTTTCCGTACTGCAATGGCACGACGACCCCAAGCCGCCGGCAAGTGCCAAATATACTCAGGCCGTCCGGTTGTCGCAATATGTCGCGGGCGGCCATCCCGCGCCGTTTGCCGCGGGGGCATGGGCCGCTGTGCGGCGCCCCGTCAGGCGTAGCCTTGGGCTTGGGCGGCTTCCTCGCGGACGCGCTCCGGGCCGCCCAAGGTCTGCCGGTTGAAGCCGATGCGCTTGAACCAGTAGTGCAGGCCAAGCAGGTCTGTGAAGCCCATGCCACCGTGTACCACGGTGGCGGTGCGGGCCACGAACTCGCCGGTCTCCGCAAGATGCGCCTTGGCGTGGCAGGCGGTCAGCCGCGCCTCATCCGGCACCGCGTCGATGGCGTGGGCCGCGTACCACACCAGCGCCCGGCTGGGTTCGATGGCGCCGGCCATCTCGGCGCACATGTGCTTCACGGCCTGAAACGAGGCGATGACGCGGTTGAATTGCTCGCGCTGCTTGGCGTACGCCACGGCTTGGTCCAGCATGTTTTGCGCCGCGCCCAACGTGTCCGCCGCCAGCACGACCCGGCCGACGTCGATCACCGCCCGGCAGGCTTCGCCATCGGTGCTGCCGGGCAGCAGCTCAGCCGGCGTCGCGTCGAATGTGAGCTCCGCCATCCGCTGCGTGCGATCGACATGGGGCAAGGGCTGTACGTCAAGCCCGGCGGCATCGCGCTCGACCAGGTGCAGCCGCCGTGCGTCGTCCGCCACCAAGAACAGCTCGGCGTCCGCGTCGAGGGCGAAGAGGGCGGTGCCGGAGAGCTTGCCGTGCGCGGCCGTGACTTGGGCCGCCCCCCGCGCGCCACATGCTTGCGCCAGCGCCGCGCCCACGCGCAGGCTGCCGGCGGCGATGCGCGGCAGGTGTCGCGCCTGTTGGGCGTCGTCTCCGGCGGCGTTGAGCGCCGTCACGGCGAGCACCGCGGTGGATAGGAAGGGCGCCGGCGTGACGTGGGCGCCCAAACACTCGGCCACCACCGCGGCGTCCAGCGTCTTGAGGCCGATGCCGCCGTGGGCCTCGGGCACCAGCAGCGCGGGGACGCCCAGTTCGGCGAGGCCGGCCCAGAGGTCGGCGCCGGCATCCTCCGCGTCGTCGGCGTACTTGCGCACCCGGTCTAGGTTCGCGTTGTCGTCAAGGAACCTGTTGACCGTCTCCTGCAGCAGGGTTTGCTCTTCCGAAAGCCCGAACTCCATCTCAAGCCTCCGCCTTCACGACGGCCTTCGGCTCCCTTGGCATGCCGAGGCCCCGTTCGCTGATGATGTTCTTCTGGATCTGCGAAGTGCCGCCGCCGATGATGAGGCCGAGGAAGTACATGTATTGGGTTTGCCAACTGCCTTGGTCCCGAACGTGGGGGTGCTTGCCGTACAGCAGCCCGAACTCGCCCATCACGTCGATGGCGAAGCCCTCCAGCTCGTGGCGCAGCTCCGTGGCCTGCAGCTTGGTAATCATGCGGGCGAGGCTGGCGTCGGCCTTGTTGAGCCGCGCCGAGAGGATGCGCAAATCGTTGAAGCGCATGGCCATCACCCGCGCTTGGATCTTCATCAGGCGGTCTCGGAAGGCCGGGTTGTCCATGGGACGCGCGCCATCCACCGTCTCCGTCTGCATGAGGTGGATCAGGCGGTTCAGGCGCGAGAGGCTCGCGTTCGGGTCGCCGAGGGAATCCCGCTCGTGGCCGAGCACGGCATTGGCGACGCGCCAGCCCTCGCCCCGCTGGCCCACGATTTGATCCTTCGGCACACGCACATCGGTGAAGAACACCTCGTTGAAGTTGGGCTGCATGGTCATGTCCACCAGCGGGCGGATCTCGATGCCCGGCGTGTCCATGCGCAGCAGCAGGAAGCTGATGCCTTGGTGCTTCGGCGCGTCCGGCTCGGTGCGCACGAGGCAGAACATCCAATCCGCGAGGTGGGCGGTGGAGGTCCAAATCTTCGAGCCGTTGATGACCCAATCGTCGCCGTCGAGGGTGGCGGACGTGCGCAGGCTGGCGAGGTCTGAACCGGCGTTGGGCTCCGAGTACCCTTGGCACCACACCAGTTCGCCGGCCAACGTTTGGGGGATGAACTGGCGCTTTTGCTCCTCGGTGCCGAGCTCGAGCAACGTCGGCACGAGCATCGAGATGCCTTGCCCGCCAAGCCCGGCGGAAACCTGCGCGGCGGCGAACTCCTCGCCGATGATCCGCCCCTTCAGGATGTCCGGCTCGGCGCCGTAGCCGCCGTATTCCGCGGGAATGGTGCGGGCGGCGTAGCCGTGTTGGATCAGGAGGCGCTGCCACTCCTTCACCTTTGGCGAGCGCACCCCCTGTTGCGCCGGCGCCAAGTGTCGGTGCTTGGCGATAAAGCCCCGCACTTCTTGGCGAAAATCGTCGTACTCTGGGCCGTATGACAGGTCCATGCTGTTCCCCCGCCGGTGGATGCCGGCCAGTCTACTGCAACGGTGGGGGGTTCGCGCAACGGCGGCCGAGGCGCTCGGCCACCACGGGCGCC
Organism: Candidatus Azotimanducaceae bacterium; assembly: GCA_965200505.1. Classification (GTDB taxonomy): domain Bacteria; phylum Pseudomonadota; class Gammaproteobacteria; order Pseudomonadales; family Azotimanducaceae; genus VXNE01. The sequence goes on along the minus strand of OZ241343.1, from coordinate 3,234,294 downwards.
GGCGGCCCCAGTGGCGCGGCGTGAGCGATTACGCGGCGCAGCTGCGGGAAATGGCGGCGCTGCAAGGCCGCTACAACCGCGAGTTGCATCCCGACTGGCAAAGGCAGGGCTTTGAGTTCTACCGCGCCGTGTGGATCGAGTGCGCGGAGCTCCTGGACCACTACGGCTGGAAGTGGTGGCAGCATCAGGCGCCGGCGCTTGCCCAGGTGCGGCTGGAACTGGTGGACATCTGGCACTTCGGCTTGTCGGACCTGCTGGCCGCGGGCGCCGTGGATGACGCGCTGGCCACCCGCATGGCGGCGCTGAGCGAGCCCTCGTCCGGCGGCGATTTCCGCGCCGCGGTGGAGACGCTGGCGCAAAGGAGCCTCACCGAGCGCCGCTTCGACGTGGCGGCGTTCGTGGCGGCCATGAACGCGCTGCCCATGTCCCTCGATGAGCTGCACCTGCACTACGTCGGCAAGAACGTGCTCAACGCCTTTCGCCAAGCACACGGCTACCGCGATGGCAGCTATGTGAAGACGTGGGGTGGGCGCGAGGACAACGAGCACTTGGTGGAACTCGCGGGGCGGCTGGATGCCACCAGCGCGACCTTCGCGGACGACTTGCAGGCGGCCCTCAAAGCGCGGTACACGGCGCTGGCCGCGCCGTGAGCGGCTTGGTGGTGCGGTTGGCGGCGCCCTATCTCGTCTTCATCGGCGACGCCAAGGATGCGTTGGCGGCGAAGACCGGCCAAGGCATCGTCGATTGGCGGCGTGAGCGGTGCTTGGCGCAGCTGCGGTTTCCGGGCTGCGGGGTGGACCTCGGTTTGCCGGACATGGCCGTTGGCGAGGCGCAAGCCCAGGGTGCCAAGACGCTGGTGATCGGCGTGGTCAACCCGGGCGGCGTGTTGCCGGCGAACTGGGTGCCGGTGATCGTCGAGGCGCTGCAGCGCGGGCTCGATGTGGCGAGCGGCCTGCACACGCGGCTCTGCGCCGTGGAGGCCATCCGGCTCGCCGCGGCGGGCCACGGTCGACGGCTCATTGACGCACGTTTGAGCGATGTGCGGTTCCCGACCGGCCAGGGCGTCAAGCGCCCGGGGCGGCGTTTGCTCACCGTCGGCACGGATTGCGCGGTGGGCAAGAAATACGCGGCCCTCGCCATCGAGCGGGCGTTGCGGGAGCGCGGTGTGGATGCGGACTTCCGCGCCACTGGCCAAACCGGCATCCTCATCACCGGCGCCGGCGTCGCGGTGGATGCCGTGCCGGCGGACTTCATCGCCGGTGCGGCGGAAGCCCTCACGCCGGCCGCCCCGCCGGACCATTGGGACATCGTGGAAGGCCAAGGCTCGTTGTTCCATCCCTCCTTCGCCGGCGTCTCCTTGGGGTTGCTGCACGGTGCCCAGCCGGATGCCTTCGTCGTCTGCCACGAGCCCACCCGCGCCACCATGCGCAACGTGGCGACGCCCATGCCCACCGTGCGCCAAGTGATCGATGCGACCCAAGACCTGGGGCGCTTGACCAACCCAAACATCCGCTGCGTGGGCGTGGCCATCAACACGGCCGCGCTGGATGAGGCGGCGGCGCGGCGGGCGCTTGAGGAGTGCGCGGCCTCGGTGGGGTTGCCGGCAGCGGACCCCATGCGCTTCGGCGTGGCGCCGATCATCGATCAACTGGCGTCGGCGTTCGGGGTTTGAGACGGGCATGGCGGCGCGGCGCGACCTCGGAGCGTTGACGGACGAAGACAAGTTCCTGTTCGACTTGCGCGGCTTCTTGGTGGTGAAGCACGTGCTGAGCGTGGGCGAGTGCCAAGAACTCATTGAGTTGGCGGACCGAATCTGGCCGCGCCGGCCGGACGACGGAGCGCTCAGGCGGTTCAACGGCATCTCGCGTTGGCACCAGCGCTTCGTCGATCTGATGGACCACGACACGCTCCTGCCGTATCTCGTCGAACTGGTGGGCAGCCGCCTGCGCATCGATCACGATTACTGCCTCTTCATGCGCCGCCATGCCGGCCACAACGCGCTGCACGGCGGCCCTTGGCGCTACGAGACGGATCATTGGTACCGCTACCACGATGGCGTGATGCGGAACGGCCTCACGGTGGCCACTTGGAACTTGACGGATGCCGACCGGGGCGCCGGCGGCTTCGTGTGCGTGCCGGGCAGCCACAAGTCCAATTTCCTGCAGCACATGCCCCGCGACGTGGCGCGCTTCGAGCGCGACGTGGATTGGGTGATGCAACCGGCCATGGCCGCCGGCGACGTGCTCATCTTCACCGAGGCGCTGATTCACGGCACCGCCCCTTGGCGAGCCGAACACGAGCGCCGCACGTTGCTCTACAAATACAGCCCGCCCCATTCCAGTTGGGCGAAACAGCCCTACGATCCGGCGGACTATCCGCACGCCACGGTGCGCCAACGCCGCCTGATGGCGCCGCCGTCGGTGGAGGCACATCCACGGGTGCTGGACGAATCGGCCGCGGATTAGCGCTAGGGCACCCGCTCAGCGCTTCACGGCCAACGTCAACCCATCGCCCACCGGCAGCATGGCGGCTTGCACCCGGCCATCTTCGCGCACCTTCTCGTTCAGGGCGCGGATGGCGACGGTGGCCGGGTCCGTCACCGCTGCGTCTGCCACCCGACCGCCCCACAACACGTTGTCGATGGCGAGGGCGCCGCCGGGCCGCAACAGGGTGAGGCAGCGCTCGTAGTAAGCGTCGTAGTTCTCCTTGTCCGCGTCGATGAAGGCGAAATCGAAGGTGCCGGATTGGCCTCGCGCGATGAGGGCGTCCAGCGTCTCGACGGCCGGCGCGAGCTTGAGGTCGATCTTGTCGGCGACGCCGGCCGCCGCCCAATGACGCCGCCCGATGGCAGTCCACTCGGCGGAGACGTCGCAAGCCACCAAACGCCCGTCCGCCGGCAACGCCTCCGCCACCCGCAACGCGCTGTAGCCGGTGAATGTGCCCACTTCGATGGCACGGCGGGCACCGGTGAGCCGAATCAAGAGCGCCATGAAGGCGCCCTGTTCGGGCGACACCTGCATGGCGCTCCAACGCCCCAGTTCGCGCTGCGTCTCCTCGCGCAGGCTTCGCGCCGCGGCGGATTCCCCCGCTCCACGCAAGAGATACTCACCCAAAGCCGGTGTCATCTGCAGCGTCTGGCTGGACATTGGCGGTCTCCTCGTCGGCTGAGCGTGGCTGGTGCGCTTGGCTACCCCGGTGCCGTCTCCTCCTCCCAATAGGGCGGATTGTTCAACGGCCCCAAGGTCTGGCCAAGCTGGATCAGCACGCCGTGGGCGCTTCTGGGGGAGATGAAGGCGCCGATGTTGTTGGGATCGTCGAACTCTTTGTCCACGACGCGGATGCCATGCGCTTCCAACGCTTCGGACTTCTGCACGAGGTCTGGCGTTTGCAGGGTGATGTGGTGGACGCCTTCGCCGCGCTTGGCCAAGTGCTTCGCCAGAAAGCCGTCGTCGTCCGTGGGCTCCAGGAGCTCGATGCAGAACTCGTGCAAGTCGAGGATGGCGAGGCGGAAGCCGGCCCCCGGACGCTCGATTCTCTCGCGCAGCTTGGCGCCCAAGGCTTGGGTGAAGAAGGGCAGCGCATCGTCGATGCGGTGGACGGCGATGCCGATGTGGTCGAGGCGGCCAATGGGCGCTGGGTCTGTCATCGAGCTCGCTCCTCAATCATTGTGGCAAGTTGGCTGAGCCTCAGGGTGCGTCCGCCAACGCTTTGCCGACCACTTCGCTCAAGTTCGGCGACCGTTCGCCATCTTCAAGGGCCTCCAAAGCGCCGCGCATCCTTTGCCCCCGCGCGGCGTCGTGCCGCCGCCACGGGGCGAACGCCGTGGCGAGGCGTGCGGCGAGGTTGGGATTGGTGGCGTCCAATCGAATGATGCGCTCGCGCAGGAAGTCGTAACCGGCGCCGTCCTCGGCGTGGAAGTTTGGCACGTTGGCGCAGAAGGCGCCGATGAGCGCCCGCACCTTGTTCGGATTGTCCGGGTCGAAGGCGGCGTGGCGCTCCAGCGATTGAACTTGCGCCAGGGTGCCCGGCAGTTCGCTGCCGGCCTGCAGCCGAAGCCACAGATCCACCAACAGGGGTTCATCCGCCCAAGCCGTGTAGAAGGCATCGCTGAGCTGCTGCCGGCGCGCGGCGGCCAGGCCGGGCAGGTTCAAGAGCGCTTGCAGGGCGGCGGCGCGATCCGTCAGGTTGTCGGCCTGCTCGAACTGCGCCTCCAGCCGCTCCGCCCCATCGGTTGCGGCGAGCGCGTACATGGCGAGCGCGTGGTTCTTGAGTTCGCGCCGCGCGAAGGCCGGCGCGGTCGGCTCGAAGGGGGCCGTCGTGGCGTTGCCCTCGTAGAGGGCGAGCCAACGTGCCTCAAAACGCTTGGCGAGGCCAAGGCGCAGGGCGTCGCGTCGCCGTTGCCAATGCAAGATGTCTGTGCCGGGGCGCTGATCCAAGAGGTACTGGGCGCGGGGGAGCCGCATCGCACCAACCAAGAGCGCCTTCGCTTCGCCGTCGTCCGCTGCTTGCGCCGCGGCGTCGAGCAACGCATCGAACACGGCCTCCACATCCGCGCTGAGGGCATCGGGTGCGTCGGCGTCGGCGATGGCGCCGGTCAAGAGCGAGAACGCGGCATCGCAGCGGGCGAAGCCGTCTGGATCATGCACCGCCAGGAAGGCCAAATCCGCCGCCGGGCGCGGGTAATCGACTTTGACGGGTGACGAGAAGCCACGCAGGAAGCTCACTCGGGCACTTTCAGCTGCGCCATCGAAACGCAACGTCGTTTGCGCCGCCTTGAGGTGCGCGACGACAGTGCCGTCCGCGTTCGGCCGCGCCACGTGCGTGTCGCCGCTCACCCGCACGCTGTCACCTTCCAAGAGTTCGACGCCACCGGCGCCGACCAGCCCCAGCGCGAGGGGCATGTGGAAGGGCGCCTTCTCCGGCTGGCCGGGCGTGGCCGGGCAAGTTTGCTTGATGGTGAGGGAGAGGCCGCTTGCGTCGCGGCGCTCCGTCACCGTGAGCGTGGGGGTGCCGGCTTGCTCGTACCAACGTCGGAATTGCGTGAGATCCACGCCGGACGCGGCTTCCATGGCGGCGGCGAAGTCCTCGATGGCGACGGCTGAGCCGTCGTGGCGCTCGAAGTAGAGGTCGCTGCCGGCGCGGAACCGCTCAGTGCCCAGCAACACGGACATCATGCGGATCACCTCCGCGCCCTTCTCGTACACCGTGGCCGTGTAGAAGTTGTTGATCTCCTCGTAGGCGTCGGGCCGCACCGGATGCGCCAGGGGCCCCGCATCTTCTACGAACTGCACATCGCGGAGGAACTCCACGGCCTCGAGGCGGCGCACGGCGCGGGCGTTCATGTCGGCGCTGAACTCGGCATCCCGATACACCGTGAAGCCTTCCTTCAGGCTGAGCTGGAACCAATCCCGGCAGGTGACGCGGTTGCCGCTCCAATTGTGGAAGTACTCGTGCGCGACCACCGCCTCCACGCGCTGGTAGCCGGCGTCCGTGGCGGTGTCGGGCGATGCCAGCACACAGTTCGTGTTGAAGATGTTGAGGCCCTTGTTCTCCATGGCGCCGAAGTTGAAGTCCTCCACGGCGACGATCATGAAGATGTCGAGATCGTATTCGCGCCCGAAGCGCTCCTCGTCCCAGCGCATGGCGCGTTTCAGGGCGCCCATGGCGTAGTCGCACTGGCCGATCACGTTGGCTGGCGCATAGATGACGAGCGCCACTTCGCGGCCGGAGCGTGTGACGAAGGTGTCGCGCAAGGCCGCGAGGTCACCCGCGACCAGCGCGAACAGGTAGCTCGGCTTGGGGAAGGGGTCTTCCCAAGTCACCGTGCGGCGGCCGTCGCGCACGGCTTCGTGTACCAGATTGCCGTTGGACAGCATCACCGGATGCGCGTCGGCGTCGGCGGTGATGGTGGTGGTGAAGCGCGACAGCACGTCGGGCCGATCCGGGTGGTAGGTGATGTGCCGAAAGCCCTCGGGCTCGCACTGGGTGCAATATCTGCCGCCGGATTTGTACAGGCCCTCCAATGCCTTGTTCCGCTCCGGCTCGATGCGGGTTCGCACCGTCACCACGCAGCGCCGCGGCACGTTGAAGAGCGTCAAGGATTCGTCATCCACCGCGAACTCGTTGCCGCCGAGCTCGCGCCCGTCCACCGCCACCCCTTCGAGCGCCAACCCCTCGCCGGCGAGGCGCAACGCACCGCCTTCGCCGTGGAAGTGCAAGTCCGCAAGCACGGTGGTGAAGCCATCGCGCAAGTCGAAGGCGAGCCGCGTCTCGTCGAGGCGGAAGGGATAGGGTTGATAGTCCTTGCGGAAGGTGGCGCGGTTCTGCATTGGCTGCTCCTTGACGGCCATTCTACAAAAGGGCGGGGACGCGCGCCGTGCCTGCCGTGCCTGTGCATGGGCCGGGCCGCGCCACCTCGACCGGCGGGTACAATGCCAAAAGGAGCCGCTGTGGGGCACTGTCATGGGATTCCCGAAGGACCCGAGATTGAAAGGGCTCGCGGCAGTCTGCTACCGCCCGGAAGCCGTGCCTTGGGAATATGACATCCGCGCCGTGCTGCCGGAATCCGACGAGGTGCCGCGCGTCAGCGACTGGCATCGGCGGCATGGCCGGGCGCACAACAAGGCCCGCAGCATTGAGCGCGCGGCGGAGGCCAGGGTGTCTCCCGTGCCCGACGCGGGGAAGGGGCCGGGGAAGGTGTGAACGGTGACGCGCTGGGTACGGATTGGGACGGGACGGCCGGCTATCCGATGCTGTCCCCGTTGCCTTCGGCCCGTTTCGCCTTTCGACTAAACGGAGATTGAACCGTGCGACGCGCCATCGTCGTCAATGTGGCGTTGCTGCTCGCTTCTTGCGTGGCAATGCTTTTGATGTTCGAGATTGCGTTGCGATTGCTGTATCCAAAGTACGACCATCTTGCAAATCAAGCCATCGTGTACGGCCAATGGCGTCGCCGCCCTCCCAACCACCGCGGCACAAGCCGCGATCCAGACACGCATGTTCCCCATGCGTTTTATCACAATAACTGGGGGCTCCGGCAAAACAGGAATTTCAGCGCCAAGAACCTTGAATCTTCGGTGAATGTCGGCTTCTTCGGCGACTCTTTCACCGAGAACACTAGGGTGCCTGCGCCGTTCTCGTTCACCGAGCCGTTGGATTACCTGCTGAATGTCAACGCCGGCCCAAGGGAAGTCAATGTGCTCAACTTCGGAATGAACGAATACGGTTTGTCGCAATCCCTCCACCGCTACGAAACGTGGAAGTTTAGGCAGATCCTAGATCATGTATTCTACGTTCACTACGAAAACGACGTGCGTGACGACGCCGACCGCGGTATGTTTCGTTTGGATGATGCGGGGCAGTTGGCTAGGATGGATCGGCCACGTTCCGTCGTTAGGGCCTTCCTCTCCAAGATGCATTTATCCTATTTGGCATTGGACGCCACCGGCCGACTGACCGCGCTTCTTTCGGACAGGGCTAAGCACCAAATGTTCCAGCGCAAAGACGAGGAGCGCCCTCTCGCCCTCTTTCGACAGCAGCTCCGCCGCTTCAAGGCGGTGGTGGAACAAGACGGAGCGAGCTTCACACTTGTGTATCTGCCGATGGAGGACTACGCAGCCAGCGGTGTCGAAGACATTGTCCGGGCAGAAGGCGTCGAGACCATCAACCTACGCGATTGCTTCGGCGAACGCGACCCCACGCACCTACAGACACCGTGGTTTCTGTCGCCGTATCGGTTCAGGCGCGATACACACTTTAACAAGGCAGGCAACCGGCTGGCGGCAAGTTGCCTACATCAGTTCCTAGTCGGCCGTCTTGGGCTGCCCGAGCTGCCGGAGGAGGAGGTTGGGCAAACAATCGATCGATACTACGCCGCGTTCGAGACGCTGGCGGAGCGCGCCAAGCAAGATAACGATGTCGCGAGAGCCGAGTTGGCTGCCCTCCGTAGGAAGTACAATGCGCTTGAGGGAATCTGGCCGGAGCTGGGGGCACCTTGGACACCATCGCGGGATAAGCTGGTGATTCGCGCCGACTTCGACGTTTACTTGCATGATGGTTGGCTCGCCTATGTGCAGGAGGATTGCCAAGTGGATAACTCATACTTGGATTTCTATCTGCACGTTGTCCCAATGGACGCCCAAGACTTGCCCGCGCATAGGTTGGAGTACGGTTTTGACAACTTGGATTTCTCGTACTTCTTCCGTGAACCGCCATGCACGGCGTGGCGGCCGCTTCCCGACTATCGAATAGCAAAGCTTATGACCGGCGGCCTTAGCGAATCCGGCATGAACCCCAACCACAAAAGGACATGGGAAGCGGAGTATGTCATTGCCAACTGACGCCTGCCAATACCGATTAAGCAGTCCCACACGCCTTCCTAATGCCACGGTGCGAAACACCGGGCGGCCATTTTTTCCAAGCGGGGTTGACAGCGTCGAAGCGGCGAGCGCGGCGGTAGAACCAGCAGCGGCAGCCCGAGCGCCCGACACCCGTCCTCGATTGCTCTGGTCAGCGCTCGGCGAGCGCCAGCCCGATCCGCGCGTTCCCCGCCCACAGCAGTTCGGGCACGCGCCGGGCGTCCACCGCCGGCCGCGGTGCGTCCGGGGCCGGCTGTTTCCCGAAACCAGCCCCTTCACGCCGCCCGCCCGAAGCCGCTTCATCCACTCGCAGTAGGTGGCGCGCGACACCCCGAACACCTCCGCCGCCTCCGCCGTGAACCGCGCCCGCATCAGGTCCACGCCCTCGCGGCACTGTCCAGAAGGTCGTGATCCCGCACACTTGATGCGCGATGTTCACCATATCGGCTACAATTGCGTCGCCAAGCGCCAGTGCCAACGGGAACCCAGTGGGAGTGGTGGGGGAGTTCTGCTTCACTGGCCTGCCTTATGGAGCGAGTATCGATGACAGCCTCGGCTTTGCCCTGTTTCCGTCCCTCGCCAGGCGAGGGTGTGGACATCATGCGTAGTGCCCCGGTGTTGGTGACTGCCCCCCCCCCCCCCCCCCCCGAAGGTAGGGAAGAAAAAAGAAGCAGGAAGAAGTCGATGGCTGACGCCAGGCTTGGCTTGGCGGTGACCCGTCGAACCGCGGCCTTCGCGCGCGGGCTGCTGGCGCTCGCGGTGCTGTCCGCCAGCGCGTCGGCGTTGGCGCAGAACCGCTGGGTCATCGTCTCCACCAAGAACGTCTCGATCACCGAGGGAAGCACCGGCGCCTACACCGTGAGGCTGGCGAGCGCGCCCACCGGCAACGTCACCGTCAACGTCGTCAGCGACCACACCGCGGTGACCGTGGACAACGACGTGACGCCGACGACGCGGGCGCTCACGTTCAGCACCACCACCTGGAACACCCCGCAGACCGTCACGCTGACCGCGGTGGCCGACGACACGGACACCGTGGACGAGGTGGCGCTGGTGACCAACGTCGCCACCGGCGGCGGCTACTCGTCGGGCACCGCGGCGAACCGCACCGTGCGCGCGACGGTGAAGGACGACGACGCGAGGACCGGCACGGACTACGACACCGACGACGACGGCCTCATCGAGATCGACTCGCTGGCCCAGCTCGACGCGGTGCGCCACGACATGGACGGCAACGGCTCGGCGCACGCGAACCATGTGGCCGCCTTCCCCAGCCCGGCGGCGGAGTATGGCTGTCCGGACACCAACGACAGCGACCAGACCGGCAACTGCACCGGCTACGAGCTGGTCATCGACCTGGACCTGGACACGGACGGCGACGGCGCCACGCACACGAGCGGCAACAGCGATTCCGGCGACGCGTACCACAACAGCGGAAGCGGCTGGGAGGCCTGGGGCAATGCCGGAGTACCCGTCCAATTCACGGCCACCCTCAAGGGCAACGGCCATGTGATCCGGAACCTGTTCATCACAGGCGTTCCCTCTAACCGCCGTGGGGGTCTGGTCGGAACACTCGGAGCCGCGGGACGCATCGAGGGATTGGGCTTCAGGGACTACTTCACGCGGAACAACCAAACGTCCGTCGGTCCGGCGGTGGGCTGGAACCAGGGCACCGTGATCGGCTGCTGGAGTTCGGGCACCGCCTGGGGCGCAAACCAGGGCGCTCTCGTCGGCACGGGTACTGGAGGGGGGGCCACCCGCTCGTCCTACAGCAGGGTCAACCTGGCGCAAAACAACGCAGACAAGGGACTTGTCGGCCAGGGGCGAGCCGACAGCTCGGGGAGGCACACAGTCAGCTACTCGTACACGATCACGGGCGGGATCGCAGGCCGGTTCCAAGCCGCTGCTATTCCAACCGCCACCGCGAGCTACTACAACTCGGGCGCCTACAGCCGCACGACCGCCGGCACCGGCCAGACCACGTCGGCCCTGCAGACGCCCACCGCGGCGACGGGCATCTACGCGGCCTGGAACACCTACGACATGGACGGCGACGGCCGGGTTGACTCGGACGACGACGCGTGGGACTTCGGCACCTCGAGCCAGTACCCGGTGCTGAAGTGGGGCGGGCACGCCCCGACCGAGCAGCCGGGCCGCACCGCCACGGACACGGCGCCGTCGTTCTCGGGCTCCGTCACCAACAAGACCTACACCCAGAACACGGCCATCACGGCCTTCCAGCTGCCGGCCGCCACCGGCGGCAACGGCGCCATCCGCTACACGGCCACCGGGCTGCCGACGGGCCTCAAGCTGGACTCCTCCGGGGTGGACGTGAACGGCTGCGCGGGCACGCTGCCGCGGACGGTCTGCGGCACGCCCACCGCGGCCAGCGGCGGCACCGTGACCGTCACCGCGCATGACTGGGACGGGAACACCGCGAACTCGGACCGCGCCACGCTGTCGTTCACCTTCTCCGCCGCCGGGCAGACGAACGACCCGCCGTCCTTCGGCTCCGGCTCCGTCACCGACAAGACCTACGTCGCCAACTCCGCCATCGACGAGTTCCAGGTGCCGGCCGCGAGCGGCGGCGAGGGCGCGATCACCTACGCGGCGTCCGGCCTGCCGACGGGCCTCGTGTTCGACGCCACCGGCACGGACGCGGGCGGCTGCCCGGGCAGCCAGGCGCGGGAGATATGCGGCACCCCGACCACCGCCGCCTCGGCCGTGACGGTGACCATCACCGCGCAGGACGGCGACACCGACAGGACCGCCACCGACCGCGCCACGCTGACGTTCATGGTCACCGTGGACGCGAACACGGCGCCGTCCTTCAGCGGCTCGGTCACCAACAAGACCTACATCGCCAACTCCGCCATCGACGAGTTCCAGGTGCCCGCCGCGAGCGGCGGCAACGGCGCCATCACCTACACCGCCTCCTCCAACCTGCCGGCGGGCCTCGTGTTCGACGCCACCGGGTCGGACACGCCCGGCTGCCCGGGCGCCCAGGCGCGGGAAATCTGCGGCACCCCGACCACCGCCGCCTCGGCGGTGACGGTGACCATCACCGCGCAGGACGGGGACGGCGACCAGACCTCCGGCGACCGCGGCACGCTGACGTTCATGGTCACCGTGAACGCGAACGCCGTCCCGACCTTCGGCAGCGGCTCCGTCACCGCCAAGACCTTCGTCGCCGGCCAGGCCATCGACGAGTTCACCGTGCCGGCGGCGAGCGGCGGCGACGGCACGATCACCTACGCGGCCTCGAACCTGCCGGACGGCCTCGTGTTCGACGCCACCGGGTCGGACTCGCCGGGCTGCCCGGGCACCCAGGCGCGGCGGGTCTGCGGCACGCCGACCACGGCCGCCGCCGCGGCGACGGTGACCATCACCGCGCAGGACGGGGACGCCAACATGGGCGCCGGCGACCGCGGCCTGCTGACCTTCTCCGTGACCGTGGAGACGAACAGCGCGCCGGACTTCGGCATGGGCTCCGTCACTGACCGGATCGTCGGCGTCAACGCCGCCATCGCCGAGTTCCAGGTGCCGGCCGCCAGCGGCGGCAACGGGACGATCACCTACACGGCGTCCGGCCTGCCGGCGGGGCTGCGCTTCGACGCCACCGGGTCGGACACGCCCGGCTGCACCGGCACGGAGGCGCGGGAGGTCTGCGGCACGCCGACCGCCATCGGCGCCGCCCGGACGGTGACCATCACCGCGCATGACTCGGACGGCGACAGGACCTCGGGCGACCGCGCCACGCTGACGTTCACGATCACCGTGTCGTCGGACGCGCCGCCGTCGTTCGGCTCCGGGTCGGTGCCGGAGAAGGCGTTCATCCTCAACGCCGCCATCACGGACTTCGTGGCGCCGGCCGCGAGCGGCGGCAACGGCGCGATCACCTACACGACCTCGACCCTGCCGACGGGCCTCGTCTTCGACGCCACCGGCACGGACTCGGGCGGCTGCTCCGGCACGGAGGCGCGGGAGTTCTGCGGCACGCCGAGCGTCGCCGGCACGGGCACCATCACCATCACGGCGGACGACGCGGACACCAACATGGCCCCGGGCGACCGCGCCACCCTGTCGTTCGCCTACAGCGTGGCGGCGGACACCGCGCCGACCTTCTCCGGCTCCGTCACCGCCAAGACCTATCCCGCCGGCCAGGCCATCACCGACTTCGTGGTGCCGGCCGCGAGCGGCGGCAACGGCACCTTGAGCTACGCGGCCTCGAACCTGCCGAGCGGCCTGGTGTTCGACGCCACGGGCACGGACACGCCGGGCTGCGCGGGCACCGAGGCGCGGGAGGTCTGCGGCACGCCGGACGCGGCCACCGCGGGCGCGGTGACGGTGACGATCACCGCGACGGACCTGGACACCAACATGCTCGGAACCGACAGCGCCACGCTGACGTTCACGGTCACGGTGAACGCCGGCGCGTCGCTGGCGTCGAGCCCGTCGCCGCTCACCGAGGCGAACCTGAACGGCGCGGGCCTCACCGTGACGCTGATCGGCGCGACCTACGGCTCCGGGGTCTCCGCGTCGAGCTTCCAGCTGGTCACCAACCCGACCATCGCCGGCCTCTCCATCGCCAGCGTGTCCGGCGGCGCCTCCGGTTCGACCACGGCCACGGTGACGCTGGCGACGGGCGCCGGCTACGGCTTCAACGTGGCGTCCACGGTGGCGGTGACGGTGCTGGCGGCGGCGCACTCCAGCGCCAACAACCTCACCACCGGCACGCTGGCGGTGACGCAGACGCCGCCGGCGGTGCTGGTGTCGCGGCGCGGCCTGTCGCTGAACGAGGACCCGGGCGCCGGCGGCGCCAACCGGGGCGCCTACACGCTGGTGTTGAGCGAAGAGCCCACCGGCTGCGCCGGCGGCGTGGGCGTGTCGGTGGCGGGCGCCAACCCGGACCTGGCGGTGGACCCGACCACGCTGGCCTTCTCGGCCACGACTTGGAACACGCCGCAGACGGTGACGGTGACGGCCGGGCAGGACGACGACAGCGAGACCGAGAGCGTCACCCTGCGCCATTCCATCAGCACCGCCTGCGCCGCCGCCGGCTACCCGGCGACCTTGGCCATCCCCAGCGTGCAGGTGACGGTGGCGGACGACGACGCGCCGCCGCTGCCGAACGAGCCGCCGGTGGCGGCGGGCTCGGTGGACGACGTGGACTTGGCCTTGGGCGCGACGGCGCGGGTGCCGCTGGCGGGGCTGTTCACGGACGAGGAGCCGGAGCTGCTGACCTACGCGGTCTCGTCCTCGGACCCGGCGGTGGTCGCCGCGCGGCTGGCCTGGCCGGCCGTCGCGGTGGAGGGCGTGGGGCACGGCGGCGCCACGGTGACGGTGACGGCCACGGACCCGGAGGGTTTGAGCGCGTCGCTCAGCTTCGAGGTCCGCTCCGGCGTGACGGTGTCCTTCGCCGCGGACGCCTCGGCGCCCGAGGGGGGAACCATCCGGCTCACGCTGACGGCGAGCCGGCCCGTGCCCGAGGCGCTGGCGGTGCCGTACCTCTTGGCGTCCGGCCCGGACCCGGCGGACGCGGCCGACTCGTCCGACCGCGGCGGCGGCACCGGCGGCACGGCGACGTTCGCGGCCGGCGCGACGCGGGCGGAGATCACGGTGTCGATTCTGGACGACGACGACGTCGAGCCGCTGCGCGAGCATTTCATCGCCACGCTGGCGGAGCCGGCGGCGGACGCCGGCTACGGCCTGGGCCTGAAGGCGGAGGCGACGGCGACCATCGACGAGGGCGTCTGCGACCGCGACCCGGCGGTGCGCGACGAGCTGCGCCGGACGAGGCCCTGCGAGGCGGTGGCGGACCTGTCGCGGTGGACGTCGCTGCGGCTGGCCGGCGCCGGCATGGAGCGGCTGCGCGCCGAGGACATGCTGGGCCTCTCCAACCTGCTGCTGCTGGACGTGTCCGGCAACCGGCTGGCGTCGTTCCCGGCCGCGGCCTTGGCGGCGCTGCCGAACCTGTGGTCGCTGCAGCTGCGGGGCAACCAAATCAATACGCTGCCGGCGGGCCTGAAGCATCCGGCGCTGCGGCTCCTGGACCTGTCGGGCAACCGCCTCGCGGCGCTGCCGGCGAACGCGCTGTCCGGCTTCACGGGGCTGCGGCGGCTGCGCCTCTCCGGCAACGCGCTCGCCGCGCTGCCCGGCGGCGCCTTCGCGGGCCTGGGCTCGCTGCGGGCGCTGCGGCTGGACGGCAACCGGCTCGCGGACTTGCCGGCGGGCCTGTTCGCGGGCTTGGGCGCGTTGGAGGAGCTGCGCCTGCACGGCAACCCGGGCGCCCCCTTCATGCTGGCGGTCGGGCTCACGCGCACCGACGCGGACCCCTGGCTGCCCGGGCCGGCCTTGGTGGCGGCGCGGGTCGCGGAAGGCGCCCCGTTCACGCTGCGCGCCGCGCTGGCGGGCGGCCCGGCGGGCGAGGTGTCCGTGCCGGCCGGCGCGACGCAAGGCGGGCCGGTGGAGGTGGCGGACGGCGGCGCGCCGCTGACGCTCACCGCGCGCCCGGAACCCGTGCCGGACGACCGCTGCGAGCAGGGGCTGGTTGACGTGCCGTGCTTCTCGGGCTTCGCCACCGTGGCGGGCGAGCCGCTGACGCTGTACAAGGTTCCGCCGCGGGCCACGACCCTGCCGGAGCAGGCGCTCGACGGCGACGCGCTGCGGCTGCCCTTGGCCGAGCGCTTCGGTGCCGCGCCGGGCGAGGCGTTCACCTACGCGGCGCAGTCCTCCGACCCGTCGGTGGCGAGCGTCCGCGTCGAGGCCGGCGTGCTGGTGGTGGAGGCCGAGGGCGACGGCGTGGCCACCGTGACCGTGACGGCCACGGACGCCCACGGGCAGACCGGAACGCTCGCGTTCACGGTGCGGGCGACGCTGCCCATCCGCGGCGGCCTGCGCGGCTGGCGCCTGATCCTCGTCGAGGGGCCGCCCGACGCCTGAGTCTGGAGGCCCCCCTCCCCATCGCGTTGACATTCTCTTGATGCGTGGCGCAACGTGGCATCGCGCCCGTTGCGCCCGTATGCTGGCGCCATGCCCTGCCCCGTTGCCAGTGGTGCCACCGCCAAAGCCCTCACTGCTCGGCGGCAACGCCGGCGGTTCCTTTGCAGCGCTGGCCTAGTGGTCGCCGCCACCAGTGCCGCGCCGAGCCAAGACAGCCTTCCCAACGATACGCTCCAACCGGGCCCCGTCGCATCGAACGGCATTGGCATCGCCGCCACCTGCATGACCTGCCATCATCCGAGCAACACACACATCCCGTGGCTGGAGCGACCCTCGGCGGCGGCGATTCGCGCACAGGGGAAGATTGGCGGCACCGTGATGCACCGGCTGATGCGCGGGTTGACCGATGCGGAAATCGAGGCGGTGGCCGCGGCCCTCGCCCAAGCGCCGGAAGGTTGAGCCTTGCTGAGCCGGCGGCGGCTTCTGACCGGCATCGGCGCCGGCATGGCGGCGCCGGCGGTGATCGGCGCGGCGCGGCCGCAGGTGGTCGTGGTCGGTGGGGGGTTTGGCGGCGCCACCTGCGCGCGTTACTTGAGCCACTACGACCCGCGCCTTGACGTCACGCTGATCGACCCCGCCGCCACCTTCATCACCTGCCCGATGAGCAATCGCGTCATCGCCGGGCAACTGGACATGGCCGCCATCTCGATGCCACTCGACCATGTGGGCACCGCCCATGTTCGGGCCACCGCGCTGGCGGTGGACGCCGACCAGCGCACCGTGCAAACCACCGCCGGCGACGTGCCATACGACCGCGTGGTGCTCGCCCCGGGCGTTAAGTTCCACTACGACGGCATCGACGGCGAACCGCGGCAGTTCCTCCATGCGTGGAAGGCCGGCGGCGAGACGCTGGCGCTGCGCGATGCGCTCAAGGCCATGCGCCAAGGCGGGGTGTTCGCCATCGCCGTGCCGGACAACCCGTATCGGTGCCCGCCCGGCCCCTATGAACGCGCTTCGCTGGCGGCGCAATACCTGTCGCGCCACAATCCCCGCGCCAAGGTGCTCATCTTGGACGCCAAGGACGACTTCACCAAGCGGGCGCTGTTCCAAGAGGCATGGCAGGCGCTCTATCCCGGCATGATCGAATGGCTGCCCCGCGCCGCTAGCGGCACCGTGGTCGCCGCGCGCCAAGGCCGCTTCATCACAGACTTCGACGAGCACCGCGTGGATGTCGGCAACCTGATTCCCCCGCAACGCGCCGCCGCCATCGCCCGCCCGTTCGACGGCGGGCGCGGCTGGTGCGAAGTGGATGCACGCACCTTCGAATCCCGCGTGGCGCCCCGCGTCCACCTCATCGGCGACGCCATCAACGCGGCGCCGATGCCGAAATCCGCCTTCGCCGCGAACAACCAAGCCAAGGTGTGCGCCGCCGCCATCGTCGCGCTCTTGCGTGATCGGCCACCCCCAGCGCCGCTCTTGATGAACACTTGCTACAGCTTGGCGGCGGCAGACTACGGCTTCTCCGTCTCCGGCGTTTACGAGGCGCGCGGCACCCGCATCGCCCAACGCGCCGGCGGCCAGAGCGACCTCGATGCCCCACCCACCACGCGGCGCCAAGCGGCGCACCACGCGATGGATTGGATGAACGCCATCACCCGGGATTCGTTCGGCGTGGGCGATGCGGGCCGCGGGCGCGCGGTCGCCTTCGACCGTGAGCGCGGCGATTGCGCCATCTGCCATGAACTGCCCGGCCTCGACGCCACGGCGCACGGCGACCTCGGCCCATCCCTCACGCGGGTGGGCGAGCGCCTCGATGCGCGGGCGCTGCGCCGGCGGGTGGCGGACCCGCGCCGCGACAATCCAGCGAGCGTGATGCCGGCCTACGCCCGGCGCCACGGCTTCCATCGGCCAGCACCGGAACACACGGGGCGCAGCGTGCTGCGCCGTTCCGAGCTGGACGATCTGACGGCGTACCTCGCCACCTTGCGGGGCGAGGGTTGAGGTGGCCCAAGGAGCGGCGTGATGGCCAGCCGGCGCAAGTTCATCGCCACCGGCGCCGGGGCCGCCGCGGGCCGGCACCCGCACCATCCCACGCGCCGACCAACCGCCGGGCAAAACAGAGCCGAATCCAATCTCGATGCAGAACCGCATCAGGTAAACTCGGCGCCGATGTGCCAACCGGGCACCAAGTGGCAGTGGCGGCAACTCGGCGGCGACTCGATGACACAAGATGCGCTTCACGGTGTGGATGCCATGCGTAGTCGAATCGCATCCTTCATGCGCGGGCTCTTGGCGCTGGCGGCGCTCCTCGCCGGCGTTCCGGCCTTCGCGCAGTCGGCGGTCGCCTCCACCACTCCGTCGACGCTGAACCAGGCCAACCTGCGCCAAGCGACGGTCTCCGTCACCCTCACCGCCGCTGTCACCTACGCAGCAGGGGCGAACGTCTCCCACTTCACCCTCACCACCGCCGTTCCCGGCCTCACCGTCCACAGCGTCACGTTCAACAGCGGCAGAACCGTCGCCACCCTGCGCCTGCACTACGACGGCTCGGACTTCAACGCCGCCGCCACCATCGCCGTCACCGTCGCCGCCGCCGGCACCAGCCACAGCGTGGCGCTCACCACGGGCACGGTGGCGGTCGGCCTGGCGCGCTGGGTCAACGTCTCGAAGGAGGCCGTCGCGCTCACCGAGGGCGGCAGCGCCGGTACCTACACGGTCGTCCTGGAAAGCCCGCCCACCGGCAACGTCTCTGTCGTCGTCACCAGCGACAACGCCGCGGTGACCGTGGACACCGACGTGACGCCGACGACGCGCACGCTGACCTTCACGACTACGAACTGGGCCACGGCGCAGACCGTCACAGTCACGCCGGTGGACGACAACGCGGACGCCGTGGACGAACTGGCGCTGGTGACCAACATCGCCACCGGCGGCGGCTACGTGTCGAGCACCGCCGCCAACCGCACCGTGCGCATCACGGTCGCCGACGACGAGCGGACCGGCACGGACTACGACGCCGACGACGACCAGCTCATCGAGATCGACAGCCTAGCCAAGCTGAACGCCGTGCGCTGGGACTTGGACGGCGACGGCACGGCGTCCTCGGGCAACGCCACGGCCTACGCCGCCGCCTTCCCCGGCGCCGCCACCGGCATGGGCTGTCCGGACGGCGGCGACGCCAACCAGACGCCGGACAGCTGCGCGGGCTATGAGCTGACCACGGACCTGGACTTCGACACCAACGGCGACGGCAACGTTGACTCCAGCGACACCTACCCCAACTGGACGCCCATCGGCGGTAGCTGGACCGGCGACTTCAACGGCAACAACCGCACCATCTCCAACCTGACCACGAGCGGCAGCGGCCGCCGCGGGCTGTTCGCGAACCTGGGAACGGGCGGCGGCGTGTCGAACTTGGGTCTGATCGACTTCAATGTGTCGTCCACCGACGCTTCGGGAGGCAACTTCGCGGGCGCCTTGGCCGGATGGAGCGGGGCAACAGTCGAGGCCGTCTCCGTCCGCGGCGGCACTGTTTCCGCCACCTTTATCGGCACCTCCGGGTATGGCACGGCGGGCGGTCTCGTGGGGCAGAGCGCCACGGGCGCCGACATCAAGGCCTGCTATTCGACGGCTGCCGTTTCGTCCAACTCGTCGAGTGGGTACGTCGTAGCCGGCGGCCTAGTCGGATTGAACTATGCGCCCATCGTCGCCAGCTATGCTTCCGGGACGGCCTCGGCCACCGGCAGCACGGGCACCAATTCCCAGGTCGGCGGTCTGGCCGGGGGCACCAACATCAACGGCCCGATCAGGAACTCCTACGCGACAGGCGCTGTGTCCAGCAGCCAAACGAGCCCGCGGATCGGCGGCTTGGTCGGCTTTGGCAGCAATGTCGCCACGGCGTCCTACTGGGACAGCGAGACCACGGGCCAGAGTTCCAGCCGCGGGGGCAGCGCCCAGACCACCAACGGCCTGCAGACGCCGACCGGCTACGGCACCGGGGCGACAGACCTCTACGCGTATTGGGACGACTACGACACGGACGGCGACGGCCGCATTGACACGGACGACGACGCCTGGGACTTCGGCACCTCAAGCCAGTACCCGTCGCTGAAGTGGGGCGGGCTCGACCCAACGCTGCAATTCGCTGTGCCGGACCCGGAGGTGGTGGAGCCACCGCCGCCGCCGAACCAGCCGCCGGTGGCGGTCGGCGCGGTGGACGACGTGGACCTGGCCCTCGGCGGCACGGCGCGGGTGTCGCTGCCGGGACTCTTCATCGACGAAGCGCCGGAGGGGTTGACCTACGCCGTGTCCTCCTCGAACCCGAAGGCGGTGGCCGCGCGGCTGGCCTGGCCGGCGGTGGAGTTGGAGGGCTTGGCCCACGGCGCGGCGACCGTCACGGTGACGGCGACGGACCCGCTCGGCTTGAGCGCCACGCTCAGCTTCGTGGTTCGCGCCGGCATCACGGTCTCCTTCGCCGCGGACGCCTCGGCGCCCGAGGGGGGAATGATCCGGCTCACGCTGACGGCGAGCCGGCCGGCACCAGAGGCGCTGGCCGTACACTACGTCCTGACGGGCGACGACGGTCCGGCCGACCACGACGGCGGCACCGGCGGCACGGCGGCGTTCGCCGCCGGCGCGACGGAGGCCGAGATCACGGTGCCGGTGCTGGACGATGCCGTGGTGGAGCCGGTGCGGGAGCGCTTCCTCGCCACCTTGGCGGAACCGGCGGAGGACGCCGGCTACGGCCTGGGCCTCAAAACTTGGGCGACGGCGACCGTCGAGGAGGGCGTCTGCGACCGCGACCCGGCGGTGCGCGACGAACTGCGCCGGGAGCGACCCTGCGCGGCGGTCGCGGACCTGTCACGCTGGACCTCACTGCGGCTGCGCGACGCCGGCATCCAACGGCTGCGCAGCGAAGACTTGCTGGGCCTCTCCGGCCTGCTGCTGCTGGACGTGACCGGCAACCGGCTGCCGGCGTTCCCCGCCGCCGCGCTGGCAGCGCTGCCGAACCTGTGGTCGCTGCACTTGGCGGACAACCGCATCGACGCCCTGCCGGCGGGGCTGGAACATCCGGCCCTGCTGCTGCTGGACCTGTCGCGCAACGGCCTCACGGAACTGCCGGCGGGTTCACTGTCCGGCTTCACCGGGCTGCGGCGGCTGCACCTCTCCGGTAACGCGCTGGCGGCGCTGCCGGGCGGCGCCTTAGCAGGGCTCGGTTCGCTGCGCGCGCTGCGGCTGGACGGCAACCGGCTGCCGGCGCTGCCGGCGGGGCTATTCGCGGGCTTGGGCGCGTTGCAGGAACTGCACCTGCAAGGCAACCCGGGCGCCCCGTTCATGCTGGCGATGGAACTTACCCGCACCGACGCGGAACCGTGGGCACCCGGGCCGGCCGAAGTGGCGGCGCGGGCGGCCACGGGCGCCCCGTTCACACTGCGCGCCACGCTGGCTGCCGCGGACGGCACCGCGGCGGGCGCGGTGTCCGTGCCGGCCGGTGCCATCCAAGGCCCGCCGGCAGAGGTGGCGGACAGTGGCGTTCCGCTGACGCTCACCGCGGCGCCGGCACCGGTGCCGGACGACGAATGTCGGCAGGGACTGCTGGACGTGCCGTGCTATTCCGGCTTTGCCACCGTCGCAGGCGAACCGCTCACGCTCTTCAAGACGCCGCCGCGCACCGCGCCGCTGCCGGAGCAGGCGCTGGATGGCGACACGCTGCGGCTCCCGTTGGCGGCGCATTTCGGCGTGGTGCCGGGGGGCGAGGCGTTGTCCTACGCGGTGGAATCCTCCGATCCGTCGGTGGCGAGCGTTCGCGTGGAGGATGGCGTTCTGCTGGTGGAGGCCGACGGCGACGGCGTGGCCACCGTGACCGTGACGGCCACCGACGCTTACGGGCAGACGGGCACGCTCACGTTCACGGTGCGGGCGACGCTGCCGATGCGCGGCGGCCTGCGCGGCTGGCGCCTGATCCTCATCGAGGAACCGCCGAACGCCTGAGAAGGAGCGGTGTGATGGCCAGCCGGCGTAATTTCATCGCCACCTGCACCGGCGCTGCCATGTGGTCGGCCTGGGCACCGGCACACGCCGCCACACAGACGCGGGAGCCCTCAGCCGGGGAGCGCGAGGGGCCTGCCCCTCGCAAGAATGAGCCCTCAGCCGGGGAGCGCGAGGGGCTTGCCCCTCGCAAGAACGAACCCTCAGCCGGGGAGCGCGAGGGGCCTGCCCCTCGCAAGAATGAACCCACCATCGCGTTGGAACTGCCGCGGCTCGCGGAAACCGGCGACTCGGTGCCGCTGCGGGTGCGGGTGGCCTCGCCCATGACCGAGACGAACCACGTCACGCGCATCGACGTCGTGGCGCCGCGCAACCCGGAGCCCCGCGTCGCCAGCTTTCACTTCTCGCCGGCCTCCGGCACCGCCGAGGTGCGCTCGCGCATCCGCCTCGCCCGCTCGCAGCGCGTCACCGTGCGGGCCGAGTTCAACGATGGGCGCCACGTGGAGGCATCCGCCAGCGTCGTCGTCACCTTGGGCGCGTGTGTTGAGGACGTGTTCGGATGAGGGCGCGGGTGAAGCTGCCGGCCAGCGCGAAGCGGGGCGAGGTGGTCACGGTGCGGACACTGGCGTCGCACCCCATGCACACCGGCTACGGGCGCGACCTGCACGGCGCCTTGGTGCCGCGCCACATCATCCGCGAGTTCGTCTGCCGTTACCGGGGCGGCGAAGCCTTCCGCGCCCGTCTGGGCCCGGGCGTCGCCGCGAACCCGTTCCTGGAGTTCCGGTTGCGGGCGGCGGAGTCTGGCGCGGTGACGCTCATCTGGCGCACGGATCGCGGCGAGGAACTCATAGTCGAGCGCCACCTCGAAGTGACATGATCGCGTTCCTCGTGCTGGTGGCGGCGCCCGTTTCGGGCTATGACTTCTTGCGCCCCGAGACGCAAGCGCTGCAGGATGACGAGTTCGCCAACCCGGGCTACCTGTGGGTGGAACGCGGCGCCGCGCTGTGGCGGGAGGCTGGTTGCGCCACCTGCCACGCCCACGATGCGCTGCGTCCAGCCGCCTACCCCCGCTACGACGAGGCGAGCGGGCGGCTCATCAACTTGGAGGGGCAGATCAACCGCTGCCGGGAGCGCGACGACGGCCAAGCCTGGGCTTGGGAGAGCGAGCCGCTCTTGGCCTTGGCCGCGTTTCTCGCCAACCAAGCCTTGGGTGAGACCATCGAACCGGCGGCAGACCCACGCGCCGCGCCCTTCCTGGCGGCCGGCCGGGCGTTCTTCGAGCAACGGCGCGGCCAGCTCGATCTCTCCTGCGCGGACTGCCATGACCGCCACGCCGGCGCCCGGCTGCGCGGCGAGCGCGTGAGCCAAGGCCAGACGAACGGCTACCCGACGTATCGGCTGCTATGGGGCAGCCTCGCCTCCACGCACCGGATGTTCCGCTGGTGCAACGAAGCGGTGCGCAGCGAGCCCTACCCCTTTGGCAGCCCGGAATACGTGAACTTGGAACACTTCCTGCGGCATCGGGGCCGGGGCCTTGAGGTGGAGACCCCGGCCGTGCGCCGCTGACGCGGCCGCCGTTGGCCGCTAGGAAGTGGCGGACTGGATGTAGTTCTGCGCACCCATCTTGCCGATGAGCGCCAGCTGCGTCTCCAGCCAATCCACATGCTCCTCCTCCGATTCGAGGATGGATTCCAAGAGCTCCCGGCTCACATAGTCGCTCGCGGTTTCCGCGTCCGCGATGGCTTCCCGCAGGCGCGGCATGGCGTCCATCTCCAACGCGAGGTCGCAACGCAGGATTTCCTCCACGTCCTCGCCAATCTGAAGCCGGCCCAAGTCCTGCAGGTTCGGCAGCCCCTCAAGGAAGAGGATGCGCTCCATGAGGCTGTCAGCATGGTGCATCTCGTCGATGGACGCCTTCCTCTCGCGCTCGCCGAGTTCCTCCATGCCCCAGTCCTTGAGCATCTTGGCATGCAGGAAGTACTGATTGATGGCCGTGAGTTCGTTCTTCAGCACGGCGTTCAGGTGGGCGATGATCTTGGGATCTTGGGGTTTCATGGCATGGCTCCTTGGGTAGGCACACGGGGGAGCATGGCCTGGAACTGGCCCGGTTGTCAACATTAACTCATTGAAATATAAATAAAAATCACTCTCAACCACATCTTCGCTAGCAATCGCGGGCCGTGGCCCCGACAGGGTGGCGCCACCGGCGAAAGAAAGTGCGGAAAAGTGTTGCAAGAGAGAATCGTTTTCATTTACGATTGCGTTCAATGTACATATGCATCTGCCAAGCCGTTCGCGCCGCCGAAGTCCGCGCTGCCGTGGAAGACGGCTGCGCGACGCTGGACGCCTTGGCGGACGAGCTCGGCGTCGGCGCGTTCTGCGGCGGCTGCCGGGAACGGGCGCAGACACTCATCGACGAGCAGGCGCCGCCGACCCTCATCGCCACGACGCAAGCCGCGGCCGCGTAAGCAAACCCGAACGCCTCAGCCAGTAGAACGCCCTCCGCAATGGCGCCGCGGCCTTCGCCGGCGAGGCACCCTTCCACCATCCTGAACGCCTGATCCCGCTGGGCGAGCGCCCTGCCCCACTCGGTCCAATCCCAGCGGACCATGCCGCAACGGAAGCCAAGCGAACTTTTTGCCGCGCCGCGGCGACTCTAGGAACAAATCGGGGGCGTCGCGGATGTTGGTGGCCGCTTCGGACGAAAAGCTGGTTCGGCACGCCTTGGCCGGCTCGAACGGCGCATGGACGGCGCTGGTCAAGCGTTACGAACGGCGCGTGTATAACTACGCGCTGCGCATGGTCGGGCATCCGGAAGACGCGCTGGACTTGATGCAGGAGGTGTTCCTCGGCGTGTACCGGAATCTGGCGACCTATCGGGGCGATGGCGCGTTCCCCGCATGGCTGTTCCGCATCGCCGCGTTCCGCTCCACGGACCTCTTGCGGCGCCGCCGCGACATGGCGCCCTACGAGGACGGCGAGATGCCGGCGGCGGATGGCGACCCGGTGCAGGCCACGGCCACGGCCCATGCGAACCGCGAGATCAGGGCGGCCCTCGCCACGTTGCCGGCAGAGCAACGCCATGTGGTGGAGTTGAAGTTCTTCCAGTCTTTCACGTTCGAGGACATCGCCAAGCAGCTCGGCATCTCCCCGAACACCGCCAAGACGCGGCTCTACAGCGCCTTGCGCAAGCTGAGAGCGAAGGAGTGCCTGAGAGATGAACTGTGACGAAGCGCGCTTCAAGTTGTTCGACTTGGTGCAAGAGCAGGACGCCGGCGAAGTGCTGCTCGCGGCAGCGGAGCGCGGCCAACTGCTCGATCATGTGGCGGAGTGCGCGGATTGCACGGCGGACGCCGCCGCCATCCGCCAATGGCGCGAACGCGCCGCCGCCTGGGTGGATGCGCCGGTGCCCCGCTGGCGCCGGCCGGCCGTGGAGCGGCCCACATTCTGGCGCGATTGGCGGCAGTGGTTCCCGGTGGCGGCCAGCGCCACGGCGTTGGCTTTGGCGGCAACGTCGCTCCTCCACGCGCAAACGGAGCCGATCAACACGCTGCCCAACGAGACCGTGGCGGCGAACTCGCGGGCGCCGGTGCAAACCGAGCTGGCGCAGTGGCGCCAAGCGTTCGAGGCGCAGAGCGCCGCGGACCGGACACGCCTCATCAACGCCATGATGGCGGCGAACCGAGCGCAACGTGAGCAGGAGCTCGCGGCCCTCGCCGCCACCCTCAAGCAGGAGATGGACCGGCGCGCGTTTGAGACCGAAGACAGCCTTCGCTACCTCGTCACCCATCAGGTTCAAGGCGAGCGGCGGCTGAACGACTTGGTGCATTTCGTTGGCGGATTGAACAGTCCGCGGGAGAACCGACCATGAGAAACCTCACCCTTGCCTTGCTCACGGCCAGCGCGGCCAGCACTGTCGCCGCGCAGCCCCCGGAACACCTCGACGCCCTGGAGCGCGAGATGCGCATCATGCAGAAGGTGTTCACCGCCGCCCTGCGGGATGCCGAAGGGCCCCACGCGCGGGTGCGCGACGTGCAGGTGGGCTACCTTGCCGGGCAGGGGGTGCTGATCGATGTGTCGCTGCGACGAGGCTGGTTCGGCTCTTATCACCGGGTGGTGGAGATCGATGCCGACGGCGACGTGTCCATGGCGATGCCCAGCATGGTGCGCGACATCCTGATGGATTTGGAGATTCCCCTTGGGCCCGTTGACGCGGAAGCGTTTGAGGCGGTGCGCGAGGAACGCCGCGAGCTGCGCCGGGAGCGGCGTGAGCTGCGCGGCCAGATCCGCGAGCTGCGGCGCCAAGCGCCCTTGGATGACGAGGGCAAGGCGGCCCTTGAGAAGCTGCGCGCCGAACAGGAGGCGCTCCGCGCCGAGCACGAAGCCTTGCGGGCCGATCTGCGGGATCAATACGCGCAGGTGCATGTGGTGCGTGAGCCGCTGGAGGACGACGGCGAAGCGGGTGATGCGGGCGCTGAATCCGGCGAGGATGGGCCCGGGTTCGATGCGATGCTCGTCGGGGCCATCTGCGACTATGGCGCAACGCTGAAATCCCTGCCGGAGGATGAGCGCCTGTCCGTGCAGGTGCGGCGCGGCGGGCAGAACGCCTTCCATGTGTTCACCTTCGCGGACGTGCTGGAATGTGCCGCCGGTGATTTGACGCCCGAGGAACTGCTCGAGCAGGCCATCGTCTATAGCACCGCCGGCGAGCGCCGGCACGGGCGGCATCACAGCAAGGGCGGGCATCGCGGCCCACATCGCAAAGCGGTGTTTCGCTGGGAAGCGGCGCCCGACGCGCCCTAGGCACCCACCCGAGTTGGCTGCGGCGCAAGGGGCCGGCAGGCGCTCACGCCACGGGTCGTAAGCCTTACGCCTGTTACGCCGGCCTCGTCCGCGCCGCCGCCTCCGGGTCCTCGATGGCGAGGGCCACCAGTTCCGGCGCCTGCATCGGGATGAAGTGGGTGAGGTCGGGGCGATACAGGTCTTGCCCGTTCGGCAGCGCCGCGGCCACGCCCTCCCAAGTGGGCGAGCCGGAGAAGTCCATCTCGCCTTGGCGCACTTCCCGTTTGCGGGCGCGGATCACCAACGTCGGATGCGGCAGCCCACGCAACAGCGCATAGACGTCCGTGCCGCCGCTGCCCAGGTAAATCGAGGATTCCACCACCGGCGGGCAAGCGAGCGTGACGCCGGCGCCGCCCGGCTTCGGCAGCACCCCGTGACGGCAATAGTCGCGCAGCACTTCCGGGCGCCAACGGCTGAACGGCAGCCGGTCGCAAAAGCGCTCGTGCATCGCCTGCCAAGAGGCGAAATCCGCCCGGCGCCGCGCCACCGGATGTTCTTCCGCGCTGTTGAACGGACGATCCTCGCTCCAACCGACATACACGTCCGGTTCCATGATGACCGGATCCACCAACACGAGCCGCGTGAAGCGTTCGCCTTTGCGCGCCGCCGCCTGCACCAGCGCATGGCCGCCCATGGAATGGCCGACGCCGATGGCGCCGCGAGCGTCCAGCAGGTTCAAGAGCTCGGCCAGATCGGCGCCGAACTGCGTCCACTCGAACGGCCCCTGCTTGCCGCTGCGGCCGTGGCCGCGTTGATCCATCGCCACCACCCGATGGCCATGCCCCAACGCTTGGATCGTGGCGTCCCAGCAGCGGGCGTGGAACCCGGTCGCGTGGGCCAGCACCACCAACGGCGCATCGCTTGGCCCCCACTCGAACCAAACCATCTCGTTGCCGCGCACTTGGGCGCGACGCTCCCGAGGTTCCCGCATCGAAATCCTTGGCTGACGCCGTGGCGGCCCCACCGGATGTGGCGCCGACGCGTCGAAAGAGGACTTTATCACGCGCCAACCGCCGCCCCGACACAAGCCGTGCCCACATTGACTGCGTTTCAGTGGCAGAAATCGCCCATGCTCGCGTTAAGCTTTCGCGCACCTGCCGCCGCGAGGATCGCCATTGCCATGAAGTCTGGAAGCCAAGCCGCCAACGAGTCCGATGCCGTTCCATCCCTCGCCGACGTCTTCCGCATGATGCCCGCGGCGTTTGGGCCCGAGGTGGTGGACGGCGCCCTGAGATTCCGCAACGACGCTTCACAACAGGCCCGCGCCGCCCTGAACGCCGCCATTGACGCCGATGGCTTCGCCGTGCGCGGCTTTCGGCGCGCCAGCAAGGCATCGCCGAAGCTGCTCGGGGCGCCGGTGCTGCAGGCCATCGACGAGGGCAGCCGCCAGCTGGCTGGGGCCGTGCTGCGCGTCTGGGCGGAATCGCTGCCGGCGCTGCGGGAGCGGGTGGTCGAACGGCTGTCCGGGAACGGCCAGGACGCCAGCGGGCCGGATTACAAAGAGGGCATCCTGCACGGCGTCTGGGAAGACGAAGCGTGGTCGAGCCAGTTGGATGCCATGACGGCGGACAACCACCCGTTCGGGGACAACGAAACCACGCTGATGTTGATCCTCGCGTCGGGCAAGTCGCCGGCCATCGAGGAAGACGCCGTGGCCGCGGTCGAGGCGCCGTTGTTCAAGGATTGGATCGCGCAATTGGAGGCGCTGCCGCTCAACGCGCCGGAATGGCGGGACGTCGAAGCCTTCGCCACCGCGGTGATGCAAGTCGGGGAGAAAAAGGACGCCGAGCTGCTCAGCCTCGCCTTGGTGTACATGGAGGACCTCATCAACGAAGTGCAAGGCGACTATGAGGACGAGCTGCGCTACTTGGCAGTCGATCTGTCCGGCTGGTTCGACGCCGTGTTGGGCAGGCTCGATCAATACGGCGACGCGGAGCCGCTGATCGTCGAGCTCAAGGAGCGGCTCGCAAGCTACCGGCCAGTGCGGCCGCAAGGGGCTTCGAGGGAAGAGGAACGGGCGCGTTCACGGGCCCGGGAAGAACACGAAGCGGCCATCCTCCGCATCGTGGCCGATTGGGAAACCGTCACGGCGCCCAAGGCGGCCGACGCTGATGCCGACGCGCCCGCCCCACCAGTGGACACCAAGGAAAGCCAGGAAGAGCAGGACGCACGGCAGTCCGCCCTCGATGAAGCACATGGGAAGGTGCAACGGCTTGAGGCGGAAGTTGCCCGCCTCGATCAAACCATGGCGGGCGTCGGCCACGACAAGGCGCAGCTAGGCGAGGAGATCAGCGAACTGAAGCGGCAGTTGCGGGAGAGCGGCGAACGCGCGGAACAGTGGTGGCAGGCATACGTCGAAGTGAAACAAGGCACGCAAGCGCAGCCAGGGCCGCGCACGTCGGTGGCCAAGGTCTCGGAAGCCATTGAGCGCGCCCAGGCGTCCTTCCCGGACGAGCTGATCTTCGCGTTGAACTCGAAGTCGCGCACGAACGCGCCCTTCCAGCGGCCGGAGGAAGTGTTCAAGGCATTGGCTTGGCTGGCGACGGAGTTCCGTAGGTTGCGGTTGCGGCCCGAAGCCGGACGGGATTTCGACAGATCCATCCGGGAAAGCTGCTCCGGCTGGTTCTACGCGGCGAATCAGAGCACTGTCACCAAGGGGCAGTACCCCGAATGGTACGAGGCCAGCGTGGCCGGCAAGCTCTACGACCTATCGACCCACATCGGCACGGGCACCGGGCGCGATCCGCGGCACATCATCCGCATCGCCTTCGATTGGGACGAAGCGCAACGCCGCGTGGTGGTGGGCTTCATCGGCCCGCATCAACGCAACAGCCAATCCTGAGGTTCGATGCCGCCAAGCCCTATAATCCGGGCATGGCCGCCCTCGCCCAGCACAAGCACGAGATCGTCTCTTCGGAATCCGAACGGCTCATTCTCGTCGATGCCGAAGACAAGCCCGTGGGTTCGCTCGACAAGCGCGCCTGCCACGATGGCGCCGGCATCCTGCATCGGGCTTTCTCGGCGTTCGTCCTGAATGGCGAGGGCGAACTGCTGCTGCAGGAGCGCCACGCCTCCAAGCGCCTGTGGCCCGGGTATTGGTCGAACAGCTGCTGTTCGCATCCCCGCGTCGGCGAGGCCGTGGAGGTCGCCGTGGAGCGGCGCCTGCGCGAGGAACTGGGGCTCGGCGCCAACCTTCGGTTCGCCTTCAAGTTCGAATACCGCTCGGCGTTCGGCGACATCGGCGTGGAACACGAGCTGTGCTGGGTGTACGTGGGGCAGGCGGATGGAGCGCCGGTGGTGAACACCGCCGAGATCGGCGCCTGGCGTTGGGTCGGCCCGGCGGCGCTGGACCGGGAGTTGGCCGCCACGCCGGAACGCTTCACGCCCTGGCTCAAGATCGAGTGGCAGCGGCTGCGCCAAGAAGGCCACATCTGACCATGAAGTTCGGCCTGTTCGTCTATTGCACGGTGGGCCGCCGCGCCGAACTCGAAGCCGGCATGGCCGGCCGCGACCGGGCGCTCTACCAACGCATGATCGACGAGCTCGCGGACTATGCCCGCTTTGCGGAAGAGCGCGGCTACTTCGGCTTCGGCCACCCGGAGCACCACCTGCAGATCGAGGGGTTCGAGATTTCCAACGATCCGGCGCTGATGGCGATGTGGCTGGGGCGGCACACCACCCGGCTGCGCATCGTCACTTGCGGCTTCGTGTCCACCGCCAACAACCCGCTCGCCACCGCCGAGAAGATCGCCACCATGGATCACATGCTGCAGGGGCGTTTCGGGGTCGGCCTGGTGCGCGGCTACCAAGCCCGCTGGGTGGAGAACTTCAAGGTGCGCCCGGAGCTCA
The DNA here is from genome assembly GCA_965200505.1 of Candidatus Azotimanducaceae bacterium. Lineage (GTDB taxonomy): Bacteria > Pseudomonadota > Gammaproteobacteria > Pseudomonadales > Azotimanducaceae > VXNE01. Next base: position 3,204,316 of record OZ241343.1, on the reverse strand, counting down.
AGGCGGTGGGGCCGTGGACGAAGGGCAGCGCGGATGATGATCTCAACCGTGAGTACTTCGCCGAGTTCGTGGAAGTGGTGACGAAGGCGCTGCGCTCAGAGACGTTCGCCCACCAAGGCCGGTTCTGGAGCTTCCCGCCGCCGGATTTCGTGAACCCCCACGAACACCCCGTGTATGCCCGCTTCGGGCAGGGGGTCGATGCGGCCATGCGGGTGCGCGAAATCGGCATCGCGCCACGCCCCTACCAAGACGAAATCCCGCTCTACGGCGGCTTCTCCGCCAGCCTGCGCACGGCGAAGTTCTGGGCGCGGCACAAGGGCCGCCCCATCGTGCTCGCCAGCGACACGGACTTCCTGAAGCTCCTATGGGGCGAGTGGCGCAAGGAGGCCGAAGCGTGGGGCCACGAGGTGCCGCCGGGCCAAGAAGCCTGTTGGGGCGGCATCATGATCTGCGCCGAGACGGACGCCCGGGCGCAAGCGCTGTTCGAGGACATGCGCTGGTTCTGGGACACTTGGGCCACGCCCTTCGGCCAAGGGATGCCGGAACTCCTGGTCGGCTCGCCGGACACGCTGAACCGCCGCATCGAGCGGGTGGCCAACGCGGTGCCCATCGACGAGGCGTTCCTGCTGATTCCCGCCGGCATCCACACGCCGGCGCAAATCCACGATTCGTTGGAGCTGTTCGCCCGCCGGGTGATGCCGAATTGGGGTTGAGGGGAGGTAAGGGGCGTGCGAAGGGGGCGGGAGGCAAGAACGCCGCCCACCCCCCATGCGCGGGCCGAAACTGGAGCGCCCGCCCCTATTCGGCCAGCTCCGTGATGGCCTGCCCGGTCAACACCATGAGGTCTTGGCGCAGCGGCCACGGCGAACCCAAGAGCTGAATCATCGAGACGACGACGAGCTCCTCCACCGGGTCGATCCAGAAGAGGGTGCCGGCCGCGCCGCCCCAGTTGTACTCGCCCGCCGAGGTGAGCACGCCGAGGGCGGCGGGGTCCGTGATCACGCCGAAGCCCAAACCGAAGCCCATGCCCGAGAAGGGTTCGTCGCCCAAGGTCATGCTCGGGCGTTCGCCCCGTCCACTGGCGGCCACCGTCCCCGGCAGGTGATCCGTCGCCATGAACTGAATGGTCTTCGGCCCCAAGATGCGCACACCGTCCAAACTGCCGCCGTTGCGCAGCATTTCCGCGAAGCGCATATAGTCCCGCGCGGTGGAGACGAGGCCGCCGCCGCCGGAGAAGAAGCCCGTGTCCGTCCAGTTGCCGAACTGCCCATCGTCGCCCATCTGCACCAGCTTCTCGTTCTCGGCGTCCCAGCTGTGGTTGGGCAGGAAGCGGTCCCGCTTCTCCGGCGGCACGTTGAAGAAGGTGTCGGGCATGTCGAGCGGGTCAAAGAGGCGCTCCTTCAGGAAGACGTCGAAGGATTGCCCGCTGATGCGCTCGACCACCGTGCCGGTCACATCTACCGCGACGCTGTAGTGCCACTGGGCACCCGGCTCGTACTTGAGCGGCAACTCGGCCAAGCGCTCGATGAACTGGTCCATGTTCGCGGACTGCAGCAACGCGCTTTCCCGATACAGTTGATCGACCGGATCCTCAGGATTGAAGCCGTACGACAGGCCGGCGGTGTGCGTGAGCAGTTGGTGCATGGTCATTTCCGTCTTCGCCGGCACCCGTCCGCCTTCCACATAGACATCCAGCCCTTCCAGCTCCGGCACGAACTTCGAGACGGGATCGTCCAGATGGAACTTGCCTTCCTCGTAGAGCATCATCGCCGCCACCGCGGTGATGGGCTTGGTCATGGAGTAGATGCGAAAGAGGGCATCCTCGGTGAGCGGGCGGTCGTCTTCGGCGCCGCGCTGCCCCACCACGGCGGTATGCACCACCTGCCCGTCGCGGGCCACCATCGTCAAGACGCCGGCGAGCTTGCCGGCATCCACATACGCCTGGGTCTGTTCCGTGATGCGCTGCAGCCGCTCGGACGACATGCCAACGCTTTCCGGCGCCGCCGTGGGCAGCTCGGCGGCGCCCGCCGTGACCGTGAAGAGAGCGAGACCGGCCAACGCCGTGTGCTTGATCCTCATGCCTACATCCTTAGTCGTGTGTCGCTGCCGCCGATTGCGGCGCCGATACCCATGTTAGCCCATTGCCGCGCCCAGTCACGGACGAGCCGCCGGTCTGGCCCGATGCCCCCCGCGGCCGGCGCGCGCCACCGCGTCACGCCTGGGTCGTGAAGAGGCCGGCGAAGCGTTCCCGCAAGACGTTCTTCTGCACCTTGCCCATCGCGTTGCGCGGCAGCTCCGCCACGCACACCACCCGCTTCGGCTGCTTGAAACCGGCCAACTGCCCGGCCAAAGCGGCCCGCACCGCATCCAGCGTCACGGCCTCTCCCACTGCCTGCACCACCGCCACCACACCCTCGCCGAAATCGGGATGCGGCACCCCGATCACGGCGCTCTCCGCCACCGCGGGCATGGCGTCGATGAGCCGTTCCACTTCCTTCGGATAAACGTTGTAGCCGCCCGATATGACGAGATCCTTGGCCCGCCCCACGATGGAGAGCCGCCCTTCCCCGTCCAGCGCCCCCAAGTCTCCGGTGCGGAAGAACCCGTCCGGGCGGAACTCCGCCACGGTCTTGTCCGGCATCCCCCAATAGCCGCGGAAGACGTTCGGCCCCCGCACCTCGATGCCGCCCACCTCGCCCGCCGACAGCGGCTCGCCGGAGTCCGTCACCACCCGCGCCTCAACGCCCGGCAGCGGGAAGCCGACAGTGCCGGCCACGCGCTCGCCTAGCAGTGGATTGGAGGTGTTCATCAGCGTCTCGGACATGCCGTAGCGTTCAAGGATGCGCTGCCCGGTGCGCTCGGCGAAGGCCGCGAAGGTCTGCTCCGCCAGCGGCGCCGAACCCGAAATGAAGAGCCGCATCCGCTCACAGGTGGCGCGGGTGAAGCCGTCGCTGGCCAAGAGCCGGGTGTAGAAAGTGGGCACCCCCATCATCACCGTGCAGCGTGGCAGCCACGCGAGGCAGGCGTCCACGTCGAAGCGCGGCAGGAACGCCATGGACGAGCCGCTCAGGAAGGCGCAGTGCAGCGCCACGAACAGGCCGTGGACATGGAAGATCGGCAGCGCGTGCAGCTGGATGTCCGCGGCGGAAAAGCCCCACTCGTCGATGAGCGCCGCGGCGTTGCTCCGCAGGTTGCCGTGGCTGAGCATGGCGCCCTTGGAGCGCCCGGTGGTGCCCGAGGTATAGACGATGGCGGCGAGGTCGTCCGCGGCGCGCGGCGCCGCGGCGGCGAGGGGCGTGGCCCCCGCCGCGGCTGCTTGGAACGTGCCGCGCCCCTCGGCATCCATGGTCACGGTCTGCACGGGCCGGCGGCCCGCGTCCACGCCCGGTTGCGCCACGAAGAGCGCCGGCTCGGCGTCGCCCAGGAAGTAATCCACCTCGGCGGGCGTGTAGGCGGTGTTCAAGGGCACATACACGGCGCCCGCCTTCAGGCAGCCGAGATAGAGCGCCACCGCCTCGGCGGACTTCGCCGTCTGCGCCACCACCCGATCCCCGGCCGCCACGCCGAACCCCAGCAAAGCGCCGGCGGCGCGCGACGCCTGTGCCTCCAAGTCCGCATAGCGCCAATCCGGGCGGCCATCCATGCGCAGCGCCGGCGTTTCGGCATGGGCACGGAACCGCGCTTCGAGCTGGGCGTAGAGGTTGTGCGCCATTGTTCGTTGCCCTCCTTTCGTCGCCAGTGCGGCCGCTAGACCGCCACCCGCAACGCGGCGCCGGCGACGGCCAAGTGAATCCAAGTGGATGCGGACTCGCCCACGGCCCGAAACGCCTCGGCGTAAGCCGCCAATTGGCCGGAATGTGAGAGCGCCTCGGCCTCCCATTCGGCGCGGGGGCGGGGCGAAGACTTGTGGTCGATGATGACGACGCCGCGCCCGCTCCGCAGCACCACATCCACCCAGCCCACCCGCGTTTGCCCGCCATCCAGCGCTTGGGAGACCGGGTGTTCGACATGGATGCGCTCGGGCGCGAAGCGCTCCCGCACCCAAGCGTGGAAGCGGTCGGCGGCAGCGAGGGCATCGGCGGCGGCGAGGCACGCCGCGGCATCGCAGGCTTCGATGATGCGTTCGGCGCGCACAGTGTCATCACGAGCCGCCGGATTCACCAGCCGCATGGCGATGATGGCGTGCAGCGCGTTGCCCACCGCCGCCGTGTCGCCGCCCTTGACCGGCACGCGACCGCCGAGTGTCACCACTTCCACCACCTTCGCCGTCTCCACGGCCGGTGCCTCGGACGCCCGCAGGCGCGCCGGCACGCGTTGCGCGGCCGGCTCGCGGCTCGGGAACCAACGCGGCGCGAAACCACGGGCCTCGGCCCGCGCGTCGCCCTCGCCCAATGACAACGCTTGCGCCGGCACCCGATGGCCACCGGGCAGCGCCACGGCGTCGCCATCCGGCAGCAGGAACGGCGTCTTGAAGGCGTTGAGCCAAGCGCTCTCCGGCACCTTCTCGCGCAACGCGATGACGAGCAAATCCCGCGCCCGTGTGATGCCGACATAGGCGAGCCGCCGCTGTTCCGAAGCGCTCTTGCGGGCACAGTCCACGCCCTCGGGGGACGCTTGGATGGCATCGAGCACCGGCACGCCGCCCTTGCGCGCGCCGAAGAGGTTCGGCCACCAGCGCACGATGCGGCCGGCGAGGGGCTGGCTCACATCGAAGGGCGTGAGCAGCTTGATGCGCGGCGCCCACAAGGCCGTGCGTTCCTCGTAATCGAGGTCCGCGGCCACCACGACCGGCCATTCCAGCCCCTTGGCGCGGTGATAGGTGAGCACGGCCACCGCGTCGCCGCCGGTGACGATGGGCTGCAAATCGAGCGCCGGGGCGTGGGGCGCTTCCAGCCAGAACAGGAACCCGGTGAGCGTGGCGGCGGCGCCCAAGGGTTCGCAATGCGCCTCATAAGCCGCCGCCAAGCCCAGGAACGCATCGAGGTTGCGCTGCCGCTGGGCCGCGGCGACGGCATCCGGCCCCCAAGCCGCCACGATCGCCCGCAGCCCGGCCTCATCCACCACGCGGCTCGCCACTTCGAGCGGGCTTTGCGCCGGCGCGTCGTCACGGAGCGCCCGCAGGCGGCCGACGACCGGGTGCGTTGCGCCCCATTCCCAAGACGGTTTGCCGTCCGCAAGCCACTTCAGCCGCTCCGTCAGCCAAGCCTCAGGCGCGGCCCCGTCGGCGAGGGCCATCACCTCGGCGACGGCCAGCGTGTCGCTCGAGTCGTTCACGCAACGCAGGCCGGCGCGCGCCAAGGCCACCTCGGCCACTTGGCGCAATCCGTAGAGCGTCATCTTCATCGGCACGCCGCGCCGCCGCAGGGCGCTAGCGATGGCCTCCACGTTGTCGTTGGTTCGCGCCAGCACGGCAATGTCGCCGAGGCGCAGGGGGCGTGGTGCGTCCGTGTTTGGATCGACGATGTCCGGGGCGCTCGCCACGAGTTGGGCCACGCCTTCGGCGAGCGCTTCGGAGGTCTCGTCCTTGCCGCGCCCGGCGAGACGCCAATGCGCCACCGCCGGGCTCGTCAGACGTTCGTCGCGCTCCGGCGTCAGCACCACCTCCGGGCGTTCGATGCCGTCCTTGGCGAAGGCCGCCGCGAACACCTCGTTGACGTAGCGCGTGAGCGCCGGGCGGGAGCGCCAGTTGCGGTCCAAGCGGGCGCTCGCCGCGCCGCCGGCCGTGAGGCCGCGGAGCGCATCGAACACCAGTTGCTGGTCGCAGCCGCGGAACTCGTAGATCGCCTGCTTCACGTCGCCGACGAAGATGGCCTTGCCGGCGAGGCGGGCCAGTTTGACGAATAGCGCGAGTTGCATGGGATTGGTGTCTTGGAACTCATCGACCAAGAGCAGTTCCAACTCGGCGCCGAGGCGCTCCGTCACGCTGTGGTCATCCAACGCGTCGAGCAAGAGCGCTTCCATGTCGCCGAAGTCGATGACGCCGGCCTCCCGCTTGAGCGCCTGAAAGCGGCCGCCGGCCCGCGCCGCGATGCCGAACACGCCCTCAATGGCGGTGCACAAGTCGTCATGCAGGTTGGGATTCGCCGCGTAGGCCAGGCCCGCGTCTCGCACCGCCGCCGCCAACGGCTCGCTGGCCTTCGCCGCCTTGCGGCGCGACAAGCTGATCCATGTTGACCACGGGCAATCCCGGCCTTCGAGCAGCGCCGCGAAGTCGCGCACTTCCCCAACGTAGCGGCGCGTTGTTTGTGTTCGGTCTACGTCGAGGTCGATGCCGGTCAAAGCGGCTTGGATGGCGTCGCGCAAGCGGTCCAAGTGGTCGCCGGGCACGGGGGCCGGAAACTGCTCGAGGAGCTCGTCGGCGTTGCGCGGCCCCATCGCGGCGAGGGCTGCGCCGGCGATGTGGTTTTCCCGCGCCTTGTCCGCCACTTGCCGGACGACGGTCGGCCAAGACACTTCGAGCCGCGCCCCGACGGCGTTCATCTTGCGGGCTTCGCGGGGTTCCAACACGTCGTCCACGGCCTGATTGAAGAACCGCGCGCCATCTTCGAGGGACAGCACCGCTTGCCGCGGCGAGAGCCCGCGCTCGAAGGCGAAGCGACGCAGCAGGCGTTCGCACACGCCATGCACGGTGCCGATGAGCGCCTGCGCGGCCCGTTCCGCGAGCGCGACTTGGCCGACGGCGATGAGGCGTTCCCGCACCCGGTCCTTGAGTTCGCCGGCTGCCTTCACCGTGAAGGTGGCGCCGATGATGCGCTCCGGCTGCGCCACGCCGGCCATGAGGGCACCTTCGAGTTCCTCGACGAGCCGCCACGTCTTGCCGCTGCCGGCGCCGGCGCTGATGAACGTGACGTGGGAGAAATCCTGCACCGGCACCGCCCTTCAGGATCGCAGTCAGGCACCCGCGGCGGCGGCCCGGCCCGCCTGCGCCGCCCGCCAACGGCGGTGGTCATCGGCGTCATCGACGTCGTACAGGGTCTCCAACGTCACCGCCTTGAGGCCCAAGTGCGCGGCCTTCGCCAAGGTGCGATCGCACACGTCGCCGCCACCCCAAGCGATGTCTTCAAACAAGGCGGCGCGGGGCCGCGTCATGCCGATGAGGCAGTAACCGCCATCCTCGACCGGGCCGACCACCACGTCGGCCCGCTGCAAGGCGTCGAGCGCCGCTTCGACGTAGCCCGCCGTCAAGTCGGGAATGTCCGTGCCGACCACGAGCTGGGTGCCGCCGCGCAGCGCGGCCAACATGCGCCCGCCAAGGTCGGTCTCCGGCTGCCGCAGGAGCCGCACACCAAAGCGGCGGCCCCAGTCGCCAAGCGCCGCGTTGTGGACACCGGCAAACCACAGGTCGCAATCAAACTCGCCCTCCCGCAACGCCGCCAAGGTGCCCTCCACCAATTCCACATGGGCATCGAAGGCCGCCGCCTCGCCCAGCGCCGCCGCCAAGCGCCGTTTCACCGCGCCACGTTCCGGCGAGCGGGCGAGGACGGCGATGCGTGGGCGCGGGTAGTAACGGCCCGCGAGGCTCTCCGGCAGGGCGCCGAGGAAGTAGCGCAGCCGCAGCCCCCACATCAGCAGCACCGTGGGAAGGATGCCGTCGCGTTCCCAACGGCGCGCCGAAACCGGCAGCGGCATCCGCAGCCGGCGCGGGTGGGCCAAGCGGCGCAGACGCTTCGAGAGCTCGATGTCCTCCATCAACGGCTGATCCGGCACACACCCGATGGCATCGAGCAAGGCGCGCCCGACGAAGATGCCCTGATCGCCCGTGCAAATGCCGGAAAGCCAAGAGCGTTGGTTCATGCACCAGCCGATGACGCCCAGCGCCGGTTCGCGGCCGGCGAGCCGCACGTCGAAACGCCCCCAGACGTTGGCGGCCGCCACCCCGAGCAATGCCTCGAAGTGGGCCGCAGTGGCCGCGGCATCCGCATGCAGGAGCCAGATCGTCTCGCCGCCGGCACGGGCGATGCCGACCCGCAGCTGCGCCGCCCGCCCGCGCGGCGCGGCGATGCAAGCCACGCCGAACCGCCGGCACACGCTGGCGGGATCATCGCGGCTGCCGCCATCGACCACGATGACCTCAAGCCCCTCACACGCGGTGAGCCCCTCAAGCAACACGGCAAGCGGCGCCGCGTCATTCAACACCGGCACGACGGCGCTCACGGGCACCTTCGCGGGGCGCTTGTTTGCCGGGCGCATGGCCATGGTGAACTCCTGGCAGCCCCGGCAGGAATCGAACCTGCATCTACCGCTTAGGAGGCGGTCGTTCTATCCATTGAACTACGGGGCCAAGGGAAGAATGATACTCGGCGCCGGGAGCCTTACCCATCCGCGCCGCGCGGAACGACAATGTGCTCCCCTTCCCACAGCACTTCGTGGAGGCCCTCGCCGTAGCCGTGGTACTGCCCAGTCCTGATGCGTTCCACAGCGTAGCCGGGCAGTCTGGTCCATACCGTGCAGGATGATGCGTCAGGGTAGCCCCCGAAGTCCAAGTTGTCGAAGCCGTGAGCTAACCGACCCGGCGGCAGGTCCGCGGCATCGACCGGCATCACATGCAGGAAGAAGATCGGGTCGAAGTCCGCCCGGTCGCACCCCGGCTTGACATAGGACAGCCAGCCATCGTGCAGGTAAACGTCAAAGGTGGAGCGGATGACCAACTGCCCCGATTGGGGCGCGTGTGGCCCTCGCACCTCGCTTGCGGCGCCGTCAATGAGCGGGACGTATCTCGCCCGGATGGCCGCCGCCTCCGGGTCATCCGCCCGGCCTGCCCCGGGCTGCGCCTCGAACGTCGAGTAGTAGCGGCCGAGGGCAACTTCGACCGCCTCGTCGGACAAGGGGGGCAGCCCTAGCTGACGTTCCAAGAACCGATGCAGGCACATTGCCGCCAGCCGGTTGCCGGCTTCGTTCCAGTGCCAATCGTTCTTGAACCGGTACGGCGAGCTCAGCCAATCCGTTCGAGGATGGGCCGGGTCGTGCTCGGCGAAGCAGTCCATCAGGCTCACGCTCTCGACGCCCTCATCGGCGACGATGGCGGCGACGTCGGGATCGATGTACAACGGCAGCCACACGAGGCGGAAGCGCGCGCCGTCCGCCTCCACCACCTCCTTGAAGCGGCGCAGCAACTGCCGGAACACGCGGAACGCGCCCGGCGGCGGGTCGTACCACAGCCAACCCACATGCTCCGAGAGCCCCGAGGTGGCGTCCAGCGCCAGATAGGAGAGATGCAACTTGGAGAGCAGGGCCAAGGCGAAGCCGCGGCCGCGCCCAGCTTCCACCCGCTCCAACTGGCCCCGGTCGTCAAGGCGGAACCGCCACGGCGGCCGATAGCCCTCGCCCTTCGACAGGCCCCACGTGACGTTCTCCACCACGTCATTTCTGAAGTAAACGTAGTACACATGGTCCACTCGCCCCCGCAAGCCCGACATTTCGTACCGCTGCATGGATTGCGCGGTTCCCCAGCCACCGTGCCCGAAGTTCAGCACATTGAAGGACGGCTGCGCCTTCTCGCGTTCGACGTTCAGGAGGTAGTCCAGCGGTTCGGTGAACGAGAACTCCGCCGCCATGTTCACGTTATCGGTGAAGGAATCGCCGAAGAAGCCAATGTTGACGGAGGACTTGAGCGCCGCGGCCGTGAAGTCCCGATGCTGCCGCAGGCCCAGATTGTTGACGAGGATCGTGTGCCACTCGCCGGTGTCCGGGTGCCGGCGGCCCCGGCGGTAACCGGGTTCGGGCACGAACCGCCCTTGGTCGCGGACCGTCGTCGCTTGGGCCAGATGCTCGTATTTCGGATGGATGAGGCGCAGCCCGGCCTCGGCAAGGAGCAGCACGACCACACAGGAAGCAAGCACCAGACCCAAGTTGGCCAAGGCACGGCCGACCCTAGACATCAATCACAGCCGGAACCGGGCTAGGGCCGCCCTCGGCCAAGGAAATGCTCCCCCTCCCACAACACTTCGTGGACGCCGTCGCCATCACCCAGGTATTGTCCCGTCCTGATGCGCTCCATCGGGTAGCCGGGCAGTTTCGTCCACACCGTGCAGGATGCGTCGGCGTTCCAGCCGAAGTCCAAGTTGTCGAAGCCGTGCGCCAACCGGTCCGGCGGCAGTTCCTCGCCGTCGGTCGGCACCACATGCAGGAAGAAGATCGGGTCGAAGTCCGCCCGGTCGCACCCCGGCTTGACATAGGACAGCCAGCCATCGTGCAGGTAAACGTCAAAGGTGGAGCGGATGACGAGCTGCCCCGCCTGGCCTGTGTGCGGCATCTGCACCGTCTTTGCGGGAGCGTCCAAAAGTGGCGCGTACCGCGTCCGGATGGCGGCGGCCGCCAGATCTGCCGGCCGGCCGGCCGCGGGCGGTGCCTCGAACGCCGCATAGTAACGGCCGAGGGCGCTTTCGACCGCCTCGTCGGACAAGGCGGGCAGCCCTAGCTGACGTTCCAAGAAACGATTCAGGCACATTGCCGCCAGTCGGTTGCCGGCTTCGTTCCAGTGCGGATCGTTCTTGAACCGATACGGCGAGCGACCCCAAGGCGTTCGCAGATGGGCAGGATCGTGCTCGGCGAAGCAATCCATCAAGCTCACGCTCGCGACGCCCTCCTCGGCGACGATGGCGGCCACGTCGTCCGGCTGCTCCCGGTGCGGCAGCCACACCAGGCGGAAACTCGCCCCGTCGCCCTCGACCCCATCCTTGAAGCGGCGCAGCAACTGCCGGAACACCGGCAACGCGCCCGGTGGCGGGTCCGAATACAGCCAACCTAGACGCGCAGAGAACACCGATGTGGCGTCGAGCGCCAGATAGGAGAGATGCAGCTTGGAGAGCAGGGACGAGGCGAAGGCGCGGCCAAACCCAGCCTCCACCCTCTCCAGCTGCCCGCCGTCGTCCAGGCGGAACCGCCACGGCCGCCTATAACCTTCGCCCTTGGCAAGCGCCCATGTGACGTTTTCCACCACATCGTTCGCGGTGTAGAAGTAGTACACATGGTCCACTCGCCCGCGCAAGCCCGACTGTTCGTACCGCAGCATGGACTCCGCCGTTCCCCAGCCCCCATGCCCGAAGTTGAGCACGTTGAAGGACGGCCGCGCGTTGCCCCCGGTGGCGGGCCCCTCGCGTTCGACGTTCAGGAGGTAGTCCAGCGGTTCGGAGAACGAGAACTCCGCCGCCATGTTCATGTTGTCGACGAAGGAATCGCCGAACACGCCGATGTTGACGGCCGACTGGAGCGCCGCGGCGGTGAAATCCCGATGCTGCCGAAGACCCAAGCTGTTGAGGAGGATCTCGTGCTGCTCGCCAGTGTCGGGATGCCGGCGGCTCCGGCGGTGCCCGGGGTCACGCATGAAACCCTCTGCCGCACGGACCCACGTCGCCTGCGCCAGATGCTCGTACTTGGGATGGACGAGGCGCAGCGCCGTTTCGCCAAGGAGCAGCACGGCCAGCAAGGAAGCAAGCACCAAGGCCACGTTGGCCAAGCTGCCGGCAAGTTCGGACCTCAACGTGGCAGCCTCTCCCGGGCCGGAAACACCAGTGGGACGCATCGCCAGAGCAAAGAAGAGCCAAGTGTTTGGCGGAGCGGACGGGACTCGAACCCGCGACCTCCGGCGTGACAGGCCGGCATTCTAACCAGCTGAACTACCGCTCCGTGGCTGCATGGTGGGTGTTGCAGGGTTCGAACCCGCGACCTACGGCTTGTAGGGCCGTCGCTCTCCCAACTGAGCTAAACACCCGCGCCAGCGAGCGACCTATGCTACCGAAGCGGCGTTGGCTGTCAAATCGGCGTGTGAAGCGATGGGCACCGCTGGGGCGGGTGGCAGCGTCACGCGGTGGCGAAACCGGCAGCCTTCGCTGGTTCCTTTGCGGTAGGATTCCTCTACCAGCGCTCCACACCCGCCGGGGGCAAGAAGGCGGCCAACGCGACGACGGCACGGCGATTCGCGAGACCACCCACATGCCACGGCGAGGGCGATTCGGACGAGCCAATGAACAACCCACCTGAGCAATCGCCGGCACTGAGCCAAGACACTGCCGCGTCCCTGCCGATGCCGGTGCGACGGAACGGCACCGTGGTGGATGTCTTCTGCGGTGCCGGCGGCCTTAGCCACGGGTTCATGCTCGAAGGCTTCGACGTCCGCGCCGGCATCGACATCGACGCCTCCTGCCGCCACGCCTACGAGCACAACAACGGCACCCGGTTCATTGAGAAGAACGTCGCGGAGGTTCGTGGCGCAGAAGTGCATGCTATGTTCGCCGAGGGGCAGCCGCGGATTCTGGTGGGTTGCGCACCCTGCCAACCGTTCTCCACCTACAACCGCAAGCGCACGGATAACAAGTGGAAGCTGCTTGGCGAGTTCGCCCGCTTGGTGCGCGAAGTGGAGCCCGATGTGCTGTCGATGGAGAACGTGCCAAGGCTCGCCAACTTCCACGGCGGCGAACTGCTGCAAGGATTCTTACGGGATTTGGAGGACGCCGGCTACGCGGTGTGGTCTCGCGTGGTCGATTGCGCGGCTTACGGTGTGCCACAAACACGCCAGCGGCTAGTGGTGCTGGCTTCCCGGGTGGGGCCCATTGAACTCGTGCCGCCAACCCACGAACCAAGCAGCTACAGAACCGTCCGCGATGCCATAGCCAACTTGCCGCCGATTACCGCCGGCGAGAGGGCGGCGGACGACCCCCTGCACCGCGCCAGCCGGCTCTCGGCGGTGAACCTCGCTCGCATCCAAGCCGCGAAGCCGGGGCAAACGTGGCGCGACTGGGACCCCGGTTTGGTCGCCAAGTGCCACCGCAAGCGCAGTGGGCGCTGGTATCAGAGCGTCTATGGCCGCATGAGCTGGGACGCGCCAGCCCCCACCATCACCACCCAGTGCAACGGCTTCGGCAACGGCAGGTTCGGGCACCCGGAGCAGGACCGCGCAATCTCGCTGCGCGAAGCCGCACTGCTGCAGACGTTCCCAAGCGACTACCAGTTCTTCGCCCCAGACGAGGACTGGGCCATCTCCTCAGCGGCGCGGAGCATCGGCAATGCCGTGCCAGTGGCGCTGGCAAGCGCCGTGGCGCGGAGCGTCGCCCAGACGCTGGACCGGAAGTGCAATGACTGAGCAAACCGTCAAGCGGCCATTGGCCATCAAGATCAGCTTGGCCGCGCTGGAACACTTGGGGATGAACCTCTACAGCACCATCCCGGCGGTGCTCTCGGAGATCGTCGCCAACGCCTGGGATGCGGACGCGGGCCGGGTGCTGGTGACACTGGGCGAGGGGCAGATTGTCATCGAAGACGATGGCGTCGGCATGACCCGCGATCAAGTCATCGACCGCTTCTTGGACGTGGGCTTCCAACGGCGCAAAGCGATGGGCGCCCGCACCGCCAAGAACAGACGCCCAATGGGGCGCAAGGGCATCGGCAAGCTGTCTTCCTTCTCGATCGCGCATGTCGTCACTGTGTACACCACGAGCAGCGGCGAACGCACCGCCTTTCGCATGGACGCGCAGCGGATTCGCGAGCAGATGCGCCAAGAGCGCCAGAACGGCCAGGACGAGAGCGACGGTTGCCCTGTCGAGGAGCTCAACGACTGGCCCGACGCGCTCAACGCGGGAACCCGAATCGTCCTCACTGATTTGAAGCACGAGGCCGATGGGCGGACGACCCGCGGCCTGCGCCAACGCATCGCCAGACGCTTCTCCGTGATTGGGCCGCAGCGGGGATTCGCGGTGGTGGTGGATGGTGAATGCGTCTCGTCCAGCGACCGCGGCTACGATCAGCATGTGGAGTACTGCTGGACCTACGGCGACGACGCCGGCGAGATACAGCGGCGCTTCAACTTGGCGGACAATCAACCGCCCGCCGCACGGAACCCCACGCTGCCCGATTCGACGCTGAACGTCACCGGCTGGATCGGCACCGTGAAGAAACCGAACTTCCTCAAGGCCGAGGACGGCGACAACCTCAACCGATTGGCCGTGTTCATGCGCGGCAAGGTCGCCCAAGAAGACCTGCTTGGCGATTTCGGGCTGAAGGAAATTTTCGCGGACTACATCGTCGGCGAAATCCACTGCGACGACTTGGACCAAGACGACGGCGAAGACATCGCCACCAGCAGCCGCCAAGCGCTCAAGTACGACGACCCGCGCTTCGCCGCGTTGCGCGATTTCGTTCATGGCGAGCTTCGACACATCGCCGGGCAATGGACGAACCTCCGCAATCAACAGGGCGCAAAGGTCTTCTGCCGCGACGTGCCGGCCGTCGCCGAGTGGCTGAACGCCCTGCAAGGAGACACCAAGAAGAAAGCCGAACGCTGGATCGGCCGGCTCAACGTGCTGCCGGCGGAAGACGAAGCCAAGCGCGAGCTCCTGAAGGCATCCATCCTGGCGTTCGAGAGCTACCGCTGGAAGGAGCAGTTGGATTTCCTTGGAAACGTCTCGAACGAGAGTGTCGAGACCGTGCTGCGCGTGTTCAAGGACATCGCGGATCTGGAGCGCAGCTACTACGGCCAAATCGCTAAAGGTCGGCTGCGAATCATCGACACGCTTGAGGAAAAGCTGGATGCGAACGAGAAGGAGCGCGTCATCCGCGACCACATCTACGAGAACCTGTGGTTGCTAGACCCCTCTTGGGACATCGTGGAAGGAACCCAAAAGAGCGAACGCGCCATTACGACATTCTTGCAGAACACGTCCGATGATCTGACGGATGACGAGAAGCGGGCCCGAATAGACATCGGCTTTCGCACCGCCGGTGGTGCCCATGTGATCATCGAGCTCAAGCGGGCGTCGGCACCAACCTCCATTTTCCCGCTGCTGGCGCAGATCACCAAGTACCGCGACGGCGTAGAAAAGCTCATACCTCAGACGGGCTACAGCGACTGGCCCGTGGAAGTGATCTGCTTGATGGGAAAACGCCCGCGGGAGTACAAGGACAACCCAGAGCGCGTAAAGCAACTGCTGGCCGCCGTCCCCGCCCGAGTGGTGCTGTACGACGAACTGCTGGGCAACGCCCGCCGCGCCTACGCCGAGTACCTTGAGCAGCACAAGAAGATCGACCGCCTCTCCGGCATCTTCGACGCCATCGACGACTTTGCAGCGGCGCAAGTGGACGCAAGCTGATGGCAAATCGACCCGCAGTGATCGGCGTTGCTCCAGCCCATGCGTTTCAAGGCCAGCACCATGGCGACTGAGACACCGGTCCGGCGATTCAGCAACCGCGACAGCGTGATGCGGCTGACGCCGAGCGGGCGGCGCACTCCGTCGGGATTCTGGCCGTCCCAAGGGCGGAAGTCGTCTAGCGGAGTCGTGCGCGAGCGAGGAAGTCAGTGCCGCTGCCGCAGTCGATGATCAACATGCCAATCCGCTCCAGTTCGGCGCCGTCCTTGACGCCCGCGAGCAAAGCGGCCAGCTCGGTGCCAGTGGCCGCGCCGAAGCGCCGGCTCGCTAGGCTGCACAGCACCTCCCGCCGGCCCTCCCGCCGGCCTTCATCGATCTTCAGCTCGTCCCGCTCTCGAAGCGTTTCCGCAAGCATCGTCGTCTCCTTGTCGTGAACCAAAATCGGCAGCCCGCCGCCCAGCCGCGGACTCAGAATGCCGCCGCACCACACCACGAACGACCGCCACAGTTCCTGATCGCCCGCAGCCGAGAACAGCTTCTCGGCCCGCTCCAGCGCCGGCGGCAGCTCCTCCGCCGATGCTGCGTCCAGCGCCAGCGCGGCCCGCGCCAGATTGCCGTCCCCAGCATCGTCACCCGCGAAGTTCTTCGCGTCAACCAGCCGGCAGGCCAGGCGCGGCTGCAGAGCGCGCAGTTCCGGCGGCATCCACCCGCGCTCATCCAGCTGCAGCGGCGCACGCCACTTGGCCCTGCCGTTGTAAACCACCAGCGGCACATGCGCCACGACCCGGCCGCCATCCGCTGCCATCCAGCCGGAGCGGTGCAGGTCCCGGCGCAGCAGCACAACGTACTCCAGCAGCCGCTCCGCCATCTGCGCGTCTGGACTCGATTGGAGTTCAACGTGGAACATCGCTCCGGCACCGGCGGGCCAGCCGGCATTGGGCTTGAATGGCGCCCACCAGGGCAGGTCGGCCCGCCGGGCGCGGAGGTCGTCCGTGACGTGCTCCGCCGGCAGGCGTTCCAAACGGTCGAGGTCCACGTCGTCCACCCAGGGGTCGCCGAGTAGGCGAACGAGGTCCGCGACCACGCGACGGTGCGAGAACAGCCGCTTGCCGGATTTGTCGCTGTGTCGGATCCGTCGCGCCATGGGCGGCACTGTGCGCCGGCAACCGCGTGGGGCGATAGGGCAATGGGCTGAAATCCTTGTGCGAAGTCGCCCATGCCGGTGGTGTGCGACGTTGTGCCGCTGCCGACGCTGCCGCGTATCGCAGGGCAGAACACCTACCCGCACGATCCGCACATCCACCCGCAGCGTCCCTAGGCTGGCAAGGCGGAGCACACCGGCGTTCGGGGTACCGACGGTGTCGCTGCACGTTCACGGGCGCATCGATCCGGGCACGGTCATCGAGGCGGTGCGCCAGCGCGGCCGGCCGTCGCAGCCGCCCCCCTCACACCAACGGCGCCGGCTCAAACTGCTCTTCGGTCAGCGCCATCACCGTCTCGGCGCCGGCTTGCACGGCGGCGAGGCGGCTGGCGGCGCGTGGCAGGATGTGTTCCAGGTAGAAGCGCGCCGTCACCTCCTTCGCCGTGAGGAAACGCCGATCGTCGTCTCCTTCGGCCATGCGGCGCCGGGCGGCCAAAGCACCGCGCGCCATTTCGTGGGCGCCGGCCACGTCGCCCACCAGCATCAGGAAGTCGAAGGCGACGGCACCGGCGATGGTGAAGTCATTGCCGGCGTGGGCCAGCACCCAATCGAGGCCGGCCGCCAACTGATCCACGCCGGTGCGGAAGGCCGGCAGCAGGTCCGGCATGGCCGTCGCCAACGTCGCCTCGACCTCCCGCATCTCCCCAATGAAGGCCCGCAGCGCGGCGCCTTGGTCGCGCAGCACCTTGCGGCCCATGAGGTCCGCGGCTTGAATGCCGGTGGTGCCTTCGTAGATGGTGGTGATGCGGGCGTCGCGGTAGTGCTGCGCCGCGCCGGTCTCTTCGACGAAGCCCATGCCGCCGAACACCTGCACCGCCAAGGACGCGAGCTGCTGGCCGGTCTCCGTGAGCCACGCCTTGATCACCGGCGTCATCAGATCGACCCGCGCCTGATGCGCCGCACGCGCCGCGCCCTCGCTCCGCGCCGCCCGGTCCAGATGCGAGGCGCCCACGTAGGCCACCGCCCGCATCGCTTCGATCTGCGCCTTCATCTCCATCAACATGCGGCGCACGTCCGGGTGCTGGATGATGGTCACCGGGGCGCGGTTGCCCGGCAGGTTGCCCTGCACACGCTCACGCGCATAGCCCAAGGCGTGTTGATAGGCGCGTTCGGCGATGGCCAGCCCCTGCACACCGACGCGGATGCGGGCATGGTTCATCATGGTGAACATCGCGGCGAGTCCCTGATGCGGCTCGCCCACCAGATGGCCTTCGGCGCCGTCAAAGTCCATCACGCAGGTGGGGCTGCCGTGGATGCCGAGCTTCCGCTCCAGCGACACCACCCGCACGGCGTTGCGTTCCCCCAACCCGCCATCCGCGAGCGGCAAGCGCTTCGGCACCAGGAAGAGCGAAATGCCACGCACACCGGGCGGCGCGTCCGGCAAGCGCGCCAACACGAGATGCACGATGTTCTCCGCCATGTCATGGTCGCCGTAGGTGATGAAGATCTTCTGCCCGTTGATGCGGTACTGGTCTCCATCGGGCGTCGCGGTGCTGCGAATCAAGCCGAGGTCTGAGCCGGCTTGGGGCTCCGTCAGATTCATGGTGCCGGTCCATTCGCCGGCGATGAGCTTGGGGAGGTAACGCGCCTTCAAGGCGGCGTTCGCGTGGCTCTCGATGGCGTGAATCGCCCCCTCCGCCAAGAGGGCGCAGTTCGACCATGCGAGGTTGGCCGCGGACCACAGCTCGGAGAGGGCGATGGCCAACAGCGCCGGCAGGCCCTGCCCGCCATACTCGGGATTGCCGGGCAACGACGTCCAGCCGCCGTCTCGAAAGCGCTCGAAGGCATCCTTGAGCGGTGCGGCGACACGAACCTCGCCATCCTCGAGGCGCACACCGGCTTGATCGCCCACCACGTTGGTCGGCGCGATCACCTCCTCGGCCAAGCTGGCCGCCTCGGTGAGGGCGGCGCGCACCAGCTCCGGTGTCGCTTCCTCGAAACCGGGCAAGGCGGCCACCTGGCGCCAATCCACCAAGTCTTCAAGGACGAACCAGATGTCCCGAGTGGGCACACGATAGCCTGTCATGGGGTCTCCTTGCCGAGGCGCCGCCGCTGGCGTGACGTCAAGCCGCTTCCTCCACCAGTTCGCGCCCGATCAGCCAGCGGCGAATCTCGGAAGTGCCGGCACCGATCTCGTAGAGCTTGGCGTCGCGCAGCAGCCGGCCGGTGGGGTAATCGTCGATGTAGCCGTTGCCGCCCAGGATCTGAATGGCGTCGAGGGCGGTGGCGGTGGCCGCCTCGGCACAGTGCAGGATGGCGCCGGCGGCATCCTTGCGCGTGGTCTCGCCCCGGTCGCACGCCGCGGCCACCGCATAGAGGTAGGCGCGGGCCGCGTTGGCGCGGGTGTACATGTCCGCGAGCTTGCCCTGCACCAGCTGGAAGCGCCCGATGGGTTCGCCGAATTGCTCCCGCTCGCAGGCATAGGGCAGCGCGACATCCAAACACGCCTGCATGATGCCAAGCGGCCCGGCCGCGAGCACCACCCGCTCGTAGTCCAGCCCGCTCATCAACACGGCCACGCCCCGGCCCTCTTCGCCCAGCACGGCATCCGCCGGCACCTCGGCGCCATCGAACACCAACTCACAGGTGTTCGACCCGCGCATGCCGAGCTTGTCGAGCTTCGGCGAGCGGCTGAAGCCGGGCGTTTCGCGCTCCACGATGAAGGCGGTGATGCCATGCGCACCGGCGGCCGGCGCGGTTTTCGCGTAGATGACGTAAGTGTCCGCATCCGGCCCGTTGGTGATCCACATCTTGGCGCCGTCGAGCACATAGACGTCGCCCACACGCCGCGCCGTCAAGCGCATGGCCGTGACGTCGGAACCCGCCTCGGCCTCGCTCATCGCCAACGCGCCGACATGCTCGCCACGAATGAGCGGCGGCAGGTAGCGGCGCTTCTGCGCCGCCGTGCCGTGGCGTTCGATCTGGTTCACGCAGAGGTTGGAATGGGCGCCGTAGGAGAGCCCCACCGAGGCGGAAGCGCGGGAGATTTCCTCCATCGCCACGCAATGCGCCAAGTAGCCCAAGCCGGCGCCGCCCCATTCCTCCGCAGCGGTCACGCCGAGCAGGCCCAGTTCGGCCAGAGGTCTCTGGGGAAGGCGTTGTCCGCGTCTATGCCGCGGGCGCGGGGCGCGATCGCCTCCGCGGCGAAGCGGCGCACCATGTCCCGCAAGGCCACGAGCGTTTCGTCGAGGCCGAAACTCAAAGAGGAAGGCACCGGCGGCGTAGTTCCATCGGGGAGCGGGGCAGACTAACATAGCTGCCGTTCGGGGCAGGATGCAGCACATGTCGGACATCGACGCCACCACCCTTGATGCACTGCGGGCGCTGGACACGCCCACCGTGTGCAATGCCTTGGAAGTCGTGGCGCCCAAGCGCCGGGGCTATGGCTACACCGTGGACCCCCTCGTCTGCGCCCGGCCGGCGCTCGGCTCGATGGTGGGCTTCGCCCGCACCGCCACCATCCGCGCCATGCACCCGTCGGACTTGGCCGGCGCCGAGGCCCGCGCCATGCAGGACGCTTACTACTCCTACGTCGATGACGGGCCGAAGCCGGCGGTGATGGTGATTCAAGATTTGGACGGCGACGCGCGCGGCTACGGCTCGTTCTGGGGCGAGGTGAACAGCAACATCCACAAGGGCCTGGGCTGCGTTGGGCTGGTGACGGACGGCAGCGTGCGCGACCTGCCGGACATCGCGCCGGGCTTTCAGATGCTGGCGGATCGGGTCGGCCCCTCCCATGCCTTCGTCCACCCGGTGGGCTACGGCACGCCGGTGACGGTGGCCGGCATGAGGGTGAAGGATGGCGACCTGATCCACGCCGACCAGCACGGCGCCGTGGTGGTGCCCGCGGAAGTCGCCGCGGACGTGCCCGACGCGGCCGCCGGCATCGCCCGCCGCGAACGGGTCATCATTGAAGCGGCGCAAGCGCCCGGGTTCGACATGGAGCGGCTGCGCAAGGCTTGGGGCGACGCCGCGGAGGTGCATTGATGGCCATGTTGCCGGCGTTCTCCCTCAAGGACGCGAACGGCGCGGACCATGCCTTTCCGGCCGCCGGCCCATCGATCCTGTGCTTCGTGAAGGAGGACTGCCCCACCTGCAACTTGGTGATGCCCCTCATCGAAGCGCTGCATCGGGCGCCGGACGTGACGGTGGCGGCGCCGGGACAGACCGCCGACGGCAACGCCATCCTCATGGCCAAGCATGGCCTGACGCTGCCGCTGCTTGACGATTCCGCCTTGAAGGCATCTTTCGCGTTCAACGTGGAGACGGTGCCGTTGGTCATCGCGGCGGATGGCGAGGGCACCGAGGAAGGCCGCCTCGTCGGCTTCGACAAGG
Organism: Candidatus Azotimanducaceae bacterium; assembly: GCA_965200505.1. Taxonomy (GTDB): domain Bacteria; phylum Pseudomonadota; class Gammaproteobacteria; order Pseudomonadales; family Azotimanducaceae; genus VXNE01. The sequence goes on along the minus strand of OZ241343.1, from coordinate 3,183,703 downwards.
GCGAATGGCAGGCGTTCTTCACCCGCTTCGCGCCAAGCGCCGAGGTCGATTGGGACGGCTACCCGGATTGGCGCCCCGGCTGCGGCTCCTTGACGCAAGACCCCATCGTCGCCGAGCGCCTGCAGGCCGAAGCGGAGAACAGCCCCTTGCGGGCGCGCCGCATCGAAATCGCGCCGGCGGACGACGTGCATGAGTTCATGTTCGACCAAGGCTTCACCGACGGCTTGCCGGTGGTGCCGCCGACGCCGGAGCGGGTGCTGCGAATGTTGGCCGGCACGCGGCGCGATCCACAATCCACCGTGGCGACCGTGCCGCCGCACATGGCGCCGGCCACGGTGGAGAAGCTGGCGGTGAACGCGGTGTTGGCCGGCTGCAAGCCGGACCACCTGCCCGTCATCATTGCCGCCATCGAGGCCCTTTGCACGGACGAGTTCAACGTCCACGGCGTGATGGCCACCACGATGGGCGCTTCACCGGTGCTGGTGGTGAACGGCCCGATCCGCGAGCGCCTCGGCATGAACATGAAGCTCGGCGCGTTGGGCCAAGGCAACCGCGCCAACGCCGCCATCGGGCGCGGGGTGCGGCTCGCGCTACGCAACATCGGCGGCGCCCGGCCCGGCGGCACCGAGCGTTCCACGTTCGGCAACCCCATGAAGTTCACCATGTGCTTCCCGGAGTGGGAGGAGCGCAGCGCATGGCCGCCGCTGCATGTGGAGCGCGGCTTCCAACCGGAGGACTCGGTGGTGACGGCCTTCGCGCTCACCAGCGGCCCGGTGCTCATCATCGATCAGGTGTCGCGGCAAGCGCCCCAACTCGCGGGTTCCATGGGGCTGACGATGGCCTCGATGCATCATCCACGCGCCTACAACGATGGCGACTGCCTGTTGGTGGTGTCGCCGGAGCACATCGACACGTTCACCGAGGGTGGCTACGGCAAGGACGACGTGCGCGAGCGCATCCAGGCGGTGACGGCGAAGCCCCTGCGCGACTTGATGGCGGACGAACGCGCCAGCGGCCCGCTCACGCCAGAACGCGCGGCGACGATGCCGCCAGAAGCCCTTGACCGCACGGTGTATAAGTTCGCGTCCAACGACAACATCCACATCGTGGTGGCCGGCTCCGAAGCCGGCAACTTCTCGGCGTTCTTCCACGGTTGGGCCAGCGGCCCGATGGGTTCGATTCCCGTCTCGCGGAAGATCGAAGACTAACCCCCCATAAGAAGTAGGAAAGAGAGCACGGAGGACAGACCCATGACCACCATTCTCGACCCCACGGACGAGCGGGTGCCAGTGCGCCGTTCGATCACGCCCCGCCCAGGGCGGATCGAAGGCAACGTGGCGCTGCTCGACATCTCGAAACCACGCGGCAACGTGTTGTTGGATCGGCTTGAGTCCCTGCTCGCCGAACGCCTGCCGGACGTGACGCTGAACCGCTACGCGAAGCCCACGTTCACCAAGCCGGCACCGGCCGAACTGCGTTCCGAGATCAAGGCCGACAACGACTTTGTGATCGAAGCGCTGGCCGACTGAGGCTCCTGTACCACGTGCAGTTTGCATGACACGGTATGGTTCGAGATTCAGGGTGTGCCGGCAGTGGCCATCGCATCGAGCGAGTTCGAGGACGCCGCCACCGAGCAAGCCACGGCCCTTGGCATGGATGACGCGAAGCGCTGCTTCGTGCGCCACCCCATCCAAGACCGCACAGACGCTGAAATGCAAGCGCTGGCGGACGAAGTGGTGCAGGAGGTGATCGATGCGCTGACGCGGTGAGGCAGGCGCGGAACGGCCCGCGTTAAGGGCGCTGGGCTCCGGTTGGCGTGGTGGCCTTCCGAAGCACGAGCCGCTGCTCGGGGGGCTGCTGGCCTCGCACCAGGCCAACCTGTGTTATGGTTTACCGGTCGAGCCTCACGAATAGTCGCACCGAACCATGGGAAAGAAGGCCACCGTCGCTCCCGGGCCGTCGGTCCCCACGCTCAGCTCCGAAGCCGACTCCGACCGCACATCCAACGGAAGCTCATCCGCCGTTTTCGACGGCCAGCCGCAGCTCCTACCCATCGGCACGACGAGAACCTGCGATTGCAAGGCAAACCACATCTGCTGCCTCACTGCCAAGGAGTGGTTGAAAAACCAACTCGGCGTCTGGCAGTTCACCTACGAAAGGCGCGATGTCCGGGACAAGTCCGTCCATCCCGCCACATACCCCATAGCGCTTCCCCGCCGGGTCATCGAACAGTTCACACACCAAGGAGAGCTTGTCCTAGACCCCTTCGTTGGCAGCGGCACAACCCTTGTGGCCGCCCAAGACGTCAACCGCAACGCTGTTGGTTTTGACCTATCTGCCAACTACGTCAAGCTCTCCTCCAAACGCCTGGACGAAAACCGCGGGCTACTTGCCCAAGCAACGCAAGTGGCCGTTCAAGCGGACGCCCACTCGATCCCTCAATACGTTCGTCCCGAGAGCGTCAGCCTAGTCGTCACGTCCCCGCCGTACGCAAACTTGTTGAATCGCAAGAGACGGAACAAGTCCCGTCGGGATCGCAAAAATGACCAGCTGGGTAAAGTCGAGCAATACTCCCAAGACACTCGCGATCTCGGTACGATGCCGCTCGAACATTACACTGCCCGCATGGGCGATATCTTCGAAGCGATCCTCCCGCTGCTTCGACCCAAAGCCCACTGCGTCATCAACGTGCCCGACATGTGGTGGGAGAACGAACGCATTACCATCCATGTTTCCTTGATCGAAGAGTTGCGCCGCCGAGGATACGAGCTCAGGAACATCATCATTTGGGATCGTACGAACATCGTAAACCGCATCGGCATATTCGGCTGGCCGAGCAACTACATCACGATGGGCGTCACGTTTGAGTACCTTTTGGACTTCTGGCGACCTTCGTGAAGGTCTTCACCAAGGATTCGTTGAAAGAGGCACTGCAAGACATTCGGTCCCGAGGGTGGATCGAGACGCAACGCAAGGGCAATGATGGCGGCGTAGGCAATACGCTGGAAGATCTTCTAGGCATTGAAGAGAACAACCTCCCCCTGCCCAACGCTGGCGAGTGGGAGGTCAAGGGCCAACGGGAAGATTCAAGCTCTTTGATTACTCTGTTTCACATGGAGCCTTCCCCTCGCGCGTTCAAGTTCGTGCCCCAAGTGCTACTTCCCAGCTACGGCTGGCCGCACACCAAGGCGGGCACGAGACACCCCGACGGCGAGCGGAGCTTCCGCCAAACGCTGACGGCAGGATCGAGAACCAATCGGGGTTTCACGATCTTGGTCAATCGACGCGATGAGCGACTAGACTTGTCGTTTGACCACACGTCAGTTGATCGGGACAAACATGGCGTTTGGTTGGAGACCGTGGCGCAAAGCGTTGGCCTCGGCGAGCTTGAACCGCAGCCGTATTGGGGGTTTGACGACGTCTTCTACAAGGCAGGAACGAAGCTCAACAAGACGTTGTACGCGATTGCGGAGCGCAAGAAGGTCGCCGGAACGGAGTACTTTCGGTTTCGCAAGTTCCTCATGCTAGAAGCGTTCCAGCGGCATCTGTTCATTGATGCGGTCGAAAGAGGCGATGTGCTTGTGGACTTCGACGCACGGACAGGGCACAACCACGGCACTAAGTTCCGGCTGCGACAGGGCGCGTATGTCGGGCTGTACAGTTCTATCGTCGAGGTTTAGCGACATATCGTGAGGCTGGCAAGGCAGGTTGAACAAAATGCGATGAGCTGCCCCCGCAGAATCGGCTACGCTAGTCCTGTCTTTTCGCTCCGATCGTCAAAGAACACCAGATCGCTCTCTTGAATCGCACCGTCCGGTTTCATCCAGGCGACTTGGCTAAACGTTCTAATGGGCGTTCGCTCGGACTCGCTTATGAAATCGCCGAGCATCCACTTCTGCCCCAACAAGGTCCAGATGAGACTTCTGTTCACTTCCCCCAGCTTTGCCTTCAAGTGCTCTACATCTGCCATCAATATAGAGGGGCCCTTCAAGCCGACCGATGGGTCCAAGAACACGGTCCGGCCGTCACCCCGCCGATAACCTCCCCGCCCGTCTGACCAAAGCTCATTGCTACTACTAAAAAATAGACGTGCAGGTACGTTAATTGAATCCGTTTTGCTTGCAAGCGATGTATCGTATTCCCATTCACACGATAGCTCATTCCAAGCCGGAAGGACGAGTTCCGACATACGGTCATCGGTGCCAGAAAAATACCATTCGTCGGGAAACAAGTTATAGGACGTTGCCCACGGGTACTCTGAAACAAAGCCCCCTTCACCACCTAAACGCAAACCTTCAGGCATCCATTGGCCAAGGAAATTGCGCCCCCAAAGGCGCTCAAAAAGGGGCGCGGCGACGCGGGGGTCGACAAGATAGCCGAATAGTTGCAGCCAAATCTGCCGGTACGGAGAATCGTCTTGGTGATGATCCGGCCGGTCCGAGCTCAAGTAGGCCACCAAAGGGCACCAACCCTGGCCACGCACAGACTGGGCTTTGACAAGCTCGGAGAGCTTCGGTATATCTTCCTCAAACGCAACCCATGCCCGGTCATCCTCGATTCCATTAGTATCAAGGCGCGGTGTCGTAAAGAACCGATGTCTTTCGGCCCGTTCGGAACGTTGACGTATGGCAGGGTCTAGCTGGCGCTCTCCGCCGAGAATCAGGGCGGGCCTGATGGGTTCCGGGGCCCAACTATCTCGCTTCCGCGCAACGTTGTCGTGCAGACGTGATGCGAGTTGGTACATAGCTATCCACGCGTACTTCTTGCCGATCGTCTCCGCCCAAGCTGGCTTACTGCGCCCAAAACCATGGCCTTGGCGCATTCTCCGATCATAGCCTTCACACCCGGATTCAAAGAACTGGAAATCCCGTGCTACGGTCTGCAAAATCCAACTAGCCATGTCCTTTCGCGTCATTCCATCTTCCCATGCGCTCAGACACGACATCGAATATCGGAAAAAATCACTATCAAACTTGTAAGGCCAAATGGACGGAATCCAAGCCTCTACTTCCTCATCAGATGGCAGTGTCAATGGCCAAGCTTCTCTTCCTATCTGTTCGCTAGCAAACTTGGGATCGACACCGGCTGCCAAGACGTCGAGTTGCCACGCCAACTCGCAGATAGCGCGTATGTGGTCTCTGATCAGCGCGTTGGAGAAAGCGGAAGGATCGGCCGTATAGTGGTGCCACAACATGGTCGAGACGCTCTTGAGGGCGTCCAACTCCCGCGTCTTGAGGAGGACGCCGTAGGCTACGAGCAGTAGCCGTTCACGGACCGCGTCGTCGTCAATCGAGAGCATGGTCTCCATCAATACCGGAAGGACATTGGGATGTACCGTAAGCACCGCGACCGCTGCCCGCGTCGCACCATCCTTCACGCGCCTGTCGGCTGCTGCGGTGAACCACAGCAATAACTTGGCCCATCGCTCGGCGGTAGAGGGGTCCAACCCCTCAAGTGGTGCCTCCTGTGCTGCCTCGATGAGCTCGGCTACGGAGCGTTTCTCCGAGAAGCTTTCGTGTAGGAACATGCACCAGTAAGAGTCCCTTTCGGCTAAAGACTTCAAGCGAAGTAAACCGTCCAGCCAGTGAGCGTCCAACCGAGACTGCCGCCAAGCGATGGACACGAGCGCGTCCATCGTGTGAAAGGACAGGTCGGCTAAGTTCAACGCACGGTAGATCATCGCCTCGGAGCGGTCAGTGAACGCCAATCTGGACCTTGACGGTAGGGCCTTTACTGTTAGGTCCAAGAGCGCCCTGGACCTCTCGCAATCGTCCGCCATGTCCGGCAATTCCAGCCCCCTACGTTCCGGCAGGAGAGCGGACAACACGCCCAACATGCCGTCGTGTCGCTTGATGTCCTCCACTGTGCCGATCCATCGAGTCAGTTCTACGGGGGCATTCGCGTCTTCCGGAAGGACGGCGTCAGCGATAAGAAAGTCTCCAAGACGTTCGAACGCTGGTCTCAGCGTAGCCTCCGAGTCTGGCCTGCTAGAAGCGTTCTCAATGAGCAATCCTTCACCCAATAGCCAATGCAAGTATCGGGCTGCTTGCTCCTGACTCGTCGCAGCCATGCATGCGAGTACCGCGTCTAACGCACCAGACCACGACACGTCGGTCGCCGCGTGGTTGGCCAAGTGACTCACGAGCGCTATGAGTGCCGTTTGCATGAACTTAGCGTGCGGAGGTACTTGCTGGTGTATGGCGAAGCACCGCTCCTTCTCTTGGAGGAAAGCCCGTATCGCAGGGACACTCCCTGCCCAATCTGCCGGTAATCTCGGCAACTCCAACGAGCAAGCAGTTTCGCAAACGAGACGCAGATAAAGTGGATTACGGAATTCGGGTTGAAGAGTGGGCATGGCAGGCGGCAGCAACTCGTAATACTTGCAGTATGAACGACAAGCCTCCCTTTGATGGCCACTGAAGCCGTGGTGTTCAAACTGTGGGAGACTGTTCTGTTCCGGCAGGCACATAGGCGTGTACGGTGTGCGACAAACGACACAGACTCGAAGGAACCGTCTGGATTTTGCTGCCTGCAACAAGGGCATGAGGTGATTTTGCCAATAGCCCAACGGCTTGGTCTCGTTGATCGCATCAATGCACAACAGCAAAGGCGATCCGGACGCTTCGCCGGCTGAGTCCATGACATCCAATAGCCGTTCTCGCCCAAGCCCGGTCAAGTCTAGCGTTTCCGCGATACTGGTCCAAGGATCCGACTCATCCACGAACTGATGGCCGAAGAGGAGGCAAGTGCGGAGATCCTCATCATGGCGCTGATGGGCAATGTCGCAGACCCCATGCGTCTTTCCGGAACCGGCTTCACCGGTCATAACGAACGATGCCTCGAACGCGAGCGCGAAAGCGGGCGAGTCAAGCCACTCTACGACCTCATCCAACGCCGCCACGATACGGCGCGTCGAGTCCAGATTAGCCGCCGGAAAGGACACTTCCCACTCGGCCATGTGCTGACGGAAGCCGGGAGAATCCGCCGCGCCATCGCCATGCCTACTATCGATATCGAGAACGAGTTCCTGCTCAACAACACGCAACTTTCTAGCTGAGGACTGTAGTGCCTCCTTCAGTTCAAGATATTCCTGCTTGTCGTCGAGGTTCTCGGCCTGCTGTAACTTCGCAATGACCTCCTCGATAGCGGCCGCCTGCGCTGCAACTCTCGCTCTAGAGTCGCCAGGCCAGACACTGTCTAACAAGCCTCCTTTAGATTTCCTCGTCTGGCTGCTCGTCTTTGTATTACTCAAGCCAAGATGGCGGAGTTCTTTTTCAATTGGGTGCAAACGGCCCTTGAGCGCGTTTGACCAAGCGTCTGTGCGACAGAACGCCGCGAACCACTGCGCTAAGTCGGTCGACACGTTTAACTCCGGGGTGTATCGTGGGCCAGCGGTCGCCCTTGCCTGCGCCAGATGGTCTTTGAACCACTGGTTCGTCAGGATCCGCCCGCCGAAGAAGTAGTCCCTCAGGCCTCCAGAGATGTCATGCTCCATGATCAGATCGCGCAGATCGCTTGCAGACCAGAACTTGATCTCGATATCTAGGCCTCTTTCCTTCGCGTAACGGAGTTCTGACGCCTTCCAGTCGTCCAGTTTCTGAACGTCGCCCTTGCCACGCCCAGTCTTCCCGGTCGGATCGAACGGAAAGCACAGAGTGAACGATCTGAGGTCGGGATAGTTCTCAAGCGCTGTCCTGAACGACTTCGACGCCTTCGCGACTAGCGCCGACGATTCGAATACATACTTGGCCTGCCAGCCGCGCTTTCCCTCTGGCGACTCGACATAGCCTTCTATGCCACCATCTCCACCATCCCCTCGCAGCCTAACGAACTGTCTTGGCTGCTCGGCGCGGCGGGCTAGCTGGCAACACAGCTCCTCGAAAGCCGCAGGCTTGCCAGCCACCATCGGCACGATTTTCGTGAAATCAATGTCCATCAGGCTGACAAACTGCTCACCTGAGTTCCAAACTGAGCGCGGGCGACCACGCTACGCCTCAACGGCGGGGACCTTCAAGGAGTTCCGACCGGTCATTCCCCACGCAATGCCGCGGTGATGGGCAGCCGGGCCGCCCGCACTGCTGGGAACAGGCCGCCCACCAGCCCTAGGGCCAAGGCCCACGTCAGGCCCAACATCACAAGGTCTTGCGTTACGGCGAAGTCGAAGGCCACTTGGGAGAACGAGCCGCCGGCCAAGGTGGATGCCGTCCAGCCGTTGAAGCCGAGGTAGGCCACCGCGGCACCGAGCGCCCCGCCAAGCGCTGCCAACACGATGGCCTCCAACACCACCGAGGTCACCACGGGCAGGCCGCCGAAGCCGAGCGCACGCAAGGTCGCAATTTCCACGGTGCGCGTGGAGACGGCGGTGTACATCGTGTTGAGCGCCGAGAACACCGCGCCCACGGCCATGATGGCGGCGACGGTGTAGCCGAAGTAGGTGATGAGCGCCGTCAACTGCTCCGACTGCTCGCTGTAGTAGTCCGTCTCCGTGGCCAGTTCCAAGTCCAGCCGCGGGTCTTCCTCGACGCGCTTGGCCACGGCCGCGGCCACGTCGGGCGAGGCTAGGCGCACCCGCATGGAGCTTACGCCTTGGCGCCGGAAGGTGGATTGCGCTGTGGCCAAATCGACCCACACCTCGGATTCGTAAGCGGAGCCACCCGCCTCGAAGAAGCCGACGATGGTCCACTCGCCATTGCGGAGCTTCACGGTGGCGCCGAGGTCGATGCCCTCGAACTCGATGGCGGCTTGGCGGCCGGCGATCATCTCGGCGCGGCCCGGTTCGAAGGCGCGGCCTTCGACGACGCGCACGTTCGGGCGGATGTCGAACGCCGCCTGGCTCACGCCGCGAATGGCGAGGTTGGCCGGGGATTGGTTGGAGCGCTTCGGCACGTCGGCGATGAGGAAGAGCTCGCCGCTGGCCACCGTCACCTCGGGCATGGACGCGATGACGTTCATCTCCTGCTGCCCCATGCCGCTCGACAGTTCGCCGCTTGAGCCACCGCGCAGGACGATGGCGCGGTCCGGCTCGCCAGCGCGGCTCAAGGCGGACTGAAACCCCTTGCCCATCGCCAAGATGGCGATCAGCACACCCACCACGCCGCCGATGCCCACCACGATCACCGACGAGCTGCCCAGCCGCGCCGGCAAGTTGCGCAGATTCAAGAGCGCCACTTCAACGATTTGACGCAGCATGTCAACGCTCCCGCAATGCGTCCACGATGGTCAGCCGCCGCGCCGTCCAAGCGGGGGCGGCGCCGACCACGAGGCCCAGCGCCACCGCCACGCCGACGGCGGTGGCGACGGTGGGCCAAGTCACCTCGATCAAACCAAAGAAGTCCTGCAAGAGGGGTTGCAGGGCCGTCATGGCGGCATAGCCCAAGGCGACGCCGACCAAGCCGCCCAGGACGCACAGCGCCACCGCTTCGGCGAGCACCAACAGCGCCACGGCGCCATCCGTGAAGCCGAACGTCTTCAGCACGGCCAACTCCGGGATGCGTTCGCGCAAGGCTTGCGCCATCGTGTTGCCGGTGAGCAGCAGGATGGTGAAGAACACAGCGCCCAAGATGCCGGTGGTCATCAAGCCGATGTCACCTTGCTGCTTGGCGAATTGCCGGTTGTATTCGTCTTCCGTTGAGGTGCGCGACGGATTCAGCGAGTTCTCGAACAGCGCGTCGATGCGGCTCGCCACTTCGGGCGCTTGGTCTGGGTTTGCCACCCGCACGATGAACCAGCCAACGGAGCCTTCGCCGAACTGGCGCGCCTCGTCGAAATAGTCGAAATTGAACAGGAACACGCCGCCACCGGTCTCGTCGCGGCGCGCGTTGCCGGTGGTGTAGGTGCCCACCAAGTCGAACTCCCAGAGCCGGCTGCCGTCGCGCAGGGGGTAGATGTCGCCCTCGATGGGAATCTTGTCGCCCACCTGCCAGCCGAAGCGCCGCGCCATGCCGGCCGGGGCGACGGCGCCGGTGCGCGTGTTCTCGAACGCTTCAAGCTGTGCGGCGTCGATCTCGAACTCCGGATACAAGGCGAAGTAGCCCCGCGGCCGCACCGGGAACTTCGGGAAAAAGTTGCGGCGGTCTTGATAGATGCCGCCGAACCAATCCGCGTGGGTGACGGCATCAACGCCCTCGACGCCTTCGATCTCCCGCATCTGGCTCAGGAGCAACGGGTCGATGATGGAGAACTTCGGCGCCACCACCAAGCGGCTCGCCCCCGCTTCGCCGAAACCGCCGCCCTCGAACGCCACCGCCACCGCCCGCAGCATCGTGAACAACAGGAACGCCACCAACACGGACACCACGGTGAGGAACGTGCGGGTGGGGCGCCGCCGCAGGTTCGACCAAACCAACCCCGCCTTCGTCATGCCGCTTCCTCCTCCACCAGCTTGCCCTTGTCCAAATGCAGCACCTGTTTCGCGTGGTCCGCGGCCTTCGGATCGTGCGTGACCATGACGATGGTCTTGCCATGCTCGGAGTTCAGCAGGCCAATGAGCTCGAGGATCTCCTCGGCGGTGTCCCGATCCAAGTCCCCGGTGGGTTCATCGCACACCAAAAGCGTGGGATCCGCGACGATGGCCCGGGCGATGGCGACGCGCTGTTGCTGCCCGCCGGAGAGTTCGCCCGGCCGATGCCCGGCCCGGTCGCCCAACCCCACGATCTCAAGGGCCGTGGCGGCACTCTTGCTGCGCTCCTTGCCGGAGAGTCGGGTCAAGAGCAACGGCAACTCCACGTTGCGCCGTGCCGTCAAGACCGGCAGCAAGTTGTAGAACTGAAACACGAAGCCCACGTTCTGCGAGCGCCATCGCGCCAACTCCTTGGCGGACATGCCAGCCAATGACTTGCCGCCCACCACGATGGAACCGGCGGTCGGCTTGTCGATGCCGGCCACGAGGTTCAGCAGGGTGGTCTTGCCGGAGCCGGAGGGGCCCATCAGCGCCAAGTAATCGCCGCCATCGATGTCGAGGTTGATGCCCTGCAACACATCCACCGCCTCGCGGCCCTTCTTGTAGCTCTTTTCGATGTCGCGCAGTTCCACCATCGCCATGTGGCCGTTCCTCTCAGTCTGTCAAGCGCACACGGTCGCCATCGGCGAGGCCGGCGGCCGCGAAATCCGCCGCCGAGGCGACCACCCGCTCACCGCCATCGAGGCCGGCGAGCACCATCCTGCGCGTACCTTGCCCTTCGCCCAGCGAGATTTCCCGCCGCGCCACCCGTTCGTCCCGTACCACCCACACATAGGCGCCCTCGCCCTCGTCCGCCACCGCCGCGCCCGGCACCACCACGCCGCCCGGGGCCGCCACCGGCCGCACCGCCTTGCTCTCTAGGAAGGCCACCTTCACCCCCATGTCCGGCAACACGCGCCCATCCCGCTCGACGAAGCCGATGCGCACACGCACTGTCGCCTTGTTGCGGTCCGCAGTGGGGATGATGGCGATGACGCGGGCCGGCATCCGCACATCGGGATAGGCGTTCAAGGCGATGGACGCGGGCTGGTCCGGATAGACGCGATTGATGTACGCCTCGTTCACATCCACTTCCACTTCCAGCGACTCCATGTCCACGATGGTGCAGATGCCGGTGCGGGTGAAGCCGCCGCCGGCGGACACCGGCGAGATCATCTCGCCCGGCTGCGCGGCCTTGGCGATCACGACGCCGCCGAAGGGCGCCCGGATCTGCATGTCCTGCAAGCGTTGGCGTTGCACGTCCATGCTGCGTTCGGCGACGCCGAGTTCCTGCTCGGCACGGGCGATGCGCGCCTGCAACGCCTCCACCGCGAGGGCGTCCCGGTCAAGATCCGCCTGGCTTGCCAGCTGCCGCTCGGCCAGTTCCTGGGTGCGGTTCAAGTTCAACTCCGCCTGCTTGAACTGCACCCGCGTCTCGTCCAAGGCCGCGACCGCGGCGCGGTGCTGGCTTTCCGCGAGCTCCAGTTGGGCGCGGTGGATGGCGTCGTCCAGTTGCGCAAGCAGTTGGCCGGGCGCCACCGTCATGCCCTCCTCGATGAGCACCTCCTGCACCTTGCCAGTGACCTTCGCGCTCACCGTGGCTTGGCGCCGGGCCACCACATAGCCCGTTGCGTCGAGCACACTGTCCGCGGCTGGCGGCGGCCCAGCCTGCGCGACGACCGTGCGCACCGTCGGCGGCGCGGCGGCGATGGGAAAGTCGATGTAGAGCACCGTGAACGCGATGCCGGCGGCCACCGCGATGGCGGCGAACCACTTGATGGGCCGCCCGCTGCCGGTGGCTTCCCGCGCCTCCCGGTCGATGGTGAGCTCCGAGAGGAGCGCCTTCTTGTCCACGCGGCGAGTGTAGCAAAAGGGCAAGGCCCTTCCCCGCTCTGTGCCAACGCCACCGCGCAGTGGTCGGCCTGAGCCGAGCTACCTCATTTACACGGGGCACAGCCGCGGATAGGGTTGCGTGCTCGTTGGAAGTTGGCCCCCAGTGCAAGAAACCAATGGACTACGGAGTTCCCCTGACCTTAACTCCACAGGCAACCGGCGGATACACGGTAACGTCCCCGCTACTGCCGGAGTTGGTGACGGAGGGAGACTCGGTGAGCGAAGCCTTGGAGAACGTCAAGGACGCGCTCGCCGCGGTGATTGAGCTCTACGAAGATCTCGGTCGTTCCCTGCCCCCAAGCACCTGCTCCTCCTCAAGTGCCCGATAGAGGCTCTGTCGGGTCCCGCCCACCGCATCGCCATGCCATCGCTTCCCGCCCGGTGCGTTCCATGCCAGAATCCCGCGCAACTCCTAGCTTGGCATGAAGGTGTCTGAGCGCACCGCCAGAGTCTTCCAGAGCATTGCGGACATCCCCGCCGAGGCATGGAATCGTTGTGCGCACCCTGGCGGGCCAGAAGTCGATTACAACCCCTTCCTGGACCACCGTTTCCTCGCCGCATTGGAGATGAGCGGCAGCGCCTGTGCGGAAACCGGCTGGCACCCGTTCCATTTGTTCCTGTCCGAAGGTGAGGAACCCATCGGCGCGGTGCCGATGTACTTGAAGTCGCACTCGCGTGGCGAATACGTCTTCGACGCCGGCTGGGCAGCCGCTTGGGAGCGCGCCGGCGGCCATTACTACCCGAAGCTGCAGGCGAGCGTGCCCTTCACCCCCGCCACCGGGCCGCGCCTCTTGGCCACGCGCCGAGGCGACGCCGAGGTCGAAGCGCAGCTGCTCAGCGCCGCGGTGGAGGCCGCGCGGCAGACGGGCGTGAGCTCGCTGCACTTCACGTTCATGCCAGAAACGCAGTGGCGGTGCGCCGGCGATGCCGGCCTGCTGCAGCGCATCGACACCCAGTTCCACTGGGAGAACGCCGGCTACACGACCTTCGACGACTTTCTGGCGGCGCTCTCCGCCAAGAAACGCAAGAACATCCGCCGGGAAAGGCGCGAAGCCACCATCCACGACATCGACGTGGAGTGGCTCACCGGGGCGGACTTGGCCGAGCGCCATTGGGACAGCTTCTACGACTTCTACCGCGACACCGGCGCCCGCAAGTGGGGGATGCCCTACCTCACGCGGCGCTTCTTCAGCCTGCTGAACGAGACCATGCCGGAGCGCACGCTGCTCATCATGGCGCGGCGCGGCGGGCGCTACATCGCCGGCGCCCTGAACTTCATCGGCTCAAACACGCTGTTCGGCCGCAATTGGGGCTGCATCGAAGACCATCGCTTCCTGCACTTCGAGCTGTGCTACTACCAAGCCATCGACTTCGCCATTGAACGCGGTCTGGCGCGGGTGGAGGCGGGGGCACAGGGCCCGCACAAGATCGCCCGGGGCTACCTGCCGCAGACGACCTACTCGGCGCACTGGGTGCGCGACGCCGGCTTCCGCGACGCCGTGCGCCAATACCTCGCGCAGGAGCGCGGCCATGTGGCGCAAGACATGGAGTGGATCGCGGACCACGCGCCGTTTCGCAAGGGACGGCACCCAACGCCCCCACAAGCAAGCGGCTGAGCTGGCGGACGCTCAAAGCCGGCACCGCCCAGCCCCGTTCAGGCCGCGGGGCAATCCACCGGCGCCGCCAGCGCCGCCCGCACTTGCCGCGCATAGTCCTTGAGGCGCGCCACGTTGGCCGGCCCCATGCGCAACAGTTGCTTCTGCAGCGGCGGCAGCGTCTCAAGGGCCGGGTCCGCATACTCGTACAGGGCCTTGGGCCGCACCAACGGCACGCGGCCCGGCGGCAGCGGCGTCGCTTCGATCTGTGCGAGGGCGGCGTCGATGTGGTCCGCCGCGCCCTCGGCGGCCACGCCCAGCTCGGAGAGCGCCGCCACCAAGAGCGGCTCGAAGGCGTACGCCAACGCCGCCGCCCGCGCCGGATTCATGCAGGTGAGGACATCGGTCGTGTGGTCGTAACGGCGCCAAGAGGCCGGATCGACATAGATGTCCTCACCTTGGCGCATGGCCTTGAAGGGGGCCTCGAGCGCCATGAACGCCACTTGCCGGCGCGGCACGCGACCGGTCTTTGCGTTCTCCAACAACACCGCGGCGCGACGGGCGAGGTCCGGCGCTTCCAGCCACAGCGGCGCCAAGGCGCCGATGCAGGTCAGGCGTTCGCGCACGAAGCCATCGCTCTCCTCAAGGCGTGGCGGCGGTGGCGCCGGCACCGTCGGGCAAGCGGCGGGAACGGATTCGGCACCGCTGGCAGCGCCCGGCGCCGCGTCCACCGCAGCGTCGCTCGGTGGCGGCGTGGCTGGAGGCGCCGCGGCCGTGCCGGGCCGCGTTGGCGGCTCTTCGTCGCTCAACAAGCTGGGCAAGTCTGGCGTGACATCCCGGCTCGTCCACCACACCATGCCGCACAGCGCCGCCAGCACCACGAGCCCGCCGGCCAAGATGACGCGGCGCTGCGTCGTCACATCGCGCGGTGAGCGCCGGCCGTAATGGGGCGCAGGCGAATCCGCTATCATCGGCGGTTTCTTGTCCATCGGGTTTACGGTTGCAGCCGACGTCGATCAAGGCCGTCCTCACGCACGAGGTCGAGGTCGGCAGCGTCTTGCAGGTGCGCGGTTGGGTGCGTTCGCGGCGCACGTCGCGGGGCGGCTTCTCCTTCATCGACGTCCACGATGGCTCCTGCTTCGACGGCATCCAGGCCGTGGTGGATGCCGCACTGCCGAACTACGACGACATCACGCGGCTCACCACGGGGTGCGCCGTGCAGGTGACCGGCGTGCTGGCGGCCGCCGAGGGGCGTCGGCAAGATCGGGAAATCCAAGCCCAAGAGATCGTCGTGGTCGGGTGGGTGGAAGACCCGGACGCCTACCCCATCGCCAAGAAACGCCACACCTTCGAATATCTGCGCGGCGTGGCCCATCTGCGGCCGCGCACCAACACCTTCGGCGCCATCGCCCGCGTCCGCGCCGCCCTCGCCGCGGCGATGCACGGCTACTTCGCCGAACACGGCTTCGTCTGGGTGAACACGCCCATCATCACCGCCAATGACTGCGAGGGCGCCGGCGACCTCTTCCGCGTCAGCGTCCTCGACCAGCTGCACCGCGCCGGCGGCTACGAGCAGGACTTCTTCGGCGAAGAGACTTGGCTCACGGTGTCTGGCCAACTGAACGTCGAGGCGTATTGCCTGGCGCTCGGCAAGGTCTATACCTTCGGCCCGACGTTCCGCGCCGAGAACTCCAACACCAGCCGCCACCTGGCCGAGTTTTGGATGGTGGAACCGGAGCTCGCGTTCGCGGACTTGAACGACAACGCGGCCCTCGCCGAGGATTTCTTGAAGGCCGTGCTGAAGGCGCTCCTCACGCGCTGCCCGGACGACATGGCGTTCTTCGCCGACCGCATCGACCGCGGCGTCATCGAACGCCTCGAACGGGTGATCGAAACGCCCTTCGAGCGGCTTTCCTACACGGACGCCGTGGCCATCCTGCAAAACAGCGGCGAAGCCTTCGAGTTCCCCGTGCGCTGGGGCCTCGACTTGCAGTCCGAACATGAGCGGTATCTTACCGAAAAGCATGTGGGCGGCCCGCTGGTGGTGGTGGACTATCCGAAGGACATCAAAGCCTTCTACATGCGGGTGAACGACGACGACCGCACCGTCGCGGCCATGGACGTGCTGGTGCCGGGCGTGGGCGAGATCATCGGCGGCAGCCAACGCGAAGAGCGGCTGGACGTGCTGGACGCGCGGCTGCCGCCGGGCACCGCCGAGCGCCTCTGGTGGTACCGCGACCTGCGGCGCTACGGCAGCGTGCCCCATGCCGGATTCGGCTTGGGCCTGGAGCGGCTGGTGTTGTACGCCACCGGCATGGAGAACATCCGCGACGCGATACCGTTCCCCAGAACGCCACGCAACGCCGCGTTCTGATGATCGCCTCGCTGGCGCGCCTAGGCGTTTTCGTCGCCAAGTACCGCGGGCGGCTGATCGGCGGCATCTCCGCGTTCGCGCTGGCGCGCATCCTGGAAGCCTTGGTGCCGCTGTTGCTCATGGTCGGCATCGACCGGCTGCAGGCCGGCCAAGGCGGGCTCGCGGCGCCCGCCCTCGGCATCGTGGCCGTGGTGCTGGCCCGCTTCGGGGTGGTCTCGTTCGCGCGCATGGCGGTGCGCCGTGCCGGCCTCTTGGTCGCGTTCGACTTGCGCCAGAAGCTCTACGCCCACCTGCAGGGCATGGGGCCCAAGTTCTTCGGCCGCTACACCATCGGCGACATGATGACCCGCGCCGTGGTCGATATCGGCCTCATCCAACGGCTCATCTCCCACGGCACCATCCTCGCCGTGGTGTTGGCGTTCGCCAGCATCGTCGGGTTCGCCTTCATGCTGTCGCTCTCCGTGCAGCTCACGCTGTTGATATTTCCGCCGCTGCCGATCGTGTTCCTCTATGCGTGGAAGGCGTCGCGCCGCGCCGGGATGGCGTCGCGCGCGGTGCAGGAGCGCCTCTCCGGCCTCGGCGCGTTGACGCAGGAGAACCTCTCCGGCATCCGCACCATTCAGGCAATGACGCAGGAGCAGAACGAAATCGAGCGCTTCTCGGGCGCGAACCAAGCCTACGCGGACGCCTTCTATCGCCAGAGCCGCATCCACTCGGAAATGAGCGCCATCATGCCCACGCTGGCGGCGGTGTGCTCCATCACCATCTTGGGCTACGGCGGCCACCTGGTGCTTGCGGGAGAAATGACGGTAGGCGAGTTCACCGCCTTCTTCCTGTACGTCAACATGGTCGCGCAGCCGTT
Source organism: Candidatus Azotimanducaceae bacterium (assembly GCA_965200505.1). Lineage (GTDB taxonomy): Bacteria > Pseudomonadota > Gammaproteobacteria > Pseudomonadales > Azotimanducaceae > VXNE01. The sequence continues at coordinate 3,166,541 of OZ241343.1, read as the reverse complement.
CCGCGTGGCCGGCTTCATCGTCAACCTCTTCCAGCGCGCCGCGGTGGCGAGCGACCGGCTCTTCGAGGTGTTCGAGCGTGGCGCGGAAATCGAGGATGCGCCGGCCGGCGGCGCGCCGGCGCACATCGGCGGCGACATCGCCATCCGCGGCCTCACGTTCGCCTACCAAGGCGCCGACACGCCAGTGCTCAGGAACATCGAACTATCGATCCAGCGCGGCGAATCCATCGCCATCATGGGGCGGGTGGGCGCCGGCAAGACGACGCTGTTGAAACAGCTCGTGCGCATGCTCGACACGCCGCCCGGCACGGCGTTCATCGACGGCGTGGACGTGCGCGACTACCCCTTGGCGCAGTTGCGCTCCCAAGTGGCGATGGTGCCACAAGACCCGTTCCTGTTCGGTGAGCCGGTGCGCGACAACCTCACCTACGACGATCCCAGCCGCGCCATCGAGTTGATCTGGCAAGCCGCGGACGCCGCGGACTTCAAGGAGACCGTGGCCGAGATGCCGGAGCGCATGGACACCCTCGTGGGGGAACGCGGCGTCACGCTGTCCGGCGGCCAAAAGCAGCGGGCAACGTTGGCGCGCGGGCTCATTCGCCACGCACCGGTGCTCATCTTGGACGATTGCTTCTCGTCCGTGGACACCGAGACGGAAGCGCGCATCTTGACGGAGCTCAAGCGGCTGCGTCGCGGCCAAACGACGCTCTTGGTCTCCCATCGGGTGGCCACCGCCCGCCATGCCGACCGCATCGTGGTGATGGACGCCGGCGCCATCATCGAGAGCGGCGACCACGACACGCTGCTCGCCGCCGGTGGCGCTTACGCCGAGTTGGAGCGGATTCAACGCGAGGGCGCGGATGCGGCGCCCCGCGCCGCGGCGACCGCTTGACGATGGCCACCGCCCGACCGCTGCCGGCCAAGCGCGACTACTCGCTCTTCGACGCCGAGCTCTCCGGCGCGGTGATGAACTTCCGGCTGCTGCGGCGGCTGCTGCGCTGGATGCGTCCCTACCGCGCGACGTTCTTCGTGAGCGCCCTGCTCATCCTCGTCGCCTCCATCCTGCAGATCCTGTTGCCCATCGTCATCTCGATGGTCGGCATCGACTATGTGATCGGCGGCGAACGCGACACCCCGGCGCCCGACCTCGGCATGATCGCGCTGACCGATTGGCTCGCGGCCAGCCTCGACATCCCGCTGCTCGCCGCCGCCTGCTGCCTGTACGCGGCGCTGCAACTAGGTTGGGCGGTTACGGTTCACGCGCACCGCATGACGCTGGTCGCGTCAGTCATCAAGGGGCTGCGGGATTTGCGGCGCGACCTCTTCGCGCACTTGGAGACGCGCCCGTTCTCCTTCTACGACGGCGTGGCCGTGGGCCGCGTGATGACGCGGGTGACGAACGACGTGGAGGCGCTCTACGAGCTGCTGCGCGGCCTCGGCGCGCTGGTGGGCGAGTTCGCGCCATTCCTCGTGGCGCTCGCCATCATGTTCTCGGTGAGCGTCGAGCTCACCCTCATCCTGCTCGCCGCGCTGCCCCTGCTCGCAACGGCCACCTTCTACTTCCGCCGCGCCACGCGCACGCTGTTCCGCCAGGTGCGGCTGACGCTCTCTGCCCTCAACCAGAACATGCAGGAGAACCTCGCTGGCCTGCAGGTGGTGCAACTGTCGCGGCGGGAGGATTACAACCACCGCCGCTACACCGCCATCAACCAGCGCAACCTCGCCGCCGAGACGCGCTCCATGCGGCTCGAAACCGCCTACGGCGCGTTCACGGACAGCATGGCGTCCATTGCCATCGGCGCCGTGCTGTGGTTCGGCGGCGGCGCGGTGGTGCAGGAGCAGATCACGCTGGGCGGCATGGTCTTGTTCACCCAGTTCATCAGCATGCTGTTCCATCCCATCGTGGTGCTCGGCGAGCAGTTCAACGTGTTGTTCCGCGCCATGGCGAGCGGTGAACGCATCTTCCAAGCCTTGGACTGGGACGAGCGCATCCACGAACCCGAACACCCGACGCCCCTGGCGGCGAGGCTGCGCGGCGAGGTGGCGTTCCGCGGCCTGAACTTCGGCTACGACCCGGCGTTGCCGGTGCTGCGGGACGTGTCCTTGACCATCGCGCCGGGCGAGAAGCTCGCCATCGTGGGGCCCACCGGCTCCGGCAAGAGCACGCTAGTGAAACTGTTGGGGCGCTTCTACGATTTCGAGGACGAGCGCATCTTCCTCGACGGCATCGACTTGAACCGCATCGAGAGCCGCGATTTGCGACGGCGCATCGGCGTGGTGCTGCAAGACTTCCACATCTTCTCCGGCACCGTCTTCGACAACGTAGCACTCGGCAACCCGAAGATCGACCGCAAGCGGGCTATTGCCGCGGCCCGCGCGGCCAACGCCCACGATTTCGTGAGCGCCCTGCCACGCGGCTACGACACCCCGCTTGCCGAACGCGGACAGAACCTCTCCCAAGGCCAGCGGCAACTGCTCGCGTTTGCCCGGGTGCTGGCGGCGGACCCGGAAATCCTCGTGTTGGACGAGGCGACCGCCAGCATCGACACGGAAACGGAGCTCCTGATCCAAGACGCGATGCGCAAGCTCGCGGCCGGACGCACCTCCATCATCATCGCTCATCGCCTGCAGACCATTCAAGAAGCGGACCGCGTGGTGGTGCTCGATGGCGGCCGCATCGTGGAAGTGGGCTCACACGAGGAACTGCTGGCTGCGAAGGGGCTATACCACACACTGCACGAGCTGCAGTTTCAGGACCAGCACCCGACCGACGGCTGAGCGGCGCCGGCCGGGTTTCACGCAGCAGATGCGCGGTGGCCACGGCGCGGCACCCCAAACGGGGTGCCGGCCGTTGCCGCGGCGCTCAGCTCTGCTCGTCCACCATGGCGCGGAGCTCGTCGATGTCGTCTTGATCCGGCACCACCACGAACTCCGGGTACGCCTCGATGCCGAGTTCCGAGACGTCTTGGCCCATCTCCTCCGCGGTGCGGGTGATGCGGGCGCCCAGCACTAGGTCGATGCCGCGCCAAACCAGCCACGAGATCGAGAAGACGAACGCGCCGATGGCCAACACGCCAATGAGCTGGGTGAGGAAGGCTCCACCGGAGGCGATGCAGACCGCCAACGTGCCCCAAATGCCGGCGAAGAGGTGCGCGGGAATGGCGCCCACCACGTCGTCCAGCTTGATGGTCTCCAAGAGCTTGATGCCGGCGGTGCAGACGACGCCGCCCACCGCGCCGATCAGGATGGCCCAGTAGTGGTCCACGACGTCTGGGCCGGCGGTGATGGACACCAGCCCGGCGATGGCGCCGTTCAGCACCACCAAAAGGTCAACGCGGCCCAAGAGCGGCCGCGATACGCTCATGGCGGCCATGACGCCGGCCCCGGCGGCCAAGTTGGTGTTGACGAGCACGTTGCTCATGGCCACGGCGTCCAGCGCCCCGGCCAAGGCCAATTGCGAGCCGCCGTTGAAGCCGAACCAACCGAGCCAGAGGATGAAGACGCCGAGCGTCACCGCCGGCACGTTGGAGGGCGGTGTGCTCTTCACCGAGCCGTCCTTGCGGAACTTGCCCAGCCGCGCCCCGACCACCAAGGCGCCCGCCAACGCCGCCCAGCCGCCGGTGGAGTGGACGATGGTGGAGCCGGCGAAGTCCTGGAAGCCCATCTGGCTCAGCCAGCCGCCACCCCAGGTCCACGCCCCGATGACGGGGTAAATGATGCCGGTGAGCACCACGATGAAGGCGAAGAAGGACCAGAGGCGCACCCGTTCCGCCAACGCGCCGGAGACGATGGACGCCGTGGTGGCGACGAACACCATCTGGAAGAACCAATCGGACATGGTGGCGTAGCTGCCGCCCGCCACCACCTTCGCCGCGGCGGCCGCCGCATCGGCCTCGTCCGCATTCAGGAGCGCGATTTCGTCCGGCGTCGAACCGTAGAACAGGCTGAAGGTGCCGAGCACGCTGCCCACGTCCACGTACATCAGGTTGTAGCCGATGACGTAGTAGGCGAGACCGGCGATGGAGTACAGGCCGATGTTCTTCAGGCAGATGACGGAGGCGTTCTTGGTGCGAACGGAGCCGGCTTCCAGCATGGTGAAGCCGGCGCACATCCACATCACCAACGCGCCCCAGATGAGAAACGAGAACGTGTTGAGCACGAAGCCCGTCTCTTGGGCGACGGCCGCGTTGGCGCGCGCCGCGAAAAGGCCGATGACCAGCGCGATGGCGGCCATGGCGAGTGAGGTCACGCGGCGCGGGCCGCCCTGACGGTGGTTTTTCATGGTCCCTCCCCTAGCAGACGGCGGCCATGATACGAGAAACGACCGTGCCGGTGGCCTGTCCCCACGCGGCGCGCGGGTACAATCCGCCAGACTTCCCGACGAGGCAGCGCCCTTGGCCGCATTGCTCGAAGCCCTGCTCTGGGCCCACATGGTGGCCGGGTTCATCGGCCTCGTCGCGTTCTGGTTTCCGGTGCTCGCGCGCAAGGGCGGCGCCACCCATGTGCGCTTTGGCCTCGTCTTCTATTGGTGCGCCTACGTGGTCACAACGACGGCGCTGGCCGTCGCGCTGGGACGCATCGGGCTCTATTGGCGCGAGGGCATCGCGCTGGCGGAGCGTCCCGACCTGTATGGCTTCGCGGTGCTGCTCGCCTACCTTGGGGTGGTGACGTTCGTGATCGTGCGGCATGGCCGCCGCGTCATCATCACCCGCCCCGCACCCGAAACGCTGCGCCGGCCCTTGGACTGGGCCTTGGCGTGGGCGCCCATCGCCGCCAGCCTCGTGGCCATCGCGTTCGCGTTGGCGGTTTGGTCCGAGGTCTCCCCGATCCTGCTCGGCGTCAGCCCCATCGGCCTCTTCACGGGCGCCGGCACGTTGCGGGCGGTGTGGTCGCAAGGCCGCGAGCCACGCGGATGGCTCTACAGCCACCTGGGCTCGATGCTCGGCGGCGGCATCGCGTTCCACACCGCCTTCGCGGTGTTCGGCGCGCAGCAGATGTTCAACTACTCGTTGAGCGGCCCCCTCGCCATGGCGCCGTGGCTGGCGCCCACGCTCCTTGGCGTGCCGGCCATCGTCCTTTGGACGCGCCACTACCGACGCAAGTTTCCGGCCAAGCGGGCCGCGACCTGAATGTACGACCTGCTGCTCAAGGGCGGCCGAGTGCTGGACCCTGGCAGCGGGCGCGACGGGCGCTTCGACGTGGCGTTTCGCGATGGCGCGACCGCTGCCGTGGCCGAGGCCATCCCGGCCGACCAGGCCCACGCGACCCAGGACGCCAGCGGCCTCATCGTCACGCCCGGCCTCATCGACCTGCACACCCACGTCTATTGGGGCGGGGTGTCCCTCGGCATCGACGCCGAGGACTACGCCCGCCGCGCCGGCGTGACCACTCTGGTGGACGCGGGCAGCGCCGGCGCCGGCAACTTCCACGGCTTCCGCCGCCATGTCGTGGAGGCGGTGACGCCCCGCATCCTCGCCTATCTCAACATCTCCTTCCCCGGCATCTACGCCTTCGCGGACAAGGTGATGGTGGGTGAATGTGGCGACTTTCGCCTGTTGCATCCGGGCGAATGTGCCCGCGTGGCCCAAGCGCACAGCGACCTCATCGTGGGCGTGAAGGTGCGCGTTGGCATGGCGGCCAGCGACGGCCGCGGCGTGGCGCCATTGGACCTCGCGCTGGAAGCCGCGGAGGCCGCCGGGCTGCCGGTGATGTGCCACCTAGACCAGCCGCCCCCGACGCGCCGCGAAGTGGTGGAACGGCTGCGCCCGGGCGACGTGCTGACGCACTGCTTCCGCCCCTTCCCCGGTGCCCCCGCCCATGCCGACGGCACGGTGCGCGAGGAGATTCTCGCGGCCCGCGAGCGGGGCATATTGTTCGACGTGGGGCACGGCAAGAGCTCGTTCGGCTTCGCCACCGCGGAAGCGATGCTGGCGGCCGGCTTCGAGCCGGACTGCATCTCCAGCGACGTTCACGCCTTGAGTGTGGCCGGGCCAGCGCGGGACTTGTTGACGACGATGTCCAAGCTCCTACACCTCGGCATGAGCTTGGAGGCCGTGGTGGCCGCCACCACGAGCGGCCCCGCCGCCGCCATCCGCCATCCGCAACTCGGCGCCCTCACGCCGGGCACACCGGGGGATGCGACCCTGCTGCGCTTGGAAGACGGCGCCTTCGATTTCGTGGACGCGAGCGGCGAAAGGCGCACCGCCACCCAACGTCTGGCCCTTGCCGGCATGGTCGTGAACGGCAACCATTGGCCGGCACCCGCGGCAGACACTGGCTGACAAGAGGCGCAGATCATGGCAACGAGGCACAACAACACCGTGCCGCCGGAAGAGATCACCGACGAGCTCAAGCCCACCGTGACGGCGCTGGGGCTCGTCGAAAACTGCCGGCAACTCGCCGAGGAGGGTTGGACCATCGTCGAAGACGCGGCGGACCCCGAGTTCGTCGCCCGGTTGCGGAACACCATCTTGACGTCGCTGACCCTGGACGCCAACGGCGGCGATGGCTCCGAGTTCATGCTGCTCGGCAAGGATCCGGTGTATGCGGAAGCGGTGTTGAACCCGAAGGCCTTGGCGATGGCGGAGTTCTCGGTGGGGCGCGGCTGCCTGCTGGGCAGCCTGGCCGCGACGGTGCGCGCCAAGGGCGAACCCGCGTTGCCGCTGCACGCGGACCAAGCCATGTTTCCCGCCCCCTTCCCGGAGCACAACATGATGCTCACGGCGTGCTGGGTGTTGGACGACTTCACCGAGGCCGGCGGCGCCACCCGAGTGCTGCCGGGCACGAACCGTCTGCGCCGCCTTCCAGACGATGTCGAGGCCGCCAACCCCGACGGTGTGCCGATGGCCTGCCGCCCCGGCTCCCTCGCGCTCTGGGACGGGCGCGTTTGGCACGGCAACTTTGCCCGCACCGCCGAGGGCCAGCGCGTCGTCCTCCACGCCACCTACTATCGCCTGCTCATGCGGCCGGGAGAGGACTACTCGGATGTGGCGGACGGCCTGATCGGAACCTACGGCGAGCGGATGTCGCAGCTACTCGGCCGCGAGGACTTTCTGTACAAGAAGCACTTCGACTATGTGAAGGGTTACGAGGTTTTTGCGCGGACGCTCAACAACGCGAGAAGCTGAGGGGCGGCACTCGAATCCCATGCTCGTCAAGGTCACGTCAAAGCGTCAAGTCAAGTTCCCCGCGTGGGTCTTGGAAGCGATGGGTGTGCGACCCGGCGACCGGCTCAGATTGGAAGAAGGCCCCGACGGTTTCGTGTTGCGCCCACAAACCATCAATCCCGCCCTTCTCGCGCCATTGCGCGAAAAGCTCCGGCGTGGATGTGGCAGCTTCGATCTTGCGGCCTTCCGCGAGCAGCGTCATGATCCGGGTCTTCGGGATTGACACTGCCGGCCGCTTAGGGATTGGAACTCCGGTGTGCGGGACCGAAGCCTATGACGCCAAGGCACGGAGCTGACCTCGGGTCACGTCGCTGTAGCGACCCTCAGATAGCTGATACGCCTCACCTTCGGTTTCTCCGATGATCCTGCAAATCCAAGCGAACATCGTCCGCAAGGAGGCGCATGTCTCCCTGCGGGAGAGCACATGGGCCGCTCTGAGTTTGTCGAGTATCTGGCAGCCATGCTCCACTTCATCGAAGCCTCGGTGTAACTGCTTCAACTCGTTCTTGGGGTTCCGGACTGTTTCCACATCATCCTCGTAATCCTCGATCTGGGTTCCGAGCACCCCATTCACGGCTTGGGCATCTGCGAAGTAGTAGGCTTCGAGCATGTTCACGAGGAAGTGAACCGAGGCCCGCCGCGCCTGATCCGGTCGCAGTATCGTATCCAGCGCGAGGCGATAGCGGTCGAATACCTGCGTAATTTCCGCCGATCTTCTGGCCTCGAGATCATCGACCAAAATTATGAAATCTGTCTCGGATGAGAGGAACCTGCGGGCCGGGAAGCCTATATCTTGCGCATCCTTGTCGGGAATCGTCTTGCCGCTCCCCACCATCTCAAGCCGGCGCTTTGGCGAGCTGATCGGCGCTCGTTGACCAATTCGTCTTAAGACCTCAAAAGAACATCTTCCGGTTGCCTCAAGCGACCGAAAGAGCTTTGGCAAACACTCCTCTTCGGTCCTTCCGGTGACAATCAAACCGAAGTGGCGGAAACGCCAACCTTGGCCATCGAAACTCACCCTTGCTCCCCGCGAGGTCCATTCCGGCCTTGCGGCGCGATGGCTTCGGACATGTACAGGGAACCAGCCGCGTACTCCTCGAGCAGATCGCGAACTTCTTCTAATTCATGCAGCCGGTCGAACTGCGCCCGGCCATCTTCGATCCCAGCAACCAAAACGTCCCGCGGCTCGAACTGGCTGATGAGCACGGGCGAGTGCGTGGCGAGGAAGATCTGCTTGTTCCATCGCTCCGCGGCGACCCGAACGGCCTGGGCAAAGACGGCAAGCGCCCACGGATGCAGAGACACTTCGGGTTCGTCGAAAAGCAACACCGACGGGCGGTCCCCTTCCGAAAACAAGGCGGTGAGAAGCAACAGCAACTGCAGGAACCCATCGGAGACGCCGGATGCCAGAATCCCGCGCTTGCGGCTCCTTTCCTGAAAGCTGGCATATACGGAAGCCGGCCCCGTCTGTTCCAATGTGATGCCATCGAAGATCGGGAATGCTTCGGCCATGTAGTGCATGATCGTAGCGTAGCGTTCGTCAACATTACGTTTGTCTTGCAGATTCCTGAGCACAGACCAAGCGTTGTTGCCGAGATCCCAAAGCCTCGTTTCATGGCTGCTTTCTGAACCTTGGCGCTTGAGACGGTACAAGAGAAACGATCTTGAGTGATACAAGCGAATGAAATGGAGGAGTTGATCAAGATATCCCGCCTCGCGATCCCCGCGGTTGAAGTCCAGGAAGACCCCCAAGCTGAGCTTCTCCGGCTCACGCAGAGTCACCTGTAGGGCTTGCTTTTGATTCGCGTAATACAAGGATGCGGTGTCCGAACCCGACTTTCGGTCGATGAGGGCGGGTGTGCGGGAAATAGATCGCAACCGCTCGCCAGCAAAGGACTCAAGCCTCCCCGCCGAAAGCGAAAAGGTCAGGCCGTATGCGACGTTATCAGTCGCCAACTCGATGAAAATGCCCTCGTCGTCACCCGCGCCATCCCAGAGAACGCCGATGCCGTGGCTGCGCTCCGATGACGCGACTTCAACCCCACGGATGGCGCAGTCCCTGAAGAAGTAGAGCGTGTCGAGCAACGTGGACTTGCCGGCCCCGTTCGGACCAAAGACGACGTTAATCGGGCCGACGGGAAGATCGATGTCCGCGAGCGCCCGATAATTCCGAACCCGGATGTTCTTCAATCCGCTCAACGGATCACGCCGACAATGCCATTGCCTAGGACGACGACCCCGCCTCATCCGCCGCCGGCGTCGCTCCCGCCGGCACCGCGGCGGCCACCAGGGGCAAATCGACGATCATCTCCGTGTGGCTGCCGAGCTCGGATTCCACGCGAATCTCGCCGCCGTGTTCGCGCACGATGTCGCTCGAAAGGGCGAGGCCCAAGCCGGTGCCCTGGTCCGTGGGTTTGGTGGTGAAGAAGGGATTGAAGATCTTGCCGATCACGTCTTCGGGTATGCCGCTGCCGTTGTCGCGGATGCGCACTTCCACGCGATCATCAAGGCGTTTGGTCGCCACGGTGAGGGTGGGCACGAAGTCGTTGCCGGCGGCCTCTTCCGCCTTGCGCCGGTCGTCCACGGCATGGCAGGCGTTCGTCACCATGTTGAGGAACACCCGGCCGACATCTTGCGGCACCACCTCGATCTCGCCCACGTTCTCGTCCAGGTCTTGCTTGATGTCGAGCATGAAATCGGAATCCGAGGCGCGCACCGAGTGGAACGCCAAACGCACGTTCTGGTCGAGGAGCGCGTTGATGTCCGTCAACTGGCGATCCGCCGCGTCGCGCCCCATCTTCAGCATGTCCTGCACGATGCGGTCCGCGCGTTCGCCGTGGCCGCGAATGCGGCCCAAGTTATCCGTCAAGTCTTGGCACACTTCATCGACGATGCCCCGCTGCTCTTCATTGAAGGCGTCCCGCACCTCCGCCACGATCTCGTTCAACTCTTCCAAGAGTTCCTGCGAAGCCTCGGCGAAGTTCTTCACGAAGTTGAGCGGGTTCTTGATCTCGTGGGCCACGCCGGCGGTGAGTTCGCCCAGCCCCGCGAGCTTCTCGCGGGCGACGATCTGATCTTGCGCTTGGCGCAGCTCTTCCAAGGCGTCCTCCAGTTGGCCGTTCTTGCTCTTCAACTCGTCCGCCAGCTTCTCCACCAAGTTGAGGCGCTGCACTTCCAAAGCGTGGCGGCGGAACACCTCCAAGGCCGCGGCCATGTCCGCCACCTCGTCGCGGCCGCTGATGTCCACTTCCCCCTCAAGGTCGCCATCCGCCATGGCCCTCATGCGGCGCGACAACCGGTCGATGCGGCGAATCAACACCCGCCCGACGAACAGCCACGCGACCAGCGCCGCGCCGACGATGCTGAACGTGTTCACCACCAACAGCAGGCTGCGGCCGGTGGTGATGGCATCCGCCGAAGCCTGCGTGGCCCTGGCGGCGCTGGCTTGCGCGTCGCTCACCAGCCCCTCCACCTCCACCAGCAGCGCCATCGCCAGCGCCCGGTTCTCGGCCAAGAGCGCTTGTTGGCGCGCCGCCAGCGCCAGTTCCCGGGCGCGCAAGGCGAAGCCGCCGTCGTCGGCCAAGCCCAGCTCGCCCAAGCGCTCGAAGGCGTCATCCACTTGCGCCCGCGCCGGTGTGTCGGCCAACCCGGCCAAGCGCCGGCCGATGCTCTGCACGGTCGCCTCGAAACGGTCGCGCAGCGGCTCCAACAAGGGTGCGTCGGATAGGTTGAAGGCGCTGGCGAGGATCTGGGTGCCGAGGTTCGCGTCCGCCTGCAAGCCCGCGAGCAAGCGATGGCGGTCGAACTCCGGTTCGGACAAGTAAGCTGAACGGGGCGCCGGCGGCGCATCCAGGGAGCGATAGCCCGTCATGGTGAAGAACCACTGATCGTCGATGGCCGGCACCAGCACACCCGCCAGCTTGTCGCGCACCGCGGCGAGTTTCAGACGCAGTGTCTCGCTGCGCTCGGCCAACGCGAAGCGTTCGTCCATCGAGGCGTCGATGGCGTCGATGTTGGTAATGAGCTCGCGGCCACGCTGGCTCACTTCGTCGTTGCGGTCACTGCCGCGCGCCAGCAACGCGCCAAGATGGGCTTGGAAGGCGGTGCGCTCGGCCATCACGCTTTCGCGCACCCGCGTGAGGTCGGCCGACGTCGCGGCACCGACGAACCGTGGCGCCGCGGCGACCAATGCGCCGCTGCGTTGCGCGATGCCGAACGAAGCCGCGAGTTCCGGCACGCTCTGGCGGTTCACGCGCTCCTGCGCATCGCCCACCCGGTCGAACGAGAACCAAGCGACGAGGCTCGCCACCAAGGTGATGCCCACGGCGCCGGCGAGGCCGGCATAGAGCTGCGCCGAGATGCGAAACCGGCTCTTGACCAAACGTGCCAACAGGTCGGACATCGCTAACGGCCTCGCACCGAGCGTGGCAAGACATCCACCGGCATGTAGCGGCCATCGGCGCCAATCATCGTCACGAACACGGCATCGGAGCCTTGGTTGTCGTCGCCGAATTGCAATGGGAACCCGCCCAAGTCGATGTCATCCGCTTCGCGCAAGGCGGCGAGAAAGCCCTCCCGCGTCAAGGTCGAGCCGCAGCGTTGCAGCGCCGTCACCGCCATGCGCCCAGCCAGATAGCCTTCCAGCGATACGAAGCCGGGTTCCACATCCGGCGCCGAGGCAGCCAGCGCACGGGCGTACTCCGCCACCACCCGCACCCCGGTGTCGCTCGGAAACGGCACCACTTGGGTGACGAAGACGCCGGCGCCGGCGGCGCCAAGCTGCTGCGCCAATGCGTTGCTGCCGACGAAGGAGATGGTGATGAACACGGGGTTGAAGCCGACGTGCCGCGCCCACGCGATGAGGGCGGCCACCGGTTCGTAGGCACCGATGAGGATGACGGCGCCCGGCTCACCGCGCCGCACATCCAAGAGCGCGGTCTTCACCGCCGTGGTGTTGCGCGGATACACCCCAACGGCCACCGGCGCCATGTCGCGGCGCTTGAGCGCAGCCACCGCCCCGGTGTAACCGGCGCGACCGAACGAGTCGTCCTGATACAACACGGCGATGCGCCGCACACCCAGGTCGGCGATGAGCCGCGCCACCATTTCCTCGGTTTCCTGGTCGTAGGAGGCGCGCAAGTTGATGACGTTCGGCCAGGCCGCTTCACGCAGGAACGCCGCCCCGGTGAACGGCGCCACATAGGGCACCGCGGCTTCCCGCGCCACCGGCGCCGCGGCGCGGGAGGTGGGTGTGCCCACGGCGCCGATGAGCGCGAACACCTGCTCCTCGGCAACGAGGCGGCGGGTGTTGGCGATGGCCGCTTCGGGTTCGTAGGCGTCGTCCAAGGAGACGAGGGACAGGCGGCGGCCATGCACACCGCCGGCGGCGTTCGCCTCGGCAAAGGCCGCCTCGATGCCGAGCCGCATCTCGGCGCCGAGCGCCTGCGCCGGGCCGCTGAAGGCGGCCGATTGGCCGAACAGGATGCCCGCCTCGGAAACGCCGGGCACGGCATCCGCGGCGTGGGCGCCCAGGCTGATCGCGTGCAGCGCGACGGCGGCCAACACGGTGAGCCGCGGCCGAGCCGGGCCCGCGCATCGACCGTAATGCAAGCGCCAGCCCCTCACGGGTCGCGCCGTTTCACCATCGTGAGGCAATTCTTCCCATCCTCGCGCCGATAGCGCACCTCATCCATCATCTTGCGCACGAAGTGAACGCCCAAGCCGCCAATGGGCCGCTCATCCACATCGGATTCGAGGTCCGGCGGCGGCGCCTCCGTGAGCGGATCAAAGGGGCGCCCGGCGTCCACCACCTCGATGGTCACGGCGTCTGGCGCTGAGGCGACGGAGATGTCAAACGAGTGTGCTTCGCCATCGTCCCCGTAGGCGTAGCTCACCACGTTCACGCCGACCTCCTCAATGACGAGGTTCACTTGATAGGCGAGGGCCGGGGGCCACTCCTCTTCCTCGCCGAACGCCTCCACCTCCCCTTGGGCGCGGCCCAACCCCGCTTGATCCGCCGCCACCCGCAGCGTCAACGTGGCCATGTCAGGCTTCCCGCTTGAGCGTCACGCAAGTGATGTCGTCGAACTGGGGCGCATCGCCGGCGAAGGCGCGTACGGCATCGAAGACCGCTCGATTCGCAGCCTCCACATCCTGCGGCGGGTCCTCGCGGAACACGGCCTGCAACCGCTCCACGCCGAACTCCTCCTCGGCCTCGTCGATGGCTTCGGTCACGCCGTCGGTATAGAAGACGACGAGATCGCCCGGCGCCATCTGGAACGTCTCCTGTTCGTACTCGATGTCCGGCATCACGCCGAGCGCCACGCCGCTCGTGGTGGGCAACAGCTCCGAGCTGCCATCGGCATGCACCAGAAGCGGCGGATTGTGCCCGCCATTGGAATAGGTGAGGCGCCCATCCCTGGGGTTGAACACGGCATAGAAGACCGTGACGAACATGGAGGCGTCGTTGTCCTCCTCCAAGAGCTCATTGACCTCGGCCAGCACCTTGTCCGGCTCCGGGGTGGCGATGGCCGCCCCCTTCAGCAACGTGCGGCTCGACATCATGAAGAGCGCCGCCGGCACGCCCTTGCCGGAGACATCCGCGATGGCGATGCCGTAGGTGCCGTGCTCCAGCTTCACAAGGTCGAAGAAGTCGCCGCCAACTTCCCGCGCCGGCTCCATCGCGCCATACACCTTGGCGCGTTCCAGCGTCGGGAACACCGTCGGCAGGATGGAGCGCTGCATGCGGCTCGCCACGTCCAGCTCGTTGCGCAACGCCACCAGTTGATCGCGGGAAGCCAACGCCTCCCGCATCAGCACGAGATGCTGCAGCGTCTTTTCGATGGTGACGCGCAAGTCGTTGAAATCAACGGGCTTGGTGACGAAGTCGAACGCGCCGCGATTCATCGCCGTGCGGATGTTCTTCATGTCGCCATACGCGGAAACGATGACGGCGCGCAAATCCGGATGCACCTGGCCGAGCTGGTCCAGCAACGTGAGGCCATCCATGCGCGGCATGTTGATGTCCGACAGCACCATGTCGATGTCTGGGTCAGACTCCAAGAGCGTCAGCGCCTCGAGGCCATTGTGGGCGAACACGAACTCGTAGCGCTTGGCGCGCACGTCCCGCCGCATGCGTTGGCGCACGAGGGACTCGAGGTCCGGTTCGTCGTCCACCACCAAAATCTTGAACTCCGCTTCTCTCATCCTGCGCCGTGCCGCTCCCGCGTTCCGCTTGCTCTCGCCACCGGGTGAGCATGGCCGCCCAAGGCTTGCGCTGTCAACCGGCGCGGCGCGATTGCCCGGCAACGGCGCACCGGACACCTGCAACGGCGCTAACATGGCGCATCCGCGACCGGCAACGTCCCATGGCGCACCCAGACGATCTCCTTGCCGCGCTGCGCACCTTCGCGGACGCGGTGGCCCGCAAACGCGCCACACCCATCGCGGCACCGGCGGAGGAGCAGCTACGCGCCCCGTTCGAGAACCTGCTGTCAGCAGCCGCCGAAGCGTTCGGCATCGACGTCACCTGCACCGGGGAGGCGGCGTTGCCGAGCCGCCTCGGCCGCCCGGACTTCGCGGTCTCGAACGCCGGGGCGCTGGCCGGCTACGTGGAGCTGAAAGCACCGGGCACCGGCGCAGACGCCCGGCGCTTTCGCGGGCGCAACCGGCGGCAATTCAAGCGCTTCGCCGCCATTCCGAACATCCTCTACGGCGACGGCAACGAGTGGGCGCTGTACCGCAACGGCGAACGCGCCGGCCCCATCGTGCGGCTGGCCGGGGACATCGTCGACGAAGGTGTCGGGGCGGTTCAGGAACGGGATGCCACACGCCTCGCCCAGTTGCTGCGGGACTTCCTCTCCTGGGAACCGATCCTGCCGCAGGACGCCCGCGGCCGCATCGACCTGAAGGCGTTCGCCGCGCTCTTGGCGCCGCTTTGCCGGCTGCTGCGCGACGACGTCACGGATGCGCTTGGGGACGACGCCTCGGCGCTCTCGACGCTGGCGGAGGATTGGCGGCAGCTGCTGTTCCCGGACGCAACGGATGCCCAGTTCAGCGACGCCTACGCCCAAACGGTGGTCTTCGCGCTGCTGCTCGGGCGGGCGGAGGGCGCCGATCCGCTGACGCTGGAAAGCGCGCAGGACACGCTCGCCGCCCATCACAACCTGCTCTCCCGCGCCCTGCAGGTGCTCACCGATCCGAACGCGCGCACGGCGATGTCCGCGTCCCTGGCGCTGCTGCAGCGGGTGCTCGCGGTGGTGCCGCCCGCGCTCTTCACGACGGCGCATGACCCGTGGCTCCACTTCTACGAGGACTTCCTTGCCGCCTACGATCCGGCGCTGCGCAAGGACGCCGGGGTCTATTACACGCCGACCGAAGTGGTGCGGGCGCAGGTGCGTTTGGTGGACGATCTTCTGACCGGCCCCCTGCGCCGCCCGCTTGGGTTCGCGGACCCCGAGGTCACGACATTGGACCCGGCGGTGGGCACGGGCACCTACCTGCTCGGCATCGTGGAACATGCCTTGGCGCGAGTGGCCGAGCGCTACGGCGCCGGGGCGGTGGCCAACTACGCCACGGCGCTCGCCGCCAACCTGCATGGCTTCGAGCGTCTGGTCGGCCCCTACGCCGTGAGCGAACTCCGCGTGAGCCGGCTGCTGCAGCAGCGCGGCGCCACGAGCCACCGCGCCAACATCTACTTGACGGACACCTTGGAGAGCCCCCACGCCGAGCCGCGCCAACTGCCGCTCTTCATGCAGCCGATCGCCGAGCAGCATCGGCTGGCGCTCGAAGTGAAGCGGCGGACGCCGATGATCGTCTGCCTCGGCAATCCGCCCTACGACCGGCACGAGGCGGCGACGAGCGACAACGGCCACCGCACCGGCTCGTGGGTGCGCTGGGGCGAGGAAGGTGCCGGCGGGAACGGCACCGGCAAGGACGCCATCTTCCGGGATTTCGCCGCGCCCGTGGTGGCGGCCGGGCGCGGCGGCCAGTTGAAGAACCTCTACAACCTCTATGTGTATTTCTGGCGCTGGGCGCTGTGGAAGGTGTTCGAGCAGGACGACCAGCGTGGCGGGGTGGTCAGCTTCATCACCGCGGCGAGCTACTTGGACGGCGACGCGTTCCTGGGGATGCGGGAACACATGCGGCGGCTGTGCGACGAGATATGGATCCTGGATCTCGGCGGCGAGGGCCGCGGCGGGCGCCAGAGCGAGAACGTGTTCGCCATCCAGACGCCGGTCGCCATCGCCATCGCCATGCGCCGGAGCGCGGTGCAGCCAGAGGCGCCGGCAAAGGTCCGCTACGCCCTCATCAATGGCCGTCGCACGCAAAAGCTCAAACAGCTAGACGCCATCGGCGGCTTCCAAGACGTGGACTGGCAGGACTGTCCCGATGGCTGGCGGGCACCCTTCCTCCCGGCCGCGGCGAGCGGCTACTCCAACCTGCCCCGGCTGGCCGACTTGATGCCGTGGCAGCACTCGGGTGTGCAGGTGAAGCGCACTTGGCCCATCGCGCCGGATGCGCAGACCTTGACCCACCGCTGGCGTGAGTTGATGAAGGCGCCCAACCGAGCCGCACTGTTTCGGGAGACGCGGGATCGGACGGTGAAAGGACAGTATCGCGTCGCGCTGGCGGACCGGAAGGGCCAAGCGGGCGAGCCGGACGACACGCCGCTGGCCGACCTGCCGGCGGACGCCGAGACACCGCCCATCCACCGCTACGCTTATCGTTCCTTGGACCGCCAGCATGTGTTGGCCGACGGGCGCTTGATGGACTTTCGGCGGCCGGATCTCTGGCGGGCCCACAGCGACGGACAGATATACCTGACCAGCTTGCTCACGAAACCGTTGGGCCGCGGGCCGGCGCTCCTCGCCTGCGCCGACATCCCAGACCTCGACCACTTCTCCGGCCGCGGCGCCAAGGACGCCATTCCCCTGTACCGCACCGCGGATGGACAGGAGGCGAACGTCGCCCCCGGCTTGCTCGGCCAACTGCCCCTCGCCGACGCCGGCGCGGAGGACTTCCTGGCCTACCTCTATGGCGCCCTCGCCCATCCAGCCTTCACCGAACGCTTCGCCCACGAGCTCGGCAGCCGCGAACTGCGGGTGCCCATCACCACCGACGCGGCCTTGTTCCGCGAAGTACACGCGGTTGGGTGCAAACTCCTGAAGCTGCACACCTACCATCGACGCTTCCTCGACCGCGACGAACCGGCCGGGGTACACCCCGGAACGGCGCGCTGCACCGTCGGTGTGCCGGTGGACGAGGATGGCTACCCGGAGTCGTTCGCCCACGACGCCGCCACGCAAACGCTGCGGGTGGGCGATGGCGCGTTCGCGCCGGTTCCCAGCGCCATCTTCGAGTTCGAGGTGTCTGGCCTCAAGGTGGTGCAATCGTGGCTGCGCTACCGCATGAAGCACGGCGCCGGCCGCCAATCCTCGCCATTGAACGCGCTGCGGCCGGCACGCTGGCCACCGACCCACACCCAAGAGCTCTTGGAGCTGATTTGGGTGCTGGAGGAAACGCTTGCGCTTTACCCCGAACAGGCGCGTTTGCTGGAGCGCGTCTTGGCGGGCCCATGCGTACAGGCGAGTGCAGTGCCCCCGCCCCCCGATGCGCTGCGCCAGCCGCCGCCCGCGCCGAGCCACACACCGTCGCTTGTGCCTCACAGTTAGCGTGATTCCGCGGAATCCAGAGCCAGCCATGGCCCAATCAGAAGGTCTCCTTCCCGCCCTGCGCACCTTCGCCGCCGCGGTGGCCCGCAAGAGCGCGGCGCCGTTCGCCGCAGGCGCCGAGGAACAACTGCGCGGACCGTTCGAGAACCTGTTGTCGGCGACTGCCGAGGCGTTCGGCATCGACGCCACCTGCGCCGGCGAGGCGGCGCTGCCGAGCCGCCTCGGCCGCCCGGACTTCGCCGTCTCGAACGCCGGAGCGCTGGCCGGCTACGTGGAACTGAAAGCACCCGGTGTCGGCGCAGACTCCAAGCGCTTTCGCGGGCGTAACCGACAGCAGTTCAAGCGCTTCGCCGCCATTCCGAACATCCTCTACGGCGACGGCAACGAGTGGGCGCTGTACCGCAACGGCGAACGCGCCGGCCCCATCGTGCGGCTGGCCGGGGACATCGTCGACGAAGGTGTCGGGGCGGTTCAGGAACGGGATGCCACACGCCTCGCCCAGTTGCTGCGCGACTTCCTCTCCTGGGAACCGATCCTGCCGCAGGACGCCCGCGGCCGCATCGACCTGAAGGCGTTCGCCGCGCTCTTGGCGCCGCTTTGCCGGCTGCTGCGCGACGACGTCACGGATGCGCTTGGGGACGACGCCTCGGCGCTCTCGACGCTGGCGGAGGATTGGCGGCAGCTGCTGTTCCCGGACGCAACGGATGCCCAGTTCAGCGACGCCTACGCCCAAACGGTGGTCTTCGCGCTGCTGCTCGGGCGGGCGGAGGGCGCCGATCCGCTGACGCTGGAAAGCGCGCAGGACACGCTCGCCGCCCATCACAACCTGCTCTCCCGCGCCCTGCAGGTGCTCACCGATCCGAACGCGCGCACGGCGATGTCCGCGTCCCTGGCGCTGCTGCAGCGGGTGCTCGCGGTGGTGCCGCCCGCGTCTTTTCTTGCGAGGGGCGCCCCCTCGCGCACCCCGGCTGAGGGCCCCGACACGGCGCACGATCCGTGGCTCCACTTCTACGAGGACTTTCTGGCCGCCTACGACCCGGCCCTGCGCAAGGACGCGGGGGTCTATTACACGCCCACCGAAGTGGTGCGGGCCCAAGTGCGTTTGGTGGACGATCTTCTGACCGGCCCGCTGCGCCGCCCGCTGGGCTTCGCGGACCCCGAGGTCACGACATTGGATCCAGCCGTGGGCACCGGCACCTACCTGCTCGGCATCGTGGAACACGCCCTGGCACGGGTGGCGGAGCGTTACGGCGCCGGCGCGGTGGCCAACTACGCCACGCAACTGGCGGCCAACCTGCATGGCTTCGAGCGTCTGGTCGGCCCCTACGCCGTGAGCGAACTCCGGGTGAGCCGGCTGCTGCAGCAGCGCGGCGCCACGAGCCACCGCGCCAACATCTACTTGACGGACACCTTGGAGAGCCCCCACGCCGAGCCGCGCCAACTGCCGCTCTTCATGCAGCCGATCTCCGAGCAGCATCGGCTGGCGCTTGAGGTGAAGCGGCGGACGCCGATGATCGTCTGCCTCGGCAATCCGCCCTACGACCGGCACGAGGCGGCGACGAGCGACAACGGCCACCGCACCGGCTCGTGGGTGCGCTGGGGCGAGGACCGCGCCGGCGGGAACGGCACCGGCAAGGACGCCATCTTCCGGGATTTCGCCGCGCCCGTGGTGGCGGCCGGGCGCGGCGGCCAGTTGAAGAACCTCTACAACCTCTATGTGTATTTCTGGCGCTGGGCGCTGTGGAAGGTGTTCGAGCAGGACGACCGGCGGGGCGGCGTGGTCAGCTTCATCACCGCCGCAAGCTACTTGGACGGCGATGCGTTCCTGGGGATGCGTGAGCACCTGCGCCGGCTGTGCGACGAAATCTGGATCCTGGACCTTGGCGGCGAGGGCCGCGGCGGACGGCGCAGCGAGAACGTGTTCGCCATCCAGACGCCGGTGGCCGTCGCCATCGCCATGCGGCGCGGCCACGCCAGGCCGAAGGTGCCCGCGAGCGTCCGTTACGCCCGCATCGACGGCCAGCGGGCGGCGAAGCTCATGCAGCTCAACGCGATTCACTGCCTTCAAGACGTGGCGTGGCAGGACTGCCCCGACGGCTGGCACGCGCCCCTTCTGCCGGCGCGGGCAGGCGACTACTTCCAGCTACCGCTGCTGGCGGATTTGATGCCGTGGCAGCACTCGGGGGTGCAGTTGAAGCGCACTTGGCCCATCGCGCCGGATGCGCAGACCCTCTCGCGCCGCTGGCGTGAGTTGATGAAGGCGGAGAACCGCGCGGCGCTGTTTCGGGAGACGCGGGATCGAACCGTGGCCGGACGGTATCGCGCCGGGCTGCCGGGCCAGACCGGAGCGCGGGACGACACGCCGCTGGCGGAACTGCCGGCGGACGCCGCGGCGCCGACCATCCACCGTTACGCGCATCGCTCCTTGGACCGCCAGCACGTCTTGGCCGACGGGCGCTTGATGGACCTTCGGCGGCCAGATCTGTGGCGGGCCCACGGCGACCGGCAGATCTACCTGACCACTTCGTTCACGCAACCACTCGGCGCGGGCCCGGCGCTCGTCGCAACCGCTGACGTTCCGGACCTCCACCACTTTTCCGGCCGCGGCGCCAAAGACACCATCCCGCTCTACCGCGGCGCGGACGCCCAAGCAGCGAACATCGCCCCGGGCTTGCTCGGCCAACTGCCCCTCGCCGACGCCGGCGCAGAGGACTTCCTCGCCTACGTCTATGGCGCACTCGCCCATCCAGCCTTCACCGAACGCTTCGCCCACGAGCTCGGCAGCCGCGAGCTGCGGGTGCCCATCACCACCAGCGCCGCCCTATTCCTTGAAGTCCACGCGGTGGGCCGCAAGCTCTTGAAGCTGCACACCTACCATCGACGCTGCCTCGACCGCGACGAGCCGGCCGGGGTGCCGCCCGGCAAGGCCCGCTGCACCGTCGGTGTGCCGGTGGACGAGGATGGCTATCCCGAATCGTTCACCCACGACGCCACCACGCAAACGCTGCGGGTGGGAGATGGCGCGTTCGCACCGGTTCCCAGCGCCATCTTCGAGTTCGAGGTGTCTGGCCTCAAAGTGGTGCAGTCCTGGCTGCGCTACCGCATGAAGCACGGCGCCGGACGCCAATCCTCGCCGCTGAACGCGCTGCGGCCGACGCGCTGGCCACCGACGCACACCCAAGAGCTCTTGGAGTTGATCTGGGTGCTGGAAGGCACGCTGGCGCTCCAACCGGAACAGGCGCGGTTGCTGGACCGCATCATGGCCGGGTCGTGTGTTCAAGCCAACGCGGTGGCACCGCCCCCTGCCGCGCTTCGCCGACCGGCACCGGCGCCACGCGACGCCACTGGGCTGCACCGTAGCGGGCACCGCCGGCGCTCGATGGGAACCAGCGCCGCCATGCCTATAATCCAACTTGCCAAGCAGTGAGCGCCGAGGGCTGCGTGGATTTCGACGCCTACGACCTCGATCCCACCATATTCGACGAAGCGTTCTTGCCCGACGGCACGCCGCGGGGCCATTACCGCGCCCTGCACGAAGCGATGCGGGAAGCGACGCCGGCGCGTTTCGCAGCCATCGGCGAACGCATCAACCGCTTCTTCGAGAACGAGAGCATCTCCTTCACCCTGCATGGCGGCGACGAGGCGGTGGAGCGCATCATCCCCATCGATTGCGTGCCCCGCATCCTGCCCGCCGCGGAATGGCGCGAGCTCGAAGCGGGCTTGAGCCAGCGGCTGACGGCGCTCAACCACTTCCTGAACGACGTGTATGGCGCCGGGCGCATCGTCGCCGACGGCGTGATCCCGGCGGACATGGTGCGCGGCTGCCCGCAATATCGCTTGGCGATGCGCGGCGTGGAGGTGCCCAACGGCATCCACGCGGCCATCTGCGGCACCGACGTGGTGCGGGCGAACGATGGCTACCAAGTGCTGGAGGACAACTTGCGCACCCCATCCGGGGTCTCCTACATGGTCGCCAACCGCCGCGCGGTGAAGGCGGGGCTCAGACGCCTCTACCGGCGCTGCCGGGTGCGCGACGTGGAACACTATGGGCGCCTCCTGCTGCTGACGCTCAAGGAGCTGGCGCCCCACGGCAAGCCGGACCCGACCATCGTGGTGCTCACGCCGGGGGTGTACAACGCCGCCTTCTACGAGCACATGTTCCTCGCCAACGAACTCGGCGCGGCGCTGGTGGAGGGGCGCGACCTGCTGGTACACGACGGTTTCGTTTACATGCGCTCGACGGCCGGCCTGCGCCCGGTGGACGTGATCTACCGGCGCATCGACGACGACTTCCTCGACCCACTGACGTTCCGGCCGGATTCGCTGCTCGGCGTGCCCGGCCTCATGCACGCCTACAAGCTCGGCAACGTCGCCATCGCCAACGCGCCGGGCTCAGGCGTCGCGGACGACAAGAGCGTATATGCCTTCGTGCCGGACATGATTCGCTACTATCTATCCGAGGAGCCGCTGCTCGCCAACGTCGAGACGCATTTGTGCCGCCGCCCGCGCGACTTGGAGTACACGCTGGACAACCTCGCCGACCTCGTGGTGAAGCGCGTCGGCGAGTCTGGCGGCTACGGCATGTTGATCGGCCCCCACGCCTCGCCGCCGGAACGCGAGGAGTTCGCCAAGGCGATACGCGCCAACCCGGCGGACTTCGTTTCGCAGCCGGTGTTGGCGCTGTCGCGCTCCCCCTGTTTCATCGATGGCCGGCCGGCCCCCCGTCACGTTGACCTGCGGCCGTTCGTGCTGCAGGGCGGGCAGACGCGCATGGTGCCCGGCGCGTTCTGTCGCGTCGCGCTGCGGGAAGGCAGCTTGGTGGTGAACTCGAGCCAAGGCGGCGGCGGCAAGGACGTCTGGGTGCTTGCCGGCGAACCCGGAGGCGACCACGGATGAGACGCCACTGACCATGCTCGCCCGCAGCGCCGAAGGGCTTTACTGGACGGGGCGGCACCTCACGCGCGCCGAGCATGTCTGTCGGTTGCTCCGGCTGCAGGTGGAAGCACTGGTGGACCGGCCGGTGGAGGAAATCCACTTCGGCTGGCGGCGCATCTACCGGAGCCTGCGCCGCGCCCCACCCGGCGGCCGCGAGGATTTCAGCGGCGGCGACGACTACACCTTGGCAGACTCCTACACCTTGGCCGACGATCTGACGTTCGAGCGAGCGAACCCAAGCTCCCTCAAGAGTTGCTTCGCCGCTGGGCGCGAGAACGCCCGCCAGATGCGCCACTGCATCAGCGCCGAGATGTGGACTTGCCTCAACCTCGCCTGGCTGCGCATCGGCGCTTTGGACATCAAGGGCATCTGGGGCGCGGCGCCGGAAGGCTTCTACGCCGACACCGCCCGCGAAATCGACGCCTTCGCCGGCGTCGCCGAGGCCACCATGTACCGCGATGAAGGCTGGCGGTTCATGCGCTTGGGCCGCTGCATCGAACGCGCCCAGCTCACCATCGCCCTGCTGCTCGCGCAGTTGGAGTCTGCCACGCCGGAAACCGACGAGGCCGAATGGAGCGCCTTGCTGCGCGCCTACCACGCCTTGGAGGCGTACCATCGCCGCCACGGCTTGGCCATCGCGCCACGCAGCGTGCTCGATTTTCTGGTGACGGATGCGCTCCTTCCGCACTCGCTATGCCATTCGCTCAAGGCCGCCAGCGCGGAACTCGCCAGCATCGGCCCAGGCCCTGGCGCGCGCGCCAGCGCGGAAGCGACACGCCTCGCCGCCAAACTCTGCGCACTGGCGGAATACGATTGGCGACAACGCGACGACGTCGACGACTTCAACACCAGGGCGGCAACGCTGTTGAGCCAAGCGGAGGGCCATTGCCGGCGGCTGCACGAGCTGGCGACGCTCGCCTACTTCGAATACGGCATCGAGGACGCCCCTTAGGCTGCCGCCATGATCACCACCACCGCCCGCTACCGCGTCGAACACACCTCGCGGTACCGCTACGCCGCCGCCGCGCGGGACTGTGTGATGGCGTTGTGCCTGCGGCCCAGCGAAGCGGGCGGCCAACGCCTGCTGCGCTTCGACGTGGAGACGGCGCCGCCCAGCCCGGTGAACGCCGAGCTGGATTGCTTCGGCAACGAGCGCCACATCCTGAACGTCCACCGCGAACATCGGTCCATCGACATCTTCGCCCGTTCCGAAGTGGAGGTGGCGTCCCGAGCCGCATTGCCGGAGCGCCTCGGCGAAGGTGCCTGGCAGGCCCTGCGCGAAGGCGTCGATCGCTTCGCGGATTGGGATTTCCTTGAGCCCAGCGCACTGACGCAACCTTCGCCGGCTCTGCACCGGCTGGTGAGTGAACTCGAACTCGGCCCCAACGGCGACCCGCTCAGCGCCACGCGCGCACTCTGCCACGCGCTGCACGACGCCTTCGAGTACAAGCCCGGCAGCACCTCCACCGAGTCTTCCATCGAGGACATCCTCACCCACCGCGCCGGCGTCTGTCAGGATTACGCCCATGTGATGATCGCCGTTGCGCGGTCTTGGGGGATTCCCACTCGCTATGTGTCCGGCTACCTGCACGTTCCCGCCGAGGGCGGCGGCCCGGCGCCAGGCAACGCGACCCACGCTTGGGTGGAATGTAAGTTGCCCGAAGTCGGTTGGGTTGGCTTCGACCCCACCAACCGCGAGCTGGCGAGCGGCCGCCACATCCGCATCGCCGTGGGGCGCGACTACCACGACGTGGCGCCCGTCAAGGGTGTGCGGCGCACCGCCGCGAACACGGCGCCCTCAGCCGACGGGCGCGACGGGATGCCGCCGCCAAACGACGCGCTCGAGGTTGACGTGAGCGTACGCAAGGTCGGATGAGCGAAGCCGCGGCAACACCAGGCCCGGCGCGCCGCGTCGCCATCGCGTGGGCGTTCTACGATTGGGCCAACTCCGCGTTCACCACGCTGGTGGTGACGTTCGTGTATGGCACTTACTTCACATCCGCCATCGCGGCCGACGAAATCAGCGGCACCGGGCAGTGGTCTCGGGCGGTGGCCCTTTCTGGCATCTTGGTGGCGTTGACGTCGCCGCTGCTCGGCGCCTTGGCGGATCAGGGCGACGGACGGCGGCGCTATCTCGCCGCCGCGACGTTCGCTTGCTGCGCCGCCACCTTCGCGCTCACTTTCGTGGCGCCGGGCACAGACAACGCCGTGCTCATCGCGCTTACCCTGTTTGTCATCGCCAACGTGGCCTTCGAGTTGGGGGGCGTCTTCTACAACGCCTTCCTGCCGGACGTGGCGCCGCAGGAGCGCTTGGGCCGGGTGTCTGGTTGGGCTTGGGGGCTGGGCTACGCCGGCGGCTTGAGCTGCCTCGCCATCGCCTTGGTGACGTTGGTGCGCGACGATCCACTGTTCGGCATCCCCACCGAGAATGGCTTCAACTACCGCGCCACCAACCTGCTGGTGGCCGGTTGGTTCCTCGCCTTCAGCCTGCCGCTCTTGTGGTTGGCGCCGCGCCAGCCGAGTGGCGGCACGGCGGGCAACGGCATCGTCAAAGCCTACCGTGCCCTCGTCGGCACCTTGCGGGAACTGCGCAAGTACCGCGAGATCGTCAAGCTGCTGGCCGCCCGGTTGGTTTACAACGATGGCTTGGTGACGATCTTCGCCTTCGGCGGCATCTACGCGGCCGGCACCTTCGGCTTGACGCTATCGGAGGTGATCGTGTTCGGCATCGCCATCAACGTGGCGGCCGGCATCGGCGCGGCCTTGTTCGGCTTGGTGGACGACCGGCTGGGCGGCAAGACCACCATCCTCATCACCTTGGCGGCGCTCATCCCGGCAACGGCGCTGGCGGCGCTCGCGCCGAGCGTCACTTGGCTTTGGGTGGCCGCGTTCGGCATCGGCATCTTCGTCGGCCCGAACCAAGCCGCGAGCCGCTCCCTGTTGGCGCGCTTCGTGCCCGAAGCCAAGGCCACGGAATTCTTCGGCTTCTTCGCCTTCTCCGGCAAGATCACCGCCTTCGCCGGGCCACTCCTGCTGGGCATCGTGACGGAGCTGTTCGACAGCCAACGGGCCGGGGTGGCCACGGTGCTGATCTTCTTCGTGGTGGGCGCGGCGCTCCTGTTGCCGTTGAACGAACGCCGCGGCATCGCCGCCGGCGCCGGGTAGGCGACCCGCGGAGGGCACTGGCTGCCCGCTGATCGCCCCGATTCGGCTTATCCCGCCGGAGCGCGGGCCATCATCAGCCGCGTTCCGCCACCTCCGTTCGGCTGACGCGCTGCAACGGATGCAGCGCCGCGTCTTCCCCGATGATGTACTCCGGGAACTGCACATCGTAGTTGCCGAGGCTCACGCGCTCGCCCGCGGTGCGCGTGCCGGTGGTCATGCCGAGGGTGCCATAGGTTCTAAGCCCCAGCCGTGCCTTCAGCTTCGGGCTCGCCTCGTCCAACACTTCCTGCAGGCAGGTGACGCCCCAGTTCTCCTGCTGGCGCGTCCACGGCAAGCAGAAAAAGGTGGTGACGTGGCGGCGCGGATGCCCTTCGACGTTCACGCCGGCACCGTGCCAGACGCGGCCATCCCAAGCGTACACACTGCCGGCCGGCGCCTCGATTTGCGTCGTCAAGGCGCGGGGCGGCGGCTTGATGAGGTGCGCCGGCGGCCAGCGATGGCTGCCCGGCACGAAGTGGGTGCTGCCCCGCGCGGGGGTGAAGTCATCCAGCAACCAAAACAGGTTGCAGGAGGCCGGAAAATCCGCCGTTGCCGGCACTTGGCCTTGATCCCGATGCAGCGGCTGCGGCTCGGTGGTGGGCGCGTGGTGGATGCTGGCGGTGAGGCTGGACAACAGGAAGTGCTTGCCCAACAGGTAGCCGGCCAGCGCATCCGCCTCGCTCCGTTCGACGAGATCAAGGAACGGGCGGCCTTTGTTCACCAAGTTGGAGAGCTGCTGCCGCGCGCCCCCGGCGTCCACCGGCGACAGCGCGCCCAAACCGCGTTCCGCCGCCGCCTGCCGCTCGAGCCGCTCCTTGAGGCGCGTCACCTCGGCGTTGGTGAGCACGTCCGTCAGGATGCACACGCCGTACTCGGTGAGGTCGGCCTGCGCCTGCGCCACATCCGCCGTGGGCCGCGGGATGGGCAAGGGCTCCGGTTCCGGCAGCGGCGGCGCGGCAACATAACGGGTTTGGCGATGGGCGGCGGTGGCGTTCATGGTTCCAAGTTGCGGTGGCGAACAACGGCGCGAGTATGGCGCTGCCGCGACAAAGCGGTCAATGGCCGAATGGGCCGAATTGACCGCCCATCGCCATTTGCCCCATCGGGTATAAAGAGGACATCGCGTCCTTGGTCAACGAGCCAATCGGAAAGTCGCCACCCCGCGCTTGCGGTCGGCCTAGCCCTCCACGCCATCCAGCAACTGGCGGTACTTCCGCAGGTGGCGCAGCGAAGACACTTCGTCGCCCCTTAGCTCGAATATGCGCGCCAAGTTGTAGTGGGCATCCGGCACGTTCGGGGCGTGGCGGTAGTAGTTGGCGGCGGTGTCGGTTTCCTCCAGTTCGTCGAACACGGTGCCCATGTTGTAGTTGGCGAGCTCGTGGCCCGGCGAAGCGGCGATGGCGCGTTGATAGTGTTGCTTGGCGCGGCGCAGATCGCCCTTGAGCTGAAAGAGCCGGCCCAAGTTCACATGGGCGTCCGCGTGTTCGGCGTCCAGCGCGATGGCGCGGGCGTAGGCGCCCGGGGCGCGGGATGGGTCCAGCTCCTCTAGCTGGACGCCCCAGTCGTACCACTCGTCGGCACCGAGGTCCGCCGGGGTGCGGCCGGGCGGCAGGTAGCGGCGCTCGGCGAGGTTCGCCACCTGCCCGACGTTGGCGTGTTCACGCAACGCACCGGCGGCACGTTCTTGGGTGGCGCCGCGTGACGCCCCGCTTGGGGCGTCGAAGTCCAGGTGGCCTTGGCCAGAGTCCACGTTCCACAGGGCGGCCGCGTCGCGCAAGACCACTTGATCGCCTTGGCTCAAGAGGCGCATGGACGCCAGCGGCCGTCCGCCCGGCGCATCCTTCAGCTTGGCGAGGGTCGCCAGCGCCCGACGCGCCGGCACGTTGTCGTCCACCAAGCGCTTGGCCATGCGCAGCAGCACCACATCTCGGAACGAGAAGCGGTAGCCGCCGCGCTCGCCCCGCGCCGGCTGCACCAAGCCGCGCCGAACGAATTGACGCACTTGGCTAACGGAAAAGCCCAACAGGTCCGCCACTTCCTGGGTGGTGTGGCCGGGCGGCTGGACGGCCGCGCTGGCTGCCGTTTGCATGGCTCAAGCCTCGGCCGCGGCCGGCGGGGCGTCCGCGTCGCCGCCGGCTTCGCTGGCCGGCGGTTTGGCGCGGGAACGGCGACGCTTCGCCGTGGCGCGCTTCGCGGGCTTGCGTGGCGCGGCATCTTCCCCTTCGCCGGCGTCGGCCACGGAGGCGCGCAACGCCTCCATCAAGTCGATCACCTTGGCCTCGGTGCGTTCCTCCGGCGCGGCGAACACTTCCTCGCCCTGCACCTTCTGCTCGATGAGCCTCAGCATGTGGGCGCGCACCTCGTTGGTGTACTTGTCCGGCTCGAAGTGCTCGTTGGTGCGCTGACCCACGATCTGCATGGCGAGCTCCAGCTCGGCGTCGGCCACATCCACGGTGTCCAAGGGCACCTCGTCGAACGGGCGCAGCTCCTGTTGGTACTTGAGCTGCTCCATCACCAAGCCCTCGCCCATCTGCCGCACCAGCACCAAGTAGCTCCGCCCGCGCGCCGCGTAGTTCGCCAAGGCGGCACGGCCGGTCTTCGCCAAGGCGCTCTTCAGCAGGTGGTACGAGCGCGCCGCGCCCTTGTCTGGCCCCAAGTAGTACACCTTCTCGATGTACAGGCGTTCCACTTCCGCCAGCGGGATGAACTCGGCGATGTCGATGGCGTTGGTGGCGGC
The DNA here is from genome assembly GCA_965200505.1 of Candidatus Azotimanducaceae bacterium. Taxonomy (GTDB): domain Bacteria; phylum Pseudomonadota; class Gammaproteobacteria; order Pseudomonadales; family Azotimanducaceae; genus VXNE01. The sequence goes on along the minus strand of OZ241343.1, from coordinate 3,137,826 downwards.
CACGTTGAGCGCCTTCAGTTCCTCCTCCGTGAAGGTGACGTACTGGCCCTTGGCGAACTCGTAGCCTTGGATGCGCTCTTGGCGCTCCACCACCTCGCCATCCGAGGCGCGGATATACTGCTGTTTCAAGCGCGAGCCATCCTTGCTCAGGTAGTTGAAGCGGATGGCCGCGGTGGTGTCCACGGTCGAATACAGCTTGACGGGAATGGAGACCAGGCCAAACGAAATGGTGGCCGTGCCTATGGAGCGTGCGGGCATCGTTCTCGCCTCGCGGTGGGCGCCGGCGGCGTTAGGCTGAATATAACCCCACTAGGGCATGGCCACAACACCCAGCGAACTCGCCGCTTACCGCGGCAAACGCGCCGCCGGCGCCACGCCCGAGCCGTTCGCCGCGCCGCCCGGCGCCGGCGGGCGCGGGGCGCGCATCTTCGTGGTGCAGCAGCATCGCGCCCGCCACCTGCATTGGGACATGCGCTTGGAAGTGGACGGCGTGCTGCGCTCCTGGGCGGTGCCCAAGGGGCCCTCGCCCAACCCGGACGACAAGCGCTTCGCCGTGCAGGTGGAAGACCATCCCCTCGCCTATGCCGAGTTCGAGGGCCGCATCCCAGATGGGAACTACGGCGCCGGCCACGTCATCGTGTGGGATTGCGGCCAATACACCGAGTTGGAGCCGTTCGACGAGGGCTTCGAGCGCGGCAAGCTGTTGTTCGAGCTGCGCGGCCACAAGCTGGTGGGGCGTTGGACGCTGATTCGGCTCAAGAGCAGGAACGCCGCCCCGGACGGCAAGGAGTGGCTGCTCATCAAGGAGCGCGACGGGCGCGAGGGCGGCGAGCCGCCCGCGGACGATTCAGTGCTTTCCGGCCTCACGCTGGACGACATGAAGGATCCGGCTCGGATGGCACAGCGCCTGGCCACGCGCATCAAGCGCCTGACACCGCGCCCGCCGCAGTGCCCGCCCTTCTCCGTGAAGCCGATGCTCGCCCGCGCCGGGGAAGCGTTCGACCGCGCCGGCTGGCTGTTCGAGGTGAAATACGACGGCTACCGGATGCTCATCGAACGCGATGGCGACGCGGTGACGCTGCGCTCTCGCAACGGCTTGGATTTGACGGCGAATTTCCCAGACGTGGAGCGGTTGGCGCGCCGCCTGCCGTATCCGCAGTTCACCATGGACGGCGAGGCGGTGGTGCAGGCCCCCCACGGCCGGCCGAGTTTCCCGCTCCTGCAGCAACGCGCCAAGGTGCGCGACGCGGGGCTTCTGACGCGCCTCGCGCGGGAATTGCCCATCACGTACTACGCCTTCGATCTGCCGCAGGCGCTCGGCTACGACTTGCGCGACGTCCCGCTCATCAAGCGCAAGGCGCTGTTGCGGGCGATGCTGCCTTCCGCCGGCGCGATGCGCTTCTCGGATCATGTCGTGCAGCACGGCGTGAAGGCATATGCCGGGATGCAGCGGCTGGGCCTCGAGGGTGTGGTGGGCAAACGGGCGGACAGCCCCTATCGCAGCGGCCGCTCCGACGATTGGGTGAAGGTGCGGGCGCAGCGCAGCGGGGATTTCGTCATCGTCGGCTGGGTGCCGGCGAAGTCCAACGCCCAAGACGTGGGCGCGTTGGCCCTCGGCGAGTTTCGCGGCGAGAGCCTCGCCTACTGCGGCCGGGTGGGTTCGGGCTTGGGCGGCGCCACGCGGCGTGAGTTGAAGGAGCGGCTGGCGGCGCTGGCCAAGGGCACGGCACTGACCGACGACAAGGAGATCCGCTGGGTGGCCGGCGAACTCGTCTGCGAAGTGGCCTTCCAAGAGTATTCGACCAGTGGACACCTGCGGCTGCCGGCCTTCCTGCGCCTGCGTGATGACAAGCCGCCCGCGGACTGCCTGAGCGCCTTCGACGACCTGCAGCCCATCGCGCCGGCCGCGGACGCGCCGCCGGACGTGGTGGTGACCAACCGCGACAAGACGTTCTTCCCGGAGCAGGGACGCACCAAGGGCGACCTGGTGGATTACTACGAGCGCGTCGCGCCGTGGATGCTGCCCTATCTGCGCGAGCGCCCGCTGGTGCTGACGCGGTTCCCGGATGGCATCCACGGCAAATCCTTCTATCAACGGGACGCGCCGGACTTCGCCCCCGAGTGGGTGAAGCGCGCCTCGCTGTGGACGGACGCGGAACAGCGCGACGTGGATTACTTCATGGCGGAAAACGCCGCGTCGCTCAAGTACTTCGCCAACCTCGGCGCCATTCCGATCCACGCTTGGCACAGCCGCATCGACGACTTGGCGCACCCGGACTGGTGCGTGTTGGATTTGGACCCCAAGGACGCCCCCTTCCAACACGTGATCGGGGCGGCCAAGGAAATCCGCGACTTGCTGGAGGAACTGGCGCTGCCCGGCTACTTGAAGACCAGCGGCGCGAGCGGCCTGCATGTGTTGGTGCCGCTGGCGCGACGGCTCACCCACGAGCAATCGCGCACCTTGGCGGAGTTGCTGGCACGGGTGGTGGTGGCGCGCCGCCCGGAGACCTGCACCATCACCCGACTGGTGCGACAGCGTGATGGCAAGGTGTACATCGACTACCTGCAGAACCGCCACGGCCAGCTCATCGTGGCGCCGTTTTCCGCCCGGGCCGAACCGGCCGCGTCCGTCTCCATGCCGGTGAAATGGTCTGAACTCAACGGCCGCCTGAAGAACGCCAACTTTCACATCGGCAATGCGGTGGCGCGGCTGAAACGCTTGGGCGACCCGATGCGCGGCGTGTTGACGGACCGGCCCGACTTGGAGGCGGCGGTCGCGCGGTTGGCCGAGCTCACGGCGCGTTGAGCCCAAGCACCAGCCGAGTTGCCGGGGCCACTACCGCACGTCGCCGGCCTGCAGTGCCTCCTCGATGAACTCCAACTGCTCGGCGCTCACCGGCACGAAGCCGGGGATGAGGCAGCGCGGGCCCCAGGAGCCGCCGTAGCCGCCGAAATCCCAACTGCCTTGGATGCTGTCCATCGAGCAGAGCTGGAAGGAACGCGCTTCCAGGCGAATCGGACGATTGCGGCGCAACCCGGAACAGCGGCGCCGAAACTGCACGAGGTACTTCTCGCCTCCGCGCATGTGGAACGCGACGTGACGCTCGCTTAACACCTCGGTGCGGCGGATGCGCGAGCGGGCCACGCAGTTGGTGGTGACATCTTCTTCGCCGTCGGCGGCTGGGCCAGCGAGAATCTCGGCGATGATCGCATCCAGCTCGTCCGCTTCGTCCACCGGCGCCTCCGCGGCCGGGGCCGGCACGTCGGCCGGCGCCACATCCTTCGCGGCTGCGGCCGGCATCGCCAGCAGCACAGCCCATAACATGGCCCACCTGACACCATCCATCAGCCCACTCCCATGCGCCATAGCCTACCCATCCTCGTCCCGTGCGGTGTGCGCCGGCAGAGCGTCACGCAGCCCCTGCACTTGCGCGGCGTCGATTTCCTCGAACTCGCCCAGCACACAGGCCGGCGTCGGGAAGCCGGCGCCGATGCGATGGCGGGCGCGGAAATCGTCCATCTGGCAAACGCGCGAGCCGCGCACGTCCATGTAGATGACCATGTTCGGACGCAATCCCACGCAGCGTGTGCGCAAGCGGTTCAGCCACGACCGTTGGCGGCCCACGAACAACAGGTTGCGCTCATCGAGCACCTCGATGTTGCGGTAGTTGCCGCGGCCGAGACAGCGCTGGCCGCGCCGGTAGTCTTCGGCGCCCAGCGGGTTGGCGAGGATGGTCTCGACGTCCAAGGGGGCTTCGGTCGCCTCATCGTCCACGCCGGCGGCGGCCGTCAGCGCGGCGCAGCACACGGCGCAGGCCAGTGCGCGACCCCGCCACCCACGCCGTCGCTCAAGCATCGGCCGCGCCGCCGTAGCGCTCGTCGAGATGCGCCAAGAACGCCTCCACCCCCAACGGGCCGCCAGTGGCCGCCTCGATGATGGCTTGCGTGTCCTTGAGCCGCCCCACGCCATGCACTGCGCGGCGCAGCCACGCGAGCAGGTCGCCGAACTCGCCGCGCCGGATGGCGTCCTGCAAGCCCGGCAGCGCTTGCGCCGCGGCGCGATGCAACTGCGCGGCCGCCAACGCGCCGAGGGTATAGGTGGGGAAGTAGCCGAAGATGCCGCCGAACCAATGCACGTCCTGCATGCAGCCGTCGCGGTGCTCGCCGCCCAAGTCGAAGCCGAGCAGCGCCTCGGTCGCGGCGTTCCACGCTGCGGGGATGTCGGCCACTTCAAGGGTGCCGTCGATGAGGCGCTGCTCCAACTCGAAGCGCAGGATGACGTGCAGCGGATAGGTGGTCTCGTCCGCCTCCACGCGGATGCGGCTGCGCTCCACGCGGGTCGCGGCGCCATGCAGGTTCGCGGCGCTCCACCGCGCATCCGCGGCGTCGGCGCCGAAGGCTTCGCGGATGAGCGGCGCGGCGAACTCGAAGAAGGCGGCGCCGCGGCACACCTGCTGTTCCATGAAGAGCGATTGGCTCTCGTGCAGCGCCATGCCGCCGGAGCGCCCCACGGGTTGGCCGCGCCACGCCGCCGGCAAGCCCTGTTCGTACATGGCGTGGCCGGTCTCGTGCAGCACGGCGAACATGGAATCGAGGAAGTTGTCCTCGTTGTAGCGGGTGGTGACGCGGGCGTCGTCCGGGTCTCCGCCGCAGAAGGGATGGTGCGTCGAATCCAACCGCCCGCGCTCGAAATCGAAGCCGACCCGCTCCATGAGCCGCCGCGCCAAGGTTTCCTGACACGGGATGGGGAACGGGCCGGGCGGCGCCGCGATGGTGTGTTGGCGGCCGATGGCGCGGTCGATGACGCTTGGCAACGCCTCCTTCAACCGCCCGAAGAGGGGCGTGACGAACGCCCGGCTGAGACCCGCCTCGTGGCTGTCGAGCAGGGCGTCATAGGCGTCCATGTCCAGCGCTTCGGCCAACGCCTGCGCCGTCGAACGGGTGAGCTCAAGCACCTTCGCCAGAGGGGCGGCGACGGCGTTCCAGTCATTGGCCGGCCGGGCAGTGCGCCACGCTTGCTCGCAGAGGGCGTTCGCACGGCTCGATTCCACCACCAGCGATTCGGGCAACGCCCGCGCCCGGCGCCACGCCCGCAGCATTTCGCGTACGTTGGCGCGACGCCATTCGTCCAAATCCGCGTCCGCGAGGGCCGCTTCCGCCCATTCGCCAATGCGTTCGTCCACGAGCCGGCGATGCGCGATGCCGGCCAGCGTGGCCAGCGCCTCGGCGCGCGTCGCGCCGCCACCCGCCGGCATCATCACCGCTTCGTCCCAGTTGAGGATGGCTTGGGCATGGCGCAGCCGCCCAAGCTCCTCGAAAGCCTCGTGCAGCGCCGCGTAAGTCATGGTTCCTGCACGCCCGCGCCACCTTCCCACGGAAAGCGCGGCAACTCGCCCATGCCACGCGCCACCGTGGCCGACCAACTGGCCTGCACGTCGAGCAGGAACGGCGCATCCGCCTCGAAGCGTTCGTGACGGGCCAAGCGCAAGGCGTCTTGCTCATAGAGGGCGAGTTCGATGGGCGGGCCCACCGCCAAGTTGCTGCGCATGGTGGAATCGAGCGACACCAAGGCGCAACGCGCGGCGTCCGCCAAGGGTGTGTCGAGGGTGAGGAAGCGATCCAGAATCGGCTTGCCGTATTGGATTTCGCCGATTTGCAGGAAGGGCTTCTCTGGCGACGGCATGATGCAGTTGCCTTCAGGATAGATGAGGCACAGCTCCGGTGGCTGGCCGGCGATTTGGCCGCCCAGAATGAAGCTGGCGCCGAACTTGGCGTCTTCGCCACCGGCACGGTGTTCCTCCTGCACCGAGCGGCTGAGCCGGCCGATGGCCTCCGCGCCGTCAAACACTGTCTCGGCATCGCGCAGGGGGGCGCCTTGCGAGGGCGTGGGCGCGGCCGGCGACCCGGCAGCGGGCCGCCGCGGCGCTTCTTGGCCAGCCCGGGCGCCGGCACTGCGCATGAAGGCCGCCAATTGCTTGAGACGAGACGCGGCGCCGGGCTTGCGGGCACCCGCCGCGGCGGCGTTTCGGCCAGCGGCGGATTCCGTTCCTTCGCCCAAGCGCCGCAGCACGGCCTGGGTCGTTGACAGGTTGCCGGCGCTCAACAACACGAACACGCGGTCTTCAAACGCCTCGAACCGATGCATCTTGCTGTAGGCGTGTACGTCGTCCACGCCGCCGTGGGTGCGCGAGTCGCTGGCGAACACCAAGCCCGAAGCGGTGCGAATCGCCAGGCAATAACTCATCGGCGTGTATCCTTGACGGTCGATGCCTATCGACTGGCAAGAATACAACGCGACGGGCGTTTGGGACGAACTCATCGCGCCAAGCGGCCGCGCCCGGCCGGGCGCCGGGCCGTTGCGCCGGATGCTGGCGCGCCTTTCAGACGCGGAGCTCGGCGAGCGGCAGGCGGCGGCAGACCTCGCCATCCGCGCCATGGGCATCACCTTCTCCGTCTATAACGACGAATCGCTGGGCGCCATCGACCGCGAGTGGCCCTTCGACATCATCCCGCGCCTCATGCAATGGCGCGAGTGGGACGCCATCGAGCGCGGTCTCAAGCAGCGCGTGGCCGCCCTCAACCTGTTCATCGACGACATCTACCACGAGCAACGCGCGCTGAAGGATGGGGTGGTGCCCCGCGCCTACATCGAGAAATCCCGCGAGTTCCGCCCGCAATGCGTGGGCGTGGACGTGCCGGGCGGCGTTTGGAGCCACGTGTGCGGCTCGGACTTGGTGCGTGACCGCAATGGCGTGGTGCATGTGCTGGAGGACAACCTGCGGGTGCCTTCGGGGGTCTCCTACATGCTGGAGAACCGCGAAGTGATGAAGCGGGTGTTCCCGGAGTTGTTTGAGCACTTGGCCATCCACCCGGTGGACGATTACCCGCGCCAACTGCAGCGCTGCCTCGCCGCCGCCGCCCCGGACGGCGCCGAAGCGCCCCGTATCGCCGTGTTGACGCCGGGCATCCACAACTCCGCCTACTTCGAGCACTCCTATCTGGCGCAGGCGATGGCCGTGGAGCTGGTGGAAGGCCGCGACTTGGTGGTGGGGGACGACGATTGCGTCTATGTGCGCACCATCGAGGGGCTGGTGCGGCTGCATGTGCTCTATCGCCGCGTGGACGACTTGTTCCTCGACCCGGAAACCTTCCACGAACACTCGCTGCTCGGCGCGCCCGGCCTGATGCGCGCGTGGCGCGCCGGCAACGTGGCGCTGGCGAACGCGCCCGGCTGCGGCGTCGCGGACGACAAGGTGATCTACACCTATGTGCCAGACCTCATCCGCTACTACTTGGGCGAGGCGCCGCTGCTGCCCAACGTGCCTTCCTACCGCTGCGTGGAGAAGGACGAGCGCGACCATGTGCTCGACAACCTAGACCAGTTGGTGGTGAAGCCGGCGAACGAATCCGGCGGCTACGGCATGTTGATCGGCCCGCAAGCCACCAAGCGCGAGCGGGAACGGTGTCGGCGGCGCATCCTCGCCAATCCGCGCAACTACATGGCGCAGCCGATGCTCACGCTGTCCACCGCGCCCACGTTGGCGGACGGGCGCCTCGAACCCCGCCACCTGGATTTACGGCCCTTCGTGCTCTCCGGCCGCGACCATTACGTGACGATGGGCGGCCTCACCCGCGTGGCGCTGCGCAAGGGCTCCACGGTGGTGAACTCGTCCCAAGGCGGGGGCAGCAAGGACACCTGGGTGGTCGGCGAAGCCCCCACGGTGCCCCGCGCTTAGGCTTACCGTACGATGCCGAAGCCACGCACCCTCTCCCGGGTCGTCGAATCCATCTACTGGATGGGGCGCTACCTGGAGCGGGCCGAGAGCACCGCGCGGCTCGTGGCGGTGAACGCGAACCTCTTGATGGACTTGCCCGCCGGCACGTCCCTCGGCTGGCGGCCCTTGCTCGACATCACCGGCGGCGGCGCCGCCTTCGACGCCCGCCATGCCCACGCCGACGAGCGCAACGTGACGCGCTTTCTGGCGGGGGACTTGGCGAATCCGTCCTCCATCGCCAGTTCCACCGCCCGCGCCCGGGACAACGCCCGCAGCGTGCGCGACGCCATGCCGCGGGTGGCGTTCCAGTACATCAACGAGCTGTATCTCTTCGTGCGGGAGGAACTGGCCGGGCAGCCGTCGCGCAGCCGCCGTGGCGCGGCCTTGGATGGCGTGGCGCGGCGTGTGCAGCAGATCGAGGGATTCCTTTCCAGCGCCATGCTGCACGACGAGAAGTGGCAGTTCCTGCGCCTCGGCAACCACCTTGAACGCGCCGACATGACGACGCGCATCGTCGATGCCCAAGCCCGCCGCCCCAGCGCCAGCGGCGGCTTCCCGCCCTTCGAGCAAGTGATTTGGCGCAGCGTGTTGCAATCGCTCTACGCCATGCAAAGCTACCTGTACGCGACCCAAGGGCAAGTGGAGCGGGGGCCGGTGCTGCAGTTCCTGTTCAAGAACGAGGCGTTTCCGCGCTCTTACGCCGGCTGCCTCAGATCGCTCAAGTTCGGGCTGCGACACCTGCCGAGGAACGCGGAACCCGCCCGCGCCTGCGAACGCATCGTGCGCCATTTGGACGCGGCGCAACCGCAGTGCCTGGACGGCGATGCCCTGCACGATTTCGTGGACGATTGCCAGATTCAACTGAACGTCTTGCACGACGCCATCGACAAAACCTACTTCCACGTTGAGCCGGCGGCGCCCGGGCGGCGTGGCGCGGCAACGCCATGAAGCTCGCGTTGGCAGACTCGCGAACGCTGCGCTTCGGCGCCTTCACCGCGTTCTATTTCGCACAAGGCGTGCCCATCGGGCTGTTGCAGATCGCCATGTCCGCCTGGCTCGCCGGGCAAGGCGCCGGGGCGGCGGAAATCGGCGCGTACATCGGCGTGATCACCCTGCCTTGGGCGTTGAAGCTCATCTCCGGGCCGTTCATGGACCGCTTCTCGTTTCCGGCCATGGGCCGCCGCCGGCCGTGGGTGTTGGCGGCGCAGGGCGGGCTCACGTTGTCTCTCTTGGCCCTCGTGTTGGTGCCGGCGCCGGTTGACATTGCGACGCTGACGGCTCTCGGCTTCGTGGTGATGGCGTTCGCCGCAGTGCAGGACGTGGCGGTGGACGGCATGGCCATCGACCTGTTGCCGGAGGAGGAACGGGGCCGCGCCAACGCGCTGATGGCGTTCGGGCAGGTGGCCGGCTACTCGGCGTTCTCGGCGCTGTGCGGGCTGCTGCTGGCGCAGTTCGGCCTCGCCACCGCGGCGCTGGTGTGCGCCAGCACCGTGGCGCTGATCTTCGCCTTCATCGCGGTTTGCCGCGAACGCGCCGGGGAGCGGCTGTTGCCCTGGACCGAGGGCGCCGCCGCGGCCGCCCCGGCGCCGCCCACGAACGTGTTCGGGATGTTCAAGGACTTGGCGCAGACGCTCATCCTGCCCATGAGCCTCGCGCTGGTGGCAGCGGAGTTCTTCGCCCGTGCCTCCGGGGGCGTGTTCATCACCGTGGCGCCCGTGTTCGCAGTGCAGACCTTGGGGTACGCGGACCACATCTATTCGGCATGGTACGGCCCGTTGAGCGGCGTGGCCGCCTTCATCGGCATCCTGTTCGGCCCGGCCATCGACCGGTTCGGCGGCAAGCGGCTCTTCGCCGTCGGCATCATCGGTGTGGCGCTGACCGCGGCGGCCTTCGCCATGAGCCAACCGCTGTGGGGGAACGACGCCTTCGTGGCGGCGATGCTGGGGGCGCACTTGATCGCCTCCCAAGTGGTGTTCGTGGCCGTCATCGCGCTCTTCATGACCATCTGCCGCCAGCGCATCGCCGCCACCCAGTTCGCCATCTACATGTCGCTGGCGAACTTGAGCCGCTCCGCCGGCGCCTTCTTGGCCGCAGGCGTCTCGGCCGGTTTGAGCGACGCGCTGAACTTCGGTTTGGTGGCGCTGTTGGCCGCGCTGGGGCTGGCCTTTCTCGCGCTCTTCGACCCGAAGCGCCACGCCCGCGACATCGGGCGCCTCGATGCGGCGGATGCCGATGCGCCACAGGCCACGCCCCTCGCCCAGGACGAAGCGCCGATGGCCAACCCATGAATCCGGTTGCGCCGAGGCTTGGCAGTTCGCTCGGCAGCGCCGGCCGGACATTCGTGCGGCGGCGCGCGGCACAGGTGTTCTTGGACAAGCCGGTGAGCGCCGGCGGGCTGGCCGCCAACATCGCGTTTGGCGCCGCGGTGCTGGGGGCGAAGCACATCGAGTTGACCCACGATGACGCTTGGCAGTTCGTCGCCAGCGATTTCGATTGGCTAAGTGCGCCGGATGGCAAGGATTCGGCCTTGGCGAGGCTCTTCGAGCGCATCACGCCGTTTCCGCAGCAGGGGCCGGGCAGCCACCGCAGCGAAATCTACGTGGCGGCGTTCGCTCGTCATGCCTATGTGGCGCGGGATGGCGAAGTGTTGTGGGTGGTGGGTGGGGATGGCATCGGGCGGGTGGGCCGCGATGCCCTCGGCCAAGGTGGCGACAAGGGTGGGCTGCCCCATATGGGCCATGTGCCGCCGTGGTGTGGCCATGTGCTGGCGTTCAGTTTTGAGTAGGCGCGGGCCAATGCGAACATGGCTAAAGGTGCCGGTTCGCCGTGGGCGCGGTCGGCTTGGATGGCGTGACGATGCCGCGCGTTGATCTCTTCACCCATGAGGATTGCCTGGCCCACGAAACACCGCCGGGCCATGTGGAGCGGCCGGCGCGGCTCACCGCGGTGTTGGAGCGGCTCGGCAGCGATGGCCTGCTGGACGAGGTTCACACCCAGACACCGGCGCCGGCGAGCGAAGACGCCCTCGCCCTTGGCCACGACCGCCGCTACATCGCCGCGGTGGAGCGGGCGTCCCCCAGCAGCGGCATCGTGTATGTGGAGCAGGACACGACGATGAGCCCCGGTTCCGCACGGGCCGCGCGGCTCGCCGCCGGCGCAGTACACGAAGCGGTGCAACGGGTGCTCGACGGCACCAGCGACCGCGCTTTCTGCGCTGTGCGCCCGCCCGGGCACCACGCCGAGACGGCGGCACCGATGGGCTTTTGCTTCTTCAACACCGTGGCGATTGGCGCGTTGGCGGCGCTGCAGCGGGTGCCGCGGGTGGCCGTGCTGGACTTCGACGTACACCACGGCAACGGCACCGTGGAGATGCTGATGGAGCGCCCCGAAGCCTTGGTGTGCTCCAGCTTCCAATACCCCTTCTACCCCGGCCGCCTGCAAGACGTGCAACGCCCCAACATCGTCAACACCCCCCTGCCCGCCGGCACCGGCAGCGTTGCGTTCCGCGCCGCCATCGAGCGCGATTGGCTGCCGGCGTTGGAGCGCCATCGGCCAGCGCTCATCTTGGTGTCCGCCGGTTTCGACGCGCACCGGGATGACCCGTTGGCGCAACTGGAGTTGGAGGACGACGACTATCGGTGGATCACGGGTTTGATCGTGGATGTGGCGCGGCGTCACGCCGGCGGGCGCGTGGTCTCGACGTTGGAGGGAGGGTACGACTTGGCGGCGTTGGGGCGCTGTGCCGCGGTTCATGTGGGGGAGTTGTTGGGATGACTCCAACACCGTTGAAGCGAGCGTCTAATCTGTGGACAACCTGTTGATACATCGACATGAATCGGGTTTCTTGACATTGTGCAAGCAAATGCTATTTTCGCGCTGTCAGTTTGAGGCTTGCGACGACAGTGGTTAGCGGGGCCCTTCCAGCCCCCTGCCAGAACGAGGCCCTGCGATGATCGTTGTGCATGTATTGATGTTGGTGCTCATTGCCGTAGGCATCATCTCGGTGTTGGCGTTCTGCGTTAGAGCGACGCTCGTCGCCCATCACTTGCACGGCGTTTTGTCGTTGCAAGGCAGGAACGAGCCAGAGGTCGCAATCGCCAACTTCATCAAGGCAGTAGCACACGCAGAAAAGTCCCTCATCATCCATGATGACGGCAATCACATGGTCGATTCCCTCTACAATGACCCAGACGCCATCAACGCGATCGTTAATCGCATGAAGGAGCACGAAACACTTAAGGTGAAGTGTTGGTTCAATGTCGAGTCAGCGCCGGAGCTGGGCCTAGTGGCAGCCATCCGAAACGACAGTCTTTTGGCCACACGATTCGAGGTCAGGTACCGGCGGCCAACTCTGTTGGGGCTGTGGCGTTCTAGTTGGTTTGATCCGCACTACAAGATCGCTGATGGCAAGTACGGCACACTGTCCAGACATGCGTTCCGTTCGGAACGACGGCATTTTCGCATCGAAGATTGCGTTCAGGCATCCGCGAAGGGTCGGGACATCACCTTGGGCTCTTACCTGCGCCGCTTCGATAGAGGTTTCAATAAGGGGCTTCCTCCCTCTTTGGGAGCTCGTTGATGGTCATAGAGTGGCCCCCGATACCGCTGTATATTGCCTTCGCGGTTGTAGCAACTTGGAGTTCGGTCTTAGGGGCAGAGTTGCGAAAGGATGACATCGATCCCGTCGAAGAACGTGGGCTGTCATCGCTCCGGAAACTTCTACAATGGAGCGGTTTCGTGTCTGCCACCCACCTTTTGGGCTACTTGTTTCTTGCCTGCTGCAAGGCAATCTTTGCCGGAAACTATTTTAGTTTGCTTTCGGTCATTGTACATACTTCCATTGTTCTCGCCGTTGTGATCTTTATGAGTCTCATGTTCGCCGTGTCGTTCAAACGCACTCGACAGACGACGTGAGCGACAGGACCATCATTCAGGCGGGATACAACGCCCTCCGAACCAAGCGGCAGAACCGCGCCTTCGTGTTCGATCCGCGCACCATCGTCGAGGCGGTGCGCAAGGGGAACGGTGCCGCTGCGGAGCAACACTCGCTGTTCGAGGACCCGGCCGAGAATCCGCCGCTGTGGGAGGCCATCGACTTCTACCAGCATCGCCACAACTGGACGAATCGCTTCATCGCCGGCGACAGCCTGTTGGTGATGAGGCTCCTGCTCGACACGCTTCTCCTGCCGTGGGCGGCGATGGAATCGCTCGCTTGCCGGCACCCACCAAGCCTGCGAATCAGCAGACAGCGGCAGGCTGCCGGTTTGCGGTTTTCGCCGCGCTCTGCCACCATCGGCGCAAACTGGGGAGGGGAACATGAAGTTCGGCATCTTCTACGAGCACCAACTGCCGCGTGATTGGCGGCCGGACAGCGAGCACAGGCTGCTCAAGGATTCGCTGACGCAGATCGAACTCGCCGACCGGCTGGGCTTCGACTATGCGTGGGAGGTGGAGCACCACTTCTTGGAGGAGTACTCGCACTCGTCCGCACCCGAAGTCTTCCTCGCGGCGGCCAGCCAGCGCACCAAGAACATCCGCTTGGGCCACGGCATCGTGCAGATGACCACCAACCACCCGGCGCGGGTGGCGGAGAAGATCGCCACGTTGGACTTGGTGTCTGACGGGCGGGTGGAGCTTGGCTTGGGCGAGGGCGCATCCGTGACGGAGCTGCACCCGTTCAACTTGCGCTTCCGCGACAAGCGCGACGTGTGGGAGGACGCGGTGCGCTGCACCCTGCCCATGTTCTGGAACCACGGTTGGCAATACAGCGGCGAGTTCTTTGAGTTTCCGCTGCGGGCGGTGGTGCCGAAACCGCTGCAGAAGCCGCATCCGCCGCTGTGGGTGGCCTGTTCGCAGCTAGACACCATCAAGTACGCCGCCCACCGCGGCATGGGTTCGCTGTGCTTCAAGTTCGTGAGCTTGGATGCTGCCCGGGCGTGGGTAAACGCCTACTACAACACCTTCACGCACAACTTGGAGAAACTGGAGGACTACCAGACCAACCCCAACATCGCCGTGGTCTCCGGCTTCATGTGCGCGGAAACAGACGACGAAGCATGGGCGAAGGCAGATGGCTGGACGTTCTTCCAATTCGCCCTGCAGCTCTACAACAAGGAAGGGCCGTTTGAGCCGGGCACCGTGAACTTCTGGGAACGCTACCAAGCGTGGAAGCAAACGCCAGAAGGCCAAAAGCGCTCCGGCAGTGAACTCATTGGCTCGCCAGACACCATCCGCGAGCGCCTCTTGGAACTGGAGCGTGCCAACGTGGACCAAGTGATCCTGCTCAACCAAGCCGGCAAGAACACCCACGAAGACATCTGTTCGAGCCTCAAGCTCTTCGCCGAGGAAGTGATGCCGGAGTTCCATGCCCGGCACACCGATCAGGAAGCGTGGAAGGCGGCCGTGTTGGCTGGTGAAATCGAACTTGAGGACATCGACACCGAGCCGTTCAACTTCGCCGCGCGAGGGAAGCCCACGAAGCAATCCAGCAAGGAAGTGCGCAACATGGTGTCCGGCGTCACCGGGCGACCGGCGGCGCAGAGCGTGGCGGGTTAAGGCATTGACATGACGGACGACGCCCGCCCCGACGTCGCTGTGGGCCACCTGCGATTGCCGGTGGACGATGTGGATGCCGCGCACCAGTTCTTCGTCGCGGTGGGCATGCGCGATGTGCTCAAGCGAGATGACTTCGCCATTCTTGAGCTCCGCGGCGGCACCCACCTGATTCTCACGCCCGCCGAGTCACCCATCGAACCCGGCCAACGCACACCCTTCGACTTGATGGTGGACGACGTGGACGCAGCACACGCCCGCTTCATCGCCGCCGGCGCCACAGCGACACCCATCGAGCGAGGCAACATTCACGACTCATTCTCGGCACGGGGGCCGTCCGGTTACGTCGTGCCGGTGAACTCGTCGCATGTCGTGGGGCCGGTGTAGCGCCGGCCGACGGCACTTACTGATCTAGTACTCCACGCTCACCCATACGCCCCAGAGCCGTCCACATACAGCCGTTCCCCGGTGACATACGAGTTCGCGTCCGACACTAGGAAACGCACCACGTTGGCAACGTCCTCCGGTTGGCAGACGTATCCGAAGGGGCTGTCGGCATCTAGCTTGCGTAGGTCTTCGACACCGGCGACGGCGCGCATCAGGCGGCGGCCCATCTCTGTGTCCACGAGGCCCGGCGCCACGATGTGGGCGCGGATGCCGTTCGCCTTTTCTTCCTTCGCCAATGTGTATGCCAAGGCTTCGCCGGCGGTTTTGCCCATGTTGTAGGGGGCGCCGTTGGCGCCGAGGCCCTTTGTCGCCGCGCTGGAAATCATCACGATGTCGCCGCGCCGCTGCTCGCGCATGGCCGGAATCACCAGTTTGCTGAGATAGTGCGGCGCCAAGGCGTGGATGCCGATGACACGCTGTAGTTCGGTGATGTCCGTATCCACCACGGATTGGCCCCGGCTGGCAATGCCGGCATTGTTAACGAGGATGCCCACCGGCCCAAGTTCAGACTCGATGGCGGCCACCATCTGGGCGTCCTGGTCGAAATCATCCACCGTGGCGTGATACGCCTTCGCCGTGCCGCCGGCTGCCTCAATGGCCTGCACCGTCTCCGATGCCGCTTCCACGTCGCGCCGATAGTTCACCGCCACCGCGGCCCCGTCTTCCGCCAATGCAAGGGAAATGGCGCGGCCCACGCCGCGTCCGCCGCCGGTCACCAAGGCCACCCGTCCTGCTAAAGACATCCTCTGCCCTCCCTTTCCAACACCCTCAATTGCCTAGCGCCAGACCACCGGCCACTGCGCCGCGTCACGCCCCGATGAAGTTCGGGTCGCGTTTCTCCAAGAACGCCTGCCGGCCTTCCGCCGCATCTTGCGTGGCGCCGGCCTCGTCCTGCAACTGCGCTTCAAGTTCCAACTGTTGCTCGTAGGAGTTATGCCATGTGGCCCAATAGGCCCGGCGAATGAGGCCCAGCGAACGCGCCCCGCTGGCCAAGCGCCCGGCGATGTCCATGGCGCCTGCCATCAACGCCTCGTTGTCGTCGTAAAGCCGGTTCACCAGCCCCCACTCGAACGCCTGCTCGGCCGGCAAGCGCTCCGCCAGCATGGAAAGTTCCACCGCCCGCCCCCAACCGACGAGGCGTGGCAGCAGGAACGTCGAGCCGCCATCCGGCACCAAGCCGATGCGGGCGAACGCCTGCAGGAAGAACGCTTGCTTGGAAGCGCACACCATGTCTGCCATCACCGCGAAACTCATGCCGACGCCGGCCGCCGGGCCATTCACCGCCGTGACCATGGGCATAGGCAAGTCGCGCAGCGTCAGCAGCAACGGGTGATAGCCGTTGCGCAGCAAGCCGCCCGGGCCACGCCGTTCGTTGCCGCCGCGGTCTGCCAAGTTGGCCCCGGCGCAGAAGCCCCGCCCTTCCCCAGTGAGCAGGAGGCAGCGCACCGCGTTGCCGCGGCCCTTGATCTCCGCAATCGCGTCCCCGAGCCCTTGCATCATCTCCGCGCCAATGGCGTTCAACGCCTCCGGATGGTTGAACTTCAGAAGCGCCACCGCGCCATCAAAATCGAGCGATACCTTGCTGAGTTCCACGTTATCTCCGCCTGCGAGATGAGTGGGAGACTGTAGCACAAGTGGCGCACACGATCCGAAGATCTCCGAAAACACCATCACGGCACCTCAAAACCGCCTGAGCCGCTGGGTTCGACAAGCCCAATACCTAGGGCTTAACCACTCGGACTGTCAGCCGGGTAGCCACCTCGTCGAGCGCTTTGACCAACAGGCGGTTCTGCTGCATTGCACGATCCGCCTTAATGCGTCCCCGCAAGTCATTGAAGCCTGCCATGCCGTGGATGGAGACGACAAGGCATAGCAATAACTCGAGCGACGAAGCCGCTGGCAGCGGCCACGCCGGATATCGTTCTGGTACCCGCAAGGCACCGGCGATGCGTGACTTGTCTCCCATGGTAGAGCATAGTTGGGAGTGATAGTAGCTGTGGCCATCCGAACCCCCCGGAGGCTCGAATCTGATGCCAACAAAGCTCTCGTCACGCAACCACATTCCGAGATAGAAGCGCCACACCGCACCACCGCGATCAACGTCTCGCAGGCACGAGACCGCGGCAACACGAGCGTCTCGAGAAGGCAGCCTCAACAGGATCATTTCGCCCTGATGGAACGCCCGGCTTGTGCCATGTCTCATACGTTGCTCAAGAGCAACTTGATCGAGCAGCGTAAAATTGCGTTCTAGGTCGAGGCCAGGAGGAATGCGCCTTGTATCATCCTCGCTGGCCTTGAGCAATTCTCTGAGGACGTACCAGATCGCCCTCGCCTCCTCTTCGTCCAAGGCTCCCTCACTCCGCAAATGCTAGTCGGCGCTGCGGCGTGTAGACCTTGCCTGCTACACACTGAGCGAATCGTCGGTCATAGACATTGTGATGACCGGCACGAAACTGTGTTGCCTCCTGGAGTTGTCCGAACGCAGACATGTCTTCAAGGAAAACAAGCGGCGGAACGAGAGAGTAGTCAAATGAAGCCCGTCGCTCGCGAATGCCCTTGTGTTCTTCGAGCCGTGCCGACCAGACCGCCGGCCTCGAAAGACCAACCGGTTCGAACCAACAGCCCTTTGGTACGCGGCGCTTCACCTCTTCGCCGCCACACACTGCGGCAGTCCATATCGCAGGGTTCGCCAAATCGTCTTCCAACAGGAATGGGAAGCGCTGGATCAGGTGGGGCAGATCGATAAGGACGTTTTGCGGCCCCAGTATCCGCCGCTCAAGCCACTTGCCTATACGCGCCGCGGCAAAACGACAAGCAGCCTCTGCGTCCAGCGCCAAGAGCTTTGAAGTGCGTTTGCCGTTGCCAAGGCTCTGCGCGAAGGACTTGAACGTGTGCGTCCGCACACCTTCCCAATCGCGAGCATCCGGCGCGATGAAGCCAACCGCGGTGTCCGACAGGCCAAGGAGATCCTCTTCGCGCATCCCAAGGACATCAACGATGGCTTCATCAAAGTGTTCCGCAACCAGCTGTCGTCTCGCGTTTTGGGTCTCCACGGCCCGGTGCAGCGTTTGCCAGTGCCATGGGCGGAAGCCGTCCCACGGGGGATCGGCCCACAAGCCCGGAGTATCGAGGAGGCACGCGTCGAGGTTGAGGTCAGCGTGGCTGGAAAGGTGGCCGCGTAGGCTGAGGTCGAAGTGGACCCCTTGGAACTGATTGTACACCACGACTACTTCAGCATTCGAGAACATCCGTGCGAGCCTCGCCAGAGACTCTCCCGTGTGCCGTGCGTTGTCTTTGTCCACATGTAGCAGGTCGTAGTCGAGGACCAGAATCTCTGCTTTGTCGAACAAGCACGGGGATTTGTCTTGCTGTTGGCTGGGCGTGAGCCCTTGTCGAACTAACAGTTCCTTGATCGCACACTGCGTGTCCTTGTTGTCGGGCGCATCCAACACGCTATAGTCGCGCTGAGGCGCCACTCTGCGCACCTTCTCGACCAACTCGGCACCCGTTTCGGGGTCGTCATCACAAATCAGAACGCTGTACGTCATCTCGCTGTTCTCCAAGAAAGCTGAAACGTCGTCGTCCACGGCGTTGTCGGCTCTACGAACGTCGCCTTGGCGCGCCGTCGATTGGCGATCATGCGCACGATTGTAAGCCCAAGGCCCCTGCCGCCCAAGCCGAGGGAACGTCTCTCGTCTGAGATGCGAGCAGCCCGGTAGAACGGCTCGAACAGCGACTCCGAGTCCTCCACGTCCACGCCTACGCCGTTGTCGTGGATGCGCAGCCATATCGAGCGTCCCGTCCGCCCCCCGATGCAGTGCGCTGCCGGTTCGTTGGCGTCCAACGTCGCGTTCGAGGCGTTGAGGAAGACATTCTGAAAGAGCGAGCTCCACTCCGCGAAGGTGGCCGGGGGGAGAGCGATGTCCTTCGGGACGTCGAGTGACACCGCCAGTGTTGGGGCGAGTGGCCGCACGTTCTCGGCGACTTGGCTCAGCACACGGCACGCTGACAGGGCCTCTACCTCAGTTCTGTCGTCTTCGTCGAGCAAGGGCATGAACAGCCTACGGGACTCCTCGGCACGTCTGAGCCAATCCCCCATTTCGTCCGCGAGGTGCCGAGCGTCGGCGTCGCCCGATTTTCGAACCATCCGATGCAGCCGCTTGAGAAGGGACCGGGCACGTCGCAGCTCCTTGCGAGCGTCGTGCTCCAAGGCCAGCGCAGCCATGCCGACGGAAGCAAGGGGCGCTAGCAGCGCCTGCGTCGCCGCATCCGCTTCACGCTCCTTGGCGATGGTCTTTGAGAGCCGCCGGCACTCGTCGTCAAGGGTTACTAGTGTCTCGTCGTCGGGGTGCGCCTCAAGGGCCTCGGCGACGAGGGAGCGCACGCTGCCCACCACATCGGCGGGAGATCGGTTCGGCCTTCTCAGATCCGTATGTTCCTGTTCGCGAAGCCGCTGCCGCGTTGCGTAGTAGTCAAGGGACCAACGCACGGCGTCACGCAGTTCCTCGTAGGCGCGGTTGGCGACAAGGCGGTCGCGGGTCACTTGGATCTTTAGGTATTCGCCAGCCTTCCGCTGTTGGCGGGTGGCCGAACGTGCCTCGTGCCCGGTGTCGATCTGGACGACGCCGAACAACCGACCTTGCGACGGCAGGTCGTTCAATCCCCGCCGCACCTGCAACCGCTCTGGCAACAAGTTGGATCGATTGCGGCGGTGGGAGTGATCGAATTCGATGCCCAACCAATCCTGCTGAACGCCGTAGTAGGGGAGGCGGAAACCAGCGTCGTACACCAAAACGCCCCCGAACTGCTCGAAGTAGGTACGAGCGTCCTGCACGCTGATCCCTCCCGCTTGACGACCTGAGAGTTTGAACACCCTGATCTCCCACTTCGCAGTGGCGACGATGGGTTCAACCTCGAACTGTTCCGAGTGGCGCTCGCCGGAACGGAAAGAGACGGTCGCATGCGCGTACGTCTTCCCGCCTTGCTGCACCAACTCGCCAGTCACGGTTGCCATGTGGTTGTTCAATGCTTGGCGCATCTGCGACTGGAAGACGTCCTCTACACCGGTCATCGACGATTGCAACTCGACGCGGAAGTCATCCGGCGCTTCGTCCTCTCCGGCAAGCCTGCCGTAGCGGGCCATTGGCGACTGGAGCATCCAAAGCTGCCTGCCCAAATCACGGATATCGTCAGCCACCCATGCCTGCTTGAGGCCTCGCAACACGATTCGAGTGCCGTAGCGTGTCCCTTTCGGGAACTTCGTTGAGCTCTGCTCCATCCAGTAGTGGGCTTCTGCCTCGGTCAGGCGACCCTTTTGGATGGCCTCGTCCCAATCGACTTCGGCCACCAGTTGGCGACGCGTGGCCGCTTTGGGAACCGTCGTCATTTCCAGCTCGTGGGCAAGAAACTGCGCTGCAAGCCGGCCCACGCCCTTGGAACCCGTCACTTGCCGCTTGAACGTGCGGCTCGTGCCCGTCCCTTGCTTGTGCCGAGTGCCAATGGTCATCCAGTAGTCGAGAAACTCCTGCTCGCTCATGCCGTGGCCGTTGTCTTCCACGATGATCTCGTCTTGATCGACGGTCACATGGCACCGTGTGGCATCCGCGTCGTAGGCGTTCTTTACCAGTTCGGCGAGGGCGATGTGCGGCTGGCCGACGAGCGCCTCGCCGAGCTCCCGAAGGAGCGCCGAGTCAGCTTGAAACTTCGCCGTCTTTCTCTTTGGTGGCGGTTGCGCCATGGGAGTGCCTCTAGGCAAGGGCTTGCTGCAACCGTGCAGTTGGCGGCCGATCAACACCGCCATCACCCGCCAACGCCCGTGCCACGCTCCGCGCCACCGCTCGTGCCAGCGCCACCGGCACGGCGTTGCCGATCCACCGCGCCGTCGCCGAGACGAACCAGCGCTGCGTTGAATCGAAGAAGTCGTAGCCTCGCGGAAACGTCTGCAACAGCGCAGCTTCCCGCAGCGAGATGGCACGGTCTTGCTCTGGGTGGCCGAAACGTCCGTTGCCGAAGCCGTTGCACTGCGTCGTGATCGTTGGGGCCGGCTCGTCCCAGCACATCCGGCCGTAAACGCTTCCATACCACCGACCTGTGCCCTTCCGGTGGCACTCGGCGACCAAGGCCGGGTCCCAATCGCTCCAAGAACCACCCGGCTTGGCCGCTCGAATGCGGGCGAGGTTGGCGGGCGAGAGGCGGCTTGCGTAGTGAAGAGGGTCTTCCGCGTCGTGTTCGCCCGCGGCGATGCTCGGCAGGCCGGCAATGGCATCACGCACCGTCTGGTGGGCGTCTGGTGCATGCGTTGGAGGCAGCAGCTCGATGGGGCCCAAGCGGGACGCCAGCACCACCAGTCGCTTGCGGGTTTGCGGCACCCCGTAGCCCGCGCAATCGACGACGTTCGACCACACCGCGTAGCCCTCCTGTTCCAGCATCGCCAGAAAACCCTCGAACAACCTGCCGCCGTGGAAGCTCGCTAGGCGCGGCACGTTCTCCATGGACACCACATCCGGCTGCACATCGCGCACCAGACGGGCGAACTCCGATAGCAGCCGCCACTTCGCATCCTTGCGGTTCTGGCTGTAAGTGGAGAAGGGCTGGCAAGGGGCGCAACCGACGAGGATGCGTGGCTGACCTTCAGCGAACAACGGGTTGATGTCGCCTGCGGTGAGGTCCTCGACGCTTCGTTCGACGAAACGCGCCCCGTTGTTGCGCTCATAGGCGTAGCGGCACGAAGCGTCCGTGTCGATGCCGGCACGCACGTCAAAGCCCTCCTGCACAAATCCGTGGCTCAAGCCGCCAACGCCGCAGAACACGTCCACCACGCTGCCCGGCGGACGCGACGGTGCAGTGCCAAGTTGGCTCGCGGCATCGTGGTGCGTTGACTTCATCGGACTATGTGCTCAGGCGAGTACGGTTCGGGCGCAGGCAGCCACGTCGAGCATGGTAGCGAACTCGGCGGGGGGCTTCACGCCACCAACAGGGCGCGGGTAAGTCCGCCGTCGCCGCCCGCAGCCCGCCGATTCGCGCATATCATGGGCAGCGTCACAGATGCCGAGGCGCAACCACGGCCATGAGCGCCGCCGCCAACACCAGCCAGGAAGCAGCCACGCCGCCCTTCAATGCGGACGCCATCGAGCGCGAGTGTGCGCGGCTCTCCATCGCCTACGCACGCGCCATCGACTTTCGGGATTACGACGCATTCGTCGAGTTGTTCGCGGAAGACGCGGTGCTCGACGCCGGCGGCGCCCTCGACGGCAAGGCCGCCATCCGCGCCTCCCTCGCCAAGCGGCCGGATGAGCTGCGCTCGCGGCATGTGCTCACCAACATCTTCATCGAAGCGCTGGATGCGAACACCGCGCGCGGCATCTCCTACCTTTCCCTGTATCGGCACGTCGGGGCGGAGAGCTTGGCCGCCGGGCCGGTGGCGTTCGATGGCCCGGCGGCGGTCGGGCACTATGAGGATCGCTTCATTCGCACGGCGGACGGTTGGCGCTTCGCGCGACGCAAGCTGCACCTCGCGTTTCGGCGGCCACGCGCCGAAGGCGGGGCTTGAGGCCGGCGAAGGGCGCACAGCGACGGCAGCGGGCATGGCAGGCGCCCTCGAATCGTTCCGCATCTGCGACTTCACCGGGCAGCTGGCCGGGGCCGGCGCCACGAAGTGGCTAGCGTCGTTCGGCGCCGAGGTCATCCGCATCGAAGACCCTGCGAACGAAGGCCGTTGGGACATCCTGCGCGGCACCCCACCGTTCGTGGATGAGCGGCGCGGCGTGGACATGGGCGGCGCCTTCAACAACCACAATGCCGGCAAGCTGGGCATCACGCTGAATCTGCGCAAGGAGCCGGCGAAGGAGATATTGACGCGGCTCATCAGCGTTTCCGATGTGGTGAGCGAGAACTTCGCCAAGGGTGTGCTGGAACGTTGGGGCTTCGGCTACGAGCGTTTGCGGGAGATCAAGCCAGACATCATCTATGTGTCCAATTGCGGCTTCGGCCATGTTGGCCCGTATAGTGACTTCAAGACGTGGGGCCCCATCGTGCAGGCGATTTCCGGCCTCACGTTCACCAATGGCTTGCCGGGCCGCGAGCCGGCCGGCTGGGGCTATTCCTACATGGATCACACCGGCGCCTACTACATGGCCATGGCCATCATGCTGGCGCTCCTGCACCGGCAACGCACCGGCGAAGGGCAATGGGTGGATTTGGCCTGCACCGAGGCCGCCCTCACCCTGCACGGCCCAGCGCTGTTGGATTGGACGGTGAACGGCCGCCCCAGCCGCCGCGCCGGGCAGCCCCACGCGAACCGTTCCAAGTGGCCGCCGATGGCGCCGCACGGCATCTATCCCTGTGCCGGCGATGACGACTGGATCGCCATCGCCTGCCGCCATCAAGCCGATTGGCAAGCGTTCGCCGGTGTTGTGGACGAAGGCTGGTGTGGCGAGCCGCAATTCACAGACCTCGCCACGCGCCTCACCGCACAGGATGAACTGGACGCCCGCATCAGCGCTTGGACCGCGCCACAAGGCAAGTTCGATGTGGAGGATTTGCTGCGCGCGGCCGGTGTGCCGGTCGCCGCGGTGATGAAGCCCGAAGAACGCATCGACCGAGACCCCAGCACCGGCGACTTCGGCCTCTGGCCAACAGTGCGGCACACCAAGATGGGCGATGTGCGGGTGGATGGCCAACCCGTTCACTTCTCCAAGACAGACTGGCGCTTGCAGCGTGGCGGCCCCTGTTTGGGAGAACACACCGACGAAGTGCTGACGCGGGTGTTGGGTTACAGCGCCGAAGAAGTGGCGGCGTTCAGGAAAGAGGCAGTGATTTGACGGCGCTCGCCGGGCTCAAGGTGGTGGAACTCGCCCAACCGCCCATTGCGCTTGCCGGCAAGTTGCTGGCCGACATGGGCGCGGACGTGATCTTGGTGGAGCCACCGGGCGGCGACCCATCGCGCAACTACCCGCCGTTTCTCGATGATGAACCCGGCGCAAACCGGAGCCTCTATTGGTGGCACTACCACACCAGCAAACGCGGCGTGGTGATCGATCTGGAAAACGACGCCGGCCGGGCGCGGTTCCGTTCCCTCATTGCCACCGCGGATGTGCTGCTCGAAGCCGAGCCCCGGCAGCGCCTCGCCGCCCTGGGCCTCGACTACGACGATCTCAGCGCCATCAAACCAGATTTGATTCATGTGGCCGTCACGCCCTATGGACGCCAAGACCCGAAGAGTGATTTGCCTTACACGGACCTCACCCTGATGGCCGCGTCCGGCCCACCGTGGAGTTGCGGCTACGACGATCACTCGCTGCCGCCGGTGCGGGGCGCCATGCAGGGCTATCACACCGCTTGCCACTTCGCCGTGATGTCCGCCCTCACCGCCCTATTGCATCAGAGCGTCACCAGCGCCGGGCAATTCATCGACGTGAGCATGACGGCGGCCTCGAACGTCACCACCGAGGCGGCATCCTACACTTGGCTGGTGTCCAGCCGCACGGTGCAGCGGCAAACCGGCCGCCACGCCTCCACTTCGCCGTCCAGCGAGACGCAGCAACGCTGTGCAGACGGACGCTACGCCAACACCGGCGTGCCGCCGCGCAAGCCCGCCGAGTTCGCGGCATTGCACCGATGGCTCAAGGAACTCGGTTTGGAAGCGCAGTTGCCCGAGGCGGTGTTCTTGGAGATGGGCGCCAATTGGGAAGGGCTGTTCGACCTGGCCCAGCTTGGCACAGACGATGAGATCACCGCCATCTTCGGCGCCGGCCGGGAGGCATTGAAGCTGATCGCCGCCACGGTTCCCGCGCAGGATTTCTTCCTCGGCTGCCAACGCGCCGGGCTGGCCGTTGGCGTGGTCAACGCGCCCGAGGAGGCGTTTGAGGACGCCCATTTCAAGGCGCGTGGCTTCCATACGCCGGTGCGCCATGAGGGCTTGAACCGCGACATCATCTATCCGGGGGCACCGTATGCGTTCGGCGGCAGCCCGTGGCGCATCTCGCGCCGGGCGCCGAAACTCGGCGAGCACGACGCGGAAGTGTTCGGCGAGCTTGAGGAACGTCAAATAGGCGAAGCGCTCAAGCCCCACGGGGCGACCTTAGGCCCCTAACCCAACAATTCCAGTGCCCGGTTGATGAGCGGCGTCATTGAGAGGGCGGTGTGTTCCCAAGAGGGGTCGGGCCGCTTGCCGCGCCGGTGCAGGCCCAAATTGAAGCCGGTGATGATGGCGAACTTGTAGGCGGCCAGCGCCCGGAACCAGTTGAGGTTCGGCAGGTGGCCGCCGTGTGCTTCGGCATAGAGGCGCATCAGGGTTTCCGGGTCCAAAAACATCGGGCGGCCCAACGCGGCACCGCCATGCCACGCCTTCGGATCGCTGAACGTGCAAATCCAACCCACGTCGTTGAGCGTGGCGCCGATGCCGGTCAACTCCCAATCGATGACGGCCAGCAACTTCCCTTCCAACGAGCAGAACAGGTTCGCCGTTTGGAAGTCTCCATGAAAGATGCCCACCGGCGCGTCCTCGGGCAGCGTATCCAGCAGACGTTTGCGACACGCCGGCACCCATTCCAGACACTCCGGGTCCGCGGCGCGTTCGTAGAATCGATCCCAGCGCTCCACATCGTCCGCGAAGGGCACCGCCTCGCCCAGATACGGCGTCTTCGCCGGATCGACCTTGTGGATGTTGGCGAGGGCCGTCATTGCCTGGCGGCCGAGTTCCAGCAACTGTGCTTCGGCAAGCCCACTGCCCCACTCGTCTTTGCCGAGCCGCAACACGTCCCCAGCGAGCTGCGGCACCACGAAGTACGGGCAGCCAAACCACTCCAAATCATCGCCAGACCACTGCACCGAGCAGTGCGGCACAGCGGTGCCGTCCAAGGCGTTCAGCACCGCCACTTGCCGCAGCACGTCCGCGGTGCCGCGCCAATTCACGTTCGGCGGCGGCAGACGAATGAACCAACTCGAAACCGCGCCGTGGGCCTCAACGCTGAAACCGTACGAGAAGCCCGCGTGGCCCGGCATCTTGGACACGTCAAAGACGCGCACTGCGTCTGTTTCGCATTTGGCTTGGCAGAAGGGCGTCAAGCGCCGTTCGAGTTCGGCGAGCTCCATTGCCGCGGCCCTACACCGGCGCCGGCCCAGGGAACTGTTCGCGCAAGATGCGCTTCAATATCTTGCCGCTGGGATTGCGCGGCACCTCATCCACGAACGCCACCCCCTTGGGTTGCTTGAAGCGCGCCATGCGGCCATTGCAGAAGCCGAGCACATCCGCTTCGGAGAGCGCGTCGTCCGTCCGCACCACGATGGCGAAGGGCGACTCGCCCCAAGTCTCGCTGGGTTGGCCGATCACCGCCGCTTCGGAAATCCCCTCGTGGGTTTGCAGCACCTTCTCTATCTCCGCTGGATAGACGTTCTCGCCCCCGGAGATAATCATGTCCTTGATGCGGTCTTCGATATAGACGAAGCCGGCTTCGTCCATCCGCGCCACGTCGCCGGTGTGCAGCCAGCCGTCCACGATGGTCTCCGCGGTGGCTTCCGGCCGATTCCAGTACTCCTTCATCACATGGTCGCCGCGCACGATCACTTCGCCCGGCGTGTTGGGCGGACATTCGGCGCCACTGCCATCGACGATCTTCACATCGGTGTGGAAGAACGCCTTGCCGGTGGAACCGATGCGCGCCAAGGCGTTCTCCGCGTCGATGAGGCAGGCCGGGCCGCAGCTTTCGGTGAGGCCGTAGATTTGATGCACCTCAATGCCGATGTTCGCACACGCCTCAATGAGTGATTCCGGCACCGGCGCGGCGCCAGACAGGCACCAGCGCCATTGCGAGAAATCGAACCGTTCCAAGTTCGGCACCTGCAGCATGAAGTTGAGCATCGCCGGCACCGCGAGGCCGATGGTGACGCGCTCCCGATCCACCAGTTCCCAGGCCCGCACCGGGTCGAAGCTGCGCATCACGATGCTGGTCACGCCGCGATACACGTTCAGCGTGATGGGCGTGAGGGCGCCGACATGGAACATCGGCAACGGCGAGAGAAAGCGATCCGCTTCCTGATAGTAAGTGGTGGCGGCGATGGTGACGCAACCCCAGATGGACGTGTCGTGGGTGTGTACCACGCCCTTCGGCAAGCCGGTGGTGCCGGAGGTGTACATGATGTAGAGCATGTCGTCGTTCGCGGCCCGGAGTGCTGGTTCCGCGTCCGTTGCCGCGTCGCGGAAAGCGCGGTAGCTCTCGGCGAATGGCACCAGGGCGTCGTTGTCCACCACTTGCAGCCAATGGGTGATGTCCGTGGCATCGCCGCGGCCATGCAAGTCCGTCACCGCCTCCATGAACTCCTCGCCGAAGATGAGCCGCTTGGCGCCGCTGTCCTTCAGGATGAACGCGAGCTCGTCCGGCACCAAGCGCCAGTTGAGCGGCACCACCACGGCGCCGATCTTGCCCAAGGCGAAGAACGCCTCGACGAACTCCGCGCTGTTCATCAACAAGAGCGCCACCCGCTCGCCTTTCTGAACGCCGGCCGCGACGCAGGCGTTGGCGAGGCGATTGCCGCTGGCGTTCAGCTCGGCGAAGGTGAGCCGCACATCTAGGTTGCCATCCACGTAGGCTTCCCGATCCGGATTCATGAACGCACGCTTGGTGAGCCACTGGCCGATGTTCCGCTGCATGGGCACCTCCCTAGGACATGGCGCAATTGTCGCAAAACTGGGCGGGCTTTGGGGTGCCGGCAGCAGGCGGGGGCGGGTGCCGAACGGGCCATCATTCCGCACCCCGTGGGCACTCGGCCGGCGTGAGAGCTACTGCGCTGGTGAAGCCGGCAACGGCATTTCCGCGCTGTCTTCGGCGCGGGCGCGGGTGAAGGCGGGGCGTGGTTGCGCCGAACGCACCTGCTCGAGCCAGAACACGCCGTCGTAGGGGGCGCTGTTGCCGCGGGTTCCCACGAAGTCCAAGTCTCCATCGGCATCCATGTCCCGCGCGACGAATTGATCGAACATGCCGCGCTTGCGGCGGGAGATGTCGTGGCGCGGCCAGGGGGCGCCCAACCGGCCGGGGTTCTCGAACCAGCCGATGCGGCCGAGGGGGTCGGCGGCCGTCACCGCGGCGTCGTCCTCGGCGCGGTTGCCTTGGCTGTAGCTGCCGGCCATCACGTCAAGGTCTCCATCGCCATCGATGTCTCCCAAGGCGATGCCGGTGATGGTGTCCGGCGCGAACCGGCCGATGCGATGCGGCCGCCACGGGGCGTCTTTGGCCGCGGGTTGTTCCAGCCATGCCAAGTGCATGGGCGCACCGCGCCGGGGGACGCCGGTGCCCACCACGGCGGCGATGTCGAGACGCCCATCTGCGTTGAAATCCGCATAGGCCGCATGGAACGCGGAGGCCCACGCGCCCTCGATGGCGATGGGGCGCTCCGTGAAGGCCAATGCGTCCGTGCCGACGTTCTCGAACCAGATGAGCCGCGGGCCGCCCCGAATCCCGCCCAGCACGTCCAAATCGCCATCGCCGTCTAGATCGACGGGCTCGGCGTTCTGCGGCACCGAGTAGTTGCCAAGGATGGTCTCGCGCCAGCCATCGGCGGCGAGGGGGTTGCCGCGGATGGAGAACACGGAGATGGGCGTGAGGCGTTCGTAGTCCTCCTGCGCGGGGTTCTGGGTGCCCTTGTTCGGCGCCACCGCTTCTGGGCGGCCGTCGCCGTCGAGGTCTGCCAAGAAAACGCGGATGTAGGAGCCGCGGTTGCGCGTCTCCGGCAGGATGAGGCGCGGCCATGTGGCGGTGCGGGCATGTTCGCCTGGGTTCTGGAAGTAGATGAGGTGCGAGAGCTCGGCGGCCACCACGATGTCCAAATGGCCATCGCCGTTCACGTCTCCCAGGGCGGCATCCTCCGGCGCCGCGGCCTCGGCGCCCTCTGCCAAGGTGATGTTCGTCCAAATGTGCGGGCTGGCCGAGCCGAAGGCGATGCGCACATGGCCATCGGGCTGCCCGTCGTAAGTGACGTCCGATTCATGCACGGACACGATGTCCTCGAAGCCGTCGCCATCGAGGTCTCCCATCTGCAAGCCGTCGCTGCCGCTGAAGTCCACGCCGCTCAATCGCGGGTCGTCGATCAGGTGTTCGCGCCAACTGATGAAGGCGCCGTCCGGGGCTTGCGCGGTGGTGGGCGTGTCGCCGACTGGCGAGCCGAGCGCGGCTTCGCTGAAGGTGCCAAGGGTGAGCGCCACGGCGGCGATGATGCGAGTTGCGGGGGATTCGTGCTTCATGCCGCCCATCCTAACGCGGGACGGGGCGTGGCGGCGTGGGCACCGACCGGATGACGGGCACACTCGCCACTTGCCCTTCGCCCAAGAACCTGTACAATCCCCGGCCCATGCGTATAAGACAGCCATGAATACGGACCTCTACAAGATTGGCGCCACCGCCAAGGCGACGGGCATTTCGGTGGAGTGCCTGCGGCAGTGGGAGCGGCGCTACGGCATCGCGCCGGCGGCTCATGTGGGCAGGATGCGGCTTTACGACGACGCGCAGGTGCAGCGGCTGCGGAAGCTGAAGCAACTCGTGGACCGGGGCGAACCGATCCGCAAGCTAGCCGGGCTGACGGCGGCGGAGATCGACCAGCGGCTAGAAGAACGCCCAACGGCTGCCATGCCTCGTGTGGGCCTAGTGGGCGCCGAGCTTCTGCTCGCCGAACGCGACCACGGCGACACGCGCCTCGATGCCCATGGACGCTGGGCCAGCCCGGAAGCCTTCATGGCCCAAGCGGACGCGCTGCCGGCGCTGGACGTCGTCGCTCTCCTGATGCCAAGCCTCGCGCCTGAGCTCATCGAGCGCCTGCTGGACCTCCTGCCGAAGGCGTCCCTGGTGGTGGCCTATCGGCTTGCCACGGAGGCGGACTTGCGCACCGCACAGGAGTTCGGCGTGACGCTGCTGCCGTGGCCGGCACCTTGGACGGCCCTTGAAGACGCCTGCTTGGCGCAGCCGGCGGGGGTATCGCCGGGGGTGGCGCGGCAGTTCACGGACGAAGAGCTGCTGCACATCGCCGGCGCCGCGCCGGCGCAAGACCAAGGCTGCATCCGCGCCTTGGTGGACATGGTTCACGCCCTGAACGCCTACGTCTCACACGCCGCCCGATGCGAGACTGGCGACGCCGATTTGCCCCCAACCACCGGCGACGCGGCCAACGCCCGCGCCAGCTTGGAGGCCTCGCTCGATGCCTATGTGAAGCGGTTTGGGCTAATCCACCGTGAATCCGCCGATTAGCGGCAGGATTCCCCGACATTGGCCAGAAAAAAACAAAAATTATCTGTACACAGCTATTGACATCGAATCAGTCTGTACAGTACAACTACACCATCAGTTTTCTGGCGCGTACGGATGGCTTCGGAACTCACTCCTCCCAGAGTATCCTCCCCCAAGCCGATGCCTTCCTTCAGCCGTTCCCTCTGGGAGCGGCTGACGCGCCCCTTTTTCTTCTCGTAGCCCTGCCGAGGGTTGGCCGGCAGCGGTCAGCCCTTGGATCGGGGATTTTAGCGTAAGCAGTTGACGATGGTGCGCAGCGCCGCGGGGACGGTCTTGGGGCTGCCGACGTTCACGGTGGCGATGTCGAATGGGATGCGTTCGCCAGCCGGAGCTCGAGCCGTCCATCTGGCGATGCCTAGCCCTAGGGCCTTGTGCCACGGGTACAGGAGAATAACGCGCTTCGCCTTGTACGCGCCCGCGTAGGCCAACATCTGGTACACATCGCTTGTAACGACGTTCAGTTTACCGTCTTCCTTCTTGGGCTTGAGTCTCTTCCACTTCGTATCGAGCACGATGGGGCGACCATCGTTCGCATCGATCAAGACGTCCGGCTGCAAATTGAAGAGATCATTCTCGGCCGCGTCCTGCAATGCGTAACCTGAGCGCTTCTGCAAGCCCACCCGGTGCGAACCGAAAGTGCGCTGCAGGCTCTTGCCGATGAACTCCTCGAACAACACGTTCATCTCGAACAGCAAGGTGAACCCTATCGCCTTGCCCCCAGTGGTGGTCTGCCACTCGCCCGATAACAAGAACCGAGCTAATCGGTAGAGATCGTGATACGCCGTATTGGTACGGTCTAGCTGCACGGGCTCCCCAAGCGGGTAAGCGCTCTCGCCCACGAACTCGAAACGTGCCACCAGCTCCGCCACACGCCTCGCGTTCTCGGCACTGCGAGCAACGCCGGCCAAGCGCGTCACCGCAGCCTTCAAGACGCGATTCAGCGGCGTATTCTCGGAGAGCTCGTCGTAACGGCAGGCGAGCACATCCGGCCGAACCGCTAGCTTGGTGAACTGGCGTACAACATTGAGGCGACCCCGTAAAACCGGCAGGTCGTCCTCATAGCCAATGTAGCGGCGTGGCAACCCCCGTTGCACGGCCATGGAGAGCCGCTGCACGAAGAGCCGGATAACAAGCTCCAGCAAATCGTGCCTTTGCGGTGCGAGCGCCGCGAGCTCTGCGTCGGCAACTCTCAAGTCGTGCGCTACGGCGACCATGTGTATGAGCGCTCGTCTGACCGCATCACTGGAACCGTCCACTTTGGGCAGGATTTCGAGGGTCTTGCCGGGGATGGCCAAGACGCCGACCACTTGCTTAGCCTTGAGGGCATCACCTTCACGGGCGAGCACTGGCGCATTTTTGAGTTGTGGGCGCTTGCGTTTTGCGAGCGCAACGAAGCGTTGGGCTTCCCCTTCAGTGGCTTTCTCTTCCCCTTCGCCTACATCGACACTGCCGTACTCTTCCACGGTGAGCGTCTTCACGGGAGACCCACCTTCCCAGTCATTTCCCAGACACAAGGCTGTCGTACGCCATCTTTTCGAACGTCTCTTTCGGCTTCCAACTTGGGCGCTTCTCGTCCATGTCCTCCAACCCAAGCGGCCGCTGGAGCATCGTCTTGTCGAAGAAGCCATCGCCCAGAACAGCCTCGACTTTCTGCCAGTCATCGTAAAAGTACTCGGCGATGAGAGGGATGATCTTGCGGCGCATAACGTTGTCCAAATCGGCCTTCGTCTTTACGTCCATCAGCCAAGCGTGGCCGATCAGGTGATCGCGGTCGATAAGGTACTCCAAGCGATCATTGATGGTGGTGAGCACCTTCGTCAGATTGATGCCATCTACAGTCTTGAGTTTGTCCGGGTCCGGTTCCAATTCCTTGAAACTGAAACGACGCCGCAAGGCAGTGTCGATCAGCGCGATGGAGCGATCAGCGGTGTTCATGGTGCCAATGATGTGCAGATTGCGTGGCAGCGTAAATCGTTGGCCGGAGTGCGGCAACGTCACCGCTACTTCGACTTCCGCCCCTTCGCGCTTGTCTTCCTCTAGTAACGTGATGAGTTCGCCGAGCACCTTCGAGATGTTGGCGCGATTGATCTCGTCGATGACCAGAACGTACGGCAGCTTTGGCCGCTTTCTTGCGCGTTCCGCGATTCGCTTGAGTACACCGTCCACTGGGACGAGACGAAGATGCTCGCCATCCGGATCGGGACGCAGTCCCTCCACAAACTCTTCGTAGCCATAGGATTGGTGGAAAGTGACGAACTCCACGCGCCCTTCCTTAACGAGTTTCTTGTATCGAGATTGGATGGCCTTGCCGTCGTGGTCGGGGGCTTTACCATCACAAATTTTCACACAACGCCGAAACGTGGCGAATGTCTTCCCTGTCCCTGGCGGGCCATAGAGAATCGTGTTGAGAGGTGCCTGCTTCGTTTCTGACCTTTCCACATTGCCGCTAGGCACGTTCCGGAGGGAGCGAAGTAGCTTTCGGCCTTCACGGGTGATGAGGAGTTTTTTGTCTTGCCCTTTCTTCAACATCCCTAGGCACTGTAGCCAATTCACACGATACGTTATCGCGTGTTTGTTGTCCTGACTTATGTTTGCGCGTTCCCAAGCCGCTTGCTGTAGATCTTCACTTAACCTCGACGATACAGAGATCTCCTCAAGTAGTTCACCAACGAACTCGAACTTTTCATGTAGCACCCGAGCGATCGACTCGTTGGCGAACTCGACTTGACCGGACCTGCGAAACCGTCCGTCGGCATCCCTGACGATGAAGCCGGCTCTGGTAAGGAACAATCGACCCATACTTTGTGTGCTGCTCTTCCTCCAGCCCAACTCGGCGAAGATGCGCGACAATTCGGCCAGCTCTCGTGGCTCACTTAACTGATCCAAAATCTTGCGAAGACTCAAGACATAGTTTTGGTGGCCGCCCGGCATCGCATAGAGCGTTCTGGGCTGTCCACCGTCGTTCTTCATCATCACACTCCCGTATTGCTCCCACACTCCATCAGCATAACAGCTTCAGCGCCGCTTTGGCCCGAGCCGCCACCCCCGCCTTCTGCCGATCCAAATCCATCCCACGGCTCTCCCCCATCGCCCCCACCAGATAGCGCTTGTACACGCCCTGCCCAATCGCCGCCAAACGCCAATGCGAGAAGGCGCGGTAGTAACCGATATTCGCCAAATCCCGCCCCGTCGCCTCGGCATACGCGGCGCACAATTCGTCCCGGTCTGGGAAACCGCCGGCACCCGTGGCCATCAGCTCCGCACCCGGCTCGCCCGGCAGCGTCCAGTTGTTCAGCAGGTAGCCCACATCCGCCAGCGGGTCGCCCAGAGTGCAGAGTTCCCAATCCAGGATGGCGCGGATGTCACCCCCGGCCACGATCATGTTGCCGAGCCGGTAGTCGCCATGCACGATGGCGGTGCCGACCTGCTCCGGCATGGTCTCGCGCAGCAGGCGCTCGCTCTCCTCCATCTCCGGTATCTCGTGGGTCTTGGTGGCTTCCCACTGCTTCGACCAGCGGCGCAATTGCCTTGCCAAGTACGCTTCCTTGCGGCCGAGGTCGCCCAAGCCGACGTCATCCGGGTTGATGCGGTGCAACTGCGCCAGGGCCTCGATCACGCGCTCGCCGAGCCGCCGCCGCTCCCCTGCGGGCGTGTCACGCAAGGCCGCCGCGTCGTGGGGCACCACGCCTTCCACGAACCGCATCAGGTAGAACGGCGCGTCGTTCACGGCGGCGTCTGAGCAGAGGCCCAGCGCCGGCGCCACCGGCACGCCCGTGCCCCACAGGGCGGCGATGATGCGGTGTTCGCGCCCCATGTCGTGGGCGCTCTCCAACACATGGCCCAAGGGCGGGCGGCGCAGCACGAAGGCGGCGCCACGCGCATCGACGAACTTGTAGGTGAGGTTGGAGTGGCCGCCGGCGATCAGCGAGAACTCAAGCGGCGGCGCGAGTTCCGGGATGTGCGCCTGCGCCCACTGCGTCACCCGATCCAAGTGAATGCCCTGCACAACACGCCCTCCCCGGCACCATCCATGAGGCGCTTGTTACCCGTTGCAACGCCGCGGCGTCAAATCCCGCCCTGCCCGGCGCTTGACCTCTAGCCGATGGCCGCGGGACGATGCGCCTATGAGCAGCGCCTATCCATTCGTCCCCCTGGGCTACGACATCACCATCGACCGCGCCGAGGGCGCATACCTCTGCACGGCCGATGGCCGTCGTGTGCTGGACGCCGCCGGCGGCGCCATCGTCACCAACATCGGCCACGGTCGGGCGGAGGTGGCGGAAGCGGTGGCGGAAGCGACCTTGCGCGAAGGCTATGTGGTGCCGCCGTGGCTCACGCCGTCGCGTACACGGCTCGTGGAACGCCTGCAGACGGATTGGCTGCCGCCCGCTTTCACGCACATGCATCTCTGCTGCGGCGGTTCCGAGGGCGTGGAATCGGCCATGAAGATCGCCATTCAGCACTTCGCCGTGCAGGGACGGCCGGAAAAGCACAAGGTGATTGGCCGCTCGCTCTCCTACCACGGCACCACCTTGGCCACCACCGCCGTGGGCGGCCACGCTGCGCGGCGCAAGGGGCTGGCGCACACCTTGCAGCGCCACCCGGTGACGCCGACGCCCTATCCGCTGCGCTGCCCGGGCAACGATGCCGGCCGCTACTACGTCGAGGCGGTGGAGGCGGTGATCGAACGGGAAGGGCCAGACACCATCGCCGCGTTCCTCGGCGAACCCGTGGTTGGCGCGAGCGGCGGCGCGTTGGTGCCGCCGGACGCCTACTGGCCCGGTGTGCGAGAACTCTGCGACCGGCATGGGATTCTGCTCATCGTCGATGAGGTGATGACGGGGTTTGGGCGCACCGGCACCCAGTTCGGCTATCAGCATTGGCCGTTCCAGCCAGACCTGATCGTCGGCGGGAAGGGGCTGGCCGGCGGCTATGCGCCATTGACCGCCGTGTTCGGCACCGATGCGGTGGCGGCGCCGATCATCGACGCCGAAGCGAACGTGATGTTCCACACCTTCGCCGCGCATCCGGGCGCCTGCGCCGCGGCAGACAAAGTGCTCGAGATCCTCACGCGGGAACGCCTCGTTGAGCGCTCGGCAAAAATGGGCGCGAAGTTGCATGGCGAACTCAACGCGGCCTTCGAGAACCATCCCCATGTGGCCGAAGTTCGGGGCTTGGGCCTCTTGCTTGGGGTGGAAATCGTGAAGGATCGCGGCACCTTGGCGCTCTTTCCCGAAGCGGACAACATCACCGGCCGGGTGGTGGCCGAGGCGTTGCGGCGCGGGGTGTTCTTCTATGGCGGCGGCACCGGCGAGGCGCGGGACATCATCGTGATCGGGCCGCCGTTCACCATCGACGATGGCGACGTGGATCAGATCGTCACCACGTTGCGGGACACCGTGGATGCCGTGGTGTGAGGCTGGCCGACTTCCGCACGTTGATTTCCGCCGAAGCGCTCGCGGCGCTGGACGGGGAGCGAGTGCGTTTGTTCGACTGCCGCTTCGACCTCCAAGACCCAACCGCCGGCTTGGCGCAGTTTCAAGCTGGCCACATTCCAAACGCCATTCATCTGGATTTGGAACGCGACTTAGCGGGCCCGGCGACGCCCGGGCGCACCGGCCGGCATCCCCTGCCGGAGCGCGAAGCGTTTGCCCGGCTGCTGCGTTCCCACGGTGTGGACGAAACCACGCAAATCATCGCTTACGACGCAAGCGGCGACCTATTCGCGGCACGGCTTTGGTGGATGGCGCGTTGGGCGGGGCACATCCGCGTGGCGGTGCTGGACGGCGGCTATCAGGCGTGGCTTGAATGGCGCGGCGGCGCGGTGCCGGCCAGCGGGCGCGACGGGGCAGACGACGCGAGCTCCGCGGCCGGCAGCGGGTACGCCACCGCCCCACCCATGCCGGTGTCAATGCAGGCCATGCGCGAACACGCCGGCGCTTGGACGCTGCTGGACGCCCGCGCCGCAGACCGCTTCCGGGGCGAGAACGAGACGCTGGACCCCATCGCCGGCCACATCCCCGGCGCCTTGAGCGCACCCTTCCAAGACAACTTGGCGCCCAATGGCAGATTCCTAAGCCGCGCCGCCCTACGCGCCCGCTTCGAGCGGCTGTTAGGGCACCGCGGCGGGGCACCCGCGGTGTGCTATTGCGGCTCCGGGGTGAGCGCCGCGCACAACATCCTCGCGTTCGTTCATGCCGGGCTTGCGGAACCCGCCCTCTACCCCGGCTCTTGGAGCGAGTGGATCACAGACCCGGCGAACCCCATCGAAACCTGAGCGGGCAGGCCCTCTACTGGCTTCGGCCTGGCTGTCACCACGCCACGCCAAGCAGGATTCACTGCGCCGGCGTCACGTTCAAGTTCCGAAAATGCGCCACCGTGCCCGGCCCAATCCACAACCCCAATGCGCCGGCGCTGGCCGGCAACTTAAGGTCGTTCACCAGCAAGGTGGGCTGTTCGTTGCCATGCAGGTAAAGCCGCGCCTTGTCGCCGGCCACCGTCACCTTCACTTGCGTCCACTCGCCGAGCACCAAGTCTGCATAGGCTTCGTAGCGGCTGGGCGTCTCCTTGCGCAACTTGTGCCACGGGTGATCGGGGAACGAGATGTATTGGGTGGCGTGGTTGCGCCGTTCCTGGTCTTCCGCCCGCCCGTTGGTTGGCCGCAGGTAGAACGCCTCGAACTGGTCGCCGCCATCCTGCACATGGAAGGCCACGCCGACGAAGCCCCGCGCTTGCTGAAACGCGTTCGGCCCAGGCATGCCCGCCAAGTGCAGCTCGATGGTGCCATCGCCGAACTCATGGTCGATGACCACCAGCTTGTCCTCGTGGCGCGTGGGCGTGCCGGGCTCCCTCACCTGCAGCGCTTCGTGGCCTTGGTAGGTGGCCACTTCGGCCACCACGTTGCGGAACTTCAACGTGGACGGATCGTCGAGGGGGATTTCGGCGGCGGTGGCCGCGAGGGCCAGCACAGCGGGGATTGCGAAGAGGAGTCGGTGGTTCATTGGGCATGGCACCTTGGATGTCGGGGCTAGGAATGTAGCGATGCCCCAAGTGCTAAGCAAGGCGATGCGGGGCATTTGCCGCACGCCCGGCACCCGGTGAGCCATCGCCAGAGGGCGCTCAAGGGCGGTCAGCCCGATGGCGAGCCGCCGGGACGCACCGCTTGCCCGCCTCCCACCACGCGGAAGAGGCCAAGGAAGGCATCCATGTCACCCCGCCGGACGGGCCGCACCCGGCGCGACACCAAGCGGTCGTTCTCGAACAGTAAATCCGCCCGCACCGGGCGGCCAGCGCGTATCGAAGGCAACCAGTAGCGGTCGTCCTCCCACATCTCGTCCACGGGCACCGCGTCCCAAGCACACCAAAACGGCACCGCCTCGTCCGTTTCCACGGGCACACCCTCGAACGTCTCGGCGCGGAACGCGAAGCCGCGCATGTTGAAGCCGTTCTCGCGGTCGTGAAAGCGCAGCAGCGCGGCCGGCGTGAGGGCACCGCACTCTAGCCCCACCTCTTCCCGCACTTCGCGCACGGCGCACTCGTAGGGCGTTTCGTGCGGCTCGATTCGGCCACCCGGCACATTCACCTTGCCGGCGCCATGACCACGCTTCTTGCGAATGAGCAGCACGGCGCCATCTACCGTGGGTGCAGCCGAATCGCGTTCGATAAAGACCAGCGTGGCCGCCTGTGGACGCCAATCGGCCGGAATCAAGGCCATGCGCCGGGAGCATAGCAGGCGGGCGAGTTGCCCGTTCCTCTTGGCGCTTGTCCCTCTTGGCGTGGTTGCCAGTGCCTTAAACCACCTTCACGCCGCGCTTCATGACGGCGG
This sequence comes from Candidatus Azotimanducaceae bacterium, assembly GCA_965200505.1. Lineage (GTDB taxonomy): Bacteria > Pseudomonadota > Gammaproteobacteria > Pseudomonadales > Azotimanducaceae > VXNE01. The sequence continues at coordinate 3,099,958 of OZ241343.1, read as the reverse complement.
GCGCGGCGACGCTGCCCACTGGCATCTTGGCGCGAAAGCGGGCATGGTAGGGTTTGGACGTGATGATGCATGACGCGGTTGGCATCAAGGCCAACCCGGAAGGAGGATTCAGATGGCAGAAGCAACGGCGACCGATTGGCAAGAAGCACAGGCTGCGCGCGAGGAGCGGGTGCGGGCGAGTTGGAACCGTCCAGACCCGGACAAGGCCGCCCGGGAGGCGACGCTCGCGGAAATCGCCGAACTCGGGTTGGAAGGGAACGTCGCGGAGCTGGAGACCATCGGCTACACCACCGTGAAGGGCGCCATCGACGCGGATCAAGTGGCCCGCGCGAAGGCCGCCATCATCCGCGTGATGGAGCGCAAGAGCGGCCGCTCGGTGGACGCGGACGCCGAGGAGCAGGCGGCTTGGGACGGCGTGTCCCTCGCGCATTACCTGCTGTTCGAGGATGAGGTGTTCGAATCCATCGTGGCCGCGCCGAAGCCGCTCGCGCTCATCAGCTACCTGCTGGGCCGCAGTTGCGTGTTGAGCAGCATGACCTGCCATTTCAAGGGCAAGGGCGGCACACCGCTGATGCTGCACTCGGACAACGGCAACGGCATACCGGCGCCGTTCTCGATGATTTCGCAGGTGGCGAACTGCAACTACGCCTTGACGCCATACAGCCGCGAGGCCGGCGCCTTGGCGATGGTGCCCGGCAGCCACCGCCTGTGCCGCCACCCACGAGCCGACGAATCCACCTTGGACGACGACAACTGCAACCCGAACGCGGTGGCGATGGGGCTGTCGCCGGGGGATTGCGTCGTTTGGCACGGCAACACTTGGCACGGCTCGTTCAAGCGCGAGGTGCCGGGCATCCGCATGAACTTGGCGGTTTACTTCGCGCGGCAATACATCGTGACGCAGGAGCAGTTCAACCGCGCCGTGCCGCAGGACATGCTGGACCGCCACGCCAACGATCAGCGCTTCCTGCGGCTGTTGGGGCAACGCCAGCCGTACAACTACGACGCGGCCGGGCCGGATTGGAACAAGTTCGCCGAAATGCCACGAGGTCAGTTCGACTGAGCCGCGAAGTCGCTGCGTGCATGGGCGGAGGGCCGGCTTAGGGGCTGGCCCTCCGCTACGACAGCGGTTGGCGCGGCCGCGGCGAGGACGGCTGGCAGCGGACGTGGACGAGCGGCTGGAAACCAACCGCCGCAACTGGAACGAGCGCGTTCCGGTGCATGTGGCCTCTTCGTTCTACGACGTGGCCAGCTTCAAGGCGGGGCGCATCACGCTGCACGACATCGAGCGGCGCGAAGTGGGGGACGTTTCCGGCAAGACCCTCCTGCATCTGCAATGCCACTTCGGGCTGGACACGATGTCTTGGTGCCGGCTCGGCGCCCGCGCCACCGGCGTGGACTTCTCGAATGTCGCCATCGCCAGGGCTCGGCAGCTGAACGCCGAACTCGGCTTGGGGGCGCGTTTCATCGAGAGCAACGTGTATGACTTGCCGGCGGCGTTGGATGAAGCGTTCGACATTGTTTACACCGCGCTGGGTGTGCTCTGCTGGCTGCCGGACTTGGAGGGATGGGCGCAAGTGGTGGCCCGCTTCCTGAAGCCGGGGGGCATGTTCTATCTGTTCGACAACCACCCGATGCTGTGGGTGTTCGAGCCGGCGACGGGCCAAAGCGGGGATGGGGTGGCGGATTTGCGCGTTCGCCATGGCTACTTTCCCGATGCGGCCGGCCTCGCCTTTGAGGGCGGCGAACCTTCTTACGCCGGCTCGGAGATCATCGAATCAGACAGCCACGAGTGGGCGCACAGCGTGTCCGAGATTCTGGCCGCCGTGCAGGGTGCCGGTTTGGCGTTGGAGTTCTTCCACGAGTTTCCGGTGAACTGTTATCAAGCCTTCCCAGGCATGGAGCGCATCGACGGTTGGTGGCGATTTCCCAAGGACAACCACCTGCCGCAGACGTTTTCGCTGAGGGCGCGGAAGCCGCCACAGTAGGCCAACGTGCAACGGCGCGGCAGCGAAGCTCGCGCCAAGCGCTTGCCGCGCCGCCAACCGCCGAGTTACCGCCCCACACGCACGATGCGGGTGCCGACGTTGCCGCCGGCCAGCATGTCGATGAAGGCGCGAGGCATCTCTTCCAAGCCTTGGAACTCGTCCTGCAATGGTTTGAGTTGGCCGGCGTCCACCCAGCTTCGCATTTGCTTGCGACCTTCGGCATAGCGGTGCGAGTAGTCGAACACCAAGAAGCCTTCCATGCGCACACGATTGTTCACCAGCAAGCCGGGGATGCCACGCGGGCCCGGTTGGGGGCTGCCCGTGTCGTATTGGGAAACCACGCCGCAACAGACGATGCGGCCATGGGTTTTCATGCGCCGCAGAGCGCCACTTAAGATGTCGCCACCGGTGTTGTCGAAGTAGATGTCGATGCCATCGCCGCAAGCCTCCCGAAACGCGCCGCGGAACTCCGGGCTGCGATGGTTCACCGCGGCATCGAAGCCCAGCGTGTCTGTGAGCAGGCGACTCTTTTCGTCCGTGCCAGTGACGCCAACGACGCGGCAACCGACGATCTTCCCCATCTGCCCAACCAGATGGCCGACGGAACCGGCCGCGGCGGAAACGACGAGGGTCTGCCCCGCCTGCGGTTCGCCCAAATCGAACAACCCGAAATAGCCGGTGAGCCCGTTGGTGCCGTACACGCCCAAGTGGTGCGCCGGATCGTCGATCTCGTCCACCACATTCACGGCGCCCGCCTCGTGTACGGAGTACTCCTGCCACCCAGCCGGACAGGTGACCAACGCGCCAGCGGCGATGCCATCCGCTTCGGAAGCCTCCACCCGCGCCACCGCAGACCCACCCATCACAACCCCACTACGCGGCGCCCCGGCATAGCTGGCGCTCCCCTGCAGACCAGCGCGTTGACCGGCACCAACGGTGAGTGCCAGTGTGCGACACAACACTTCGCCCGCCACCGGCGGCGGCACCTCCACCTCGCGCATAGCGAAGTTAGCGAGTTCCAGCTTGTCCTGCGGCAGCGATTCGATGACGATCTGGCGGTTTTGCATGGGGGGGCTCCGTTGGTTGACGTGGACCGGAGCTTACCGAAATGCGTCAAGCCACGCAGAAACGACTTCGAAGTCTCTTGCCCGGAGATCCTACGCGTCCCCTGCCCGGTGTTCAGCCACGGCGTCGCCACCAAGGCCTGTTTTGCTCCTGCAACTTCGATAGCACCGCTGACTTGAGCTCCTCGACGCCCGCACGATACGTTTCCTGCAGTACCGCTGTGTTCTGCTCCATTTGTATTGCAGCGCTCGCGCAGCACTCGCTTGCCTCAATCAAGCGCTCCCCTTGATCTTTCAATCCGTGCATGGCATCAGCCATCGATTTCTCCATCGTCGCCATTGCCCCACGGAAAGTCGAAGCTGTCTCCGCCATCGCTTCGCTGGTCTTCTGAGCCGCTTCCGTGCAACTACGCACCGCTCCTATCAGGCTCCCCACTTCGGCCTCCAACTCCGCCGCCTTCGTCGCGTGCCCTCGAATCTCATCTACCCGCTTGCGAATTTCGTCGAGAGCCCCATGCATCTTCTAGTCTAGCGATTCCACCGCGTCTCCTTCTTGCTTAGCCACTTCCGACGAGCCGCCTGTGAACGTCGGCTAGGCCATTGCTCAATCTTCCCATATCCGCTGCGACCGAATCCATCAACTCAATACACGCGACGCGATCGACTTCCGCTCGATCCTTCCATCGGTTCGTGTGCTCATGGAGACGTTTCTCCAGCCCCTCTCCATCATGGCCGGAGGTCGACAGACGAGCAATGCCACAGAGAGGCCCCATGCCATCCTTGTCGGCCCTCTCCAGCCAACGGCAGATTCCGTCGAAGGCATCGTCCAATTCGCCCCGACGTGCGTACCGGGGCAACGCTCCGAGCGCAGCCAACAGATTCTCTTCCACCACACCCAACACGCCTCCCAGGCTCGCAGCCTCCGAAATCGCCCGCCCCAAGAGGAGCGCGGGATGGCCCGGATTGCTTTCAAGGGCACGAATGAAGAGACCCCTTACACGACTCGCCTCCATCGCTCCGTCCGACCTCACGTCGCCAAAAACCCCGTGCCATTCATCCCAGTCTATGTTCCGGCGGTGCAGCAGCTCTTCGATCTTCTCCCAACCCTTCCCTTCGCTCAGATAATCGAGCATCCAGCGTCGTATCTCTTGGTCCCCGTTACACTGCCGAGCCATCAATACCGTCTCTCGCAGCGCTCGTCGCCGCGCCGGTTCAACCGTCTCGTACAAGTAGGCCACCAATGCCCGACATCCCGCCGTCAACGCCTCGAAAGGATCATCAATCTGCGCGAGTTCTTCCTTCAACTCCTCCGAAACGGCCTCACCCCTAGCCCGGTCCGACCGGCCGATATACTCCCTCAAGGACTCCGCCATCGCCTGCGGACTCCATTCACGCACGTGAGCAGTGATCCGCTTCGACCCGTAATCCACCTGATAGTATTCGACGACACCTAACCGAATCAAACGTCCGATGTCTCGTTGTTGAAACTCTCCGCCACGAATGAGTGAAATCCTTCGTTCTCCTGCCGGTTGATCCACGTTGAGACTCTCCAGCGTCTCTACTAGTGATTTCATTTCTGCATCTGGGCCCATGAACTGTCGGAAGTGAAAGTGGAGTGCGGTACCGACGTCATCCCACCGATTCGCACGGCCATACTCACGTCGAGCTTGGTCAAAAGCCTTGTCTGGGTCAAGTACGCTGTCCGTGTGGTTGGGCTGTTCATCGTGCAGTACAGCTATCGCATACGCTTGGTCGCCATCCCTCCCGGCACGGCCAATCTGCTGATAGTACGCTTCTAGACTAGATACAAGATGTGGATGGATCACCCAGCGCACGTTAGGCTTGTCCACCCCCATGCCATATCCGCTCGTCGCCACCATCACTGTCGCCCTATTGCGCTTGAACTGGTGGGCGCTTTTGCGCCTGTCCTTCAAATAGGGCTCTTGACCGGCATACTTCTCGATTGAGCGCAGCCCCGCCGCTTGCGCCAGCCTGACGCCCGATTCGATTCCGCTGCTAGGATTGTTCACGGTCGGCATGAAGACGATCCCGCAGCACGAACGAGAACCACGCGGCTCAAAGACCGTGTCCGGGTTACCTCGGAACTTGCGTCTCAACGAACGGAACGCCCCACTTCTAGCAGACTCCGCGTCACCCTTTGATGTACAGTAGCTCAACTGCATCCCAATCTCCGGTCGATCGTGCGTCGTCGGCCGGATGCAGGCCAACGGATCATCCCGTTCAACCTCTAGGTGCGCCACCATGTCATTGTAAACCGCCCGGCTTGCTGTGCCAGTCAACGCGAGCAGGGTCCGAATCTTGAACACGTCTCGAAGTAGCCGGCCTAGCTGCAGGTAAACCGGCCGAAAGTCGTGCCCCCACTCGGAGACGCAGTGCGCCTCGTCAACTACCGCCAGAGAGATGGCGCCCGCTTCCGCCGCACTTTGGATTGGTGCTCTCCACATTGGCTTCTGGAGTCGTTCCGGCGCCATCATCAGCACCAGCAGCGTTCCGTCGTCAAGGCGATTCTGAGCACGCCGCTCCACTTCATCCGACTGTTCCCCGTGAAGCCCTTCGATTCGGCGAATTCCCGCGCTTACCAGCCCATCCTTCTGATCCTCAATGAGGGCAACCAAGGGGGCCACCACAAGGGCCGTTCCTGGGCAAAGGAGGGCCGAAAGATGAAAAATCAGGCTCTTCCCGGCCCCAGTCGCCAAGAGCACAATGGTGTCCTTTCCGTCGAGACACCGGACGATCGCTTCCTGCTGCCCTTCTCGAAAAGCGGTCTTCCTAAACGCAGCTTGAAGGATCCATCGCAAGGACTGCCCACGAACTTCGGCCTCCGTGCCTCGTGCGGACCGTTTGTGTTCCAGCCAGTCCGGGTCCGTGTTCGTCGCAACAAGTACGGGATTCGGAGTGGCACAGCGCCGAACAACTAGGTCGGGCAGTGTTTCCGCGGCAATCTCGTGCCACCATGGCTGGCCGCTTTCCACTGCCAAGCGAAACGTAGTGGGATGGCTGGTTCTCCCCTGCAGTTCAACGCCTACCGGGCCTTGGAGCTCACTTCCAAGTCCATGAGCACCGATGACGGCGTTGACTAGCGCCTTCCAGTCCGAGAACGCGACCTGTACTATGTTCTCTGGTAGATCTCCCGTGATGGCGATGGACGTACACTGCTGAAACGTCCCTCTGGCCCAAAGGCGCGTCAAAGCGAATTGCACGGCGGTGGCGTCTTGGATCAGACTAGTGGCAGCTACCCACCGCTCGTCCATAACGTCGGACGCGACGTTGCGCCGGCTCTGCCACCATACATCGAAATCCCGCAATGCCGGTTCGCCGTCACTTGCTTTCCCTGATTTCAGAGCACTGGCTGGGAGCCTCTTGACTTCCAGGCCCAAGGATTCCAGCGCCAAGTCCCTTGCTTCATCAACCGCCTCGTCCTGTTCGTGCTGGGCACCGTCGATCTCGATGATGAACGGTTCGCTGGCCCCATCGCAGTACAAGAAATCCACACGCCGCAAGTCACTCCGTTGACCGCCTAGGTCTGCGAATTCCACCTGTGGCAGCAGGTACTTTGCGTAGTTGCCGTTACTCGATTTAGATGCCCAGTCTAGGAAGTTCCCTTCTTCTTCGCTATCGAGCCGAGCGGTGCCCCGAGGATCGGTTGCTTGCCCGTCGTGGCACAGTGAGGGGTCGAGCACTGGTTGTACTCCATCGCATGCCCTTGCCAAGGCCGCACGAAGCTGTCGTGGATTCGGTGGCTCATTCTCAAACGGCCGATAACCGCACTGCGGGCCATCATCTGGCTGACTTTGTAGAAGGGAGTCCAAGCCGACGTGTCTGCACACTGCTTCTTCCAGCTTCGGTGTTGGCGGTGCCGAGGACCAGCGTTGCAGATAGCGATGTACGATGCCTGCAACCACATCGACCAGTGTGTTGCCCTCGTAGTAAGCATCTTCGGTTCGCAAGAGGAAGGCATAGGCGGTGCGGAAGTCGTAGTCTTCTGCACGAAGCGCACTGGGCAAGCCGCCTAGGCTCGCGATTTCGCAATCGTAGCCCTTCGAGTGTCGCCGGATCCGCACACGCCCCTCCACTTCTCCAACCGTTCCTATACCCTATTCGATCGTCCGCTGTGGGGCAACGGATAGGCGCAGTGCCTGCGCTCCTCACCGCACTTACTCGAGACTTGGCACTCATGAGCCCAACGCAACCCAATACCATCGCGCCCGTGATCGACTGTCAGGTTCATGCCTACGAGCGCGACCGGCCGGAGCGGCCTTGGGCGGCATCGCTTGTCGGGCCGCCGGAAGTGACCGGCGATCAGATGGTGGCGGCGATGGACGCGGTGGGCGTGGGCGGTGCCTTGCTCGTCTCGCCTTTTCGCATGTATCGCTACGATGGAAGCTACGCGCTGGAGGTGCGTGGGAAGCACCCGAGCCGGTTCGGCCTCATCAAGCCATTCGACCCGAACGCCCCGGACATTGAAGCGCAAGTGGACGCATGGGCGCATCGGCCGGGGGTGGTTGGGGCACGGTTGCTGCTGACGGACGGTTTTGGCGAGGCCGGCACGTCACAGGCGGGGCCGCATCGGCTGCTCGCGAGCGCGGCCGAACATGGACTGCCGGTGAACGTGCTCTGCTGGGGCAAGCTCGCGCAGTTGGGCGAACTCGCGGCCCAACACGCCAACACGCGCATCGTCATCGATCATTTGGGCCTGCCCCAGCCGTTCCATCCGCCTCCGCCAAGAGACCCCTTCGCCGACCTTGACGACGTGGTGGGGCTTGCGGCCCTCGACAACGTGGCCATCAAGATCTCCGGCGCCTGCACTTTGTCCCACCAGCCCTTCCCCTTTGACGACATCTGGGCGCCGCTCGCCCGCATCCTCGATGCCTACGGTTTAGAGCGCTGCATGTGGGGAACGGATTGGACGCGGGCGGTGGAACTGGTCACCTACGAAGAGGCCGTGCAGGCGTTCCGCATCACCAACCAGCTCTCCGAATCCGAGCGTGGGGCACTGATGGGCGGGAGCTTGGCGCGGATTTATGAGTGGAGGCCGGGTTAGGCGCCGCTCCAATCCGATTCAGACATAATGCACCCAGCGTTCGAAGTCCGCGTTCTCGCCGGCCGCCACCGCGTCCAAAGCGTCGCGCACACGCAGGCTCACCGTGCCGGGTTCGCCGTTGCCCACTGGCTGGCCGTCGATGCTGACGACGGGCCAAACGCCCACCGAAGTGGCGCTCAGAAACACTTCGTCCGCCCCGTGCAGGTCTTCCACGCGCAGATCCCGCGTCGCGCAGGGGATGCCGAGGGAGGCCGCCAACTCCACGATGGAGGCGCGGGTGATGCCGTGCAGCACCTTGTGCTCCGGTGGCGTTGCGAGGCCGTCGGGCGTCACCACGAAGATGTTTGAGGTGGGCGCTTCGGCCACATAGCCGGCGCCGTCCAGCAACACGATTTCGTCAAAGCCCTCGTGGCGGGCGCGCCATTTGGCGAACATCGCCGAAGTGTAGTTGCCGGCCATCTTTGCTTGCGGAGGGATGATGTCTGGGCGGCGGTTGGTGATGTCCCGCTCCACCTTCAACGCCAAACGTTCCCGGCGCAAGCCACCGTCCACGCCGTCGCCCAGAATGTCCGCCCCCAAGTCGTAGGCGCAGATGAACACGCTCACGCGGGGGTCGCGGGGGACGAGCTCCGCCTCGATGGAGGGGATGAGGGCGCTGATCTTGAGTGAAGTGGCGCCGGGATTCGCGCACACCGTGGCGGCGCACGCTTCGATGAGTTCCGCTGCGGTGTAGGCGATGGGCAGGCCCATCAGTTCGCAGGTCTTGAACAGCCGGGCCACATGGTCTTTGAGGCGGAACACGGCGATGCCCCGTTTCGCCGCGCGCACACTCATGTAGTCGAAGGCCAGCGAACCGCGTTGCAGGCTCTGCGCAAGGATGTGTACGGTGGCATCTTGCCAAGCCACCAAGTCGCCATCGCGCCAAACCAGTCGGGTGTTTTTGCTACGAGTTTCCATTGCTTCCCAAACAGCGGGGCACCTCAAGGCAATCAGCCGGAGCACGGCCAAGCGCCAGCCCAATCATCACCGCGATGCGCTCCGCCGCTAGGCAGCGCTCGCGCCGGCCGCCAGCCGCTGCGCCGGTTCCAAGTCCAGCGTTCCCTCGTAAAGCGCGGAGCCGGCGATCACGCCAAGCAGCGCATCCTCCTTCAGCCCCAGGTCCCGCAAGCGCTGGATGTCGTCCAAGTCGCGCACGCCGCCGGAGGCGATCACTGGCGTGCCGGCGGCGTTCGCGACAGCGGCCGTGGCAACGGCGTTCACCCCAGACAACATGCCGTCCCGTTCGATGTCCGTGAAGACGATGGCGAATAGGGCGAGGTCGGCCACGCCAGCGGCAAACTCCACCGCGTCCAAGGCGGTTGTCTCGTCCCAGCCGGCGGTGGCGGCCCGCCCGGCGCGGGCGTCCAAGCCGAGAATCACGCGGCCGGGGAAGCGCTGCGCCGCCTCGCGGAGAAACTGCGGCTCCGTGATGGCGCGGGTGCCGAGGATCACTTGCGCCACGCCCAGCGAGAGCAACTTGTCCGCAGCCTCCAAGGAGCGGATGCCACCGCCCACCTGCACCGGCACGTCGCCGGCCGCCCGCACCACGCCGGCCACCAACGCCGCGTTCACCGGCTCACCGGCGAACGCCCCATCCAAATCCACCACATGCAGCCGTCGCGCGCCGGCATCCACCCAGCGCCGCGCCATGGCCGCCGGGTCGTCGCCGTAAACGGATGCCGAGTCCTTCACACCTTGGCGCAGTTGCACACAGCGCCCGCCTTGGATGTCGATGGCCGGAATGACGATCACGGGGCTGCCTTTCTGGCTGGCACGCTTCCAAAAGCGACACGCCGGCGTTTCCCATGGGACATGGCGATCAAAGGGCGCCTTTGGTGGAAGGCAGGGCACCGGCGCGGCGCGGGTCTGGCGCCAGCGCGGCGCGCAACGCCCGGCCGAACGCCTTGAACACCGTCTCGGCCTGATGATGCGCGTTTACCCCCTTCAAGCAATCCACATGCAGCGTCACGCGGGCATGGTTCACGAAGCCTTGGAAGAACTCGCGGAATAAATCCACGTCGAAGTCCGCGATGCGGGCGCGGGCGAAGTCGATGGCGTAGCTCAAGCCGGGCCGCCCGGAGAAATCCACCACCACGCGGGAGAGCGCTTCGTCCAACGGCACATAGGCATGGCCGTAGCGGACGATGCCGGCTTTGTCTCCCACGGCGCTGGCCACCGCCTGGCCCAACGTGATGCCGATGTCCTCCACCGTGTGATGCGCGTCCACTTGAAGGTCGCCCTCGGCTTCGATCTCGAGATCGATGAGGCCATGCCGAGCCACTTGGTCCAGCATGTGTTCCAGAAAGGGCAAACCCGTGGCGAACGACGACGCGCCGCTGCCATCGAGATTCACTGCGACGCGGATGCGCGTCTCCAAGGTGTCGCGGGACACCGACGCCGAACGATTCACGGCGCGGATTATACGGCGGGGCGGCGGGCGCGATTGCTTGGGAGCGCCAGTGCCGGCCATCCTTGGGCTTTCGTCGGGTCTCAGGAAGAGGGCCGCCCGGCCCAAGGCGCTCAGGCGTCGGGCGGTTCCTCGACGAGGATCAAGCGCCAACCGCGCAGGCCGCCGCGCATGGGCAGCGCCGCCCGCACCGTGAACGCGAGCGTCCCGGTCTGGCCGTGGGCGTCCGTGGCCGTCACCGTCACGGTGGCCACGCCGTCGCCCTCGGCCTCGACGACCAGCACGCCGGCCTCGACGCGGACGCTCGCCACGGCCGGGTCGGAAGACTGCGCGGCGTAGGCGAACGCCTCGCCCGGCGCGGCGTTGAAGCGCTCCGCCAAGGGGAGCCGCAGCGCGTCGCCGTCGAGCGCCTGCTCCGGCAGGGTCGTGGCCCGCGGCGGAACCTTGTACAGCGTCAGCGGCTCGCCGGCGACGGTGGCGAAGCCCGAGAAACACGGCACGTCAACCAGCCCCTGCTCGCAGCGGTCGTCGGGGACGGGCTCCGGCCGCGCGGTGAGCGTCAGCGGGGCGCCGCCGTCCGCCACCTCCACCGGCTCGCCCCGCGTGGCGCCGGCCGGCACGGACGCCTCGCCCGCCGGGCCGCCCGCCAAGGCGGCGCGGAGCGTGAACGGGGCGCCTTCCACGACCCGCGCCGCCACCATGGCCGGGCCGGGCAGCCACGGGTCCGCGTCCGTCCGCGTGAGGCCGACCGCCAGCATGAACGGGGTGCCCGGGTTGCCCTGCAGGTGCAGCTCCTCCAACGCGCCCAAGCCCGCGAACAGGCCGGCCGGCAAGTCCGCGAGCCGGTTGCCGTCCAAGCGCAGGGCCCGCAGCGAGCCCAGGCCCGCGAAGGCGCCGCCCGGCAGCGCGGCGAGCGCGTTGCCGGAGAGGCGCAGCCGCCGCAGCCCCGTGAAGCCGGACAGCGCGTTCGCCGGCAGCGCCGCGAGGCGGTTGCCCGACAGGTCCAGGAGCCGCAGCGCCGGATGCTTCAGGCCCGCCGGCAGCGTATTGATTTGGTTGCCCCGCAGCTGCAGCGACCACAGGTTCGGCAGCGCTGCCAAGGCCGCGGCCGGGAACGACGCCAGCCGGTTGCCGGACACGTCCAGCAGCAGCAGGTTGGAGAGGCCCAGCATGTCCTCGGCGCGCAGCCGCTCCATGCCGGCGCCGGCCAGCCGCAGCGACGTCCACCGCGACAGGTCCGCCACCGCCTCGCAGGGCCTCGTCCGGCGCAGCTCGTCGCGCACCGCCGGGTCGCGGTCGCAGACGCCCTCGTCGATGGTCGCCGTCGCATCCGCCTTCAGCCCCAGGCCGTAGCCGGCGTCCCCGGCCGGTTCCGCCAAGGTGGCGATGAAGTGTTCGCGCAGCGGCTCGACGACGTCATCGTCCAGGATGGCCACCGTGATCTCCGCCCGCGTCGCGCCGGCCGCGAACCTCGCCGTGCCGCCCGTGCCGCCGCCGCGGTCGGACGAATCGGCCGCGTCCGCCGGATCGGGGCCGGACGCCAAGAGGTACGGCACCGCCAGCGCCGCCGGCGCGGGCCGGCTCGCCGTCAGCGTGAGCCGGATGGTTCCCCCCTCCGGCGCCGAGGCGTCCGCGGCGAAGGACACCGTCACGCCGGAGCGCGCCTCGAAGCTCAGCGAGGCGCTCAGGCCCTCCGGGTCCGTCGCCGTCACCGTCACCGTGGCGCCGCCGTGCCCCACGCCCTCCACCGCGACGGCCGGCCAGGCCAGCCGCGCGGCGACCACCGCCGGGTCCGAGGACGAGACCGCGTAGGTCAGCAGCTCCGGCTCCTCGTCCGTGAACAGCCCCGCCAGCGGCACCCGCGCCGCGGCGCCGCGGGCCAGGTCGATGTCGTCCACCGAGCCGACCGCCACCGGCGGCTCGTTCGGCAGCGGCGGCGCGTCGTCGTCCGCCACCGTCACCTGCACGCTGGGGATGGCCAAGGTCGCCGGGTAGCCGGCGGCGGCGCAGGCGGTGCTGATGGAATGGCGCAGCGTGACGCTCTCGGTCTCGCTGTCGTCGTCCTGCCCGGCCGTCACCGTCACCGTCTGCGGCGTGTTCCAGGTCGTGGTCGAGAAGGCCAGCGCCGTCGGGTCCACCGCCAGGTCCGGGTTGGCGCCCGCCACCGACACCCCCACGCCGCCCGCGCAGCCGGTGGGCTCCTCGCTCAACGCCAGCGTGTAGGCGCCCCGGTTGGCGCCGCCGGCGCCCGGGTCCTCGTTCAGCGACAGGCCGCGCCGCGACACCAGCACCGCCGGCGGGGTCTGCGTCACCGCCAGCGTGCCGGTGGTGAGGTTGCCGGACGCGGAGTGCGCCGCCGCCAGCACCGTCACCGCCACCGTGGACGCCACGTTGAAGCCGTAGCCGGCGCCCGTCGCCAGCGTCACGGTGGCCGTCGTGCTTCCGGACGCGCCGCCGGACACGCCGCCGATGGAGAGGCCCGCGATGGTCGGGTTGGTGACCAGCTGGAAGCTCGACGCGCTGACCCCGGAGCCGTAGGTCGCGCCGATCAGCGTCACGGTGAGGGACGCGCCGTTCAGGTTCGCCTCGGTGAGGGTGCCGGGGCTCGACGCCAGCGACGCGCCGGCGTTCACCGTGACCGTGAACGTCAGCGAGGCGCTGTCGGCCGGCGCCGTGTTCGTGTCCAGGTCCGTCGCCGTGATGGTGACCGTCACCGCGCCCGAGGTGGCAGCGTCCGGCGTGCCGCAGACCTCCCGCGCCTCCGTGCCCGCACAGCCCGGCGTGTCCGTGCCCGTGGCGTCGAACACCAGGCCGCTCGGCAGGTTCGAGGCCGCGTAGGCGAGGGTGCCGTTGCCGCCGCTGGCGGCCGGCACCACGAAGTCGGTGATGGCCTGGCCGGCGGGATAGGTCTTGGCGGTGACGGAGCCGGAGAACGTCGGCGCGCTGTCCGCCGCCACGCTGTAGTCGAACGACAGGGTGGCGCGGTCGCCCGGGGCCATGTTGGTGTCCGCGTCGTCCGCGGTGATGGTGATGGTGCCCATGCCGGCGACGCTCGGCGTGCCGCAGAACTCCCGCGCCTCGGTGCCGGAGCAGCCGCCCGAGTCCGTGCCGGTGGCGTCGAACACGAGCCCGGTCGGCAGGGTCGAGGTCGTGTAGGTGATCGCGCCGTTGCCGCCGCTCGCCGCCGGCGCCTGGAAGTCCGTGATGGCGGCGTTGAGGATGAACGCCTTCTCAGGCACCGAGCCGCTGCCGAACGACGGCGGCGCGTCCGACGACACGGTGATCGTGAACGTCAGCGTGGCGCGGTCGCCCGAGGTCCTGTCGCCGTCCGAGTCATGCGCGGTGATGGTCACCGTCCGGGCGGCGCCGATGGCGGTCGGCGTGCCGCAGACCTCCCGCGCCTCCGTGCCGGTGCAGCCGGGCGTGTCCGACCCGGTGGCGTCGAAGCGCAGCCCCGCCGGCAGGCCGGACGCCGTGTAGGTGATCGTCCCGTTGCCGCCGCTGGCGGCCGGCACCTGGAACTCGGCGATGGCGGCGTTGACGCCGACGATCCGGTCAGTGACGGAGCCCATGCCGAAGTCCGGCGCGCTGTTCGTCTCCACGGTCACGGAGAAGGTCAGCAGGCCGCGGTCGCCGGCGCCCATGTTGGCGTCCCCGTCCTGCGCGGTGATGGTCACCGTCGCCGCGGCGGCGGCCGTGGTCGGCGTGCCGCAGACCCGCCGCGCCTGGGTGCCCGGGCAGCCCGGCGAGTCCGACCCGGTGGCGTCGAACACGAGGCCGTCCGGCAGGTTCGAGGCCGCGTAGGTGATCGTGCCGTCGCCGCCGCTCGCCGCCGGCACGGTGAACTCGTCGATGGCCTGGCCGGCGACGAAGGTCTTGGCGGTGACGGAGCCGCTGCCGAAGGTCGGGACGGCGTTCGCGTTCACGGTGACCATGAACGTCAGCGTGCCGCGGTCGCCCGTGCCCATGTCGGCGTCGCCGTCCTGCGCGGTGATGGTCACCGTCACCGCCGAGGCGGCGGTGGTCGGGGTGCCGCAGATTTCCCGCGCCTGGGCGCCCGGGCAGCCGGGCGTGTCCGACCCGGTGGCGTCGAACACGAGGCCCGCCGGCAGGTTGGAGGAGGCGGTGTAGGTGATGGCGCCGTTGCCGCCGCTCGCGGCGGGCACCTGGAACTCGTCGATGGCGGAGTTGGCGATGTAGGTCTTGTTGGTGACCGAGCCGCTGAAGGACGGCGCCGTGTTCGCGTTCACGGTGACCATGAACGTCAGCGTGGCGCGGTCGGTGGCGGTCCTGTCGGTGTCGCCGTCCTGCGCGGTGATGGTCACCGTCACGGCCGAGGCGGCGGTGGTCGGCGTGCCGCATATCTCCCGCGCCTGGGTGCCCGGGCAGCCGCCCGCGTCCGTGCCGGTGGCGTCGAACACGAGGCCCGTCGGCAGGCCGGACGCCGCGTAGGTGATCGCGCCCTCGCCGCCGCTCGCGGCCGGCACCTGGAACTCGTCGATGGCGGAGTTGGCGACGTAGGTCTTGTCGGTGACGGAGCCGGAGCCGAAGGACGGCGGGTCGTTCGTCTGCCCGGCGGCGGAGAAGGTGAACGACAGCGTGGCGCGGTCCGAGTTCGCGGTGTTCCCGTCCCAGTCATGCGCGGTGACGGTCACGGTGCCGCCGGTGGCCGCGGTGGGCGTGCCGCAGACCGTCCGCGGCAGGGTGCCCGCGCAGCCGTTCACGTCCACCCCGGAGGAGTCCAGCTTGAGGCCCGTCGGCAGCCCGGTGGCCGTGTAGCGGATGGCGCCGTTGCCGCCGGTGGCGGCCGGCAGCTGGAAGGCCGTGATGGCCGTGTTCTGGGTGTAGGTCTTGTTGGTGACGGAGCCCGAGAACGACGGCGCCGTGTCCGTGGCGGTGCGGCCCGGCTGCTCGGTCGGGGCGTGCCCGCCCCACTTCAGCACCGGGTACTGGCTCGAGGTGCCGAAGTCCCACGCGTCGTCCTCCGAGTCGATGCGGCCGTCGCCGTTCATGTCGTAGGTGTCCCAGGTCCGGTAGATGCCCGAGTAGCCGGTGGGCGACTGCAGGGCGGTCGTGGTCTGGCCGGAGCCGAGGGTCGAGCGGCTGTAGGCGCCCGAGTTGTAGTAGCTCGCGGTGACGGTTGGATTAGCGACACCGTAGCGCCGGCCCACGATCCCGCCCGTGATCGTGTACGAGTTGCTGACTGTGAGCTGCGCCCCTCCGACGTTTCGCCCTTGGGCGGCAAGTCCCTTGTCTGCGTTGTTTTGCGCCAGGTTGATCCTGCTGTAGGACGAACGGATGGCCCCCCCACCAGTACCCTGGCCGACGAGAGCGCCCTGTTCGTTGCCCCAGATGGTGCCCGAGCTCCAGCAGCCGATCGTGGTACCTCTGCTCCAGGCCGCCACCGGACCGACGGAGTTTGCGTTGTTCAGCGCGAAGACGTCCCTGAGGCCCAATCCCTCGATGCGTCCCGCGGTCCCGAGTGATCCGACCAGACCCCTACGGGCCCCAGAGGTACCGCCTCGGAAGAACAGGTTCCGGATCACATGGCCGTTGCCCTTGATGGTGGCCGTGAATTGGAGGGGTGGTTGGACATCGCCCATGCCACTCCAGCCGTTGCCCGCGTTGTGGTACGCGTCGCCGGAATCGCTGGTGCCGCTCGCGTGCGTGCCGCCGTCGCCGTCCGTGTCCAGGTCCAGGTCGATGACCAGCTCGTAGCCGGTGCAGTTGCCGGTCTGGTCACTGTCGTTGGTGTCCGGACAGCCATACTCCGCCGCCGGGCTGGGGAAGGCGGCCACATGGTTCGCGTTCGTGGAGCCGTTGCCGTCCAGGTCGTGGCGCACCGCGTCCAGCTGGGCCAGCGAGTCGATCTCGATGAGGCCGTCGTCGTCGGTGTCGTAGTCCTTGCCGGTCCTCGCGTCGTCGTCCGCCACCGTCGCCCGCACCGTGCGGTTCGCCGCGGTGCTCGACGAGTAGCCGCCGCCGGTGGCGACGTTGGTCACCAGCGCCACCTCGTCCACCGTGTCCGTGTTGTCGGCCACCGCCGTCAGCGTGACCGTCTGCGGGGTGTTCCAGGTGGTGGTGGAGAACGTCATCGTGGCCGGCGAGCGGGTGACCGCGGCGGTGTGGCCGCTGGTGACGGTGACGGTGACGTTGCCGGTGGGCGGGCTCTCCAGCGTCACGGTGTAGGTGCCGGTGCCGCCCTCGGTGAGCGCGACGTTCTTGGTGGAGACGTTCACCCAGCGCGCCAGGCCGACCGCCGCCGTGTTGCCGGTGGTGAGCGCCGAGCTGTGGGTGGTGGCGGCGGCGGCGACGGTGACGCCGATGGTGGCGGCGGCGTTGAAGTCCGTGCCGTCCCAGCGCAGGCGCAGGGTGGCGCCGGTGCGGCCGGAGTTGAACCACAGGCTGTCCACCGTGAGGCCGGATATCGTGGTGTTCAAGGTGAAGTGGGAGGTGGTCGCGCTGGCCTGGTAGGTGGCGCTGGTGAGGTTGACGGCGATGTTCGCCGCGCGCAGGTTGCTCTGGTTCAGCGTTGACGGTGTGGTGGAGGCGATGGTGGCGGACTGCGCCAACGCCGGCGCGCCGGCGAACAGCGCCGCCAGCGCCAAGAGCTCGCGCGCGAAGGACGCGATTCGACGAGCCACCGCCACGTCAGCTCCACGCGGCCTTATTTCGGGGGGGGGGGGGGGGGGGGGGGTTACTCACAAACACACAGGCGTCCACACCGTCGCTTGACAAGGCACATCAAACGCCAAGTTTACGCGATATGTGAACATCCCGCATCCAAGACGCGTCGAAAAATGTCCGCCCTTCCGCGCTTGCGCCTTGCGGTGGCGCGAAAACAGGTGCATTATCCCGTGTGGCTGCAGGTGGCTTGGTCCGCCGGCGTCACGGCGCGGAGCGCCGAACCAAGGAGGGGAGACCCATGGAAGAAGCGAAAACGTCAAATGCCTTGCGGGCGGAACTGCTCGCCAAGGCCGCCGCGGACGACGGTTTCCGCGCGAAGCTGATCGATGATCCCAAAGCCGCCATTGAGGAGGCGTTTGGCCTGGCAGTGCCGCAGTCCGTCAACGTGCTGGTCCATGAGGACACGGCGCAGGAGGCACACCTCGTGCTGCCGCCCAGCGCCGGCCTCACCGATGCGGACCTGGAGGCTGTGGCCGCCGGCCATGTGGCGACCGGTGGCCTCTACAGTGACGACCCAGATTGGCATTACCATCCAAACTCTGGCGAGTGGCACGGCGGCGCAATGCCACGCGACGGATAATCACCCGCGGTTGGGCGGCGCACGGGCCTAGCCGGTGCGTCGCTCGTCGGCGTCGGTTTTGAGTCCTCGGGGGCGGCATGTGCCCGTCCGCGCAGTGGTATGGGCTGATTCCGCGCCTTAGCGGCTTCCGCGCCTCTCGTGCAACTCGCCTGAAGCTAACCGTTCAGCCGGTCCATCAGGCTGCCGTGGGGCAGGAATCGGTTGGTGGTGTGGGCCTTGATCCAGCGCGTGAGGTCGGCCGGATCATGCCGAGGGAGCGGTGTGGCCGGCGGTTGTTGTGGCACTCGAGGTGGCGGCGCAAGGTCTTGCCGTTGATGCGTCGCGGTATGTGGTCGAACTGTGCGCCTGCGAGCACCGGCGCGGTCCGCGCCTTCCCCGCCTAGGGCATCCCGCCCCGCAGCTTCGCCACCCACCGGGCGTTCGTCGTCGTCCACCGCCGGGCCCGGTGCGTCCGGGGTCGGGTACCGCACGGAACCAGCCGCCTCATGCTGCCTGCCCGCAGCCACTTCCTCCACTCGTAGTAGGTAGCGCGCGACAGCACGAACGTCCACCCTCGCCTTCGCCACCGTGAACCGCTCCCGCATCCGGCCCACGCCTTCCACGATTCGCAACGCACCGCCTCATGCCCAGATTGGAATGGTGCATGTTAAAGTGTCAGAGCCTCCTCTACTCGATCTGGCGAAGGATTGTGTACGATTGTCAGCAACCCGCGTCGGCAGACCTCGGAATTCGGAATGACGAAGGAAGGCTCGAAGCACATCCTGACTGACGACTTGCTCGACCGCACGATCCGAGCCGTTCAAGCGCACGATCTCCTTGGTGTGAGAGAGGTCGTCACCGATGCCCTGAAAGCCAAGGTTCATCATGATTTGGCCAAGTTGCCCGTGTTCAGGAAGCACCTCGCGCTTCTGGCGACCCACGTTGCCGGCCAGGGTGACGAGCAACGCGCTTTAGCGCTCGCCGAACTGGGGCGCCTATACAGTTCAATCCGATCGAAGCGTGAGTGGGTATCGGAGCTGGCAGCCCAGTTGCTAACGGCCGGTATTCCTGCGTCCTTTCAACACGGCGACGGCGATCAACGCCATCATGCCGCTATCGCCGTGGTGGCTTCCGGCTTCCGGGTGGAGCCGGATGTCCTGGCGCGGGCTGCCGTCGAAGAGGAAAAGGGCGAAAAGGCACGTCGTGTCTGGATCAAAGCGCTGCTTGAAAGAGTGCCGCTATCTGAGGTTTTCAAGTGCATGGCGTGGGCGATAACCGGAACCGACGGCCTGCCGTGCCAGAGCCGTTCTATTCGCCTTCAACGCATCCTTGAGGCGCTCAACGATCAATTCGTCCAAGCTGACATCCAGGTCGACGATGAACTCTGCGACGGCTTCCGCCATTTCATCGCCAAGGCGTTTGCCAATGTTGCACGTCCACAGGAGTACGGGACGTCAGCCGTAGCGGTAGAGGAGCTGGTCAAGACCGCCACCCAGCTAGTTCGTTTGAGATTCAGGCTTGGCGCGGAACCGGACTTCTACAAAGCGGTGGCGCTTGCGGAACGATGGCTGCCGGAAGGTGGCTGGACAAGGCTGACAGGTGCCAGCGCCGGGCTGAAACAGCTAAGACGAATTCTTCTCGAAGGGCTGCTGCTGCTACTGGAACAGGGCAAACCCGACGATGAACTCCTCAAGGCGCACCGCGCCCTGTCGCCCAACAAGAGATTCGCGCAGAAGGAACTGAATGAATCAGAGAGATCGGCGCACAACCTGCCGCCGAAACTGAGAAGATGGTTGGTTTCGGGTGGCGCCAAAGTGGTGGAGACAAAACCCATCGAACTGGACGAAACCGACGACCTGTCGATCGCCATGGCCATGATCGTCGCCGACAATCTCCGCCATCGGACGGACGTGAGCGTCGACGCCATGCTCAACGACATTCGATTCAAGGCTCCAATCCATGCCGATACAATCACGGGCGTAGTCGCCTTGACCAAGCAGCTCATTGACCGTGTAATTTTTTTGGCGGACAGAAGGCAGCTACGATTGTTTGGTTCGCCAGGCGAGGTCGTCGAATTCTCGCCCCACGCGTACCGCCTCCCCGAGGACGCATCACTCACGCGACGCGTTCGGATCCAGTCACCCGGCGTTGAAAAACGGGGGCGGTCAGCATCAAAGGTCGTTGTTCCTGCCCTCGTGGAGGCGTTCAACTGACGGCACTTGCCATATCACTACCAGTCGCGATCGCCGTCCAGCTTCCATTGTACTTCGGGTAAGTCTCCTCCGAACTTCTCGAACTCCCTGCCCACGTCCAAGGTAAGCATCTCCGCGCCGTGACAAGCGCCACCGATGCACACCGCGAGTTGCGCGTAAGAGTCAACGATGTCCTCGCACTCCTCTCCCAGCCAAGGCGGTAACTGTCTCGCACGTATCGGTGTAATCACCGACCCGCCGATCTCGACGGATTGGTCTGCAAGCCTTGTCACCATGCTGAGAGAAGCCCCGCCACCCGTGAAGAACACGTCAAGTTCGGAAAAACTCAACCAGCTCCTGTCGATTCCCGCCAGCACCTTGTCGAACTTGTCCTTCATAACTTTTCGAAACCGATCCATCGCAGGGCACTCTTCGAATTCATCGAGCTGCGCTTCGGTCTTCATGTCGTTGACGAGTTGCCTCGTCACTTTCCCGTTCCGGAACAATTCCTCTTTGACCAACCGAATGTCGCGCTGTAAGTCCGCTCTGACGGCACCATGCCTCAAATGGCCTTCCCTGACATTCGCTTGTTGCAGCAGGTAATCAATCAGTGCATCGTCAACGTTAACACCGGCGACCCTTATAGTGGTTACGGAGTTCTTGATGCGGTATAGGTTCATCCCGTCCTCGTTCTCAACCCGTGCGAACATGGCGAAGTCGGTCGTTCCCGCACCTACGTCGATCACCATCATCAAGCGTCGTCGAGACTGCCCACGTACAAACTTCCGGGCACGACTGGCGAAAGCGGCAACCGGTTCCGGCAGAACTTCGCTTTCAACCACGACGTGCTGCTCCTGGGTGCTCGCTTCAGTGGCGTCGATCACCTTGCGCAAATCGTCTAATGGAATGCCGTTGGCCCACTGTCCGGAGAAGCGATCGGCCAGTGCCTGCCCGATGATCGCGCACTTATTCAGGATGTTCGTCGCCCACTCATCCCGCTCTTGATCGAACACAGGCTTGGTGTAGCTACGCGGGACGTTGCGGCTATCCTCTTGATAATCCTCCCGTAACGCCAAGAGCGCACTGTCGGTCAGGAAGGCTAGATACAGTGCGACTACATCTTTGCGGCTGATCGGGTGCTCGTCGGGGTTGAACGGGCGGGACACGGGTTCCCGCAAGTCGGTCATCGGGCCGACGGTCAGAATGTCCTTGATGGACTGGAACGCCTGGTGGCGCTCGGGGTCTGCCGCTGCCGCATGATTGACGGCTGTTTGTCCGAAGAAAACGCGCCCTTCGAGAGAGATGAAGATCGTTGAACTGAGCGCGTACGGAGACGCGGGCTCTCCTGCGGCGCGGCCGATCCTCAGCGGCATGGGTCTATCGGAGTCCTTGTCCCACGCAAACGCCTTCGACATCGCGGTACCGAAGTCGAGGCAGAGGTGAACGGGACCGGTGTAGGGCTCGGCCGAGGGCGCCGCCGGTAGGTCGCGGCCCCGCCCCGTGTCTTCGGTCTCGGGAACTTCGCCCTCTGTACCATCGGCCTCGCCCGAACGTCCTGTACCGCCAAACACACTATTGGCATACTCGAGCGCCGCGGCAGCAAGCCTGTCCGGCGGAATCTCCATGGTCTCCGCCAACTGGTGGAGAAACTTGACTATCTGCTTCTTGGAAGCCATCTGCTCAATTATCCTTGGTCGGTTGGTGAGGGTGGGTCGGCCCGTTTCCGCAACCCGACGTCAGGCTGCACATGTACCCGCCGTGCTCCACGCGCTCTAACACGTTGCTCTCCGGTCGCGGCCCCGTCGTCGAACCGCCTTGCACTCCACCACTTGTACTCCGGTGGCACGACATCATGCCGGTGGGGTACATGAGGAGCCGGTAACGATAGCACACCTCGTGTTGCCGCCAAGCAGCAACCTGCCGAAGCGGACCTCGAACCATCGCGGCCCGGCCACAGAACGGGCGGGCATCTACGACGCCGACTCGGCGTTACAGTTGTATTCTGATGCTTGGACGATGTACGCACGGCCAAGGTCGTTCCGGGGCTCTGGGGTTGCTGTGGCCTGTCCGTCTAGCGGCCGAGCCTGTCTCGCACGCTAACCGTTCAGCCGGTCCATCAGGCTGCCGTGGGGCAGGAATCGGTTGGCGGTGTGGGCTTTGATCCAGCGCGTGAGGTCGGCGGGATAGGCACCGCGCCGCCGCAGCACCCGCGCCAGCGGCACCACCGGGGACTTGGCGCCCGCCTCGAAGCCGGGCAGCTTGGCCTCCGCCAGCGTGAAGAAGCGAATCCAGGCGACGACTTCATCGGCATCCGCGCCTTCGGCCGCGGCTTCCCAAACGCTCGCGCCAGCCGTCATCCAGGGCACCAAGCGGGTGCGCTCGGTATCGTCGAGGCCGAAGCCATCGGTATCCAGTTGCGCGGCGGCCTTGCGCACCAAGTCCATGGGCGGCACCCCCGCTGCCTGTGCGCCAAGCCCCGGCTCGGCCTTCGGGTCCCAAACCCCCACATCGCCCATTGGCCTAGTATAGGCGGGTGGCCATCGTCGCAGCGCCAACCCCTTGACTTGGTTCGCCCAGCGTCTGCTGGCGTGGTACGACGCGCATGGCCGCAAGGACTATCCGTGGCTCGTGGAGCAAACGCCGTATCGCGTTTGGGTGTCTGAGGTGATGCTTCAGCAAACCCAAGCGCAGACCGTGCGGCCCTACTACGAGCGGTTCATGGCGCGATTCCCGGACTTGGCCAGCCTCGCCGCCAGCGAGCGCGAGGAAGTGTTGCAGCTGTGGGCGGGGCTCGGCTACTACGCCCGTGCCCGCAATCTGCATCGCGCCGCCACGCTGGCCCAAAGCGGCTTGCCGGACACCCTTGAAGGGTTGCTCGCCCTGCCCGGCATCGGGCGCTCGACGGCTGGCGCCATCTTGGCCATTGCCCACGGCCGCCGAGCCGCCATTCTGGATGGCAACGTGAAGCGCGTGCTGGCGCGATTCCACGGCGTGTCGGGCCATCCCGGCGAAGCGGCGGTGCAGCGCGCGCTGTGGGGCCATGCCGAGGCGCACACCCCGAGGCGGCGGCCCGGCGACTACGCGCAGGCGATCATGAACTTCGGTGCCACGCTCTGCCGAAAGGCGAACCCCGCTTGCCCGAACTGCCCGGTGGCGGCGCGTTGCGTGGCGCGAGCGACCGGCCGCCAACGGGAGTTGCCGACGCCGCGCCGCGCCAAGCCGCTGCCAGAACGCCAAGCGCAGGCGTTCCTGCTCATCGACCCAAGCGGCGCCTGTTTCCTGGAGCGGCGGCCCGACGATGGCGTTTGGGGCGGTTTGTGGTCGCCGCCGGAACGGCCACCCGGCACGAACATGGCGGCGTTCGCCCAAGAGTGGGGCGTTGAGATCGAACGCACACGCTCCCCGCCTCCTGCCTGCCATGTGTTCACGCACTTCCGCCTAACGGTCACGCCGCACTACCTGTGGGTGTGCAAGCGCCCGCCCGCCGCGCCTGCCGGCGACGGCTATGTGTGGCATCGCCCGCGGGATGGCCGTAAGCTCGCGTTATCCGCGTTGGCGACCCACCTGCTGGCGGGTTTGGATGCGGCTTAGGGAAGGACAGCGCTGGATGACATGAGCCGCCAAGTGGTTTGCCGCAAGTACGGCATGGCGTTGCCCGGGTTGGACGCGCCGCCCCTGCCCGGCGCGCTGGGGCAGGACATCTTCGAGAACGTCTCGGCGCGGGCTTGGGGCGAGTGGCTGACGCTGCAGACCATGCTCATCAACGAAGGGCATCTCAGCTTGCGCGACGCCGCGGCACGCAAGTTCCTCACCGAGCAGAGGGGCAAGTTCCTCGCCAACGAGCCGCATGAGCGGCCGGCCGGCTATGTGCCGCCATCGGCCTGACGGCGCCGGACTCGCGGCGGCAGTGACCATTCCGACACAAGACATGGAGGCGACATGGCGATCTTTGAACGTGACGATGTGAGGCTCTACTACGAAGACCACGGCAGCGGCTTCCCGGTGCTGCTGTTCGCCCCCGGCGGGATGCGCTCGGCGGCTTCGTTCTGGGAATCCTCCCCGTTCAACCCCATCGCCGAGCTGGCGCCCCACTTCCGCGTGATCGCCATGGATCAGCGCAACGCCGGCAGTTCCCGCGCCCCCGTGTCCGCGCAGGATGGCTGGCACACCTACACCGGCGACCACATCGCCCTGCTCGACCACTTGGGCATCGAGCGCACACACCTCTTGGGCGGCTGCATCGGCGGCCCGTACTGCTTGGGGCTGATGCGGGCGACGCCGGAGCGCGTGGCGGCGGCGGTGCTGCAGCAATCCATCGGCTACGACGACAACCGGCCACTCTTCTACGAGATGTTCGACACTTGGGCGCAAGCCATCGCGGACGAGCACCCCGAAGCGGACGCCGCGGCGTGGCGGAGCTTCCGCGGCAACATGTACGATGGCGACTTCGACTTCAACGTGGGCCGCGAGTTCGTCCAAAGCTGCCAGACGCCAATGCTGGTGCTGATGGGGGACGACCCATACCATCCCCAAACCACCTCCCGCGAGATCGCCGCCTTGGCGCCCAACGCCACCCTCGTGGAACGCTGGAAGTCCCCCGCCGAGGACGGCACCGTCGCCCGCGTGGTGGCGTTCCTGCAAGCCCACACGCCCGCCTGAGTGAAGCACCTCATTTGGGCCGCCGCCGCGGCCGCGCTGGCATTGGGCGGCTGCATGGCCGAGGAGACGGACGCGGAGAAGCGGCGCACCTATGCTTGGAACGTGGAGAGCTGCATCTGCCGTTCCTTGGAATACGAAGTGGATTACGAGGGCCGCTCGGCTTGGCCGCGCCTGGTGGAGCGCTGCAACGAGACGGTGCGGGCGGCGAACCGCCAGCGCCATCCCGCGGACGCGAGCTTCACCCCCGCCATCGAAGCGCTGCGCTGCGAGGATGAGGCGGCCGAATGGTTGGCGGCACGGCCGCCCGGTACACCTTGAGGGCTGATTTCACGTCGCGGCGGCGCGGTTAGGGTTTTGGCGGGGCGCATCGTCCTTAGAATCGGGGCAAACGTCGCGGAGCGGCAATGGCTGAATTCCAGTCCAACAAGCAGAATCAACGGGCGGAGGTGATCCAGCTCTACGACCATGCGCTGCCGGACCTGCGCCGCCTGCTCGAACGGAAACTCGGCGATGCCGAAGAGGCCAGCGAGGTGGCCCAAGACACGTTCGAGAAGCTGCTGCGCCAAGCCGAGCGCGAGGAAATCCGGGATGTGCGGCGGTTGGCCTTCACGATGGCGAACCGATTGGCCCTCGACGTGCTGCGGCGCCGCCGCGTTCGAGGGCGGCATCTTGAGCATGACGATACGCTGGGCGAAGCCGCCGGCGGCGACGATCCAAAGCGGCTTTTGATCGGCCGTGAGGAGTTGCAGGCCGTGCAGCGGGCCCTCACTGCGCTGCCGGCCAAAACGCGCCATGTGTTCCTGCTGCACCGGTTCGAGTCGTTCAGCTATGTCGAGATCGCCCGGCAGTTGGGTTTGTCCCCGAAATCCGTCGAGTACCACATGAGCCGGGCGTTGGCCGCCATCACCGCGGCGGTGGGGCCGCTGCCATGAAGCGGGAATCCTCGCCGGAGATTGACGCCCAGGCCATCCATTGGTTCACGCGGCTGCGGGCGCCGGACGCGACCGACGCCGATAGGAGCGCCCATGCCGAGTGGCTGGCGGCCGATGAACGCCACGAGCTGGCCCATGCCCGCATCGAACGGCAGTGGCGCGAGCTGGAGGGCTTGCGGCATTGGGGCCAAGCCGAACTGCGCCGCCTAGGCCAGGAATCGCGCGCCCGCGCCACGCGCAACGTGCGCCTCTCGGTGGCGGGCGCGGTGGCGGCCGCCACTGCGCTGGCCTTGGCCGCCGTTTGGTGGAGCCTATCTGCTGAGCCGGCGGTGGGGGCCGAAGAGTCTCTGCGCATCGTCACGAAGAAAACGGAACAGCGCCACATGATGCTTGGCGACGGGTCGAGGGTGCATGTCAACACGGCCTCGGATTTGGAGGTTCGCTACCGCCGCCACATGCGGGAGGTGGTGTTGAACACCGGCGAGGGGCTGTTTGACGTGGATCACCGCGCCAACCGCCCCTTCGTCGTGCGCGCCGGGCACCACAGCGTGATCGCGGTGGGCACCCGTTTCGCGGTGCGGCGCAAGCACGATGGCGAATGGGCGGTCACAGTGATCGAGGGTCGGGTGGCCGTGGTGCCGGGGCGTCCCGCCAGCCCGGAGGAGTTCGCCGATCTGCTGTCTGCCGCGGCTTCGGGCCGGCACGGGCAGCGCGTCATCCTTGGCCCGGACGAACAGCTGCACATCGATGTCGCCGGCCAGATCGTGGCGGAGCAGGAGACCGACGCCTCGGCCGCCATCGCTTGGCAGGCGGGCATGCTGAAGTTCCGTCAAACGCCGCTGCGGGAAGTGGCGCGGGAGATTTCCCGCTACACGCTCGGTGAGGTGCGCGTCGCCGACGACGTGCCGGACCATCCCGTCACCGGCATCATCCACATCCGCAACTTGCAAACGATGGTGGGCTATCTGACGGAGGTGGTTCCCGTGACGCCGGTGGAGAGCGGCGCGGGGGTGACGGTGCTGCAAGCGCCGTTCGATGGGCGGCGCGAGTTCCAACGGCCCCCGTCGCCGCCGCCCTTGGCCACCGAGCTCCATGACCGCGCAGCCGTCGCGCGGTAACCCGAGGCGCGAGCACCTTAAGGGTATTGGGCGCGCCGTGCGTCTTTTCCTTTACATGGCGTTGCTGTCGGGTCTCGCTTTGGGGCTGGCGCGGAACGTCGCCGCCAACGAGGCACAGGCAATCGGGGGGCACATGGGCAAGACGCAGGAACAAGCGGCGGCGCTGTCTCGGTCAGACACCATCGCGTTCGCGATTCACGCACAGGACGTTGCGGAGGCGCTGATCCAGTTCGGCGAACAAGCAGACGTTTCCGTAATGGTGCATCCAGACGTCACCGGCATCGAGACGCAAGGCGTTCGTGGCAACTTCGCGGTGGCCGAAGCGCTGCGCCGCCTGTTGGCCGGCACCGGGCTCGACTACCGGATGCGCGGCGAGGCGGTGATCGTGTCCCGCGCGCCGGCGGTGGCGCAGACGCCCCAAGGCGCGACGGGGCGAGTTGGCAGGAGCCCGGTGGGCAGGGTGCTTGCGGCCATCGCGGCCGCGCTCGCCACGGTTGCCGCACCGGCTAGGGCCGAGGAGGGTGCCGCGGTGGAGGAAATCGAGGAGATCATCGTCACCGCCCTGAGGCGCGCGGAGAACATCCAGGACGTGCCGGTGGCGATCACCGCACTCACCAGTGAGGACATCACGACATTCCGCTTCCGCGATCCCGGTGACCTCGCCGCCCAGGTGCCCAACCTGCAGACCAGCGGCGTCTCCGGTGACGGCACACCCGTGTTCAGCCTGCGGGGCGTTTCGATGCATGAGTACAGCTTCCATCAGAACAGCCCCATCGCGCCGTATGTGGACGAGGTGTACAAAAGCAATCCCTCGCTGCTGGCGGTGCCGCTGTTCGACATCGAGCGTGTCGAGGTGCTGCGCGGCCCCCAAGGCACCTTGTACGGCAAAAACACCACCGGCGGCGCCATCAACTTCATCAGCAAGAAACCGGCGTTCGAGCGCGACGGATACTTCACCTTGGGCACCGGCAACTACAATTTGCGGGAAGCCGAGGGCGCCTTTAACGTGGCGCTCAGCGACACGTTGGCGCTGCGCCTCGCCGCCACGTGGGCGGAAGCGGACGGCTGGTTGGAGAACGTGCTGCCGGGCGTGGACGACGCCTATTCCATTGATGAACACGGCGTTCGCTTGAGCGCCCTTTGGCAGCCGAACGACGGCTTCGAGGCGCTGTTGCGGGCGTCCACCGCTGAATCCAGCCCAGTGAACTGGGGCATCAAACATGACAACGACGCGGGGCCGGGCAGCTATTTCGGCATGTACGGCCTGTACAACGCATTCGGCGCCACGGCCCTGACAGACCCCAACCAAATTGGGCTCGGCCACTTCCAGATCAACTCGGATCAGGACGCGGATCGGCTGCTTGAGACCGATTCCGTTTCCCTGACGTTGAATTGGGCCGTCAGCGACGCTTACACCCTCACGTCCATCACCTCCTGGGACGACGGCGCAGCCCTGAACCCCGACGAGAGTGACGGCACCCCCAACAGGGTGTTCGTAGTCCCCGTTGCCGTCGAAGCGAACCAAATCACGCAAGACTTGCGCCTTACCTCCAATCTCGCCGGGCCCTTCAACTTTGTGGCGGGCCTCTACTACGCCCGCGAGCAAGTGGATGCCGCCAACCGTTTGGGCTTATTCGTCGATCTCGACCTGAACATCGACGGCGTCGTTGACGCCATTGACTGCCTCGATCCGCTCTCCATCGCGTTCGGTCTGCCGCCCAGCCCCGCCGGTGCCGCCACCGATGCGCTGTTCGGCAGCCTCGGCTTCAGCCTCGGCGACTTCGCGACATTCGGTTGCTACTCCACCAATTCCTTCGAGCAGGAGAAGACCAGCAACGCCGCCTATTTCGACGGCAACTATGCGTTGAACGATGCGCTGACGCTGCGTTTCGGGCTGCGCTACACCAACGATGAAGCGGATCTGAGGGACTTCAACGCCCACTACGCCGGCAACGACTTCACGCCTTTCATCGGCACGATCAACGGTGGCGCGACGGACCCGCTGGCCACGGACGGGGGGATTTCGCAAAGCAACTCGGACAGCGAGATCACCGGGCGCCTCGGCATCGACTACACGTTTGCCGGCGGCAACCTCCTTTACGCGAGCTTCAGCCAAGGGTACCGCGGCGGCGCTTACAATGGTCAGGCATACAACTCTCCGGCGGAGGTGAACTGGGTGCAACCGGAGTACCTCGACAGTTTCGAGATTGGCTTCAAGAGCAGTTGGTGGGACGGTAGGATGCGGCTGAACGTCGCGGCGTTCCAATACAGTTACGAGAACCAGCACATTCTCGATGTGGACCCATTCACCTTCATTCAAACGCTCACCAGCATCGACGAATCCGAGATAACCGGCGCCGAGATTGAAGTGGCCGCACAGCTCACGCCGGCGTTGCGCATCCAGTTGGGTGTGGGTCTGCTCGACGCCGAGGTCAAGTCCGGTGCTGTGAGTGGCGAGGACCTCTCGGGCACCGCGCTTCCCAACACTTCGGACATCAACGTCAACGCTGCCATCGATTGGGATCTCCGCAGGTTCGATGCCGGTGTCCTGACGCTGCATGCGAACGGCACCTACCGGAGTGAGACGCCCTACGTCATCAACCTCCCCGGGACAGCCGACGGCTACACGTTGTTCAACGGCCGGTTGACCTTCGTTACGGACACCTGGTCCGTAAGCCTCTGGGGCAAGAACCTCGCTGAGAAGGAGTACTTCATGTTCTACGTCAACCTGCTGGACACTTTGGGGGTGTTGGCCGGGCAGCCAGGCCCTGCGCGCACCTATGGTGCCGAGTTCACATACCGCTTCTAGGCAGGCGCAGTGAACATCACTCGACTTGTTGGCGGCGGGCTGGCGAGCGCGCTCCTGCCAGCCGCCTTCGCCCTCGCGGCCGGGCCGCCCGGCAACACTGATTGGCCGCTGCTCGGCAATTCGCTTGAGATGCAGCACCACTCGGAGCTGGATCAGATCAACAGCAAGACCGTCGCCAAGCTGGGGCTGGTCTGGGCGGTTGACCTGCCCACAAAAGATGGCTTGGTCGGCAACCCGCTCATCAAGGACGGTCGCATCTTCCAGAGCGGTTCACAGAGCCAGGTGTTCGCCCATGACCTGCGCAGGGGAGAACTGTTGTGGACCCATAGGCCCTTGGAGTCCGCCCGCACCGGATCGTTTGTGGAAGCGATTGGGATGCGGACTAATCGAGGTGTGGCACTGCACGACGATTTGGCCATCGTCGCCACCGCGGACTGCCGGCTCGTGGCCATCGACCAGAAGACAGGCGTTAGGCGCTGGGACGCCGAAGCGTGCGATGTCACGCAAGGCTACAACATCACCGGTGCGCCGAGGGTCGGGGCGGGTAAGGTGTTCATCGGCAACACCTGTGCCGACGCGGGTGCCAACCGCGGCCATGTGAATGCGTTTGATGCCAAGACGGGCCAGCATCTGTGGCGTTTCTACACGGTGCCAGGCGATCCGGACGAGCCACCTGAAAGCGAGCTCTACCGTCGTGCCATGGCCACCTGGGGCGAAGGTTGGTATGAGCGCACCAAGGGTTGTGGCAGCGCCTGGGATGCCATGGTCTATGATGAACAGACGAACCAGCTCATCATCGGCACTGGCGGACCTTACCCCGTAAACCCCACCATGCGCGGCAAGGGTGCCAGCGATGAGCTCTTCACCAATGCGGTGGTGGCGCTAGATGCCAGCACGGGCGATTACCGATGGCATTTTTCCCAAGTTCCCAACGATGGTTGGAACTGGGAACCAGCGGTGGGGCTCATGGTGGCGACGATGCCGGTGGAGGGTGAAGACCGCCGGGTCGTCATCAGCGTGCCCAAGAACGGTTTCGTGTATGTGTTAGACGTGGCCAGCGGCGAGTTCATCTCCGGGGAGAACTATGTGCCCGTCACTTGGGCCAAGGGCTTGGACGAATCGGGCCGCCCGATTTACGACCCGGCCGCGCGTTACTGGGAGCGACCTGATGGCATGGCGGATGTGTTGCCCTTTGGCGGCATGGGTGCCCATGGCTGGGAGCCATTGGCATTCGATCCCGAGCGGCATCTTCTGTACATCCCGGTAATGCATGTGCCGACCGTTGTTTCAAGGGACGAAGGCGGCATGGGCGTTCACTTTGACTGGACGTCCGGCGATCCATCCGATCCGGCCTCCCAGCGATTCGGCGAAGTGGTGGCTTGGGATCCGAACACGCAAAGTGAAGTGTGGCGGCAGCGCAGCGGGTTGCCGGTGAACGGTGGGCTGCTCCACACCAAGGGCGGGCTGGTGTTCCAAGGCAGCGCCGACGGCTACCTGACGGCGTATGACGCCAGTTCCGGCGCTGTGCGTTGGCGTGCGCCTGCAGGTGGCGTGATACGCGCCGCCCCGTCAACGGTGATGGTTGACGGACGCCAGTTCATCATCGTTCCCGCCGGCCGGCCAACGACCTCTTTGACCTCAACCGGGTTTGCAGACTTGTCCAGTACTCAGCGGGCACGCAGCCAACCGCGTTTGTTGGCCTTCGCGCTGGGCGGCGAGGCTGACACACCTGCATGGGCGGAACCCACGTGGATACCGCAGCCACCCATTGCTCGCATGGATCCTCAGCTGGCCGGCGATGGTGCAAGGGCGTATCAATCCTATGGCTGCGCGGCTTGTCACGGGGAGGGTGGCGAGAGTCAAGGCGGGACGGTGCCGGACCTGCGCGCAAGCGTCCCGGCATCGCTGGAGCATTTGCAGGTGGTGCTTGGCGGCGCCATGAAGTCCACGGGCATGCCGGCGTTCGAGGTCGATGACGAAACCGCGAAGTCTTTGCTTGCCTTCATGGTCAACAGCGCGTGGGACGCGCATAGGATGCAGAAACGAAGCGAAGGAGACACACAATGAGTGACAGGGCCTTTCTCATCGCCTTGGACGGATTGATACGAGACGACTTGGAGGAGATGCCCAAGCCTGAAGAGAAAACGGTCGGCAACCCGCGCCGTTTTCATTCCGGCCGCGACAGCAGGAGTTGGTCGAAGACCGTTTATGCGGGAGACGTTGTTTCGTTCATCATGGAGGCGGAACCCACCAAGTATGAGCTGGAGGACGTCGGCTTCGACGAGTTCATTCACGTTCTGGACGGCAGTCTGATTCTGACCGACAAGCAGGGCCACGCGCAACGCTTCGAAGCGGGCGATTTCCTGGTGATGCCAAAGGGCTTTTCGGGCACTTGGGAGACGTTGGGCAACTACCGCGAGCTGGTGGTCATCGAAGCCAAGACGCTTGCGGAAGAACTGAGCAAGCCGTAACTTCCGACTTCTAGATCCGTTCGGGAGGTGTGCCCCATGAAGACAGCTCGCCTGGCCGGCCTCGTTGGCCTGTTTTGGATCGCTCAAGCCAGTGCTGTGGACGCCGGCTCGCTCGCCGCCAACTGCCAGCAACTGTTTCGCCTGTCAGACTTCGACACCGCCGTGCAACCGGGCGTGTTGGTCGAGGCTACCGATGCGATTCCGGCGCATTGCGCCGTGAAAGGCGTGATCGACCGCTCCATCCGCTTCCAAGTGAGCCTGCCATTGGCGGGTTGGCAGGGCCGGTTCATGTTCCACGCACCCGGCGGCCTCGCCGGCGTGTTGGGCGACACCACCAGCCTGCTCGCGGACGGTTTCGCCATGGCCACCACGGACACCGGCCATGAGGGCACCAACGACTCGGCCTTCGTCCAAGACGACAAGGCGTTCCTCAACTTCGCCTTCCGCGCCAATCACCTGACGACGCGGGTGGCCAAGGACATCATCGCCGCGTTCTATGGCCGGCAGGCGGACTACAACTACCTCTGGGGCTGCTCCAATGGCGGCCGCGCCGCCTTGATCGAAGCCTTGCGCTATCCCGAGGACTACGACGGCATCATCGCCGGGGCGCCGGCGTTGGGCTGGGGTGAGGAGATGCTGCCTTGGGGGCTGGCCGCCGCCCGACGCCAAGCCGAGCATCCGCTCACGCTGGAATCCCTCGAATTGTTGGACGCGGCGTCCGCAAGCGCGTGCGACCAGCTCGACGGCGTGGCGGATGGCGTGATCGGCAACCCGCCCCAATGCACCGTCGAGATGCTGAACTTGGAGGGCCTGCTCTGCGAGCGGGGCCAATCCTCCGGCTGCCTGACGGCCGGCCAGATCGAGACCGCCCGGTTCATGTACACGGGCGTTGAGGACGAATCCGGGCAGGTGCTGTCTCCCGGGGTGTATCCGGGCGCCGAAGCCGCCGGCGATTGGCGGCTTTGGATGTTGGGCGAGCCGAGCTTCTTACCCCAAACGGCCAACGAGTTGATGGGCGGAGTGATCGCGGATGTGCTGCACGATCAGCCCGGTTTCCAACTCGATCAGTTCGACGTGGTGGCCGACAGGCAAGCGTTGTTCCGCGCCACCATCGCCATGGACGTGCCGGCGCCGGACTTCAGCGCCTTCCGCGGGCGAGGCGGCAAGCTCATCATCTACAACGGCTGGCAGGATGTGCCGTGCCGCGCCGCTGCCATGACGGACTATTGGGCGAAAGCCGAGCGCATGAACGGCGGCGCGGACGCTTTGGCCGAGTTCGCCCGCCTCTACATGGTGCCTGGCATGTTGCACTGCACCGGCGGCCCCGGCGCATGGGCAACGGACTATGTGCAAGCGCTGGTCGATTGGGTGGAAGCCGACGCAGCGCCCGGCACACTCGTCGGCCAGCACCCGGGCATCGTCGATTGGTTCGAGGCGATGGCCGCGACCGCCAGCGCCACAGTGAACTGGCACGATGCGGTGCTGCAGGCCGGCGCGGCCAAGGGTTTCACCAACGGCATCAGCCGGCCGATCTGCCCCTATCCGCAATACGCCAAGTACAACGGCACCGGGAGCCCAGACCACGCCGACAGCTTCTCCTGCGTTCAAGATTAGCCGAACACCCCGGCACGGCCTATGGCATGATGGATGCGTTCGCGCCGCCACACCACGCCCATGACCAGCCCCGACGACGCCATCGGCCCGTCGACGCATGACGTCCCGCCGGTGGATCCAGCATGGACCGCCGACTTCGAGGCAGCGCTCAAGCGGCCGCTGGCGCTGCGTTGGCGCTATTCGTTCATCAAAACCTACAAGCCGGTGCTGGACGACGCGAGTTACCGCTCATTCGACACGATGGCGGCGTATCGAGAGTGGTGCGAGGAGAACCTGCCGGAATGGCTAGGCTATGGGCGCGTTCACATACCTACAGGCTGAGGAAATCCGGGACGCGCTCCAACGCCACGCTGTGCAGTACCTGTTCATCGGCAAGTCGGGCGCGATACTCCACGGTTATCCCGACACGACCCAAGACGCCGACCTCTTCGTGCGTCGCCAGCGCTCGAACGGCCGCGCATTGGTCACAGCGCTGCGAGAACTGGGGTTCGCCATCACCTCGGAGCAATGCGATGAGATCATTCGCGGCAAGGATTTCGTGCAGCTAAAAGACGGCCCGTTCGATCTCGACTTGGTTTTCGCGCCCGACGGCATCGAGAGATTCGATGACGCCTACCAGCGCCGTGTGGAAGTGGAAGGTTTCCCGGTGTGTTCGCTCGACGACATCATCGCAAGCAAGGCGGCGTCTAACCGACAAAAGGACCGCGAGTCACTGCCAAGGCTGCGGGCGTTCCGCGACCATCTGCGCCGCAACCGGCAAGGCCGTTGAGGCAGGCACCGGCGCATGACCACCGCCTTCTTCGAGCGGCCATCTCTCATTCGCCGAACGGAGCGCCCGTGGCGAAAGCCCCCATGTGGACGCATCGACCGGCGCATACACCCACCCCAACACGGCACTTGAGCGCGTGGCCACGTTGACCGATCCACCGCACGAGCTGCTTGACATCTTCCGGTGCTTCCCGGGCATCCATGCCGCCAGCGCCGCACGGCCGACGCGAGACGGCGGCGTGGCGTTGGCGATGCGTTACGAAGACCACCTCCACGGCAAGATCGCCCAGCTAGTGGTGGCCCACATCGCGACGCGGGTGGGAGCGCGGCAACGGCGCGACGAGGTGCGTTGCGACGCCAAGCAAGTTGCACCATTCGCGCGGCTGCTGAACTACGCTTCGCTGCGGCCGATGGGCACGGCCCGGCCACCGACAACGCTTTCGGCCACCCCGCTGCCCACGTTGTTGAGCCACGCCCTCGTTGCCTTCACCGCAGACTACGAGCAACTCGCCGGTGACGATGAGGCCAACCCGCACCTCGGTGTTTGGGCCAACGCGCTGCGGGTGATCGACGAAGACGGTTTGGCGCAGCGCGAACTCGGCCCCAAGGCGATTCTGGCGCAGCGGGCGGTGCGCGTGGTGGTGCGCGACCTCGTGGCGCAGCGATGGCTCGAACTTACACCGAGGCCGGCTGGGCGCGGCGCGAAGCTGTTGCGCTTGACCGCCGCGGGCCGCAATGCACGAGACGCCGGCGCAAAGTTGGCGGCCACCGTGGAACGACGTTGGCAGCGGCGCTTCGGCGCAGCCCTCATCAACGGCTTGCGCACCTCGCTGACCGCCGCGGCCAACGCCGTGGACGTCGAGTTGCCGTTCTACCTCACGGGTTACGGGCCATCCGATGGCAACCTCACTGGCGGCCCCTACCTGCGCGAGGAACCCGGCCCGCCGCGCATTCCGGCCCGGGGCGAGGAGTGGCCGGTGGTGCCACGCAGTGCCGCCGCGGGCAACGAGCCGCTCTTTGCGCTGCTGTCCATCGCCCTCGCGGCCTTCGCCATCGACTACGAACGCGAGCGGTTGGGCGATCTGCGCACCGCTTCCACCTTCTTGCAGGGTGTGCCGGACGAAGGCGCACCACTGCCGGCCGTGCGCGGCCAAGGCGTAGTCGGCAACGGCCGCTCGACGCTCGAACGGCATTTGGTGGTCGTGGTGGAACCGCGCCAGCCCGGCGTTGCCACACGCCTCGTCTATCCGACGCCCAAGGCGCACCGCAGCCGCGACGCCTATCCCGCCCTGGTGCAGGAGATCGAGCGCAATTGGCGGGCCCAGCTAGGCGCCAAGACGGTGGCCAACCTGCGCACCCAACTGGAAACGGTGGACGCACAGCTCGAGCCAACGCTGCCGGCCTTCCCCGACCCGCTGCGCTGGTTCCGTCAGCTTCACGACCGCAACCCGTAAACCGCGGCAGCGCGACGCCCGCTGCCGCATCCCAAGTTGTGGACACGCCAGCGAGGACACCACGCCGCCAGTCTGGGGACGGGGCTGCGTTAACATTCGATCAACCAAGTGCGGGGGCAGGTTATCGGCGGTCAGGCAATCGCCTGCGGTGATGCGGAGTCGCGGCCCGCGGAGCACCGCCAGTCATGCCGATTACCACCAACGAGTTTCGAGAGGGCACCCCGATGGTCAGACTTCCGAACATTCATCCCGGCGAGGTGCTTCGAGAGGAGTTCCTGATTCCCCTCAAGCTCAGCCAGAACCGGGTGGCGCGCGACATCAGTGTGCCGCCCCGCAGGATCAACGAGATTGTGCTCGAACGGCGCGCGATAACGGCGGATACAGCACTTCGCCTCGCCCGCTACTTCGGCACATCGGAGCGCTTCTGGCTGGGACTGCAGGCGGACTGCGACCTGGAGGAGACCCGCCACTCGTTGGGCGACCGCCTGGAACGGGAAGTGCGAAGCCATGCCGCGTGAGCGCGGATGAGCCAGCGCGCGGAAGTGCCGTGACCTTCCATCAAGCCCTGCGAGCCTTCGCGGCGGCGGCGACGGCGAAGACCGGGCTGCGGCCGGGCAGCGCGCCGGAAGAGCAGCTGCGCGGCCCGTTCGAGAACTTCATCGCCGCGGCCGGCGCCGCCTTGGGCCGGGAACTGGCCTGCGCCGGCGAGGCGAGCCTGCCGGACCGCCTGGGCCGCCCGGACTTCGCCGTCCACGACCAAGGCGCCCTGCTGGGCTACGTGGAGCTCAAGGCGCCCGGCGCCGGGGCGGACGCGGGCCGCTTCCGCGGGCACGACCGGGCGCAGTTCAACCGCTTCGCCGCGATCCCCAACCTGCTCTACAGCGACGGCAGCCATTGGGCGCTGTACCGCGGCGGCGAGCGCATCGGCAAGATCGTCAAGCTGTCCGGCGACGCGGTGAATGACGGCGCGGACGCGGTGGGCGGGGACGACGCCCGCGCCGTCGAGGGCCTGCTGCGCGACTTCCTTTCCTGGACGCCGATCCTGCCGCTGGACCGCGGGGGCCGGGTCGATCTCAAGGCGTTCGCCGAACTGATGGCGCCGCTGTGCCGGATGCTGCGCGGGGACGTGGCCGACGCGCTGCGGAACACGGAGTCCCCGATGTCCGCCTTGGCCGCCGACTGGCGGGAACTGCTGTTCCCGGAGGCGACGGACCGGGAGTTCGCCGACGCCTACGCGCAGACCGTCACCTTCGCCCTGCTGCTTGGCCGCAGCGAGGGCGCCGAGCCGCTCACCTTGGAGGGCGCGCAAGCCGCCCTCGCCGCCCAGCACAGCCTGCTGTCCCGCGCCCTGCAGGTGCTCACCGACCACCGGGTGCGCCGCGAGATGGCCGCGTCGCTGGACCTGCTGCTGCGCGTCATCGCCGTGGTGCCGCCCGGCCCGCTCGCCGCGGCCGGCGACCCCTGGCTCTACTTCTACGAGGACTTCCTCGCCGCCTACGACCCGCAACTGCGCCGAAACGCCGGCGTGTATTACACGCCCGTGCAGGTGGTGCGCGCCCAGGTGCGCCTGATCGACGAGCTGCTCACGGAGCGCCTCGGCAAGCCCCTCGGCTTCGCCGACCCCGAGGTGGTGGCGCTGGACCCGGCGGTGGGCACCGGCACCTACCTGCTCGGCGTCATCGAGCAGGCGCTGCGGCGCGTCGAGGCGGAGCGGGGCGCCGGCGCGCTGCCCGGACAGGCGGCGGCGCTGGCCGGCAACCTGCACGGGTTCGAGCGGCTGGTCGGCGCCTACGCGGTGAGCGAACTGCGCGTCAGCCGCGCCCTGCGCGACCGGGGGGCGCCGCCGGACGGCGCCGCGCAAATCCACCTCACGGACACCCTGGCCAGCCCCAACGCCCAGCCCCGGCAACTGCGGATACCGCTCTTCATGCAGCCCATCTCCGAACAACATGAAAGGGCGCTGGCGGTGAAGAGCGACGCGCGGGTGATCGTCTGCCTCGGCAACCCGCCCTACGACCGGCACGAGGCCGCCCGGGCGGACAACGGCGACCGCACCGGCGCCTGGGTGCGCTGGGGCGACGAAGGCGCGGACGCGGACGCCATCCTGGGGGACTTCGTGGAACCCGTGACGGCGGCCGGGCGCGGCGGGCAGCTCAAGAACCTCTACAACCTCTACGTCTATTTCTGGCGCTGGGCGCTGTGGAAGGTGTTCGAGCAGGAGGGCGCCGACGGGGCCGGCGTGGTCAGCTTCATCAGCGCCTCGAGCTATCTGGACGGAGACGCCTTCCTCGGCAT
This sequence comes from Candidatus Azotimanducaceae bacterium, assembly GCA_965200505.1. GTDB lineage: Bacteria > Pseudomonadota > Gammaproteobacteria > Pseudomonadales > Azotimanducaceae > VXNE01. Next base: position 3,061,840 of record OZ241343.1, on the reverse strand, counting down.
GCGCCGCCACATGCGGCGGGTGTGCGACGAGATCTGGATCATCGACCTCGGCGGCGAAGGCCACGTCTCCGGCCGCGACGACGACAACGTCTTCGCCATCCGCACGCCGGTTGCCATCGCGGTGGCCGTCCGGGGGGACGGCGCGAGGGCGGACGAGCCGGCCAAGGTGCGCTACGCCCGCGTCGAGGGCGCCCGCCAAGGGAAGCTGGACGCGCTGGACGCCATCGACGGCTTCGCCGCGGTGCGCTGGCGGGACTGCCCGGACGGCTGGCAGGCGCCGTTCCGCCCCGCCGCGCGGGGCGACTACCACCGCTGGCCGCTGTTGACGGACTTGATGCCTTGGCAGCACTCCGGCGTCCAGCTGAAGCGCACCTGGCCCATCGCGCCGGACGTGGACACATTGGAGCGCCGCTGGCGGCGGCTGCTGAGGCATCGCGGCGCCCGCAGGTCGGAAGCGTTCCGGGAAACGGCGGATCGAACCACGGCCGGCAGCTACGGCCCGGCCCTCGCCGCAAGCGGCGACCGAACGCCCATCGCCCACCTGCCGGCCGACGCCCCCATGCCGGAGGCGCGACGCTACGCCTGGCGCTCCCTAGACCGGCAGCACGTCATCGCGGACGCCCGCCTGATGTCGCGCCCGCGCCCGGACCTCTGGCGCGCCCACGGCGAACGGCAGCTCTATCTGACGGGCCTTTTGACGGCTGCCCTAGGTGACGGACCAGCCCTCGTGGCCTGCGCCGAAGTCCCCGATCTCCACCATTTCTCCGGGCGAGGCGCCAAGGACGCGATTCCACTTTACCGCACGGCGGACGCCTCGGCGGCGAACATCCTGCCCGGACTCTTGGAGGCCCTGTCCGAAACCTACGACCACCCGGTCTCCGCCGAGGACTTCGTGGCCTACACCTACGGCACCTTGGCCCACCCCGCCTTCGCCGCCCGCCACAAGGTGGAACTCGAAGGCCGGCAACTGCGCCTGCCGCTCACCAAGGACGCCACGCTGTTCGCCGAGCTCAGCGCCATCGGCACCCGCCTGCTGTTCCTGCACACCTACGCCGCCCGCTTCCGGCAGGAAGGCTGGCCCAATCGGGTTCCGCCGGGCGCGGCGAAGTGCGTCAACGCGGTTCCCGGCGATGTCGCCGGCTATCCCGACGCCTTCGAGCACAACCCAGCAAGCCAGACGCTCCATGTGGGCGCGGGCGAGTTCGCGCCCGTGGCCGCCGAGGTCTTCGGGTTCCAGGTGTCGGGCCTGCAGGTGGTGCGCTCGTGGCTCCGCAGCCGCATGCGCCACGGCGCCGGCCGCAAGTCCTCGCCGCTGGACGACATCCGCCCGCAACGCTGGACCGCGGCCCACACCAACGAGCTGCTCGACCTGCTCTGGGTGCTGGAGGCCACGGTCGCGCTGCGGCCGGAGCAGGCGCGCCTCCTCGACGCCGTGGCCGCCGGCGACTGCCTGGCGGCCGATGACCTGCCCCCCGTGCCGGAGGAACTGCGCCGCCCGCCCAAGCCGGAGGCGGCGAAGGTCGGCTTGCTGTAGACACCCGAGTCGGCGGACGATGCCTCGTGTGTGAAGTCGTCGACTACCATTCAATGTGCGTTCCGAGAGGGCACCCCGATGGCCAAACTTCCGAACATTCACCCCGGCGAGTTTCTTCGGGACTGCAGGCGGACTGCGACCTGGAGGAGACCCGCCACTCGTTGGGCGACCGCCTGGAACGGGAAGTGCGAAGCCATGCCGCGTGAGCGCGGATGAACCAGCGCGCGGGAGTGCCGTGACGCTCCATCAAGCCCTGCGGGCCTTCGCGGCGGCGGCGACGGCCAAAACCGGGCTGCGGCCGGGCGGTGCGCCGGAGGAGCAGCTGCGCGGCCCGTTCGAGAACTTCGTCACCGCGGCCGGCGCCGCCCTGGGCCGGGAACTGGTGTGCGCCGGGGAGGCGAGCCTGCCGGACCGCCTGGGCCGCCCGGACTTCGCCGTCCACGACCAAGGCGCCCTGCTGGGCTACGCGGAGCTCAAGGCGCCCGGCGCCGGGGCGGACGCGGGCCGCTTCCGCGGGCACGACCGGGCGCAGTTCAACCGCTTCTCCGCCATCCCCAACCTGCTCTACAGCGACGGCAGCCATTGGGCGCTGTACCGCGGCGGCCAGCGCGTCGGCAAGGTCGTCAAGCTGTCCGGCGACGCCGTGAAGGACGGCGCGGACGCGGTGGGCGGAGACGACGCCCGCGCCGTCGAGGGCCTGCTGCGCGACTTCCTTTCCTGGGCGCCGATCCTGCCGCTGGACCGCACGGGCCGCGTCGATCTCAAGGCGTTCGCCGAGCTGATGGCGCCGCTGTGCCGGATGCTGCGCGAGGACGTGGCCGACGCGCTGGCCACCCCCGAATCCCCGATGTCCGCCCTGGCCGGCGACTGGCGGGAACTGCTGTTCCCGGAGGCGACGGACCGGGAGTTCGCCGACGCCTACGCGCAGACCGTCACCTTCGCCCTGCTGCTTGGCCGCAGCGAGGGCGCCGAGCCGCTCACCTTGGAGGGCGCGCAAGCCGCCCTCGCCGCCCAGCACAGCCTGCTGTCCCGCGCCCTGCAGGTGCTCACCGACCACCGGGTGCGCCGCGAGATGGCCGCGTCGCTGGACCTGCTGCTGCGCGTCATCGCCGTGGTGCCGCCCGGCCCGCTCGCCGCGGCCGGCGACCCCTGGCTCTACTTCTACGAGGACTTCCTCGCCGCCTACGACCCGCAACTGCGCCGAAACGCCGGCGTGTATTACACGCCCGTGCAGGTGGTGCGCGCCCAGGTGCGCCTGATCGACGAGCTGCTCACGGAGCGCCTCGGCAAGCCCCTCGGCTTCGCCGACCCCGAGGTGGTGGCGCTGGACCCGGCGGTGGGCACCGGCACCTACCTGCTCGGCGTCATCGAGCAGGCGCTGCGGCGCGTCGAGGCGGAGCGGGGCGCCGGCGCGCTGCCCGGACAGGCGGCGGCGCTGGCCGGCAACCTGCACGGGTTCGAGCGGCTGGTCGGCGCCTACGCGGTGAGCGAACTGCGCGTCAGCCGCGCCCTGCGCGACCGTGGCGCGCCGCCGGACAGCGCCGCGCGCATCCACCTCACCGACACCCTGGCAAGCCCCAACGCCCAGCCCCGGCAGCTGCGGATACCGCTGTTCATGCAGCCCATCTCCGAACAGCACGAGCGGGCGCTGGCGGTGAAGAGCGCCTGCGGCCGGGGAGCGCGAGGGGCTTGCCCCTCGCATGAAAGTGCGCGGGTGATCGTCTGCCTCGGCAACCCGCCCTACGACCGGCACGAGGCCGCCCGGGCGGACAACGGCGACCGCACCGGCGCCTGGGTGCGCTGGGGCGACGAAGGCGGGGACGCGGACGCCATCTTGGGGGACTTCGTGGAACCCGTGACGGCGGCCGGGCGCGGCGGGCAGCTCAAGAACCTCTACAACCTCTACGTGTATTTCTGGCGCTGGGCGCTGTGGAAGGTGTTCGAGCAGGAGGGCGCCGACGGGGCCGGCGTGGTCAGCTTCATCAGCGCCTCGAGCTATCTGGACGGAGACGCCTTCCTCGGCATGCGCCGCCACATGCGGCGGGTGTGCGACGAGATCTGGATCATCGACCTCGGCGGCGAAGGCCACGTCTCCGGCCGCGACGACGACAACGTCTTCGCCATCCGCACGCCGGTTGCCATCGCGGTGGCCGTCCGGGGGGACGGCGCGAGGGCGGACGAGCCGGCCAAGGTGCGCTACGCCCGCGTCGAGGGCGCCCGCCAAGGGAAGCTGGACGCGCTGGACGCCATCGACGGCTTCGCCGCGGTGCGCTGGCGGGACTGCCCGGACGGCTGGCAGGCGCCGTTCCGCCCCGCCGCGCGGGGCGACTACCACCGCTGGCCGCTGTTGACGGACTTGATGCCTTGGCAGCACTCCGGCGTCCAGTTGAAGCGCACCTGGCCCATCGCGCCGGACGTGGACACGTTGGAGCGCCGCTGGCGCCGGCTGCTGAGGCATCGCGGCGCCCGCAGGTCGGAAGCGTTCCGGGAAACCGTGGATCGAACTACGGCGGGCAGCTACGGCCCGGCCCTCGCCGCAAGCGGCGACCGAACGCCCATCGCCCACCTGCCGGCCGACGCCCCCATGCCGGAGGCGCGGCGCTACGCCTGGCGTTCCCTCGACCGCCAGCACATCATCGCGGACGCCCGCCTGATGTCGCGCCCGCGCCCGGACCTCTGGCGCGCCCACGGCGAAAGGCAGCTATACCTGACGAGCCTGCTAACCAAGCCCTTGGGCGATGGCCCGGCCTTGGTCGCCTCTGCTGAGATTCCGGACCTCGACCACTTCTCCGGCCGCGGCGCCAAGGATGCGATTCCACTTTACCGCACGGCGGACGCCTCGGCGGCGAATATCCTGCCCGGCCTGCTCGAGACCCTGTCCCAAGCCTACGACCATCCGGTTTCGGCGGAAGACTTCGCGGCCTACACCTACGGCACCCTGGCCCACTCGGCTTTCGCCGCCCGCCACAAGGCAGAGCTGGAAACCCGACAATTGCGCCTGCCGCTCACCAAGGACGCCCGGCTCTTCGCCCAGCTCAGGGCCATCGGCGCCCGGCTGCTGTTCCTGCACACCTACGCCGCCCGCTTCCGGCAGAAAGGCTGGCCCAATCGGGTTCCGCCGGGGGCCGCGAAGTGCGTCAAGGCGGTTCCCGGCGATGTCGCCGGCTATCCCGACGCCTTCGAGCACAACCCCGCAAGCCAGACGCTCCATGTGGGCGCGGGCGAGTTCGCGCCCGTGGCCGCCGAGGTCTTCGGGTTCCAAGTGTCGGGCCTGCAGGTGGTGCGCTCGTGGCTGCGCAGCCGGATGCGCCACGGCGCCGGCCGCAAGTCCTCGCCGCTGGACGACATCCGCCCGCAGCGTTGGACGGCGGCCCACACCAACGAGCTGCTCGACCTGCTCTGGGTGCTGGAAGCGACCGTGGCGCTGCAGTCGGACCAAACGCGGCTGCTCGACGCCGTGATCGCCGGCGACTGCCTGGCGGCCGACGACCTGCCCCCGGTGCCGGACGAGCTGCGCCGCCCGCCCAAGCCGGAGGCGGCGAAGGGCGGCTTGCTGTAGGCCGCGGTTGCCGTTGGGCAACGCCGATTGCCCCTTTTCGCCGCGGACAACGCCGAGCGCTGGGTAGGCTGCCCCGCCCCGCGGCTTGAACGCCCCCGCGGGTCGAGTTCGGGTTCGCTTCGCAGACTCCATGCCCATTGCAGAAGGCGGGCGATGTGCGCCACAGCGGGCATCCGCGCGATCAACATCCCCGCCGCACAATGTTAGCCTTAGCGTCCTAGCCCCAAGGAGGAACCATGGCACTCAGAATCAACTCGGAGGCGCCGGATTTCACCGCCAGCACCACCGAGGGCGAAATCCGCTTCCATGACTGGATTGGCGACGGCTGGGCGATTCTCTTCTCCCATCCGAAGGACTTCACGCCCGTCTGCACCACGGAACTCGGTTACATGGCCGGGCTGGCGCCGCAGTTCGCCGAGCGCAACTGCAAGATCATCGGCTTGTCCGTGGACCCCGTGCAGAGCCACGGCGAGTGGGCGAAGGACATCGAGGAGACTCAAGGCCACGCCGTCAACTACCCCCTCATCGGCGATCCGAGCCTCGCCATCGCCAAGCTGTACGACATGCTGCCGGAAGACGCCGGGGATGCCGCCGAGGGCCGCAGCGCGGCAGACAACGCCACCGTGCGCTCCGTGTTCGTCATCGGCCCAGACAAGAAGATCAAGGCGATGCTCACCTACCCCATGAGCACCGGGCGCAACTTTGACGAAGTGCTGCGCCTGCTGGATTCGTGCCAGCTCACCGCTCGGCATCAAGTGGCGACGCCGGTGAACTGGCGCCAAGGCGAAGACGTCATCATCGTGCCGGCCGTGTCCGACGCCGAGGCGCGCAAGCGCTATCCCGACGGCTGGCGGGCGCCCAAGCCCTATCTGCGCATCGTCCCGCAACCCTCTTGAGCCGCGCCGCCGTGGACGCGCAACCCACTGTCTTCGAGGTCGATCTAGCCACCTTCCAGAGCGACGTCGTCGCCCGCTCCCAGGAGACGCCCGTCATCCTGCTGTTCTGGGCGGAGCAGATTCCCCCGGCCGCGGACGCGAAGAACACTTTGGAGGGCCTCGCCAAGCAGTATCAGGGCAGGTTCGCCTTGGGGCTGTGCGATGTGGCGCGCATCCCCCAGCTCGCCCAGCAACTGCGGGTGCAAGGCGTGCCCAGCATCCGCGTGATCGTCGACGGCCAGATCGCCGACCAGCTGGATGGGCCGCAGGGCGAAGCCGTGCTGCGGCAACTCATCGACGGCCTCACGCTATCCGACAGCGACCGGCTGAAGGCCGAGCTGGAGGAACACTTGGCCGCGCAGGATTGGAAGGGGGCGTTGGCCATCTTGGAGCAGGCATTGAAGGCCGAGCCCAACAACGTGGGCTTCAAGTTGGAGTGGGCGGACCTGCTCGCCCGCAAGGGCGACCTCAAGGGCGCCGCCACGGTGCTCGCCACGATTCCGGAGGACACCCCGGAGCGGGAACGCCCGGTGGCGCGTTTGGAACTCGCCGAACAAGCCGCGGACATGAACGGGCGCAAGGCGCTGGCGCGGGTGGCGGCGAACGGCGCCGACCTCGACGCCCGCTACGAGGCGGCCGTCACCCAGGCGGTGGTGGGAGACTACGCCGAGGCGCTCGACCAATGCATGGAAATCCTGCGCCAAGACCGCAAGTTCCGGGACGACGCCGGGCGCACGACCATGATTAAGATCATGGCCACCATGGGCAAGGGATCCGAACTCGCGAAGCGCTATCGGCGCCAGATGTTCGCGTTCCTGCACTGATGGCCGCCAAGGGCCAGAGACCCGCGTCCCGCAACGGTTTCAGCGCGATTATCCGCCGGTGTTCCAAGAGCTATGCACAGTGCGGCCACTACGGGTTTCCACTAATCCCAAGTTGCGCAAGTGTGTGCAGGCATAGGTTGGCTTAGGCGGGTTAACACATTGAAATTAAAAGTAACTTCCTCGAACGAGCGGCAACGGGGCGCGGCCGCTGGCCACAGGCTGCCAACCGTTCGCCGGCGGCCGGTGCGTCAGTTATCCCAAGAGTTATCCACAGTGGGCCAAGCGCCGCGGGCAGGAGCAGTTAGGCCATGACGGAAGTGGAAGCGAAGGTCGCCGGCTACCGGGAGCGGGGCGCCCGCCAAGTGAAGCTCGGTTTGACGGACATTGACGGCGTGATCCGCGGCAAGTACGTGAGCTTGGAGAAGTTCGCCGGCGTCTTGCACAAGGGCGGCGGCTTCTGCAACTGCGTGTTCGGCTGGGACATCGACGACCAGCTCTACGACGGTGGGGACTTCACTGGCTGGCACACTGGCTTCCCGGACGCCGAGTACCGCCTGTTGGTCGATACCGAGCGCTGGCTGCCGGACGAGGGTGTGCCCTACTTCATCGGCGAGTTCCAAGCGCCCGAGGGTGCCTCCCACCACCCGGTCTGCCCCCGTTCCGCGCTGCGGCGGGCGCTGGCCATGGCCGATGGCTTGGGCCTCAAGCTCACCGCCGGTTTCGAGTACGAGTTGTTCGTGTTCGACGAGACGCCTCACTCCATCCGCGAAAAGGCGTATCGCTGCCTGCGCCCGCTGACGCCGGGCAACTTCGGCTATTCGGTGCTGCGCGCCAGCGCGAACGCCGAGTGGTTTCAGGCGTTGATGAACTACTGCGAAGACATCGGCACACCGTTGGAGGGCCTGCACTGTGAAACCGGCCCCGGCGTGTGGGAAGCGGCCCTCGCCCCGGCCAACGGCGCCGACAGCGCCGACCGGGCAGCCCTCTTCAAAACCTTCGCCAAGGCATTCTTCGCCAAGCGCGGCGCCGTGGCGACGTTCATGGCCAAGTGGTCCATGGATTACCCAGGCCAAAGCGGCCACTTCCACTTCTCCTTCGTGAACGGCGCCGGCGACAACCAATTCCGCTCGGACGCGCCCGAGCTCCACCCGCGCCTGCGCCACGCCGTCGGCGGCTTGGTGCGCCACGTGCCGGAACTCTTGCCCATGCTGGCACCCACAGTGAACAGCTACACGCGGTTGGTGAAGGGCGCCTGGGCACCCACCGCGGCCACTTGGGGCATCGACAACCGCACCGCGGCGTTCCGGGTGATCCGCGGCGGCGCGAGCGAGCGCATCGAGTGCCGCGTCGGCGGCGCGGACGCCAACCCCTACCTGGCCGCCGCGGCCACCGTGGGCGCGGCGGCGCTCGGCATCCAAGATGAGATCGAGCCGCCGGAAGCCGTGGTGGGCAACGCCTACGACGTTGAGGACGCGCTGCCGCCCGAACGCCGTTTCAGCCCCACCTTGCGCGAAGCCACCGCTCGCTTCCTGCAATCCGAGGCGGCGCGACGGCTGTTCGGCGACGCCTTCGTCGAGCATTTCGCGGTAAGCCGCGATTGGGAAACCCGCGAAGCCGAGCGCCAAGTGACGGATTGGCAACTGGCGCGCTATTTCGAGGCGATATGAAGGTCGGCATCCTGCAGGCGGACGTGTTGCGGGAAGAGCTGCAACCGACGTTCGGCCAGTACTCGCGGATGTTCGAGTCTGTGCTGGGCGACGCCGCGCATGACCGGGGGCACGGCGCCGCCTTTCGCGTCTATGACGTGCGCTTCAACGAATACCCGCGCGCCTTGGATGACTGCGACGCCTACATCATCACCGGCAGCCGCCACAGCGTTTACGACGATCTGCCGTGGATCCAAACATTGCAGGACTATGTGCGAACGCTCCATCAAGAGCGCAAGCGGCTGGTGGGCATTTGCTTCGGACACCAGCTCATCGCCCATGCACTGGGCGGCGAGACGCTGCCGGCGCGAGAGGGCTGGGCGGTGGGCGTTCACCGCATGAAGGTGGTGGCCCGGCACGGCTCGATGACGCCGCCACAGAACGCGGTGAGCCTGCTTTCGAGCCACAAGGACCAAGTGGCGGCGCTGCCACCCCAAGCCCGCCTCTTGGGCGCCACGGACTTCTGCCCCAAGGCGTCTTTTGCCTTGGGTGACCACATCCTCACCTTCCAAGGCCACCCGGAGTTCAGCAAGCCCTACGCGGAAGCGTTGATGCGGGCGCGGGAGACGCTCATCGGCGACGCCTTCGCGCCCGGCATCGCATCGCTGGCCGAAGCCACCGACGAAGCGGTGGTGGCGCGCTGGATCGTCAACTTCATCGCTGACGGCTGAGGCTGCGCCCCGGCCGCGTTCAACGACGGCTCAACAACACCCAGGCGATGAGGTAGGTGGCGATGACGGCCTTGGGCAAGAACAGCGCCGTCACCACCGTGCCCACGCGCACGAACGCCGGGTCGATGCCGAAGTAGTTGGCGCAACCCGCGCACACGCCGCCGATCCAGTTTTCGTCCTTGTCGAGCCGCAGCCGCCGTGTGCGGCCCGTCTCGCCCAAATCCACCCTACGCATTGCATCCTCCATGGGGCACTCCTCAGCAATCCCGAAACATCGCGTCGGCATCCACCACGGCGATGGCAGCGGATTCCGAAGCGGCCATCGCCGGCGGCGCGGACAGGTTCGCCTCGGCGATGGCGCCGAACGCGAGGCACGCGACGACGAGCAGCGCAAAGGCAAGGAACGTGCCCCGTGGCGAGGCGACTCTGGACAGTCTGAACATCTGCGGTCTCAAGCTGGCTTCTCTCGGCCAACACCCAATCAAGACCCGTGCCAACTCGCAGTGGGCTGCATAACGATCTGATAAATGAAGCCTTTTTTAGCAGAGCGTTGGAACATCGCCACCGCTTCTGGCGAAAACCGCCAAGATTTGGCATGCGCCGCGCCGTTGGACATGGGGCGGTCAATTCCTTAACTTCCGCGCTTCGCCCACGTTGGGGCAGAGCCGGGGAGCGTCCCATGGGACTCCACTTCGCGACCGTCTGGGAGACCATCGCGGACCTCATTGCCGACCGCAAGGCGCTCATCTGCGGCACCCAAGAGCGCACTTGGCGCGAGTACGACGAACGCGCCGCCCGCATCGCCGGCCTGCTCCACGAGCACGGTGTGGGGGTGGATTCGAAGGTGGGCATCTACCTGCACAACTCCAACGAATACCTCGAGGCGCAATACGGCATCTTCAAGCTGCGCGGCAGCCCGATCAACGTGAATTACCGCTACAAGGCCGAGGAACTCGTCTATCTGCTGGACAACGCGGATGCCGAGGCCGTGTTCTTCCAAGGCTGCTATGCCGCGCGCATCTGGGAGATTCGCCGCCAGCTGCCCAAGGTGAAGCTCTTCGTGCAGGTGGACGACGGCACCGAGGCGCTCATCGACGACGCGATCGACTTCGAGCGTGCCATTCGCGCCGCCACCCCGATGCCCCGCATCGACCGCGATGGGCAGGACATCTACATGCTCTACACGGGTGGCACCACCGGCATGCCAAAGGGCGTGATGTATCACCACCAACAGTTCATCTCCGTGATGATGGGCAGCGTCGGCGCACTGGGCGTGAAGGCGCCGGAGGACGCCGCGGACATTCCCGCGGTGGTGGCGGCGCTGGCGGCCGAGAACGCCTTCACCGTGAGCCTCGCGGCGTGCCCGCTGATGCATGGCACCGGCATGTGGCTCGGTTCCATGGTGCCGCTCCTCACCGGCGGCACCGTGGTGACCATCCCCAAGCTGGGGCTCGACCCGCATCTCATTTGGAGCGAGGTGGAACGCAACCGCTGCACCGGCGTGACCATCGTCGGCGACGCCTTCGCCCGCCCCATGCTGGACGCCTTGAACGATGCCAGGAAGCGCGGCAATCCCTATGACATCTCGTCCGTGGAGAGCATCGTTTCAAGCGGCGTGATGTGGAGCGCGGAAGTGAAGCGAGGCTTGCTCGAACACGGCGACATGCGCTTGGTCGATGCGATGGGTTCCACCGAGGGCGGCATGGGTTCCTCAGTGGCCACCCGCGAGCAAGGCGCCGAAACGGCGCGGTTCCAGATCAACCCAGGCGTGAAGGTGTTCGCGGACGATGGCCAAGAGGTGGCCCCCGGCTCCGGCGTGATGGGCAAGCTCGCCACCAGCGGCGGCTTGGTGCCCATCGGCTACTACAAAGACCCAGAGAAATCCGCCGCCACCTTCAAGGAAATCGACGGGGTGCGCTACAGCTTCCCGGGCGACTACGCCACCGTGGAAGCGGACGGCGCCATCACGCTGTTGGGGCGCGGCAGCAACTGCATCAACACCGCCGGCGAGAAGGTGTATCCGGAAGAGGTGGAGGAGGCGGTGAAGCGGCATCCAGCCATCTACGACTGCTTGGTGGTGGGCGTGCCGGACGACCGCTTCGGCCAGCGCGTGGTGGCCGTGGCTTCCCGGCAGGGCGGCGAGCCATTGGCCGAGCAGGGCCTCATCGACTTCACCCGCGAGCACCTGGCGGGCTACAAGCTGCCGAAGCAAGTGTTGTTCGTGGACACGGTGCGGCGCGCACCCAACGGCAAGGCGGACTACGGCTGGGCGCGGCGGGAGGCGGAAAGCGCCCTGGGCTGAGAGTGAGCGGGCGTGGTGATTCATAGCGCCGCGCTTGACACGCTTGGGCTCGGCAACGCATGGTCGCAGACGGCGTTGGCCCGGATGGTTGGCCCCGGCAGGAGGAAGCGGTGAGCGACGGCGCGGTACACAGGGACGGCTGGCAGGCACCCTCGCCCACGGGCATGGCCGAGCTCTTCGAGGCGGTGAAGAACTGGGGCCGTTGGGGCACGGCCGACGAGCGCGGCGCACTCAACTTCATCACCCCGGACAAGACGGCCGCGGCCGCCCGGCTCATCCAAGAAGGGGTGACGGTGAGTTGCGCCTTGGAGTTCCCCACCCGCCCAGCGCCGGACAACCCCCGCCCGGCGCAGCACATGATGGTGGTGGCCGGGGATGCCTGCACCGAATCCGGCATGCCCGGCATGGAGAGCGCCATGGACTTCATCGGCGTGGCGTTCCACGGCATGGCCGTTTCCCACATCGACGCGCTGTGCCATGTGTTCGTGAACGAGACCATGTACAACGGCTTCCCGGCCAGCGACGTGAAGAGCACCGGCGCCACCAAGAACAGCATCATGGCCGCCAAGGATGGCGTGGTGGGGCGCGGCGTACTGCTGGACATCCCGCGGCTGAAGGGCGTGGATTGGCTCGAACGCGGCGAACGCATCTCACCGGAAGACCTTGAAGCCGCGGAGACTGCCCAGAACGTTCGCGCCGGCGAGGGAGACATCCTGCTCATCAGCACCGGCCGCGACGCCCGCCGCGCCGCCCTGGGCGCTTGGCCACCCTTGGAGGGCCTTGCCGGATTGGACGCACGCGCCGTGCCGTGGCTGCACGAACGGCACATCGCGGCACTCGGCAGCGACGGCGTATCGGACGCCATCCCCAACGCGGACACCGAAGGTTGGCCCATGCCGATTCACCAATGCGGCATCGTGGCCATGGGCCTGCACCTGTTGGACAACCTCCGCCTCGACACCCTCGCCACCGCCTGCGCCGAACGCAACCGCTGGGCGTTCTTCTTCATGCTGGCCCCCTTGCGGGTGAAGCGGGGAACGGGATCGCCGGTGAACCCGTTGGCGGTGTTCTAGGCGTGAAGCACCAGCTTCCAACCATCCACCATGCACACCACAGCGAGGCACCATGATGCTCCTGCATAGGCTGAAGGTGTCTGGCATGTTGTCGTTTGGGCCGCGGGGGGCGGATTTGCCCTTGGAGCTCGGCGACCTCTGGACGTCCGGGGAACTCGGTGGCAACAGGTGGTGACGACGCCCGTGACGGAGCATCTGATCCGCGAGATGGTTGACGCCATCGTGGCCGAGGCCGACCCGGAGCGCGTCATCTTGTTCGGCTCGCGAGCGCGCGGTGACGCGGGCGAGGCGTCTGACGTGGACTTCATCGTCGTGGACAGCACCCCGTTCAACAAGCAGCGGAGCCGACGGCAATTCTGCGTTCGGCTCTACGAAGCGCTGGCGAAGTTTCGTGTCCCCACCGATGTCCTCGTGTACTCCCAGGACGAGTTCGACTATTGGAGCGATTCACTGAACCACGTTGTGGGCCGGGCCGTGGCCGAAGGCAGAGTGCTCTATGAGCGACCCTAAGTGTGCTCGGGCTTTGCTGGATGTGGCAGAGCAGGACCTCCTCACTTTGCGGGCGCTCCTTGCCGCCACCGAGGTTGGCGACGGGGTGTTCGGCTTCCATGTGCAGCAGGCTGCCGAGAAGTCGCTCAAGGCGTGGCTGGCACTGTTGGGCGTGAGATTTCCGCTCTCACACGACTTGGGAGCGCTGATTGGGTTGCTGCAGGAGCAGGTGGACGCAGTCCCCTTCCTACCACTTGCAGCCTATACCCCCTTCGGCGTGCAGTTCCGCTACCAGGCACCCGAAGGGGATACACCGATAGATCGGCCCGCGGCGCTACGGCAGGCCCAGGCGCTGTGGCAGCGCGTCGTGCGGGAGTTGGAACAGATCGCGCCACGAAACGAGACGCCTCCGGGCTGATGGCCGTCATCCCGGAGCGTTACACGACGTGTTTGACCGTTAGGCGGATTTGCGACGCCGAGCCAGCCGCCAACTCCTCACCCGCCCTCAGCCGCCCGGAGCGCCCAATGCCGGTGACGCACCCTCCGGCATTTCGGGCACCGCCACCTGCATTCGCCTTCGCGCCGACCGCGCCGCCAAGATGAGCGGCGCGATCAGCGCGACGCAGATGGCCAGCGAGGCGGCGGCGAGGGATAGGAAGACGATTCCCATTCCCCACCAATCCAACACCGCGCCCACCAGTGGCGCCGTCACCACGAACGCGCCCCGGAAACCGAGGCTCGCGAACGAGTTGGCGGTGGCGCGGAACTCGCTGGACACACGCTTGTTCAGCGCTTGGCGCAGGATGACGATGCCGAACCCGCGGCAGGCGAAGAATGCCGTGGCGACGGCCAACCCACCCACCACGCCAAACGCGGCAAGGCCGCAATAGGCCACCGCCGGCGCGATGCCGATGACGAGCAGCATGATGGTGCTGCCAAGGCGATCCTCCAACGCCAACGCATACTTGCCGGCCAGCGCGGCGATGAGCGTCAAGCCGCCCCACAGGTAGCCGAACAGGCCGATGTCGATGCCTTGGCCCTGCCAATGCCTCTGCAGCAGCCACACGGCGAACATGGTGGTCAGCGGCCAGATAGCGAGGGCCAACACGGTGAGCCGCAGGATGGCGCCGTTCGCCAGCAGGCGCCGTGCCACGAACGCCAAGTTGGCGATGTGCCCGCCGTGCGGCAGGCGCTCCACGGGCGGTTCCACCAAGGCGAACGTGAGGCCGAAGGCCACCCACGCGAACCCCGCTTGGGCATACACCGCGGCATCCATCGACCACAAGAGCAACACGCTGCACATCCCGGCCGCCAACCCTTCCGAGAGGTTGCGGGTGGCGAAGAGCCGCGCCACGGACTTGCGGCGCTTGTCGGTCGGGTCGCGCAAGGCCACTTCCGTGTCGTACAGGAACGCCAAATCCGCGCCCGAAATGAGGCTGAAGCCCACCGCCAGGCACGCCTCGAACACCGCCAACTGCCAAAAGCCCTCCATGAACACCAGCAGGCCGTGGCCGACGGCACCGAAGAACGTGCCGGCAATGAGTGTGCGCTTGCGTCCCAACAGATCGGCGATGTAGCCGGACGGCACCTCCAACAGCAACACCAGCGCGGCGAACCACGCCTGCAGGAGCAGCACTTGGGACATGGACAGCCCGCGGCTCTCAAAGAAGAGCACGATCACTGGCATGAGCACCATGAACATCTGAAAGAACGACAGCACGAGCGTGACGCGGACGTTGCGTCGCAGTTGTGTGGGCGTTGGTGTGGACATCAGTTTGTTGCTCGCCAAAAAAGAAAAACCCCGAAGGCTCTGCGGCGCTTCGGGGTTTCCGTGGAGACGTTTTCGCCTCGTAAAGCTATACGGCACCCCCGCCGCAACCGGTGGACACTTGGGAATGGCCCATGTGGCCAGACCGCGCATCGAACGCGGCGACGGCATGGACGTTATGTTGTGGGCGCTGCGACATTGGCCTTACGCGGCCTCTGGCTCACCGTGACATTGGCAGCCATTGTATGCGCCGACGCGCCGCCGGAACAAGGCGGTTGGATGAACTTTTCGTGACAGTTCCCCATCCCGGCCGCGCAGCGGTGCCGGCATCGGCGAACGACCACTCCCGCCGAGACGCTAGCCGTGCCCGCGTTCCAGGAACTCGCGCAGCACCCGGTTGAACACTTCGGGGTTCTCGAAGTAGGGGGAGTGGCCGGAGTCGATCTCGAAACGCTCCGCGGTCGGCAACGTCTGCGCCAATTCCTCCAACACCGCCGGTGGCCACAGGACATCGTCCGTGCCGGAGAAGATGAGGATCGGGAGCGTCAACTGTCGGGCCCGCTCGATGGGCACCAGCACCCGGTCCGCGAAAAGGCTGCCGCCCACGGCTTCCTGGGGCAGGCGGTTGAAGTCCGAAATCTGGCCGTACAGGAAAGCGCCGGCGGGGTTCTTCCGCGGATAGCTCGCCGCGATGGCGGCGCTCTTCAAGCGCGTGTCGTCCACCCGCTCGCCGAGGGTGCGAATGCTCTCGATGCCGGATTCGAGGGCAATGCCGCCGATGGTGTCCGACAGCACCAGCGTTCTGATGCGGCTTGGGTGGTTGAGCGCCACCTGCACACCGGTCCAGCCGCCCATGGATTGGCACACGAAATGCGCGGACTCGATGGCCAGCGCGTCCAACAGCGCCACGGCATCCGCGGCGAACTGGCTCCCGTCGAATTGGCTCGCCGAGCAGGTGGAGCGCCCAAACCCGCGGCAATCGTAGGCGATGCAGCGGTAATCCCGGGCGAACTCGCCGAACTGGTGGAACCAACTTGCGGCGTTGCCCCCGGCGCCGTGGCAGAACAGGATGGGGTCTCCGGCACCGGCTTCGGTGTAGTAGAGGCTTACTTCACGGTCGAGGAACGGCATCGGGCGGCTCGCAAGTGGCCATGTGTGGTTGGCGAATGATGGCACATCGAGCCATCAGCGCCCCGAAACGGCCGGCCTAACACCGGCAGGGTCGAACCCTCAGCCGGCCGTCCCCGACGCCACGCTCCGCCCCTGCTGATGCTCGAAGATGGACTTGTGCCCGGTCTTCGACCAATCCGGCGGCAACAGGCACGGCCGCGGGTCGAACCGCGCCCAGCGCGCCGGGGCGCCGCGCACCAGCTGGTTGCCGTGGGGCGAGGCGGACACCAGATTGGTGATGGGGATGGCATCCGCCGCGGCGTAGGCGCACAGCAGCAACGGGCGCGGGCGGTCACTCCAATTCGGCGCAGAGCCGTGGATGGCGCGGCAATTGTGTACCGTGACGGTGCCCGCCGAGCCATCGATGTAGCTGGCCCGCTCCACCGCCACGTTCGGCAGGTCCGCGGCGCGGATGTGGCCCGTCCACTCCCCGGCATCGTCATAGAGGTCAAAGAGCGGGCCGTTGTGGCTGCCCGGAATCACGCCCATCGGCGCCATGCGGGCATCAACGTCCTCAAGATAGACGCCAACCGTCAGCACGTCGTAGTTCGTGTGCGGCCAGAACTGAATGTCCTGATGCCACTTCACTTCCTCGCCGCCGCCACTCCATTTGAAGTTGAGCTTCGAGTGGTGGAACTTGATGTCGGGGCCGAGCAAGTCCTCCGCCACATCGACGAACGGGCCGGTGGAGGCGAACTCCCAATACAGGGCGTCCACGTCCGTCGGCGAGTTCAAGCGCCGGATGCGCGGGCACTCGGACGAATGATCCGGCTCCAGGTCGAAGCGCCGATCCCCGTTCGCCTGGCGGCTCTCCTCGACGTAAGCGGCGGTGCGCTCGTTCAACCGGTCGAGCCAATCCCGCGGCACCACCCCCGGCGCACCCACATAGCCGTGCTGGAAGTAGTGCTCGCGCTGCGCCTGCGTGAGGACACACGGCCGACGGGCAAGAATCGTCTCCGGCGTCATGGCATGGCTCCTTCTTCCACCCAGAGTTTACGCGAACCCGAACGCACGTCGCGCAAACGCGACCTTCGCGCCCGAGAGCCGCGAGTGGAGCGATAGGGTGGTTGCTCACCGCAGCGGGTGCTACGCTATGCGTCACATTTTGAGGCAATCTGGACGCATGGCAATGGCCAGCAACAAGACGCCGAAGAGGCCGGCAAAAGATCTTCCTGACGACTTGGCGCGGAAGGCGGAAACCGCCAACACCCGAGAACAAGTAACCGACACGGCACCGCCACCGCCACCGAGGCCCAAGCCCCGTCCGCGCCCCAAGTAGGGATGGGTATCCCGGAGGTAGCCATGACGAGCGTTTGCGATGAGTTCCACGGGCAGTTGTTTGGCGTACGGCGATCGGTGCGCTACCACCAGCGCCGGCGATCGTACTTCGAGTCGTGGCATAGCTGCATCGCCGCGGCGCAGGTGGTAAGCGGCTCGTCGGCAGTGGCGGCCCTATTGGCCAACGCGAGCGGGGCAATCCTGCTGGTGGCCCTGCCGCCACTCTTGGCGGCCATCGACTTGGTGTTCGGCATGGCGCGGCGCACCACCCTTCATGCCGAGCTTGGACGCAGGTTTTCTCAGTTGGAAGCGGACATGGTGCGGTTTGAAGCCGCATCCAAGCCCGTCCAGGAGGACACCCTCGCAGACTTCAAGGGGCAGCGGCTGGCCATTGAAGCCGATGAGCCTCCCAAGCTCAGGGTGGTTGATCTGCTCAGCCACAACGACCTCGTGCGCGGCACCTATACCCACGGCCAGATTCATCGGCTCGGCCTGTTCCGCAGACTCTTCGGCCACGTTTTGGATCTGAACGTCGATAAGCCACTGTCCGAGGCGACCACGCACGGGGGCTCTTGAACCCAACCTGCCTGCTCGCCATCGAGACCACGGGTGTCGCCTGCTCCGTGGCGTTGGCGCATGGTGGTGAGTTGATCGAAGATCTTCGCGTTGCCGAGCGCCGCCACAACGCCTTGGTGCTGGGCATGGTGGATGCCCTGCTTGCCGCCGCCGGCGTCGTGCCCGGCCAGTTGGATGCCGTGGCGTTCTCGGCCGGGCCCGGCTCGTTCACTGGAGTGCGCATCGGCGCGGCGGTGGCCCAAGGCATTGCCCTGGGCGTAGGCATCGGCGTGGCACCCGTGCCCACCTCGGCGGTGATGGCGGAACAGATTCGCCGCCGCTCAAGCGCCGCCGGCGTCGTCACCAAACGGCTGTCGCGGCGTGGCTGGCACTATGTAGCGCGTTACCGTTTCACCGCTGGTCACGCCGAGTCCGAGGCGGGCGATGCGTTGCTGCCAGAAGACGCACCACTCGACGTGCCGGCGGATTGGCTGTTGGCGGAACGGGAAGAGCGGCTTCATGCCGGTGTGCTCGCCGAGCTGGCGCAAGGGCGCCCGCTGATTGACGCGGCCGCGGCGACGCCACTGTACGTCAATGGCGATTCGCCGTGGCGCAAGACGCACGCCTGAGCACCCCCATCCACTTCGCGGCTGGGCAGGAAGCGCCGGCGGCAACTTTGGCGGCGCGGCTCTCGGCTGCCGGCGGGCATTACCGAGCCTGCCCCGCCCCGCTGCCCCAAACCGGCTGGCACCTCTACTTGGATGCGGGCGGCATCGCGCTCAGCCGCGCCGGCGAAAGGAAGCCCTTCCGCCTGAACGCCGCGCCGCTCTTGCGCCGCGTGCAAGGGCCGGATGTCGGCATCGCACGAGCCGCGGGCGCTGGCCCGGGCGTCACGCTCCTGGACGCCACGGCCGGTTGGGGCACCGATGGCCTGACGTTGGCGCGCCTTGGTTGCGCAGCGACCTTGGTCGAAAGTTCTCCGCGTGTGTTCGCCCTCTTGGAAGATTTGGCGCGGCGCAGTGGCCTCAACGCGCAAGTGCAACTGGACGATGCGCGAACGCACATGGCGGCGGATTTCGACGTCATCTATCTGGACCCGATGTTCGAGGCGCGAGCGAAGCCCGCCCTGCCGGGCAAGGCGCTGCAGGTGCTGCGCGAGGTGGCCGGCGAGCCGCCGGCGGCACCCCTCGAACTCTTGCGGCTGGCGCGGCGCCATGCCCGTGAACGGGTGGTGCTGAAGCGCCGGGCACGGTCGCGCCCATTGGCCACGCCACATTGGCAGATTCGGGGCCGCACGGTGCGGTTTGACGTATATCGGCCGGCTTGAAGCCACCGGCGCGGCGCCGCACGCCCACATCCACTTAAAGGAACGCCAGCGGCAGGCACGCGTTAGCTATGCCAACCGCCAAAACCGGCCCTGCCCCGCAGGCGCCACCGCCAAAGCGTCAACACCTCCAAGGGTTTGCGGGGCCGATGCCCCACCAGTGAGCCATCGGTGGCCCAACTCGTGGCATGACCGGCGGTGGTGTCGGTGGGAAAGGTGTCCAGGCGCACCGCGCCCTGACGCAGCACCTCCAACTCCACTTGATACAGCAGGTAGTTGTCTGGCGGTGCTGTGCCAACGCGGGAGCTCAGGGCACCAAGGGCCGGGAAGTCGATATCGCGGAACAGCCGATACGCTTCCTGCAACGGCCGCCAAAAATCCGGATCTCGTTCGTCAGAGGCGAGGTACACGGAGGCGCCGTCTGGAACCCCGCGCTCCCGGAGGCAGCGCATGATGTGTACTGGCTCGGTCATCCAACCCGGATACTCGCCCGCGGCCACCCGTCCACCCCGCCTGACACGAACCGCGATGAAAAGCCCGCCGCCCGATGCCTTGAGGTGTTGAACCACCGGGCGAGCGAGTGCCACCGCCCGCGGCGCGGCCCGCAAGTCGATCTGGACGGCTGGCCAAGCAGCCAACGGCAGCGCCTTTCTGAACAGGTAGTGCGAAAGGCGCCGCACGACGAGGGGCGTGTCCAGAGCCCGCTCTGGGATCCGCGCCCTGCCCCGCACTCGCAGCGTCCGCACCACATCCGGCGGCGGTTCGGCGCAGATCGGCAATGGCCAGCGCCGCCCGTTGGCGTCGATCAAGGCACTCCGGGGCAGGTCGAAGTAGTGTTCCCAACGCCAGTCAAGATCCACGCCGAAGTTGTGCTCCGGCAACAGGCGGAGAGTGGGCAGGATCGCCAACCGCCCAGTGACGTGTGCCTCGTGGAGCAGGCAACGCAGGTTCGCGGCTTGATGCAATAGCCCGGCAACGATCGGCGCCGGTGTCTCGTACTTCAGGTAGCGCACGGCTTCCGGTGTCCGGCGTCGCGCGGGCACTGGTCCAGCGTCCCACCTCCCAACGGTACGCACTGCATCCACGCATTGTATCGGCGCCCTTGCGGGGACAGGCAACGCCACACAGGCCCGCACTTGAGGGATAATCCCCAACTTGGCGGGCACGTCCGGCCGGAATAAGGCTGTCCGGTCAGGACGGGCACAGATTTGACCACGCCGAGGAGCGCTCAATGACCTTGACCATATTCGGCCCCAGCCAAACCCGCGCTTTCCGCACACTTTGGATGGCGCGCGAACTGGGCCTCAACTTCAACCAAGCGCCGGGCATGGACATGCAGGGCACGCCATCAGCGGAGCTGCTCGCGGCGAATCCCATGGCGCAGGTGCCGGCCATCGACGATGGCGGCTTCAAGTTGGCGGAGTCCATGGCCATCAACCTGTATCTCGCCCGCAAGCACGGCCAGCTCGCGCCAACCACACTGGAGCAGGAAGCCGAGACGTGGCGCTGGAGCTTCTGGGCGATGACGGCCATAGAGCCAAGCCTGTTGGTCGCGCTCAAGAGCGCCCTCGGCATCATGGGCGTCACCAAGGACATGGACGCCGCCAAGGCCGCCGTCGCCGAGCTGGCCCGCCCCTTCCGAGTGCTGAACACAGCGCTCGAAGGGCGCGAATACCTGCTCGGCGCCGAGTTCACCGTGGCGGACCTCAACGTGGCATCGGTGCTGAGCTGGACGCGCATCGCCGGCGCAGACCTCGCGGACCACCCCAACATGGAGGCATGGCTCGGCCGCTGTTTGAGCCGCCCGGCCGCCACCGCGGCACAAGGCTGAATCATGCAGGCCAAGTGGAACGACGTGGTGCTCGCCGAGAGCACCGACACCGTGGTGGTCGAAGGCAACCACTACTTCCCCGCCGCGGCGCTCCGCATGGCGCACTTCACGCCGAGCGAAACCACCTCGTTTTGCCCGTGGAAGGGCACGGCGCACTACTACGACGTCACCGTGAACGGCAAAGTCAATCGGGATGCGGCGTGGATTTACCCCACACCCAAGGAAGCGGCGAGCCACATCGCCGAGCGTGTCGCCTTCTGGCACGGCGTGGAAGTGTCCTGACCCCGCGGCACGGCACGGCGCCACATGGCACGAGGCGCAGCCGGCGTCACAGCTTAGCGGCCACGCCCCCGTCCACGTTGATGATCTCGCCGGTGAGGAAACGCGCCTCGTCCGAGGCCAAGAACAGCACCAAGTTCGCCACGTCGTCCGGGCGGCCTGGGCCTTCAAGGATCTGTGCGAAGTCGAACATCTTCTCGAACACATGGCGGCCGCCCGGCGCATCGCCAATGCCCCCCACCGTCGCCCCCGGCGTGAGAATCTGGCCGGGCCGCACGCAGTTGACGCGAATGTTGTGCCGCCCACCCACACCGGCCATGTAGCGCGTGAGCGCATCCACGCCGGCCTTGGCCGCGTAGTAGGACGCGGACGTCGTGCCGAACTCGTCCTGCATCCGCGGGCTGAAGCCGCGCTGCGCCGCCAGCGACGACATGTTCACCACCGCGCCACCGCCGGCCGCCACCAGATGCGGCCAAACGGCGCGGCTCATCAGGAAGGTGCCGGTCAGGTTGATGGACACCACCCGTAGCCACTCCTCCGTGGGCTCGTTCGGGAACTGAGCGCCACTGCCACCACCGGCGTTGTTGAACAGAATGTCGATGCGCCCATAGGCGTCCACCGCCTGCGCGACGCCCCGTTCCACGGAGTCCACGTCGGCCACGTCGCAAGGCACAAACGTCGCTTCGCCCCCGGCCCCGCGGATGGCCGCCGCCACGGCCTGCCCCTGCGCCTCACGCCGCGCCATCGTCACCACTTGGGCGCCGGCGCGGGCGAACATCTCGGCAGTCGCGGCGCCGATGCCGCTGTTGCCGCCGGTGACGACGGCCACCTTGCCTTCGAATCTCGCTGCCATGTGCCTGACCTCCCTCCAGAAAACTAAGCCGTGGTCGTGGCGCCGCCATCGCACGGCACGACCACGCCGCTCAAGTAAGAGCCGGCCCGCGAGGCGAAGAACACCGTGAGGCCCGCCACGTCGTGCATCGCCCCCCACCGCCGCATCGGGAACTGCTCGCGCACCTCCCGCTCCAGCTCTTCCGTGGCATAGAGCGGCGCTGTCATCTTGGACTTGAACGGCCCCGGCGCAATGACGTTCACGTTGATGCAATCATCCATCAAGTCCCGCGCGAGTTGGGCGCTCAGTTGGTTGAGGCCGGCCTTGGCGGCCACATACGAGTAGTTGGCCAAGCCGCTGGGCCGCAGCGCATTGACGGACGACACGTTGACGATGACGGCGCGTTGCTCCGGGCTCGCCGCGGCGCGCAACAGCGGCAGCAATCGTTGAATGAGGAAGAACGGCCCCTTCACGTCCAAGTCCATGACGCGGTCCCAACCCTTCTCTGGGAACTCGTCCAACGGTTGGTTCCAGGTGAGGCCGGCGTTGTTCACGAGCAAGTCCAAGCGCTCTTCGCGGGCGGCGATGGCGTCGGCCAAGGCATCGCAGCCAGCCATCGAGCCCAAATCCGCGACGATGGCCTCGCACTCGCCATGTTCCCTGAGCGCCGCTTCGGCTTCAGCGCAGGCGTCCGGTTTGCGCGACGCCACATAGACCCGGGCGCCGCAACGCACCAACCCCTCGGCGATCATGAGGCCAATGCCGCGGGTGCCGCCGGTCACGAGGGCGACCTTGCCGCGCACGCCGAAGAGCTGCTCGTAGAACGATTCCGCCATGCGCCGCGCTCCTGTGACTGCCGAGGGGGACGGGCATGTTATCCCGAAGCGGCACCGCCATAAGCACGTCGAGGGGACAGGCGCCAAGGGGACAGGTCAAGGAGGGGCGGCCCACATGGCACGGGCGAGTCGTGCTAGCTTGAAGGCGAGCGCATGGGCTAAGGAGGTTGCCGTGGGGAAGCTCGATGGCAAGGTGGCGTTGGTGACGGGCGCGGCAAGCGGCATCGGCCGCGCCAGCGCGGTGAGCCTGGCAGCGCAGGGCGCTGGCGTGATGTGCGCCGACGCCAACTTGGAGGGTGCCCGCGAGACCGCCGCGCTCCTCACGGCGGGCGGCGTCAACGCGGCCGCGGCGATGCACTTGGACGTGACGGACGGCGCAGCGGTTCAGGGTGCGTTGCCACGCACGGTGGAGGAACTCGGCGGCCTCGACGCCATCTTCAACAACGCCGGCATCGGCGGCCTGGAGCACGGTTGGGAGAAGACCATCGCGGTCAACCTCACCGGCGTCTATCACGGCCTCGTGGCCGGTGCCCCATTCTTGGCGGAACGCGGGGGCGGCGCCATCGTCAACACCGCATCCATCGCCGGGCTCGGCGGTTTGGTGGGGCCAGATTCGGGCGAGATCACGGCCGGCGTTGGCGCCTATGTGGCCTCAAAGCACGGCGTCGCCGGGCTCACGCGACAATATGCGCTGGCTTTCGCCAAACAGCGGGTGCGCGTCAACGCGGTGGCGCCCGGCTACATCCAAACACCCATGACCGCCGGGGTGTTCGAGGCGCCCGAGATCAAGGCATTCATGGAGTCCCTGCATCCATTGGGACGGCTGGGACAGCCAGAGGAAGTCGCCGCCGCGGTGTCGTTCTTGATGAGCGATGACGCGAGCTTCATCACCGGCGTGGTGTTGCCGGTGGATGGCGGCTACACCGCCCGCTGAGGCGCCACGCCGCCGCCAGCCACTCGGCCGGGTGCGAAACCGCTACGCGCGCGTCCCCGTGAACGACGCGTTGCCGAAGCCGCCGAGCTTCACGTTGCCGGAAATCTCGTCACCGGAGACGGTGGCCGAGAACTCCAGCGTGATCGGCATCGGGTTCGTGATGTCCGCCTTCCACGACAGCGAATCGCCATCGGCCACGCCATCCTTGATCTCCACCGTGCCTTGCGCCCCATCCAGCTTGCCCGTCAAGGTGCCGCCGTCGGTGGCCAGCGTCAGTGTGCCCTGCTGGGCGCCCATCGGTGTGTTCATGGTGGTTTTCCACACGCCATCGGCACTGCTCATGCGCTCTCCTCCCCTTCGCTCCAGAGTGTCCAATCAAGTGACTGTCCTTGGGAGTATGACAGACCGCGGGGCGCGTTGCACAAGCGCTCCTTTCGGACGAACCCCCGCATGAACCTCAAGTGGCCGCTCCTGGCGCTGGCGGTGCTCGCGCTCTTGATCGCGGATTGGGCGTTCGACGGCATCGGCCCGAGGCTCGTCTTCGGCACCGGCACCTTGGTCGTCGAAACCGAGCCGGCCGATGCGGCGATCAGCGTGAACGGCGTGACTCTTGGCACGGCGCCCCTTGACGCCGCAGTGCGCCCGGGGCCCGCGGTGGTCGAAGCCAGCCATCCATACCATCCGCCCAGCACCCGCCAGCTCACCGTGGCACGAGGCCAGCGACACACCGTTCGCATGGCGTTGGCGCCGGCGTTCGGCGAACTCACCATCGCCACGAATCCACGGGGCGCCACCGTCACCCTGAACGGCGAGCGGCTCGCGCAACCCAGCCCCGTCACGCTGGATGCCCTTGCCACGGGCCGCCATCAGGTGGCGGTGGCCTTGCCCGGCCGCGATGGCGCCTCCGCTTGGGTGGAGGTGTTCCCCAATCGCAAGACGCGGAAGACGTTCGAGCTGGAACGCACGCCGATGGGCGAGCTGGCCCTCACCGTGACGCCACGCCACGCCACCGTCGAGTTGCTGGACGCCGAGCAGCCTTGGCGCCCCGGCGAGCCCTTGCCGATCGGCACCCATCGCCTGCGTGTGAGCGCGAGCGGCTTCGAGACGCGGGAGGCCACGGTTCGTGTGCGGGGCGGGCGCAATTTGGCCGAAGTGACGCTGCCACGCATCTACGGGCGGCTCAATTTGGACATCCAACCACGCGGCGCCGCCGTGCGGGTGACGTATCAGGATGCGGACGGCCGGCGCAGCGTGCCCTACGAGGCGGACATGCGGTTGCCCGGCGGCCGATTCGCTGTCCGCGCCACCGCCATGGGCCATCGGAACCTCACCCGCAACCTCACCATGACCGGCGCCGGCGTCCGAATGCGGCTGGCGATGCAACGTTTCGACATCGCCCCAGGGCGCCAGTTCCGCGATGCGCTGCAGTCTGGCGGGGAAGGCCCGCTGGTGGTCGTCCTCGCCGCCGGCGCCTTCCGCATGGGATCGTCCCAAGGTGCGGCCAACGAGCGGCCCGAACGGGCAGTGCGCGTGACGCAGCCGTTCGCCATCGGCGTCTTTGAGGTGACGCAAGCCGACCTCTCGCGCCACCAGAGTTGGCCCGGCGCGGCGGATGAGCCGGCCGTGGGCCTCACCCTGCGGGACGTGGCCGATTACCTGGCCTTCCTCTCCCGCGAGACGGGCTACAAGTATCGGCTGCCCAGCGAAGCCGAATGGGAATATGCCGCCCGCGCCGGTGGTCAGGAACGGTTGATCGACGGCGATCAAATCGAGGCCGCCTGCAAGTACGGCAACATCCGCGACCTCACCATGCAGGAACGCTATCGCGATTACGACGTCACCGAATGCGCCGATGGCTTCGCCGGGCTCGCGCCCGTGGGCCGCTTTGCCGCGAACGCCTTCGGCCTTTACGACGTGCTCGGCAACGCCGAGGAGTGGGTGGCGGACTGCTGGCATTCCTCCTTCGCCGGGGCGCCAAGCCACGCCGGCGTGTGGAACGCGGGTTGCGACTTCTCCGGGCGCGTGGCGCGCGGCACGGCCTTCGACACGGCGCCCACGGACTTGCGCATCACGTTCCGCAACGTCGGCAACAGCCCGGCTGATTCACGGGGCTTTCGTGTGGTGCGGGAGCTCTAAGGCAAGGCGACGGGACACCGGACAGCTCGTCCGTTTTGACGTGGACACTGCCCCACCACCGCCAAGATTCCCTTGCCAAACCGCCACCGCCGCGTAAGATGCGGTGCCCATGATTGCCTTCACGGTCATTCTCGGCATCTTGATGGTGGCGGTCGGTCTGTTCGGCTTGGCCGCGCCCCAACAAATGGCGAGCCTCGTGGCGCGAACCCGTTTCTCGGAAGGATTGCGGTACTTGGCGGCCTTTGCCCGCTTCTTGGTGGCGATCATCCTGTTTTTCGCCGCCTACCAAATGCGCTTCAGCGTCGCCATCCAAGTGCTGGCCGTGTTGACCGCCATCGCCGGGTTGGTGCCCTTGCTCGTGAGCATGGACACGCTGCGCGGCTGGGTGGATCGCGCGGCGCAATGGCCGGCGAGTGCGCTGCGCGGTAGCTCCGCGGCGGCCGCCGCGGTGGGCGCATGGCTCGTCGCCGCCGCCTTCTAGGGTGGCGTGGCGCACCGACTCCAAGCGCCCTCACGGTGCTTGCGCTCACCGGCCTCGCCGCCTGTGAACCGCCTTCGCCGGCCGCGGCGCCAGACCCTTGGGCCGGCGAATGGATCGACCTGACGCACACCTTCGGCGAGCAAACGCTCTACTGGCCCACGGCGCCGCCCTTTCGTCTCAATGTGGAGAGCCGCGGCGAAGCCGAGGGCGGCTATTGGTACGAAGCGTACAGCTTCCGCGCCGCTGAACATGGCGGCACGCACATCGACGCGCCATCGCACTTCGCCATAGGCAGGCCGAGTGTCGAGTCCATCCCGCTGCATCGCTTGATCGGCCCGGCCGTGGTCATCGACGTTTCAACGGCCGCGCTCGCCAATCCGGACCACCAAGCCACCACCGACGAGTTCAAGGCGTGGGAGCGGCTGCATGGCGCATTGCCAGACGGCGCCATCGTGCTCGTGCATACGGGCTACGGGCGCTTCTGGCCGAACGCGGAGCGCTACCTAGGCACCGCCAACCGCGGCGCCGAAGCCGTCGCCAAGCTGCGCTTCCCGGGCCTGCATCCAGACGCCGCCCGTTGGCTTGCGAGCGAGCGCCGCATCGCCGCCATCGGCATCGACACGGCAAGCATCGACCACGGCCAATCCACCACGTTCGAGACGCACCGCGTGCTCTCCGAGGCGTCCATTCCCGCTTTCGAGAACGTGGCGAATCTGGAGCGTCTGCCGCCGGCCGGTGCCCGCGTGATCGCTTTGCCGATGAAGATCCAAGGCGGCAGCGGCGGCCCGTTGCGCATCGTGGCGTTGCTGCCTAGGTAGCCCCAAGGCCGCGGCCGGCGCCCCACATTGGGATTACCATTGTCCCGAGAGAGCAAGGGCCAAGAAATGGTTCAAAGCGGCGTCAAGTTCCGCACCGCAACCGGCATCCGCGCCATCAAGGATGGCGTGAAGGCGGTGCCGCGGCGTGACGCCCCACCCCGCCGCGGCACACGAAAACCGCCGTGGCTGCGTGTGCGGCTGCCCGGCGGCGCCGGCTACGAGGCCGTGCGGCGCACCGTGCGCGAACAGGGCCTCTCCACCGTTTGCGAAGAGTCCCACTGCCCCAACATCGGCGAATGTTGGAGCCACGGCACGGCCACCATCATGCTGATGGGCTCGGTCTGCACCCGCGCCTGCCGGTTCTGCTCCGTGGATACCGGCAACCCGCGCGGGCTTTTGGATGCGGATGAACCGCGCCACGCCGCCGAGTCCGTGCGGTTGATGGGGTTGGGCTACGTCGTGCTCACCTCGGTGGATCGGGACGACCTGCCGGACGGTGGCGCCGCGCACTACGCCGCTTGCATCCGCGCCATCCGCGCGACCAATCCCACCACCGCGGTGGAGGCGTTGACGCCAGATTTCCGCGGCCAATCGAGCGCCGTGGCAACGGTGCTGGACGCCGGTGTGACGGTGTTCGCCCAGAACCTCGAAACCGTCGAGCGCCTGACGCACACGGTGCGCGACCCGCGCGCCGGCTACGGCCAGACCTTGGCCGTGCTCGGCCATGCCAAGCGGCACCGCCCCCAAGTCCTCACCAAATCCAGCCTCATGCTCGGCCTTGGTGAGCGCGACGGGGAACTCCGCCAAGCAATGGACGACCTGCGCGCCGCCGGCGTGGACCTCCTCACCCTCGGCCAGTACCTCCAACCCACGCGCCATCACCTGCCGGTGCGGCGTTGGGTACATCCGGATCAGTTCGCGCTGTACCGCGAGTGGGGCTTGGCGCGGGGTTTCGTCGAAGTTGCGGCGGGGCCGTTGGTGCGCTCCAGCTATCGGGCGGAACGCGCCTTGGACCGGAACAACTTGGGGCTGATTCCGGCCCGCCAAGTGGCCGGTTGACGGCCGCCGTGATGCGCGTTGTCGCCTCGGGGCGGCGTCTTGAGCGACACCCTCGCCCATAGTTCGCCGATGCTCGTCACCGCCGACAACCCCGCCGCGACGCCCCTCGTGCTCGTCAGCACGGATGGCCTGCAAGCATGGCGTGAGGGGCAAAGCGCCTTGGCGCAGGCGTGGCTCGCCCGCGGCGGCTTCAAGGCCAAGCCGGGGCAATTCGCGTGGCTGCCGAACGCCGCCGGCGAGCCGGCGTTGGTGGCGGTGGGCTGCGGCGCCAAGCCCGCACTCGGCACCCTTGGCAGGTTGGCGTTCAGACTCGCCGCAGGCGACTATCGGTTGGAAGGCGAGCTCAGCCCCGCCGAGCGGCATCAGGTGCTGCTCGGCTGGGGCCTCGGCGCCTACCGCTTCGCGGGCTACAAGGACCAGCCCGGGCGCGAGCCGGCGCGTTTGCTGACCCACACCACCGATGCCGCCGCCCACGACGAATGTACCGCGGTGGCGCTGTGTCGGGACCTCATCAACACCCCCGCCAACGACATGCTGCCGCACCATTTGGAGGCCGCGGCGCGGGAACTCGCCGCGGCGCATGGCGCCGACGTGGAGGTGACGGTCGGCGACGCCCTGCTGGAGCGCGGCTTGCGCACCATCCATGCCGTGGGGCGGGCGAGCGCGGCCGCGCCGCGGCTCATCGATCTGCGTTGGGGCACCGCCAAGCATCCGCAAGTCGTGCTGGTCGGCAAGGGCGTGTGCTTCGACAGCGGCGGCTTGGACTTAAAGACCGCCGCCGGCATGCGCCTGATGAAAAAGGACATGGGCGGCGCCGCCCATGCGCTGGGCCTCGCCAAGCTCATCATGGCGCACGGTTTGCCGGTGGCGCTGCGTGTGCTGGTGCCGGCGGTGGAGAACGCCGTGGCCGGCAACGCCTTTCGCCCCGGCGACGTGCTGCGCGCCTACGACGGCACCACCATCGAAATCGACAACACCGACGCCGAAGGGCGGCTGATACTGTGCGACGCGCTGGCGCTGGCGGCCGAGGCGTCACCCGACGTCATCATCGACTTCGCCACGCTCACCGGCGCGGCGCGAGTGGCTTTGGGGACGGCCTTGCCGGCCATGTTCGCAACGGACGATGCCATCGCGCAGCGCATCGCCGCGGCCGGTGAGGCACGGGAAGACCCGGTGTGGCGCATGCCGCTGCACACCCCCTATCGCGAGTTGCTGAAGAGCGACATCGCCGACATCGCAAACGCGCCGTCGAGCGGCTTGGGGGGCGCCATCACCGCCGCCCTCTTCCTGCAACGCTTCGTCGGCGCGACGCCTTGGGTCCATTTCGACGTGATGGCTTGGAACGAGCGGGCCGGCGCCGCCCGGCCCAAGGGCGGCGAAGCGATGGGGCTTCGCGCCGTCCACGCCTTCCTCGCCGAACGCTACGCGATGGTGGACGGCTGACGCCGCCGACCCGGGCACCCGCCGCCAGGCAGCCCCGCGACACCTTCCCCAACACTGCCTTTCCGACGGACTCGCATCAGAGCGCGGGGGCTGCCATACAATGTCTGGTTTGCTGGCGGGCATGGTGCCCAAGGCGGCCTCGCCAGGCCCCATCACGCCGGCCAGGCAACGCGACCGCATGGACATCTATCTCTACGACACCATGGCCAAGGCGAAGCGCCGCTTCGAGCCCTTGGTGGCCAACCATGTGCGGCTCTACGTGTGCGGCCCAACGGTGTACGACTATGTCCACATCGGCAACGCCGTGCCCACCGTGGCCTTCGACGTGCTGGTGCGGCTGTTGCGGCTGCATTACGAGAAGGTCACCTACGTCCGCAACATCACGGACATCGAGGACAAGATCAACGCCGCCGCCAAAGCCAATGGCGAGCCGATCGAGGCGCTGACGGCGCGTTTCGCGGCGGAATATGCGCAAGACGCCGCGGCGCTTGGCGCGTTGGCGCCGGACATCGAACCGCGCGCCACGGACCACATCGCCGAGATCATCGCCACCATCGAGACGCTCATCGCCCGCGGCCACGCCTACGAGGCCGCCGGCCATGTGCTCTTCCACGTGCCGTCGCAGCCCAGTTACGGCTCGCTCTCCAAGCAGTCCCTCGAACACATATTGGAGGGTGCGCGGGTTGAAGTGGCGCCGTACAAGCGGGACCCGAAGGACTTCGTGATGTGGAAGCCCTCCACGCCGGACTTGCCCGGCTGGAGCAGCCCGTGGGGGCGCGGGCGGCCCGGCTGGCACATCGAATGCACGGCGATGATCCGCAAGCACCTGGGCGCGGACATCGACATCCACGGCGGCGGCAGCGACCTCACCTTCCCCCACCACGAGAACGAGCTGGCGCAGGGCGTGTGCGCGGCAGGCCACGGCTCGTACGCGCGTTATTGGGTACACAACGGCATGTTGCGCTTCGGCAAGGAGAAGATGTCGAAGAGCGTTGGCAACATCGTCACCATTCGGGAGCTGTTGCGCTCCCACGCCGGCGAGACGCTGCGTTACGCCCTGCTGTCCGGCCACTACCGCCACGGGCTGGACTGGAGCGATGGCTTGCTGCGCCAAGCCGGCGCGAGCCTCGACGCCCTCTATCAGGCGCTCGTGGATGCGGGGGAAGACCGCGCCACCGCCGCCGACTACCGCACGGCGCCCCTGGCCGCGTTCCCGGAATCCGTGCTCGCGCCGCTGCGGGATGACCTGAACACCCCGCGCGCCTTGGCGGCCCTGCATGGCTTGGCCGGCGAGTTGCGCAGCGCCACGGACGCGAAGCAAAGGAACGCCGCCAACCAAGCGCTGTTGGCTGGTGGGTGGCTTCTGGGCCTACTCACGGAGCCGGCCCCACAGCGCTTTCAGCGTGGCGCCGAAGTGGACCACGCTTGGGTGGAAGGCAAGATCGTGGAGCGCACAGCGGCCCGCGCGGCGCGGGACTTCGCCAGGGCGGACGCCATTCGCGACGAGCTTGCCGCGAAGGGCGTGGAGCTGGAAGACCGCCGCGACGGCACCCGCTGGCGCCGGGCACGACCCGCCGCGACGAATTGACGCCGCGCCGCAGGTTGGTCGCCACGAAACGGCGTGCCCGTTGCATGGGGCCGCAAACGAGGCGCGGCTACTTCATGTCCAACAAGGGATAGTCCGGCATGCGCGGTTCCAAGGTGCGACGCCGACAGTCGGCGATGAGGTCTAGGAACTTGAGCACGATCTGGCCCACGAGCACGTCCGCGAACGGTGGTACGACGATGGCGTCCGTATTCATTTCGCGGCCGGCGACGCGCACCGTGACTGGGCCGACGATGGGCCGCTCGTCCTTGCGATCGTTGGCGTAGGTGACCACCGCGGTACCGCGCGTCGCGAGGCCAAGGCGCTCGACGACGTTCTGAGGCAGCGCGAGGGCAACCGCGCCGGTGTCCACAACGCCCCGCACCTCCGTTTGGCGAATGGTGGAGGCTTCCCGCAGCCCTTGCTCGTAGGCCACGCGGTCTCCAGCGTTCTCCAAGCCAACGTTGACGACGATCGTGTCCACGGCCGCTCCGCTGATCGGGCAGGGTTTGCCGTCCGCATTGTACGGTCGTGGTACCGATGCCCCATCGCCCCGGTTTCAACTAAAATCGGCCCACTTGACTGAAGATTCGCTACGCGCCAACCCGCGTAGCCATTCGCAGCGATGACACGACTGTTCGACGCCGTGGTGCGTCTGCCGGCGCGTTGCGCCGAGGTGTTGGAGCGCCCGGCAACGCAGACGGCCCTCTACAACGGCGCCGCCGCCATCCTGCTCGCCGCCGCGGCGTGGCTGCGGTTTTACGACTTGGATGCACCGCTGCTCTGGCTGGACGAGGCGGTCGCCGCCGAGAACGCCAGCGGCACCTTGGCCGACGTGCTCACCAACACGGCGACGAACAGCCCTTCGCCCATCCTGCATCCCTTGCTCTTGCACTTCGTCCAGAGCATTGACGGCTCGGCCGCCGCGCTCCGGGCAACGTCCGCCCTCGGCAGCGTCCTCGCCCTCGCGGCGATGCTTTTTTTGCTGCCGCGGGTCGGCGTGGCGCGTTGGGCGGCGTTCATCGCGGCGCTGTTGGCGCTCGTGTCCGTGGAGGCGGTGCGCCAAGCGCAAGACGCCCGCGAGTATTCCATCGACGTGCTGTTCGCGGTGCTGATGGTCGTCGGCTGTCTGGGCGTGTTGCGCGGGCGCCGGCCGTGGCTGCTTTGCGGCGTCCTCTTCGCCGTTCCGCTCCTGCAATACGGCCTCGCGTTGTTCGGCATCGCCACCCTCGCCACCCTGCTCCTAGCCCATGCGATGACCGGGCGCGGCGCCTCGTTCACCGGCTGGCTCAGGCAGGGTGCCTGGCTCATCGCCCCGGGCGCGGCGTTCGCCGTCGGTTGTGGGCTCACTTACGCCCTCACCCTGCGCCACCAAGGCATCGCGTCCGTGCAAGAGGAAGCCTATGGTTGGGTGCCACTGGACCATCTCCACGAAGGCGAGCCCGGCGACTTGGCGGCGCTGGCGCAGTTCGCGGCCGAGCAGACCTGGGGGTTCCTCACCTACCACGTCCCGGTGCCCATCGCCGCCGCTGGACTGGCGGCGTTCGTCGCCGCGGCGGCCCTCGCTTGGTGGCGCAAGGGCGGCCGCGTGGTGCCCACGTTGCTCGTCTTGGCCATCGTGGTGGCCATCGCCGCGGCCGCCTTGCGCCTCTATCCGTTCGGCGGCGTCCGGCACACCATGTACCTCTCCGCCATCGCCTTCATCGCCCTCGGCTGCGGCTTTCACGCCATCCTCGCCCGCCTGCCCACCCTCTGGCGTCACGCCGCCGTTGGCAGCGGCGCGGTGGCCATCGCGGTGGTCGGCGGCCTCGCGCTGTCGGGCTACAACTACGCGGAGCGGGGCCGCGCCGAAGTGTTGCTGGCGACGTTGCAGGAACGCGTCGGCGACGATCCGATTTACGTTCCATTCAATTCGGCGCCCATTCTCAGGTTCTACCAGTACTGGCACACCGGCGACTACCGCTTCGGCCCCAGTTGCCCGCTGCGCGATCGCGACGGCTGCACGGACGCCGTGATGGCCGGCCTCTTGCCGTTGCACGCCGAGGGCAAGGAGCGGGTGTGGGCCTTCTCCTTCGTGCGCGACTATGTGGAAGGCGTGATCGCCGGGTGGTGGCGCGCCGGCGAAGCGCAGTACGCCGTCGGCAGCGGCACCTTGCACGGTTTTCTCATCGACGACTTGGACACCGTGCTGGCCGGGCGCCTGCGCATCCTCAAGGCGCACGACGAGCTACAAGCCGGTGGCCTGTCCCTCGGCGCGGATTTCAAGGCCGTCTGGGACAGTGAGCGCCGCCGCGTGAATTACGGCAAGACGCCGTGCCGACGCATCCAAACTTGGGGCACCTTCATGCTGCGTGTGGTGCCGGAGGACCGCGCCGTCCTCGAACCCGAGCGCCGCCAATTCGGCGCGGACAACCTCGATTTCGAGTTCGACGACCACGGCCAACGCTGGGACGGCAATTGCATGGCGGTGGCCGACGTGCCGGACTATCCCATCGCCCGCATCGACGCCGGCCAATACAACGCCGGCGGCCAGTTTCTGTGGGCGCAATCCTTCCTCGTCGGCGCCGGCCGGGCCGCGCGGCAGGTGCTGGCCGCCGCGCCGACGCCCATCATCGTCGCGGACTTCGCCGTGCATCGGCATGGCCGCGAGCTCGCGTATGTGCGCGAAGACTGCCGGCCCGAGCACACCCGAGAGCCATTCTTCCTGCGCGTGACGCCGGCGAACGCGGCCGACCTGCCGCCGCCGCAACGCGAGCAGGGCTACGCGAAACTCGACTTCCCCTTCGACCTGCACGGCGTGCAGGACTTCGGCCGCTGCCTCGTGGCCCGCACCCTGCCGGACTTTGCGATCGCCGCCATCGAGACGGGCCAAGGCGAGCCGGGCGCCGAGCCATCGTGGTCCGGCACGGCGCGGTTCCCCTGACGCCGGGCGGCCAACGCCCGCCAACAGCCCACGTCCCGCGACGGCAAGGTATCCTTGCCCACGCATAACTTGCATCGGGTGCCGGCCGCCATGTCGCGGCCGGCGTGGGAAGCCGGTGGGAATCCGGCGCTGAGCCCGCAACGGTAATGTCAGGCCTCGCCGCCCTAGAGCGTTAGGGCACGAGCGCGCGCTTGCCTCACGCCACTGTCGCCGCCGCGACGGGAAGGCGCAAGCGCGTGAATCGCCTGCTAAGCCCGGAGACCGACCCGCTGCGCCCCTTCAACACGCCGTCCGGGGGCTGACGGTTCTTTGAGGATGCATCTGCCATGCGTTGCCTGCCCGCGTTGTGCGCGGCCGCGGTGTGCCTGTCCGCCGCCGGCGCCGAATTGGAAACGGTCGTCGTCCATGCCAGCCGCCTCGGCGGCGCCGACCAAAACGCCGTGGTGCTCACGGAGGAGGACCTGGAGGCGCAACGCGCCGGCCGCGCCGAGGATGCGCTGCGCGGCTTGCCCGGCTTGGCACTGGCGCGCTCAGGCAACGTCGGTGGCCTCACCCAGGCGCGGGTGCGCGGCGCCGAGGCGAATCATCTCCTCGTGATGTTGGACGGCATCGAGCTGAACAACCCCGCCACCGGCAGCGAGGTCGATTTCGCGCACTTGAGCTTGGCGGGGGCGGCGCGGGTGGAACTCGTCAATGGCCCGCAGAGCGCGGTGTGGGGGAGCGACGCGCTGGCCGGGCTGCTGTACATCGACACCACACCCACCGGCGACACGACACGGCTCGACTTGGTCGGCGGCAGCCACGCCACCAACGCGGCCACCGTCCACGTCGCCCGCGTCGGCCCCCAAGGCCATGTCGCCGCGCTGGCCAGCCACTTCGGCACTGGCGGCACCAACATCGCCCGGCGCGGGGACGAGGAAGATGGCTACCGCAACGCCACGTTGCACTTGAACGCGGCGCGACAGGCGGGCGCTTTCACTTTGAGCGCCGTCGTCCGGGCCGTGGACGCCCAATCCGAGTACGACCCCACGCCGTTCCCCAGCTATCTGCCGGCCGATGGAGACAACGAAGGACACGGGCGGCGGCGCTACCTCAAGCTCCAAGCACGGCGCGATGACACCCGCCGTTGGCAACCCACCCTTGCCGTCACGAGCGCACGCTCCCACGACGCCACGTCAGCCGCCGGCGCGGCCGTGGGCGCCGTCCTCGGCGAACGCCAAACGCTCTCGTTCGCTAACGAGTTCGCGCTTAGCGAAGCCCACCGCGTGGCTTTCACGCTGGAGCGGGAACGCGAGCGCTTTCGCCAACAAGCCCCGGCGACGCCGTTCGGCGACCCAAACCAACGGCGGCGCATGGTCACAGACAGCGCGGCATTGGAGTATCAGTTCCGCGCCGGCGACGCCATGGCCTCGCTCGCGGCCCGGTTCGATGCCAACGACGCCTTTGGCGACGCCCACGCATGGCGCGCCGGCGTGGCGTGGCAGCGGCGGCACGGGCGGCTCTTCGCCAATGTGGGCACCGGCGTGAAGAACCCTTCGTTCGTCGAGCGCTTCGGCTACTTTTCCGACGCCTTCATCGGCAACC
Organism: Candidatus Azotimanducaceae bacterium; assembly: GCA_965200505.1. Classification (GTDB taxonomy): domain Bacteria; phylum Pseudomonadota; class Gammaproteobacteria; order Pseudomonadales; family Azotimanducaceae; genus VXNE01. The sequence continues at coordinate 3,025,911 of OZ241343.1, read as the reverse complement.
CCAGACTGCGCCCGGAGACATCTCGGGAGGTCGAGCTGGGCTACGCCACGGAACGCTTCTCCCTCGCGCTCTTTGGCAGCGAACTCAATGACGAAATCGCCGGTTTCGTGTTCGAGCCGGCGTTGGCCGGCTTCACGGCGCGCAACCGCCGTGACCAGAGCCGTCGCCACGGCTTGGAGGCGAGCTGGCGGGGCGAGTTCCGCGGCTGGGCGCTCGACGCCCACTACACCTTCCTGAAGGCGACCGAGGCCGGTGCCGCCGAGGTGCGCCGGCCGCGCCACCAAGGCCGCTTGGACGCGGCGGCCCAGCTCACCACGGCGCTGCGCTTCGGCGCGTCCGTCGCCATCATCGGGGAGCGGGAAGACGATGACTTCTCGTCCTTCCCAGCCATCCGCCGCGAGCTGGGCCGATACACCTTGGCGCGGATGCACCTGAGCGTGGCCCTGTCGCCGCGGGCGAGCGCATGGCTGGGGTTGGAGAACGCCTTCGACGTGGCCTACGAGGACGTGTTCGGCTACCGGAGCCCCGGCTTGCAAGCGTTGGCGGGTGCAAGTTTCGAACTGTGATGATGTCGCCAGTGAACGACTGGCGCATCAAGTCCACTGCACACGAGAGCAAATGTAGAACGCAGTCAAGAACGACGGGCAAGGGGGCGTCCTCGAGATTTAGGCGGATGCCAGCGGGTCTCGTTACCGCTCTGCCGCGGCTGCCAAAGCGTCGTAGAATCGCCCTACTTCCTCATCATCCGGACCGTTCGCGAGTATGCGTAGCGGCTGCTTGATGTGAACGAACCGCGTCTTCCGACCGCTTACGCCTTTCTTCTCTTCCCGTATGGCACCGTGTTCGTTCAACAGATTCAGCACTTCCGGCCACAAGGGATCGTTGACGAATTTGTCAACATCTGTCTCACTGCTCTCCGGGATCCAGAACGATTGGCTCCTGCAAGCCCGGCCAAGCACCCGCAGCATTCCGGCATGTCGATCGTTTCGCACCCGATCGCGCTGGTTCGGTTGGTCATCGCCGCAAGCGATCAACCACTCCTTGATTTGATCCGGTGCCCAAATGTCCTCGTTCGGACCACGTCCCGCGTACACCTGCTTTCGAACCCTATCGGGAACAGGAAACGTTGGCGGAACGCGAGTGGCCGCATCCACGATGGCCGTGCCTAGAACGCACTCCTCGAATACCAGATCCCGCAGATCCGCACCACGAATGTCAATCTGGCCTACGAACACGTTCCTGAGCACTGCACGTGGCGGGGTACCACGAATCATGGTCTCGTCCACTTCCATCGGGCCCAAGCGGAATTCCCGATGAGCACCCGCAATGTCTCCCATGGTTGGAAAGGCGGCAATTGTCCACGCGCCGAGATTGCGTCCGCCCCGGTCGATCGAGCGGTAATTGCGCATCCAGTTCTGCGCCGTCTCAAAAAATCTCTCCACATATCCCGGTTCTACTTCTGCGACATGGCGGATTACTTCCACGAACACCGCAAGGAAGTCGGCGCTGAAGATGTTGCGCCGCACGAACTTTGGCACCTCGTTGTTTCCGGCAGACTCAACGACGGCAGCGCTTAGGAAATAGTTGAGCAGCTGCGAGTGCGCAAAGCGCCTGTAACCGGGCAAGGCATCGTTAGTGAGAAACGCCATAACTCCGGCTCGATTCTTCAGCAGGCCGACGACGTCGGGATCCACTTCCCTCGGCAGCGCCATATCCACTAGCCACGTCAATGCTGTCTCGCTGATGATGTCCGACTCATCTTCGGCCATGTACTGTGCAGCCTCGCGCAAAAGGCTATAGGCGTATTGGCGACGCTCTTCGGCACTCAAAACGCGATCCACGGCGTCGCCGAACTTGCGGCTCTCCCTTTCCACCATCAGATCGATCAGAATCGAGAGCAAACCCGTACCGGCGGAGTCGCGTATGGCTCCCGCGATCTCGGGTTCGGCAAGCCTTGCCAGAAAGAACGGCCGGAGTGCGTAGGAGTCCTCGTCCAGCAGCTCGCTGGTTTTCTCCACGTCGGCTTCTTTCCAGCCCTTTCCACAAAGCCACTCCTTCGCCGTTGCCGGCGAGGGCGGCTGCAACGTGAGGCCGTGAACTACGTCTCGTTCCCGCACCTCGTGCAGAGCGGACTTGAGTCGGTCAACTCCAAAGAACGTCTCGCGACCTGCGAGAATTAGGGTGCCAGCCCCCCTGATTTCGTTGACCGTTTCGTTGAGCTGGCCCCAAGCGAGTCCATAGCCGTTCGGGTCGCCAAGCTCGTCGAAACCGTCAATGGCCAAGGTAACCAAGCCGTGGCGCACCAGTATGGGCACTTGGTCGAAAGTCACGGACAAGCGCAAGCTCTGCAGGCTGAAGGCCATTAGATCTTGGAGATAGGACAGGACGCGCCCACGGCTCTGCACATGCAGAACCAAGGGATGTCTGCGATGCACATAGGCCGTCGCACGCGCCAACGCCATGGACTCGATGAACTTCGTCTTGCCGATACCGGCCGGTCCGTCGATCAGCATGACTTGAACGGCGTCCTCATCGAGATCGGTCTCCCACAGAAAGTCATCAAGGCCATCGGCGGCCAGCCTTTCGTCGCGGCCAACCACTACGCCTTCCACGCGAATCCGCGGTTCTATCTCGGCCATCGTTTCGCGGAGCAGCCTAGTTTGGGTCGCTGCCCAAGAACGCAGATCGCCAAACCGTTCGGAGGCAAGCAAAGCGCTGTAGGAAGTGTGCGTCCTCAGTTTGTCGCGGCATCGTTCGATGATCTTGCCGGTGCCGCCACCGGCGAAAACGAGCTCCAGCTCGTCGCCGTTGCGCACCAATCTAACTACGAAGCCCTCGGCAGTCTGCTGGCCTTGGGCACCGTCGGTGCCGAGGTCCGCAAACACCATCATTTCGTCTAGGACTCTCGAGCAGGCGCTACTCATGCCATCCCCCTAAGCAACCCACCGAGTCTCAGGAATTGGCCAGCCGGCCGCCGGCGCACCAACAGCGTCCGGCCGCCATGCGGCTTGACCCATGCTTCCGCCGTGAAGAGCGGTGGCACGACGTCGTCGTCCTCAGCAAGCACCAGTGCCCACTCGGAAGGGAACAAACGGGCCCAAGCGAGCAGATCGGCTGCAAGAGCCGTGTCCACCATCTTCTCAGTCGGCGGTTGCCCTCTGCCTTGGTCACGCAATGTGTTCGGCAAGTGAAGGGACGGACCGGAGTGCAGCCGCTCGGGGAGAGCCGCGAGAAGCGTGTGGCCGTACTGAACGGTGGGCGAGAACTCTATGTGCTCACCGGACAACGCGGCAAAGTTGGCGGCACCGACCGCGCGCACGGTCGCTCTAAGGCCTTCGGTGGGTTGCCAGCCTCTATGCCAGCCGTGATAGAGACGGAACGAAACCCGAAACCGCAGATGCTGCTGCGTCAATGCCCGACCGACCATCCGCGTCGTATGAGTGAGCGTACGCTGCGCCGCTTCTGCGTCGTTGGCGCGAGAAACTCCGGCGTTGTGCGCCTGCGCACGCCAGTCTACGAATGCTGTAACGGCGACTGGTGCCGCACCTTCTGCACCGCTCGATTTCGTTCCAAGCATCCCGTTCACACCCTTACCGGAGCGCGGCTACAGCAGCGTCATTCGACCTCTTACAGCACGTCCCTCATGCTACCCGATGGCGGGACGTAGCTGACCATTCCCACAGCACCTCGGTCGATGGCGGGCACCGAGGGCGGCCAGCCGCCAGTCGCCGCCTATTGCAGGAGCCGGCTCTGCTTGCCGAAGCGGCTCTTCAGAAAGCCGATCTGGTCGCCCAAGATCCGGCCGCTGTTGATGAGCGCCAGATATTCGGCGAAGTTCGGCGTGTACGGCAGCGCCAACAGCTCCATGCCACATTCGTGGGGCAGCCGGTCGCCCTTGTGGTGGTTGCAGCGCTTGCACGCGGCGACGCAGTTGTCCCAGCGGTCCGCCCCGCCGCGCGAGCTGGGCACGACATGGTCCCGCGTCAGCGCGGCGTCTTGGAACTCACCGCCGCAGTACAGGCAGGTGTTGCGGTCGCGCCCAAACAGCGCGCTGTTCGTGAGCGGCGGCACACCCTTGTCCGCATCCACCACCCGCCCTTGGCAAGCGATGATGCTGTGGACGTCCAAGTGCGATTGCTCGCCATCGAGGCGCGAGTGGCCGCCGCGGATGCGCAGGATCGGCTCGCCCAAGGTCCACACGACGATTTGCCGGGCATAGAGGCACACCGCTTCCTGCCAGCTCGCCCACTCCACCGGATGGCCGGCGAGGTTCAGCCGCAGGATGCGTGGCGCTCGCTCGTACTGTCGCAACGTCGCCAACATGGTGCGTCCCCGAAAAAATGGCGCACATTCTGACGAATCGCCGGCGCTGACGCAAACGCGGTGCGCTGGCGGCCACCGCGTGGCTCATCGGCCGTCGCGCGTCACCCGGCTGCCGGACAAGAGATCGGGCCAGCCGCGGCGCTGCCGGTCGAACAGGATCCAGACGTGGCCCAAGCCCAAGCAGGCGAGGCTCAAGGCGCCGCCGAGCAACCTCAAATGCGCTTGGGCCACGCTCACCCGGGCCGTGGCGGACGCGAACCGCAGTTTCCAAGCCACCATGCCGAGGGTTTGCCCGCGCCGCAGCCAGAAGAAGATGAAGAAGGCGTACGTCTCAAACCCCAAGAGCGCCTGCACGCCGAGGCCGGCCACCACTTCGCCGCGCAGCGTCACCAACAAGACGATGGTGCTGGCCCAGATGCCGAGCAGCGCCAAGCCGTCGTACAGCATCGCCAGCAGGCGGTAGCGCAGCGGGGCACCCGGTAAGTCGGCCAAGGCGGGCGTCCGCGATCAGCTTGGGGTGGGGCGTCGCTCGACCCACCCGGCACCGTTGACGTCGCTCAGAACGAGACCGCGCCGTGCGCGTCGAGGGTGCCGTCCCGGCCGCAGAACTCCTCGGCGACCATCGCGTTCAAGGCGTCTTGGTCGGTGGTGTTGCCCCAAGTGCGCCGGCCGTCTGGGGTGAGACACGCGAACAGCCCCTGCACCGGGGCGCCATCCTCAAAGATCGCGGTGTAAGACTCCACCTGCACCGGCCCCGCGTAGGTGTCCGCCAATTCGCGCTTGGGCGTCGCATCGATCTCGTCCTGCGGCGTGGCTGCCCGGAAGCCGCCCGGCCGTGGCGCCATGCCATACACGCCGAAGGCGTGCTTGGTGAGAAAACCGCCGTTGCTGGTGACGAAGCCCGGTTTGTCCGGTTGCTCACGCAACACCTCGGCCATCCGCGCGATGGCATGCATGACGTAGTTGTTGAGGGGGCCGCCAGCGAACGTGAGGCCGCCCGTCACGGTGAGCGGCGCGTCTGTGTCGAGGCCGAGTTCCGCGGCTGCCACCTGCACCGCCGAAGGGAAGCAGCTGTACACGTCCACCGCGCCCAAGTCCGCCACGTCAACACCGGCCAATTCGAGGCAGCGCCGGCCGGCGATGCGTAAACCCGGCGCCGAGTGCAGGTTGTCGCGGTGCGACACGACGTAAGTGTCGTGGCCTTCGGTGGCCGCCCACGGATACACCCATTTGTCTTCGCTCACCCCCAAGCGCCGCGCCGTGTCCGCCGATGTAAGGATGAGGGCCGCGCCTTGATCGACGTTGCTGTTGGAGTTCATCAGCTTCGGGTAAGGGAAGGACACCGGTCGGTTCGCGGGGCCCGGCTCGCGGATTTCCGCCGCGGTCCTGCGCTCCTTGAGCCACGCATGGGGATTGCCGGCGGCGACTTCGCTGAAGCCGGCCCACAGCTCGGAGACTCGCTTCAGGTGCGCGTCGAGAGTCTCGCCCCGCGCATGGCGGATGGCGTTCTCGAAGATCGGATAGATGTGGATGGGCTGCAACACCCCACGCCGTGCTTCCGCCCGGTGCCGCATCTTGAGTTCCTCGCCGAACACGCGGTGCGGCTGCCCCGGCGCCTTGCTCCACGAGAGTTCCACCCCTTGGCGCCGCGCCCGCGCCTGGGTGGCGCCACATTCGGCGCCCACCAAGACCACGATGTCGCGCTCGCCGCGGGCGATCTCCAGCGCCGTTTCCGTGAGCACGGCTTGCACGGAGTTGCCGCCCCAACACGAGATGCCCGTTTCGACATTTGGATTGCCGATGGCCTCGCCGATGGCCGCGGCAGGGTTCTCATAAGGCCACATGCCGCGAATGACGCGAATGGCGTTGGCCTGGGTCAAGAGCGCAGGCGCACCGGCGTCTTCCGCCGCGGCCCGCACCGCCTCGATCATCAATTGCAGCGGCTCTTGGGCCGCTTCCGGGTCCCTGATGCGCTGCGCCACTTGGGCGACGCCGATCAAGATGGGGGTGCGATCCACGCGCTCAGTCAAAGTGATCCGCCTGTAGCCAAAGAGCGGCGCATGATAGCCGACGCGCGGAACATCCCACGCCCCAAGCGCCCTATTCGCGCTTGGGTTCGCTGCCGAGGCGCCGCACCCGCGTGGTGGCGCCATTGGGGCCCACCATCAAGTGTTGCCCGAAGCGCCGCGCCTTCAGCGTCACTCGGTCGCCAACGTCAATGGCCACCCGTTGCGCTCGGGTTTGCACCCAGCGCCGGCCGTCCGCCAGCGTGAAGACGCGGCGCGCGTCTGGCCAGCGCTCGCGGATGTTGGCAACCACGCCCGTGGCAGCCGGCCGCGCCGTGGCTTCTGGCGTTGGGTGGGTGACGGCATCGGCGACCACAGCCGTTTCTTCAATGGTGGGGGTGCGGCCCTCGCGGCGGGCAGCGACGCCCTGATCGTCCCCGGCGTCGCTCGGTGTGCTGGCACTGGCGGTGGCGTCCCGCTCGTCAACGGACGGCGCTGGTTCGCGTACACCTTCTTCCGACACAACATCCTGAGCAGGTGCCGTCACCTTCCGTCGCGTCGCGGCTTCTGGCGCGGCGGCCCGCTCGGCGGCCACCGCCGGTTCGCGCTCCGCGGCCGGCGTCACACCGTACTTCGCGTCGTAGCAAGCCAAGCGCGCCGCGTCGTCCGCGATGGACGCACACTCGGGTTCCGCCGCAGCACTTGGCGCGGCAAGCCACACCAAGATGCAAGCCAGCGCGAAGCGGCGCCGCCGCACAGGCAGCAACAATTCGACACCTATTGACACATTCCGTCGCTTTTTGGTTGCATTAAGTGGGTTTAGGGGCAAAGCGGGCTCCGCATCCGCATCTGAAAGGAGGGAGAAAGTGAGGAGTATAGGTCAACACGGGTTTGGCAAGGCCATCGGCGCAGCCGCCGTCGCGGCGCTCTGCTGGCACGGCACGGCGTTCGCCGAAGAGGGCGATGACGCCGACATCGAGGAGATCATCGTCACCGGCAGCTACATCAAGAGTTCGCCGGCCGATTCGCCGTCGCCGCTGTCGATCATCAGCGCGGCGGACATCGAGAACAACCACACCGTCGATATGAACGAGCTGCTGCTGCGCATCCCGTATCAGTCCGGCGGTTACATTCAGGCAGCCACCTTCACCGGCGGCGGCTTCCAAGGGCGGTTGCCCATCAACCTGCGCAACTTGGGCGACGCGGCCACGCTGCCGTTGGTGAACGGGCGGCGGCACTTGCCGGCGTTCGTGGCGCCCCTCGGCGACTCCACGGTGGACATCAACTCGATGATTCCACAGATGATGATCGACCGCATCGAGATCGTGAAGGATGGCTCGTCCGCGCTGTACGGCTCCGACGCCGTCGCCGGCGTGGTGAACTTCATCACCAAGAACGACTTCGAAGGCGTGGAGATCGACACCCGCTTCCTCACCGACGAAGCGACCGGCACCGGCGACGAGATCAGCATCGCGTTCCTGGTGGGCGCCCACGGCGACCGCGGCGGCTTCGTCGCCGGCGCCGAGTTCCTGGACCGAAACGAAATCTCCACCGACAACCCGGAGGTGTACGATTTCCAAGGCGGCTTCGGCGTGTCCGGCACCGGCAACCCGGGCCGTTTCCCGCTGGTGAACACCAACCCAGACATGCCCGTGCTGGCCGCGGACGGCACGCCGATTCCCCTCGTGGGCGGACGCAAGCGCCTGCCGCGTGTGCCCAATCCGGATCCCGCGAATCCCGACCACTGGGGCGGTGGCGACCTGAACTGCAACGACGCCGCGGCGTGGGACGGCTTGGGCGGCACCTTGGGGCTCATCTTCAACAATGATTGGTGCGCCATCGACTACGGCAACTTCTTCTCCATCCAAGAGGGCGAGAAGCTGCAGAAGTTCTACGCCACCGGCTACTACAACGTCACGGAGACCGTGGAGTTCTACTTTGAGGGGGGCTACGCCGAGCAGGAGTACTTCCGCCCCAACTCGCTCGCGCCCCAAGCGCGGGCACCGCAGATTCCGGTCAATCACCTGGGCCTCATCGAAGATGCCCGGCGGCGCGGCATTCAGCCGGAACCGCTGGTGATGGGGGTGCGTCTGCAGGGCGGCACCCGGCAGCTCACCGGCAGCGGCTATCGGCCGGTGGATTCGTTTCAATCCCGCGATGGCGACACCATTCGTGGCGTGGTCGGCATGACTTCGGATTTCAACTTCGGAGACCGCGAATGGACGATGAACGCCTCCTTCACCTGGAGCGAGCAATCCATGCTGCACAAGCGCCTGACGGACACCCGCGGCGACGAATTGGTGCAGGCGCTGCAGGGGTTCGGCGGCCCGAACTGCAACCCCTTTGACCCGAACTCCGTGGCCGGGGAAGGCAACCTCGCTTACGCGCAGACGGGCAACTTTGACGACGGCACCTGCTACTTCTACAACCCGTTCGGCAACGCCCACTTCGACGAGAACGGCAACTTCGTGGACGGCCTCACCAATCCGAGCGCCCTCTACAACCCGCCGGAACTCATCCATTGGCTGGAAGGCGGCTCGCTGGAGGCCGACGAAGTGGAGCAGCGCGTGATCGACGTGGTGGTGGCGGGCGAACTGTTCGACACCAAGAACGGCGCCGTGGCCATGGCGGTGGGCTTCCAGAACCGCCACGACGACATCGACAAGGATTTCGACGTGAACTTCCGCCGCAAGAACACCGCCTTTCGCTGGGGCGCCGACCCCGTGATCGCGCAACTGACGAGCAACGCGGTGTTCGTGGAGTTCAACGCGCCGGTGATGGCGAACGTGGACCTGCAAGTGGCGGTGCGCTACGAGGACTTCAAGGAGATCGACACCAACACCGTCGATCCGAAGGTCTCGGCCATCTGGCGCCCAACGGACGAGTGGTCGTTCCGCGCCTCGTGGGGGCAGTCGTTCCGCGTCGGCGGCTTGATGCAGCTGTTCGGCAGGCAGAGCATCGTCTCGAACACGCGCGACCCGTACTACGACGACGCCGAGTTCTTCCTGCCGTGGATTTCCACCGGCAACCAGGACTTGGAGCCGGAGGAATCCGACGCGTGGAACGTGGGCCTCTCATGGTCCGGCGCCCAAGGTTGGATGGACGGCCTCACCGTTCACTTCGACTACTGGAACTACGATTACGAGAACCTGCTCACCAAGGAGAGCGCACCAGCGCTGTTGCTGGCCGATGGCACGGATCGGCTTGGCCCGGATGGCATCCGCGGCACCGCGGACGATGGCCCCGGCAACCCCACGCAGGTGATTCGGAACTCAACGCTGAACCCGGTGCGCATCCTGCCAAACTTCATCAACGCCAACGGCGTGAAGGTGAGCGGCGCGGACTTGGACGTGCGCTACAGCCTAAGCACCGACCTCGGACTGTTCGACTTCGGCGTTGCGACCGCCTGGACGCGCCAATACGAGGCGAACACCAGCGGCGGCACCGTCGATGGCGTGGGCAGCCTCAACGCCACCACCATCTTGGCGCGGGCGTTGCCTGAGTTCAAAACGAACCTCACCTTGAACTGGGCGCGGGGCCGCCACTCGGTGTTCGCAATGGCGCGTTTCATCGACGGCGTACACAACGACCGCAACTTCAGCCCGTTCGTCAGCGCCACCCGGCAACTGGCCAACTGCTACATCGAAACCCGCACCGTGTGCTTCGGCGAAGACGATTCCTACAAGGAGGAACTCGATTCGACGTGGTGGACGGACGTGTACTACAACTACTCGCTGCCCAAGCTCGGCTTCCTGCCGGAGGGCAGCGTCGTGTCGCTCGGCATCCGCAACGCCTTCGACACGGAAGTGGAACCCGTGAACAACGCCGCCGGCTTCGACGGCATCCTGCATGATGCCCGCGGCCGAATGTTCATGGTGCGGTACCGGGCGAGCCTGCTGTAGGGCGAACACGCCCCTTGCAACCGCCGGTGCGCCGAAGCCGCGCACCGGCGGTTTCCTTTTCGCGCCCACCTGAGGCCCGCGGCTTGCGATGCCCCACGGCGGGGCGTTATGTTGCGCCGTGGCGCGGCGGCCGCGCTCCCAAGCCTTGAGGAACCTGATGAGCGATAGAGTGCAACGGGGTGGACTGCAAGTCGCCCAAGTGCTGGATGACTTGGTGGCGCGGCGGATGCTGCCGGGCACCGGCATCGAAGCGGCCGACTTCTGGGCCGGATTCGAGGCCATCGTCGAAGATCTCACGCCGCGGAACCGCGACCTGCTGGCCACCCGCGACACCTTGCAGGAGCAAATCGACGCGTGGCACTTGGAGCGCCGCGGCCAGCGCCACGACGCCGCGGCCTACAAGGCGTTCCTCACCGAGATCGGCTACCTTGTGCCGGAAGGCGGGGCCTTCGAGATCGCCACCGCCCAAGTGGACCCAGAGATCGCGACCATCGCCGGCCCGCAGCTCGTCGTGCCGGTGATGAACGCCCGTTACGCGCTGAACGCCGCCAACGCCCGCTGGGGCAGCCTCTACGACGCCTTCTACGGCACCGACATCATCGCCGAGACGCCCGGGCGCGAGAAGGGCACAAGCTACAACCCGGCCCGCGGCGAACTGGTGGTGGAGCGCACCGCCCAAGCGCTGGACGAAATCGTGCCCTTGGCCGGCGCATCCCACGCGAGCGTGACGGCGTACCGGGTGGAGGGCAGCGGCAACGGCTTCGAGCTGGTGGCGGCGCTCACGGACGGCCGCCAAGCCCGCCTCGCCGAACCCGCGCAGTTCGTCGGCTTCAACGGCGAGGGCGACGCCACCGCGGTGTTGCTGAAGCACAACGGCCTGCACATCGAAATCCAGATCGACCGCGGGCATCCGGTGGGTGCCGCGCATGCCGCCGGCGTGAAGGACGTGCTGCTCGAATCCGCCGTCACCGTCATCCAAGACTGCGAGGATTCCGTGGCGGCGGTGGATGCCGAAGACAAGGCCCTCGTTTACGGCAACTGGCTGGGGCTCATGCGCGGCGACTTGACCGAGACCTTCGCCAAGGGCGGCGCCACCGTGGAGCGCAGCTTGGCGCCCGACCGCACATACACCGGCGCGAACGGCGAACCGCTCACCCTGCCCGGCCGCAGCCTGATGCTGGTGCGCAACGTGGGCCACCTGATGACCAACGACGCCGTGCTCGACCGGCACGGCAACGAAGTGTTCGAAGGCATCCTGGACGCGGCCATGACGAGCCTCGCCGCCTTGCACGACTTGAAGCGTACCGGCGCGTTCTCGAACAGCCGCACCGGCAGCGTCTATGTCGTGAAGCCCAAGATGCACGGCCCGGAGGAGGTCGCGTTCTGCTGCGAACTGTTCGCCCGTGTGGAAGACCTTTTGGGGCTCGCCCCCAACACGTTGAAGGTGGGCATCATGGACGAGGAGCGCCGCACCAGCCTGAACTTGCGCGAATGCATCCGCGTGGCGCGCGAGCGGGTGGTGTTCATCAACACCGGCTTTCTGGACCGCACCGGCGACGAGATCCACACCAGCATGGTGGCCGGCGCGATGGTGCGCAAGGAGCCCATGAAGCAGGAGACGTGGATCGCCGCCTACGAGGACGCCAACGTAGATGCCGGCCTCGCCACGGGCTTTCCCGGCCGCGCCCAGATCGGCAAGGGCATGTGGCCGAAGCCGGACGAGATGCGCGAAATGCTCGCCGCCAAATCCAACCACCCCCAAGCCGGGGCGGACTGCGCTTGGGTGCCCTCCCCCACCGCCGCCACCCTCCATGCGCTGCATTACCACGAGGTGGACGTGGCGGCGCGGCAGCACGAGCTGGCCACCCGGCCGCGCGCCGGCATCGACGACATCCTGCGGATTCCCTTGCTCGGCGGCGAGAACTTGGCGCCGGAGGACGTGCAGGCGGAACTCGACAACAATGCCCAAGGCATCTTGGGCTACGTGGTGCGCTGGATCGACCACGGCGTGGGCTGCTCGAAGGTGCCCGACATCCACGACGTGGGGCTGATGGAAGACCGCGCCACCTGCCGCATTTCGAGCCAGCACATCGCCAACTGGCTGCACCACGGCATCGCCTCCGAAGCGCAGGTGCGCGAAACGATGCAGCGCATGGCCGCGGTGGTGGATGGCCAAAACGCCGACGACCCGGACTATGCGCCGATGGCGCCACGCTTCGACGACAGCATTGCGTTCCAAGCCGCATGCGACTTGGTGTTCAAGGGCCGCGAGCAGCCGAACGGCTACACCGAACCGATCCTCCACACCCGGCGTCGGGAGTTGAAGGCGCGGCAACACGGATGAAGCTCGAGAGCGCACCGGGCGCGAATGACCGCCAGATTGAGATCGGCGACTACGACGCCAGCCAAGACGCCGCCGCGGTGACGCGCATCTGGCGCGAAGTGGGGTGGATCGACGCCGAACACCAAGGGTTCGTGAAGCGCGTCTTCGAGTGCGGGCGCGCGGTGGTGCTGCGCATCGACGGCAGCGCCGAGTGCGCCGTCCACACCGTGCCCGGCGCCATGCGCTACCTCCACCGCGACTTGGCGCTTGCCGCGGTGACCGCCGTCACCACCAGCCATGTGGCGCGCAAGTTGGGCGCCGCGCAGCGGCTCACCGCCCTAGCCCTCGCCAACGCGGCGGCGGACGGCGCGGAAGTGGCCGCCCTCGGCATGTTCGACCAAGGCTTCTATGATCGGCTTGGCTTCGGTTCCGGCCCCTACGCGCATGAGTTCACCTTCGACCCCGCCAGCTTGAACGTCGCGGCGGGCTTCCGCCCACCCCACCGCTTGACCCCGAAGGACTGGCCAGCGGTGCATGGGTGCATGACGCAACGCAAGCGGGGGCATGGCGGTTGCGTCCTGGCGCCGCCGGAAGTGGTGGAGTGCGAGCTGGGGTGGACGGAGGAGCCCTTCGGCCTCGGCTATCACGACGGCCCGGACGGCGCCCTCAGCCACTTCATCTGGGGGGAGGCGTCCGACGAACATGGCCCTTACCGCATCACTTGGTTCGGCTACCAAGATGTCGGGCAGCTCATGGAGTTGCTGGCGCTCATCAAGTCGCTGGGGGATCAAGTGAGTTCCGTGAAGATGTTGGAACCTCCCGACATCCAGCTGCAGGACGCCCTGAAGCAGCCGTTTCGCCACCGCCGCGGCACCGAGGGCGGCAAGTACGCCAACCGCTGCCACGGCGTCGCCTATTGGCAAGCGCGGGTGCTGGATTTGGCCAAGTGCCTGGCGAAGACGCACCTCGCCGGGGAAGACTTGGCCTTCAACTTGGCGCTCACGGACCCGGCGCCGGCGCATTTGGAAGCGGGCACCCGCTGGCCCGGCACCGGCGGCGACTTCATCGTCACCTTGGGCAAGGCATCTGGCACCGAGCGCGGCCGGCAGCCGAACTTGCCAACCCTCAAGGCGTCCGTGGGCGCATTCAGCAGAATGTGGCTCGGCGCCGTGCCGGCCTCGGTGCTCGCGGTCACGGACGCCATCGAGGCGGACGCGCCCCTGCTCGAAGCGCTGGACGACAAGTTCGCCTTGCCAACGCCCCGCTTGGGGTGGGATTTTTGATGCCGGCAACGCAACGGAGGCAACCATGCTGACAATTCTCGACGGCGGGATGGGCGGCGAACTCATTCGGCGCGGCGCAGCCCAAGAGACCGGGCTTTGGTCCGCGCAGCCACTCATCGAGGATCCGGCCGCGGTGAAGCAGGTACACCGCGACTACATCGCCGCCGGCGCCCAGATCATCACCACCAACAGCTATTCCACCATCCCGAGCTACTTGGGGAAGGCGGGCCTGGAATCGCGCTATGAGGAGCTGACGGGGCTCGCCGGGGAACTGGCGCGCCGCGCCGCGGACGCATCGGGCGCCGAGGTGCGGGTGGCCGGCGCCCTGCCGCCGCTCTCGGAGAGCTACCGTGCGGACCTTGTGCCGTCGGCTGACGAAGCCGCCCCCATCTATGCGCGGCTCGCCGCGGCGCTGGAACCGAACGTCGATCTGTTCGTCTGCGAGACCATGTCCTCCGCCACGGAGGCACACACCGCGGCCGTGGCGGCCAGCACAGCCGCGGCGAAGCGCGGCCTGCCGGTGTACGTTGCCTGGACGCTGGACGAGCGCCCCGGCCAAGGGCTGCGCAGCGGCGAGTCCATCGCCGATGCGTTGGCGGCGTTGGCGGACCTTGACATCGCCGCCTACCTCTTCAACTGCACCTCGCCGGAGGCCATCCACGCCGGCATGGCGACGCTGACCGAGCTCACGGACAAGCCCTTCGGCGGCTATCCCAATTGCTTCGACATCCCGGCCGGATGGACGTTGGACAACGACGTGCCGGCCCAAGGGCGCCACCTGCCGCTGACGCAGTTCGTGGCGGCGGCGCGACGCGCCATGGCCTTGGGCGCTTCCCTGTACGGCGGCTGCTGCCATGTGGGGCCGGAATACATCGCCGCCCTTGCCGCGGCGGTGCGCGATGGCGCGGTGTCGGAAGCCTCCTGAAGGAACCGAAGCGCCTTACCACTTCTCCCCAAACGGGCGGATCATGGCGTCGAACGTCCACGCCGAGCGCGGCTGGTGGGCGATGTGCCACACCTCGCCGGCAATGTCGTCCGGCTTGCAGAAGAACTCGTCCGGCGCGTCCGGGTTGCGCTTGCGCGTCCACGGCAGGTCGATGATGGCGTCGATGGCCACATACGCCACATGGATGCCCTTCGGCCCCAACGACCGCGCCAAGGACTCAGCCAAGATGCGCTGCGCCGCCTTGGTGGGCGCGAAACCGGCGAAATACGGCACCCCACGGTAGGCGGCGGTGTTGCCGGTGCAGAGGATGGCACCCTCACCGCGTTCGATCATGGCCGGCGCCACCGCTTGGGCCAGCCGCAGGAGGGCCGTCGCGTTGACGCGGAAGTTGCGCTCGAAGATGTCTGGGTCCACCTTGAGGAAATCGCCGAACGCGCCCAACGTCGCGTTGTGGATCATCACCGTCGGCTCACCCAAGTCCGCGCGCACGGCGGCCACCGTCGCCGCCAGCTGCTCGGGCGCCGCCACGTCGCACACATAGGGCTCGGCGCCGTCGATGCCGGCCGCGAGTTCGTTTACCCGCGGTGCCTTGCGCGCCAGCATCGCCACCCGGTAGCCGCCGGCGGCGAAGCGGCGGGCGATGGCGGCGCCGGTGCCGGGGCCGGCGCCGGTGAGCAGGCAAACACGCTGGTCGTCAGCCATGGGCAGGTCTCCTATCCGATGAAAGTGATGTACGGCAACAGCGCCGCGGCGAACGCCATCACTTGAGCGAACACCGGGGCGCCGAGCAACGCCAGCGCGACGAGGGCCAACAGCGCCCACACGCCGTAGCGCGCGTTGTAGTGGCGATAGGCGCGGGCGAGCCCGGCCGGCAACAGATGCGGCAGGATATAGTGGCCATCCAGCGGCCCCAGCGGGATCAGGTTGAACACCATGAGCAGGAGATTCACCTGCACCAGAATGATGAAGAACGTCTCCACCCCCGGCTCGAAGAAATAGGCCACGCCGCTGGCCCGCAACAGCAGGAAACCGTTCCACGCCAAGGCGGCAAGTAAGAGGTTCATGCCCGGCCCCGCCGCGGCCACCCACAAATCTGACCGCGGGGAGCGGAAGTTGCGCGGGTCCGTGGGCACTGGCTTGGCGTAGCCGAAGCCCACCAGCACCACCATCAAGAGCCCCATCACATCCACATGGGCGAGGGGATTGAGGGTGAGCCGGCCGGCGAGTTGCGCGGTGCGGTCGCCATGCCACTTCGCCACCACGGCATGGCCGAACTCGTGGAACGTGAGCGACGCCACCAGCGCGATCAGCAGCAGGGCGAAGAGCAGCGTCTCGCCCCGATAGATGAGATCGATCATGCCGCTTCGGCGCGGGCCTTGGCGGCAAAGGCCCGGGCGGTGACGACGCCCGCGATCAGGCCGAACAGATGCGACTCCCACGAAACACCATCGTCTTGCGGGACGACGCCCCAGATCATGCCGCCGTAGATGAGGAACACGAAGAGCGCCACCGCCGCCGAGCCCGGGCGCCGCTCATAGAGGCCGCGCACCACCAGGAAGCCGGCCAAGCCAAACACCACGCCGCTCGCGCCGATGTGCGCCGCGCTGCGGCCAAGCCCCCACACGGCGACGCCGCTCAAGAGAATGATGAAGGTGGTGGCGACCGCGTAGTAGCCGACGCCGCGGAACAGCATCACCGTGCCCAGTGCCAGCAGCGGGCCGGTGTTCGCCATGAGATGCGCGAGCGAGTGATGCACGAACGGCATGCCGACGATGCCCACCAGGTGGTTGACGTCACGCGGGATGATCGCCAGCGCGTAGAGGGCGCTCGGCTCCGCCAGCGCGTAGAACGAAATCACCCACACGACGCCCACGCTCGCCAGCAGGGTGAATGCGCGGCCGCCGATGCCGCGTCTCACAGTCTGCGCCAAGCCGGTTGAGCGTCCATGTGGGGAGTGTAATGCAGGCGCCGCGCCAGCCGTGCGCCGGGGCGCTCCAAGTTCGTGGCCGGGCGGAAGCGGAGGCTATGCGGAGAGGCGCGGCGGCTCGATGCCCAGCCGTTGCGCGGCGCCCCGCACGATGTAGCGCAAGATCTCCGCGGCGTCGTTCGGAATGGGCGCCCCGCTCGCTTGGCCCAAGGCGTTCAGTTCGCCCACGAAGCGCTGCACCTGCTCGGCATTGGCGCCATCCAAAACCCGCGCCGTGACGCGGATGAGGTTGGGCGAGGTCTCGTACCAAGGCACCTCGGCACCCGCCGCGGCGACCGCTTCCACCATCGCCAACGCCACGGTGAGGTCGTTATCCACCATGAGCGAGTGCCAAGGCTCACTGTCCAGAAACTCCTCCAAATGCCGGCGGACTTCCGGCGCGAGCGGCGGCACGCCGGCGATGCTGACCGCGGCCGCCAAATCGACCATGATGCAGAAGTCCACCATGTCCTGCTCGGCGAGGGCCGAGAGCGCTTCCACTGCGCCCTCGGTGAGCCCGTTGCCGAGCACGAAGGCCACCTCGCCCGCGAGTTCTTGGGCCCGCGCGACGAACGCCGCCCGGTGCGCCGCATCTTCTTCCCGCGTTGCCGCGAGCCGCTGATGCAGGTCGTCACGCCAAGCCCAGAAGCGCACGAACCGACCGGAGGTGTCACCGGCCGTCATGGGCTTGCCTTGCACATTGGGGCTTCCCAGGATCGCCTGCCGGCACGATGCGCCATGCCGCCATCATAGCCGCTTGGCCGCGGCGCACCACCCTTGGCCACGCTGCGCGACCCGTCTCAGCCCAGCATGGCGGCAATGCGGCGGGCGGCGTTGGTGAAGTGTTGAACTTCTTGCGGCCGCAAGGGGCGTTCCAGGATGCGGCGCTCGCGGTAAGAGAGCCACTTCTTGAGGACGGGATAGCCACCCAGCTTGTAGTGCCAAACCGCCGCCGGCACGTTGCGCCAGAAGGCGTGTTCGTTCAGGTGGACGTCGAAGGTGGTGTTGCCGAGGGCAGTTGCGGCTTTGCCCAGGGCGGTGCGCTCGGCCGGCGTCAACGGGCGTTCCACGGGGCGGCCTTGCCTAGGCATCACCGCGCCGCTGCTTCCCTTGCGGCCCCAGCCGGCGGTCAACGCAAAGTCGTTGCCGCGCATGGCGCCGCCATGCGTGGTCGTGGGCACGGCAATGGCGGCGAGTTCAGGGCGAAGCTGGCCCGTCGTGACGCCGGGGCACGGGGTATCGGCGTCGAGCAATCCCGCCAGCTCGCGGCCCCGGGCGGCCGACTCGGCGAGCCTTGCCACGGCCGCTTCGGCCGCTCTGGCAGCGCGCCGCGCCGGCCAACCGGGAAGCGGGATGCGCGGCCATTCCATGCGCAGCGCCCCGGCGTTGGCGTCGCAGTACGCGGGGTCGTGCAGCACGGCAAGCACATGGTGAAACAGATCCTCGACGCCCAAGCCCAAGGACGCCAAGTATTGATGCGCCGCCTTCGAGAGGTTGGGCCGCCCCATGCGCGCCGGACCCGCCGCGCTGTGGTTCCCAATTTCGATGGGGCCGTTGCGCAGATAGGCTGGGAACCAGTTCGTGCCGCGTTCGATGGAGTGGGAGGAGGCGATGTGTTCCGTGAAGCAGGCTTGCGGTTCGGTTTCGTCGCGCCGCAAATGCTGGGCCGCCGACAGCCATAGGTTCCCCTCGAACACATGGGGCCGATAGTCGGCGCGCGGCCGGTCGAGGAGTCCGCCATCTGCCTCCCAATAGAGCCACCGATCGTCGAACGGCCGGTAGGCGAAGCGCACAAAGCCCGCCTCGCTCGGGCCACCACGCGCCAACAGCGCTTCACGCACCGAGCGGGCGTCGAAGTGCGCCGTCGTCCGCATCGCCGTGGGGTAACGCCGGGCGATTTCCTCGTGGTTCAGGGCAGGGTCGAAGTAGTCCGCGATTCGCGCCTGCAGCCGGTCGAGGTCCGCATCGACGAGAAACCCGTCGCGGCTGGTCCTCACCCCGGAAAACGACACCGGAAACAGCTCCGGCAGCGCCGGCCAGTCGAACCAATCCTTGCTCACGGCCAGCGGCTTGAACGGCAAACCGAGGCGCGTCTGCGGCGCCAACGCGGCATAGCCGGCATCCATGCCCGAGGCGCCCAGGCTCTTGAGCAGCGCCGCCCGACGGTCGATGGCCCGCGCTTGGTGGAAGTCTCGATACCTGATGCGTCTTGCCGCCCGCGCCCGCGGTTTGCGCGACTTGGTGAACAGGGCAATGCTGGTGCCCACCCGGATGCCAGGCGATTGGCCCTGCAAGGCGAACACCGTCTCGCTGGTGCGGCCGTCCGGCGCGTATTCGGAGATGATGCGGTCGCCATGCAGGTTGTCGATGCGCACCGCGTCGAACGCCTCCAGGTAACGTTCCCGCATCCCCGTGAAGGACAGCCCGTCCAGCCAAGAATAGTTGGAGATGAAGCAGACCACGCCCTGCCCGGTCTGCTCCACAATGCGCCGTTCCGCCATGCGGAAGAAGCGGACGTAGAGGTCGTTCAGCCCCTGTCCCTCCGGCCGGCGCACTCGGCGGGCGGTGCGGTAGGCGTCCGTCAGCGCCCGTTCCTCAGCCACCGCCACGCCGGCGAAACCGTTGTACGGCGGGTTGCCGAGGATGACGAGGATGGGGGTGTCCTGCTTCACCCGCGCGGCGCGGTCGCGTTCTTCCGCAAGCTCCGGGAAGGGCAGGCGCCCGGTCGTGCGGGACTCCCAGCCGGTGAGCGCGTTGGTCAGGAAGACGCCGGCGCGTTCGGCGCCATCGTCCGCCAACGGCGCATCGAGGCCCTGCAACGTGAGCCCCACCTGCAGGTGCGCGACGACGAACGGCGCCGGCATGATCTCAAAGCCGAACACGCGCTCGAGGGCCGCCTGCTTCACCCGCGCGCGCGCCAAGGCGCCCAAGCCGGCGCCTTGCAGGTTGGCGGCGATGCGGCGCAGCACTTCGGCCAGATACGCGCCGGTGCCACAGCATGGGTCCAGCACGTAAACATTGTCCGCCGCCAGCCCGGCGGCAATGCCCAAGTCTTGCTTCAGCGCCAAATCGACCCGCGCCACCATGTAGCGCACCACCTCCGAAGGCGTGTACCACACGCCCAACTGCTTGCGCAGGTCCGGGTCGAAGGCTTCCAGGAAGGGTTCGTAGAAGTAGGGCACCGCCTCGCCTTCGTCAAAGCGGGCGAAGAAGGCGCTGCGGTTCACCCGCTCAAGGGCCGCCGCCGTCCAATCCAACACCTCCACCAAGCTCAGCGCCTGCAGCCGCCCGGGATCCGAGAGCTGTTGGAACAGCGCCCGCAACACCGGCGCCCGCAGATGCCAAACCGCCTCCCGCCAGCTAAAGGGGCGGCTGGGCGGCGGGGCTTGACGGCACCACAGCACCCACGCGGAGAAGACGCCGTAGAAGAGCGTCTGCACCAACGTGGATTGAAAGAACCGCAGGCCGCGCTCGCCCTCGAAGTGCAGCCCCAACGCCTCCTCCAATGCGGCGCGCAACGCATCCAGCGCTTCGGAGTCGTCACCGGCTTGCACCCGGCCGAGCCCATCGCGGGCATAGGAGGCGAGCAGGTGGGCCAGATCCTTCGGCTCCACGATCTCGGCCCGGTGGGACAGCGCCCGAGTGAGGTATTCGCCCAAACCGGCGCCCACCTTGCGGGCAAGGGCTTTGGGTCGGCGCAGCCGCAGGTGGAAGTCCTCGGCGCTTGCCGCCAAGCGAAAGGTCTCCAACGGAACGCCCGCTTCCGGCACCGGCCCGACCAACGCGAACTCCCGCAAGTTGGTCACCAGCACTAGGCCATAGCGCACCGCATAGCGGCGCACTTGTTCGCCAGCCGCAAGTTCTTCCAAATCCTGCTGTGGCGCCTTGACCTCCACGGCGCCACGCTCCGGCGTTTGCCCCGGGCGCGGCTGGCCCTGCTGCACTTGCCGCGCCGAGTAGAGGCCGAAGTCTGGATGGCCGGCGCCTTGGTCGGCCGGCTCGGCGACGCAGAACACCTTGGGCTTGAGCGTCGCGCCCACGACATTCAGGAGATTCGCGAGCGCTGGGTAGCTGGATCGCTCGTCCGTGCCGGCCCCGGTGGCCCGCACGGCCGCCAAGCCCTCGCAGTAGGCTGCGACCGCCGCCGTCAGCTGGCTATTCGTCACCGCCAAAGAAGAAGCCCCCAATCAAGAAGCCCGCCGCGGCGGCCAAAGCCAGGGTCGCTCACTTGGCTGGATGGCCCAGAGCGTGACCCGAAGGCCATCGTTCAGTTACAATCACGGGTTGATGGACTGGTAGCTAGCCGCGGCTGGCCAAAAGTATATTGCGTCCCCGCTGGTCAGTGAGGTAGCCGATTTGCCCCCCCCCCCCCCCCCCCGACTTAGCGCGGAATTTCAGGGACAAGCCATGACAAGACTGCTTCGCGCGACTCGGCTCGTTGTCGGGCCGCTGCTTGCCGCATCGTGCATGTTCGCTGTCAACGCGACCGCGCAGACGTTGCCGGTGCTGTCGATCGATTCGCCGAGCGTGAACGAGGGGGATAGCGGTTCGACGAACTTGGTCTTCACGGTGACGCTGAGCGCGGCGAGCGCCAGCACGGTGACGGTGCAGTACGCGGACGCCGGCACCGGCACGGCGACGAGCGGCACGGACTATACGGCGGTGTCAGCGGGGATGCTGTCGTTCGCGGCGGGAACGACGAGCCAGACGATCACGGTGGCGGTGCAGGGCGACACGACCAGCGAGCCGGACGAGACCGTGGTGATAACCCTGGGCAACGCGGTGGGCGCGACGGTGTCCACGGCGCCTCGCATCGGGAGGGGCACCATCGAGGACAACGACACGCTGTCGATCAATTCGCCGTTTGTGACGGAAGGAGACAGCGGTTCGGCGAACTTGGTCTTCACGGTGAGCCTGAGCGGGTCGAAGACCACCGCGGTGACGGTGAACTACGCGGACGCCGGCACCGGCACGGCGACGAGCGGCACGGACTACACGGCGGTGACGGCGGGGATGCTGTCGTTCGCGGCGGGAACGACGAGCCAGACGATCACGGTGTCGGTGACGGGCGACATGACTGTCGAGTCGGACGAGACCGTGGTGATAGCCCTGAGCAGCGCGTCGGGCGCGACGTTGTCCGCGACGGCCAGCAGTGGGACGGGCACCATCCGGGACGACGACACGTCGACGCCGACGTTTTCGATCAACTCCCCCACCGTGACCGAGGGCGACAGCGGCTCGACGAACATGAACTTCACCGTGACCCTGAACCCGGCGGCCAATCGGAGCACCCGGGTGATTTTCGGGATCACCGGCGGCACAGCGACGAGCGGCACGGACTACACGACGTCCTTGCTGAACAACCGGGTCACGCTGCGCTTCAACGCGGGCGAGACCAGCAAGACGGTGGCGGTGGCGGTGCAGGGCGACACGCTCGACGAGGCGCACGAGACGGTGGTGGCGCAGTTGAGTGGGGCTTTTCCTCCCTTCGCCGCGCGCATCGGCGCGGGCATGGGCACGGGCACCGGCACGATCACGGACGACGACACGTCGATGGTCTCCATCGATTCGCCGAGCGTGGTCGAGGGCGACAGCGGCTCGACGAACATGAACTTCACGGTGAGCCTGAGCACGGCGAACAGCAGGCAGGTGACGATGCCTTGGGGGGTGGGCACGGCTTTGTCGTCGGCCACTCGGGGCACGGACTACAGGACGACTGCGACAATTGGTAACTCGGTGGATTTGACGTTCGCGCCGGGGGAGACGAGCAAAACGGTCACGGTGGAGATACTGGGGGACAGGACCGACGAGCCGGACGAGACGGTGATAGTTCAGCTTGGGACGCCGACGAACGCAAACCTCGAGTCGGCGAATAGACGGGGAACGGGGACCATCACGGACGACGACCTGGCGTGGCTGCGGACCGGCCCGGTGAGCGTGGCGGAAGGCGACAGCGGCTCGACGAACCTGAACTTCACGATAACGCTGTCGGATCCGGCCGGCGAGCAGGTGACGGTGGCCTACGCCGACACCGGCAGGGGCACGGCGACGAGCGGCACGGACTACACGGCGTTGGCCGCCGGGACCTTGACCATCGCGCAAGGTACCACGACCGGGACGATCGCGGTGGAGGTGACCGGCGACACGGTGACCGAGCGGCACGAGACGGTGGTGCTGGCCCTGAGCAATCCGACCAACGCGCGGTTTGTGACGGCGAGCATGGCCACCTGGACGGGGACGATCAGGGACGACGACGGCTTCCCGACGGCGAATGCGGGCGCGGACCAAACGGTGGGCGAAGGCGCCACGGTGACTCTGACCGGCAGCGGTTCGGACCCCGACGGCGACCCGATCACCAGCTATCGTTGGACCCAGACGGCCGGCCCGGCGGTGACGCTGACGAGCGTGACGACGGCGACGACGAGCTTCACGGCGCCGACGGGTCTGGTGGCCGACGAAGTGTTGCGGTTTTCGCTGGTGGTGGAGGCGAACGACGAAGGCGCGTCGGACTCGGTGGACATATTGGTGAACGCGACCACCCTGAACTGGTCGGCGGAAGCGGGCCCGAACCAGACGGTGGAGGAAGAGAACACTGCGAGCCTGTCGGGGATGGCGCTGTCGGGGGGCACCGAGCTGACCCTTCTGGGCGTGGGGCAGCCGAGCTATTCCTGGCGCCATACGGGCGGCGGCGGCACTGCGATCGTGAATCTGACCGGAGCGGAGACCGCGACGCCGAGCTTCACGGCGCCGAACCTGCTCGCCAATGACGACCTGACGTTCACGCTGACCGTGACGGTGGGCAACAACACCAGGACGGACACGGTGGTGGTGACGGTTGAGGCGGACAACGACGATCCGACGGCGAACGCGGGCCCGGACCAAACGGCGTACGAGGCCAGCGCGGTGACGCTGTCGGGGAGCGGTTCGGACCCCGAGGGCGAGTCGCTGAGTTACTCGTGGAGCCAGACTGGCGGCATCCCGATGGTGACGCTGACGGGCGCGACGTCGCCAACGCCACGCTTCACGGCGCCGTTGACGATGGTGGACTTGACGCTGACGTTCACGCTGACGGTGACGGCGGGCGGGGCCAGCCACACGGACACGGTGGAAGTGACGGTCGAACCCCTTGTGCTGATGGCGAACGCCGGCCCGGACCAAGTGGTGGACGAGGGCGACACGGTGCGTTTGGACGGGCGCGCTTCGACGGCGCCGCTCGGCGCCCCCCCGCTGATCTACTCGTGGCGCCAGACGGGCGGCAGCCCGGCGGTGACGCTGACGGGCGCGACGACGGCGACGCCCAGCTTCACGGCGCCATCGGGTCTGACGGCGGACGTGACGCTGACGTTCACCCTGTCGGTGACGGTGGGCGGCGAGAGCGCGGAGATCGAAACGGACACGGTGGACATCACGGTCGAATGGTTTGGCCCGATCTTCACACCCGAATTGCTCACCGCGGACGCGGGCCCGGACCAGACGGTGAACCCGGGGCAGGCGGTGAGCCTGGATGGCACCGGCTCGACCGGGCCGTTCGGCGAGGAGCTGACCTACTCGTGGCGACAGACCGGCGGCACCCCGACGGTGAGCCTGACGGGCGCGGCGACCGAGACGCCGAGCTTCACCGCGCCAGACGTGACGGCGGACGTGACACTGACGTTCAGCCTGACGGTGACGTTAGGCGCTGGGACTGAGAACCCGGAAAGCGACACCGACACGGTGAATGTGACGGTGTCGGCCGGCACGGTCTCCCCCTTGTTGGTGGCGGATGCCGGACCGGACCAGACGGTGTACGAGGGCGACGCGGTGAGCTTGGACGGGAGCGGCTCGAGGCCGGCAGTCGGCTGGCCGCTGAACTACTCGTGGAGCCAGACGGGGGGCAGCCCGACGGTGACGCTGACGGGAGCGGCTACGGCGACGCCGAGCTTCACCGCGCCCGACGTGACGGCGGGGGACGAGGTGACGCTGACGTTCAGCCTGACGGTGACGTTGGGGACAGACAGCGACACCGACACTGTGGACGTGACCATCAATGCTTATGACCCGCCGACGCTGTCCGTCGATTCGCCGAGAGTGAACGAAGGCAACAGCGGGACGACAGATCTGGTGTTCACGGTGAGTCTGAGCGCCGCGAGCAGCCGGCAAGTGACAGTGGCCTACGCCACCGCCGACGGCACCGCCACCGCCGGCGCGGACTACCGTGCGGCCAGCGGCGAACTGCGGTTCGCACCGGGCGAGACCGAACTGACCGTCTCCGTGCCGGTGCTCGGCGACCTGACGCCGGAGGCCGACGAGACCCTCACCATGACGCTCAGCGATCCGGTCAACGCGGAACTAGGCAGCGCGACGGCGACGGGGACGATCGTCAACGACGACACGGCGGGGGCGTCCATCGCGGACGCGCGGGCCGAGGAGGGCGACAACGGCGCGGTCGACCTCGACTTCACCGTCACGCTGTCGGCCGCCAGCGAAGTCGAAGTCACGCTGGCCTACGCCACCGCCGACGGCACCGCCAGCGCCGGCGCGGACTACCAAGCGGCCAGCGGCGAACTGCGGTTCGCGCCCGGCGAGACCGAACTGACCGTCTCCGTGCCGGTGCTCGGCGACCTGACGCCGGAGGCCGACGAGACCTTCACTCTGACGCTCAGCGATCCGGTCAACGCGGAACTGGGCCGCGCCACCGCGACCGGGCTCATCGTCAACGACGACACGGCGGGGGTGTCCATCGCGGACGCGCGGGCCGAGGAGGGCGACAACGGCACGACCGACCTCGACTTCACCGTCACGCTGTCGGCCGCCAGCGAAGTCGAAGTCACGCTGGCCTACGCCACCGCCGACGGCACCGCCAGCGCCGGCGCGGACTACCAAGCGGCCAGCGGCGAACTGCGGTTCGCGCCCGGCGAGACCGAACTGACCGTCTCCGTGCCGGTGCTCGGTGACCTGACGCCGGAGGCCGACGAGACCTTCACTCTGACGCTCAGCGATCCGGTCAACGCGGAACTGGGCCGCGCCACCGCGACCGGGCTCATCGTCAACGACGACACGGCGGGGGTGTCCATCGCGGACGCGCGGGCCGAGGAGGGCGACAACGGTGCGGCCGGCCTCGACTTCGCCGTCACCCTGTCGACCGCAAGCGAAACTGAAGTGACCGTCGCCTACGCCACCGCCGACGGCACCGCCAGCGCGGGCGCGGACTACCGGTCGGCCAGCGGCGAACTGCGGTTCGCGCCCGGCGAGACCGAACTGACCGTCTCCGTGCCGGTGCTCGGAGACCTGACGCCGGAGGCCGACGAGACCCTCACGGTGACGCTCAGCGACCCGGTCAACGTGGAACTGGCCCGTGCGGCGGCGACGGGGACGATCGTCAACGACGACACCGCGCTGGCATCCGTCGCGGACGCACGCGCCGAGGAAGGCGATGGCGGCTCGGCCGACCTCGACTTCACCGTCACCCTGTCCACGGTCAGCGAAATCGAAGTCACGCTGGCCTACGCGACCGCCGACGGCACCGCCAGCGCGGGCGCGGACTACCGGTCGGCCAGCGGCGAACTGCGGTTCGCGCCCGGCGAGACCGAACTGACCGTCTCCGTGCCGGTGCTCGGAGACCTGACGCCGGAAGCGGACGAGACCCTCACCATTACGCTCAGCGCCCCGGTCAACGCGGAACTGGGCCGCACCACGGCGACCGGGGTCATCGTCAACGACGACGTCGCGCTGGCGTCCGTCGCGGACGCGAGGGCCGAGGAAGGCGACAACGGCACGACCGACCTCGACTTCACCGTCACCCTGTCCACGGCCAGCGAAATCGAAGTGACCGTCGCCTATGCCACCGCAGACGGCACCGCCAGCGCGGGAACGGACTACCGGGCGGCCAGCGGCGAACTGCGGTTCGCGCCGGGCGACACCGAAATGACGGTCTCCGTGCCGGTGCTGGGAGACCTGACGCCAGAGGCGGACGAGACCCTCACCATTACGCTCAGCGACCCGGTGAACGCGGAACTGGGCCGCGCCACGGCGACCGGCGTGATCGTCAACGACGACATCGCGCTGGCGTCCGTCGCGGACGCGAGGGCCGATGAGGGCGACAACGGCGCGGCCGACCTCGACTTCACCGTCACCCTGTCGGCGGCCAGCGAAATCGAAGTCACGCTGGCCTACGCCACCGCCGACGGCACGGCCAGCGCGGGATCGGACTACCGGGCGGCCAACGGCGCACTGCGGTTTGCACCGGGCGACACGGAAATGACGGTCTCGGTGCCGGTGCTGGGAGACCTAACGCCGGAAGCCGACGAGACCTTCACCGTGACGCTCAGCGCCCCGGTCAACGCGGAACTGGAGCGTGGCACGGCGACCGGGTTCATCGTCAACGACGACACCGCGCTGGCGTCCATCGCCGACGCGAGGGCCGAGGAGGGCGACGGCGGCGCGGCCGACCTCGACTTCACCGTCACCCTATCGGTGGCCAGCGACCTTGAGGTGACGGTGGCCTACGCCACCGCAGATGGCACCGCCAACGCGGGATCGGACTATCAAGCGGCCAGCGGCGAACTGCGGTTCGCGCCGGGCGAGACGGAGCTGGCCGTCTCCGTGCCGGTGCTGGGAGACCAGACGCCGGAAGCGGACGAGACCTTCACCGTGGCGCTCAGCGCCCCGGTCAACGTGGAACTCGGGGCCGCGACGGCGGCGACGGGCGTGATCGTGGATGACGATGTGGCCCGAGCCCGTGATCGAGCACTCGAGGCGTCTCTGGCCGGCTTCGGGCGCGCCTTGGCCTGGGATGCCGTGGGTGCCATCAGTGGACGTTTCAGCGGCACGCCGGCGGCCCAAGGTTCTCAGATGACTTTGGGCGGAGGGCGCTTGCCGTCCGGCGACGAAGACAACGTGTTTGCCACCCAGTTCGGGGATGGGAGCAGGTCGCCTTGGGCCAGTGAGGCCGGCTGGAGCCCGACAGTCCAAGCCCTTGGTTCCCCGCCGGAGTTCCACGATCGGGCAGCACGGGACCCGCACGGCCCACGGGGCAGCCAGCTCTCCCTGCGCGACTTCCTGCAACAGTCATCTTTCAACCTCGCTCTGGCGGAAGGCGATGAAGGCGACGACGAGGGCTGGGACCTGTCGTTGTGGGGCCGAGCTTCCAGCGGACGGTTTTCGGGGCAGCCTTCGAGTGGTCTGTCCTCCCGCGGCGAAGTGGTGACCGGCTACTTGGGCATGGACGCACAGGTCGGGGAGCGCCTGTTTGCCGGCGTGGCCCTGGCGCATAGCGATGGGGACATGGGCTATGGCATCGCAGACTTCGCTGGGCAACTGGATGTGTCCCTCACCAGCGTGTTGCCGTATGTGAATTTCCAGTTGAGCGAGAAACTGGAGATTTGGAGCGTGGTGGGCGTCGGCTGGGGCGACGGCGATTTTCGAGATGCCGTGCGATCGGGCCAGACGGCGTTGCAGGATGCGCAGGGTACGCTCGATCTGGGCTTCAGCATGGTGGCTTTAGGCGCCAACAGGGCATTGGCCACCTGGAGGAACATGGACTTGGAGTTGAAGTCGGATGCCTTCGTCATGCAAATGGAGGGTGACCCCGACGGCAGCGCAGCGCAGCCGAAAGTCAAAGCACGCGCCCAAGGGATTCGGTTGAGTTTGGCCGGGCACCGGGAACTGATGACATCCGAACAGGGGCGCCTGGAAGCGAATCTGGAGTTCGGGGGGCGCTGGGACGGTGGCGACGCACAGACTGGGTGGGGAACCGAAGTCGGTGGCGGCCTGGACTACCGCCATGCGCGTTTGGGCCTCGGAGTCGCCCTGCAGGGGCGGTACTTGCTTGTTCACCAAGCGCAGTCCTTTGACGACAAGGGTGTGAGCCTGACGCTGGAGTTTGATCCTGGCGTTCAGGGCCAAGGCTTTTCCTTGGCGCTCAGGCCGGCATGGGGCGCACACTCAAGCGGAGCCGGGGAATTGTTGAATGACGAAGCGCTGCTGCACTTGGGCGGCAGCGCCGGGCAATTTGGACCAGACACGGCCTCGGAACGGCTTGACTTCGAGTGGGGCTACGGATTCGGCGCGCGGGAAGGCGGCAGCCTGCTGAGGCTGCAAGGTGGGCTGTCTCATCAGGGCATGGGTCAACGGGGCTATCGCTTCGGCGGCTTTCTGAACGTGTCCGAGACAACCCGCTGCAGCGTTGAACTGAATCGCCAAGAGGCGCTGGGCGAGCCCAGCCATGGGCTCCTAATCAAGTGGGAACACAGTTGGTAGCGCGGCACCCGTCACCCTAGGAACTCGACGATGCGCCGCCGCAGCGCGTCGGCGTCCTTCATCTCACACTCCCAGATGGTGAGGGCCTGCCAACCCAGTTCGGCCAATCCCTTGAGGCTCGCCGCGTCACGCGCCTTGTTGCGGGTGATCTTCTGCACCCAGAAGTCCGTGTTGGTGCGCGGCACACGCTGGCCGTTGGGGCAGGCGTGGCCGTGCCAGAAGCAGCCGTTCACGAAGATGGCCTTCTTCTTGGCGATGAAGGCGAGGTCGGGGCGGCCGGGCAAGGTCTTGCGGTGCAACCGATACCGATAGCCCAAGCCGAACACGAGCCGCCGTACCATCATTTCCGGGCGCGTGTCCTTGCTCTTGATCTGGCGCATGATGAAGCTGCGCAGTTCGGGGGTCTCGGGCATGGCGTTCTGCGAGGAGCGTCAATCAAAGAGCCATCGTAGCCGCAATCAGGAAACCCGCCGCAGCATCACGCCGCCCACGCCCCAACAGAGCGCGATCGGCGCCAGCACCGCCAGCCACGCCGGGATGCCGAAAACCAAGCTCGCCGGCGCCAACAGATCCTGCAGGTACTTGAACGCCAGGCCGACCAAGATGCCAGCCGCGATGCGTGTGCCCATGCCGACCTCGCGCAGCGGGCCCACCACGAACCCAACGGCCACCAGCGCGAGCCCCAAGGTGGCGAGCGGCTGCAGCAGCTTGCCCCACTGCGCCAAACGGTGCCGGCGGGCATCCAAACCCTCTTGGTCCATGTAGCGGATCTGCTCAGCGAGGTCGGCAACGGCGAGCCGCCGCGGCGCCATCAAGGCCCGCGCCGACAGCATCCCCACATCCGCTTCGCTGGGCCAAGGCAGCTCGTCCACGCGGGTGACGGTGGCCGCGGCGCCAGCCAGCGCCGTCGAGCGCACATCGCGCAAGCGCCACTGGCCGCTCCCGGCGTCGCGCTCGGCGTGTCGGGCACGATGCACGCGGCGCAGGCGCTCCCTGTCGTCCAGCTCGAACTGCGTGACGCCGATGAGGCGTCCCCCGGCGTCGAAACCCTCCACATGGGTGAACAAGGCCCCTTCCCGATGCCAGTGGCCATCGATGAAGATGGTCTCCGAGCCCTGCAGGGCGCGGGCGCGCAGCGCTTCGGCGACGACATCGAACCGCGGCGCCACCCATTCGCCCACGGCCGCGGCGGCCGCCGAGAAGCCCGCCACCGCCACCGCCAGCGCCCCAAAGAGGCGTTTGAGGGATGTGCCGGCCGCGCGCAAGGCCGTCACTTCGGCGCCGCTCGACAAGATGCCGAGGCCGATGAGGGCACCCAGGAAGGCGACGTAGGGCGCGAGTTCATAGATGCGCCGCGGCACCGTGTGGAGCACATACAAGCCCGCCTCCAAGGCGCCGTACCCCACTTCCTCCTCGCGCAGTTCCTCCATGAAGCTGAACAGGCTCGTCAACGTGACGAAGCAGACCAGCACCACGCCGATGGCGCCGAGCACGGTCCGGCCCACATAGCGGTCCGCGGTGGCGATCATGCCGGCCGCCAAGCCCGGCGGGCGAGCAACGCGGCCGCGAACCCGGCCGCGACGTGAACCGGCCACAGCCCCAGCCACGCCGGCGCCACGCCATCCGCGATGGCCGCTTGGGCCAGCATCACCAGCAGGAAGTAAAGCGCGAACGCGGCCACGCCGGGCACGATGCGGGCAAAGCGGCCGCGGCGGGGCGGGGCGCGGCCCAGGCCGAAGGCGGCGAGCGCGGCGAGCGCGGCGACCACCGGCAAACCCAGCCGCCAATGCCACTCGGCGGCCTGTTCCGGGTCCGCCATGTCGAGGGTCGTGGTGGCGCGGGTGCGCGGGTCCACCCGGCTCCATTGCGTGGGGTTTGTCGCCACGCGCTGGCTCATGCGCCGAAACGAGACGACGCGGAAGTCCGCCCGACCCGGCACCCCCTCGTACCGGACGCCATCCTCCAGCAGCACGAAACGGCTGCCGGTGTCCGGCGCCACATGCTGGCTGCCGGCTGCGGCCCACACCGTGACGTTGCCACCGCCCGCCAGCCGCTCGCCGGAGAACACCCCCTCGAGCCGCACTCGGTCCGCATCCACACGCTTCGCATAGGTGACGCGCTGGCCGAAGCCGAAGGTGTGGAAGACGCCGGCGGAAATGCCCTCGAACTCACTGGTCGCCCGCGCCTCAGCCGCGAGGCGCGCCACCGCGGCCGCGGCTTGCGGCGTGACGGCGAGGGACAGCACCCCGACCAACGCCACCACCGGCGCCACCGTCAACCCAAGCCAGCCGAGCATCTTGCGCGGGCCGGCGCCGGCGCCGAGCAACACGGCGAACTCGCGCTCCGCGTGGAGCCGGGCGGTGGTCAGCAACACACCCAGGAAGAGCGCGAACGGCAACGTCATCTGCGCGAACTCCGGCGCCCGCAGCGCGGCCAACGTCCACAGCGTGTCGGCCGCGTAGCGGCCCAGCGCGGCATCCTGCAGATAGCCGATCATGCGCCCGCCCAAGGCGATGGCCAACAGGGTGACGAACGCCACCGCCACCGTGGCCAAGAGTTCGCGCGCGAAGTAGCGCAGCGCCACCGTCATGGGCGCAGCCCCCGCGGGCGCCACCCCTGCCCCGCCGCGGCGCGGTTCGCCGGCCGGCTATCGGGTACACTCATTGGCCGAACTTGAGCGCCAACGTCAGAGCCATCCACCGTTCCACATATGGCGAGCATTATGAGAGTTTCCACGCGCACCGGAAGTCCCGCCGACTTCACGGCGGACTGCCTTGTCGCCGGCCGAGACTTGGCGCTGGACGTGGCGCGGGCCCTCGATGCCGAGGCGTTGGTGAAGCAATGCCTCGCCCAAACGCCCAAGGACGCGCCGGCCGTCGCCAATTTGCCGGGGCGCATCAAGACGCTCATCGTGCCGCCATTCGGCCCCGCCCCCCTCACCGCGGCGCAGTTCAGAAAGGCCGTCGGCCAAGCCGCGGCGCGGCTCGCCACGCTGCGCATGGGCAGCGTCGTCTGGTGCTTGAACGACATTGAGGTGGCCGGCCGCGATGCGTATTGGAAGAGCCGCGCGGGCTTGGCCGCCCTCTCCTCCACCCTGTACCGCTATGACGAACAAAAGAGCAAGGCGCCGAAGCGGCGGCTCACCCGCGTCGCCCTGCACGCCGGCCCCGGCGAGCGCAACACGGTGGCGCTGGCGGTCAAGCACGGCAGTGCCTTGGACGCCGGCATGGCCTTCGCGCGGGACCTCGGCAACGCGCCGCCGAACCTCTGCAATCCCGAGTGGCTGGCGGCGCAGACCGAGACCTTGGCCGAACACGATGGCGTCACCGTGGAGACCTTGGACGAGGCCCAGCTGGAAGAGTTGGGCATGGGCGCGTTCCTCTCCGTCACGCGCGGCAGCGACGCCCCGGCCAAGTTGATCGTCGCCCGTTACCAAGGGGCGGCGGCGGGCGAGGCGCCGGTGGTCTTGGTGGGCAAGGGCGTCACCTTCGACACCGGCGGCATCAGCTTGAAGCCCGGCGCGGCCATGGACGAGATGAAGTTCGACATGTGCGGCGCCGCCACGGTGGCCGGGGCGCTCAAGGCCGCGGCGACGGCGCGGCTGCCCATCAATCTGGTCGCCATGCTGGCCGCCGCGGAGAACATGCCGAGCGGCAAGGCGTCACGCCCGGGCGACATTGTCACCACGATGTCTGGCCAGACCGTGGAGATCTTGAACACCGACGCGGAAGGACGTCTCTTGCTGTGCGACGCGCTGACCTTCGCCAAGCGCGAGGAACCAGCGGTGGTGGTGGACGTGGCCACCCTCACGGGTGCCTGCGTGATCGCCTTGGGCAACCACGCGAGCGCCGTGTTCGCCAATGACGACGCCCTCTCGCAAGCGCTCCTTGACGCCGGCGAAACCAGCGGCGACCGGGCGTGGCCGATGCCCTTGTGGGACGACTACCAAGAGCAACTGCGCAGCAACTTCGCGGACGTGGCGAACATCGGCGGCCGCCCGGCCGGATCGATCACCGCGGCCTGTTTCCTGTCGCGTTTCACGAAAGGCATGCAGTGGGCGCACTTGGACGTCGCCGGCACGGCCTATCGCGGCGGCAAGGCCAAGGGCGCCACCGGCCGCCCCACACCGCTCCTGTTCCAATACCTCTTGGATCGCGCCCACGCATGACGCGGGTGGACTTCTATGTGCTGCCCGATGTGGACGCGGACGCCCGCCGCCGCTTCGCCTGCCGGTTGGCGCACCGTGCCTGGCGCGAAGGGCACACCGTGCATGTCCGCACGCCCTCGGCGCAAGCGAGCGCCGCGTTGGACGACTTGATGTGGCACTACCCGGAAGATCGGTTCCTGCCCCATGCGCTGGCCGAAACCGCCGAGGCCGCCCAGGCGCCGGTGCGCATCGGCGCCACCGAACCCGAACCGGGCGAAGACCAAGTGCTCATCAACTTGGGCGACGACGTGCCCCCCTTTTTCGCCCGCTTCGAGCGCGTTGCCGAAGTGGTGACGCAGCCGGAACGCGCCGGTGCCCGGCCCCGCTATCGACACTACCGCGAACGCGGCTATCCGCTGTTCTCGCACGACTTGGACGATGACTGGGAGGGCCGCTGAGCGCCCCGTCCCGCCCTCGCATGGACCATCACTACGACCCCCTCGCCATGGAGCGGCGCCTCTACGAAGAATGGGAGGCGCGGGGCTGGTTCGCCCCTGAAGCCGCGCGTCAGCCGGCGCGGGGAGACATCACGCCCTATTGCATCGCCATTCCGCCGCCGAACGTCACCGGGCGGTTGCACTTGGGCCACGCCTTCCAGCAAACGCTGATGGACGCGCTCATTCGGCACCGCCGCATGCAGGGCCGGGCGGCGCTCTGGCAAGTGGGCACCGACCACGCGGCCATCGCCACGCAAATGCTGGTGGAGCGGCAGCTTGAAGCGGAAGGTGTGACGCCGGCGGACATCGGCCGCGAGGCGTTCGTCGAGCGGATGTGGCGCTGGTACGGCCAATCCGGCGGCGAAATCACTGGCCAGATGCGGCGCATGGGCGCTTCGGTGGACTGGGGCCGCTCCCGCTTCACCATGGACGAGGGCTTTTCCGTCGCCGTGCGGGAAGTGTTCGTGCGGCTCCACGACGCCGGCCTCATCTACAAGAAACAGCGCTTGGTGAACTGGGACCCGGCCTTGCGCACCGCCGTTTCGGACTTGGAGGTGGAGAACACGGAGGAAGCCGGCCACCTGTGGCACATCCGCTATCCGTTGGCCGACGGCGCCCGCGCCGCGGACGGCAGCGAGCATCTGGTGGTCGC
This sequence comes from Candidatus Azotimanducaceae bacterium, assembly GCA_965200505.1. GTDB lineage: Bacteria > Pseudomonadota > Gammaproteobacteria > Pseudomonadales > Azotimanducaceae > VXNE01. The sequence goes on along the minus strand of OZ241343.1, from coordinate 2,991,629 downwards.
CACGACGCGCCCGGAGACCTTGCTCGGCGACTCCGGGGTGGCGGTACATCCCCAGGATGAACGCTATCGCGGCTTGGTCGGCACCACGGTGCGGCTGCCACTCGTCGGGCGCGAACTGCCCATCGTGGCGGACGAGCACGTGGACCCGGAGTTCGGCACCGGTTGCGTGAAGATCACACCGGCGCACGACTTCAACGACTACGAGGTGGCCCAACGCCACGGGTTGGCATTGGTGAACATCTTCAACGCGGATGCGAGCGTACACGACTCGGCGCCGGCGGCTTACCGCGGGATGGACCGCTTCGCCGCCAGGGATGCCGTGGTCAAGGACTTGGACGCGCTGGGCCTGCTCGAATCCGTGCAGGAGCACAAGATGGTCGTGCCGCGCGGCGACCGTTCCGGCGCGGTGCTGGAGCCGTGGCTCACGGATCAATGGTGGGTCGCGATCAAGCCACTGGCCGAGCCGGCCATCGCCGCGGTGGAGGAAGGCCGTGTCCGCTTCGTGCCAAAGCAGTTCGAGAACACCTACTTTGCGTGGATGCGCGACGTGAAGGACTGGTGCATCAGCCGCCAGCAGTGGTCCGGCCACCGCATTCCCGCATGGTATGACGCCCACGGCAACTGCCACGTCGGGCGCGACGAGGCCGAGGCGCGGGCCCGCGCCGGCTTGGCCGCCGACGCGCCGCTCACCCAAGACGCGGATGTGCTCGACACCTGGTTCAGCTCCGCGTTGTGGACCTTCACCACCTTGGGCTGGCCGGCGCGAACGGCGGATTTTGAGCGCTTCCACCCCACCGATGTCTTGGTGACCGGCCACGACATCATCTTCTTCTGGGTGGCGCGGATGATCATGATGACGCTGCGTTTCACCGGCGACGTGCCGTTCAGCACCGTCTATATCCACGGCTTGGTGCGCGACGCCGAGGGCGCCAAGATGTCCAAGACGCGGGGCAATGGCTTGGACCCCCTCGACATCGTGGACGGCATCGCGCTGGATGCGCTGGTCGCCAAGCGCACCGCCGACCTCACGCAGCCGCAGATGGCGGCGCGCATCGAGCAGGCGACGCGCCGCGAATACCCGCAAGGCATCCCCTCCTATGGCGCGGACGCGCTGCGTTTCACGTTCTGCGCCTTGGCCTCGCCGGGCCGCGACGTCAATTTCGATCTGGCGCGGGTGGAGGGCTACCGGAACTTCTGCAACAAGCTCTGGAACGCGGCGCGTTTCGTCCTGATGCATCCAGCGCCAAAGGCGGCAACCGGTGCGGCGGAGGAAGAGGGAACCTTGGGCCTCGCGGACCGTTGGATCTGCTCCCGCTTGGGGGAAACCCTGGCCGCCATCGACCGGGCGGTGGAGACGTACCGCTTCGACCTCTACGCCAACGCGATCTACGACTTCGCCTGGCATGAGTTCTGCGACTGGTATGTGGAGCTCGCCAAGCCCCTGCTATCCGAACAGGACGCCGACTCAGCGGCGGCGCAGGCGGCGCGGCGCACCTTGTTCCACGTGTTGGACGCCCTGTTGCGGGCCGCCCACCCACTCATGCCGTACCTCACCGAGATCCTCTGGCGCGAATTGAACGCCGCGACGCCTCACGGCGCCGACACCGTGATGTTGGCGCCCTTCCCCAGCGCCGCCGAGTATCCCGAAGACCGTGAGGCCACCGCGGCCATCGAGTGGCTCAAGGCCCTCGTCGTGGCGGTGCGCAACATCCGCGGCGAGTTGGGTGTCGCCCCGCGCACCCGCGTCGATGTGCTCTTGCGTGGCGGCACGGGCGTGGAGCGCGAACGCCTCGCGGCCGTGGCCGTGCCCTTGCGCCGCTTGGCCGGCATTGACGACATCGCGTGGCTGGACGATGCCCCGGCCCCGCCCGCCGCGATGCAGTTGGCCGGCGGTTTGGAAGTGTTGGTGCCGCTCAAGGGCCTCATCGACATGCACCGTGAGCGCGAGCGCTTGACGAAGGAGATGGAGAAGCTCGCCCAAGCGCTGGCGCGCTGCGAGGCCAAACTCGGCAATGCGAATTTCGTGGCCAAGGCCCCGCCCGAAGTGGTGCAGGGCGAACGCGCCAAGGTGCAGGAACTCACCGGCAAGGTCGCGGCATTGAAGGCGCGCATCGCGCTCTTGGGGGAAGCTCAAGGCTGAGTGGCGCACGCCCGCACCCGGGCGCGTCCTCATCGGCTACGGGACGGCCAACACCACCTTGCCGAAGGTCTCATCCCCGGCGATCAACCGGTGCGCCTCCTCGGCCTGCGGCATGGGGATGACGGCCTCGACGACCGGCCGGATGGCGCCCGCCGCGATCTCCGGCCAAACGCGCTCCTTCAAGGCATCCATCACCAACGCCTTGCGGGCGACGGAGCGCCCCCGCAAGGTAGAGCCGATGACCTTGAGGCGCTTCCTCAACATGAGCGCCAAACCTGCCTCGGCATCAAGGCCGGCACCGCCCATCACCCCGATGACCACCAAGCGGCCATCCACGGCGAGGCTCTGCAAGTTGTCCGCCAAGTAGGCGGCGCCCACCGGGTCGAGAATCACGTCCACGCCGCGGCCATCGGTCCACTCCCGCACTCGGTCGGCGAACGACGCCTCATGTCGGTTGCAGCCCGCTTGGGCGCCGAGCTCGACGCAGCGGGCGATCTTGCCGTCCGCCCCAGCGGTCACGAAGCACGGGTTGCCGAACGCTCGGCAGAGCTGAATGGCCGCCGTGCCCACCCCGCTCGCGCCGGCATGCAGGAGCGCCGTTTCGCCGAACCGCAACGCCGCCTCCATGTACAGGTTGAGGTACGCCGTGGCGAACACTTCCGGCAAGGCGGCGGCCTCTTCGAAGGAAAGCCCCGCCGGAATCTTCAAGACCTGCCCAGCCGGCACCACCACTCGCTCCGCATAGCCCCCGCCGGCCAACAGGGCGCACACGTCGTCCCCCACCGCCACCCGGCCCACGCCCTCGCCGATGGCTTCGACCACCCCGGCACACTCCAACCCCAAGATGTCGCTCGCCCCCGGCGGCGGCGCATAACCCCCCCGCCGCTGCAGCAGGTCCGCCCGATTCACCGCGCTGGCGCGCACCGCGATGCGCACCTCGCCGGGGCCGGGCTCGGCCACCCTCGCGGCATCGCCCCAAACCAACCGGTCGCCGTCAACTTGAATCGCTTTCATCGGGCATTACCGCCGAGATTGTTGGAAGAGATCGTTGGATGGCGTCCAACCCGTGCCGCTGGCATAGCCGTCAGCCAGCGTGAGCCACCGCGGGATCCGTTGGTCCGGCTCGCAACCCTCACCCCAATACTCCACGAACAACGCATCGTCCAAGCGTTTCGCCGCCTCGAACATGAGATCTTCGATGTCGCGGAGGGCACGTGCCACATAGTTCCCGCCACGGGCTCCGTCCGCCCGCAGCGCCACACTCCCCGCACTGAACAAGTCGCGCGCCTGAGGACAGAACACGCCGTGGTACGTCAGCAGGTAGATGGCCGCCTCCTCGTACTTGCCCCTTGCCCGCGAGCCCTTGCATATCTGCGGGCAGAGCAACGCGGCCTCCGCACGGCACTTGCGCTTCTCGGCTTGCGGCAGGTGCATGTAGAGCCGCACGTTGATCGGCAGGGTGTGGGATGGCTCAAGCCACCACAAGTGCTCGCCCGGCGGGAGCCGTTCACGCCAGTAGTCTCGAACATGCCTCATTTTGCCGTCGTCGTCCAAATTGGCGAAGTCGTCATAGCTGATGTCGAAACGTTGGAACAACGGCGGCTCGTCGCTGTCCATGTCCACAACGAACCTGGGCGAGTTAGACACGCGAACGTGGGTCACGCAGTCCTCGTACTTCGCCCATCGTGCCTCGGCTTGGCCGCCAACCTTGCCAAACATGACGTAGATGGCTTCAACGGCGCGATCGCGCATCGTCTCGAACACACTGTTGCCGACTGCATTCCATGTGTCGCGCTGGCTGTACTTCACTTCCACGCCGAAGCCGTTCGCACGGATGTCCGGGAAGGCATGCCGGTGCCAAGTCGGCTCTATCGTGATGTCGAGGTCCGCAGCGGCGTTCTGCAACGCGGCCAGCACACCCTGCTCGAACTGCTCGGGGCCGTGGTACAGCGGGCTGGTGCGCAGATTCGTGGTCAGGAACTGCGCCGCACGGTCTAGAACCGCTTCAAACTCCTGCCTAGTCAACATGTTCCCGAACCGCGCCGGCAATGTGCCACGCCAGCACGGGCGGCACGGCGTTGCCAATCTGCCGTTCCGTCGCTCGCATGGCGCAGGCGAAGTTGAAGGTGTCTGGGAATGATTGGAGCCTCGCCGCCTCGCGCAGGGAGATGCGTCGGTTCAGCTTGTAGTGCCACTGCACGTTGCCGTGGTGTTCGGCGCGGATGGTGGTGGCGGGTCGGTCTGCCTGCAAACGCCGGTCGCCTTGTTCGGGGCTGCGGCGGGCCTTGCTCCAGATGTGCGATTTCGCCTTGTCCTCGTCGGCATCCTCCAAATCTTGCAAGGCTTGCGCGGCGGTCATGCGGTCGTCCGGCAGCGGCTTGGGGTGTACAAACGGCTGGTCGCCTCGGACCCCGACGATGAACAAGCGCTCGCGCATCTGCGGCACGCCGTAGTCCGCGGCGAGATAGAGCCGGTGGCCCACGGTGTAGCCGGGAAGCTGGAAGTCCTCGATCATGCGGTTGAAGAACGGCCGGCCGTGGGACATGAGGAGTCCCTTCACATTTTCCGCGACGAATGCCTTCGGCCGGCACCGTTGGATCACCTCGATCATCCGCTCGTAGAGGATTGTCCGCTCACCTTGGGCGAGGCTGCGCTGGCCGTTGATGGAGACGTCCTGGCAGGGGAAGCCGCCGATCACGACGTCCGCGGACGACGGCAGGGTGTCCATCACGTCCACGACGCTGCCCCGCTGCAGATGCTTGTCGCCGAAGTTGGCCGCATAGGTCTTGCAGGCCAAGGCGTCGTTGTCGTTGGCCCACACGATCTCGAAGGGCAGGCGGTCGTAGCGACGGCCACCGAAGCCGAAGCCGCCGAGAAAGCCCAAGTCCATGCCGCCGCAGCCACTGAAGAGCGACACGACAGTGTGCCGTTGGGTGTTCACGTTGTGTTCCGCCGACCGTCCATTGGCAACGTGTACTTTATCCCATTACTGGTTGTTCATACAAGCTGGCTTTGCGGCCGGCCTCTCGGCGCATTCACCAAGACAACCGCACCTTCACGCCGCGTCCCGCCAAGTAGCGCTTCAGCCCGCTCACGGTGTAATCGCCGTAATGCACCATCGAGGCGACGAGGGCCGCATCGGCGCCGCCTTGGGTCAAGACGTCGTGGAGATGCGCCGGCGCCCCGGCGCCGCCGGAGGCGATCACGGGAATCCGCGTGGCGTCGGAGATCATGCGCGTCAGGCGTAGTTCGTAGCCATCGCGGGTGCCATCCGCGTCGATGGAATTGACCACCAGCTCGCCGGCGCCCAAGCGTTCGCCTTCGTACACCCACGCCATCGCGTCAATGCCCATCGGCCGGCGCCCGCCGTCGATGACGACCTCGTAGCCGGAGGGGAACTCACGGTTTGCGCCGACATGGCGGATGTCCATGGAGAGCACGATGTTTTGACCGCCGATGGCGTCCACGCACTCGGCGATGAGCGCTGGGCGGCGCACCGCGGCCGAGTTCACGTTGATCTTGTCCGCGCCGGCCAAGCGCAAATCCGTCGCGTCGCGCACGCTGCGCACACCGCCGCCCACAGAGAGCGGGATGAACACCTGCTCGGCCACCGCCTCCACCACGTCGAGGATGATGCGTCGCCGGTCGCTGGACGCCGTGATGTCATAGAAGACGAGTTCGTCCAGCCCATCGAGGTAGTACTCGCGGGCCTTCTCCACCGGATCGCCGATGTCCCGGGTGTTGACGAACTTGACGCTCTTGGCGAGCTTGCCGTCGCGCACATCCAGACAAGCGATGACACGCTTGCTAAGCACTGCCGTTCCACGCCGCGAACCGCTTCAACAACCCCAACCCCACGCGGCCGCTCTTCTCCGGGTGGAACTGGGTGCCGAAGTAGCTGCCGTGCGCCAAGGCGCAGCAGAACTCGCCTTCGTAATCCGCCACGGCGCACACCATCTCATCCTGTGCCGGCACGGGATAGTAGGCGTGGACGAAGTAGAACTCGGTACCCGGCTCGATGCCGTCGAGGAGCGGATGCCGCCGCCGCACGGCGACGGCGTTCCAGCCCATGTGCGGCACCTTCAGCGCCGGATCGTCGAACGCGAAGCGCTTGACCCGCCCCGGCACCAAGCCCAACGTCTCCTGATCGTTCTCCTCGGAGCGGGTGAGCGCGATCTGCAGGCCGAGGCAGATGCCGAGCACTGGCTTGCCGCGGCGCACGGCTTCGAGCAAGGCGGTGTCCAGGCCTCGCGCCTTGAGGTTGCGCATGGCCGCGCCGGCCGCGCCCACGCCGGGAAAGATGACGCGCTCGGCGCCTTTCACATCGGCCGGGTCGTTGGAGATGATGGCGTCGCCGCCCACTTCCAAGCAGGCGCGCTGCACACTGCGCACGTTGCCGGCGTCGTAATCGACGATGACGATCATGGCGCGTGGGTGACGTGTCCCGCGGGCGGGCGAAGCGGCGATACTATCCCAAAGCCATCGTCTCCCGCCAAAAGGAACCCACGTTTTGCGCCGCGGCGTGCTGCTTGCCAACCTAGGCTCCCCGGACACCTGCGACGCCGCCGCGGTGCGGCGCTACCTGAACGAGTTCCTGATGGACCGGCACGTCTTGGACCTGCCTTGGCCCCTGCGGCGGCTCGTCGTCTCCGCATTCATCTTGCCGACGCGGCCCAAGCGCAGCGCCGCGGCCTACCAAGCGATCTGGCGCGATGTGCCACCGGGGTCGCCGCTCACGCACCACACCTTGGCGCTGGCGGCGCAGCTACGCCAATTCACCTCGGCAACCGTCGCGGTGGGGATGCGCTTCGGTTCGCCCGGGCTGGCGCAAGCGCTCAAGGAACTCTCGGCCGCCGAGGAAATCTTCCTCGTGCCGCTCTACCCGCAACACGCCGCGTCCACCCGTGTGACGACGGTGGCGCGGGTGCGGGCGTTGACCGCCACGCCGGTGCGCGTGATGCCGCCTTTCTTCAACGATGCCGGGTTCCTGGACGCAAGCGCCGCCCGCATCCGCGCCACCATGACGGCGGGCGATCATGTGTTGTTCAGTTACCACGGGCTGCCGGAGCGGCACGTCAAACGCGCCGATCCCACCCAAGCCCACTGTCTCGCGCATGGCGGCTGTTGCGATGCCCCGTCGGACGCGAGTGCCACCTGCTACCGCTATCAATGCTTGGCGACCAGCCGGGCACTGGCGCAGCGGCTCGGCTTGGAGGAACACTCCACCAGCTTCCAATCACGCTTGGGGCGCTTGCCGTGGCTCGCGCCCTACACGGACGAGGTGTTGGCGGAACTGCCGGCGCGGGGTGTGCGGCGGCTCACCGTGGCGTGCCCGGCGTTCGTCGCGGACAACTTGGAGACCTTGGAGGAAATCGGCATCCGCGGCCGCGAGACGTTCCTCGCCGCCGGCGGCGAAGCGTTCCGGCTGGCGCCGTGCTTGAATGACGACGCGGCGTGGGCCCGCACCATCGCCGCCTGGTGCGATGCGCCGCCACCGGAGGCGCCCTTCGACCGTCTGGCGGCCTAGCGTCTCCCCGCGCCGAAGCGGGCCGTCGGTTCCGCCCTTGCCCCATCCGCCAAAAGCGCGAGAATGTTCCTCGCCCGCCCGAAGGAGAGAAGCCATGCAACCGATTTCCGCAGACTCCCACGTCATGGAGGCCGAGGACGTCTTCATCGGGCTGCCGGAGCGCTTTGGCGACGCGGCGCCACGGGTGGTGGGCGCCGGCACCGAGGCGGATGCCATCGTCATCCCCGCGCTCGGCGCCCGCGGCGTGCGCAAACGGATGGGCTGGGCCGGCATGAGAACCCGCGACGGCGTGGCCATTGAGCGGCGCACCGGCCACAAGCCCGAAGTGGATGACCTCTCCGATGGGGCGGCGAAGCAGCTCCTCGCCAAGGGTTATGAAGGGCTCCGCGCCGGCATCCGCGATGGTGCCCAGCGTGGCGCCGACCAAGACCTCGACGGCGTGGCGGCCGAGTTCCTCTACCCCGGTTTCTTCGGCATGTTCAACTTGCCGAACGTGGAACTCCTCGTGGCGTGCCAGCGCAACTACAACGACTGGCTGCACGACTACGCCGCGGCCGGCGCCGGGCGCCTGTACGGCCTCGCGGCGATTCCAGTGCAAGATCCGGCGGCGGCCGCCGCGGAACTTGAGCGGGTGATCGGCATGGGCTACAAGGGTGGCTGCATCCCCTGTACCTCGCCGGCGGACAAGCCGTACTTCGACGCGGACTACGAGCCCATTTGGTGCCTCGCGGAGGAAGCGGGCTTTCCGCTTTCCATGCATGTCGCCACCAATGCGTATCTGCCGAAGGCCGCCCGGACAGCGTCACGGCGGCGCGACTCGGTGTTCGATTACGCGAACGCGCAGAGCGACGTGCAACACACCCTGGTGGAGCTCATGTGTCGCGGCGTCGCGGAGCGGCACCCCAACTTGAAGTTCGTGGTGAGCGAGTTCAACGCCGGCTGGATCGCGCACTGGCTGGACCGGGTGGACCAAGGGCTGCAGCGGGAAGCGCGATTCCGCTCGGAGGCGTTTACTGGCGAGCGCCCGCAGGAGGTGTGGCGGCGGCAGTTCTATGCCACCATCGAGGATGACCGCCCCGCCATCCTGACCCGCGAGCTCATCGGCGTGGACAACCTGATGTGGGGTTCAGACTACCCCCACGTCGATTCCACATGGCCCTGTTCGCAACAGGTGCTGGACGAGATCTTCGAGGGTGTGCCGCAGGACGAACGCGAGCGGATCACGCGGGGCAATGTGGTGGAGTTGTATGGGCTGGCGTAGCCGGTGCCCCACACCCGAATGAGCCCGTGCACCCGTGCGGAGATCGGAAAAAGGGTAGGCCCGCCGACCTGGAGAGGTAGCCGGCGGGCCCGCGACCTGTAGGCGGGTCGCACAAGGGTTGACTCGGACGAGGAGGTTGCCTCGCGTCGGCGCCCCAATGCGCAGGGGCCCCGAACGCTGGGCAGGACCAACCTCACCCGGCAGCCATTCTGCCCCACGGGGTGTAACTCAAGGATTTCCCGCCGGCACCCTTTCTGTGTCACTTTGTATCAGGGCGGCGACGGACACGCATACATCCACCCCGCCGCAGCCGCTCTCGCCAATGGACACGCGCCAGCCATGCGCTTGGCAAAGCTGGCGCACGATGGCGAGGCCCAAGCCGGAGCCGCCCCCGCCTTTGCCGCGTGAGCGTTCCAAGCGGTAGAACGGCTCAAAGACGCGCTCGCGGTCCGCTTCGGGAATGCCGGGGCCGCGATCCACGACATGCACTTGCAGGTCGCCCCCGGCCGTCACCACCACCGCGGTACCCGACGCGTGTTGGCGGGCGTTGTCCAAGAGGTTGACCAGCACGCGCCTAAAGGCGCCCGGCGCCAGCCGCGCGCGCGCCATCTCGGGGCCCCGCCACTCAACCGCCACGTCATTCGCGGCCTCCGCCACGATGCCCTCGATGAACGGCTTCGCCGCCATTTCCTGCGGCGCCTCCCGGGCGCCCCGGGCGAACCGCAGCGCGTCGCCGATGAGCTCGTCCATCGCCTCCAAGTTGCGCTCCATGCGTTGCGCGAGCTTCCGGTCAACCGTGTCTGGCAAGAGCTCGACGGCGATGCGCATGCGGGCGAGCGGTGTGCGCAGATCGTGGGAGATGCCGGCCAGCAGGGTGGTGCGGTTGGACAGCAGCTCGCTCACCTCCCGCGCCATCCGATTGAAGTTGGCGGCGAGCGCCACCAGTTCGCGCGGCCCGCGTTCCGGCAGCGGCGAAAAGCCCTCGGCGCCGCGGAACGCCTGCACCGATTGCGCGGTTTCCACCAACGGCCCGGCGATGCGGCGCACCATGAAGAACGCCGCGCCAAACACGATGCCGGCGCCGATGGCGCCGATGGCGACGCCCACATAGATCGGTTGAATGTCTTGGCGGCCGGGCACGAAGCCCACTTGCAGGCGGGCACCGGGCATCGGCAACTCGGCCCACAGGAGATCGTCCCCTTCGAGGAGGCGCACCGGCACCCCCAGCCGCTCGGACATGTTGGCCTGCAGGAGCGCGAGGTAGCCATCCGTGGTGTCCGCCGGCGGCAGCGCCCGCAAGTCTGGGCTGATGATGACGTCATGCATGCGGGCCATTTCGAGCTCGAACGCGGGCCGCGCATCCGTGTAGTCCGGCAGTTCCACCCAGGTTTGGGCCGACAGCACCACCAGCCCCGCCTCATCATCCGCCAACTCTTGGGTGATGGGCGCGATGACGAGCTGCTGCACGGCCAGAAACGCGGTGGCGATGATGACCACCGCGCTCAAGGCCAGCACGGCGTTGGTTCTCCAGAGCAGCGAAGTGGGCAGGCCCATGCGCCACCTCCGCGCGGTCACGCGCCATCGGGACAGAACATGTACCCCTTGCCCCAGATGGTGCGAATGTAGATGGGCGACGCGGGATCGGGCTCGATCTTGCCACGCAGGCGCGCCACGCGCACATCGATGCTGCGGTCGAACGGGGAGCGTTCGGCGCCCGTCAGCAGGTCCAAGATGCGGTCGCGGTTGAGCACCCGGTTGGGGTGCCGCGCCAACGCGCTCAAGAGATCAAACTCACCGCCCGTCAAGGACACCACCCGGCCGTCGTTGACCAGCCGGTGCGCGTTCAAGTCCAGCAGGAACGGCCCGAACGACACCAAGTGTTCGTCTTCGGCGGCGTCCCGCGCCGTGCCGCGGCGCAGCACCGCGCGGATGCGGGCCAGCAGTTCGCGCGGATTGAACGGCTTCGCCATGTAGTCGTCGGCGCCCACTTCCAAGCCGACGATGCGGTCCACATCCTCACCTTGGGCGGACAGCATGATGATGGGCGAGTTGCCCTGCTCCTTCAGGCGCCGCGCGATGGAAAGCCCATCTTCACCGGGCAGCATGATGTCCAGCACGACGAGATCGACGGCCTGGCTGGCCAGCGCCGCGTCCATCGCCGGCGCGTCCTCCACGCAGACCACGGCGTAGCCCTTTTGCTCCAAGTACTCTTGCAGCAGTTCTCGGAGTTCGGCGTCGTCATCGACGACGAGCAGCGTGGCGCGCTCGTTGTCCAAGTGCGTCAGCCGTCAGACGACTTTCCGCTGCCGTTGGCGGGAGTGAGGTACACCTTGCCGGCGCGTTTTCCGGCCGGCGGCTTGGCTGGCGGCCGCTCAGCCGCGTCTTGCGCCACGCGCTGTTCAAAACCCTTGCCGTACTCCACGGGCACCGGCCGCCCGTCCGAGCCGCGCGCCTTGAAGCGGATGACGCGCTCGATGCGCATGACGGAGCCGTCCGGGCGCCGAATCACCTGCCCGAAGCGGCGCTCGCCGCGCACCCGAATGGGCTGCGCGGCACCCTGCTCGCCCATGCGCCGGCGCACCTCGATGAAGAAGTCTCGCCGCGCTTCCTTGTCCAACGATTGCCATTGCCCGGCCACTTCGGTGAGCTGCGCGTCGGTGTAATCCCCGTAGCGGTTGCCGGCGTCGTCCGCGTGGGCGAGCGCCGCGGCGGCGAACGCCAAGGCGATGCCCCGCCGCGGGCCCGTTCTGGCCCGCCGCGGGGGTTTCACCGCATCATGGCGCGATGCGCCCTCGGCGCCGCGTCGCTTTGCGCTTGCGAGGCGCATGGCGACGGCTCCAGCCCTCGCCCGGGCCTCAGGCGGCTTCGAACAGCCCAGCGGCGCCTTGGCCACCCCCGATGCACATCGTCACCACGCCGTACTGCTTGTCGCGGCGCTTCAGCTCGCGCAGGATGGAACCCGTGAGGCGCGACCCGGTCATCCCGAACGGGTGGCCGATGGCGATGCTGCCGCCATTCACGTTGTACTTCTCGTTGTCGATGCCGAGCTCGTCGCGACAGTAAACGCATTGCGAGGCAAAGGCTTCGTTCAGCTCCCACAGGTCCACGTCGTCCTGCTTGATGCCGACGTTTTCCAACAGGCGCGGAATGGCGAACACGGGGCCGATGCCCATCTCGTCCGGCTCGCAAGCCGCCACCGTGAAGCCGCGGTAGATGCCCATCGGTTCGATGCCGAGCTGAGCGGCGCGGTCCGCGCTCATCAGCAACGTCATCGACGCGCCATCGGACAGTTGCGAGGCGTTGCCGGCGGTGACCGAGCCATCTTCCTCAAAGGCCGGCGGCAGCCCGGCGAGACCTTCCAAGGTGGTGGTCGGGCGGTTGCACTCGTCGCGATCCACCGTGACGTCCACGCGGCTCTCCGCGCCGGTTTCCTTGTCCACCTTGAGCATGGTGGCCGGCATCGGCGCGATTTCCTCCGCCATCCAACCCGCTTCCTGGGCCCGCGCGTAGCGCTGCTGGCTCTGCAGGGCGTACACGTCCTGCATTTCGCGCGTCACTTGGTAGCGGCGGGCGACCACCTCGGCGGTGTTGCCCATGGCCATGAAGATGTCTGGCTTTTCCTCGATGAGGCGCTTGTTCGGATCCGACTTGCCGGCGGTTTGCCGGTTGCGCATGGAGATGGAATCCACCCCGCCGGCCATCGCCACTTGGGTGTTGCCGGAAGCGATTTGGTTGGCGGCGATGGCGATGGATTGCAGGCCGGAGGAGCAGAAACGGTTGATCGTGAGGCCCGCCGCGGTGATGGGCAAGCGCGACAGCACCACTGCCAACCGCGCCAAGTTGCCGTCCTGCTCGCCGGTGTGGTTGGCGGCGCCGACGACGACGTCTTCCACTTCGTCCGCGGCGATGTTCGGATTCCGATCCAAGAGCGAGTCAATGAGATGCGCCAGCATGTCATCGGATCGCGTCAAGTTGAAGCTGCCGCGGAAGGACTTGGCCAGCCCAGTCCGCACACTGTCCACCACTACGACGTCTCGCATGATTCTCTCCCCCCAATCCTCGTGTAAGCCAAGGTTACGAACAGGGCCCGGCCGAGCGCCGGACGCGACAGTTCGGGAGCGTATCAGTTTTTCGCGCGTGGCGCTTCCCGCACGGCACAGTGTTCCCGAACGCGCGCCCTACGCCTTCGCGGTGCGTTTCACGCGACGTCGTGGGCCCGCCGGTGCCGCTCGTACAAGCGTTCGCGGCTGTCCTGCGCATTCAGCTGCCGAGTTCCTTGTCGTTCCCGCTTCCAGCGGCGGCTATGCGCCGTTTGGCGTCTTCGTCGCCGATGTGCCAGATGTCCACAGCGTGCGGCTTGGCAGCTTCTTGCAGCTTCTTGTCGGCTGTCACTAGCGGCACACCTTCGATTTCGGCGCACGCGATATAGAGGCAGTCGTAAACAGGGTGACCGAGCGTCAACGCAGTCGCTGTGGCGGACGCGATCAGCGTCGCAGATGAACGGAGCGTGACCATGTCTGTCAGTGCGGTGAGCTCAAGGAGGTATGGCTGCGCGTCTAGGATTTCCTTGCGCCGCGCCTTTTTCCAAATCACGTTGGCTACTTCCACGAGTAAGAGGCTGGGGGCGTACAAGTCGATGCGATGGCCGAGAACCCGTCTGGCGTCAACTGTGTGTGGCTCCGCGAAAAGCCACTTGGCGGCGACGCTGGCGTCAACGACCAGCTTCAACGGTCCCGGTCCTCCCGAATGAGAACGACGCTATCAGTCTGACGCCTGTTCTCCGTTTGGACGATGAGGCGCCCTGTCCGGTCACGGAAACCGGCGATGTGGTTGCGCCCAGCGACATGCCCTGCCAACAGATGGCGGATCTCGCCCTCCAACGACCGGTGATTCGCCTTGGCTTGGGCTTTCAAAGAGGCGATGACTTCGTCATCAATGTTGCGCACGGTTACGCTGGCCATCGCACGACCCCAACGAAACGGAGTCATTATGATTGCATGTTGCTGGCACCGTCTCAAGGTTGTGTTGGGCCATTACCTTGACTACTACAACACCGCTGGGCCCCACCGCTCGCTCGGTATGCCCCCCCCCCCCCCCCCCCCCCATCACACATGTCGGGCACCGCGCGACCTACATCGATCCCTTGAGCTCGATGGTCCAATGGTTGCCGTGCCGGTCGAACTGCCCGGTGCGCAGGCGGGCGACCGGATGGCCCGGCAACCGCGCCGTCGCCACGCAGCGGCCGTCGAACCGGGCGATCATCCCGGCGTTGTGGCGCGCCATGTTGAAGTCCAGGTTGTGGAAGCCGTTCAGCTGGCGATGCGCCGGCAACGTGCCCGGATCGACCGGAAAGGCGTGCAGAAAAATGGGCGCGGACGTGTCCTCGGGGCGGCACGGCGCCTTCACGTAGGTCAGCGCGGCGCCGTCGAGGTGGAGGTCGAAGCCGCCCCGGGCGACCAACTCGCCCGGTGGCGGGCGCGGCGCGTCCACCGCCTCGGCGCCCGCCGGACCCATGGCCGCGGCCACCCGCCACAGGTACGGGCCGCGGCGCAGCCGCTGGCCGGCGACGATGGCCTTGAGCGCCCCCCGCGGCAGCGGCGTATGTACCATGCAGGCGCCATCGATCCGCACGCCGCAGCGGCGGAAGTCGCACGCGAACGAGACGGCGGCGCCGCCGTCCGCGGGCCACGCCGTGGACGCGAACTCCCCGGCCGCGTCGGCCGCGCCGCACGGCGCCTTGAGCCACGTCAACCCACCTGGGCCCAAGTGCAGGTCGTAGTCCGAGCGCGCCAGCGGCGGCGCGGCGGCCGCGGCCCGGTACGCGGCCCGCCAGGCGTCGCGGGCCGCCTCGCCCAGCAGTGACACGTCAAGGGCCGTCGCCGCCACGAGGGTGTTGTCGTACACCCGCACGGTCAGCGCGTCGGGGGCGAAGGGCCAGCCAATCCGGGGGACACGGCTCAGCACGAGGCCGGCGGACCCCGCCATGGCGCCGAAGACCAGACGCCGGCGCTCCGGGCCGTCGAATAGGGCGCCATGGTGCTCCGTCCACGTCCACACCGTCGCGCCGGGATGCGCGTCAAGGGCGCGCTCCAGCCCCCGCTGGTACGACATGCGCCACGTGTCGATCTCGTACCAAGTGGCCAGGCGTTCGGGCGCGTCGCGGTCCGCCAACAGGTTGAAGTAGGTGTGCTGCTGCGGGTGGATGAGCGCCATCTGCGCCGCGCCGGCGGCCACGCCGGCCGCCGCCAGCCCCCCAACGACGCGCCGCAGCCCGCGCCGTCGGCCGGTGCCGACCAGCCACCTGGCGCCGCCGGCGGCGAGCAGGCTGGCCGGCCCCCAGAGGAAGTGTAGTTGGCGCCAGCCCTGATAGACGTTCGCGTTCACCGCCACCACGGCCGCGACGGCCAGCGCCGGGCAGGCCACCAGCAGCAGCCCGAAGCGCGGCGGCGTGGCGTGGACAGCGCCGACCGGCGGTGCCAGGCCGCGGCCAAGCGCCGCCGCGGCCCCGGCGAGGCACAGCGCCAGCAGCGCCGGCGGCGTAGTGACGGCGACCCAAGTGGGGACGTAGCTGGCCGGAATGTCCGGCCAGCGCAAGACGGCACCGGCGTACAGAGAGGGAAGGTGGTCAGGATGCCGGGATAGCACCGTGAAAGCGTCCAGCAGCCGGGACGGGTCGGGCCACAGGTGCGGCGAGACCGCGTACAGGGCGGCGGCGGCGGCGGCCGCGAAGGCGGCACCGGTGGCGAGCGCCCGGCGCCGGGCCGCCCGGCCGGGCGCCAGCGCCACGTCCAGCGCCCGCAGCCCCAGCACCGCCGCGAACAGCAGCGCGCCCATGACGCGCAGGTTGACCAGCACCCCCACGCCGGCGCCCAAGAGCGCGAACGCGCCGGCGGTACCGCGCCGGAACGCCCGCTCCGCCAGGCACAGGCACACCATGAAGAGCGCCGCGAACGGCGCGTCCTTGGTGTTGAAGAACGAGTGCGCGTAGAGCCGCGGGTGCAGCGCGAAGGCGGCCAGCGCGAATAGCGCCGGCCAGGTGCCGCCGAACAGCCTGTGCGCCAGCAGCGCCGCGGCGCCGGCGCCGGCGAGGAAGGCGAGGTGCGTGAGCAGGTGCCGGGTGAGATAGATGTCGCGGCTGTCAGCCTGCCCCAGCACACGCTCGACGAGCGCCAGCGGCGCATCAAAGGCGGCACCGTAGTGCCGCAACTCGGGAAAGGCTCGCCACAGCCCTTCACGCAACGCCATGCCGTCCCCCAGCGTGAGGTCCAGCGTGGCGTGGCCCAGATAGCGGTGAAACAGATAATCGTCGAACGAGACGCCGTAGTCATCAAGGACGGCGACCCCCAAGACACCTAAGAGCCCCAGCGCGGCCACGACCCCGACCCAAGGCCTTGCCAAGTCGCGGGGAGTGGGAAGAGGGCGGGGGGAGCGGGCGTTGCTTGTCATGGGTCGCACGGGCCGCCGCCGGGGGCAAGTCCGGCATGTGGCATCACGGCATCATACAACTGATGGTTGACCCGTCCCCCGTCGCCGCGGCACACCTTGGTTCCCGATGACAACCCGCGGCTCGACGCGCCGGCGGCCAACCGACTTGAGGCACGTGTTGGGCGCCGCCTACATCGACCCCTTGAGCTCGATGGCCCAATGGTTGCCGTACCGGTGGAACTGCCCGGTGCGCAGGCGGGCGACCGGATGGCCCGGCAACCGCGCCGTCGCCACGCAGCGGCCGCCGAACCGCGCGATCAGCCCGGCGTCGTGGCGCGCCATCATGAAGTCCAGGTTGTGGAAGCCGTTCAGCTGGCGATGCGCCGGCAACGCGCCCGGATCGGCCGGATAGGCGTGCAGGAAGAAGCGCGCGGCAGTGTCTTCCGGGCGACACGGCGCCTTCACATAGGTCAGCGTGGCGCCGTCGAGGTGGAGGTCGAAGAACCCCCGGGCCACCCGCTCGCCCGGTGGCAGGCGCGGCGGGTCCACCGCCTCGGGGCCCGCCGGCCCCATGGCCGCGGCTGCCCGCCACAGATACGGGCCGCGGCGCAGCCGCTGGCCGGCGACGATGACCTTGAGCGCCCCCCGCGGCAGCGGCGTATGTACCATGCAGGCGCCATCGACCCGGACGCCGCAACGGACGAAGTCGCACACGGACGAGACGGCGGCGCCGCCGTCCGCGGGCCACGCCGTGGACGCGAACTCCCCGGCCGCGTCGGCCGCGCCGCACGGCGCCTTGAGCCACGTCAACCCACTTGGGCCGAAGTGCAGGTCATAGTCCGAGTGCGCCAGCGGCGGCGCGGCGGCCGCGGCCCGGTACGCGGCCCGCCAGGCGTCGCGGGCCGCCTCGCCCAGCAGTGACACGTCAAGGGCCGTCGCCGCCACGAGGGTGTTGTCGTACACCCGCACGGTCAGCGCGTCGGAAGCGAAGGGCCGGCCGATCCTGGAGCTCAGCACCAGGCCGGCATCTCGCGCCACGCCGCCGTTTACCAGCCGCCGCTCTTGGCCGTCCAAAAGCGCTCCATGGTGCGCCAACCGCGTCCACACCATTGCGCCGGGATGCACTTGAAGGGCCCGTTCCAGCCCCCGCCAGTGCGACATGCGCCAGAAGTCAATCTCGTACCAAGTGGCCAAGCGTTCAGGCGCGTCGCGGTCCGCGAGGAGGTTGAAGTACGTGTGCTGTTGCGGGTGGAGCAGCGCCATCTGCCCGGCGCCTGCGGCCAAACCAGCTGCGGCAAGCCCCCCCACGACACGCCGCAGCGCCGGCCGGCGGCCGGCACCGGCCAGCCACTTGGTGCCAGCCACGGCGAGCAGGCTGGCCGGCGCCCAGAGGAAGTACAGGTGCCGCCAGCCGTGGTAAACGTTGGCGTTCAACACCACCACGGCGGCGACGGCCAGCACCGGGCAGGCCACCAGCAACAGCCCGAAGCGCGGTGGTGCGGCGTGGACGGCGCCGACCGGCGGCGCCAGACCGCGGCCGAGCACCGCCGCGGCCCCGGCGAGGCACAGCGCCAGCAGCGCCGGCGGCGTGGTGACGGCGACCCAAGTGGGGACGTAGCTGGCCGGAATGTCCGGCCAGTACACGACGGCGCCGGCGTACAGCGTGGGAATGCGGTGAGGGAACTGGGTGAACAGCGCGAACGTGTCCACCAGCCGCGACGGGTCCGGCCACAGGTGGGGCGAGACGGCGTACAGGGCGGCGGCCGCCGCCGCGACAAACACAGCGCCGCTGCCGAGCGCCCGGCGCCGTGCCACCTGCCCGGGCGCCAGCGCCACGTCCAGCGCCCGCAGCCCAAGCACCGCCGCGAACAGCAGGGCGCCCATGACGCGAAGGTTGACCAGCACCCCCACGCCGGCGCCCAGCAGCGCGAACGCGCCGGCGGTGCCGCGCCGGAACGCCCGCTCCGCGAGGCACAGGCACACCATGAAGAGCGCGGCGAACGGCATGTCCTTGGTGTTGAAGAACGAGTGCGCGTAGAGCCGCGGGTGCAGCGCGAAGGCGGCCAGCGCGAACAGCGCCGGCCACAAGCCGCCAAACAGCCGGTGCGCCAGCAGCGCCGCGGCCGCGGCGCCGGCGAGGAAGGCGAGGTGGGTGAGCAGGTGGCGCGTGAGGAAGACGTCGCGGCTGTCCGCCTGCCCGAGCGCGCGCTCGACGAGCGCCAGCGGCATCTCGAAGGCGGTGCCGTAGTGCCACAACTCCGGAAAGGCCGGCCTCAGCCTTTCCAGCAACGCCGCGTCGTCTCCCACCGCCATTTCCAGCGTGGCGTGGCCAAGCTTGCGGTGAGCGACCTCATCGAGTGTCAGACCGTAGTCATCAACGACGGCGAGCCCCAGCACCCCCAAGAGCCCCAGCGTGGCCACGACCGCGGCCCGGGTCTGTCGGGGACTCCCGCCTTCTGCCTGCAAGGGAGGAGGGGGGGGGGGGGGGGGGGGGGGGGTACTTGCACTTTACTCATGCTTCGATTCGAGCGTGTTCGCGGTCCGCCTACATCGACCCCTTGAGCTCGATCGCCCAGTGGCTGCCGTGCCGGTCGAACTGCCCGGTGCGCAGGCGGGCGACCGGATGGTCGGGCAGCCGCGCCACCGTCACGCAGCGGCCGCCGAGCCGTGTGATCAGCCCGGCGTCGTAGTGCGCCATCGCGAAGTCCAGATTGCGGAAGCCGCTTGACTGACGATGCGCCGGCAACGCACGTTGATCGACTGGAAAGACGTGCAGGAAAAAGGGCGCGGACGTGTCCTCGGGGCGGCACGGCGCCTTCACGTAGGTCAGCGTGGCACCGTTGAGGTGGAGGTCGAAGCCTCCCCGGGCGACCAACTCGCCCGCTACCGCCGGGCGCGGCGCGGCCACCGCCTCGGCGCCCGCCGGCCCCATGGCCGCGGCCACCCGCCACAGATACGGGCCGCGGCGCAGCCGCTGGCCGGCGACGATGGCCTTGAGCGCCCCCCGCGGCAGCGGCGTATGTACCATGCAGGCGCCATCGACTCGCACACCGCAGCGGCGGAAGTCGCACGCGGACGAGACGGCGCCGCCGCTGTCCGCGGGCCATGCCGTGGACGCGAACGCCCCGGCCGTGTCGGCCGCGCCGCACGGCGCCTTGAGCCACGTCAACCCACCTGGGCCCAAGTGCAGGTCATAGTCCGAGCGCACCAGCGGCGGCGCGGCGGCCGCGGCCCGGTACGCGGCCCGCCAGGCGTCGAGCGCCGCCTCGCCCAGCAGTGACACGTCGAGGGCCGTCGCCGCCACGAGGGTGTTGTCGTACACCCGCACGGTCAGCGCGTCGGGGGCGAAGGGCCAGCCAATCCGGGGGACACGGCTCAGCACGAGGCCGGCGGCCCCCGCCATGGCGCCGAAGACCAGACGCCGGCGCTCCGGGCCGTCGAATAGGGCGCCATGGTGCTCCGCCCACGTCCACACCGTCGCGCCGGGATGCGCGTCGAGGGCCCGTTCCAGCCCTTGCAGGTACGACATGTTCCCCACGTCGATTAAGTGCCAAGTGACCAAGCGTTCAGGCGTGTCGCGGTCCGCCAACAGGTTGAAGTAGGCATGCTGTTGCGGGTGGATGAGCGCCATCTGCGCCGCGCCGGCGACCACGCCGGCCGCCGCCAGCCCCCCCACGACACGCCGCAGCGCCGGCCGCCGGCTGGCGCCGGCGAGCCACCTGGCGCCGCCGGCGGCGAGCAGGCTGGCCGGCCCCCAGAGGAAATACAGGTGGCGCCAGCCTTCGTAAATGTTGGCGTTCAGCGCCACGACGGCCGCGACGGCCAGCGCCGGGCAGGCCACCAGCAGCAGCCCGAAGCGCGGCGGCGCGGCGCGGATAGTGCCACTCAATGGTGCCAAGCCGCGGCCGAGCGTGGCGGCGGCCCCGGCGAGGCCCAGCGTCAGCAGCGCCGGCGGCGTGGTGACGGCGATCCAAGTGGGGACGTAAAGTGCCGGAACGTCCGGCCAGCGCACGACGGCACCCGCAAACAGGGTGGCGCCTCGGAAAGGGTGCTGGGACAACAGGGCAAACGCCTCCAGCAGCCGGGACGGATCGGCCCACAGGTGCGGCGAGACGGCGTACAGGGCCGCCGCCGCCGCGGCCGCGAACGCGGCGCCGGTGGCGAGCGCCCGGCGCCGCGCCGCCCGCCCGGGCGCCAGCGCCACGTCCAGCGCCCGCAGCCCCAGCACCGCCGCGAACAGCAGCGCGCCCATGACGCGCAGGTTGACCAGCACCCCCACGCCGGCGCCCAGCAGCGCGAACGCGCCGGCGGTGCCGCGCCGGAAAGCCCGCTCCGCGAGGCACAGGCAGACCATGAAGAACGCCGTGAATGGCGTGTCGCTGGTGTTGAAGAACGAGTGCGCGTAGAGCCGTGGGTGCAGCGCGAAGGCGGCCAGCGCGAAGAGCGCGGGCCAGATGCCGCCGAACAGCCGCCGGGCCAGCAGCGCCGCCGCGCCGGCACCAGCGAGGAAGGTCAGGTGGGTGAGCAGGTGGCGCGTCAGATATACGTCGCGGCTGTCCGCCTGCCCGAGCGCGCGCTCGACGAGCGCCAGCGGCACCTCAAAGGCGGCACCGTAGTACCGTATGTGGTCAACGATCGGCCACAGCCTTTTCCTCAACGCCGCATCGTCGCCCTGCGCGAGTTCCAGCGTGGCGTGGCCGAGCTGGCGCAGGCCGGTGTCCAGAGGGACGCCGTAGTCATCAAGGACGGCGACCCCCAAGACGCCCAACAGCCCCAACGCGGCGGCGACGGCGATCCTAGGCCTTACCATGTCGTGCGGGAGGGAGGGGGCCGATGGCTTGTCATTGGCACGGCTCGTACAGGACGCAGATTTGAAGCGCGTCGGGCGGTGAACCGCCTACTTCGGGCATCATGGCATCATACAATTGATGGACGACTCGCCGCCCCGTCGCCGCGGCCCGCCTTGGTTCCCCTTGGCACTCGCGGTGTTGGGCGCGGCGCATGTCTTGGTGCGCACCTCCACCCACGGCGCCGCCATCGGCGCGGATTCCGTGGTCTATCTCTCCACCGTGGAGAACCTGTTGGCCGGCCACGGCCTACAGGATTTCCGCGGCTACGCGCCCCCGCAGTATCCGTTCGGCTTTCCCCTGTTCCTCGCGGCGGTCGCCGGTCCGGTGGGCATCGAGCCATCCGAGGCGGCGCGGCTGGTGAACGCCATCGCCTTCGGGGCGACGATTCTGGCGGCCGGCCTGTGGCTGCGGCGAGCCATCTCCTCCCGCGCCTTGGCCGCGGGAGCGACGCTGGTGGTGGCCACGTCGCACCACCTGAGCCACTCCGCGTCCTATGTGATGACAGAGCCGCTCTTCATTGCGTTCATGCTGCTCGCCCTCCTGTGCATGGCGGGGTTCGCAAACCGGCGCGTCAGCTGGCCGGTGTTGGTGTGGGCGGCGCTGTTCTCGGGCCTCGCGGCAGCGACCCGCTACGCCGGTGTCGCCGTGATCCTCACCGGGGCACTCCTGCTTTTGGCGGGGCGCGACGCGCCGATGCGCAAGCGCCTCCGGTACGCCGGCATCTACGGTGCCTTGTCCGCGGCGCCGCTTGCGGCGATCCTCATACACAACTGGTTGGCGTTCGGCGTTTGGGAACGGCCACGGCATGCGCCCGACGGCAGCCGGTCCGCCTTCGACGCGCTGCAGGACGTCGCTTCGGTGGTGACGCGAGTGGTGGTTCCCGAACACGGGCCCGGCTTGGTGGCCCTTGCGTTTTGGCTGGCGCTCGCCGCATTCGCCTCGATCACCGCTGCGGTCGCCATCCGTCCCACGCGCAATTGGTTGGCGGCGCGGGTCGCGCCCACCAGCGCGGCGCTGCCCGCGGTGGTCTTCTCCTTGGCGTACCTGCTTTTCATGGTGGTCGCCGTGCCCTGGTTCTCCGCTTCCACCATCGGCGACGACCCACGGTACCTCTTGCCGCTCTATGTGCCGCTCCTGTTCGTGGCGACGCTTGTCTTGGATCGCTTCGCGCGTCTCGAAACCACCGGCTGGCACACCGTCGCCAAACGGGCCGCGACCGCATTGGTCGTGTTGGGCGGCCTCCCCTACGCCGTTCTCACCGTGTACGCGAGTGGGGTGCGGACGGCGACCGCCCTCGAATCGGGTTACATCCATCGCTCCTACAACACGCTCCACTGGCAGCGGTCTGAGACGATTCGGCATTTGCGGGAACACCCCGCGGACGGCCAAGTGCTCGCGAACCGCTTTGGCGTGTTGCATGCGACCCTCGCCCTTGAGCGCGGCACCGCGGAACGGGGCAAGTACATGCCGCTGCCCCGCGATGCGGAGGCGCTTGCTCCGCGGCTGGCGGCGGCACCAGACGGCACCCTCTTGGTCTGGTTCGACGATGGCGAGGATGCCTACCGCTATGGCGAGCAACATCTGCGCTCGCTCGGCGCGCTGCGCTTGGAGGTCGAGCTTTCCGATGGCGTCATATTCCGCCTACTGCCAGCCACCAGCGCGCCAGTTCGGACACAGCCGGGGTGATTGGCGCAGGTGCTGTTGCCGGCACCGCTGGCCGTGCAGCGGTATGATGCGATCATGCCCACGGACACTAGGCCGGCGAACGGCGCCGACGCCTTAAACCTCGCTGGCCGCGATTCGGCGGCGATCGCGAGCCAAGCCACCAAGTTCGCCCATGCCTTGGTCGTTGACGCGCCGCGGCGGATTGCGTTCGTCGTTGCGCTGTTGCTTGCCACCTCCGTGACGGAGGCGTTCGGCATCCTCATGCTCCTGCCGCTCTTGGAGTTGGCTGGCATGGGCGGCGCCGGCGGCGAGATCGGCGCCTTGGTTGGCATGATGCGGCAAGCCGCGGCTGTCCTCGGCGTCGAATTGACGCTGCCGACCGTGCTGGGCGTCTTCTTGGTGCTCGCGGCGGTGCGCTCCGCCGCGGCGTGGCAGCGTGACGTGTTGATGGTGCGTACGCAGCTGGAGTTCGTCGATCGCTTCCGTGCCAGGTTCTACCGCGCCATCGCCCAAGCCGAGTGGGAGGAGCTGAGCCGCCACCGTTCGTCAGAACTGCAGAACGTCCTCACCGTCGATGTGGCGCGCGCGAGCCTTGGCGCCAAGCACCTGCTGAATCTGATGTCCACGCTGATGCTGACGGCGGCGCAAGTCACCCTCGCATTCCTGATTTCCCCCCTCATCACGGCCGTGGCGATTGGCATTGGCGCCTGCCTCTTGGGCATCGTCTATCCGCTGGCGCGGCAGGCGGCGGGTCTCGGCACGCAACTCACGGGCGCGAACCGGGATTTCTTCACTACCGTGAGCGAATTCCTCGCCGGCCTCCGGTTCGCCCGCAGCCACGATGCCGAAGCGTTGCATGTCCGCCGCTTCACGGACCAACTCGCCGCGGTGCGGGGCCGGCGAGTCGCTTTCGTCCGCGCCAACGCCACGGCGCGGGCCATCATCTGGATCGCCAGCGCCGCCGCGGTGGTGGCCTTGGTTTGGTTCACGGCCCGGGCCGGCGGGGCCGCGCTGCCGGAGCTCTTGATCGTGGTGTTGATCTTTGGCCGCCTGCTGCCGGTGGCCTCGGCCCTGCAGCAGTGCTTCCTAGGGCTGGTGAACGCGCTGCCTGCCTACACCCACGCGCAGGAGGCGCATCAAAGGCTGGCCGCCGCGGCGCAAATCGATCCAATGGCCGAACTGCCTGGAGACCGTGTGCCGGCGGACAGGGCTGCCTGCACCACAGCTCGGTCGGACGGCCGGATGAAGCTGCGCCACGCGATGACGCTCAAGGACGTTTCCTTCCAATTCCATGCCGCCGAGGGCCGCCTCGGCCTCGACCATGTGGATTTGGCAGTGGCCGCCGGCGCTATTACCGTCGTCACTGGGCCGTCCGGCGCCGGCAAGAGCACCTTGGCGGACATCCTCGCCGCGGTGGTGTCGCCAACCCACGGCGCGGTGTTCGTGGACGACACGCGCCTCACCGCGGCCAACCGCCGTCGTTGGCGACGCTCCATCGCCTATGTGCCGCAAGAGCCGTACCTGTTCCACGACACGATCCGGGCGAACCTCAAGGTGACGTGCCCCGATGCCTCGGATTGGGCCCTTGAACGCGCGTTGCGCCGTGCCGGGGCCGAAGGCTTCGTCCACGCGCTGCCCAAGCGCTTGGACACGGTGGTGGGAGAGGGGGCCGCAACCCTCTCCGGCGGTGAGCGGCAACGGCTCACGTTGGCGCGGGCCCTGCTCCGGGAACCCACGCTCTTGGTGCTGGACGAGGCGACCAGCCACGTCGAACCCGACACCGAGCGGCTCATCGCCGAAGTCCTCGCGACGTTGCGCGGCACCATGACCATCGTCGCCATCGCCCACGGCGGCCTGTTGTCGGCGGTGGCCGACGCCGTGGTGCGCCTGGAGGCAGGCCGCGTCGTCGGTCCCGTGCCCGCCGCGGCGGCTGGCTAGGCGGTGCAACGCGGCGTCCTGCGGGACGTTGGCCGAGCACACTTGACGCGGCTGCTGTTCGCGCTGGTGCTGGCGACCGTGGTCGCCCAGCATTGGTTTGCCAGCACACCCCTGCCCTGGGGCGGGCCCAACGTGGTGCTTGGCACCTTGGCGGCCCTCGCCGCGACGTTCCTCGTCGGGTTGGGGCTTCGGCACGGCGGCGTCCAATGCGGGGGGGCGTTCACCGCGCTGCGGCCGGCAGCAGGTGTGGTCGCAGTCGCTCTGCTGTGGCTCTTGTGGGCGCTGGTGGTACACGGCCGCACGGGCACGGCGCCCCCGGTGCGGTTGGCGCAGACGGCACTGGGCATCGGTGTGCTCGCTGCGACGTGCCTGGCGGTGACGACGTTGCGCCGTGCGAGGTTGATGGCGTTGACGTTCGTGGCGGCGACGTTCGTCTCCGCCATCTTTGGTCTCGCAGTGGCGTTTGTGCAGGAACCGTTCCTCACCGTTTGGCTCAGCATCGCCGACGTGCAGCCAAAGTTTTTGGAGGCGTCTTGGAGGTCGCTGCGGTTGTCCGGCATGGCCGCCGACCCGCCCACCTTCGGCTATCAGCTCGCGGTGGCGTTGCCGCTCGCGCTGGCGGCGCTGCTCTTTGCGGCCAGGCGGCGGCGTGTGCTCCCCAATGGCGGCGCCGTGCTCTGGTACATCATGTTGATGACGCTCGTCACCGCGTTGGTCATCGACGGCGCCCGCTCCCCCATGTTTGCGGGGCTCGTCGGCGGCGGCCTCGTCGTGGCGCTGGCGCTATGCGCTGAGGAGGCTCGCCGGCGCTTGCCGTGGGTGGCCGGCCTGATGGCGCTCTGGCTCGTCGTGGCCTTCCCTCCGGCGCTGCGCAACGCGCCGGTGGCCGGCGAGTTGCCGGCTGTCATCCGCGTCGATGACCCCGGGGTGCCCGCCATCGAGCGCTTCGCGGTTGGCATGTATGTGCCGGCGTCGGAGGAGCAGCGGGCTTTTGGCGAGATCATAGGTCTCACGCCGGGGAGCGACTATGTGGTGCAAGCGCGTGCCCGGCAGCTGCAGGCGGCCGGCCGGGCGGGCGAAGCCGTCGCCACGGCCAGAAGCGACGGCAAACTGACGGTGTCGTGGCGGGTGTCGCGCGCCACCGACATCGTTCGCTATGAATCCCGTGTGCGCCGCGTGGGCACGACCGCCTGGACAACCTGGCGGCGGCTGAACCTCTACGGGGGCCAAGGGCTCACCACGGCCGGGATCGCCACTGAAATGCGCCACATGGGGCCGCGCCACAAGTGGGCCCCGAAACTGTCACGCATGCTCGACTGGTCGTCTTATTCGGCGAACTCCCGGTTTCTCATGCTGCGCCTTGCCGGGCGCTCGGCGGTGAGCAACCCCCTGGGCACAGGACGGTACGCGCCGAGTGGCGAGGCATTGGGCGACCTCTTGCCTGGCCATCCACAGGCGCTCGAATTGCTGCATGGCGACCCGCACAACCAGTTCCTGCTCGTGTTGGTGGACTATGGGTTGCCCGGCCTCGGCTTGCTCGTCATCTTCTACCTGCTCGTGTTCAGATCGCTCAGCCGCTCCGCGCTCCATGCACTTAAGGCCCGTGATGCCGGATCCCTCTATCTAGTGGCCGCCGTCGGCGGTGCGATGCTGGCCTACATCGTGAACAGCTTGGCGCATGGCAAGGGGCCCTTCACCGGAGATTGGGGACACTTCCTACTCATCGGCTTGGCCTTCGCCATCGACCGCATCACGACGTTGCCGTCAGCGCGGCAATGCGCCTCGCCGGCTTTGCGTTAGATCCGCGCCGTAGCCTCTAAAATTGGGGGCCATGCTCAGTCTCAGCCCGTGCCGTCCGCTGGTGATGCTTGGTCTTGCGGCCCTCGCGGCCGTTTCGACCAGCTCCTCAACCGCGTCTGAGCGCGAAGCACCCCTTGGGAAGCTCCGAGCGGGGCTGATGCGGAACGACCCCGGCGCGGCAGCGGGATACACGTTGTTCGACACCCACGCAGGCCCCGTCTTCCTGATCGACAACGCGGGCCACCTGGTGCATCGATGGGACTTGCCCGGATCGGCAGTATGGGCCGCCCCCGAATTGCTCGCGGATGGTCATCTGATGGCCAAGTTGGGCTCCAAGACCATTGGCGTGGTCGATGCGGATGGCAAAGTGGTTTGGCGATACACGGCCCAAGACGGGGTTCATCACGACCATGTGGTGCTGCCGAACGGCAACGTGCTGCTCTTGCTCGCCGGCAGAAAGTCCCGCGAAGAGATCATCGCGGTCGGCGCCGACCCCGCCTTCGTCGATCCGAACGGCCTCACAGTCGATTATGTGATAGAGGTTCGGCCGGCACCATCGGAAGGCGGACAAGTCGTCTGGCGGTGGTCGCCGTGGGATCACCTCGTGCAGGACTTCGACCCCGACAAGCCGAACTACGGCCGCCCAGCCGACCATCCTAGCCGCATCGACATCAACTTTCTGCTGGAACACTTGAGCGTCGCCACCCATGCTGAGCGGGACGACTGGCTGCATGCGAACGCGATCGACCACCACGCCGAGGCGAACCACATCCTGTTCCTTTCGCGCCACTTCAGCGAGCTGTGGGTGATCGACCACAGCACCACCGCCGAGGAATCCGCCGGCCGCTCGGGTGGACGCCACGGCCGCGGCGGTGACCTGCTCTGGCGCTGGGGGAACCCGCGGGGCCACGGCGCAGGCACGGTCGCCCACCAACAACTCTTCTGGCCCCACGCCGCGCACTGGATTCCGGCGGGGCTGCCCGGCACCGGCAACATTCTCCTCTTCAACAACGGCGACGAGTTCGGCAGCTTGCGCCGCGGCCATTCGGAAGTGTTGGAGTTGGCCTACCCATTGGGCGACGCGAAGTTCGGCGCATGGCCGGCCGGCGAGCCGCAGCCGCCACCGGCTCCAACTTGGCGGTACATGGCCGACCCGCCCGGCGACTTGCTATCCCTCCGCGTGTCGAACGCGCAACGGCTCGCCAACGGCAATACGCTGATCGCCTCGGGCTTACAAGGCACAATCTTCGAGGTCACGCCCCAAGGCCGGGAGGTGTGGCGCTACGTTTCCCCGTGGTGTACCGGGAAGGATTGCATTCAACGCGACCCAGGGCCGCCGCTCCGGAACATCCCAGGGGTTCGCGGCGAGGACATTGGGCAGAACTTGTTTTACCGGGCATTCAGGTATGCGCCGGCGTACCCCGGGTTGAAGGCGTTGGACTTGACGCCCAAGGGCGCCTTGGCGCGTCACCGCTGACTCGTGGGCACAGCACCCCGCCACGGGTTCGCGGCCAGTATACTGACCTGCCATGCCTCCCCCCTCCCGGAGCCTGCGCCGGCCGATGGTGCTGGCCGGCCTTGCGGCGCTCGCGGTCGCGTGGTTCATCTATTCGACCAAACACCAAGCACCCGTTGGGAAAATCCCAATTGGGCTGATCCGGAACGACCCCGGCGCGGCCGCGGGATACACTTTGTTTGACACCCGCGCCGGCCCCGTTTTCTTGATCGACAACGCCGGCCACATGGTGCATCGCTGGGAGATGCCGGAACACGCCCACTTCGCCGTTGCCGAGTTGCTGCCAAACGGCCATCTGATGGTGATTCTGGAGGAGGATGGGGGAGCGACTTGCGCATTGGGGTTGGGGGGCGATGTCGCGTGGATGCGCCCGGATGGCAAGGTGGTTTGGCGGTATGCGCCCACCGGCTGCGCACATCACGACCATGTGTTGCTGCCAAACGGCAATGTGCTGCTGTTGGTCGATTCCATCAAGTCGCGTGAGGAGGTCATCGCGGCCGGCGCCAACCCCGCCTTCGTCAGCCCGGACGGCCTCTTGGTCGATCACTTGGTCGAAATCCGGCCAGAGCCGCCGACTGGCGGCGCAGTCGTTTGGCGGTGGTCCCCATGGGACCACCTCGTGCAGGACTTCGACCCCGACAAGCCGAACTACGGCCGCCCCGCCGACCACCCCGGGCGCATCGACCTCAACTTCCTGCTGGAGAAGCTGACCGTCGCGGCAAAGGTAGATCGGGCGATGCGGGAAGACTGGCTGCATGCGAACGCGATCGACCACCACGCCGAGGCGGACCACATCCTGTTCCTTCCGCGCCACTTCAGCGAGCTGTGGGCGATCGACCACAGCACCACCGCTGAGGAGTCCGCCGACCGTTCCGGCGGCCGCCATGGCCGCGGCGGCGACCTGCTCTGGCGCTGGGGGAACCCGCGGGCGCACGGCGCGGGCACGGTCGCCGACCAGCGGCTGTTCTGGCCCCACGCCGCGCACTGGATCCCGGCGGGGCTACCCGGCGCCGGCAACATCCTGCTCTTCAACAACGGCGACGAGTTCGGCGGCTTGCGGCGCGGCCACTCGGACGTGTTGGAGTTGGCCTACCCGTTGGGCCACGCGCAGTTCGGCGCATGGCCCGCCGGCGGGCCGCAGCCGCCATCCGCTCCGACTTGGCAATATGTGGCGGACCCACCCGGCGACTTCCTCTCCCACCGCCTCTCAAACGCGCAGCGGCTCGCCAACGGCAACACGCTCATCGCCTCGGGCTTCCAAGGCAGGCTCTTTGAGGTCACTCCCCAAGGCGAAGAGGTCTGGCGCTACGTTTCTCCCGTGGTGGACGGAGAGCGGTTGTTCCAAGGCGACCCAGTGCCTTATGATTTTCGGGAGAGATTCGAACGGGCAGTTTGGCAGAACGCGGTTTACCGGGCGTTCAGGCATCCTCCTGAGTACTTGGGCCTTGAGACGCTGGACTTGACGCCCAAGGGGACCTTGGCACTCAATCGCTGACCCCGCTGGGCACACTTGCAACGGGAGCTAGGGGTGGCTGTGGGCCAACGTCAGGTGATGGTGATCGCCGGGTTTGCGGTCATCGCGGCCGTTTTCGGCGGTTGCGCCACAGGGGGGGGGGGCGACCCTAGTGTAGTGAGCAGGCCGTGCGATCGCCTCGGCGGAAGCGGAGAGCCCATCAAAACGGTGGATGATTTTCTTCATTTGATCCAAGCGGGCCTGGTCCGGAATGACCCCGGCGCGGCCCCCGGATACACATTGTTCGAGGAGGCGTTCGACGGCACCGTCTCCTTGATCGACAACGCGGGCCACGTGGTGCATCAATGGGACTTGCCCGCAACGTTGAACTGGCACGCTGCTGAATTGCTCGCGGACGGCCATCTAATGATCTCATGGAAGAAAACAAAGAGAACCATTGGCATGTTGGATGCGGATGGCGAGGTGGTTTGGCAATACACGGCCTGGGTGCATCACGACCATCTGGTAATGCCGAACGGCAACTTGTTGCTGTTGCTCAGAGAAGTGAAGGCACGCGAAGAGGTCATCGCGGCAGGCGCCAACCCCGCCTTCGTCGAGCCCGATGGCCTCAAGGTCGATTACTTGGTCGAAGTCCGGCCGACGCCGCCGTCTGGCGGACAAGTCGTCTGGCGGTGGTCGCCGTGGGATCACCTCGTGCAGGACTTCGACCCCGACAAGCCGAACTACGGCCGCCCCGCCGACCACCCCGGGCGCGTCGACCTCAACTTCCTGCTTGAGAAGCTAACCATCGCGGCAAAGGCAGGCCGGGTAAATCGGGGGACCTGGCTGCACGCGAACGCGATCGACTACCACGCGGAGGCGGACCACATCTTGTTCCTGGCCCGGAGTTTCAGCGAGCTGTGGGTGATCGACCACAGCACCACCGCTGAGGAGTCCGCCGGCCGTTCCGGCGGCCGCCACGGCCGCGGCGGCGACCTGCTCTGGCGCTGGGGGAACCCGCGGGCGCACGGGGCGGGCACGGTCGCCGACCAGCGGCTCTTCTGGCCCCACGCCGCGCACTGGATTCCAGCGGGGCTGCCCGGCGCCAGCGACATCCTGCTCTTCAACAACGGCGACGAGTTCGGCGACTTGCGCCGCGACCACTCGGACGTGTCGCAGTTGACATACCCGTTGGACGACCCGAAGTTCGGCGCATGGCCGGCCGGCGAGCCGCATCCCCCGCCCGCTCCGAATTGGCGGTACGTGGCCGATCCACCCGGCGACTTCCTCTCCTTTCGCCTGTCGAACGCGCAACGGCTCGCCAACGGGAACACCCTGATCACCTCGGGCGCCCAAGGCAGGCTCTTCGAAGTCACGCCCCAAGGTCGGGAGGTGTGGCGCTATGGCTCTCCCATCGTGAATGGGGAACGGCTGTTTCGGCTGTTGCGAGACGGTCCAGTGCCGTGCGGGACCGTGATGGGAAAAGAGCCGTTCAACGCGGTTTACCGAGCGTTCAGGTATCCGCCTGACTATCCGGGCCTCAAGGCGCTGGACTTGACGCCCAAGGGAAACCTAGCACGTCAGGAAGGCGCTCGCGCCACCGATTGATCCCCTTCGCGCCGCGCCCGCCAATACCGAGCGAGGGTCTCGGTGGAACTGTCCTCGCGCAACGCCACGGCCAGCTTGCGCCGCTCAGCATCCCGCCGCTTGCGCACGTATCGGGCCACGCCCTCGGCAAACTCATCCTGCAAGGCCACGCCATCGAGCACGGATGGCGCTTCGGCGAGCCGGCGCAGCGTTTCGTAGGCCGGATCTTGCAGGAAACTCGCCAGCAGCTCGGCGGGCTGCGTGGTCGCCGTGCCGGCCGCCCGCCGTGCCACGCGCACAAACAAGGAGTCTTCCTCGGCATCCAGCAGCGCCGCCGCCAAATCACCATCGAGGCACCGATAGAGCGCCGGTGCCCGCATCAGATGGCCAAGCAGCCGCTGACCCAACGCGGATTCGGCGCTTGGCGAGACCAGTTCCGAGCGCGGTCGCGGTTCGGCCTCGGCGGCGGGCATTGCGTCAAGGGCCGTGGGCGCCACATCAACGAGTTGCGCGAGGCGTGAACGCAATGCCTCCTTGTGGGCGCCGGGCGGCAGCAGCGCCAGCAACGGCTTCGCCAAGCCGCCCAACACCGCCCGATCCCCCACCACGCTCAGATCGAGGCCTTGGCACAGCCGCTCCACCAGGTAGTCCTCGGCGGACATCGCATCCCCCAGCAGCCCCTCGAAACCCGCCTGCCCCACGGTTCGGATGTGGCTGTCCGGGTCTTCGCCATCCGGCAGGAACGCGAACCGCAGCTGCCGACCCTCTTGCAACGTCGGCAGCCCCGCCTCCAAGGCCCGCCACGCGGCGGCGCGGCCGGCTTCGTCGCCATCAAAGCAGCACACCACCTCAGGGGCGTTGCGATAGAGCTTCCCGAAATGGCTGCCGGCCACCGCGGTGCCCAATGTCGCCACCGCGTTGGTGACGCCATGTTGGGCGAGCGCCACCACATCCATGTAGCCCTCGACCACCACCAACCGCGCCAACCGCACGCCCGGTGTGCTGCCACGCGCTTCGTGCAGGCCATACAACTCGTGGGCCTTCTGGAAGACGGGCGTTTCCGGTGAGTTCAGGTACTTCGGCCCCGAGTCCTCGCCTTCGCCCGGCAGTGTCCGCCCGCCAAAGCCCACCACGCGCCCGCGCGTGTCGCGGATCGGAAAGACGATGCGGTCGCGCAGCCGGTCGTAGCTGCGCCCGCCTTCGTTTTGCGCCAAGAGCCCCGCCTCAACCAATGTCGGCACCGATTGCCCCAAGGCGTTCTTGAGGAAATCCCAGCCCGGCGGCGCGAAGCCGATGCCGAAGCGCTGGGCGATTTGGCCGTCAAGGCCGCGCGCGCGGAGATACTCGATCGCCCGCCCCGCTTCGGCGTGCTGCGCCAACGCATTCCGATACAGCCGCGCCGCCTGGGCGAGCACCTCATAGAGCCCGAGCGCCGGTTTGGGCCGCGGCGCGCCACCTTCCCGAGGCACCTCGACGCCGGCTTGCCGCGCCAACACCTCCACGGCCTCGACGAACTCAAGGTGGTCGTGTTCCATCAAAAAGGTGAGCGCGGTGCCGGACACGCCGCAGCCGAAGCACTTGTAGAAGCCGCGCTCGCTGTGGACGTTGAAGGAGGGCGTCTTCTCCTTGTGGAACGGACAACACCCCTTGTGGTTCTTGCCGGCCTTGCGCAGGGGCACACGCGGTTCGATGACATCCACGATATCGACCCGCGCCAGCAAGTCGTTGATGAAGGATTGGGGGATGCGGCCGGCCATCGCCGGCCAGATTACCGCACCGCGCCGCGGCGCGGTAGGCGTTCAGGGGCAGTCTGCAGGGCGTTTTCACGCTGAGCACGAGGCGGTCTGTGGGGTAGCGGCTTGGGTGGTTGATCGGGTTGGTGCGCGCGATGCGGTGGCGGGGCTGGCCTTTGGCTGGCGTTCGGGTTCGTTCCGGCGGCTTGGCGACCGCTTCCGCCCGTCCGGGGACGGCGGGCGCCGGGGGGCGCCCGGCGCGCTTCGGATGGGGCGCGGCGAAGGCTAGCCGGGCGTGAGGACGGCGTCGAAGGCGTCCCCGCGGCGCATGGAGAAGTGGTCTACGGCTTCGGGCACGTGGCGGAAGCCGCGGTGCCGGACGACGGCGAGGGCGATGTTGTTCATGATGGCGTTGTTGGCGGGCGCGTGGCGGGCGCGGACGCGGCAGGCGTCCTCGCCCAGGCTGGCGTCGCGGGGGTGGTGGTTGCCGTTCTCGACCATCCAGTGGCCGCGGTTCCAGGACAGCAGGCGTTCGGGGCCGGCCCGTTCGGCGGCGACCGAGCAGATGCCGTAGGCGGTCTCCTCGGCGGCCTTGCCGGTCTTGGCGACGACGCGCCGGCGGCGGACGCGGAACGCTTGGCGGGCGTGCCGGAAGCGCAGCATGCCCTTGGGCAGGTCGCGCGCGGCGATGGAGCGCCGCTCGACGCGCCCGTGCCCCTTCTCCGGCGGCGCGTCGTGGCGGCGGACGCCGGGCGCGTCCCAGTCCAGCCCCGCCAGCGCCTTGAAGGTCTCTGGGCAGTTGCCCTTGACCGCGAACAGGTAGTCGGCGCCGTGGACGTCGACCACGCGGCGCTCCATGTCGAACGACGAGTGCAGGGCGTCGAGCGTCAGCAGCCGCCCGCGCACGTCCACGTCGCCAAGCAGCGCCGCCGTGGCCGCGGCCTCGCCGCCCTCCTCGAGGACGCAGCGGCTGGCCACCGGCCGGCCGTCGTGCGCCACCAGCGTCACGGTCTCGAAGCGGGCGCCGCCGGCGTTGCGGTTCGCGCCGCGGATGCGCTTGCCGTCCGCCGACAGCGCCCGCCGGTCGAAGCGGTCGCGGATGTCCCTGCCGTCCACGGCCAGCTTCCGCGCCGTCGCCTCTTCGCGCTCCGCGTCCGCCTCCGCGCGCGGCGCCGACCAGCGCGACAGCACCTGCCGCAGCGCGTCCGGGTCGGTGTCCGCCATCACCCGGCAGAACGTCGAGTCCGACGGCGCCTCCCGCTCCCCCGTGCGCGGGTTCCGCCACGCCCCCAGCGCCGCCAGCTCATCCTGCGACAGCGCCTCCGCATAGCGCTCCGCCGCCGCCGGCCCCGAACGCCCCGACAGCCGCGCCAGCGCCACCAGCGACAGCACCGTCGCCAGACGGTGCTTCCTGCCCTGGCCGCGCCGGCAGTCCGGCAGCTCCGCGAACAGGTCCCGCAGCGAGCGCAGCTCCTCCGTCCGCCACGACGCCGACCACGCCTTCGGCGAACCCCACTCCGGACGCTCCGCCGCATCCGCCAGCCGCCGCCGCGCGTCCCGGCGCAGCGGCCGCACGTACATCTCCTTGACCGAACCATGCGCGTCGGTGTACCGGCCGTTGTGCCGGGCGAAGCCCCGCGTCCGGCCAACCGGCGTCCAGTTCGACGCCCGGTAGCACACGCCCCGGAACCGCGACGGATCCACGAACGTCTCCGCCAGCTCCAACGGATGGCCATGCGCCTCCCGCCAGTCCGCGCTCAACCGCCGCAGACTCAGCGACAGCGCCCGCGACGCCAGGTTCGGCGTCCCCGAAGCCGCCGGCAGCACCAGAAACCGCGTGTTGTTCCCGATCAGGTGCAGACGCCGGAACTGCACCGAACGATGCCACCCCAGCCACCGGTCCCGCGGCCCGCACTTGAACGCCCCGGACTGCCAGCCCAGCAGCGCGACCCAATGGCCCCGCCACTCCGCCACATGCCGCAGGCCGCGGCCCGCGAACTGCTTGAAGCCCAGGTAGTGGTGCTCCGCCACCAGACCGTCCCAGCGCCGGCGCTCGTCCGCCCGCGCCGGACGGACCACCACCTCCCGCACCACCACCTCCAGCCGCCCCGCCAGCGCTCCGCCCTTCTCCATGCGACACTTGATACACCTTCCGCGCCCGAATAGCCAGCACTTCCCTCCACGCCCTGCCTCTCAACCACTTACGCACTAGCGTGAAAAAGCCCTGGGGCAGTCTGTGGGGGCGGGGATTGGACGCCCGGGGAACGGAGCGGTCAGTAGGTTCTCTCGAACCGCCGCGCCTCCCGCTGCAGCTTCTTCATGTGGCGCTTCACGGCCGCCGCCGCCTTGCGCTTGCGGATCGCCGTCGGCTTCTCGTAGTACTCGCGGCGACGCACTTCGGAGAGGATGCCCGCCTTCTCGCAGGAACGCTTGAAGCGCCGCAAGGCGACGTCAAAGGGCTCGTTCTCCCGGACTTTCACGCTCGGCATGGGGAGGGGTTTTCCGCCTCGAAAAGGGTGGCGATTCTACTCCAGCGGCGCGGCTTTGCAAGTTGCATCAGCCCGGCGGCGCCACGGCGCCCGCCGGCGACCGCAGCGCCAACACTTCCTCCAGCACCGGGCGAATCTCCGCCAGGAACCGAGCCGGGTTCTCGCACATCGGGAAGTGGCCCAAGCCGCGCATGGTCTGGTAGCGGGCGCCGGGGATCATCTCCGCCAACTCGCGGCCGGCTTCCGGCGTGCCGCTCCAATCGTACTCGCCGTTCAGGATATAGACGGGGCAGATGCCCGTGTCGATGCCGTGGGCGGTGTTCCGCACGTCGTGGTCGATGGAGTAGTAGTAAAGGTCGCCCTTGAACACGGCCGGGGCGCCTTGGCTGTACACCCACGCCGTCTCGCGTTTGAGCGCTTCGGGGCTGGCGGGCGCCATCATGCCGTACATCAGGTGCGCCTTGTAGTCGTTGCCGACTTCGGGGTGGTGGAACTCATCGACGTAGCCGCCCGGTGTGTGGGCGGACGCCTCCAAGCCGATGACGGCGCGGAATTGCCGCGGGTGGTGCAAGGCCAAGTCCACCGCCAAGTGCCCGCCGATGGAACTGCCCATGTAGATCGGCGCATCGAGGGCCAAGGCTTCGCTCAAACCCACCGGCACGCCCATCAGGAATGTCTTGGTGAGCTTGTATTCCTCCTGCCACCAGCGCTCGCTGGCCGGCGGGATGGACTTGCCGTGATACGGCAGGTCGTAGGCGATGAGGCGGAACTTCGAGGCCAAGCCGGCATCCTCCAACAGATGGCGCCATTGGCGGCCGTCCGCGCCGGCGGTGTGCTGCAGCAGGAGGGGCACACCGTCGCCCGCTTCCTCGAAGTAAACACGGTGTTCCACGCCCTCGATCTCGAAGTGGACGTAGCGCCCCACCGCGGCGTCAAACCTGGCCATTGTGTACCTCCCGCATGATTTCCACGAAGCGCCGCAGCGCTGGATAGTAAGCGCAGCAGTGCGTCCGGTCGCCAGAAAGGTCGAAGCCGTGGTGCAAGGTGGCGGGATAAAGGTCTTGGTAGAAGGGGCGCGGCGTGCGCGCCAAGAGGGCTTGCCAATCCGCCTCCGGCGCCTTGATGGAAAGGTTGGCCGCCATCGTGCCGAACCACGGCTCGATGGATTCGACCGTACCGGAGCGCACCTCCACCTTCATGTTGGCCGCGCCGAACCCCAGCCGGATGCGGCTCGTCCAGAACCGCCCGTGCAGCCGAAACTCGCCATCGTCGTTGGCGCGCCTACGCACCGCTTCCCAATCCAGCAGCACACCCACCCCGCTTGTCGTTTCCGCAACGCTCGCGTAGGGTACTCGGTTTCGCCCGCCGGTTTTGCCCGTGCCGTTGAACATCGGCCTCATCGCCGACACACACATTCCAGAAGCTCGCGCCGAACTGTGGCCGCAGGTGTACGACGCCTTCCAAGGCGTGGACTACATCTTCCACGCCGGCGACATCCACGAACTGTGGCTGTTGGACACGCTGGAGGAAGTCGCCCCCGTTTACGCCGCGCGCGGCAACGGCGAGGATGGCTCGGCCGGCCGCGCCGTGCAGCCGGAAGACCCGCGCGTCCGCTACGCTTGGACGCTGCCGATGGAAGGGCTGCACATCGGCTTGACGCACTATGTGCCGGCCCGCGAGCGCCCGCCGAACTTCACCGTGGCGCGGTGGGTGGAACGCTTCTTTCCGGACCGAACCCCGGACGTGATCGTTTATGGCGACACCCATGTGGAGCTCGTGAACGAGGTGGACGGCATCCTCTGCGTGAATCCGGGCTCCGCCACCTACCCTCACAACTACGACACCCAATACGGCACCATCGGCTTCCTCGAACTCGATGACGGCCAGGCCAACGCATCCGTCTGGCTCATCAACGATGACGGCATCGAACCGTTCGATTGGGACGCCGTGCCGCCTTGGAAGGCGAGGTAGAGGGCGGCGGCATGGCCTTGGAAGATCCAGTCCGCCGCGTGTACGCCGCCCGCGATGCCGACGAGCTGCTGCATCGGTACAAGGAGTGGGCAGAAGACTACGACCGCGACTTGGGGCGGGACTTCGGCTACCTGCTCCCCGAAACCGCGGCGGATGCGGTGCGGCGTTTCGTGCCGCAGGACGCGAAGGTGCTGGACGCCGGCGCCGGCACCGGCCTGGTCGGTGACGCATTGCAGCGCCTCGGCTACCGCCACGTTGACGCGCTCGACTTCTCGTCGGCCATGCTGGCGCTGGCCGCGCGGAAGGGCGTCTATGGCGAGCTCTTCGAGATGCGCTTGGGGGAACCCTTGGGCTTCCGCGACGGCCGCTACGACGCGGCGGTCGCGGTGGGCGTCCTAACCTTGGGCCACGCGCCGGCGGCGGCGTTGGACGAACTGACGCGGGTGGTGAAGCCGAACGGCCACGTGATCTTCTCCTTGCGCGACGACGTGTACGCCGAGCAAGGCTTCAAGGAAAAACACGCCGAATTGGAAGCCGCCGGCAAGTGGACCTTGGTGGAGCAAGGCACACCCTTCGAGGGCCTGCCCAAGGGCGAGCCCGGGGTGTACTTCCGGATTTGGGTTTACCGCGTGACCGCACCGCCCTCCCTCGATGATTCCAAGGCCATTCAGTCCGCGAAACCCAATAGCCGGTCTGTCTCGCGCAAGAAGAATTCGCGGTAACCAGGCGGTGCGCCGCACAGATTGCCTTCCGCGTCCACGCTTATGTTGTGGATGGATACGGCATTGCCGTTCGGCTCGAAGTAGAGGATGGCCACGTCGTCCGGCTTGAGCTTGCCTTGCCGGACGGAGATGCACACCCGGTCCACGATGTGGTCGCTGTGGGTCTCGATCAAGAATCTGTGGCGCCGCTTCTTGAACGCTTGGATGAACAGACTGGCGAGCTGCGCCTGGCCCCGGGGATGCAGGTGGACCTCGGGTTGCTGCAAGAGGAAAGTGCGGCCCTCCCGCAACCGTTGCCTTGACCGACGGGCGGAGGGGTCGGGCGCCATGAGGTCCACCAGAATCGGCAGGCTCTGACTCACGCCGTAACCCACGTCCACGATGTTGGCGTGGGGGCCGGAACGCACTTTCACCTGCAACTGGAACGGGTCGCTCATCTGCTTGCCGTGGCGCTTCACTCTAATGTCCGAGAACAATCCGGCGCTGCGGCCGAACTCGACGAGATCGTCGTGCAGTGAGCTCCATCGGTCATTTCTGGTGCTATCCAACCGCATCATCAACATCGGAACGTGTTCGCCTTCGGGCGACTCGGTCTCGCGCACGGGATCGTAGGTGCGCTTCGGCTTGGAACGCAGTGGCGCCACCGGAATCAGATCGGACAGATGCGGCAACGAAAGACCATGCGGCAATCCCCCGCCTTCCCTCAGGCGCGAGAGAGCTTCGACAACTGGTTCTAGCATGGGGAACCGACCAAGTAGGTGTGGGTCATTTGCGCTCAGCGAAGGGAGCAGAGTGTCCACATGCGAAAAGGCGATATCGGTTTCTTGCGCAGGGTAACCAGGGGCCTTCAAGGCGGTTCCACCGGTCTCCGTTCGCTGCACTTCCAAGTACCAGTCGTCACTGAACCCAAAACGCAATGACGAGACGATCGGTTGAGAACCAGACTCCCGGAGTGTGGCGGTGAGCTCTCTGTATGGTTGCCCAGTTTGCTTTGCCTCGAGCACGAAGCCCAGCTTGAACTCGTTGATGCGCCCGCTGGAGCCGCGCCGTGCCCGCGCGATGTCGCGAAAGGCACCCATGGCGAACGGGCTTGCGTTGAAGTCGAGCAAGTCAACGAAACCGAGGAGGCCTCCCGCCGAGAGCAGGCGATGCAGTGTCGCGTAACAGCCCAGAAACGTCGTTTTGCCGGTGCTGTTCTCGCCCACCAACAACGTGATCGGTTTCAGCGGTGCCCGCTGCTCGCCCTCGAAGCAACGCACATCGCGCAGGATCAGTGCCGTCGGGTGGTCCACAAACGCTCCCTCGCCATGCCGCGTCTGCCCTCGCCCGCAACGCACGGACGGCTCTGCCGTCGATTCGCGCCAGTGCCCATCATTCCGGCCATTGCTCCCGCACTTCCATCGGCTGCTTCAGGGCGCTCACATGGCTGGCGACCAGCGGATATCTGTTTGGATCCTCGATTGTGCGCATGCCCAGATCAATGTCCAAGTCCGGCCAGTGGAAGTGATTCGGGGATGGCTCCTTGACGTGGAAGATGCTGGCAATGGGGGCATCCTTGAACCAAGGGAAGTCCGTGAACGACATGAACAGTTCCCTGTCTCGACAAAGCAGCCAGATGCCGTGCCGAGAGACGTTGGTAACTTCAACTTCCGAAGTGCTTGCGCCAAGCGGTTCTGATTTCATCTCCATGCTCCTTCACAATCGCCTTGGCTTGGCGAAGCTGCCGGTTGGACAGGCCGAAGTTGTTCGCCAGCGAAGCCTCCGCATCAAGCCTGAACTTCGCTTCACCGTCCGATGTCGCCACATGCACATGCGGACGCGACTCCTCACGCGAGAAGAAGAACAGGCGATAGCCGCGCTCTCTGAGTACTGTGGGCGCCATTCGACTCTCATCGGCCATCACGCCGTCTAGAAGAACCGGAACTCGTTTGGCGGAAACGCGGAGCAGCCTTCGCCGCCGCCGAACGCGGTGTATTCGGCGTCGTCCCATGCGGGGGTGCGGCGAAAGAGGCTCACATAAGTGAAGCAGCGCTCGCCGCGATCGGTGATGGAAGCGTCCGCGAGCAGCCGCGCCTTCAGGCCGTCGAGGGTCACGGTGTCCGTGGCCATGCGGATGCCGCCATCGTCCGGTGTGTCGAACACGATCATTCGCTCGGCGTCCGGTGCGCTCTGCCACGGCCTCCACTCGGGTTCGGCGCCGTCACGCCCGCGGCCGGGGTCGCCGCTATGGGCGAACTCGGCC
Source organism: Candidatus Azotimanducaceae bacterium (assembly GCA_965200505.1). Classification (GTDB taxonomy): domain Bacteria; phylum Pseudomonadota; class Gammaproteobacteria; order Pseudomonadales; family Azotimanducaceae; genus VXNE01. The sequence continues at coordinate 2,951,310 of OZ241343.1, read as the reverse complement.
CAGTAGGACATCATGCTGTTCGAGAGGGCGGTGCGCTCGGCCAAGCGGGTTTCGTCGCCCTAATCCCCGCTTAAGGAATCGTTGAAGTGGGCTGAGAGGCGCACCGTGCAAGGGATTTTCCGGCAAGATGCCGGTTGAGACAAAACACCCTGCAGGTGCGCCGATGGAGAGCTTACTTCCCCGTCCGCTGAGAGTCGAACAGGACTTCACGGACGCCCGCCTGACCGGCTTCGGCGGCTGCTCGGCGCTGGCGCTGACGGCGGGGCGCCTGGGCCTCTTCAAGGACCTGTCGGAGGGCGTCCGCGTGAAGGTGCGCCGGCGCGGCGCGTCGGACTGCGAGTCGCTGTGGGCGCTGGTGGCGTCGCTGGCGTCGGGGGGCGGCGCGCTGTGCGACCTGGACGCCTTGCGGGCCGACGCGGCGGCCCGCCGGCTGCTGGGCCTGCGCCACGCGCCGTCGGGCCGCCGGATGGGCGAGTTCCTGGCGAAGGCGTCCGGGTCGGACGTGGAGGGACTCCTTGAGGCGGCGCGGCGCCTGGCGCGGCGGGTCGCGCCGGCGGTCGTCGAACATGAGGTGGCGGAGCGGGGCTTCGTCCCGGTGTTCGTGGACGGCACCGAGATCGAGGTGGGCGGCGCGCTGTTCGAGGGGGCCGGCCCCAGCCACGGCGCCGAGCGGGCGCTGCTGCTGCACGGCGTGTTCGTCGGCGGCCTGTGGGCGTCGGGGCGCCTGCATCCGGGCGGCGTCCACCCGGCGCATGGCTGGCGCGGGCAGTTGGAGGCGGACGTGGCGCCGCTGCTGCCCGAGGGTGCGCCCGTCTGGGTTCGGGCGGACAACGCCTACTACGGCCGGCGCTTCGTGGAGTTCTGCCGCGCACGGGGATGGGACTACTCGGTCAGCGTCACGAACCCCAAGTGGAAGGCCCCGGTGCTGGAGCAGGTCGAAGGGCTGCCGGAGTCCGCCTGGGAGGCCGTCGGCCCCGGCGAGCGGGCCATCCTCGCGTGGCACCGGCCGGAGGGCTGGGTGGAGCACCCGTACGTCGTGGTCCGCAGGGTCCCCGACGCCGCCCAGGGCCAGCTCTTCCCCGCCCACGCGGTGATCCTCGTCTCGCGGCACGACCTGCCGCTCGCCGAGCTGGTGCGCCGCCACCGCGGCAAGCAGGGCCACGAGAACGCCTTCAAGGGGCCGCTGCGGGACTTGGACCTGCACCACCCGCCCTGCCGCGGGCTGCTGGCCAACCGGCTCTTTTACGCCTGCGGCCAGCTGGCGCAGATGCTGCTGCGGGCCGTGCAGTTCCACCTGCTGCCCAAGTCCGCCCGCCGCCACGGGCTGCGCCCCCTCATCCGACACTTCGTCCGCACGGTCGCCCAGCTGGTGAGGGCCGCCGGGCGCCACCGCCTCCTCTTCGCCAAGTCCAACTTCCGGCTCGACTGGCTCTACGCCGCGGCCGTCCAGCTCGAGTGACCCGCCCGCCCCGGCGAACCCCAACCGAACCCGCCAAGGCACGCCCGGAATCCAAGGGCGGGGCGCCCCCTCGGCCCGGGCACCCCAAGCACCGCCCCGGACTGGCCCAATCCGCCCCCCAACGCCTCAAACCGCGCCTGGGAAACGCCAACGGCGCGGCGCCAACGCGCCGCCGGCACCGCGACCCGTCCAAACGCCGCCGAGACAAGCCCGAATCCAACCACCCTGCCCTTAACAGGGGATTAGGGGGGTTTCGTCGTAGATGTCCCCGAAGGCCAAGCTGGAGCCTTCGAAGTCGCCGAACACGAAGCCGATTTCCAAGCCGTGTGCGGCGCCCATCGCCTGCGCCAAGTCATAGCCGAACACTGAACCGAGTTCGTCCCAATCGAAGCGGTAGGCGTACACCGTGTCGCCCTGGGCGGCCGAGAGCAGGCGGGCCAAGCGGTCCACCCCGCGCTCCTTCCACGAGTCCGAGCCGTAGCGGGCGGCGCGTTCATACGCGACGGGGTCCTTGAGTCGCGGGAACAGCCAGAAACGGCGCTCGACCCAGCGCGGGTCCAACGCCATGAACAACTTCACCTCGTCGCGGTTCGTGCCGAAGATGGTCGGCACCGCGTTGTAGTGGGCGGTGTCGGTGAAGGTCGCCTCCGTGGTCGCGTTGGGAAGCACCGCCCCATCGCCAAACAACGCCGGGAAATCGATCATGGCGAAGGCCGAGCCTTCGTCGCCCCGATAGAGCGTTAGGAACTCCGCCCCATCCGCCTCGCGCAACAGCGAGCGAACTTCCGCGTGGCTCATCCCGCGCAGCTGCTCCCGAGCCGCTGGCAAGCCCGTTCCGTCTTGGGCCAAGAGCGCGGCAAGCGTTTCCGACGAACTGTGCCGGTGCCCTGCCGTTTCATCTTCGGCGAAGGCTTCGCCCTCGGCGGGGGGCGTCACGCGATGGCCGCCGCTTTGCGCGATGGCGCGGTGGAAGAGCCCGGCGGCACGGGGCGAGGAGAGCAACGACAGCACGTTGGTGCCGCCGGCCGATTCGCCGAAGATCGTCACGTTGGCCGGGTCGCCGCCGAACGCGGCGATGTTGTCGCGCACCCACTCCAAGCCACGCACCAGGTCCAAGGTGCCGAAGTTTCCCGAGGCGTCTTCCGGGGTATCGGCCGCGTCCCGGAGCGCGGGGTGGGTGAACCAGCCGAACGGCCCCAGCCGGTAGTTCACGGCGACCAGCACAATGTCGTGGTGCGCCGCGAGCCGTGAACCGTCATAGGGGCCGGCGTGGCCGACGCTGTTGCCGCCGCCGTGGATCCAGAACATCACCGGTCGCCGCTTGCCATCTCCCGGTGCGCCGGCCGGGGCATAGACGTTGAGGTAGAGGCAGTCTTCGCTGCCGATCACGCCATCGCCGTCCGCATCCTCGAAATCCGCCAACATGTTCTCCAGCTGCAGGCAAGCGCTGCCGGTTTCGGTGGCCATCAGGGGCTCGTCGAACGGCGCCGGCGGTTGCGGGGCGCGCCAGCGCAGCGCACCCACCGGCGGTTTGGCGAAGGGAATCCCGCGCCAGGCGTAGGCACCTTCGCTCACATAGCCCACCACGCGGCCTTGTGCGGTCTCCACCGCTGTGGCGCCGTCCGCCGTTGGGGGCGCCGGTGCCGGTTCCCGAAACGCCAACCAGCCGATGAGCCCGACCACCGCCAGCGCAACCGCAATCCACAACCACCGCATAGTGAATCTCCTTCGGCGAACGCCGTCATCACCCACGCCCCGCCATCGCGGCACATGATGAATGGCGCGCCCGACAGGATTCGAACCTGTGGCCTTTGGCTTCGGAGGCCAACGCTCTATCCAACTGAGCTACGGGCGCGTGAGAAACGGGTGGCGCATGGCGCCGCCACGTTGCCCATTCCGCAAGCCTACGCTAGAGTGCGCGGCGGCGAAAGTTGGGAATCGATATGACTTCGCGCAAAACCGGCATCACCTTTGGCGCGTTCGATCTGTTCCACGCCGGCCACGTGCTGATGCTGCAGGAAGCCAAGACGGTCTGCGACCATCTGATCGTCTGCATCCAAAGCGACCCCAGCATAGACCGGGTGGAGAAGAACCGGCCCGTGCAGAGCATCGTGGAACGGCAGATCCAAGTGGCGGCCTGCCGCTACGTGGACGAGACCTTGGTGTACGACACCGAAGCCCATGTGCTGGAGATCCTGAATTGCCTGCAATGGGATGTGCGCATCCTCGGCGACGAGTATCGGGAGAAGCACTTCACCGGGCGCGAGGAGACACTGGACCGTTGCTACTTCAACCAACGCCCGCACCCGTTCTCCAGCTCGGAACTGCGTAGCCGCGTCGTGAGCCGGTCTGATCTCAAGGCGGTGGGCTGAGCCGCCGGCATCCCCGGCGTGAGAGGCACGGGGCTGCTTGCGCGACCTGATGGCTAGCGGCGATGTGTCAGGTAGCCCTCGTTGACGCAGTTCTCCAACCGTTCGTCGCGCAGGTAACGCGCCGCCGTCCGGGCCGAGAAGGCGCGGATGTCACGCACGCTTTCCGGGGTGAAGAACGCCGAGTGCGGCGTGAGCACCAAGCGGTGCCTGATCCATGCCTCGTTGCGCCGCCACGCGGCGATGAGTGGCGCGTCCAGCCGCGGCGGTTCGTCGGGCAGCACGTCGAGCCCGGCCGCCAGCACGACGTCGCGGCGCAGCGCATCATGCAGCGCGTCCAGATCGATGATCGGGCCACGCGCCGTGTTGATGATGGTGATGCCGGGCTTGGCGGCGGCGAAGGCACCGGCGTCGAGCAGGTTCAAGGTGTCTTCATTCAATGGCACATGAACGCTGGCGACGTCGCTCTGGCCAAGCAGTTCCGCCAAGGTTTGGACGCGCCGCACACCTAACGCCAGCTCGACGCCGTTGGGCACGAACGGGTCGTGGAACACCACGTCCATGTCGAACGCGGCGGCGCGTCGGGTCGCCGCCAAGCCAATGCGCCCCAAGCCGATCACGCCGAACGTGCAATCCGATAGCCGCCGCCCATAGGGATTGAGGGCGGGGCGCCAGTTGCCGACCGGATCCGCACGCAAGGATTCGTCGTGGAAGGCGATGCTCTTGGCCAGGGTGAGCATGAGGGCGATGGCGTGATCCGCCACTTCGCGGGTGCCGTAGTCCGGGGTGTTGCAGACGGGAATGCCCGCTGCGCCCCAAAGCGCCAAGTCCATGTCGTCGAACCCCACCGCGGTCTTCACGACGATGCGGCAGCGCTCCAGCCGCTCCACGTACTTGGCGGGTGGCGGCACGCCGACGATGGCGTCGCAGCCACGCCACTGCTCGTCCGTCACCTCATCGAAGCCGCGGCAGAACTCCGCCGCGAAGCCTTCGCCCAAGGCATCCCGCTCCACGGCGTGGTCGCGTCCAAAGGCGCGGGGCCACAACACCCGAAAGGTCATCGCATCCTCCGAAGACGTGGCGGCACCGAAGCTAGGCGCCGTCCAAGGCCTTCAACATGCGCTTCAATGCCACCCTGCGATAGCTCTCCAGCGCCAGCGCCCGCACCTCGTCCCAATCGATGTGGTCCTCCACATCCAAGGCGATCCAGCCGTGATGCCCGGTGTAGCGCGGAATCGTGTAGCGCTCGTCGAAGGTCAACGTGGCTTGGCGCTCTGGGCTCACCCGGAACTCGAGCCTTAAACGCCGGCCGTACCGATGGGCGCCGCAGAAGTTCTTGGCGCCGGCCTTGAACACCGGCGAGCCGAACTGCTTCGCTTCCGAAGTTTCCGGCAGGCCGAGGCAGAGTTCGCGCAGCTCGGTGAGGATTGCCTGCGCCTGTGGCTCGCGCAGCGGGTCGAACTGCTCATCGTCCACCGTCTTGGTGGGAGGCTCGATCTTGGGAATCTCCGCGCCGGCGAGCCGTGCCGGCGCCACATGGCAGTAAGCCTCATGGAGCCGTTCGGCCACCACGCGCCAGGCCAGGCCCTTGTCTAGCTGCACGCCGAGCCAGCCGCGTGGGCCGACGTATGGCGGCACGAAGTAGAAGCCGGGCTCCCGGCTCGTGTGCAGCGCTTGGGCGCCGGGTGGCGCGTTCAACCACAGGGCGATGCGGCCATCGCCATGATGGTTGATGGCCAAGGTGGCGAACGTCTTGCCGCCCACGCGGAAGTCCGGCGAGCCCCGCGATGGCCGCTCCTCCGCCTCAGGCAGGGCGCGGCAAAGCTCGCGGACGGCTTCGGGAATGTCCTTGGCCACGATGTTCTCTTGAGGCTGACCGGGCGCGGATGTCGGCTGCCGGGCGCAAACGCACGGCGTCCTCCGCCAAGCGCGAGACTATAGCAGCAGCGCCGTGCGGTAGGGGCGCGTCAGGTCAAGCGCCGCTCGAAGAACACGCCGCGGTGATCTTGGCGGAGCGTCATGTGGCGCGAGAGGGCCGGAAGGTAAGGGCTGTCCTGTGCCGGCGCGTCGTTGATGGTCTCCACCACCAAGCGGCGGCCGGTGGGCACCACCGCGGCGAGCTTTGGCAACAGCGTGTCCAGTGCCGGGTCATCCGGATCGAGCGAAATGCGCAGGCGCTTGCCGCCATTCTCCACGATGAGCGCCAGCTCCCCGCCGTGGAAGCCGAGGTAGTTGCCGGCGCGGCGCTGCGGCAGGTGTTCCCAATCCAGCGACAGCCCGGTCGGCGCGATGGGGTCCCAAGCGCTGAGCCAGAAACTTGGCCCCGTGGCGTCCAGGCGCTCAAGGTGGCGCAGCGCGGTCGGCAGGGCGAACTGCGGCCCGGACAAGCCCTCGAAGAACAAACCGGCGACCACTTCCCCGGCCAGCTCCATCAGGCGGAGGGCGCCAAACGTCTTCGCCCACCGCCATTCGCCCCCTTCGCGATTGGCGAGTTCCCGGCTGACGACGCCGTAGCGTTCCAACAAAGCGTGACAGCGCGACTTCGTGGCCTCCAACTCGTCCAATGCATCGCGCTCCGCCCCGCTGTGCCCGGTCAGGAACCAATTGCCGGGCCAGCCCAGGGCGACACGCCGTGCCCGGCGCCGAACCCGTTCCGGCCGTTGCGCTCCGCCCTCTGCCAGCGCAAAGCGGCGCGCTTGGCCGGTGCGCAGTGGCTCTGGCCCATCGGCGCTCAAGTGCCCGCTCCAAACGGCGCGCCAAAACGTGGCGTTGAAGGCATCGGGATCAGTGCCGGCGGCGTCCAGCAATTGATGGAAGGTGTAGCGCGCCGCGTGATCGGCGAACAGCGACTGCACCGTTGCGTCGGGTGCGGTCGCCGGCACGAGCTCGTCCAACTCGTCCTCGAATCCGAAGGTCGCCAACTCCTTCCCCACGCCGCGCCATTGCAGGCCATCGTTGGCGCAGGCGGCGTTCAGGCGCTCCGGGGTGTAGCCATCGAGCCGGGTGTGCCAAGCATCGTCCAGCCAGAACGACAGTGGCGCCGGGTAGCCCCGCAAGCGTTCCGCCGCGTCGAGCAAGGCGGTTTGCGACGCCGCCACGCCGACACCCTGCCAGTTGGCGAGGAAGGCCGGCAACAGACGCAGCGGCCGCGGGTTGAGCGCCGGGCGCCGCGCCGCCCGCTGGAAGCGCAGCAACGTCTCCAAGTTTTCGGCGTCGCAGAAGCGACGCTCGTCGTCGCCGGTGATGAGCGGGCCATCCACCACCAAGTCCGCTTCGGTGAGCTCCGCCAACGCAGCCGTCACGACGCCACGGGCAGCGGGGAACAACACCTCGAACTCGGCCGCGGTGCGTGGCCCGTAGAAACGCGCGAACTCGGCGAAGAGCTGCGTGGCATCGCGGGTGTCCGCGGTTGTGGCGGCCACCGGCTCACCAAGGAGCGCGCGCCGCACATGGGCCGTATTTTCGCGGTGGACGCGCCACGCGCCGCGCCCCTTGGTGATGCGCTCGGCCCCGGCCGGCGTGGGCAAGCCAGTGGCACGCAGCAGGGCGCGGAACTCGGCGGCGGGAATCAGCACACGCTCCTTCAGCCACTCGGTGAGCTCGGTGGCGTCCCGCGGCGCGTAGCCGTCCGCGGTGCGCTGCGCTTTCGCCTCGAACGCGTCGATCACGGCCGGGTCGATGCGCGGCCGCAAGCGGCTGTCGTAGGTGGCGCGGTGAATCAGGTCATCGTCGAGCGCGGAGCGGGCACCGTGCTCGGGCGTGTCGTCCGCGTACATGTAGCGGTTGATCTGGTTGAAGGCGATGCTTGCGGCGAAGGGGCTGGGGGTTTGCACCGTGGTCACGGACCACCGCGTCGCACCGGAGGCGAGGTCGGCGAGGGCCTGTTCCGCGGCCGGCAGGTCGAACTCGTCGCTCAAGCAGGTGCGCCAGGCTTCGAGCAGCACCGGGAAGTCCGGCAGCTTGGCCACCGCGGCCATCAGCTTCTTGGCTTGCATCCGTGTGAGCCATAGCGGCATGCGTTGCTTGAAGCGCCCGCGTGTCAACAGCAGCGCCCGTCCCGCGCACTCGCGAAAGCGAGCGCCGAAGAACCCGCTGGACTCCACGGCGTCCCTCAAGAGCGCGTGGAAACTCGCCGGCGTCACCCAACTCAAGAGCGCGTCGGGGTCGAGGTCCGCGCTGCCGCGCGCGACGATGACGTGGTTGTCCGCTTGGATGTCTGGCGGCGCGTCGAAGCGCTGCCGCCAAGCGGCCGCCAGCGCCAGCGCGATGGGGCGGTTCACTTGGCCGCCCCAAGGGGTGTGCAGCACCACATGCCGCTCACCGTCCGCACTCGTGTAGCCGCCCGGCGCCGCCAGCACCTGCTCCACCAATACATGCTCCCGATGCGGCAACGGTGTGTGCGTGGCTTCCCGTTGCCGCGTGAGGAAATCGACCAGCTCCGCGGCGGCGATTTCGTCAAAGCCGAGCCGCGAGCGCAGATGGCCGAGCAATTCCTCACTCCGGCACCGTGCCAGCAAATCCTCCGCAAATGCCAGGAAGTCGCCCTCGCGCTGCGCGAAGTGAAAACGCCGGTCGATGTTTTCGGCGCGCCAAAACGGTGGCGCCGCGGCGTTCGGGGGCGCCGGCTTCGCCAGCACGTCGTTGTGGGTGATGCGGTGGACGCGCCAACTCTGGGCACCGAGGGTGAACGTTTGGCCCACCGTCGCTTCCCACACGAACTCCTCGTCCAACTCGCCGATCAAGGCGCCGCTGTCCGCCTCGCGCAACTTGAAGTAGCCGCGGTCTGGAATGGTGCCGCCCGCCGCGTACAGCGCGAACACGGCCGCCTTGCGGGCGCGGATCGTGCCGTTCATCCGATCCAGGACGAGGCGCGGCTCCAGTGCCCGGATCCGCGCGCCGGCATATCGCCCCGCCAGCATCTCCACCACCAGGTCGAATTGCTCGCGGCTCAGCGTCTCGTATGGGGCCGAGCGGCGCAGCATCGCGTAGAGGTCGTCCAGCCGCCAAGTCTCGGAGGCGGTGGCGGAAACGATGATTTGCGCCAAGGCGTCGAGGGCACCGGCCATGGGCCGCAACGGCTCGATGTCGCGTTCGGCGATGGCTTGGGCGATGACGGCGGCATCGAGGAAATCCCGGGCGTGGCTTGGGAACAACAGCCCCCGGCTGGGCTCGCCGACATGGTGCCCGGCGCGGCCGATGCGCTGCAGCGCGGCGGCGATGGAGGGCGGCGACTGCACGAGGGCCACCGCGTCGAGGGTGCCGACGTCGATGCCCATTTCCAGCGAGTTCGTCGCCACGATGGCCTTGAGCTCGCCTTCTTTCAGGCGTCGCTCCACTTCCGTGCGGATTTCCCGCGACAGCGAGCCATGATGGGCGTATGCGCGGGGCGCCACCGTGTCCTCATTGAGTTTCAGCGTGATCTTCTCGGCCATGCGGCGGCTGTTGGTGAAGAACAGCGTGGCGCGGTTGGCGTCGATCACGTCCTTGAAGGAATCCGACAAGGGGTCCCAAATCTTGAGGCCGTTTTCGGCCGCGAGCCGGGCGGCTTCCGGGAACCGAATCGAGAGCTCGATGCGCTTCTCCATGCGCGATTCCACGATGCCGACGGGCCGCGGGGTGGCTCGTCCCCGGCCGTGTGGCAGCACCTGTCCGCCAACGTAGCGGGCCACCGCTTCAAGCGGACGCACGGTGGCGGACAGGGCGATGCGCTGCACCTCTCCGGCCACTTCCACGATGCGTTCGAGGCTCGTCATGAGCGACACGCCGCGGCGGTTTTCCACCACCGCGTGGATTTCGTCCAAGACCACGGTTTCGACGGTGGCCAAGGCTTGGCGGCCCCTTGCGGTGCTCAAGATGAGGGCCAAGCTCTCCGGCGTGGTGATGAGCAGCTCGGGTGGCTGGCGCAGCATCCGTTGGCGTTCGCCGGCCGGCGTGTCGCCGCTGCGGGTCTGGGCGCGGATGCTTGGGAACGGCTCGCCGCGAAGCTCGAAGAGCCGTTTGAGTTCGCCCAAGGGCTGCGCCAGATTGCGGCGGATGTCGCTGTTCAGCGCCTTGAGCGGCGAGACATAGAGCACACGGGTGGCGCCGGGTGCGGTGGCGCCGCACGCGAAGGCGTTCAGCGTCCACAGAAAGGCCGTGAGCGTCTTGCCGCTGCCGGTGGGTGCCGTGATGACGAGGTGCTCGCCGGCGGCGATGCGGGGCCAACTGTGCGCCTGCACGTCTGTGGGTGTGCCGAGGCGGCCGCGGAACCACTCGGCGACTAACGGATGAAAGGCGTCGAGCGCGTCCGCCGGCGCTCGGCTCAGCGCTTCACTGGACATCGCCGGCAAGTGTACCGACGGGCGACAGTTCGGGGGCGGTGAGCGAGACGTTCCTTAGCCTGCCACCTCGAACTTCTGCACCGGTAGCGCTTGGATTTCCAGCGTGGCCAGATCGAGTCGTTTGGCCGCGTGGTCTATGTCGAACCCGACGACCTCGCCGTCAGCGCCGATATCGACGTTGAGGCCGTCGGATATCTCCCGGGTCTCGACGCCGGGCCCCGCCTTTAGCTCAAGGTAGAGACTGTCGGTTTCTGGGTAGTAGTGAATCTTCATGTCTGCTCCTAACGGTAGCTTCGGTCGAAGAAGGCATTGTGGACCGTCTCGCCGTCGCTTAGCGTCACCACACGCAGTATCCTCCAATTCTCGTTCCGAGGGTCCTGCACCCTGCCCCAGAACCGAATGCGCCCGTCCGCTTGCGTTTGGTGACGGAGTGGCGAGGCGATCACGGCTGCACACCATGACGGGTCGATGTAGGGGCGTTTAGGCAGTACGCGTTCACGAAAGTAGCGGGTTGTCTTCATGCTCGCGTAGCGGCATCTGGGGTCGAGGGCCTCAGCCGGTACCAGTCAGTCGCGCTCGACTGCAGCGTCCACGCCGCTGGGCCCAGCACTCAAACCGAGCGAGTGCCTGCCTTTTTCAACATGATGGAACCATGCTCGCTCGTGCCGCAACGCGACGGACGTTCGAGCCAGCGTCCTCGCGTCGTTGATGACGCTTTCCAGATCCTCATCCACCTCAAAGGCGTTCCGCAAACGTTCCGCGACGTTTGGCATGCGCGCCCCTTCGGCGAGGCGTGGCAGATGGTTCCGCAACAAGGCGCCACATTCGCCAATGGTCAGGTCGGGTTGGTCGCTCGGCCATGTCGAAGCCAGAAACAGCCTGAGCAACATTCTGGATGCCTCACCACACTCGTGTGCCGCGAGCAGGGCATCGTCCGCCGTGACCACGACATCGTGGTTCACACCCCATTGCTGGGAAAGGACGCCGTTGACCTCCTTGTGGTCGATGCTGCGCATGTTGTTCGTGACGAGAAAAGTGGTCCCGGTCGCAACGGCTTCCGCGATGATCAGCGCGTCGTTGAGTTGAGTGAGGTTGGCGGTGTCCGGTTCCCTCGGAAAGCATCGGCGCGTGAAACTTCGGGCAATCGCGTCGCACCGCTCCAGCTCGTCCGCAGACAATTCCACCAGTTCGTAGAGCGCGTCTGCCGCGCTCCATAAGCTCCGCCAAGCGCCGTCGTAGATGTCGTTCAGCCTCGCGTTCCTTTCGGTGTGGGCGCGGCGGCGATGCAACAGTTCCTGCCCGACCGTGGGCAGCACAACCACGCTGCGGGATGAGGACTCCATCCAGAGTGCCAGCAAGCCCCGCGTCAGGGGCCTGCCCATGAGGTTGGTGTCGAACGCCAGCCCTGAACGCATGGCCGTCATTCGCGCTCGATGTCGCCTTGGGGCATCTTGGCCGTCGGCAGCAGTTCCGGGGGCAGTATGGGGCGGTAATCCCGATGCTTGGCCTGCCAGCGCTGCCACGACGAAAGCGGCGCGGAATCCTCCTCGTAGAGGTCCGTTGCGGGGTGGTCCAGCTCGTGTGGCGGGATGGTGTTGATGAAGGTGACGGCCGCCAGCCCAACTAGGTTCGGATCTTTGGGATAGGGCATCGTTCTTGGCCTCGATTTTCGGCCCAGCCGGTGCGGTGAGGCCGATTGTATAGCGGGATGGCGTGTGGCGATGCGCCGACAAGGCTGCCGCGGCGCGAGCGCCGGAACGTCACCTCCACTACGGCTTGGGGAACACGGCGTTCGGTTGAGCGATGGCGGAAGGCGCTGGCATCTCGCTGGCCACGCTTCTGATCTTGCCCACCATCGCGCGCAAGCCGTTGCCGCGCGTGGGGCTCAGGTGGCGCAATAGGTCGAGCTCCCGGAACAGGGCTTCGATGTCGTAGGCCAGGATGTCGGCTGGCGGCTTGTCGTCATAGGCGGCCAGCATGATGGCGATGAGGCCGCGCACGATGTGGGCGTCGCTGTCGATGGCGAAGCGCAGGCAGCCGGTCTCGACGTCGTGGTGGGGAATCAGCCACACTTGGCTTTGGCAGCCACGCACCAGCCGGTCTTCGGTTTTCTGCGCGTCGGGCAGCGCCGGGAGGGATTTGCCCAAGTCGATGATGAACCGATAGGTGTCCTCCCAGTCGTCAAAGAGCTCGAAGGCGCTCTGGATTTCGTCCAAGGCCGCGCTCATCGCCGTCCCCTAGAAGAGGCCCAGGGCGAGTTGCGCCTCCTCGGTCATCATGTCGCGGGACCAAGGCGGCTCAAAGACCAGTTCGACGGCCACTTCCGCCACGAACGGCACGGCGGCCACGCGGCGTTTCACGTCGTCCACCAGCACCGGGCCCATGCCGCAGCCGGGCGCCGTCAACGTCATGTCGATGCGCGCGGTTCGCCCTTCGAGTTCGCAGCGATAGACGAGGCCGAGATCGACGATGTTCACTGGGATTTCCGGGTCATGCACGGTGGCGAGGGCGGAGCGCACTTGGTCGATGCTCGGCTTGCCGTCGGCGGGCGGCTCGAAGTGCAAACGCTCCGGCTCGAACCCCAAGGCGTCCGCATCTTCGCCGTCGATGCGCGCCATGTTGCCTTCCGTCACGATGGTGTAGGCGCCGCCCAACGCCTGCGTCAGCGTGACGAACGCCCCGGCGGGGATGTCCATTGGGTCGCCAGTGGGCACGATGCGCGCCGTGACGGCGCGGCGGATGGGCACGATGCGGCGTTCCATGGCGGCGACGCCTCCTGACTGACGGGCGCGGCCCTAAGGCTCGATGGTGAAGCTCTCGCCGCAGCCGCACTCGGCGCTCGCGTTCGGGTTGCGGAACTTGAGGGCGGAGTTCAACCCCTCGGTCACGTAGTCGATTTCCGTGCCGCGCACCAGCGGCCAGTCGGTCTCTTGCACGAGTACTCGCACGTCGTCGTCGAACTGGAAAGCGCGGGCGTCCGGCGGTGCGCTGGCGGCGAAGTCCAACGCGTACATGTAGCCGTTGCAGCCACTCTTGGTGACGCCGAGCACCAGCGCCGTCGCCCCTTCGGACGCCATCTGCCGACGCACATGCTTGAGCGCCGGCGCCGTCAGCGTGATGGCATGAGGATCGTAGTGGCTTGCTTGCATGGTTGCGCCTCCGCGCCAATCGAACGGGTCAGAGCAGGTCTCTGGCTTTGCGCGTGGCGCTCAGCAGCCGTTCGATGTCCGCGCTGGAATTATACAGGGCGAAGGAAGCGCGCACGGTGCCGGGCAAGTCAAGCCGATGCATGAGCGGCATGGCGCAATGGTGGCCCGCCCGCACTGCCACGCCCTGTTGATCCAAGAGCGTGCCGACGTCTTGGGGATGGGTGCCGTCCATCACGAACGAGAGCACCGGGCCCTTTTCCGGCGCCGTGCCGACGATGCGCACGCCGTCGATCTGCAGCAAGCCGGAGGTGGCTTCCGCGAGCAACCGCGCCTCATGGCGGCGCAACGCCTCGCCGTCGATGCCGCCCAGATAGTCGAGCGCCGCGCCCAAGCCGATGGCGCCGGCGATGTTCGGCGTGCCGGCCTCGAACTTGAACGGCAGGCCGGCGTAGGTGGTGGCCTCGATGCGCACCGCCTCGATCATCTCGCCGCCGGCCTGCCACGGGGGCATGGCCTCAAGCAGCGCCTCGCGCCCGTACAGGGCGCCGATGCCGGTGGGGCCGTAAGTCTTGTGGCCGGAAAAAACGTAGAAGTCGCAGCCCATTGCCTGCACGTCCACGGCGTAATGCGGCATGGCTTGGGCGCCATCGATCACGGTGGTGGCGCCGGCCCGCTGCGCCAAGCCGATGAGTTCGCGCACCGGATTCACGGTGCCCAAAGCATTGGAGACGTGGCAGAAGGCGGCGATGCGGGCGCCGTCGAGCTTGGCGGCGAAGTCTTCAAGGTCGATGCGCCCTTCAGGCGTGACGCGCGCCGCCAGCAACCGCGCGCCGCGCCGCTCGCAGGCGATCTGCCAAGGCACGATGTTGGAGTGGTGCTCCATTTCCGTGATGAGCACCGCGTCGCCTTCGCGCAGCACCGTGTCTGCATAGGAATGGGCCACCAAATTGATGCCTTCCGTGGTGCCGCGCGTCCAGACGATCTCCGTGGCGCGGGCCGCGTTCACATGTTGCGCCACCCGCTGCCGCGCCGCCTCGAAGGCCGCGGTGGCGGCGTCGCTCAGGCCGTGCGCGGCGCGATGCACGTTGGCGTTGCTCGTTTCGTAGTAGGTGCGCACCGCGTCGAGCACGGCGCCGGGCTTTTGCGTGGTCGCCGCGTTGTCCAGATAGGTCAGGTCGGTGCGGGCGGCCAACAGCGGGAAGCCGGCGCGGGCCGCGATGGCATCGAAAGCCGGCCGCTTGTTCGATGCCCCATCTTGGGGTCGGCGCCGCGGCCGCCCCGGCGGTTGGCCGCGCAGGCCCCGTTGTCGATGGCCGGCCCGCGTGGTCATGGTGCCATCCCCAGCACCGCCAGCGCCGCGGCGTCGGTGGTTTCGGCAAGCGCCTCCTTCAGGAAACCCGCCACCAAGAGCCGCCGCGCTTGCTCATCGCCCACCCCGCGCGAATGTAGGTAGAAGAGGGCGTTGTCGTCCAGTTCCCCCATCGTGGCGCCGTGGGCACATTTCACGTCGTTCGCGTAGATCGTGAGTTCCGGCTTGGCGTAGGCGGCCGCATCCGGCGCCAGCAAGAGGTGTTTCGCCGTCAACGTGGCGGCCGCCTGCTGGCCGGCCGGGGCGATGTGGATGCGGCCATCGAACACCGCTCGCGCCGCCGCGCCCACCGCGCCGCGCACGAACTGCCGGCTGGTCACGGCGGGGGCGGCATGGCACACCGCGAGTTGGGTGTCGAGGTGTTGGCCGCTGTCCAGCCGATAGGCGCTGCGCACGGTGATGTCGGCGCCGGCGCCGGTCGCCTCGATGTGGACATCGGAGCGCCGGAGCGGTGCGCCGCCGCCACATTGGGTGAGCGCATAGGTCGCGCCGGCATCGGCTTGCACGGACACCAAGTGGTGTTCCGCGGCCTCCGAAGGCGGCTGCAGACGAAGGTGGCGAAGCGTGGCGTCCGGCGCCAGCACGATTTCCACCACCCGCTGGCGCGGCGCGGCGGGGCGCTCGGTGAGGACGCACGCCGCGCCGGCCTCCACGAGCACGAGGGCCCGCTCATAGCCGCCGCCCATGTCGCCCAGCGTCACTTCGGCCGGCGCCGCGGCGCGGGGTATCCGCAGCAGCACGCCGCGGTCCAGCAAGATGTCGTTCACATTGGCCAACGGGTGGCGAGCGCGATCCAACGTGGTGTTCAGATGGCGGGTGATGAGGCCCCGTTCGACGGCGTCGGCCTTCTCAAAGGGGATGATCCGAACCTCGCCGGAAGCGCGCGCATCGAGTTGCCGGCGCGGTGCCGACGGGGCGGCGCCGTACCAGCGGTTTGGGTTGGTGTGGCGCCATGCCTCGGAGCGTGGCTCCGGCAAGGGGGCGGCCGCCAGCGCCGCCCGGCTGGAATCGCGGTCCAACCAAGGCGCATAGTCGGCTGCGTGACGCGCCGTGGCGTCGCGGAACGTCTGCGCGGCGCTTGCGTTCATGCCGGCGCCGCGAGCCAGCCGTAGCCCTTGGCTTCGATCTCATGGGCGAAGGATTGGTCGCCGCTTTGCGCGATTCGCCCCGCCACGAGCACATGCACATGGTCCGGCACGATGTGTTCCAAGAGGCGGGCGTAGTGCGTCACCAGCACGATGGCGTTGTCCGCGCCGGCGAACGCGTTGATGCCCGCGGCCACGGTGCGGAGCGAATCCACGTCGAGGCCGGAATCGGTCTCGTCGAGCAGTGCTAAGCGTGGCTCGAGCAGGAGCATCTGCAGGATTTCGTTGCGCTTCTTCTCGCCGCCGGAGAAGCCTTCGTTGACGCCGCGCTTGCCGAACTCGGGGCCGAGCCCGAGCCGTTCAGCGGCGGCGCGGGCAAGTTTCAAGAACTCCACCGCGGACAGTGCCGGCCGACCCAAGGCGGCATTGCGGCTGTCCAGCGCGGCCTTCAGGAACTCCATGTTGCTGACGCCGGGAATCTCGATGGGGTATTGGAAGGCCATGAACACGCCGTGCCGCGCCCGTTCCTCCGGGGCGAGGGCCAAGAGATCCACGCCATCGAGGCTCACGCTGCCGGCCGTCACCTCGTAACCGGGCCGCCCGGCGAGCACGTTCGCCAGCGTGCTCTTGCCGGAGCCGTTGGGGCCCATCACCGCATGCACTTCGCCGCGCCGCACGACGAGGTCCACGCCCCGCAACACCGGCTCGCCACCGGCGGTGGCTTGGAGGCCCTCGATGTGGAGCATGGGGGCGGCCGGGCGTCAGCCAACGGCGCCTTCGAGGCTCACCTCAAGGAGCTTCCCCGCTTCCACGGCGAACTCCATCGGCAACTCCCGAAACACTTCCTTGCAGAAGCCATTGACGATCATGGCCACGGCCTGTTCGGCGTCGATGCCGCGCTGGGCGCAGAGGAAGAGCTGCTCGTCGCTCACCTTGGAGGTGCTGGCCTCGTGTTCGACCACCGCGCCGGGCGTTCGGCTCTCGATGTACGGGAAGGTGTGGGCACCGCATTGGTCGCCGATGAGCAGCGAGTCGCATTGGGTGTAGTTGCGCGCGCCGGTGGCCCCCGGATTCATGCGAACCCGCCCCCGATAGGCGTTTTGGCTGCGGCCGGCGCTGATGCCCTTGGAGATGATGGTGCTCTTCGTGTCGCGCCCGATGTGCAGCATCTTGGTGCCGGTGTCCGCTTGTTGGCGGTTGTTCGTCAGCGCCACGGAGTGGAACTCGCCCACCGCGCCATCGCCCTTCAACACCACACTCGGATACTTCCATGTGATGGCGGAGCCGGTCTCCACCTGCGTCCAGCTGATCTTCGAGCGCTCGCCCAAGCAGGCGCCGCGCTTGGTGACGAAGTTGTAGATGCCGCCGCGCCCTTCCGCGTCGCCTGGGTACCAGTTCTGCACGGTGGAATACTTGATCTCGGCATCCGCGAGCGCGACCAACTCCACCACCGCGGCGTGCAGCTGGTTCTCATCGCGCATCGGCGCCGTGCAGCCCTCCAGATAGCTCACGTAGCTGCCTTCGTCCGCGATGATGAGGGTGCGCTCGAACTGGCCGGTGTTGGCGGCGTTGATGCGGAAGTAGGTGGAGAGTTCCATCGGGCAGCGCGTGTGCTTGGGCACATACACGAACGAGCCGTCGCTGAAGGTGGCCGAGTTGAGCGCGGCGTAGAAGTTGTCGGATTGCGGCACCACGCTGCCCAAGTATTGGCGCACGAGGTCTGGGCACTCTCGCACGGCTTCGGCGATGGAGCAGAAGATGACGCCGGCGTCGCGCAGCTTCTCCTTGAAGGTGGTGGCGACGGAGACGCTGTCGAACACCGCGTCCACCGCCACCTGTGGCTGCTCGACGCCGGCCAGCGCGGCCCGCTCATGCAGCGGGATGCCGAGCTTCTCGTAGGTGCGCAGGAGTTCCGGGTCCACCTCGTCCAAGGATTTCGGGCGCTGTTTGGGCGCGGAGTAGTAGGAGATGGCGTCGAAGTCGATGGGCGGGAAGGTGACGTGCGCCCAGCGCGGCGCGGTCATGGTGCGCCAACGGGCCAGCGCCTTCAGCCGCCAGTCGAGGAGCCACTGGGGCTCGCGCTTCTTCCGTGAGATGAAGCGCACGACGTCTTCGTCCAGCCCCGGTGGCAACGTCTCGGATTCGATGTTGGTGACGAAGCCGGCGGCGTAATCCTGCGCCAGCCGCTCGCCAACCGCGGCATTGGGTTCGCTCATGCAATCGAGTATAGCCAATACCCGACTAAAACGGTTGGGAATTGCTGGGGCTGGGGCTTAAGTCCCTCGCGCCACCGGCGAGCTAATGGACGCAGCCCCGCGCCGTGGCCTCGAACACCGTTGCCACGCGCCCGTCGCGTACGCCGAGGTAGCGATCCCAGCGATTCATGGTGATGTCCTGCTGATGCGTGAGCAGGAAGAAGCGTTCGCCGATGGCGAGCGGCATCGGGCCGTGGCTGCCGAGCGTCACGCCGAAGTGGTCGATGCCCTGCACCGCGACCCCATCCACGCCGTCGAGGGAGGGCGGGCCGTTGGGCGCCCCGATGGCGTCGATGGGCACGTCGCCGATGGCGGTGCGGGCATCGGGACGCGCCACCACGCGGCCCATCACCTTGGCGGCGTGGCGGAACTCGCTCATGTAGGAATAGGGCACCTCCATCACGATGTAGGTGCCCCCCTGAATCTCAGTCACCTCGGGCTTCTCCGCGGCCACGTCATAAGTCCAGGTCTCGCCGGTGGAGACCTGCTCGACCGGGATGCCCTGCGCCTCGATGGCGCGCTTGGCGGCGAGCACCACATCGATGTAGCCGCCGCCTTCGCGGAAGCGCTGGGCCTTATCGGGCATTGGCGCACGGGGCACCTGATGGCTCATCACACCGCGGAACCGAAGCCCCGGCGCCGTGTGCGCGGCCTTGGCGAGGGCGACGGCCCCATCCACATCGCGCACACCGCCGCGCCGCATCATGGTGTCGATCTCGATGACGACGCCCAAGGTGACGTCGAGCGCCTGCGCACTGGCGGAAAGCGGCGGCAGCTGGATGGCATCGTCGATGGCGACGGTGACGTCGATGCGCCGCGCCAACGCGGCCAGCCGCCGGATTTTCCCCGCGTCGATCACTTGGTTGGCGATGAGCACGTTGCTCACGCCGCCACCTTGGGCGAAGGCCTCCGCTTCCGACGCCTTCGCGCAACAGACGCCGCCCACCGTGGCGCCGGCGGCGATTTGCATGGCGAGAATCTCCGGGCACTTGTGGTTCTTGCCGTGCGGACGCAGGCGGATGCGCTTACCCCGGTAGTGTTCGGCGATGACGCGGATGTTGTGCTCCAAGGCCGCCAAGTCGATGACGAGGGCGGGCGTCTCCACGTCGTCCAACGTGGCGCCGATCATCAGAACGCGCCCCGGGCGCTGACCGGCCAGATGGCTTCGAGGCGCCCCGCTCTCACGCCGTGGGCGAAATCGTGGAGGGCGAACACCGTGGCCAGGTCCGCCGGGATGAGCGAGAGCCAATCGCCGATGCGCGGCAGCCACGCGCCATCCTCGCCCTGCAAGGTGCCATGCTCGGCGCTGCCGCCCACCGCCTTCAAGTGCGGCCAGCCCTTGACGCTGGGATTGCCGAAATCGCGCCCAATGGCCTTTTGCCCGCAATCGTGAATGGCGAGGCCCGGTTCGGGGGCGCTGGCGACCCGCGCCGATACGGTGACGGCCCCGGCCAGCGCTTCATCCGACCACAAGGGCAGATCGTCCGCGTCCTCGGCGGTGTTGAGGCGCACGGTTCGCGCCAACGCCTCCGCCCTCCGCTGCGCCGCCACCGTCACCAACGGCCGCAGGACGCGAATGTCCGTGAAGCCTGCCGCGGCAAACACTTCCGCCTCGGCCAGGCTCCGCACCGCCAGCCCGCGAAAGTGCGGGCTTTGGGCCTGCCGATGGGCGATGGCCGGCGTCTTATGCACCCACACCGCGGCCCGTGCCGGCACCTTGAGCGCCGCGACGTTGGCATCCAGCCGGTCGAGATCGACGAGCAATGCCGGCGTGTCGATCTCCTCCACCGGAGCGCCGATGGCGGTGGGAAGCGGTCGCTGCATCGTGGGCTAACCCCCCAAGTGTGTTTGCATGACGTTCACCAGCCGTTCCGCCAAAGCCTCCATCAAGGCTCGGCGGGGTGAACTCGCGCGCCAGATCAGGCCGACTTGGCGCTGGGGCGGGTCGGCGTCCTGGAACGGCGCATAGCGAACGCCGTCATCGCGCTTCACGGCCAACAGCGGCATCAGCGTGACGCCGATGTTGGCGGCCACCATTTCGCGCAGCGTCTCGATGCTGGTGGCGCGGAAGTTCGTGTTCTCCACCGCGCCATGTGTCTTGCACACGTCCAATGCCTGATCCCGCAGGCAATGGCCATCCTCGAGCAGCAGCACCGCTTCGGCCTCAAGGTCGGTGAGGGTCGCGGTGCGCCGGCCAGCCCGCGGATGCGCCGCGCCCACCGCCAGCAGGAACGGTTCGCGGTAGAGCGCCCGCTCGCAAACGCCGGTGGCGCCGCTCGGCAGCGCCAGCACCGCGGCGTCGATGTCGCCGGCGTCCAGCAGCGCGAGCAACGTCGCGGTCTGGCCCTCGGTGAGCTTGAGCGAAAGCTCGTCAAACGCGCTACGCACGGCCGGCAGGATCTTGGGCAGGAGATAGGGCGCCACCGTGGGAATCACGCCGAGGCGCAACTCGCCGCCGAGTGGATGCCGATGTTGGGCGGCGATCTGCACCAGGGCGTCCACATGGCGCAACGCCTGTTCCGCCTCCGCGACGATCACCGCACCGGGCGGCGTGAGCAGCACGCGCTTGCCGGCGCGTTCGATGAGCGTGACGCCGAGACGCCCTTCCAGCTTCTTGAGCTGCGTGGACAAGGTGGGCTGGCTCACGAAACACGCCTCGGCGGCGCGCCCGAAGTGCCGATGCTTGGCCACGGCGACGAGGTACTTGAGGTCCCTCAGGTTCATGCCGGGCGCCGCTTCAACACCGCCGCCTCAAGCTGGAAGACATGGCTGTCCTCGGCGCCGAGTTCCCGCAACGCCCGCGCGAGTTCGAGCAGGTAGTCCAAGTTTCTGCCGCTCGGCCCGGCGCTTTGGCGAATCTGCCACGCCATCCGTTCCAGTGGCGCGTCGCCCAAGAAGGCGTGGTTGCCGGGGTGGGCGACGTAGGCGATGCCTTGCACTTCGTCAGCGCTCGCGTTGGTCGCCGCTTCGTGCAACGCCAAGGCCACGGGCAGGCGCTCATAGCCGTTCTTCTCGCGGTGGTCCAGTTCCTCAAGGACCGGAGCCTCCACCTGATAGGCCATGCCCACGCACGTCTCGCCGGGCGCCTTGATGAGCGTGACCACGCGGCCGGGCGCGGTCGCCACGCCGCGATGGTCGTGGGAGCCTTGCCAGAAGCGCCGTGCCCAACCGGCGAGGGCCGCCGGCCGTCGCGCCAGCCACGGGAAGTCCGCCCGCCAAATGAGCGAGCCGTAGCCGAACACCCAGGTTCCGTCGCCGGTTGGCGCCGCTTTGCCCCGCGCCACTTATGCTGCCCCTAAGCCGGGCATCGATAGATGGCCAGCTCCGTGCTCGCCCGTGCCGCGCAAGGGTCCTTGATGGCGGCCTGGCTGGCGATGGCGGCGATGTAGTCCACCGGCAGCCCGGCTTCGCGGGCGCCTTCCAGCACATGGTGCTTGTACCAAGCGAAGGGAAGCAGCGCCACGTCGACGCGGATGGCCCGATAGGTGAAGGCCACCTCACTCGCCCCTTCCGCGTTGGCCAAGCACACCTCTTCCTTGCGGTAGCCGACGCCCAATCCCTCCACGCTATCCAAGGTGGCTTCGTCGCCTAGACTGATTTCGTACAGAACGCCCCACACCACATCGGCCGCCTTGCCGGTGTGGAAGGCGTCGCACTTGGCGGAGCCGTCCTTGCCCACCTTGTGGAAGCGCAGCGTGTGCTGACGCAGGGCGTACGCGCCGAGGCGCCGGGCGCTGCCAAGCCGCCGCCCAAGGCGCTTCGAGTGCATGTTGGAACCGTAGGCGAAGTAGCGCCGCACGCCCGCCGCCCCCTTCATGGCGCTGCCGCGCGAGCTATGTCAGCCCCTTGGCGACGTCGAACGCCTTCTCGGCCTCGGCTTGGAGGGCCGCGTCCGCCAGATAGTCCGCGGCGGTCATCGCCAGCGCCTTCGCCCCGTCCAAGGCCGCTTGGTCGCCCAACTCCGACGCGGCCCACTTGGTGAACTCCGGGTTGTGGATCACCACATGGCGCGGGGCGCAGGCGAGCATGGGATGAATCGACGGCACACGATGGCTCACATTGCCCATGTCCGTGCTGCCGCTGGAACCGGGCTCCAGTTGCTCCAAGGGCAGGAACTCGCGCCCCAACCCTTCGGCGTGGCGCTGGAAGCGGGCGGCGAGCGGCCAGTTGGTCTTGAGGTCCAAGTAGTCCACATCCGCCCATTGGAGTTCCACCCGGCACCCGGACGCCTTCGCGCCGGCCTCGAAACACGCCTGCACACGAGGCTTGAGGCGGGCGAGGTCGGCCTCGTTCTTGGCGCGCACGTAGAACTCGCCAACGGCGCGTTCCGGCACGATGTTGGGCGCTTGGCCGCCCTCGGTGACGATGCCGTGGATGCGTTCGCTGTGTTGGATGTGCTGGCGCAGGTTGGAAATGGCCTGATAGGCGAGCAGCAGGCCGTCAAGGGCGTTCAAGCCCCGGTGCGGCATGGCGGAGGCGTGGGCCGCTTTGCCGTGATAGGTGGCCCGCACCTCGGCGACGCAGATGCTGGGCATGGTGGCCAGGTTGATGCCGGACGGATGCATCATCAGCGCCGCGTCCACACCGTCGAACGCCCCGGCGCGCGCCATCACTTCCTTGCCGCCGCCCTTCTCCTCCGCCGGTGTGCCGAGAAACGTGACGGTGCCGGCCAGTTCATCCTTCACGTCGTGCAGCGCGAGCGCCGCGCCCAAGGCGGCGGTGGCGATGAGGTTGTGGCCACAGGCGTGGCCGATGCCGGGCAAGGCGTCGTACTCGGCCAGCACGGCGACGTTGCGGCCACCCGCGCCGAAACGCGCCTCAAAGGCCGTCGGCAAGCCGTAGGCGCCGCGCTGGGCGGTCAGGCCAAAGCGCTCGGCGGTGTCCGCGAGCAAGGCGCTGGCGCGTTTTTCGTTGAAGGCGAGCTCCGGGTGGGCGTGGATGTCGTGGGAGACGGCCAACAGCGTGTCGGCGTGTTCGTCCACGAAGCGTGCGAGTCGGTCATGCATGGGCGGCGAGCCTATCAGATGGGATGGGGATGCGGGCGCGGAAGCGGGCCGGGATGTGGGTGCAAGTGCGGGCGTCCTCAGACGATGCGCGAGCCCGTCTTGCCCCAGTACTCGTCCTTCAGCAACCGCTTGTACAGCTTGCCCGTGGGCAGGCGCGGCAGTTGGTCGCGGAAGTCCACGCTTTGCGGACACTTGTAGTGCGCAATGTGTTCGCGGGCATAGCCGATGAGTTCGGCTTCCAAGGCCGGCCCGGGTTCCACACCAGGCGCCGGTTGCACCACGGCCTTCACCTCTTCGCCCATTTCCTCGTTGGGCGCCCCGATGACGGCCACGTCCAGCACCTTGGGATGGACGACCAAGGCATCCTCGATCTCCTGCGGATAGATGTTCACGCCGCCGGAGATGATCATGTAGGTGGCGCGGTCCGTGAGGTAGAGGAAACCCTCCTCGTCCACGTAGCCCACGTCTCCCAAGGCGCTCCAGTTGGGGTGCTCCGGATGCTGGGCGTCTTTCGTCTTCTCCGGATCCTTCAAGTACTCGAACGGCAGCGCCGGCAACTCGAAATAGACGATGCCCGGCTCGCCCACCGGCAGTTCCTTGCCGTCTTCGTCGCAGATGTGGATGACGCCCAGCACTGGCTTGCCCACCGTGCCGCGATGCGCGAACCATTCGTCCGGCCCGGTGTGGGTGAGGCCGTTCACCTCCGTGCCGCCGTAGTACTCGTAAATGATCCGCCCCCACCAATCGAACATCTGCTCCTTCACCTTCGGCGGGCACGGCGCCGCGGCATGGATGGCCACCTTGTGGGACGACAAGTCGTAGCGCTCGCGCTCGGCGGCGGGGAGCTTCAACATGCGGGTGAACATCGTCGGCACCCATTGGCTGTGCGTCACCTGGTGCCGCTCGATGGCCTCAAGGGCGTGGATTGGGTCGAAGCGCGGCATCATCACCACGGTGCCCCCCAAGCTCTGGGCACCGGTGCAGAAGCCGACGGGCGCCGAGTGGTACAGGGGCGCCGGCGAGAGATACACCGTGTCCTCGTTGAACTGCCAGAGCATGGCCTGCAGCCCGCCCACGAGGCCCGAATCTTCGCGGATGGAGGTTTCCGGCAGCGGCCGGAGGATGCCCTTGGGCCGCCCCGTGGTGCCGGAGCTGTAGAGCATGAAGGTGCCGGCGGGTTCTTCCGCCAGCGGTTCGGCGGGGTATTGGGCGATGGCCGCCTCGAAATCCTCGAAACCCTCCACGGCGCCGCCGATCATCAGCCAAGTGTGGCAACCCGGTGCGAACTTCGGGAGGTTGGCCGCCACTTCGGCGCGGCCCATCGTGGTGATGAGCGCTTGGGTTTCGGAGTTATCGACGATGTAGCCCGCCTCCTCGTCCGTGAGGTAGCGGTTGACGGTGGTGAGATACAGGCCGGAACGCATGGCCGCCCACACCACGTCGAACCAAGCGATGTGGTTCTCCGCGAAGATGGAGATGTGGTCGCCGCGGCGCAGCCCGCGATCGTAAAGCAGTTGCGCCAGCTGATTGGAACGGTCATTCAGCTCGCCGTAGCTGCGCGCCGCGCCCGTCGCGGAATCGATGACGGCTGGCTTGTCCGGAAAAATCTCTGCCCACTTGCCTGGATACATGGATCGCGCCCCGCGGTGGTCTGGTGTGGGGGAAGTGTCTTAAATCAAGGGCGAGGGCGTCAAACGCGGCGTTGGGCCGCGTTCCGGCTGTCACGGCTGGCCGCCCAGCTCGGTCATCGCCTCGTCCAGCGTCAGGTACATGGCGCCGGAGAGCTCCTCGGCGAAGCGAATCGCCGCCAACTGATCCCGCACCGGCCCCTTGACGTCCGAGAGGTGAAGCGCGACCCCCAGCGCCGCCAGCCCGTCATCCAACCGCCGCAGCATCTCCAAGCCCGTCGCGTCGATGAAGTTGATGGCGCCGCACATCAGCACCAAGTGGTTCGCATCCGTCTCCCCCGCGGCGATTTCGAGCAGCCGGCCTTCCACTTGCCGGGCGTTGGCGAAGTAAAGGTTCTCGTCCACCCGAACGGCGATGGCGGCCGGATGCGTGTTCGTCTCGAAGCGCGCCACGTTGCGGAAGTGCGCCGAATCGCCCAAGCGCCCCAACACGGCGATGTGGGGGCGGCTCGAGCGCCGCGCGAACAGCATCACCGCCACGCTGACGCCGAGCAGCAAGCCGCCTTCCACGCCGATGAGCAACACACCGATGAACGTCGCCAGATGCGCCGCCACGTCCGCCCGATAGAACCGCCACTGCTCGCGCAGCGCGGAGAAGTCCAATAGGCCCACGACGGACGCCATGACGATGGCGGCGAGCGCCGCGTGGGGCAGGGTCTCGAACAGGGGTGTGAACCAAAGCAACGTCGCCGCGACCGCCGCCGCGCACACCAAGCTGCTCACCGGCGTGCGCGCGCCGGCGGCGTGGTTCACGCTGGAGCGGGAAAAGCTGCCGGCCACCGGGTAGGCGCCGGTAAACGCCGCACTCACGTTCGCCGCGCCGAGCGCCACCATTTCCTGGGCCGGGTCGAGCCGCTGGCGCTGCCGTTCCGCCAGCGTGGCGCCGATGGTGAAGCTCTCCACATACGCCACCAGCGCGATGGCGGCCGCGGACGGCGCAAGGTCCAGCCAAAGCGCCCAGTTCAAGCTCGGCAATGTGAGGCTGGGGAGCCCGGCCGGCACGTGGCCGACGGTTGGCACGTCCAAGCCTAGGAGTGCGGCCGCCGCCGTGGCACCCACCACGACCAGCATGGGGCCGCCACGCCCGAGCGGATGGTCTCGCCCGGCCAGCGCCGCCACGCCCCGAACAGCCATCAGCACCACCAAGCTGGCCGCGCCGATGGCGAGGGCCGTCATGTTCATGCCATCCAAGCCTTGGGCCACGCCCGCCAAGACATCCAAGGGCGCACCGCGCACCTCCACGACCATGCCGGAGAACGCGGGCAGTTGGCTCAACACGATGAGGAGCGCGGCGGCGTTCACGAACCCCATCACCACCGGATGGCTGAGGAGGTTCACGATCCCGGCCAGTTGCAGCGCCCGCAAACCCCACAACACCAGCCCCACCTGCAGGCACAGCACGGAGGTGATGGCGAGATACGCTTCGGAATGTGCCGGCGCGTGGGCGCCCACCGCGGCCGCCACCATCAACGCGGCGATGGCCACCGGCCCCACCACCAGTTGGCGCGAGGAGCCCAACACGGCGTAGATGACCATCGGCGCCAAGCAGGCGTAGAGCCCCGCCTCGGCGGGCAAGCCGGCGAGGAAGGCATACGCCACCGCTTGCGGCACCGTGACCACGGCGACGGTGAGGCCGGCCAAGAGATCGTGGCGGAAATCGTCTCGGCGGTAGCCCCCAGCCAACGCGACGATGGGGACGAAGCGCGTCCAATCCTTGACAGGCGCGAACATGGAAAGCGACTCTAGCAGCCCGTGCCGCGGAAAGCGTCGGGGCGGCTTCGGGAAGCGGCTTGGTCTTGCCCGTGTGGGCAGGCTGGGCGCCGCGGCGTCGCTCCGCGCAATTGAGGGGGATGGATTTGGACACACAAGCGGCGGTGGCGTTTGCGGCGGGTGCGCCGCTCGCCATCGAAACGGTGCAGCTTCAAGGCCCGCAGGCCGGCGAGGTGCTGGTGGAGATCAAGGCCACCGGCGTCTGCCACACGGATGCCTACACCTTGTCCGGCGCAGACCCGGAAGGGTTGTTCCCCGCCATCATGGGGCATGAGGGTGCCGGCGTGGTGGTGGAGACGGGGCCGGGGGTCACCAGTGTGCAGCCGGGCGACCATGTGATTCCGCTCTACACGCCGGAATGTCGGCAGTGTAAGTTCTGCCTCTCCGGCAAGACGAACCTGTGCGGCGCCATCCGCGAGACGCAAGGCCAAGGGCTGATGCCAGACGGCACCTCCCGGTTTTCCTTGAACGGTGAGCCGGTGCTGCACTACATGGGCACTTCCACCTTTGCCAACCACACAGTGCTGCCGGAGATCGCGGTGGCGAAAATCCGCCCGGACGCGCCATTCGACAAGGTGTGCTACATCGGCTGCGGCGTGACGACCGGGCTCGGCGCGGTGATGAACACGGCGCAAGTGGAACCCGGCGCCACGGTGGCGGTGTTTGGCCTCGGCGGCATCGGGCTGAACGTGGTGCAAGGCGCCCGCATCGCCGGGGCGGATCGCATCATCGGCGTGGACCTCAACGCGGACAAACAGGCATTGGCCGAGCAGTTCGGCATGACGGACTTCGTCAATCCCAGCGATGTGGACGATCCCGCGGCCGCCATCGTCGAGCTGACGGGCGGCGGCGTGGACTACTCGTTCGAGTGCATCGGCAACGTGGACGTGATGCGCCAAGCGCTGGAGTGCTGCCACAAGGGCTGGGGCGAGAGCGTCATCATCGGGGTGGCGCCGGCCGGGGCGGAGATCGCCACGCGGCCGTTCCAGCTCGTCACGGGCCGCGTGTGGCGCGGCACGGCGTTTGGCGGCGCCAAGGGCCGCACGGACGTGCCGAAGATCGTGGATTGGTACATGGACGGCAAGATCAACATCGACGATCTCATCACCCACACCATGCCGCTCAAGGACATCAACGACGCCTTCGACTTGATGCACGAGGGGAAATCCATCCGCTCCGTGGTCGTTTACTAAAGGCCCGTCTGCTTAGAAGGAGAAGCTCATGGAACCCGCCGCTTGGCTCGCGCAAGTGCAGGAAGACATCTTGGAACCCGAGCTGCCGATCTGCGACCCCCACCACCACCTGTGGGACCACGCGCAGAGCCGCTACCTGCTCGACGAACTGCTGGCGGATGTCGATAGCGGGCACAACGTGGTCTCCACGGTGTTCATGGAATGTGCGGCCATGTACCGCGCCGGCGGCCCGGACGCGCTGCGCCCCTTGGGCGAGACGGAGTTCGTGAACGGCATCGCGGCCATGAGCGCGAGTGGCGGCTATGGCGAAGGGCGCATGTGCGCGGCCATCGTCGGCTTCGTCGATCTCACCTTGGGCGCCGCCGCCGGCGACGCGCTGGACGCGCACATGGCGGCGAGCGGCCGGTTCCGGGGCATCCGCCACGCCAGCGGCTGGGATGCGAGCGACGCGGTGCGCAACTCACACACGAACCCCACGCAGGGCTTGTTGGCGGACGAGACGTTCCGCGCCGGCTTCCGGGAACTCGGCAAGCGCGGGCTCACCTTCGATGCGTGGCTCTATCACACCCAGATCCGGGAGTTGGTGGACTTGGCGCGCTCCTTCCCGCATCAACCCATCGTCCTCGACCACTTTGGCGGGCCGCTCGGCATCGGCCCCTACGAAGGCCGCCGGGCGGAGATTTTCGAGC
Organism: Candidatus Azotimanducaceae bacterium; assembly: GCA_965200505.1. Taxonomy (GTDB): domain Bacteria; phylum Pseudomonadota; class Gammaproteobacteria; order Pseudomonadales; family Azotimanducaceae; genus VXNE01. The sequence goes on along the minus strand of OZ241343.1, from coordinate 2,922,958 downwards.
GGTGGAAGACGGACGTGGCGGCGCTTGCGGAGTGCCCCAACGTCGTCGCCAAGCTGGGCGGCTTGGTGATGCCGATCAACGGCTTCGGCTTTCACAAGCGCGACAAGCCGGCCACCTCCGATGAACTGGTGGCCGCCACGCGGGACTACTACCTGCACATGATCGATCGCTTCGGCCCGGATCGCTGCATGTTCGAGAGCAACTTCCCGGTGGATAAGCAAAGCTGCTCGTACCCCGTGCTGTGGAACTCCTTCAAGAAGATCGCCGCAGGGTGCTCGGCCAGCGAGAAAGCGGCCCTCTTCCACGACACCGCCGTCCGGGTGTATCGAGTGGAAACTTGAGCCGTTGGGGGTGCCGGGTTGTTGCGGCACAAACCCACTGGTTCTAGGGAACGCCAATTGGAGAATCGCCCACGGCATTTTGGACACGCCGTGGTCTGATGACATCGCCAAGTTCTGGGCAGGTCGCCGACGACCAACTGGAGGCTTCAAGGAGTGCCGGGGCGGCGGTTCCGCTTGTGGGCGCTCGGCTATCATCGCCGGATGATTGTAACGGCCGATGGTTGGCTCGATGGTGTGCGGCGGGTGCCGTCACCGAACCAAGATGCTCGGCCAGATCCGCGTGATGTCTCGCTCATCGTGCTGCATGGCATCTCGCTGCCGCCCGGCGAGTTCGGCGGCGATGCAGTCGAGGCGCTGTTCCTGAACCGGCTGGACTGCACCGCGGATGCGCGCCTGGCCAGCCTTGAAGGGGTGCGCGTGTCGGCGCATCTCGTCATCGACCGGGCCGGCACCGTGACGCAGTTCGTGCCGTTCCACCGGCGGGCTTGGCACGCCGGGGTCTCCTGCCATGCGGGCCGTGCGGGCTGCAACGATTACGCCATCGGCATCGAGCTCGAAGGCACGGACGACACGCCCTACGAAGACGCGCAGTACGAGGCGTTGGGCACCATCCTGCCGGCGCTGCTCGCCGCCTACCCGCACATCGACGGGCAAGCCATCGTGGGCCACGCGGAAGTGGCACCCGGCCGGAAGACGGACCCAGGCCCTTCGTTCGATTGGCGGCGCGTGTTGGGTGCGCTATTCCCCTGATCGACGCCCTCACCGCAGACCGCCACACCAACTAACATGATTGCCCGACATCTAGTTCTAGTGAAACATCGCAGAACGCTGTTAGTCGTCGTCGGCGTTCTCGCGGCATTTGCGCTTAGATACCCTAATCTTCCCAACGTAACCGGCGACTACTATTGGTATTCTTCTCATACATATGCGTTCATTGTCGAGAATGGGTACTTCGCCGCACTGCGGCACGACTTCTCCGATTACAACGTTCCCCATCTCTACTTGTTGACGGTGATGGCGGCTCTTCTGCCGGGCCTGCACTCGCTTGTCGCCATCAAGGCGCTTTCCATGCTCTTCGAGCTCGCGCTGGCCTACTTTGTCTATAAGTGCGTGGCGCACAAGTATCCGGACTCGAAGAGTGTCGTTCCCATCCTCGCCGGGCTTGCAACGCTGCTCGCTCCCACCGTCGTGCTCAACGGCTCGGCCTGGGGGCAGGCGGACGCCATCTACACCACCTTCCTGGTCGCCTGCCTCCACTTCCTGCTCGCCGGTCGCCAGGCAATGGCGCTGGTCGCTTTCGGGCTGGCGTTTTCCTTCAAGCTGCAAGCCGTCTTTCTGGCGCCGTTGTTCCTGTGTCTGATCGCAAAGGGCCAGCTACGCTGGCAACAGCTCGCTTGGGTTCCGCTCGTCTATCTGGCAACGCTTGCGCCGGCCGGGCTCATCGGCAGACCTTGGGGCGATTTGCTGTCGATCTACGTCCGCCAAGCCGATGCTCACCCCAGCTTGTCGATGAAATTTCCCAACCTGTATGTGTGGATACCAGACATCTACTATGACTGGTGGCCCCTGGGCGTGGCCTTCGCGGCGTGTGTCGTCTTGTTGCTCGTGGCCGTCGTGTTCTACAAGAGCGCCGCGCAAATCACCGCCGAGCTCACCGTCTTCCTAGCCACTTATTCCGTGCTCGTCGTGCCTTACCTGTTGCCGAAAATGCACGACCGCTACTACTTTCCCGCCGATGTCATCGCCATCGTCTTGGCATTCTACTTGCCGCGCTACTGGTATGTGCCGGTAGTCATCGGCACCGTATCGTTTTTGACGTACCTCCACTACCTCGGGCACCCCTACCGCTACCTCGGGTACGACCTCCCCCTCATCCCCCTGGTTCCATTTGAATTGCTGGCGTTTGTACTGGCGGTGCTGATAGTTGTGCTTTCCCGGCAGCTATATGTAAGGCTCAATCCCAAAACAGCAGGTCAGCCACCAGTTGACGTCCCTTGAACAGACCCTTGCGGGGGCGAGTCGAACGCTCGCCAGCGGCGCTTCGCGGGCCAGCGGATGGCGGCGCTGCCGGACGAGACGACGATCCTGAAGCTGCGCGCGACACCCCGAACGCCTCGGCCGCCGTGAACCGCTCCCCATCAGGTCCACGCCCTCCACGATCCCAAGCCGCCACCGCGTCTCCGGGGCGTCCGTCGCGTCCACCCGCGGCTTCCTGATCCCGCACATGCGGGTGCGGGCGTCGTTGCGGCTACTATAATCCCGTTGCGTGGAAGCCCCGGCGATGGAACATTCAGGACGCCCTCAAGACACGGACCCCGTAGAGACCCGCGAATGGCAGGACGCCTTGGCGTCCGTCCTGGAGCGCAGCGGGCCCGAACGCGCCGGCTTCCTCCTCGACAGCCTGTCCGCCTGCCTCATGCAAGCAGGCACGCCGCTGCCCTACGCCATCACGACGCCCTATCGGAACACCATCCCCAGCACCGAGGAGGCGTTCATGCCGGGCGACCTCTTCATGGAGCGGCGCATCCGCTCACTCATCCGCTGGAACGCGCTGGCGATGGTGGTGCGCGCCAACCGCGGCGACGGCGATTTGGGCGGCCACATCTCCACCTTCGCCTCCGCCGCGACCCTCTATGACGTCGGCTTCAACTACTTCTTCCGCGGCCCCACGGACGAACACGCCGGCGACTTGATCTACTTCCAAGGCCACAGCGCACCCGGCATCTACGCCCGCTCGTACTTGGAAGGCCGCCTCGACGAAGCGCAACTCGACCGATTTCGCCAAGAAGTGGATGGCGACGGGCTTTCCTCCTATCCGCACCCGTGGCTGATGCCGGGCTATTGGCAATTCCCCACCGTTTCCATGGGCTTGGGGCCGATTCAGGCGATCTACCAAGCCCACATCATGAAATACCTGGATCGCCGCGGCCTCATTCCCATGGGCGACCGCAAAGTGTGGGCGTTCCTCGGCGACGGCGAATGTGACGAACCGGAATCCTTGGGTGCCTTGAGCCTCGCCGGCCGCGAACGGCTGGACAACTTGATCTTCGTCGTCAACTGCAATCTGCAGCGCTTGGACGGCCCGGTGCGTGGCAACGGCAAGATCATGCAGGAACTGGAAGGCGAGTTTCGGGGCGCCGGGTGGAACGTCATCAAGGTCATCTGGGGGCGCTTGTGGGATCCGCTCATTGCCAAGGACACCCATGGCCTCCTGCAACAGCGCATGAACGAGACCGTGGATGGCGAATACCAGAACTACAAGGCCAAGGGCGGCGGCTATACGCGCGAACACTTCTTCGGCGGCCGCCCGGCGCTGCGCCAACTGGTGGAACACCTCTCGGACGACGACATCATGCGCCTGAACCGCGGCGGCCACGATCCCTTCAAGGTGTTCGCGGCCTACCACGCCGCGGCGCACCACCAAGGCGAGCCCACCGTCATCTTGGCCAAGACGGTCAAGGGCTATGGCATGGGGGACGCCGGGGAATCGGAAAACACCACCCATCAGGTGAAGAAGCTCGATTTGGATGACCTGAAGCACTTTCGGGATCGCTTCGGCCTGCCGCTCTCGGATGAAGCGCTGGCCGCCGTACCCTATTACCGCCCGCCGGAAGATGCGCCGGAGACGGTCTATCTCAAGCGCCAGCGCGAACGCCTGGGCGGGCCGATTCCCAAGCGCATGACGGATGCCACCGAGCTCGCGCCGGCCAGCGACGAAGCCTTCACCCGTCAGTTCCAAGGCACCGGCGAGCGCAGCGTGTCCACGACGATGGCGTTCGTGCGGCTGCTTTCGACCCTCGCCCGCGACAGCGCCATCGGCAAGCGCGTGGTGCCCATCGTGCCAGACGAGGCGCGCACCTTCGGCATGGAGGGCATGTTTCGTCAGCTTGGCATCTACTCCTCCGTCGGCCAGCTCTATGAGCCGGAAGACCACGGCGAGATCGCCTCATACCGTGAGTCCCTGGATGGGCAGGTGCTGGAGGAAGGCATCAACGAGGCCGGCGCGTTCGCCGCGTGGATGGCCGCGGCCACCTCTTACAGCACCCACCGCTACACCCTCATCCCGTTCTACATCTTCTATTCCATGTTCGGGTTCCAGCGGGTGGGGGATTTGGCTTGGGCCGCCGGCGACATGCAGGCCAGGGGCTTCCTGCTCGGCGCCACTGCCGGCCGCACCACGTTGAACGGCGAGGGACTGCAGCATCAGGATGGCCACAGCCACCTGCTCGCCGCCGCCATTCCGAACTGCATCGCCTACGATCCTTGCTACGCCGGCGAAATGGCGGTGATCGTGCAGGAGGGCATCAACCGCATGTATGGTCGGGGCGAGGGCGTCTTTTACTACCTGACGCTGATGAACGAGAACTACCCGCAGCCGCCGCTGCCGGACGGCGCCCGCGACGGCATCGTCAAGGGGATGTACCGGCTGCGCACCGAGGGCGATTTCCGCGGCACCGCCAAGCGGGTGCGGCTCATCGGCGGCGGCGCCATTCTGCGCGAAGTCGAACGCGCCGCGGACCGGCTGGCGGCGGACTATGGCGTGGCCAGCGAGGTGTGGAGCGTCACCAGCTTCCCGGAACTCGCCCGGGACGGCGCCGACGCGGAACGCTGGAACCTGCTGCATCCCGGTGCGCCGCCGCGCCGCCCCTACATTGCCGAGTGCTTGGATGGCGACGTGCCGGTGGTCGCCGCCACGGACTATGTGCGCGCCCACGCGGAATCTGTGCGGGCACACTTCGACGCGCCCTATCGCGTACTTGGCACCGACGGCTTCGGCCGCAGCGACACCCGCGCCAAACTGCGCGGCTTCTTCGAGGTGGACGAGCGGTTCGTGACCTTGGCCGCCCTCGACCAGCTCGCCCGCCGCCAAGTGCTCGCCGAGGCCGAAGTGGGCAAGGCCATGCGTGATCTCGGCATCGATCCAGACAAATCCAATCCGAGGCTCGCATGAGTGCGCCGCAAGCCAGAGAGGTGTTGATTCCGAACATCGGCGATGCGGAAGACGTGGAAGTCATCGAACTCTGTGTGCAGCCGGGCGACACGGTGGCGGTGGATGGCGCCCTCATCGTCATCGAATCGGACAAAGCCTCCATGGAGGTGCCCTCGCCGTACGCCGGCACGGTGCGCGAACTCAGTGTGGCGCTGGGGGATTCGGTCACCACCGGACGGTTGATCGCGGTGCTGGACGTTGAGGACGAAGCCGCCGGCGAGCCCGCCGCGCCGGTGGCCAAGGCACCGCCTCCCGTGGCCCAACGCACCGAGGGCGACGATGCCACGAATGAGCAACCACCGGCCGCGCCGCAACCGGTGCCGGCACCCGCACCCCCCGCCGCCGAAACGTCCGGGACGCCGAAGGTGTATGCCGGCCCCGCAACCCGCCGCTTGGCGCGGGAACTGGGCGTGGACTTGGCCGGTGTGCGCGGCAGCGGCGGCGCCGGGCGCATCGTCAAGGACGATGTGAAGGCGTTCGTGAAGGCGGCCATGACCGATGGCGGCGCCCCCAGCGGCGGTGGTGGCATCCCCGCGCTGCCGAACATCGATTTCGCCAAGTTCGGCCCCACGGAAGCCTTGCCGCTGCCCCGCGTGGGCGTCCGCGGCGCGCGCAACCTGCATCGCAGTTGGCTGAATGTCGTCCATGTCACCCAACACGACGAAGCGGACGTGACGGAGTTGGAGGGCTTTCGCAAGTCCTTGGCCGCCGAAGCCGCGGCGCGGGGCGTCAAGCTCACGCTCTTGCCCTTCATCTTGAAGGCGTGCGCCACGAACCTGAAGTCCTTCCCGCGTTTGAACGCTTCCCTCAACGCCGCGGTGGATGGGCTCATCCTGAAACACCATTGGCACATCGGCTTCGCGGTGGACACCGAGGACGGGCTGGTCGTGCCCGTCATTCGCGATGTGGACCAGAAGGGCGTTTGGGCGCTCGCCCAAGAGATCGCCGAACTCTCCGAGCTGGCGCGAACCCGCGCGTTGAAGCCAGACCAACTGCAAGGCGGCACATTCACGGTGTCGAGTTTGGGGCGGGTTGGCGGCACCGGCTTCACGCCCATCGTGAACGCCCCGGAGGTTGGCATCCTGGGCGTGGGGCGGCTCGCCACCAAGCCGCTGTGGGATGGCGCCGCCTTCCAGCCCCGCGCCGTGCTGCCGCTGTCGCTCTCCTACGACCACCGCGCCATCAATGGCGTGGAAGGAGGCAACTTCGTGGTGGGGCTCGCGCAGGTGTTGGGGGATATCCGGCGGCTCACGTTGGGTCAGTGAAGGTTCTTTTTCGAGGGGCAAGCCGCGGCGCTCGCTTCTTTTTTCTTGCGAGGGGCCGGCCCCTCGCGCTCTCCCTTTTCTTGCGAGGGGCCGGCCCCTCGCGCTCTGCTCCTTTCTTGCGAGGGGCCGGCCCCTCGCGCTCTGCTCCTTTCTTGCGAGGGGCCGGCCCCTCGCGCTCCCCGAGGCGAAATGGCGTGGACGGTGTGCTTGGGGACCGGGGCGCGGGTTGGCCGCCGGGGCCTGGCCAACGCTTCCCGATCGGAGGTTGTAGGCGGCCCAAGGCTGCGTCTCTGTTGGGCCTCCTAGCCAGATCGAACGGTGGTTTAGGTTTCCTTGGGGCGGGCCAAGGGCTGCCATAACGTTTCGGCCACGCCGGATTCGTGGGCCAGCGTCCGCGCCAACACGAAGAGGTAGTCCGAAAGGCGGTTGAGCCACGGGCCTATGCCGGCGTCAACCAAGGGTGCCAAGGCATCGGCTTCGGTCCAGAATGCCCGCTCGGCCCGGCGCGTGGCGCTGCGCGCCACATGCGCGAGGGCCACTGTCTCGCTGCCGCCGGGCAGCACGAACTCCTTGAGCGGCGGGAGTGCGGCGTTCATGGCCTTCGTCCAATCCTGCAAGGCCGCGGTTTGCGCTTCCCAGACGGGCGCGGCCTCACCCATGGCCACGGCGCCGCCCACATCGAATAGCCGAGACTGGATCGCAACCAAACGCTGCCGATGCGGCCCGTCGCCCAGCCGCGCCGCCAGCAGGCCAATGAAGCTGTTCGCTTCGTCCAAGGCGCCGACGAGTTCGAAGCGTGGATGCCCCTTGGGCATGCGCCGGCCGTCTGCCAACGCCGTCTCGCCGCCATCGCCGGTGCGGGTGATGACGCGGCTGATGCGGGGCTTGGGTGTGTGCATGGTGCCTCTGGGGGTGGTGGCTCAGGCCGTTCGGGCAGGCTCGGCGGCCGGCGTGGGGGCTGGCCGCCGCCTCGCCGCCAGCGAAACCAACAAGAATACGGGAATGCCGATGGCCGCGGCGCCGAGGAAGAAGTACCCATAGCCCACGGCATCCACCATTTGCCCGGAGTAGCCGCCGATCACCTTCGGAAACAGCGTCATCAACGAACTGAAGATGGCGTACTGCACGGCCGTGAATGAAAGACTCGTCAGGCTTGAGAGGTAAGCGACGAACGCGGCGCTGGCGAGCCCGGCCGTCAAGTTGTCCGCGCTGATGACGGCGTACAGGAGCGGCAGATTGCCGGGTGCCTGGGCGAGCAGGATGAAGAGCAGGTTGGTGGCCACCGTGAGCACGGCGCCGAGCATCAGCACCCGCATCACCCCGAAGCGCAGCGCCAGCCAGCCGCCCAGGAAGCCGCCCAAGAGCGTCATCCAGAGGCCGAACACCTTGGTGGCGGTGGCGATGGCCTCTTTGCTGTAGCCCATGTCGAAGTAGAAGATGTTCGCCACCACCCCCAGCACGATGTCCGACACCCGGTAGAAGCCCACCAGGAGCAGGATGACCACCGCGCCGCGCCCGTAACGGCGGAAGAAGTCCGCCACTGGGGCGAGGTAGGCGTCCTGCGCGGTTTCCCGCCGCGCCACACCGAGGCGCACGCACAAGGCGCCCGTCGCCAGCGCCACGGCCAAGGCGATGAGCAGGCGGAACGCTTGCGCCACGAAGCCGGCCAAGGGGCCGCTCGCGCCCGGCAGCCCGTCGCGCAACCCCTGCATGGGGTCCGCCAGCGCCACGAAGGCGCCGACGAACGCCCCGGCCACCAGCGCGAACAGCAGCACGAAGCGGGCATGGTCTGACGCGCCTTGGCGCTTGGGCGCCCCCGTTTCGGGTTCGCGGATGAGGAGGGTGGTGCAAACGCCCACCGCCATCGCCGCCGCCATGCAGAAGTAGGTGTGGCGCCAAGCCGCGTAATCGTACTGCCCGGCATCGCTGCCAAACCATGCCGCCAAGTACAGCGCAAGGGCGCCGGAGACCAACATGCCGCCCCGATACCCGGCCACATACGCGGAGGAGAGCAGCGCCTGCAGGCGTTCTTCAGCCACCTCGATGCGATAGGCGTCGATCACGATGTCTTGGGTGGCCGAGGAGAAACCGAGCGCCACCGCGGCGAAGGCCATCGCGGTCAAGCCGCCCGGCGCCGCGGGGTCGGCGAGGGCCATGCCGACGATGGCGCCGAACACGGCGAGCTGCGCGAGCAACAGCCAGCCGCGGCGCCGCCCCAGCCGGTGGGCGCCCAAGGGCGCCGGCAGCTTGTCGATTAGCGGCGCCCAAACGAACTTGAACGAATAGCCAAGCGCCGCCCAGCTGAAGTAGGTGGCGGCGGAGCGCTCGATGCCCGCTTCGCGCAGCCACAGAGACAACGTGGCGAAGATGAGCAGGAGCGGCAGCCCGGAGGAAAAGCCCAAGCACACCAAGGCCGCGACCCGGGGCTGGAAGTATGCGGCGATGCCCACCGGCGGTGGCGCGGCTGCCAGCCGGTCCGCGTTGCCGTTCAGTGTCTTTCCCTAGGCCGGGCGAGTGGCGTCATGGCGCGGCGTTGGGATGCGTCAAGGGCACCACTGCCATCTTCCCAGATCGACTTTGCCATTCAAGAACACAACGCCTTCCGCCCGCAACAGCCGCCGCTGCCGCACACCCCCCGCGCCGGCGATCGCGCTGCGCCCCGCGGCATTGATCACCCGATGCCAAGGCAAGGCGCTGCCCGCCGGCAATTGCGCCATGGCCCGGCCGACGCGCCGTGCGCCGCGTGGCAAACCCGCCAGCGCCGCCACCTGACCGTAAGTGGCGACGCGCCCACAAGGAATCTGCGCCACCACCTGCCAGATGCGCTGGTCCGGCTCGTCCATCGAATCACCGCCGGCTACGGCTGCCGCGGCTGTCGAGTGAGAACTGTCTGCGAATCCATCGTCCGGCGGCCTTGAATAATCGAAACACGCCCCTATGATAGGCGCTCCCTCGATTAGCACTCTCGCAGGGAGAGTGCTTGCGCGATGCCGGGCTTGGGCCGGGTGCGCATGGATCATTGGGCGCTCCGCCGGGGGAAGGGGGCGCAAACGGAGTTCTTGGGAGACATCAAGGCATGAACATTCGACCACTTCACGATCGGGTTGTCGTGCGGCGGCTGGACGAAGAGACGATGTCCGCGGGCGGAATCGTGTTGCCGGATACGGCATCCGAGAAACCGTCGCAGGGCGAAGTGCTCGCGGTCGGCCCCGGCAAGGCCACCGACGACGGCAAGGTTCGCGCGCCAGACGTCAAAGTCGGCGACAAGGTGATTTTCGGCCAGTACGGCGGCAGCACCGTCAAGGTGGACGGCGAAGAACTGCTCATCCTGCAGGAGAGCGAGATCTTCGGCGTCCTCGAAGGCTAACCGGCAAGAGCAAGAGAGGAACAGCGAATGAGCGCGAAAGACGTACATTTCGGAGACGATGCCCGGAGCCGCATGCTCGAAGGGGTGAACATCCTCTCCAACGCGGTGAAGGTGACGTTGGGGCCGAAGGGCCGCAACGTGGTGCTGGACAAGTCGTTCGGCGCCCCGACGGTCACCAAGGATGGGGTTTCCGTCGCCAAGGAAGTGGAACTGAAGGACAAGTTCGAGAACATGGGCGCCCAGATGGTGAAGGAAGTGGCGAGCCAGACGTCGGACGAAGCCGGCGATGGCACCACCACCGCCACCGTGCTGGCGCAATCCATCCTGACGGAAGGGCTCAAATCCGTGGCCGCCGGCATGAATCCCATGGACTTGAAGCGCGGCATCGACAAGGCCGTCGCCGCCGCGGTGGGGCAGATCAGCACCATGTCCACGCCGTGTGAAGATTCCACGGCCATCGCCCAGGTGGGCACCGTCTCAGCCAACAACGATCCGGCGGTGGGCGAGATCATCGCGGACGCCATGGAGAAGGTCGGCAAGGAAGGCGTCATCACCGTGGAGGAAGGCAGCGGCCTCGAGAACGAGTTGGAAGTGGTCGAAGGGATGCAGTTCGACCGCGGCTACCTGTCGCCCTACTTCATCAACAATCAAGACTCGATGTCGGCGGACTTGGAAGATCCCTTCGTGCTGCTCTGCGACAAGAAGATCTCCAACATCCGCGACATGCTGCCGATGCTCGAGAACGTGGCCAAGGCCGGCAAGCCGCTGATGGTCATCGCGGAAGACATCGAAGGCGAAGCGCTTGCCACGTTGGTGGTGAACAACATGCGCGGCATCGTCAAGATCGCCGCCGCCAAAGCCCCCGGCTTCGGCGACCGGCGCAAGGCCATGCTGCAGGACATCGCCATCCTGACGGGCGCCACAGTGATCTCCGAGGAAGTGGGGCTCACCCTCGAAGGCGCCTCGCTGGAAGATCTCGGCACCGCCAAGCGCATCTCCTGCACCAAGGAGAACACCACCATCGTCGATGGCGCCGGCGCCAAGGCGGAGATCGAAGGCCGCATCAAGCAGATTCGCCAAGAGATCGAGGACACCTCCTCGGATTACGACCGCGAGAAGCTGCAGGAGCGGCTGGCGAAGCTGGCCGGCGGCGTGGCCGTCATCAAGGTCGGCGCCCCCACCGAAGTGGAGATGAAGGAGAAGAAGGCCCGCGTCGAGGACGCGCTCCACTCCACCCGCGCCGCGGTGGAGGAAGGCATCGTGGCCGGTGGCGGCGTCGCGCTGGTGCGCGCCCTGCAGGCCATCGAGGACTTGGCCGGCGACAACGAAGACCAGAACGTCGGCATCGGCATCGCCAAGCGCGCCATGTCGGCGCCGCTGCGGCAAATCGCGCAGAACGCCGGCGCCGAAGGGGCGGTGGTGCTGGACAAGGTGACTGGCCTTGAAGGCAACCAAGGCTTCAACGGCGCCACCGGCGAGTACGGCGACATGATCGAGATGGGCATTCCGGATCCGGCCAAGGTGGCGCGCACGGCGCTGCAGGCCGCGGCGTCCGTCGCCGGTCTCATGATTACCACCGAGGCCATGGTGGCCGAAGCGCCGGAAGACAAGCCGGCCGCGCCTCCGGGCGGTGGCATGCCGGACATGGGCGGCATGATGTAACGCCCTTCGTGTCCGCACGGAAAACCCCGCCTCGGCGGGGTTTTTTGTGGCCGAATGGCCCGTGCGCGGCTGCTTGCGGCGCTTGACAACCCCCGCGGCCTATGCAATACGGTTCCGATTCGCTACGACGATTGGGGGAAAGCGATGCGAAGTTGTTTCGACGAACAGAGCAGTTCGGCTGGGTTCTCTTCACTTGTGGCTCTGGCGCTTGCGCCGATTTTCTTGCTGGCGTCCGCCCACGCCGAGGAAGCGGAAGAGCAAGCGGATGGCACCGGCACCGTGGAGGAGATCATCGTTTCCGCCACCTACCGCGACACGCGGCTCATGGACACGCCGCTCACGATCTCCGCGGTCACGGACCAGGACATCGTGAACAAGGGCATTGAGGACATCCAGACCCTCTACCAGTCCATCCCGGGCCTCGCCTACCGCTCCAATTCGCAGACCTACAACACGCTCACGGTGCGTGGCATCACGCCACCGGCCGGCGGGGGCGCCGCCACGGTCGGCGTCTATTTCGACAACATGCCCATCACGGACTCGGCGGTGGGCGGCCTGTCGCAGACCATCGGGCCGCTCTTCGACCTGGAGCGCGTGGAGGTGCTGAAGGGCCCGCAGGGCACGCTGTACGGCGAGGGCGCCATGGGCGGCGCACTGCGCTACATCACGAAAAAACCGGACGTGAGCGGCTTCGACTGGAACGCCAGGACGGAATTGGAGGCCATCGGCGAATCCAGCGGCCTCTCGTACCGGGCGGACGCGATGGTGAACATCCCGTTGAGCGACCGCATGGCGGCACGGTTCGTTGGCTATACACGCGACCGTAAGGGCGTCATCGACCAGGCCGCGCCCCGCAACAAGAAGGACACGGACACGTTCGAGGAGATTGGCGGGCGCCTGAAGGTCTCTTGGTATGTGAACGACGCCCTGGAAGTCTCCGCGATGGTGAACATCGTGAACGGCGACTATGGCGGCCCCGGCCTCGCATTCCACTGCTTCAACGAATCCACGCCCTCCGACCCACCCGGGCAGGTACACGTCTATCCGCTGCCGGATCGCCCGTTCTGCACGCCGCGCCAAGCGGATTGGGCGGCCGACTACTACACACGCGGCGAGTTCGAGCAATTTGACGACGACCCGTACATTTCCGACTTGGGGCATTGGGACCACCAGAGCGGCGGCTACGACGATGCGGCGATGTACAACTTCGAGATCGACTGGGAGCTCTCCTTCGCCGATTTCATCTCCTCCACGTCCTACTTCGACCGCGAGCGGGACTACTCGGAAGAGACGAGCCCACGGTTCTCCATTGGTCTCATCGGTTTGGTCACGAGCCTCTTCGGCCTGCAGGAAGACGGCCGCACCTTGCTCACTGGCTTGGGTGGCGACGGCGCCTTCTACAGCGGCACGGAGCGTTTCGTGCAGGAGTTCCGCTTGGTGTCCAATGCCGATAGCCGTTGGCAGTGGACGGCCGGTGCGTACTACAAGGACGACGAGACGCAGACTGGCCACCACCGGGGGTGCTACAACGGCGGGCCGCCGGTGTACGACACCCTCGACACCCATTGCTGGCTGCAATACAACTTCTACCCGGACGTGCCGCTAGAGCAGCAAGCCGCGATCGTCACCACCCTCAACGCCATCGTCGGCGGCAACACCAACTACCGAACGTTTGGCGAACAGGCCGTGTTCGGGGAAGTGTCGTATCAGATCAATGACACTTGGGAGTTGCTGCTCGGCGCACGCTACGCGGACGTGAGCTACGAGTTGATCGTCGCCCAGCCCGGTGTGGACACGGCGCGCGACCCGTTGAACGATCTGGAGGTCACGACCAAGGTGACGTCGCCGAAGGTCACGCTCACATGGCGCCCGAAAGATGACTGGATGCTCTACTTCACCTACTCGCAAGGGTTCCGGCCGGGCATCGTCAACGCCGGCCTCGCCGCGACCATCGCGGAGCTCGAGGCGGTGCTGGCGGACGCGGACGAGACGGCCCAACGCAAGGCGACCGCCCAAACCCACATCGACCGTCTAGGCAGCTTGCAGACCATCGACGGCGATGAGGCCCAGAACTACGAGTTCGGCGTGAAGGCGACCCTCGCGGACGGCCGCGTGAGCTTCGTGGGCTCCCTGTATCGCATCGATTGGGTGGACACCATCATCTCTGTGCGAGAGGAGTTGGAGGAGTATCCATCCGTGGCACCCCTCGGTTTCGAATACAACCGCAACTCCGGCGAGGCGCGCAGCGAGGGGATGGAGTTCGAGGTGCAAACCACCATCACCGATTCGCTCCGGTTCAACTTCGGTGGCGACTACAACTGGGAGGCGGACATCTTCGCCACCGCCGCGGGGCGCTACTTGGGCGTGGGCATCCAACCGGGCAACCGGCTGGCCAACGCGCCGGAGTACAGCTTCAACGCCTCGCTCATCTACGACTTCCAGCTGATGGGCTACGACGCCACCGCTCGGGCGGACGCCTACGCCATCGCCGAATCCTGGAACACGGCCAACAACGAGCGCCCGGCGCCGCCGTACGAGACCTTGGATATCAGGCTCACCATGAAGCGCTCCGGCTGGCAGTTTTCGGCCTATGTCCGCAACGTGACGGACGAGGTCATCATCTACGAGCTGAACCAGGTGGGCTACCGCTTCGGCCGCCCACGCACCTACGGGCTGCAGATCGGCTACGGCCTCTAGGCTCGGCGCATCCCTAGGGCCTGTGGCACCTGCCGCAGGCCCTAGGGTTCGCGCCTCTGGGCCGCCAACTCTTGGCTAATCCGTGAAGGCCGAGGCCGGCGGCGAACGGCTCAACCGGGCGCGTCTTTGCCTTTACGCGGCGGTGAGTTCGCCGCTCACCGTCATTGGCCTGCCGCTCGCGGTTTACATCCCGCCGCTGTACGGCGAGTTGGGGCTGGATTTGGGGCTCATGGGCCTCGTGCTCATGGTCGCCCGCTTCTCGGACGTCATCACAGACCCGATCATCGGCTTCCTGTCGGACAAGACGCGCAGCCGCTTCGGGCGCCGCAAACCGTGGCTGGTGCTCGGCGTGCCCATCATGATGGTCTCCACCTACCTGCTGTTCGTGCCGCCGGAAGCGCCGGGCATGTGGCACTTCACGCTCTGCACGGTGGCGATCTTCCTGGCCGCGACGATTCTTGAGATTCCCTACTCGGCTTGGGGGGCGGAGCTCTCCGGCAACTACAACGAGCGCTCCCGGATCACGGCATTCCGCGAGCAGTTCTCCTTGGCCGGCTACCTGTTGGCCGTGTCCATTCCCATGATCCTGTCCTTCTTCGGCCAAGACGAGCTGCGCGGCGCCCTCGCGATTTCGGGCGGCGTCATCTGCCTGCTGCTGCCGTTGGTGGTGCTCGCCGCGGTGTTCGGCGTGCCCGAACCGCCGGCGCCCCGCGTCCGCGTCGGCGCAATGGACGCCAAGCAGTATCGAGAAGGGCTTCGACTGATGCTCAGGAACGGGCCCTTCGTGCGCATCGTCATCGGCTACACCGGCAGCGTGGTCGGCGCGTCCATGGATTCCGCGCTCTCGCTCTTCTTCTGCAAGCATGTGTTGGGCGCCGAATCCTCCTATGCGTTCGCGCTGTTCCTGATGATCCTCGCCGGCGTCGCCTGCGTGCCGGTGTGGCGCCGCCTGTCGGAACGCATCGGCAAACACATGGCGCTCATTGCCGCCATTCTCTGGTACGCGGGCTGGGCCTTCGTCATGCCCCTCCTCTACTTCGTGCCGGAGTGGAGCGCGGCGGGGTTCATTTTCCTGCAGGTGATGAAGGGCATGAGCGTGGGCGCCTTCGCGTCGCTCACCACGTCCATGGCGGCGGATGTGGTCGATATCGACACGGCGCGCTCCGGCGAACAGCGCACGGGGCTCTATTTCGCGGTGTGGGGCGTCGTAAAGAAGGCCACCGCGGCGCTGGCCTTGGGCATCGCCTTGGGCGCCGTGGACCTGTTCGGCTTCGACGCCACCGCAGACCCGGCGCTCGGCGGCGAGGCCGGGGGCAACACCGTCGGGGCGTTGCTGGCTTTGGCGCTGCTCTATTCGGTGGTGCCGAGTTGCTTCAAGCTGTGTACGCTGCCGTTCTTGTGGACCTATCCGCTCACCGAGGCGCGCCAAGCCCGCATCCGACGCCGACTGGCCGCCAAGGCAGCGCGGCTGGCGGCCGCCCGGGCACCGACATGACTCCCCTTGGGGTACATTGATGGACGCTGACACTTGAGGAACTCCATGGCCCTTCCCGACCCCAACTCCCAGTCCGCGGCGCTCAGTGAACGGGCGTGGCAGGTGCTGCCGGCCGGTTTGAGCCGCGGCACCGTGGCGCGTGTACCGCATCCGCTGTATGTCAAACATGCCGCCGGCGCGGAAATCACGGACGTGGACGGCAATCGCTACATCGACTTCAACAACAACATGACGTCCCTCATCCACGGCAACGCCTACCCGCCGGTGGTGGAGGCCGTGGGCAAGCAGTTGGCGCTGGGCACGGGCATGGCGATGGCCACGGAAGTGGAAATCCAGCTCGCCGAGCTGCTCACGGCGCGGGTGCCGTCGTTCGAGCGGGTGCGGTTCATGAACTCTGGTTCGGAGGCGGTGATGAACCTCATCAAGGTGGCGAGGGCCTACACCGGCCGGCCGAAGATCGCCAAGATCGAGGGGTGCTACCACGGCTCCTACGACTTCGCCGAAGTGAGCCTCTCGAACGGCCCCAACGACCGGCGCGAACGGGCGCCCATCGCCAAGCCGTACTGCGGTGGGACGCCGCAGTCCGTGTTGGACGAAGTGGTGGTGCTGCCGTTCAACGACGTGGCCACCACCGAAGCCCTCATCGAGCGCCATGCCGCGGAGCTCGCGGCGGTGATGATCGACCCGATGCCGCTGGCCCTCGGCATGGCGACCTTCGAGGCGGACTACCTGGACACCCTGCAACGCTTGAGCCGCCAGCACGGCATCCTCTTCTGCTTGGACGAAGTGGTGAGCCTGCGGCTCGGCTACCGCGGCGCCCAAGGCGATTTGGGCCTCACGCCGGACCTCACGGCCATCGCCAAAGTGATCGGCGGCGGCTTTCCCGTTGGCGCACTGGCCGGCAGCGCCGCGGTGATGTCCGTCTTCGAGGACAACGCCGAGCGTCCGGCGCCGATGCACCACGGCGGCACCTTCAACGCGAACCCGGTGACGATGACGGCCGGCTTGGTGGCCATGACGGACATGGACGAAGCGCGTTTTGCGGCGTTGAACCGCTTGGGCGCCACGCTGCGGGCACGTTTGCGCACGGTGCTGGAGGAGCACGGCGTGGCCGGCCAGGTGACGGGCGCCGGCTCGCTCTTCACCATGCACTTCCATGAACGCCCCATGCGCCGGCTGGATGACGTTTGGCCCACCGCCGAGGAACGGCGCAAAAGTGCCTTCATGCGCGACTTCCTGCAGAACCACGGCATGTGGCTGTTCGGCATGGGGGTGGCCGGTTGCGTTTCCACCGCCACCACGGAGCACCACGTCGATGCCCTCTGCGGCGAGGTGCAGGCCGGCCTCCTCGACGAGGGCTTTGGCGGCTAGCCACCGGCGGCCCCCCAAGCAAACGAAGAGGCGCCGCCTCGCCCTGTCGCCGGGCGACTACTATTCGTGCAGGTAGATGCCTGAAATGCGGTTCTCCGCCACCCTCGGGCCGCGCCGGTCGTAGGGCTGGTAGTCGGCGAGGCCGACCAACGCGCCAAAACGCGCCGGGTTGCGTTTCAGCGCGGCCATCGAGGTGGTGAGGTACACCGGTTCCTCGGTGATGAGGTATTGCCGCATGAAGACGTTCACCATGGCGCGCCGCAGCCCGGGCGCGGTGCGGGCGTGGGCGCCATGCCAAGTGTTGCCATGCCAGATCACCACCGAACCGGCCGGCGCCTCCACCGTGTGGACCGCCTCGTGCTCGGCCACCACGTCGGGCACGTCCTCCACCGTGGGGCCGCGCCCCAAGAGGTGGCTGCCGGGCACGAAGCACAGCGCCCCCTCGTCCTTCGAGTAGTCCGAGAGCAGCCACGTCGCGTTGCACATCTGCGCATAGGTGGGCCAAGGCTCGGGGAACCGGCAACGTGAGTCCGCATGGATGGGCAGCGGGGCGGAGCCCTGGCCCTTGGTCAGCGTCAGCACCATGCCCGCCTTGGCGTGGTAGCCCAACAGATAGGTGACTAAGGCGAGCGGTGCCGGTGCCAAGAGCGCTTCCTCGAAGGCGCGGTCTTCCTCCAGCATGTCGAACGTGATCATGCCCACCGCGGCGCCGGCCTCGATGCCGCCGCTCCTTTGGTTGTAGGTGTTTGGGGGGCGTGTGGCCTCGACGCGCTCGGTGGCCGCCTTGAGCCGCTCGACGAGGCCGGGCTGGTTCACCTTCGCCGGCGGCACCACCGTGAAGCCGTCCGTCTCCAAGTCCGCCACTTGGTCCTCCAATCCAAGTTGGCGAATCTCCTCGCGCACCGCGGCGGTGGCGTCGCGGCCGCGGGGCAACGGTTCCTCGGCCAACCGCCGGGCCACGTAGTTGCGCTTCTCGTCGAGCGCGTCGAAGAACGCCTGAACGTCCACCGCTTGCCTCGCCGCCCCGTCCAACCTAAAGCGATTGGCGGAACCGCACGTAAACGCGCCGCCCGCGTGGGTCTTCCAAGAACCAGTCGAAGCCCTGCAGATCGTTGATGAGCGGCGTGGGCATCTCGTTGGTCACGTTGAACATGCCAACCGCCAGCTCGCTTTCGGTGCGTCGGCCCATGACGCCAAAGGGCAGCGTGATGGCATATTGCAGATCCAAGGTGGGGTTGGACTCAATGGTCTTCGGATTGGTCGGGAAGCCGATGAGGTTCTGATTCTCCACATCCGAGAAGTAATGCACGATGCCTGTGACGGCGTGGCGCGCCCGGCTCCATCGCGCGCTCAGGTTGAAGCGCCACTCCGGGGTGGGGAAGGCGATGGCCGTGCGGGCGTTGCGCAGGCCCACGCCGTCCACTTCCGGGTCGGTGGGCCGCGCGCGATACTTGAACTCGTTCACGTAAACCGCGCTCAAGTCCAAAGCCAAGTCGCCGATGTTGCCTAGCTGCCAGTCGTAGCGGGCGTGCAGGTCCACGCCACTGGTCAACACCGACGCGGCGTTGATCTTGGACACCCGCACCGCGGTGAGCTGGCCCAAGGCGTCGCGTCCCACCCGGCGGTCTCGTTGGGAAGAGGCCAGGAACGCCGCCACGTCGGCCGCGTCACCGGCGGTGTAGCCGGCGTCGAGGAACCGTTGATACTCGGCGGCGACGATTTCCAGCGCCGAAGTGGTCACGATTTGGTCGGTGTAGTCGAACCGCCAGTAGTCCGCCTCGAGCAGCAGCCCGTCGAGGGCGCCACCCGGGGCCCACGAGAAGCCGAGGTTGTAAACGTCCGCCGTCTGCGGCTGCAGGTTCGGGTCTCCGGAGAAGACGGCGAGTCGGAAGGCACCCTCGAAGTCGCCATTGATCGGGTCCGTCAAGGTCTCGAATTGCCGGTCTTCCGGGGTGAGTTGATCGGCCAACGTGGGCGCCAGGAACGACGTGCCCCAAGAGGCCCGGAAGTTGATGGACGTACGCTTGTAGAGGAGCGAGATCTTCGGGTCTGTGGTGTCCACGTCGCCCAAATCCTCGTGGCGGGCCGCCACCTGCAGTTCCAGTGCTTGGTCGTCCGTCGCCAAGAGGGGGATGATTGCCTCGGCGTAGAACGCGGAGACGTCGCGCTCAAACCGGTACTCGCTGCTCTGTCCGCCGCCGACCGGCCCGGTCACCGCGCGGTCCACGCCGAACGTGAGCTCCTCGAACTCGCGGCGCCAATGGGCGCCCACGGCCACCCCGATGGGGCCTGCCCAGCCCTCGAACAGATCCCCGGTGGCGTACGCCTCGAAGGCGAGCAGGGTGTCCTTCAGGGAGTCCTCGTAGTTGCCCATGATCCACTGATAGATGGAGGGGTCGTTGTGGAGCGGGCTGTCTGGCGTGGTCCGCACGTCGCCCAAGTAACGGGAATTGCCGAACGGGTTGAACCATTGATCGCCGCTGGCGCCGCCCTCGCCCCGCAGCGCCTTGTCGAGCAGCGAGGTGAAGGTGATCTTGCCGGTCTCGCCCTGCTCGTAGTTGAAGCTGTGGTAGGTGGCCGAGAGATCGACCAGCCAGCCCGTGTTGGGTATGTCGAATTGCAGGCTCGACGCCATGCGGAAGATGTGGCCATCGGTCCAGATGTCGCCAAGGTTCCAGTCCAACGGGAAGTTCGGATTGAGGAATTGCTTGCCGATGGTGCGCACCGAGGCGTCGATGATGTCCTCGTTGAAAGGCAATACCTGCACTTGGTTGCCGAGGCCGTCCGCCACTGTCGCGTTCGGGTCCACGCCCACGACGATCACCTTGCCATCCGCCCCGCGGTCCGGGATGCCGTCGCCGCCGGCCACCGGATTGCCGCTCGTGTCGAGGATGTCTTGGGCGAACAGCCGTTGGCGCGGCCCGGTGACGATCAGGTTGCCGTTCTCATCCACATCGGCTTGGCCATCGCCATCCGCATCAACGTAGCTGCCCGGGGTGTGCGCGGTGAACCCGAAGGCACGGCTGCCATCGTCAACCAGCGGCGCGAAGTGGCCTGGATTGGCCGGATGGTGGCCGGGGATGAAGGAAACGGGTGCGCCGGTGGAGCCCGTGTCGGGGGTGTTGGTGTAGATGGTGGAGTAGCTCAACTCCGTGTCGAAGCGAACGTTGGCGGAGAACTCATGCTGGAAGTACGCGTAGCTTTTCACACGCCGCTCTTCGCCGAAGATCACGAGGTGGGGGTTGAAGTCGAAACGGCAGCGGCCCCACATGTTGATGCCAGACTCCCGCCAGCCGAACGTGCCGATCTGATCCGAGCCGGCGAAGTTCGGGTTCTCGCACTCAGGGTCCACCATCAGCCGGGCGCCGCCGGCCAGCTGTGGCGGGCTGCCGTCGATGGGCAGCGGCAGCCGGTTCTCCACCGAGAACGCGCCGGGTTGGCCGGCGCTCGAAGTGCCGAAGGCGCGCCCGGTGAGTTGCGGGCGATCGCCGTTGTGCAAGGGGTCGCGCTCGAAGTAGGAGATGGCGGCGACGAACGAAGACCGCTCGCCGGTTTGCCCGAACATGATCTCCGCGCTGTTCTGCCACATCTGCTCGCGGGTTCGGGTTGGGTTGTATGCGCCCTTTGGCATGTCGGTGGTGGCGTCCGCGGAGAGGTTGAACTCGACGCCGTCGAACTCCTTCACGGTGATGAGGTTCACCACCCCGCCCACGGCCTCGGAGCCGTACAGCGCCGAGGCGCCATCCTTCAACACCTCCATGCGGTCGATGGCGATCATCGGCGCCAGCATGTTGATGTTCTTGATGAGGGTGCGCTTGCCGTTGATCAATTGCAGGGTTCCCTCGCTGCCGAGGCCCCGCAGGTTCACCGGGTTGTCCCCCAAATCGACGCAGCAGCCATCGAGCAGGCCGGTCTGCGTCCGTTGGCCGAGCGTGAAGGGCAGCGTGGCAACAAGGTCGGAAAGGCCGGAAATGCCGAGCGAGTTCAAGTCGTCTGCGGTGATGATGGAGAGCGGCGAGGCGGAGTCGAAGCTGGAGCGCCGCACACGGGTGCCGGTGACGACGATTTCCTCTAGGGCTTGGGCGTCCGGCACCGCGTCTTCGGCGTCTTGGGCCTGTGCGGCAACGGATAGCGTCAATGCGCAGACGAGCGCTATGGCGGCGTTTCTCATGTGGGTTCCCCCTGTGGCGTGGCCTAGCAGGTGGAACGCCACCCGCTCGCCGGCGGGCATGACGAGCCAAGGGAGTGGAGCCAGTGCGCTACTGCGGCTGATGCACCGGCAGGATTCCCTCCTAAGCCGGTGCGCCCGATGATACACACCCCGCGAGCGGTCCGCGGCGCTTCGGGTAGGGCGTCGAGCTGGGCTCGAGATGGGGTGCGTGGCGTGGGCGCCGTCGGCGAGGCCATGCTCGATCATGCGGCCGCATCGAGATGCCGTTGTGGTTCAGCCCACCCACCCAATACTGCACAGAAACAACCCTCAAAGGGGGCATTTTGTGTAAAGATGTGGCGATGAGACTGCCGGCGTTCAGATCGTGCATGGACGAACTGGCGCGTGAAACTGGCTATGCCATCTTCACACGCGCTATGTTGGCGCACACGGTGCTGCGCGGGGAGACGCGCCGCGCCATCCAGCGCACCATCGCCTCGGCGATTGTCGATGGTCTGTTGGTCCGGCAGTGCCGAGGCGTTTACCGATACCGTTATGCCGCGGTCGGACGCAGGGACTTGGCGCAAGAAGTTGTCTTGCGGTGTCGGCCGCGGGAGTTCAGTTACGTCAGCCTGGAGAGCGCCTTGGTGCGCTTCGGCGTCATCGAACAGGCAATGCTCGGCGGGGTCACGGTGATGACAACGGGCCGTAGCCAGTGCCTCGACACGCCGTGCGGGCGCATTGAAATGACGCACACCGCCAAGCGGCCCAAGGAGTTGGCGCCGCAGCTGCTCCTGCCCCAGCGATCCATGGCGCATCTCGAGTTGCCATGCGCCGCCCCCCGCCTCGCGCTGCGGGAACTGGCGCGAGTGGGCCGCAGCCTCGATTTGGTGGTGATGGAGAACCTCGAACACGCGGAGCGGGAGTTGGCCGGGCGATGCTGAACCTGCAGGACTGGTCGGACGCCATCGTGGCCGCCGTGCCGGCGCTGGCGGACGCCCGACGGGCGGTGGAGAGTGAACTCTTGGCCTTGGCGGCGATGCAGGTGCTGCAAGGGCGCAGTTTGCTTCCCGAGGGCACCGTCTTCGTGGGCGGCACCGCCTTACGCCTGTGTTACGGCAGCCCCCGTTTCAGCGAGGACTTGGATTTCCACATCGCGCCGGGCGTCCCGCGAGGCGAAATGGATGCACCCGCGCTCGCCGAAGGCGTGCGGGAGTTGGTCGGAGCGGACGTCCATGTGACCTTGCCGACCTCGCGGGCTTCATCCACCTATGCCAGGTTGAGCGTCGCACTGCCCGGCTGGACGCCAGATGTGCCACGCATTCGCACGAAGATCGACTTGGGCGTCGGTCGCCAACTGGATGCGCGCGACACGTTGGTCAGGCTAAGCATGGCCGGCGGCCAGGTGCCCGGCTTGGGAGACATGGCCGATCCATTCACTTTTCCCGTGTCGAGCCCAGACGAGATCTTCGTGGACAAGCACTTGGCCTTGGTCGGCCGTGCCCGGCACATCAAGCATCGAGACCTGTTCGATCTGATGTGGCTGCACCACCGGGGTGTCGTCTTCGACGCCGAAATGTTGCGGGCGAAACTGACCTCGGACGCACGGCGGACGTTCGTGGATGCCCTGCTCGCCAGGGCCGAGGCGGGCAAACGGGCGCTGCTGGAGGGGCAGTACCAGGCGGAAATGCGGCGTTTCCTGCCGCGTGGTTCGGAGTGGCTGTTCGATGGCGGGAACATGGCCGACATGGCCAACGCCTTTGCGGGGATCATTCAAGACAACGCCAAGGCGCTTCGTTTGAGCCTCACCTGAACCGTTCGCTGAAGGCATCGCCGCCGCGGATGGGGCGTCCCTCAGCCATCGGCCAGCGCGGTGGCGATGTCGAGGGCGGCGCGTGTCGTGTGTTCGACGCGGTCCATGTCGATGGCGTGGGGCCAGCGATCATCCGGGTGGTGGAACCAACGTTGCGCCCCGACGAATGACACGAATGTGCCGCCGCCGGCATGGATGTTCGCAGCTTCACCGACCGGCTGCGTCCCGGCCGGCGCCACGCTGTCGGCGGCCAAACCGGCCGCGGCGAGGGCCGCCAACGCCTTGGGCCGCCATGCGGCGGAGGCTTGCAGGCGCAAGCTCCCGCCCCGGGCGGCGAAGTTGGCGCCGAGATGCAGCCAAGCGTGCGCCGCCGCGGGTGGCTGTCGCGCCAGGAAGCGCGCGAGACCCAAGTGGCCGAGTTCGTGCCCGGTGGAGGCGAGCAGAATCACATCCCGCGCTGGTGGCGCCGCGGCGAAATGCCGTGCGCAGGCGAGCCACGCGGCGATGCCACCGCCACGCTCCGCGGTGCAGGTCCACCAACCGCTGCGTGGCGTCACCACGACGAGCGGCAGCAGGCCGCGTTTGCGCCCGGCGATGACGCCGCGCACGTTGCAGGCGGTGGTGCGCTCCAGCTCGCCGTGGGCCACGAATCGCGCCGCCACGCCAGCGCCGGCCGCATCCTCCAGCCAACCGCGGTGCTCAGACGCCACCTGCAGCACCGGCGGCCCAAACGGCGTGGCATAGCTCGGCGCGTTGACAAGCTGCAGCCCAGGCACCGCACCGTCCGTGGCCGCATAGGCGACGATGGCGCTGGCTTGGCCGACGCGACGCGCCTGCTCCAGCTGGCCCGCAGCCGCGCCGCCCGAAAGCGAGTAGTTGCCCACGCCGATGCCGCCGGCGGCGACCGCGAGCGGGGCAAGGGTGCCTTCGATGCCGGCCGCGTCCGTCAACGGGCCGTCAAAGAGCGGCACGCCTTGGGCACTTCGGCCGCCCACCGTCACCGAGCAATCGCGCAGCACGCGGCGCTCGAAGGGAAACGTGTCGAGCCGCGGCGCCACGCCGGCGCCGCGCAACTGGTCCGCCAGCCATTCGGCGGTGGCCCGGTCGCCGGCCGTGCCGGTGCGATGATCGGCGATGCCGTCCCAGCCCAAGATGTCCGCTTGCAGGCGCTCCCGCACGGTGCCGCTCTCGTCGCGCCCTAGTCGAAGTCCTTGGTCAAGGCGGTGCGCACTTCGTCCGCGACCGTCACTGCGTAGGGCAGCGCCGCATGGTCGATGCCCATCTTGAGGGCGGCCTCGGCGCGGAGTGCGGCGATGGCGGCGGCGGGCAACTCGAAGCTCAGGAAATGGACGGCGGCGGTTTTCTCCTCGTTGCTGCGCTCCATGTCCTCGTTGGCCACGCCGAACACCCGCTCGAAACCCTCGACATGCACCCACACGCGGTGCTCGATGCCCACCATGCGGGCGAGGGCGCGGTGGCGTTCGTCCACGTCCGCGTACTCGAACATCAACGTCGCCTTGAGATTTTGGCCGTCGGGAATCAGCGGGTTGTAGGCATCGAGTTCGCCTTGGATTTCGTCCGCCTCGAAGATGCGCTCGGCGCGCAGCATTTCCTGCACTTGGTATCGCATGGTGAGGCAGTCCTCGAAGAAGAGGGTGGCATGGGGGCCCAACGCAACCTGGCGCAACCGCTTGTGCGCCATCACGCGGGCGCGGAACGCGGGGCGCTCGACGGCGTAGCGCTCCAAGCTCCAGAGGCCGCTGCGGGTCAGCTTTTCCATGTCAAATGCCGTAGGCGCGGCGCACCATCGAGATGGGGTGCGTGGCGCGGGAGCCGTCGGCGAGGCCATGCTCGATCATGCGGCCGGCCATGGGGCAGTCCGAACCGTAGGCGTCCGCTTGGGCCTGCTTCACGCGGTTGATGACGGGCCGGGCGATCTTCATGGCCAGCGCGTGGGTTTCCGCCTTCACCGCGTAGGTGCCGTCGTGGCCGGAGCAGCGTTCGATGAACGTCACCTCGGCGCCGGGCATGGCGGCCAAGAACTCCCGTGTGCGCTGGCCGAACCCCTGCACACGCTGATGGCAGGCGGCGTGGTAGGCCACCTTGCCGAGGGGTGCTTGGAAGTCCGTGGCCGTGAGCCCTTCCCGCGCCCGCGCCGTCAAGTACTCGAAGGGGTCGAAGAAACGTTCGGCCACCCGCGCCACATCCGCGTCCTCCGGGAACAAGAGCGGCAGTTCCTGACGGTACATCAGCGTGCAGGATGGGATGATGGACATGAGATCGTAACCGTCGCGAATGGCCGCCAAGAAGTGCGGCAGGTTCTTCTCCTTCTGCTTCGCCACGGCCTCCAGGTCGCCGAGCTCGAACTTCGGCATCCCGCAACACGCCGCGTCCTTCAGCACCCGCACCGGGATGCCGTTGTGGTTCAGCACCGCCACCAGATCCAACGATGCTTCTGCCTCGTGCTCGCCGTAGCAGGTGGCGTAGATGGCGACGCGGCCCGTGGTGGTGGCCGAGGCCCGGGCGGTCAGGTGTTCTCCCACCACGTCGGCGGTGACGGCGCTGAACGTCTTGGAGACGAACTTCGGCGTTGGCGCCGCGGCGTGGATGCCGGCCACGCGCTCGCCGAGTTTGCGTAGCGCGCCGTTGCCGGCCGCCGCGTTGGCCAATTGCGCGGCGCCCGGCAGGGCGGCTGCCTTGAAGAGCGGCCCGGTGCTGGTGATGAGGCGGTCGCGCCAGCGCGTCTTCGCCTTGGCGTCGCGGTGGCGCTGCGCCTTGGCCCGCAGCATGAGATGCGGGAAGTCCACCGCCCACTCGTGGGGCGGCAGGTAGGGGCACTTGGTCTCGGCGCAGAGGTCGCAGAGATAGCAGTGGTCAACGACCTTGCCGTAATCCGCCGGGTCAACCCCGTCCACTTCCAAGGTGTCGGATTCGTCCACGAGGTCAAAGAGCGTCGGGAACGCTTGGCACAGGCTGACGCAACGGCGACAGCCGTGACAAATGTCGAACACCCGGGCGAGTTCCGCCGTGACGCTCGCCGCGTCATGGAACTCCGGATTGCGCCAATCCAGCGGCTCGCGCCGGGGGGCTTCGAGACTGCCTTCCTTGGTTGCCATGTGCCCCTCCTTAGACACGCGCCGCCCCGTGTGGGCCTAAGCGCTCATTCCACGGAGTCGAGCGCCTTCTGGAAGCGATTGGCGTGGCTGCGCTCGGCCTTGGCCAGCGTCTCGAACCAATCGGCGATCTCGTCGAAGCCCTCGTCGCGCGCCGTCGCGGCCATCCCTGGGTACATGTCGGTGTACTCGTGGGTTTCGCCGGCGATGGCGGCGGCCAAGTTGGCCTTGGTGGTGCCGATGGGCAGCCCGGTGGCCGGGTCGCCGACGGGCTCCATGTACTCTAGGTGGCCGTGGGCATGGCCCGTCTCGCCCTCCGCGGTGGAGCGGAACACGGCCGCGACGTCGTTCTCGCCCTCGACGTCCGCCTTCTGCGCGAAGTACAGGTAACGGCGATTCGCCTGGGATTCGCCGGCGAACGCATCCTTCAGGTTTTGCAGGGTCTTGCTGTCGTTCAGTTGCATGGCGTCTGGCCCTTCTTCAGCTTGCGTTTGACAGCGTGAGTATAAGACCTCGGCGTGTGTTGACCATGCAAAGTTTGCATGGGAACCATAGATGGCATCTATGGCTGGGCGCGGCAAGTAAAATCGCCATTCCTCTTCGTCCCCCCTCGGAACTTGGCATGGCGCACGCGGTGCAGCGCAGCGAAGGCGTGGCGCCGGCCGGGGCGGTCGCACGCGATGTCGCCGGTGCCGGGCAGTTGAGTCGGCGCGGCCGCGCCGCGGCGGAGCTCAAGGTGCTCGGCGTGCTGGCGGGGCCGATCATCCTCACGCAGCTCTCGCACATGGGGATGTCCGCCGTGGACGCGGTGATGGCCGGCCGCGTCAGCCCGGTGGACTTGGCCGGCGTCGCCCTCGGCGCCAGCTTCTTTTGGCCGGCGATGCTGCTCCTGTCCGGCGTGGTCATGGCCGTCACGCCCACGGTGTCGCAGATGCATGGCGCGGGGGAGACCGGCAGCGCCGGCGCGGTGGTGCGCCAAGCGCTTTGGATCGCCCTGTTCGGCGGCTTGCTGGTGGCCGTGCCGATGCAATTCGGGGCCGTTGGGTATCGCCTGATCGGCGTGGATCCAGCCGCCATCCCGGTCGCCAGCGCCTACCTGTCGGCCATGAGCATCGGCCTCGTGCCGATCCTCGGTTTCTTCGTGTTCCGCTACCTGTGCGAGGGCTTGTCGTGGACGCGGCCGGCCATGGTGGTGGCACTCTCGGCCTTGGCGCTGAAGGTGCCGCTCAACTACCTCTTCGTCTATGGCGGGTTCGGCGTGCCGGCCATGGGCGGCGTCGGCTGTGGCGTCTCCGGCGCCATCGTGATGTGGGGCGAACTCATCGCCATGATCGCCATCGCCCGCTACTCGCGGGTGCGGAACGTTGGCGTCTTGGCGCGTTTCGCGTGGCCGCACCCAGCGACCATCTGGCGGCTCCTGAGGCTGGGTGTGCCCATCGGCCTCACGATCTTCTTTGAGGTGGCCCTCTTCTCCGTGGTGACGCTACTGGTCGGCAGCCTCGGCGTGGAAGCCGTCGCGGCGCATCAGATCGCTTCCAATGTGAGCGGCGTCATGTTCATGGTGCCGTTGGCGCTGGGCATGGCCGCCACCATTCGGGTGGGCTACAACATCGGCACCGGGGACCATGCCGGCGCCCGCAGGTCCGTGCTCGTCGCCTTGGGTGTGGCGTTGGCGTTCGCCGGCGTTGCGGCTGCCTTGCTGTGGTGGCTGCGGGAGGGCATCGCCGGCCTCTACACCACGGATGCGGACGTCATCGCCAAGGCCGCCGGGCTGCTGTTCATCGTCGCGCTGTATCAATTCGTGGCGGACACGCAAGTCACGGCGATGGGAGCGCTGCGCGGCTACAAGGACACCCGCGCGCCGTTGCTCATCGCGGCGTTCGCGTACTGGGCCATCGGCTTGCCGTTGGGCGCGGCGCTGGGCTTCGGCCTCGGTGGAGTGACGGCGCTGGGCGTCGCCGGCTTCTGGGTGGGGCTGGTGGCGGGGCTCTCGGTGGCCGCCGTGATGTTGATCTGGCGCGTCTGGCGGCTGGCGGGCAATCCAGCGCGGGTGCGGCGGCTGGCGCTCGGCTGAGGCGTACCCTGCCGGCGCGGTGTTCGCGCAACGCCGAGATTCGCTCGAACGCCCGTCGTCGGGAACTGCGGGCCATTAGAATCCGCCTTCCCCCGAACCCCTCGGACTCGACATGGCGCAAAGCGCGGTGGAGCGAAGCGTAGGCGCGGCGCCGGCAGTGGCCGGCGCCCGCGGCGGGCCCGCGGCCGCCGGGTTCTCCGGCCGGCGCCGTCGCGGCGCCGCCGAGCTCAAAGCGTTAAGCGTGTTGGCGGCACCGATCATCCTCACGCAGCTCTCGCACATGGGGATGTCCGCGGTGGACGCGGTGATGGCCGGCCGCGTCAGCCCGGTGGACTTGGCCGGCGTCGCCCTCGGCGCCAGCTTCTTTTGGCCGGGGCTGCTGCTGCTTTCCGGCATCGTCATGTCCGTCACGCCCACGGTGTCGCAGATGCATGGCGCCGGGCAGGCGAGCGAAGCCGGGGCGGTGGTGCGCCAAGCGCTTTGGATCGCGCTCATCGGCGGCTTGCTGCTCGCCGTGCCGATGCAGTTCGGCGAAGTGGGCTATCGGCTGGTGGGTGTGGACCCGTTGGCCATTCCCGTCGCCAGCGGCTACATCTCGGCGATGAGCTTCGGCCTCGTGCCGATCCTCGGCTATTTCGTGTTCCGCTATCTGTGCGACGGGATGTCGTGGACGCGGCCGGCGATGGTGGTGGCGCTGTCGGCCTTGGCGGTGAAGGTGCCGCTCAACTACCTGTTCGTGTACGGGGGCTTCGGCGTGCCGGCCATGGGCGGCGTCGGCTGCGGCGTCTCCGGCGCCATCGTGATGTGGGGCGAACTCATCGCCATGATCGCCATCGCCCGCTACTCGCGGGTGCGGGCCGTCGGCGTGTTGGCGCGTTTCTCTTGGCCAGACCCGGCCATCATGTGGCGGCTCTTGAAGCTCGGCGTGCCCATCGGCTTCGCGCTCTTCTTCGAGATGACCGTGTTCTCCGTGGTGACGCTGTTGGTCGGCAACCTCGGCGTGGAAGCCGTCGCGGCGCACCAGATCGCCTCCAACGTGGGGGGTGTCACCTTCATGATCCCGTTGGCGCTGGGCATGGCCGCCACCATTCGGGTGGGCTACAACATCGGCGCCCGGGACTATGCCGGCGCCCGCCGCTCCGTGTTCGTCGCCTTGGGCGCCTCGCTGGCTTTCGCCTGCGTCGCCGCCGCGTTGCTGCTCTGGTTCCGGGGCGGCATCGCCGGCCTCTACACCACGGATGCGGAGGTCGTCGCCAAGGCCGCGGGGCTGCTGCTCATCGTCGCGCTGTATCAATTCGTGGACGACACCCAAGTCACGGCGATGGGTGCGCTGCGCGGCTACAAGGACACCCGCGCGCCGATGCTCACCGCCGCGTTCGCGTACTGGGCCATCGGCTTGCCGGTGGGCGCAGCGCTGGGCTTCGGCCTCGGCGGGGTGACGGCGATGGGCGTCACCGGCTTCTGGGTGGGGCTGGTGGCGGGGCTCTCCGTGGCGGCGGTGATGCTCATCTGGCGCGTCTGGCGGCTCTCCGGCAACGTGGCGCGGGTGCGGCGGCTGGCCCTTGGCTGACCGCCTGCGCCAGCACTTGACCATCGCGGCCGACCAGCTCGTTGGCGCCGCGCGGGGCTGCTTTATGGTACTGGATGCCACGCTGCCGGAGGACTGGCGCGTCTTGGCGGCGCAATGGTTGGCGGCTTGGCGCGAAACGCGGGTGCCGGCCCGGGTGGCGCTTTGCGGTGGCCAAGGTTCGGGCAAATCGACGCTGGCCGGCGCCATGGTGGCCGCGGCGCGACACTTCGGCATGAACGCCATCGCGCTGTCGCTGGATGACTTCTACCTCACCCGCGCCGAGCGCATCGCCTTGGGGCAGACCACACACCCGCTCTTCGTCACCCGGGGGCCGCCGGGCAGCCATGACGTGGCGCTGTGCGAGGCGACATTGGCGGCGCTCTTCCGGCCGGGCGAAGCGTCCATTCCGGTCTTCGACAAGGGGCGTGACGACCGCGCCGCCAACCCCCGCAAGGTGGCGACGCCGGTGGACTTGGCGATCTTCGAGGGTTGGTGCGTTGGCGCCCGCCCGGAGCCGGCCGCGCGTCTCGCCACGCCCGTCAATGCCTTGGAGGCGAATGAGGATGCGGACGGCGTGTGGCGCCACCGCGTCAACGAGGCATTGGCCACCGCCTATGCCCGTCTCTTCGCGGGGTTCGACCACCTCATCTACCTGCGTGTGCCGGGCTTGGCCGCGGTGCGCCGCTGGCGGCTTTCGGCAGAGGGGCAGCGGGCACCGGAACAACGCTTGGACGCCGCCGCCATCCACCGTTTCGTCGCGCATTACGAACGTTTGACCCTTTGGATGCGGGAGGATCTGCCGCCGCGGGCGGATGTCGTGGTGGACCTAGACGAGCGCCATCGGGTGGCTGGCGTCTCGGCTCGCTCTGGCTGACGCGCCCCGGCGCCGCGTTCATGTTGCGTTCAGCCACGCTGCGGCAAGCTGTGCCCGTCGCCCTGCCGCAGCGGCTGGAGAAAGCCAAATGAACCGCGCCCAATGCATCGCCATCGTCGCCTTGGGCGGCACTGCCTTCGGGGCCGCCGCCGACGCCACCACGGTGTATGCCGAGGTGCTGGACGTGAGGCCGGTGTATGGCACCGTGCGCCACGTCACGCCGGTGGAACACTGCCGCATCGAGCGGCGTCCGGTGCGGCGGCGCGGCGCCTCCGCCACCGGGCCGATCCTGGGCGCCATCATTGGCGGGGCGGTCGGCAACGCCTTGGGCCACAAGAAGCGCAACCGGCAAGTGGGCGCAGTGCTCGGCGCGGCCTTGGGCGGCAGCGTCGGCTACGACGTCTCGCGGCGGCGTGACGGGCACAGCGCGGTGTACCGCGAGCGCGAGGTGTGCGATGTGGTGGAAGAGCAGGTGAGCCACGAACGGCTGTTGGGCTACGACGTGACCTACCGCTACGCCGGCGAGCGCTATTCCACGCGCTTGCCTGAACACCCGGGCGACCGCATTCGGGTGCGGGTGCGGGTGACGCCGCTCGGTTGAGGCGCAAGCGCCGGCCTTCGCCCACGCGCCCGGCACCGGCATCCCACGGCCGCGAATGTCAGTACAATCCGGCCATGCGTTGGACACGGCTCCTTGCGGTCGTCTGCGTCCTTGCCGGGGCCGTCGCGCCGGCGGGTGCGCCGCGGGAGGCGCCGGAGGGCGCGGCTCATTTCGCGCCGGCCGCCGCCGGCATGACGAAGGAGCGCGCCGTCGGCATCGTGCGTGAGCGCTTTGACGGGCGCGTACTTTCCGCGGCCAGGGCCATGCGCGATGGCGAGCGCGGCTTCGACGTGCGGGTGCTCGTGGCGGGCGGGCGCGTCAAGAACGTCTTCGTGGACCGGCGCGGCGGCGTGGCGGAAGATTGATGTGCGCATCCTGCTCGTCGAGGATCAGATGCTGCTGCTGGCGCAGGTGGACAAGCGGCTGCGCGATTTGGGCTTCGTGGTCGATTTGGCCGGTGACGGCGAGGAAGGGCTCTACTTCGGGCGCGAGTTCGACTACGACGCGGCGATCATCGACATTGGTTTGCCGAAGCTGAACGGCATCGACCTCGTCGCCAAACTCCGCGCGGAAGATCGCGCCTTTCCCATCCTCATCCTCACGGCGCGGGCAGATTGGCAAGACAAGGTGACGGCGTTGGAGACCGGCGCCGACGATTACCTCACGAAGCCGTTCCACATGGAGGAACTCGCGGCGCGGGTAAACGCCTTGGTGCGCCGCGCCGCCGGCCATGCGTCACCGGTGATCAGCCGCGGCGACTTCACCCTCGACACCGCGCAGCGGGCCGTCACCGCCCGCGGCTGCGCGGTGGCGCTGACGGGCTTCGAGTACCGGGTGTTGGAGTGCCTGATGCTGAACGGCTCGCGGGTGGTCTCGAAGGCGGAGCTGGTCGAGCGGCTCTACGAGCAAGACTTCGACCGCGACAGCAACGTCATCGAGGTGTTCGTGGGCCGCCTGCGCAAGAAACTTGACCCGGACGGCACCTTAAGCCCCATCGTCACGGTGCGCGGCCAAGGCTACCGATTCGCCGCCGGCGCTTGAACGGGAGACGCTCCGTCGGCCGCCGCGGCGCCCGCGGCGGCAGCCTTGAGGGGCGGTTGATGGTGACGTCCGCCATCGCCTTGGGCTCGTTCCTCGCGGCCACGGGTTGGGTGTTGGAACGCTCCTTCGTGGCCAGCGTGCTCGCCGGCGCCGAGGAGCAGATGCGCGGCGCGATTTACGGGCTGCTGGGCGCCGCGCAGGTGCGGGGCGATGGCTTGCACTTCCCGCAGGACTTGGGAGACCCGCGCCTCTCCGCGCCTGAGTCTGGCCTCTACGCCTACATCCAAGCCGCGGACGGCGCCATTACATGGCGCTCGCCATCGCTGCGGGTCACGCCGCTGGCGCCGCCACCGGCGCCGCGGCCGCTGCCCGGCAGCTTTCGGTTCCTGGACGCGACCGGCGACGGGCACCCCGATGTGTTCCAACTCGGCTACACCGTGATCTGGGAACAGGCGCAGGAGGCGGAGATGACCCTCTGGGTGCTCGCCGATCGGCGCCCCTTTGGGGCGCAAATCGCCGCCTTTCGACGCAACGTGGCCATCGGCTTGGCGAGTGCCACGCTGTTGCTCATCGTGGCGCAGCTGGTGGCGCTGCGCTGGGGGTTGGCGCCGGTGCGCCGCATGACGGCGCGGATTGCCGCGCTGCGGGCCGGCGTTGGCGAAGACATCGGCGCTGACTATCCCCGCGAACTCACGGCCCTCGCCCACACCTTGAACCGTTTCGTGGTGGGCGAGCGCGACAACCAAGAGCGTCACCGCAAGGCGATGGGGGATTTGGCGCACAGCCTCAAGACGCCGCTCACGGTGCTGCGCAACGCCGCCGTCGATCTGCCGCCCAAGGAACAGGCGCTGTTCGGCGAGCAGCTCGAACTCATGGAAGCCACGGTGGCGCATCAGCTGTCGCGCGCCGTGGCGGTGCGCACGGTGGTGCCGAAGCGGGCGGTGGCCGTGGCGCCCCTCGTTGAAAGGCTCACGCGTACCCTCGATCAGGCATACGCGGCGAAGGGCGTGGCGGTGGAGCGGATCGCGGCACCGGTGAGCGCCCGCGGTGATGAGCGCGACCTGCTGCAGATGCTCGGCAACTTGTTGGAGAACGCCTACAAGTACTCGGCGTCCCGCGTCCGCGTGAC
Source organism: Candidatus Azotimanducaceae bacterium (assembly GCA_965200505.1). GTDB lineage: Bacteria > Pseudomonadota > Gammaproteobacteria > Pseudomonadales > Azotimanducaceae > VXNE01. The sequence goes on along the minus strand of OZ241343.1, from coordinate 2,889,405 downwards.
TTTGGCCGCCGAAGACCTGGCGCGCATCGTCGTGGAGGATGACGGCCCAGGCATTCCGGCCGCGGCCCGCGAGCGGGTGCTGGCGCGGGGTGCCCGGGCGGATGCGAACCATGCCGGCCACGGCATCGGCCTCGCCATCGTGGCGGAGTTGGCAGACGCCTACGACGGCGCCCTCACGTTGGAGGAGAGCGACTTGGGCGGCGCTCGGGTGACGCTGACGCTGCCGCGTTAGGGCACCCTCAGCGCAACGCGGTGCGGTGGTGTTTCAGGGCTGCGCCATCCGGCGAAGGGCCGTGAAGAACCGCCCCCGCGCCGCTTCGGCGCCGCGTTGGTCGGCCGCGCTGGCGCACCAACGTTCGAGCAGCTCGGCGCCGTCGGCGCGGTCGCGGTTGCCGAAGCCGTCACGCAGGCGGTCCATCCGCAGCGCCATCCGGAGCGATTGGTCCTCGGCGGGAGAATCCATCTCAGCCGCGATTTCCGCCTCGATGGCGAGCTTCTTGAGCGCTTCGGCGTCGGCCGCGGCGGTGCCGTTCAAGCGGGGCGCGAAAGCCGCCTTGAGTGCTTGGGCTTCCTCCTGCCAAGCATCGGTGGCGCCGCCATCGCGCTCGATCTGTGCCAGCGCCGCGTCCAAGCCCTCCATGCGCTCGATGTGCTTGAGCTCGTCCTGCACCCGGCGTCGGCCGACGGCGAGGGCCACTTCCCGCGTGAAGTCTGAAAGGGCCCGCTGCACGCGCTTCTCCACCTCACGCGGCAGCCCTTCCAGTTCGTGGGCACGGGCCTCGAAGTCGCGCAGCATCCGCCGATCCGGGACCTCCGTGGCGTCGTCAGATGCGGCGGCCAGCACGTCCTCGACCAAGGCGTTCGCCTGCGCCACTGTGCTGCTCGCCTTCGAGCGGCGCTCGTCGCGGTCCGCGTCCCGGGCGTTGAACACATGGTCGCAAATGTCGCGGAAAGCCTTCCAGAGCTGTTGATCCTTGCGGCGCGGCGTGGGCCCCACTTCCCGCCACTCGCGCTGCAGGCGTTTCATCAGCTCCACCTGTTCCGCCACTGGGCCATCCGCTTCCACCGCGGCCCGCGCCTCCTCGACGATGGCCTCCTTGGCGGCGACGTTGCGCTGCCAATCCCCCTTGACGTGCTTATGCAGCGCATCCGTCACCGCCTTGAAGCGGGCGTCGAGCTTCTTGCCGGGGGCGCTGTCCACGGGATGGTAGGTGCGCCACTCCTCCCGCGCCGCGCGCAGGATCTGCGCGACGCCCTTGTAGTCCGCGTTCTGCCAATCGTTGCCGGCGAGGAAGGTCTCCAGTTCCCGGCAGATGGTCTCGCGCTGGGCGAGATTGAAGCGGCGCGTCTCCGCCAGCGCCTCAAAGTGTTGCCGACAGGGCGCGAAGGCGCGCTCCGCGGCGGCGTCGAAGCGTTCCATCAACACCCGGTCTTTCCCGGAGCGGATGCGCCCGAGCGCTTGCACGCGCTTGCGCAGCGCCTTGATGCGCTGCGCCTGCTCCGCCGGTGGCAACGGGTTGTCCGCCAATGCCTCCATCTCGTCGCACAGCGCTTCGCGTTGGCCGCGCTCCGCGAACGCCTGCCAAGCGTTGAGCTCCTTCAAACGCCCGGAGCGGCTCGCCAAATGGCTCGCCGACCCGTCTTGGGCGGATTTGGGCAGCCGCCGGATCAAGCGGCTGGCTTGCCCTTGCTTGCGCGATGCCTCGGCGATTTCGCCAGCCTCCACATGGGCTTCCATCGCTTTGATGCTGTCTTCGATTTCCTGCTTGAGCGCCCTGAACATGGCTTGACAGCGTTCGTCCACGGCAGGCAGCGCCTCACGCTTGGCGGCCAAGTCGGAGAGCCAAGCCGGTGCTGGCGTCTCGGCAGGCCAAGCCACGGCCTCGATGATGGCCGCGGCCTCCCGCGCGGCGCGACGACAAGTGCCTTGGGTGCGCCACAGGGCCGCAAAGTCCTCGTCCTTGTCGGGTTCTTGCCAGGCCGTGTTGAGGGCGAGGATGGCGGTCGCGGCGCCACGCCGCGCATTGGCGCGTTGCAGCGCTGCCAAAACGTCGCGCAGGCGCTCGGTAAGCGCTTGATGGGGCTCGGCGGCCGTTGGGGCCGGGGACGAAACTGCCGCCGCCTCGCTCCAACGCCCTTCGATGTCCGCCAAACGCCCTGCCATGGCGGCGCTGTCCTCGAGATCGTCCAAGGCCCCGAACAGTTCCCCTTCGAGGGCGGTGAGCTCGGCCAGCAGCTGCTCGAAGGTTGCCGGCGGCGGTGCAGCTTGTGGCGGCGGAGCGTCCGGTAGCTGGAACCGTTGCCTCAAGGCTGTGGCGGCTGCGGCGCTTTCGCCGAAACGCGCCAGCGCCGCGGCGTTGGCGTCCAACTCAAGCCACACGCCCTCCCACTCGCGCCGCAGCGCTTCCCGCCGCGCCGCGAACTGGGGCTCGGTGGGTTCGAGGCGCTGCGCCGCGTCAGCCAAAGACTCGGCGCGCAGCGTGAGTTCGGAGCGCGCCTCGCGCAGCTTTCGCAGGGCGCCGAGGCGCTCCTTTGCCAACCGGTGCAGGGCCTTGTCCCGATTGCGGGTGAGCGCTTCCAAGGCGGTGAGGGGTGCTGCATTCCATACCGATTCCGCCAAGGCGGTGCGGGTTTCGGCGTCGCGCACACGGGTGATGGCGAGGGCCTGTAGCTCGGCATCCGCGATGGCGGCGAGGGCCGCCGGCGAAGGTGCCTCGGCGCAACGGGCGACGGCGATCAGCGCATGGTCGGCGAAGGCGTGGTCGTCACCCAGCGCGGCTAGGCGGCTGGCGACGTCAAGGGCGGCGGAACGGTCTTGCCGGGCTTCGGCTTCCAGCAGCAGGGCGCCCAAGTGGGGTGCGTCCAAACGGTCGAGCGCGGCGGCGCGCACAGCCGCGTCCCGGTCTTCGCGCACGATGGCCGCCAAGGTCTGCTGCGCGGTGGCGTCCAGCGCCTGCACAGCCGCCAACCGACGCGCCGGATCCGCGTCCGTCAGTTTCGGCTTGCCCTTGAACCATTTCGACAGCATGGCGTGAAACCTGCATGACGCCCGGACGCTTAGAGGGAGTTATGGGTGCCGTCGCAGAGCGGCGCCTTGGCGCTCCGCTTGCAGCCGCAGAAGTACAGTGTGCGGCTTTCGGCCGCCTCAAACGGCTGCGGGACGAACTCGGTGTCCCGATGCGAGCCGTCGCAGAAGGGTTGGTTGGCGCTCTTGCCGCAGGCGCACCAGAAGTACTTCTGGCCGGCCTGCACATCCACGGCAAAAGGTGCCCGCTGCGCGATCTTCGGTTCCGCCATCGTGAGCCTCCGTAGAACGGTCAGTCGAATTGCCTCGTTTCCCACCACGGGAAGAAGTCCGGCATGTCGGCGCTTACTTTACCGCTAAACGCCGCCGGGCGTTTCTCCAGGAACGAAGCGACGCCTTCCTTGGCGTCCGCGCCGCGCCCCAAGTGGTAGATGGCGCGCGAATCCAGCTTGTGCGCCTCCATGGGATGGTCCGCGCCCAACATCCGCCACATCATCTGGCGCGTGAGCGCGACGGACGGCCGCGAGCAATCACGCACGATTTCCCCGGCGATGGCGCGCGCCGCGCCGATGAGGGACTCTTTGGAATGTAGGCTCTGCACGAGGCCCGCGGCGTGCGCCTCCTCGGCATCGAACACGCGCCCCGAGAGGCTCCACTCCAATGCCTTGCCGATGCCCACCACGCGGGGCAGGAACCAACTCGAACAGGCTTCCGGCACGATGCCGCGGCGGGCGAAGACGAAGCCAAAGCGGGCGTGGTTCGCGGCGAGCCGCAGGTCCATCGCCAGCGTCATCGTCGCGCCGACCCCCACCGCCGGGCCATTGATGGCGGCGATGACGGGTTTGTTGCAGTCGAAGATGCGCAGGGTGAGCACGCCGCCGCCATCGCGTTTCAGCCCGTCGCGCTCGAAGGCGCGGCTGCCGGCGCCGAGGTCCGCCCCCGCGCAAAAACCGCGCCCGGCACCGGTGACGATGATGGCCCGCACGTCATCGTCCGCGTCGGCGCGGTCGAAGGCGTCGATGAGCTCCTTGCACATGCGGGTGGTGAACGCGTTCAGCTTCTCCGGGCGGTGCAGCGTGAGGGTGAGGATGTGGTCCTCCAAGTCATAGCGAATCTGCTCGTAGGCCATGCGGCGCTCCTTGTTTGGCGATTCTTGTGGCGGCCCGGCGACCCAGCCGCGCAATGCTCGCGGGCCGAACGCACAGAGGATGATGTGCGCCGCGGCGACCGCCACCATATGTTGCCCAAGGCGGGTGGCGATTGCATCGTCTGGCACCCGCGCAAGGGGTAGTATTCCCACCAAAGCGGCGCGGGCGGTTTTTCGATGGCGGGGAGGCATAGTGCGGCGGTCAGCCTGTTCGCCGGTGCCGGCGGCATGGACATCGGTGTGGAGAAGGCGGGGTTCAAGACCGTCTGCGCCATCGAGAGTGACCCGCACTGTGCCGCCACTCTGCGCCGCAACGCGCCCCGCAAAGTCGTCTGGCAAGCAGACGTGCGCGTGGTTGATCCGCAGCGACTTTTGGACGTGCTGGAGTTGCAGCCTGGCGAAGTGGGGCTGCTGCACGGTGGCCCACCGTGCCAACCGTTCAGCCAGATCGGCAAGCGAGGGGGCTTGGAGGATCCGCGCGGCGCGTTGATCTTCGAAGTGCTGCGCTTTGCCCGCGTCGTCCGTCCCCTCGCGGTGCTCATCGAACAGGTGCCCAACTTCCTGCGCACACAGGTGCCGACGGGGCGGCACTTGCTGGAAGAGCTGCGTGCGGCGTTCCGGTCGCTTGGCTATGACATGCATGTGGACGTGGTGGACGCGCAAGCCCACGGCGTCGCGCAACGGCGGCGGCGCGCGTTGCTCGTGTGCCTGCCGGCCGGCGCCCCCTTCACCTTCCCGCCGCCAACCATCAAGACCGAGACGGTAGGTGCCGCGCTGCGCGGTCTGCCAGTGCCCTCTGCACCGGATGAGGCGCCCCCGGTGGCGAACCACATCGACGTCACGCCCGACCGGGACCGGGAGCGCATCGCCTATGTCCCGGAAGGGCTGTGGCTGGCGAAAGCCCCGGATGTGCCACCGGACATCCTGCGCAACCTCACGCGCAAAGACACCACGAAGTACCGGCGCCTGCACCGCCGAGGCATCGCCCCGACGCTGCGTTGCGGGGAAGCGCTCTACCATCCGTTGGAAGACCGCTACATCACCCCCCGCGAGGCGGCGCGCCTGCAGGGCTTCCCAGACCGACACGTGTTTGAGGGCCCCATCCGCCGCCGCACCGGCCGAGTGCGGGATTTGGACCAGCACCGCCAAGTGGCGAACGCCGTCCCGCCGCCCCTGGCCCGCGCCGCAGCCGCCCAAGTGCGTGAGGCGCTGTGTCTGTAGTCGAGGAGCTCTTTGGCCAACCACTCCGGGCCGGTGTGATGGATCAAGCCGCCTGCAGGACGGCGGTGTGTCCCTTTACGCGGACCACCTGCGATGGTGGCGGCAACCGCGACATGGCGCGGGTGGCGGCATCGGATCCAGCGCTTGGTCCGTTCTTCGAACGGGAGGTCGGAGAGGCGACGGGAGGTCATCTGCCGTGCGGCGTATGCTCCGTGCGGCTGCCGAGGGACGACGTGATGTGGGCGATTTGCCCGAGGCGATTGTTGACCTTCGGGCCACACGGCGTGGCGGACGGTCAAGCGGAGCTTGCCAACCGAGTGTTCGCCATCGCGGGCTTCGAACCGAACGAGGAAGTTGCCGTTTGGACGGAAGTGTCGTTGATGGAAGTAGGTCCACGGGGTGGACGTTTCAACTACCGCTTGGACTATGTTCTGCGCAGCACGAGAGTCGGTGCGCCTCCAATCGTCGTCGAGGTGATGACGTGCTCCACATCCGGCGGCAACCGAGCCAAGGGCACCGACATTCAAGGCGCCTTCAGGCGAGCCGTGCTGTTCGCGCACACACCAGTCAACGCTCCTGTGGAGGCACCCGGCGTCAACGTGCGGCAGGTGTGGGCAAGGATGGCATCACAGATGATCGCGAAGTCGGAAGCCGCCAATAGCTGGGGAGGACGAACAATCTGGGTAGTTCAAGATCGTCTGGTGGACTACATCCGAACCAACACTGCTCTGCCGCTCGACGCCCTCCGAGCGCCGAACTGGACACCCGGTGAAGTCAATTTGCTCGTTTCGGACCTAGCGCGACCGGTGGCCCTCTATTCCGGCCCCATCCGAAGCGGACAAGGCTCGCGAACGTGTTGGCTGGAGTTGCTCGGTGCCCCACACATCCCAACGCTGCACAGCATCACCCGTAAACTTGACGAGACGCCGCCGGTTGCGACCTTCCACGTTCCTGGAACCATACCCGCCAGTCGTTAGTTGAAGCCGCGATCTAGCGGCCACTCGCCCGTCGCGTTTTGGGAAGCCGGGGGCTGTGCTCGTCTAACAACAAGGGCCGTGGCCCGACGCAGCGCGAAACACCCCAAGGCTTAGGGGTAGTATTCCCAAGTTGGCAACGCGGGTGCGGTTCAATGGCCAGGTGGGATAAGGCGGCGGACAACGCGATACCGGATTGGTTTTGGCAGGCGGTGGAGACGCCGAGCGAAACGGCCACGGTGGAGGTGGACGAGTGCGACGTGTGCTACCGCAGTTGGCGGGGCGCGGGGCGGCGGGACGTGCTCTTGATCCACGGCATGAACGCGCACAGCCATTGGTGGGACTTCATCGCGCCCCAGTTGCTGGATGAACACCGCGTGGTCGCCATGGACCTTACCGGCATGGGCGATTCCGACTATCGCTACCGCTACGACGCGGAGACCTATGCGCAGGAGATCGTCGCGGTGTGCGACGCGGCCGGCATGGGCCCCAACCCCTTCATCGTTGGCCACAGCTTCGGCGGCATGATGGCGGCGAAGGCGGCGAACCTGTTTCCGCAACGCTTCGGCGCCCTCGTGTTGGTGGATTCCGGCATCCGCCATCCAGACGAGCCGGTGGTGGATCGGCCGCTGATGGGCGGCGGCCGGCCGAAGACCTATCCGGACCGCGAAGCGGCACGGGGCCGTTTCCGCCTATATCCCCCGCAGCCGTGCGAGAACCGCTACATCATGGAGTACATCGCCCGCGAATCCCTGATGCGCGTGGACGGCGGCTGGGCGTGGAAGTTCGACGAGGAACTGCCGCTCACGCTGAAAGGCGGCGAACGATATGCCGAGGACTACACGGCGCTGTCGCTGCCGGTGGGCCTCATCTACGGCAAGAACAGCGAGTCCTTCACGAGCCGCACCTTGGCATACATGCTGGAGCTGCTGGGGGCGGACACGCCGGCGGTGGGCATTGAAGACGCCCAGCACCACGTCTTCCTGGACCAACCCTTGGCGTTCACGGCGGCGCTGAAGGCGATGCTGGGCCAGCTCGCGGAGCGCATCGACGCCACCTGAGCGGCCTTGGCGGCCCCGGTCAACGGCGCAGGAAGCCATGCTCGCCGGGGTGGCCGCCGGCGGCCCGGGTGGCGAGCAGCGCATCTATCCTTGCACGCAGCCGTTCCACTTTGCGCACCGCCTTGCGTTCAGCGAGCCGTGCCGACCAGCGCGACAATGGCAGCAGATCGGCGTTGCCGAGGCCATCCACCGCCACCAGCCGCAACGCGCCGCCGCCGAGCTGGCGCACCACCACGTTGTGTAGCAGCAATTCCCGGGAAGGCACGCGCTCGCGCACCCAAAAGGCGCTGAACTCGGCGAGCGCCGCCGAGAGCGGGGGTTCCAAGCCGCGCTCCCAGATGTATTGCTTGAGCGGGGTGGCGATGGCGCGGTCCGCGTCGCGCATCAAATCCACGGCGATGGCGGTGCCCAAGTCCGTCGCCACCCATTCGAGGAACCGCGGTGCGAACCGCGCGAGGTCTGGCCCGATGCGCCGGTGCAGCGCCGCGAGCGTCTCGGCCTCATCGCGGTTGTCGTCAAAGCTGGCGGCAGGTTTCAGGCGGCCCTTCAGCCCCTTGCGGCGGCGCTTCTCCGCCAAGCCCACATCGGGGCGGTGTACCTTCAAGCACACGTCCGGGCGCTGCGGGTGTACGAAACACAACCGATTGCCGCCGCGGGCGAACGGCGTCAAGTCGCTCAAGCGGATCATCGGCACCAAGCGTAGGGGTGGCTGAAGGGCAGCTCCAACGCCGCCTCGACGATGTATTGGGCGTACAGCGTCGCGTTCATGGCTTCGTGCATGAAGCGCCGCGTGTTGGCGGCCCAATGGCGCCGTTTCGCGTCGTCGTGGTGGAACTCGAGGACGCTGGCCAGCAGTTCCTCCCGCGAGCGGTAGTAGGCGAGCGTTTCGGCGGGGAAGAGCGCGTCGAACCCGTTGTCCGCATGGGTGAACACCAAGAGGCCGTTGCCGCCCATCTGCGCCATCCGCGCCGACGAGTACCAGTGGTCGCCTTCTTGGCGGTTGAGGTTCAAGCCCATCTTCGCCGCCGCCAACGCGCGGTCGTAGGCGAGCCCCCACACCGTCGGCTCACCAAAGCTGCCGGGTGTGCGGAACGCGAAGCCCCGCGGCAGCGCGTCGCGCAACCAGCCCACCAGCGCCAAACGCCCGGTGTGGGCGTTGCTCTTGCCGCAGAAGATGAGGTCCACGGGCAGCTCGGCTTCGCCAGAGGCGTCGTGGCACTCGATGGACGCATCGACCGGGTTCGGCATGTGGTGCAGCCGCGCCGCCACGTTGGGGAAGCGCTGGCGCAGCACCGCCTCGCCGGTGGAGACGAACACCACGTCCACCACTCCAGCGCGCCGCTCGATGCGGGCGGCGTTCTCCGGCACGAACAGGGGGTCGTTGTTGCAATGCGCCAGCACCAGGCCGGGCCGGCGGCGCTTCAACTCGGCCAAGGTGGCATCCGTGATGACATCGCAGTGCCCGGCGATGACGAGGTGCGGCTCGACGGCCTCCGCCATCTCCATGAGCACCTTGTTGGCGCGGCGCCGGCCGATGGGCTTCACGCCCAGTGGAGACTCGACGGCCGCCACGTCCCGGTCGCTGAAGCCATGCACGTCGTGGCCGGCCTTGATGAGGCCGAGGTGCAACTTCTTCGCCCAGCTGACGCGCGTCGCGCCGTACTTCCGAAGCTGTTGGTGCGCGATGTGCAGGATGCGCATAGCCCCTACAATACGCCAATCGCCCAAGGCAGGTACGGTGCCAAGGGCGGCTTTCAAGGATGCGCGGGCACATGGCGGAGCGGCCGAAGGTGGTGTTGACGCGGGCGTGGCCGGATGCCGCCGAGGCACACTTGGCGGAACGCTACGAGTTGACGCGGAACACCGCCGACGCGCCCTTGGATCGGGCGGCCTTGCGTGCAGCGTTGACCGCGGCGGATGCGCTGTGCCCGACCGTGACGGACAAGATCGACGCGGCGCTCTTCGATGGTTTGGAACCAAGGACGCGCATCATCGCGAGCTACGGCGTGGGCTTCGACCATGTTGACCTCGCCGTGGCGCGAGAGCGTGGCATCGTGGTGACGAACACGCCGGAGGTGCTGACGGACTGCACCGCGGACTTGGCGATGACATTGCTGCTTGCCGTCGCCCGACGCGCCGGGGAGGGCGAGCGCCATGTTCGCGCCGGCGCTTGGGTGGGTTGGCGCCCCACGCACATGCTGGGCGCCAAGGTGACGGGCAAGACCATTGGCCTCATCGGCTTCGGGCGCATCGGCCAAGCCGTGGCGCGGCGCGCCCACTTCGGCTTCGGCATGAAGGTGCTCTACCACGATCCGTTTCCACCACCGGCAAGCGTTGCCGAAGCCGTGGCTGCCCGCGCCTGCGACAGCGTGGAAGCCGTGCTGGAACAGGCGGATTTCGTCTCCCTCCACTGCCCGGCCACGCCGGCGACGCGGCACCTGATGAACGCCGGGCGCTTGGCGCGGATGCGGCCAGACGCCTTCCTCATCAACACCGCGCGGGGCGATGTGGTGGATCAAGCGGCGCTGGCAGCTGCCCTCAAGGCCGGCCACTTAGCGGGTGCCGGCCTCGACGTCTATGAGGGCGAACCGCAAGTGCCGAAGGCCCTCATCGCCTTGGAGAACGTGATGCTGTTGCCGCACCTCGGCAGTGGCTCCGTGGAGACGCGGGTGGCGATGGGGATGCGCGTGGCCGCCAATCTGGACGCCTTCTTCGCCGGTGAGGAACCGCCAGATAGGCTGGCGTAGGCTGACGCCGGCCTGACTATCAGGGGTGGGACATCCTGCCTGCCGGAGCGAGCTCGGGGACATCTCCGGCTTCGTCGCGGTGCCGCCATCCGACGATGGGACCACTTGTCGTATAATCGCGGTGCGTTCAGTAGAGCTCCAGTGGAAGGACGACCATGACGCCGCAACAGATGCCCCAACCGTCCGCCATTCAACTTGGCGACCTTATGCGCCAAATCGAATTGGGAGCAATTAAGGTCCCCCAGTTTCAGCGAGATTTCGTCTGGAATCGCGCAAAGTCTGCCAAGCTCATCGACAGCCTGCTCCGGGGATACCCGATAGGAACGTTCATCCTGTGGAAGACGAAAGAGCAACTCCGCACCGTCCGCAACATCGGAGATATCGATTTCCCGCCGACGCCTAAAGGAGACTACACGCAGTACGTTCTCGATGGTCAGCAACGGCTCACTAGCATTTTCGCGACGCTGCATGGCAAAGAGGTGAATCGAGAAGGCAAGACCGAAAACTTTGCCGAACTCTACATAGATCTCAACGCCGACGACGACCGAGATCTCGTGATTACCAACCCTAGCGGGATGGAGCCCCACTCATATATTCCGATTCATCTTTTACTTTCGGAAGAGATAGTAGCAAGTCTGAAAGACTATCCTGACGAGTACGTCGACAGGATGTTACGCTATAGGGAATCTATACGATCTTATAGCGCTTCTATAGTTGTAGTGCAAGAAGCCTCAACCGACGTTGCTACTGAGATTTTTACGCGAATTAACGTAGGCGGAGTGCCGCTGACAGTTTTCGAGATTATGGTGGCCAAGACTTTCGATGCAGATCGAGATTTTGACCTTTTCGAGAAGACTAATGATCTTCTTGCCGAGCTAGATGACGTTGGTTATCGTACTGTGCGACCAATAGTTATTCTACAGGCTATTTCCGCAATCATGGTCAAGGAAACAAGGAAACAAGACATATTAAATCTGGACAAGGCAGAGTTTATCGATACATGGCCTAAGGCTGAAAACGGGGTTCGCCAAGCGATTGATTATCTAAGACTGACACTGGGAGTTCCGGTCTCAGAGTTGCTTCCGTATCAGTCGATACTTGTGCCGCTTAGTTACTTTTTCGCCAACGACAGGCGTTCGCCTGTTGGTGACAAACATGACCGTCTTGTCGACTATTTCTGGCGGACGTCGTTGGCAGGTCGCTACTCGCAGTCGTTGGACACGAAGCTCGCACAAGACATACGCCGCATCGATGACATACTTGGGGGTAAGTTGCCGACCTATGACTATCCGGTTGACCCAACTCCGGAGTTGATCTATCAGAATGGTGAATTTAAGACCGGCCGCGCCTTTGTAAAGGCGATTCTATGTCTCCTTGCTGGCGAGGAGCCTAGGAGATTCGATAACCACAGGTCACGCATCAATATAAGTAATGATTGGTTGAAGCGTGCCAACAGCAAGAACTACCATCACTTTTTTCCGAAGAAGTACTTGGAAGGAAGATACGAGGCGTTCGACATCAACCATATCGTGAACATCACCATCGTCGATGAAGAGCTCAATAAGGCGAAAATGCGGGCAAAGAAACCGTCTCAGTATATGACGGAGTTTCAAAAGGCCAATAGGAGGATCGCTGCTAGTATGAAGACTCATTTCATTGACATTAGGAAAGACGGTATTTGGGACAAGCACTTTGGTGGATCCGGAAGTGCGAGAGATGACTACGAACGGTTCTTTGAACGGAGATGCAATAGAATCTCGGATGCGCTAAAGGAGAAAATCATCTCTCAGCAAGTCGATGTTGGCGGACAGGCGCCGAATGCTGAAGATCTGGAATCTACAGAGATTCCAGAGTGAGATGGAGTCCGAGTCTCATTCGAGACGAGTGTGCTGATTGGAACGCACAGTTGATTGGGTGGCAGATGCGCGGCTGAAGATTTGCTCTTGTTCTTGGGAGTTCGAGGAGCTTTAGCGACAAGCGATGGGTCTTGGTCGGGCGTTCAAAGCAAGTTCTGCCCACCGTCATCCATCTTTTCCGGGCGCTTCCAGTAGGCGTATTGGGGCGTCCAGCTATCGCCATCCAGCCCGGCGAGGCCCAGCAGTGGCCACATGGCGCAGTAGAGGTCGCCGGGGCCGAACACGCTGGAGTTCTTGCGCACGATGGCATCGCCGTCGCGTTCGTAGAGCACCACGCCGGCGCTGGGGCCTTCGCCCTTCCAAGCGGCCTCCTCCCGAATGTAGTCGCCATCGCCGTGTGAGGCGAGTTGGAACCGCCAGCCCCGCTCGTTGGCGAATCGTCGCTGCGTCGCCGGTGCATCCTTGGACACCAACGCCACGGCAAAGGCAGACTCCAAGTGCGGCAGCAGGCCGTTCAAGCCGTCTGCCCAGAGTGTGCAGTAGCGGCAGCCTTGGCCCATGTTCTGAATGACGAGCAGCCGGTCGCGGTCTCCGAACAGGTCGCGCAGCGTCGTCTCGCCGGCCGGTGTCGCGAAGACGTGGTTGCGCGTCGGGGTGCCCACCGCGGCTTTGCGCAGCGTGAGGACTTCCGATGTGAGCTCGGCGATCTGGCGTTCGAGCTCGGCGATTTTCTGGGCGGACACGGCGCACTCCCACGGACGAACGATGTCGATGGTGCGGAGCTTAGCGCAGAGGCAACCGGGAGCGTCACCCGCCCCCCCGCCGCGCCGCCCACGCCCGCTCGATCAGCGCGAGTTGGGGAACGCGCAAGTGGTGGCCAACGCGCCAGCGCTCACCCAATTCCATGTGTGCCTCGTTGTGTCGCGTGTGGGTCGGCCAACTGGGCACCCCGGGGCCGTTGGGGTCGCCGGTGGCCGCGAACCTCACCCAAGTGCTCGCCAAGCGATTGGCCAGCGCTCGGTCCGCATCCGTCGGCGTCGCGTTGAAGGCTTCCAAGTCCTCGAACAGATACATCTGAAAGGCGCCGTGGAAGGATTTGTAGGTCGCCGAATCCGGCACGGGCGGCCGCCAAGTGAACCAGTAGAGCCAAGCGGGGCTTTCGAGGGCCGCCATGCTCCGCGCCCACGCACGTTGCGGATAGGTGAACGTGAGGTCCGCGAAGAGATCAGCCCAAGACTGCATGGCCTGGGCATCCGTGTCGGCCGGATAGTGACGCGCCAGTTGCGCCCCGGCTTCCGGCAACTTCGCTTGCACGAACTTGGCGAATCCGGCGGCGCCGGCCCCCATGAAGCGGGTGAAGTGCGCGAGCAGGGCGGTGCCCTCGTCCGCGTTTGATCCCACCAGCACGGGCACATCGGCTTGGCGTCCGGCGGCAAAGGCCGTGCCCACTTCCTCACGCAGCACGTCGCCATCCACGATGGACAGCATCTCGAACTCCGAGAAGAGGGGATTGGATGCCGCTATCTCCACCACCCGCTCGGCGGGCACCGCGCGCAGGGCCGCCAAGGACTGATCCCCGTCCGCGCCGGCGAGGGCCGCCGCGAATTGCCGGCCAACCCGCTCGGCGGCGGGAGCGTAGCGCTTGTCTTCGGTGCGATGCCGCATGGGGTGGAAGGCGCCGCCGCTCTGGCCGATGACGCGATGGAACAATCCCCGCGCCAAGGGGCTCACCTGCAGCACGGAGACGCTGTAGGCGCCGGCGGATTCGCCAAACAGCGTGACGTTGTTTGGGTCGCCGCCGAACTTGGCGATGTTGTCCCGCACCCAACGGAGCGCTTGGATCTGATCCCGATAACCCTGATTGCCCGAAACCTCCGCCCCGTTCTCCGCCGACAGCTCAGGATGCGCGAAGAATCCCAATTGACCGAGGCGGTAGTTGAACGTGACCACCACGGCGCCGTGTTCGGCGAGCAGGCGGCCGGCGTGGGCGGAACCCGACCCGCCCTGCAAGCCGCCGCCGTGAATCCACACCATCGTCGGGCGCCGCTCGTGAGCGCCGCCGGCGGCCGTCCAAACATTCAAGGTGAGGCAATCCTCGCTTTGCGGCGGCAACGCGGCACCCGGCGGCGGGTCGTAGAAGGCCACGCCCACATGGGTAAGCTGCGGGCAGATTGGCCCCGGCTGGGTGGCGTCAAGCACACCGGGCCAAGGCTGCACAGGCGCGGTGGGCGCCCAGCGCAACACACCCACCGGCGCCGCCGCATAGGGGATGCCGTGGTATCGCATGAGCGGTGGCCCGCCGCCGGCCCTCGGCTCGCCGAAGCCGCGCACCACCCCGCCAGTCACCGCCACTTGCGCGGGGATGCCGGCCGCGGCGGGGGGTGCTTCCGCCGCCGCCACACCCACCACGGCGTACAACGTGAACGCAAAGGCTGCGAGATGGAACCTGATTGAACGAAACATGGTGGCCTTGCCTGCGGTGCTGCTTGGGGAACGCGGGGTTCCGCCCGGTGATGTCCACACGCCCGCGCCCCGCCCACGCGAGTATGATGCGTCCCGTTCCTGATGGCGACGGGCGTTCTCTTGCCGGGTTTCGGGAAGAAGTGCTTCACGTTGGCGGCGGCTTTGGCCGTTTGCTTCGCCGTCCTGCAAGGGGGCGGGCGTCTCGTTGCGTCGCAATTGGCTCGGTTCGAGGCCCCGCTCAACGCGTGGCTCGCGCCGCGGGGCGTCCACCTGAGCGGCGTCCGGGGCGCTTGGCACGGGCTGCATCCCGTATTGGCGGCGCAGCGCGTCGCTTTCCCCGGCGGCGAGCTCGATGGCGCCGTGCTGGAACTTGACCTCGCCGAGAGCCTGTGGCGCAACCGCATCGTCGCCCGCCGCTTCGAGGTGGCGGATGCCCGCCTGCGTCTCGTCAAGACGCCAGAGGGCTGGCGATTGGACGGGGCGGAGCAACCCGCAGGCATGGATTGGGTGCCGTTCTTCCAGCACAGCGACGAGCTGCGCTTGAACGCCACCATCGGCCTCGCCGGCCCGGCCGGCTCTGGCGACCTCAAGCTCCAGGCCCTCGCTATCAACCGCGACGGCCGCAACCGCTGGCGGGCGACGGTGGCCCCCGGCGGCTGTCCGGCGTGTACCTTGCAGGTGGACTTCGACATTGACGATGTAGGTTTGGACAAAGACCTCGCCGGCGCTGCCCGCATCAGCGCCCAAGGCTTTGCAGTGGATGCCGCGTTGGCGGCGGCCACCGGGTTGCCGCCCATGGCCATCCACTTGGACGGCAGTTGGCGCAGCGACGGCCGCCAAGGCAGCGTCACGGCGCAGGCGTGGGCCGCGGAGGTCGGCCTGCCGGGCGGGGCGGTGAACCTCATGGCGCGGGCCGTGGCGAAGGGCTACAACGGCTTCTACCGGGGGATGCTCGGCGTGGAAGCGGCGGGCCAAGGCGCCACCTTCACGCCGCCAAGCCTCGATTTCGTCGGCGATGTCCGCGGCGCGTTGACGCTCTGGGCGGCACAGCTCGATCTCGGCGCATGGAACACTTTCCTCATCGCGGCCTTGGGTGCCGATGGCGCGGTGGGCCGCTGGTTCGATGGTGTGCGGGCGCGGGGTGCGCTGCGGGACTTCCGCTTGCATCTCGACGGCACCGGCGTGGCCTATTCCGGGCGGTTGGAAGATGCAAGCACCAGGAGCTATCGGGGCATCCCGGAGTTCCACGGGGCGAACGCGCGGCTGTGGGGGCATCCGCGCGCCGCCAAGATCGAGTTCGAAAGCCGCGCCGCCCACGCCGCGCTGCCGGATCACTTCGAGCACCCATGGCCCTATGACCATGCCGCCGGCGTGATGACGGCTTGGTTCGAGCCGAGCTACCTAGGCTTGCGCGGGCGCCTGGAAACGCGCCTCGGCACCGCGCACTCCGCCGCCGCCCTCGCGTTGACCCGGCCCAAGGATGCGTTGGAGGGCCGGCTCTCGGTGGCCGCGGCGGTGGATGCCGCGGCCGTGGACGACGCCAAGCGCTACATGCCGCGCAAACTGCCCGGCGGCCTGAAGCCGTGGCTCGACGCCAGCTTGGTGGCTGGCCGGCTGGACGATGCGACGATCCTCTACCACGGCCATACGCGCGCCTTGCCGGGATTGCCGATGCGCCGGTTGGAGCTGGCCGGTGATGTGGTCGATGGCGCCCTCGCCTATCATCCCGCTTGGCCGGCGGCGGAGCGCTTGCACGGCCATCTGCGCGTGAAAGGCACGGCCGTCTTGGCCACCAACTTCGTTGGCGTCTCGTCCGGCGCCGCGTTCGAGGGCGTGTCCGTGCATGCCCCGGCTGGCGCGAGCCATGCCCAGGTGCGCGGCCGCACCGAAGTGGACGTGCAGCAGGCCCTCGATTTCGTGCATGCCACGCCCACTGCCGCGTTCGTTCCGTATGTGTGTGAATGTTGGCGTGGCGCCGGCCCGGTTCAGGTGGAAGGCAACTTGCGGGTGCCGTTGCGGGGCATCGGGCTCGGCCTCGCCGACCAGGCCCCGGGGGCGCCCGCCGCGGCGGCCGAGCCTCCCGCTGAGGCACTCACCGCGCTGGCGCTGGCGCGGCGCAAGAGCGGCTTGGAAGGGGCCGACGTGGCGTTGACCTTCGATCTCGCCGGCGCCGTGCTCGACTTCACGGATGTGGGCCTGCGCTTCGCGGACCTGCACGGCCGAGCGAGTTTCCGCTCTCCGCACCACCTGGTCGCCGAAGGGCTTGTCGGCGAGCTCTTTGGCGCACCGGTCACGGTGTCGGCCGAATCGAAGGATGATGCGGTCACGTTCGCCGTGCGGGGCACCAGCGGCGTCGAGGACGTTTACGGGCTCATCGGCGCCCGCGCCGCCGGATTCGCCCGCGCCGCCGGGGCGTTCGGTTTCGACGCCAGCTTGGCCGTCTTCCCCGCCTCCGGGCGGCCCCCGCAACTCACCGTCGCGACGGATGGCTTGGGTCTTGAGTTGAACTTGCCGGCGCCACTCGGCAAGACGGCGGATGTGGCCCGCCCCTTGAGCGCGAAGCTCCTGTTCAGCGACGACTACACCCGCGTGGAGTTCTTGGAAGGCGGCCTCGCCGGCTGGCTCCATGTGCTGGAAGGCGAGTTGTTGGGTGGCGCCGTGGGTGTCGGCGCACCGGCGCCGGCGGCCGCTTCCCGGGGCGTCACCGTCAGCGGGCACATCGGCGCCTTGGACGTCGCCGAACTGGGCGATCTCGAGGTCGCCGCCACCACGGCTTGGCATTTGCGGAACTTCACCATTGAAGGCATCCACTTCGAGTCGCTGACGCTGCCCCGTTTGCGGCTTGATGGCGACTTGGCGCCCGGTGGCTTCGAGCTCGCGGTGGTGAGCGAAGCGGTGACGGGAAGGCTGAGGCGGCAGGGCGACACGCCCATCCAAGTCGATTTGGCCTTGGTGCGGTTGCCCGGCGGCGAGGACGACGCGGATCCGCTCGACGTCGCCCTCATGGATCGCATCCCGGCGCTGGATGTGGCCATCGGCCATGTGCTCGTTGACGGGGAGGATTTCGGCAGTTGGCACTTCGGCGTCCGGCCCGGCGAGGGTGAGTTGCGCCTGACGGACGTCCACGGGGAAATCAAGGGCTTGAGCATTGCGGCCGGCGAGAGCGTCATTTGGCGCCGGGAGACGGACACCACTTCCTTCCAAGGCAGCGTGGTGGCGGGAGATCTCGCGGCGGTGCTGCCACAGTGGGGCTACGACACCAACGTGGAGAGCGCCGCGGTGCGCATCGAGGGCGAGGCGCGCTGGCCCGGCTCGCCGCTCAACTTCGAACTGCATGACCTTTCCGGTGACATGCGGCTGGCCGTGGCCGAGGGACGCTTCCTGGATGTGGCGGAGGCGCCGGGTGGACGCTTCCTCGCGCTGCTCAACTTCTCGAAGATCGCGCACCGGCTGCAATTGGATTTCTCGGATGTGTTCGGCAAGGGCATCGGCTTCGACAGCATTCGCGCCCGCACCGTGTTCGACGATGGCCTGCTGCGCTTCGCCGAGCCGATGCTGATCGAGGGCCCGGGCTCGGAGTTCAAGATCTACGGCACCGTGGATTTCGCCAATGGCAGCTTGGACAACGACATGATCGTCACCTTGCCGCTGTCGTCGAGCCTGCCGTGGTACGCCATCTGGCTGGCGTCCACCAATCCGGCCACCGCGGCCAGCGTGCTGCTGGGGCAACAGGTGTTCAAGGAGCAGCTCGACGCATTGTCGAGCGCCCGCTACCGCGTCACCGGCGCCATTGAAGACCCGGAACCCAAGCTCGTTGGTTTATTCTCCGGTGACATCGACCCGGCGGACGCCGGCGCGGAAGTGGGAACACCATGACGGAACTGATCGAGGCCAAGCGGGCGCTCTGGGAAAGCGGCGAAATCGCCGAGGCGGAGGTGCATGGGCTGCTCTCCCGCTTGACGAGCCGCCGCATCGACTTCGGCGAACTCTTCTTCCAACGCCAGCGAGCGGAGGCGTGGACGCTGGAGGACAGCATCGTCAAGGATGGCTACCACAGCTTGGACCGGGGCGTGGGCGTACGCGCGGTGAGCGGCGACAAGACCGGGTTCGCCTATGCCGACGACATCTCCCTGCCGGCATTGACCCAAGCCGCGAATGCCGCCCGCAGCATCGCCCGCGCCGGTGGCGACGGCGCCGTGCAGGCGTATCGGCGCACCGAGGCCGAGCCCCGTTATCGGCGTGAAGACCCGATCGGTTCCGCGACGGCGCCGGAGAAGGTCGCGCTGCTTTCCCGCATCGACGCCTTTGCCCGGGGCTTGGACCCGCGCGTGAAGGAGGTGACCGCCCGCATCGCCGCCAGTTCCGAGACCAACCTGGTGGCCGCCAGCGACGGCACATTGGCCGCGGACGAGCGACCGCTGTGCCGCTTTGACGTATCCGTGATCGTCGAGCGCGATGGCCGCCGCGAACGTGGCTTCGACGGCGGCGGCGGCCGCCACGACTTGGGTTGGATTCTAGGCCCCGACGCGCAAGGCCGCGCCGAGGAATTCGCCCGGGAGGCCGTCCGCCAAGCCCTCGCCAACTTGGACGCGGTGGATGCGCCGGCGGGTTCCATGCCGGTGGTGCTGGGGCCGGGTTGGCCGGGGGTGTTGCTGCACGAAGCCGTGGGCCATGGCTTGGAAGGAGACTTCAACCGCAAAGGCACTTCGGCGTTCTCCGGGCGCATCGGCGAGCGCGTGGCCTCGGCGGCCTGCACCGTCATTGACGACGCGACCCTGCCTAACCGCCGCGGCTCCCTCACCCGGGATGACGAGGGCACACCGGGGCAGCGCACGGTGCTCATCGAGAACGGCATCTTGAAGGGCTACATGCAGGACAAGCTGAACGCCCGCCTGATGAACGCCGCGCCCACCGGCAACGGCCGTCGCCAATCCTACTCGCACCTGCCCATGCCGCGCATGACGAACACCTTCTTGGAGGCCGGGACCGCGCACCCGGAAGAGATCATCGCCAGCGTCAAGCAGGGCATCTATGCCGTGAGTTTCGGCGGCGGCCAAGTCGATATCACCTCCGGGCGGTTCGTCTTCTCGGCCACCGAGGCGTACCGCATCGAAGACGGCAAAGTGACAGCCCCGATTCGCGGCGTCACGCTCATCGGCAGCGGCCCGGAGGTGATGACGCGGGTGTCGATGGTCGGCAACGACCTGCGCTTGGACGCCGGCGTCGGCAACTGCGGCAAGGATGGGCAAACGGTGGTGGTCGGTGTCGGCCAACCCACGCTGAAGGTGGACAGCCTCACGGTGGGTGGAACGAGCGCTTGATGGCGGGGCGTTCTAAAGGCCACCCACTCCTGCTGCCCGATTTGCCACCACGGACATGCCTCAAATGGTGTTTCGCCCTGGAACAGACAACAACCGACGGGATACGCGGGATGCCGGCGGCACCCAAGAATTCGGCTTGGGCGCGACACTGTCGAAGAAGGGTGAGCCCGCGGTGGGCCCCATGAACCCCCACAGCACCTTGACCATCTGCACCTGTAGCGAGTATTCTCCAGCGCTTGTCGTCGGGTGGCATCGTGCCCCCGCTAGGTGAGGAAGGACGGCATGAGCGACTCGACTAGCGTAGATCGGGTTGAGGAGATCGAGGGTCTTGGTGATCCGGACGTAGACATAGAGCACCCCGACTATCCATTAAACGACATCATGGTGCGTTCGGAGACGCGTACTGTCTCCGAAGTCGTCAACCGCATAGAGCGCCGGCGCTTCATTCTTGACCCAGACTTCCAGCGGGACTTCGTATGGGAGCCCAAGAAGCAATCAAAGCTAATCGAGAGCTGCGTAATGCGCATACCGTTGCCGGTGTTCTATGTTGCAGAGGGTGGTGATGGCCGAATATTGGTCGTCGACGGGTTGCAGCGGCTCGGAACTTTCGCCCGATTTTTGAAAGATGAACTCACTCTATCTGGTCTAGGCGAGAGCCATCCACTAATGGGAAAGAAGTTCTCAGATCTCTCACTGAACTTGAGAGAGCGCGTCGAAGATACTCAGTTAATCCTCTACATTCTTGACAAGAGTGCGCCACAGCGAGCACAACTAGACATCTTCGAGCGCGTCAATGGTGGAGAGGTACTCTCCCGTCAACAGATGCGGAATGCGATCTACAATGGTCCTGGCACCCGATGGCTAAGGAAGATGTCTAGATCCGACGCCTTTTTGTGGGCCACGGGTTCGTCACTCAACACGAAGCTCATGCGTGACAGGGAGGCCGTTAATCGGTTCGCGGGCTTCCATACGCTTGGTTGGACGTCGTATGGGGGGGGTGACATGGACGGGTTTCTAGCCCGCACCATCGAGAGACTCAACAGGACATCCGACGATGACCTAGCTGCCATTGAACATAGATTCACCGTGTCAATGGAAAGTAATCTCTCTCTTTTCGGTCGCCACTCTTTTCGAAAGTCACTCAGGGAAACAGGATGGGCGCGAAGGTCTGTAGTCAACATTGCATTGTTTGATGTGCTATCTTGGGCCTTTGCCCGAGTGTCGAGTAACGTAGTCGAAGAGGAAAGCGACGCGATTGCCCGTCGCCTTAGATGGCTATTGTTGGACGAGCAGTTCGAGCGTGCAATCACCTATTCGACGAATAGCACAGCACCGGTCCAAACAAGGTTTGAGATGGTTGATGATGCTCTGTCCGAATGGCTAGATGCATGACGCTCGAGGCCCTTGAACTGAAGAACTTCAAGTGCTACGAGGCGCTTGACCTGTCCTGTGCGGCTCTGACGGTGCTCACGGGCTACAACGCTGGCGGCAAGTCCACAGCGCTGCAGGCGCTGCTATTGCTGGCCCAAGCGCTACAGTCAGCCGCGAGCGAAGACAAGCTGCCGCTCAACGGGGACGTAGTCAGTCTCGGCAGTGAAGGTGACGTATTGCGGCACGGTGCAACGGAGCCGTCCTTCAGCCTTGGCGTTCGGACGAGGAATGAGCGGATTCGGTGGATGTTTGGTTCGCAGAGGGTGCGCTCAGGAAGGGGACTCGTTCCGCTCCGCGCTTTGGAATACCAAGGGGGGGACAAAGGGGGCGCAGCCAAGCAGCAAGAGCGAGCGCGGATTTGGCCTGCACAAGGCGTTGCCGAGTCGCCATTGGCGTCGGCGCTGCGGAGTACGGTCTATGTCAGTGCTGCCCGCGCCGTACCGCTCGATACCTTTCCGGTGCCTAGAACGGCCTACCGACCGGTTGGCGATGTAGGTGCCTTCGGCGAGTTTGCGCCGTATTGGTACGTCGAGTACGCCGATGAGGAGGTAGACCCAGCCCGCCGCCATCCACATGATGCCTCCGCGACAGTGAGAGCCCAAGTGGACGCTTGGCTAAGCGAGTTGTTTCCAGGAGCGCGGGCCAGCGCTGATCGGCTGTCGCCGGATGCGCCGATACGCTTGACCTTCAGCTTGAGCAGGACCAGCCCATGGGCGCGGCCGGCGAATGTTGGTTTCGGACTGAGCTACGCATTCCCGATGTTGGTGGCAATGTTGATCCGCGAGAACGGATCCATTGTGGTGGTGGACAGCCCAGAGGCCCATCTTCACCCGCGGGCACAATCTGCGGTCGGGCAGCTTTTGGGGCAAATGGCGGGTGCGGGCTTACAAGTCTTTGTTGAGACGCACAGCGACCATCTGCTGAGCGGAATCCGCCTTGCCGTCCGAGATGGACTGGTGCAGCCGGACGACGTAGCGCTCCACTTTGTCGGTCAAGACGGCATGGTCGGGCGGGTGACGACTTTGGCGGTGGACAAAAACGGTGCCATCAGTGACTGGCCGGAGGGCTTCTTCGACCAAGCCGAGAATGACCTAGCCATACTCTCGGGTTGGAAGACGTAGCCGGTGCGTGCCTATGTCAACGAGCTGGCGTTAGCCGAGGCCTGCGCCACCGCGGCTCCCGAACAAGCGCCGCTGGTTGCCTTGCTCGAAGGGCGGGTTCGTCATTCTGTGTTAGCAAGCACGCTCTTCTGCGCAAGAGCGATGCCGGCCACTCCCGTACGGGAAGGTTTGCTGTTACGCGACCTTGGTCAACGGCTGCCCAGAGATCAGCGGCAACTGTTCTTTGCCTGGACGGCTAAGCAAGGCCCCTTCATTGATGATGATCGGCAGCCCGCCGATCTCGACCTCTTTGTGTTCGGCGAGGACGAAATAGAAGTAACCGATCTTGGCCTCGGGGAAGCGGCCCGTCGCATCCTCTCTCTCCAAGCCGCTAGCGTACTGAGCCCGGTTGAAAACTCCGCATCGCGCTTTGCCGCGGACTCGCTTGTTGTCGTTCATGGACTGTGGGAAGAGGTGCACGATCACGTTCCAGTCCCCAACTTTAGAGATGCCGGGACACTCGCAGACGCGGTCGAGGCCGGCCGACCGGCGCCTACAAACTGGACGGAGGCGCTGGCACAGGCCCGGCGACAGTTCAGCCGCCTGCTGATCGGCGATCACTGTGACACATCCCTGTCTACTCAGACGTTCAGGCCACATCAATGCCGCAGAGTGGGTGATCTGTTCACCGTATTGCAGACGCTGATGGAGGAGATGAACCAAGGCGGGCAACTTTCAGCCAAGGGCCAGGAATTGCAGCGTAGGCACTTTGTCGGCAAGACAGCTTGGTTTTCGGACGAGTCCGAAAGCAATAAGCGGGCTCCAGAACGATATACTTTCCCTGATCCGGCTAGCCTCGGTAGCCTCACCTGCTTCTGGCATGGCAAGATCCGATCCGAGACCTTGCGGATGTACTTCGAGTGGCCACCGGCCGATCCTGCTGGCCAGCTCCGGGTCGTCTATATCGGGCCACACCGCTAGAGCGCAAATATGTCAAACGAAACCACTGAAACTCTAACGAGCCTCGCCATCCTTAAGGTTAACATAGACCGTGGCGGTGACTATCTCAGCTACCTACGTCCCTTCATACTACAAGTATTGCACGACGGGAGACCAGACTTCGTTACAGATAACTCAGTCGCAGAGGATCTGCGTAAGAACTTCGGATTGGAGATTCCCGTTCGAACAGTTCAGGTCGTCCTTCGTCGTCTGGCCAAGTCCCATCACTTGCGCCGAGAACATAGCGTGTATGTGCTGGAAAACATCGTCGATCCGGGGATGGATAAGGCACGGGATGAGGCGAGGAAGCATATCCGGGATACGCTGGATGGGTTGAGGGAGTACGCTCGTCGCGAAGCACGTCTGGAGTTCGACGACCATCGTTCCATCATGGCTATCTGTACCTTCCTATCGTATTTTAACGTGTCTTGCCTGCGTGCCTGTTTGAGGGGAACTGCTATCCCAGACATCGGAGGAGATCACAGAGGCAAGGATGTCACTTTAGTGGGCAAGTACGTACTGTATGTTCAGGGGAATGACAACAGGCTATTTGAGAAGTTCATGGTTGTGGTACATGGACACATGTTGGCCAATGCGCTTCTTTGTCCGGATCTAAAGAGTATGAAGGACTATAGACACACGACGTTCTATCTTGACACGCCCTTGCTGATCGAACTGCTTGGCCTTGAAGGAAAGAGTGGCGAGCGCGCCACGGAGGAGCTCACAGGGTTATTGGCTCAGCTTGGCGGTCGAGTGGCGATGTTCTCTCACACACGCGAGGAACTCGGCCGCGTACTCGATGGGGCGGCGGCGAAGATCGACGCGTGGGGCGGGCGCGGGAGGATCGTCGAACATGCCCGGCGAAGTGGAATGACAAGGTCGGACTTTCTGCTACTTGTCGGCGATACCGACGAGAGGATGGCCAAGTTGGGGATCGACGTGCGGCAAACGCCGAAGTACGGACCCGAGTATCAGATTGACGAGAGTAGATTTGAGCAGATGCTTGATGATGGCATATCGTATTTCAACCCTAGGGCGAAGGAATATGACATCAATTCTGTTCGTAGCGTATATGCGCTTCGGCGTGGGGCAACGCCAAGCTCTATTGAAACGGCAAAAGCGGTTTTGGTGACCAGTAATTCTGATTTCGCGCGAACGGCTTGGGACTTCGGGAGGAGATTCGAGGCTTCCCGAGAGGTGTCGAGCGTAATTTCGGACTTCAGCCTCGCGAATCTCGCGTGGCTCAAGGTACCTATGGGTGCACCATCCTTGCCAATGGCGGAAGTGATCGCGTTCTCTTACGCCGCCGTACAACCCTCAGCCGCACTGGTCACCGATTTCTTGCAGGAAGTCGATAGGCTAGAGGCCGCCGGGCGCATCACGCAGCGGGATCACCAGTTTCTCCGAAGTAGCCCGTCGGTATACGATGAGCTAGTGAGTATGACCCTTGGCGACGATGCGGCCTTAAGTGAGGTCGGTGTGCGCGAAATACTTGATCGCATCGTTGAGGAGGTAACGCAAGAGGCCGACGCGAAACTGATGGCCGAAAAGGAAGCACATAGAGAAACGGAGCGGAGGTTGAGGGCTGATAGTGAGGAACGTAGGCGTAGGGATAAGCAGAGGTATTGGCACTTGGATCGATTGGCATGGTGGGCTGCCGGAGTTCCAGTCGCACTGTCGTTCGTTCCGGCTGTATTGGTTGTCGGGAGTCAGACGGGCTATTGGATGAACATCGTCGCTGGCGAGCCGTTGCGTACTGTTGGTATGGTGTCGCTGGCATTGTGGACGATATGTAGCCTCCTCTTTGGTAGTACGCTCTTGGCCGTGCATGGCAGGGTGAAACAGGCGATCTTACGGTTGTTGTTGCGGTGGACATTGACCGAAGCACCGCAGAATAGCGAATAGGACTCTTGAACCTCCCACGAAGGGCTGGTCGGGAGCAGTTGCGGCGCCGGCGAATGGGCCGTCGAAGCCGAGTCGCCGCAATCGACGCAGGAACACGTTGCGCCTACACGGCGTCCAACGGCTCACTGGCCGTCTCTCCGTTGAGGTCCAGCCCCTCCAGAACGGGTATTGAGTGCCCCATGCGGAGGCCAAGCAACAGCCAGTCTTCGAGTGTGGAGCGCAGCAGGCGTTGGCAATCCATCAACGTCTCGCCGAGGGCAATGACGCCTTGGCAGTCGGGCACCCGGCCCGCAAAGCTGCCATCGCTCAGCTTGTCGAACGTCGCCGACGCCATCGCGCACTCCAAGTAGTCGGTAAGGATGCATCCCGTGGCCACGGCATCCGTCTCCATGCTGCCTGCGCAAACCGCGAAGCGAACTTGGTCGATTCTACTCCCGTGGTCATCCGTTCTCCCGCAGCAACCGAAAGAGCTGGGTGCTGAGGCGCGTCCGGGCTTCGGCGTCGGTGGCCTTGGCGATCTGGCGAAGCAGTTGTCGCAGCCGTTGGGCGTCTGCGGCCGGATGGTCGTCGAGATAGTCGGCGAGGGCCGCCGGCTCATTCAACAACCGTTCCCGCCAAGCTGCGAGTTTGCGGTTGAGCCCCTGCTCGGCGGGTGTGAGGCGGGTGGCGCGGGCCAAGCCAGTCGCCAAGGCTTCGCGGTCCTCGTCGCGCATCAGGCGGCCGATGAACTGCATTTGACGCCGCTTGGCTTCCCGCGTGGCGCAACGCCGGTAGGCGTCGAGGGCCGTCCGCAACGCCTCGCTCATGGGGATGTCCGCGCGGCGTTCCGGTTCCAGCCGCGCCAAGGCGGCACCCAGCCGTTGCGCCGCCAGCGCGTCGCGTTTGGCGGCGGATTTGCTCGGCTTGTTCGGCGCTTGTCCCGGTGCCGCGGCCACGTCGGCTATGCTACCCGCGCATGGAGACCGCCAGCGCGAGAGAGTTGACCGAGCGGGAACGCGCCCTAGCCGACGTCGCGGCGGACATCCTGCGCGAAGCCAAGGCGGCCGGGGCGAGCGCCGCGGAAACATCGCTCACGGAGGACGAGGGGCTGGCAGTGGCGGTGCGTCAGCGAGCCTTGGAGACCGTGGAGTTCAACCGCGAGCGCGGTTTCGCCATCACGGTCTATGACGGTGCCCGCAAGGGCTCGGCAAGCACTTCCGAGGCCAGTGCGGAAGCCATCCGTGCCACCGTGGGCGCGGCCATGGACATCGCCCGCCACACCCAAGAAGACTCGTGCAATGGCTTGGCGGACGTACACCGCTTGGCCGTGGATTGGCCGCCGCTCGACCTCAGCCACCCGTGGCAAATGGATGCCGACCGCCTGCGTGACTTGGCCCTCGAGATGGAAGCGGCAGCGCTCGATTTCGATGGCCGCATCGTCAACTCCGAAGGGGCGCGGAGCTATACCCAGAGCACCTGCCAGCTCTATGCCAACAGCCTGGGCTTCGTCGGCACCGTGAGCGCCACGCGCCACGGCGCCGGTTGCGCCGTCATTGCCGAGGATGGCGACGGCATGGAGCGCGATCATTGGTACACCGTGGCGCGGGATCCGGCCGAACTGCAAGCCGCGGCCGAAGTCGGCGAGGAGGCGGCGCGGCGCACCGTGGCGCGGCTCGGCAAGCGCCCCATCAAGACGGGCAGCTGGCCCGTGTTGTTCAGCCCGCGGCTGGCGGCCGGGTTGGTGAGCCACCTGCTCGGCGCCATCAGCGGCGGCGCCCAATACCGTCGCGCATCCTATCTGCTGGATGCGCTTGGCGAGGACGTGGCGGCGCCTTGCATCACCTTGGCCGAGCATCCACACCTGCCGAAGGCGTTGGGCAGCGCCGGCTTCGATGGCGAAGGGGTGGCGACGGCGCCGAAGGCGTTCGTCGAGCAGGGGCGCCTCGCGAGCTATGTGCTGAGCTCCTACTCGGCGCGCCGGCTGAAGCGCACCACCACCGGCAATGCCGGTGGCGTCTTCAATCTGGTGGTGGAGTGCGACCAGACGCCGGTGGCGGCCCTGATGGAGGAAATGGGCACCGGGCTGGTGGTCAACGAGTTGATGGGGCAGGGCGTGAACCTCGTCACTGGCGACTATTCGCGGGGCGCGGCCGGCATCTGGGTGGAAGGCGGCAAGCCGGCGTTCCCGGTCGGCGAAGTCACCATCGCCTCGAACTTGAAGGACATCCTGTTGGGCGTGGTGGGCATGGGCGACGATGTGGACCGGCGCGGCAACGTGCAGGCCGGCTCGCTGCTGGTGCGCGAGATGACCGTGGCGACGTGAGGCCGGCGGCGCGATTTGCGGCGTTGTGTCCGCAAGATGTTTCGACAACGTTTGCAGCAAGTAACGGATGTGTTTCGAGCGCCTTTCTCCGAGGGGCGGAAAAGTGAAGATAGTATGGATTGTTGGTGATTAACTCATTGATATTTTGTCAGTAATTTAGATTTGCCTCGGTTTCGTGCGGCACTGGCCTACCTTTGCGAAACGGCCTTGCGTATAGTGAAGCCCTCACCGGCCGCCTGTATATTAAAACAGTGTCATTTGTCCTCGGCAGGGCGAACGCACTCATGCAGCCGGCCGGTGAGGCCAACCTCCCTTTCGAGACCGTTCCGAGCTAACCCGAGGGTTGCGCCGGCAGGCGCTCCAACCACGGAAAGGCGCGGTCGCCCACGGCGAAGAAATCCGGGTTCAGGAACGATTCCTTGGCGTTGTAGCTGAGCGGTGCGCCATTGAAGTCCCACACCGCGCCGCCGGCCGCCGTCAGCACCGCTTCGGCCGCGGCGATGTCCCATTCGGAGGTGGGCCCCAGGCGCGGATAGAGGTCTGCTTCGCCGGCGGCCAGAAGGCAGAGTTTGAGGGAACTGCCAACGCTGAGCAGCCGCGGCGGGCCGATGTTCCGGCTCAGGCCGCCGAGAAAGCGCTTCTGGCGCTCGCCGCCGTGGCTGCGGCTGGCGACCACGGTGAAGCGTTCAGGCGCCAAACGTCGCGTTTTGAGCGCACACTGGCCGTCGGGGGACATCTTGTACGCGGCGCCACGCTTCACATCGCCGACGAAGATCTCGTCGGCAACCGGCGCCCCGACCACGCCCAGCACCGGCCGGCCGCCCTCGATGAGCGCGATGTTCACCGTGAACTCGCCGTTGCGGTTGATGAACTCCCGGGTGCCGTCCAACGGATCGACGAGCCAGTGGCGCGGCCAACCACGGCGGGTCGCAAACTGCGGCGGGGCGGATTCCTCGGACAAGATCGGGATGTCTGGCGTGAGCGCCTCGAGCCGCTCCACGATGATGGCGTGGGCGCTCGTGTCAGCTTGCGTGACGGGAGATTGGTCCGCCTTCGCCTCGACCTCGAAGTCCGTCTCGTAAATGGCGAGGATCGCTTGCCCGGCTTCCCGCGTGGCGGCGATCAAGCCTTCGTGCAGGCGTTGCGCCGCGTCGCGCATCAACCGCCCCGCTCGCGCTGCAAGTGGATTTGCGCGATGCGGATGGCGGCCAACGAACGCGCTTCGCTGATCTCGCCGGAGAGGAACAGCTCGTCGATTTCCGCCAGCGGCCAAACCCGCACCTCCGGCAGCTCCGGCTCATCGCCGGGCAGACGCTCCGGGTAAAGCTCCCGGGCCAGCAGCGCATGCACGGTGAAGCCCATGTGCGAGGGGGCGACGCTGAGCTCGCGCAGATATTCGATGCGGCCGGCGCCAAAGCCGGCCTCCTCCTTGAGTTCGCGGTTGGCGGCTTCGACGAACGTCTCGTCCGGGCCGTCCACCGTGCCCTTTGGCAGGCCCAGCTCGTAGCGGTGGATGCCGGCCAAGTATTCGCGCACCAGCACCACTTCGTCCCGCGCCGTCACGCCCACCACGATCACCGCCTGGCGGCCGCGTGGCGGCAACCGTTCATAGGTGCGGCGCACGCCGTTCGCAAAGCGCAGGTCCAATGCCTCGACATGGAAGAACCGGCTCTCGGCGACGCGGGTCGCCTTGAGTATCTGGGGCAGGGGCATCTGGCTATTATAGGTGGCCATGCCGCCCTGGCCGGACATCGACACCGTGCTGCTCGACATGGACGGCACCTTGATCGATCTGCGCTTCGACAACGTCTTGTGGAATCAGCGCCTGCCGGCGCGCCTCGCCGCGGCCGCCGGCATCGACCTGCACGCGGCTCGCGAGCGCCTGTACGCGCACATGCGGGATGCGCCGCCGACGTTGGACTTCTACAGCGTCGAATACTGGACGGCGTTCACCGGCATGGACATCGAGGCGCTGCATGAGGAGCTGGGCCACTTGGTGGCTTACCGCAGCGGCGCCGAGCGGTTTCTGGACGCCGTGCGCGCCACTGGCCGGCGCGCGGTGTTGGTGACCAACGCGCATCCGAAGAGCTTGGCCGTGAAGGATCGGGAGGTGCGCCTCACGGCGCGCTTGGATGCGGACTTCTCGGCCCACGACTTCGGCTTCCCCAAGGAGGACGCCGAGTTTTGGGCCGCCTTTGCCGAGCGCTGCGCCTACCGGCCGGAGAAGACGTTGCTCATTGACGACAACGCCGCCGTGCTGCGGGCCGCCGCGGCGAGCGGCATCCGGCACCTGCTCTGCGTGACGCAGCCGGATTCCGGCCGCCCGCCGCGCACCGGGCTGCCGTTCGCCGCCTTCAACCACTTCGCCGAGATCATGCCGCGCTGATGGACGGTGTGCGCCTCGACAAGTGGCTGTGGGCGGCGCGTTTCTTCAAGACCCGCTCGCAGGCCAAGGCCGCCATCCAATCGGGGCATGTGCGGGTGGCGGGCAGCCGCGTCAAGGCGGCGAAGGACGTGCGCCTTGGCGACGCGTTGACCATCCGCCGCGGCGCCGACGAGTTCGCCGTTCAGGTGGCCGGGTTGTCGGAACGGCGTGGGGATGCCACGGCCGCGGCGGGGCTCTATGTGGAGACGCCGGCGTCGGTGGCGCGGCGCGAGGCCGCCGCGGCCGAGCGGCGGGCGTTGCGCTCCAGCATGGCCGCGCATGACGGCCGGCCCACCAAGAAGGCGCGGCGGCAAATGCAGGCATTGCCGGGCCGCGGCCGGGCGTGACCGGCGCCCCCTCGCCCGCCCAAGCTGAACCTCGCCGAGTGCCCCGCGCCAATTGGCTAGGCCGGCGCGCTCATCGTGTATCATCCGCGCACCCCAAAGAGGCCCTTGCAGCATGGCGCTCGACCTCGACGCCCACTCAGCGACTTACCACAACCTCAGCCCCGCGACGCTCGCCGAACTGGCAGTGCAGCGCGGCGAGGGGCGGTTCTCGTCCACCGGCGCCATCGTGGTGGAGACCGGCCGGCGCACGGGCCGCTCGCCGAAGGATCGGTTCATCGTCGAAGAGCCGGGTTCGGCGGCCCACATCGACTGGGGGGCCATCAATCAACCCGTTCGCCCCAGCGTCTTCGACGCGCTTTGGCAGCGGGTGCAGGGGTACTTGGCCGGCACCGAGGTGTTCGTGTCGCACCTGCATGTCGGGGCGGACGCTGAGCATTACCTCCCCATTGAGGTGCGCACCGAGTACGCGTGGCATGCCCTGTTCGGGCGCTCGCTGTTCATCGTGCCGGAAGCCTTCAATCCGGCCGGCAAGCCGGTCTGGGAAGTGTTGAACGCGCCGGATTTCCTCTGCGACCCCACCCGCGACGGCACCTTGAGCGATGGCACGGTGATGATTAACTTCGCCAAGCGGCGTGTGCTCATCGCCGGGATGCGCTACGCCGGCGAAATGAAGAAGTCGCTCTTCGCGGTGCAGAACTACCTGTTGCCGGCGCGGGACGTGCTGCCCATGCACTGCTCCGCCAACATGGGCGCCGAGGGCGACGTGACGTTGTTCTTCGGCCTCTCCGGCACCGGCAAGACGACGCTGTCCGCGGACCCGGGGCGGCTTCTGATCGGCGACGACGAGCATGGTTGGGCGCCGGGGGCGGTGTTCAACTTGGAAGGCGGCTGCTACGCCAAGTGCATCGATCTCTCCCGCGAGACGGAGCCGGTCATCTACGACGCCATCTCGTTCGGCGCCATCGTGGAGAACGTCGTCATCGACGACGACACCCGAGAGCCAGACTACGCGGACTCTTCCCTCACGGAGAACACCCGCGCCTGTTATCCGCGCGACCACATCAGCGCCAAGGCGCCGGCGAACCGGGGCGGCGAACCGCGTTCCATCATCTTCCTCACCTGTGATGTGAGTGGCGTGTTGCCGCCGGTGTCGATCCTGTCCAAAGAGGCTGCCGCCTATCACTTCCTCTCCGGCTACACGGCACAGGTGGGCTCCACCGTGGTCGATGCCGCCGAGCCTTATTCGGCGACGTTCTCGGCCTGTTTTGGGGCAGTGTTCTTCCCACGCCCGGCGAGCGTCTATGCAGACTTGCTGATGAAGCGCATCGATGCCTTCGGTGCCCGCGTCTATCTCGTGAACACGGGCTGGACCGGCGGCGGCTATGGCGTGGGCCGGCGCTTCAGCATCCCCGCCACCCGCGCCATCATCGCGGCCATTCAATCCGGCGCGTTGGCCGAAGCGCCCACCACCCACATCGACGGCCTCAACTTGGACGTGCCGCAGCAGGTGCCGGGCATCGATGCCGCGGTGCTGAACCCCCGCGAGGCGTGGGACGACGCCACCGCCTACGACGCCGCGGCGCGCGGGTTGATCGACAAGTTCATCGCCAACTTCGCCCGCTTCAAGGTGGACGCCGCCATCGTCCAAGCGGGGCCCCACGCGAGCTAGCGGCGCGGACGGCGCCAGGCTGCCAAGCGCGATGAAGAGCCCTCAGCCGGGGAGCGCGAGGGGGCACCCCTCGCAAGAAGAGAGCCCTCAGCCGGGGAGCGCGAGGGGGCACCCCTCGCAGGCAAAGCACCCGCTCGCCGGGCATCCTGAACTTGCACGGCTGTGCCGCGGCATCGAAAAGGAGAGCTTGAGGGTCACGCCCAGCGGGGCGCTGGCGGCCACGCCGCACCCGGCCGGCCTCGGTTCACCCCTCACGCATCCACACATCACCACGGACTTCAGCGAAGCGCAGCCGGAACTCATCACCGGCGTGCATGACAGCGTGGCCGGGTGCTTGAGCGAACTCACGGACATCCATCGGTTCGTGTATCGGCACTTGGGCGACGAGTTGCTGTGGGCGGCGAGCATGCCGTGCATCTTGGCCGACGACGTGGCGATTCCCGTGGGCCGCTACGGCACCTCGAACGTGGGCCGCGCCAAAACCATCTACCGCATCGGCCTCGGCCACCGCTATGGGCGACTGATGCAGACGATTTCGGGCATCCACTACAACTTCTCGCTGCCGCCGGGCCTCTGGCCGGCGGTGGCGGCGGCCAAGGGTGAGACCTTCGACGCCGCGGCGCCGACCCAGGGCTACTTCGCCCTCATCCGCAATTTCCGCCGCCGGGCATGGCTGTTGGCGTACTTGTTTGGCGCATCGCCGGCGGTATGCAAGTCGTTTGTCCGAGCGCGGCCGCACACGCTTGAGACCTTGGACGAGGGCACCCTCCACCTGCCCCACGCCACCTCACTGCGCTTGGGGCCCTTGGGCTATCAATCCGCCGCGCAATCCTCCCTGCACGTCTCGTACAACAGCTTGGATGCCTACGGCGCCACGCTGCACGATGCGCTGACGCGCCCCTATCCGCCCTATGAGGCCATCGGCATGAGGGGTGCGGATAGTGGCTATCGGCAACTCGGCACGGCGCTGCTGCAGATCGAGAACGAGTTCTACGGCGCCATTCGACCCAAACGCCGCGCCGGCCCCGGCGAGCGCCCGGTGCAGGCGCTCAAGGCGCGTGGCGTCGAATATGTGGAGGTGCGGTGCCTCGACTTGGATCCGTTCGAGCCGGTGGGCATCGACGCCGATGCGATGCGCTTCATGGACGTGTTCCTGCTCTCCTGCCTGCTCGCCGACAGCCCGCCGGACAGCCCCGAAGAGTCCGCGCGCTTGGTGGCGAACCAGTTGGCGGTGGTGGAACGCGGGCGGGCGCCGGACCTGTGGCTCGAAGGCCCCCAAGGCCCCCGCCGACAGACGCAGTGGGCGGAGGAAATCCTGGACGAGTGCGAAGCCACCGCGGCCCTCATCGACGCGGCGACGGGTGGCGACGAGTCCGCTCGCGCCGTGGCCCGGCAACGTGCCAAGGTGGCGGATCCAGCCGCCACCCCCTCGGCGCGGGTCATGGCCGCCATGCAGGCGGAGCGAACGCCTTTCTTTCACTTCGCCATGCGCCAATCCGCCCAACACAAGCGCCACTTCGACGGGCAACCGTTAACCCAAGCCGCGTACCGGCGCTTCGAACGCCTAAGCCGCGAGTCCGTGGCGGAGCAGGCGCGTGTGGAGGCGGCGGACACGGAGCCGTTTGAAGCCTATCTCGCCCGTCAAGCGCCGGGTTGAGCGTGAACTTCCTCGCCCACTGCCTGTTGGGTCATCCGGACCCCGCCTTGGTGGCCGGCGGCTTCATTGGGGACTTCGTGAAGGGCCCGCTGCCGAGTCACCTGCCGGCGCCGCTGAGCGCCGGCATCCGCCTGCATCGGCGCATCGACGCGGTGAGCAACACCCTGCCCGGCATGGCGCGGAGCGTCGGCCGCCTGCATCCTGCGCTGCGGCGCGTGGCGCCACCCTTGGTGGACGTGGTGGCGGACCATTGCCTCGCCAAGGCGTGGGCGCAGCACGGCACGGGGGACTTGGCGGACTTCGCGGCATCCGCCTATGCGGCCATCGACGGCTTCCAGCGCCACCTGCCGGCAGCCGGCCGGCGGTTCTTCCAGCACATGCGCGACATCGATCTCCTGACGCGCTACCAGCATCCCGAAACGGCGCGACGGGGCATGCTGCACATCCTGGAGCGGTTGCGCCAAGGCCATTTGGCAGGGCATCTGGACGCTGTGCTGGGCACCGCGTTGCCAGCGTTGGAGGACGACTTCGCCGGTTACTTCCCGGCGCTCATCCGCGCCACCGAGGACTGGAAGGCCGAGACGGGCTACATCGCACCGGCGGCTTAAGCCTCCGCACGCCACTGCATGACGGCGGCCGCGGCGATGGCGATGAAGCCCGCCAACGCCCAAACCGCGAGCGACACGCCAAGGAACGGCGGGGTTTCGGCGCAATCCGCGGTGCCGAGGGCCAGCGCCTTGAACGCTTCGCCCACCATGCCGGATTCGACGAGGTATTCGATGCTGGCACCGCAACTCGGCGCTTCGCCGGGCGGCAGGCTCTCGAGCCAAATCTGGCGGACGGCGAAACCGCCGCCGACCACCGCGGCGAGGCCCGTGGCGGCCGGGTAGATGCCGAGGCGGGGGTTGTGCAGCACGCCACAGACGGCGACCAGCCCAGCCAGCGCGAACCACAGGCGCTGCATCAAACACAGTGCGCAGGGCACCATGTCGAAGGCGTGTTCCAGCACCAGCGCGGCGCCAAGCAACACCGCCACCCACCCGGCGATGGCAACGGCCCAGTGGCTTCGGGTCAGGCGCATTGGCCCGTCGATGCATGTCCGGTCAGAACAGGACCTCGCCGGTCAGCAGGAAGCGATGGTCCGCACCGCGCTCGTCCTCCATGCGTTCGCCGGCGAGGTCGATGCGCAGCGGGATGCCCCACGGGCTCGACAGGCCATAACCTACGCCGAAGCGGGTGCGACGGCTGCTGCCGGCGAAGTCGAAGTCCGCGAATGGGGTGATCGTGCCCAGCCCGGCGCCAAAGCCGTAACTCAAGCGGCCAGCCCAGCCCCAGCCCCGCTCTTGGTCGCCACGCCAACCGCCTCGGCTGGCGAAGCCACTGTGGCGCCAGAACACGTCCATGGCATCCGCCGACGCGCCCCAACGTGGCGCCAGCGACAAGCGCAAGCCGCGGCCGTCGCTGCCGGGCTCGACGACGATGGCGGCACTGGCGCCGCTCTCCGAGTAGCCGTCGGCGCCGTGCCAGACCAACGAGCGCGCCTGCGCCTCGAAGCTGACGATGGGGCCCTTGTAGCGCACCCCGCCGGCCACTTCGACGCCGACGCCATCCTCCCCATCGCCGCCGTCGTAGCGCGCGGTGAGGTTGAGGAAAGGCGTCAATGAGTGACCACCGCCACCGACGAATGCCATCCGATAGGAGGCTTCAAGGCCAAGGCGCGCCCGCGACATGTTCAAGGACAGGTCGCTGATGGCGAGCTCACCCTCCTCCGTCTCCAACCGGACCATGCCGGCGTCGCCATGCAAGACGAGGCCGAAGTGCGGGCCGCGGCTCAAGATTCCACGCGCGCCGGCGAGGCCCATGGTCATGGTGAGGTCGCTCGGCTCGTCCACGTAGCCCAGCCCGTCGCGGGTGTGCGTCACCTCGCCCTCGCCGAAGCCCAGGATCGCCCAGGCTTCCATGCGGTCGTTGAAGCGCCACCGCGCATAGGGGTGGAAGGCGGTGAGCTCGGTTTCCAAGCCGCCTTCGATGGCGCCGGCGGCGGTGGCGGAATCGTAGGTGGCGTCGGTGCGGCTATGCGCCACCGCGGCGCCGGCCACCCAATCGCCGACACGCGCATCGAGGCCCAAGTAGGCCAGTTCCATGTCGCCGTCGAAGCTGCCCTCATCCACCTCGCCGTCAAAGCGCCGCACGTCGCCGGCGCCCCACACGGAGATGGCGGAACCGCCTTGCCCTTGCTCCAGCAAGGGCATGTCGAAGGCCAAGCTGCTCAAGAGCTGCTGCGCCGCCATGCCGCGTTGCGGGTGGTTCGGATCGGGATGCAGGCGCTGCGCGGCGGAGAGCCATCTGAGGCTGTCGCCGCCGCCGGGCTCGGCTGCCCACCCGGCACCCGCGGCCCACCCGCCTCCCGCTGACGGTGCGGCCTCGCCGCCGCCTTCGGGGGCCAGCAGGGGGCCGGACGTGGTGGGATCGGTCTTGAGGCGACCGCCGATCACGTCCGCGGCGCTCGCCAGCAAGCCGCGTCCCACGGAGGCAAGCACGTCT
This sequence comes from Candidatus Azotimanducaceae bacterium, assembly GCA_965200505.1. Lineage (GTDB taxonomy): Bacteria > Pseudomonadota > Gammaproteobacteria > Pseudomonadales > Azotimanducaceae > VXNE01. The sequence goes on along the minus strand of OZ241343.1, from coordinate 2,853,211 downwards.
TCGAGCACCTCGGCCTCCGCGGCGTCGGTGCCCACGGACACCGAGAAGACCAACGTGATGGCGGCGTCCCGCGCCGTCACCGCCACATTGGCGGTGCCCTCGGCGAACGGCAACACGGTGAGCACGGTGCCCGTTGAGCGGCCGGTCAACGTCGCCCGCACCACGTTCGGTGGCGACACCTCGGGTGTCTCGAAGCTGCCGCGGTAGCCCAAGCCCGTCTGCGTGAGCAGATTGGCGAGCCGCACCTCGGTCGGCGGCCCGCCCACCACCAAGCGCGGCAGCGCCGCGGTCACCAAGGAGCCACCGCCAACCTTGTGCCCGCGCTGATTTGGCAAGGCCGGGAACTCGGTGCTCGCCGGTGTGCCGGCGGCATCCGTGAGGCGGCCGTTTCTGAGCGCGGTGCCATCAATGCTGATGCCGTCGCGGTCTTGGTCGCCCCGCTGCACCGTGTAACGGAACCACAGCGTGGCGGTGCCGCTGCCGCCGATGAAGTCCGCGTCCACGTTGCGTCCGCCGATCCTGATGGCGAGTTTCAGCTGGCCGGCATCGGCCACTTGCACGGCGCCGTCGAAGGTGACGGACACCTCGATGTCCTCACCCACCGCATAGGTGTCGCCGCTCTCGGGCGAGGAGGTGATGGCCGCGCCGGTGGCACTCGGCCCGGCAGCCACCTTATGGTCGGCATCGTCGGGCAGCGCCTCGAAGTCCCGCGAGGCTGCCATGCCGTCCTGATCTTGGATCACGCCACCAGTGAGCGATTGGCTGCCGGGCGGCACGCTGATGCCGTCCTTGTCCAAGTCGCCACTCTGCACGGTGTAGTGGAAGGACAGCTCGGTCGTGCCGCTGCCGGAAGTGTAAACGGCGCGCCGCGTCTGCTCGCCGATCACCAGCGCCAACATCGGCGAACCGCGCACGTGGACGGCGTTGTCGAACGTCACGATCAGGTGGATGACGTCGCCGGTCTGATAGCCGTCTGTGGTTGTGGACGCGATCTTCACACCGGTGGCGGCCGCCCTCTCGCTGGATCCAACGCGGTGGTCCGGATCGGCCGGCAGCGCCGTGAAATTGCGCAGCGCGTTGTTGCCGTCGGCGTCTCGAATGGTGCCGCCGGTCAATGACCCCGGCCCGGGGCCGATGCTGATGCCGTCCTCGTCTTGGTCGTCGGATCGCACGACGTAGCGAAAGGTGAGCCGCGTCGATCCGCTGCCGGCGTTGTACGCCGCGGCGCGCTGATTGGCGCCGATGGCCAGCATGAGCCGGGGGGAACCGGTGACGTTGACGGTCTCACTGAACGTGATGGTCACGACGATGGCGTCGCCGGTGCGGTAGGGGCTCCGCGCTGCGGGAGACGAAGTGATGGCCACGTTGGAAATCCTCGGCGTTTCGCCGTCGCCGCCATCATCATCGTCGTCAGCGGGGGCGACTTTGTGGGCGGCCAAGTTCCGCACTGCCGTGAACGCCCGGTTCGCCGGCACGCCGTCCCCGTCCTCAATGGCGCCGCCGGTCAGCGACCCAGGCCCGGCGCCGATGCTGATGCCGTCGTCATCCCGGTCGCCAGCCTGCACCGTGTAACGGAACAGCAAGGTTCGGCTGCCGCTGCCGTCTTGGAACGCGGCGGCGCGGGTGCGCGAGCCGATGGAGAGATCGAGCGTCAGGTTGCCGCTGACATACACCGGCGCGTCGAAGGTGACGCCCACCCGGATGGTCTCGCCGGGACGGTAAGTGTCGCCCTGACGCGGGCGTGAGGTGACAGCCACGCGCTCCACCGCCACCGGGGCATCGCCGTCATCGTCGTCGTCAGGCGCCACCTTGTGCGCGGCCAAGCTGGGCACCGCCGCGAACGCCCGGTTCGCCGCCACCCCGTCTCCGTCGTTGATGGTGCCGCCGGTCAGCGAACCCGGCCCGGGGCCGATGCTGATGCCGTCGTCATCCCGGTCATTGGCCCGCACCGTGTAACGGAACAGCAGCGTTCGGCTGCCGCTGCCGTCTTGGAACGCGGCGGCCCGGGTGCGCGAGCCGATGGAGAGATCGAGCGTCAGGTTGCCGCTGACATACACCGGCGCGTCGAAGGTGACGCCCACCCGGATGGTCTCGCCGGGACGGTAGGTGTCCCCTTGGCGTGGACGGGAGGTCACTTCGACGCGCTGCACCGCCGCCTCGACGACGTCGGCAGCGACCTTGTGCGCGGCCAAGTTCGGCACCGCCGCGAAAGCCCGATTCACCGGCACGCCGTCCTCGTCCTCAATGGTGCCGCCCGTGAGCGATCCCGGCCCGGCGGCGATGCTGATGCCGTCGTCATCGCGGTCGCCGGCCCGCACCGTGTAACGGAACCCGAGCGTCGGGGTGCCGCTGCCATCCGCAAACGCGGCGGCGCGGGTGCTTTCGCCGATGGAGAGATTGAGCGTCGGGTCGCCGTTGACATAGACGGGTGCGTCAAAGGTGATGTCCACGCGGATGGCCTCGCCAGAGCGGTAGGTGTCGCCTTGGCGTGGGCGAGAACCGACTGCCACCCGCTCCACCGTCACCTCGCCATCTCCCTCATCGTCGGCAGCGACTTTGTGGGCGGCCAAGCTGGGCACGGCCGCGAACGCCCGGTTCGCGGGCACTCCGTCCCCGTCCTCAATCGCACCGCCGGTCAGCGACCCTGGCCCCGCGGTGATGCTGATGCCATCGTCGTCGCGGTCGTCGGATTGCACCGTGTAGCGGAACAGGAGCGTCGGGGTGCCGCTGCCGTCCGCGAACGCGGCGGCGCGGGTGCGGGCGCCGATGGTGAGGTCAAGCGTCAAATCGCCGCTGACATGAACCGGCGCGTCAAAGGTGACACCCACTTGGATGGTCTCGCCAGTGCGGTAAGTGTCGCCTTGGCGCGGGCGTGAGGTGACGGCCACGCGCTCCACGGCGGCCACATCATCGTCGTCTTCGGCAGCGACCTTGTGCGCGGGCAAGCTGGGCACCGCCGCGAACGCCCTGTTCGTTGGCACCCCATCCTCGTCGTCAATGCTGCCGCCGGTGAGCGACCCGGGCCCGGCGGCGATGCTGATGCCATCGTCATCGCGATCGCCGGCCTGCACGGTGTAACGAAACAGGAGCGTTGGGGTGCCGCTGCCGTCCGCGAACGCGGCGGCGCGGGTGCTTGCGCCGATGGTGAGTTCGAGGGCCAAGTCGCCGGTGACGGACACCGGGGCGTCAAAGGTGACACCCACTTGGATGGTCTCGCCGGTGCGGTAGGTGTCCCCCTGGCGTGGGCGTGAAGTCACTTGTACGCGCTCCACCGCCACCGGGACATCGTCTTCGGCGACTTTGTGCGCGGCCAAGCTAGGTACCGCGGCGAACGCGCGGTTCGCGGGTGCCCCGTCTCCGTCGTTGATGCTGCCGCCGGTGAGCGACCCGGGCCCGGGGCCGATGCTAATGCCGTCCTCGTCGCGGTCGTCGGATTGCACCGTGTAGCGGAACAGGAGCGTTGGGGTGCCGCTGCCGTCCGCGAACGCGGCGGCGCGGGTGCGTGCGCCGATGGAGAGGTTGAGCGTCAGGTCACCGCTGATGTACACGGGCGCGTCGAAGGTGACGCCCACTTGGATGGTCTCACCGGTGCCGTAGGTGTCCCCTTGGCGTGGGCGTGAGGTGACCGCCACGCGCTCCACTGTCGCCGCCGGCGCAACCCCCACCTTGTGTGTGGCCCAAGTGCGCGGTGGTAGATTGCGCACGGCCCGGTTGCCGACGGTGTCCGCGACCGTTCCGCCTACCAAGGCACCCGCCTCGATGCTGATGCCGTCTCCGTCTTGGTCGCCCGCTTGCACGGTGTAACGGAATCGGAGAGCGTTTCCGCGCCCTTGACTGATCAATTGGGCGCGGCGGATTTGGGGGCTCGTGCCAGTCTCGCCAAGCGTCACCAAGAGCTCGGCGGCGCCGGCAACGACGTCTTCCGTGAAGACTACGTCGATGTCGATGTGCTCGCCGGCACTGTATGTTCCGGCCGGGGAAGCCACGTTGACGGCAGTCGCCCGGGGTGCCACGCCGTCCACTCGATGCGCCTCTTGGGGGCGCACCGCGGCATGGGTCAGCCTAGCGTTGAAGCCGCGGCCGTCAACGATGCGGTCCCGGGCGCTGAGGGTAATGGCGTTGCTGGGGACGCCGAGGCCGGCGACGGCGGAATCCCCAGGGCGCACCTGATACTCGAATCGCAAGCTCCGACTGCCACTGCCGCCCCGGAACACCGCCAACGGGGTGCTCGTGGCGGTGCCGAAAAAGAGGCGCATGCCGGGGCTATTGGTCACGAAGACCGGCTCGGTGAAGGTGGCGCGCAGGGCGACCACACTGCCCTGCGGGTAGGTGTTGTCAGCGCCGGCGTTGGAGGTGAACTCGATGCGGGAGATGCTGGCGTTGGATTGCGCCCAAGCCGAAGCCCCAAGCAAGCCGGCCATGAGGCAAGCCCCCAACGTCCACCGATGGGCCTTGCCGAAACGCGATGACCGACTGCGGGCGCGCATGGTTCAACGCGCTGGCGAAATCAGCATGGGGACGTGGCTTATGACGGTTCCGTTCGCTCACGGGGGCGCCAATTATGGCCATCCGCGGCGGTTAGTCAAGAAGCAATCAACAGGGTATCCACAGGCAATCCCCAGCCGCCGCCGGCGCTTGGCCTCGCCGGAAGCGGTTCCCGGACGCCGGCGCTTCGTTGCAGCGATGGCGCGAGAGGCTTGGGAGGCAGAGCGCGGTCGGCTAATCGCTTGGCGTCGAATCGTCTCGCCGATCCAACCTGAACACCTGCCCGGTCGCCACCCAATTGTCGTCTTCGTCGATGTCGTACTTGGCGGCGAATGCAGCGCTCACCCGCTCGCGCTCGGCTTCGTTGTGTACCCGCACGGCCAAGAGCCGGTATATCGAGGCCCCCACCCGTATCCGCACGTCGGGCGTTTCGCGCAAGTACTCGGTCCAGCGCGTGCCATCCTCCAGCGTCGCCACGTAAGCGTCTGGGCCCAAGCCCACGGCCCAGATGTTGATCGAGTAGGGGCTGTCGGGGCGGAACTCCAACTGCACGTTGTCCATGTCCGCGAGCGCCGACCAGTCGAACGGCGGCATGGCCTCGACCCCTTCGAGCGCCCCGCCCGGAATGAAGCCGAACGGCTCGCTGCAACCGCCCAACGCGAGCATCCCGGCCAACACCGCGCCTCGCCACGGCAAGCGCGGCGAATCCGGTTGGCAAGGGCGTGGCGCACGATCCATGGGCCGCAACTTATTCGTCTTGCGGCTCTGGTTCAAGCCTTCAACCGCCAAGGGGCCGATTCCGCACATTCGCCCTTGACACAATTGCAACGAAGTAGAAACATCCGCGCCTCAACCGAGAGTGGTGGCGGTGCGTCTCGCGGGCGTCTCTCGACGCAGCGTGGCTGACCGCTTAAACGCTTCCCCGCTTAGGGAGTATGGGAATGATTGCTGGCTCACTGAGATTCGGCCGGGCGCTGGCCGCCGGCGTGGTTGCGGGGCTGGCATGCCTCGCTTGGGGCGAGGAGGAGACCGAGGGCGTCGAGGAGATCGTCGTCACCGGCTCGTACATCAAGGGCACGCCGGAGGACGCGCCGCTGCCGGTGACCACTCTGCAACGGGAAGATCTGGCATTGGAGGGTGCGCCGACGGCGATTGACCTCATCAAGAGCCTCTCCTTCTCGCAAGGCGCGGACGGCGAGACAGACCAGTTCCAAGCCGGCGCCGGCGCCGACCGCGCCACCATCAACATCCGTGGCTTGGGGCCAAGCCGCTCCTTGGTGCTGTTGAACGGCCGCCGCACCACTTGGTCGCCCCATGCCATCGGCGCCCAAGCGCAGCTCCTGGTGGACGTGAACATGCTGCCGTCCATCGCCTTGCAGCGCATCGAAGTGCTGCGCGACGGCGCCGCGGCGACCTACGGTTCAGACGCCATCGCCGGCGTGATGAACTACATCACGCGCGGCGACTTCGAAGGCTTTGAGGTGAGCGCCAGCCACAAGACCGTGGCGGACGCGGACGGCGACACGGAGTTCGGCCTCATCTGGGGTGGCAGCTTGATGGACGGCCGCCTGCAGCTAATGACCTCCGCGAGCTACATCGACCGGGGTGAATTGAACATCGCGGATCGGGATTGGTCGCTCTTGAGCTATGGCGAGAGCCCGGCCGGCGGCTGGTCTTCCGTGGGACGGCCGGCGGTGTTCGTGCCGCTGGATCGCTGGAACGCGTCGCCCATCGGCGGCGGCTTCGGCGGTTTGCTCGCCACCGGCATCACCGACCCGAACTGCGAGGATCTAGGCGGTGCCCGCACCAGCATCTTGAACGTGCCGTTCCCCAACCCGGAGGCGCTCGGCAACGGCAACGCCGGCATCGGCGGCTTCTGCCGCTTCCAGTACACCGCGTTCGACAACCTGATCGAGGATGCAACGCGCTGGCAGTGGTTCACGGAAGCGACGGTGGCGGTGAACGACACCACCACGCTCTCCCTCGAACTGCTGATGACAGACAGCGACGTGCCGCATTGGGGCACATCGCCGAGCTATCCGCCGAACCGGCTGGTGGATGAAACCCGCACCATCCGCGCCAACAACCCCGGCTTGGTGGACATGGCCTCCAAGTACCCGGAGATATACGGCGGCTACGCGCATTGCGCCGCGGATTACTGCCGTTGGCAGGGTGATGGCGGCAGCCAAGACGCCGCCGGCGTTCCAGCCGAATGGCAGGACGTGGGCTGGTACTACGGTCGCTACTATGGCCAAGACGGCCCGCGTCGGGGTCACCACCGCACTTCGGAGGTGCAGCGGTTCGCTGCCGCCCTCGATGGCGAATGGGGTGCCCGCACTTGGGAGATGTCGGTCAGCTATTCGCAGTCGAAACGCGAGAGCGCGGGTGGCGACACGATGGTGTATCGGGATGCGCGCGCCCGCCAAGGGCTGGGTGGCCACGAATGTGAGCGCATGGTGCCGAACGAGTACAACGACCAAGGCCAGCTGGCGTTTTCGCTGGAAACGGTGCAACAGCACGCCGGCCAAGGCCCATGTCAATACTGGATTCCATTCTCGAACGCGATGCCCGGCTCGCATCCGTTCGTGAACAACGGCGAAGCGTCCAATCCAGACTTCAACCCGGCGCTCAACAACCAGAACCTCCACGACTACATAATGACCTATGGCGTCGGCAAAGGGGAGACATCGCTGTTGGTGCTCGAGGGCATCCTCACGGGCTCGCTGGACTTCGCGCAACTCGCCGGTGGCACCGTCGAATACGCCGCCGGCCTGCAGTACCGCAGCGAGACCTACGAAAGCGGCGTGGACGATTCGGACTTCTTCAACGGCGTGACCTTCCCGTGCGCGGCGGGCCCGGAAATCAAGGACTGTGATACGGGCAGAACCGGCCTTTTCGGCTTCCTGCCGCCCAGTTTCCCCATTGATGACGATCGCCGCATTTGGAGCGCTTTCGCCGAGTTCAGGTTGCCGTTCTCCGACGCCTTGGAAGGCTCGCTGTCGGTGCGCCATGAGAACTACGGCGGCAAGACCGGTGGCAGCACAGACCCGAAGATTGCCCTCAAGTGGCAGATCACGCCGAGCATCGGCGTACGCGCGTCCTTTGGCACGACCTTCCGCGGCCCGACGTTGAATCAGACCGTCGCCAGCAATTCCTCGAACTCGCTCCAGTTTGTGGGCTCGACGGGTGCGTTCAAGCGCATCGACACGCGTGGCAATCCAGACCTCACGCCGGAGGAAGCCACCACCATCAACGTGGGGCTGCTGGTGGACCGGGACGGCTTGATTGCCGACAGCGACAACCTGTTCGTCACCTTGGATTACTGGTCCTACGATTTCCAAGATCCGCTGGTGACGGAGCCCTTCACCAACGTGTTGAGCCTCGCCTGCCCCGGCGGTGCAACCGATCCGTGCGATCCATCAAGCCCCTACTACGGCCGCTTGGTGTTTGGCGGCAACCCGGCGGCAGCCGACGTGGAAATCATCAACGTTGACATCGTGAACGGGCCAGACATCAAGACCGACGGCGTCGATTTCCGCGTCCGCTACGGACTTGAGGTTGGGCCGGGTTACTTGTCGTTCGACCTCTCCGGCACCCGCATCACGTCCTACGACATCAGCAAGTGGGAGTTTGGCGCCGCCTATGACGCGCTAGGGCGGCTCAACTACCGCACACCGTTGGCGCGGACGCTCGCGGAGTGGAAGGGTCGCCTGTCGGCCAATTTCGCTTGGGGCGCCATGAACACGCGCTGGGTCGTGAACGGCATTGACGAGTACGACTACCTGATGCAGGGCTTCAGCCGGGAAGGCGTGGTCGCCTCCCATGTCACGCACGATCTGCACATCCACTACAGCTTCATGAACGATCAGCTGCGGGCGATCTTCTCCATCTTCAACATCGAAGACGAAGACCCGCCGTTCATGTCCCGCGAAATGAACTACGACGCCTTCACCCACAACCCGTTCGGGCGCATGTTCAAGGTGGGCTTGAGCTACACGATGGGCAACTGAGCCCGCTCGGCTTCCGCCGTGGGCCCACTTGGTGCGGGCCCGCGGCGAGGCCCTCCCCACTCGGCTACGTGCTCACCGGCTCTTGCCGGAGGGCTTAAGTGGGCGATGTCGCACAACACTTTCCGCCTAATGCCATTGCGCTTGGCGACGGCCAAGGCGCATCGTGCCTCCCATGGCGCGACCGACCGGCCACAGCGACCCCGCCAACAAACGGCTGTTCTCGCACCGCCGAGTGGTGGCGGATCTCGTCCGCTTGCTCGGTGGCGGCTGGGTGGAGGATGTGGCCCTTGAGCGGCTGGAGCGCCTCCCGGCGGAACACGTCACGGACGATCTGCGCAAGCGGCTTGCGGACATGCCGTGGTGGGCACCGTTCAAGGACGGTGGCGGCCGACCGGCCGGCTCCGGTGTGCTGTTCCACCTTGAGTTCCAATCACGACCAGACCCGTGGATGGTGGAACGCCTGCTGGCGTATGTGGCCTTGCTGCGGCGCGACCTTCGTCACTCCGGCTGGATGCCGGCATCGGCTGGCCAACTTGTGGTGCATCTGCCGCTGGTGGTGTACACCGGTCGGGTGCCGTGGAATGTGCCGCTGCGGCTGGCGCCGCCCGCTTGGATGCCCCCGGAGCTCGCCCGCATTCAGCCGCGCTTCGCCTATTGGCTGATCGAGGCGAGGCACTACGCGGGTGACAACGTGGCGGACGGCAGCTTGGCGCGGGCTTTGCTGGCGCTGGACGCGGCCCCTGCCGCCGGGCTGGCCGCGGCGCTCAAGCGCACCACCACACTGCTTGGGCAGGTTGACGATTGGGATCTGTGGCGGTCATTCGAGGTGTGGTACAACGGCATTCTGCGCCCGCGCGTTGGCGCTTGGAGCCCGGCTTGGGCGAACATGATGGAGACACCGACGATGCTTGCGGAAACGCTTCGGGAGTGGGATGAGCAGTTGATTGACAAGGGCCGGCGCGAGGGCCGCGAAGAGGGTTTGGAGAGGGAACGCACCCTGCTATGTGGCATGGCCGAGCGGCGTTTCGGCGCGGCCACTGGGCAGGAACTGGCCGGCGTCCTCACGGGTGTGGAAGACAATGCCGAACTGGCGCGGGTCAGCATCCTGATCGTCGATTGCACTACTGGCCAAGAGTTGCTCGCCCGCGCCCGGTCTCGCTAGCCAATGTCGCGGTGCCGTCGCATCACCCCGGCACGTCAGGCTTGCGGAGCGAGGCGTCTGCTCAAGAAGTAGAACACGGCACCGCTCGCCACGATGCCCAAGCCCGCCAACCCCTCGACCGGGCGCTCAAGCAGGATGTACGCCAGCGTCCAACCCGTGATGGAGAGAAACACCAGCGGCGGCAGCGGGTAGAGCGGCATGCGCCACGCGCCGGCCGGGGCTGTGCCGCGGCGCCGCAGCACCAAGGCTCCAGCGACGGTGAAGAACGTGTTGAGGCCCAGCGTGAACCCGGCGAAAACGAGGATGGATTCGAACGAAGCCGTCAAGATGAAGGCGACCGCCAAGGCGGACTGAAACAACACTGCCACGAATGGCACACCGTGGGCATTGGTGCGGGCGAGGGCTTGGAAGGCACGGAAATCCTGCCCAATCACTTGCAGAACACGGGGCCCGGCGAGGGTCATGGCGCTGACGGTGGAGATCAACAGCAGCGCCAACGCCACCCCCATCACCCCGGCGCCGGCCGGTCCGAACGCGAACCGGGCGGCGATGTAGCCCACCTCCAATTCACCGGCGAGGGCGTCCATCGGGGCGACGTGGAGGAACGTGAAGTTGAGCAGCACATACAGCGCCAGCACCAGCGCCGTGCCGAGGGCCAGCACCCACGCGAGTGACCGCTCCGGCCGCTCCAACTCATCGATGAAGTAGGTGGCCGCGTTCCAGCCCGTGTAGGCGTAGTTCACATAGATGAGGCCCACGGCGAAGGCACCGGAAACGAGCAGGGCGCCATCCCCGGCCGCCGGCAGGAAACGCGCGTCGGTCGGCGTGTCCACCAACGCCCACGCCATGATGCAGAACGCCGCGATGAGCAGCACCTTCAGGTAAGTGAACGCCCGCTGCGTTCCACCGCTGGCGCGACGGCTCGTGGCGTGTGTCGCCGCCAAGGCCGTCACCAGCGCCACCGCGAGCCATGTGGGGGAGAGCGCCTCGAACACGGACGCGAGGTAGGTGCCGAAGGTGATGGCGGCGAGGGCCGTCGGGGCCGCGAAGCCGATGGTGGCGGAAGTCCAGCCAGAGATGAAGCCGGCAGCGGGGTGGTAGATCTGCCCCAAGAAGTTGTACTCGCCGCCGGAACGGGGCAGCGCGGCGCCGAGTTCCGCATAAGTGAGCGCACCACACAGCGCAACCGCGCCGCCGACCACCCAGAGCATGAGGATCACGAAGCCAGACTGAATGTCCAGCAGCTGAAAGCCGAGGCTGGTGAAGACCCCGGTGCCGATCATGTTCGCCATCACCACGGCGAGGGCCGTGCGGGCACTGAAACGCGGTGAATCCAAGGCGCTAGCGGCTCGGCCAGCAATCCGGCACCCGGCCCGCAATCCAGCGGACGAGGTGCGCGTTCACCTCCCGCGGCCGTTCCTGCGCCACCCAATGCCCGGCGTCCACGATGTGCTCCGTCAAGTCTTCGCAACGCGCTCGCATCGGTTCCGCCAAACGGGACGTCACGGTTTCGCACACGGCGTCGTAGCGGGCGGCGATGAACAGCACCGGCATGGCGAGGCGGCCATCGTGCCGGCGCGTTTCGGCATACGATTTGTTGGCGGCATGGTTCATGTACCAGGCGTTGGGGCCGAAGAAGCCGTTGCGCGAGAGCGCCTCGGCATAGCGGCACAAGTCCTCCTCGGACACCACATCGCCATCGCGCGGCAGGTCCGGCGCTTCCGCCGCGCCGCCGAACCAGCCGCCGGCGGCGCGGATGGAGGCCGTGCCGGCCGGTTTGCCCACGCCATCGGGGTTGCCTTTGCGGAACAGCGCTTTCGCGGTGTTGCGCGGGTTGGCGTCCATGGTCGCGGTGGCCGCGTCGAAGGATTCCTCATAGAAGCGCTGGTAATCCCACTGCCCCACCGGGTAGCGGTCGGCGGGATAGACGGCGCGGTCCACCAGCGCCACACAAGCCTCCACGCCGTGTTCCAACGTGTCGTAAGGCACACACAGGCTCGCCACGGCGCGAGCGCGCTCCGGGTGGTGGCTGGCGATGTTCCACGCCACCGGGCTGCCCCAGTCATGCCCCACCCAAATGGCCGATTCGCGGCCCAACGCATCGAGCAAGCCGATCATGTCCGCAACGATGAGCGCCTGCGCGTAGTCCTCGTGCCGTGCGTACACGCTCGAACGGCCATAGCCCCGCATGTCCGGCGCCACGGCGCGAAAGCCGAGCCCGGCCAGCACCGGCAACTGATGGCGCCAGCTGATGGAGAGTTCCGGCCAACCGTGCAGGAAGATGACCAGCGGCCCACCCACCGGGCCGGCAGCTAGGTAGAAGGTGGTGTGCCCGCCAGTGCGGACCGCGTGTTCGGTGATGGCGACGGGGTTGGTCATCGGCCGGCCGCGGCGTTGACGGAGAATGGCGCCGTCGCGACGGTGGGCTCGTCGCCGCCCTCCGCTGCTTGCCCGCGCTTCAGGAACGGCCGATCGCCGGCGATGGTGACGCGCAGCCCGGCGCGGGTTTCCGGGTGGTAGTCCCACACGGCGAGGTGTTGCGTGCAGCGGTTGTCCCACATCGCCACGTCGCCGGCGCACCACTTGAAGCGGCACTGGAACGCTGGGTGCTGGACGTGCTCGAACAGGAAGCCCAGCAGCGCCCGGCTCTCGTTCGCCGCCAGTTCCACTATGCGCCGCGTGAACCCGGCATTGACGAAGAGCGCTTTGCGACCCGTGACCGGGTGTGTGCGCACCACCGGATGTACCGCGCTTGGGAACGCCCGTTGCGGTGGATGATCTCCGTAGTAGCCGGCGTAGTCCGCGACATGGCGTGCCGTCAACTGCTCCAACAGCGCCCGCATCGGCGCGGACAACGCCTCCAATGCCGCGTACATGCTCGCCCACAGTGTGTCTCCGCCTTGGCGCGGCGCTTGATGCAGGTGCAGGATGGTGCCGAGCGGTGGTTCGGCATCCGCGGACACATCCGAGTGCCAACCGGCACCGTTGTTGCGCTTGGAGGCCGCGTCCGTGTGGATCACCATGAGCGCCGGGTCGCCGTGGGCGTAGGGTGCCGCGGGGTGTATGTGCAAGGGGCCAAAGCGGCGCCCGAACGCGAGATGCTGCTCCGGGGTGAGCGTTTGATCGCGGAAGAAGAGGACGCAGTGTTCCATCCAAGCGTCATGGATTTCCGCCAGCGTCGCGTCGTTTGCGTCCGCGATCGTGGCCCCGCTCACCACCGCGCCGATGGTGGGGGTGAGGGGTTCCACCGCTATGTGCTGGTAGGGCATCGGTTTTCGCTCTTGGGTGATGCTGCGGAGCTTGGCTGGCAAGCATATAGCAGCGGCGGCGCGTATTCCGGCGGTTATCGCCTCGCGCCAAAGGGCTCGGCGTCGTGGGCCTCCAGGGCGTGGAACTGGCGCAGCGTCAAGGCGTCCAGGAGCGGTTGCCACCACGATGGCCTTGGCTGTGGTGTCAAGCCGCGCAGAGCCTCCGCGGTGAGGCCGCGCACATAGCGATCGCGGTCTGCCATGCCGGCCGCCGCGAACCGTTCCAGCTGTTGCGCGTCCAGCCCGTCGTTCCGCGCCAGTTGCAGGAGTGCCCAAGCGAGGCTCTCCCGCACGGTGGAGCGGTGCGGCGGCCCGTTGCCGGTGTTGGCCGGCTCCACTTGCGCATCGAGGCGCTGCAGCATGGCATTGATGGTGTCGGCGGAGAGGGCATGGCAACGCCCCAAATTGCCCAGAGCGTAGGCGACGTTGCAGCGCGCGAAATCGTCCGTGTCTGCCAAGTGCGCGGCCAACGCGCACTCGGCGGTCGGCAGCGGTGAGCGCGTTTCCCCCAAGGCGAACGCAGCCACGCGGCGCACACGCGGGTCTTGGTTCTCCAATGCCTGGCAGAGCGTGGGCACCGCTGCGTCTCCGGCGAGCCCCAAGCCGTATGCGCTGTTGCGTCGGGAACCCTCGACGGCGCACTCAAGCGCGGTGCCGAGCGTTGCCTTGGCCTGCTCGTCCCGCGGTGCCGCCACACCCAATGCGTAGGCCGCGGCAACGCAGGCATCTTCCGTTTGCCCGGCCAGCAATGCATCCGCGGCATCGTGTTCCGGCGGCGGCAGCTCAACTTCCTCGCCACGCAACCAAGCCCAATTGGCCAGCACGACGGGCCGTGTCGCCGGGTGTCCATCCACGGCGGGCGGCAGTGTGGCGACATTGCGCCAACTGGCTCGGCGCGGTTCCTGGGTGCGGAAGAAGTAGAACTTCACCATGTAGCGCCGGCCGCGGAAGTCCGGTTGGTGCCGGGTGCCGCGGTGAAACAGATCGTAATGCGCCAGCACCACGCTGCCGGCGGCCAACGGCAGGCGCTCTCGGCGGATGCCGTCGATGCCGAACTGCGCCACGGACTGGGCGAGGCGCTCATCCCGAAACGCCAGATCGTCCGCGCCGCCGACTTTTTCGGTGAAGAAGGAGAGGTCCAGCGCATCGAACGTGCGCCAGCCATCGTCCTGCTCGAAATCCCGCGTCCAATACTGTGTGCCGGGCAGCACTTCCGTCGGCCCGCTCGCTTCCGTCACGGCCTGTGGGTAATAGAACAGCATCGCCCACACCGGGCGGTGCGAGCGGTAGTGGCCACGCTCGTTCCACGGCAGATTGCCGTCTTGGTGGAAGCCTTGGTCGGCAGGCATGGACGTATGCGCGTAATGGTGTGGATGCAGCGCGTAGCCCTCGCCTAGAACGCTCGTCAGCCCGCCCACGACCGTGGGGCACTCCAGCAACTGCGCAAACTCCGGCAGCCGTGCCAACAGGTTGTCCCCGTAGTGTTCCAAGTGCAGCCTGTCGCCGCCCAAGCGCTGGCCTTCGTCGTAGAGGTTTGCCACCGCGCCGAACATCCGCTCGTGGTAAGCCTCGGACAGCTCCGCCGGCCGCAGTACGACATAGCCGTCCGCGAGGAAGCGGGCCATTTGCTCGTCGGTGAGGAGATTCATGCAGGCGGCGCGCCGGCGGAGGAAGGGCAGCATGGTAACAAGCCGGCGGTGAGTGCCGGCGAGAACCGACGCAAGGATGCCAGGGCCGGCTTCGCCATCCACCTGCTGACCTCCGGCGCGAACCTTGCCTACGGCGGCGACTTGAGAGACAGCGGCTTCACCCGCTTGATTTTCGACCTCGTGTTGCGCTACCAGCCCCGCAAAGAGAGAGTGCCGCCTGTGGCCAACTACTTGGCTTGGCCTGTCCATGCGACCATGAAGACAGAGAACATTCGGGCGCTAGACGAAGAGCTGCAAGGCTTCGCCCGGCTGGTCCTTGTCGGGCTGGATGGACACACGAAGTCCTGCGAAAGCCATCGGGCCGTGCCGTTCGACGCGATGGACGACGGCAAGTGGTGCGCCGGCCTGACGGCCATGCGCGAGCTCATGCGCGACCAAACGGACGCTCGGACATTGCGGGGCGGCAAGTTAGAGGGCTACAAGGGCACAATGCCCGACGTCGCCGAGGAAGCGCTGCTCGCCATCAAGGCGAAACAGCCGGTCTTCTTGTCGGTGGCTTCGGCGGTTGTGCCAGGGACATCGCGGAGACGCTGGGGATCGCGGACCGCTGGGCTGGGTTGCGGAACACATGGGAAGGGCGCAAGTTGTTCGACGGCTAAGCGGGAAATGACCTAAACAACGGTCTAACGTTCGTAGAGAACCGCCAGCTTGCGGAGACACAACAAGTTGACCAAGCGATCACTTTAGTGATGACCGGGCTGCAGCGACTGCGGCTCGATCGAAGTATTATTGCGTCTCCACCGCTCGCTCTGACGGGGAAGTTGGGGTTTCATGCGAACGATTTTTCCGCGGCTTGCCTGTCTTGCCTTGGCTATGCTCACGGGTTGCGCCACGCTGCCCGAACTCACCCGAGAGGAATACCTTGCCTTGGTCAACCGGACCTACGAAGGCACTAGTATCGAGGAAGGGCTTGCCGCGGCCGAGAGGCTGTTCAGGCTCGCCGACCCTGGGGATGTGGAGTTCCAACACTTCGAGAACGGGTTTCGCGTGTATCGCCCATGGCTCCTCTATATGGTCCTCGCCGCAGCCGCCGGGACTGACGTCTGGGACGTCAGAGCGGCCCGGTCGAAGGGGGCACTAGGCTGACCGTGCATCTTTCGCGTGCATCGAGCTCTATCGTCCCGGTGCCGGCCACCTCCTCTGCGACCGCAATCACGAGTCCCGGTCCAGGGCTGCCATTCAATTCGACTGCGATCTATGACCTGTTCTGGGGGCGAATGGACTATCTCCTGGGCCGGCGCGACGCGCGTGGATGACCTGCGAAGAGGCGAAGGCGCGGGAAAAGGAGGGGATCACTTACGGATTGCTCGAGCCCCTGTGCTCACTCACTGACGACCTCACGCCGGAGTGACCTGCTAGGCCGGCTCAGACAGTCAACCCTAGCGAGCCTTGTGTGGGCCTCGCGTATCATGGCCGCACAACCACGCCACGGGAGAACCACCATGGCAGCCGCGCTTGACGGCCTTCGCATCTTGGACATGACGCAGTATGAGGCTGGCACTTCCTGTACGCAGTGTCTGGCTTGGCTTGGGGCGGATGTGGTGAAGGTGGAGCCGCCTACGGGGGATCCGGGGCGGGGCGATTCGGGCAACCGCGAGTACTTCGTGGTGTGGAACAGCAACAAGCGCAGCGTCGTCATCGATCTGCGGCGTTCGGAAGGGCGCGAGCTGTTGCTTTCGATGGCGCCCCACTACGACGTGTTTGTGGAAAACTATGGCCCCGGCGTCATTGAGAAGCTGGACATTGGCTACGACGTGATGCGGAAGGTCAATCCCGCCATCATCTATGCCCGCATCAAGGGCTTTGGGTTGGATGGGCCGTGGGCGGACTACAAGTGCTTTGACATGGTGGCGCAAGCGGCGGCCGGGGCGTTCTCGATCACGGGCGAGGCGGATGGGCCGCCGATGCGGCCGGGCCCCACCACGGGGGATGCCGGCACCGGTGTGCAGATGGCGCTGGCCATCGCCGCAGCCTATGCGCAGAAGCTCAAGACCGGCACGGGTCAATTCATTGAGCTTTCGATGCAAGAGGCCATGACGTATTACCTGCGCACGGCGGTTTCCGGCACGCGGTTCGGCGAGCGGGCCACGCCGCGGCGTGGCAATGGCGGGCTGCCGACCATGACGCTCTATCTCTGCAAGGGCGGCGGCGCCAACGACTATGTTTACATCATGGCCGTGACGGAACGAATGTGGCGCTCGCTTGCGGCCGTGATCGGGCGCCCCGAACTGGCGGATGCGCCGGCCTACGCCACCGCCAAGGACCGGCAAACCAATCAAAGCGCCTTGGCGGCCGAAATCACGGCTTGGACGAAGACGCACGACAAGTACGACGCCATGCGGGCGCTCTGCGATGGCGGCGTGCCGGCGAGCGCGGTGTTGGACACCAAAGACCTGTTCGAGAACCCACATCTTATGGCGCGGGGTTTCGTCCAAGAGGTTGAGCATGACGTCCACGGGCGCATCAAGCTGCTTGGTTGGCCGGCGCGGATGTCAGCAAGCGATGTGCCGCTCAAGGCTGCGCCGCTGTTAGGTGAACACTCCCGCGAAGTTGTGGCGGGGGATTTGGGGCTTGGCGAGGGCGAGATGGACGCGCTCGTCCGTGCCGGCGTCGTCGTGGCGTAAAGCGAGCAGGCCAGCCCGCCACAGTCTGGCTCTTCGGGCGCCCCTAATCCGCGCCGCCCAGATACCCCTCTGCTTCGGCACCCCACGCCGTCTCGCGCTCTCGCCAACCGTCAGCGAGCCGCGCATAGATGGCCCGTGCAGCCTCCCCATCACCTAACGCCGCTTGCGCCCGCGCCAAGCCCCGCAAAGACAACGGCCGGTTCGGTGTGCGTAGCAGCGATTGCTCGAACATGGCCAACGCCTCCTCGGCGCGCCCCGCCTCAAGCAGCGCTTCGCCGTAGAGTTCATGCACTGGCTTCAACGGGTTCGGGGCACCGTTCGGGGGGCGCATGGATTCTGCAATCTCCACCCCCTCGCGCAATAGGGCGAGGCCCGCTTCCACGTCATCTTCGGCGATGGCCACCAACGCAGCTACTTCTCGGTGCATGATCTGCAAAGGGCGGCTGTCCATCGTGTAGTAGGAACGGTCGCCGTCCTTCGCCGCCGCTTTGCGGGCCAGCTCGCCCAGCCGTTCGGCGGCTGCGTTGGCGAGCGCTGGATCACCGTTGCGCGCCGCGCCGATGCCGGTGGCCAGCAGCACGGGCGCCGCGGATTCATCCGTCACGGGCCATGTTTGGCCAGATTCGGTTTCGATGGCGAGGCGCGCCTTCACGCGGGGCAACGCGGCCACCGCCCATTCGTGGCCGTCCGCCTTGTCCAAAACGCCTGCCATGCGCTCGATCCACTGCCGCGCCCGGTCGTAATCACCCCGCTGCAGGTCGCCATACTGGCCCCAATCCAGCGAATGAACCATGTCACCCACGAAGTCGCCGGGCTCCCACAAATCCACCGCCGCCTCGTACGCGCTCTGGTTGGAAGCGGACACCTGATCCCACATGCCACGTTGAATGTAGATGTGCGATGGCATGTGGCGGGCGTGGGATACCTTCTCCGCAATGTCCGCGAACACGTCCGCGGCAGGCAGCGCCAGCGGAGCGTGGATGGGGTCGTCAAAGGCGTGGATAGCGTAGTGCGCGGCGCCTGGATGGCGCGGATTGCGGGCCATGAGCTGAAGCGCGATGGCGCCGGCCAGCACATTGGCGCGTAGCCCCTCACCGGCCGGCCCGGCGGACATCAACAGCGACAGCGCGTAGAAGGCCGCCACCTCGTCGTCTTCCGGGTAGGCTTTGTGGAGTGTGCGCATCGCGTCGGCGTACGCGCGCCGGCGTGTCAACGTGTCCCCCTCGCCGAAGAACAGCGCTTCCACGGCGGCGAGAAAGCCACGCTCCCGTTCGGTGGGCGCTTTGGCGAGACGCTCGGCGGGTGTTGCCCCCAAGCGCTTCAACACGGCCCGGGGTGTGTCCCGATCCCGTTCGGCGATGAGCGGGTGGTTGTAGCAAAGCGCTTCGCCCCAATGGGCCATGGCGAAATCCGGCGCTTCCCGTTGCGCGGCCTGAAACTCTTGCCGTGCCTGCTTCCAGCCAAAGCTGTGCAGGATGGTCACGCCGCGCAGGAAGTGGTCTTGCGCCGCCCCGCTCGCGGAGGTGGGGAAGCTGATGGCGCCCAAGCCCTGTAGCTCCTCGGCCGCGGCCGGCGCCGAAGCGAGCGCCGCCACCAGGCAAGCCACGGCGGGCAGCGCCCGTCTGCTCCGTTTCGACCTTGCGTTCATGGGTGGCCTCCCTTCTTCACTCTCTTCAAACGGATTTCACACCGAGCCGATGAGCCCCGCCGCCCGCGCCCAGCGGTACTTGGCGCCGAGCACGGCCACCGGCTTCTCGGCGGTGTATGGATACGCGAGGATGTCGCGCTCCATCAAGTAATCACACGCCGCCTCGATCTCCACGTCGCCCACCAAGGACGCCACCACGGGTTTGTCGATGCCTTGGACGCGGGCGGCCGCCACCGCTTCCCCCACCAACTCGGCGAACACCATCGGCGGCGTGACGATGGTGTGCCAGTAGCCCAGCACGAGGGCGTGGATGCGGTCTTCCGCCAGCGCCAAATCGATGGTGGCGCGGTAGGTTGAAGGCGGTTCGCCACCGGTGATATCGACCGGGTTGCCGGAGGCGCCAAACGGCGGAATGAAGGACTTGAAGGCGGCATCCAAGTCCTCCGGCATGGTCATCAGCGAAAGGCCGTTGTCCACGCAGGCGTCTGATAACAACACGCCGGAACCGCCGGCGCCGGTGAGGATGAGCACGTTCTCGCCCTTCGGCGTGGGCAGCACCTGCAGGCCGCGCGCGAACTCCAGCATGTCGTTCAGCGTCATGGCGCGGATCACGCCGCTTTGCTTCAGCACCGCGTCATACACCCGGTCATCCCCCGCCAGGGCGCCGGTGTGCGAGTTGGCGGCACGGGCGCCGAGGCGGGTGCGTCCCGCCTTCAGCACCACCACCGGCTTCTTCTTCGATACACGCGCGGCGGCCTCGGCGAAGGCGCGGCCATCCTTCAAGTCCTCCACATGCATGGCGATCACTTGGGTGTTCGGGTCTTGCTCGAAGAAGGTGAGCAGGTCGTCTTCGTCCAAGTCCGCCTTGTTGCCCAAGCCGACGATGGCCGACACACCCATCTTGGCGGAACGGCTGAAGCCGACGATGGCCATGCCGACGCCGCCGCTCTGGGAAGAGAGCGCCACCTTGCCCCGTTCGGTGTACGGCGTGCAGAAGGTGGCGCAGAGGTTCTTGTGCGTGTAGTAGAAGCCGTAGATGTTGGGCCCCATCAGGCGCACGCCGTTGGCGCGGGCGACGGCGACCACTTCGGCCTGTAGCTCGTGCTCGCCCACTTCCGCGAAGCCGGAAGGAATGAGGATGGCGCCCGGGATGCCCTTCTTGCCGCACTCGCCCAGCACGCCGGCCACGAAACGGGCGGGGATGCAGAAGATGGCGATGTCGATGTTCCCCGGCACGTCCGCGACGCTCTTGTGGCAGGGGTGGCCGAGGATGGATTCGGCGCGGGGGTGGATGGGGTGGGTCGCCCCCTCGTAGCCGCCGTCAATGAGGTTCTTCATCACCGAGTTGCCGATCTTGCCGTCTTCCGCGGACGCGCCGATCACCGCCACGGAATCTGGCTGCATGATGCGCCGCATGGCGGCGAGGATTTCGGCTTGCGATGGGCGATGCGGCGGCGCGGCGGGCGCCTTCAGCAGGATGCGGGCGTCCACCGCGGTGGCGCCTTGGGCGTCCGCGAACACCGGGTTCAAGTCCAGCTCGTGGATTTCCGGCACATCCGCCACCAGCTGGCTGACGCGGGCGATGAGGTGCGCGAGGGCGGGCCGGTCAACGCCGGGTGCGCCCCGAACGCCGTCCAGCAGCGTGGCGCCGGCAATGTCGCCCAGCATCGCGCTGGCCTCGGCTTCGGCGGCTGGCGCCAAGCGGAAGGTGACGTCCCGCAACGCCTCCACCAACACGCCGCCCAAGCCGAACGCCACCAGCTTGCCGAACACCGGGTCCGTCACGGCGCCGATGATCGTTTCTTGCATCCCTGGGCTTTGCTCGACTTGGCGTTGCAGCAGCACGCCATTCACCGTGGCGCCGGCGGCCTTGGCGCCGGCGATCAACCGCGAGTAGGCGGCTTCCAAGGCCGCGGCGTCGGCGATGCCGAGAATGACGCCATCGGCGTCCGTTTTGTGCAGGATGTCTGGCGAGTCGATCTTCGCCACCACCGGATAGCCCAGGTCCGTGGCGATGCCCTTCGCCTCGGCGGCGGACTGCGCCACGCCCTGGGGCGGCATCGGAATGTCGTAGGCGGCGCAGACGCGGTGCGCCTCGTCGGCGTTCAGGGCTTCCCGCCCGGCGCTCATGGCTTGGGCCACGATGGCGGCCGCGTCTTGCTGCTTCGACATGCACTTCCTCCCTATCGTGCCGAAAAGGTTAACCGACGAGGCGTGGCCAAGGCGATAATCCTGCCTTCATGTCCTTCAAGCCCGCGCCGTCCGGAGCGCCGCGTACGCCCATGCCCGAAGCCATCAAGACCTACGTTCGCCGCGTGGAAGCAGTGAACCGCCGCGTCGGGCGCGGGGCGATGTGGCTCATCGTCGTGATGGCGGGGATTCTGCTCTGGTCATCGCTCTCCAAGGCGTTCTTCACGCCGTCGCTGTGGACGCTGGAGATGGCGCAGTTCGTGATGGTGGCCTACTACCTGCTCGGCGGCGCCTACTCTATGCAACTCGACAGCCATGTGCGGATGGACTTGGTGTATGGCACATGGTCGCCCCGCACTCGCGCCTGGGTGGATAGCTTCACCATCCTGTTCCTGCTCGCGTACTTGGTGCTCTTGCTGTACGGCGGCCTGTCCAGCGCCGAATATGCCCTGGAGTACGGCGAACGCAGCCACTCGGCTTGGCGGCCCTACATGGCGCCCATCAAGATTCTCGCTTGCGTCGCCATCCTGCTGATGCTGCTGCAAGCGTTCGCCACCCTGTTCAAAGACATCGCCAAGGCCAAGGGACAGGCGCTCTGACCGATGGGCTACGAACTCATCGCCCTCCTCATGTTCGCGTCGATGATGCTGATGCTCATCACCGGGCAGCGGGTGTTCGCGGCCATCGGCTCCGTCGCGGCCATCGCGGCGCTCCTGCTGTGGGGCGACGGCGGTGGCGAGATGGCCTTCGCCGCGGCCATGAAGCTGATGAAGTGGTATCCGCTGCTCACCCTGCCGATGTTCATCTACATGGGCTTCGTGCTCTCCGAATCCGGCATCGCGGACGATCTGTATCGGATGTTTCACGTTTGGTTCGGCCCGGTGCGCGGCGGCCTCGCCATCGGCACCATCGGCCTGATGGTGTTGGTGTCTGCCATGAACGGCCTCAGCGTGGCCGGCATGGCCATCGGCGCCACCATCGCGTTGCCGGAACTGCTGCGCCGCAACTACGACAAGATCATGGTGACGGGCGTCATCCAAGCTGGCAGTTCCCTCGGCATCTTGGTGCCGCCAAGCGTGGTGCTGGTGTTGTACGGGATGATCGCCCGCCAACCTGTGGGGCAGCTATGGCTCGCCGGGGCCGTGCCCGGCCTCTTGATGGCGGCGCTCTTCATCATCTACATCGCCATCCGCAGCCATTGGCAGCCGCATCTGGGGCCACCGCTGCCGAAGGCGGAGCAACAAATGCCGTGGGTGGACAAGCTCAAGCTGCTGCGGGCGGGGTTGCTGCCGTTCGCCATCTTCTTCTGCATGACCGGGCTGTTCCTGCTTGGCTACACGAGCTTGGTGGAAAGTTCCGCGGTGGGTGCCCTGGCCGCCACCTTGGCCGCCCTCGTCAAGGGGCGCCTCACCCGCGCTGTGGTGGAAGAGACGCTGCGCAAGACGTTGGGCGTGAGCTGCATGTTCATGTGGATCATCTTGGCGGCGCTCTGTTTCGGCGCGGTGTTCGATGGCTTGGGGGCGGTGCGCGTGTTGGAGGATCTGTTCCTGGAGCAATTGGGGCTTGGCCCGTGGCAGGTGCTGATCCTGATGCAGCTCTCCTTCCTGCTGATGGGCGCTTTCTTGGACGACACGGCGATGCTGGTGATCGTGGCGCCCCTCTATGTGCCCCTCGTGGGGGCGCTCGGCTTCGATCTCGTGTGGTACGGCGTGCTCTACACCATCACCTGCCAAATCGCGTACATGACGCCACCGTTCGGCTACAACCTGTTCCTGATGCGGGCGTTGGCGCCGCCGGAGGTGACCATCGGCGACATCTACCGCTCCATCGTGCCCTTCGTGCTGGTGATGATCGTGGCGTTGGCGTTGGTGATGGCCTTCCCGCAGTTGGCCCTCGCGCTGCCGCAGTGGCGTTATGGCGGGTGAGAGACCCGGCGGCGAAACCGCTATGATGCCGCCATTCCATCCACCGGAGACGCTGCCCCATGGCCACCCGACGCAACTTCCTTAAGCAGGCCGGCGCGGCCGGCACAGCTGGAGCGGTGCTGGGGGCACCTGCCGTTCACGCCGAGTCCAAGACGAAGATCCGGTGGCGGCTGCAAACGTATGCCGGCCCGTCGCTGGCCGAACACGTCATCAAGCCGTCCATCGATTCCTTCAACAAGGTGGCGAACGGGCAGATGGAGATCGAGCTCTTCTTTGCCGATCAGCTGGTGCCTACTGGCGAGCTGTTCCGCGCCATGCAGCGCGGCACCATCGACGCCGTGCAATCGGATGACGACTCCATCGCCGCCCCGGTGGATGTTTCCGTGTTCGGCGGCTATTTCCCGTTCGCCTGCCGCTACAGCTTGGACGTGCCCGCGCTCTTCCATCAATGGGGGCTGGACGAAATCTGGGCCGAGGCATACGGCGAAATCGAGGGCGTCACTTGGCTTTCCGCCGGCGCCTGGGACCCGTGCCACTTCAACACGGTGGCCCCGATTCGGCGCTTGGCCGATCTCAAGGGGCTGCGCATCTTCACCTTTCCCACCGCCGGGCGGTTCCTCTCACGCTTTGGCGTGGTGCCGGTGACGCTGCCTTGGGAAGATGTGGAGGTGGCGGTGCAAACCGGCGAACTGGACGGCTTGGCTTGGTCTGGCATCACCGAGGATTACACGGTGGGCTGGGCCGACGTCACCAACTACTTCCTCACCAACAACATCTCCGGCGCGTGGTGCGGCTCGTACTTCGCCAACAGCGAGAAGTGGGACGCGGTGCCCGCCCATTTGCAGGAACTGTTCCGGCTTTGCATGGACAGCTCGCACTACTACCGGCAGCACTGGTATTGGGGCGGCGAGGCGAAACTGCGGGTGGAGGGCACGAAGCTCGAACTCACGTCCATAGCGGACGCGGAGTGGGCCACGGTGGAGGCGGAAGCGCGGAAGTTTTGGGACGAGATCGCCAAGGAAAGCCCGCGCAATGCCCGCGTGGTGAAGATCCTGCGCGACTACAACGCGCTGATGGACCGCGCCGGCCGCCCCTATCGAGCCAGCTAAGGCAGCGCCCGAAAGCCGATGAGCGCCGCCTTGGCGGTGTCCGCATGGCCGATGAGGCAGGTCGCGTTCGCCCCGCGGATGCCGAGCAGCGCTTCCCGATCGCCGGCCAAGTTGACCACTTCGGAGCAATCGAGCCCGGCGGTGTCAAACAACTGCAAGAGATTCATGCCCAAGTCGTAGAGGTGCATCGGCTCGGTGCTGATGCCGGCCAGGCTCGCGCCGGCGCAGACGCCGACGAAGGCGCGGAAGTAGGCCGGCAAGTTGCGTTCCCGCGGCCGGATGGCGAGACGCCCCCCTTCGATGACGCCCGGCCCCGCCTGCAAGGCAGACTCGAAGAGCCCGCGGTGGTAATCCCCCCGCGCAATGGCCGCCAAGCCCCCGCCGCGGAAGCCGACGATGCGCGTGTAGCCGTGCATGGACACCGCGGACGCGATGGCCCCATCCACCTGCAAGAGTCCCAAGGGCCGCAAAGAGCGCATTTCGTGGACGAATCCACTGCCAATCACCACGGCTATGCCATCGTCAAGGGCCCCGCGCCCAGAGAGGCCCGGCGCGGTGAGCAACTTCGGCTCAAAGCGGTCGGCCGCCAATTCCAGCACCAAGGCGCCTTCAGCTCGATGAACCCTAACGCCGGACAGCCCGGCAACAGCCGCCATGGCCAACGCCGGCCAACTGTCCGGCGTCCCCGCGCCGCGAGCCGGTGAGATAGCGGCCGGCAACATCTGCGCCGGGGCGCTGCGAGCGGGTGCCTCTTCCGGCGCACCGCAACCAGCGAGGGCGCAAACCAGTGCGAGCGCCGTTGCCCGTGTCATCCCATCAGAGCAGTCCCGCGCCCGTTGAGCCGTACCATGCCCCCGATTCATGGTGCGCCACGGTAGCGAAACCCGTGCCCCGCGCCAAGCGGCCCTACGGGTCACGCTGAGGCGGCCAGGGTGCCCAACTAGGCGTCACCCCCCAACAGCGTCTCAAGTTCGTTGATGATCGCCAGTGTGGGGCCAACTGCCGCGGAACTCCTGTCGTCGCTTCGCTCGACGCGGGTTCTCAACTTTCTCAGTGCCTCGTGTGCCTCGTCGTCTGCTGTGCTCTCTTGGAAGGTTCGCAGAAAATCGCGCCAGAACACGGTCTTGATGCCGTAGAGTAGCTGGTCATCCAACCGTTCGATGTATCTGTTCATCAGCCCGGTCCGCGCTAAACGACCGAAGTTGCCCCCATCGTCCGACGCCGGTTTGTCCGAAATGTGGTCGGATTTGCTCGGGTAAACGGAGATCCCCTCCGGGACATGGATCGTTGTGTCTAGCTTTGTTGTACGGACTTCCTGCCAGTGTCAATTGCGATGGCGCGCGGCTTCTTTGGCTGACGTCACGAATGGCTCGAATACAACGGGCGAACCGCTGATCACATCGCCAAGCACCCAAGGCACCACCACGATCAAATCGTGTTCCGCGCAAGCCGCTTCGGTTACCCGAAACCGCAAACTGGGTTCCCGTTCCTTAGCCAAGAGATACCAGCCCTTGAGTTCGATGCCGAGCAGAATCCGCCCATCCACCGGCCTTCGCAGAAGTACGTCGGGGAAGGTCTGGGCTTGCCGAACGAAGCTGTAGAGCGCATGACGGCCATCGGGATCCCAGCTACGTCGGAGGTGATTCAAGGTTCGAACCACTTCCTCTTCGATCGTGGCACCGAGGACCGTGTTGAGCGTGTGCAAATCCGTCGCGTTGACTCCCGAAATCCTTGTTTCGGTACGGAAGTGGATGGGCAGACTGGCGAGGGCATCCCGGACGCGGCCCTGAATGTCGTCGTTGTCGGCGGTCATGCGGCTTCCAATCTCGCCACCGCGGCGCGGTGGAACTCGCTGTTGACTTCCGCGGCGCGGTACTGCCGGTCCAGCCGGTGACAGACCACCGCGCCGGGGCAGAGGCCGCCGAACGGCTCCCACACCACGTCGCCCGGGTCCGTGCAGGCGCGGATGATGCGGTCGATGAACTTCAGCGGCTTCTGGCTGCCGTGCAGGCTCGCGAACTTGTACTTCATGTCGCTGCGGTGTCCTTGGATGCGCTCGGCGCCACTCACTTGCGGTGTGCGCCACACGTTGGTGATGCCTACCTCGCAATGGAACTTGGCGCGCATCTTGGCCCAGCGAGCAGGTGCCAAGGGCGTTTTGCCGTCGATGCTGTAGTAGGGACGGCCCGCCGGGTTGCCATGTGCGTTCGCATGGTTCGCCAGCTTCTCGAACATCTCCACCGGCGGGTAGTACCAGAGATGATCCGCCGTCAGGTACTTGCGCGTCGCCGCGTTGCGGACGCCGCAGGCATCGTTGGCCGCTCGGAACGGCAGGCCGGTGCGTCGCCACTCGTGGCGGAGCCATTGCTGCATCGAGAGCCGCTGGCCTGCCACCACGAACTGCGCGGCCTTCACATACTGGACGCAAACCTCCGTGACCACCGGATATTTCCGCAACGTGCGCGTGTTGGCGTTGCCGGCCACGTGGCCAAGCCCCTTGTCCCACACATGGCAGCAGCGGTATTCCCAGCCGTTCGCCAGCAGCAGCGGATGGATCGAGGCCCAACCGACCTCCGTGTTCCACAGCCACAGCGTGGTCTGCGGCGTGGCGCATCGGCTCCATGCGGCGATGTGGGGCGCGTACCAGTCCGCCAAGGAGGCCGGCGTGTGGCAATCGCCCGGGAAGCCGCCGACGCCGTAGGGGCCATCCGCGATGATGCAAGTGGGCGTGGGCCAAGTGGCGTAGTGGTCCTCGGCGCGGCCGAGGTGGATGTGCGCGGCGCCGCGGACGTGATCGCCGGCGCGGGCCATCGTCCCGCCGTTAGTCAGCCGCTCGCTTGGGCTGGCTGCGCTTGGCGGGGCGGACTTCGTTCGGCGGCGGAGCTTGGTTTGGGCCATGGATGTGGGCGGCACAGATTACAGCGAGGAACATAGACTGGATGGGTCGCCAGTGCAAGGCGTCCAGAACGTGCTGCTGCCGCGCTGAGCCGTACGCGAAACTGTCCGCGGCGAACGCGGGCGAGTACAGCTTGGCTCTGCAATCGCTTCGGGGTCGTTAGCTCAGTTGATGGAGCAGCGGGCCTTTAGCCCGTTGGCCCTGCGATGGAACGCATCAAGATCGGGCGTCCTCAGTTGACTTCGCCCGGTTGCTGATGCCCAATGCGACCATCAAGCTGAACCGGAGCAGGGTGATGTCTCGAGTGCAGTTGGCGATCAACGTGCCCAATTTGGCGGAGGCGCTGGCGTTCTACAGTCGGCTGTTCGACACGGAACCCCACAAGGTACGCCCCGGCTACGCCAACTTCGAGATCGACGAGCCGCCGCTGAAGCTGGTGTTGGTGGAGAGCGATGGCGCGAACAAGCTCAATCACCTTGGCGTGGAGGTCTCAAGCACGGCGAAAGTGAACGCCGAGCGGCGGCGGCTGGCGGCAAACGGCTTGACCACGATCGAAGAGGACGGCGTGGTTTGCTGCCATGCGGAGCAAGACAAGGTTTGGGTCACCACGCCGGATGGCGTGCGCTGGGAGGTCTATACGATCACCGACGACCTGCTCGATGAGCACGAGGGCCGTCAAGCGCGTGTTCGAGCGAGCGCCGATTGTTGCCAGACGACGGAGGCGGCTGCGGCAGGCTAGGCCAACCCGTTCCACATTCAGGACAACCACGCCGCGGTTGGCGACCTGCGAGCCGGCTTGAAGGCGGCGCCAAATTGGCCGCAGCGAACGCGGGCGAATATAATGCGCCCGCGCACTTCAGGGGTCGTTAGCTCAGTTGGTAGAGCAGCGGGCTTTTAACCCGTTGGCCCTGGGTTCGAGTCCCAGACGGCCCACCATGCCTTCAGTCGCCGCTCACGGCAGTTCCGCCAAGTAGTCCTTGGCGAGGCTGGCCGCGGTGGTGGTCGGGTGTTCGCGCACCACCTGCTCCAAGTAGCCACGCGCGCGCTCGGCGTCGTCCAACTCCGCGTAAACCACGCCCACCTTGAAGAGGGCGTCCGGTATCTTGCCGTGGTCGGGATAGAGCGTGATCACCTGCACCAGCGCTTGGCGGGCGTTCTCCAAGTCTCCGTTGCGCCGATGCAGCTCCGCCAGCCAGTAGAAGGCGTTGGCCGTGTATTGGCCGTTAGGATAGTCCTCGATGACGCGTTCCATCGCCTGCGCCGCGGCTTGGAACTCGCCTCCGTCGAGGAGCGTGTAGGCGGCTTGGTAGGCACCCTGTTCGGTGTTGGGGGCGGCGCTGGGTGTTCCTGCCAAGGCCCCCCCGGTGCCAGCTGGCGCGGCTTCACTCGGGGCCGTAAGGGTCTCTTGAGCGCGAGAAGTGCCGGCCAACCGGCGGTCCAAGTCCAGGTAGCGCTCCTGCTGTTCGCGGCCCAACCGCTCCAAGCGATGCGCTTGGTCTTCCACCTGGCCACGTAGCTGGTTCACCTCCTGCTGGAGGCGCTGCACCAAGCCGAATAGCTGCGCGAGTTGCGAAGGTTGCGCGGCCGGCTGCTCGGCAGGAGCAACCGGCGTGGGGGCTGCCGCGCGTTCGGCGGGGCGGGATTCCTCCACCGGCGCGGCGGCCCAAGCGATGGGTGCGGCGAAAGCCGACAGCGCGGCCGCCAACGCCAGTTTCACCCCGGCCGGCGCAAGGGGCCCTCGGCGGGGGCCGCCCCCCCGAACCACACGCGGCCCGTTCATCCGGTGCCGGCGTACGCGCCCGGGGGGCGTGGGATCATCGATAGATCAGTTCGGCGCGCCGGTTCTTGGACCAAGCGGACTCGTCATGGCCCACGTCCACCGGCCGTTCCTCGCCGTAGCTGATGGCTTCGAGTTGCGAGCCACGCACACCGGCGCTGGTCAAGAAGTCCTGCACGGCGTTGGCGCGACGCTCGCCCAAGGCGAGGTTGTACTCGCGGGTGCCACGCTCGTCGCAGTGCCCTTCGATCATCATGGAACGGTCGCGGTTCTCGCGCAGGAACTCCGCGTGGCGCTCAAGCACCCGCAGATCACGCGGCTTGAGCACGGCTTGGTCGAAGTCGAAATACACGGTGCGCGCGATGGGGCGGCCGTTTTCGTCGAGCCACACGCCGTCCGCGTCCGTCGGGCGCGCCGGTTCCGGCTCCGCCGTGATGGGGGCCGGCTCGTCGGGTTCGTCCGGAATGTCCATGGGCGCGGGCGCCTCAGGGCTGGCGCAACCGGCGCAACCGGCCAAGATGCCTCCGGCCAAGATCGTCGCAATCATGCCGAATGTCGGCTTGGACGACCGCTGCCTTACTCGCGTCATTGCTCTTCTCCTGCCTTACTCTCGCCCTTGCCGGGCACTCGCTGTGCGCTACAGCCCGCTCGACGGGGACAGCGCGTCTATGTACGGAGACCATGCGGGCTCACGCACATCGCCTTCATCCGACGGCAGCCAGTACTTCACACGACCATCAATGGAGACCACGGCGAGTATACCCCTTCCCGCGTTCTGAGTCGCGTATATCAGCATCATGCCGTTTGGCGCGATGGAAGGGGACTCGTCGAGGGAGGTTTCGGTGAGCACACGCACGTCGTCGCGTTCGAGATCTTGCCAGGCGATGTGGTAGGTGCCACGCCGCCGATGCACGTAGATGAGGTGCCGACCCTCCGGCAGGAGGCGGGCGCGGGCGTTGTAGTCGCCTTGGAAGGTCAAGCGCTCGATCATCGAGTTGGCAAGCTCGATGCGGTAGATCTGCGGCCGGCCGCCGCGGTCGGAAGTGAAGATGAGGCTCTCGCCGTCCGGCGACCAACTCGGTTCGGTGTCGATGGCGCCCGGATAGCGGGTGATGCGGCGCAACGAGCGGTCGCCGGCCAAATCCATCACGTAGATTTCCGGGTTGCCGTCCCGCGACAGCACCAGCGCCAGGCGTTGGCCGTCCGGCGAGAACACCGGCGCGCCGTTCAGGCCGCGGTATTCGGCCACCCGCTCGCGGGCGCCTGTCACCACGTCTTGCACGATGATCGCTGGGCGGCCGCTCTCGAACGACACATAGGCGACGCGCCGCGCATCCGGTGACCAACTGGCCGAGAGCAGGGGCTGGTCAGAGTTGAACAGAGTGCGCGCCCGCGCGCCGTCCGAATCGGCCAGCTTCAGGCGGTAGCGCGCCTGCGCCGTGCCGGCGTCCGTGGCGAGCACATAGACGATGCGGGTCGAGAAGGCGCCCGGCACGCCGGTGATGCGCTCATACACTTCGTCGGCGATGCGGTGCGCCACGTCCCGCAGCTTGGCGGGTGGCGCCGTCAAGTTCCCGGCGATGAGTTCGCGCTCGTTGAACACGTCGTAGAGATGCCAAGCGGCCGTCAAGTCGCCCTGATCGTTGCGCCAGAGACGCCCGATGACGACGTACTCCATCTTGAGGGTGCGCCAGTCGCGGAACAACACGTCCTCGGGGTGGCTCGGCATCGACAGCATGTTTTCCGGCTCGAGCGGGTCGAATTGGCCGCTGCGGGCGAGGTCGAAGGCGATGATGTCGGCGATGTCGTCGTCGCCCGCCACGCCGCCGGTGAAGGGCACGACGGCGATGCGCGTCTGGTCGTCGTAGCCTTGGTCGATGATGATCTTCTCAAGGGCGCACACTGGCGATGCCAGCAGCGCGGCCAAACCCACCAAGGCGCCCAACGTTCGTCTCTTCAACGCAACAAATCCTCCGGTTTGAACAGCAGGGTGAATTTGCGGAACCGCGCCTCGAAGAGGCTCATGTCCTGCGGCACCTCAAAACGCCGTGCCTTGCGCACCGCGCGCTCGGCGGAATCGTCGAACCGCCCGTCGCCGCTCGACGTGACTAGCGTAACGGAAACCACTTCCCCGGTGGGGATGAGTTCCACCATCAGCTCCGCCTGCATGTCGTTGCGCGCGGATGGCGGGCGCGACCAGTTCTCCACCACTTTGGCGTAGATGCCGTCCAAGTACGTCATCGCGGCATCGGCGCCGGCTTGCGCCATGAGCGCTTGGCCCTCGTCCGCCAACGCTTGCTCGAAGGCGCGTTCGGCGAGTTTTGCCAAGCGCTCGCGCCGCGCGGCCTCGGCTTCTGCGCGTTGGCGTTCGCGTTCGGCTTGGGGCTTCGGTTCGGGATCCGGGCGTGGCTCGGGCGCCGGCCGGGGCGCCGGCGGCGGTTCGGCCGGCCGCGCCGGCTTGGGTTTGGGCGGCGCCGCGGGGGGCCGCGCCTTGGGCTTGGCCTGTTCCAGCACCATCAGCTTGGCCTTGACGATGCGCGGCTCCAGCACACGCGGCTCGCTGGCGCTAGGGTTCCAGCCCTGCAGCAGCAGGGCGCCGACGAAGGCGTGCAAGCCCACGGCCAAGATGAGCGGCAGGCCGTAGTCGCGCACGGCGCTCATGCGCCACCCGGCGCCGGCGGGTCGGTGATGAGGCCCACGCTGGCGGCGCCGGCCCGTTGCAGCGCCGTCATCACACGCACCACTTCGCCGTAGGCGAGCCCGGCGTCTGCGCGCACATATACGGCGATGTCCGGCCGGGCGCCGATCACCTTGGCGGCTTGGTCTTCCAAGGAGAAGATCGTCACGCGGCTGCCCGCTTCATCCTGACGCTGCATGCCGACGTTGACGAAGATGGCGCCGTCGTCCTTGACGCTCACCACCAGCGGATCGTCGGCATCGTTGGAGAGTGGCTCGGAGGGCGCCTCCGGCAAGTCCACCTCGACGCCTTGGTTGAGCAGCGGCGCCGTCGCCATGAAGATCACCAGGAGCACCAGCATCACGTCGATGTAAGGCACCACGTTGATCTCGGACATGGGCTTGCGGCGCATGGCTTGAACCCCGGCTCAGGACTTGTGCGCCACCCGATACAAGACGCTCGTCAATTCCTCGGCGAACGTCTCGTAGCGCTTCATCAGCACCTCGGCGCGCGCCGAGAAGCGGTTGAAGCCGATGACGGCGGGGATGGCGGCGAACAACCCCATCGCGGTGGCGATGAGCGCCTCGGAGATGCCGGGCGCCACGGACGCGAGGGTCGCTTGGCTCATGTTGGCGAGGCTGCGGAACGAGTTCATGATGCCCCACACGGTGCCGAACAGCCCCACATAGGGGCTGGTCGAGCCGACCGTGGCGAGGAACGCCAGATGGCGCTCCAAGCGCTCCTCCTCGTGGTTGAGGGCCACGCGCATGGCGCGTTGCACCCCCTGCATCACCGCATCCGGATCGGCCCCGGCCTGCTCGGAGAGCCGCAGGAACTCGCGGAACCCGGCGAGGAACACGGTTTCGCTGCCGGTCAAGTTTTCCGGCTCTGCCTCCAACTGGGTGTAGAGCTCGCGCAAATCGACGCCAGACCAGAACTCGTCCTCAAAGTCATCCATTTGGCGGCGCACCCGGTTCAGCGCGAGCCAGCGTTGGAAGATCATCACCCACGACGCCACCGAAGCGAGCGCCAACAGCGCCATCACGAGCTGCACCAGGAAGCTCGCGTTGGCGATGAGTTCGAAGAGCGAGAGCTGCCGCGGCATCGTCAGTCCAGTTGCAGCGGGGCTTGGGGGCTGCCAAGCGGTTTCTTGAGGCCAAGGTGATGGTACGCCTTTTCGGTGGCGACGCGCCCCCGCGACGTGCGGGCGAGGAAGCCCTGCTGGATGAGGAAGGGCTCGATCACGTCCTCGATGTTGTCGCTCTCCTCGGCCAGCGCCGCGGCCAGCGAATTGAGCCCGACCGGGCCGCCTTGGAAGCGGTCGATCACCACGCGCAGCAGCTTGCGGCTCTCGTTTTCCAAGCCTTCGGCGTCCACGCCGTAGGTGTCGAGGCCCTCCCGCGCGGCCTCGGCCGTCACGACGCCGCTGGCCTTCACCTGCGCCCAATCGCGCGCCCGGTTGAGCAGGCGATTGGCGATGCGCGGCGTGCCCCGGGCGCGGCGGGCGATTTCCTTTGCGCCGGCATCGTCCACTTGCAGCGCGAGCTTGGCCGCCGAGCCGAGCACGATCTCGGCCAACTCGGCGGCGCTGTAGAACTCCAGCCGGACGACGATGCCAAAGCGGTCGCGCAAGGGCGAGGTGAGAAGCCCGGCGCGGGTGGTGGCGCCGACCAGAGTAAATGGCGGCAGCCGGTATTTGATGGATTGCGCGGCCGGCCCTTCGCCGATCAGGATGTCGATCTCGAAATCCTCCATGGCAGGGTAGAGGATCTCTTCGACCACCGGCGAGAGCCGGTGAATCTCGTCCACGAACAACACGTCGCGTGGCTCGAGGTTGGTAATCATGGCCGCGAGGTCGCCGGGTTTCTCGATGACTGGGCCGGACGTGCTGCGGCGTTGCACATCGAGCTCGTGGGCGACGATGTGCGCAAGGGTCGTCTTGCCGAGGCCGGGCGGCCCGTAGATGAGCAGGTGGTCCAAGGCGTCGCCGCGCTGCCGCGCCGCCTCGATGGCGATGTGGAGCTGCTCCTTCACGGGTGCTTGGCCAACAAAGTCCTCAAGGCGCGTGGGCCGGAGCGCCCGATCCAAGGATTTGTCAGCCTCGCTGGCCAGCCGCGAGGTGATGCGGTCGCGCTGCAGCGTCATTGCGCTGCCCCAGCGGGTGCGGCCGGTTCGCCGCCCATGCGTCGGAGCGCGGCGCGGATCAAGTCTTCCGTGGTGTCGCCTTCGCCCTGCGCGGCTTGCACGGCGGTTCGCGCCTCGGCGGGCTTGTAGCCGAGCGCCACCAAGGCGGCGACGGCTTGCCCGGCGGCGCCGGTCAGGGCCGGTGCGCCGCCGCCTTCCGGCAAGGCGCCGAGGCGGTCTTTGAGTTCGAGGGCGATGCGCTCGGCGGTTTTTTTACCGATGCCGGGCACCTTGGCCAACAGCCCGGTGTCCTGGTGTATCACGCACTCGGCAAGCGCCGCCGGCGACAACGCCGACAGCACCGCGAGGGCGAGCTTCGGCCCGACTCCGCTCACCTTGATGAGCACGCGAAACAGGCCGCGCTCGGCCAATGAGCGGAAGCCGAACAGCGTCATGGCGTCGTCGCGGGCCACCAAGTGGGTGAACAGCTCCACCTCCGCATCGGCCTCCGCCAGCGCCGCGGTGGGCACTT
Organism: Candidatus Azotimanducaceae bacterium; assembly: GCA_965200505.1. Taxonomy (GTDB): domain Bacteria; phylum Pseudomonadota; class Gammaproteobacteria; order Pseudomonadales; family Azotimanducaceae; genus VXNE01. Next base: position 2,819,035 of record OZ241343.1, on the reverse strand, counting down.
CCACCTCGTAGCCCACGGCGCCCACATCGACCAACAGGACATTGCCCTCGCTCGCCCGCACACGACCTCGGATGCGCCCGATCATGGCGTGGGCCCTAGGCAGCCGCAGCCGGGCGCCAAGTCGCCGGCGCTGACGTGGCAGAGCGCCACCGCAAGGGCGTCCGCGGCGTCTGGCGCCGGCCGCGCATCGAGCGCCAACAGCGCCGCCACCATGTGCTGCACTTGCTCCTTGGAAGCGCGGCCGGTGCCCACCACGGCTTGCTTCACGCGCCGCGCCGCGTAGCCGGTGACCGGCAGGTCCCGCGCCACCGCCGCGGCGATGGCGACGCCGCGGGCTTGGCCCAGTTTCAACGCGGTGCCGGGATTGCTGGCGATGAAGACCTCCTCGATGGCCAACGCGGTGGGCCCATAGTCGTCGATGATGGTCTCGATGCCCTTGTAGATGTCCGCGAGCCGTGCCGTGAAGTCGCTGCCGCTGGTGCGGATGCAGCCGCTGGCGACATACGCGGGGGCGCCGCGCTGGTGGTCGATGAGGCCGTAGCCGGTGACCCGCGAGCCTGGATCGACGCCGAGCACGCGCATCAGGCGTCGGCGTGGGCCAAGGCGGAGAAATCGCCATTGGTGTGGACGCGCTGCACGTCGTCCAAGTCCTCCAGCGCGTCGATCAAGCGCAGCACCCGCGCCGCCTGCTCGGCATCGCAGGCCGCCGGCGTGGAAGCCAGCATCGTCAGCTCGGCATGGTCCGGCGCCAAGGTGGCCGCTTCAAGCGCCTGCACCACGGCGCGGAAGGCATCCGGCGCGGTGGTGAGGGCCACGGCGCCGTCGGCTTCGGTGTTCATGTCTTCAGCGCCGGCATCGAGCGCCACCTCGAGGATGGCGTCTTCGTCCGCGCCGGGGGCGAACGCGATAACGCCCTTCGACTCGAACAGATAGGCCACCGACCCATCCGTGCCCAAGTTGCCGCCGTGCTTGCTGAACGCATGGCGCACTTCCGCGGCGGTGCGGTTGCGGTTATCCGTCATCGCCTCCACCAACACGGCGACGCCGCCCGGCGCGTAACCCTCATAGGAAAGCTCCTGCAGCTCGCCGCCCTCTTGGCCGCCGGCGCCCCGTTGCACCGCGCGCTCAATGGTCTCCTTCGGCATGTTCGCGGCCAGCGCCGCGTCCATGGCGGTGCGCAGGCGCGGATTGTCTTGGGCGCCGCCGACCCGCGCCGCCACCGTCACTTCGCGGATGAGCTTGGACCACAGCTTGCCGCGCTTGGCGTCTTGGGCGGCCTTGCGGTGCTTGATGTTCGCCCATTTGGAGTGCCCGGCCATGTCAGTGTTCGCGTGGACGGAGGTGGAGTTCGCGCAATTGCTCCGCGTCCACGGGCGCCGGCGCCCCGGTGAGCTGACAGTGCGCCGTCTGCGTCTTGGGGAAGGCGATCACGTCGCGGATGGAATCCGCCCCGGCCATCAGCATGACGAGGCGATCCAGCCCCAGTGCCACGCCGCCATGCGGCGGACAGCCATATTGCAGGGCATCGAGCAGGTGGCCGAACTTCACGTTGGCCTCTTGGCCGATGTTCAGTGCCTCGAACACCTTGCGTTGCATCGCGGCTTCGTGGATGCGGATGGAGCCGCCGCCGAGCTCGCAGCCATTCAACACCACATCGTAGGCGTTCGCCAGCGCCGCCGCCGGGTTCGCAAGGAGCCGCTCGGCCGAGCAGGTGGGTTGCGTGAAGGGATGGTGCGCGGGGGTGAGCGAGCCGTCGCGGGCCGTCTCGAACATCGGCCAATCCGTCACCCACAGCGGCGCCCAGCCTTCTTGGGTCAAGCCCAAATCGATGCCCAGCTTAAGCCGCAAGGCGCCCAAAGCCTCGTGTACCACGGCCGATTGGTCCGCGCCGAAGAACACGATGTCGCCGGCGTGGGCATCCGCCCGGTCCAGCACGGCCTCCACCGTCGCTTCATCCAAGAACTTGAGGATGGGCGACTGCAGGCCGGCGGCGCCTTGCCCGCGGGCGTTCACCTTGATGTAGGCAAGCCCCTTGGCGCCGTGGCGCCCGACGAATGCCTGATAGTCGTCCAATGCCTTGCGCGACAACACCGTCGCGGCACCGGGCGCCTTGAGGGCCGCCACCCGCCCCTGCGGGTCTTTGGCGGGGCCGGCGAACACCTTGAAACCGGCCTCGGCCACGAGGTCGTCCACGTCTTGGAGCTCAAGTGGATTACGGAGGTCCGGCTTGTCGCTGCCGAAACGGCGCATGGCTTCGGCCCAAGCGAGGCGCTCGAACGTCGGCAGCTCCACATCGAGCACCGCTCGGAAGAGCGACCGCAACATCCCTTCGGTGAGGCGCATCACGTCCTCCGCTGTCACGAAGGACGCTTCGATGTCGATTTGCGTGAACTCGGGCTGGCGATCCGCCCGCAGGTCCTCATCCCGATAGCAACGCGCGAGCTGGTAGTAGCGATCCACCCCGGCGGCCATCAGAAGCTGCTTGAATATCTGCGGGGACTGCGGCAGGGCGAAGAAAGCGCCGGGTTGGGTGCGGCTCGGCACCAGATAGTCCCGCGCGCCTTCCGGCGTGGCGCGGGTGAGGGTGGGCGTCTCGATCTCGACGAAGCCCTCTTCCTCCAAGTGTCGCCGCACTTGGCTTGCCACCCGGGCGCGCAGCCGCAGGCGTTCCTGCATGGCCGGCCGGCGCAGGTCCAGATAGCGGTGCTTCAAGCGCACGTCCTCGCCGGCGCTGGAATGTTCGTCCAGCTGGAAGGGCGGCGTTTCCGCGACGTTCAACACCTCCAGCGACGCGCCGAGCACTTCCACCTCGCCGGTGGCCAAATCCGGGTTGACCATGCCTTCCGGGCGCGGCCGCACCCGGCCGGTGGCGCACAGGACGTATTCGTTGCGCACCCGGTCCGCCGCGGCGAAGCTTGCCTTCGCGTCCGGGTGGAACACCACCTGCACGATGCCGGTGTGGTCGCGCACGTCCAGGAAGATGACGCCGCCGTGATCGCGCCGCCGGTGTACCCAGCCCGCCACCGCCACCTCAACGCCCACATGCCGCGCCGTGAGCGCGCCGCAATCGTGCGTGCGCATGACGGTTCGCTGTGGCGCGTTAATCAGCCGAAGCCGCGCTCTTGGCTGGCTTGGCGACCTCGGACTTGGCGGATTTGCCGTTCGCCGCGGTGGGCTTGGCATCGCCTTTGGCGGCATCGCCGCCGGCCGACTTGTCCGCGTCTTTGCCGGCCTCGCCCTTGGCACCCTTGTCGCCGTCCGTCGCGGCCTGCTCGCTATGCAGGTTCTTCTTGCCGCCGGACTTGAAGTCCGTCTCGTACCAACCACCGCCCTTCAGCCGAAACGCGGCCGCGGACACCTTCTTGCGCAACGTCGCCTCGCCACAGGCTGGGCAATCGACGAGCGGCGCCTCGCTCAGCTTCTGGATCGTCTCGAACTCGTGCTCGCAGGCCTTGCAGCCATACTCGTAGATGGGCACCTCGGTTTTCCCGCAGCGGATGCAAGTGGCGAAGCGGCAAGGATAAATCAATGCGCGGCGCAAAACACGCGCCGCCGTCGCCTGGCCCGGATTGCCAAGGCGTCAAGCAATCCGAACCGTCTGTGTGCCCACGAACTCCGCCTCCAACTCCGGCTCTCCGTGCATCGCAGTCGCATCAGCGCCCGGCGGCAAGGCGTTCGGCGATGCCGGCGAACAGGGCCTGCGCCGTGCCCAAGTCTTCCGCGATTTCCGCGGCGAGCGCTTCGGGCGGTGGCAGGGCGCTCGCATCCGTCAAGCTGTCGTCCTTGATCCAGAAGATGTCCAAGCTCAGCTTGTCGCGCTCGAGCAGGCGCTTGTAGTCGTAGCTGCGCCAGCGGCCGGTGGGGTTGGCCTTGCTCCACGTCTGCCTTCGTGCATGGGGGCGGCCGGGCTTGTAGCAGGCGATGAACTCGTCGAAATCCTCGCGGCGCAGCGGCTTCTGCTTCAAGGTGAAGTGCTTGTTGGTACGGAGGTCGTAGATCCACAGCTTGTCCGTCCATGCCTTGGCGCTGCCTTCCTTCTTGTCGAAGAAGAGCACGTTGGCCTTCACGCCGGGCGAGTACCAGATGCCGGTGGGCAGGCGCAGCAAGGTGTGGACGCGGCAGGTCTGCAGCAGGTTGCGGCGCACCTTCTCGCCGGCGCCGCCCTCGAAGAGCACGTTGTCCGGCACCACCACGGCGGCGCGGCCATCGATCTTCAGCAGCGTGTGGATGTGCTGCACGAAGTTGAGCTGCTTGTTGCTGGTGGAGGTCCAGAAGTCCTCGCGCACGATCACTTGATCCTCTTGGGACGTCTCGCCCTCTTCGTTGACGAAGGTGAGGCTCTGCTTCTTGCCGAAGGGTGGATTGGCGAGCACCACCGAGTATTCGCCCTTCCACGGCGCGGCAAGGCTGTCATGGCCGCTGTGGATCACCACCTCGTCCTCGCCCTCGCCGCCAATGCCGTGCAGGTAAGCGTTCATCGCGCACATGCGCCCGACCTTGGGCGAAAGCTCCATGCCTTCCACCAAGTCCATCCGCAGGGATCGCAGCTCGTCCTTGTCCAGTTCGCCGCCGAACCGACCCAGCACATGCTGATAGGCGTTGCAGAGGAATCCGCCAGTGCCGGCGGCGGGATCACAAATGCGGTCTTGCGGGGTGAGCCGTATCACTTCGCACATCGCCTGCACCACCGGGCGCGGCGTGAAGTATTGCCCGGCGCCTTTGGAGGATTCCTGCGCCGAACGCGCCACCAGCTCTTCGTAGATGGTGCCCTTCACATCCACCGGCAGCGACATCCAGTCCACTTCGTCCAGCAGGTTCACGATGAGCTGCTTGAGCAGCGCCGGGTTGTGGATCTCGCAGCGGGCGCCACGGAAGATCGCGCCGAGCATCCCCGACGCCCCGCCCAGGGCCTCCAAGCTCTTGCGGTACTGCGCTTCCAGCGCCGCGCCGTCCAGCCGCAGCAGCGGCTGCCAGCCGAGGTCAGGCGGCACCAGCGGCGTGCGCTCGTAGGGTGGGCGGGTGAGCTGATCCGCCATCTTCAGGAACAGCAGCAGCGTGAGCTGCTCCACGTACTCGAAGCAGGAGAGGCCCGCGTCCTGCAACACCCCGGCGTAGCTCCAAGCGCGCTTGCCGATCTGCGAGGCGTCCATGAGGCGGCTACGCTATGGTGATGGCGAGGGGATGATCGACCAGCAGCTTGTCCGTTGTCAGGAATCGAAGGCGCTCGACTTGGGCCTGCACCAACAGGACTTCGTCGAAGGGGTCCTTGTGGCGCAGAGGCACGTCCAACGCTCGGACGGCATGGACCGGTTCGAGTGGCAGGAGCGTGACGTCTTCGCGCTTGAGGGTCGCGAAGACGATCTCAGGGTCGAAGGGATTCTTCCGCACGCCCGAGCGATAGCGCGAACCGTACTTGATGCGCAGCTCCCAGAGCGATACGGCGCTGACGTGAATGCTGGCTCCCCGCTCTTCGAGATACTGACGCTCCGACGGCGAGAACAGCGCATCGGACGCCATCAGCCGGTAGAGGTAGGTCGTGTCGAGGAGGACGCCTAGTTCTGGGCGGGTCGTGTCGCGCTGAGACCCGCTAGTCATCGTCCTCCAAGCCGAGCACCTGGCGGCTGAGCGCGGGGTTTTCCAGAGCCGCGATCACTTCCCTCGCGACCTCGGGCGGATCGTCCACGATCCCCAAGCGCCGCTTCGTCTCCGCCAGCCGCTTGAAGTTGATGCCACCCCGGCGCTTCCGTTTGGGGCAGGCAACCAGTTCCACCGCGGGCTCCCCGCGGCGAGTGATGACCACCCGCTCGCCGCGCTCGGCGGCGGCGATCAGTTCCGAGAGGCGCGGCTTGGCCTCGCTGACGGCGAGTTGCATGGCTACTGCTCCGTTTGTCTTGGGGCGCAGTTTACGCCCATCTGCAGCTTGGCGGCTAGTCGGTGCCTGGCCAGTCGTCATCCAAGCCCAGCACCTCGCGGCTGAAGGCGGGGTCGTGGAACGCCTCGATCATCTCCCTCCCGACCTCGGGCGGATCGTCCACGATCCCCAAGCGTCGCCGCGTTTCCGCCAGCCTCTCGAAGTTGATGGCGCCCCCGCGCTTCCGCTGGGGACACGCTACGAGTTCCACAGCGGGCTCTCCGTATTTGGTGATGACCACCCGCTCACCGCGCTCGGCGGCGGCGATTAGTTCCGAAAGGCGCTGCTTGGCCGCGCTGATGGCGATCTCCATGCGCCTGCTTCCGTTGTTCTGAGCCCCAGTTTACGCCTTGTCCGCAGCTTGGCGGCTAGTCGGTCCCTGGCCAGTCGTCGTCCAGGCCGAGGACCCTGCGGCCGGTGGACGCGCCAGCCCGCGTCTTCAAGGTTCGCGTCGATGGCTTCCCGCGCCCGCTGTTCCGGTGTGTCCGCCGCCATGCCTGCGCTTGTTGCCTAGGATGGCGGAACGATACCATCCTGCTGTTGGCCTTCGGCGGCCACCCCCGGATTCACGCGAGAGACGCTGCCCATGCGCGCCACCGAGACGCTCATCCCCACGCTGAAGGAAACGCCGGCGGACGCGGAGGTCGCGAGCCATCGGCTGCTGCTGCGCGCCGGCTTCATCCGGCGGGTGGCGAGCGGCCTCTACACGTGGCTGCCGCTCGGTGTGCGGGTGCTGCGCAAGGTGGAGGCGATCATCCGCGAGGAAATGAACCGGCGCGGGGCGCAGGAAGTGCTGATGCCGGTGGTGCAGCCGGCGGAACTGTGGCGCGAGAGCGGCCGTTGGGAGGCGATGGGGCCCGAGCTGTTGCGGATGCGGGATCGCCACGAGCGCGACTTCGCCATGAGCCCCACCCACGAAGAGGTGGTGACGGACTTGGTGCGGCGGGTGGTGGACAGCTACCAGCAACTGCCGGTGAACCTGTATCAGATTCAGACGAAGTTCCGTGACGAAGTGCGCCCCCGCTTCGGCCCGCTGCGCGCCCGCGAGTTCACCATGAAAGATGGCTATTCCTTCCACTTGGACGATGCCTGTTTCGAGCGGACTTACCGGGCCATGCGCGAAGCCTACGAAGCGGTGCTGAGCCGCATCGGCCTCGATTTCCGCGCCGTGCTGGCGGATGGTGGCAACATCGGCGACAGCGAATCCCACGAGTTCCAAGTGCTTGCGGGTTCTGGCGAGGATGTCATCGTGTACTGCCCGGCGAGCGGCTACGCGGCGAACTTGGAAATGGCCGAGGCTGTGGCGCCGCCGGCAGCCACCGCCGCGGCGGCGCCGACGGACTTGGCGAAGGTGGCGACGCCGGATTGCCGCACCATCGCCGATGTGGCGCAGTTCCTTGATGTCGGCCCCGAGCAGTGCGTCAAAACCCTCATCGTGCGTGGCACCGAAGCCCCGTTGGTCGCCATCGTGCTGCGGGGCGACCATGAGATGAACCTCACCAAGGTGGGACGTTTGAGCGCGGTGGAGAAGCCGGTGACGTTCGCCGCCGAGGGCGCGATTCGGGATGCGTTGGGTTGTTCCACGGGTTCCATCGGCCCGGTGGGGCTGCCTCTGCCCGTGTATGTGGACCGTGCCGCCGCGGCCCTTGCCGGCTTCGTCTGCGGCGCCAATGAGGATGGGTTCCACTTGACGGGCGCGAACTGGCGCCGGGACGCGGCCGGGGCGCAGACGGCGGATTTGCGCAACGTCGTGCCCGGAGACCCGTCGCCGGATGGCAAGGGTGCCCTCGAGTTCGCACACGGCATCGAGGTGGGCCACATCTTCAAACTCGGCGTGAAGTACAGCGAACCGATGGGGCTCGCCGTGCAGGATGGCGGCGGGAAGGATGTGACGCTCACGATGGGCTGCTACGGCATGGGCGTGACGCGGCTGGTGGGCGCCATCGTGGAGCAGTGCCACGACGACGCCGGCATCGTGTGGCCAGCCGCGGTGGCGCCGTTCAATGTCCACATTGTGGCGTTGGATTACAGCCGGGACGCCGCGGTGCGCGAGGCCGCGGATGCGTTCCTCAACGCTTGCGATGAGCTGGGCGTGGAAGCGCTGCTGGACGATCGCCCCCTGCGCGCCGGCGTCAAGTTCGCGGAGGCGGATTTGATCGGTGCGCCGCATCGCGTCACCGTGGGTTCCCGCAACCTAAAGCGCGGCCTCATCGAGCACAAACCGCGTTCAGCCGCGGAGAGCGACCTCGCGGCGCCGGAACGCATTGCGGAGCGAATAGCGCAAACCGTCCGTGCGTAGGGCGCGGCTGCACGCCCGCGAGAACGTCCCCACTGGCCCGCGAACGCGCCCAAACGCCCCATCGCCTCCGGGCCATTTGGCTTAACCGGAAGGCGCCTCCCCGGCCAGCGCCTCCTCCAAGCTCACATCCAATTGCCGCTCGCTGAAGTCCGCCACCGCCTTCAACCGGCGCGGCCCGGGGGCGCTGTCTGCCCCGACATCAAGCAAGCGCGGGTCCAACGCCTCCGGCAGCCGCCGGTGGAGGTCCAACAACGTCACGGCCGCCAAACTGCGCCCCAAGGTGAGCCGTCCGTCGGCCGCTTGCTGCACGAGGCGCTCGGCGTTCAGCGCCTCGAACACCTGCTCGCGGTCCGCCGGGCGCAGCTTGGCCTCGGCCTCCAGGCTCACGGCAGTGACGGCTTCGCCACGCGCATGGGCCGCCCGCAACACCGCCAACGCGCGCAGGCATTGGGCGAGGCGCGGTTCGGGGCGGTCGCCATGGCCACGCGGCAGCGACAACGTGCGCGCGAACACCGCCCCGCCCAACGCCATCGTCCACACCAAGTAGAGCCAGATGAGGAAGAACGGCGCCGCGGCGAAGGTGCCATAGACGAACGCGGTGGACGAGCGCGCCACGAACTCCGCGAAGCCCCACTTCGCCGCCGCGAACAAGAGCGTCGTCAGCGCTCCGCCCAACAGGGCGTGGGGGAAGCGCACCCGGGTGTTGGGCACCGCAAAGTAGAGGAAGGTGAAGGTGGCCGCGATGGCGATGTCCGGCGCCGCGCTCAGCAAGCGCTCGCGCAACCCCCAAGCGTCCAAGCCCTTCACCAACGGCAGGGCGTAGAGATAGGAAGTGGCGAGCAGGGCGCCGATCAGGAGCGGCGGCCCGAACGTGAGCGCCGCCCAATAGACGAGCAGCCGCTGCATTCCGGTGCGCGGCGCCGGTGCGCCCCAGATAGCATTCAGTGCGCTCTCGATGCGCACCAAGGCGAGGAACGCCGTGAGCGCCAAGATGGCGAAACTCAACACGCCCAGCTCGGTGGCACGTGAGGAGAACTCGGTGAATCGCGCCACCAGCGCGGCGCTCGCTTCCGGCACGAAGTGCTCGAACAGGAAGCCCTCCATCGCGGTGCCCACCGTGGCGAGTTCCGGGAACGCGGACAGCACCACGTAGGTGACGGTCATCAGCGGCACCAGCGCGAGCAGCGTGGTGAAGGTGAGCGACGCGGCGCCGTTCAGGCAATCGTGGCGCATGAACTGGCGCCCGACCTCGGCGGCGAACCAGCGCGCGTGGGCGAGCGCCCGTTGCGCGAGATCGACGGCGTCCGCCACGGCGGGCCGCACTTCAAGCGAAGAGGTTCGCCAGCACGACGTAGCGCGCGACGAACCCCGCCATCGCCAACTCGAACAGGAACACCGCCCACAAGGCGTAGCGCGTGAGCCGGCGCGGGCGGATGCGGGCATCCATGTGCTTGGCCTGCAGATACAGCGTGGCGCCGCTCTGGATGGGCAGGAAGATGGCCGACGTGAGCCCGCCGATCATGATGAGCACCACGAAGTTCGGGATGAACAGATAAATGAGGAAGGCGACCATCGGCAGCACCGTCAAGTACCAGCGGATGATCTTGCGGCGCAACGCCAGGTTGGAGCGCCGCATCACCCGCATCTCGATGAAGTAGTCCGGAATCACGCGGCCGGCGGCGCCCACGCCGGAGAGCACCGTGGAGAACAAGATGAGGAAGGCGCCGAAGCTGAACACCCACACGGCCCAGCCGCCCAGCGTCTGCGTGAAGATGTTGGAGAGGGCGCTGATGGTCGCTTCGTTGCCTTCCGGCACCACGCCCATCTTGTTCAGCACGCCGGCGCCGAGCACGTAGTACGGCACGGTGGCGCAGGTGACGATGAGGATGGCGAGCCAGACGTCCGTGTGTACCACCTTCATCCAGCCACGGGTGCGTCGCTCCCAGTCCGGGTGGCTGCGGTCGGTGCCGATGAAGCTCGGATAGCCCTTCTCGATGCTCCAGTAAGTGTAGGCGGTGATGTCGCCGGAGGTGGTGCCGGTGTAGCCGTAGGCGGCGAGGGCCAGCGCCGCGAAGGCCACGAACACGGCGAAATCTGGCTTCAAGCCGCCGATGATGTCCGCCGGCGTGGCGCGGAACTCCGTGAACTGCATGGCGATGGAGCAAATGAGGGTGGCGGCGGTGAACGAGAGCACCAAGGGCAGCATCAAACGCTCCAGCCAGCGATACGAACCGCTGCCGAGGATGAGGGAGGTGGCGGCCGCGATGAGGCCGGTGCAGACCACGCCGTCGATTTCGATGTTGCCCAACGCGGCGAGGAACGAGAGCGATTGCCCGGCGCCGCCGATGATCCCGCCCAAGCCCATCGTGCCGGGCAGGTACGCCACGAAGCCCAGCCAGATGGGCCAAGACACGCGCCAGATGCGCCCCGGCAAGCGGTTCACCGCCCGTAGATAGGTGTCGCCGGTGACGATGGTGTAGCGGGCCATTTCCGCCTGCACGAGGGACTTGCACCAGCACGAGAGCAGCAGCCACCACAAGAGGCCCCAGCCCGCCGCGGCGCCGAGGCTGGTGGTGAGCACCAGTTCGCCGGAACCGATGACGGCGCCGGTGACGATGAGGCTCGGCCCCAAGTAGCCCAGCCGGTCGCGGAACGTCTGCGGTGGCGGGTGCGCCTCGCCTTGGCGGATGGTGTAGGGATCCGGTTCCGCGTCTGGTGCCGCCACGCTCACCATCCGTCGCCAACGCCGCCGGCGCGCCTCGCGGCCTCCACTCGTGCTTGCCAGCCGCCGCCCGGCATCACAGCGTGGGCCTGGATGTCGCGGCGATCACCGCGGCGATCTCAGGCAACACCGCGGCGTCCTCGATGGTGGAAGGCGTGGTGTATGGCTCGCCGTCGATGAGCTTGCGCAGGGTTTGGCGGAGGATCTTGCCGGAGCGCGTCTTCGGCAGGCGCGGCACCACCACCGTGCGCTTGAAGTTGGCGAAGGCGCCGACGCCTTCTCGCACCGCCGCCACCAGCTCCCGCTGCAACGCCGCCACGTCTTGGTTCACCCCATCCTTCAGCACCACGAGGCCCAAGGGCACTTGGCCCTTCTCCGCATCCGCCACGCCGACCACCGCGCACTCCGCCACCGCCGGATGATCCGCGACCACCTCCTCCAATTGCCCCGTGGAGAGGCGATGCCCGGCGATGTTCATCACGTCGTCCACCCGGCCCATGATGTAAACGTAGCCATCCGCATCCCGGTAGCCGCCGTCGCCGGTGAGGTAATGGCCGGGATAGTGGCTGAAATAGGCATCGAGGAAGCGGCCGTGGTCTTCCCACAAAGTCGGGAAGCAGCCGGGCGGCAGGGGCGCCCGCACGGCGACGTTGCCCTCTTCGCCGGGGCCGAGTTCGGCGCCGTCTTCCCCCAAGATGCGAAGGTCGTAGCCCGGCATCGGGAAGCCCGGGCTGCCGGCGCGGGTTTCCTTCAGCTCCAACCCGGCCATGTTGGCGCAGATGGCCCAGCCGGTCTCGGTTTGCCACCAGTGGTCGATCACGGGCACGCCGGGCAAGGCGTCTCGCAGCCAATGGTAGGTGGGTGGATCAAGCCGTTCACCGGCGACGAAGAGGTACTCAAGGGCGCTCAAGTCGTAGCGGGCCTTGAGCTCGCCGGTCGGGTCTTCCTTCTTGATGGCGCGGAAGGCGGTGGGCGCCACGAACAGGCTCTTCACGCCATGCTCGGCGATGACGCGCCAGAACGCGCCGGCATCCGGGGTGCGCACGGGTTTGCCTTCGTACAACACGCTGGCGCAGCCGGCGATGAGCGGGGCGTACACGATATAGGAGTGGCCCACCACCCAGCCGATGTCCGAAGCGGCCCAGAACACCTCGCCGGCACCGACGTCGTAGATGGCTTCCATGCTGTAGTTGAGCGCCACCGCGTGGCCGCCATTGTCGCGCAGCACCCCCTTGGGCTTGCCCGTGGTGCCGGACGTGTAGAGGATGTAGAGCGGGTCCGTCGCATCCACTTCCACCCAGCCGCGGGGGGCGCTGGCCGCCTGCCAGTCGTGCCAATCAAGGTCGCGTGGCGCATCGAGCGTGGCCGTGGCTTGCTCGCGCTGCAGGACGACGCAGTGGCTCGGCTTGTGGGCGGCGCGTTGCACCGCGGCGTCAAGCAGCGGCTTGTAGGGGATGACGCGGTCAAACTCGATGCCGCAGGACGCCGCGAGGATCACTTTCGGCCGTGCATCGTCGATGCGGGTGGCGAGTTCTGGCGCCGCGAACCCGCCGAACACCACCGAATGCACGGCGCCCAGACGGGCGCAGGCCAGCATCGCCGCCACCGCCTCCGGCACCATCGGCATGTAGATGAGCACGCGGTCGCCCTTGGCCACGCCGAGGTCCGCCAAGCCGCCGGCCAGACGCGCCGTGATGTCCAGCAGTTCGCGGTAAGTGAAGCGCCGCGTCGTGCCGGTGGCGGGTGAATCGTAGATCAGCGCGGTGGCGTCGCCGTGCCCGGCGGCCACATGGCGATCCAGCGCCAACCACGCCGTGTTCAGCTTGCCGCCGCGGAACCAGCGCCAAGCGCCGTTCTCGTCCTGGTCCAAAATGGTGTCTGGAAACGCGAACCACTCGATCTCCCGCGCCCGCTCGCGCCAGAAGCGCTCCGGATCGGCCAGTGAGCGGTTGAAGGCGTCTGCGTATGCGCTCATGGTGCGCGGCGCGGCCCTTTCGCCGCCGGCGCCGGCCCGTAGAGGCGTGGCGCCAGGGCCTCGGTGGGTTTCGCGCCCAGGAGGCGCCGATAGGTCTTGGAGCCGGGTGCCACGCCACGGTGCCGTGCATAGAACGCCACGGCGCGTCGCCATGCCTCGTCGAAGCCGTGTTGCTTGATGGAGACGGTGGTGTTCACCAACCGTCCTTCGAGCACCGACGCCAACCCCACTTGGAAGGTTGGCGTGACGCTGCCGCTCTTCTCAATCTTGCGGCGGAACAGGATGCCGCGCACCCGGCCGCGTTCGTCCAAACGCACGTCCGCGGCGCTGCGTTGCTTGGCGAGGCGCTGTGTGGAGGCGAGCTCGGCATCCCGGGCTTCGGCGCGTTGGCGCACCACGGCGCGGGCCGGGCCGCGCAGCCGGCGCCCGTCCTGCTTCAGCGAGAAGTATTCCTGATACGTCTTGTTGTCGATTTGTCTGCGTACCCGGAACCCATGAAAGCGCGGCGTGTCGAGCAGCTCCACGCTCATTGCGTCCTCCCCTTGCGTTACCTCCTCCCTTGCGCCTCGGCCGAGCCCCCATGCTCGGCCAAGCCAGCTCATGCGGTGCGCCGGAACCTCATGGCCCGACTACGCCCTTCTCCTGCAACTCCACGATCTCAAACGCGTCGAAGCCGGAAGAGCCGAGCACCCCGGCGGAATCCTCGCCCGGATGGCGCGCGGGATGGCGGATTTCCGGCACGGTGCGGCTGAATCTCGGCGCCGGCGCCGGCTGCACCAGACCATCCACCTCCACGAACGTCTGACGCTCCTTGTTGTGCGGGTGTTCGGGCGCTTCACGGATGGACAACACCGGCGCGAAGCAGATGTCGGTGCCTTCCATGATCTCGCACCACTCGTCGCGGGTTCGCGTCTTGAACACTTCGGCGAGTTCCACCTTGTAGCCATCCCACTTGGCACCGTCCATCTGCTGGCCGAACCGCTCCGCATCCACGCCGGCGTGCTCCACCAGCAGCTTGTAGAACTGCGGCTCGATGGCGCCGACGCAGATGTGCTCGCCGTCTTTCGTCTCGTAAGTGTTGTAGAAGTGCGCCCCGCCGTCGAGCAGGTTCGTGCCGCGCTGGTCGGTGAAGAAGCTCCCCATCGAGAAGAAGCCCGCCATGAGCGCCGCGGTGCCATCCACCATCGCGGCATCCACCACTTGGCCTTGGCCAGAACGGCTCGCTTCCAGCATCCCGCACACCAAGCCGAACGCGAGCAACATCCCGCCACCGCCGAAATCGCCGACCAAGTTGAGCGGCGGCACTGGCTTGCCGCCCTTCTCGCCGATGGCGTGCAACGCGCCGGCGAGGCCGATGTAGTTGATGTCATGCCCAGCAGCACGGGCCAGCGGGCCGGTTTGCCCCCAACCCGTCATGCGGCCATAGACCAGCTGCGGATTGCGCTCCATGCACGGCTCAGGCCCCACCCCAAGGCGCTCGGTGACGCCCGGCCGAAAGCCCTCGAACAGCGCATCCGCGGTCTTGCAGAGCCGCAGCACCACCTCGACGCCCTCCGGCGTCTTCAGATCCACGCTGATGGAACGCCGGTTGCGCGCCATCACGTCCCGTGGGCGGCTGCCATCGCCGGCGTTGGCCCGGGGGCGGTCCACCCGAATCACGTCCGCCCCCATGTCCGAAAGCATCATCCCGCAGAACGGCCCCGGCCCAATGCCGGCCAACTCGATGACGCGGAATCCCCGCAGCGGTCCCCCCATGCGCCTTCCCCTAACTCGCTTCTCCCGGATGGGAGTTTAACCCGAAGTGCCGGGAGCACTGCGGGGCATTCGTCCGTCACGCCCCTGCACGGCTTGACAAGCGACCCAACCCATATTCATAATCCTAATCCTAATCCTAGTTGGGAGAACCCTATGACGAACATCGTCATCGAACGGAACACGTTCGAACGCCTTCAAAGACACGCCAAGCCACTGGTTGACACGCCGGATTCAGTGATAACGCGAGCTCTGGACGCGCTTGACCAGTTGAAGGGATCGGGGGAGGCGACCTCGCAAGCACCTACTGCCGGAGATGGAGCCGCTGCCGCTGGCGAACGCGGCATGGTATTCGGCCCGACGGAGCCGCTGCCCGACGTGAGCCACACACGGTTGTTGGCTGTCTCTATTGGTGGAAGCTCCTTCAGGGCCAATTGGAACCCCGCGGTGGAAGTCATGCTTACTCGTGCTAGCAAGCATTATGGCGACTTCAATCAGCTCAAGCGGCGGTGTGCGGTGAACATCGTGCCTGGTGAAAGGGACGACAGGGGGTACAAGTACCTACCACAGGCAGGCCTTTCCTATCAGGGGTTGAACGCCAAGGCGGCCGCCAACGCGATAGTCAGACTGGCGAAGGACATCGGCGTCGCCCTTGACTTGGATTTCGAGTGGCACGACAAGGAGCGGGCGGCGTATCCGGGCCAGCGAGCGACCATTCATGTGCCTGCGCCATAGCATGGTGACTCACGACAGCCTGCGAGTACCGGATGCCGCAGAAACGAGGCTCGGGCTTGGCCCCAAATGAAAGTCCGGGACGTCATCACAGTGTTGACTGAGCATGGGTTCCGCCTAGACAGGTCGAGGGGTAGCCACCGGCACTTTGAAGGCGTAGTGGACGGGGAGCGCCGGCTGGTCACGGTGCCCGGCAGGGACGGCGACGAAGTGCCGAAAGGCACACTGTCCTCGATCAAGCGGCAATCCGGCTTGAGCAGGCGGCTATTTCGGTAGTGGTATTGGGGGTAGTGGTATTGGGGTAGTGGTATTGGGGGCGTTGGGTGGTTGGGCCGCTAGGCCGAAACGGCAACTTCTGGCTGCATCAAGAAGCTCTGTCGCCTCGGTTGGCGGCCTTGGCCCAGCTTGTTCCAGAGGCCGTGCAGCCACGACAGCAGCCAGAGCGAGAGCCGGACATGCAGCGGCGAACGTCGTGCCAGCATCGCTTGACGTTCTTCAACTGGGAGCTCCGCGACGGCTTCCAAGTGAAGGTCCACGGCATCCCGCAAGCTGCGCATCACCTCGTCTCTGGCGGAACCGAAGACGGCGACGTCCAAATCCACGCAGATTGCTTCCCAAACTTGGCGCCGCTGGTAGGCGTAGCAGAGAAGTTCCATGAGTGAGCCACCTCTGCCTGTATTCTGCCACAACTGGCGTCGTGACAATGGACCCGCGAAGCCTCTCGACTCTGCGCCGTTGGACCACGCGCTGTGGCCGGCGCACTTGATGGCGGCACCCGCACAGGTACACTGCCAAGTGTTCACTTGCGGCAGGCGTGAACGGTGGAAATGACGGCGCAGGATCTGCGGAGCAAGGTCGGTGTGGCCCTCGCCTGCGTGGACCGCGGGGAGACCGTGACGATCACCTATCGGGGCAAGCCCAGGGCGCGGTCGGTGGGCATGGGTGACAATCGAGGGATGCCGACGGACGGGGAGGGAGAACGCCTGCCTGCCTTCGGCCTGTGGCGAGACCGAGACGACATTGCTGACGTGGATGCCCATGTTCGGGCGCTGCGTCGGAGCCGTGTGCTTGCTGATTGATACCGATGTCTTGGGCGAGGGGCTGAGGGGCCGACATCCGCGTGATCGAGCGTTGGCTGCCCATCGCGGCACCTTGACACTCCTTCAAACCGGGGCGTAGTGTCACTTCCCAAAGCCGTTCGCGGGGCCGATGGGCGCCGCGGTGCTCCATCCTACGAGCGTAAGCGCGGGCGAGGGCAGAGGCAGACGGTAGGAGATGGTCGCTTTGGCGTCTGGGTTCTTCGAGTTCCTGTGGCTGTCGTTCGCGCTGCTGGCGCCCATGCTGCTGTTGGGGCTCTTCCTCGCCGGCCTCATCCATGTGTTCACGTCGCGGCAGGCCATCGTCAAATGGCTGCATCGGGACAGCTTGAAGTCCGTCGCCGTGGCGTCCGCGGTCGGGGTGCCGATGCCCCTTTGCAGTTGCTCCGTGGTGCCCGTGGTGGCCGAGATGCGGCGCAAGGGCGCTTCCCGGTCGTCATGCATGGCGTTCCTCATCACGGCGCCGGAGACCGGGGCGGATTCCATCCTCGTCACGCATGGGTTCTTCGGCCCCATCGCCGCCATCACGCGGCCCATCGTGAGCTTCGTCACCGCGGTGGTCACTGGCGCCTTCTGCATGGGGCTCATGCGTGGCGGGGGCACTGAAGCGCGGCCTGATGGTGAGCAGGGGGCAAACAGCCGCTGTCACGTCGGTTGCTGCGAGCAGGGTGTACACGAGCCGCTGGTGCCCGGCAGGGATGACTGTTACATAAGCCCCGGCCACCTGAAGGCCGCGGCCCGGCATTGGCTTGGCGTGTTGACGGCGCCAGCGCGAGCCGCCAACGGGATGCGGCGGTTCCGCTGGGCCTCGTCGGCCCGCGAGGCCGTGCCGGCGCCCCCGCCGGTGCCCACCATGAAGGCCATCTGCCGCCATGTGTTCCGCTATGGCTTCGTCGAGGTGGCGGACGACATCCTCTTCCCGCTGCTGGTGGGCATCGCCCTCGGCGGCCTGCTCTATCTGGCCGTTCCAAGCGACCTGATGGCGAACGAGTCCGCCCGTTGGCTCGCCTATCCGGTGATGGTGTTGGTGGGCGTGCCGCTCTACATCTGCGCCTCGGCCAGTACGCCCATCGCCGCGGCGATGGTCGCCAAGGGCTTGAGCCCGGGCGCCGCGCTGGTGTTCCTGATGACCGGGCCGGCCACCAACAGCGGCGCCATCGCCATCATCGTGAGCCAGTTTGGCGCCCGCTTCGCCGCCATCTATGTGGGTGGCGTGGTCGCCGTCAGCGTGGCGTTCGGCATCCTCATCGATGTGTTGCTGCTGGCCGCCGGTTGGTCGTTGGCCGTCAATCTGCACCCGAGCGAATCGCCGGCCGTGGCGGCGGTGCAAGTCGCCAGCGCGTTGGCCCTCGCCGCGCTGATGGCCTGGCGATTCCGGGCGGGCGCATTGCGGAGCGGCTACCACGAACTCGTGTCCAACCTGCGGCTTCACCCGATGCCGAGCGGAAACGCGGGGTGTTCGGGCTGCTGCCGCTGAGTTACTTGGAGGGAATCATGGGTCGGGCAAGTCAATTGGCGGTGGTGCCGTAAACTGCCCTGCGTCTGCTTCGTCGGTGTCTTTGAGCTGAGCGTCCTCGGCTTCTCTTGGCGTCTTCGAGATTTTGGGCGCAGCAGGCTGCCAGCGCTTTAAGCGCTGGCCCACCTGTTCGTAGAATCGACGGACAGCCTCCTCAAGCTCCTCAACGAAGCGCTTGGGCTGGGAGAACCTGCCGACGGCATTGCGAACCAGCTTGACCTCGAACGATGTTGGCGCCAGAGAACGATCCTCGATCTGCAGGACGTTCGGATCCTCGCGGATGGATTCCAAGCTCGCCTGCGTCGCCTTGGTTCGCCTAGGCCAGTAGGCGCGGATGTGCAGTTCCTCGCCATCCTTTGGCAGTTGACGCAACAGCCAGTTCACTCGCGCCCCCGTCGATTTTCTGTCCGTTGGCGAACGTAGCTGCATCGACACCTCTATCGTTCGCCCCCTGAGGTTGGCAATGACCGTGATTGGCGATGCCGCGTCTGGCACCTCGTATTTCGCTCTAAGCTCTTGGTCCTTGCTGAGGATCGCAGCGTCGTCCTCAATGCGTTTGCTTGAATTGCCTTTGTGCGCCCGAGAAAGACCGATGGTGACGTTGGCGTTGACGGCCTCCGACAACTGAAGCGCGAGATCGCGGGTCTCTTGATGCCAAGTACCAACGGCATCGACGACCTGATCTGATGTCTTTTTCAGTGGTGTGCCGGCGACTACGGAGGCCACAAGGTCCTTCCAAACCGGCCCCATGCTGTCGAGACGCATCACGCCCGAATTTTCGTGCTCCAAGAAACGAATGAACTCAGACAGAACGGTGTGTTGCTCAGAAGTGTCTAGCCCCTGCTCCTTCAGCAATTTCGCATGAGTCAGGACGCTGCTCCAAGACCAATGGAACAGACCGACGTTCTTGGGAACTCGGATGGGCTGTAACGGATGGTGGCCGGGAATGGCCGCAAAGTCGTTCGAGACTGTAATCAAGGCGTCAATGCTCTTGTCGCGGGCGAGGTGCAGATAGGCTTCGATCTGGGCGCGATCGAGCTTGGACCTCTGAACCTTGGCTTCCACGAGGGCCGTCCATGTCTCCTTTCCCCTCGAAACGGCAATAAGCCCGTCGGGACGGTTGGATTGCCCATCGGAACTGTCGTCGAGCACCACTTCCGTAAAGGTCTGAATGCGGCTGCGGTTGCCAATCCTCATGCCGAGCGGTTCAATGAGTGCGCGGCCAAGATTTGGAACCAGCGACAGGCAGGCTAGGAAGATAGATGTAGTGTGGCGCTCTTGGGACTTCGCCTTGCCGGCCGGAACCGGGAACAACCGAGCTTGCTCGCCCGCCGTCAGAAGCTCCGACACGTTTGGACGAACACTGGCCATGTCGAGTTATCCCCCGGCTGCAATCGCGCAGGCTGCGTTTTGTGGCGGGCGGGAGCATAACACCACGCTTCTGGCCTAGCTCGGGTGGCCGCCTAGCCGCCGTGGGCGGCGGACCGCTCCACCAGATGCAGCGCGTAGGCGAGGCCGACGCCGGTGAGGAAGCATAGGCTGAGCTTGCCCCGGTCGTGGCGGTGGAAGTGGATTTCGGGCAGCAGGTCGCTCAATGAGATGCACAGGAAGGCCCCGGCCGAGAAGGCCAAAGCGCGGCCGACGATGGGCTCATTCCCAGGTGCCAGCGATCCCACCCCCCAAAACGCCACAAACGCCGCCGCTGGGCACACCATCGCGAAGCCGACGTTCACGGCGGTCCGCGCCCTGCGGCTCAAGTGCGCTTGGCGCATCGTGGCTGTGATGGAGAGCGAATCCAGCGGTTTGTGCAGGGCGATGGCCAGGAACACACCGGCGCCAAGCAGCGCGCTGCCGCCGTAAGCGCCGCCCACCGCGCGCACGCTGGTGCCCAACGCCATGCCTTCCACCGTGGTGTGCAGCGACATGCCCAGCGCGATGCCAAGCCAACTCAGCGAGCGTCTTTCGCCCTCTTGCGGGGCATGGCCATGATTGTGCGCCTCGCTGGTGAAGTCGTGCTGGTGGAATTGGAAGACGCGCAGCAGAAGCACCAGGAAGACGATGCCCAGCATCGTCCACCAAAGCGCCGTGCCAATGGCCTCTTCGCCCTCGAACAGCTTCAAGCTGTGCGGTAGCAGTTGGTACAGCGCGATGCCGAGGACGAGGCCGGCGATCACGCTCATGGAACCCTGCAAACGGGTGTGGGTGAGCAGCACCGAAGGCAGCCAACCGCCTAGCAGCGACAGCGCGACGAGGGCCACGGCATAGCCCGCCAAGAGCAGCAAGGGATCCATGTTGGGAGTCTAAGCGATGGTGCAAGGGCACCTTGGAGCCGGCGCGGGCCTAGCCGCGCAAGGCCGCGGCACAGAGGCCGGCGACCCACGCCGCCAAACGCTGCGCGAGAATGTTGGGAGGTCGCCCTAGGCGGGCGCTGGTACTTGTGCTGGGGCGCAGTGGCAGGTGTCGCGCACCGTCACCCTTCCGTCGCGGCTTCGCCTCCAGCTTCGGCGGCTTCGCGCCGCACGCCCGTGAATGGCTGCTCGCCCCTCGGCGTCTCGATGATGCCGCTCATGGCATCCCCGGCGAGGGTGCCGCGATAGGTGAGATCGACGCTCATCACCGGCAGCTTCACGGTCATCTCGAAGGAGAAGCTGTCGCCTTCCACCAGGATGTTGCGCACTTCGAGTTCGCGCCCGCGCTGGCCAACCCAAGTGCCGCTATAGCTGCCGTCTTCCGCCGTTGCCACGGTGAGGACGCTATCGCTGGGGCCGCGCCGTCCTTCCGAAGTAATCACCCAAGCCCCAACGAGGCCGGGCGCCGAGGCGGTGTCCGCGTTCACGGCGCCAAAGCCGATGGCGAGGCCGACGATGGCCGCGGCGTGTGCAAGGTTCCTCACGTCGTGCTTCCCACAGTGGCGACGCGCTCATTATAGGCGGTTGCCGGCGCACCACCGTCCGCGCTCTGCAGCGCCGCGAAGTCGCCGTACAGCTCGCAGTCGCTGAGCAACGCGGCGTGGCTGCCGGTGGCGACCACGCGGCCGCGGTCGAGCACGAGGATGCGGTCCGCGGCCGCCGCGGTGGACACCCGGTGTGCGACGATGACGATGGTGCAGCGGCCGCGCAGCTCATCGAGCGTGTGCCGGATGGCGGCCTCGCTCTGCGCGTCCAAGGCGCTGGTGGGTTCGTCCATGAGCAGGATGCGCGGCGCCGGCAGCAGGGCGCGGGCGATGGCGATGCGCTGTCGCTGGCCGCCGGAAAGCCCCTCGCCGTCTTCGCCAACGCGGGTGTCCACACCGTCCGCCAAAGCGTTCGTGAAATCGTCCGCGTGTGCTGCCCGCAGCGCCGCGAGGACGCGCTGCTCGCTCGCCTCGACGTCGCCGTAGCGCACGTTGTCGCGAATGCTGCCGGCGAACAGCGCCGGATGCTGGGGCACGAAGGCAATGTCTGCCCGCAGCGTCTGCAAAGAAAGCTGCCGCGCATCCACCCCGGCCACTTCGACCACGCCGCTGGTGGGGTCCCGAAAGCGCTGCATCAAGTCCAACACCGTGCTCTTGCCGGCGCCGGAGGGCCCCACCAGCGCCACCATCTCGCCGGGATGTACCGCGAGGTCGATGCCGTCCAGCGCCGCCTGCGCCGGCCGGGTCGGATAGTGGTAGGAGACGTCTCGAAACGCGATGGCGCCGGGCATCACCGCCGTTTGGGGCGTGGCCGGTTCCGGCAACTCGGGCGCTTGCGCCAAGAGCTCCATCAACCGCTCCGTGGCGCCGGCGGCGCGTTGCAGATCGGCCCACACCTCGCTCACGGCCCCGGCCGCACCGGCCACGATGAAGGCGTAGAAGATGAAGGCCGCCAGCTCGCCGGCGGTGGTGCGGCCGGCCAGCACGTCCAAACCGCCGGACCACAACATGCCGGCGATGGCCGCGAACGTGAGCGTCATCACCGCCACCACGAGCCAGGCGCGTTGCCGGATGCGCTTGGCGGCGACGGCGAAGGCGGCATCCACCCGCGCGCCGAAGGCGTTGATGTCTTGGCGTTCATGGCTGAACGCCTGCACCACCTTGATGTGCCGCAGGGATTCGCCGGCATAGCTGCCCACATCGGCCAGCGTGTCTTGGCTGGCGCGGGACAGGCGCCGCACCCGACGGCCGAACAGCACGATGGGCGAGATGACCACCGGTGCGCTGACCACGACGATGGTGGAGAGCTTTGGATTGGTCACGAACAGCAACACCATGCCGCCGACGAACATCAGCGCATTGCGCAAGGCCACCGAGGCGGAGGAGCCGATCACGGTCTGCAGGAGCGTCGTGTCCGTCGTGATGCGGGATTGGATCTCGGTGGGCAGGTTCGCCTCGAAGAAGCCCGGATGCATCCGCACCAAACGGGCATAGACCGCCAAGCGGATGTCCGCGCTTACCCGTTCCCCCACCCAAGAGACGAAGTAGAAGCGCACGAAGGTGCCGGCCGCGAGCACGATCACCAACGCGCCGAAGACGCCCAAGCTCGCCCGCAACAGTTCGGGGCTGCCGGTGGCGAAGCCCTCGTCGATCACCAGGCGGATGCCCCAACCCACGGACAACGTGACGGACGCGGTGACGATCAGCGCCGCGGCCGCGATGGCCACGCGGCCCAAGTACGGGCGCGCGAAGCGGAACGCCGGTTTCAGGCTCGCCACCGGCGCACGGCCTTCGTTGGGCGGGGCGGAAGCCGTCTGTGGTTGCGCCGCCATGCCGGCCTCGCGTTTCCTTGCTCGCCGTGCGGCGCGGGGTGGGGCGATTCTAACCCTGCCGGCGAGGCCACCGCCCCGACAGCCGCGCCGCGCCGGTGGGCAGCCGCAAGGCGGGTGCTATGCTGTCCGCATGAGCCTTGAATGTGTGGAACAGAACCCGGCCGAACCGCCGGCCGGGGCCGTCATTTGGCTGCATGGCTTGGGCGCCGATGGGCACGACTTCGAGCCCATCGTGCCGCAACTCGGCCTTGATGTGCCGGTGCGCTTCGTCTTCCCCCATGCGCCGGAAAGGCCCGTCACCATCAACGGCGGCGCCGAGATGCGGGCTTGGTACGACATCGACCCGCGGGCGCCGCTCGCCGGCATGGACGACATCGAAACCTCCGCCGCCCAAGTGGCCGAACTGGTGGCCGCCGAGGGGCAACGCGGCATTCCGCCGCACCGCATCGTGCTGGCCGGCTTTTCCCAAGGCGGGGTCGTGGCCTTGCATTTGGGCCTCACTCGGGCGCAGCGTTTCGCCGGCATCATGGCGCTCTCCACCTATGTGCATGACCACGAGAACTTGGCGGGGCGCGTCAGCTTCGAGAGCGTCGATGTGCCCATCTTCATGGCCCACGGGCGCTTGGATCCGATGATCCCCATCGCCCGGGCGGTGACGGCCCGCGAAGCCTTGGGCGCGCTCAACTATCGGGTGGAATGGCGACAGTACGACATGGGGCACCAGGTCTGCCACGAGGAGATACTGGACATCTCGCGTTGGCTGCAGGCGCGGTTCGCCTGAACGCCGCGGCCCTTGGCCGGTGCGCCACGGCGCGACTCGGCTAGAATGGCCGCACCTACGGATTCCCACCATGCACAAGGTCTTCATCGATGGCCAGGCGGGGGCGACGGGGCTCGAACTCGCCGAGCGCCTCGCTGGCCGCGACGACATCGAACTGCTGCGCATCCGGCCGGAAGAGCGCAAGGACGCACGATGCCGCGCCCGTCTCCATGCCGCCGCGGACGTGGCCATCCTGTGCCTGCCCGACGCCGCGGCCCGCGCCGCGGTGGCGCTGGCGCCGGACGCCCGCTTCATCGACGCCAGCACGGCGCATCGACTCGCGCCGGGCTGGACGTATGGCCTGCCGGAACTCGCCGCCGACGCCCGCGCCGCCATCGCCGCGGCGCGCCGGGTGGCCAATCCCGGCTGCTATCCCACGGGATTCGTCCTGTCCGTGCGGCCACTCATCGACGCCGGGTTGCTCGCGGCCGAAACGCCACTCACCGTCAACGCCGTGTCGGGCTATTCCGGCGGCGGCAAGGCGCTCATCGCCAAGCACGAGGGGTGCGATGGCTCGCGTGTGCCCACCCGCGCCTACGCGCTGCGGCTCGACCACAAGCACGTGCCGGAGATGCGCCACTACGCCGGCACCGCCGCGGCGCCGTTGTTTGCGCCCATGGTCGGGCATTACTTCAAGGGCATTGTGACGCAGGTGCCGCTGTTCCGCGCCGCATTGCGCTGTGGCGCGGGCGCCGCGGCCGTGCATGAGGTGCTCGCCGCCCGCTATGCCGAAGAGCCGTTCGTGACGGTGCTGCCGCTCGGCGAGCAGGAGACCCGCGACGACGGCTTTCTCGACCCCACCGCCTGCAACGACAGCAACCGCCTGGAGCTGATGGTGTTCGGCGGCGAGGAACACGTGATGCTCGCTTCCCGCTTCGACAACTTGGGCAAAGGCGCCGCTGGCGCCGCGGTGCAGAACCTGAACCTGATGCTGGGCTTGCCGGAAACCACGGGGCTCGCGGCATGACGCGGGAAGGAGTGCCGCCGGCCGCCGGCGCAGCCTTGGAGGCGCTGGAGGCCCGCTACGCCGCCGCGCAAGGCGCCAACCTCACCCTCGATCTCACGCGCGGCAAGCCCGGCACCGAGCAGGTGGCGCTCTCCGATGCCTTGGATGGGGTGTTGGCGGAAGACTTCTTCGCCGCCGATGGCACCGACGTGCGCAACTACGGTGGCTTGCGGGGCCTGCCGGAAGCCCGCGCCTTGGGTGCCGAGCTTCTGGGCGTGGCGCCGGAGCAAGTGATCGCCGCCGGCAACAGCAGCCTCACGATGATGCACTTGGCCCTCGACACGGCCATGAAACACGGCTTGAACGGCCCGCCGTGGCGCGAACTCGGTGCCGTCAAGGCGATCTGCCCCGTGCCGGGTTACGACCGGCACTTCACCCTCACCGAATCCTTCGGCATCGAGATGGTGCCGGTGCCCATGGACGACGCCGGGCCGGACATGGACGAGGTGGAGGCGCTGGTGGACGGCGAGCCGGCGGCGAAATGCATCTGGTGTGTGCCCAAGCACTCGAACCCATCCGGCTGCACTTACTCGGCGGAGACCGTGCGTCGCATCGCCGCACTCGGCAAGCGTTCGCCCGGCTTCGTCACGCTCTGGGACAACGCCTACGCCGTGCATGACTTCCGCTTCCCGGCCGCCGAGCTGGACGACGTGCTGGCGCGGGCCACCGAGGCGGGTGCGCCGGACAGCATCGTGCTGTTCGCTTCCACCTCCAAGATCACCTTCGCCGGCGCCGGCGTCGCCTTCGTCAGCGGCAGCGAGAACACCCTCGCGGCGCTGGAGGCGCATCTGGCGGTGATGACGGTGGGGCACGACAAAGTGAACCAGTTGCGCCACGCCCGCTTCTTGCAGGGACGGTTGAGCGAGCACATGAACGCCCACGCGGCCCTCGTGGCGCCGAAGTTCGACGCCATAGAGCGGGTGTTGGCGAGTGAGCTGGGCGGCTCCGGGCTGGCCTCTTGGACGCAACCGCGTGGCGGCTACTTCGTCACGGTGCGAACGCCGCCGGGCCTCGCCAAGCAGGTGGTGGCCTTGGCCGGCGGCGCCGGTGTGCGGTTGACGCCGGCCGGCGCCACCCACCCGCATGGCCGCGACCCCAACGACGACACCATCCGCCTGGCGCCCACCTTCGCCTCCTTGGAGGAGGTGGAGCAGGCCACCGAGACGCTCGCGCTCTGCATCCGGCTCGCGAGCGCGCGCCGCGAGGCCGCCGGCTAGGCGCGGCGCATGGCGGAAG
Source organism: Candidatus Azotimanducaceae bacterium (assembly GCA_965200505.1). Lineage (GTDB taxonomy): Bacteria > Pseudomonadota > Gammaproteobacteria > Pseudomonadales > Azotimanducaceae > VXNE01. The sequence continues at coordinate 2,793,244 of OZ241343.1, read as the reverse complement.
CCGTCGACACCTTCGCCGAGTTCGGCTTGCCGGCGCCGTTGCTGCGCGCCGTGGATGATCTCGGTTTCGAGCGCTGCACACCCATCCAAAGCGGCGTGCTGCCGTACAGCCTGTCGGACTACGACATCACCGGCCAAGCGCAGACCGGCACCGGCAAGACCGCCGCGTTCCTCATCACCATCCTGACGCGCCAGCACGAGTTCCCGCTGGAGCGCCCCAACCCGGTGGGCACACCGCGCGCGCTGGTGCTCGCGCCCACCCGCGAACTCGCCGTGCAGATCGAAGAGGACGCGCACGACCTCTCCAACTACATGGACACCCGCGTCACCGCGGTGTACGGCGGCATCGATTACGCCAAGCAGCAGCAACGCCTGCGCAACACCGACATCGACATCTTGGTGGCGACGCCCGGCCGCCTGCTGGACTATTGCGGCCGCGGCGTGGTGAACCTGCGCCGCGTGGAAGTGCTGGTCATCGACGAAGCCGATCGCATGTTGGACATCGGCTTCATCCCGGACGTGCGCCGCATCGTCTATCAAACGCCCCGCAAGCGTGAACGCCAGACGCTGTTCTTCAGCGCCACCTTCAACGACGACGTGATGCGCTTGGCGAAGCAGTGGACGCTCGACCCCATCCACGTCGCCATCGAGCCGGAGACAGTGGCCGCGGAGGCGGTGCGGCAGTGCTTCTGGACGCTGGCCGCGAACGAAAAGCGTGGCGCCTTGGTGCGCTTCGTGCGCGAATCCAACCCCGGCCAGACGCTGGTGTTCGTCAACCGCCGCGACGGCGTGCATGACTTGGTGCGCTACCTGCAGAAGCGCGGCATAGACTGCGAAGGGTTGGCCGGCGACATCCCGCAGCGCAAGCGGATGGCGACGCTGAACCGCTTCAAGGAAGGCGAGGTGCGGGTGGTGGTGGCGACGGACGTCGCCGGGCGCGGCATCCACGTGGAAGGCATCACGCACGTCATCAATTACGACTTGCCGGAGGACGCGGAGTACTATGTGCATCGCATCGGCCGCACCGGCCGCGCCGGCGCCACCGGCACCTCCATCAGCTTCGTGGCGGAGAACGACGCCTTCAATCTGCCGGCCATCGAGGAGTTCCTGGGCCACGCCGTCGCCTGTACGCCGCCGGACTTTTGAGAGGAGAAGACCATGCAGCAAATCGACGACTTGCGGGAGGAAGGCGACGTGCTGTTCGCCTTCCTCGACACCTTGGCGGAGGATCAATGGCAGCGCGAGACGCCGTTCAAGAGCCGCACCGTCAATTGGGTGGTGCAGCATCTGCACGATGCAGACCGTTGGGCCGTCCATTCCGTGACCGACCCGGACGGCTTCCGCGCTTGGATGAAGGAACGCGCCGCGGCCGGCCCCGAAGCCCCGGAACCACTGGCAGGGCGTGCGCTGCTGGCGCGGTGGCGGTCTTACTTCGACCAGCTGTGCGACGCCCTCGCCGCGGCCCCGGCAGACTTGCGCGCCCCGTGGTTCGGGCCGGACATGGGCGTGCGCATGATGGCGACGGCGCGGCAGATGGAAACTTGGGCGCACGGGCAGGACATCTACGACCTGCTCGGCGCCAAGCGCGAGAACACGGACCGCATCAAGAACATCTGCCACATCGGCGTGCGCACCTATGCTTGGACGTTCGTGAACCGCAAGCAGGAACCGCCGCAGCCGGCGCCCCATGTGCGGTTGACGTCGCCCTCCGGCGCCGTGTGGGAATGGAACGAGCCTTCGGACACAGACTATGTGGCGGGTTCCGCGGTGGAGTTCGCCCATGTGGTGACGCAGGGGCGCAACATCGCGGACGTGCGCCTCGATGTGCGCGGCGCGGCGGCGAACGCTTGGATGGTCATCGCGCAGTGCTTCGCCGGGCCGCCCGAAACGCCGCCGCCGCCCGGCCATCGCACCGGCTGAGGCGCGGTGCCGCGACAGCCCATGAAAACCAGCGCTGAGCCCGGCCCGCCGCCCTGCGTGGCGGCCGTGACGCAGTTGTGCGCGACGGCGGACGTCGAGGCGAACCTGCAGGCCATGGCACGGCTCGTGGGGGAAGCCGTCGAGCGTGGCGCCCAAGTGGTGTTCGCGCCGGAGACCTTCACCTTCATCGGCCCCGGCAAGCTGCGGGCGGCGATGTTGGAACCGTTGCCGGCCGGTGGCCCCATCCTCGAGCGCTGCCGGCAAATGGCCACGGCCAATCGGGTTCACTTCGTGTTCGGCTTCCACGAGCGTGGCGTGGATGGCCGCGCCTTCAACACCCTCGTCCACATGGGCCCGGCCGGCGACATCCGCGCCATGTATCGCAAGATCCACCTCTTCGACGTGGATTTGCCCGATGGCACGCGCCTTTGGGAATCGCGCAACACCGCGGCCGGCGACACCCCGACCGTCAGCGCCATGCCGTTCGGGCCATTGGGCTTGAGCGTGTGCTACGACGTGCGCTTCCCGGCGCTCTACCAACGCTTGGTGGATTTGGGCGCCATCGCCTTGGCCGTGCCGGCGGCGTTCACCCGCACCACCGGGCGAGACCATTGGCATGTGCTGCTGCGCGCCCGCGCCATCGAATGTCAGAGCTATGTGATCGCCGCCGCCCAACATGGCGAGCACGGCCACGCGAACCGCGCCTCCTATGGCCATGCGCTCATCGTCGATCCGTGGGGCGAGGTGGTGGCCGAGTGCCCGGCCGAAGGCGATGCGGTGGCGCTGGTCACCATCGACCCGCAGCGCGTGGCCGCCGTGCGACAGCAGTTGCCGAGCCTTCGGCATCGCGCCCCCGCCGAGCGTTCGCCAAGCGCCGACCCGCGTTCCTGGGACGGGCAGCCCGAGGCGGAAGCCACCGCCGCCGGCCGCTGAGCGCCGGCGCATGGAGCGCTCCGCCACCGCCAACGCCTTCCTGATCGCCGCCGCGATCGTGGTGCTCATCGCCGGCGTGAAGGCGGCGGAGCAGCTGGTGGTGCCCTTCCTGCTGGCGACCTTCATCGCCATCATCGCGGCGACGCCGGTGTTCTGGCTGCAAAGCCACAAGTGGCCGTTGAGTTTGGCGCTCACCGCCACGGTGATCGCGCTCATCGTCGCCCTCGCCGGGCTCGGCGCGTTGGTGGGGCAATCCGTGGCGGCGTTCACGGAGCAGTTGCCGTTCTACCAGGAGCGCATGGTCGCCCTCACGGACCGCGCCTTCGAGCTGTTGCGCTCGCTCGGCATCGACGCGAACTCGGAGTTGGTGTCCGGCGCCTTCGACCCGGCCGTTGCCTTGTCCATGGCCGGCAACACGTTGCGCGGCTTCGGCAACGCGCTCTCGAACGGCTTTCTCATCCTGCTCACGGTGATCCTGATCCTCGCCGAGGCGTCGAGCTTCCGGCGCAAGCTCACGGACGTGCTGGATGATCCGGCGCGCGACCTCCCCTACTTCGACCGCGTGGCCCAGAACGTGAACCGCTACATCGCCATCAAGACGACGGTGAGCCTCGCCACCGGCATCGTCGTCGGCGCCTTCCTCGCCATCATCGGCGTGGACTTCCCGCTGCTCTGGGGGCTGCTCGCCTTCATGCTGAACTACGTGCCCACCATCGGCAGCATCATCGCCGCGGTGCCGGCCGTGCTGTTGGCTCTCGTCCAACTCGGCCCCACCCACGCGGCGGTGGTGGCGGTTGGCTTCGCCGTCGTCAACGTGGTGATGGGCAACGTGGTGGAGCCGCGTTTCATGGGGCGGGGGCTGGGGCTCTCCACGTTGGTGGTGTTCCTGTCGCTGGTGTTTTGGGGCTGGATGCTGGGGCCGGTGGGGATGTTGCTGTCCGTGCCGCTCACGATGACGGTGAAGATCGCCTTGGAAGCGAACCCCGGCACGGTGTGGATCGCACACATGCTCGGCCCCGCGGACGCCTTGCCGGAAGCGCCATCCCCCGAAGCGTCGGCGGATGCCCCGCCATGAGCTTGGAGCGCGCCAACATCCGCCGCATGACGGGCTACCAGTACGGCGAGCAGCCCACCGACCCGAACATCATCAAGCTCAACACCAACGAGAACCCGTATCCGCCCAGCCCGCGCGTGGCGGCCGCCCTCGTCGCCTTTGACGCCGGCCAGCTGCGCCGCTATCCGAATGCCACCGCGGCGCCGTTTCGGGAACTGGCGGCGCGCCGTTTCAAGCTGGCGCCAGAGCAAGTGTTGGCGACGAACGGCGGCGACGAGGCGTTGCGCCTCGCCATCACGACCTTTGTGGACCCGGGCGGGGCGCTCGCCGTCGCCACGCCCGGCTACTCGTTGTACGAAACATTGGCCGCGGTGCATGACTGCCGCCTGGCCGCGGCGCCGATGTCGCGCACTTGGCAACTGCCGCCGGACTTCGCCGAGCGCGCCAACGCCGCCGATGCCCAGCTGGCCGTGATCGCCAACCCCCATGCGCCGAGCGGTGCCCTCGTCAACGCCGAGACGCTGCGCGGATTGGCGCGGACGCTCAGCGGCGTGTTGCTCATTGACGAAGCCTATGTGGACTTCGTGGATCCGGTGCTCCACCACGACGCCACCGGGCTCGCCAACGAGTTCGACAACGTGTTGCTGCTGCGCACCTTGAGCAAGGGTTACGCGCTGGCGGGGCTGCGGTTCGGCTTCCTGCTCGGCGCCGCCGACCTCATCGAACCGATGGCAACCAAGGCGCGCGACAGCTACAACACGGACGCGCTCTCGCAAGCCCTGGCTTGCGCGGCCTTCGAGGACGAAACATGGGCGCGGGACAACTGGCGGCGTGTGTGCATTGAACGAGGCCGTTTGCGGGCAGGCTTGGTGCGGCTCGGTTTCCGAGTGGCCGATTCCCAAGCCAACTTCCTGCTGGCCGAACCGCCGGCGGGGGACGCCGGCGCCATCTACCGGGCGCTCAAGGCACGGGGCGTGCTGGTGCGGTACTTCGGTGCATCGGCCGCTGCGGAAAACCAGAGTGCCGAGGGCACGGAGCAGGATGAGGCACACGAACCGGCCACCGCCAAGGAGCGCCTCGGCCAAGCGCTCCGCATCACCGTGGGAGCGCCGGCGGAGAACGATGCGCTGCTCGCCGCGTTGGCGGAAGTGTTGCCAACCCGCTGACGGCGAGGCGGGCTGCCTTGGTGCGGTGTTTAGTCCGCTTCCAATTCCGGCTCGATGAAGGCGCAACTCGAGACTTCTTCCACCGCCTTCGCCGCGCTCAACAGGAAGGCGTCCTGCCGCATCGGCGCGATGAGCTGGGCGCCCACGGGCAGGCCGTCCACGAAGGCACAGGGCAGCGAAAGGGCGGGGGTGCAGGCGACCGTGACCCAGCTGCAGCTCTGCATCCACTCGATGTAGGTCGTCATGGCTTGGCCGTCGATTTCCCGCACCCAGTCCGTTTCGATGTCGAACGGCTGCACCTGCGTGGTCGGGGCGATGAGCAGGTCGTAGCGCCGGAAGAAACGCGCCACCCGCGCCACCAGCCGCGACCGCGCCCCCGCCACCCAATCCAAGTCCGCGTGGGTGAGGGCTTCGCCCGCTTCTGTGTTCCACAAGATGGTGTCTTTGAGCTCGGCCTTCTGCGCCGCCGGCAGGCGGCTGAAACGGGCGCGGAAGCGCTCGGCGCGCAGGATGTGGAAGATGCGCGTGGCGTCTTGGAAGTTGGGCGTCGCGTTCACCAACGTCGCCCCGGCCTGCTCCAATTCGCCGACCAGCTCATTGATGCCTTTGCGTATCGCCGGCGCCACCGGCAGGCCGCCGAAGTCCTCGGTGACGGCGATGGTGAGGTCGCGCAGATTCGCGGGTTCGACGCTGCGGAACGTCTCGCCGGGTTCGGGCAGGGCGTTGGCCACGGTGTCCTCCGGCCCGGCGATGGCGGACAGCAGCAGCGCCAAATCGTCCACGTTCCGCGCCATCGGCCCGGCCGTCGAGATGTCCGACCATGCGGCGTTCTCGTTCGCCCCAAACGGCACCCGCCCGGGCGAGGGGCGGAAGCCCACCACGTTGCAGAACGCCGCCGGATTGCGCAGCGAACCGCCGGTGTCGCTGCCGTCCGCGATGGGAATGAAGCGCGCCGCGAGGGCCGCCGCGCCGCCGCCGCTGCTGCCGCCACAGGTGCGGGCCGGATCGTAGGGGTTGCGCGTGGGCCCGAAGACGCGGTTGAAGGTGTGCGAACCGGCGCCGAACTCCGGCACGTTGGTCTTGCCGATGGTCACCGCGCCGGCCGCCTTGATGCGCGAGACCAACAGCGAATCCTGTCGCGGCACGTTGTCCGCGAAAAGCGGCGAACCGTAGGTGGTGCACAGCCCGGCCGTGGCCGTCAAGTCCTTATGGGCGATGGGCAGCCCCGCCAGCGCCCCGGTCAAGCCACCGCCCCGCGCCCGCTCCCGAGCCGCCTCGAAACAGCGCGTGACGATGGCGTTCAACCGCCCGTCGTAACGCTCGATGCGCGCGATGTGCGCATCCAGCACCTCCAGCGCACTCACCTCGCCGGCATCCATCATGCGCCTGAGCGAAACGGCGGATTGGAAGCAGAGCTCGTCGGCGGCCATGGATTCTTCGGTTCGTCAGAGAGCGCACGTCATTGGGCGGTAAGGATACCCCCACGCTCCCGATAGAATGGCGATGAGATGGATGCCCGCGGCGACAGCGAACTCAACCTTGATGGCGTTGCCGGCGGCGGCCTGTTCCCGCCGGACTACCTGCGGGACGCGGTCCGCGAACTGCCAGAGTGGGACGCCTTGGGCGAGGACGAGCTCAACGCCTTCATCGCCAAAGCACAGCGCATCCTCGAGCCCTTCGCCAGTGGCGGCGCATCGAGCCCCAACGAGAGCCACACCGAAGACGACCTGATCTGGCCGATCCTCACCAGCCTCGGCTGGACGGCCAATCTGCGGCAGCAGAACTTGAGCGCCGTGGGGCGGGAAGACGTGCCGGATGGCCTGCTGTTCAGCGACGCCGGCGCCAAGACCCGTGCCCTCGGCGTGGCGGAAGGGCCGGCCCGCTACGCCATCGGCGCCGCGCTGGTGGAATCCAAGCGCTGGTTGCGCCCCTTGGACCGCGCCTCCGGCCGACACGGCGAGACCTTGGCGCCCTCTTCACAAATGCTGCGCTATCTGCGTCGCGCCGAGGACCTCACGGAAGGTGGCCTGCGCTGGGGCATCCTCACCAACGGTGCCCAATGGCGGTTGTACTGGCAAGGGGCGCGCTCGGTGGCGAATCAATTCCTCGAAATCGATTTGGCGGCGGCGCTGGACCTGCCCGGCCGCAACGATGGCCTGTTTCGGGCGGACGCGGACGAACGCCGCCACGCCCTGAAGCTGTTCGCGCTGCTGTTCCACCGCCGCGCCTTCACGGAACGAGACGATGCCGGCCACAACCTGCACGAACGCGCCCTGCGGAAGGGGCGCTACTTCGAGCAGCGCATTGCCGAGAATCTCTCGCAACTCGTCTTCGATCGCGCCTTTCCGGATCTGGCCTCGGCCATAGCCGCCGCGGCCCCGGCCGCCGATTTGGCAGACGTGCGCGAAGCCACTTTGGTGTTGCTCTACCGCCTGTTGTTCATCCTCTACGCCGAAGACCGCAACCTGCTGCCGGTGCAGGACGACGCCTACGCCAACGTCGGCTTCCGGCAGCGGGTGCGCGAAGAGGTGCGGCGCCGCAAGCAGCAAGGCCAAGCGTTTTCGGAAACCGCGGCCAGCTACTACCACGCCTTGCAAGACTTGGCCCAGGCGATAGACCAAGGCGACCCCGCCTTTGGCTTGCCGCCCTACAACGGTGGCTTGTTCGATGCAGGCAGGGCGCCGCTGTTAGACCACATCCGCCTGCCCAACGCCTGCATGGCCGACGTGGTGGACGCGCTCTCCTTCGTGCAAGCACCCGGCGGCGAACGCCATTACATCAACTACCGCAGCCTCTCCGTGCAGCACTTGGGCTCCCTGTACGAGCGCCTGTTGGAACACGAACTGGTGCGCGACGCGACCGGTGGCATCAGCGTCCGCCTCAACGTCTTCGCCCGCAAGGGCTCCGGCAGCTACTACACACCGGACGACTTGGTGCGGTTGGTGTTGGCCGAAACCGTGGAGCCGCTGGTTGAGGAACGCTTGGCCGCTTTCCGCGCCAAGGCAGAGCAACTGCCCGCCGGCCGCACCGCGGAGCTGGCCGCGGTGGACCCGGCCAAGGCCATTCTCGAACTGCGGGTGTGCGACCCGGCGATGGGCTCGGGCCACTTTCTGGTCAATCTGGTGGACCTGCTGAGCGACCGGGTGATCGCCGCGCTGGCCGAAGCCGACGAGGTGCGGGGCTATGTTTCGCCATTGGCCACCGAAATCGCCACCATCCGCACAACCATCAATGATAACGCGCTAGCGCAGGGTTGGCTCATCGACGCCGGGCATTTGGACGACCGGCAGATCGTGCGCCGCATGGTGCTTAAGCGCTGCGTCTATGGGGTCGATAAGAACCCGATGGCGGTGGAGCTGGCCAAGTTGTCGCTGTGGCTGCACACCTTCACCGTCGGCGCCCCCTTGAGCTTTCTGGATCACCACTTGCGCTGCGGCGACAGCCTGTTCGGCTGCTGGGTGGGCACGGCCATCGACAAGGCGGAGGCCGAAGGGGGTGCCCTGTTCGTCCGCGAGCCGCTGCGACGCGCCTTGGCCGCCGCCGACCCCATGCAACGCTTGGAGGCGTTGACGGATGCCGAGCTGGCCGAAGCCGAGCAGTCCTCGGCTTTGTTTGCGGACGTCGAGCGGGACACCGCACCGCTTGCCGAGTTCTTGGCCGTGCTGCACGCCTTCGACTGGCTGCGGCCAACCCGCAAAGACGCAGCCTTGGTTCGCTCCTGGCTGACCGGCATGGTCGGCGACCCGGTTGCCATCGCCACTGGCGAAGCGCCGCCGGCCGACGAGTTCCGCCACCTGCTGGAGCAAGCCCGCGAACTGGCGCAGGAAGAGCGCTTTTTGCATTGGCAGGTGGCGTTTCCCGGCGTTTGGCGCGATTGGCAGGACGCCGAGTTGGCGAAGGACGGCGGGCACGTTGGGGGTTTCGATGCGGTTGTCGGCAACCCGCCGTGGGACCGCATGAAGATGCAGCAGGTGGAGTGGTTCATGGCTAGGCGGCCAGCCATCGCCAAGGCGCAAAAGGGCGACGATCGCAATCGCATGGTGCGCGAGCTGGACGCCGATGATCCCTTGCGTGTTGAGTTCCAAGCCGCCAACGAACGCATCGACATGGCCATGCGCATGGTGCGCCGTGGTGGTGACTACCCGCTGCTCGGCCGCGGCGACCTCAACCTCTATGCGCTGTTCGTGGAGCGCGCCATGCAGCTGGTGAAGCCGAGCGGGATTGTCGGTCTGCTGACGCCTTCCGGCATCGCCTCGGACAAGACCGCGGCACCCTTCTTCCGCGGCGTGGCCACCCAAGGGCGGCTGCGGGCGCTGTATGACTTCGAGAACCGCCGCACACGCTTTGATTCGCGGCCATCTTTCCCGGCCGTGGACTCGCGCTTCAAGTTCTGCGCCTTCATCGCCAGCCGGTCGCCGACCCCGAAATCAGCGCAATGCGCGTTCTTTTTGCAAGAAGTCTCGGAAATCGAAGCCCAGCGCTTCCCCCTTGCCGCCAAGGACTTCGCCCGCGTCAACCCGAACACTGGCACGGCACCGATCTTCCGTTCCAGCCGCGACGCTGAACTCACCACCGCCATCTACGAGCGTGTGCCAGTGCTGGTGGACCGCTCGTCCGGCAAGGAGAAGCGACTCTGGCCATTGAAGTACCGCCGCATGTTCGACATGACAAACGACTCCAAACTGTTCCGAACCAAACGGGAGTTGGAGGAGCAAGAGGGCGCTTGGCCTGTCGCCGGCAACCGCTTCGAGAGCCCCAAAGGCGCATGGCTGCCGCTGTATGAAGGCAAGATGGCGCAGTCTTTCGACCACCGTGCCTCCCACGTGAAGGTGAACCCCCAGAACGTTCACCGCCCCGGCCAGCCCGTGGCCGCTACGGACGAGCAGCATGGTGACCCAAGCTGGCTGCCGACGCCACAGTATTGGGTGAGCGCATCGGAGTGTGATTGGCCGCCAAAGCAGTCTTGGGTGCTCGGGTTCAAGGAGATTACCGCCCCGACCAACGCGAGAACTTTCATCGCCGCCATCTTCCCCGCGGTTGGCTTCGGCAACAAGGTGCCCGTCCTTGTGCCGGAGGCCGCCGACCGCAAGGAGTGGCTGCTGGCCGCCAACTTCAACGCCACGGTCTTCGATTTCGCCACGCGCTCCAAAGTGCAGGGCCAAACTCTGAACTTGTTCATCGTGGAGCAACTTCCCGTGGTGCCGCCCAGCCGCTACGACGAGGTTCTTTTTGGTGCCAAGACGGCCGCGGAGATCATCCGCGAGGCCGTCTTGGAACTCACCTACACCGCCCACGACATGGCGCCCTTCGCCAAAGAGCTGGGCTGGGTGGATGCCGCCGGCGAAGTCAAGCCGCCCTTCGTTTGGAACGCCGACCGCCGCCTGCGCCTGCTGGCCAAGCTGGACGCCGTGTTCTTCCATCTCTACGGCGTGACCGACCGCGACGACGTCCGCTACGTTTACTCCACCTTCCCCATCGTCAAACGGGAAGAAGAGGCCGCCTACGGGCACCACCGCACCCGCGACCTCTGCCTCGCCTGGATGAATGCCTTGGCCGCCGGCAAGCCGGATGCGGAAGTGGAAGGTTAGCTGCGCCTAGCTGCTCGGCAACGGTGCTTGCCGCGCCGGCACCATTGGATAGAGTCTTCGCCATGTCTGCCGATGGTTCGCAACGCGCCCGTCCCGCCAACGGGCCGCCAATGTTGGAGAACGGCGACCGTCTGCCGCGCGGCGAGTTCGAGCGCCGCTACGAGGTGCTGACGAACGTCAAGAAGGCCGAACTCATTGAAGGAATCGTTTACCTGCCGTCTCCGGTACGCGCCCAGAGCCATGCGCAACCAAACAACGCTGTCGCCGCGTGGCTGGGCACCTACAGCGCCTACACGCCGCACGTCTCGGCGCTGGACAACGCCACGGTGCGCTTGGACATGGACAATGAACCGCAGCCAGACGCCTTGCTCCGCATCGACGCCGCCGCTGGCGGCCAGTCGCGCCTTTCTGCGGACGACTATGTGGAAGGTGCGCCGGAACTGGTGGTGGAAATCGCCGCCAGCAGCGCCAGCTATGACCTGCACGCCAAGCTGAACGCCTATCGCCGCAACGGCGTGGCGGAGTACATCGTGTGGCGGGCACGGGATGATGCCCTCGACTGGTTCGTCCTGCAGGATGGCGATTACCGGCCTTTGGCGCCGGATGCCGGCGGCGTGGTGGAGAGCCAAGGCTTCCCAGGTTTGCGTTTGCCGGTGGATGCCCTCTTGGCCGGCGATGTCGCCACCGCGCTCGCAGAGTTGCGTCGGGGCTTGGATTCGCCAACCCATGCCGAGTTCGTCGCCGGCTTGGCGGCCGCGGCGCAACGTTGACCACGGCTGAGGAGAGCGGGTTCTGGCCCTAAGGCCCTCGGCAAGTTCGCACACCCGCTCGGGACATTCCCCCACCGCCAAATGCGACTTCGCGCACAGACGCCGGCCGGCCGCGCCGCCATGATGGGGCGGATGGTGTCCCCAGAGCGCGCGGACGGTGGTATCGTTCCAGGCATGGCCACGCAGCCCCAAGCCCAGGCCGCCCCGCCATTGGCGGCGGCGCCCGAACCCGCCGCGCCCGCGTGGCGCGAGGTGGCCCGTCCGGCCGACGTGGCCCGGCCGCCCTTGGGCGCCGCGGCCCGCGAGCCTTGGGACTACGTGCCGGCGTCGCCGTTCGCCTGCGACGAACACGGCTACCTGATCGCGGACTCCATGTCGCAGAACGAAAGGCATGCGCGGCGGCTGCGGGTCTGCGGGACGGTGCTGGAGGGCTACTTCGAGCGCCGCGGCGGCGCCGTGTGCGGAGACCTGTCGATGCCCTACATGGAGGGCCAACGGCACAAGGTGGTGGTGCCGGACCTGTTCGTGGCGCTGGGGGAGGCGAGCGGCGGGCGCGACTCGTACAAACTGTGGGAGGAGTCAACGCCGGACTTCGTGCTGGAGGACCTGTCGCCGTCGAGCGAGCGGCGGGACTTGGTGGACAAGCGCATCCTCTACCGGCGCCTCGGGGTGCCGGAGTACTGGATGTTCGACGAGACCGGCGCCCGCCTGCGCGACGAGACCGGTGCGCCGCTGGGTGAACTGCTGGTCGGCTACCGGCTGCGCGGCGGCGAGTACATGCGGGTGCGGGCCAACGCGGCGGGGCGCTGGCCGAGCGAGGCGCTGGGCCTCGAGCTGTGCGTCCGCGACGGGCTGCTGCGCTTCTTCGACCCGGTGGCCGGCGAGTTCCTGCGCACCTTGGATGAGTCGGAACGCCTGTTGGCGGCGGAACGGCGGGAACGGGAGGCTGAGAGGCGGGCCAAGGAAGCGGCGCAAGCTCGCATCGTCGAGCTGGAGGCGGCCTTGAGGGCGCAGCAGGATTCGGCTTGACGGCCGCCATCCCGCCAGGGGGCGTGGGCCGTCAGCCGCGGCGGAACGTGCCACAATCAGCCCATGCGCTTCTTCAACACTGCCGGGCCGGTTCGTTCGGAAGACCACTACGCCGTTCCGCCGCTTGAGCGCGCGAACCTCGACGAACTCCTGCAGCTGATTCGCAACAAGCAGTACTTCGTGCTGCATGCGCCACGACAGACGGGCAAGACCTCAGCGCTCATCGCCCTGCGCGACCTCTTGAACAGCGGCGCCGCCGGTGAGTTCCGCTGTGTGGACGTGAACGTCGAGGTCGGCCAAGTGGCGCGCGACGACACTGAGCGAGGCCTCCAAGCGATCATCGGAAGCCTCGCAACCACCGCGATGCTTCTGGGAGACGATTACCCAGACCGCGTTTGGTCAGACATCCTCGGAAAGTTCGGCCCGGAAGCCGCCCTCAAGGAACTGCTTACCCGCTGGTGCCTTGCCAACCCGACGCCACTCGTGCTGTTGGTGGACGAGATCGACTCGCTGGTGGGCGACACGCTGCTCTCCGTGTTGCGCCAGCTCCGTGCCGGCTACCAGCAGCGGCCCAAGGGCTTTCCACAGAGCGTCGTGCTGTGTGGCGTCCGAGACATCCGGGACTACCGCATCCGTTCGAGTTCGGGTGAGGTGGTTGCCGGCGGGAGCCCGTTCAACATCGCCGCAAAGTCCCTGCGCTTGGGCGACTTCACCGAGAAGCAGACGCACGAGCTACTGCGGCAGCACACCGACGAGACCGGGCAGCCCTTCACACCGGCGGCGCTGGACGCGGTGTGGGAGCATACTCGCGGCCAGCCGTGGCTGGTGAACGCACTCTGCGCCGGTGCCTGCTTTGAGAGCGAGGTTGGGCGCGACCGCTCGCGCGCCATTGACGTGGACGACATCAACGCGGCGCGGGAGGAGCTCATCCTCTCGCGGCGCACACACCTCGACCAGCTGGCGCACAAGCTGGAGGAGGAACGGGTGCGGCGTGTGATCGAGCCGATCCTCGCCGGCGGGAACGCGGAGCACCAGTTGCGCGATCTGGAGTACGTCCGCGATCTTGGACTGATCGACGCCAGCCAGCCACCGCTCATGGCGAACCCGATTTACGCCGAGGTGGTGCCCCGGGAACTCGGCTACATCCTGCAGAGCAGCTTGGACGAGAACGCCGTCTGGTATGTGGACGACGCCGGCGTCGTGGATCTACGGAAGCTGCTGACGGCGTTCGCCACGTTCTATGGCGAGCATGCCGAGCATTGGCTGCGGCGTTTCGAGGACTACCGGGAGGCAGCGCCGCAACTGATCCTGCAGGCGTACCTGCAGCGCATCGTCAACGGCGGTGGGCGCATCGAGCGCGAGTACGGCCTTGGCCGCGGGCGCACGGACCTGTTGGTGCTGTGGCCGGGTGAAGCGGGGCAGCCCTACGACCTCTGGCGGCGCTTCGTGATCGAGTGCAAGGTGCTGCGGGATTCAGACCGGCGGAGCCTCGAAACCACCGTGGAGCGGGGCGTGGAGCAGACCCTCGGTTACATGGCGAAATGCGGTGCGCAGGAAGGGCACCTCGTGGTGTTGGACCGCCGGGGAGAGCCGGACGAACCGCGTCTCGGCGAAGAGCAGGAACGGGACGGCCGGCGAGTGGTCGTCTGGACGCTGTAGCGCGTAGCGACGCGCAGCCACGGCCAGCAGGGCAGAACTGGCGCTGAAGGTGTCGCGCGTTCAACGGCGACGGCACGCCGCCGCTCACCTTTTTCTCCACCATCGTTGCGGATTAGTGCGTTATCGTGGTGAGGTTTGGTGCGGGCAAAGCTGCGGGTGCGTGGCGGATGGCACGGATGGAAGAGATCATCGAGCGGTTGGTGTGCGAACGCATCGACGATGCCCAAGTGGAAGCCAGCGGCGCCGGCGATCGCTTCCATGTGCGCGTCAGCAGCCCGGCCTTCGCGGGTTTGAGCCGTGTGCGTCGCCAGCAATTGGTTTACGGAGCCATCGGCCACTTGATCCGCGATGGCGACCTGCACGCCGTCACCATCGAAACCGCCGTGCCGGACGGGGCGTGACGCCTTAAGTTGGACAAGCTCAGCATCATCGGCGGCACACCGCTCTCGGGTGAGCTGGCCGTCTCCGGCGCCAAGAACTCGGCGCTGCCGATCCTCGCCTCGGCGTTGTTGGCCACGCGGCCGGTGCGCATCGGCAACGTGCCGCGCTTGAAGGACGTGGCCACGATGGTGCGCCTCATGCGTGTGCTTGGCGCCGAGGTGGGGGGTGAGGAGGGCACGCTGCAGGTGTCATCCGCCAACGTGGGGCGGTTCCGGGCGCCCTACGAGCTGGTGAAGACCATGCGCGCCTCGTTTCTGCTGATGGGGCCGCTGCTGGCGCGGTGGGGGTGCGCCGAAGTGTCCTTGCCGGGGGGTTGCGCCATCGGCTCGCGCCCGGTGGATCAGCACCTAAAGGGCTTTGCCGCGTTGGGGGCGGACATCGCCATCGATGGCGGCTATGTGAAGGCACGGGCGCCGGGAGGCCTCGTCGGCAGCCGCTTGGCGCTCGACGTCGCCACGGTGGGCGGCACCGAGAACCTGTTGATGGCGGCGACCTTGGCCAAGGGGCACACGGTGATTGAGAACGCGGCGCGGGAGCCGGAAGTGGTCGATCTCGCCGAGTGCCTCATCGCCATGGGCGCGAATATCGTCGGCCACGGCACGTCGGTGATGGAGGTGGAGGGCGTGGATGCCCTCGATGGCTGCGACCACCGCATCATGCCAGACCGGGTGGAGACCGGCACCTACCTCATCGCCGCGGCGGCCAGCCGTGGCGCGGTGCGGGTGAAGGGCGCCATGCCGTCCACCTTGGCCACGGTGCTGGAGCGCTTGGCGGCGGCCGGCGCGCAAGTGAGGACAGGCGCGGATTGGATCACCCTGGACATGCAAGGGCGCCGCCCCCGCGCCGTGGATGTCGTGACGGCGCCGTACCCGGGCTTCCCGACGGACATGCAGGCGCAGTTCCTCGCCATGAACGCCGTCGCCGAGGGCGAGAGCCGTGTCACCGAGACGATCTTCGAGAGCCGCTTCATGCACGTCAACGAGCTGGCGCGGCTCGGCGCCGAAGTCGCCTTCGAGGGCGGGCGAACGGCGCTGGTGCGCGGAGTGTCGGCGTTGCGCGGCGCACCGGTGATGGCCACGGACCTGCGGGCGTCCTTCAGCTTGGTCGTGGGCGCGGTCGCGGCGTGGGGGGAGACCGTGATCGACCGCATCTACCACATGGATCGCGGCTACGAGCGCATCGAGGAGAAGCTCGGCGCGTTGGGCGCCGACGTCATGCGCTTGACCGCATCGCAACCCGCTCGACCGAGAACTTGAGGCGCCCGATCGGGGCTGTCAGCGCTGCGGTTAGACTTCCGCGCCATGTTTGAGTTGCGCCGCCTCGACGCCGCCGCACCCGATTTCGGAACGGCCCTCAAGCGCCTCGGTTGGTGGCAAGGCGCGGCCGCCGCGGGCTTGGAAGAACGGGTGGCCGAGGTGCTGCGCGACGTCCGGGAAGGCGGCGATGCGGCGCTGGTCGAGTACACCCGCCGCTTCGACCGGGCACCGGCCCAGGACATGGCGGCGCTGACCCATGACGCCACCGCCTTGGAAGCGGCCCACGCACGGCTGCCGGCAGCGAACCGCGCCGCGCTGGAGGCGGCCGGGCAGCGCATCCGCGCCTTCCACGAGCGGCAGTTGCGGGCCAGTGCCGCGTTCGAGTATGAGGATGCGCTGGGCAATCGCCTCGGCCACCGCCTCACGCCCTTGCGGCGGGTGGGCGTCTATGTGCCGGGCGGCCAAGCGAGTTATCCGTCCACGGCGCTGATGACCGTGATACCGGCACGGGTCGCCGGCGTGGCCGAAGTGGTGGCCGCGTCGCCACAGCCGGATGGCGTGGGCAACGACATGGTGTTGGCGGCACTCCATGTGGCCGGCGCGGACATGGCGTTCGCGGTGGGTGGCGCCCAAGCCATCGCGGCGCTCGCCTACGGCACCGAGACGGTGCCGGCCG
Organism: Candidatus Azotimanducaceae bacterium; assembly: GCA_965200505.1. Classification (GTDB taxonomy): domain Bacteria; phylum Pseudomonadota; class Gammaproteobacteria; order Pseudomonadales; family Azotimanducaceae; genus VXNE01. The sequence continues at coordinate 2,776,753 of OZ241343.1, read as the reverse complement.
TGGACAAGATCGTCGGGCCGGGCGGCGGCTTCGTGGCGGCCGCCAAGCGGCAGGTGTTTGGCTTGGTGGGGATCGACAGCATCGCCGGGCCGAGCGAGATCCTCATCGTCGCCGATGGCAGCACACCCCCCGCTTGGGCCGCCCTCGATCTCTTCGCCCAAGCGGAGCATGACGCCGTCGCCCAAGCCCTGTTGCTGTCTCCGGATGCGGCATGGCTCGATGCGGTGGCAAACGAGATCGCGGCGCGGCTGCCGGCCATGGCGCGGCGCTCCATCATCGAGGCGTCGCTGGCGGCACGGGGGGCGCTGATCCGCACGCGGCACTTGGACGAAGCCATTGAGGTTGCCAACCGGGTGGCGCCGGAACACCTGCACCTTGCGGTGGCGGACCCGGACGCGCTGCTGCCGAAAGTGGAGAACGCCGGCGCCATCTTCCTCGGCGGCGCCGCGGCGGAGGCGTTTGGCGACTACAACGCCGGCCCCAGCCATGTGCTGCCCACGTTCGGCACCGCCCGGCACGCCTCGCCGCTCGGCGTGGAGGACTTCCAGAAGCGCAGCTCCGTCATCCGCATCACGCCGGCAGGCGCCGCCGGGCTGGCCCGCAACGCCGCCGCCATCGCCACCGCGGAAGGGCTCCACGCCCACGCGGCGGCCGCGTTGGCGCGGCTCGGTGACGCCTGAATGGCGCGTGGCGCCGGCAGTTCCCCGAGCCGTACACTATTGGAGCGTCACCGCCGCAACGTCCTTGAGCGCGGTTTTCGGGACGATCCGGCACAGCAGGAGGCGTTGCGGCGGCTCGCCGCCATTGCCGGCCGGCTGGCGGGCGAGGACCACGGCCGCTTGGCGCGGGCGGTGCGGCTAGGGCGGCCGGCGCCGGTCAAGGGCCTCTATCTGTGGGGCGGGGTCGGCCGCGGCAAGACCTACCTGATGGATCTCTTCCACGCCTGCCTGCCCGGCGCGGCGAAATTGCGCCTGCACTTCCACCGCTTCATGTTGCGGGTGCATGGCGAGCTCGCCCGCTTGAAGGGCGTGGCCAACCCGTTGGCCCAGGTGGCGGATGGCCTATCCGCCGAGGCGCGGGTGCTGTGTTTCGACGAGTTCTTCGTCTCGGACATCGGCGACGCGATGATCCTGGGGGAGCTGCTCAACGCCTTGTTCGAGCGGCGCGTCACCTTGGTCGCCACGTCGAATGTGGCGCCGCGGCGGCTCTATGAGGATGGCCTGCAGCGGCGCCGCTTCCTGCCCGCCATCGAGCGCATCGAGCGGCACATGGACGTGTTGCGGCTGGACGCCGGCGAGGACTATCGCCGCCGCGCCTTGGGGGACGCCGGCACCTATCAATGGCCGCTGTCGGCAGAGGGCGAGGCGCGGCTTGCGGAATGTTTCGATGCCTTCACGCCAGACGCGCCGGAGCCGTCCGGCGCGGCCGCCGCGGGGTTGGCGGACGGCGCCGGCGCCTCGCCCGTTGGCCAAGCGACCCTCGAAGTCAGCGGTCGCGCCCTCAAGGCCCGTCGTTGTTCGCCCGGCGTGGCTTGGTTCGACTTCGCCGAGCTCTGTGGCGGACCGCGCAGCGCCCGAGACTATGTGGAGCTGGCACGGGAGTTCCATGCCGTGGTGCTGAGTGGCGTGCCGGTCTTGGACGCGGCCCATGACGACATGGCGCGGCGCTTCATCGCGCTGGTGGACGAGTTCTACGACCGCAACGTCAAACTCGCCGTGTCCGCGGCCGCGCCACCGGAATCCCTGTACCGCGGCGAACGCTTGGGGCGCGAGTTCGAGCGCACATGCAGCCGCCTCGATGAGATGCGCTCAGCGGCCTATCTGGGCTGCCCGCACAAGCCTTGAAAGCGCTGCCTGCCGCGCATAGAATGTCCGCTTTCCCGCCTGCACCGGCTTGGCAAAATGAAAACCGTGAGCGTGCGCCCGCAGGACGTCGAGCGCGAGTGGTATGTCGTTGACGCGGCGAGCCAGACGCTCGGCCGTTTGGCCAGCGAAATCGCCCGCCGTCTGCGCGGCAAGCACAAGGCGTGCTACACCCCCCACGTCGATACCGGCGATTACGTCATCGTCGTCAATGCCGAGAAGGTGCGCGTCACAGGCGCCAAACGGCACGACAAGATCTACTACCGGCACTCCGGTTATCCGGGCGGCATCAAGGCCACCCGCTTTGAGGACCTCATCAAGAAGCACCCGGACCGCGCCATCCGCCATGCGGTGAAGGGCATGTTGCCGCGCAACCCGTTGGGACGCGCCGTGTTCCGCAAGCTGAAGGTGTACGCCGGCCCGGATCATCCACACACGGCGCAGCAGCCGAAGCCGCTCGCGCTCGCTTGAGGCACCAGGGCATGGCAGAAGCGCATTACTACGGCACCGGGCGGCGCAAGACGTCCGCCGCCCGCGTGTTCCTGCGCCGGGGCGCCGGCACCGGCCGCATCATGGTCAACGGGCACCCCCTGGACGAGTACTTCGGGCGGGAGACGGCGCGCATGATCGTGCGTCAGCCGCTTGAGACGGCGAACGCCTTGGATCAGTTCGACATCACGGTGACGGTGCGCGGCGGCGGTGCCTCCGGGCAAGCCGGCGCCATCCGCCACGGCATCGCGCGGGCCTTGGTGGATTATGACGAGTCGCTGCGGGGCGATTTGCGCCGTGCCGGTTACATCACCCGGGATGCCCGCGAGGTCGAGCGCAAGAAGGTGGGTTTGCGCAAGGCGCGCAAGCGGCCGCAGTACTCCAAGCGTTGACCGCGGCAGTTCGCGGCAGGATGGATCGCATGGGCGGGTCACCATGACTGACCCAGTGAACACGCAACGGCGCTACTTCCTGATCGGCGCCACCGCGACGGTGGGCGGCGTGGGGCTGGTGGGCGCGGCCGTGCCCTTCGTGCAGGCGTGGCTGCCGAGCGCCAAGGCGAGGGCGCTGGGGGCGCCGATTCGGGTGGACATCGGCAAGCTCAAGCCGGGCGAGATCCTGGGCCCGATTCCGGCTTGGCGCGGGCAGCCCGTGTTCATCATCCATCGCGGCGACACATCGCTTGAGAGCCTCCGGGAAGGCGTGGACGGCTTGGCGGACCCGGATTCGGAGAACTTGGCGATGCAGCCGGAATACGCACGCAACGCCTGGCGCTCGCGGCGCCCGGAAATCGGCGTCTATCTGGGCCTCTGCACCCATCTCGGCTGTTCGCCGAAATACTACGGCGAAGTGCGCCCCCAAGCCTTTGACGCGGATTGGCAGGGCGGCTTCTTCTGCCCTTGTCACGGTTCCCGGTTCGACTTGGCGGGGCGGGTGGTGAAGAGCGTGCCGGCGCCGGACAACCTGCCAGTGCCGCCACACTTCTTCGAGAGCGACCATGTGATCGTGGTCGGCATGGACGAAGCGACCGCCTGATGGCCGAAGCCACCGTGAAACCCGCCGGCCGGTGGACGCGCTTCGTCGCTTGGCTCGACGCGCGCATGCCGGTGACGGAGACGGTCGAGTACCACGCCACCAAGTACTACGCGCCGAAGAACTTCAACTTCTGGTACTACTTTGGCGTGCTGGCCATGGTGGTGCTGGTGATCCAGCTGTTGAGCGGCATCTGGCTCACCATGTCGTATGTGCCGAGCGGCAGCGGCGCCTTCGCCTCCGTCGAATACATCATGCGCGATGTGGAGTTCGGCTGGCTCATCCGCTACATGCACTCCACGGGCGCCTCGGCGTTCTTCCTCGTCGTCTATCTGCACATGTTCCGGGCGCTGGCGTATGGCTCGTACCGCGCCCCGCGGGAACTGCTGTGGCTGGTCGGCATGGCCATCTACCTGGCGCTGATGGCGGAGGGTTTCTTCGGCTATGTGCTGACGTGGGGCAACATGTCGTTCTGGGCGGCGCAAGTGATCGTCTCGCTGGCCGGCGCCATCCCCATCGTCGGGCCAGACCTCATGGAGTGGGTGCGGGGCGATTACGGCATGTCCGAGATCACCTTGAACCGCTTCTTCGCGCTGCATGTGGTGGCGGTGCCGCTCGCGCTGGTGGGCTTGGTGTTCCTGCACATCGTCGCCTTGCACCATGTGGGTTCCAACAACCCGGATGGCATCGACATCAAGGAGCGCAAGGACGAGCAGGGTGTGCCCTTGGATGGCATCCCGTTCCATCCCTACTACACCGTGCATGACCTGCAGGCCACGGTGGTGTTCCTGTTCCTGTTCTGCGTCGTGCTCTTCTACGCGCCCGAGATGTATGGCTACTTCATCGAGAAGCCGAACTTCGAGGAGGCGAATCCGCTCAAGACGCCGGAACACATCGCGCCGGTTTGGTACTACACGCCGTTCTACGCGATGTTGCGGGCCACGACGTACCCGCTGTTCGGGTTGTCGGCCAAGTTCTGGGGGTTGGTGGTGATGGCCGGCGCCATCCTCATCCCGGCCATCCTGCCTTGGCTGGACCGCAGCCCGGTGCGTTCCATCCGCTACAAGGGCTTGGCGTCGAAGCTGATGCTGGGCCTGTTGGTCGTGAGCTTCGTGGCGCTTGGTTATCTGGGCACCATTCCGCCGTCGCCGGCCGCCACCACCGCGGCGCAGGTGCTCACCATCGGCTATTTCGCCTACTTCCTGTTGATGCCGTGGTATTCGCGCAGCGAGAAGACGAAACCCGAGCCCGAGCGGGTGACGCGATGACGCGCTTGCTCGGCGCCGTCTTGGTGGCGCTGTGGCTCCCGGCGCAGGCTGCGGAGTCGAGCTGGCCGCTCACGGCGATGACGCCGGACCTCACCGATAAGCCTTCGCTGCAGCGGGGCTTCAAGCTCTACGTCAACTACTGCCTAGGGTGCCACTCGCTCAAGTTCCAGCGCTACGAACGCACCGCGGACGATCTTGGGGTGCCCCACGACATCGCGCTGGAGAACCTGGTGTTCACCGGCCAGAAGATCGGCGACCTGATGGCCACGTCAATGCGCGAGGAAGAGGCCAAGGCATGGTTCGGCGCCGCGCCGCCGGACCTCACCATGGTCACACGGGCCTACGGCGTCGATTGGCTCTACACCTATCTCAAGACGTTTTATCTGGATCCGACGCGACCCTTCGGCGCCAACAACAAGGTGTTCGAGAACGTCGGCATGCCCAATGTGCTGATGGAACTGCAGGGTGTGCAACGGGAAGTGTGCCGAGGCTACAAGCCCATCGATCCCATGCTTGGCAACGCGGTGATCGGCGCGCCCCGAGAGCGGCAATGCCTGTTGGAGGTAGAGACAGGCACGGGGCTTTACAACGAGGCCCAGTTCGACGCGGCGGTGCATGACTTGGTGAACTTCCTGCACTACGTTGGCGAGCCGACGCGGCTGGAGCGCGAGCGCATCGGAATCTACGTCCTCGCGTTCCTGGCGGTGCTGTTCGTCTTCACTTTCCTGCTTAACCGCGAGTATTGGAAGGACGTCCATTGATCTCCACCGACGTTCCCATCAGCGTGCTCTTGGGGCAGGCGTCCATGACCTTGTTCACCGACGCCACCGCGCAGCACAGCCATCGGGTGCGGATGGTGGTGGCCGAGAAGGGCGTCAACGTGAAGCTGGTGGAGGTGGATTCGAAGCACAAACCCATCGATCTCGGCGAAATCAACCCGTACAACACGTTGCCGACCTTGTTCGACCGCGAGGTCGTGCTCTACGAGAGCGCCGTCATCATGGAGTATCTGGATGAGCGGTTCCCACACCCTCCGCTGTTGACGGTCTATCCGGTGGAACGGGCGCAGGCGCGCCTGATGATGCACCGCATCGACCGGGAATGGAGCGGCCATGTCGATCTGTTGATGTCCGGCCAGCGTTCGGACGCTGTCAATCGGGCGCGCAAGACGCTGCGCGAAAGCCTCATCAAATCGGCGCCGGCGTTCAGCCAGCACAAGTTCTTCGTGAGCGACGAGTTCGGTTTGGTGGATTGCTATGTGGCGCCCATCCTCTGGCGCCTGAAGGCCATGAACATCACCCTGCCGGATCGCCAAGTGCGCCCGATCCGGCGCTACATGAAGCGCGTCTTCGAACGCGATTCGTTCCGCGCCAGCCTCACGGAGGCGGAAGTGGAAATGCGCGAGTGACGTCTTCGCGCCCCTACCTCATCCGCGCCCTGTTGGAGTGGATAGGCGACAACGACGCCACCCCTTACCTGTTGGTCGCGGCGGACGTCGATGGCGTGGCGGTGCCTCGGGAGCACGTGAAGGATGGCCGCATCGTGCTCAACGTCTCGGCCACGGCCACGCGCAACTTCCGCCTCGGCGACGATGCGGTGGAGTTCGATTCGCGCTTCAATGGCAAGCCCTTCCATGTCATGGCGCCGTTGGGGGCGGTGGCGGCGGTGTATGCCAAGGAGAGTGGCGAGGGCATGGCGTTCGAGGTTGAGGCTTCACGCCAAGCGGCGCCGCCGGAAGGCAAGCGCGAGGCACGCGGCGCGCCGGTGCTCAGGTTGGTGGAGTAGGCGGACCGGGGCACCCGCCGCAAACGCTACTTGGCCTCGTCTTCCTCGGCGGGCGCCAGCACCACTTGCTCGAACACCTTGACGACGCGCTGCACGCCCAGCACTTGACGCGCCACCTCGGCGGCCGCGGTGGCCTGCTCGGCCGGCACCAGCCCCATCAGAAACACGGTGCCGTTGCGCGTGACCACGCGCACGCGGTCCGAGTTCACCGTTTCGCTCTGCACCAACGCGGCGCGCACCTTGGTTGACAACAGGCGGTCATTGGCGCGCGACATGAGGGTGTCGGCCGGCCCCACCACGATCTCGTTATGCACCCGCCGCACCTTGCGTATCCGCTGCACCGCCTGCTGCGCTTGCCCCTTGAGCGCGGCGGTGGCCACTTGCCCGGTCAAGAGCACCACGCCGTTGAAGCTATCGATGCCGATTTGGCTGGTCGCCAGTTCCGGGGCGGCGCTTTCGAGCTCGTCCTTGGCGGTGCTCTCGATGCCGCGGTCGTCCATGATGGTGCCCAAGCTGCGGGCGCCGGGGTCATTGCCGGTGACGGTGGCGCAGCCGGCCGCCAGACAAGCCACCAACAGCGCACCGATGGGGCGCGCGGGTCTAAGACGTTGCGGTGAAGGCATCACGCACCCACTCGATCTGCGCTCCAAAGTGTGTCCTCGACATGGCCACCACGTCAAACCGGGCCGGATCGTCGGCATAGCGCGGGTGGGCGCGGAGGAAGGCTTGCGCGGCGCGGGTGAGCCGACGTCGCTTGGCGCCGTCCACGGACGCCACGCCGTCCAACCAAGCGCCGGTGCCGCGTAACCGCACTTCGACGAAGACCAGCGTGATGCCATCGCGCATCACCAAATCGATCTCGCCGCCGCGGGTCGCGAAGTTCCGCGTCACCAAGATGAGCCCGCGACGGCGCAGATGACGCGCGGCGCGGCGTTCGGCGCGCCGGCCGCGGCGTTGGCGGGTGTTTGTGCCGAGGGCGATGAGCCATCTTTTGGCCAAGGCGGGCGGCCATGCTTTCGCGCGCCCCGCCAGGTGCTTGGCGGCGCGGCCGCGGGCCATGCGTCGTGCGGCGGAAACCGGAGCAGCCCGCATCACGGCAGCGCTCGGAAACGCCCGTTGCGCACTTCGGCCCAAACGAGTTCACGCTGCACCACACCATCGTTGCCCAAGGTGAGCCAGCCGGTGCCGCCGCGCAGCGGCCGGCCGCCGTTGAAGTCATCGAGGCGATTGGCGATGCGAAAGGCATCGACGCCGAACGCGAACAGCGCCTCCATCGCCCCGCTCACCTGCTCGAACGCGCCTTGCAGCGCGGCTTTGGTGGGCGGGGGATGCAGCTGCCACGGCATGCCGCAGACGCGCGCGCCGTCGAGCCCGCGGCCTTCCCCGCCGTCGCGCAGCGCTTGGGAGGAGGCGTAGATGGGCACGTCCGCGGCGAAATGGAACGCGAGCGCCGGGCGCAGCGACGCCAGGTAATCCGCCTCGACCAGCGCCGCCACCGCGTCCACGTCTTGGCGCCGACGGGCGGTGAAATGCACGGTGCCGCCGAAGTGGCGGGCGAGCTGTTGATGCCGTTGCTGGCTCGCTGCCACGCCCAGCGTTTCGGCCACATTGGCGGTAACGCCCTTGACGTCGCGCAACACGCTGGTGGCGACCACCTGCGCGTCGGCCCCCAAGTTCGCCTGCAGTTCAGCGGCGGCGCGTTCGGACCACTCGCCGCCGCGGAAGAGCGCGATGCGGCGGGCGCCGTCGGCGCTCAGGCGTTGCCCGAGGGCACGGCCATCGGCCACCGCAGCCAACGCGAACTGAATCCGCGGCGCGGCGGCGGGTGCCGGCGCGGGGGTGACGGCCACGGTGTTCAGCGCCAACACCGGCAAATCCGGGTTGAGCGCCCACAGCTCGCGCGTCGCCTCCTTCGCCAGCGGGCCAACCACCAGGGCGGCGTCGTCTGCCACCGCTTGGCCGTATAGCGCCGCCACCGAAGCCGTCGCGGTGTCGTAGAGGCGGATGGACTGCCATGACGGTGGCGCTGAAGCGAAATAGGCGGCGATGAAACCGTCGCGCACGGCCCGCGCCGCCGGCGCCAAGGCGCCTGAAAGCGGCAGCATGAGCGCGATGCGGCGCGGCATGGCGGCATCGCTCAAGAACGGGGGCGGCGCCAGCGCCGCGACGTGGCGCGGATGCGCGGCCCGCCATTGCGCCCAGACGCGCTCCTGCTGGCGCGGCGTGAGCGCTGCTTGGTAGTCGGCGAGGAGCGTTCGCCAAGCGTCGGCCGCTGCGCCCGGCACGTCGTCCGCATCGGCCGCGGTGTGTATCTGGGCCCGCCGCGCATAGTCCCAGAGCGTGGCGACCAGCGCGGTCGGGTCGGTGACGGCCGCGGCGTCGATGGTGGCGAGCCGTGCCGCACCCGCGGCCGGCCGGCCGGCCGCGGCATCGAGTTGGGCGGCGAGCCGGGTGTGCCGGGCGCGTTGCGCGGCATCGCCGGGCCGGGCGCGGCGCAAGGCGTCTTCGGCCTGTGCCAGATCATCGAGCGCCAACGCGATGCGCGCTTCGAGCAGATGCAGGTCGAACTCCGCCGTGGGCGGCAGGTCGCCGGCCTCGGCTTGGCTGGACAGACGCTCGGCGATGGCGCCGGCGGCGCTGGCGTCACCCGCCCGAAGCAGCGTTTCCGCCGCGTTCAGGTCCGCTTGCTCGGATGTGGCCGCGGCTGGCTCGGGCGCCGGCACCGGCACCGCCGGGGGTGCGCCACGCCCGTCTTGGGACTGGCAGCCAGAGATTGCGACAATGGCGGTGGCGCTCAAGGCCACGGCCACGGCCTTGAGACGATTGTTGAAACGAATGTGGGAAGCCGTGTTGGACATTGGATGCTTATACGTCGTCGCCACGCCGATCGGCAACTTGGAGGACATCACGGCGCGCGCCGTCCGAATCCTCAAAACCACGCCGACGCTCGCGTGTGAAGATACCAGACGCTGCCAGATTCTCTTGCGCCACATCGGTGCCGAGCCGAGCGAACTCATCCCGCTGCACGAGCGCAACGAGGCCGCCGCGAGCCGCTTGGCGTTGCGGCGGCTCAAAGCTGGCAGGGATGTTGCGCTGGTGTCCGATGCCGGCACGCCGCTGGTGTCGGATCCCGGCTTTGCGCTGGTGCGCGAAGCCACCGCGGTGGGGATCGCCGTCATCCCCATTCCCGGACCCAGCGCGTTGACCGCCGCCTTGTCCGCGTCGCCGGCGCCGGCCGGCCAGTTCTTCTTCGAGGGTTTCTTGCCGCCGCGGCGTTCGGCCCGCCGCACCGCCCTCGAACGGCTCCTCAAGCGCCCGGAGGCGACGGTGTTCTTCGAGGCGCCACACCGCATGACTGCGACCCTCGCGGATTTGGTTGAACTCGGCGCGGCTGATCGCCCGCTCACCGTCGCGCGCGAGCTGACCAAGGCGTTCGAGACCATCCTGCACGGGCCGGCGGCGCAGGTCGCCGACCAGCTTGGGTCGCCGCGTGGCGAATACGTCTGCATCTTGGCCGGCGCGGCCTCGCCGCCGCTTGCCGCCGCGGACGCCGTGTTGGAGACGTTGCTCGAGGAGTTGCCGCCGGCGCAGGCGGCGCGTCTCGCCAGCCAGCTCACCGGCGCATCCAGGGCAGCCCTCTACCGGCGCGCGACGCGACCGACGTGATATGGTGGCCACGCGAGTCGGCCAGGCAATCGCTGCGTCATGCGGCGCAGAGGAAAGTCCGGGCTCCAAAGGACAGGGCGCCAGGTAACGCCTGGGGGGCGCGAGCCCACGGAAAGTGCAACAGAGAGCAGACCGCCTCCGGCACCCCCACGGTGCCGGCGGCAAGGGTGAAAGGGTGCGGTAAGAGCGCACCGCGTTCGGCGGCAACGTCGGCGGCTAGGCAAACCCCGCCTGGAGCAAGGCCAAATAGGAGCCCCAAAGCGTGGTCCGCGCTGGGCTCGGGTAGGCCGCTGGAGGCACCCGGCGACGGGTGCCCTAGATGAATGATTGCCCTCGACAGAACCCGGCTTATCGGCCGACTCGCACTCGGCTCTATCTTCTTGCGAGGGGCCGGCCCCTCGTGCTCCCCGAGGCGAACAGGGGTTGCCGGCGTGTTGGGCACCGGGGCGCGGCGTCGGCCGCGAGGGGTAATCAGCAGTTCCTGGGGCAGGGTGTCTTGGAGGTGGACGGGGCACCGGGGCGGGCGTCGGCGGCCGGGGCCTAGTCGGCGGTTCTGCAGCGAATATCTCGGGTGGACAGTGGCATGGGCGTGTTGGGCGCACATGGCGGGGCTGCCCCAGCCCCCAAGCGCCCCCCGCCTAGCGCAACCGCACCGCCGTTCCGGTGGCGACCAACAGCACCATGCCCTTGCCACCCCCGCTGATCTCGCTGTAGTCCATGTCGATGCCAACCACCGCGTCGGCGCCGAGTTGGGTGGCGGCCTGCGCCAACTCGTTGAGGCATGTTTCCCTAGCCTCCCGCAGCGCCTTCTGATGGGTGCCGCTGCGGCCGCCAACGAGGTCGCGGATGCCGCCAAGAAAATCGCGAAAAATGTTGATGCCCAGCACACACTCGGCGCTGACGATGCCAAGGGACTCGCGCGTTTCGCGCCCCGGTACGGCGTGAGTTGTAGTGAGCAAGCCTTGCGCAATCATGGCAGTCCCGACTGTGGCGGCCCTCGGTGGCGAAGCAGTATAGCCGCCGCAAAAATCGCGCCCCGGCCGCCAACCCGCGCCCGGTGCCCCCGTCCACCTCCAAAGGCACCCGCATCCCCGCCCCCGCCCCTAGTGACTCGCGAGACCCCACGCCAGGAACCACTGATTACCCCTCGCGGCCGACGCCGCGCCCCGGCATCAAACACGCCGCCGCCCCTGTTCGCCCCGGGGAGCGCGAGGGGCTTGCCCCTCGCAGGAAGAGAGCGGAGCGCGAGGGGCCGGCCCCTCGCAAGAAAAAAGCGTTGACATCCCAATTTCGCACGCTATAGTCGCTCGTCCGGTGGGCAATAGTGGGTAAGTCGGGCGTCTAAGTGGGAGAGATTGGCACCCCGTGGCGGATCGCGCTCCCTAGTACGGCCCCCTATGCGCCATGTTCCGCGGCATCAACAGCGTCAGCTTGGATGCGAAAGGCCGCATGGCCTTGCCCACGAGCTGCCGTCACACCCTTAAGAGTTGCGCCGACGGCCGCGTCGTAACCACCATACATCCGGGCGGCGACCGCTGCCTGCTGGTGTATCCGCTGCCGGAATGGGAGGCGGTGCAGGCGCAGCTCTCGAAGCTCTCCAACCTGCCCCCGGCCATGCGCCGCCTGCAACGCGCGCTCATCGGCCACGCCACGGACGGGCAGCTCGACGCCAACGGCCGGCTGCTCCTGCCGGCGATGCTCCGCGACCATGCGGGGCTCAAGAAGCGGCTCGTCCTGCTGGGCCAAACCAACAAGATCGAGATTTGGAGCGATGTCCTGTTCCAGGACGACCGCACCGAATGGATCGATCAAGACCTGGCCTCCGAGACCCGGAGCTTGGGCCATGACATCGCTTACTAGAGGGCTCCCGTTGGATGCGCCACACCCCCGTGTTGCTCGACGAAACGCTGGTCGCCTTGGTGACGCTGCGCGACGGCAACTATGTGGATGCAACCTGGGGCCGCGGCGGACACGGCCGTGCGCTGCTGGCGCGGTTGGGGCCGAAGGCGCGGCTTCTGGCGTTGGACCGCGATGCGGACGCCATCGCCGACGCCCAGCGGTTGGCGCGCGGGGAGCCGCGCATGCGGGTGGAGCGCACCTGCTTCTCCGGCCTGGCGGCCGTCGTGGAACGGCATGGCTTGGCGCCCTTGGCCGGTGCCCTGATGGATGTTGGCGTGTCTTCGCCACAGCTTGAAGACGCCGCGCGCGGCTTTAGCTTCCTGCGCGACGGGCCGCTCGACATGCGCATGGACACGAGGGCCGGCGTCACCGCCGCGCAGTGGCTGAATGACGCGGATGCGGTGCAACTCGCCCGCGCCTTTCGACGCTTGGGCGGGGAGCGCAACGCCGGCCGCATCGCCCGCGAGGTGGTGGCGCGGCGGCCCCTCGAACGCACCGGTGAGCTGGCGGCGGCGGTGGCCGCGGCGGCCGGCGGCCGCGACGCCGGGCACCATGTGGCCACGCGGGTGTTCCAGGCCGTGCGCATCGCCGTGAACGACGAACTCGGCGAGCTCGACGCGGGCCTCGATGCGGCGTTCGATTCGCTCGGCATCGGCGGCCGGCTCGCCGTCGTCACCTTCCACAGCCTTGAGCATCGCATGGTTCGGCGCCGGTTCCGCGCTTGGCGGGAAGGGCAAACCGCGCTGCGCCGGGTGCCGGCCAAGGGCGAACCGGCGAGCCGCGCCCGGCTGGTGGTGCGGGGCGCGAGGCCGACGGACGCGGAGGTCGGGCGCAATCCGCGCGCCCGCAGCGCCATGCTGCAGGTGGTGGAGAAGTGCGCGTGATGGGCACCCCCATGTCGGCGAAGCAGTGGGTGGCCGTGCTCGGCGTGGGCGTTTTGGCGGCGGCGTCGGGGGTGCAGGTCGCGGCGCAGGCGCAGCACATGCGGCAAGCGTTCGCCGCGCTGTCGTCGGCGCAGGAGCGGCGCGACGCGCTGTTGGCGGAATACAGCCGGCTGCTATTGGAGCGCGGCATGTTGTCCAGCTATCGCAGCGTCGGCGACACCGCCGCCAACGCCCTCGACATGCGGTTCCCAGAAGAGTTCACGGCGGTTCGCCGGGCGCGGCGGTGACGATGAAGGTCTGGCGTCATCATTTGCTGGTCAGCCTGTTCCTCGCGGCGGTGATCGCGTTGCTTGGGCGCATCGCCTACCTTGGCATCACGGAGCGCGACTTCTTGGCGGACCAAGGGGACAGGCGCTCGGTGCGCACGGTGTCCATTCCGGTGCATCGCGGCATCATCTTCGACCGTCACGGCGAACCGCTGGCGGTGAGCACCCCTGCGTTCTACGTGTGGACGGACCCCGCGAAGACGCCCATCGCGGCGGCGGCGGTGCCGAAGCTCGCAGAGGCCCTGCAAGTGCCCGCGGCGCGGCTCGAGAAGGTGCTGGAGCGCAGCCGCCACAAGCGCTTCGCCTATCTCAAGCGCCATGCGGACCCGGCCACGGTGGCGCGGGTGCGGGCGCTCGACGTCGCCGGCGTCAGCTTCGCCCGCGAGTACCGCCGCTTCTATCCCGCCGCGGACACCACGGCGCATGTGGTGGGCATCACCAACATCGACGATTCCGGGCAGGAAGGGGTGGAGCTCATCCTGGACGAGCACTTGAAGGGGGCGCCGGGGAAGAAGCGCGTGTTGCGTGATGGCCGCGGCGTCACCATCCGCGACTTGGCCTACCTCGAAGCGCCGCAATTCGGCCAAGACGTGCGCTTGAGCTTGGACCTGCGCCTGCAGTTCTTCGCGCACCGCGAACTCAAGTCCGCGGTGCGGCGCCACGGCGCCCGCGCCGCGTCGCTGGTGATGCTCGACGTGGCGACGGGCGAGGTGCTGGCGATGGCGAACCAGCCTTCCTACAACCCGAACAATCCAGTGGACCGGGGCGGGCCGGCGGCGCGCAATCGAGCCGTGACGGACACGTTCGAACCCGGCTCCACGGTGAAGCCGCTGTCGGTGCTGGCGGCGCTTGAGAGCGGCCGCTACACACCGGACACCGTGCTCGACACCGCGCCCGGCTACACCAGCATCGGCCGCAAGCTCATCGAAGACCCGAACGACTACGGCCGCCTGACGCTCACCCAAGTGTTGGCCAAGTCGAGCCAAGTGGGCGTCACCCAAGTGGCGCTGGACTTGGCGCCCCACGCCATCTTTGACGTGATGAGCCGCGCCGGCCTCGGCGCCGCGCCGGGCACGGGCCTGCCGGGGGAGACGTTGGGCGTGTTCACGCCAGTGGACCTGAACAAGCGCATCGGGCGCGCGACGCTGGCCTTCGGCTACGGCCTCACCGTGACGCCCATGCAACTGGCGCAAACCTATTTGACCCTCGCGGCCGGCGGTGTGCGGCGGCCGCCGACGGTGTTCCTGGATGAACACCGGCTGCCGGAAGAACGGGTGTTCGACGAGCGCGACGTGCGCAATGTGTGGCGCATGATGGAGCAGGTGGTCACGCCGCAAGGCACGGCGCGGGCGGCGCGCGTGGCGGGCTACCGCGTGGCCGGCAAGACGGGCACGGCGCGCAAGGTGGCGGCCAACGGCGAGTACGACGACAACCTGCATGTGGCGCTGTTCGCCGGCTTCGCGCCGGCCGTGGAGCCGCGCATCGTCGTGGTCGTGGTGGTGGATGAGCCGAGCGGCACGCTGCGGGGCGGCGGTGCCGTGGCGGCGCCGGTGTTCTCACGGGTGGTGGCGCGGGCGCTGCGGCTGCTCGGCGTCAACCCGACCGGCGCGGCGCCGGCGGTGGTGGCGTGATGTTGGCCAAGACGTTGCGGGAAGTGTGCGGCGCCGGCGCCGAAGTGCGCGTGAGCGGCATCGCCGGCGATTCGCGGCGCGTGGCGCCCGGAGACCTGTTCCTCGCGGTGTCTGGCGTGGTCAGCGATGGCCACGACCATGTGCCTGAAGCGGTGCGCCGCGGCGCCGTGGCGGTGTGTTCGGAACGGCCGCTGGACTGCGCCGTGCCGAATGTCGTGCTGCCGGACCTGCGGCGCCGCCAAGGGCAACTGGCGGCGCGGTTCTTCGACGACCCGAGCGCGGATTTGACCTGCATCGGCGTCACCGGCACCAACGGCAAGACCTCGATCACCCACTTCTGCACGGCGCTCCTGCCTAACGCCGCCTGCATCGGCACCGTCGGTTGGGGAACGCCGCCGCGGCTCAAGCCCAGCGAGTTGACCACGGCGAGCGCCGTCACGCTGCAAAGGCGCCTGCGCTGCCTGCTGTCACGCGGCCACCGCCATGTGGCGCTGGAGGCCAGTTCCCATGCCCTCGACCAAGGCCGTGTGGCGGATGTGCATATCGACATCGGCGTGTTTTCCAACTTGAGCCGAGACCATCTGGACTACCACGGCGACATGGCGCGTTACGGCGCGGCGAAGCGCAAGCTCTTCGAGATGCCGACGCTCAAGGCCGCGGCCATCAACGTGGATGATGATTGGGGGCGCGGCTTGGCCGACGGGCTCCACATCGACACGCTGCGCTACGGGACGGCGCCGGACGCGGACCTCTCGTGGTCGGAAATCGCCTACCAGCCGCACGGCATCACCGGCCGCTGGCACTCGCCGTGGGGTGACGCGGCGCTGGAGTTGCCGCTCCACGGGGCGTTCTCCATCGCCAACGCGGCCGCGGCCGCGGCCGCGGCTTGCCTTGCCGGCGAACCTTTCGCCGCGGTGGCCGAGCGGCTCAAGGGCCTCACCGCTCCATCGGGCCGGATGGAGCGCATCGTGGCGCCGGGGGGCGCCGGCCCGACGGCCATCATCGACTATGCGCACACGCCGGCGGCGTTGGCCGCGGCGCTGGCCGCCACACGCCGCCACTTCGCCGGCCACATCGTTTGCGTGTTCGGTTGCGGCGGCGAGCGGGATCGCGGCAAGCGCCCCTTGATGGCGGCGGCCGCGGAACAGGGCGCGGATCGCGTCATCGTCACCTCGGACAACCCGCGCGGCGAGCCGCCCGACGCCATCCTCGCGGACATCGCGCAGGGCTTCGAGCGGCCCAGCGACGTCACCTTTGAGCCGGACCGGGCTACCGCCATCGCGCTCGCCATCGGCACCGCCGGCGAAGGCGACGTGGTGCTCGTCGCCGGCAAGGGCCATGAACGCCATCAAGAGGTGGCCGGCGCCCGGTTGCCTTACAGCGACCACGCCGCCATCGAAGCGGCCTTCGCCGGCCAGCGTTGAGGAGGACGGATGCTGCTTTGGGTCACGGACTATCTCGCCGGCTTCGCCAGCGGCTTCAGCGTGTTCGGCTACCTCACCTTCCGCACGATGGTGAGTGCGCTCACCGCCTTGGGGCTCGCGCTCGTGATCGGGCCGGTGGTGATACGGCGCTTGTCCTTGCACCAGATCGGCCAAGCGGTGCGGGAGGACGGGCCGGAGAGCCACCAAGCCAAGGCCGGCACTCCCACGATGGGCGGCGCCCTCATCCTGTTGACGGTGCTCGCCACCACGCTGATGTGGGGCGACCTCGCCAACCGCTATGTGTGGACGGCGCTGGCGGTGACGTTCGCGTTCGGCCTCATCGGCTGGTACGACGACTACCTGAAGGTGGCGGAGCAGAGCTCCAAGGGGCTCGCGGCGCGGTGGAAGTACTTGCTGCAGTCCATCGCCGGCTTGGCGGCCGCCATCGTGCTTTACCAGAGCGCCGCCACGCCGCAGGAGACGAGCTTGATCGTGCCCTTCTTCAAGGACATCGCGGTGCCGCTCGGCGTCGGCTTCGTCGCCGTCACCTATTTCATGATCGTTGGCATGAGCAATGCCGTGAACCTCACGGACGGCTTGGACGGCTTGGCGATCCTGCCCACCGTGATGGTGAGCGCGGCGCTCGGCTTCATCGCCTATCTCGCCGGCCACGTCGAGTTCGCCACCTACCTGCAGATTCCCTACATCGCCGGGGCCGGCGAGCTATCCGTGTTCTGCGGCGCGTTGATCGGCGCCGGGCTCGGCTTCCTGTGGTTCAACGCCTATCCGGCGCAAGTCATCATGGGCGATGTGGGCGCGTTGGCGTTGGGGGCGGCGCTGGGCCTCG
Organism: Candidatus Azotimanducaceae bacterium; assembly: GCA_965200505.1. GTDB lineage: Bacteria > Pseudomonadota > Gammaproteobacteria > Pseudomonadales > Azotimanducaceae > VXNE01. The sequence continues at coordinate 2,759,640 of OZ241343.1, read as the reverse complement.
TCGCGGCCATCGTGCGCCACGAGATCGTGCTCCTCATCATGGGCGGGCTGTTCGTCATCGAGACGGTATCCGTGATCGTGCAGGTGGCGTCCTTCAAGCTCACCGGCAAGCGGGTGTTCCGCATGGCGCCGATCCACCACCACTTCGAGCTGAAGGGCTGGCCGGAGCCGCGTGTGATTGTGCGCTTCTGGATCGTCACGCTGATCCTCGTGATCGTCGGCCTCTCCACGTTGAAGCTGCGATGAACGCGCCACGGACATTGGTATTGGGGCTCGGCGCCACCGGCCGCTCGTGCGTGGAGCACTTGAGCGGCCGGGTACCGGTGGCCGTCTGCGACACCCGCGCCGCGCCGCCGTTTGCGGACATCGAGCCGATCCGCTCGGGGGCCGTCGAGCTTTTGAAGCCGCGCGCCGTGCGTTGGCAAGACTTCGACCGCGTCGTCGCGAGCCCGGGCCTGCCCCTCGGCCATTGCCTGCTCGCCGGCGCCCGCGCCGCCGGCGTCGAGGTGATTGGCGACATCGACTTGTTCCTGGCCGAGGCGCGGGCACCGGTGGTGGGCATCACCGGCACCAACGGCAAGAGCACGGTGACGACCTTGGTGGGCGAACTGTTGGCCGCGGCGGGCGTCGCCGTGCGGGTGGGCGGCAATCTCGGCACCCCGGCGCTGGACGTTTTGGACAACAAAGCCGAGCGCTATGTGCTTGAACTATCCAGCTTTCAGTTGGAGCGCTTGGCCGCCGGCGGGTTCGATGTGGCCGCGCTGCTCAACGTGAGCGCCGACCATCTGGATCGCCACCCCTCCCTCGACGCCTATGCGGCCGCCAAGCGGCGCATCTATGAACGTTGCCGGGTCGCGGTCTATGACGGGGCGGACGCCGCCACGCAGCCGCCATCCGAAACGCCGGGCATCGCCCTCGGCACCGACCCGCGGTGGCGCCTGGATGGCGACGCGCTGGTGCTGGACAGCGAGCGGCGCACCCGTTCGACGTACCCGTTGGCCGGGCGGCACAACGCGCTGAACCTGCTGGCGGGGGCCGCCATCGCCACGTTGAGCGGCACGCGCTTGGCCGATTTCGAGGATGCCCTCAAGGGGTTTCGTGGCCTGCCGCACCGCTGCGCGCCGGCCGGCCACATCGGCGGCGTGGCGTTCGTCAACGACTCCAAGGCGACCAATGTCGGCGCCTGCGCCGCCGCCTTGGCGAGTTTCGGCACCGCCGGCACGAAAGTCGTGCTGATCGCCGGCGGCGACGGCAAGGGGGCTTCGTTCAGCGCGCTCAAGGCCCCAGTGGCGGCCCATGCCCGCCATGCGGTCTTGATCGGGCGGGATGCGGAGCGGCTTGGCGTGGCCCTCGCCGGCGCCGTGCCCACCAGCCGCGCCGCGGACCTGGACGAAGCGGTGGCGCAAGCCCTCGCCGCGGCGCGCGACGGTGACGTGGTGCTGCTCTCGCCGGCGTGCGCGAGCTTCGACATGTTCGACGGGTTCGCGGCGCGTGGCGATGCCTTTGTCGCCGCGGTCGAGCGGTTGGGAGGGCGGCCGTGAACGCCCACCAAGACGCGCCGCTCGCCCTCACGTGGCTCGCGCTGCTCGCGTTCGGCGTGGTGATGGTGGCGTCCGCGTCGGCGGCGCTTGGCGCGGTGGCCATTCAGACGCGGCACGGCGTTTACCTGTTGGCCGCGCTCTTCACGTTCACCGCGGTGCTGTCCATCCCGCTGCGCCATTGGGAAGCGGCGCACCGGCCGTGTCTGTTCCTCGCCCTGGCCTTGTTGGTGATCGTGCTGCTGCCCGGCATCGGCCGCGAAATCAATGGAGCGCAGCGGTGGATCGGCTTGGGCGGCTTCACCTTGCAGCCCTCCGAGATCGCCAAGTTCCTGGTGCCCGTCTATTTGGCCGGCTATGTGGCGCGCGCCGGCAAGGGGCTGCGGGACGACATGCTCACCTTCCTGCGGCCGCTCTTGTGGGTGGGTGCGGTGTTGGCCTTGCTCCTGCTTGAACCGGACTTCGGCTCCGCGGTGGTCATCGCCACCGTCACTGGCGGGCTTTTGTTCTTGGGCGGTGTGCGGCTGCGCTACTTCCTCGCCGTCGGCGCGCTCGCCGTGGCCGCTTTCGCTGCCCTTGCGGTGGGCGAGGATTATCGGCTGGCGCGGCTGACCTCGTTCCTCGATCCGTGGGCGGTGGCCTTCGACAGCGGCTACCAGCTCACCCAAGCGCTCATCCCCTTCGGTCGCGGCGGTTGGTTTGGCTTGGGGTTGGGGGAAAGCCCCCAGAAGCTGCACTTCTTGCCGGAAGCGCACAACGACTTCATCTTTGCCGTGATCGTGGAGGAACTGGGCATCGTCGGCGCCGCCGCGCTGATCGCCTTGTTCGTCGTCATCGTCCTGCGCCTCTTCGCCATCGCCAAGGCGGCCGCGGCGCAAGGCCGCGGCTTCGCCGCCTTCGTCACCTACGGCGCTGGGCTGCTCATCGCGGCGCAGGCGCTCATCCACGTTGGCGTCAACATTGGCGCGTTGCCCACCAAGGGGCTGACGCTCCCCTTCGTGAGCTACGGCGGCAACAGCCTCATCGTCTGCACGGCCTTGGTGGCGCTCGGCTTGCGCGCCCATTGGGAGGGCAGCCATGAACGGCGCTGAAGTCGCGGCGTTGGCGATGCCCACGATGCGGCGGGTGCGGCGCATCCACTTCGTCGGCATCGGCGGCGCCGGCATGTGCGGCATCGCCGAAGTGTTGGCGAACCTGGGCTACGAGGTGACGGGTTCGGACTTGGCATCCACGCCCATCACCGAACGGCTCGCGGGATTGGGCATCCCGGTAGCGCGCGGCCACGATGGCCAAGCGGCTGGGGAGGCGGATGCGGTGGTGGCGTCGAGCGCCATCGACGAGACCAACCCCGAACTCAAGTTGGCGGGCGAACACCGTGTGCCGGTGGTGCCGCGCGCCGCCATGTTGGGCGAACTGATGCGCCACCGGCATGGCATCGCGGTGGCCGGCACGCACGGCAAGACCACCACGACCAGCCTCATCACCTCCATCTTCCAGGCGGCGGGTTTGGATCCGACGTTCGTCATTGGCGGCGAGCTCACGAGCGAGGGGCGCGCCGGGCGGTTGGGCGCGAGCCGCTACCTCATCGCCGAAGCCGACGAGAGCGACGCATCGTTCCTGTTCCTGCAGCCCATGATCGCCGTGCTGACCAACATCGACCGCGACCACTTGGAAGCCTATGGGCAGGACTTCGAGGCATTGAAGCGCACCTTCGTCGAGTTTGCCCACCGCCTGCCATTCTACGGCGCGGTGGTGGCTTGTCTGGACGATCCGCGCATCGAGTCCTTGCTGGGGCAACTGGCGCGCCCGACGCTCACTTACGGCTTCCGCGAAGACGCGGACTACCGGGCATTGGACGTCGATGCCCGCGGCGTGTGCTGGAGCTTCACCGCGCGCCGTCCCGACCACGGCGAACTCAAGGTGCGGCTGCCGTTGCCCGGCCTGCACAACATCCTGAACGCCTTGGCGGCGGTGGCGGTGGCCACCGACGAGGGCGTCGCCGACGAGCACATCGTGGCCGGCCTCGAAAGCTACCGCGGCGTCGGGCGCCGCTTCCAGGTGAGCACCCGGCGCGTGGCCGGCAAGCGCGTCTCAACGGTGGACGACTACGGCCACCACCCCACCGAGGTGCGCATGGTCATCGAGACGGTGCGCCGCGTCTGGCCCGGCCGCCGCTTGGTGATGGTCTATCAACCGCACCGCTTCACGCGCACCCGGGACCTCTACGACGACTTCGTGAAGGTGTTGTCGCTGGTGGACATGCTGGTGGTGGTGGACGTTTACGCGGCCGGCGAGGAACCCATCGCCGGCGCCGACGGCCGCGCCCTGTGCCAAGGCATTCGGCAACTTGGCGGCTTGAACCCCATCTTCGCCGCCACGCCGGCCGATGCCGGCGCCACCTTGGAGCGGTTGGCGCGGGCTGGCGATGTGGTGGTGGTGCAGGGCGCCGGCAACGTGAACCAGGTGTCGGAGCGGCTCGCGGAGGTGACCGATGCGTAGGTTGAAATCGCTCTTGGCGGTGGCGCTCTTGGCCGGCACCGCGGCGCTCGTGGGCGTGGTCGGTTGGCGTTTCTTCGAGATGCCCTTCGATGGCGTGGAGCTGCCGGACACCCTGACCGCGGCGGAGACGCAAGCCGTGCGCCGGGTGGTGGAGCGCTGGCGTGAAGGGGCCCACGCCAGCGTGGCGCAGCTGGCCCGCACCCTCGAGGAGACGGATTGGATTCGGGCCGCGAACGTGCGCCACATCTGGCCCCGCGCCATCCGCATCGACCTGGAACTCCACGCGCTCACGCCGAGCGGCCTCACCGATGCGCTGGCGTCGGATGACCAAGTGCGGCGCGTTTACGAGATGCTGAGCCCTTGGCTCGCCGATGCCGGGCTGTCCCTTGCCGCCCTGGACGAGACGGACCTCGGCGAATGGTCACTCACCCTCGGCAATGGCGTGCCCATCCTGCTTGGCGACGATGACTTGGGGGGGCGCTTGGGCAGGGCGCTCGCGGTGTATCGGAACGAACTCGAAGGGCGCATGGATCAAGTCGAGCGCATCGACGCCCGCTATGCCGGTGGCGTGGCGGTGCGTTGGCGCAGCGGATCGTCGGCGCCGCCGCGTGGGCCGGCCCCGGCATCCGGCGACGCAGTGATGTTGGCGAGGCACTGATGGCTGAGAACGGACGCCGGCGCTTGGTCGGGTTGGACATCGGCACCAGCAAGGTGGCCGCCATCGTCGGCGAAGTGCTGCCGGACGGCGCCATCGAGGTGATCGGCGTCGGCACCCAGACCTCTGGCGGCTTGCGCAAGGGCGTGGTGGTGAACGTGGAATCCACCGTGCAATCCATTCAGCGGGCGGTGGAGGAAGCCGAGCTGATGGCCGGCGTGCAGACGGAGTCCGTGTACGCCGGCGTGGCCGCCGGCCATGTCCAGTGCGTCAACTCCAATGGCGTGGTGCCCATCGGCAGCGGCGAGGTGCGCAGCCAAGACATCGAGTCCGTCATGCAGGCCGCGAGCGCGGTGCCGACGCCGGCGGACCGGAAGATCCTGCATGTGCTGCCGCAGGATTACGTGGTGGATGGCCAGGAAGGCGTGCGCACGCCGCTCGGCATGTCCGGTGTGCGCTTGGAGGCCGGTGCCCACGTGGTCACCTGCTCCGCCAACGCGGCGCGCAATGTGGAGAAGTGCATCGAACGCTGTGGCCTGCGCGTGAACCGCCTCGTGCTGGAACCGTTGGCGTCGAGCCTCGCCGTGCTCACCAACGACGAGCGGGATCTCGGCGTGTGCTTGGTGGACATCGGTGCCGGCACCACCGACATCGCCGTCTTCGCCAACGGCGCCATCCGCCACACCGCGGTGATCCCCATCGCCGGCGATCAGGTGACCAACGACATCGCCATGGCGCTGCCGACGCCCAAGCGCGAGGCCGAGGAAATCAAGATCAAGTACGCCTGCGCGTTGACGCGGCTGGTGCAGCCGGACGAGACGATCAACGTGGCCGGCGTCGGCGACCGGCCGCCGCGGCCGCTGTCGCGCCAATCCATCGCGGAGATCGTGGAAGCGCGGTTGAAGGAGCTGTTTGGCTTCGTGAAGGCGGAGCTGCGGCGCAGCGGCTTCGAGGAATCCGTCGCCTCGGGCGTGGTGCTCACCGGCGGCGGGGCGCGCATGGAAGGCTTGGCGCAGTTGGCCGAGGGCGTCTTCGAGATGCCGGCCGGCGTCGCCGCGCCGAAACACATCGGGGGCTTGAAGGACATCGTGCGCAATCCGTTGTACGCCACCGGCGTTGGGTTGCTGATGTATGGGAAAAGGGAGGAAGACGAGGCTTCCGGCGGCGACCGCTCGCGGTCGTCGGGCCTGTTGGGCCGCATCGGAAGCTGGTTCCGGGAGAATGTATGACTCCGAACAATGGAGCGCTCTCCCTTCTTTGCTATCCAAGGAGGCTCACGATGTTTGAGCTAGCTGACAGCGCCTCGAACGAGGCGCGCATCAAGGTGATCGGGGTCGGCGGCGGCGGCGGCAACGCCGTGCAGCACATGTTGAACAAGAACGTCGCCGGCGTGGAGTTCGTGGCCGCGAACACGGACGCGCAGGCGTTGAGCAAGCTCGAAGTGCGGCAAGCGCTGCAACTCGGCCCATCGGTGACGAAGGGCCTGGGCGCCGGCGCCAACCCGGAAATCGGGCGGCAGGCGGCGTACGAGGATCGCGACAAGATCAGCGAGATCTTGCGCAACACGGAAATGGTGTTCATCACCGCCGGCATGGGCGGCGGCACCGGCACCGGCGCCGCGCCGGTCATCGCCGAGGTCGCGCAGCAGGAGAACGTCCTGACGGTGGCCGTGGTGACGCGCCCGTTCTGGTTCGAGAACCGCACCGGCGTGGCCAACGAGGGCATCGAGGAGCTGGCGCGCCATGTGGATTCGCTGATCGTCATTCCCAACGAGAAGCTGCTCCCGGAGCTCGGCGGTTCGACGACCATGCTGGAGGCGTTCGCGCAAGCGAACAACGTGTTGCTGCACGCGGTGCAGGGGGTTGCCGACCTCATCATCACCCACGGCTTGATCAACGTTGACTTCGCCGACGTGCGCAACGTGATGACCGGCATGGGCATGGCCGTGATGGGCATGGGCACCGCCTCCGGCGACGCCCGCGCCGAAGACGCCGCCCACGCCGCCATCAACAGCCCGCTGTTGGACGATGTGGACCTCGACGGCGCGCGCGGCGTGCTGGTGAACGTGACCGGCAGCGAGAGCATCACGTTGGAGGAGGTGATGGAGGTGGGCAAGACCGTCAACGGCTTCGCGTCGCCCGATGCCAAGGTCGTCATCGGAATGGTCATCGACCCGGACATGGCCGACGAACTCAAGGTTACGGTGGTCGCCACGGGGCTCGGCGACGGCGGGCAGAAGGCCGCCTTGAACCCGGCGACGGTGGGCGAGAGCGACCGCGAGTTGAACTACTCCGAGTTCGACCCGCCCTCTTACGCCCGCTCGCGCAAGCCGGCCGCGGCCGCGCCGCGCCGCAGCGAACCCGCCGCGCCGCCGGTGGAGAACGTCGAGTTCCTCGACATCCGCAGGTTCGCGCAAGGGTAGCGCCGTCGCCCGGACCGCCGGCGCGGATTGACCGCCGGCGGTCTGAGCGGGGCGTTCGTCACCGGCGTTCGCCCGCCGGTCACCAAGGCCGGGCGGCGACGCGGACTTGGATGTCGCGCACTTGGGCGAAATCCTTGAGGGACTGCAGCCCGCGCAGCAGCTCGGGCGCACGGAAGTGAAGGCGCGTGGCCCACGAGGCGTTCTCGGCGTGGATGACGAGACGTTCGGCGTGGATGTTGGCGACCATGTAGTGGCCGGCCTCGTCCGCCGGCAGCAGGGCGCGTAGCTGGTCGGTCCACGCGGTGCGCTCTTGGGCCCGGGCGACGAGGCGCCCCAGCGCGGAACGGCGTGGTTGGCCATCGTGGAGGATTTGGTCTATGGTAGCGGCTCGCATGTTCGGACGCGCTGCTTTGGGTAAGCGGGTAAACATCATAGTCCTCGATGGCGGTCGGGGTCGATTGCGCGAGCTGCATGTGCCGCGCTTCCTCGCCGTGGGCGTGGTTGGCGTCGTCTCGGTGGCTTTCGCCATGAGTGTCTGGCTGTCGCTGCGCCACTTTGAGGGTGCCCAGTTGGATGCCAGCACCGTGGGCGTTTGGAACGAACGCCTCACTGAGCATCGGGCGGAGCTCAACAACCTCACCGGCCAAGCGCAGACGCAGCTCTTGGAGGTGGGCAAGCGGCTCGCCGGCATGGAAGCGCGGCTGGTGCGCATGGAAGCCTTGGGCGAGCGGGTGTCGGAGATGGCGCAACTCACCGAAGGGGAGTTCCGTTTCGACGAACCGGCGGCGGTGGGCGGCCCGGCGCCGCCGGTGGCGCTGGACGGGCTGATACCGCCGGCGTTCCAAGCGCGCATCGAACGGTTGGCCGCGGACCTCAAGTTGCGCGAGCAGGAGCTCGGCGTCCTTGACGCCCAGGTGGCAAGCCGGCGGTTCCGCGAGCAGGTGGCGCCGTCCGGGTGGCCGGTGGAGTCCGCTTGGATCTCGTCGCCCTTTGGGCGGCGGGCGGATCCCTTCTCCGGGCGTCCGGCCTGGCACGCCGGGATGGATTTCGCCGGCCGCCCTGGCAGTGACATCGTGGCGGTGGCCGGCGGCATCGTCACCTTCGCCGGCCCCGAGGAAGGCTACGGGCTCATGGTGGAAGTGCATCATGGCGACGGGCTGGCGACGCGCTACGCCCATGCCGAGGCCGTGCTCGTGGCCGTGGGAGACGCGGTGAAGAAGGGCCAGACCATCGCCAAACTGGGCAACACCGGCCGTTCCACCGGGCATCATGTCCACTTCGAGGTGTTGAAGAACGGCCGCCAAGTCAATCCCGCGCGGCATCTGGCCAAGCGCTGACGCCCGCGCCACGCGGTGGGCGGCCGGCGCTCTGATACACAACACATGGGCGATTGTCGGGGTGCCTTCAAGTGCCGGGCGGAGTAGCGAATGCGCAAGATCGTTGACCTCGCCGCCGGCGGCTTCCTCGCCACCACCGAACTGACGCCGCCCAAGGGCACCGACGTCGCGCCGCTCTTGGCGACGGCGCAGCGCCTGCGGGGCGCGGTGGACGCCTTCAACCTGACGGATTCACACAGTGCCCGCATGAGCTTGGCGCCGCTGGCCGCGGCGCGGCGGCTGCTCGACGCCGGCATTGAACCCATCGTGCAGATGACGGCGCGGGACAAGAACCGCATCGCCATCCAAGCGGACATGTTGGCGGCGGCGGCGCTCGGCGTCTCCAATGTGACGCTGATGACGGGCGACGTGCCGGCGCATGGCGACCATCCTGAGGCCAAGGCCGTGTTCGACCTCGACTCCTCCGAACTCATCGCCGCCGCGCAGACGCTGAACGGCGGGCGCGACCTCGCCGGCAACGCCCTCAAGGGGGCGCCGGATTTGTGCATCGGGGCGGTGGTCAACCCGGGTGCCGCGGACTTGGACTTGGAGCTCAAGCGCATGGCGGCGAAGGTGGAGGCCGGCGCGCGTTTCTTCCAAACCCAGGCGATCTACGATGTGGCGGCGTTCGAGGGCTTCCGCGAGCGGCTGGAGCAATTCGGCTTGGGCCATGTGGTGGTGTTGGCCGGCGTCATTCCGCTCAAGTCCGTCAGCATGGCGCGCTACCTGAACGCCAACGTGCCGGGCATCGAGGTGCCGGAAGCGCTGATTCGGGAAGTCGCCGCAGCCGCGGACACGGCCGCCGCGAGCGTGGCCATCGCCGCCCGCACCATCGCAGCCGTGCAGCCGCTCTGCCACGGTGTCCACCTGATGGCGTTGGGCCGCGAGGCTTGGATTCCCACCATCATGGCGCAGGCTGGTCTGGCGCCGAGACCGAAGACCGACACCGGCAGCCAACACCCAAGCGAAACCGTTTAGAATCCGGCGTTCGCCACCGCGCCCGCGGCCACCATGAAAAGCGGATTCATCAGCAGGCTGTTCGGCACCAAGAACACCCGCGAAATCAATCGGATGCAGCGCATGGTCGCTCGCATCAACGCGTTGGAGCCCAGCGTCCAAGCGCTCGACGACGGCGCCCTCAAGGGCAAGACGGCCGAGTTCAAGTCCCGCCTTGCCGAGGGCGCGGCGTTGGCGGATTTGCTGCCGGAAGCGTTCGCCGCGGTGCGCGAGGCGTCGCATCGCGCCCGCGCCATGCGCCATTTCGACGTGCAGCTCATCGGCGGCATCACCCTGCACGACGGCCGCATCGCCGAGATGCGCACCGGCGAGGGCAAGACGGTGGTGGCCGTGCTCGCCGCCTACCTCAATGGGCTTGCCGGCGAGGGTGTCCACATCGTCACGGTGAACGACTACTTGGCACGTCGGGACGCCGGCTGGATGGGGCCCATCTACGAGGCGCTGGGCATGACCGTGGGCGTCATCCAATCCGGCCAGGATCCGGCCAGCAAGCGCACCGCTTACCAGGCGGACATCACCTACGGCACCAACAACGAGTTCGGGTTCGACTACCTGCGCGACAACATGGCCTTCCGCATGGAGGACAAGTTCCAGCGCGGGCTGCGCTACGCCATCGTGGACGAGGTGGATTCCATTCTCATCGACGAGGCGCGCACACCTCTCATCATTTCCGGCCCGGCGCAAGAGAGCACAGACCTTTACTTGAAGATCAACCGCTTGGCGCCAAAGCTCACGCAGCAGGAGATGGTGGAGCGGACGTTGCCGGCGCGGTTTGGCGGCGAGGAAGTGGAAGACACCGGCGACTTCTTCGTGGACGAGAAGAACCGCCAAGTGGAGCTCACCGATCGCGGCCATGCCTTCGTCGAGAACGAGCTGATTCGGTTGGGGTTGCTCGCCGAGGGAGACAGCCTCTATGCCGCGACCAATCTCGGCTTGCTGCACCACGTTCATGCCGCGCTCAAGGCCCATGCGCTCTTCAAGCGCGACGTGGATTACATGGTGCGCAACGGCGAGATCGTCATCGTGGACGAACACACCGGCCGCGCCATGCCGGGGCGGCGTTGGTCCGAAGGCATCCACCAAGCCGTGGAGGCGAAGGAAGGCGTATCCATTCAGAACGAAACGCAGACCCTCGCCTCCACGACGTTCCAGAATTACTTCCGGCTGTACGGGAAGCTCGCCGGCATGACGGGCACGGCGGACACCGAAGCCTTCGAGTTCCGCCAGATCTATGGCCTCGACGTGGTGGTGATCCCCACCCACATGCCGATGATCCGCGATGACCGCAATGACCTCGTTTACCTCACCACCAACGAGAAGTACGCGGCCATCGTGCAGGACATCGAGGAGTGCATCGAGGCGGGCCGGCCAGTGCTGGTCGGCACCGCGTCCATCGAATCCTCCGAACGCCTGTCCCAGGAATTGGAACGCCACGACATCCGCCACAACGTGCTGAACGCCAAGCAGCATGAGCGGGAGGCGGACATCATCGCCGAAGCCGGGCGCAACGGCGCCGTCACCATCGCCACCAACATGGCGGGGCGCGGCACGGACATCGTGTTGGGCGGCAATCCAGAGGCGGAAATCGCCGCCGGGGAGGGCGACGAGGCGGCCATCCGCAGCGCGTGGGCTGAGCGCCACGACGCCATCGTCGCGGCCGGCGGCCTGCACATCGTGGGCACCGAGCGCCACGAATCCCGCCGCATCGACAACCAACTGCGGGGCCGCGCCGGGCGCCAAGGCGACCCGGGCTCGTCACGCTTCTACCTGTCCATGGAAGACAACCTGATGCGCATCTTCACCTCGGAGCGGATGCGCGGCTTCATGCAGAACTTGGGGCTGGAGGAAGGCGAGGCCATCGAACACCGCATGGTCAACAACTCCATCGAAAAGGCGCAGCGCAAGGTGGAAGGCCGCAACTTCGACATCCGCAAGAACCTGTTGGAGTACGACGACGTCGCCAACGACCAACGCCAAGTGATCTACCAACAGCGCAATGACCTGATGGGCACCGTGGATTTGTCCGAGACCATCCGCGCCATCCGCGACGAAGTGGTGGAGGACGTCATCAGCGACTATGTGCCGCCGCAGAGCATCGACGACCAATGGGACATCGAGGGTTTGGAGCAGGCCCTCGCCACCGAGTTCGACTCCAAGCAGCCGGTGACGCGGTGGCTCGCCGAGGACGACGAGCTCAACGAGGAGACGCTCCGCGAGCGCATCCGCGAGCAGCTGGTGGGCGAGTACGAGGCCAAGGAAGGGGAGTGGGTCGAGCAGGGCGTGGACATGCGGTCGGTGGAGAAGCAGATCATGCTGTCCATCCTGGATCAGAAGTGGAAGGAACACTTGGCCGTGATGGACCACCTGCGCCAAGGCATCCACCTGCGCGCCTATGCCCAGAAGCAGCCCAAGCAGGAATACAAGCGCGAAGCCTTCATCCTGTTTCAGGAACTCTTGGCCAACATCAAGCGCGACGTGGTGCGGCTTCTGAGCCGGGTGCGCATCGAGCCGGAGCAGGATTTGGAGGAAGTGGAGCGCCGCCGCCGCGAGGAACTGGCGCAGCGCATGCGTTTCCAACACGCCGGCGCGAATGCACTGGGCAACGACCCGGCGGCGGACGGTGATGGGGCACCGAGTGGCGCCGCCAAACCGGAGACCTTCGTGCGCGGGCAACGCAAGGTGGGCCGCAACGAGCGCTGCCCCTGCGGCTCCGGCAAAAAGTACAAGCACTGCTGCGGCAAGGCCGCCTGAGCCATGGCCGTGGGCTTGGCGCCGATGGGCCACTTGCGGGCCGTGCCGGGCATTCGCGTCGGCGTGGCCGCGGCGGGTGTCAAGCACGAAGGCCGCGACGATTTGGCGCTGTTCGAGCTCGCCCCGGGCACCACCGTGGGTGGCGTCTTCACGCGCAATGCCTTCCGGGCGCCGCCGGTGGACGTGGCGGCGCGGCGTTTGGGCGCCGCGCGCGGCTTCGTCGTGAACAGCGGCAACGCGAACTGCGCCACCGGAGAACGCGGCATGGCAGATGCGGAGGCTTGTTGCGCGGCCGCCGCGGCGGCGCTCAAGTGCGATGCGGACGAAGTGCTGCCGTTCTCCACTGGCGTGATCGGCGAGTTCCTGCCGATGCGCCGCCTGCTTGCCGGCATCGAACGCGCCGGCCAAGCCCTGCGCGAGGACGGCTGGCGCCACGCCGCACGCGCCATCATGACGACGGACACCCAGCCCAAGGGCGTCTCGGCCACCTTCAATGTGGCCGGCCGGCCCGTCACCGCCACGGCCATCGTCAAGGGTTCCGGCATGATTCGCCCCAACATGGCGACGATGCTCGCCTTCCTGGGCACGGACGCGAAGCTCGATGCCGCGGCCACGCAGCGGCTCACGGTGGCGCTCGCCGAGCGGAGCTTCAATCGCCTCACCGTGGATGGCGACACCTCCACCAACGACGCCTTCGTCGTGGCGGCCACTGGCGCGGCGGGAGCGGAAGCCGGGGACTACGATGCCGTTCTGGCCGGGTTGACGCCGTTGGTGGTGGACTTGGCGCAGCGCACCGTGCGCGACGGCGAAGGCGCCACCAAGTTCGTGACGGTCGAGGTGTCGGGCGGGGCGACCCGCGAAGATTGCCTGCGCGTGGCCTATGCGGTGGCGCACTCGCCCTTGGTGAAGACGGCCGTCTTCGCCGGCGATCCGAACTGGGGGCGCTTCTGCATGGCCATCGGCAACGCCGGTGTGGCCGGCTTGGACCCAAAGCGCGTCTCCCTGTATCTGAACGACGTGTGCGTGGCGGAGCGCGGCATGATCGCGGCCTCCTACACGGAGGCTGCCGGCGCCGCGGTGATGGCCGAAGATGAGTTCCGAGTACACATCGGCTTGGGCGCCGGCCCTTGCGCTGAAACGGTGTGGACGTCGGATCTATCCCACGACTACATTCGCATCAATGCGGAGTATCGAACCTAGAGGAGACCAACAATGAAACTCGTCAAGTTCGTCTTGGTGCTGGTTGCGGTTTTCTTGGGCTTGGGGCTGCTCTTCGAGGCCGCCATCGGCCACTTCCAACCCGAGGGTGGCAACGCCGCCACGCTGCGCACCTTCGACCCGGATGGCACGGCGCATGACCGGGTGCTCCTGTTGCACGAGGACGATGGCCAGCTCTGGGTGGAGTCTGGCCACTGGTTCCGGGGCTGGTACAACCGCCTCCTCGAGAACCCCCAGGTGGAGCTGGTGCGGGGCGACGACGTGAGCCCGTTCATCGCCGTTCCAGTGGATGACGCGCGGGTCGTCGCCATGCTGACGCGCAAGATGGGCAAGGGGCGGGACTTCCGCTATTGGATCGCGCGCGCCTTGTCGATGTTCGCGCCGATCCTGCCGGTGCGGTTGGATCTGCCCGCCGGGGATGCGATGGACGCCGCCCCCGATGCTGCATCGAGCACCGCCGACGCGGCTGCCGTACCAGACGCCGCCGCGGCCGGCACCCCGAACACCGCCATGGATGGTGCCCCGGACGCCGCCGCCGACGGCACACCCAACGTCACCACGGATGGGGCGCCGACCACGCCTTCCGACGGCGTTGGCGGCTAAGTGCCGGCGGGCACCCCCTCACTCCCGTTCCACATCGTCCGACAACACGTCGTCAAATGGGGCGTCGCCGGGAATCCGATGGCGCTCGTCCGCCCAAGCGCCCAAGTCGATCAAGCGACAGCGCTCCGAGCAGAACGGACGAAACGGGTTGGTCGGCGCCCACCGCGCCGGTTTGCGGCAGGTGGGGCAGGCGATGATGCGGGTGGGCTCAGCCATGCTCGAAGGCGTCTCGGTGCCGGCCGAAGCCGGGTTGCGTTGAACCCGTGAGCCTAGCCCAAGCTGCGCCGGCGCGAAACACCGGCTGGGGGCCGCCCCGCTTGGCCGGGGCCGGCGGCTATCCCCGCCTAGGCGCGTTGGTGGTGGTGGCGCTCTCCGTCGTCTTGGCTCTGCTGGTGTGGGATGACTACGGCGTTGGCTGGGATGCGGAGGCGCAACGCCGCATTGCGCAACAGGGCGTGAAAGTCGTCTTGGGGAGGGATGACGCCGGCTATCGCCTTGCCCACGATGAGTTCTACGGCCTCGCATGGGAAGCGCCCCTGCTGCTGGCGGAGGCCGGATTGAATGACACCCGCGACATCTACTTCGTTCGCCATCTCTTGACGCATCTGCTTTTCATCGTGGGTGGCCTCTGCTGTTCGATGCTCGCGTATCGAATGTTCGGCGACCGGCGGCTCGCGCTGGTTGCGTTGACGCTCTTTCTGCTGCACCCCCGCATCCACGCCTACTCGTTCATCAACAGCAAGGATGTACCATTCCTCAGCCTGTTCATGGTGAGCTTGCTGGCGGCGCACCACGCGTTCCATAGGTGTACCGTGCGCGCGTTTCTGGTCTGTGGCGTCAGCATCGGTGTCTTGGCCAACCTGCGCATCATGGGCGTTGGGCTGTTCGTGGCCGTCGTCGGGCTTTGGACACTCGTTTTCCTCTTGAGCCGAAAGCGCGGCGACGGGCTTGGCTTGGCGACGGGCGGCGCACTGGTGGGCGGCACGGTGCTCACGTTGTACGCGCTCTCGCCGGCTCTGTGGGCCAACCCGGCCCGGCTCATCACCGCGGCGGCGCTGCTGAATAGCCATTCCACCATGGTGACGGAGGTCTTCCAGGGCCAGTTGGCTTCAACCGGGCAGCTGCCCGCCCAATACATCCCGGCGTGGGTCGCCATCTCGACCACCCCGATCACCTTGGCGCTTGGCGTCATTGGCGGGCTCGCGATTTGCGTGCGGGGTGTCGCGCGGCCCGGTGCCATCTTCACGGAGCCGGTGCGCCGCTTCGAGTGGCTGTTGCTGGCATGCCTTGTGTTGCCGATCGGGGTGGTCGTGGTGCTTGGCTCCCATGTCCACGATGGCTGGCGCCACATGTTCTTCCTTTGGGCGCCGCTCACCATGCTGGCCGTCGTTGGGCTGGCGGAGGTGATGCGCCTCACTTCGAGGAACGGGAAGCGGGTCGTCCTCGCGCTTGTGTTGGGCGGCGGCGCCACGACGTTCGCGCAGGCGGCCGCGATGCATCCCTACCCTTACGCTTACTTCAATTTCTTGGTGGACCGGTCCACGCCGGAGCGCCTGCGCTGGCAATACGACATGGATTGGCGGCACAACGCCTACGCCGAAGCGTTGCGTGCATTGCCCGACCTTCACGCCGATGTTTCGGTCCTTGCAACCACTTCGCCGGCGATGCATGAACACCTGATCGGATTGCAGCGCCGCATCCTGCCGCCGAACGTGCGCTCGTGGGTGTTCCTGGCCGGTGAGCGGGCCCCGGATGTCACCCTCTTCCACGAAGGTGTGGCCCGGCTGGGTGTGCTGCCGGCCAACAACGTCATCTTCAAGGCCAAGGCGTACAACAACACCATCGCTTTGGTGGCGGGCGGATCGGGCGATGCCCGGCGGGAGGAATGGGATGCATCGTACGGGAGGCTCGTGTCGAAGCCGCTGTTGGCCCGTTCAGGCTTCTCGGTCCACGCTGGGGAGCGGGCGCTCCTTTACGCCAAGCGCGGGTGTACCGCGGAAGACGCCGAGGCGGGGTTCTTCGTCCATGTGTTTCCAGCGCCCAGGGAGGACGGGCGGCCGAACGTGGGCGGAGACTACGAGTGGATCGGCTTCTCCTTTGAAGATCGCGGGCACCGCTTCGAGGACAAGTGCTGGACGAGCTTTCCCCTGCCGTCCTACCCCATCGCCGGCATCCGCACCGGGCAGTACACCGGTGCCGGCTGGAAGTGGGATGTGAGGGTGCCGGATGCCGGGCTCGATGCGCTCAAGGTCCGAGGGGCGCCAGCGAATACAGCGCGATGAGCTCCTCCTTGAATAGGAGCGTCGCCCATCCAGCGCCGGCGAGGAACGGGCCGAACGGGATCGGATCCTCCCGACGCATCGCCTTGAACGCGATAAGTGCCAAGGCGTAAACGAGACCGCCGAGGGATGCCAACAGGGCCACGGCCGGCAGGGCGGCGACGCCGAGCCAAGCGCCCAGCGCGGCGAATAGCTTGAAATCCCCGTGGCCCATGCCCTCCTTGCCGGTGAGGCCCTTGAACGCCCAGTAGAGCCCCCACAGCGTGAGGTAGCCGGCAACGGCGCCGCCGATGGCTTCAGCCGGCGTCACCTGCGCGAACACCGCCGCAGCCAAGAGCCCGCCCCACAGCAAGGGCAGCGTGATCTGGTCTGGCAGCAGGTGGGTCTCGATGTCGATGACGGCGAGGGCGATGAGGCTCCAACTGAAGAACAACAGCGCAAGGGTCAGCCACTGCCAACCCCAGGCATGGACGACGCTGAGGCTCGCGGCCGCCGTCAACGCTTCCACCAAGGGATAGCGCAGGGGAATGGGAACGCCGCAGTCTCCGCAGCGGCCCCGCAGCAGCGCCCAACTCACCAGCGGCACGTTGCGCCGCCACGGGATGGGCTCGCCACAAGCCGGGCAGGTGGAACGCGGGCGCCACAGGTTGAAGGGCTCGCCCTCGGCCACCGCGTCGAGGTCGAGCAGCGCTCGCGCATCCGCGCGCCAGCGACGCTCCAGCATGATGGGCAGCCGATGCGCGACGACGTTCAGAAAGCTCCCAACAGCGAGCGACGCGGCCGTCACCACCAGGGGGATGCCCCAACCGGCGCTCAAGAGCCCGTTCAAGCGCCGACCACGCCGCCGAGTTGGAAGATGGGCAGGTACATCGCCGCCACCAAGCCGCCGATGCAGACGCCGAGCACCGCCATGATGGCGGGTTCCGCCAAGGCGGCGAGGTTGTCCACGGCGTCGTCCACCTGCTCCTCATACCATGCGGCGGCGCGCTCGAGCATCTCGGTGAGGCTGCCGGCGGCTTCACCCACCGCCACCATCTGCACCACCATGTTGGGGAACAGGCCCACATCGCGCATGGCGGCGTTGATCTCGCGTCCGGTGGCCACCTCGTCCCGCACCCGCAACACGGCGCGCTCGAACACCAGGTTGCCGGCGGCGCCCGCCACGGATGCGAGGGCATCCACCACCGGCACCCCGGCCGCGAACGCGGTGGCGAGGGTGCGGACGCAGCGGGCCACGGCGGATTTGGCGGCCACGGCCCCGACCACCGGCAGGCGCAGCGTCAAGCGATGCAACCACCGCCGCCACGTGGGCGAACGCCGCACCTGCCATTTGGCGCCCAGCGCCGCCGCGATGGCGCCGCCGAGCAGCGTCGGCCACCAAGCCTGCACCCATTCAGACAAACCGATCACCATGAGCGTGGAACCCGGCAACTCGGCGCCAAAGCCGGCGAAAATGCGCTGGAACTGCGGCACCACTTTCACCAGCAGGATACCGGACACGACCAGGGCCACACACAGCACGGCGCTGGGGTAGGTCATGGCGCGGCGCAGCTTCGCCTTCAAGCGCTCAGACTTTTCCTTGTGGGTCGCCACGCGCTCCAGCATGGTCGGCAGCGCGCCGGACTGTTCGCCGGCCGCCACCAAGTTTCGGAACAGCGTCTCGAACTGCCGCGGATGGCGCGCCAGCGCGGTGGCGAGGGCATCGCCGGCGGCCACATCGTTGCGCACCGCTTGCACCAGCGCGGCGACGGCCGGCTTGTCGGCACCGTCGGCAATGATGTCGAAGGCTTGCACCAAGGGCACGCCGGCGCGCGTGAGGGCGGCGAGTTGGCGGGCGAAGGCGGTGGTGTCGGCCGGCTTCACGCGCCCGCCGCGCACCGGCCGCCGGGCACCGCTGGTTTGTGCGCTGGGCGTTCGCATGGCGCGGTTTCGCCCGGCGGGGGCGCGTGCCGGGCGGCCGGGGCCGTGCCGCCCGTGTCCAGCGAAGCGGGGTGCTTGGGCCACGGGCTAAAGCCGCCCCACGGTGACGCGATTGACTTCCGCCAGCGACGTGACGCCACTGCTCGCCTTGGCCAAACCGGCGGCGCGCAAGGTGGGGAAGCCGTGCTTGCGGGCCTGTTCCGCGAGTTGCAGACCGCCGCCGTCCGCCATCACGATGCGCGACAGTTCGGCCGTCATGGGCACCACTTCATAGATGCCCAACCGCCCCCGATAGCCGCCCCGGCAGTTGGCGCAACCACCGGGCTCGGCCTCGTACAAGGTGAAGCCGGCCGCCACTTGGGCCGCCTCGAAGCCTTCCCGCGTGAGCGTCTCGGGCGGCACGTCGATGGGGCACCGGCAGTCGTGACACAACCTCCGCGCCAGCCGCTGGGCGACGAGCAAGGTCACGGAAGTGGCGAGGTTGAATGGCGCGACGCCCATGTTCCGCAGCCTCGTCAACGTCTCCACCGCCGAGTTGGTGTGCAGCGTCGAAAGCACGAGGTGGCCGGTCTGGGCGGCCTTGACGGCGACATCCGCCGTCTCGGCATCGCGGATCTCGCCCACCATCAGCACGTCCGGGTCTTGGCGCAGGAACGACCGCATGGCGGTGGCGAAATCCAGCCCGACGCGGTGATTCACGTGCACTTGATTGATGCCGGTCAAGTTCATCTCCACCGGGTCTTCCACGGTGGCGATGTTGCGCGCCGGCTCGTTCAGGGCATGGAGGCCGCTGTAGAGCGTCACCGTCTTGCCGCTGCCCGTGGGGCCGGTGACGAGGATCATCCCCTGCGGCCGCGACAGGGCCGCCCGATACAGCCGCTCCTGCGCCGGCTCGAAACCGAGCGCGTCGATGCCTAAGCGCGCGCTTGCCGGGTCGAGGATGCGCAGCACGATTTTCTCGCCGAAGAGCGTTGGCAACGTGCTGACGCGGAAGTCAATGGAACGCGCCTTGGCGAGGTGCATCTTGATGCGCCCGTCTTGGGGGCGGCGCCGTTCGGAAATGTCGAGCGCCGCCATCACCTTGAGGCGCGCCGCCAAGCGGCCGAACAGGTTGGCCGGCGGATGCCGCGCCTCCGTGAGCGCTCCGTCGATGCGTAGGCGCACCCGGCAGCTGGATTCATACGGCTCGAAGTGAATGTCGGAGGCGCCGGCATGGATGGCGTCGAGCAGCATCTTGTTGATGAAGCGCACCACCGGGGCGTCGTCCGTGGCCGCGGCTTCTTGCGGCGCGTCATCGGCGCCGTCGTCAACGAGCGCCTCCAAATCAAGTGCGTCCAACTCGTCGTCGTCAAGGTCGCCGAGGGCGTCTGCGCTGCTTTCGCCGGCGAAGCGTTCGATGGCCGCGGCGAGCTTGTCGGCCTCGGCCACGACCGGCTCGATGGCTTTGCCGACTTGAAACTTGATGGCGTCCAAGGCGGCGAGATCCGATGGGTCCGCCACGGCCACCTGCAAGCGGCCGCCGTGCTCACCCAGCGGCAACGCGCGACATTCCCGCACAAGCGCGGGGTCGATGGCGCCGCGTGGGCTCGCGTCGAGGTCGAACGCCGCCAAGTCGATGATCGGCGCACCAAACTCGCGGCTGGCGGCCAACGCGAGCGCCGCGGGCCGCGCATGGCCGGCGAGGCATTGCGCGAGCGGGACCGCGTCGCGCCGCGCCTGCTCGGCGGCATTGCCGGCGGCTTCCAAATCGATCTCGCCGGCCGCGAGAAGCCGCCGCGTCAAGCCGTGCAGGGGAGGCGTTGCCATGAAGCGTCGACGCCGGGGTGTGGTTGGAGGGGGCGAGTTTAGAACCGCTTGGTGCGCCTTGCCGATGGCGCGCATCTGCAATTTGCGTGCGACATTGCCCCGCCGCGCGCCCTGCTTGCGGAGATGTGCGCGGTGTGCGCCGCCACTTACGCAAATCGGCGAGAAATCTCGCGGCAACGGCAGCCTTTCTCGCACACCACCCTGCCCCACCGGGCATTACCATCGGCAGCCGAATCGAGGACAACCGACCAGGAGGCGACCGATGCGGGGCCGGGGTTTTACGCTGATTGAACTGATGATCGTGGTGGCGATCGCCGGCATCCTTGCGGCGGTGGCCCTGCCGGCCTATCAGGAGTATGTCGAGAACGCGAACATGGCGAAAGTCACCGCCCACTACGAGGAGGGCGCCCGTTTCTTGACGAGCGAGTTTCGCAAGATTCAGGCCGAGCTCGCGATGAGCGTTCGCACCCCGCAAGACCAAGACGCGCTGATGAGCGATCAGTTCTGGGTGACGCAGCTCGAAGGGCAAGGCGCCGGCACGGCGCCGGGTGGCGGCCCGCCCTATGTCGTCGGCCTCACCGGCAACGCGACGTTGGGGCAAGTGGGCGTATCCGCCGCCGGCGACATCGCCGCCAACGGCAACTACGCCATCACCCTGACGCGCCCGGCCTACGCCGAGTTCCAAGCGCCGGCACAGCGGGTGATCCGATGGGAAGACCTCTAGCCGGCACCCGCGGCTTCTCCTTGCTGGAGCTCCTGATCGCGGCCGCGGTGCTTGCCATTCTCGCCGCGGTCGCCGTGCCCGCCTACCGGGATTACGTGGACAGCGCAGCCACCGGCGCCCTCGTGCATGGCATCGCCGGCATGGCGCCGTTCCAAGAGGAAGTGATGCTCCGCACCGGCGCCTACGCCAGCGGCACCTATGACGTGGCCGCCGGCGACACCTCCTTGACCACGGCCATCGGATGGCAACCCACTGGCGACGACGGCACGGTATTCGTCGTGGACGCCAGCGCTGGCAACAGCTACCGCGTCACCGCGACGGACGCCCAAGGCCGCACCGTGTGCCGCATCTTGCCGGCGCGGATGCCGTGTTGAGGCTTGTTGAACGGCCTTGGAAGGTGCCCCAGACGAGAAGGAGAATCGATTAACGTGCTAATCTCGCAATAAATCGCCGATTTCCGGCTCTAAAGCGGGGTTTAGATGCTCGTTCAATTCTCGGTGGAGAACTTTCGGTCGATCAAGGACGAGGTGGTCCTGAGCCTCGTGGCGGGGGCCGGCGAGGAACACAGGCAACGCAACGTCCATACGCCGAAGCTGCTTGGCGATGTGCCGGCGATGCCCCTGCTGCGTTCCGCGGCCATCTATGGGGCCAATGCCGCGGGGAAGACGAATCTCATTCGCGCACTCGATGCGATGCGCGAGATCGTCGTGAATCCGAGTGCGGTTGACGCGAAACTGCCCGTCAAGCCGTTTCTCTTCGACGCCCGGTACAGAGACGAGCCGACGCAGCTTGAGGTGGTCTGCATCGCCGCCGGCGTTCGTTACCAGTACGGCTTCTCGGCAACCCAGGACATGGTGGTTGCCGAGTGGCTCTACGCTTGGCCCCGCGGTCGGCGGCAGCTCTGGTTCAACCGAGACCGCGGCGCCGACGGTTCACCATCGTTCACGTTTGGCGGGAAACTGCAAGGCGACCGCGAAGTATGGCGGCGCGCCACCCGCAGCAACGCGCTCTTGCTTGCCACCGCCGCAACGCTGAACAGCGAGCAGCTCCAGCCCATCTACGATTGGTTCAAGAGACGGCTGCATGTGGGCTTTGCCAGTTGGGACCCAAGCTATTCCGCGGAGTGTGTGCAGGGCGAGCGCAAAGCGGATGTGATGAAGCTTCTGCAGGCAGCCGATTTGGCCGTGGCCGATCTGCGCGTCTCGGAGGAAGAGTTCAGGCCCGAAATGCTCCCGGATGATGTGCCGGCGGCACTGCGTGAAGGAGTTAAGAAGGAACTCGACGGCAAGACCATCTTTGAAGTCCGTGTCGTCCACCGAGACAAGGATGGCGCGAAGAGCGATGCGGTTGAACTGGCTCTGGACGAGGAATCGGATGGCACGAGAAAGATGTTCGCGTTGGCCGGCCCTTGGGTGGACACGCTGGCGGCGGGCCTCGTCGTTGTGGTCGATGAGCTGCACCAGAACCTGCACCCGGCGCTCGTGCGCTTTCTCGTTGAGCGCTTTCATGATCCAGCGCTGGACAACGACGCACAGCTGGTCTTCGCCACCCACGACACGTCCATCCTCAGTCAAGACGTGTTTCGGCGCGATCAGATTTGGTTCTGCGAGCGCAACGGCCGCCACGAGACGGCGCTCACGCCGCTCTCGGACTACCACCCCCGCAAGGGCGTGGAGAACTTGGAACGCGCCTACTTGGCCGGCCGCTACGGCGCCGTTCCCTACGTTCGATCCGCATAGCCGTGCCCAAGCGCCGCTCGCCTCCGTCTCTCAAAAGGCGACCACCGAGCCGTTCCGCACAGTCGCGGGTGTTGGTGGTCTGCGAGGGCGAACGCACGGAACCGCCCTATTTCCATGCACTCAAGGACCGCCTCCGATTGCACACCCTAGACGTCAAAGGCACGGGAGATGATCCACGCACACTCGTCGACTTCGCGAAGCGCTTGCGTGATGAGGAAGAGCGCCGGGGCGATGGGTTCGACTTCGTGTACTGCGTCTTCGACCGTGACATGCATCCGGCCTTCAAGGAGGCATCGGACGTCGCGCAGCGCAGCGGAATCGGGCTCGCACGGTCATGGCCCTGTTTCGAGTTCTGGCTCGTTGAGTTCAAGCAGCCCGTCGCAGTATCCTACGCGCCCGCGCCGGAATAGCTCAGTTGGTAGAGCACCGCATTCGTAATGCGGTTGTCCGGAGTTCGAGTCTCCGTTCCGGCACCAAGCCCCCATTGTCCGAGGCCCGGCGCTCGCATCGCGTGGCACCGGCCGAGCCGTCAGTAGAACCGCATGGAGAGGTCAAGCGGCTCGACGCGCTTGGTGATGGCACCTACGGACACGTAGTCCACGCCGGTCGCGGCCACTTGGGCGAGGTCGGCCACGCCCAGCCCGCCGGAGGCCTCCAGTTTGGCCCGCGTGTCATTGCGGGCCACCGCGAGGGCCATGTCCGCCAGCGAGAAGTTGTCCAACATGATGCAGTCTGGCTGGGCGGCAAGCGCTTCCTCGAACTGCGTCAGGTTCTCCACTTCCACTTCCACGAACAGGTCTGGCCGGGCGGCGCGGGCGCGACGTATCGCCGCGCCGATGCCACTGGCGGCGTTGATGTGGTTCTCCTTGATGAGGAAGGCGTCGAAGAGCCCCATGCGGTGGTTGCCGGCGCCGCCCACCGCCACCGCGTACTTCTGCGCCGCGCGCAGGCCCGGCGCGGTCTTGCGGGTGTCCAGCACCCGCGTCCGTGTGCCCTGCACGGCAGCGGCGCAGGCGCGCGCCACGGTGGCCGTGCCAGACAAGAGCTGCGCGAAGTTCAGCAGCGTCCGCTCGGCGGTCAACAAGCTGCGGGCGAGGCCGTGCGCGTGGAAGAGCACATCGTCCCGCGCCACTTCGTCGCCATCGTCAACGCGCCATTCCAGGGTGATGCCGGCGTCCACCTGAGCGCAGGTCTCCGCCACCCAAGGCCGGCCGCAGAAGACGCCGGCGGCGCGGGAGATCACGCTGGCCCGTGCCGTCGCGTCGGCCGCGATGAGCGCTGCGGTGACATCGCCCTCGCCCACGTCCTCGACAAGCGCACCGCGTACGTTGCTCTGCACGATCTCGGACGGTGGCGGTGTCGGCTTGCCTCTGGGTCTCTTGAACGTCATCGCTAGTGATTGTAGCTCCCGACAGTTGGCGCGGCGGGTGCGGACCTATGTGGCTGGCTGCTGAGGCACCGTGCGCGCCCCGTGTGAGACGCCGCGGTTCATCCGGCCGGCTCGGTGATGGCGAGCCAGGTTTCGCACAACTGCCCATCGTCGCCGGCTTGGCGCAGCGCTTTGCTGTTGGCAGCCGGCGAGAAAGTGGCGGCGAGGGCCGCCAAGATGTCCAAGTGGCGCTGTTGTTCACCGTCCGGCACCACCAACGCGAAACAAGAGATCGACGGCTTCGCCGTCGGGCGCGTCGAAGTCCGTGGCTTGGCGCAGCGCATAGCGCGGCGGGCGGCCGTTCACACTCCGTCGAGCGGCAGTGGGGGATGGCCACGCCATCGCCGAGGCCAGTGCTGCCCAGGCGCTCGCGCCGCAACAGCGCGTTCAACAGTTCCCGCGGATCGAGTTGTGGGCAGGCCTCGGCCACGGCCTCGCTGGCCGCTTCGATGGTGGCCCTCTTGGTGGCGGAACGCGGACGGTTGACACGATGACCCATTGGGCCAAAACGGCAGACAGCGTCTGCAGGATCTCTCGAACGTGCATTTTGCCGCTACCGCCGGCTTCGCTTCCGCCTCCCATTGAAGCGGTCATCCATAAGCGAGCGTCGCCAACCCAGGAAGGTGAAGAAGCCCGCCACGTCCGTTACCGTCGTCAGCACCACGCCGCCGGCGATGGCAGGGTCGATGCCCAAGCCCGAGAGCAGTGATGGCAGCAGGCTGCCGGCCTCCGCGGCGTCATCGGTGGCGTCGAGGTGGCGGCGCGCGTCGCCCCATGCCTCGTCACGATGTGGGCCAGGGCGGCGCTGTCCATGGCCGGCGGCGGCTATTCCGCTTCGCCGAAACGGTCGGCGACCAATGCCTTCAGGGCGGTACACGCCTCGCGTTCGTCCGCGCCGTTGGTGCGCAGTGTGAGCACGGTGCCTTGCGCGGCCGCCAGCAGCATCACCGTCATGATGCGCTTGCCATCCGCGGTTTGGTCGCCAAGTTCCAGTTCAATGGTGGAGCTGAACGTCTTGGCGAGGTTCACGAACTTGGCGGCGGCGCGGGCGTGGAGCCCCAGCGCGTTCACGATGGTGACGGGTTCGCTGATCATCGGGCTGGATGCAACCTAAGTCGGCTGGCCGCTGAGGCACCGTGTGCCCCGGTGTGAGACGCCGCGGTTCATCCGGCCGGCTCGGTGATGGCGAGCCAGGTTTCGCGCAACTGCCCATCGTCGCCGGCTTGGCGCAGCGCTTTGCGGTTGGCGGCCGGCGAGAAGGTGGCGGCGAGGGCCGCCAAGATGTCCAGGTGGCGCTGTTGTTCGCCGTCCGGCACCACCAACGCGAACAACAGATCGACGGCTTCGCCGTCGGGGGCGTCAAAGTCCGTGGCTTGGCGCAGCCGCACCAGCGCGGCGGCCGGCCGTTCGCAATCCTTCGAGCGGCAGTGGGGGATGGCCACGCCGTCGCCGAGGCCGGTGCTGCCCAAGCGCTCGCGCTGCAACAGCGCGTTCAACAGTTCCCGCGGATCGAGTTGCGGGCAGGCTTCGGCCACCGCCTCGCTGGCCGCTTCGATGGCGGCTTTCTTGGTGGCGGGAACGCGGACGGTGCGCACGCTCTCGGGCGGCAGCAGGTGGCGCCAGTCGATCATGGTATGTGCGATCAGTGCGCCCGCGGGCGGTGCTCGCTCGCCTTCTCCTTGTGTTTGACGATTTGCCGGTCGAGCTTGTCGGACAAGGCGTCGATGGCAGCGTACAGATCGGTGTCGTCGGCGTCGGCGAAGATTTCCGCGCCATGCGCATGCACCGTGGCCTCGGCGCGCTGCACCTGCTTGTTCACGGACAACACCACATGAACGTTGGTGATGTGGTCGTAATGGCGCGAGAGCCGCGCCATCTTGCTCTTCACATAGTCCTTCAACGGGGGGGTGACGCTCACATGATGTCCTGAAACGCTGAGTTGCACGGCATGGCTCCTTGGTTGCGCGCCCGGTCAGGCTAACCGCTTGCGCTGGTTGGAAGAGGGAATGGCCAAGGACTCGCGGTACTTGGCGACGGTGCGGCGCGCCACCTCGATGTCGCGCTCGGCCAACATGGCGGCGAGGCGGCTGTCGGAGAGCGGCCGCTGGGGGTTCTCCTCGCCGATGAGCTGCTTGATCAACGCCCGAATGGCGGTGCTCGACACCGTGCCGCCATCGCTCGCGCCGACATGGCTCGAGAAGAAGTACTTGAGCTCGAACACGCCTTGCGGGGTGTGCATGTACTTGCTGGTCGTCAGGCGCGACACGGTGGATTCGTGGAGGTCCGTGGCGGCGGCGATGTCGGCGAGCACCAGCGGGCGCATCGCTTCCGCGCCATGTTCGAGGAAGGCCCGTTGCTGCAGCACGATTTGGGTGGCCACCTTCAAGAGCGTCTCGTTGCGGTTCTTGAGGCTGGTGAGAAAGCCCCGAGCCTCGTCCAGATGGTCGCGCAGGAAGGCGTTGTCCGCGCTGGTGTCGCCACGCCGCACGAGGCCGGCGTAGTGCCGATTGATGCGCACCGCCGGCGCCGTGGCGGAATTGAGCTCCACCAGCCAGCGGCCCGCTTCCTTGGTGGCGTACACATCCGGTTCCACATATTCACACGCGAAGTCGCCGAAAGCGGTGCCGGGGCGTGGGTTCAGGGATTGGATGAGGGCCACGCCGCCGTCGACGGCCGCCGCGTCGAGCTTGGAACGGCGCGCCAGCGCGGCGCGGTTGCCGGCCGCCAAGGCGTCGAAGCAGCACTCCAGGACGGTTTGCGCGGCCGCCCGGTGCTGCGTGTCGGGCGCGGTTTGGGCAAGCTGCAGGAGCAGACATTCGCGCAGGTCCCGGGCGGCGACGCCGGCCGGTTCAAACTGCTGCACCAGCTTGAGCATGGCGGCCACCTCGTCGATTTCCACCGGCGGCTGCAAATCCAGCGCCGCGGCGAGCTCTTTGAGGCAGCCGTGCGGGTCTAGGGCGGTGGTGCCGGGCCGCAACATTCCGTCCGCGTCAACGGCTTCCACGATGGTCGCGCAGATCAGCCGGTCGCGCTCCGGCAGGGTGAGCACGTTGAGCTGCCAAAGGAGGTGATCCGTCAGCGATTCCGCGGCCCGCGCCATTGGCTCGAAGTGTTCTCGCGGGGGTGTGGAAAGGGCGTAGGCGCTTGGTTGGTAGAGATCTTCCCAGCGCGTATCGACCGGCAGTTCCTGGGGAATGGCCGTGGTCTTGGCGGGTTCGAGGGCGTCCTCTCCGTTGGCCTCGCTCCAGCCATCCTCCGCGGCTTCGGCGGACGAATCGTCGTGGCCCCAGCCGCCCAAGCTGCCGTCCATGTCTGCGCTTGGGGCGTCGCCCTCCAGCTCGTCCTCGGCCTCCAGCATGGGGTTCGCCTCGATGGCTTCGCGGATTTCGATGGCGAGGTCCGTGGCAGACAGCCGCATCAGGCGAATCGCCTGTTGGAGCTGGGGCGTCATGGCGAGCTGTTGGCGGACGCCCAGCGTCAGCGACTGCTTCATCTCACCTCAGTTTCCCAAACCGGCTTGCGACGACCACGACGGTGGTGGCTGCCGCCGGCCGATTCACAGTTGGAACTTTTCGCCCAGGTAAACGCTTCTCACGGTCGCGTTGGATAGTATGGCACCGGCATCGCCTTGGGCAATGATGCGGCCCTCGTTCACGATGTAGGCGCGGTGGCAGATGTTGAGGGTTTCGCGGACGTTGTGGTCCGTCACCAGCACGCCGATGCCGCGCCGCGCCAGTTGGCGGATCTCGGCCTTGATCTCGTCCATGGAGATGGGGTCGATGCCGGCGAAGGGCTCGTCGAGCAGCATGAACGCCGGTTCGCTGGCGAGGGCCCGGGCGATTTCGAGGCGGCGGCGTTCGCCGCCAGAGAGGCGCTCGCCCAACGTCTTGCGGATGTCCGTGAGCCGGAACTCCTGCAATAGCCGCGCCACGGTCGCGCCCCGTTCGTGGCGGTTCCCCCGCCGCAACTCCACGACGGCCTGCAGGTTGTCCTCCACGGACAGTTTGCGGAACACGCTCGCCTCCTGCGGCAGGTAGCCGATGCCGGCGCGGGCGCGCAAGTGCATGGGCGCCCGGCTCAAGTCCCGCTCGTCCACGTGAATCGTGCCCTCGTCCATCTTGGCGAGGCCCACGATCATGTAGAAGCAAGTGGTCTTGCCGGCGCCGTTGGGGCCGAGCAGGCCCACGATTTCACCGGCCGCCACCGTTAGGCTCACGTCTTCGACCACCACGCGGCCGCGGTAGTGCTTGCGCAGATGGCGGGCGGCCAAGCGCGCGCCGGGCACGGCCCGAGGAGAAGCGTTGCCGGCCGCCGAGGAAGACGTGGGCGAACTGCCGCGCATCGCCTAAGGGGCTGAGTCCGCTTGGGCGCCGCCTTCCTCTTCCGGCGCCCACACCATGCGCACGCCGTCGCGCTCGTCCACGGCGTCGATGATGCCGGCGCGGAAGTCGTAGCGGATCACTTCGCCGCGGAACTCATGGCGCGCCTGCGTCAAAACTGCGCCGCCGCTCAGTTCGATGCGCTCCTCCTTGGCGTGGTAGATGATCTGCGCCGCGTTGGCCTCAACTGGCTCGCCGTCTGCGCGCAGCATCTGCCGGTACCGCGCCGGCTCGCCCTCGGCCACCACGCGCACCACCGCGTCGCCTTCGTATTCGATGACCATGCGATCGGCCACCACGCGCAAGGTGCCCTGCTCCATGTGGACCGCGCCGGTCAAGATGGTGCGCCCGGCCATGTCGCCGGCGGCTTGGTCGGCGCGCCAGTGAATGGGCTGGTCCGCATCTTCCGGCAACGCCGCGGCCGCCAGCGCCAGCAACGCCGCGGCGATGCCGACCGCCCCCCGCCAAGGGCCGCGCAGCCGCGGCATCAAGGCCCCGCGCCGCTTCGCCGGCGGCGCCTCGGGTGAGCTATCGACTGCTTCGATTTGGCAAGGCAACTACGTGAACCCGCTGCGCTGGCGTGGAAACGAGCCGCATCCAGCCGCGCTCCAAGTCGCCTTCGAACCCTGCCGCGGTGGTACGGCCGGCGGCTGTCTCGATGATAACAGGCCGATCCGTGCCGGCGACTTGACGTTCGGGATAAACGCGCAACTCGGAGGTCTTGAGCGTCACGAACCGACCGTCGGCGAAGTCGCGGCGGAGTGCGACGTCGTCGCGCAGCAGCAGCTCCTCCTCCTGCCCTTGAGGGGGGGTGCGCGGCAAGTTGGCACCGTGGTTGGGGAGGTCACTGGTGGCCCATTCCCGCAACTCGCCCACTTGGCTGGTGACGTGCCACGGCGGCCCGCCGGCGCTCGGATGGAGGGTGAGGGCGGGTGCTGCGATCCGCGCCACCCGCTCGCTCTCGAATTGGTGGATCTCAGCGGCCGCCAAACGGTAGCGAATGGCGCCGTCGTCGCCGAACTGGGTGATGACCGGCGCTTCCATGAAGACATCGGGTTCGTCGCGCAGTTCCGGCGGCAGCGGCCGCGGCGGCGGTTCGGCCGGGCGCAGCCACGCCAAGGCGAACACCAGCGCCGCCGCGGCGCCGCCACCCCAAGCCCAACGCTTGGTGGCGATGGCCGGCCACGCCGCCGATGCGCCCCCGGGCGGGGCCACTAGCGCTCCGAGAGCGCCGCCAACGCGGATTCCCAGCGCCCCTTCGCCACCAGGATCAATTGACAGGCTTCACGCACCGCGCCGGCGCCCGGCCGCGCCTTGGTGACATGGTGCGCGCGGGCGGCCACTTCAGGATGCGCGCCCGGCACCGCGATGCGGAAGCCAACGCGGTCGAACAACGGCAGGTCGCCCACGTCGTCGCCCATGTGCGCCATGCGCGTTGGCGCCACGTCCGCCGCGGCGCAGAGGTCGTTCAGCGCCACACCCTTGTCGTCCGCGCCTTGATACACATGGGCGATGCCCAGCTCCGCGGCGCGGCGCGTCACCGCTTCGCTCTCGCGGCCGCTGATGAGCGCCACCGGCACTCCGGCGCCCTGCAGCATCTTGATGGCGGCGCCGTCTTGGGCGTGGAACGCCTTGGTCTCCACGCCGTTCGACGAGTAGTACAACAGACCATCGGTGAGCACACCGTCCACATCGAGGATCAAGAGTTCCACACGCGCGGCGCCGCGCAGGGCGTCTAGCTCGAACGGCAGTTGGCGGCGCGGCTTCTGCGGTGCAGTGTCCTCGTTTTGCGGTCGGTGCCGCGGGCGGGTTGACCGCTCCGATGGGCGGCCACGGGGTTTGCCGGGGCGCCGTTCCGCTTCGCCGCGTGGCCGGTCTCCTTCGCCGCGCCTGGGGCTGTGCCGCCCGCCGTCGCCGCGCCGCGGCGTTTGGCCGCCGGGCCGGCGGTCGCGCCGCGTGTCGCCGCCCGTACGCTTGCCCCGTGGCGGCCCGCCCCGCCCTTGCTTGTCGTCGCCACCGTTCATGATTGGTGGTAAAGAAGCGTCATGTAGCCGATCCAAGCCAACGCCATCACGCAGCCCTCGAAGCGCGTGATGCGTGGTTTCGAGCCGAGGCCATAAGCGAACAGCACCAACAGCAGCGTCAAGGCGGCCATCATGCCGTAATCCCGCCACAGCACATGGGCCTCGATGCCGATGGGGTTAACCAACGCCGGCACCGCCATCACGGCGAGGATGTTCAGGATGTTCGAGCCTACTATGTTGCCGATGGCGATGTCCGCGTGGCCCTTCAAGGCGGCGCTCAGGGTGGCCGCCAGCTCGGGCAGGCTGGTGCCCACGGCGACCACGGTGAGGCCGATGACCAGCTCGCTCACGCCGAGCAGCCGCGCGATCTCGGTGGCGGCCCACACCAGCACCCAAGCGGAGGTCAAGAGCACCGCGAGCCCCGCACCGAGCCAAAAGAAGGCGCGGACGATGGGCATGTCCTCCAGCTCTTCCAGCTCGTCGCGGATGGTGTCGGACAGGCCCTCCGGCGCACGCCGCTGCGAACGCACGAGGTGGTACATGATCGCCCACAGGGCAAGCAACAGGAGGGTGCCGTCCAGGTAGCCGAGCCACAGGTCGAACAGGCAATAGAGCGCCAGCAAGGTGACGCCGACGAGCCACGGCAGCTCCACCTTCAGCACGGAAGCGGCGAACGGCAGCGGCGCCACCATGGCCGTGACGCCGAGCACCAGCCCCATGTTGGCGATGTTGGAGCCGATGGCGTTGCCCACCGCCAAGGCGGACGAGCCTTCCATGGCGGCGGCCAAGGCGACGAGGATTTCCGGGGCGGAGGTGCCGATGGACACCACCGTGAGGCCGATGAGAATCCTCGACACGCCGAGGTGCCGGGCGGTGGCGGCCGCGCCGGACACGAATCGGTCCGCGCTCCACACGAGCGCGACGAAGCCGAAGATCAACGCCAGAACCGGGAGACCCATGTGGGCGTCTTTCTCCGACCTGCCTGCGCCAAGCATTGCAACTTGGCCATGTTGCGTCAAACCGAACAGGCGAAGGGGATTGGCGGCGGCTTCGTTGTCAAGGGATCAACGCCTGGCGCAGCGGGCATCCGGGCGCGGGGGCAGGCCGCCTCCACAACCACCTGTCGAGCGCTTCCAACCGCTGCTACGACGGCGACATCGTTGCAACGGCCTTGGCGATGGAAGCATCTTTGTGCCATTGCTGCCGAAAGAAATCGTCCCTGAAAACGCGGACCGCGGCCCAGAGCGCGAAGCCCCCGATGTAGAATCGGGCAGCCGAGACCGGGCTTGGATCCGTAGGTGAACGACCGACCATGGCAGGTAACGTAATCGACAGTGATGCCGACACCCTCGGCGGAACTCCGGTGTTCGCCGGCACCAGGGTCCCCATCCGTATTCTGATGGAACACTTGGAGGCTGGCGATCGGTTGGACGACTTCCTCGACAGCTTTCCCACTGTCTCCCGGAGCCAAGCGATTGCGGTGCTCGAGCAGGCCAAAGCGACATTGACCGGGGGGGTTGGTGAAGCTACTGCTTGATCACCGCACAGCCACTCCCCGCGATCATGCTGCAAGTTCGTAAGCAGGGCACCATCACCCATGTCGCCCTTGGCGGGTTGCTCGATTATCCCGCCGTGGAAGCGCTCCGCGCCGCGGTGCTGGAAGCGGACGCGGACGACGCGGTGCGGCTCTTGGTGCTGGATTGCGACAGCGCTGGCGATGCCTGGCCAGACATGGGCGAGTGGCCCGAACGCCTGCGGCATCGGCGCCCGGCCGGGGCGCATGGCCCTGGGCCATTGCCGGAGCAGGATGCGATCAAGGCGTTGCGGGCGTTTATGAAACCCACCTTGGCGTTGTTGCGAGGCAAAACGCTGGGGCTGGCTTTGGATTTCGCCTGCGTGTGCGACTTGCGGCTGGCCGCGGCGAACGCCGAAATCGGCGATCCGCGCATTCGCCAAGGGCGGGCGGCGGCCACGGGCATCGCCTACTTGCTGCCGAAGCTCATCGGCCAAGCACACGCGATGCGGGTGTTGTTGCTCGGCGAGGTGTTGGACGCGGCCACGGCGCGGCGCATCGGTTTGGTACACGAGGTGGCGGAAACGGGCGCGTTTGAGCCACGCGCCGAAGCGCTCGCTGAGGAGATTGCGGCGCTGCCCACGCGGGCTTGGGCGGTACACAAGATGCAGGTGTTGCCGCAGCTGGACTTGGCCTTCGACGCCGCGATGACCCATTCGCTCGGGGTGCGCCAAACGCATGTGATTGAAGACCGGGCGGAGGGCATTCGGGCATGGCGCGAAAGGCGTCCGCCGGCGTTCACGGGCCGGTGAGCCGATGAGCGGGAGCTCCGCTTTTGTCGTCCAAGACGACGGCCCGGTGCGGCACCTGATCTTGAATCGCCCGGACAAGTTGAACGCCTTGGACTTGGATCAGCATGGGCGCATCAAACGCGCCGTGGAAACGGCGACCGAGGCAGATCATGTCCGCGTGCTGGCCCTGTCGGGCAATGGCCGGGCGTTTTGCGCCGGCGACGATCTAGGTGCCGGCAAACCCGTAGGGGACGATCCCCTCGCCGGGCGCCGGGTGGAACTGGACTTGGGCCCCGGCCCGGTGTTCCTGCTCGAATCGGCCGCCGTTCTGCGCGCTTGTCCGAAGCCCACCGTGGCGTTGCTGCACGGCCATGCGCTCGGCTCCGGCTACGACTACAGCCTCTCGTGCGATTTCCGCGTCGCCGCCGCGGATGTGAATTACGGCGATCCCCGCATTCACCGTGCGTTGTGGGCGGCGGAGGGCTGGGCCTACAAGCTGCCGCGTTTGGTGCAGCAGGCGGTGGTGGCGCCCATCGCCTATCTGGGCGAGACCATGGACGGGGCGACCGCGCACGAACGGGGCTTGCTGCACGAGGTGTATCCGGCCGGCGCGGACGTGCGCACTGCGGCGCGGCCCTTCCTGCAACAGTTGGCATGCCTTGATGCCGCCGCCTACGCCGAGACCAAGGCGCGCATCCTCGCCGCCGCCGATCTCGCCTTCGAACACGCGCTCGGCGCTTGTTGATCGGGCCGCGCGCCGCAGTGGTGGAACCGCAAACCGCCCGTCCGCCGGTGCTGCTCGACGACGAGCGTGTCCGCGAGTTCATCGCCAATGGTTTCCTGCGCTTGGCGCCGGATGTGGACATGCAGACCCATCAGGAGGTGGACGCGCTGCTCCGGCAGGCTTGCGAACGCGAAACGTGGTACGGCAACAACATCCTCGCCCGGGTGCCGCAGATGCACGCGGTGCTCGATTGCCCGGTGGTGCGGGGCGCCCTGATTTCCTTGCTGGGCGAAGGCTACTGCCTGCACCCGCACCGCGCCGTCCACACCAGCACGCCGCTGGCGCAGCCGAACATCGAGCTCACTGCGGAGACAGACGCCCCGCCGATGGGCAAGGGCTCCGCCGCCGGTTCCGGTTGGCATCAAGACGCGCAAAGCCCGCTCTCCCGCGCCCGCCACCATGTGCCGCGTCATCTCATCGGCTTCTACTTTCCCCATGCCGTGCCGGTGGCGATGGGCCCCACGCGCATCCAGGCCGGCAGCCATTTGTACGCGCAACCGGTGCAGCCCAGCGGCGTGGTGTTGGACGACATCGCGGCCGGCACGTTCTTCCTGCTGCACTTCGACATGGTGCATGCGGGCTTCCCGAACCGCACCGAACACACCCGCTACATGGTGAAGTTCGTGTTCGCCCGAGTGGGTTCCCCAACCGCGCCGAGTTGGAACCATGCGCACCCGATGTGGCGACGCCCGGCCGCCTGCCTGCCGAACTTCGACTTGCCTAACACTTGGGCACACATCTGGCGCTGGATGCTGGGTGGTACGGCACCGCCGAATGAAACTCGCACCGGCCTAGGTGCCGTGGACCAGTTCGACAGCCTGCATCAGCCGTCTCGCTTGGAGGCGATCTACGGCGGCGGACACACCATCGAAGCGCTGCGGGACGCACTGTTCGCATGCGCCGGCCAAGGCCGGCACGAACGCTTGTTGGCGAAGGATGGCGATGGCCGCCCGCTGCCGCGAGACGACGTGCGCGGGTTTCCGCGCCGTTGGAACGAACGGGCGGTGGTGATGGAGGATGCCGCCTACGCCTTGGCGGCCCAAGGCGCCGCCGCGGTGCCGGCGCTGGCGGCATTGCTCGACCATGCCGATCCGTGGCTGCGCATCAACGCGGCCTTCGCCCTGGGGGAGATTGGCGCCTCAGCCCGGGATGCGGTGCCGGCCTTGACGCAACGGCTCGACAGCCCTCATCAACAGGAGGTGCGCCAAGCCTTGGACGCGCTTGCCGCCATCGGCGCCGGGTTGGCCCCAGCCCTGCCACGCATCGAACGGCTGCTGACGCACAGCAATCCCAACTGGCAGGCACCGCAGGTGATGCGCGGCTGGAGCGGCGAGGATCAAGTGCGCCTGAATGCCGCGTTCGCGCTCTTGAGCAGCGTGGCGGCGGGTGAGAACGAGGCTGCCGTGGAGACCATCGCCCAAGCCGCGCTCGGCGACAAGAACGGCTACGTCTCGGCGGTGGCGACCGAGACGCTGATGCGCATTGGCACCCCGTCCGCCCATGCCGCCGCCCTGCGCTTCCTCGCCCAACGGCGCTGGGACGAAACCCTGATGGGGCGCGCCAAGCCGTTCTAGCCCGTGTGGCACCCGCTAATGAAAGGATAAGCGGTTATCCTTTCATTGCGGGCAATCCTTTCAGGCGCGGGTGAATGGGACGAGTCATCACGAGCATTGAGGTGCGGAACGTCGCGCCGCCGCTCCACGCCAGAAAGTTCGACGTCATGGTCGATGCCGGCGCCAGCCATCTGACGTTGCCGAGCGTTTGGAAGGCGCAGTTCGGCACCTTCCAAGAAGAGCAAGCGGTGGAGATGCAGGTGGCAACCCAGGAAGTGGTGTGGGGCACGATGTGCGGGCCGGTGCGCATCCAAGTGGAGGGATTTCGGGCCATCCACAGCGAGGTGTTGTTCATCGACATGGCGTCGTCGAACGGCGAGTACGAGCCGCTGCTGGGTTACATCCCGCTGGAACAGTGCGGCGCCGCGGTGGATCGCATCGGGCATCGACTGGTGCGCTTGCCCTACCTTGACCTGAAGCGTGTTACCAGCCATGACATCCGGCCCCGCATGGTCGCCCCATCGCGGCCGCCATCGCCCCGCGCCCGCATGGGCAGGCTACAATCCCCAAGATGCGGCTCACGACCAAGGGCCGGTACGCGGTCACGGCGGTGTTGGATTTGGCCCTGCATGGCGATGCGGGGCCCGTGGCGCTGGCGGACATCGCCAAGCGGCAGCGCATCTCGCAGCCCTACTTGGAGCAACTCTTCGCCAAGCTCAAGCGGCGCGGGCTGGTGGTGGCGGCGCGTGGCCCGGGCGGGGGCTATCGGCTTGGCACGACGTTGGAGGCGTTGAGCGTCTCGGACATCATCAGCGCCGTGGGCGAGGGCATGGACGCCACGCGCTGCGGGGGCTCTGGGGATTGCTTGGATGGCGAGGTCTGCCTCACCCACGAGCTGTGGGCGGATCTGTCGCGCCAAATTGACCTGTTCCTGAAGCGCGTCACCTTCGCATCGCTGGTGGCGCGGCGCGACGTGGCGCAGGTCGCCCGCCGCCAAGACGGCAACGTCATCGACGCCCGCATGATCTGAATGTCATCTCCGCCGCCGCGCGCCAAGGCGCTGTACTTGGATTACTCGGCCACCACGCCGGTGGATCCCCGCGTGGCGGAGCGCATGAGCGAGTGCCTCTTGGCCGAGGGCGCCTTCGGCAATCCAGCATCCCGGAGCCACGCCTATGGCTGGGAGGCGGAGGAACTGGTCGAGACGGCGCGCGCCCAGGTGGCGGCGCTCATCCATGCGGATCCGCGCGAGATCGTTTGGACCTCCGGCGCCACCGAGTCTGACAACTTGGCCATCAAGGGCGTCGTTGAGGCGGTGGGCGGGCAACATGTGGTGACGACGAGTTACGAGCACAAGGCGGTGCTCGACACCTGCGCGTGGCTGGAAGGCTTGGGCGTGGACGTCACCTATCTCGCCCCGGATGCAGAGGGCTTGGTCGCGCCGGCAATGGTGGCGGACGCCATCCGGGACGACACGGCCATCGTCTCCATCATGCATGCCAACAACGAGATCGGCGTGTTGAACGACATCCGCGCCATCGGCGCCGTCTGTCGGGAGCGCGGCGTGCCCTTCCACACCGACGCGACGCAGAGCGTCGGCAAGATTGACGTGGACGTGCGGCGCGACAACATCGATCTCTTGAGCTTGTCGGCGCACAAGCTCTACGGCCCCAAGGGCATCGGCGCCCTGTTCGTGCGCCGCGAGCCACCGCTCAAGGTGGCGGCGCAGATCCACGGCGGCGGCCACGAGCGCGGCATGCGTTCCGGCACCTTGGCCACCCATCAGATCGTGGGGTTGGGGGAAGCCTGCCGCATCTGCGCCGAAGAAATGCCAGCCGAAGCCTGTCGCGTCGGCGCCTTGCGGGAGCGCCTTTGGGCACACTTGAAGCAGCTCCCCGGCACCTGCCTGAATGGATCCGAGGCACATCGGCTGCCGGGCAACCTGAACGTCTCCTTCGTCGACGTGGATGGCGAGACGCTGCTGCTCGCCTTGGACGATCTCGCCGTTTCCAGCGGCTCCGCCTGCACCTCCGCCACGGTGGAGCCTTCTTATGTGCTGCGCGCCCTCGGGGTGCCGGATGCGCTGGCCCACGCCTCGATCCGCTTCAGCATCGGGCGCGCGACCACGGCGGCGCAAGTCGATTTCGCCGCGCAACGGGTGGTCGAGACAGTGGACAAGTTACGCACCGCACGCGCAACGCGCCTATAATCCGCCCGCCGCGGCGACGTTGGACTTTCTGCGCGGCGCCGCCGGCGGCGGACGACAGCCGCCTTGGAGATCCCCGTGGCATCCGAACGCACGTTGTCCATCATCAAGCCAGACGCCGTGGCGCGCAACATCATCGGCGAAATCTACTCGCGCTTCGAGAAGGCCGGCCTCACCATCGTCGCCGCCAAGATGACGCGGTTGTCGCGGGAACTCGCCGCCGGCTTCTACGCCGAGCACGCCGGCAAGCCGTTCTACGAGAGCTTGCTCGCCTACATGAGTTCGGGGCCGGTGATGATCCAAGTGCTCGAGGGCAAGGGCGCGGTGGAAGTGAATCGGCGCTTGATGGGGGCGACCAATCCCGCCGAGGCGGCGCCGGGCACGTTGCGGGCGGACTTCGCCGAATCCGTCGAGGCCAACGCCGTGCATGGTTCGGATTCGCTGGCGAGCGCCGAGCGTGAGATTGCGTACTTCTTTGACGCCGCGGACCTCTGCCGGCGGGGGTGAAGGGCGTGGCTGACAACCTGCTGGGGTTGGACCGCGCCGCCCTCGCGCGCTTCTTCGAAGGGCTGGGCGAGAAGCCGTTTCGCGCCGGCATCATGCTGCGTTGGCTGCATCGCCAGGGCGAGACGGACTTCACCCGCATGACGGACCTGTCCCGCGCGCTGCGCGGGCGCCTCGCCTCAGTCGCCGAAGCCACGCCGCCGGCAGTGCTGGGCCGCCATGCCTCGGCGGACGGCACGGTGAAGTGGGCCGTGCGCACCGCGGGCGGCAACACCGTGGAGGCGGTGCTCATCCCAGACGGTGGGCGCAACACCCTGTGCGTTTCCTCGCAGGCCGGCTGCGCGCTGGATTGCGCGTTCTGCGCCACCGGCAAGCAGGGCTTCGCGGGCAACTTGTCCGCCGCCGAGATCGTCGGGCAGGTGTGGCTGGCGGCGCGGGAGCTCGCGGCGCGGGGCGATGGCCAAGCCATCACCAACGTCGTCTTCATGGGCATGGGCGAGCCGCTCCTCAACTTTGATGCGACGACGTTGGCGGCCAGCGTGTTGATGGATGACTTGGCCTATGGCCTCTCCAAGCGGCGCGTCACCATCAGCACCGCCGGCGTGGCGCCGCGCATCCGCGAGCTGCCCAAGCACGTCGATTGTTCGCTGGCGGTGAGCCTGCATGCGCCCGACGACGACTTGCGCGACGAACTGGTGCCGCTCAACCGACGCTACCCCATCGCCGAGCTGCTGGACGCCTGCCGGGAATGGCTAGCGCAAGTGGGTGGCCGCCGCTCGGTGACAATCGAATATGCGCTGCTGCGCGGCGTCAACGACAGCCTGGCTCATGCCCGGGCGCTTGCCAAGCTGCTGCGGCCGCTGCGCTGCAAGATCAACCTCATACCCTTCAATCCGTTCCCGGGCGCGGCGTTTGAGCGACCGGCGGCGGAAGCCGTGCAAGCGTTCCATGCGAGCTTGGCGAACGCCGGCCACACCGCCACCTTGCGCACCACCCGCGGCGCGGACATCGCCGCGGCGTGCGGGCAACTCGTCGGCGCCGTCAAGGACCGCACCCGGCGCAGCGCCCGCCACGCGCAACGTTTGGCGGCCGCGACGGATGCCGGCGTGGCGCCACCGGCGCTGGTGGCCGCACTGGGGAGCACCACGCGGCCGGCCGCGGGGCAAGTGGGATGAACGACGCCACGGCGCAAGGGCTGGGTGCCGTCTTGAAGGCGGCCCGGGAAGCGGCCGGGATGTCGGAGCAGCAGGTGGCGGACACTTTGCGCCTGCCCACCGCCGTCGTGCGCACCTTGGAGGCCAATGGCTTCCAGTCGCTGCCGGCGCCGGCCTATGCGCGCGGTTACGTCCGCGCCTACGCGCGGCTCTTGGAGTTGGATGCGGACGCGCTGCTTGGCGAGCACGAGCAGTGCCTGGGCGGTGTGCAGACGCCGCGCCTCGTGCTCACGGACAATGGCCGAACACCGCTTAGGGACACGCTCCACGAACGCTTGGGCTGGGTGTTCGGGGGCGCCGCGCTGGTGGTCGGGCTGGTGGCTTCCGGTGTGCTGTGGTGGGCTTGGCCACAGGAAGGCGCCACCCTCGCGGCTTCATCCGTCCCGGTGCCGAGCGCGGCTCAAGCCGCTGGCAGCCCGTTGCCCGCGGCGCCGAGCGCTGTGGCCACGCCTTCGCTTTCCCCCAGGCAGCGCGCGGCGGTGACGCCCAGCCTCGCCGCGGCCACGCCGGCGCCGGAGGCCACTACGCCTGACACAGCGGTGCCACCGCCGCCGGTCGCCGATGGCAACGTGGAGATCGCTGCCATCGCCACCGACGCCTCGGCCGAGGTCGCTGCCGCCGCCAACGCGGAAGGCGACATCGCCGCCGCGCCGCCGCCGGTGGCCGGTTCGGGCCGCGCACTGGCTTTCGCCTTCAGCGAGGATTGCTGGGTCGAGGTCTCCGACCGCATGGATCGCGTCATTCACCGGGCCCTGAACCGCGCCGGCGAGACGCTCTTGTTGCACGGCGAGACGCCATTGCGCATCCGGATCGGCAATGCGCCGGGCGTCACCCTTGAATATGACGGCCACGCCGTGGCGCTGGGCCCGCATACCCGCAACCGCGTCGCCAACTTGGTGCTGGAATGAGCGCCGTGGCCTACAAATCCGTGCGCGGCATGAGGGACCTCGTGGGTGCCGACGCTGCGTTGACGAGCCGGGTCGCGGATGCCATCGCGGCCGTCGCGCGGTCCTTTGGCTACGAGGAGATCCGGCTGCCGCTCATCGAATCTGCCGAGCTCTTCAGCCGCGGCGTCGGCGAAGCGACGGACATCGTGGAAAAGGAGATGTACACGCTGCGGGATCGGCGTGGCCGCGAACTCGCGTTGCGCCCGGAGGGCACCGCCAGTTGCGCCCGGGCCGCCATTGAACATGGTTTGCTGCGCAACCAAGCGCAGCGGTTCTGGTATGCCGGGCCGATGTTCCGCTATGAACGACAGCAGCGCGGGCGCTATCGTCAGTTCGAGCAGATCGGCGTGGAGGCGTTCGGCATCGGCGGCCCCGCCGTGGAAGCCGAACTGGTGCAGTTGGCGCAGGCGGCGTGGCGCGCGCTCGGCATCGACCGCCAAGTGACGTTGGAGATCAACACCCTCGGCACCGGCGCGGCGCGTGCCGCCTACCGCGCTGCTCTGGTGGAATACCTCACCCCCCATGCCGAAGCCTTGGATGCCGACAGCCGTCGCCGCTTGACGACCAACCCGCTGCGCATCTTGGACAGCAAGGTGCTGGCCACGCAGCAACTGCTTGAGAACGCGCCGCGGCTCGCCGATCACGTGGATGCGCCGGCGCGGGCCCACTTCGACGCGTTCCGCGAGTTGCTGGATGAGCTGCGGGTGCCGTATCGGGTGAACCCGCGGCTGGTGCGCGGTTTGGACTACTACACCCACACCGTGTTCGAGTGGACCGCCGGGGACATCGGCGCCCAAGATGCCGTGTGCGCCGGCGGACGCTACGATGGTCTGGTGGAACGGTTGGGCGGTGCCGCGACCCCGGCGGCCGGCTTCGCCATCGGCGTGGACCGCGTGGCACTCCTGTGCGCCGCATTGGCCGATGCCGCCCCACATCGACCCGTCGATGCGTATTGCGCCGTGCTGGATGAGGAGTGCATGGCTTGGGCCTTGGCGGCCACACAGCGTTTGCGGGAACTCGCGCCGGGGCTGCGGGTGCGCCTGCACACCGGCGGCGGCAAGGCGGCGTCGCAGTTGCGCCGCGCCGACGAGTGCGGCGCCCGCTGGGCGCTCATTGTCGGGGAGCGCGAAATGGCCGAACGGCGCATCGCCGTGAAGTGGCTGCGCGAACGCCGTCCGCAG
The DNA here is from genome assembly GCA_965200505.1 of Candidatus Azotimanducaceae bacterium. Classification (GTDB taxonomy): domain Bacteria; phylum Pseudomonadota; class Gammaproteobacteria; order Pseudomonadales; family Azotimanducaceae; genus VXNE01. The sequence goes on along the minus strand of OZ241343.1, from coordinate 2,718,569 downwards.
GCGCTCATGCGGGTGGAGGAACTCGCCGCCCAGTTGGGCGCGGCGTACGCGGATGGCGGCGGTGATGCCGCGCCGTGGTGCAAAAAAGTCGCCGGCGTCGCAGCGCAGGGTGGCGAACCGGCGAACGCGCTTGGGGAGCATTGAGGGGCCACCGTGGCGGACTTCCTTTCCGATGAAGAACAAGTCGAGCGGCTGCGCCGATGGTGGTCGGAGAACGGCCTCGGGCTGATCGCCGCCGTGGTGCTGGCGGTGGGTGGCGTGGTGGGCTGGCGGTGGTATCAGGATTGGAGCGCGGAACGCGCCGCCGCCGCGGCCGACAGCTATGCCGCCTACTTGGAAGCGCGTGCCGTGGGCGAGGACGCCACGGCGTTGTTCGACGCCATCGCCACCGAGCACGAAGGCACGGCCTATCACGTCTTCGCCCTGTTCTTTGAGGCGAAGGACGCCCTCGCCGAGATGGACATCGACGGCGCGGTGCTGCGGCTCACCGAGAGCGTGGCCTTGGCGGACGAGGAGGCGCTGAAGGACGCGGCGCGGCTGCGCTTGGCGCGGGTGTTGTATGAGATGGACAGCCCGGCCGCGGCGCTGGTGCAACTCGGCGCCGTGCAGAGCGCCGGCTACGAGGACGATGTGGCGGAACTCATGGGCGACATCCACTTCCACCAAGGCGCGCTCGGGCCGGCGCGGGAAGCCTATCGAGTGGCCTTCGAGGCGGCCGAGGCCGGCCCCCGCCGAGAGGTTTTGGAGCTTAAGCTACGCAGTGTGCCGACGGTTGCCGAAGCCCCGGCCGAGGACGTGCCCGCCACGCCGCCGCCCGGCGAACCGGCGCCGCCCACGGCCGCGGCGCCCGCGGCGGAGGACGCCTCCGCGCCAGACGCCGCGGCCGCGCCGCCACCAGAAGAGGGAGCCTGAACACATGGCCAGATGCGCCACGCCCGCCGAACGCCACGCCACGCCACGGTTCTGGCTGACGTTAGCCACCCGCGCCGCCACGCTGCCGGCGTTGCTGCTCGCCGCCGGCTGCGCATGGTTCGACTGGCTGCCGTGGGTGGATGGCGAAGGCGACGAGGAAGAGCCGGAGGCGCCCACGCCGCTGGTGGACTTCAATGCGGAAACGAACGTCGAGCGGCTCTGGGATGAGCGCATCGGCGCCGGGCTCGGGCGCAAATACCTGCGGCTTTCTCCGGCCGTGCTGGCGGACCGCGTGTATGCGGCGGACGCCTATGGCGTGGTGGAGGCGCGGGAACGCTTCAACGGGCGGCGCATCTGGAGCACCAAGGTGGGCGAGCCGGACGGCCCGTCGGCGTTCAAGTTCTGGGATCGCCGCGACCCCGCCTTCCTGACGGGCGGCGTCGGGGTTGGCGAAGGCTTGGCGCTGGTGGGAACCACCTCCGGCGAAGTGGTCGCGCTGGACGCCGGCGACGGACGCGAGCGGTGGCGCGCCCGCGTGTCGAGCGAAGTGCTGGCGCCGCCGGTCGCCGCCGACGGCATCGTCGCGGTACATACCGGCGATGGCCGCATCACCGCCTTGGAGGCCGATGACGGTGCCATGCGCTGGACTTACGACACCCAAGTGCCCGTGCTGACGCTGCGGGGCACCGCGGCGCCGGTGGTGGAGGATGGCCTGGTGTATGCCGGCTTCGCCACCGGCAAGATCGCCGCGGTGCGGGTGGAGGACGGCCAGCCAGTGTGGGAGCAGCGCGTGATGCTGCCCGAGGGCCGTTCCGAACTGAACCGCATGGTGGATGTGGACAGCACCCCGCTGGTGTTGGGCGGCGTCATTTTCGCGGTGAGCTTCCAAGGGCGGCTGAAGGCGTTTCGGCGCAGCGACGGCACCGCGCTTTGGCAACACGAGGCGTCTTCCTACCTCGATTTGGCGGAGGGCTATGGCCAGGTTTACGTCGTCGCGGACGACGACGCGGTGCGAGCCGTCGATCAGCTGGACGCCGCCGTGGTCTGGGAGCAGCTAGGTTTGCGCCACCGTCGCCTGTCGCCCCCGGTGGCGTTCGGCAACTACGTGTTGGTGGGGGATGAAGAAGGCTATCTGCATGTGCTCGCGCAGAGTGACGGGCGGTTCCTGGGGCGCCGCAAGATCGATGGCGATGGGGTGCGCTCGCCCATGATCGTAGCCGATGACACCGTGTATCTGCTCACCAACGGCGGCCAACTCACGGCACTGGCCATCAGACGCCGCGCCAGCTGAGGCGGGCCGCCGGCCATGCCGATCGTCGCCTTGGTCGGCCGCCCCAATGTCGGCAAATCCACGCTCTTCAACCGTCTCGCCGCGACGCGCAGCGCCTTGGTGGCGAATCGCCCGGGCCTCACGCGAGACCGGCAGTACGCTCGGGCGGACATCGGCGGCCGGGGCGTCACGTTGGTGGACACCGGCGGCCTCTTGGGCGCCGAAGGGGCGCTTTCCGAGCGGGTGACGGAGCAGGCCGACGCGGCCATCGCGGAAGCCGATCTGGTCGCGTGGCTGGTGGATGCCCGCGCCGGCCTCACGGGCGGCGACGAGGAAATCGCCGCGGCGCTGCGCCGCCGTGGCGCCAACATGGTGCTGGTCGCCAACAAGGTGGATGGCGTGGCGCCGGAAGCGGTGCTGGCGGACTTCGCCGGTTTGGGCCTTGGTGACCCGCTGCTGATCGCCGCCGCGCACGGCCGCGGCATCGCCGCGCTGAAGGAAGCGCTGGCGCGGCGGCTGCCCTCTGCGGCGGATGAGGCCACCGCCACCGCGCATGGGACGAGTGTGCGGGTGGCCATCGTCGGCCGCCCCAACGTTGGCAAATCCACCTTGGTGAACCAGCTCTTGGGCGAAGCCCGGCAGATCGTCTCGCCGCAGCCCGGCACCACGCGGGACGCCATTGAGGTGCCGTTCGAGCGCGGCGGCCGGCACTATGCGTTCATCGACACGGCCGGCGTGCGGCGCCGCGGCCGGGTGTCGGATTTCGTGGAGAAGTTCTCCATCGCCAAGACGCTGGCGGCGCTGGACCACGCCGACGTGGTCTGCGTCTTGGTGGATGCCGCGGAGGGCTTGGTGGAGCAAGACCTGCACATCCTGAGCTATGCGGCCAGCGCGGGCGCGGGCTTGGTGCTCGTCGCCAACAAATGGGATGGCCTGCAGGCCGAGCGACGCGCCGCCGCGCGGGCCGGCATCGAGCGCCGGATGCGCTTCGCGCCGTGGGTGCCGGTGACCTATCTTTCAGCCTTGCGCGGCACTGGCGTGAACCGTCTGCTGGAGCTCGTTGACGGCGCCCGCGCCGCCGCGGACTTCAAGGCGAGCCCGGCGGCCCTCACCCGCCTGCTCACCGAGGCCACCACCGCCCATCCGCCCCCGCAAGTGGGCCGCCGCCCCATCAAATTGCGCTACGCCCGCAAGGCCGGGGCCCGGCCGCCCACCATCGTCGTGCATGGCAACCGCGCCGATGCCTTGCCGGATTCCTATGTGCGGTACTTGGAGAACTTCTACCGCGACGCGCTTTCCCTGGTGGGCGCGCCGGTCAAGATCGAACTGCGCGTCAACCCAAACCCTTACGCCGGCAAACGCAACGAACTCACACGCCGCCAACGCCTGCACCGCCGCCGCATCACTGAGCGCCGCCGCTAGACCCGCGAACCGGCGCCGGGGCCGACGCCGGGGCTGCGCTGGACGCCCGTCAGGGGGGCGGTGTGTGGCACTCGCGGATGAAGAAGCTGTCCGCCGCGCAATCCGTGTAGTTCAGGAATCCCCGCTCGTCGAAGTTGGTGTGGGTGGCGGACAGCCCGCCCGGATACTGCTGGACGATGAGCACACTGTCGGCGTCCACCAAACCCATGTAGAAGTCCACGCTGGACATGGGAATCACCAACGCCACCGGGCGCGGCAGGAAACTCGCCTCAGCGAACGCCTGCCCTGCCGCGTCGCGGAACACGCGCATCCGGCATGTTCGGCCGGTGAAACGGACGCCGGTCCACCAGTTGTCCGGAGCGTGGACGGCTTCCACGCCTTGGTACTCGCGGAGCTTGAGGCCCACCAACGGCGCGCCGGCTTGGGCCGCTTTGGCCACGCTGGCCCGGGTCCAGCATCCGTCATCCGGTAGCGTGCGGCGGACTTCGGCGCAACCCGACACGGCGCAGATCAGCGCGAAACCGAGGGTGGCCGCAAAGCCCCGGCGCATTAGCGGCTCACCGTGGCATTGAGCCGCGCCAGCGTCTCCGTCCAGCCGACCGGATCGATCATCACACCGCGCAACGCCACCGTCCAATGCAGATGCGGCCCGGTGGCGCGGCCGGTGGCGCCCACGGTGCCGAGCGCCGCGCCCCGCGCCACGCGGTCGCCTTCCCGCACCTGGATTTCATGCAGATGGCAATAGAGCGAGACCAGCCCGTCGCCGTGATCCAAGAGCACCGTGTTGCCGTTGAAGAAGAAATCGCCTGTGACGGCGACGCGCCCCGGCGCCGGAGCGACGATGGGTGTGCCCGTGGCGGCGGCGATGTCCAACCCGCGATGCGGGCTGCGCGGTTCGCCGTTCAGGATGCGGCGGCGGCCGAATGCCCCCGTGACGGTGCCTGCCACTGGGCGCAGGAAGGGGTGGAAGTTTCCCGTGCGGGTGGTCATGGCGGCGTAGGCCATCTGCATCCGCGCGCTCTCGTGCCGGATGCGCGCCAGATCCTCCGCGCTGGGGTTGACGTGGCGTGGGTTGGCGATGGTGAGGCGCTGCACGGGATAGTCCTTTGCAGCGACCTCGAAGGGCACTGCCATCGACTGGCCATCACCATCCCGGGTGACGACTTGGTAGCGCCCGGGTTGCGCGTCCAGCGGCAGGCCGACGAGGGCGTGGCTGCGATAGAGCAGGGTGGTGGTGTCGTTGAACCGAGCCTCGACGACGACCGCCGGCACCGGCACAGCGACGACCCCACCGGGGACGCCCACCACGGTGCCGGTGATGCCGACCGCGGCCGCCAGCGTGAGGAAGAATGGCGTCATTGCTCATCCGCCTGCTCTGCCGCCGGCGCTGGGCGCGTGGTCACCACCGTCGCCTCGATGACGCTCGTCACAAGATGCGCGTCGATGCGGTCGCCCGGGGCGAGGTCCGCAACTTCCGTGACCACGCGCCCCCAGCGGGTTCCATCCGGTTGCGACACCACGGCGTAGCCCCGGGACAAGGTATTGAGCGGGCTCACGGCATCCAGCGCCCGGGCCGTGCCCTGCAAAGTGACGCCGGCGGATTCCAAGCGGCGCTCCACGGCCCGTGCCAAGCGCCGCCATGCCTGGCTTGCCTGCTCTCTGCCACGTTCGATGGCGTGAGTGGGGCTTGCCCGGCCCAAGTTGCCCCGCACATGGCGAAGCCGCGTCGCGTCGCTGTCGAGACGATGCCCCATGGCGCGTTCCAAGCGCTCCCGCAACTCGTCCGCCCGCTGCATTTGTTGCTCGATGGCCCGCGCCGGATCCACCAGCCTGCGGCTCAAGGCCCCGACATTGCGCCGCTCGGTGTCCACGCGCCCCGCCATCCGCCGCGCCAGTGCGGTCGCCGCGGTGCGGAGCCGGGCCAACAGTTCGGCCTTGTCCGGCACGATGAGTTCCGCCGCCGCGGACGGGGTGGGGGCGCGGTGGTCCGCCACCAAGTCCGCGATGGTCACGTCCGTCTCGTGGCCCACCGCGGACACCACCGGAACCGTGCAGCGGGCGATGCGCCGGGCCAACGGTTCGCTGTTGAAGGCCGCCAAGTCTTCTAGGGAACCACCGCCCCGGGTCAGCACGATGAGGTCCAAGGGCGGGCGCAGGGCTTGCGCTTGGTCGAGGGCGTCCGCGATTTGCGATGTGGCCTCAATGCCTTGCACCGTCACCGGCAAGCACAGCGCCTCCACCAAAGGATAGCGGCGTTGCAGCACGGCCAGGACGTCCCGCAAGGCGGCGCCGGACAGGGAACTCACGATGCCGATGCGCCGGGGAAAGGCGGGCAAGGGGCGCTTGCGTTCCGCCGCGAACAGCCCCTCGCCCTCCAAGGCCCCCCGCAACCGCTCGAACGCCGCCCGCAAGGCGCCTTCGCCGGCCGGTTCCACATGCTCGACGATGGCTTGGAACTCGCCCCGATTCTCATAGAGCGACAGCCGGCACCGCACCAACACCCCCATGCCGTCCCGGATGGGCGTGCGGATGAAGCGATTGCGGCTCGCGAACATGGCGCAGCGAATTTGCGCCCGGTCGTCCTTCAAGCTGAAGTACCAGTGGCCGGAACCCGGCCGCCGCAAGTTCGAGACTTCCCCCTCCACCCACAACATGGGGAAGCGCTCCTCGATGACGAACCGCGCCTCGGCGGCCAATTCGCTGACGGCGTAAACCCGACGGACGTTGGAGTAATCGCTCATGCGGGAGCGGATTATCGCGCACGGTGGGCGGCTTGTGCGCTCGGGACGTTCGGCCTTCGGGTGGCGGAGGGGAACAGCCGTCAGTGACGGGGCAAACCGCTCGGCACACCTTGAACTCGACGCGCTGGCAAGGCAATGTTCATTGAACGCCGCGGGGTGCGGGTTTCGAGACCCGTGCCACATTTCGCGGCGCTTTGGAGGAAGGAGCATGGACATACCCGATAGGGTCGATTCGAGGCAGATGTGCTTCCAGCAGGGCAAAGCCTACGTCTGGATGACCGACGACGACGCGGAGATAGTCTCCGAGTTGCCCAACGGCGTGGTCATGCGCCTCTGCCTCGCCGACGACACCGTCGTTCGGACCTGGCCGGATGGGCGAGTTGACCAGTACCGAAAGGGCGACCCCGAAGACCTCGAATACCCCTACATTCCCCCGCCGAGTGGCTGAGCGCATGCCGCGCTTGGTCATCGTCATTGGTGCCAACGGCGCCGGCAAGAGCACTTGGTGCCACCATCACCGCCGGGAACTCCCGGCATGCTTCTACGACGCGGACAGCATTGCCCAAGGGCTCGGAAGCTACGATGACGCGGCTCACCAACGTGAAGCTCGCGCGTGGGTGGACCGGCGCATTGAGGAACACTTGGCGGCCGGCGAGTCCTTCGGCTTCGAGAGCACCTACTCGGGCGCGTCCCGCCCCAACTTTGTGCGCCGCGCCCACGATCTTGGCTACGACATGCAGGCCATCTTCATTGGCACCCGCGACGTCGGCATCAATATCCGCCGGGTTTCCATGCGGGTCCTCTTGGGCACTGGCCACAACGTGCCGGCGAACGAGATAGTCCGGCGCTGGACCGCTTGCCAAGAGAACTTGGCGCGAACGGCGAATCTGTTTGGCGCAATTTCGCTGATCGACAACACAATCAGCCCGTCGGTCACGGTCGCGCACCTGTCGGGGCTATCCATTGACCGTGCGGTCGAACCCCTGCCGCCTTGGACTGCGGAACTCGCAGCCGCGATTCAACGTGGCCAGTGGACTTCGGAGCGTGCGGGGGATTAGAGCGTTGAAGCGCCCACCATCGCGCTGAGGGGGCACCCACCTTCCGGTCGTTTGGGCTGGCGCGGAAACTGCGCGCCGCGTCGCGTCCCAACAGTGCCAAGGCGGTGGTTCATGCCCGCAGCCGCTCGTTCCCCGGGTCCCACGGGCTTTCCTCGATCACTTGGGCGGGGCAGCGTTCGCCCAGCACCTCGATGTCGAGCTGGGTGCCCACCGCCGCCAACTCCGGGCGCACCATCGCAAGCGCCAGCGATTGCTCCACGCGGAAGCCGTAGTTGCCGCTGGTGGAGCGGCCGACGAGTTCGCCGCCGTGGTAGATCGGGTTGTTGCCGAGTGGGTCCGTGTCTGGCGGGGCGTCCACGGCCAGGGTGACGAAGGCGTTGGCGAAGCCGTGCTGTTGCCACGCCAACAGCCCCGTGCGGCCGGCGAAATCGCCCTTGTCCAGGCGGACGAAGCGCTGCAGGCCGGATTCCAATGCGGCGTATTCGATGGATAGCTCGGCGCCCACCATGCGGTAGGACTTCTCGATGCGTAGCGAATCCATGGCGCGGATGCCGAAGGGGGCGAGGCCCAAGTCTCCGCCCGCCTCCATCAAGGCGTCGAAGATGGCGTTCTGGCACTCGATGGGATGGTGGATCTCCCAACCCAATTCGCCCACGAAGTTGAGGCGCAGCAGCAGCGCCGGCGCCAAACCGATGCTGGCGTCGCGCCCGCTGAGCCACGGGAAGGCGTCGTTGGAGAGGTCTGCATCGCACACCCGGGCGAGCAGGGTGCGCGCCTTGGGCCCGGCCACCACCAGCACGCCCATCGCGCTGGTCAAGTCCTCGAAACGCACGCTGCCGTCGCTGGGCAGCCGGCGCATGAGGAAGTCGTGGTCTAGGCGTTGCAGGGCGCCGGCGGACACGAGGTAGAACCGATCCGGCGCTTCGCGGTGGATGGTGAACTCCGAATGGGCGCCGCCCCGCGCGTTTAAGGCGTGGCACAGGCCGACGCGCCCGATGCGGGGCAGGCGGTTGGCGACGAGGCCATCCAGAAAGGCCGCGGCGCCCGGCCCCGAAACGCGCGCTTTGGCGAAGGCCGTCATGTCTAGGAGGCCCACGTTGTCGCGCACGTTGCGGCATTCCTCGCCCACCGGCTCGAACCAGCGGGATCTGCGGAAAGACCAGTGGTCTTCCTGCGCCACGCCCGCCGGCGCGAACCAATTGGGCCGCTCCCAACCGAACTTCTGGCCGAACACCGCGCCTAGGGCCTTCATGCGCTCGTGGCAGGGCGCCGTGCGCAGCGGCCGTGCGGCCGGGCGCTCCTCATCCGGATAATGCACCGTGAAGACGTTGGCGTAGGCTTCCTCGTTCTTCGCCTTGAGATATGCGCCCGTCGCGTAAGCGCCGAAGCGGCGCGGATCCACGCCCAACATGTCGATGGTGGGCTCGCCTTCCACGATCCATTCGGCGAGTTGCCAACCGGCGCCGCCGGCGGCGGTGATACCAAAGCTGTGCCCTTCGTTCAGCCACACGTTCGGCAAGCCCCATGCGGGGCCGACGATGGGGCTGCCGTCCGGCGTATAGGCGATGGCGCCGTTGAACGCCTGCTTGATGCCCAACTCGCCGAACGCCGGCACCCGGTGGATGGCGGATTCAATGTGTGGCGCCAAGCGGTCGATGTCGGCGTCGAAGAGTTCGTATTCGCTCTCTGGATGTGGGCCGTCGAGGTAGCAGGCCGGTGCCCCTTGCTCGTAGGGGCCGAGCAACAAGCCGCCGGCCTCCTCGCGCATGTACCAAGAGCCATCGGATTCGCGCAACACGCCCAGTTCCGGCAAGCCGGATTCGCGCCGGCCTAGCAGGTCTGAGTGGGGTTCCGTGACGAGGTATTGGTGCTGCACCGGCAGCACGGGGATATCGAGGCCCAGCATGGCGCCGGTGCGGCGGGCGAAGTTGCCGGTGGCGCAAACCAAGTGCTCGCACAGGATGTCGCCTTGGTTGGTGCCCACCCGCCACTCGCCACCACGGGTGCGTTCGATGCTCGTGACGCAGGTTTGCCGCTGGATGGAAGCGCCCCGCGCCCGTGCGCCCCGGGCCAAGGCTTGCGTCAGGTCCGCCGGTTGCACATAGCCGTCCTCGGGGTGGCGAATGGCGCCGATGAGGCCGTCGGTCACGGCGAGCGGCCAGATGGCGCACACTTCGTCCGGCGTCAGGAACTCCACCTCCACGCCGATGGTGCGGGCGACGCCGGCGTACTGGCGGTATTCGTCCATGCGGTCTTGCGTCATGGCGAGGCGGATGTTGCCGACGCGCCTCAGCCCCACGTCTTGGCCCGTTTCGGCCTCCAGTTCGCCGTACAGCCGCACCGAGTACTTGTGCAGTTGGCCGACGGAGTAGCTCATGTTGAAGAGCGGCAACAGGCCCGCCGCATGCCAAGTGGAACCGGAGGTGAGCTCCTTGCGTTCCAGGAGCGTCACGTCCGTCCAGCCCTTCTTGGCCAAGTGGTAGAGGGTGGCGACGCCGACCACGCCGCCGCCGATCACCACCACCCGGGCGGTTTGGCTCATGGTGCTGGCCGACGCTTGGTGGGTGTGCCCGGTGCGGAGGCGGTGGCCACAGCGGCGTTCACCGTGCGGTGCTCAACGCCCGTCACAGCCCGACGATGCGGCCATCGGCGGCCACGTCGATGTCGTGCGCGGCCGGCCGGCGCGGCAAACCGGGCATGGTCATGATCGCCCCGCAGATGGCGACGACGAACCCGGCACCGGCCGACAGCCGCGCTTCGCGCACGGGCAACACATGGCCGGATGGGGCGCCGAGGGCCTTGGGGTCCGCGGAAAAGCTGTACTGTGTCTTGGCCACGCACACCGGTAGCTTGCCATAGCCCAACGCCTCGAACTCGGCGAGCTGGCGCTTTGCCGCCGGTGTCAAGTCGATGCCGGTGGCGCCGTAGATGGCGGTGGCCACGGTGCGCAGCTTGTCGGCGAGCGGCGCAGCGTCGGGATAGAGCAGTTGGAGGCTCGGCGCCGCGTTGCCGAGCTGGTCCAGCACACCCTGGGCCAGCGCCTCGGCGCCGGTGCCGCCATCCCGCCAGTGGGTCGCGGCGATGGCGTTCGCGCCGTGTTCTTGGGCGATGGTGGAGACAGCGGCGACTTCGGCGTCCGCGTCGGATGGAAAGCGGTTGATGGCGACCAGCGGCGTCAGCCCGAAGCGCTGCAGGTTCTCGATGTGGCGCGCGAGGTTGGGAGTGCCGGCGCACACGGCCTCGACGTTGGGGATGGCCAGTTCCGCCACCGGCACGCCACCGTGCAGCTTGAGGGCGCGCACGGTGCAAACCAGTACCACGGCATGGGGCGCGAGCCCCGCTTGTCGGCATTTGATGTTCAGGAACTTCTCGGCGCCGAGGTCTGCGCCGAAGCCGGCTTCGGTGACGACGATGTCTGAAAGTGCCAACGCCGCCTTCGTCGCCACCACGGTGTTGCAGCCGTGTGCGATGTTGGCGAATGGGCCACCATGGACGAACGCCGGGTTGCCCTCCAGGGTTTGCACGAGGTTCGGCTGCAGGGCATCGCGCAGCAGCGCCGTGAGTGCGCCCACCGCATCGAGGTCACGCGCCGTGACGGTGCCGCCGTCCTTGCGCCGCGCCACCACCACTTCGCCCAGCCGCCGCGCCAAATCCTTCCGATCCCGGGCGAGGCAGAGCACGGCCATCAGCTCGGAAGCGGCGGTGATGTCGAAGCCGGTCTGCCGGTGCTGGCCGCGCCCCACCGGCAATTCCAACGCGCGCAGGGCGCGGTCATTCACGTCGAGGGCGCGCCGCCAAGTCGCGGCCGCCAAGTCCACATCCAGCGCGTTGCCCCAGTGAAGATGGTTGTCGAGCAGGGTGGCAAGCAGGTTGTGGGCGGCGGTCACGGCGTGCAGATCGCCGTTGAAGTGCAGGTTGATGTCCGTCATGGGCGCGATTTGGGCCCAACCACCGCCCGTTGCGCCGCCCTTCATGCCGAAGCAGGGGCCCAAGGAAGGTTCCCTGAGCGCCGCCGTCGCGTTGGCGCCCAGCCGATTCAGTGCATCGACCAGGCCGATGGTGGTGGTGGTCTTGCCCTCGCCGGCGGGCGTTGGCGAAATCGCCGTCACCAGCACGAGTTTGCCGGCGTCGCGTTCTTGCGCAATGGCGTCCAGCGCGGCGAGCGGCAGCTTCGCCTTGTGGTGGCCGTAGGGAATGAGCGCGTCCGCCACGGCGCCAAAGCGCTCGCGCACCAGTGCCTGAATGGGGCGCAACGGGACGCTCTCGGCGATCTCGGTGTCGCTCGTGGTGGCTGGGTCCAGGGCTTTGGCCGCGCTGGTCATGGGTGTTTGGTGGTTGGTCGCCGGGGACGGTGCGCCGTGGCCGTGGCGCAGGGCGCATCGCCATCCAGCGCCCGTTGGCGGCGCAGCCAGTCGCAACTGCTGGCCAAGCCCCCGAAGGGGAAGAGGTGAATGCCCGCGAGGGCGCTGGCGGGGGCTTGGGCGAGGTGTTCCACCAAGGCGTCCATCAAGCCATCTGGAGACCACGGCCCCAGCAGGCGCACGACGTCCGGATGGTGGGTCAACACTTTCGCGGAGGCGCCGATGCCGCAGCGGGCGGCGAAGCGGATCAGGGTGGCCAGCCGGGCCGGGCCGGGCAGCCCCACACGCACTTGCAGCGGCACATCATCCGGCCCCTCAAAAGCCGCGAGCCACGCCAGGATCGGCTGCGGCGTGAAGGCGAATTGTGTGACGAGCGTGAGTTCGGTGTGGGTCTGCCGCGCATATTCGATCTTGTGGTTGAGCGCCGCCCGCAGCGCTTCGGAGTTGGCGTGGGGATGGCGCTCGGGGTGGATGGCGCAGCTCAGGCGCGCGATGCCGTGGGCGGTGAGCCGGCCGGAATCCAACACGGCCAAGGTGTCTTGGAACGGTCCGGCCGGGCGGGCTCGGTCGCCGGCGATCAACAACAGTTTGTACACACCGGCGTCCGTGAGTTGCGCCAAGCGCTCGTCCAAGTCTCGGATGCTTTCGATGCCCCGCGCCGTGAGATGCGGCACCGGCGTGAGGCGCGTTGCGGCCAAGTGCCGGCAGGCGGCGACGCTGTCGCGCCAAGCCGCGTTGGGCGGATGCGGCACATAGACCTCGGTGCCCGGGCGCAGGCGCTCCAAGGGCGCCGTGGCCAACTGCCTCGGCGCCAGCTCGATGGATGCGCCGGCCGCGAGCTTGCGCCGCCACCCCGCTGGGCCGCCGCCGGCGGTTGGCACCGCGGCGGTCAGCGGCGGCATGGGCTAATCCACATGGTCGCGGCCCTTCGCTCGCGCCACCTCGCGGGTGTTGGGGTTCACGGAGGGCCGGAAGGGCACGTCCACTACTTCCGCGGCCACGCCGGCTCCGTCTTCCGGGCCACAGTAGATGTCCGGCAGCGCGACGCTGAGGCGGGTGCCGACGGCGCGGCGTTCCCAAGGCACATAGGCGAGCGCGATGTTCGTCTCCAGTTCCGGCGAGAACCAGGGCGAGGTGACGTAGCCTAGCGGGTCTCCACCGTCCGCGTCGCTCACCAGCCAGAAGTCGTTGGCGTAGTCCGTGACCGGCTTGCCGCCGAACACGAGGCCGACCAAGACGTTGCGGAACGGCGGCCGCCCGGCCTCGATTTGCGCCCGCGCGGCCTCCAGCGCCGCCTTGCCGATGTAGTCCGCTTGTTTGCGGCGCGGCACTTGGTAGCCGAGGTTGCACTGGAAGGGCAGGGTCTCTTGGTCCAAATCCTGCCCCCAGGACAGGATGCCGGCGGCGATGCGGCGATGGTGCGCTGGGGCGATCACCTTGAGGTTGTGCGGCTCACCAGCTTCCAGCAGGGCGTACCACAGGTCTTCTGCGTGGAGGGTAGCGTCCTTCAGGTAGATTTCGTAGCCCTTCTCGCCAGTGAAGCCGGTTTGCGAGACGATCACGTCGCGCCCCGCCACTTGACCCGCCAGCAAGCCGTAGAAGGGCAGGTCGCGCACCCGGTCGCCAAACAAATCCACCAGCAGCGCTTCGGACTTGGGGCCTTGAATCTGCAGCGGGCACACGTCGATTTCCGCGATGGAGACGTTGTGCTTCAAGCCTGTGTTCACGCCGCGCATCCACCACTCCAAGTCGCTGTCCGACAGGGAGAACCAGAACTCGTCGTCGGCGACGCGCAGGAGCACCGGGTCATTCAACACGCCGCCGGCCTCGTTGCAGAGGATGACGTATTTGCCGTGCATGGTTTGGATGCGGGTGGCATCGCGCGTGATGACGTGGTTCACGAAGCGCTCGGCGTCTGGCCCCTTCACTTGGATCTGGCGCTCCACCGCGACGTTCCAGAGCGTGACATGGTTCATCAGCGCGTCGTACTCGACCATCGCGCCGCCGTCTTCCGGGCGCACGTAGCCGCGTGGGTGATACACGCGGTTGTACACGGTGGCGCGCCAGCAACCGGCTTCCATGGAAAGGTGCCAGAACGGCGACTTTCGCACCCGGGTGGAGATCAGGAGCTCAACCGGCGTGGGGCCGGATTGACGCAGGTTGATCGGCACCCGCCGGTCCGATTGATCGACGCTCAAGCATTGGCTCAAGGTGGTGCGTTGGGGGGTGTTGGGCATGGACGAACCCTCCGTTGGGGGCCGTGCGCGAACGCCGTGCGGCCAGCGGTTGAGAGCGGTGCCGCGCGGGGGGCTTCAGGCACCGACCAAGCGCGGCGAGATTAGCGGCTGCGACGGCGGCGGGAAGGAATGGAACGGGACGCGGAACCGCTTGAAATGAGACACGAACGGCCGGTGCTTGCCCTTGCCGTTGCGGGGGGTGCCGCGTCGCGGCCATCAGGCTTCCTCGCGGCGCTCCTCAAGGGGATGCCGGCCATACTTCTCGAAGTAGCGCTTGCTGAAGAGCCGGGGGCTTCTGAAACCGCACAGGGACGCCACCCGCGCCAGCGGAAAACCCGTCTGCAAGAGCAGCAGCCGGCCGCGTTCCAATCGCAAGTCCAAGTAATGCCGGGTGGGGGCGCAGTGCAGATGGCGGTGGAACAAGCGTTGCAGTTGCCGCCGCGAGATGCCGGCGAGGAGTGCCAGCTCGGTCATCGCCAATGGCTCGTCGATGTTGGCCTCCATCAACGCCACCGCTTCCGCGAGCTTCGGTTGGTTGCGCGCCGCCAGCAGGTGATGCAGGGGCACGGGCTGCGGGTCTTGCCCGGTGCGCACCCGCTCCACGATGAATTGGGCCGAGATTTCCCGTGCCAGCGGCCGCCCGTGCGCGGCCGCCACGAGGTTCAGCATCAAGTCGATGGAACTCACGCCGCCGGAGCAGGTGTAGCGATCCCGATCCATCACGAACAGGGCGGACGACACCTGCACCGCGGGAAATTGCGTGCGCAGGCTGTCCGCGTTTTCCCAATGGATGGCGCAGCGATAGCCGTCCAACAGCCCGGCCGCGGCCAGGAAGTGGGAGCCGGTGCAGAGGGCGCCGAGATTCGCGCCGCGGTGGGCGAAGCGGCGCAACGTGGCCAAAAGCGGCGGCGTGCAGTGGCGCTCCGGACGGTAGCCGCCGCAGACGAACAGGAAATCGACCATGCCCAGCCCGCCCACCCCACAATCCGGCAGCATGAGCAGTCCATCGCTGGACGGCGTCGGCCGCCCGTCCAAGGTGGCGCAGCGCCAGGCATACAAATCCCGGCCACTTTGCCGATTGGCCATGCGCAGCACCGCGATGGCGGTGGCTAGGGTGATCATCGTGTAGTCCGGCGTCATCAGGAAGCCGACGCGGGTGGGGGAAGGCGGATGTGTTGGTGCCGGGCCGTCGGTTTGCACGGCTTGCGGCGGCCGGGTGGCTGTGGCGTGGTTGGGGGGGGCGGCGTTTGTCATGGCCGGGTGAGCCGGTGGGGCGTCCAAGCATCGCGGCTGTTGTGTGCTGGGGAGGGTTGCGGGATGTGGGGCAGCCGGCGCGGGTTGCTGCCGGCCACAGGGCGGATGCGCAGCTGCCCAGCCTTCACCCAGCCAAGAAGAGTGCCCGCCGGGGATTCCGTTCGCCCCATCGCCGCGAGCCTTGCGCCAACGTGCATGGTTCCTCCATCGCTTGCCGAGACGGCGCGAGGAATCTGATACCACAAGTCGATTGGCGTCGCCAAGCGGGTGGGGATGGCGACTTGGAGAGCGGTAGATGCGATGCAACCGGCTGATCCTGTAGCGGGGTTGCGCCCATGCGTGTCAGATCAACGACGCTTGCGGCGAGGGCGAGGAACCGCTTCCGTCGCGTTCATTCTCCAGTCGGCGACATGCGGCTTCGTGGAATGCACTGACGGCCTCGAATCCAACAAACCGTCGGTTCAGCCGTTTGGCCGCAACGGCCGTCGTGCCGCCCTCGTCTTTCGAAGACGACGCTCACCCTCTGCGCCCGGTGATAGGCGGACTTCTTCTTCCAAGCGAGCTTGTCCTTAAGCAGAAAGCCGCTGTCTTCAAAAGCATTGACCACACGGTGGATCGTCCGGCGCGCACCGAACAGCAACACGGAACTACCACTCTTCAACTTTGGGAACACCATCTGCGCCCACGACCTACACCAGTCCTCGTACTCCTTTCCGATGTTGCGATCGGAACGAGACCATCCATTGATTGGCTTTCCTCGTCGCTTGAACGCCGGTTTGCCCCGCTGCGCCGGCGACTCGCCCAGCAGTGCGGAGTTCTGGCTGTGCAGCACATCCCAATCGTCCAAGGCTATTCCATATGGAATGTCTGAAAGCAGCAGTTCGATGCTGTCGTCGTCAAGGCGGTCAAGGTGCTCTCGGCAGTCCGCATGTATGATCTTGTCGAGATAGCCGCTGTTCATCTCGTCTCTCCGATCTCCGGCAAGCCGTTTTTCGCCGGGACCGTTACTTTCGTTGGCCCCTAGGCAAGAGGATTGAAGCCTCCCAAGTCGACGAACACTCTCATGCACACGGTGCATCGGCGCTATGGCCTTGGCCTCAACGCCGCCGCATCCATGTCTCGACGGACAATCCCGGCACACGCTCGAATTCGCGCAAGTTGTGGCTTATGAGGGGCAACCCGAGCGACAGCGCGTGGGCGGCTATCCAGAGGTCATTGGGGCCGATCAACTGGCCGGCCGCGGCGAGATGGGCCCTTAGCGTCCCGTAGTGGCGGCCGACATCCGCGTTCATGCCCGTGACCTGCACAGCGGTAAGCCACTCAGCCAAGCCCGTCTGGTTGCGCTCCACACGCTGCGAGCGCCGCACGCCCCATTCGAGTTCCCCAAGCACCACCACGGAGATGGCGCAGTCCTGCAGGGGCAGCTAGGGTTCGAAGCCCTCCGCGTCGGACATGGCGAATATGCAGGTGTCCGTGTCGAGCATCGCCTTCAATCGAACGGCTCCCTCTCCTCGAGCGGCAACAGGTCACGCCGCCGCTCCTCCATCACCGCCACGAAGTCCTCCCCGACCTTGGGCGCTCGCGCGAAGTAGTCCGCCCAGTCCTTGTACGGCGGGCTGAGAATGACGTTCGCGCCTTCGCGCCGAATGGCAACTCGGTCGGTATCGAAGCGAAACTCCTGCGGCAGACGCACCGCCTGCGAACGCCCGGTCATGAAAACCCGTGCGAACTTGCGCCCGGAGGAAGAGGCTTGCTTGCTTCCCATCTAAGGTTCCTATGCCGTCCAGCTAGCAATGGGCAAGTACGCTAGCAGGCTTGGTATGTATCGTCAATATGTATCGGGTGATCCGGTGCGCTGAGCCGCCGTCCCCCGCCCGGCCGCGGTGCGTCCGCGGCCGGCTGCTTCGCGGAAACCAGCCCCTTCAGGCCGCCCGCCCGGGGCCGCCTCCTCTACTCTCAGTAAGGTCGCGTGCGACACTCCGAACGCTTCCGCCGCCTCCGCCGCCGTGAACCGCCCCGCATCAGATGCACGCCCTCCCGCACAGGACCTTCGCAAAGCGCTTGGGCTGCCGTAAGCTAGACGAGTCTCGGGTCAAGGGATTGGGCGCTGATGTGCGTGGCATCCGAACGGTCGTTGGCACCTTTCCGCCGCCTTAGCGTCGCCATCGCACTGTCGGCGTGGCTCGTCGGCTGGGCGTCTGTGCCTGCACAAGCCCAACCCACTGAATCGCCAGTCACCTACCGAGTCACCTTCCAAGGCACTTGGACCACCGCCGCAACGCCCGGCGGCCTGCCGGGAAGCGCACATTTCTCGCCGTTGATCGGCGCCACGCACAATGACCGCGTGACCTTTTGGCAAGTGGGCGGCATGGCCAGTCCGGGGATTGAAGACGTGGCGGAACTCGGTCTGACGAGCGCCTTCAAGTCCGAGATCAACGCCAGCGACCACGGCGGCGCCATCGTCGAAAAGGGCCTCGGCACCGGCGGCACACCGGAGGTGAGCGTTGACTTCGACACCACCAAGAACCACCCGCTGGTCACGCTGATCACCATGATCGCGCCGAGCCCGGACTGGTTCGTCGGCGTCTCGGGGCTGTCCCTGCTTGATTCGCGCGGACGCTGGTTGTCACGGCTCGAAGTGGATCTGTTCCCCTATGACGCCGGCACCGAAAACGGAACCGGCTTCTCGCTCAGCAATCCCGCCACCGTGCCGCAGGGCACCATCGCCAGCATCAGGGGCATGGCGCCGTTCACGGACGAACCGATGGCGAAACTCATCTTCGTTCGGCAGGGGGCTGGCGACTTGACGGTTGACGTGCCGTTGTTCCTACCGGCATCCGAGCCGCTGCGGCAAGGGTTCCTGCGCCTCATCAACCATTCCGATCAGGCCGGCGAAGTCTCGCTCACCGCCATCGACGACACTGGGCGCGAATTCGGCCCGGTCAACCTCGCCTTGGCCACGCGCCAAGTCATCCATTTCAACTCCTCCGATCTGGAAACGGGCAATTCAGCCAAGGGACTGGATTCCGGCATCGGCCAAGGGCAGGGCGATTGGCGGCTGCGGCTCGCCAGCTCGCTGCCCATTGAAGCCCTTGCTTACGTCCGCGCCTCCGGCGGCTTTCTGACCAGCATCTACGACCTGGCCCCGAAGATTGCGGGCCTGCACCGGGTGTCCACCTTCAATCCGGCCAGCAACGAGCGCCAAGCCAGCCTGCTGCGGTTGATCAACCCCGAAGACCAAGATGCCGAGATCGCCATCCGCGGTTTGGACGATTCCGGAGCCATGCGCGGCCCGGTCCGGCTTACCCTGCCCGCTGGCCACGCCCGCTCAATCGATGCCCCGGCACTGGAGGACGGCGGCGCTGGTCTTGAAGGCGCCCTTGGCGATGGCCAAGGGAAGTGGCGGCTCGACATCGAGGCCGACCGGAACATTCAAGTGATGAGTTTGATGGAAAGCCCCGAAGGGCACATCACCAACCTGTCGTCCTTGCCAGATCCCAACTGATGCTAGTGTGGTTCAACAATAGTTAAATTGAGTGAATTGTGGTATGGAATGACTCGTGCCGCAAGCAGGAGCTAGCTACCCGTTTCCATCGGCAACGATGGGTCGCGCACCCACTCGGACATCGAACCGTCGTACACGGCGACGTTCCGGTGGCCAAGCAATAGGCAGGCAAAGGCATCCACCGTCGCGGAGATGCCGCCACCGCAGTAAGCGATCACTCGGGGCGCGTCGAGCAGCCCCTTGGCGTGGAGCGCCTCGCGCAGCGCTTCGCTCTCCTTGAAGTGGCCGTCGTCCAGCAACCAGTCGTAGAAGACGTTGACGCTGCCGGCGATGTGGCCGCGCCGGCCGTATGTGAAATCGCCCGCGCCGGCATGCACTTCGGGTGACAAGGCGTTCACTGTGCACACTTCCGCATCGGAGATGGCTGCCAAGACCGCATCCTTACCCACGAACAAGCCGTCCACGGGACGTGCGTTGAACGCGCCGGGTGGATGGGGGTTGACGTCCGTGGAGACAGGATGCCCGCCCGCTTCCCAAGCCTTGAAGCCGCCGTCCAGCACCCGTCCACGACGATGGCCGCAGTAGTGCAACAACCACCAAGCCCGCGTGGCCCACATGATGTGGCCAGTGCTGTAGAACACGACTTCGCTGTCGTCATCGACGCCCAAGGAGCGAAATAACGCCTGCAACTGGCCCGGCGGCGGCAGGCTGAAGCCCAAGCCCGTGCTGGAGTCTGACGCGGCCTCGATCAGATCGAGAAACAACGCCCCCGGAACATGGCCGCGCTGATACCGAGCTAGGCCGGCCTCGGCTTGATAGCCAACACCGCCCGGCGCTGGTTTCAAGAACACGGTGGCGTCAAAGATGCGGAGTTTGGGCGCATTGAGGCTCGCCGCCAACGCTTGCGCGGAGATGAGGTACTCAGGATGGGTGTAGGGCACTGCTGTATCGCTCCGTTTAGCTACAGGGCCTCACCGGACGGCAAGGATGTCTCGCACAGCAACCGAAAACTCCGGCAGGTGCGCGGAAGAAGCGCTGTCGCCCGAACGAAACACACCGTGTTCTTCGTACTCGCCATCCGCCAACGTCAAGACGGTTACTGTCTCGTCGTGCGGATCGACGATCCAATACTCAGGAATGGCGGCTTCGGCGTAGTCTGCGCGTTTGTCCACCGTGTCGCGGTGAGCGTCCCCGCGGCTCACCACTTCGATCACGAGATCCGCGCCAAGCCAGAAGTCATCCTGCCGCCGCGGATCGTCCGCCTTCAACAACACCAGCAAGTCTGGCTCGCGGAACTTGCCGGGGCGGATGCGGAGCCGCAGCGGGGCGAAGAACACCGCGCCACCTCGCGCACCAACGAAGGCGTGAAAGGCCAGGAAGAGGGACTTCAGCACCGCCTGGTGTTGCGTTGTTGGCATGGGCAGGATGTCCAAATGGCCGTCGGTGAACTCGATCAGCCGGTTGCATCGATCCGTCAACTTCAAATAGAGGGCTTCCGTCCAGCATCCCTGCAACGACGACAGTTCCACCACCGTGGTTTCGTCGTCCGCCACGATCCGCCACGGCAGTTGGTCATGTGCCGCGCCCATCAGATTGAACGTTCCCGTTGATCCATGCGAAGCAGTGTGCGGAGGGGCGCATCGGGTGTCAAACTGAGGCCGAGAGAGGCACGGGCGAAGGGCTGAGACTTGGGCGGACAGGCCAAAATATCCTTGCAAATTGTCCACATCGTGGATAAATTGCGAGGATGATGATCTCTCGCGTCGTCGCCAGCGACATCGAAAACGCCCTGCAGCGCCAAGCCGCCGTTGCCATGATCGGGCCGCGGCAGGTTGGCAAGACCACGTTGGCTCTGGAGATCGGCCGGGCACGGGACGCGCTCTATCTCGACCTTGAGGACCGTGACGATCGCAGCCGTCTGGCGCAGCCCGCGCTTTTTCTCGACAACGCGGAGGATCGGCTCGTCATCCTGGACGAGATTCACCGGATGCCGGACATCTTTGCGACGCTGCGCGGCATCATCGACCGGGGGCGGCGCAAGGGCAAGGGGCTGGGCCGGTTTCTCATCTTGGGGTCCGCCTCCATCGACTTGCTGCGGCAATCCAGCGAGACCCTCGCCGGGCGCATCGCCTACATCGACATGGCACCTTTTTCCGCCCTTGAAGTGGAAGACGCCCGTGCGGCCCGCGAACGCTTGTGGCTGCGCGGTGGCTTTCCGCAGAGTTACCTGGCATCGAGCGACCGGAATAGCCTGGCGCTGCGCCGGGACTTCATCCGCACCTACTTGGAGCGCGATGTCGCCCTGTTCGGGCCGCGCATCCCAGCCACGACCTTGGAGCGGCTCTGGACGATGCTGGCGCACCGCCAAGGCACGACGCTGAACGTCTCCGCCCTCGCCAGAGCCTTGGAGCTGAGTGCCCAGTCCGTCACCCGCTACATAGACCTCCTGTGTGATCTGCTGCTGGTGCGCCGCTTGCCACCCTTGCGGGCCAACGTCGGCAAGCGGCTGGTGAAGGCCCCGAAGGTGTACGTGCGCGACAGCGGCTTGGTACACGCCTTGCTGGGCATCGCGTCTTTGGAACAGCTCGCCGGGCACCCGGTGGTGGGCGAGAGCTGGGAAGGCTACGTCGTCGAGACCCTTCTCAGCGTGCTGCCCCCACTCGCACAGCCGCACTTCTACCGCACCAGCGCCGGCGCGGAAGTCGATCTGGTGATCGACCACCCCGAAGGCGAACGTTGGGCCATCGAGATCAAGCGTTCGCTCTCCGCCAAGGTGCGGCGGGGCTTCCACCTGGCCTGTGCGGACATCAAGCCAACACGCGCCTTCGTCGTCCACGCCGGCGAGGATCGCTATCCGGTGGCGCAGGGCGTGGAAGGAATTGGCGTACGCGAGCTGGCTCAAGCGCTGCGCGACCGTGCGTGAGGGCTGGGCGAAGGCGGCTACGAAGACCTCAGTGCGCGACACCGCGTTGCAGCACGAAATCGCAGCCGGGGGAAACCGCGGCCATGAGCTCGCTGAGCTTCTCCAATGTGGGCGAGGATTCCCCGCGCTCGTAGCGCGCGTAGGCGTCGGCGGATTTGGCGCCGAGCCGCCGCGCGGCCTCCGGAAGCGAGAGACCGTTTCGCGTGCGGTGCCGATGCAGGATCAACGCCACCAATCCGCGCACATCATCCGAACCCAGCTCGATGTTGCCGTCCGCGCACGAATGCACCGTCACCGAGAAACCCGGGCGGTTGGCCAACGTCTCCACCACGTCCTTCACCATGTCCAAGGCATCTGCCTTGGAGGTGCCTTGGGTCATGGCGTCCAGCATGGGAACTTCAGCCAACCAGAACCCGCCATCCTCGAAAATCCTGCCCTGCACTCTCACGTTGCTGCCTCCTCTGCGCTTTGAACCGATCACTAGGTCATCATTCGGCATAGTGTCTCCAAGAGCGCATCATATGAACCGCCTCTTCGATCTCCGTAGCAGGCCGGCTCGTCTTCGCTGGACTGAGGGGGAGAATCACCCGGGCCGCCTCGCCGGGCTCCAGTTTGAGCATTCCGCCGCCCAAAGCGTGGCCTTCGAGTTCACAACTGAGTTGGGTCAACGGCGCATGCCAAGCGTCGAGTAGCTTGTCGGACGTGATGGACCGCCTCAGCCGAACCCCGTGCAGCGCGTTCGAGCACGAGGCGCCGGCGGCGTTCCTGACCAAGTTCGGCGCTCGTCCCGCCATGTAGGTGAGAAAGAAGGGCGGCACGCGCACATCCGGCACGGAATACCACGGTGTGCGGTGCCGGCACTTGTATGTCTCACGCGCTTTGCGGCCGGCGGCACAGTCGAGATAGCGTCGCACTAGCGCCGGAATAGCTGCCTCCTTGGGGAGGCGCAGCAGCAGCATCGGCTCGTCGTCGCGTCTCCAGCGATCCACACGCGCCCCTGTCAGCTCCCTCGGCGGCAACACCCTTGCGCTGCGGACGGTAGTTTGCAGAAGCCGCTCCGGAATGCCTGCACGGTGGGCAGTAGATGGCGTCAGGTGAAAGAAGCCGTTGGCGCCGCTAACGTAGCCGAGGCCAATGTCCGCCAAGGCACCGAAGCGGGCGGACGCCACCCCAACGCTCCCCTCCGCCGATTGGTGTTCATCCGCCGCTTCCGCGGCCGCCAAATACAAGGCCCGCGCCTTGGGCGCCAGCAGATAAGGCCGAAGGCGGCGGCGCCAGGCGCTGCGCCACTCGGCGACGTCGATGCGGATGCAAGGACGCGGTGGCGCATCTTGGCATCGGAGCGCGTCCACGGCGGTGAAGCCGATCTCGTCCGCGGCACCGCCGAAACCGTCTGCGAACAACAGCCAGCAATCCTCGGAGAGGCGCGGGAACAGCTTGCGGCGCACTGCGACGACGAGCACTTTCCTGAAATGCGCAACCAGATACTCCAAGAGCGGCCCGGCGTAAGGGGCATGCCCGATGGCCGCCGGCACAACGAACGCCATGCGGCCGCCAGTGCGCAGGAGGCTGGCGGCCACCACGAGGAAGGGTGCCCATGAGCCCGACAAACCCGAGAACTTGACGCCGAGTTCGGCACACAGCGCCACGGCTCGGCGACGTACATCGCCGTTAAAACTCTGATAGCGGATGAACGGCGGATTGCCGGCCGCACAGTCGAACCGCTCGCCGCCGTGGCGCATCCGTTCCGCCCACGCGAAGAACTCCTCATTGGCTACATGCGCAAGCGGTGCCCGCTGGCGCGCCACGTTCGCGGCCAAGGCGTCTCGTTCCACCCCGATGCTGTTGCCGTGTTGGGCGAGAAAGCGTCCATCGCCGCAAGACGGGTCCAGCAACGCATCGTCCGGCGAGCGAACCGCCCAGCGCACCAGCATGGCCGCCACCGACTCCGGGGTGTAGTAAGCGCCGTTTCGCTTCCGGGCGCGGCTGCCGGCATTGCTTGGGGGTTGACGGACATGGGCGACCCGCAGAGGCTAGGTTCTGATCCGACTCGGGGTATCTGTGCTGTACTCCCACGTCTCGATGGGCCCAATGCCTTTCGGAAGATGCCGGTTGCAGACGTCCAAGACCAAGCTATAACGCTGTCTTACTTCGTCGCTGCGGCCATCGCGGCCGAAACAGACTGCAGCGCGGATGTCACCGGTTAAACGTGTCGCCGGCGTGCCCACCAGCCCGAGCGCTACCCGAGAATCAAGGAGCGACTGCACTTGCGCCAGCAATTGCGGTGCGTTGTTCCTCAATGCTTCATGCCACTCCCAGACATATTGCAGAAGTTGAAACGGTGAGTAGTAAACTTCCTTGGGCTGCCCGCCTTCGGCGTCTTTGAGTTCGACCAGCACTAAGCGGCCGTCTCGGTCAACCGCGAGTTGATCCAGTTTTCTTGCCCCTTTCTCTACTTTGGCCCATCGACTTCTGCCAGTGTTCTTCCGATGATCGTCGTAGATCGCACACAAGCTGCCATATGCCGCCTCTACCGCTTCAAAGACAGTAGTGCTATTTCGATACTCCTGGGAAGAGTACCGCAGACGGGCTTCCCGATCGAAGGGTATCCAAGGTTCAACTACTCGTGACCAAATCATCTGAACGCGGCCCTCCTTAGCGTGACGAGAGCCAACCCTCACATTGGCTAAGTAGCTATCCACACTACTCTTGAACTCACGACTATTCGATTGCCATTCGCGGAAGAGCGTTCCTTCTCGGTCATATTGTAGGTGTCTTTTGTGGGCACTCACCCTCAACCTTCCGCTTTGCCGCATTCTTTTCAGATCAAGCAGTTTCGTCAGCCCGCAATAGGCGTGTGTTACATCGCCCCGGCGAAAATGGATATCCAGTCCCAACCCCTCATGGACTTCAACGTTGTTGCGATGAAGATCCGATAAGGGAGAGAGAATCTCGCCCGGTGCGAAAAGAGCGCACAGTTCCTTCGAGGGTGCGCGTTCGTATGAAATCGGTCGTTTCGTCACGGCTTCTCCTTCAATCAAGCTGTAAAACTTCCCACCACTCGCCATCCTCCCGAGGGACGACATTCTCGAAGAACTCCCCGAAGCGGCCAGTCTCGAACGAGTGTATGGGCACGAGCACACGGGGCGCAAGGCTGGTAGCGAGGCGTTTCAAGTCGGCCACCGAGGCGTGGCCGGAGGTGTGGATGGTGCGCCAAGGGATGCCGTGGTCGTCCAGCCATTCCAGGACCTTGCGCGGGCCGCGCTGTTGCAGATAGCCCTCCCACATCGAGTAGGTGAGTGCGGCACCATTCAACACGCCTTCGACGCCTTTGTCGTCCATCGCCATGGGGCGAAACAGCATGACGGCTTTGCTGGCGAGGTCCGGCAGGTCCTCCGGGTAAACTCGGTTGGCCTTGTGCCGCCCGAGGTCGCCAAACAACCCGCTCCGCTTGATGAACACGCGCTGGCGATATGGAACGTAAAGTCTCACATCGTCCCAATCGGATTGGGGAATCGAGTCCCGCCCCGTCGCCTCCAGCACCACGGCCGTGTACAGGTCGATCAACAGCACACGCCCGGTCCGTTTGGCGGCGCGGAAGATCGTCACCAAGCGGTCGATGTTCTGGGATGAGGTCCACACGAAATGTAGGCCCTTTGTCTGCTGGAATGCTTGCACAAACTCGCGTTCGAGATCGTTCTCAGTGGCGAATCCTTCGTCCGTGCCCGTCCGCCCGATGGTCGTTCCCTCCATCAGCAGGACGTCGATGTCGGGCGGTGGGTGCGCAACTAGAGACTCGAACAGGCCAGCCTTGCGCCCGTGTCCGCGGAAATCGCCGGAGTAGAACACCCGCTTGCCATCGGCTTCGATCAGCAGCGAGTATGCGTCGAAAGCGCTGTGATCCACCAAATACGGCGTGACACGGAACGGCCCTATCTCCACCGGCCGCCGGTGTGCGATGAAGCGGGGATTGGCGAAGGCATGGCCATTCGGAACGTAACGGCTCGCGGCCTTAAGGATATTGTGCGCATCTTGGCCGATATGTACCGAAACCTCCGGTCGGATGTGCCGGGCCAAGCCGTAGTGGTCTTGGTGAGGATGCGAGATCAGCACGCCGAGCAGGCTGTCGTCGCGCTCGCGGAACCCCGGAACCGTCGGCAGCAGGCTTTCGTGGGCGTCTTCGTCGTCGGGGGCGTCGAGCGGCAGGCCGACATCGACCGCAAGGCGCTTGCCCTGCGCCTCGACCTCGATGCAAGTACCGCCGATTTCCTTTGTTCCCCTGTGGATGCGGAGCTTCATGTTCGGCCCATGTCGTGTCGGCAGCGCGGGTGGGCGCACCGAGATTTGGCGTGTGGTCAAGTTCTGATTGTACGCACAGTGCCCACCAGTTTGAGAGTCGGTCCCAACAGCCAACAATCCGCCCGCGGTGTGCGACAACGCCAGTGCGGTGTTCGCTTGACGCCACCGGCGCCCGCACCCAACATCGCGTCATGCGCATCGCATCGCTCACGCCGGGTGCCACGGAAATTGCTTGCACCTTGGCGATGCGTTCTCGGCTGGTGGGGGTGTCTCACGAGTGCGACCATCCAGCATCTGTGCGTCGGTTGCCTATGGTGACGGAACCCCTCGCCGCTGGGGATGCGGGAAGTTTCAGCATCGGCGTCGCGGGGCGTGGGGCGCGGGGCAGCGAAGTGCGTTACGCGCTGCGCATGGATGTGCTTGAGCGGGTGCGTCCAGACCTCGTCGTCACGCAAACGCTTGGCGAGGAAGGGGCCAGCGAAGCGTTGGCGGCCGCGTTGCGCGGGTTGCCGTCCCAGCCGCGTTTCATGAGCTTGGCTGCGAGTTCTTTGGAGGATGTGCTTGAAGCCACGGCCCGTGTTGGCACTGCCGCCGGCAAGCCATACCAAGCGCGGCGCGTGGTGACGCGGCTCAAACGCCGGATTGCCGCCACACGCAAGCGCACCGAGGCCGTGCTGAGCGCCGAGCGGCCCCGCGTCGCGGTGCTGGAGTGGCTGCGGCCGCCGTGCAACGCCGGCTGGTGGATGCCGGAGATCGTCGCCTTCGCCGGTGGTGTGGACTGTTTGGGCAACCCGTGCGCGCCATCGCGGCGCATTGATTGGCAAGCGGTGGCGGCTTGCCAAGCCGAGGTCATCTTGGTCGCTTTGGGCGGCTTGGGCGCGAAAGGGTGTCGCAAGGCGCTTGCCTCTCTCGAACGCTCCCCAATTTGGCAGGGGCTCGCGGCGGTACAGGCCGGCCGCATGTATGTCGTTGATGGCGCGGCAGATTTCAGCCGGCCCGGCCCACGCTTGGTCGATGGCTTGGAGTGGCTGGCGCACCAGTTGCATCCGACCATCCACCCGCCGACACCGGGCCCGGCGCCGCTTGCCATCGGATGAAATGGCTGGGCTAGAGCGTTGGGCGCTGGCACCGGGTGGTGCCGGCGCAGACGTTTGGCATGACCCAGCGTTCTTGGCGAAGGCCGAAGCGGATGCGCTGCTCGACGACGCCAAGACATGGCGCTTCGCCCAAGAGCGGGTGCGCGTCTTCGGCAAGGAACACGACGTGCCCCGTCTCACCGCTTGGTTCGCCGATGGGGGATTGACCTACACCTATTCCGGCCTCGCGCTCTCGCCGGCACCGTTCCCGCCAAGCCTGAATGAACTACGCCGGCGGCTCCGTGCGGCCACCACGCTCACCTTCAACTCGGTGCTTGCGAACCTCTACCGCGATGGGCGCGACAGGATGGGTTGGCATGCCGACGATGAACGCGAGCTGGGCGAAACCATCCACATCGCCTCGGTGAGCCTCGGCACCACGCGGACGTTCCGCTTGCGGGCGAAGGCGAACCGGCGTCGCACGTTCGACATTGAACTGGGCCACGGCAGCCTGCTCGTGATGCGCCATCCGACGCAGCGCCACTGGGAACATTGCTTGCCGGCGCACGCCAAGGCGGCGGGGTCAAGATTGAACCTGACGTTCCGCCACATCGTCGCGTAGATGCGCGGGCGAAAGGTCACACCCGCCGTTGACCGCCACCCCGAGGCACCCGCTCTGGTGCGGGTGCCCGGGGCGTGCAGGACGAGCTACCGGCCCATTCGATAGCTCAATTCCAAACCGAAGCGGCGCGGTTCGCCCCAATACTTGGTGACGGTGCCAGAGCGGCTGTCGCCGGAAGACAGGTCCACCGCCGCGGGGTAGTACAGGCGGCCCAAGAGGTTCGTGCCCCACACCGAAACGGTCGTCCTGCCGTCCGCCAAGGCCCAGCTCACGCGAGCGTCGAGCAGCCCGTACTTGCCTTGCCGGGAGGCCCGCACAGACTCCAGCGTGTTGTACAAGCGCCCGCGGAAGGCCCAGCCCACTTGCGCGTTCAAGGCGCCGCCACCGGGCAGCGCCTGATTCTTGCCGATGGCGATGCTGTAGGTGTAGGGCGAGCCGCGCACGATCTCCTCATCCGAGAGGTCCCGCGTGATGGTGACTTCCTGCAGGTTCACGATTTGGTTGTCCTGCACAGTGAACTCATCGTACTCGCCGTTCATCCAGCCGAACGCGCCGAGGGTGTAGAAGCCGCCGCCGAGCTCGGCCCGGAACTCGCCCTCGATGCCGTAAAGCGTCGCATCCTGCGCGTTGATGAGGTCCGCGGTGGGGTTGCCGTCCACCAGCCGCCCCACGGTGATTTGCTGGTTCTCGTAGCTGTTGTGGAACGCCGTGAGGTTCAGCGTCACCAAGCCGTCCTTCCAAGTGGACTTCACGCCGCCCTCCCAGTTGCCGGAAATCTCCGGCTCGAACGGCCGCATGCGCACGTCTTGGTTGAAGCCGCCGGACGAGTAGCCCTTGCTCCAACCGAGATAGAGCATGGCGTTGTCCCGCACGTTCCAACTGAAGATGATGCGGGGCGTCACTTCCTCGAACGACGCGTCCGTGAAACAGGTGGTGCCGTCGCGCGGCGGGGGCGTGCCTGGGGGACAAGCGAGCGTCGGATCCGGCACGCCGACCGAGAGGATCTCCGTGCGTTTGAACTCGCGCTCGTCTTCCGTGTAGCGGGCGCCGGCGGTGACGGACCAGTTCTCGGCGAAGCGCCAAGTCACCTCGCCAAAGACGGCGCGGGATTCGTTGTAGCCGTACATGTATTGGGTACGGCTGCCACCGATTTGCACGCCCCCTTGGGCAAACTGCCCGAAAGTGAGGCCGGGGATGAACGATGGTGCGCACCAGATGGGCCAAACCGCGCAGTCCGGTGCCGCGGCGCCGCGCAGAATCGGCACGTCAACGATGTTCAAGGCGTCTTCCTCGAACATGTAGATGCCCACCACCCAATCGAGGGAGTCCTCGAGGGACGTGCCGGCCAGCCGCAGTTCGTGGGACCACTGTTCGGCCGGATTGTCGTCCACGCCGAGCACTTCAAGGAACGAAGCGGACGTGGCGTTGTCCGAGGCCCAGCCCCACGAGCCGTTGAACTCGGTGACGTCGCGGTAGGACACGAGGTAGGTGAGGTCGCCGAAGCCCACGTCCGCGTTCAAGTCCAAGGTGACGCTGTAGGCGTCCACTTCACTTTCGGGGTCTGGATCGTTGTCGTTGGAACGGTAGGGCCGGGTGGCGTTGCAGGCGTCTCGAATCTCGTCATAGACGTTGAAGACGAAGGCCATGAGCGGCAGGAAGGCACCCGTCTGCGAGCCGTCGTCCGGCTCCGTCCACTCGCAAGTGCCGAGGGCGGAGAGCTCGCGGGCGCGTTGCGCCTCGATGATGAGGTCCGCGGTCACCCGGTCGTTAGGCGTGTAGCGGAACGACAGCCGGGCGCCTTGGGAGTTCTCGTCGTTCCAGTCCTCGCCGGTGGCGGTGTTGTGGACATAGCCGTCGGATTCCCGGTGCTGGAAGGCGAGACGCGCCGCCAGCGTGTCGCTGAGCGGCACGTTGACCATCGCTTCCGCGGTGAAGATGCCGTCGTTGCCGACGCCGCCGCCCACCGAGTAGTCGAACTCGTCATGCGGCCGGTTGCTGATGACATGCACCAGCCCGGCGGTGGTGTTGCGCCCGAACAGCGTGCCTTGCGGGCCGCGCAGCACCTCCACCCGGTCGATGTCGAGAAAGTCGAACACGCCACCCTGTGGCCGGCCGAGATACACGCCGTCCACGTAGGTGCCGATCTTCGGGTCATGCACCGGCGCCCAGTTCACCTGGCCGATGCCGCGCAGGAACACTTGGGCCGTGTTCTTGTTCACGCCGGAGTTGAGAAACTGCAGGTTGGGCGTGACGTTCGTGAGCTCCCGCAAATCGTGTATGCCGCGGTCACGCAGCATCTGCTCAGACATGGCGGTGAGCGGAAT
Source organism: Candidatus Azotimanducaceae bacterium (assembly GCA_965200505.1). Classification (GTDB taxonomy): domain Bacteria; phylum Pseudomonadota; class Gammaproteobacteria; order Pseudomonadales; family Azotimanducaceae; genus VXNE01. The sequence continues at coordinate 2,688,565 of OZ241343.1, read as the reverse complement.
CGGCACGTCCTGCGCGGATTCCTCGCGGCGCCGCGCCGTGACGATGAGCTCCTCCAAGGGCTGAGCGCCCTCCTCCTCTTCCTGTGCATGGGCCGCCGGCCACGTCATGGCCACGGCGAGGGTCAATCCGATGCCGAGTTTGAGACGCATGTGAAAACTCCTCTCCCAACTCGATGAAACCGTGCGGTCGCGTCAGGCCACCGCGATGGTTCGGCATTGTAGCGACATTCGCGGACGATGCCCGGCACCGCCCAGTTTGGGTAACCGGGCGTCAGCGTCCGTTCTCCACCGCCGCGGACACCCCGGGCCGCCGCTGTCCGCCGTCTTCCACCAGCGGCGCTTCGTGGTCGTCCACTGGCAGGCTGCACGGGGAGTGGATGGAGTAGATGGCCTTGCCGCCGAGTGCCTTGGTGAGGAGTTCGGCGTCGTCGGGGCGCGGTTGGAAGCGGGCCAAGGCGCCCTTGAGGTACGCCTCGTCCAACTCGCAGCAGGTCCAGCGGCGGCCCAGTCGTTCGGCGACTTCGCCCGTCACGCAGGAGCCGGCGAACGGGTCCAGCACCGCGTCGCCCGGGTTGGTGAGCATGCGGATGAAGTACTCCGGCAGTTCCTTGGGGAAGCGGGCCGGGTGGACGGGCAAGCCGTGCTCGCGGCAGTAGTCTTGGTAGCGGCCGTTGGATTCCGTGTTGGCCACGGCGAGCAGGTTGGGGGGAACCGAACCGCCGTTGTCCTTGGCGAAGTGAGCGGAGATCTGGTGCCCGGAAGGGCGCAGCTTGGGCCGGTAGCCGTTCTTCAACAGGCCGCGCATGGATTTGCTGTAGGGCGCCAGCACACGGCGATTGCCGGCCTTGGGCCACGGCGTGGGGCTCAGCCACCAAACGCAGTTCACGGCGTCCTTCACCCGTACGCGGCGGATGTTCACCCACTCCGCCGGCGTCGGTAGCTTGGACGGGTTCCACCAGTAGTGTTCTTGGCACAAGTGGAAGCCGTAGTCTTCGCACAGCATCAGCAGCAGTTCGAAGTGGTAGAGCGAGCGCGTTGGCATGCCCGGCTTCCAGGCGCCGCCGATGTCGATCACCAAGCTGCCGCGATCCTTCAACACGCGCCGCAGGCCGGCCGCGAATGGGCGGAACCAGTCGCAATAGCGGTGGGCGTCCTCGTTGCCGTAGGACTTCTTGCGCACCAAGCCGAACGGCGGCGAAGTCATCACCAAATCGACGGACCGCGGCGGTGCTTCGCGCAGATGGCAGAGGGCGTCGCCGCAGAGCACCGTGCCAAGCGCCGTTTGATGGTAGCGGCGCATCCCGCCGGTGGCGCTTGGCGCGGTGGCGGCATCGCCAGCCGGGCACTGGTCGGAATCTGCAGCCCGGCCGTGAGTGAGTGTGCCGCCGGTGCAGGTGGCGCAGGTACTCGCTCACCGAACGAAAGCCCAAGCGGGCGGCCGCCTCCTCCATCTCGGCGCGTTCCCCCTTCGTCACCCGAACGCGGGCGACGGCGGCAGGCGAATCCGCGCGGGCTTGGCTCATTCGGGCTCCTCTACGTCATCGTGCCGGGTCGACGGCGCTCAGCCGGCGGCTTGGGCGGCGCCCACACCCTTCGGCGCGCGCTGCTTCATGTAGCCGAACAGGTAGCCGGCCACGCGGCGAATCTGAATCTCTTCCGCCCCTTCCGTGATGCGGTAGCGCCGATGATGGCGGTAGATGTGCTCGAACGGCTTGTGGCGCGAGTAGCCCAAGCCGCCGTGAACCTGCATGGCGCGGTCCGCGGCTTCGCAGCACAGGCGGTTCGCTTGGTAGTTGCACATGGACACTTGGTCCGACACGGAGAAGGCGCCGTGGGCGTCCATCATCCAAGCCGTCTTGTGGATGAGGGCGCGCAACATCGCGCACTGGGTGTGCAGCTCCGCCAGCGGGAACTGAATCGCCTGATTCTCCGCGAGAGGCTTGCCGAACGGCTTGCGCTCCTTCGCGTAAGAGACGGCTTGGTCGATGCAGTATTGCGCGGCGCCCAAGCTGGAGGCTGCTTGGCGGATGCGGTTCTCGTTGAAGAAGTGCTGCGCCACCATCAGGCCGCGCCCTTCGCCGCCAAAGATGGCCTCGTGCGGAACGCGCACGTCCGCCAGCGACACCCGGCCGTGGTCGGTGGGCATGTTGAAGGTCCAGAGCATTTCCTCCACCTTGAAGCCGGCGGCGGCCGTGGGCGTGAGGAAGGCGGTGATGCCGCGGCCGTCGCCGGGCCCGCCGCTGGTGCGGGCCATGATGAGGTCGTACTGCGCCTTGTGGATGCCGGTGTTCCACGTCTTCTCGCCGTTGATGACCCACTCGTCGCCGTCGCGCTCGGCGTGGGTGTCCATGTGGGTGGCGTCCGAGCCGTGTTCGGGCTCGGTGATGCCGAAGGCGAAGCCGCGGCGCCCCTCGGCTAGGTCGTCGATCCACTCGGCCTTTTGGCGTTCGGTGCCGTACTCCAGCATCAACAGGAGGCCGACGTTGTTGCCGACGATGGAGTGCTCGGTCTGCAAATCGCAGTGCAGCCCCAAGCCCTTGGCGGCGAGGTGTTCCCGAATCACCGCCATGTCCAGGTTGCCGCCGTCGCGCCCGCCGTATGCCTTCGGGAACGGATAGCGATAGTGGCCGGCGGCGTCGGCGCGGCGCCTCGCCTCGGCGAGCAGCGCCTCCCACGCCTCGTTGGGCAGGCCGCCGCGTTCCCAATCCGTGCGGGCGTCCTCGCGCCGATGGTCGAAGAAGCGGATGTTGTCGGCTTGTTCTTCAAGCGGCTTGATTTCGCGCTCGATGAACCGGTCGAGTTCGTCGAGATAGGCGCTCAGATGTTCCGGCAAGTCGAAGTTCATGGGCGTTTCCCCTTACCCGTGAGCCAAAGCAGGCACCCCACGAGGCGGCGCCAAGGGGGTGGCACCCATCATAGTGGACTTGACGCCGCGCCCACCCAATAATCGGGGCAACTTGGGCGCTTGGGGAGATTGAGCGCATGTCCACCTTCCACGACCTCACGATGCAGACGGCCGCCGGCGAGCCCTTGAGCTTCCGCCAATACAAGGGCCAAGCCTGTTTGGTGGTGAACCTCGCCAGCCAATGAGGCCTCACCCCTCAGTACGCAGGTCTGCGTACATTGCAGGAGCAGGGCGACGCAACGGTGTTGGGCTTCCCGTGCAACCAATTTGGTGCGCAGGAGCCGGGCACGAACGAGGAAATCCTTGAGTTCGCGCGCTCCCAGTACGGCGCGAACTTCGAGATTTTCGCCAAGGTCGAGGTGAACGGCGACGGCGCTTGCGAGCTGTACCGCCTGCTCAAGGCCGCACAGCCACGCGAAGACGGCAACCCGGACATCGCTTGGAACTTCACCAAGTTCTTGGTGGACGGCGAGGGCGAGGTGGTGGCGCGTTATGAGCCGCAGGTGTCGCCGGAGGACATTCAAGCGGACCTCGCCACGCGGCGCTCGGGCTGAAGTCCAGACGGCGGCCCGGCACCGCGCCTAGCCGCTCGCCCAAGGGCACCGAGCACACCGAACCCGCGGCGCGGCGGGGGCCACGCCGTGCTGCGAAGATGTGGGTTAGGTGGCGGTCAATGGCGGCGCGGCGGCCGATCCCCTCTTGGGCGCGCTTGGTTGACGGTGAGCATGCGCCCGTTGAGCGCGGTTGCGTTCAGCGCCTTGATGGCTTGGTCCGCCTCCGAGTTGTTGGGCATATCGACAAAGCCGAAGCCCTTGGAGCGCCCGGTTTCCCGATCCATGATGACGGTGGCCTCCTGCACATGCCCGTATTCGCTGAACAGCGTGGTGAGCTGCTCGGAGGTGGTGCTGTACGGCATGTTGCCGACGTAGATTTTCAAGTCTTCTCTCCCGATCGCGTTATGGTGGTTGGCCGGCGCCGCCGATCAGCGCCCGCAATGCCGGCGCCGCCGTTGCGCCCCGCCCCCGCAGCCGCCGCACACCCCCGCGACAAGTGACCGGCGGTTCGCTCCATCCGAAGCGAGCCACGGCCAAGTGGCGCAAAGGCGAGTGGACACGGGAAACGTGGGCGAGAAGGCGATGACCGATCCTGGAAGGCAGCGAGGGCTGCCGAAACCAACGGCGCAATCATACCACGATACGGCCCCGGCGCCGGTGTCGTGCGCGGCGTCGGCTGGCGCGTCCTCAAAAGCCAACAGAGCCAATGCACGGAAGCGTCGCCGGCACGGCTACCATTGCCCGGATGAATGAAGCCGCCCCCTTGGACGCCGCCCCCCGCCGGGAGTATTCCACGCGGCATCGGGTTTACGTCCTCGGTGTGCTGATGGGCGTGAACCTCTTCAACTACATGGATCGCTCGATCCTGGGTGTGCTCATCGAGCCCATCAAGCAGGAGCTGCAGGCCAGCGACACGCAGATGGGGGTGCTCACGGGCTTGGCCTTCGCCATCTTCTACGCCGTGTGCGGATTTCCCATCGCACGGCTCGCGGACCGCGGCTTGCGGGTGCGCGTCATCGCTTGGGCGATGGCGATTTGGAGCGTGATGACGGTGGTGTCCGGGCTGGCCACGGCGTACTGGCACATGCTGCTCGCCCGCATTGGCGTCGGCATCGGCGAAGCCGGCGGCAACCCACCCTCGCAGGCGCTGCTGGCGGATTACTTTCCCATTGAACAGCGCGCCCGCGCCATCGCGTTCTTCGTGGCCGGGGCGCACATCGGCATCTTCCTCGGCACGTTGCTGGCCGGCTACATCGGCCACGCCTATGGCTGGCGCATGGCCTTCATCGTGCTTGGTGCGCCGGGGGTCGCCTTCGCGCTGGTGGTGCGGTTCACGGTGCGCGAGGCAGCGCCACGCGGCAAGGCGGAAGCGGTGGGATCGCCATTGCGCAGCGGTTCGTTGTGGCAGGCCACGGCGCATCTCTTTCGCGGCCGGGCGTTTCGCCATTTGATGATCGCCGTTGGCATCCTGTGGTTCAGCAACGTCGGCGCCGGCCAGTGGCACGCCCCCTTCCTGCAGCGCTCGCACGGCTTGGAACTCGACGAGGTGGGGCTCTTGTTGAGCCTGCTCAGCATTCCCAGCCTAGTCGCCGTGATGGTGGGCGGCTTCGCCGCCGATCGGCTGGCCAAGCGCGATGCGGCTTGGCAAGTGTGGGTGCCGTTGCTCGGCACCTTGGTGTCCGTGCCGTTTCTGCTTGGCTTCTATCTCGCGCCAGACTGGCGCTGGGCGTTCGCCTCGGCGGTGGTGGCGATGCTCGCCGCCGGCGTCTTCGCCGGCGTGTTGCTGGCGGCGGTGCAGGGCTTGGTGGGGCCCCATGCCAGGGCCTTGGCCGGCGCCATCCTGATGTTCTCGTCCAACCTCATCGGCGTGGGGTTGGGGCCATTCGCCGTGGGTGTGCTGTCGGACGCTCTGGCACCGGTGTTCGGGGCGGACTCCCTGCGCTGGGCGCTGGTGGCCATGAAGGTGTTGCCCTTGTGGGCGGTGTATCACATGTGGCTTGCGGCTCGCTGCTTCAACGACGAGCTCCGAGAGGCGCCGCCCAGCGCCACGACCACGCCATGAGGGGTTGGATGCTTCGCGCCGGGGCCGCGCTGGGCTTGGTGGGGGCCTGGGGTGCCGCGGCGGCGGAAGCCTTGGTGGCTGTGGCGGCCAACTTCGCGCATCCGGCGCAGCGCATCGAAGCGGCGTTCGAGAACGCCTCGCCGCATCGCGTCGCCTTGGTCATCGGCTCGACCGGCAAGCTCTTTGCGCAGATCACCCACGGTGCGCCCTTTGACGTGTTGCTCGCGGCAGACCGGGAGCGCCCGCGCAAGTTGGAGGCGGCGGGGCTCAGTGTGCCGGGTTGGCGCCGCACATACGCGCTGGGGCGCCTTGCGCTCTGGAGCGCCGATGCGGAGCGCATTGGGCGTGACGGCGCCGGCACGTTGCGCGACGGGTCACATCAGCGCCTCGCCATCGCCAATCCGCGTCTCGCTCCATATGGCGCCGCGGCGGTTGAGACGCTGCGGGCGCTTGGCCTCCATGACGCCAACGCACAGCGGCTGGTGATGGGCGAGAACGTGGGGCAGGCGCATGCCCTGGTGGCCACCGGCGCGGCCGAGTTGGGCTTCGTGGCAGCCTCGTATGTGGTGGCCGATGCCAACCGTGGCAGCGGTTGGACAGTGCCGGCCAAGTTGCATGGCCCAGTGCGCCAAGACGCCGTGTTGCTGCGCCGCGCCGCCGACAATCGCGCCGCGCTCGCGTTCATGGCGTTCCTGGCCGGGGGGCGGGCGCGGGGCATCATCGCCGCCAGCGGCTACGACGCCCCGGCCGACGCCGGCTTGGAGGATGGCGTGTGGAAACCGGCGCCCTCTGGCTGACGTTCAAGCTGGCCGGCGTCACCACGGTGGCGCTGTTGGTCTTGGGCGCCCCGCTCGCTTGGTGGCTCGCGACGACGCGCTCGGCCATCAAGCCGGTGATCGAGGCCATCACCGCCTTGCCCTTGGTGCTGCCACCGACAGTGCTCGGCTTCTACTTCCTCATCCTCTTCAACCCGGAAGCGCCCATTGGGCGGCTTTGGGTGCGCGTCAGCGGTGAATCCCTCACGTTCTCGTTCGAGGGTTTGGTGGCGGCGTCCATCCTGTATTCCCTGCCGTTCATGGTGCAACCGCTGCAAAGCGCCTTCACCGCCGTGGGTCGGGCACCGCTCGAAGCCGCCGCAAGCCTGCGGGCACGGCCGCTGGATGCCTTCTTCACGGTGGCGGCGCCCCTTGCCGGGCGCGGCTTCCTTACCGCGACGGTGCTCACCTTCGCCCACACCGTGGGCGAGTTCGGCGTTGTCCTCATGGTGGGCGGCAACATTCCGGGTGAGACGCGCGTGGTCTCCATCGCCATCTATGAGCATGTGGAGACGCTCAACTATGCGGACGCCCATGCGCTGTCGGCGGTGCTGCTCACATTTTGCGCGGTGGCGTTGCTGGCGGTGTACACCGCCGACAAACGGTTTCCGGCCCGTGTTGGCTGATCGAATGGCTGGCATGCCGATGGCTGGAGCCGGCGTTTTGGAGGTGGCCATCACGCTGCCGCTGCCGAGCTTCCAACTGCGGTGCGCGGAACGCTTGCCCATGGCCGGCGTGACCGCGGTGTTCGGGCCCAGCGGCGCCGGCAAGAGCGCGTTGCTGCGCTCCATCGCCGGCTTCGAGCCAGCCAGCGGCCGGGTGGCGTTGGGCGAAGACGTGTGGCTCGACAGCGAAGCCGGGGTGCGGGTGCCGGCGCATCAGCGCCCGGTGGGCTACATGTTCCAAGATGCCCGGCTCTTCAGCCACCTCTCCGTGGGCGGCAATCTGCGCTATGCCGCGCGCCGCGCCCGCAGCGGTGCGCCGACCTTCGACGACGTGGTGGCCGCGTTCGACTTGGCTGAGCTGCTGCGGCGTCGGCCGAGTGGGCTTTCCGGTGGCGAGCGGCAGCGGGTGGCGTTGGCGCGAACGCTGTTGACGAAGCCGGCGCTGTTGCTGCTGGACGAACCACTAGCCGCGTTGGACACCGCTCGCAAGGCGGACATCCTGCCGTATTTGGAAGCGCTGCCCGCCCAGTTCGGCATGCCCACCTTGTATGTCAGCCATGCCATCGACGAAGTGGCGCGTCTCGCCAGCCGGGTGTTGGTGCTCGCCGAGGGACGGGTACGCGCCTTCGGCGCCACGGCCGCGGTGCTGCAGCGTTTGGATGTGCAGTCCATCGCCGGGCCCATCGAGGCAAGCGTGGTGGTTGAGGCGCGCGTGGCGCGGCACGACCTGCGCTACCGCCTCACTTGGTTGGAACTGGCCGGCCAACCCATCGCAACGCCCCTCAACGAAGGCTTGGCGCCGGGCGTGGTGGCGCGTCTGCGCATTCGCGCGAGGGATGTGGCGTTGGCGACGGCGCGGCCAACGGGCTTGAGCATCCGCAACGTGCTGGCCGGCGAGCTCACTGAGCTGGTCGCCGAGGCAGATTCTCCCTTTGCCGAGGCGGTGCTCACCGTCGCCGGGCAAGGCCTGCGCGCCCGCATCACCCGCGCCGCGGTCGATGACCTGGGCCTCAAGGTGGGCATGAGCGCCTATGCGCTGGTGAAGAGCGTGTCGTTTGCCGAGTGAACTGCTGTCGAGCGAACGGCGTCACCCATTCGACAGCAGCATCCCCAATGGCAGGGCATGGAAGCGCCGCCCGCCAAAGCTGAAGGGCAACACCCGCTCGCCACTGTAGAACACCACGCCTTGTTGGAAGGCGTCACCGGCGACTTCCGCCAAGGTGGCGAGGCCCTTGAAGTCCTCCCGCCTGATGCTGGCCAACGCCTTCACTTCCACCCCGATGATGTGGCCATCGCCGCTCTCCAACACGATGTCCACCTCGCGTTTGCGGGTGTCGCGGAAGTGCCAGAGGCTCGTTTCCTCTTCCGCCCAAGCCGCATGTTTGCAGCACTCCATGTAGATCAGGCTCTCCAATAGCCCACCGTAGTGTGGGCTGGCCAGCAGCTGCCGTTCGCTGCGCAGGCCAAGCAGATGGCAGGCCAAGCCCGTATCCACGTAATGCAGTTTCGCCATGCGCCCCGCCAAGCGCTTGGCGCGCCCCTTCGTCCAAGCGGGCACGCGGCGAACGATGTGCATGAGCTCGAGCATTTCCACATAGCGTTTGGCCAGCCGGTCGTCCAGCTGCAGGTCGTTGGCGATGTTCGAGTACTTCAGCAGGTTGCCACTGATGCCGGCGAGCCAAGGCGTGAGCGTCCGCAGCCTGGAGAAGTAATCCCCGCGCGCGGCGTGAAGCGTCTCGAAATCCTTGAGCAGACGACCCTCGACGTACGAGCGGAACCATGCCTGCCTGCCGCGCCGGCGCTTGCTCTGCACCTCCGGGTAACCGCCCCGCAGCACCAGATTGGCCAAGGTCTCCCGTGATGTGGTGGTGGTTGGCGCCGGCGCGAAATCGCCGGCGAGGAGGTAGTCGATGATGTTCAGCGGCTGGGCGTGTAGCTCCGTGACGGAAAGCGGCAGCAACTCGAGCCGCGCCATGTGCCCCGGCAGCGATTCCTGGGTTCGGGCGGAGCGGAAGATGTCCGCCGAGCCGGTGAGCAGGAACCTGCCCCGCTCGTGGGGTGCGAGCCGATCTGACGCCTCTTTGATGGCGGCGACCAGCGTGGGCGCATATTGCAGCTCATCCAGCACGGCGCGCTTGGGCCCCAAGGAGCGGATGAACCCGTGCGGGTCACTTTCGGCGGCGGCGAGAGTCGCTTGGTCATCCAGCGTGAGGTACTCCATCCCAACTTCGTCGGCGACCAAGCGCGCCAGCGTCGTCTTCCCCGCCTGCCGCGGCCCCGAGAGATACACGATGCGGAACTCGCGGAGCATTTCACGAACATGGGGCTGCAGGCATCTGCGGTACATGGCTTGGTGCATGGCGGTTCCTTACGGCGGGCGGACGGCGACACCGCGCCGTAATCCTGCCTCTTATGGCGAAAAATGCAAGGGCTTATGGCGAAAAATGCAGGGTCTTATGGCGAAAAATACGGGGTCTTATGGCGAAAAATCTCAGCCGGTAAGCGGCTTGGGCACCACCAAGCGCATGGCGATGGAACGCCGGCGCGACACGTCTTGCGGGTACAATTTTCCGCAGCACGAAAGGAGGGCGAATTGCGCGATGGCGATACGCAGCGTATTCGCGGCCGTGGAGGCCGCCAAACAGGGCATCGAGAACTTGAGCGTCGAAGCGCTCAAGCGGGAACTGGAGGCGGCGGACACGCTGCTGCTCGACATCCGTGAAGTGCAGGAGCAGGTCGATCTGGGCACGATTCCGGGCGCCAAGCACGCGCCCCGCGGCATGCTTGAGTTTTGGGCAGACCCTGCCAGCCCCTACTACCGGGATTGGTTCCAGGAGGATCGCCGCACCGTGCTGTTCTGCGCCGCCGGGGGGCGCTCGGCGCTCGCCGCCAAGGCGCTCAAGGACATGGGGTTCACGAACGTCGCCCACTTGGAGGCCGGTTTCGCCGGTTGGCAAGACGCCGGCGAGGCGATTGAGGACGTGAGCGCCACCAGCCGTTGGGTGCGGCGCGAAAAGCCGGGGCGCTAGCCGCCCAATGCTCAGAAGAGATCGATCTGCGTGTCGTCCCCTATCACCTGCTCGAACGTGAGCCCCAACGTCTCCAACACCGGCGCCGCCACCGGCCGCACCTGCTTCTGCACATAGTGTTCGCGGTCTAGCTCCGCCGTCACGTTGTCCAGCGGCTCCGGCCCGGCCTGCGTGATGACGTAGGACACCAGCCGCCCCGGACTGCCGCGGGACTTCCGCGCCGCCGCCACATGGGGCGGCGTCTGCTTCTCGTACGAGCTGAGCCGTTTGCGCAGCCCCTTGCGATAGACGAGGGCGGCGTCCGCCTCCCCGGCCCGCACGGCGCTCACCACGTCGGCAAGGTAGCCCTCCACGGGCTGCTCGGCGAAGAGCCGCGAGTACAGTTCCCGCTGCACGGTCTTGGCGAGTTCGGTCCAGTCGCGCCGCACCACCTCCATGCCGACGAACTCCAGCGCCTCGCTGCCGGCCAGTGTGCCGACATAGCGCTTGCGGGCACCGCCGGCGCCGTGCCGCGCCGCCGGCAGGAAGAGGCGGGCATAGACCTTCTCGAACTCCAGCTCCAAGCGGCTCTCCACGCGCCACTTCTCGCGCACATGCCGCGCCACCGCGCCGTTCAACTCGGCCACCATCGTCTGCCCCTGCGACCGAGCGCGTTCCGCGTCCGGGGCATCGGCAAGCACGAACAGGCTGTCCGTGTCGCCGTACAACACCTTGAGGCCACGCGCCTCGAACCAATCCTTCGCCCACAGCAGGAAGTAACGGCTTTGGCCGGTGATGGCGTTGGCGATGGCCGCGTTGTGGAAACGGCACGCGGAGGTGCCGAGCACGCCGTAGAACGAGTTCATGAGGATTTTGATGGCTTGCGATGCGATGCCGTCGCCGTCGCGTTTCGCCGCCTCGCGGGCCTCGGCGAGTTGATCCAACATCTTCGGCAGGATGGCTTCGCCGCGCCGAAAGGCGGCGCCCGTGACGGTATGCACCACGTCGTCTTGGGTCGCTCGACCGTCGGTTTGCGCCACGAACCCGAGCGGGTCGATGTTGAAGGTGCGCATCACGCTCGGATAGAGGCTCTTGAAGTCGAATACGCAGACGTTGCTGTGCAGCCCTTGCTTGGGCTCAAGCACATGGCCGCCGCCCTGCGCCGCGGACGCCGCAGACACCTTGGTGTCGCTGCCGCGCACCGTGGGCGCGACGATGCCGCGCTTGCCGAGCGCCGCGAGATACACGAAATCGAACGAGGCGATGCTGGCGGCCACCCGGTCCGGCGTCATGCCGGTGAGGCGGCTGCGGGCGAGCGCCAAGGGCACGAGGTTCATCGCCTCGACGATCTCAAGGGCGAGGCGGGCATCCGTGCGGGCATAGCGGGCGAAGCCCTCCAAGTCTTCTTGGTAGCGGGCCATGATTTCACCGGCGCGGTCCGGCACGTCGCCACCCAATGTCTTGCCTTCGCCGAGCACCTGCCGGGCGACGGCATCCAGGGAATACTCGTCGAAGCGCACGAAGGCGCCTCGCAACAAATCCATGCCATCGAGCACCAAACGCCCCGGAATGTTGGCGTGGCCGCTGCCGAAGTAGCCTTGAGCGGGGCGGATGCGCAGCGCCCCCGGCGCCCGGCCCAACTCGAACGGGGCTTTGACGCGCTTGGCGATGCGCCCCATCACGGCGAGGTCGAAATCGATGACGTTCCAGCCGGTGAGAATGTCCGGGTCCGCTTCGGCCACGCGGCGCTGGAACGCTGCAAGGGCCGTGCCTTCGTCCGCCGCGGCATGGGCATTTGCCGGCATGGGCCGGCCGGCGGCGTCCACCACATGCACTTCGTCCAACCCGCAACCGTAGAGCGCGATGGCCAACAGGCGCTGCGCTTTCGGATCGGTCTCGATGTCGAACGACAGCACCCGGGGCGTGACATCGACGTTGGCGGGACGCACTTGGGGTTCGTCGAACACCCAATCGACGCCCTCGCCCGGTTGCGCGTCGCCTTCCACCTCGATGCCGCCCTTGATGTCGCGGTCGATGAGCCAACGCACGGCGAAGCGCACATCCGCCTCGAAGGTGTCGATGCCTTGGCCGTGCAGGCGATCCCGTAGCGGCGGCGCATCCGGCGGGGTGGGCACCTCGACGGCCACCATCGCTTCACCGCCGAAGTTGCGGCGATGTGTGGGCTGCTGGCGCGTGGCGCCGGCGGTGCGGGCGCGTTCAGCGTCCGCGGCGCGAATGAAAAAGCGTGGCGTGGCCGTGGCGTCGCGGATGAGAAAGGTGGCCCCATCCGCCAAGCGCCCGAACAAATGCACCACCGGCGCGCCGCCCAAGATGCGGTAGCTCGCCTGCATGACGAAACCGCGCGCCTTCATGGGCGCAGTGTACTGGCGCCGCGGCGCCCCAAGGGGTTGAGCCGCGCCGAGCCAAGTGCCGCCGGGCGATTGGCTAGGACACAGGGTGGGGGTGCGTCAGCGCCACATGTGGGTGCCGCCGCAGACGGCGATGGCTTGGCCGGTGACATACGCGCTCGCGTCCGCGGCCAGGAACACGGCGATGCCCTTCAGGTCTTCCGGTTCACCTAGGCGGCGCAGCGGCGTGGTGGTCTCGGCGGCGTTCTTCGCCTCTGGGTTGTCCCACAGGGCGCGGGCGAAATCCGTCTTGATGAGGCCGGGGCAGATGGCGTTCACCCGCACCCCCTTCGGCCCGTATTCCAGCGCGAGGTTCCGCACCAAGCCGATGTCCGCCAGCTTCGAGATGGCGTAGGTGCCGAGGAACTCCGAGGGGCTGAAGGCGCCCGTCGAGGACGTGATCATCATGCTGCCGCGCCCCTTCTCCACCATGTCTGGCGCGACCATTTGGCACAGCCAGTGATTGGAGCGGACGTTCGAGTTCATGATCTTGTCGAAGGCGCCGTCCGGGATTTTCGACATCGGGCCGTAAAACGGGTTCACGCCGGCGTTGGCCACCAAGATGTCGATGGCACCCAACCGATCCCGGGTGTCAGCCACCAAGGCTTCGAGCTGCTCCTTGTAGCCGATGTTGCAGGCGATGGCGATGGCCGCTTCCCGCCCGCACTGGGCGTTGATTTCGTCGGCGGCCGCTTGGCACTGATCCAGCTTGCGGCTCGACACCACCACCGAGGCACCGTGCTCTGCAAGGCCCTCCGCCATGTGCCGCCCCATGCCTTTGGATGCGCCAGTGAGCAACGCCACCCGCCCGGTCAAGTCGAAAAGACTGGTCTGCACCGCCATCGTCGCCTTCCTTACAGTGAGTCGGAAACGGGCAAGGTTACGGCAAGGCGCGAAGCGGATGGAAGCGTCGGACGCACATCGCGCCGCACGTCACTGGAACGCGGTGAACTTGCGTCTCGGGCAGGCCGCGTTCCTTTTTTTTCGAGGGGCCGGCCCCTCGCGCTCCCCGAGGCGAACGGGCGTGGTCGGCCTGATTGGGACCGGGGCGCGGCGTCGGCCGCCGAGGTGGTTGCTCATCGGACGCCCCATCGGCCCGAAGGCGAAACGGGGTGGCCGCGCAATTGGGTGCGGGGCGCGGCGTCGGCCGCCGAGGTGGTTGCTCATCGGACGCTGCATCTGCCCGGAGCAGCTTGTGCCGTATCATCGACTGGACTGTCCAATCAGAAGGGGAGGCACCGATGGCTGGAAGGCGTGGTTGGCACCGTGGAGGCGCACTCGGCCTAGGGCTCGTGCTGGGCGTTTTGGGCGGCTGCGGCCAGCCCGTCAACGAGGACGCGCCGGCCCCCGAAGCCGAGGCGGCAGCGGTGGCGACGCCCATTGGCCCGGAAGTTGCGTTAGCGCAAGGCCGGCTGATGGGCGCGGCGCTGGCGAACGGCATCCACGCTTGGATGGACATTCCCTACGCGGCGCCGCCGGTTGGCGAGTTGCGGTGGGCGGCGCCGGCACCGGCTGAGCCGTGGGAAGGTGTCCGCGACGCAGCCGCTTTCGGGGAAAACTGTGTGCAGCCCCAACTGACGGTCGAGCCGTTCGTGGATGAACCGCGGCCGCAATCCGAGGATTGCCTCACGCTGAACGTGTGGAGCGGCGCCGAGCGTAGCGACGAGCGACGCCCGGTGATGGTGTGGATTCACGGCGGGGCACTCATCTACGGCAGCGGCGACACAGACGGCGCACCGCTCGCGGAACAAGGCGTGGTGCTGGTGAGCATCAACTATCGTCTAGGCCCGTTGGGCTTCTTCGCCCATCCCGAGCTCTCCGCCGCCTCGCCGCACGGCGTTTCCGGCAATCAAGGCTTCCTCGACCAGATTGCGGCGCTGCGTTGGGTGCGCGACAACATCGAGGTTTTCGGCGGCGACCCGAAGCGGGTGACCATCTTCGGCGAATCCGCTGGGTCTTTGAGTGTCTCCACGCTGATGGCCTCACCGTTGGCAGCAGATCTCTTCCACCGCGCCATTGGCCAGAGCGGATCGATCTTCGCCAATCGACACGGGCTGACGGCCGACAGCGACGGCGACGGGGATGGCGGCGGCGAAGCCTTGGGCGTGCAGCTCGCCGAAGCGCTTGGGGCACCTTCGGAAAACGCGGTCGCCGCCCTGCGGGAGCGCGATGCGATGGAGGTGCTCGCCACCTGGGACGAAGGCACGACGTTCAACGACTACTACCGTCAGCCCGTGATCGACGGCTGGCTGCTGCCTGCCGGGGCGCGGGAGATTTTCGCCGCCGGGCAGCACAACGACGTGCCGCTGATGGTCGGCTCGAACGCGGACGAAGGCAGCGCCATCCATCCGATGGTGGCCCCCAACGCAGCGGCTTCCACGGCCGCCTACGCCGCGTGGCTGGAGGAACGGCTCGGCAGCGACCTTGCGGAGCGGGCCCTCGAACTGTACCCGGCCGCCACGGACGAGGCGGTGGCGCAAGCGCTGTCCGATGTGGTTTGCGACGACATGTTCACCTGGGCGATGCGCGTCTGGGCGGACGCGGCCGGCGAGGCGCCCGTTTATCTCTACTACTTCTCCCGGGTTCCGCCAGGCGAGTTCGGCGAAAAGTACGGTTCCTACCATGCCGCTGAGATCCCTTACGTCTTTGCGCAAATGGATGCGGCGACGACCTCCGCTGAAGACGCGCAACTTGCCACCGCCATGTCCGCCGCATGGGTGCGTTTCGCGGCCACCGGCGATCCGAACGGCGGCGATCTTCCGGCTTGGCCGGCCTACACCGCCGAACGGGAGGACTACATGGAGTTTGGCGACCGGGTTGGCCCCGGCACGGCACTGCGCAGCGAAAAGGTGGCGCTGTGGGAGACGCACTACGCCGCCGGCGGCGCACCGATGGCGGCCGCCGGCACCAGCTCGGCATCCGCCGCCGAGGAACCGATGACCACCGAAGGATGAAGCACCCGGAACTCGGCGCAGCAATTGAGCGGCAATTCGCTGAACAACGCGCCGGAGCGGAGCCTCAACCTGGGCGTGGCCTATACCGTGCCCGACCTAGGCGGCGGTGCGCTCACACTGCGGGCGGACGTGGCCTATCGCTCAAGGATTTACTTCCGCGAGTTCAACGAACCGGGCGATGCGCAGGAGGGCTACACGCTGCTGCACCTGAATGCCAATTGGGAGAGCGCGGACGGTGCGTGGCGGGCGCGATTGTTCGCCAAGAACGCGACGGACGAGAAATACCTCAACAACATCTTGGCGGCAAACGTTGGCGGCGGCCGCTTCGGCACTTGGGCGATGCCCCGGCAAATCGGCTTTGAGGTGACGCGCGAGTTCGGCCGGTAGGAATGGCGGCGCGGCGGCGGGGGATCGTAGGCCGCGCCACGGCATCCCCGCGAAACCGCGTGTGTTGTCGCAGTGACTCGGAGCCGCGCTTATCCGCCTACCTGCGCCGCCTCAGTGACGACGGCGTCATAACGCTCAGTCTTCGCCGCATAGTCGAACGCATCGATGCCCACTTGCGCCCGGAGTTCCCCGGTCGTTTGCTGCGTGTTGGCGTCCAGAGGAATGCCGGTGGCATCCGCCACGCGGGTGATGCCGTTGAAGGCCGCGGCGACGGTGAGCACATCGACCATCTGTTGCTCGCCCATGGCCGCGGCGGCCTCGTCACGCAGTTCGGCAAGCGCGTCCCAGTCGTTGCGCACAGCCGCTTCGGTGAGGCCGCGAATGAGGCCGCTGTGGGGTACGCCGGCGTCCGCCTCCGCATCCGTCACCGCGGCAAGGTGGTAGGTTTTGCCTTCGCGCTCGCCACTCGCCCGGAGCAGCATGGTGTGCGAAGTGGCTCAGTAGAAGCACTCATTGAGGGCCGAAACCCTTGAAGCGATGAACTCGGCTTGGGCTTGGCTGATGGCCAGCGGCACGTCCCGCAGCGCGTAGTGCGGGCGGAATGTGAGGAAGAAGAGCGCCACCGCGCTGGGCACGAGGCCCATGGCGCGGCCGATGTTGGGTGCGCGGGGCAGGCCGAAGGCGCCGTCTTCCACGTCCACTCGGGTCAACGGCACCCAAGCGCCATCATCTACCACTGGAGGCGGCGGTTGGCCTGTGGGTTCGCCGGCTTGGGGTGCCAAGGGCGGCGGCGCGGCCAGCCCCAATGCGTTGTGGAACGTATCGATGATGACGGACGCGCAGACGACGCTCACCGCTTCCACATAGCGCTCGGCGGGGATGCCGGCGGCGAGTGCTTGGTCGAACACCGAGCGGGTCATCCGCGCTGGGTCTCGCCGCAGCCGGTGGATCACCTCGACGAGCACCGCCGGCAATGTGCTCACCGTGTCGTGTACACCCTGCACGGCGTTTGGCGAGAGCGCCTGCTCGCGCCGCGTACACAGCCGGCAACGCAGCGCCGCCCGAGCCTCTTCCACCATCTGCACCCGGTCGCTTGCATCCCAGAACGCGCCGGGTTGGGCTATCAGTCGCCATGCTTGGGCATGGGCCTCGCGCAGGTTCGAGCGAACCGGATAGGCAGTGTCGTACATGGGTTACGCAAGCTACCAAGTCACCCGCCGCGGCGCAAATGCGAGTCGGGGTGCGTGTGAGGCCGATGCGGCGCCGGCGGGGAACGCACCGCGGCGCTTCAGAACACGCCGCCGCTCGGCTCCATGCCCAGATGGAACTGCCCGACGGTTTCGTAGTGGGATTCGCGCCCCTGCACTTGCTGCGTGATGACGTGCGCGTCTTGAAAGCGGCGCTGCACGGCGCTGGCGGCGAAGATGGCGTCGGCGCCGCTCAGGTTGTACGCGATGTCCACCGCCGCGGCAGACTGGCGGATGGCATGGGTGCCGGCCATGCGCAGACGAATGCGCTCTTCAACGGTGATGTCGTTCGTCGCCTGCACACGCTCCCACACATCGGCCACCGTCTCGTAAAGCAACGCCTTGGCCGCCCGCCAAGTCGCCTCGGCTTGGCCGATCTGCCGCTGCACCGCGGCGCTCTCGGCCAGATTGCGTTTGGCGAAGCGGGGACGCTTGCCGGTGGCCAGTTCCAGCGTCGCGTCGATGCCGGCTCTCGCCACGCCCAGCGCCACGCAGCCGAAGCCGCAAGCAAACAGCAAGTGCTGCGGCACGAGGTAGAGCGGCCAAGATTCGCGCAGCCGGCCACCGTCATGGACGACGCGGTGCGCCGGCACGAACAGCTTGTCCGTCTCGAAGGCGAAACTGCCGGTGCCCCGCAAACCCTGCACCTGCCACACGTCCACCAGCCGCACGGCATCGCGGGGCAGCAGATGCAGCCGGACGCCATCGTTGGTGGTGAGCGCCGCGATCCAGTTCGCATGGCGGCAGCCGCTGGAGAACATCCAACGCCCGCTCAACCGATAGCCTCCCGCCACCCGCTCCGACCGGGCTTCCTGCGGCGGCCCGTTGCCAACGATGGTGCGCGGGTCTCCCCACACCTCTTCAGCCAGCGCCGCCGGGCAGCGCGCGCTGGTGGTGGCGAACACCGCACCCTGATTCAGGCACCACCCCACGCTGCCATCGGCGCCGGCGATGATGCGAACGACATCCAGATAATCGACCCAGTCCAACTCTTCCCCGCCCAGCGAACGCGGCGTCAGCAGCCGGAACAGGCCCGCATCGAGCATGACATCGACCAGTTCCCGCGGCAGTTCCCGCTCGCTGTCGATACGATCCGCCAGCGCCTCGATGCGCGGCACGAGGGCTTGGGCGCGGTCTTGCGGGCTCGCGAGCGGCTGCGGCGCTTTCGCGGATGCCCCCGTATGCTGATGGGCGGTTGACATGGCTAAAGGATACGGCCCGCGGCTAGGCGGCGGGGAGGATTGCCGTGGGCTCGCTCGGCATGACGGCGGCCGCGACTCGCGCTCGCGCTAGAATGGGCCACATCCCACGGACTGAATGAGGTCATGCGCTGGTTCTTCGTCGCGGCGTTCATTCTCATGGTCGCCAGCTGCGGTCGGAAGGGGCCGTTGCATCTGCCTGAAGAGCCGCCGCAAGCCGCATGTACGCCCGCATCGACAACGAGCTCACCGTTGATGGCGTAGGCTTAAGCACCATCGCGGAAGCCGTCGGCACCCCTGTTTACGTCTATTCCCAAGCCGTCATCGAAGCGCGGCATGGGCACCTCATGCGCGCCTTGGCGCCGGTCGGCGGGCGCATCCATTACGCCGTCAAGGCCAACGGCAATCTCTCCATCCTCGGCTTGCTGAAGCGCTTGGGCGCGGGATTCGACATCGTTTCGGGCGGCGAGCTCGAACGGGTCTTGCGGGGCGGCGGGGCGGCGGCGGACACGGTGTTCTCCGGGGTCGGCAAGTCCACCCCGGAGTTGGATTTCGCGCTCAAGGCCGGCATTGGCTGCTGCAATGTGGAGAGCTTGAGCGAGCTGCGGCGCTTGGAGGCGCGGGCCCGGCTGCTCGGCGTCGTCGCGCCGGTGGCGGTGCGCGTCAATCCGGATGTGGATGCCCGCACACACCCCTACATCTCCACTGGCTTGAAGGAAAACAAGTTCGGCGTGCCGGAGGCGCAAGCCCTCGACATGTATCGCCACGCCGCGGCTTCGTCCGCCCTCGAACCGCTCGGCATCGCCTGCCACATCGGTTCGCAAATCAGCGAGGCGAGCCCCTACGTCGCCGCGTTGGAACGCTTGTTGCGCATCGTGGACGCCTTGGCCGAGGCGGGCATTCGCCTTCAACACTTGGACTTGGGCGGCGGCTTTGGCGTGCGCTATCGGGACGAGGGCGAGTTCGACGTTGCGGCCTTGGTCGCCCGAGTGGCGCCGTCGCTGGCGGAGCGGGGGCTGCGCCTTGCGGTGGAGCCGGGCCGCTACCTCGTCGCGGATGCCGGGGTGCTGCTCACGCGGGTGGAATACCTGAAGCCGGCGGCCGCCACCGGCCAGCGCAACTTCGCGGTCGTGGACGCGGCCATGAACGACTTGCTGCGGCCCGCCCTCTATCAGGCTTGGCATGGCATTGAAGCGGTGCTGGACGGGCGGGGGGAGACACGGTTGTGGGATGTGGTGGGCCCGGTCTGCGAAACGGGCGATTTCCTGGGCACCGGCCGACGCTTGGCGCTCACCGAAGGGGCGTTGCTGGCGGTGCGCGGCGCGGGTGCCTATGGGATGGCCCTCAGTTCCAACTACAACGCCCGCCGCCGTGCGGCCGAGGTGCTGGTGGCAGATGGCGCTTTCCGGATCATACGGCGGCGCGAGAGCTTGAGCGACCAACTGGCGTTGGAAGTGGACGCACTCGACGCCGGCGACACGCGCAACCAATGAGCCGGCCGCCTGGCGCCGCCGGGCCGCCAAAGGCTTGGGCGACGGGGCGCTATAATGGCCGCTCAACGGCTTTGCGGCATGGTGCCGAGGGGCCCCGCGCCGACGGACATGAAGCTCCGTTTCTCCAAAATGCACGGCCTCGGCAACGACTTCATGGTCGTTGACCTCGTCACCCAAACCGTTGAACTCAACTCGCAGTGCATCCGCCGCTGGGGCGACCGGCGCACTGGCGTGGGTTTCGACCAGATGCTTGCGGCGCTGCCACCCACCAACCCCGAGGCAGACTTTCGCTACCGCATATTCAACGCGGACGGCAGCGAGGCCGAGCAATGCGGCAACGGCGCCCGCTGCCTGGCCCGCTTCGTGCGCGACCATCGGCTGACGCCGAAGCGGAACCTCACCCTCGAAACCGCGACCGGCCTCATCGGCACGGAGCTGTTGGAAGATGGCCAGGTGCGGGTCGATATGGGCGCTCCCTCCCTCGAACCGGCGTGTGTGCCGTTTTGCCCGCAACTTGGGCAGCCTTGCGGGGACGGCTTGGGGCATGCCCTGGACATCGGCGGGCAGACGATCGCCGTGGTGCCCGTTTCCATCGGCAATCCCCATGCGGTGGTGTTCGTCGATCAGATCGTCAATGCGCCGGTCGCCGAGCTGGGCGCGGCCATCCAGCGCTGCGGGGCGTTTCCCGAGGGGGTCAACGTGGGCTTTCTGCAAGTGGTCGAGCCGGATTTCGCGCGCCTGCGCGTCTTCGAGCGCGGGGTCGGGGAGACCCAGGCGTGCGGCAGCGGCGCTTGCGCCGCGATGGTGGCCGGCAACGTGCGCGGCCGCTTGGCGGCGCGGGCGACGATTTCGTTGCTGGGGGGCGAGCTCAAGCTGCACTGGCCCGGCCTCGGCTGCCACGTCAGCATGGCCGGGCCGGCGACGTCCGTCTTCGAAGGGCAGCTTCGGGCATGACCCGTGGCGCCATCGCGGACGCTGGTGGCTCGGCGGGGCAGGCCCCCACCGGGGCCGGGTCGGCCCGGGCTACGCCGGCCATCGACGGGCATTTGGGCGAATACCTAGACCATCTGCGTTACGAGCGCCGCGCCTCGCCCCACACGCTGGCCGCCTATCGCCGCGACCTCACGGCGTTTGGCGAGGCAACCGCCTTGGCCGATTGGCGCGATTGCACACCGCATCACGTGCGCGCCTTCCTTGCCCGTCTGCGCTCCCGCGGCCGGTCGCCGCGCAGCATCGGTCGGGCGCTGTCGAGCGTGAAGGGCTTCTATGCGTTCCTCACCCGGCGCGGCATCGTGGCGGCCAACCCGGCCGGCGGGGTGGCCGCGCCGAAGCGCGACAAGCCGTTGCCGAAAGCGTTGGACATCGACAGCACGGCGAAGCTGATGAGCGGTGCGCCATCCAGTCCGCTCGCGGTGAGGGACCGTGCCATGCTGGAGGTGCTGTACTCGGCCGGGGTGCGGTTGGCCGAGCTCGTCGGCATCGACCTGCAGCACTTGGACCTCGCCAACGGGCTGGTCACCGTCACCGGCAAGGGCAACAAGACCCGCGTGGCGCCTTTGGGCGCGCCGGCCGTGGCCGCCATCGAGGCGTGGCTCGCCACCCGCGCGGATCGTTCGCCCTCGGCGCCGCTCTTCACCGGCCGCGGTGGCCGGCGCATCAGCCCGCGCACGGTGCAGCTGCGCCTGAAGCGGCTGTCCGCGGCGAACCTCGGCACCGATGCGCTGCACCCGCACATGCTGCGCCACAGCTTCGCCAGCCACCTGTTGGAATCGAGCGGCGACCTGCGCGCGGTGCAGGAACTGCTCGGCCATGCGGACATCTCGACCACGCAGATCTACACCCATCTGGATTTCCAGCATCTCGCCAAGGTGTACGACGCCGCGCATCCGCGCGCGAAAGCACCTTCCACATGATCGAGGTGGTGACGTTCGATCTCGACAACACGTTGTGGGAGATCGACACGGTGATTCGACGGGCGGAAGCCGCCATGCGCGATTGGCTCGTGGAGCGGGTGCCTGGCGTGGCGGAACACCTTGAAGGGGAGGTGCTCTGGGGGCTGCGCGAAACGGTGGCGCGGCAGCGGCCAGACATCCTCCATGACGTGACGCGGCTGCGCAAAGAGATCTTGCGGCGCACCCTCATCGGCTGCGGCATGGCGGAGGCGGACGCAGTTGAACACGCGAACGCCGCCTTCGAGGTGTTCGCGCGGGCGCGCCACCAAGTGACTTACTACGACGGTGCGCTGGAAACGCTTCGTGTGCTGGCGACGCGCTATCGGTTGGGGGCGCTCACGAACGGCAACGCGGACTTCGAGCGCTTGGGGCTCGATCGCTACTTTTCGTTTGGCTTCAGCGCCGCGGACGTCGGCGCCAGCAAACCACATCCGGCCATGTTCGAGGCGGCGTTGCGGCGCACCGGCGTGCCGGCGTCGGCCGCGGCCCATGTCGGCGACCATCCGATTCACGACGTTGAGGGCGCCCGGGCGGTGGGCATGCGCGCCATCTGGGTGAACTACCACGGACGGGAAGCGGCGATGGACGCCCATGCCACGATCACGGCGCTCCCCCAATTGCCGGACGTGTTGCGGCGTCTGGTTTAGGGGCCCGGGCGTTGCGTTCGGTGGCGACAAGGCCCTGGGTCGCTGTCGTGGCCGCGCTGGCGCTCTTGGGGGTGTTGGGGGTCGCCCTCGTTGATGACTACGGCGTCCCGTTCGATGAGATCGAGCATCGGGAACTCGGCCACGCCACGCTGGGGGACGACGCGGCGCTAAAGTGGCTCGAGCGGCACTTCCCCGAATCTGGGCACTATGGCGCCGCCTTCCAGGCACCGCTGGCACTGGTCGAGCGCGCGCTCGGGCTGGTGGACAGCCGCGGCATCTACCTCACCCGCCACCTGCTCACCCACCTCGCCTTCCTCGTCGGCGCCGGCACCGCGGCGCTGCTGGCGCACCGGCTGTTCGGGGGCCTGTGGTCCGCGCTCTTCGCGCTGGCCGCCTTCGCGCTGCACCCGCGGCTCTACGCGCACTCGTTCTTCAACACCAAGGACGCGCCGTTCGCCGCGCTCTTCATGGTGTGCCTGTGCCTGGCGGAGCGGGCGTTCCGGCGCGGCACCGCCGGCGCGTTCGCGCTGCTGGGCGCCGGCGTGGGGGTGCTGGTCAACCTGCGCGTCATGGGCGCCCTGCTGTTCGCGGCGGTGCTGGGGCTGCGGGCGCTGGATGTGGCGCGGGCGCCCGGACGGATGGCGAGGCACCGGACGCTTGCCACCGGCGCCGCATTTGCGGCTGCCGCTGCGGGCACCCTGTACGCCGTCTCGCCGCACCTGTGGCCCGACCCGTCCCGGCTGCTGGACTCGTTCGCGCTGCTGTCCCAGTTCCCGTACCACCGTCGCTCGCTGTTTGCGGGCACCATCGTGTACTGGCCGGACATTCCGGCGCACTACGTTCCCACCTGGGTCGCCGTCACCACGCCGCCGGCGCTGCTGGCGCTGTGCCTCGCCGGGGCCACGGCGGCACTTGGCCGCGGGTTGGTGCCGTTGGGCGGCGTCGTCCGCGCCGCGCCGCCGCGCTTTGGGCTGTTCCTGGTGGCCTGCCCAGTGCTGGCCGTCGCCGCCGTCGTGGCGGTGAACGCGAATGTCTATCATGGCTGGCGCCACCTGCACTTCCTCTGGGCGCCGACCAGCTTGCTCGCCGTGGCCGGTGCCCGGTGGCTGGCCGGTGTCGGCCGGCGGCCCGCGCTGCGGCGCGTCGTGGGTGGGCTGGCGGCGGCCGGCGTGGCCGCCGGCGTCGCGCAGATGGCGCTTCTCCACCCGCAGCAGCATGCCTACTTCAACCTGTTGGCGGACCGCGACACGCCCCAACGCCTGACCGGCTGGTACGACGTTGACCGGTGGCGAATGTATTACGACACGGGGTTTCGGCAGGTGTTGAAGCGGCATCCGTCGGCGATCGTCATTGACGATGACCCGGATCGCGATTTGCCGCATGCGCTGGGGGACACGTTGCGGATGCTGCCGGAAGTGGAGCGCCGGCGGATCGTCGGCACCGGGCCGTTGTTGGCGGCGGCGGACATCCTAGTCACCCGTCGCGTTGACCGCCGCGCCTGTGGCGGACCGTGGCCGGCGGTGGGCCTCGCGCCGGCGCACCTCGCTGTCCGGGTGTACGACAACACCTGCCTCACGGCGCGGGCGCTCGATGTGGCGTTCATGGATGGCGCGTCGGCCGAGATGCTGCGCACCGCTTACCGAGCCGCGGCGGCCAACGCTCCGCTGGTGCGCTCCGGGTACGACGTCCACTTGGGCCCGAGCGAGCTGACGTTGCTGAAGGAACCCTGCGGCGACGTGGATTTGCGCGGCCAGTTCGCGTTCACCGCATTTCGGGGTGCCCCAGGCGCGGCGACGCCGGCGGGTGCGGGTGTGGAGTCCGCGTGCGGTTTCGCGGACTGCGGCGCGCGCATCGGCGACGCCTGCATGGTGCAAATGCCGCGGCCGACCGGGCCGCTGCGGGCCATCGTTGCCGGCCAGCGCCTCCCGGTGGACGGCCCGGACTTGTGGCGCGTGGCCGTGGAGCTTGGGCCGGAAGGTGCCGTTGCGACCGACACGACCCGCCCGATGGTGCCGGCGGTACCGCCGCTGCCGGCTGCCGCGCCGTTCGACCTGTACTTGGACGGCGCCACCTTGGTGTATGTGCGGGAGTCTTGCCGCCCGGAGGACACTTGGCGGCGCTTTTTCCTGCACGTCTTCCCGGCCGATCCGTCCACGCTGCCCGAAGCACGGCGGCGCAGCGGCTTCCACAACCTGGACTTCAGGATGGAGGATCACGACGCGGCGCTGCTGGCGCGGCTCGGCGGGCGCTGCGTGGCGTGGCGGCGGCTGCCGGATGGCCCCATCGCGCGCCTGCGCACCGGGCAGCTAGGGTTAGGCGGCGAGCAGCTCTGGTTGGCGGAGGTCGTCGAGCCACGGCAGGGCAGCGTTTGCCGGACTTCTCCCGGCGGTTGCCGTCCCGACCCATGACAAACAACGCCCTCGCCTACCGCTACCGCGACATGGCAAGGAACTGGGTCGGCGTCGCGGCCGCGCTGGGGCTGTTGGGAGTGCTGGGGGTCGCGGTCCATGATGACTACGGCGTCTCGCCGGACGATGCCATGTATCAGCGCGATCTGGGCCATGCCACGGTGGATCTCGCGCTTGGGGACGATGCGGCGTTCAGGGACGGGCGGCTGCCAAACTTTGATCGGCTGAGGTACTACGGCGCCGCCTTCGAGGCGCCGCTGGCGATGGTCGAGCGCGCACTTGGGCTGGCGGACAGCCGCGACGTTTACCTCACCCGGCACCTGCTCACCCACCTCGCCTTCCTCGCCGGTGCCGGCGCCGCGGCGCTGCTGGCCCGCCGGCTGTTCGGCGGCCTGTGGTCCGCGCTCTTCGCGCTGGCCGCCTTCGCGCTGCACCCGCGGCTCTACGCGCACTCGTTCTTCAACACCAAGGACGCGCCGTTCGCCGCCCTCTTCATGGTGTGCCTGTGCCTCGCCGAGCGGGCGTTCCGGCGCGGCACCGCCGGCGCCTTCGCGCTGCTGGGCGCCGGCGTGGGGGTGCTGGTCAACCTGCGCGTGATGGGCGCGCTGCTGTTCGCGGCGGTGCTGGGGCTGCGGGCGCTGGACGTGGCGCTGGCGCCCTCACGCGCGGCGCGGCACCGGGCGCTCGCCACCGGCGCCGCCTTCGTGGGCGCAGCCGCGGCCGCCCTGTACGCCGTCTCGCCGCACCTGTGGCCCGACCCGACCCGGTTGCTGGACGCCTTCGTACTGTTGTCCCGGCACCCCGACCACGTTCCCTCCTTGTTCGCGGGCGACATCGTGCGTTGGCCGGACATTCCGGCGCGCTACGTCCCCACCTGGGTCGCCGTCACCACGCCGCCGGCGCTGCTGGCGCTGTGCCTCGCCGGGGCCGCCGCGGCGCTCGGCCGCGGCCTGTCGCCGTTGGGCGGCGTCTTCCATGCCACGCCACCGCGCTTTGGGCTGCTGCTGGTGGCTTGCTTGGCGCTGGCCATCGCCGCCGTCGCGGCGGTGAACGCGAACGTCCACAATGGCTGGCGGCACCTGTATTTCCTCTGGGCGCCGGCCAGCCTGCTCGCTGCCGCCGGCGCCAAATGGCTGGTCGGCGCCGGCCGACGGCGGACGCTGCGGCGGGTCGTGGGGGGGTTGGCGGCGGTCGGCGTGGCCGCCGGCGCCGCGCAGATGGCGCTGCTCCACCCGCAGCAACACGCCTATTTCAACCTGCTGGCGGACCGCGATGCGCCGGAACGCCTAGCCACTTGGTATGACGTTGACCGCTGGCGGATGTTCTACCACGCGGCGCTGCGGCAGGTGTTGCGGCGTCATCCCTCGGCAACCATCATGGACCACGATCCGGACCGCGACCCGCCACAGGCGCTGAGGCAGGCGTTGCTGACGTTGCCGGCGGTGGAGCGGCAGCGGGTCGCCGGGGCGGGGCCGTTGTCGGCGGTGGCGGACATCCTTGTTACCCGCCGCATCGACCGCCGGGGCTGTGGGGGGGTGTGGCCGGCGGTGGGGCTTGCACCGGCGCAGCTCGCCCTCCGGGTGTACGACAACACCTGCTTCACGGCGCGGGCGCTCGACGCGGCCTTCATGGACGAGGCGTCGGCCGAAGCCCTGCGGGACGCTTACCGGGCCGCGGTGGGGGGTGCCCCGCTGGCGCGTTCCGGGTACGACCTGCACTTGGGGCCGAGCGAGCTGACGTTGCTGAAAGAACCGTGCAGCGACGCGGATTTGCGCGGCGAGTTCGCGTTCACCGCGTTCCTAAGTGCGCCGGACGGGGCGGCGTTGGACGCGGCCGTGGAGTCCATGTGCGACTTCGCCGGCTGCGGCGCGCGAGTCGGCGACGCCTGCATGGTGCAAATGCCGCGGCCGGCCGGGCCGCTGCGGGCCATCGTGGCCGGCCAGCGCCTCCCGGTGGATGGCCCGGACTTGTGGCGCGTGGCCGTGGAGCTCGGGCCGGAAGGCGCCGCTGCGACTGACACGACCCGCCCGGTGGTGCCGGCAACATCGCCGCTGCCGGCCGCAGCGCCGTTCGACTTGTACTTGGACGGCGCAAACTTGGTGTACGCGCGGGAATCGTGTCGCCCGGAAGACACTTGGCCGCCCTTCTTCCTGCACATCTTCCCGGCCGAGCCGTCCGCGCTGCCGGAAGAACGGCGGCGCAACGGCTTCCACAACCTGGATTTCAGGATGGAGGACCACGACGCGGCGCTGCTGGTGCGGCTCGGCGGGCGCTGCGTGGCGTGGCGGCGGCTGCCAGACGGCCCCATCGCGCGCCTGCGCACCGGGCAGCTGGACAGGTTCGGCGAGTGGCTCTGGTCCGCGGAGTTGGCCGGGCTCCGTTGAGGCGGCGCTTGCTGGCCCTCCCCCGGCAAGGGGGCCGCCTCAAACCCAAGCTGTTCGGCGACGTGTAACGCCAATGTCTAAAATGGCTGCCATCTGCACCTTCTTTCGGCGTCCACTCATGGCGGGCAGGCTGGCGGCCGGTGGGAGCGGCGGCGCGTGGTCCGGCACATTGGGTTTTCGCTGGGCGGGTGCCGTGCTGGTCGCGCTGGTCGGGCTCATCTTAGCGGGTGTACTCGTCGCCGGCGACTACAGCATGGGCTTGGACGAGCCGTTCCAACGGCGGCTTGGCCATTACTGGCTGGACCATCTGCTCGGAGACGCGGCTGCGATCTGGGAAGGGAGGGGAATCCCGGCCAACGTTTATGGTGCCGCGTTGGAAGTGCCGCTTGCGCTCATCGAGCGGGCGCTCGGCCTCCAGGACAGCCACGACATCTACGTCGCGCGTCATCTGTTGACGCATCTCTTCTTCCTCGCCGGCGGTTTCTGCGCGGCGCTGTTGGCGCATCGGCTGTTCGGCGGCGGCTGGCTCGCGCTGGTCGCTTTGGCCGCCTTCGTGCTGCATCCACGGCTTTACGCGCACTCCTTCTCCAACACCAAGGATGGGCTCTTCGCGGCGCTCTTCATGGTGTGCCTGTACCTCACGCACCGGGCGTTCCGGCGCGACGCCGCCGGCGCGTTCGCGCTGTTGGGCGTCGCCGTTGGGCTGCTCGTCAACCAGCGCGTGATGGGGGTGCTGCTGGCTGTCTTGGTGGTGGCGGCCAGGATCCTTGACATGATGCTGGCGTCCGGGTGGGCGGCGCGGCGGCAGACGCTCGTCACTGCGGCGGCGTTCGTCGCGGTGGCGTTCACCACGCTGTATGCCCTCTCCCCGCATCTGTGGAGCAATCCACTCGCGTTCGGGGACTTGAGGTTCTTTCAGGGCGAACTGGTGCGTTGGCCGGCGGTGCCGGCGTCCTACATCCCAACGTGGGTCGCCATCACCACGCCCCCGGCGTTGCTGGCCCTGAGTTTGGTCGGCGCGGGGACGGCGTTGGCCGGCAGCTTCGGTGCGCCGCGCCGTTGGCTTTGCGCCGGGCAGCCGCGTTTCGCCCTCATGTTGGTGGCGTGCATCGCACTGGCGGTGCTTGGCGTCGTTGCCATGGGCGTGAACGTCAACAGTGGCTGGCGCCACTTGCACTTCCTATGGGCGCCGGCGAGCGTGCTCGCCGTGTTCGGTCTCCGTTGGCTGGCCGGGGCCGGCCGGCGGCCGGTGCAGCGCCGCAGCGTCCACGCGCTGGCCGCCCTTGGCGTGGCTGCAGGCGCTGCACAGCTGGTGCTCACGCACCCGCATCAGGCGGTGTACTTCAATTGGCTGGTGGACCGCGACACGCCGGAACGCCTGCGCGTCAGCCACGCGATGGACTATTGGCAAGTGACTTACCGGCAGGCGTTGGAGGGTGTGCTCGATCGCCATCCGACGGCGACCGTCACCGGCGCCGACCCGAAGCGGGCAAGGATCGGCCGCCGACAACGGCTGATCCTGGCCGAGGCTGAGCGGCGGCGCGCGATCGATGGCCCGCCACCGGCGGCCGGCTTCGTCATCGGCCGCCCTCCGGTAGGCCCGACTTGGGGATTGGCTTGGGCGGATGAATACGTCGCACCGGTGGCCCACGCCGTCAAGGTGTATGACAACACCTTGACGGCTGCGTTCGCGCTTGACCCGTCGCTGCTGGGTGAGGCGGCGGCGCGAACCCATCGCGCTGAGTACGCGGCCGTGGCCGGAGCACCGGTGGCGCACTCCGCGTTCGATCTGCACTTGCGCCCAAGGGAGCTGACTTGGCGGAAGGCGCCTTGCGGCCCGACGGACGTGCGCGGGGAGTTCACCCTCACTGCCCGCCCGGCGCACGGCGCGGAGCGGACTCTCGCCTTCGGATTCGCCCAGCGTGGTGTGCGCGTTGGCGACGCCTGCATGGTGCGGATGCCGTTGCCGGCCGGCGCGCTCGCCGCCATTGAGGTCGGCCAGCGGCTGCACAACGGCCCGGACCTGTGGCGGGTGGCCATCGACCATTCCACTGCCGGTGCCGCCGCCGCAGACGTGACGCGCCCGGCAGTGTCCGGTGAGCGCGTTGCCCGCAGCCACTTCGACCTGTACATTGACGGGGCGAGCGTCACCTACGTTCGGGAGGCGTGCCGTCCGCAAGACACTTGGACGCCCTTCTTCCTGCACGTCTTTCCGGTTGACCCGGCGGCTATACGGGCGAATCGCCGGGTGAGTGGCTTCGACAACTTGGACTTCACGATGGAACGCTACGACGAAAGGTTGATCGAGCGCCTTCAGGGCCGTTGCATAACGTCCATCCAACTGCCGGACTACCCCATCGCGCAGCTCAGAACCGGGCTGCAAGGTCGCTCCAAGGGAGTCACTTGGACGGTGGCGCTGCGCCGGCCCGTGCGGCTATCGCGCAGCAGGCCGGCCTGGTAGCCGGATCGTGGGCACGGTCGTTACCCCCCCCCCCCCCCCCAAAGCAGGTGGCGATGCCGCTGCACGAGGCCGGTGCCGTGGGGCTTCCTCGCCTTTCTGGCGGTTTGCCTGACCTACTTGGCCTTTACGTTGCTCTGGGTCACCTCCCCTTGGCACCACACCCGCCTCATGAAGGAGGACGGCTTAGTGGAGAACCTCACTGCGGTGATCTCCCTGCTAGCGAGCGTCGCGTTTTCCATCGCGGCTTACCGGCAGCGTGGCTTGCCGCGGTTCGCCTTGGCCTTGCTGGCAACCGGGATGGTGTTCATCTTCGGCGAGGAGATCAGCTGGGGACAGCGCATCTTGGACTTCGCCACGCCCGACTTCCTGTCCAGCAACACGCAGGACGAAGCCAGTATCCACAACCTCCCGGAGTTCACCATTGTTTCGTCATGGGACATTGGGCTCATGGTGCCCTGCATCGTCGCCATCGCGGGTGCTTTGGGGCGGCGGGACGCAATGTTCGGCACGCCGCTGCCATCGCTGCCGCTGGCGCTGGGCGGTGTGGCGGTGTTGCTGCTGTTGCCGGAACACCGCACCTACAGCAACTTTTTTTACACCATAGGGCTCCAGACCCCACATGTACTGCTCTTGATCGTGGGCATTTGGGCGGTGCTGGAGCGACACGCCGGGCTGTTCTTGGCCGTCGCGGCGATACAAACATTTGGATTGGCGATTATCTCCATCGAAAAAGGACTCCGCCCCCGACATGACGAATTGATGGAAATGCTGACGTGTCTGTTTTGGCTCAGCTATGCCGTGGAGTTGTTGTTCAATCGAGGTGGGGCCGCACGGCCGGGTGGAGCGCACGGGTCGCCCTTGGTGCTGGGCCGCATGTGGCTCCCGGCTGGCTGTCTGCTCTTGGCCTTGAGCGTCGGCCTACTGGCCTTTGATCGCTTGGTCGCACCGACGAAAAAAGCCGAGCATCGTCGTGCGTTGTTCGAGGAAGCGCGGCTGCTCGCCGAACCCGGCTCATCGGCCGTGGGGGCGGCGTTCGACGTCAAGCTCCACCGCGGCCGGGTCGCGTACTTCAAGCGCCCGTGCAGCCAAGCGGACATTGACGCGGGACAGGCGGGACGGCTTTTTCTGCACGTCCGTCCAAAACATCCCGCCAACCTGCCAAGGCATATGCGCAAACCGTACGGCTTCGTCAACTGGGACTTCACATTCGCTTGGCGTGGGGCGGTCGTGGGCGATGCCTGCGGGGCGGTGGTGCCCCTGCCGGACTACCCCATTGCCTGGATCCGCACCGGGCAGTTCACCGCTGAGGGGTGGCTGTGGCACGTTGAGCGCCTGGTCGCACCGACGAAAACAGCCGAGCATCGTCGTGGGCTGTTCGAGGAAGCGCGGCGGCTCACCGAACCCGGCGCATCGGCCGTGGGGGCGGCGTTCGACGTCAAGCTCCACCGCGGCCGGGTGGCGTACTTCAAGCGCCCGTGCAGCCAAGCGGACATTGACGCGGGACGGTTTTTTCTGCAGGTCCGCCCGCAAGAGCCCGCCAACCTGGCAAGGCATATGCGCATACCGGGCGGGGTCGTGGACCAGCACATCGTATTCGCTCAGCATGCGGCAATCATTGGCGATGCCTGCGGAGCGGTAGTGCCCCTGCCGGACTACCCCATTGCCTGGATCCGCACCGGGCAATACACCATCGAGGGGGAGCGGTGGAGCGTGCGGCTCAGTGAGCGCCCCTCTCACACCGCGGGGTAATCGCCGAACTGCAGGTCTTGCGCGTACCGCGCCGCAAGCAGCGCCTTGTTGGCCGGCGTCAGGTGAGCGCGTGAGGTCGAGCGGGCGGCGTCCACGGCCGCCGGCGATGCCTCCCAGCCCGCCATGGTGTTCTTGAGCGGCAGCGCTGCTTGGGGCAGGCCGAGCTGGTGGATGACTTGGCTGAAGTCGGTGGCGAGATTCTCAAACCGGCCGATGAAGTCCGGCGGCCGGCCGTCGTCGCCGACGAGCTGCAGGTGTTGGGACAGGAAGTGGCGGTCCGCCACTTCATCTGAAGCGTAGGGCGTCGCCAGCCAGCGGCAGTAGTCGTCAAAGGCCACCGTGTCCGAGAGGCCGTGGCACCTCTCGAACAGCCCGCGGCGCTTGTCCCGCTTAATCCGCCGCTGGTCGCCGTGATGGTGATGGTGAAAGCGATGCAGTTCCGCATGCAACGACAGTGCCCGCGTGAAGGGGTGGCGGACGAAGGCGAAACGGTAGTAGTCGCGTGTCTCGGGCCGCAAGGTGAAGAGCCGCGTGGCGCTCAGGCCGCTGAACACCTCGGCGTCGGGCGTGACGCTGCGCAGCGCCGCCATGATGCTCCTCGAGGCCACCTTCGGGATGCAGAACCAAACGTAGCGATACTGGCGGGAGACGATCTTCTCGGCCCCCAAGTCCGGCGCTCGCGCCGCGAGGCGGGCGATGCCGAGCGCGGTGGCGACGTGGCCGCGTTTGAGCTCAAGGGTGATGTCCTTGGCGATCCTCGGCAGCGCGGCGGCGGCGATCAAGCGGTTTGCATCCCTACGGTGTCGGCATGTGGCGCCGACGGCGGCTTGATGTCGCCCCCCGCGCCATGCGCCCGCGCCGGCGCGCCAATGTCAAGGGCTTCCGTGAGGCCCGCCATCGCCGGTGTCCAGCCCGGCACGTTATGCGCTGCCCGGTCCAAGAAAAAGCCATCACCGGCACCCCAAGTGTGGTCGTCGCCATGCCGCACCAGCATGAAGCCGGCGCCGTGGGTGCGATATACACCGCCGCCGCCACGCAGCACGTCGTCCACCAAACCCCAATCCACGCCGGCGGGCGCATCGCGCCAGCCGCCGATGGCGTCCAGGTCGCGCCGGGCGATCATGAGCGTGCCGCCGGCGAAGGCGCTCGCCCGCCAAGCCTCGCCACGCCCGCGATGGCAATGCAGGGTGCGATTGGCGGCCGCCAGATAGACGAACTCCATGCCCTTGCAGACGAGGCTCGCGCCGGCGTAGGCATGGGCGAGGGCGAGATCCCAAATGTGCTCAGGGCCGTAGCGGTCGTCATCGTCCATCTTCGTCACCAATGCGCCACTCGACGCTTGGACGGCGGCGTTCAGCACGGTGCCCAACGGTGTGCTCGCCGGTGCCGGGACGAGCGTGGTGGGAATCGAGAGGCCGGCGAGGCGCCGCTCGATGCCGGCGAAGGCGGCTCGGTTGCCATGGGGCGCGAGCACCAGCTCCAAGCGCGGCCAAGTCTGGCGTTCCACGGCGGCCAGCGCCTGCGCCAACAGTGCCGGGCGACGGGTGGCAAGCACGATGGACACCGGCGGCAGGTTGGTGCGATCGCGCGCCCACGCTGCGTGTCCGCGCAGTGCCGCGCGGCGCATGGCGATGCTGTGCAACTCCCGCGCCGCGGCATCGAAGGGGCTGGGGTCGGTTGCCATGAGCGAGTGGAGCTCGGCGCCGAGCAGGGTGCGGAGGCGCGGCGTGTCGTCCGTTATGTGAACCACCACGCCGGCCGCCGCCAACCGCGCCAGTTTGCCGGCGCGGGCCACGACGTCGCCGTGGAACGCCTGCACGTCCTTCACATGGTGGAAGCGGCGCAGACGGTGCGCATCGGCCCCGCCAACCGCGTGGTGCGCGGTGATGCCCGGCAACAGGTGCAGCGGCCCCAGAGCGCCCACTTCAGTGCCGGCGTCGCGTGGCCAGTGAATTGGGTTGTACACCGTGAGGTCGAAGGCGGGTGTGGAGTCCAGCGCCCCCCCGCTGCCACTCCCCGCGCCCCCCGTGTCAAGTGGCGTCTGCGTTTGCAGCCGTGCGAGCTGGGTTCGCACCAGCCACCGCGCGGTCCAGCGCTTGTTGGCCGCCAAGAGGGCCAATCGTTCGAGGGTGGCGCGAGCGGTTGGGCGAACGCTTTTGTGCCGCGCGAGCCTGCCCCGCATGGCGCCAAGGCATCTCACCCAGCGCCATGACGAAAAACGGGCCAACGGCGACCTCCTCACCCGGTGCCTAAAGCCTGCCTCGCACCGTCCATGCGCTCTGCCGCGGCGTGGCGCTCGGCGCGCAAGGGGTGCATCACGCCGGCACCGGCGGGCCAAACACACCGTGGTGCCTTGACGTGCCGGCAGAGGTGCTTGGCGTGGGGGCTCAGGGTTTGCCAGATGGTGTGGGGCATGGTCTTGCTGGTGGGCGGCGCCGCCCACGGCGCACCGTACTCGACGTTGGGCAGGGCGCGGATTTCGCGGCTCAGATTGGGAGTGGCGCCATGCCATGCGCGGTTGTCGCGGAACACGCCGGCGCCGGCCGGTGCGCCAACCAACGTCGAGAGCCGCATCCACTCCGGTTCCTCCGCCGGTGGCGTTGGGCGCATTTGCCAGGTGTGGGAACCGGGGATGTGGCGGATCGGGCCGTTCTCCCAAGTGAGGTCAGAAAGTGCAAAGTTGATGGTCACCATCGGCGGCGTGAAGTCGATGATGCGCCGCCGGGTAGCCGGGTCCAGCGCACCGGTTGCCGCGTCGCGGCGGATTTCGATGCCGATCGCGGCGGCGGTGGCCACACGGGCTTCGGGAAGCTGTTGAGACTCCCGTGTGTCGGCATGCAGATGCTGGTATTCCACGGCGCCGGGCAGGCAGAGGTCGCCGCCGGCGCCGAGCACGAAGTAATCCAGCGAGCCGAAGATCGCGGCGAGAATCGGCGTGGTGGTGGGCAGATCGATCATCCCCGCCCACTCCAGCTCATGCAGCAATTGCCGCGAAGCGGATGATGTGCCGTAGCTATAGCGATGGGGCAGCCGGCCGGTTTCCGTCATGTACTTGCGTGGCCCGGGGCCGGGCACGGCGAGGATCTGCTTGAGGACCCGCGCACTGCCTCGACGCCACAGGCTGAGTTGTTCCGCGTCGAGCAAGCCCGTCACCACCACGAAGCCATCGCGGTGGAAGAGGCGCGCCGCTCGCTCCACCTCGTGCGGCTCGCAGAGTTCAAGCCCGCGCAGGCCGTTGTCGCGCCGCAGGCGGCGGCGCAGGGCTTGCACACCGGGGGCGTCGTATTGCCGTCGGGCGGGTGCGCGTGGATCCGGGACGCCGAAGCCACGGTCTGTGGGGAAGGGGTTGCCGGCGTCGTCCACGGTTTCGTTGATGGGCGTCGAGGCATCCCAGCCGATGGTCGTGGGGCCGTAAACTTGCAGCGTTGCCAGCTCGTCTTGGGGGGCGGACTTCTCGATGGCGGCGCCCTCATCGCGTGGACGCGGGGATGATAGCCAAGGCGGGTCGCGGTTCCACAACCACCGCCGGCCGCAACGTCGGCGGCCGGCGACGTGACGAGGCAGCGCCCATGACGCCGCGGCTCACGCTCTTCACGTCGCCACGCTCCTTCGCCGAAGCGCGTTTCGCCACGCTGCAGTGCAATGCCATCGGCAGTTGGCTCGCATTGCGTCCCGCCCCGGAGATCATCCTGTTCGGTGCCGATGCGGGGGTGGCGGACTTTGCCCGGCGGCATGGGCTGGCCCATGTGCCCGAGGTGGAGTGCGACCCGCGTGGTGTGCCGATGCGGTCGGCGATGTGTGCGCTCGCCGCCCGTTTGGCGGACACCGAGCTGCTGTGTGGCATCAACGCGGACATCATCCTGCTGGACGGGCTGGCCGAGGCGGTGGTGCGGCTCGCGCCGGCGGCGGACGCGCGGTTGCGGAGCGGCTTCGTCGCCGCTGGACGGCGCCACAACCTGAACGTGGCCGCGGCGCTCGACTTCACTGCCGCGGATTGGCGGTCGCCATTGCGCGAGCGGGTGCGTTTGGAAGGGGAGCGGTTCATCGCCTCGGCGATCGACTACTACCTCTTTCCGAAGTGGGCGACGCCAAACGCCGAACTGTCCCTGCCGATGGATGCGCCCGGGTGGGATCCCTGGTTCCTGCACCAATTCCAGCGCCGAGGCATGCCGGTGATCGACTTGTCGGCAGTGGTGTCCGTGGTCCACCAGAACCATGAGACGGCCGCGGACTTGGAGCGCAAACGCCGCATTTGGGCGCGGCACCCGCAAGCCACCGCGCGCCTGCGGGAAGCCGGCGGCTTTTCGGCCATGACGACGCTGCGCGAAGCTGATCTACTGCTCACCGAGGCCGGGTTGGCGCCGCCACCGTGGGGGCGGCGGGCGCTGGCGCGGCTGCGTCGGCATAAGGCCATGCGTCAAGCGCTTGGGGCCAAGCGGGCGTTGCAGGCCACGTTGCGCCGCCGGCAGCCCGGCTAGGCGGCGGCGCGGTGTCGCTCCCCGCATCGCAAGTGGCGGGCAACGGCCCAGCCAGCGGGCACCCTCAACTATAATGGGCGTCCTCCCGCGTCTCGCCTTGGGGATTTCGCTGCGGTGGAACAGCTCTTCGAGTTCATTGGGAATCATCCCCTGCTGGTCGGTGCCTTCGCGCTGCTCCTGGTGCTCTTCGTCGCCAACGAGATGCGGCGTGGCGGACGCACGGTGACGGCCCAGCAGCTCGTCGAGTTGGTGAATCGGCAAGGCGCCGTGGTGCTGGACGTGCGCGACAAGCAGGAGTTCAGCGCCGGACACATCGTCGATGCCGTCAACATTCCGCACGCCGCCGTCGCCGCCCGCATGGGCGAGCTCAAGAAGTACAAGACGAAGCCCTTGGTGGTGGCCTGCAAGATGGGGCAACACGCCGGCGCGGTGGGCACGACGCTGCGCAAGGCGGGTTTCGAGAACGTCTCCCGCCTGCGCGGTGGCGTCACGGAGTGGCGCAGCCAGAACTTGCCGGTGGTGAAGAGCTGAGAACGTGCAAAGAAGCTCAGCTTGGCCGCTTCCGCCCACCGGCGCCACGCGGCTAGAAGTGCCACGCCGTGGCCGATAACGCCGCCGGCGCCGCGCCGCTGGACGCCGCCCAGCCCGCCGGGCGGGTGCAGGTCGAGCGCATCTACTTGAAGGACCTGTCCTTTGAGTCCCCCACGGCGCCGGACGTGTTTCGGATGGAGTGGCGGCCGGCGGTGCAGCTAGACCTCAACACCACCGCCAACCCGCTGCCGAACAACCGCTTTGAGGTGGTGTTGACCGTGACGTTGCGGGCCACGTTGGAAGCTCCTAGTGGCAATGGCGCCGAAGGCGGGACCCCGTCGGCGCCGGAAGGGGTGGGCGAGGCGAGCCCGGCGGAATCGGGTGAGCGTGTGGGCGTCATCATCGAAGTGCAGCAAGCGGGCGTCTTCCGCGTGGAAGGGGTGGATGACGCGGCATTGCGCCATGTGCTGGCGGTGGCGTGCCCGGACATTCTGTTCCCGTATGTCCGCGAAGCCGTGGACAACTTGGCCGTGCGCGGCACATTGCCGCCCTTCATGTTGACGCCGGTGGATTTCGGGGCCATGTACGCCGAGGCGATGCGGCGGCGTGGGGAAGAGGCTCAGCGGCTCAATTGAGTGGTTGGCTGGGGCACTTGGGAGCTGCCAGGCGCCTTCGGCCTTCGGCAAGGTACGCCGAACGCTTTGCGGAGCGGGTGCCCGCCGCTACTTGAAGCACAACTGCCGCCACGCCTCATAGATGCCCACCGCCACCGCGTTGGCCAGGTTGAGGCTGCGCGAGTGCGGGCGCATGGGGATGCGTAGCCGCCGCTCCGGGGCCACGCCTTGCAGCACGGCCGGTGGCAGGCCGCGCGTCTCCGGGCCAAAGAGCAGGGCGTCGTCGGGGCGGAAGCGTGGCGCCGTGTGCGGCGTGTCCGCCTTGGCGCTGAAGGCGAAGAAGCGCGTTGGGCGGCGGCTCTTGAGCCAAGCGTCCATGCTGGGATAAGTGTCCACATCGGCGAACTCACGATAGTCGAGCCCGGCCCGCCGCAGGCGCGCGTCAGAAAGTTCGAAGCCCAACGGCTCGATCAGGGACAACCGGGCCCCCACGTTGGCGGCGATGCGCATCACCGCGCCGGTGTTGGGTGGGATCTCCGGCTCATAGAGGACGATCTCAAGGGTCATGTTCCGAACGGTGCGCTCGCATCAGGCGGTGCTTCGTAATCTATACGAACCTCACCACACGGCGCGTAGCATCCGGGCGTGGTGGCCGCGTTTGGATTCACGGCGGGTGGCGTCGGCGAGCCGGACATTCGCACTCAAGGCCGCGGCTTCGTAAGCTATGCGCAACCAGCCACCAAGGGAGCGGCCAATGGCCGGCGACGGCAATCACCACGGCTTCGAGTTGCCCCAGGAACTCATCCTGCTGCGCGATCAGATTCGCCGCTTCATGCGCGAGGAAGTGAAGCCCATCGAGGACAAACTCCCCCACGACGCCACCGGCTGCGCACCGGCGGACCGCGCGCGGCTGCGCGGGCTGGCCGAGGCGATGGGCTTGACGCGCCTCACCGTGCCGGAGGAACACGGCGGCAATCCGCTGTCCGCCTTGGCGCGCGCCATCGTCGCGGAGGAATCCGCCAAGTGTCGCTTGGGTGCCTATGCCCCGGCCCTCGGCGCCTTCGGTGGCGGGCCGCCGAACATCCTCTGGGGCGGCACGCCGGATCAGATCGAGCGGTACGCCAAACCTTGCATCGACGGCGCCCAACGCGCCTTCGTCGCCATCACCGAACCCACCGGTGGCTCAGACCCGCGCAACAACATCTCCACCCGCGCCGAGAAGCGTGGCGACACTTGGGTGCTGAACGGCCGCAAGATGTGGATCACCGCGGCCAAGGGGGCGGACTTCGGCGTCATCTTCGCGCGCACCAAGGATGGCGGTGGCGGGGCGCCGCCGGAAATCACGGCGTTCATCGTCGAACCGGGCTTTCCGGGCATCGAGTTCAACGAAATCAAGGTGATCCGGGCGTTGTCGCCTTACGAGATCGTGCTGGACAACTGCGAAGTGCCGGCCGACAACGTGTTGGGCGAAGTGGGGCGCGGCTTCGGCGTGGCGCAAACGTGGTTGGTGGACGCCCGCATCCCCTACGCGGCCGGCTGCATCGGCATCGCGCAGGAAGCCCTCGACATGGCCTGTGGCTGGGTGAAGCAGCGCCCAACGCGGGACGGCATGTTGGCGGACAAGCAAGCCGTGCAGTGGATGATCGCGGATTCCGAAGTTGAGCTTAAGGCGGCGCGGATGCTGGTGTATGACGCTGCCGCCAAGGTGGATGCCGGCGAGCCCGGCAAGGTGGACGCTTCCGTGTGCAAGCTCTACGGCACGGAGACAGCCGGCCGCGTCGTGGACCGCGCGATGCAAATGTTCGGCGGCATGGGGATGGCCAAGGAGATGCCGTTGGAACGTTGGTATCGGGAGTTGCGGGTGAAGCGCATTGGCGAGGGGCCTTCGGAGGTGCATCGCATGGTGATCGCGCGGGACAAGCTCAGGAACACCGATGGAGGGTGCTACTTTGGCTGAAAGGACGGCCGGGGAGACGGCGCAAGGGCCGGCGACGGTGGGCGTGGCGGAAGGGCGCGCCGGCCTCGGTTTCGAGACTCGCGCCATCCACGCTGGGCAGCCGGCGGATGCCACCACCGGCGCCGTGAACGTGCCGCTTTACCTCTCCTCCACTTACGCCCAGTCGAGCCCCGGCGTCTTCAAGGGGTACGACTACTCACGCACCGCCAATCCGACGCGCGGCGCCTACGAGCAATGCGTGGCGGGCTTGGAGGGGGGGCGGTTCGGCTTCGCCTTCGCCTCCGGGTGCGCGGCCACGGCGACGGTGATGCATTTGGTCAAGGCCGGCGAGCATGTCGTCGCCTGCGATGACCTCTACGGCGGCAGCGTGCGCTTGTTCGACCGCGTGTTGGGGGAACACGGCCTCGCCTTCAGCTACGTCGATTTGTCCGCGCCGGAGGCCCTCGCCGCCGCCATGCGCCCAGACACGCGGCTTGTTTGGATAGAAACGCCGACGAACCCGTTGCTGAAGCTCATCGACATCGCCGCAGTGGCCGAGATCGCCCATGCGCACGGTGCGCTGCTGGCGGTGGACAACACGTTCATGAGCCCGTACTTCCAGCGCCCCTTGACCCTCGGAGCGGACTTGGTGGTGCATTCCACGACCAAATACGTGAACGGGCACAGCGATCTGGTGGGCGGCGTCGCGGTGACGGACGACGAGGGCTTGGCGGAACGGCTTGCCTTCCTCTCGAACTCCGTGGGCGGCGTGCAGAGCACCTTCGACGCTTGGCTTTGCATGCGGAGCCTCAAGACGTTGGCGGTGCGTATGCAGGCGCACGAACGCAACGCGTTGGCCGTGGCGCGATTTCTTGAGGGGCATCCGAAGGTGGTGCGGACGATCTACCCAGGGCTGCCGTCGCACCCCCAGCATGGCCTCGCCAAGGGGCAGATGAGCGGTTTCGGCGGCATGGTGTCGTTCCGCATCGAGGGTGGCCTGGCCGCGGCGACGGCTTTTCTGGAGCGGGTGCGCATCTTCACGTTGGCGGAGAGCTTGGGCGGCGTCGAATCCCTCGTCGAGCACCCGGCCATCATGACCCACGCCAGCGTGCCGCCGGCGCAGCGAGCGGCGCTCGGCATCGACGATGGCCTCATTCGCCTGTCGGTGGGCATCGAGACCGAGGCGGACCTCATCGCGGATCTGGAAGGGGCGCTGGCGGCGGCGTGATCGTCGATGCCGTCGCCTGGCGCATGGCGGACGGCCGCGCCGTGGACGAAGCCGCGGCGTTGCCGGGGCTCTTCTTGGCGTGGTGCGTCAACATGGGCCTGCACGGCGAGGCGCTGGCGGAGCGCGAAGCCCGCGCGGTGCTGCGCTTGAAGTACCGTGAGATCACCGGCGGCGAGTTCTTGGTGTCCGCATGCGGCGGGTCGCTGGACGACCAAGCGCTCTCGGCCGCCGGGCTTGCCTTCGCGGACGCCCACTATCGGGATTTCGAACAGGCTGTGGCGGAGCGGGTGGCCGGCCGGCTGGAAGACCGCTGGTCACACTACGACCGGCTGGCGCCGTGGTTGATGGAGCGATACATGGGGCGGCCGCCCAAAGTGCGCCCACGGCGACGCATCGAATGGCGACCGTGGCGATGGCGCAAATGACCCCCGCGGTGGCGGCGGCGCGGCGCAAGTGGCGCTATCGCGGCGAGCAGCGCCCACCGTTCGCCCTCGCACCGGCGGCGGGGCAGGAATCCGTTTGGGACTATCCCCGCCCGCCCCGCATCGATGTGGAGCGCCGCCGTGTTGAAGTGTTCGACTTGGCGGGGCTGAGGTTGGCGGATTCCACAGACGCGCTGAGGGTTTTGGAAACCGCCTCGCCGCCCACCTTCTATCTGCCGCCGGCGGATGTGCGGGCAGACTTGCTCCGCCCCTCGACGCAGGGCGCGTTCTGTGAGTGGAAGGGCACGGCCACCCACTTCGACGTGGGTGATGCGCCGAACGTGGCGTGGGCGTACCTCGATCCATTCCCGGAGTTTGCCGCCATCGCCGGCTGGTTCGCCTTCTATGCGGGCCGGGTGCGCGGCCGCGTGGGCGGCGAATGGGCGCAACCGCAACCGGGCGGCTACTACGGCGGCTGGGTGACCGCGGAGGTGGTGGGGCCGTTCAAGGGCGGGGCAGGCTCGGCGGCGTGGTGGTGAGCTTCACGCCCCGCGATGTGGGCATCTACCGTCCCTATCCGCATGAGGTGCCGTGGCCCGGCGCGAACTTGGATTGGACACGCGTCGCCAAGCTCAATGGCGTCGTGGTGGGCGCCTACGAGCTCAAGCGGCTGGCAGACACCGCGTTCTCGATCTCGGCATTGTGCGTGGTGCCCGATTGCCGCCGCCGCGGCTTGGGCGCGTGGCTTCTGGGCCACGCCATCGGCACCGCGGAGAGCCAAGGTGCGAGCGCATCGAGGCGCCGCTGCCGAACCCGTTCTACGAGCGGCACGGCTTCCGGGTGCAGGGCGGGCGGCTCATGCTCACGTTGACGCCGGAGTGAGTGCGGCGGGTGTCGCGGTGCGATTGATCGTCGGACAGGACGCGATGCTACGACTGAGGCAGCGCCGGGGTGGGCGGCTCGTCACCGGGCCCCTTGCCAGCCCGGTGCCACCGCGTCAGCCTAAGGCCCTCCAGCAGACCCTCGACCCGGCCAAGCCGCTCACTCAGTCCATCGACCCGCTCGCTCAACCGATCGACCCGCTCGCTCAGTCGATCAAGCCGCTCATTCAATCGATCAAGTCGCTCGCTCAGTCGATCCATTTCCCGGCGCAGCGAGCCGTTCGACGTGGCGATTGCGATCAGAATCACCACGCCCATGGAAATGACGGACCAGAACTCGGGGCTCACGACGGCAATCTCCTTCTCGTCTTCATTGTCAACGGCCGCGGCAGTCGGTGCCGCACCCCGCATGGTTGTCGATCCACACACTGCATCTTAAGACGACGGGACCCGGGAAGGAATGGCAGAATGCCCCGACGTGCCGTGCGATTTGTCGCTTTGGTTCGTGAGACTTGGGCGCTTCCTTTCCGCAAGGGCGGCACATGCGTCGAGCCGTCTGGGAAGCAACCTTGACACGATGGCTCAACGCCCGCTCGTGACCCTTGAATGTGGCTCTCGCAACTATAATGACCGCCATGGCGCTCTTGGGCGGAGACAGATCGAGGTCCCTTCACTTTGCTGGTCGGGAGCACGAACTTGAAGCGTTGCACGTGCGCTTGGAGTTCTTGGTCAAGGAGCAGGATCCGGAAGACGGCATTGTTCTGATCGACGGCATCCAAGGAATCGGCAAGACGGGCCTGTTGAGGGAGTTTGCCCGCCAAGCCGTGTCCAGTGGCGGGCGCTACGGCGGGGTGGAAATTGTCCACCTGCCTCTGGTGGCGGAAGAACTTGGGGCACGCCCGGCGGATCTCGTGGCGACCATGATGAACAGCATCCCGGCGGAGGTGCCGAAAGATGTTCTGGGAGCGAGACGGGAAGTAAACCGCGCGTTCGCTTGGGTCCGGCGGACTGTGAAGCGCGGCCCCGGTTTCGAACTGCGGCCGCGGGAGGACTTGCCGCTGAACCAGCTCCTGCGCGAGTCCAAGAACACGGGTTGGTGGGACGGTCGAGCACTGCTGCTTGGCATTGACGAGATTCAGAACGTCGATGGCAATGGCAGAAGGAACTTGGCGACACTCCACGAGGGCAAGCACGGTTGCCCGATTCTGGTCGTTTGCGCCGGTCTGCAACACAGTCGCCAAGTCTTCCAGGACCCGATGACCACGACGGACGGCCTGTCGAGCCCGACGATGTCGAGGTTCTCCACGCTGACGCTCAATATGCTTACGCAACAGGAGGCCGCGGAGGCGGTGTGCATGTCCGTCCTCAAAGCCGCGAACCAGCCGGTGCCAGATGACTTGGCGCAGCGCATCGTGAACGTTGCGCTGGGCTTTCCGCAGCATCTGCATGGCTATGTGAGAGGTTGCTTGGATGCCTTGGACAGGTTCGGCACACTGGACGCGGACGCGGCCAAAGAGTGGGCAATGGCAGAAGGCGACAAGAGCCGCCTAGCGTATTATGAGGGGCGTCTCCAATCGTTCACCCCCGACGAGGGCATCGGGTTGAGCCAGATCGCGGCGCTGGCTTCTCGCGGCGACGGGCGCATCCCGTGGCACGACGCCACGCGGGCTGCTGAGGCCGCCGGCATCGACACCGGCCGGCGGCTCCTCACCAGCTCAATCGAGAAGGGCGTTTTGAGCCTCGCCGAAGGATCGACGGACTTGTTTTTCCCGATTCCTTCGCTGATGCATCACTTGGCGGGTCGGATGGCAAAGACGTAAGGTGCCGCACTGGGCGCCATCATCGAGGACAACGCATTGAACGGCTACGATCTCATCGCGCGCTGCTTGAAGGCCGAGGGTGTGCGGTGGCTACCCTGCTTTCCAGCCAATCCCCTGATCGAGGCGGCGGCGCGGGTCGGCATCCGGCCGCTGGTGTTTCGTCAGGAGCGGGGCGCCATCAACGCCGCGGATGGCTACAGCCGCCAGACGCGGGGGCAGCCGGTGGGCGTGTTCGCGTCGCAATCCGGCCCGGGCGTTGAGAACTCGTTCGGCGGCATCGCGCAGGCATGGGGCGAAGCGGTGCCGCTGGTGTTCCTGCCCGGCGGCACCGGCGTGGGCGGCTACGACGTGGCGCCGAACTTTTCCGCCACCCGCAACTACGCTTCGGTCACCAAGCTGGCGCTGTCCATCGACCGCTTGGACCGCACCGTGCCGCAGCTGCGCCGCGCCTTCCACACGGCCCGGCAAGGGCGGCCCGGCCCGGTGGTGGTGGAAATGCACGGCGATGTGCTGGGTGGCGAGGTGTCGGAGGGGGCCGCGGCGGCCTACAAGCCCTCCACGCGGATGCTCTCGGCGCCGGCCCGGGGCGATGTGAAGGATGCCTTCAAGGCGCTCATCGGCGCCAAACGGCCAGTCATTTGGGCGGGCCAAGGGGTGCTGTACGCCGAGGCATGCGAGGCGCTCAAGACCTTCGCCGAACTCACGCAAATCCCGGTCATCGTCACCATGCAGGGCAAGAGCGCCTTCCCCGACGACCATCCCTTGGCGCTCGGCGCCGCCAACCGCACGGCGCCGCGGGCGGTGTTCGAGTGGCTCGGCGCGGCGGATGCGGTGTTTGCCGTTGGCACGGGCCTCACGCGCACGGTGTTCGGCCTCACCATCCCGGCCGGCAAGTTCCTCATCCATGCCACCGCCTCCGCGGGTGACATCAACAAGGACTACGCGGCCGACATCGGTTTGGTCGGCGATGCCAAGCTCACGCTGGAGGCGATGATCGACGAAGCCAAGGCCGCCTTCGGCGAACAGGGCCGCGGTGCGGACGAGCGGCTGGTCAACGCCATCGCCGCCGTGAAGGCGCGTTGGCTCGGCGAATGGGCGCCGCTGCTGCACTCGGACGAGCAGCCGATCAACCCCTATCGAGTGATCCACGAAATCAACCGCGCGGTGGACCACGAGAACACCGTGCTCACCCACGACGCCGGCAACCCGCGCGATCAGATCATGCCGTTCTACCGCGCCGCGGCGCCCCACGGCTACATCGGCTGGGGCAAGACGACGCACTTGGGCTACGGCATTCCCTTGGCCATCGGCGCGAAGATGGCGGCGCCGGACAAGTTCTGCGTGAACTTCATGGGCGATTTGGCGTTCGGCCACACCGGCATGGAGATCGAGACGGCGGTGCGCGCCGACATTCCCATCACCACGATCGTCATCAACAACCTGACGATGGGCGGCTACGACGAGAAGATGCCGGTGGCGATGGAACGCTACGGCGTCGGCAACCAAGGTGGGGACTACGCCGGCGTCGCGCGCGCCTTGGGCGCCACCGCGGTGCATGTGGAGGCGCCGGCCGAGATCGCGCCGGCCATCGCCACGGCGCGGCGGGCGAACGACAACGGCGAGGTGGCCGTGATCGAGATTC
Organism: Candidatus Azotimanducaceae bacterium; assembly: GCA_965200505.1. Lineage (GTDB taxonomy): Bacteria > Pseudomonadota > Gammaproteobacteria > Pseudomonadales > Azotimanducaceae > VXNE01. Next base: position 2,643,715 of record OZ241343.1, on the reverse strand, counting down.
GCACCCGCCAAGAGACGCGCTTCTCAATCTACCCGGAGGCGCTCAAGGCCGCCAAAGCCGCGTAGCCGTTGCCGCGGTGCCTGTCGCCCGGCAAGTTATGATGCGGCCATGACGCTGAAGCCCCGCTTGGCGCCGCCTCTGCCGGAAGTCATCCAAGCCATCCACCGCGCCGGTGGGCGGCCAGTGGCCGTCGGCGGCTTCGTGCGCGACCGCTTGCTCGGCAAAGCGCCAAAGGATTTGGACGTCGAGGTGTTCGGTTTGGAGCTCGACGCGCTCAAGCGCCTGCTCGCTCGTTTCGGGCGCGTCATGGAGGTCGGCCGGGCATTCGGTGTGCTGCGCCTCGCGGGACCGAACGCGGACTTCTCGCTGCCGCGCCGCGACAGCAAGATCGGCCCCGGCCATCGGGGCTTCACCGTGGGGACCGACCCAACGCTCGACTTCGCCGCCGCGGCGCGGCGCCGCGACCTCACCATCAACAGCATGGGGCTTGATCTCGTCACGGGGGAAATCCTCGACCCCCACGGCGGCCAACGCGACCTCGCCGCCGGCACGCTACGCGCCGTGGACGCGCGGACGTTTCCGGAAGACCCACTGCGCGCCTTGCGCGTGGCGCAGTTCGCGGCGCGCTTCGAGATGCGTCCAGACGCCGCGTTGGTGGGCTTGTGCGAGGGGTTGCCCTTGGGCGAAGTGTCACCGGAGCGCAGCTTCGACGAGTTCCGCAAGCTGTTGTTGCAGGGCGTGAAGCCGTCGCTGGGCCTCGCGTTTCTCCACGCCGCGGGGCTCACACGTCACTTTCCCGAACTCGCGGCTTTGGCGGGTGTGCCGCAAGATCCGCTGTGGCATCCCGAGGGGGATGTGTGGACGCACACCCTGATGGTGGTGGACGAGGCCGCGGCGGCCCGGCGTGGCGACGAGGACGACTTGGCGATCCTGTTCGCGGCCCTCTGCCATGACTTCGGCAAACCGGCCACCACCTTCACCGACGCCGAAGGCCGGGTGCGGTCGCCATCCCATGCCGAGGCGGGGCTCGCGCCGACGCGGGCGTTCCTGGAGCGCCTGCGAGCGCCGCCGGCGCTGGTGGCGACGGTCTGCGAGCTGGTGGCGCACCACTTGGCGCCGGCGTTGCTGCCGGGCCAAGGTGCCAAGGCGAAGGCTTACCGGCGGCTGTCGCGCAAGCTCGGTGCCGCAGGGGCCACCATGGAGTTGCTGTTCCGCGTCGCCCGCGCCGACCACTTTGGCCGCACCACGGCCGACGCGCTGGCGCGCCAGTTCCCGGCCGGGGAGTGCTTCCTGCGACGGGCCCAGGAGCTTGACGTGGCGGAGCAGGCACCACGTGACGCGGTGCGCGGCCGGCACCTCATCGCTCGGGGCCTTTCGCCCGGGCCACGCTTCACCGAGCTGTTGCGCCAGTGCCGGGAAGTGCAGGACGAACGCGGCTTGCGCGACCCGGAGCGCATCTTGGACGTGGTGCTGGAAGCGAGCTGAATGGACGTCCCGCATTCCGGGCGCGCGTCACATGTTGTCCGTGCGGGCCGCCCGCCCCAAGTACCCGCCGTGGTGGCGCATGCCCCAATCGCGCTTGGTGACGCCCTTCGCCTCCATCAACGCCAGCGCCACGGCGTCGCTGATGGCGAGCATCACGGCGATGGATGAGCTCGGCGTCAGGTTCAGTGGGCAGGCCTCGTCGATCACGCCCATGTCCAGCACGATGTCCACGAGTGCCCGCAGGTCCGAATCCGGATGCGAGGTCACGCCGATGATGCCCGTGACGCCCAAGTGCCGCGACAGTTCCAGTATTTCCAGCACCTCGGTGGATTTGCCGCTGGTGGAGAAGGCGATCATCACGTCGTGTTCGCCCACCAGCCCCAAATCGCCGTGCGCCGCTTCCGCCGGATGCACGAACGTCGCCGGCGTCGCGGTGGAGCACAGCGTGGCGGCGAACTTGCGGGCGATGTGCCCGGCCTTGCCGATGCCCGTGCTGATGACCTTGCCGCGGCAGCGCTCAAGCAGCGCCACCGCGGCCACATAAGCGTCCGTCACGTCGATGCTGGCGATGGCCTGCGCTTCCGCCGCGATGACGGCGCGCATCCGATCCTTGGGGTTCACTCAGAGTCCTTGCCTTGAGCCGCTTGCCGGATGGTCGCTCGCGGACGGGGGTTTGACAAGCCTCGTCGCCCTTTGCAGAGTCTCGCCATGCACTTGATGCCGTGGCCGGCCCAGCTCACCACTGGGGCCGGGCGTGTGCCCCTCGCGGCGGACGGGTGGCGGTTGGAAGGCGCCGCCCCGCACCGCGTCGCCGCCGCCGCCAGACGATTGCGGCGGCATTGGCGCGGGGTTGCGGGCGGCCCGGTGGGGCTGCCGATTCGCGTTGCCTGCGAGCCGGCCGCGGCGTTGCCGGCGCTCGGCGACGACGAGCGCTACCACCTGCGCGTGGATGCTGCCGGCGTGTACGTCGACGCGCCCCTCGAATGGGGTGTGTTTCGGGCGTTCGCGACCTTGGCGCAACTCATCGAGGCGGATGCCGGCGGCGCTTGCCTGCCGGCGGTCGAAATCGACGATGCACCGCGCTTTCCCTGGCGCGGGCTGATGGTCGATGTGGCGCGGCACTTCATCTCGATGAAGACGCTGCGGCGCACTTTGGACGCGATGGCGTTCTACAAGCTCAACGTGCTGCATCTACACCTGTCCGACGATCAGGCGTTCCGCTTCGGCAGCCGCTCGCATGCGGAACTCGCAACCGTCGCCGAACACTACACCCAGCCAGAGTTGCGGGCGCTGGTGCGGTACGCCGCGGCGCGGGGCATTCGTGTGGTGCCGGAGCTGGACGTGCCGGGCCATGTCGCCAGTTGGCTGGCCGTGCATCCGGAATGGGGGCTGGGGGACATCCCCCAAGGGCGGTCAACGCGGTTCGGCGTACACGAGTGTTGCCTGAATCCCGCCCACGAGGGCGCAATGCAGGCGGTGGAAGCGCTGTTCGGCGAACTGGCGGCCACCTTCCCGGATCGCCACGCCCACTTTGGTGGCGATGAGGTGCGGCTGCCGAACGGCGCCAGCGCGGCCCGGCTGCAGGCGCGGTTCAACCAGCGCGTCACGGCGCTGTTGCGGCGCCTCGGCAAGGTGCCGATGGCATGGGATGAAGCGGCATCCGAGGGCTTGGGGCGGGACGTGACGATTCAGTGCTGGCGCGGTGACGCCGCGCTCACCCGCATCGTAGGTGCAGGCTTCGACGCCGTGTTGTCGGCGCCGTACTACCTCGACCTTGGCTATCCCGCGGACGCCCACTACCGCTTCGACCCGGCCACCGGTGCCGGCCCCAGCCTCGCCGATGAGCCGCGCTTCGCCCATGTGGGCGACGGCTTGCGGGCGGTGGAGCGGGCGTGGCGCGCCGCCGATGCGCCGTTGCCGGCAGCCACGCGGCGTGGCGCCGTGTTGGGCGGCGAAGCCTGCATGTGGACGGAGTTGGTGTCGGACGAACTGCTGCATGGCCGCGTCTGGAGCCGCCTGCCGGCCATCGCCGAGCGCCTCTGGTCACCGCTCAAGGTTGATGCTGATGCGGCGGGCGGCGTGAGCGCGGCCGAAGTGGACGACATGGCTCGACGCCTGGCCGCCAGCCAACTTAAGCTCGCTCGCGCCGGCATCTTGGACCTCGCGGCCAGCCGGCGCACCGGCCTGCGGCGGCTGGGCCTCGCGGCCGGCGACATCGATGCCTTGATGCCGCTCATCGACGCCTTGGAACCGGTCAAGTGGTATGCGCGGCTGCTCGGCCCGACGGCGCTCAAGCGCCGCGCCGAGGGGGTTGGCGAAGCCGCTGCCGAACGGCCCTACGACGCGGCGACCCCGCTCTCGCACGTCATCGACGTGATTCCACCCGAGAGCCTCCCGGCGCGCGCCCTGCTGAGCGCGGAGGAAGGTGAGTTGCGGGCCATCGCCGATGGCTGGCGAAGCCAACGGGAGGCGTTCCTGCGCTGCCGCGAGAAGACGCCGGCCATCGTCGAGCTGGACGCGGCTTCGGCGGCTTTGTGCGAACTCGCCACCTGCTTGGAACGGCGCCTCGATGGCGCTGAGGTGGCCATTCCGCCGGCCTTCACTGAACCCTTCGGCGAATACCTGCTGGCCGCCGCGCACCACCTCGCCGAGCGCTTCGCGTGAGCGCGGAGGACGCGCTCGCCCACTGGCCGGATGCGGCCGGCTTGGCCTTCGCGCCGCTGCCGGGTGGCCACATCAACGACACCTTCATCGTGGGCGAGCGGGTGTACGTCCTGCAGCGCATCAATCGCCGCGTGTTCGCCGACCCCAGCGCCGTCATGCGTAACCTCGCTGCCATCTGCCCATACGACCACCGCATCGTGGCGCCGCTTGCCACTGCCGCGGGGCAACTGGCTGCCGTGGTGGACGGCGAGACCTGGCGGTTGTTCCCGTACATCGGCGGTTCGGTGAGCCTGGAACGATTGCCGCCGCCGCTCGTCGGGCCGGCGGCGCAGGCGTTCGGCCAGTTCCAGGCGGCGTTGACGCATTTTCCGGGGCAGCTCGAACCCGTCATCCCCGGCTTTCACGATCTGCCGGGCTACTTGGAGGCGCTGTGGCGAGTGGCGGCGGTGGGTGCCGCCAGCGCGGATCTCGACTACGTCCGCCGACGCCGGCCCTTCGAGTTCGACGACAAGCGGGCGGTGATCCACGGCGATTGCAAGGTGAACAACCTGCTTTTCGATGCCAGTGAGCCGCGTGTGCTGCGCCTCATCGATCTGGACACGGCGATGCACGGCCATCCAGCGTGGGACTTTGGCGATCTCGTCCGCTCGGTGGCGAGTGGCGCCGACGAACGCGGGCGCTTCGATTTGTCCGTGGAGACGTTCCGCGACGTGGCGGCCGGGTTCGCGCGAGGCGCCGGTGGCATCACGGATCCGGCCGCGTTCGCCGCGGCGCCGGGCCACATGTGCTTCATGCTGGGGGTGCGCTTCCTGGCGGACTGGCTGCAGGGCAACCGCTACTTTCGGGTGTCCCTCGCAGACGACAACCTGCACCGAGCGCGCAGCCAACTCCAAGGTGCACAGCGCTGCGACGCGCTGCAAGACGAGTTCTTGAGGGTGCTGCGACGCACCTAAAGCGTGTAGGCTTAGGCGCCGGGTGGCACCTGCAGCGGGGGGATGGTGGGCGCGAATGGAGAGGGCCGCGAAACGTCGCTTGGCCGCGGCGCTCGCGCTGGGCGCTTGGCTTTGCCTGTTGCCGGGCTGCGCGACGGCCGAGCGGCCCCTGCAGTTTCTTGCCGGCGCCACACTCGTCTATCCCCCCGCGGCCAAGGCGGCGGGCATCGAGGGCAGCGTGACGGTGCGCTATGACGTGACGGCGGATGGCGCCGTGGCGAACGCCCGGGTGGTTTCGGCGGCGCCGGCCGGCGTCTTCGACGAAGCGGCGCTCACCGCCATTCGGCAATGGCGTTTCCGGGCGGCGGTGGCGCGCGGGGTCGCGGTGCCGATGCGGGATCGGGTGAGCACGCTGCGCTTCACCCTTGGCGAGGGGCACGACTATGCGGGACATTGAGCGGTCGCCATCGGGGGCATCGGGTGCGGCACGGGGCGCCGGCATGGTGGTGGTGCTCGGCTGCGCATTGCTCGCCGGCTGTGGCGCGAACCCCATCGAGGGCTGCGAGAACGCTGCCGGCATCGAGGTGGACTGTCAGTTTCAGAACCCGGAGGACTTGGCCCCCTTCCCGGACGGACGCATCTTGGTGAGCCAGTTTGGCGGCATGAATGGCGAGCAGCCCGGCAATCTGGCCCTTTACGATCCCGCTGGGCGAACCCTCGAGGTGGCGTTCCCCACCGCCGCGGACGCGGGCTTGGACCCGGCCGCGCAGGCGGACGACTGGGGCAATCCGGATTGCCCGTTCCCCGACGTGGCCGCCTTCTCCCCGCACGGCATCGACGTGAACGAGCGTTTTGACGGGCGGCGCCAACTCGCGGTGGTCAACCACGGCGGGCGCGAATCCGTGGAAATGTTCGAAGTGTTTGACGACGGCCGGATGGCGTGGATGGGCTGCATCGTGGCGCCGCGCGACAGCGCCTTGAACGATGTGGTGCTGCTGCGCAACGGCGGCTTCTGGGTGACGCACATGGCACCCAGATCGAGCTTCGCATGGTCGTTCTGGAAGGCATGGCTGTTCGGCGCCAACACTGGCTGGGTGTATGCATGGGCGCCCGGCAAGGGCTTCAGCAAGTTGGCCGGCACGGACACGCCCATGCCCAACGGCATTGAGAAGACCGACGACGAGCGCTTTGTGTTCGTGAACGTCTTCTCGCCGATGGGCGTGTGGAAGATCAACGCGCGCAATGGCGAATTGGCGCTGACTTGGCGGATAGAGACCCCAGACAACGCCACTTGGTCCGCCGATGGCGAGCGGCTCCTGGTTGCCTCCCAAACCGGCAGCGTCGCGGCGATGGCGGGTTGTTTGGGCTTGGAGGAAGGCACCTGTGGCATGGCGTTCGAGATCATCGCGCTGAAGCCGGACCGCTACGAGGAACAGGTGCTCGTCGCCAATGAAGGCGCGCCCATGGGTGGTGCCTCGGTGGCCTTGGAGCAGGATGGCGTGCTCTATTTGGGCGGGTTCGCCGGCGACCGGCTGGGCATCGTCAAGTTGCAGGAGGGCTAGGCATGGCGCAACAACCCGCTTTGAGCCTCGCGGCCATTCCCGGCCGGCGGGGGAAGACCTTGGAGCTCGCCGGCGAAATCGAACGGCGCGGCTTCCCCGGCATCTATTGTCCGAGCCTCGCGGACGGGTTGGCGCTTTGCGAGGCGCTCGCGTTCGTCACCCAAGCGATCGAGTTCGGCACGTCCATCACCCCAATCTACACACGCCATGTGCAGGACTTCGCCAACACCGCGAGCTTCATCCACGAGGCGTCGAACGGCCGGTTCCGCTTCGGCATCGGCGTGAGCCACGCCCCGGCGCTCGACCGGCTCGGCCTCAAGGCCGGCAAGCCCTTGGCCGACATGAAGCGGTTCGTGGCCGAGCTGAAGGCGGTGCCCCGCGCCGGCCAGTTGCCGCCACTCACCCTCGCCACGCTGCGCAAGAAGATGATCGCGTTGGCGGAGGAAATCGGCGACGGCATGGTGTTCGCCAACGCCGCCCGTTCACACATGGCGGAGTCGCTTGCCGTGCTGTCCGCGGCCACGCGGGGCGGCGATTTCTTCATCGGCAACATGATCCCCACCTGCGTCAATGACGACCGCGCCGCGGCCGCCGCCGTCAACCGCAAGACGCTGACCAGCTACGCCCTCCTGCCCAACTACCGGAATTACTGGAAGGAAGCGGGCTACGAGGAGGAAATGGCCGGCGTTGAAGCCGCCATCGACGCCAAGGCATTCGACCGGGTGGGAGACGCGCTCTCGGATCGCTGGCTCGAGGACACCACGCTGTTCGGCAGCGCCGCCCAAGTGCGCGAAGGCATCGAGGCATGGTTCGACGCCGGCGTGAAGACGCCCATCATCGTGCCGTCGTCCGCCAATGGCGGGCAGTTCGTGGCTTTCGAGGAGTTCTTCTCCATCTGGGATTAGGCTGGCCGCCGCCTGGGCCGAGGGTCGCGTGGGCATGAAGACGCTCTGGCTCATTCGCCACGCCAAGTCTGATTGGCCGCCGGGCGTTGGCGACTTCTCGCGTCCGCTCGCCGAGCGCGGTCACCGGCAAGGCGCAATGATGGGCGCTTGGCTCGCCGGCCAAGACAGCCCCGCCCAATTGGTGTTGACCAGCCCGGCGCGGCGCGCCAAAGAGACAGCGGCCTATGTGCGTCGGGCATTCGGCTTGGCCGCGGCGGACGTCGTGGAGCGCAGTGCGCTGTACCATGCCGGCGCCCATGACTTGGTCGCGGCCGCGCGGTCTTTGCCCGAAACCGTGGCGTGTGCCGCCATCGTCGCGCACAACCCCGGCCTCACCCACTGCGTCAATCGATTGGCGGGTGAGCCGTTGCTCGACCATTTGCCGACGTTCGGCGTGGCCCGCTTCGAGTTCGCCGGCCGTTGGCGGAGCGCCGCGTTCGAAGGCGCTCGATTGGCGGGCTGGATGACGCCCAAACGATTGACGCCCCACACGATCGAATAACGTCGTTGGCGCTCGCCGCCGGCCAATATCCGGTCAAGGCTTGGACTAACGCCCGCGAAAAAGGTATATCTGCCTTCTTCGCCCACCAAGGAGCCGCCAGATGTCCTTTCTGATGTTCATCGCCCTGGTCGTCATCGCCTACTTCGCTTGGCGCATCGTGGACCTGTTGCCGGACATCGTGTTCCGTTTGAGCGAAGTGCAACGGGATGTGGCGGAGATTCGGCGCTGCTGCGAAGCCGCCACGCCCGACACCGGTGATGCGCCGGCCGACGCCGAGGCGGATTCGGGCGCACCGGAGAGTTGACTGGGCCGGCCGCCCCGCTCTCCCTCCCGGTCCCCCCTCCCGTGATGAGGGAAGTGGCCGATCCGATGGCCTTGCTCGCGGCGGATCGCCACCGCGCCCGCGAGCTCGCAGACCCATGGGCGAGCCTTTGCGCCTTGGCGACGGTCGCCGCATCCGGCGCACCGGCGGTGCGAGTGCTGGTGTTGCGGGAGGTGGCGGAACGCCTTGGCGTCTTCGTCAATGGCACCTCGCCGAAGGTGGCCGAGTTCGAGAACGCGCAAACCGTGGCCGCGCTGATTTACTTGCCGAGCCTTGGCATCCAATACCGGCTGCAATGCACCTTGGAGGCGATTGAGCCGGCCTTGGTGCGCGACGCTTGGCAACAACGCCCCGCCATGCCGAAGCGCATGGACTGGTTCTATGAAGCGCATCCCCAGAGTTCGGCGTTCGAGAGCCGGGCGGCGCTGTTGGACGCGGTGGGGCGCCACCCTTTGCCGGCGCTGCTGACCGCCCCGGAGAGCGCCTTGGGCTTCGTGCTCGTGCCTTGCGAGGTGGAGCGGCTGGAGTTGGCCGAGGGCGGTGGCTTGCACGACCGGCGCCGGTACGCCTTGCGGGGCGAGGCGTGGGTGGAAAGCGCGTTGGTGCCCTAGGACGTCATGTCCCAAGGCTGGCCCTTGGGTGTTGACCAATCAGCCCCAATCAACCGTGTCTTGCCAGCTCCGCATCCGCCGGCACGATGCCGACCAAGTTCTTGAAACACATGGCCTTGGCGACGCGAATGAAGGTCTCGACGAACGGCAGTTGGCGCTCGTCGGCCCGCACCGCGGCGTACAGATCGGGCCACACGCCCTCCTCGCCCAAGGAACGCGCCACCACATAGTTGCGTTCCTTGTATTCGTGCAGCGCCCAGTTCGGCAGGCAGGCGACGCCGCGCCCGGCGCCCACCAGCTGCACCATCATGGCGGTGAGTTCCGCGTTGCGCATGTGCGCCGGCACCACGCCTGCTGGATCCAGGAACCGCGTGAAGATCGCCATGCGAGAGCGATCCACCGGGTAGGCGATGAGCGTCTCGGTGGCGAGATCTTGCGGCGTCACCCACTCGCGCTCCGCCAACGGATGGCGCGGCCCCACCGCCAGTTGCGCCTCGTAGCCAAAGAGCGGCTCGTAGGCCAAGGTGGCCTCCTGGATGGGGTCGGCGGCGGTGATGACGAGATCCAAATCGCCCCGGGCCAAGGCCGGCAGTGGATCGAGGTGGAAGCTCCCGGCGATGTCCAGCTCGACGTCCGGCCAATCTTCCCGAAAGGCGTTGATGGCCGGCAGCAGCCACTCGAAGCAGGTGTGACACTCGATGGCCATGTGGAGCCGGCCGGACTGGCCATTCGCAAGGCGTGCCAGCTCGGTGGCGGCGGCGTCCGCCCGCGGCAGCACCTCGTCCGCCAGAGCGAGCAATCGCTCGCCGGCCGGCGTGAACCGCAATGGGCGCGATTTGCGCATGAAGAGCGGGGTGCCCAAACGGGTCTCCAAGTCCTTCAGTTGGTGCGAGAGGGCGGATTGGGTGAGGGACACCCGCTCCGCCGCCTCCACCAAGCTGCCGGCGTCCCGCAGGGCGGCCAAGGTGCGCAGATGGCGCAGATCGAATGGCGGCATGAGGTGGCTTCACCAAGAGTGGCCTGCAACTTGCAGGACACTCATATTCTCGCCGGCTTCGGCCAGCGCGGCAACGTGGTCGTACGCGAGCGCTCGCGGCGCTACAGCTTCTCCACCAGAAAGAACACCGCCGCGAACACGAAGGGAAACGCGATGCCGACGTAGGCGAAGAAGTTGAAGGTCTGATTCAAGTCACCGTCGGCGGAGAGCGAGAGGCGTGGGCCGATGGCGAGCCAAGTGCCGGCGCCGAGGATGAACGCCAACACCAAGGAAAGAACGGTGGCTGCCATTGCGTGGTTCCGTGCGCCTCTATTTCAGGGCCGCATGGGGAAGGCCGTGGCGCCCGTCAAGTCTTCCAAGAGCGGCTGAATCCACTCGATCCATTGGCAGAGCGCCGGGCGCGTCTCGCGCGGGTCGATGAGTTCATGCACGGCGAACGATTCCGCCCTCGGAAAAGGCGACCGCGCCGCGCGCAACCGCGCTTCGAGTTCCTGGCGCTTGGCTGCCGGGTCTTCGGCGCCGGCGATTTCCCGGTGGAAGGCCACCGCGACGCCGCCCTCCAACGGCAGGGCGCCGCTCTGCACGGACGGCCACGCCAGCACATAGGCGCCGGGTGCGTAGTGGGCGGCGGTGGCGACGCCGAAGCCCTTGTGTACCTGAATGCTCGCCCACGGCACAGACGCCTGCGCCGCGGCGCACACCGCCGCCATGCCATAGCGGATGGTGCCGGCGCGTTCGGCCTCCGGGCCGATCATGAAGCCGGGTTGATCGACGAAGTTGACCACCGGCAGGTGGAACGTGTCGCACATTTCCACGAAGCGCCGGTACTTCTGCGCCGCTTGGGCCGTCATTGCGCCGGCATAGACGCGGCAATCGTTCGCCAGCACGCCCACGGGTTGGCCGGCCAGCCGGGCGAGGCCGGCGATCTGGCTCGGTCCGTACTGTGCGCCAAGTTCGAAGAACGAGCCCTCGTCCATCACCATGCACACGATCTCGCGCATGTCGAAGCCGGCGTTGGCTTCCTTGGGCACGGCGCTCAGGAGCTCCGGTTCCATGCGGTTGGGATCATCTTGGCTTTCGGTGCGTGGCGCCCGTTGGCCGATGTGGGAGGGCAGGTAGCTCAGGAAGCGGCGCGTTTGGCCGAACGCATCCTCCTCGTCTTCGGCGACGTTGTCCACGATGCCGCTCTTGGCATGGATGTGGGCGCCGCCGAGCTCGTCCTTCGTGAGCTTCACGCCCAGCGCCCGCTCCACCAGCGCCGGGCCGCCAATGAGGATTTGCGCGGTGTGGCGCGTCATCACGGAGAAGTGCGAGGCCACCAGCCGCCCGGCCGGGAAGCCGGCCACCGCACCGGCGGCAATGGAAACGATGGGCACCTGCCCCAGCGCGTCCGCGATGATGCGGAATCGTGGGGCGCTGAACACCGGCTCGCCGACGGTGCCGCGTCGGGCGCCGCCCTTCACGCTGCCGCCGCCGCCTTCGAGCATCCGCACGAGGGGCGACTTGTATTGCACGGCAAGGTGCTCGGCATAGACGCTCTTGCGCAGGCCGGCGGCGTTTGGCGAGCCGCCCTTCAGGGTGAAGTCCTCGCCGCCGACCACCACCCGGCGACCGTCGATGGCGCCGAAGCCGACCACATAGTTCGCCGGCACGAATCCGGCGGGCTTGTCGTCTTCATCGTAGTCCGGCGTGGCGGTCGCCTTGCCGTGTTCTTGGAACGTGCCCGGGTCGAGCAGTGCGTCGATGCGTTCGCGGATGGTGAGCCGCCCCCGCGCATGCTGCTTGGCGATGCCGTCCGGCCCGCCTTGTTGCTTGGCGAGGTGGCGGCGGCGGTTGAGCTCCTGAACCTCCGGTTCCCAACTCATGGGCTTTGCGGTCAAGCCTCCAGGATGGCCAGCACTTGGTCTTCCTGCACCGGCTCTTCCGGCCGCACCAACAGCTCGGCCACGGTGCCGGCGACGGGGCTCTCGACGGGGATTTCCATCTTCATGGACTCGAGGATGAGCAGCACATCCCCTTCCGCCACGGCATCACCCACCGCGGCCTCCACCTTCCAGACGGTGCCCGTCACCTCACTTTCCACTTCAACCCGCGACATCGCCAGCGCCCTCCCGCACCGCGGCATTATCGCAAATCGCGGGCTGTGCGGTATGCGTCTGGAAGGCGGCTGTTCATCTCGCGATGATGCGTTTTCGGGGCACCGCGTCCATCAACAGATGCGTTGGAACTCGAAACAAGGCGTGTCGGTCAGCGAGCTTCTCGTTCGACACCATGAATGTCTGGCCCCTGCGGGCGTGTGCGATGGCCTCGGTGTTGGCGGCCTACAATATGCCCGCGGCGCGGGGTGATGCCGACAGTCACGCGCAGCAGGGCACATGGGCCAGGCATGCGCAGGGGGTTGCGTCGGCCATGCGGGCATCGGGGCGTCGGGTTGGCCTCGGCGGCCGTTCGATGGCGAGCGGCGTGACGCGCGGGGAACCCATGCGCAGCAGGCTCGTCCACAGTTCTTCGCAGAGGGTGGTGATGGTGATGTTCCAGTTCATGGCGCTTGCGTCTCCTCGTCGTCACCGCAACTGTCGTGGTGCGCGAAGATTTAGTTCGCCCGAACGTCGCGGCAGTTTCGATATGGGGGCGGGTGGTGTGATTTCAAGTCGGTGCTCCGGGCGGGCGATGCAGCGCCTCGCGACGCTGGTCGCGCTGTCGTGGGGTGCCTTCACTTGTGGGGCGCCCGAAGCCAACGGGGTGCTTGCGCCCGGGGCCAGCGACGCGCCCGGGGCCGACGGGGCACCCTTGCCCAGGGCGGCCGCCGCGGCGCTTGGGAACTGGCCCGCATACGGCGGCGATTGGGCCTCCCGCCACTACGCGCCGCTCTCGCAGATCAACGCAGGGAACGTGGCGCGGCTCGCCGTCGCGTGGACTTGGGAATCCCCAGACAACGCCAAGGCGCGGGAAGACCCGGCGCTCACGCCGTGGCTCTTCAAGTCCTCACCGCTCGCCATCGACGGCACGCTCTACATCAACACCTCGCTCGGCTTCGTGGTGGCCCTGGACGGCGCCACGGGTGAGGAGCGCTGGCGCTTCGACACCGGCACGTGGCTCGCCGGGCGGCCCACCAACTTGGGCTTCAACCACCGCGGCGTGGCCTACTGGACGGATGGCGAGGCGGCGCGGGTGCTCGTCACCACCAACGACGCCAAGCTCTGGTCGCTGGATGCCGGCACCGGCAAGCCAGACCCGGCGTTTGGCGAGGCCGGCCGAGTGGATCTCACCCAAGGCTTGGGGCGCGAGATCGATGCCAAGCATTACTCGGTGATCGGCCCGCCGGCCATCATCCGCGATGTGGCGGTGGTGGGATCGTCCATCTTCGATGGCCCCACCACGCGGCAGATGCCGCCGGGCCATGTGCGTGCCTACGACGTGCGGAACGGCCGCCAGCGGTGGCGCTTCCACACCATTCCGCAAGCGGGGGAAGTGGGCGTCGAGACGTGGGAGGGTGATGCCTGGCGGGTGAGCGGCAACACCAACGTATGGACGACCATGAGCGTCGATGCCGCGGCCGGCTACGTTTACCTGCCGGTGGGCACGCCCACCAACGATTGGTACGGCGGCCATCGCCTGGGCGACAACCTGTTCGCGGAGAGCCTCGTGTGCGTGGACGGCGCCACGGGTGAGCGCGTCTGGCACTTTCAGATGGTGCATCACGGCCTGTGGGATTACGACTTGCCGGCGGCGCCCAACCTGGTGGACATCGTGGTGGACGGCGAACCCATCAAGGCTGTCGCGCAGGTGTCGAAGCAGGGCTTCGTGTATGTCTTCAACCGCCTCACCGGCGAGCCGGTGTGGCCGATCGTCGAGCGTCCCGTGCCGCAGAGCACGGTGCCGGGCGAACGCGCATCGCCCACGCAGCCCTTTCCCACCAAGCCGGCGCCGTTTGACGAGCAAGGCTTTTCCGACGCCACCCTCATCGACTTCACGCCCGAACTCAAAGCCGAGGCAAAGCGCATCGCGGCGCAGTACGACCAGGGGCCGCTCTACACGCCACCGTCGCTCAAGGGCACGATTCAGCTGCCCGGCTGGGGCGGCGGCGCCAACTGGAGCGGCGCCGGGTTCGACCCGGACACGAACATCCTCTATGTGCCGTCGATGACGAGCCCGATGGTGGTGCGGTTGCAGGCCACGGAGCCCGGGTCGGAGTTTCGCTACCGGCGCAGTTACGGCGTGAACCGGATCAGCGGGCCAGACCGGCTGCCCCTCACCAAGCCACCCTACGCCCGCATCACCGCCATCAACCTCAACACCGGCGAGCACGTTTGGATGACGCCGCATGGCGAGGGCATCCGCCAAACGCTGATCGAGCGCGGCATCCCCGATCCGGGGCCCGTGGGCGCTTGGGGCGGCACCGGCCCGCTGGTCACCAAGACCTTGCTGTTCCTCGGCCACGCCAGCGATGAGCCGCCGTTGCTGCGCGCCTTCGACAAGGCCACCGGCACCGTGACACACGCGCTGGCCCTGCCGGCCGCGCCCACTGGCACGCCCATCACCTACCTGAGCGGCGGCAAGCAGTTCATCGCGGTGGCCGCCGGCGGCGGGGATGACGCGAAGCTGATGGCGCTTGCGCTGCCTTGAGCCGGGCGGGCGGCCGCTCCCCGCAACTCGGCGGCGGGTGCAAACGTGCGCGGCACTTGCGCCGGCGACGCCCGGTTGTGGCAGGATTGCCGGTGGCGGCGTGGGCGTCGGCGCCCCGTCGCACTTCGCGCAACCGTCACCTTGCCGGCGCGTTGCTCGGCCTGTCCATACAAAGGAGCCGTCCGCCATGACCAAAGCCATTCCCGCACCGGATGAGAACAACGCCTGGCGTTTGGAGACCCCGGGTGCCGAGGGTTGGCCGCGCACCGCCCGGCCAGACGCGCCCAACAAGTTCTTCATGGTCTCGACGGATGGCCATGTGCAGGAGCCGGGCGACCTGTGGGCGACGCGCATCGACGAGCGGTTTCGCCAACGCCTGCCGGGCGTGGTGGAGGTGGGCGGCAAGCCCTATCGCACCACCGAGGGGATGCGCCCGATGCGGTTGCGCAACGTTCGCTTCGATGGCGAGGATGGTTTGCGGCAACGCGCCGGCAAAACGCCCGAGGAGCGCCTTGAAGACCTGGCCTTGGACGGCGTGGACGCGGAGATCCTGTTTCCGAACCGGGGCCTCGCCAACTGGGCCACGCAAGATGCCGAGTTCGCCCACGCCATGTGCAGCGTCTATAACGACTGGGCGTGGGAGACCTTCGCGGCCTACAACGACCGGCTTTCCCCCATGGCCTGCATCGCCACCGCGAACCTGGACCTCGCCTTGGGTGAGGTGGAGCGCTGCGCGAAGCTCGGTTTCCGTGGCCTCTCCCTGCCGTGCAAGCCCATCTGGGGGCCGCCGGACCACGAAGACCCCAACTACAACCTGCCGCAGTTCGACCCGTTGTGGGCGCTGATTCAGGAGGCCGGGCTGCCCATCACCTTTCATGTGTCCACCGGCCGAGACCCACGCACGTCACGCGGCAACGGCGGCGCCGTCATCAACTATGCGGTTCACTCCTTGGCGCCCACCATGGAGCCGCTCGTCAATCTCTGCGCTTCGGGCGTGGCGGAACGCTTTCCGGGCCTCAGGTTCGGCAGCGTGGAGGCCGGCATCGGCTGGGTGGCTTGGGCGCTGGGCGCCATGGACGAGGCGTACCGCAAGCACCACATGTTCGTGCGCCCGAAACTCGAGTTGCTGCCGAGCGAATACTTCAAGCGGCAAGGGTTCGCAACCTTTCAGGACGACCGGGCCGGCCTCGACCTCGCCGCCGGCCACGGCTTGGTGGACAACTTCATGTGGGCCAACGACTACCCGCATCACGAAGGCTCGTGGCCCCATTCGGCGCAAGCCATCGAGCGCACGATGGGTGGTTTGAGCGACGGGGAGCGGGCGAAGATCCTGGGCCTCAACGCGGCGCGGGTGTTCAAGTTCAACGTGCCGAAGCGTTATCTCGGCCAACCGGACGTGGCGGCACTCAGCACCGTTGATGTAGAGTATGCGGAGTAGGCCACACCATGCTCCCGGAGTACATTGCGCCCATGCATTGTGAACCCCCCCCCCCCCCCCCCCCCCGAAGGTAGAGGAGAAAAAAAGAAGCAGGAAGAAGTCGATGGCTGACGCCAGGCTTGGCTTGGCGGTGACCCGTCGAACCGCGGCCTTCGCGCGCGGGCTGCTGGCGCTCGCGGTGCTGTCCGCCAGCGCGTCGGCGTTGGCGCAGAACCGCTGGGTCATCGTCTCCACCAAGAACGTCTCGATCACCGAGGGCGGCACCGGCACCTACACCGTGAGGCTGGCGAGCGCGCCCACCGGCAACGTCACCGTCAACGTCGTCAGCGACCACACCGCGGTGACCGTGGACAACGACGTGACGCCGACGACGCGGGCGCTCACGTTCAGCACCACCACCTGGAACACCCCGCAGACCGTCACGCTGACCGCGGTGGCCGACAACACGGACACCGTGGACGAGGTGGCGCTGGTGACCAACGTCGCCACCGGCGGCGGCTACTCGTCGGGCACCGCGGCGAACCGCACGGTGCGGGCGACGGTGAAGGACGATGACGCGAGGACCGGCACGGACTACGACACGGACGACGACGGCCTCATCGAGATCGACTCGCTGGCCCAGCTGGACGCGGTGCGCCACGACATGGACGGCAACGGCTCCACGAACGCAAACCATGTCGCCGCCTTCCCCAGCCCGGCGGCGGAGTATGGCTGTCCGGACACCAACGACGCCGACCAGACCGGCAACTGCACCGGCTACGAGCTGGTCATCGACCTGGACCTGGACACGGACGGCGACGGCGGCACGCACACGAGCGGCACCAGCGATTCCGGCGACGCGTACCACAACTCGGGCAGCGGCTGGGAAGGCTGGGGCAGTTCAGCATTACCCGTCCAATTCACGGCCACCCTCAAGGGCAACGGCCATGTGATCCGGAACCTGTTCATCACAGGCGTTGCCTCTAACCGCCGTGCGGGTCTGCTCGGAACACTCAACGCCGCGGGACGCATCGAGGGATTGGGCTTCAGGGACGTCTTCGCGCTGAACAACAGCACGCCCTTCGGTCCGGTGGTGGGCCGTAGCAGCGGGACCGTGATCGGCTGCTGGAGTTCGGGCACCGTCTGGGGCGCCGCCCAGGGCGCTCTCGTCGGCATCGGTGCTGGAGGGGGGGCCACCCGCTCGTCCTACAGCAGGGTCAACCTGGCGCAAAACAACGCAGACAAGGGACTTATCGGCCAGTCGCTAATCGCCGGATCGGTGAAGCACACAGTCACCTACTCGTACACGATCACGGGCGGGATCGCAGGCCGGTTCGCCGCCGGTGTTGATCCAACCGTCACCGCGAGCTACTACAACTCGGGCGCCTACAGCCGCACGACCGCCGGCTCCGGCCAGACCGCGTCGGCCCTGCAGACGCCCACCGCGGCGACGGGCATCTACGCGGCCTGGAACACCTACGACATGGACGGCGACGGCCGGGTTGACTCGGACGACGACGCCTGGGACTTCGGCACCTCGAGCCAGTACCCGGTGCTGAAGTGGGGCGGGCACGACCCGACCGAGCAGCCGGGCCGCACCGCCACGGACACGGCGCCGTCGTTCTCGGGCTCCGTCACCAACAAGACCTACACCCAGAACACGGCCATCACGGCCTTCCAGCTGCCGGCCGCCACCGGCGGCAACGGCGCCATCCGCTACACGGCCACCGGGCTGCCGACGGGCCTCAAGCTGGACTCCTCCGGGGTGGACGTGAACGGCTGCCCGGGCACCCTGCCGCGGACGGTCTGCGGCACGCCCACCGCGGCCAGCGGCGGCACCGTGACCGTCATCGCGCATGACTGGGACGGGAACACCGCGAACTCGGACCGCGCCACGCTGTCGTTCACCTTCTCCGCCGCCGGGCAGACGAACGACCCGCCGTCCTTCGGCTCCGGCTCCGTCACCGACAAGACCTACGTCGCCAACTCCGCCATCGACGAGTTCCAGGTGCCGGCCGCGAGCGGCGGCGAGGGCACGATCACCTACACGGCGTCCGGCCTGCCGACGGGCCTCGTCTTCGACGCCACCGGCACGGACACGGGCGGCTGCCCGGGCACCCAGGCGCGGGAGGTCTGCGGCACGCCGACCACCGCCGCCTCGGCCGTGACGGTGACCATCACCGCGCAGGACGGCGACACCGACAGGACCGCCACCGACCGCGCCACGCTGACGTTCATGGTCACCGTGGACGCGAACACGGCGCCGTCCTTCAGCGGCTCGGTCACCAACAAGACCTACGTCGCCAACTCCGCCATCGACGAGTTCCAGGTGCCCGCCGCGAGCGGCGGCAACGGCACGATCACCTACGCGGCGTCCGGCCTGCCGGCGGGCCTCGTCTTCGACGCCACCGGCACGGACTCGGGCGGCTGCCCGGGCACCCAGGCGCGGGAGGTCTGCGGCACGCCAACCACCGCCGCCTCGGCCGTGACGGTGACCATCACCGCGCAGGACGGGGACGGCGACCAGACCTCCGGCGACCGCGGCACGCTGACGTTCATGGTCACCGTGGACGCGAACCTGGTGCCGTCCTTCGGCAGCGGCTCAGTGACCGCCAAGACGCACGTCGCCGGCCAGGCCATCACGGCGTTCACCGTGCCGGCGGCGAGCGGCGGCAACGGCACGATCACCTACGCGGCCTCGAACCTGCCGGACGGCCTCGTGTTCGACGCCACCGGGTCGGACACGCCCGGCTGCCCGGGCAACCAGGCGCGGCGGGTCTGCGGCACGCCGACCACGGCCGCCGCCGCGGCGACGGTGACCATCACCGCGCAGGACGGGGACGCCAACATGGGCGCCGGCGACCGCGGCCTGCTGACCTTCTCCGTGACCGTGGAGACGAACAGCGCGCCGGACTTCGGCATGGGCTCCGTCAACAACCGGATCGTCGGCGTCAACGCCGCCATCGCCGAGTTCCAGGTGCCGGCCGCCAGCGGCGGCAACGGGACGATCACCTACACGGCGTCCGGCCTGCCGGCGGGGCTGCGCTTCGACGCCACCGGGTCGGACACGCCCGGCTGCACCGGCACGGAGGCGCGGGAGGTCTGCGGCACGCCGACCGCCATCGGCGCCGCCCGGACGGTGACCATCACCGCGCATGACTCGGACGGCGACAGGACCTCGGGCGACCGCGCCACGCTGACGTTCACGATCACCGTGTCGTCGGACGCGCCGCCGTCGTTCGGCAGCGGCTCGGTGCCGGAGAAGGCGTTCATCCTCAACGCCGCCATCACGGACTTCCAGGCGCCGGCGGCGAGCGGCGGCAACGGGACGATCACCTACACGACCTCGACCCTGCCGACGGGCCTCGTGTTCGACGCCACCGGCACGGACTCGGGCGGCTGCTCCGGCACGGAGGCGCGGGAGTTCTGCGGCACGCCGAGCGTCGCCGGCACGGGCACCATCACCATCACCGCGCAGGACGGGGACACCAACCAGGGCCCGTCCGACCGCGCCACCCTGTCGTTCGACTACAGCGTGGCGGCGGACAGCGCGCCGTCCTTCGGCTCCGGCTCGGTGTCCAACAAGACCTACCCGGCCGGCGCCGCCATCACGGACTTCGTGGTGCCGGCCGCGAGCGGCGGCAACGGCACCCTCACCTACGCGGCCTCGAACCTGCCGTCGGGCCTAGTGTTCGACGCCACCGGCGAGGACACGCCGGGCTGCACGGGCACGGAGGCGCGGGAGGTCTGCGGCACGCCGGACGCGGCCACCGCGGGCGCGGTGACGGTCACCATCACGGCGACGGACCTGGACACGAACATGCTCGGAACCGACAGCGCCACGCTGACCTTCACGGTCACGGTGAACGCCGGCGCCTCGCTCGCCTCCAGCCCGTCGCCGCTCACCGAGGCGAACCTGAACGGCGCGGGCCTCACCGTGACGCTGATCGGCGCGACCTACGGCTCCGGCGTCAGCGCCTCCAGCTTCCAGCTGGTCACCAACCCGACCATCGCCGGCCTCTCCATCGGCGGCGTGTCCGGCGGCGCGTCCGGCTCGACGACGGCCACGCTGGCGCTGGCGACGGGCGCCGGCTACGGCTTCAACGTGGCGTCCACGGTGGCGGTGACGGTGCTGGCGGCGGCGCACTCCGCGTCCGGCAACCTCACCACCGGCACGCTGGCGGTGACGCAGACCCCGCCGGCGGTGCTGGTGTCGCGGCGCGGCCTGTCGCTGAACGAGGACCCGGGCGCCGGCGGCGCCAACCGGGGCACGTACACGCTGGCGTTGAGCGAGGAGCCCACCGGCTGCGCGGGCGGCGTGGGGGTGTCGGTGGCGGGCGCCAACCCGGACCTGACGGTGGACCCGACGGCGCTGGCCTTCTCGGCGACGACCTGGAACACGCCGCAGACGGTGACGGTGACGGCCGGGCAGGACGACGACAGCGAGACCGAGAGCGTCACCCTGCGCCACTCCATCGGCACCGCCTGCGCCGCCGCCGGCTACCCGGCGACGCTCGCCATCCCCAGCGTGCAGGTGACGGTGGCGGACGACGACGCGCCGCCCTTGCCGAACGAGCCGCCGGTGGCGGTCGGCTCGGTGGACGACATCGACCTGGCCCTCGGCGCCGCGGCGCGGGTGCCGCTGGCGGGGCTGTTCACGGACGAGGAGCCGGAGCTGCTGACCTACGCGGTCTCGTCGTCGAACCCGGCGGTGGTGGCCGCGCGGCTGGCTTGGCCGGCGGTGGCGGTGGAGGGCGTCGGGCACGGCGGCGCCACGGTGACGGTGACGGCGACGGACCCGGAGGGCTTGGGCGCCTCGCTGAGCTTCGAGGTGCGCTCCGGCGTGACGGTGTCGTTCGCCGCGGACGCCTCGGCGCCAGAGGGGGGAACCATCCGGTTGACGCTGACGGCGAGCCGGCCCGTGCCCGAGGCGCTGGCGGTGCCGTACCTGCTGGCGGCCGGCCCGGACCCGGCTGACGCCGCCGACTCGTCCGACCGCGGCGGCGGCACGGGCGGCACGGCGACGTTCGCGGCCGGCGCGACGCGGGCGGAGATCGCGGTGCCCATCCTGGACGACGACGTGGTGGAGCCGCTGCGCGAACACTTCACCGCCACGCTGGCGGAGCCGGCGGAAGACGCCGGCTACGGCCTGGGCCTGAAGGCGGAGGCGACGGCGACCATCGACGAGGGCGTCTGCGACCGCGACCCGGCGGTGCGCGACGAGCTGCGCCGGGCGCGGCCCTGCGAGGCGGTGGCGGACCTGTCGCGGTGGACGTCGCTGCGGCTGCGGGACGCCGGCCTCGAGCGGCTGCGCGGCGAGGACATGCTGCAGCTCTCCAACCTGCTGCTGCTGGACGTCTCCGGCAACCGGCTTTCGGCGTTCCCGGCCGCGGCGCTGGCGGCGCTCCCCAACCTGTGGTCGCTGCAGTTGCGGGGCAACCGAATCAACACGCTGCCGCCTGACCTGAAACATCCGGCGCTGCGGCTGCTGGACCTGTCGGGCAACCGTCTCGCCGAGCTGCCGGCGAACGCGCTGTCCGGCCTCACCGGGCTGCGGCGGCTGCGCCTCTCCGGCAACGCGCTCGCCGCGCTGCCGGGCGGCGCCTTCGCGGGCCTGGGCTCGCTGCGGGCGCTGCGCTTGGACGGCAACCGGCTGGCGGACTTGCCGGCCGGCCTGTTCGCGGGCTTGGGCGCGTTGGAGGAGCTGCACCTGCACGGCAACCCGGGCGCCCCGTTCATGCTGGCGGTCGGGCTCACGCGCACGGACGCCGACCCGTGGCTGCCCGGGCCGGCCATGGTGGCGGCGCGGGTCGCGGAAGGCGCCCCGTTCACGCTGCGCGGCGCCTTGGCGGGCGGCCCGGCGGCCGAGGTGTCCGTGCCGGCCGGCGCCACGCAAGGCGAGCCGGTGGAGGTGGCGGACGGCGGCGCCCCGCTGACGCTCACCGCGCGGCCGGAACCCGTGCCCGACGGCCGCTGCGAGCAGGGGCTGGTTGACGTGCCGTGCTTCTCGGGCTTCGCCACCGTCGCCGGCGAACCGCTGACGCTCTACAAGGTGCCCCCGCGGGCCACCACGCTGCCGGAGCAGGCGCTCGACGGCGACGCGCTGCGGCTGCCCTTGGCGGAGCGCTTCGGCGCGGCGCCGGGCGAGGCGTTCACCTACGCGGCCCAGTCCTCCGATCCATCGGTGGCGAGTGTGCAGGTGGAAGCCGGAGTGCTGGTCGTTGAGGCCGAAGGCGACGGCGTGGCCACCGTGACGGTGACGGCCACCGACGCCCACGGGCAGATGGGCACGCTCGCGTTTACCGTGCGGGCGACCCTGCCCATCCGCGGCGGCCTGCGCGGCTGGCGCCTGATCCTCGTCGAGGGGCCGCCCGACGCCTGAGCCCCTTGGGCCGGGCGGCGAGGCGGCATGACGCGCTTCGCCGCCGATGTCCCACCGCGGCGGGGCACCCGTCGCTGAGGCGGCGGCCGTTCGCCGGGCCGGTGCCTCGCGGCACCTGCCAGGGCTTTTTCACGCTAGTGCGTAAGTGGTTGAGAGGCAGGGCGTGGAGGGAAGTGCTGGCTATTCGGGCGCGGAAGGTGTATCAAGTGTCGCATGGAGAAGGGCGGAGCGCTGGCGGGGCGGCTGGAGGTGGTGGTGCGGGAGGTGGTGGTCCGTCCGGCGCGGGCGGACGAGCGCCGGCGCTGGGACGGTCTGGTGGCGGAGCACCACTACCTGGGCTTCAAGCAGTTCGCGGGCCGCGGCCTGCGGCATGTGGCGGAGTGGCGGGGCCATTGGGTCGCGCTGCTGGGCTGGCAGTCCGGGGCGTTCAAGTGCGGGCCGCGGGACCGGTGGCTGGGGTGGCATCGTTCGGTGCAGTTCCGGCGTCTGCACCTGATCGGGAACAACACGCGGTTTCTGGTGCTGCCGGCGGCTTCGGGGACGCCGAACCTGGCGTCGCGGGCGCTGTCGCTGAGTCTGCGGCGGTTGAGCGCGGACTGGCGGGAGGCGCATGGCCATCCGTTGGAGCTGGCGGAGACGTTCGTGGATCCGTCGCGGTTCCGGGGCGTGTGCTACCGGGCGTCGAACTGGACGCCGGTTGGCCGGACGCGGGGCTTCGCCCGGCACAACGGCCGGTACACCGACGCGCATGGTTCGGTCAAGGAGATGTACGTGCGGCCGCTGCGCCGGGACGCGCGGCGGCGGCTGGCGGATGCGGCGGAGCGTCCGGAGTGGGGTTCGCCGAAGGCGTGGTCGGCGTCGTGGCGGACGGAGGAGCTGCGCTCGCTGCGGGACCTGTTCGCGGAGCTGCCGGACTGCCGGCGCGGCCAGGGCAGGAAGCACCGTCTGGCGACGGTGCTGTCGCTGGTGGCGCTGGCGCGGCTGTCGGGGCGTTCGGGGCCGGCGGCGGCGGAGCGCTATGCGGAGGCGCTGTCGCAGGATGAGCTGGCGGCGCTGGGGGCGTGGCGGAACCCGCGCACGGGGGAGCGGGAGGCGCCGTCGGACTCGACGTTCTGCCGGGTGATGGCGGACACCGACCCGGACGCGCTGCGGCAGGTGCTGTCGCGCTGGTCGGCGCCGCGCGCGGAGGCGGACGCGGAGCGCGAAGAGGCGACGGCGCGGAAGCTGGCCGTGGACGGCAGGGACATCCGCGACCGCTTCGACCGGCGGGCGCTGTCGGCGGACGGCAAGCGCATCCGCGGCGCGAACCGCAACGCCGGCGGCGCCCGCTTCGAGACCGTGACGCTGGTGGCGCACGACGGCCGGCCGGTGGCCAGCCGCTGCGTCCTCGAGGAGGGCGGCGAGGCCGCGGCCACGGCGGCGCTGCTTGGCGACGTGGACGTGCGCGGGCGGCTGCTGACGCTCGACGCCCTGCACTCGTCGTTCGACATGGAGCGCCGCGTGGTCGACGTCCACGGCGCCGACTACCTGTTCGCGGTCAAGGGCAACTGCCCAGAGACCTTCAAGGCGCTGGCGGGGCTGGACTGGGACGCGCCCGGCGTCCGCCGCCACGACGCGCCGCCGGAGAAGGGGCACGGGCGCGTCGAGCGGCGCTCCATCGCCGCGCGCGACCTGCCCAAGGGCATGCTGCGCTTCCGGCACGCCCGCCAAGCGTTCCGCGTCCGCCGCCGGCGCGTCGTCGCCAAGACCGGCAAGGCCGCCGAGGAGACCGCCTACGGCATCTGCTCGGTCGCCGCCGAACGGGCCGGCCCCGAACGCCTGCTGTCCTGGAACCGCGGCCACTGGATGGTCGAGAACGGCAACCACCACCCCCGCGACGCCAGCCTGGGCGAGGACGCCTGCCGCGTCCGCGCCCGCCACGCGCCCGCCAACAACGCCATCATGAACAACATCGCCCTCGCCGTCGTCCGGCACCGCGGCTTCCGCCACGTGCCCGAAGCCGTAGACCACTTCTCCATGCGCCGCGGGGACGCCTTCGACGCCGTCCTCACGCCCGGCTAGCCTTCGCCGCGCCCCATCCGAAGCGCGCCGGGCGCCCCCCGGCGCCCGCCGTCCCCGGACGGGCGGAAGCGGTCGCCAAGCCGCCGGAACGAACCCGAACGCCAGCCAAAGGCCAGCCCCGCCACCGCATCGCGCGCACCAACCCGATCAACCACCCAAGCCGCTACCCCACAGACCGCCTCGTGCTCAGCGTGAAAACGCCCTGCGGCACCTGCCCCCGGTTGGGACAGCCCCAGCCGCCAAGCCATATAATGCGGCGTTTTGCCCTGCCCGCCGCCAACAATGCGAGACCATACCGACGCCCCGCCTGTGCCGAGTGGCGTCGCCTCGCGCTCGGCGATGTTCGCGTCCCTCGCCATCCGCGATTTCCGCTTGCTGTGGCTCTCCAATCTGGCGGCCTCGTTCGCCATGCAGATGCAGATGGTGGCGCGCGGCTGGCTCATCTACGACATGACGAGTTCGCCCCTCGCCCTCACTTGGGTGATGCTGTCCTTCATGCTGCCGTCGTTCGTCTTTTCGCTGGTGGGCGGCGTGCTCGCGGATCGGATGCGCAAGAAGTCCATCATGGTCACGGCGCAATCGCTCAACACGGCGGCCACGTTCCTGCTCGCCACCATCGTTTACTTGGGCGAGGTGACGTTCTGGCATTTCATCTACTTCGGCCTCTTCAACGGCACGGTGCTCTCGTTCAGCATGCCGGCGCGTTCCGCGGTGACGCCGGAGATCGTCGGCGACCGGCAGGTTGTGAACGCGATGGCGCTGCAGGGCGCCACGTTCAATCTGGCGCGCATCCTGGGGCCGGCGCTGGCCGGCGCCCTCATCGCGGCGCTGGCGGTGGGGGACGCGCCGGCCACGGCCAGCGTGGGCATCGTGCTCTACATCATCGGCGGGCTGTACCTCGCCGCGGTGGGCTGCACCGCGCTGTTGGGCTATCGCGGCGACCCGATGCGCAGCCCCGGCGCCACGGTGCGGGCGGACATCGGCGAGGGCTTTCGCTACATGAGGCGCGAGCGCGTGGTGCTGGGGCTGCTCATCATGGGCTTCGCGCCGATGACCTTCGGCTTCACGGCGATGTTCCTGCTGCCGGCGTTCAATTCGGATGTGCTGGGCGGCGGCCCGCAAGACTTGGGCCTCTTGACCACGGGCATGGGCATGGGCGCCTTGCTCGGCTCGTTGACGCTGGCGCGGCTTGGCGATGTGGGCGGCAAGGGCCGCGTGTTGTTCGCCACGGCCTACCTTTGGGCGGCGTTTCTGGCCGCCTTCGCGTTTGCCGATGCGCTGTGGCTGGCGATGCTGGTAGGGGCCGTCATCGGCCTTTGCGGTTCGCTGATGGGCGCGCTCAACATGAGCGTGGTGCAGCTCGCGGTGCGGGCAGAGATTCGCGGGCGCGTGATGGCCATCATGATGATGACGCACGGCCTCATGCCCATCGGCGTCATTCCCATCAGCGCACTGGCGGAGTTCGTCGGCATCGAGGTGGCTATGCTGGTGAGCGCGGTGCTGCTGGCCGGCAGCATGGTGGTTTTGGGTGCCCTGTTCCCTGAACTGAAGGCGTTGGATCGGGGTCATGGGCCGGCGGCAAGTGGTGCCGACGGCGGCGCGGCGGCAGCGCGCCTTCGGCAGGCCCCGCAAGCCCTGCCGTTGGCGGCAACCCGGGGCGTGGGTGGTGGATGACGGTTGGCGCTAGGGCGAACCACAAGCCGTGGTCGCCCTTGGCTGGACGCACACTCACGGCGGCCGTTGTTGCCGCCCCGCTGTTCTTGCTGCTCGCGCCCGCCATCCACTATGCGCTGGACACGCCCATTGGCCTATTCGAACGCTCGCCGTGGTTGAGCTACAGATTCAATAGCTTGGGGGACTTCGGGCGTGCTCTCCACGGTGAGATGGCCGGGGAGGAGCACCGCTTCCGGCCGTTCTTCAGCTTCTGGAACGGGCTGCAGTGGAAGTTGTTCGGGGAAGTGGCTTGGCTGCATCACCTCGTCCGCTGGCTCATGCTGTTTGGCGCTGTGTCCTTCTTCATGGCCGCGTTCGGGCGCATTGCCAGTGCCGGCACAGCGCCCGCGGGGGTGGGCCGGGTGGCGCAGGTGTTGCCAATGGCGATGCTGGCGTATGTCTGGCTTCTGTTCCCGACCACCTACGTCATCGTGCGCTTGGAGTGCGTGGAGCTGTACACCATGTTCTTCCTCGGGGTGTGCAACTTCGCCGCGGCGCTGATGCTGACCGCGCCCCGCGACGAACGGCGGTGGGGCGCGGCCGGGCGTCATGCCTTGCTTGTGTTTGGCTTCGTCGGCTTGCTGGGTTCCAAGGAGGTGAACGTCGCGCCGGCGCTGTGGCTCGTGCTGTGTTACGTGGCCTTTGTGGTGGTGCGGGGGGCGTCTCGGCAACGGCTGCTGGTGGGCTTGGCGCTGGCGGGCACATTGGCGTTCGCGGTGCATCGGGTGAGCGAGACGCTGGCAGTGGCGCAGCGGCATGGGGCCTATTGGGTGCCGACCGAGCCACTCGTCGAAAGGTTTGCCGACCAGTTCGTGGCCAATCTGCAGGGGCTGTTTTTGTGGCAGACGTCCCCGCTGCTGAGCGCACTGCTCGCGCTGCCGCTTGTGGGCTTGCTGGCCGCGGTGGGCTGGCGGGTCATCAGGCGGCGCCGGCTCGATGCCGAGCTGGCGTTCATTGTGTTGCTGGTCGGCGAAGGGGTGGGCATGGCGCTGGTGCTGGCCGCCCAATACGGCACGTCGCTTCGCTACTGGAGCATCCTCGTGCCTTGTTTGGCCACGCTGCTGGCATTCGCCGCCAAGTTCGCCTTTGCGGCCGCCCGACGGCGCCGTGTCCTCGCGGGCGGCGTTGCGGTCCTCTGCGTGGGGTTCCTCGCCCTGTTCGTGTCCGCCAACTACTACAACTTCCTCTACCAAGCGGCCATCCAGCACAGCGAACGCAACTTGGATGATCGGCTGTTGGCGGAGGCGGCCGAACTCATCAACGCCGGCGAACACCTGCAGGCGCGGCCCGACGACCTGCGGTTCGAGCAGGTTGGCCTCCGGATAGACACCCACTGGAACCAGCAGGCGTATTGGCCGGACTCCCCGGTTGGCGGGAGCTTGCGTCGGGCGCCGCCGGAGGATCCGCGCGAACCCTACCATCTGTTGGATTTCGGCGGCTATCCCGGCTGGATTTCACTGCGCCCCCACCGGGTGTTGGTGGCGCGGGGGGACTATGACGTGTTGCGCTTGGCGCACCGCGTGGCCACGTGGGTGCAAGGAGGAGCGCCCCATCAGGATGCGGACCGGGGCTTGGGTTTCCTCGCGTTGGGCAACTATCGCTGGGCCATACACGCGGTGCCATACAACTTGGGGGAGTATTTGCAGGACCTTGTGGCGGCGGCCGGGGAACGGATCGGCGATGGCTTCTTTCGCGTGTACAGCGACGGCGCCAAGCTGACCTATGTGCGGCGGCAGTGCGAGGATGAGGACACGAAGGACAAGTTCTTCCTGCACTTCCATCCGATGGATGAAAGCGACTTGCCGCCCGGGGGCACGCATCCCTATCAGAAGGAGGACTTCTACTTCAGCGATTGGGGTGTGCGTGATGGTGCGCTCTGCGTAATGGTGCGCACCGTGCCGCAATACCCGATAAAACGGATTCTGACCGGGCAATATGTGCCGAGCACGGGCATACACACATGGCAGACGGCGTATCCTCGAGCCGTTCCCAGCCCGTGATGCTCTTGCTTGGCAGTGGCGGCGGTAGCGACGGGATGTGGTCGCCGGCGGCCAAAACCCTGCTCGCAACGGCAGTCCTCGCCGCCCCGCTGCTCCTGCTCCTCGCGCCGGCCATTCACTATGCGCTGGACACGCCCATCGGCCTGCTGGAACGCCAGCCGACGTTCGGCTACAGCTTCAACCGCCTGGAAGATTTCGTCGCCCTGCTGCACCGGATGGTGACCGGGGGAGAGCACCGCTATCGGCCGTTCTTCAGCTTTTGGAACGGTTTGCAGTGGAAGGTGTTTGGCGACGTGGCTTGGCTTCACCACTTGGTCCGTTGGCTCATGCTGTTTGGCGCGGTAGCCCTGTTCATGGCCGCCTTCCGGCGCGTTGCCAATGCCGGTGCGACGCTCGCCGGGGCAAGCTGGGCGCCGCGACTCTTGCCAATGGCGCTGCTGGCGTATGTCTGGCTCCTGTTCCCAACCTCCATCACCACGGTTCGCATAGAGTGCGTGGAGCTGTACACCATGTTCTTCCTGGGGGTGTGCAACTTCGCCGCGGCGCTGATGCTGACTGCGTCACGTGACGAACGGCGGTGGGACGCGGCCGGGCGTCATGCGTTGCTTCTGCTCGGCTTCCTCGGCTTGGTGGGTTCCAAGGAGGTGAATGTCGCGCCGGCGTTGTGGCTCGTGCTCTGTTACATGGCCTTTGTGGTGGTGCGCGGGGTGTCTCGGCAGCGGCTGCTGGTGGGTTTGGCGCTGGCGTTTACGTTGGCCTTCGCCGTGTACCGGGTGGGCGAGGCGCTGGCCGTCGCCGAACGGAGTGGGGCGTACTACGCCTCCATCCAGCCATCCCTCGATGGGCTCGCCGGCAACTTGGTGGCCATCTTAGAGGGGCTGTTCCTGTGGCAGACGTCCCCGCTCGTGGGTGCCCTGCTGGCGTTGGCGCCATTGGGTTTGCTGGTTGCCTTGGGCCGGCGGGCTTTGAGGCAGCGTGGGTTCGACGGTGAACTGGCCTTCATCGTGCTGCTGTTCGGCGAGTGGGTGAGCATGGCCTTGGTGCTGAGCGCTCAGTACGGCATAACGCTTCGCTATTGGAGCATCCTCGTGCCCTGCCTCGCCATGTTGGTGGCGTTCGCCGCCAAGTTCGCCTTGGCGGCCGTCCAAGGGCACCGCGCCCTTGCGGGTGGGGTCGCGGCCGGCTGCGTGGCGTTCCTCGCCCTGTTCGTGTCCGTGAACTACTACAACTTCCTCTCTCAGGTGGTGATACACCACAGCGAACGCAACTTGGATGATCGGCTGTTGGCGAGGGTGGCGGAACTCCTTGATGCCGGCGAATACCTGCAGGCCCGCCGCGGCGATTGGGTCTTTGAGCAGGTGGGTTCCAGCATCAACTCCCATTGGAACTACCAAGAGCATTGGCCCAACTCCCCATATGGCAACGACAGCTTACACATCGAGCCGCCGGAGAACCCGCGCCAGCCCTACTACATTCTGGATGCCCTAGGGCGGCCCGGCTTGGTTTCGTTGCGGCCCGACACGGCGTTGGTGGCCCGCCGGAACTATGACGTGCTCCACCTGCCGCGCCGGGTGGCGACACTGATGCAGGACGGAACGCCTCATGTGGACATAGATCACGGTTTCCATGAATTGGGCGACTATCGGTGGGCCATACACGCCGTGCCGCACAACATGGCGGAGCACCTGCAGAAGGTTGTGGCGGCGGCCGGGGAGCGGATAGGCGATGGCCTCTTTCAGGTGTACCGTGACGGCGCCAAGCTCACCTATGTGCGGCGGCAGTGCGAGGCCGTAGATACGGCAGATTGGTTCTTCTTGCATATCCATCCGGCGGATCGGAACGACTTGCCGCCGCGGCGCAAGCCGCATGGCTTTCAGAACGAGGACTTTCCCTTCGCCGATTGGGGCGTGAAGGAAGGGTCGCTGTGCGTTGCCGTGCGCGCCCTGCCGACCTATCCGATAACGCAGATCCTAACCGGGCAATATTCATGGGACACGGGTAAGCGGACATGGCAGGTGGTGTACCCGTGAGCCAGCCCCAGCCCTTCGGGACGCGGATTCTCACAGCCACGCTCGTTGCCGCGCCCCTTGCTTTGCTTCTCGCGCCGGCCATCCACTATTCGCTGGACACGCCCATTGGCTTGATCGAGCGGCAGCCGATGCTCGGCTACGGCTACAACGGCGTGCGGGGTTTCTTCGCCATGCTCTGCAACTTGGCGACCGAGACGGCGCATCGGTTTCGGCCGTTCTTCAACCTGTGGAACGGATTGCAGTGGAAGGTGTTCGGCGATGTGGCCTGGCTTCACCACCTGGTCCGCTGGCTCATGCTGTTTGGCGCGGTGTCGCTTTTCTTGGCTGCGTTTTGGCGCATTACCAACGCCGGCGCGACGGCCCAGTTGCAAGGCCGGTCGCCACGGCTCTTGCCGATGGCGCTGCTGGCGTATGTCTGGCTGCTGTTCCCAACCACCTACGTCATCGTTCGCATCGAGTGTGTGGAGCTGTACACCATGTTCTTCCTGGGTGTGTGTAACTTTGCCGCGGCGCTGATGCTGACCTCGCCGCATGAGGAAAGGCGCCGGAACGAGATGGGGCACCAAGCGTTGTTCCTGTTCGGCTTCCTCGGCTTGGTGGGTTCCAAGGAGGTGAATGTCGCGCCGGCGCTGTGGCTCGTGCTCTGTTACATGGCCTTTGTGATGGTGCGCGGGGTGTCTCGGCACCGGCTGCTGTTGGGTTTGGCGCTGACACTCACGTTGGTCTTTGCGACGTACCGGGTGAGCGAGACGCTGGCTTTGTCGCAACAGCATGGGGGCTACTTCGCCTCGGTGCAAACATCCCTCGATGGATTCGCGGAAAACTTGGTCGCCATCCTCAAGGGGCTGTTCCTGTGGCAGACGGCGCCGCTCGTGGGCGTGGTGCTGGCGTTGCTGCCATTGGGCCTGTTGGCGGCCGTGGGCAGGCGGATCAGGCGGCGCGGACTCGACGGCGAGCTCGCCTTCATCGTGCTGCTGTTCGGCGAGTGGGTGAGCATGGCCTTGGTGCTGAGCGCCCAGTACGGCATGACGCTTCGCTATTGGAGCATCCTCGTGCCCTGCCTCGCCACGCTGCTGGCGTTCGCCGTGAAGTTCGCGCTTGCGGCCGTGCAAGGGCGCCGTGCCCGCGGTGGCGTCGCGGTGGCCTGCGTGGCATTTCTGGCCCTGTTCGTGTCCGCCAACTACTACAACTTCCTCCATCAGGTCATCACCCAGCACAGCGAACGCAACCTGGATGATCGGCTGTTGGCCAGGGTGGCGGAACTCTTGGACGCCGGGGAATACCTGCAGGCCCGCCGCGGTGATTGGAGCTTCGAGCAGGTTGGCTTCAGCCTCGACTCACGTTGGAACCATCTAGAATACTGGCCCAACGCTCCCTATGAGGGCAACAGTCTGCACACCGAGCCACCGGCGGACCCGCGGCGGCCCTACTATGTTTTGGATTTCCTAGGGCGGCCCGGATTGGTTTCGTTGCAACCCCATACGGCGCTCGTGGCGCGCGAAAGCTATGACGTGCTCCGTTTGCCCCGCCGGGCGGCCATGCTGGTGCAAGGCGGGGCGCCCCATGTGGACATGGACGACGGTTTCCATGAACTGGGCAGCTATCGCTGGGCCATCCACGCCGTGCCGCACAACATGGCGGAGCACCTGCAGGGCGTGGTGGCGGCGGCCGGGGAACGGATCGGCGATGGTTTCTTCGAGGTGTACAGCGACGGCGCCAAGCTCACCTATGTGCGGCGGCAGTGCGAGGCCGAAGACACCGCGGATTGGTTCTTCCTGCACTTCCACCCGGTGCAGGAGGGCGACCTGCCGCCGCGGGGCAAGGCGCATGGCTTTCAGAACGAGGACTTTACGTTCACCGATTGGGGCGTGCGGGAAGGCTCGCTTTGCGTTGCCGTGCGCAGCCTGCCGGCCTTTCCGGTAAAACAGATCCAGACCGGGCAGTATGTGTTGCGCACCGGCGCGCCGACATGGCGGGTGGTCTCCCCTTGACGCGGCCGCCGGTGGCCAGGGCCGTGCTGACGACCGCCATCGTTGGCGCACCCCTGCTTTTGCTCCTCGCCCCGGCCATCCACTATGCATTGGACACGCCCATTGGCCTCCTTGAAAGAAGCCCCGAGCTGGCTCAAAAGTTCGACAGCCCCAAGGCCCTGCTCAACTACTTTGTGCAGAAGTTCACCGCCAACGAGGAAACCCGGGTGCGGCCGGTTTACGACCTATGGAACGGCATGTTATGGAAGGTGTTCGGTGAAACGGCTTGGCCCCACCACCTCGTTCGATGGCTGCTGCTGTTTGGCACCGTGGGGCTTGCCATCGCCGCCTTCGGGCGCGTCACGGGCACCGTGTGGTCGCGTGCGCCATCCGTCGGGCTGCCGGGCTTTCGACGAATCGTGCCAGTGGCGCTGCTGGCGTATTTCTGGCTCCTGTTCCCCACTTCCACCACGGTGCGCATAGAGAACGTGGAGCTATACACCATGTTCTTCCTTGGTGTCTGCAACTTCGCCGCGGCGCTCATGCTCACCGCCCCTCGCGCCGCCGGCGGCAAGGCCACAGTGCGGCATCATGCGTTGTTCCTGTTCGGTTTCCTCGGCTTGGTGTTCTCCAAGGAAGTGAACATCGCCCCGGCCATATGGCTCGTCATTGGCTATGTGGGCTTCGTGATCGCACGGGGGATGCTTGGGCGTTGGTTGCTGGTGGGTTCAACGAGTTTGACGATGGTGCTGGCGCTGGCTGTCGCCGCATACGCGGTGTACGACGCGCTGGACAAGGCGCAACAGTACGGCACATACTATGGCTTCACCGAACCCTTCCTTGGCAGGTTCACAGACAACGCGGCGGAGATTCTGAGGGGGCTGTTTCAGTGGGAAACGTCCGCGCTCATCACGATGGTGCTTGTTTTGGCGCCAATGGGCCTGCTGATCGCGTGGGCGGGGCGGGGCGCACGGCATGGGCTTGACGCCGAGGGCGCCTTCATCCTGCTCGTGCTGGGCGAGTGGGTGGCCATGTTCTTGGTATTGGGCGCCCAGTGGGGCATGGCGCCTCGCTATTGGAGTGTTCTCATCCCCGGTCTGGCCACGCTGTTGGCGTTCGCCGCCAAGTTTGCGTTCACCGCGGCGCAGGGGCGCCGCGCCCTTGCCAACGCGGTCGCGGTGGGCTGCGTGGCCTTCATCGCGTTCTTCGCAGCCGCCAATTACCACAGCTTTCTCCATCAGGTGCTCGTTCAACACAGCGCGAGGAACCTCGATGATCGGTTGTTGGCGCGGGCCGCGGCGCTGTTGAACGCCGGCGAATATCTTCAAGGTCGCCCAAGCAAACGTGACTATGAACAGGTTAGGGAACAGTTCAACTCGGCGTGGAACCATCGCCAACACTGGCCAGACTCTCCGTACGGCGTGAACAGCCTACATCAGGGGCCGCCGGAGGATCCCCGCAAGCCATACTACATTCTCGATTTCCTTGGGCGGCCCGGCTTGGTTTCATTGGAGCCCCACACGGCGTGGGCGGGTCGCAGCGACTACGACGTGTTGCGTTTGCCACGCATGGTGGCGACGCTGGCACAGGGCGGGCCGCCCCATGTGGACATTGATGTGGGCATGCTGGAGCTTGGCGACTATCGGTGGGCCATACACGCCGTGCCGCACAATATGGCGGAACACCTGCGGCGTGTCGTGGCGGGGGCCGGGGAGCGGATCGGCGATGGCTTCTTCGAGGTACATAGCGACGGCGCCCAGCTGACCTATGTGCGGCGGCAGTGCGAGGCCGAAGACACGGCAGACTGGTTCTTCCTGCACTTCCATCCGGTGCAGGAGGGCGACCTGCCGCCGCGCAGCAAGCCGTATGGCTTTCAGAATGACGACTTCCCCTTCTCCGATTGGGGCGTGCGGGAAGGTGCCCTTTGCGTTGCCGTGCGCAGCCTGCCGGCCTATCCGGTGAAACAGATCCAGACCGGGCAGTACGTGTTGAGCACGGGTGTGCCGACGTGGCGGGTGGTGTACCCATGAAACAGCCCAAGCGCTTCACGGCGCGGCCCTTCGCAGCCGCACTCGTTGCGGCACCCCTGCTTTTGCTCCTCGCGCCGGCCGTTTACTACGCGCTGGACACGCCCATTGGCCTATTCGAACGCTCGCCATCGTTGAGCCACAGATTCAACAGCCTAGGGGATTTCGGGATCGCTCTCCACGGTGAGATGGCCGGCGAGGAGCACCGCTTTCGGCCGTTCTTCAGCTTCTGGAACGGATTGCAGTGGAAGGTCTTCGGCGAAGTGGCCTGGCTGCATCACCTCGTGCGCTGGCTCATGCTGTTTGGCGCCGTGTCCTTCTTCATGGCCGCATTCGGGCGCGTGGCCAATGCGGGCACGGCAGCCGCGGGGGCAGGCCGGGTGGCGCAGGTGTTGCCAATGGCGATGCTGGCGTATGTCTGGCTTCTGTTCCCGACCACCTACGTCATCGTGCGCTTGGAGTGCGTGGAGCTGTACACCATGTTCTTCCTGGGGGTGTGCAACTTCGCCGCGGCGCTGATGCTGACCGCGCCGCGTGATGAACGGCGGTGGGGCGCGGCCGGACGTCATGCCTTGCTTGTGTTTGGCTTCGTCGGCTTGCTGGGTTCCAAGGAGGTGAACGTCGCGCCGGCGCTGTGGCTCCTGCTCTGTTACATGGCCTTTGTGGTGGTGCGCGGCGCGTCTCGGCAACGGCTGCTGGTGGGTTTGGCGCTGGCGGGTACATTGGCGTTCGTGGTGCATCGGGTGAGCGAGACGCTGGCCTTTGGGCAACGGCGTGGAGCCTATTGGGCAACGACCCAGCCGTTCCTCGAAAGGTTTGCCGACCATTCCGTGGCCAATCTGCAGGGACTGTTCCTGTGGCAGACGTCCCCGCTGCTGAGCGCGGTGCTCGCGCTGCCGCTTGTGGGCTTGCTGATCGCGGTGGGCTGGCGCGTCATCAGGCGGCGCCGGCTCGATGCCGAGCTGGCGTTCATCGTGCTGCTGGTCGGCGAAGCGGTGGGCATGGCGTTGGTGCTGGCCGCCCAATACGGCACGTCGCTTCGCTACTGGAGCATCCTCGTGCCTTGTTTGGCCACGCTGCTGGCATTCGCCGCCAAGTTCGCCTTTGCGGCCGCCCAACGCCACCGTGTCCTCGCGGGCGGCGTTGCGGTCCTCTGCGTGGGGTTCCTTGCCCTGTTCGTGTCCGCCAACTACTACAACTTCCTCTACCAAGCGGCCATCCAGCACAGCGAACGCAACTTGGATGACCGGCTGTTGGCGGAGGTGGCCGAACTCATCAACGCCGGCGAACACCTTCAAGCACGGCCTGACGACCTGCGGTTCGAGCAGGTTGGCCTCCGGATAGACACCCACTGGAACCAGCAGGCGTATTGGCCGGACTCGCCGGTTGGCGGGAGTTTGCGTCGGGCGCCGCCGGAGGATCCGCGTGAACCCTATTATCTGTTGGATTTCGGCGGCTATCCCGGCTGGATTTCACTGCAGCCCCATCGAGTGTTGGTGGCGCGGGGGGACTATGACGTGCTCCGCTTGGCGCACCGCGTGGCCACGTGGGTGCAAGGGGGAGCGCCCCATCGGGACGGGGACCGGGGTTTGGGTTTCCTTGCGCTTGGCAACTATCGCTGGGCCATACACGCGGTGCCACACAACTTGGGGGAGCATCTGCAAGAGGTTCTGGCGGCGGCCGGGGCGCCGATAGGCGATGGCGTCTTCAAGGTGTACAGCGACGGCGCCAAGCTGACCTATGTGCAGCGGCAGTGCGAGGAGGCAGACACGAAGGACAAGTTCCTGTTCCACGTCCATCCGGTGGATAAGGGCGACTTGCCGCCGCGCAGCCAGCCGTATGGCTTTCAGAATGACGACTTCTATTTCAGCGATTGGGGCGTGCGGCAAGGTTCGCTTTGCGTTGCCGTGAAAACCCTGCCGACCTATCCGATAAAGCAGCTCCTGACCGGGCAGTACGTGGCGACGACGGGGAAACCGACGTGGCGGGTGGTCCATAACCCGTGAGCCATCCTCAGCCCTTCACCGCCTTGCTGGTCATCTGGGGAATCTCCACGCCGACGTTGTCAATGTCTTCCTGGAACTTCAGGATCACGTTCAGCGTGTCGCGCACCAGCTGCGGGTCCAAGGATTCCGTGTGCAGCAGGAGCAGGGTGCGGGCCCAATCGATGGTTTCGCTGATGGCCGGCACCTTCTTCAAGTCGAGGTCGCGCAGGTCTTGGATGAACGTCACCAGTTGGCGGCGCAGTTCGGCGGGGATGTCCGGCACCCGGGCGTGGATGATGCGCTGCTCCAAGTCCGCATCCGGAAACGGGATGTAGAGGTGCAGGCAGCGGCGCTTCAAGGCGTCTGAGATCTCGCGGGTGTTGTTGCTGGTGAGGAACACCATCGGCGGTTCGCGGCTGGCCTTCACGGTGCCGATCTCCGGGATGGACACTTGGTAGTCCGACAGGATTTCGAGCAGCAGGGATTCGAACTCGTGGTCCGATTTGTCCACCTCGTCGATGAGCAGCACGCAGCCGTCCTCCTCGCGCAGCGCCTTCAAGAGCGGGCGCGGCTCCAGGAACTCCTCGGAGAAGAAGATGTCGCCGAACTCGTGCAGCCGGTTCACGGATTCGGCGAAGCCCTTGGCGCCCTGCAGCACCTCGTCCAACGTCTCCTTCAACACTTGGGTGTAGAGCAGTTGCTTGCCGTACTTCCACTCGTAGATGGCCTTGGCTTCGTCCAGCCCCTCGTAGCATTGCAGGCGGATGAGGGGCAGGTCGAACATCTCGGCGGTGGTTTTGGCCAGTTCCGTCTTGCCGACGCCGGGCGGCCCCTCGATGAGCACCGGCTTGCGCAGGTGGTAGGCGAGATAGACGGCGGTGGAAATCTGATCGCTGCAGATGTAGCGATGCGCCTCGAAGCTGCCCTTCAAGCTCCCCACGGACGCGGTGAGGTCGTCGATGTTCACGGCGGGTTCGGCCACGCACACTCCCCCTGCTTCGCCAAGCGCAAAACCCGCTATTATCCGCGGCTGCCGGGGGATGTACACCGGCAATCCATGTTTTGCAGCGATTTCAACCACTTCAACGAGGGCTGCCGAACCATGCCGCCGCCACAGCGCCCATGATGGCCCCCCTCAACGTCGCGGCACGGCGTCTCGGCGCCGCGGTGGGCGACTTGGCGCCCATCGTCGCGGTGATCGCGTTCTTCCAGATCGTGGTGCTGCAGCAACCGTTTCCGAACTTGGTGGAGGTGCTCGGCGGCCTGCTTTGCGTCGTGATTGGCTTGGCGCTCTTCGTCGAGGGGCTGGAGAGCGGCTTGTTTCCGCTGGGCGAGGCGGTCGCCCACGCCTTCGCCCGCAAGGGCAGCTTGGTGGCGTTGCTCGGCTTCGCCTTCTGCCTGGGTTTCGGCACCACCGTGGCGGAACCGGCGCTCATCGCGGTGGCGGGGGAGGCGGGGGCCGTCGCGGCCCAAGCCGGCGCCATCGCGGACACGGACGCGGCCCGCGCCAGCTATGCGTTCAACCTGCGCATGGTGGTGGCGTTGTCCGTCGGCGCCGCCATCGTGCTCGGCGTGTGGCGGATTCTGAAGGGCTGGCCGGTGCATTGGCTCATCATGGGCGGCTACGCGCTGGTGACGGTGATGACGGCCTTCGCGCCGCCGGAAATCGTCGGCGTCGCCTACGACTCCGGCGGCGTGACCACCAGCACCATCACCGTGCCCTTGGTGACGGCGCTGGGCGTGGGCCTCGCGGCGTCCATCCGCGGCCGCAACCCGTTGGTGGATGGCTTCGGCCTCATCGCCTTCGCGAGCCTGACGCCGATGGTGTTCGTGCTGTTCTACGGCATCGTGGTGTGAGCGATGGAGTTCCTGTGGACATTCGGCAACGCGGTGCTGGGCATGGCCCTCGACGTGGCGCCCATCGTGGTGGTGTTGGTGGTGTTCCAAGCCGTGGTGTTGCGGCGCCGCCTGCCCAACCCACGCCGGTTGGTGGCGGGCGCCCTGTGCGTGCTGCTGGGCCTCACGCTGTTCCTCATCGGCTTGGAGGAAGCGCTGTTTCCCATCGGCGAGACCATGGCGCGCCAACTCTCGGCGCCGGAGACCTTGGGCGTGAGCGCGGCGCAAGCCACTTGGCGGGATTACGCCTTGGTTTACGCCTTCGCCGCCGCCATCGGCTTCGCCACCACCATGGCCGAGCCGTCGCTCATCGCCGTGGCGCTCAAAGCGGAAGAAGTGTCCGGCGGCTCCGTGGGCGGCCTCGGCCTGCGCATCGCCGTGGCGCTGGGCGCGGCGTTGGGCGTTTCCCTCGGCTGCTTCCGCATCGTCACCGGCACGCCGCTGCCGTGGTACATCATCGCGGTGTATGTGGTGGTGATCGCGCAGACCTTCCGGGCCCGACGCGACATCGTGCCGCTGGCCTACGATTCCGGCGGTGTCACCACCTCCACCGTCACGGTGCCCGTGGTGGCGGCGCTGGGCTTGGGCCTCGCCGCCAACGTGCCCGGCCGCAGCCCGCTCATCGACGGCTTCGGCCTCATTGCGTTCACATGCGTCTTTCCCATCATGTCCGTATTGGGCTACGCGACCGTGGCGTCGTGGTGGAATCGGCGCCGCTCTGCGGACAGCACATAAGGAGTTAAGCCATGAATCTCAAGCTGATCATCGCCTTGGTGAGTGACGACCGGACGGATGCCGTCATCGACGCGGCGCGCGCCGCCGGCGCCACCGGCGCCACCGTCATCACCGGGGTGCGCGGCGAGGGCTTGAAGCCGGCGAAGACGTTTCTGGGGCTGGACCTCACCACTCGGCGCAACGTGGTGCTGTTCCTGGTGGCCGCGGCGCGGGCGCGGGAGATGCTGGCGCACATCGCCGAGGCGGGGCGCTTCGACGAGGAACCGGGCGCCGGCATCGCTTTCGACTTGGCCATCGAAAACGCCGTGGGGCTCTCCACGCAGTTGCCGACCATCTTGGAGGAAGACGCGGAGCAGGGGGCGTGAAGGGGGCTGCCGGCGGCAGGGAGCGATACGCCGCCCGCGGTGCCGGCGAAGCCGCCGCGGCGCCGGCCCCGGCCGCGCCGCGGGCTTGGCTTGGGGCGGCGCATGGCGGGTGTACCCCGGCCGCTGGACGCTGCCCGTAGCCACCGCCATGCCGACCTTCCGCGACCGCTTCGGCTACGCCATCGGCGATTTTGGCGTGAACCTCTATTTCATGTCCGCCATGACGTACCTGCTGTTCTTCTACACGGACGTGTTTGGCCTCAGCGCGGAAGTGGCGGCATGGGTTTTCCTGGTGGCGCGGGTGGTGGACGCGGTGACCGATCCGCTCATGGGCTACCTCGCGGATCGCACCCGCAGCCGCTGGGGGAGGTTGCGGCCGTATCTGCTGTTTGGCCCGGTGCCGCTGGGCTTGATCGCGGTGGCCACCTTCACCGTGCCGAACTTCGACGATTTCGGCAAGGTGCTGTGGGCTTACGCCACCTACATCCTGTTCGGCATCCTCTACACCGTCGTCACCATTCCCTACGCGGCGCTGACGGCGCTCTTGACGGACCACCACCACGAGCGCACGCGCCTCTCCACCCTGCGCATGGCGTGTGCCTTTGCCGGCGGCTTCGGAGTGTCCGTCGGGATGCTGCCCCTCGTGGGCGCCCTCGGCGGCGGCGCGGCCGGCTGGCAATGGTCGATGGCGTTGTTCGCGGTGCTGGCGACGGGGCTGATGCTCGTCACGTTCGGCGCCACGAAGGAACGGGTGGCGGCGCCGGCCATGCGCATCTCTTGGCGCGAAGGGGCGCGGGCCGCCTTCTCCAATCCGCCGCTCGCGGTGGTGATGTGCCTCTTCGTGTTGGGCATGCTGGCGTTCACTTTCCGGCAGACCGCCGCCGCCTACTACTTCAAATACAACATGGGGCGGGAAGACCTGT
Source organism: Candidatus Azotimanducaceae bacterium (assembly GCA_965200505.1). Classification (GTDB taxonomy): domain Bacteria; phylum Pseudomonadota; class Gammaproteobacteria; order Pseudomonadales; family Azotimanducaceae; genus VXNE01. The sequence goes on along the minus strand of OZ241343.1, from coordinate 2,603,566 downwards.
TGGCGCTCTATTTCAGCGTGACGCTCGGCGTGATGTTCGCCGCCCTCGCCGCCATCCCGCGGCTTTCGGCGTGGCTCGGCAAGGCCGGCGCCATCCGCGTCGGCGCCGGGGTGGCCATGGTCGGCGCCGCCGGGTTCTATCTCACGCCGCCGGATGCGGTGGGGTGGGTGTTCTTCTGGGGCGCTGTGGTGGCCCTCGGCGGGGCGCCCGTCGCGGTGCTCGGCTGGGCGATGATCCCAGACACGGTGGAGTACGGGCAGTGGCGCACCGGTGTGCGGGCCGATGGCGTGATCTTCGCCACCGCCAGCTTCTTCCAGAAACTCGCCAAGGCGGTTGGCGGCTGGGCCGTGGCGGCGCTCTTGGCGTGGTTCGGCTATGTGGCCAACCAACCGCAGACGGAGGCTTCGTTGCATGGCATTCTGGCGCTCATGTCCATCTGCCCCTTGGTGGTGAACGCGGCGCTGTTCGGCGTTTCCTTCCTTTACCGGCTGGATGGCGCCGCCCACGCCGAGATCGTGGCGCAACTGAAGGAACGCGCGGCATGAAGCTCGATTGGCGCATTTGGCTGGGCGTGGGGGTGACGGCCCTCTACCTGTTGCTGGCGCTTTTGTACATCTTGCAGCAGGGCATGGGCGCCATCCTCACCATGCCGGCCGAGAACTTGGGCAGCTTCCTTGAAGGGGCCTTCGCGCCGCTCGCGTTCCTGTGGCTGGTGATCGGCTATTTCCTGCAGCGCAACGAACTCAAGGAGACGACCAGCGCGTTGCGCGCCCAGCACGAGGAGATCAAGCGCTCCACGGAGCAGGCTGTCATCCAATCTGAAAGCATGAAGGCGAGTGCGGTGCATGCCCGCCAGGAAGCGTACCTGCAACTGCAGGCGCAGATTCGCACCCAGCTGGGCACCATCGCCGGATTGCTGTACATCTCCAGCCAAGGGGCGCAGGCGGGCGGGGAGGTGAGCCGCGAGACCCAAACGCAGCTCTTTGCCGAGCTCAGCATGAACGACACGGAGGTGTTCTCGCGGAAGATCCTCGAGTTCTACCTCTCCACCACCAGCGACGCCGAGCGCTACGACTTCTTCTACGGTACCGCGGTGCGCGCCCGCCACTCCAACCATTTCGTGCAGACCTTCGAGGGCCTGCTGCGCCGCGCCGCGGGGGCGGACGCCGAGGGCGTGTTCCGCAATGCCCTGCTCTACAGCGGGCACGGCATCCTGTATCAGCGCGTGCTGCAATACCGCGAGCAAGCGCCGCCGGAGTTGGCGTCGCCGGAAGCCACCGGCACTTGGTTCGACATCCGCGATGTGGCGGCCGGCGACACGCCGCCGTAGGGGCGCGATGCGGCGGCCCTCGCGCCGCGGCCGCGGCTGGGCCAACGGCGCGCGCCGGTAGGGCGGGGCGATGCCGGGGCCGTTGGACGACGTGTTGGTGGTGGCGCTGGAACAGGCGGTGGCGGCGCCGATGGCGTCGTGCCGGTTGGCGGACGCGGGGGCGCGGGTGATTAAGCTCGAACGCCCGGACGGAGATTTCGCGCGCGGCTACGACACCGCCGCCAATGGCCAATCCGCCTACTTCGCTTGGTTGAACCGGGGCAAGGAATCCTTGGCGGTGGACATCAAGGACGCCGCAGACGTGGCGCTCATCCACCGCATCCTGGCGCGCGCAGATGTCTTCATCCAGAACTTGGCGGTGGGCGCCGCGGCGCGGGCGGGATTCGGCTCGGAAGCCTTGCGCGAGCGCTGGCCGCGGCTGGTGACGTGCGACATTTCCGGCTACGGGGAAGACAACGCCTACGCCCACATGAAGGCGTATGACCTCTTGGTGCAGGCGGAATCGGGCCTCGTCTCGGTGTCTGGCCCGGCCGGCGAGTACGGCCGCGTGGGCGTCTCCGTGTGCGACATCGCCACGGGCGTGTCCGCGTCGCTGGCCATCGTCGAGGCGCTCTTCGAGCGCGAGCACACCGGCGTGGGCAAGGGCGTGAAGCTCTCGCTGTTCGGCGTGATGTCGGAATGGATGACGGTGCCGCTCCTGCACCACAACCATGCCGGCGCCGGGCCGGCCCGGGTGGGCTTGGCGCATCCCTCCATCGCCCCCTACGGCGGCTTCACCACCCAAGACGGGGCAACGGTGGTGATCTCCGTGCAGAGCGACCGCGAATGGCGCGACTTGGCGGGCGTGGCGATGCAACGCCCGGACTTGGCGGCCGACCCGCGCTATGCCACCAATGCCCACCGCATGGAACGGCGCGAGGCAGTGGATGGCGCGGTGCAGGCGTTCTTCTCGCGCCACACCCGCGCGGAGGCGGAAGCCAAGCTGCGCGCCGCCCGCATCGCCTTCGGCGCCGTACACGACTTGGCGGGGCTCTCCGCGCACCCGGCGCTGCGACGCTGGACGGTGGGCAGCGAGACGGGCAACGTGACGATGCCGGCGCACCCAGACGCCCTGCGGGCGCCGCCGGACACCCTCGACATCCCCGCCTTGGACGCGCATGGGCCGGCACTGCGGGCGGAGTTCTCAAGCTAGGGCGGGCGCGTTCTACAATCCACCAACCGCCTTAAGCGGCCGCCACGAAACCATGAAGCCACGAGATAAGGAGGCCAGATGCCCTCACGCCGCGAACTCATCCAGATGAGGGACGAGGAAATCCAAACCTACCTCGCCGACGCGCAAACCCTCATCATCGTCTCCAACGGCCACAACGGTTATCCCCACCCGATGCCGATGTGGTTCGGCATGGACGACGCGGGTTGCCTGCTCTGCACGACGTTCGCCAAAAGCCAAAAGGTGAAGAACTGGCGGCGCGACCCGAAGGCGGCGCTGTTGGTGGAAAGCGGCGCCACCTACGCCGAGTTGCGCGGCGTGATGATCTACGCGCAGACGGAGATCGTGGACGATGCCGAGGCGGTGCAGGACATCCTCGTCACCATCAACGCCAAGGGGCGCAACTTGAGCGACGCCGAGCGGGCCAAGCTGCGCCAGGCCGTGGCGCCGAACGCCACGAAGCGCGTGGCACTCAAGTTCACCCCGGAGCGCTACGTCACCTGGGATCACCGCAAGCTCGGCGGGCGGTACTGAGGGTACCTGACCTCAAATGTCCAGAAGGTCACTGATCCCCCAAAGCCATCGGGGGCGATCTCGTCTCGCTTCCGCGGTGCCGCTCTGCTAGCTTTGCGGGCCCATGCCGCAGAACAGCGAAGCTACCGTCAACGCCGTCATTGCCGATGCGTTGCGCCACAAACACCCGCTGTGGCGCGAGGCACTGGGCGTGGAGCAGAGCGATGTCTTCACGGGGGACCCAACGCTGCGGCCAGACATCGTGGTGCGCCCGGAGAACCTCCAGGCCGTGGTGCTGGAAACCGAGTTCGTACCGGCCCGTAACGTTGAGCGCGAAGCGGCGGGGCGGCTCGGGCTCACGCCAGCGGGTTGCCACCCGTTGGAGCAGGTGATCGCTGTGCGGCTGCCGACGGCGTTGCGCAGCGGCCAAGCCGATCTGCCGACGCGGGTCGCCGAGGCGAACTACGAATATTGCGTGTTGTCCGGCGATGCTTCGACGCCCGACCGTTGGCCACGGGCTGGCTGGCTGCAGGGCGGCTTGGACGACTTGGCGCGCACGATGGAACAGGCGATGGTGTCGTCGCGCCTCCTCGAAGAGGGCATGAACGTCTTGGAACACGCCGTCTATTCCGCCACTGTAGCGGTCGAGAAGAGCGCGGTGGCAGACGACATTCTGATGGCGCTAGGCCGAACGCTCAATCAACGCCCCGGCACCCAAACCACACGCATGGCCATGACCATCATCGCCAACGCGTTGATCTTTCAGGATTCGATTGCCTCCCGCCATCGGTTGATGTCGCTCCGGGACTTGGTTCGTCAGAAGCAGGACTACGAGTGGGACATGGCGATCTTGGACACTTGGGAGTACATCACCACCGAAGTCAACTACTGGCCGGTGTTCAGCCTCGCCGCGGACCTACTGGAGCAGTTGCCAACCAAGGTGGCGAGCCACATCCTCCGATTCTTGGTGCCCGCGGCGCAAACGCTAGTCGGCCTCGGCGTCAGTAGCCACCAAGACCTCGCCGGACGGATGTTCCAACGCCTCATCGCCGACCGGAAGTTCTTGGCGACCTTCTACACGCGCCCCGAATCCGCCACGCTGCTCGCGGAGTTGGCGGTGGCGCGGCTGCCGGTGGACTGGCGTGATCTGAGTGCCTATTGGGCGTTGCGCGTGGCGGATCTGTCCTGTGGCACGGGCACGCTGCTGGTGGCGGCCTACCGGGCACTGCTGTCGCGCCATCGCTTGGCCGGTGGCGACGACCGCCGACTGCATCGCTTCATGTTGGAACGCGCCATCATCGCCGCGGACATCATGCCGGCGGCTGTCCACTTGTGCGCGGCGCAATTGTCGAGTGTGCATCCAGCGGAGGGGTTCGACAACACGCGCGTTTACACCATGCCCTACGGCATCGGCGCTGGGACGGAGAAAAACCGCGGCGTGGCCATCGGCTCGCTCGATCTCACCGCGGCCGGACAGACCCGCTCACTATTCCCCACCGGCCAACGCAAGGCGACGGGCGGCGGCGAGGCGGAAGTTGACGATCTCGAGTTGCAGCACGGGACGGTGGATTTAATCATCATGAATCCGCCGTTCACGCGCCCCACCAACCACGAGATCGCTGAAGTGCCGGTGCCGTCGTTCGCGGGCTTCAGCACGACGAAGGACGAGCAGCGCGAAATGTCCGAGCGCTTGGCGAAGATTCGCCGCGGCCTCCTCGCGCCGGTCGGCCACGGCAACGCCGGGCTCGCCTCCAACTTTGTGGACTTGGCGCACGCCAAGGTGAGACCGGGCGGCACCGTGGCCTTGGTGCTGCCGATCACTTCCCTGCAGGGAGCGTCTTGGGGCGCGGCGCGGCAGCTCTTTGCCACCGAATACACGGACATCTTGGTCGTCACCGTGGCCGCGGCTGGCAACACCGATCGCGCATTCTCCGCAGACACCGGGATCGCTGAGGCGTTGTTGGTCGCCACCAAGGCGAGGAAGCGGGACACGCCAACGGGCTCCGCGTTGTTCGTCAATCTGGTGCGGCGTCCGCGCAGCATGGTGGAGGCATCGGATTTGGCAGCGCTGATGCGGTCTTTGCCCGCGGCCGGCGGCGGGCCACTGCTCATCGGCGAACAGCGGCTGGGCACTTGGATCCGCGCTCGGTTGGAAGACGGCGGTTGCGCGGCTTTGCGTGAATCGGCGTTGGCCGAAGCCATGTTGGCGCTGGTGGACGGGGCGCTCCGCTTGCCGCGCCATCCCCTAGGCCTGAAACTCCCCATTTCGCCACTCAAGGCGCTGGGGCAGCGTGGCCCGCTGGACCGGGATATCGGCGACAAGCATGAGGGGCGGCCACCGTTTCGGGGACCGTTCCGCATCCTGCCGGTGGGCGGTGTGCCCAGCTATCCCGTGCTGTGGGCGCACGATGCGGAACGCGAGCGCCGCATGGTGGTCGAGCCGGACCGCGAAGGGCTGGTGCGCCCCGGCTGCGACGAGGCCGCGCTCAGCGTGTGGCAAACCGCTAGCGCCCTGCACTTCACCTTGGATTTCCGAATCAACTCGCAAAGCCTGACGGCGAGCGTGACGCCGGCACCGTGCTTGGGCGGACGCGCTTGGCCGAGCTTCCGCCCGACGCGGGAGGAATGGATCGCACCGCTCGCCTTGTGGTCGAACTCAACGCTGGGGTTGATGGCGTTCTGGTGGATGGGTTCCCGCCAGCAGCAGGGGCGCGCGATCACCACCATCTCCGCGCTGCCGTCCCTGCCGGTGCTCGACGTGCGCACCCTTCGGACGGAGCAGCTCAAACACGCCGCCGACATCTTCGCACGCTTCAGAATGGAACCGTTGCTGCCGGCCAACCAAGCCTACTGTGATGACGTGCGCAAGGCCCTCGACCGAGCGGTGCTCGTGGAACTCATGGAGCTGCCTGAGGATGTGCTCTCGCCACTGGACAACCTGCGCTTGCAATGGTGCGCGGAGCCGTCCGTTCACGGTGGCAAGGAAACCGCCCCAGGGCCGGTGTGGGAACGTGCGGCTTGAGCGGGAGAGGCTGACGAGTCGGTGTCGCTGGGGTGGGTAGCCGTTCCGCGCCTACGCCCATCACGATCCCGCTCACCAACCCGAACACGCCGGCCACCACCCCCATCCACCTCGCAAGCACGAGAGGCGGCACTCAATGAAGGCCACGCCCTCGGGTACAGGAAACGCCGCTCACGCCCCGGCGGCCAACCCGCGCCGCCCAACCCGAACACACCGGCCACCCCAATCCGCCTCGGGGAGCGCGAGGGGCCGGCCCCTCGCAAGAAAAGGGACTTCCCCTCGCAAGAAAGAGCCCCCGCCGTAATTCCACAGCGTTCGCGTTAGAGGCGCCCGCCTGTTAGGCTTTCGGGTGTTGATCGTTGCGCTGGAACACACCCATGAAGGTTTCCATCACTTATTGTGGCGTCTGAAACTACGAGCCGAAGGCGGTCAGTTTGGCTGCCAAGATGCGGGAAGGGTTGGGCGTGGCGCCCGAGCTCATCAGGAGCGGCGGCGGCATCTTCGATGTGGCGGTGGATGGCCGCGTCGTTTACTCCAAGCACGAGACTGGCGAGTTCCCGGACGAAGCCGCCTTGGTGGAGAGCCTGCAGGCGGAAGCCGTCTAGCGGCTCGCCGTTGCCCAGCGGTGGGGGCGGCTTCTGCGGGGTTCAGGCGGGCAGCCCGCCGCCCGTCAATACTTGTACGCCGCCGGCTTGAACGGCCCCTCGCGTTCCACGTTGATGTAGCTCGCCTGTTCTTCGGTGAGCTTCGTCAACACGCCGCCGAAGCCCTCCACCATGAGCTCCGCCACCTCCTCGTCGAGTTTCTTGGGCAACACGTCCACACCGGGTGGCGGGCGTTGCGCCGGAGGTTGATCCGCCCAGCGTTCCTCATAAAGGTGCATCTGGGCGAGCACTTGGTTGGCAAAGGAGCCGTCCATCACCCGCGAGGGGTGCCCCATTGCGTTGCCCAAGTTCACTAGGCGCCCTTCGGAGAGCAGGATCAAGTAATCCGCCGGGTCGTCGCTGCGGAACACTTGATGGACCTGCTCCTTCACCTTCTCCCAGCGCCACGCCCGGCGCATGAAGGCGGTGTCGATCTCGTTGTCGAAGTGGCCGATGTTGCACACCACAGCGCCACGTTTCAGCCCGCGCAACATCGCTTCGTCGCACACGCCGGTGTTGCCGGTGCAGGTGACGAGCAGGTCTGTGTCTTGCATCAAACGCTGGTTGAGATCCTCCACCCGGCCGGTGTTGCGCCCACCTTCATAGGCCGAGACCACCTCGTAGCCGTCTAGGCATGCCTGCATCGCGCAGATGGGGTCCACTTCCGCCACGCGCACGATCATGCCCTCCTGCCGCAGGCTTTGCGCCGAGCCCTTGCCGACGTCGCCGTAGCCCACCACCAAGGCCCGCTTGCCGGCCATCAGCATGTCCGTGGCGCGCTTGATGGCATCGTTCAGGCCGTGGCGGCACCCGTAGCGATTGTCGTTCTTGGACTTCGTGACCGAATCGTTGACGTTGATGGCCGGCGTTTTGAGTTCGCCCTTCGCCATCATGTCCAAGAGGCGATGCACGCCGGTGGTGGTTTCCTCGCTGATGCCGTGGATGGCGTTCAGCAGCTGCGGGTATTTGTCATGCACCATCTGGGTGAGATCGCCGCCGTCGTCCAAGAGCAGGTTCGCGTTCCACGGCTGGCCGTCCTTCAAGATGGTCTGCTCAATGCACCACTCATACTCGGCTTCCGTCTCGCCCTTCCATGCATAGACCGGCACACCGGCGGCGGCCATGGCCGCGGCGGCGTGATCTTGGGTGGAGAAGATGTTGCAGGAAGACCAGCGCACCTCGGCGCCGAGAGCCACCAAGGTTTCGATGAGCACCGCCGTCTGCACCGTCATGTGGATGCAGCCGATGATGCGGGCGCCGGCCAGCGGTTGCGCTGCTTCGTAGCGGCGGCGCAGCGCCATCAGCGCCGGCATCTCGCCTTGCGCCAGCGCGATCTCGCGGCGGCCGAACGCGGCGAGTTCGATGTCGGCGACCTTGTAGTCCGGCATGGAGGTGCCTCAATGAATTGGGCGGTTCATTCTATACAATCCGCGCCCGGTGGCAGGCTGCGGCATTGACGGAGAATGGCGGTGGCACGGTTTCTTGGGGGCTTGGGCGCCTTGGGTGTCTTGGCGCTGGTATGCGCTTGCGGGCAGGAGGGGCAGGCCACCGGCGCAGCCGCGTCGGAGCCCGTTGCCGCCGCGGCTCCGGAGCATCCGGGCAAGGCCACCTACGAGCGCTACTGCTTCGCCTGCCACGCCGCCGGCACCGCCGGGGCGCCGTTGTTGGGGGCCAAAGCGGATTGGGCGCCGCGCATCGAGCGGGGCATGGACGAGATGCTGAGAACCACCATCGAAGGCATTCCGCCGGGCATGCCCCCGCGCGGGCTCTGCATGGGATGCGATGACGAAACGCTGCGCCAAGCCGTGGAGTACATGGTGGAGGCGGTGGAATAGGTGTCGGGCCGGGCGCCTCGCGGGGTCAAACCTCCTGTTTGCGGGGGTTCTACCGTTCCGCGTGGCTTTTCGACCGTGTTGCCCCGCGCTTGGCCAAGCTGCGCCCCAGTGTGAACGCGGCGATGGCGATGCCGGGATGTCTGGTGAGGGCCAAGGCCGCGGCCGCGGCGCCGACGCCGGCGATCAGCGCGAGCTGCGGGCTCCGCGCCTGCCCCGCCGCAGCGCGTGACACGGTGTGCTCGCAGTTGTTGGTGAAGGGGTTGTATGTGCGTTGCTGGCGTGTTTCGGCATAGTGCAGAGCCCGGTCGCGCTCTTCCGCGTTCAGATGGCGCACCCGTGCCCGCTTGCCGCGGCAGAAGTCCTCGTAGGTTGACACGTGCTCGCCCTTGAGGGGCGTGTTGTGCAACACCCGGTCTTCGTCCAGCACGATGCCGCGGTGCATGACCGGGCCCTTGCGGCGGGAAACGATGTCGCCCGGGGAGCGTTTGTTCATGGGCAAGCCTGCTTTAGAACGCCTTCTGCTTCTCTCAGATTACTAACTGTCCTCTCGAAGTCCAACTTGCCGTCGACACCGAACGCCAGCCAGTCGATTGCCCATATGGCCACCGTCATCGTTTTGCCGATCCTCATGCGGGGCGGTCGCCGGACCCGACCGTTCGCTGCACGCTGTATTCGCCCGTGATACTCGTCCTTCAGCCGGCGTTGCTTTGTCTTGTCAGCATCGCCGGCCCCGACCTTGAAGCATAGATCTTGCTGCTTTACACAGCCGGGCTGCACCTGCAACTGCAGGTAGGCGTGAGCGTTCCAGCCCCACCAAAAGCCTAGGAAACCACCGGTTGGGTTGGGCACATAACCCCATCCAGCGTGCTCGAACTTCTCCTCAAGGTGCTTGAAGAAACCTTGCCAAGCCTCCCAGCCGACAGTTGCTCCTTTGGTCCAATCCTTGTAGCTGTTCGTTCTGTCTTCAAGGCGTTGAAGGTAGTCGCGAAAGTCTGTGAGATTCGCGTTGGCTCCCTTGTACTTCCAAAGCACCTTGAGGAAGTCTGCCCGGTCGAATACCTTGTACCCCTTCTCTTCGACCCGACACTTTTCCGAATGTTGGTAATTCCCCGTCTTGAAGTAGATGGGATGGATGTTCGCGCTCGGATGCTCGCGACGAACCGCTTCGTAGTATCGCTCTAACTGCCCGCTGTGGTCAGCGCTGTCCGTCTTATCCTCGATCAAGAGCACATGGGTATCGTTGATCTTGGCCAGCACATCGATTCGGTGATGCTGCTGCCGCACCTCCGCGCTATCGATCCCGGCCAGCGGACTGGTTTCGTGCTTCTCTAGCAGAGCGTTCACCAATGCGCGCCCCACATTGGAGAGGTCTCGATCCAACTCTTGGTGTTCTTTCGCCGCCCACTTGAGCAGCCAGCAGATCATTGCGTCCTGGGAGAGTTCTTTCGTGGCGTAGTCGAACAGATTGGGCCGCGTGGTCATGTCGAAACCTCCCCCAGATGCGGCCTAGGCTAGCACAACCCTTCCACCGGCAGCGCCGCGCCATGAATCGCCTTCGCGCCATCGGACGCCAAGAACAGCACCACCGCGGCGATGTCTGCCGGCGCCACCCACTTGGAGAAATCCGCTTTCGGCATGTCGGCGCGGTTGCGTGGGGTGTCGATGATGCTGGGCAGGATGCAATTCACGTTGATGCCGCTGGCCTTCAGTTCGTCCGCCAACGCTTCCGTCAGCCTCACGACCACGCTCTTTGAAGCGCAGTAAGCGCCCATCGCCCCGGCGCCGCGCAACGCGGCCCGGGCGCCGATGTTCACGATCTTGCCGCGGCCGCGTTCGCGCATTCTCGGCACGACGGCGCGTGTCATGTTCAGCAGGGTCGATACGTTCAGGTCGAATAGCTGGTTCCACGCCTCGTCCGAGGTCTCCGCCACGGACGGCCCCATGGCGAAGCCGCCGGCGATGTTGGCGAGCACGTCGATGGCACCTAGCTGGCCGACGGCGTCCGCGGCGGCGTCCGCATCGGTGAGGTCTGCCAAGCGCATCGGGTAGGGCGCATCGGCCGCAGCGACGTCGATGCCCACCACATCGGCGCCGGCATCGTGAAAGGCTTGCGCCACCACGGCGCCCACCACCCCCGCGGCGCCAGTCACCACCACGCACTGGCCGTCGAACGCGCTCACGCCAGCGCCTCAAGGGCTTCCCAGTGCAGGGTGCGCGAGCCGTCCGGGTGGACGGGCTGGATGCACACATGGGAGGCGCCGGCGTCCAGGTGTGCTTGGATGCGGGCCTTGATCGCCGCCGCCTCGCCCCATGCAAACGTGGCGTCGATGAAGGCATCGGAACCGCCATCAGCCAAGTCCGCTTCCGTCATGCCCATGCGCTTCCAATTGTTGCGGTAGTTCGGCAGCGGCAGGTATGTTTGCGCCGTCGCCCGCGCCACCTTCCGCGCGTTCTCCGGGTCCTCCTCCAGCACCACCTTCTGTTCCACGCAGAGCCATGGGTCCGGCCCCAAGGTCTGGCGCGCCATGGCGGTGTGTTCCGGCGACGTGAAGTAGGGGTGCGCCCCTTGGCAGGCGTCCCGCGCGAGTTCCAACATCTTCGGCCCCAACGCGGCGATAACGCGGGGCGGGGTGTCGTCACCCTTCGGCGCCATGTAAGGGGCGGTGTCCATCTTCTCCAAGTAAGCGCGCATGGTGGCCACCGGCTTGCCATAGGTGAGGCCGCGCACACCCTCCACCATCGGCTTGTGCGACACCCCAAGGCCAAGCAGGAAACGGTTGCCCGATTGCTCGGCCAAGGTGTGCTGCGCCGCCAACGTCACGCCCGGCTCGCGGTGATAGATGGAGGCGATGCCCGTCGCCACGACCAGCTTCGCCGTGTTCGCCAAGAGCCACGCGGCGTGGGCGAAGGGATGGCGCCCGATGGTCTCCGGAATCCACAGCGCCCCATAGCCAAGCGCCTCGATGCGCTGCGCCGCCTGCGCGGCCTCAACCGCCGACATCCCCTCCGTGAAGTACCAGACGCCAGTTCTCCCAAGCTCCATTCGCCGCTCCGTCGATGTCCTAAAGGCCAATGCTCGAATTGTACTGTAGGGTGCCGTGGGCCAGCCGGACACGTCGGGCGCACGGTTGCCGGTTTCGTGCCAATGGGCTACGGTTCCGCCCATGATGAAGGAATCCGCCCATGAAGAGGCCCCTCGCGTACGCCCGCCGCTCCTGATGAAGTGGCCACTCTCGAAGAGCGGAGGAAGCGGCGCTGACATGAGGTTCCAAGTCGATTGGCAGGCGGAGGGTGCCAATGCGGTGGCGGAGGAACGAGCCACCGTCGCCGATCTGCGCATCCTCATCGGCGCCAACAACGCCTGCGTGTATGAAGAGCCGCGGCGTCGCGGCAAGAGCCGCAGCACGACGGACCAGCGCAGAAACGTCCGGCGCATCGGGCATGCCACCGTTTCCGTCTATCCCCTCGCCGAGGAGATCGCACTCAACTGGTGGCGGCTGTTCGGCAACCGCGATACGGAACTGCGGCTTAAGGACGGCCGTGGCGGCTATGCGCTGCCCGATGTCCGGCTGGGATTCGACGGTTCGGGATTCGACGTCCGCTGCTTGCCGGCCGCCTACGAGAGTCCCGACATTCGCTTCACATACGGTGGCGAAGAACGACTGACGCGGGCAGAAGCGGAAACCGCGCTGACGGACTTCCTACGACAGGTGGTGGCTCGGCTGTCGGCAGCCGAGTTACGGGATTCTGGATTGCAGCTACGTTGGAAGCGTGTGCTGGCGTCTCGGCAGGACGCTGAAGAGTCGGCGTTCTGCGAGGCGGCGGGGGCGTTGGGGCTGGACCCATACTTCATTGACGACGAGGACGCTGAGTTCATTGCCAATGCCGGTGCATTGTTCAGTGGCGATCCGCTGGCGGAGCTGCTGTCGGGGCTGTCCTCGCTTGGCAATAGGGTGTCCCGACACGGCACTCTGGCGTGGCTGCGGGCGGCCGAGGCGCGACCAGAGGGCCTTTCCCGGCTGCCGGGTCTGGACGACTTGCGCCACGCCACGACCGATGTGCGCCAGCTCGGACAGCGCGAATGGCCTTGGTGCGCTGGCTATCGCTGTGCGAGAGCGGCCCGGAAACGGCTCAATATAGGTGTGGGGGAGCAACTCAATGTTTCCGCACTGGCCGGGCGGCTGGAAGCGACCCGGTTCACCAGCGCTGGATCGGTTTCCGGTGTGCGTGCCATCGTGGAGACGCGTGGCGAGGCGACCCATGTGCATTTGCGCACCATCGCGTCGCGTCACCGTCAAGCAAGCGAGCTCTTCGCATTCTGTCGCGCCATCGGCGATGCCGTTGCGAATCCGCCCGTGGAACGCGCCGCCGTCAACGACCTGCACAACGCTGCCCGCCAAGCAACGGGCCGGGCGTTCGCAGCAGAGTTTCTGGCACCTGTCGAGGAATTGCTTTCGATGCAGCACGATGGCAAGAACCCGAGCAAAATGGCGGAGAACTTCGGCGTCTCCGAGGAAGTCGTGGAGCGGCAGTTGCAGAATTGGCAACGAATACAGGCGGCTTGCGAGGCGACCGGCCCGCAATAACGCTGCACCTACGACCAGCACTCGCCGGCAGCCGTTTGACAAGCTGAACTGCCCCATGCGGGGTGCGCCGGCCGTCTAACACGGGACGGGCTATCCTTACCCCGTCGCGCAGGCCTTCGGGCAGACCACTGCGCCGCCACGCCGCCAAACCATGAAACTGAACTTGGGGCCGAACCCGCCGGGGGAACGGCCCAGCATCATGCAGCTTGCGTTGCCGTCCATCCTCGGCAACACGCTCTATGCCGTGGTGGCGATGGTGCAGACGAAGTTCGTCGGCGAGCTGGGCGCAGACGCGGTGGCCGCGGTGGGCGCCGGGCAACGGGTCTTCTTCGCCTTGCAGGCGGTGATGATCGCCATCAGCGCCGGCACCACCGCGTTGGTCGCGCAGGCGTGGGGCGCGGAGGATTACCAGGAAGCCAGCCGCGTGACGATGGCCAGCTTGGTGCTGGCGATGGCCTTTGGCCTCGCGTTGACGGTGCCGGGTGTGCTGTACGCCGGTGCGGTGGCGTCCATCTTCGGGCTGGATGCCCGCACCGTGGAGCTGGCCGCGGACAACATCCGCTGGTTGTCCATCTTCAATGTCGCCTTCGCCATGAACTTCATCTTGGGCGCCGCGCTGCGGGCCGCCGGGGACGCTTGGACACCGCTGTGGGTGGGCATTGGCGTCAACGTCGTCAACATCCCCTTGCTGTACGGCTTCATCTTCGGCGCTTGGGGCTTGCCGGCGATGGGCGTCGGCGGGGCGGCGCTGGCCGCCGGCATCTCGTTCGCACTGGGCGGCGTCGCGCTCGTGGTCATGTGGGCGAAACAGGTGCTCGTCGTGAAATACGTGACGGGTGGATGGTGGCGCGGCGAGCGGCTCCGCCGGTTGTTGAACGTCGGCTATCCGGCCGGCGTCGAAATGGTCGTGTTTCAGATCGGCTTCTTCGCCTTCATGATGTTGATCGGCAACTACTACGGCACCGAGGCGTTCGCGGCCTACAGCGTCGGCGCCAATCTTTTGATGGTTTGCATGGTGGCGGGCTTCGGCTTTTCCATCGCCGGCGCCACCTTGGTGGGGCAGCACGTTGGCGCGAACGACTTCGACCAAGCCGTGGCCAGCGGCTGGCGCTCGATGCGCTACGCCATGCTGATGATGGCCAGCGTGGCCTTGGTCGTGGCGGTGTTCGCGGAGCCGATGGCCGTGTTCTTCCTCGGCGACGAGCCCCTCACCGTGCGCTACACCGTGTGGATGACATGGCTGTTCGCCGCGGCGATGCCACTGCTTGCCATCGAGTTCGCCATCGGCGGCAGCCTGCGCGGCGCCGGAGACACGCGCTCGCCGCTCATCGCCACCTGCGTCGGCCTCATCGGCGTGCGTTGCGGCCTGGCGGCGCTGTGCGTTCTCTTCGAACTCTCGGTGTTCTGGATTTACGCCACCCTCATCGGCGACTATGTGGTGAAGAGCGTGATGTTGGTGCGCCGCTTTCGGTCGCGCCGTTGGCGGGCGCTGGCGCGGCTGCGGCGGCGATACGCTTGAACGTGGCGCTCGCGGCAGGCGCGCGGCTTGCTGGTGGCCGTGGAAATCCGGCTCACAATGCCGGTGCCTTGAGGGAGTGAGCCATGCCGGAACTTCCGGACCTCACGGTTTATCTGGAACGCCTCGATAGCCGCATCGTCGGCGCCCGTCTCGACGACATCCGCATCGCGAGCCCGTTCGTGCTGCGCTCGGTGACGCCAACCGTGGCAGAGGCCCGCGGCCGCGTCGTGGCCGGGGTGCGCCGGCTCGCCAAGCAGCTCGTCATCGAACTCGAAGGGCGGCTCTTCATCGTCATCCACTTGATGATTGCCGGGCGCTTGCGATGGCGGGACGCGGGCGCCGCGGTGCCGAAGCGCGTGGGCCTCGCCGCCTTCGACTTTTCTTCCGGCACCCTCATCCTCACCGAGGCGAGCAAGAAGAAACGCGCCGCCCTGCGCTTGGCGGCCGGTGACGCCGCACTGGCGGCCCTCGACCCGGGCGGGCTCGAAGTGCTGGAGATCGAGCTGCCCGCCTTCGCCGAGCGATTGCGGGCGACGCGCCACACCTTGAAGCGGACGCTCACGGATCAGCGCGTGTTCGCCGGCATCGGCAATGCCTATTCCGACGAGATTCTGCTGCACGCCGGGCTGTCGCCCTTCAAGCGCCCGGCGGACATGGGCGACGCGGAGATCGAGCGCCTCTACCACGCCTGCCGCGACACGTTGACGGATTGGACGCGCATCTTGAACGCGAAGGCCGGCACCGGCTTTCCCGCCAAGGTGACGGCGTTTCACGACGAAATGGCCGCCCACGGCAAGTTCCGCCAGCCCTGCCCGGTGTGCGGTGCGCCGATTCAACGCATCGTCCATGCGGAGAACGAGAGCAACTATTGCGCCCGCTGCCAGACGGGCGGGCGCATCTTGGCGGATCGCTCACTCTCCAAGCTCCTGAAGGAAACCTGGCCGAAGAGGATCGAGGAGCTAGAGGGCCAGTGAGGCGCCGCCGGCGCGCAACGCCGTGGAGGAGATATCGCAGCGGTATTCCGCCTCGCCCACGCCTTCGCACAGTGCGCCCAGCGCCAGTGGCAGCGCCAAGTCTTCCAACGTGACGAAACGTCCTGCTTTGGCGCGTCCGAACACCAGAAAGCGGCAGCCCAACCCGGCGAGTTCAGCCACCGCCTCGGCCAAGCCGCCGGTTCGGTAGTACTTCGGGTCCGCGATGCGGCTCAGCGTGTCCGCGCCGACCACGAACCACACCGGCGCGAACAGCCGCGCCTTCTCCACGAAGGTGGCTGCGTTGGTGAACCACGGCGGTTCGCGGCCGAACTGTTTGCGGCGGCTCACCATGTCGTGGAAGTTGAGCGGTGGCTTATCGACGTTGCGGATGCAGATTTCAAACGCAACCGCGGCGTTCAGGCGGGTGCCGGCGAGGGCCGCCATCTGCCGGTGGCCGTCATGCAGCGGGTTGAAGGCGCCGGGGAAGACGGCCCGAGGGCGGCCCACGCCGACGGCGTCGCGTTGCCCGGCCAAGAGCGCCTGCAAATCCGCATCGGCGCGGGCCACGCTGTGCGAGAGCGTTTCGTCCGGCCGCAGCGCCGGCAGCTGGGAACGGCCGACCAACACCTCGGCCAATGCAGCCAGCGCCGCGTCCGCCACCAGGCGTTCCTCCTCGCTTCGCTCGCGGGCGCCCTTGGCGAGGGTAAGCGACCAAGTGTGCGTGGCGCCGCCGGTCTGCAACGCAAAGTGGGCGCGGTGTTCGCCGCGTTTCCGGCGCAAGGTGGCGAGGCTTGCCGTCAGGCCGAAGCCGAAGCCATGCTCGCCGGCGCCCAACGCCTGCGCCCGAACGTAGGCACCCATCGCCAAGTCTCGCGCCGTGGCCGCGCTGCATGATTGTTCGGGCGCCGCGCCCAGCTGCTCGGCGAGCGCGTCCGCCGAATAGGGCACCGCGGCATCGAGCACGGTGGCGGAGGCGCCGGGTACGCCCAGCAGCGTCGAGAGCAAGCCGGCGCCGCCGCCGGTGATGTGGAGGACGCCCCGGTGCGGGCCATCGTGCAGCGCCCGAACGGTGGCGTTCGTCACCCGGCGAGGAAGCTCCGCACGATGTTCAGGAACACGTCCAGTTGGTCGTGGTGCGCCCAATGGCCGGCGTTCTCGATGCCGGCCACCCGCACATCCTTGAACGGCGCGGTGCGGCCGTCTTCCTCCGGGTCGGACGCCCAGGACTCGGTGCCGTGGATCAAGAGCGTCGGGCAGTTGATCCGCCCGTAGAGCGCGGCGGTTTGGTTCGGGCTCAAGCCAATGGGCGGAAAGGCCCGCACGTAGTTGTCGAACTTCCAGCTATAGGTGCCGTCCTCGTTCTGGTTGCTGCCGTGGATGGTGAGGTGGCGGGCTTGGTCCTCCGAGAGGTGCGGGTTCTCCGTCTGCATCCGTTGGAAGGCTTCTTCCAAGGTCGGGTAGCGGCGCGGCAGGCGCCCGGATAGCTGGCGCAGGTTGTTCACCCAATCCCCGAGGCGGGCGTCCACCGCCCAAGTGTCGCGGCCTTGGGTGATGCTCGGCGGCGGCCCCATCCCCTCGATGGAGACGAGCTTCCGCACTGTCTCCGGATAGAGCCCGGCGTACGCCAGCGACACGGAGCCGCCCAGGGAATGGCCGATGACGGTGGCCGGCGTCATTTTCGTTTGATGCAGGAGCTGGGCGATGTCGTAAACGTAGTCGATGTGGTGGTAGCCGCCGCCCACCATCCACTGCGAATCCCCATGGCCGCGCAGATCGGGCGCGATGATGTGGTAGTCCGCGCTCAAGTCCTGCGCCACCCAATCCCAGTTGCGGCAGTGGTCGCGCCCGCCATGCACGAGCAGCAATGGCGGTGCGTCGGCGTTGCCCCAATCGACGTAGTGGAGCCGCAGACGCTGCGAGAAGTAAACGTGGGAAGTGGGGCCGCCCTTCAGCATGGGTGTGGATTGTAGCCGTTGCGCGGCCTGTGACGAAGCCGAGCGCCATGAGTGCGGGCGTCACTCGTTGGCCGGCGTGGTCGCCGTCAGTTCCGCCACCAGCCCGGCATAGGCGTCGCCGAAGGTGTCGTGCAGGCGCCGGGCGTAGGCGAGCGCGGCCGTCAACTCGCCGCGTTCGCGGTGGAAGGTGGCGAGGCCGACCAGCAGTGCGCGGTGGCCACCCAAGCGCTCGACGGCGCCTTCCAGCTCGGCAATGGCCTGGTCGGATTCGCCGGCCGCGTTGAGCGCGAGCGCCAGCACATAGGCGTTGCGTAGATGCTGCGGGGCCAATTCCCGGGCGCGCCGCAACTGCTCCAAGCCCCGCGCCGGCTGGCCTTGGCGGATGAACCAGAGGCCATAGGCGTAGGCCGCGTCGGCGCTTGCCGGCTCCAGCGCCGCGGCCCGCGCCAGCAGTGCGCCGCCCTCGACGTCACGGTCGGTTGCACGGTGCAGGTCCGCCAGGTTCACCAGCGCGGGTATCCAATTTGGCTCAAGGGCGAGGGCTTGGGCGAGGGCCGCGGCGGCGCCCTCTGGGTCGTCCAGCGCCGTGAAGAGGCTGGCCCGGTTCGTGTGCGCTTCGGCGCGGTTGGCATTGAGGGCGAGCGTCGCCCGGTACTCGCTCAGCGCGGCCTCAATGAGCTCGCGTTCCGCCGGCGCGATGGCTTGGGCGAGATAGGGTGCAGCGGCCGGGGCCGCGGCGACGCGCACGGCCTTCAATGGATCCTTGAGCAGGCGCAATGCGGCGCCGAAGCGGGCCGCCTCCGGCAGCCGCGCGAGATGCTCCAAGGCGCCGAGGCGAACGAGGGGGGCGGCATCTCGCAAGCTGGCGGCGATGGCGTCCTGCGAGCGCCCGAACTCATGGATGCCGAGGGCGAGCAGGGCGCTGCGGCGGACGATGGCCGGCAGGCTCGCGTCTTGCGCCGCGGCGGAGAGCCGTGGTTCGGCATCGAAATGGCCGCTGGTGGTGAGCGCGAGCACATCGGCGGCACCGGGGGTGGGGTGGCCGGGGGTGTGCCGGTGAATCGCCGCGTCCGCCCAAGCAGCGTCCCGATCTTGGTGGCAGCCATTGCAGGCGTTGGGTGTGCCGTAGGCGAGTGACAGATCGGGGCGCGGCACGCGGAAACTGTGGTCGCGGCGCTCGTCCACGCCCATGTAGGTGCGGCTCGGCATGTGGCAGTCCACGCAGTTGGCGGCCGCGTGGAAGTGATGGTCCGGGTGGTCGTACGGTTTGGCGCGCGCCGCGAGTGTCGGGAAACGCGGTGGCGGGGTGGGGGAGTGGCATTGGGCGCACAGCGCGTTGCCCTCGAGCACGAGGCGCCCGGAATGGGCGTCATGGCAATCCGTGCAGGTCACGCCTTGTTGGTGCATGCGGCTCTGCAGGAACGAGCCATGCACATACACCTCTTCGAGAATCTGGCCATCGGCATGGTAGAGCGGCGGCGCCACTGGCGCTGGGAGGTAGAAGTCGAGCCACGGTTTGCCGGGCTGGAAGCCTTCGGCGATTTGGGCTCGGCGGCTGTGGCAGGGGGCGCAGGTGTCGATCGAACCGGCCGCGGCGCCGTAGGGTGTGGCTGGCGCCTCGACGTGCCGCGAGCCCGGGCCGTGGCACGCCTCGCAGCCCACGTTGATCTCGGCGTAGGTGGTGCTGAACGTGCCGGTGGCCGCGTCGTAGCCCTTCCGTACGCCGGTGGAGTGGCAGTCCGCGCACATGGCGTTCCAGTTTTGGCTGGGCTTCGTCCAGTGCAGCACGTCGGCGTGGCGCCCGGCGGAGTCTGGGTAGAGGTGGAACCAACGCTGCCCGTCTGGGCGGGCATCCCAAGCGATGCCGAGGGCCTGCAGGCGGCCCGGGGCCACTTCGATCAAGTATTGCTGCAGCGGGCTCACGCCGAATGTGAAGACCACTGGGTAGGTGTACCGGGCGCCGTCGGCGTCATCGGTCTCCACGACGAACGCGGCGCCATCGCGGGTGAAGCGCGTGACGGCCCCGCCGGCCTCGAACGCGGCGCCGCGGAAGTCGCCGAGCACGGTGGCATCCGTCGCTTCCTGCATGGCCAAGGCGTGGTGCGAATCCGCCCAAGCCTCATGCGCTTCGGTGTGGCACACGCCGCAGGCGGCGGCCCCGACATACTGCGCGTCCGTCACGGCGGCGGGCCGTGGTTCAGGCGCCGATGGGGCGTCGCAACCGAGCACCAAGCCGAGGGCCGCGCCGGTGATGCATCGGAGCGCCCGTCGCGGCGGCCGCGTGGCGCCGCCCGCGCCGTGGGCGCTGGTCACTCGCTCGCCAATTGCCGCCGTGCTGCCGCCAAGGCGTTGGGGTCGGCCGCGAACGGGTCGGGATACGCCAAGTCGAGCCGGCCGATTTGATCCACCAGGATGGAGGCCGTCACAAGCCGCGCGAACCACTTGTTGTCCGCCGGCACGATGTGCCATGGCGCGTCCGGGGTCGCGGTGGCGTTGAACGCCGCCTCGTAGGCTTGCGTGTAGGCATCCCAACGGGAGCGGTCGCGGATGTCCTCCGAGGCGAACTTCCAGTGTTTCTCCGGCGCTTCCAAGCGCTTCAGGAAGCGGCGCTTCTGCTCGTCCTTGGAAAGGTTCAGGAACAACTTGATGACCAAGACGCCGTTGTGCCCGAGGTATTCCTCGAAGGCGCGGATGTCCGCCAAACGGCGCTCCCACACGCCCTCGCCGGTCGCTGCGTCCGGCAACCGCTGCGAGTCCAGATGGGCGCGATGGACGCGCACCACCAACGCCTCCTCGTAATAGGAGCGGTTGAACACGCCCACTTCCCCGCGCGCCGGCACATGGCGGTGGTAGCGCCACAGGAAGTCGTGCTTGAGCTCCTCGCTGGTGGGCACGCCGAACGCGGTGACGCGACAGCCTTGGGGATTCATGGCCGCCAAGACGTGGCGAATCGTGCCGTCCTTGCCGGCCGCGTCGCGTCCCTGCAGCACCACCAGCACGGCCCAGCGGCCTTGCGCGGCGAGGGTCCTTTGCCGGTTCGCGAGCCACCGCGAATGTTCGTCGAGCCAACGCTGGGCCGTGCGGCGGTCGCCTCGGCGTAGATTGCCCAGATGCGCGGGGCCATGGTCGGCCAAGCGGATGCGCTGGCCGCCGTCCACCCGATACGGCGCGACGAAGTCCGCAACGCGGCGGATTTCATCTGCGCCCAGCTCATTCCCACCGAACGCCATCCCGGTGTCCTGCATGGCTTCCCCTTCGTGACCATATGCTACCCGCCACACGCCCGTGCCGAGCGCATCGGCGTGCTAGCATCGTGGCCACTCGGCACCAAGAACAGCAGAACAAATGGCCGACGCGCTTTTGAGCACGAGCGACAACGAAGAGGAACTCTCCCGCATCTATGCGCGAGCTGTCGCCGCCGGCGCTGGCTACGTCACTTTGGAGCCAAACCACGATCGTGACGGCATCGACCTGCAGATTCGCGCTGGCGGGGCCATGCGCCCTGCAATCGACGTGCAATTGAAGGCCACCGTCAACTTGGAAAACAAGGGCGACGGGCACTATCGATTCCCGCTGCCAAGGGGCAACTACGATCTCCTGCGGGAGAGCACCCAGATACCGCGCCTGTTGGTGGTCTTGGCTCTACCCAAGCATGAAATCGATGGCTGACGGTCACGACGAAAAAACTGGTCTTGAGGGGATGCGCTTTCTGGGCGAACTTGAAGGGCGAGCCGGACACACGCAACCCAGCGCACCATCACCGTTTCGCTGAGAGAGCAGAACCGCTTTGATGTGGCAGGCTTGCGGGGTCTGATGGGACAGTCCCGAAGCGGAACCATCCAATGAGCTTGCGTGTGTACGAGGCGGACGTTCTGAGGGCCATCTCGCCGGCATCGTTCTCCGCCTACGCCCGTCTCAAGGGTTGGGAATTGGCCGAGCGCTATGGCGAGCATTCGGACGTTTATGTCGCGGCAGGCCTGCCGGAAGTCGTCCTGCCGAGAACGCGGCGCGTGGCGGACTACGCCGACGTTGCCGCTCGGCTGGTGCAGATCTTCGCGCAGGCCGCGGAGGTTGACGAGTTGGAACTGCTGCGCGAGTTGACGACCGCCGACCGCGATGCGATACGGGTGCGGGCGTCGTGCGACCAGACCGTCGGCGTGGACGATGGTTTGGTGCTGATTGCTGGCACCAAAGACTTGATCTCAGCCGCGGTGCGCTCGCTGTTCGAACCGACAGCGGCCTATCGCGGCCGTCCACCGGGGCAGGTCTCCGATTACATGAGGCGAGTTCAGCTAGCGGGCATGGAACAGGGCAGCTTCGTGGTCACGCTGCTGCCGCCGGCGGTTCCTCCAGCCGTGAGCGGCGTCATGGCACGACCGACTGGTGATGGACACGGGCACGACGAGTCTGGCAACGGGTTAGAGAACGACCCCATTGAACGACGTGGCACACGGCGACTGGCAGACGCGCTAGCGGCAACCCGCCACGCGATGGGACAGGTGATCGGTGGCGATGGGGAAGCGTTCGGCGACGCGGTCTCGAGGGGAACGAGCGCCAATCTCTTTGAAGCGCTGGCCAGAATGACAGCACCCTTCGAGGCGCTGGATGTGAGCCTGACATGGGCGCTGACGCGCCGGCCGCAAAACCGAGAGACCGTGACCCGTTTCGAGTTTGCCAAGGATGACTCCTGCATTCTCCGGGAAGCCGCTCGCGGCCTACGCGAACGGAAGGTGCAAGCCGGCGTGCAGTTGACCGCCACCATCGCAGGTTTGAATCGTCAAGGCCACGAAGTGGTTCTGAGAACGCAGTTGGACGGTGCGACGCGATCGGTCGTTGCCCATGTGACTAAGGCGGACTACGAGCGCGCCATTGACTGCCACAAAGGCAACGCCAAGGTCACTTTGACTGGGGACTTGGAGCAATCGGGCGGTCGATGCCGTCTGCTCAATCCACGCATCGTCGTGTAGGGGATGTACCCGCGGCCGCGGCGGTGTACTTGCGGTAGCATCGAGTGCGCCCAGTCGCGCCCAGCTTTCGCTTCGGATGAAGAAATATCCCCCGACCCCGGAAGAGCTCCGCGCTTGGATGGACAAGAAGGGTCTCTCCAACAAGGACGTGGCGAAGGCGTTGCGCCTGTCCGACGGCCGCGTGGTGCGCAACTGGACTGCCAAGAAGGAGCCGCGCCAGATTCCGTACGCCAGCTGGTACACGTTGCGGCACAAGTTCGGCAAATGAGGCGGCGGAGGTGGTCAAGCTCCAAGGGCGATGCGAATGACAACGCGATACGGCCGTTCGGTCGAGTCGCGCTGGCAGCGCGGCCTGCCTCTCGACGGCGAACTGCTGAACGAAGCCGAACGATGATCCCTCCACTTACTCTGAAGCCATCTCGCTTCCGACTACTTCCGAGTAGATCGCAGGTTGCCCGTCCTCGAACGTCGCGGGTGCGTGGGCAACGCGGGCGCCGGCGCTGATGGACCTTCTCGCCACGCTCAAGCGCCCGGAAGGCAAAACGTTGGAGTTCAAACGCGACCTCTCTTCGCCGCGCGGAATCGTGCGCACCGTGGTTGCCTTCGCGAACACGGCGGGTGGCGTGTTGCTCGTTGGCGTCGAAGACAAAACCGGCTTCGTGCGCGGCGTGGCCGATGTCTTGGAAGCGGAAGAGCGGCTTGCCAACATCGTGGCGGACGGCGTGACACCGCAGGTCGTGCCTGATTTGGAAGTGTTGTCGTGGCGGGACACCCACGTTCTCGCCGCCGAGATCTTCCCCAGTGGGCGAAGGCCCCATCGCGTGGAGGCGGAGGGCCGTTCAGGCGTGTACGTCCGCGTCGGCTCATCGAACCGGCGCGCCGACGCCGCACTGGTGGACGAAATGCGGCGCTTCGCCAACCGCCAATCCTACGACGAAGAGCCGATGCCGGGGCTGCACGCGGAGGCGGTGGACTTCCGAGCGGCTTCCGAGTCCTTTGCCTTGGTCCGCAAGTTGCGGCGCCAGGATTTGCAGACGCTGCGGCTGCTGGTGCGCGACCAGGGGCGCAGGGTGCCTACCGTGGGGGGCATTCTGCTGTTCGGGAGCGACAAGGAACGCGACTTCCCCGACGCTTGGATACAGGCGGGGAGGTCGTGGCGCGAGCCGTGCGGACATCGCCGACCAGCGTGAAATCCGCGGCCACGCACCCACGCTGGTGCGTGAAGCCATCGATTTCGTGGCAAAGCACCTGCTCTGCGAGGCGCGCATCGATGGCGTGCGGCGCGAAGAACGGTGGAACATCCCCCCACTCGCCGTGCGCGAGGCCATCGTCAATGCCGTCGCCCATGCCGACTACGCGCAGCGCGGGGCACCTATCCGCGTCGCGGTCTTCGATGATCGCGTCGAAGTCGAGAACCCGGGGCTGCTGCCCTTCGGGCTGACCGTTGAGGACTTGCCGTTCGGCGTCTCGAAGCTGCGCAATCGCGTGATTTCCCGCGTCTTTCGCGAAATCGGTTTGATGGAGAACTGGGGCAGCGGTGTGCAGCGCATGATGGCGGCATGCGAGGGCGCCGGCTGCCCGCCCCCCATGTTCGAGGAGTTGGGCGGGCGCTTTCGAGTCACGCTGGGCACCGCTGCTCGGCGCACCGTGGTGGACGCCGTCGACACCGCACTCTTGAATGCGCTGCGAGTGGCAGAAGGTCTTTCCACTGGTGAACTAGCGGCGCTCGTCGGGCGCTCGCCGCGCACTGTCCGCACCCGCATGAAACGGCTGGTGGCGCGAGGGCTGGTGCGGGAAATCGGGGCCGGTCCGAACGACCCGCGGCGCCGCTACCACTTGATCGGCTGAATCGTCTCTGGCGATACGCCAAGGTGCTCGCATGGTGGTGCCTCGCCCGGCCGCATCAACCGCCGCGCCGCCATAGGAAAAAAACTCCTAAAAGGGCTTGACATTCCTTTAGGATTAAATATCCTACAAGACCATCAGGCCAGCCACCCGGAATAGATTGTCTTGGAACGGGTTGAGGCGGCTTGTCGAGGAGGCGACATGAATAGGACCTTCTGCCCGGCCAACGCGCTAGGTGCCTTGGCGCTACTGGTCATGTCCGGCGGCTGCGCCAGCAACGGGGCTGACGCGGCCACGCACTACTGGGAGTCTTCCGACGCCGTGCCCAAGGTGCAGTACAACCGCGACAACACCGTCTGCCGCAGCGAGGCGGGCCTTGGCGACACCGCCGATGCGCTGCAGCCGGAGGTTCCCAGTTTCGACGCCTACGCGGCCTGCATGGTGGAGCGCGGCTACACCTTGCAGACGTATTAGGTTCATGCCGTTGGCGCGTGGGGGGCGATGCCGCCCACGCGCCGGCTCAGCGCCCGCTGGTTTCCCTCCCGCCGCAGCCCAGCCCCGGCGCTACGCGGGGCGCGTCATAAAACTGTCATGTTCGCCGCCTATGCTGCGCGGCGATGTTCATCAAGGTTGGCATTGGCGCGGCCATCGCGCTCATTGCGGCGAGCGCCGCGGCCGAGGCGCCGCGCTTGCTCACGGCACATCCATCGGCGCTGCCGCACACGCGGCCGGCCAACACCTGCTTCGGTGGTCTGGAGAACGGCAAGCACTTGCTTGAGGAAGCGGACCTCCACGATCTCACCAAACAAACCACGCCGTCGGGGTGCGCGGAAGCCGGTGGGCAAGCCGGCTGGCTGCCGCGGTTCAATCCGCCGGTGAAGCGTCTCCTCACCGCCTAGACCTCAGTTGGCGTTGGCATCGGCTTGGCAGATTGGCCAAGCATCGAAGAACCGTCACAAAGCCTTCACATGCCGTTGTTAGCTTGGGTCGTGCCGGGCATGTGCATGGGTCGATTGGCGGCCCACCGCTCGGCCTCAGCGCCCAAGCGTCAACCGAACAGGGGGAAGGTCGCGGAATGATCGATTATCGAGACTGTGCATTGATAGCCGCGGCGCTGGTGGCGGTTGTGGGATGCAGTGGCGGCGACATACACATCTCCGCCGACAACAACTCCGCGGTGACGGACAACTCCACCACCACGACCGCCGCCACCAGCAACAACCCGTGCGCGAACTATGTCGATCCAGCCTCGGACACCCGCTTGGAAGGCCGGTTCGACGGCGCCAACTGCATCTACAACTCGAGCTTCGTCGGCATCA
This sequence comes from Candidatus Azotimanducaceae bacterium, assembly GCA_965200505.1. GTDB lineage: Bacteria > Pseudomonadota > Gammaproteobacteria > Pseudomonadales > Azotimanducaceae > VXNE01. Next base: position 2,577,847 of record OZ241343.1, on the reverse strand, counting down.
ACAACCCGCTGCCCGTCGATCTCACCATACCGTTCATCTCCGGTGTCCATGTGTTCGAGGACACCCTCGCCGTGGGCGCGAACGTGGACGGCAGCGACGCGACGGTGGCGCCGCCGGCCGGCGGCGATGGCCCCAAACTCACCATCGCGGCCGGCAACACGCTTGCCTGGACCAACGCCGGCGACTACCTGCTCATCAACCGCGGTTCGCAGATCATCGCCAACGGTTCACCCACCGCGCCCATCACCTTCACCGGCTTCACGGACGCCGTCACCGGCACGGCTGGCGCCGAGGATGTGCAGCTATGGGGTGGCATGGTGATTAACGGCAACGGCATCACGAACAAGTGCAGCGCGGCGCAGCGCGACAACAACGAGTGCCATGTGACGGCTGAGGGCAAGCCCTCGCACTACGGCGGCAACAACAATGCCGACAGTTCCGGCACGTTGCGCCATGTCGTGGTCAAGCACACCGGCTTTGAGGCCACACCCGGCGATGAACTGAACGGCATCTCCTTCAATGCGGTGGGTTCCGGCACCACGGTGAGCCACATCCAGACTTACAGCACCTTTGATGACGGCATTGAGTTCTTCGGTGGCGCCGTGGTGGTGGACCACTATGTGGCCCTTTATGTGAAGGACGACTCCATCGACTACGACCAAGGCTGGACCGGCGGCATTGACCATGCGTTGGTGATTCACGCCCGCGACGACGGCAACCGCTGCATTGAGGGCGACAGCGTGCTTGGCGACCCGCTGCCCGAACCCGTCACCAACGTCACCATCAACAACTTGACGTGCATCGTGTCCGGCTCCGACGAAGTGCCAGGCGGCACCGGCACGCATGGCGATTCGGAAGGCGTTCTGAACCGGGAGGGCGCCCGCACCCAGTTCGTAAACAGCATCATCTACGACGGCTACGCCCGCCGAATGCTCTCGCGCAATGGCAACGAGTGCTTTGAGTTGGATGACGCGGCGACGCGGGCCGCGGCGCAAGCCGGGCAAGCGTCCGTGCAGAGCACCATCATCGCCTGTCAAGAAGCCACCAAGGACGGCTTGCCGAACGGCGACTCCGTTGGCGAATGGATCACGAACGGCACGAAGTACGCCGCCAACGTGGGCAATGTGGTCATCACCGAGAGCGACAGCGCGAACGTGTCGATCTTGGGCGGCGCCAAGCCCTACTTCACCGCCGCGGCCTTGACGGATGCGATGGGCGATGCCTTGGGCGTCACCCCGGCCGATACGGATGGCGATGGCGACACGGACGACGAATACCTCGGGGCGGTGACCGCCGGCGATGATTGGACGGCCAACTGGACCTACGGCTTGGACGAGCTGTGGTTCGAGTGACGGCACCGCGCCGCGGGGAGGGCCTGTCACCATGAACGCAGCGATTCGTCTGACCGTTCCCGCCATCGTGATGCTCGGCACCGCCTTGGGCGCGGTGGCCCAAGAAGCCGACGGCGACTCGCCACCAGCGACCGCGCTGGCAGACCCCAACGCCATCGAGGAGTTGGTGGTGCTGGGCCGCTTCAAGTCCGCGGCCACGGACATCGTGTCCGAACGCATCGAGAGCGACGTGCCCCTCGACATGCTGGACGCCGAGGCCATCAGCCGTGCCGGCGACGGCGATGTGGCGCAAGCGTTGCGACGCTTGCCCGGGCTCACCCTGGCGCAAGGCAAGTTCGTCTATGTGCGTGGCCTCGGCGAGCGCTACTCCAGCGCCCAACTCAACGGCGCCGCGGTGCCCTCGCCGGATTTGACGCGCAATGTGCTGCCGCTCGACATCTTCCCCGCGGACATCATCGATTCGTTGGCGGTGCAGAAGGGCTTCTCGCCGGAAATGCCGGCCGCGTTCGGCGGCGGCAACGTCGATATCCGCACCAAGCGCGTGCCGGAGGATCGGGTGTTCAGCGTGAAGGTGAGCACGGGCTGGAACACCGAGAGCGATGCCGACGGCCTTTCATACAACGGCGGCGGTGACGACCGCTTCGGCCGGGACGACGGCACCCGGGCGCTGTCGGGCGCCATCCGCAACGCCATCGACACCTACCAAGGCAATGTCTCGGAAGTACACATCCTGAACGCCCTGCGGCGCGATGGCGGCCAGCACACGCTGGCGGAGGCGCAAGCCGTCAACCGAGCGCTGGCCACCGCGCTGAATCGGGACATCGACGTTGAACCGAAGGGCTTGTCGCCGGACTTGAACGCCGAAGTCAGCGGCGGCTACCGCTGGTTCCCGCTGCCGGGGTTCGAGGCGGGTTTCCTCGCCTTGGCGTCCTACGCCAACGATTGGCGCAATCGAGACCGGGTGAACCGCTTGGTGTCGAACCCGGAGACGGACTTCTCGCGCACCCACCGCACGGTGGAATCGGTGAGCGTCACCGGCTCGCTCAACCTCGGCATCCGTGTCGTGGATGAACACGAAGTGGGCGCCATGACGCTGCTGCTGCGCAACACCGAAGACGACGCCTCGTTTTCGCTCACCTGCCAGCAAGGGCAGTTCAATGACTGCGCGGACGACAACCCGACCCAAGGGCGCGTCGCCGACATCCGGTTTGAGGAGCGCGAACTCATCGTCCATCAGCTTTCCGGCGAGCACACGCTGGGCGAGGCGACCTTGGACCTGCTGCCGAAGTTCCTGCGGTTCCTTGATTTCGCGCAGGGCGCCCGCTTCACTTGGTACTACTCGGAAGCGTCGGCGCGCACCGACATCCCGAACGAGGTGCGCGTCGGTTCCGTGGATGCGCTGGCCGCGCCGTACGGCAACGTCTTGAGCACGCGGGTGCGGCCCTCCGGCACCGCGGCGGACTTTCGCTTCTCGGAACTGGACGACGACGTGGAGACGTGGGGCTCGGACTTCACGTTGCCGTTCCTTATGGGCGGTTGGGACATCGAGCTGGCCACCGGCTACGACTACGCCCGCAAGGCACGCTCCTATGAGCAGATTTCCGTGGGCATCGGCAGCACCGCGCCGGCGTTCAACGCCATCAGTGAAGGCGCGCCGAGCGAGGTGTTCTCAGACGCCAACCTGATGAATCCAGACAACGGCTTCGTCACCTTGCTCGGCGTGGGCGGCTTCGGCCTCGAAAGCTACCTCGCGGCGCAGGTGACGGAGGGCGTTTACGGCAAGTTCGACCTGCTCCTGAACGAAACTTGGCGCTTCTCCGGCGGCGTGCGCTGGGAGAACTTCATCCAAGCCTCGGTGCCGGTGGATCTGTTGGACTTCGGCCCCGGGCGCGTGCCGTTCAGCGCGCAGGAAATCGCGGACTCCACCATCAACGTGGATGACACGCATCCGTCGCTGGCGCTCACTTGGATCCGGCCCGGCTTCTGGGCGGACGACTTCCAGTTGCGCTTCAGTTGGGGCGAAACCGTCGCCCGGCCAGACCTGCGCGAAGTGTCGCAATCCACCTACATCGACCCGCTCACCGAGGCGCGGGTGCGGGGCAACCCGTTCCTCACGCCGTCGGAGCTCACCAACTTCGACCTACGCGCCGAGTGGTTCTGGGGCAATGGCGACCACTTCACCGTGTCCGCCTTCCACAAGGACGTGACGGCGCCCATCGAAACGGTGCAGGGCGCCGCCACCGAGGACAACATCCTGTTCGGCTTCGTCAACGCGGATTCGGCGCATGTGCATGGCGTGGAGGTGGAGGGGCTGAAGGCGCTCAACTTCCTGACGCGCCATGTGGGCGATTGGATCGATCAGTTCTATGTTGCCGGCAACGTGACCCTCTCGGACTCCGAGATGAACGCGCCGGCTGGCGGCGTGGCCGGCAACCTCACGAACACGGCCCGCCGCATGGCGCAGCATTCCGACTGGGTGGTGAACCTGCAGCTCGGCTTCGATTCGACGAACGGCGAGCACAGCGCCACCTTGGTGTACAACGGCTTCGGCGAGCGCGTCTTCTTCGCCGGCATCGACGGCTTCGACGACGCCTACGAGCAGCCCTTCCATTCTCTCGACTTGGTGTACAGCTGGTTCGCCACCGAGCGGCTCACTTGTAAACTGCGCGTCAAGAACCTCTTGGACGAAAACGTGGAGATCGAACAGCACGGCGTGACCATCCTGGAACAGAAGGTCGGCACCACGTTGCTTTTTGACGTGAGGTGGGCGCTGTAGCAGTGCCGGTCGGGTTAGGCCGCGCCGGTTGTGACCGCGCTGCCATACTCGTTTGTGGGGTTGCGGTAGATGGTGTGTTCGTGGCCGCCGTCTTCGTCTTGCGTGGAGAACTCGACGATCAAGCGCGGTCCTTGAACGCGGTAGTAGATGGGGTGTGCGCCGTCGGGTTCTCCGTGCCAAGTGAAGTAGGTCTCGCCAAGGTCTTCGCGCACTTCCGCCAAGCGTTGCGTGGCGCTGTCCGCCGGCATCATGCGCACCCACAGCCGCACCAGATCCACCAGCTGTCCTTGCAGCGCCGCGTTCCAACCGCCCACGGCCACGCCATCCACCTCGGGCACGAAGCCATCTTTGCCGGCGCCGGTCAGGGTCTCGCGCGGGCGGGTGTCCGCAAGGGCTTGGCGGCGCTGTGTTGCGTCGAGCGCGTTGAAGAGCGCCAAGCCGGCGGCTCGATGTTCCGCCAGCGGCGCCACCGTGCCTTCGGTTGTCGCGTAAACCGCGGGCTCGATGCCGAGGAACGTCGGTGAAAGATAGCTGCGCTCGCCCATCACCGTCATGTTGATGGCCAGATGGTGGCCGCCGAATTGCCAACCCCACGGTGCCTCGGGAGCGGCTGTGGCGGGCGTTGAGTCGGCGTCGCCGTCCGTGGCCGCCGGCACCGCATTGGTCGGTTCGCCGAAGAACGCCAGCCAGTAGTTGCCGCTGCTCCAAAAGAAGCTGCCGGTCAGCGAATCGGCCGCCAACTGATCCTCTGCGCCCACCACCGCCATGGTGGTCGCATAGCCATCGGCGCTTAAGGCCGAGGCGAGGAAGCGGTGCAGCGCCGTTGCCTGCGCCTCCGTCAGGTCGCCAAGGCGCACGCCATTGTGGTCGTTGAAGAGGCCAGGTGGCAGGTTGGACCAATTGCTCCGGCGCGAGTCGTCGAAGGGGAGCACCGCCTCCGCGCGTTGCGTTGAGGAGAGCCCGTCGAGGAACGCCAAGGCCGCATCAGCCGAAGTGCGATGCGCCTTCCGCAGCGCCTCGTAGTCCAAGGCGATGTGTGCGGGAGCGATCGCGCCCTCACCGGATGGCGCGGGGCCATCGCAACCCGCACCCGCCGAAGACAGCAGGACGAAGAGCGCAACGAAGCGCACCGTGCGAGCCTCCGGAAATCGCGCCGCTGAGAACATGGCCGCCACCTCTCGTCCCCCATTTCGAGGCCACTGTCGCGCAAAATGCGCGGCTTGTCCACGACGCAACGCGCCGGTCGAAGCCTTCGTGATGACCCCGCGCAAAATGCCTTGACGTCTTCCCACTTCCGCGCCAATCTTGCTTCGTGCTCCTCCGCCACCGCGGGCGGGGCACCGTAAGGGGCGTGTAGCTCAGTTGGTCAGAGCGCTGTCTTCACATGGCAGAAGTCGCTGGTTCGAATCCAGCCACGCCCACCACCCAAGCGCTGAACTTGCGGCGTCTCGCCCAGGATATCCCCGTCTGGGCGCACGATTTGGGCTTCCAGCAGGTTGGCATCGCGGACGTCGATTTGTCCGCGTATGCGCCAGACGTGCGAGGCTGGCTGGCGCGGCGCTTCCATGGCTCGATGGGCTACATGGAGCGCAATCTCGACAAGCGCTTGCATCCGGAGCAGTTGCTCGAAGGCACGGTGCGCGTCATCTCGGCGCGGATGGATTACCTCCCGGGCGCCGTGCCGCGCCATCCATTGTCCAAAAGCGGCGCGTACATCGCCCGCTACGCCCTCGGGCGGGATTACCACAAAACGGTGCGGCGGCGGTTGGCGAAGCTGGCCAAGCGCATTGACGGGCAGCTCGCCGCGGGGCGCTTCCGCGCCTTCGTGGATTCCGCGCCGGTGTTGGAGAAGCCGCTGGCGGAGAAGGCGGGCTTGGGGTGGGTGGGCAAGAACACGCTGCTCTTGAACGAAACCGCCGGCTCCTTCTTCTTCATCGGCGAGATCTTCACCAACGCACCGCTGCCGATCACGGCGCCCGAGGCCCAGGCGAAAGACCGGTGCGGCGCTTGCAAAGCCTGCATCAACGTCTGTCCCACCGGCGCCATCGTGGCCCCCAAGCGGCTTGACGCGCGCCGCTGCATCGCCTACCTCACCATCGAGAGCAAAGACGCCATTCCCCTTGAGCTTCGGGAAGCCGTCGGCAACCGTGTGTTCGGCTGCGACGATTGCCAAATCGCCTGCCCGTGGAACCGCTATGCACGTTTGAGCGCCGAGTTGGATTTCGCGCCACGCCACGGCTTGGACGATGCAGACATTGTGGAGCTTCTCGGCTGGAGCGAAGCGACCTTCCTCGCCAAGACGCGGGGCATGGCGTTGCGGCGCATCAACTACCGCCAGTGGCTGCGGAACCTCGCCGTGGCGGCCGGCAACGCCGAGCACGACCCACGTCTCGTCGCCTTGTTGCGGGAGCGCCGGGCACAGGCAGATGAGCTGGTGCGCGAACACATCGATTGGGCGCTGCGGCGGCAAGAGCACAAGCGTGAAGCAGGCACCGCACGGGCACCCGTATGACTAGCCCTTGGGACGGGCCCAACCGACCTTGGCCAGCCCTTACGGTGTGCCGCCGGGCGGCGTCACTTGAAAGAACCGCTCCCGATACAGCTTGAGCTCCGCGATGGATTCGCGGATGTCCTCCAGCGCCAAGTGGGCGCCCTGCTTCTTCACCAAGGCGGCCACGTCTGGGCGCCAACGCCGCGCCAGCTCCTTCACGCTCGACACATCGACGTTCCGGTAGTGCAAGTGGTCGTTGAGGGTGGGCATGTACTTGGCGAGAAAGCGGCGATCCTGCCACACCGAATTGCCGCACAACGGTGATTTGCCGCGCGCCACATGGGTTGCCACGAAGGCCAGCGTCCGCGCCTCCGCTTCGCGCAGGCCGAGCCCTTCGCGCCGCACCCGCGCCAAAAGCCCCGAACCCGTGTGATGCCCGGTGTTCCAAATGTCCATGGCGGCCAAGGTCTCTTCCGGCTGGCGCACGGCGATGGCGGGGCCCTCGGCGATGATGTTGAGGGCGTCATCCGTCACCACCGCGGCGATTTCGAGGATGACGTCCCGCTCCACGTCGAGGCCGGTCATCTCGAGGTCCATCCAAACGAGGTTGGCGCTCATGCGGCCACTCCCTGGCGGCGCCGGTCGGCGCGGCGGACAGCATATATCATCGCCCTATAGCGGTTTGACACGAGGCACCTCTTGGGCGACCACACGCGCCAGCGACCGCCGTGAACGCCTTCGCCGCACTGCAATACGCGCTGCCCAAACGCGCGATTTCGAGTGCCGCGGGCGCCTTGGCGCGTTGTGAATGGCGGCCGGTCGCACAGCCCCTAATCCGCGCTTTCGCGCGGGCCTACGCGGTGGACTTGAGCGAAGCGACGCCGAGCCGGGCAAGGGACTATCGTTCCTTCAACGCCTTCTTCACGCGGCCGCTCAAGGCCGGGGCGCGCCCGCAGCCGGCCGACCCGGCCGCCATCGCAAGCCCCGCCGACGGCCGCCTCACGGAGTTCGGCCGCATCGACGATGGCTGCTTGATTCAAGCCAAGGGGCATCGCTTCTCCACCGCCGCGTTGCTGACGGACGCGGCCGTCGCCGAGCGATACGAGGGTGGCGCGTTCTTCATCGTCTATCTCGCGCCACGGGATTACCACCGTGTGCATGCCCCGGTCGCCGGTCGCCTCGTTGGCACAGTGGAGGTGCCGGGCAGCGCCTTCGCAGTGAACGACCGCACCGCCGCCGCGGTGCCCGGGCTGTTCGCCCGCAATGAACGCTTGGTTTGCCTGTTCGACGCCTTCGCCCTCGTGATGGTGGGGGCGCTCATCGTGCGCAGCATCGAAACGGTGTGGCCGGGGCCGGAATCTCCGTACCGCGCCCACCGTGCTCGCACCGTGGAGCATCGTTTCGAGCGTGGGGCGGAGCTGGGCCGATTCCTGCTGGGTTCCACGGTGATCGTGCTGTTGCCGCCCAACGCGATGCGCTTCGCAGCCGATTTGACGGCCGGCATGAGTGTGCGCATGGGCCAAGCGCTGGGCACCGCCACCGGAAGGGACGAGCCTTAGGCCCGCTCGGTCGGAAACGCCACCACCTCGTCCAAGCTCTGGGCGCCGAGCTTGAGGGCAAGCAAGCGGTCGAGGCCCACGGCGACGCCGGCGCAATCCGGCAAGCCATGCTCGTGCGCCGCCAGCAGCGCTTCGTCCAAAGGCGCTTCCGGCAAGCCGCGCTCGCGGCGGATGGCGTTGTCCTGCGTCATGCGCCGGCGCAGTTCCGTGGCATCGGCCAACTCGTGGTAGCCGTTGGCCACCTCCACGCCATGCACGACGAGCTCGAAGCGCTTGGCGACGTTGCCCACCACGCGGGCCAGCGCGGCCTGGCGCGCGGGATAGTCCGTCACGAACACGCGCCCGTGCGACAGCGCGGCGAGCGCCCGGGCAACGCGCAAGTCCAATTCGTCGTCTTCGGTGGTGATGAGCTCCGCTTCCGATAGACCCACCAAACTCGCATAAGCCCGCGTGTCGTACGGCGCGGCGCCGAGCACCGTGTCCGTGAGCGCCGCCACCTCGTCCATCAGCGCCGGCGCGTCGAAATCCAGCCGATACCATTCCAGCATGGTGAACTCCGGGTTGTGCCAGCGGCCGGCCTCGTCGGCGCGAAAGACCGGCCCGATCTGGTAGATGGAAGGCGCACCCGCCGCCAGCAGGCGCTTCATCTGATGTTCCGGCGAGGTCTGCAGCACCCGCCCATCGCGGGTGTGGATGGCGGCGATGGCGGGATCCGTGCCGCCCCGTGCCGCCAAGCACGCCGTCTGCACCTCCATCACGCCCCGCGCATCGAAGAAGGCGCGGATGGTCCGCAGCATGTCGGCGCGCACCACGAGCGCCGAAAGCGGGCAGGCCGGCCTCCAATCCACCGCGGCCACGCCTTACGCTTTGACGCGGCTGACGTATTCGCCGGTGCGGGTGTCGATGCGCAGCACGTCCCCTTGGTTGACAAAGAGCGGCACCTTGATGGAGGCGCCGGTGGACAGCGTGGCCGGCTTACTGCCCCCTTGCGCCGTGTCGCCCTTCAACCCCGGGTCCGTGGCGGTGACTTCCAATTCCACGAAGTTGGGGGGTGAAACGGAGATCGGCTCGCCGTTCCAAAGGGTGACGGCATAGGTTGCCTGCTCCTTCAGCCAATCGACGGTGTCCGCCACGACGGCCTGGCCCGCCGCCACCTGCTCGTAGGAGCCGTCCGTCTTCATGAAGTGCCAGAAGTCGCCGTCCGTGTAGAGGTACTCCATGTCGGACTCGACGACATCCGCGCCCTCAATGGTCTCGCCGCTCTTGAAGGTGCGCTCCCAGACGCGCCCGGTCTTCAGGTTGCGGAACTTGACGCGGTTGAAGGCTTGTCCCTTGCCGGGCTTCACGAACTCGTTCTCCAGAATCGAGCAAGGGTCGCCTTCCAGCAACACCTTGAGCCCCGCCCGGAACTGATTGGTGGAGTAGGTCGCCATCCGTCATGCCCGCCGCCCGCCGGCACAATGATAGCGCCGCGGCCGCGCCCGCCGGCGCCGTTTACTGGCTCTGCGCGATTTCCCGGTCCGAGAAGCCAAGCAGATAGAGCACACTGTCCAAGCCGAAGTTCGAGATGGCGTGGCCGGCCGACGCCCGCACCACGGGCTTGGCGCGGAAGGCGATGCCGAGGCCGGCCGCGGTGAGCATCGGCAAGTCGTTGGCGCCGTCGCCGATGGCGATGGCTTGGTGCGGCGAGATGCCTTGGCGTTGACAGAGGCCGGCGAGGATGCGCGCCTTGCCGGCCGCGTCCACGATGTCGCCGCTGAGCTCGCCGGTCAAGCGGCCGTTAGCCACCGTCATCGAGTTGGCAAAGAGATCGTCGATGGCGAGCTCACCGCACAGTCGCCGGCCCACGTATTCGAAGCCGCCGGAGATGATCGCCGTGCGATAGCCCAGCCGCCGCAGGGAGTTCAGCAGGCGATGCGTGCCCTCCATGATGGGCGCGTTGGCGGCCACTTGGGCGAGCACGGTTTCGGGCAGCCCTTTGAGCAGCGCGACGCGCCGCCGCAGGCTCTCCTTGAAGTCCAGTTCCCCGCGCATCGCGGCGGCGGTGATGCCGGCCACCTGTTCGCCAACGCCATGCCGCGCGGCCAGTTCGTCCACGATCTCGGCGTCGATGAGGGTGGAATCCATGTCGAACGCCACCAGCCGGCGGTTGCGCCGATACACCGAATCTTCCTGTACGCTGAAATCGAACGTGAGCTCACCGGCAGCCTCGAAGAGCGCCGCCTTCAGCTCGCGCTGCCCGGCGGCCGGCCCCCGCACGGACATCTCGACGCTGGCGCGGGCCTCCGCGTCGTCCAGCGGCACCCGGCCGGAGAGGCGGCGCACGGTGTCGATGTTCAGCCCATGCCCTTCAATGAGGCTCGCCACCCGCGCCAACTGCTCGGCGCTGATGCCATTTGCCAACAGCGTCACGATGTAGCGGGATTTGCCGTGGCCGGCCACCCAGCTGCGATAGGCCGCCGGCGTGATGGGTTGAAACCGCGCCGTCACCCCGCCGTCGCGGGCACTGCGTGACAACGCCGCGCGCACTTGGGCGACATCCTCTCCCGCCGGCACCTGCACCAGCATGGCCAAGTTCAGCTGCTCGTGGATGACGGCTTGGCCGATGTCCAGCACCCGCGCCTGGTGACGCGCCAACGTCGCCGTCAGCATCGCCAACAGCCCCGGCTGATCGTGCCCGGACACCGTTACAAGTAGAATCGGGGAACCCGCCATTCAACGCCACACCGCCATGCTTGCCAAAGGTCAATCGCCCGGTGCCTTCGCCGCGGCCGGCCGCGCGAGTGCGGTCGACGTTGCCCACGACGCCGCACCTTGACGCCAGCGCCTCTCGCCAACATCGTACAACGCCCCCAGCGGGCGTGGCTGGCCCGCGGTTGGTTGGCCCTCGCCGGCGTGGTGGCCGGCACGGGTGCGGCCGTGGCGTTGATCGGCTGGGAACTCGGCACCCAAGCCGAAGCGCGGATGGACCACTTCGGCACCACGATGGTGGGCATGGCCGCGGAGCTGGGCCTGCCGCACGTCGTGCAGCAGAAGCAACTGGAACTCGAGAACCTCGCCAAGCGCGTCGTCGAGTTCGACGGCGTGCAGAGTTGCAGCTTCTACACCGTGGATGGGCGCACCTTGGCCTTCGCCGGCAGCGACACCGCCACACCACAAGCGAAGCACTACCCGGCAAGCGTTACCATCGGCGACAGTTTGGCGGGCTTCGCACGGGTCGTGTTGGATGCCGACCGCTTCCAACCCGACGCCTTGGCGCTCTTGGCAAGCGCCTGGCCCATCTGGTTCGGCGCATTGGCCGCCCTCTTGGCTTTCGCCCTGCACACCGCTTGGCGCACCCGTCCCAAGGTGGCCGTTGACGCCGAACCCGCCGCCGGCGCGCCACCCAACACTGCTGATGATCTGGCCCCCGCCCTGGCCGGCAAGCCCGAGCCTGTCCCCTCGCCGCAGGATCCACCCACAGCTTCCAGTGCCCAAGACGCAACATCGCAACCCAAAGACCCTTCGGTCATGCCCAATGCGGAAGCGCCTGATGCGCGCCGCCCGGACGCCGCGCCTGCCGATGGGCCAGACCTCGTGCTGGTGGCCAACTTGTTCAATGCGGCCAGCCTGTCCGCCGCAACGAAGGTCCGCGCCTTGGACCAAGTGCTGCGCTTGGCGCACCGGCTGGCCAAAGCGCATCACGCCGAGGCCGAGGCGGTGCCCGGCGCCGGTGTGCTGTTGCGCTTCCAACCCAGCCGCGGTTCGGCGGCCGCAGCGGCCGGTTTGGAGCTGGCCCGCCGCATCGAGCCCGCCGAGCTCAAAGACGCGCGGTTCCGCTGCGCCCTGCACCGCGCCGGGGCCACGGACGGTGATGCCGCCCTGGCCGACGCCCTGTTGCTCGCCGCCCTCGCTCCACCCCGGGCCCTCGCGGTGAGCGACGCCGCGCTGCGCTGCGTGAAGCGACGTGACCGCCTGCGCACCACGGATATCCCGGAGCGCAGCGTGGCCGCCCTCGCCGCGACCACGCTGGGCCGCTGCCACGTCTTGCACGGCGTTCGGGCTTGACGACGCCCAGCCATGTCAGCATGGCCGCTTCGGGTTACATTGAAGGCACCACCGCTTGGAGACCGCCCATGCCAGCCCTCGACGGAATGAGAATCCTCGACATGACGCAGTACGAGGCCGGCACCTCTTGCACGCAAGCCCTCGCCTGGCTCGGCGCAGACGTGGTGAAGGTGGAGGCGCCAGAGTTGGGCGATCCGGGGCGGGCCGTGGGACGGAACCCGGAAAACCGCTACTCCGCCTACTTCTGCAACTGGAACGCGAACAAGCGCAGCATCGCGCTCAACTTGCGCAGCGAGGCCGGGCACGACCTCTTCATGCGCCTGTTGCCACGCTTCGATGCGTTCGTGGAGAACTACGGCCCCGGCGTCATCGAACGGTTGGGGCTTACCTACGAGGCGCTCAAGGCGGCGCATCCGCCGCTGATCTACGCCCGCCTCAAGGGCTTTGGCACGTCGGGCGCCTACGCCGGCTTCAAGAGCTACGACATGATCGCCCAAGCCGCCGCCGGCGCCTTCTCGGTGACAGGCGAGGCCAGCGGCCGGCCGCTCATTCCCGGCCCCACCACCGGCGATTCCGGCACGGGCGTGCAACTGGCCATGGCCATTCTGGCGGCGTATGTGCAACGCCTGCGCACCGGCGAGGGGCAGCGCATCGAGATTTCCATGCAAGAGGCGATGACCTACTTCATGCGCACCCGCATCGCCTTGGGCGGCGAGTGGGGGACGCGCGCCGCGCCGCGCACCGGCGCCGCCGGCGGCCTGCCGCCGGTGGACTTGTATCCGTGCAAGCCGTTTGGGCCGAACGACTGGGTGTATGTGATGCCCATCACCGATGGCCACTGGGACGACCTCTGCGTGGCCATCGAGCGCCCGGACTTGCTGGTGGATGAGCGCTTCGCCGATCTCTCGACGCGCGCCGCCAACGAAACCGCGTTGTACGAGGAGATCGCCCAATGGACCCGCAAGTACACGAAACATGAGGTGATGAGCGCCCTCGGTGCCGCCGGCGTCCCCTGTTCGGCCTGTCTCGACACCGCCGAGCTGCACACGGACCCGCATCTCACCGAACGCGGCTTCGTCCACGCCCTCGACCACCCGTTCCACGGCGAGGTGCCGCTGCTCGGCTTCGCGCCGCGCTTGTCGGCTTCCGAGGTGCCGCTGCGGCGGGCGCCACTGTTGGGCGAACACACGTCCGAAGTGCTGGGCGGCGAGTTGGGGCTGGCCGCGGGCGAGCTCGATGCCTTGCGGGAGGCGGGCGCCATTCACTGACTTCGCGGTTCCGCGCCGGCCGCCACCTCATGGCCCTTTCGCCGGCGGCAGGTCGTCAATGCTTCGCCCCGGCGCCAGTTCCGCCATTCGCGCCGCGTGCAGACGCGCCGTCTCCCCATAGCCAGGCTCGGTCTGCGCCACGGCCCGATAGAGACGCGCAAGCGCTTGCCGAATGCGCCAGTTCTCCGGTTCCACCGCCACCGCGGCGGCCGCTTCGGCGTCCGCCAGCCGGAGCATCCCCAAGGCCAACTCCCGCTCTTGGGCGCGCAAACTGATCCAAAAGTCGCCGAGATAGGCGAAGAGCACCTGCCGCACACCATTCGCCAGCGGCGTGAAACCCGTCACCGCCCGCTCGAAGGCGACCCGGGCCGGGGCTGGATGCGCCGCTTCCAAGGCGGCCACGGCCTCGAAGGCGGCTCGCGCCGAAGCGTGGGCCCGCAGGTTGGCGAGCAGCCCAGCCACGCTGAGCGCCACCGCCAGCACACCCGCGGCGGCGCGTAACTCTTGGCGACGCCACGCTTGGCGGAAGCTCGCCACCACGCCGGCCGGCAAACCGAACCGCGCTGCCGGGGGGCAGACTTGGCCTTCCACGGACACCAAGAAGCCCAGCAACACGATGTACTGCAGGGTGTTGGATTGGCTCTCGAAGAGCGACAACCCCTGCACGAAGTCCCCAATCATCGCGGCGCCCACGAAGGCCGGGAGCACGCCGCGGGCGCCGCTTAGGCGGCGGGCGGCGCAAACGATCACGTAGAACGTGGCGGCCCACAGCGCCGCATAGGCGAACAAGCCCAGGAGACCTTCGGTGGCGGCGCGTTCGATGACCTCGTTGTGCGCCCGGTCATGGATTTGCAGCACGGCACCCGCCTCGCCGGCAAAGCGGCCGAACGCCACCGCGTAGTTGTCTGGCCCCCACCCGAAGAGCGGCCTTTCGGCGAATGCCTGCAAGCCGGTTTGCCAAGACAGGAGACGGCTCCGGACGCTGGGGTCTTCCAGATCCATCTGCAGCAAGCGTTCCATGACTGCGTTGTAGTAAATCTCGGCGTTGTCCGTGACCGAGAAGAACAACACCCCAAGGGCCACGACCGCCGCGACCAAGGCGCCGGTGCCAACCCGGGCGAGGCGCCGCACCTCGCCGGCCTGCCCCAACACGGCATAGATCACGCAAATGCTGCCCACCGCCGCCAGCAGCCCGGTGAGCGCCCCGTACGAACCGCTCATGTTGAACGCCCAGAACGCGAGGCCCACGGTGGCGAACCAGAAGAGCCTTTGCCCCAGCCGCAGCACCGCGGCGGCCCGCCCCGGCCGCTGGGCATCGGCGCTGAACGACCGCACGATGAGGCCAACGGCCACGATCATGTGTACCCAGATGTAGGCGCCCTGATAGCTGGAGTTGCCGAGCGACGCGGCGCGGCGCGGATAGTCCCGTTCCACCAGCTCGCCGTAGAAGGGCACGCGGATGTCGAGGGAGCTGGCCACCACCAAGAGCGCCACCACGAAGGCCACCGCCAAGTTCACGTTGATGAGCACACGCCATTCGCGGGGCGAGCGCACCACCGCGGTCAAAACCAACGCCAGGGCGAACCAGTGCGCCATGTCGATGACACCGCCCATCCGCTCATAGTTGGACCAGAAGCTCCTTTGCGGGCTGACGCCAAACGCCGCGGCGGCCAGGGAAACCAACACCCCCACACCCAGGAACAGGAGCAGGCGGGAGCGGGGCGGGCGATAGGCCGGCGTCGTCAACGCCAACACCACCCACAGCGCGAAGACGACCTCGATGAGGGAACGGGCGTAAACCGCCTTCCCCACGACGAAGGGAAACACCGTCTCGGTGGTGACCACGAGGGGCGTCAGCAGCAGCAAACCAAGGCCGGCGCGGACGCCACCGAGGAGCCACGGGCGGAGCGCTTCGGCCAACCGACCCTTGCCGGGCGGCGCGACCTTCAAGGCGTTCCTTCCTGCTGCCGGGCGAACACGACGGCACCGGCGATGACGGTGGCGGCCACGTGGTCGCTGGTCAGGGACTGCCGCGCCACGGGCCACGGGCAATCCAACAGGCACAGGTCCGCCGCGGCGCCCACAGCCACTTGGCGGACGGCGCCGCCCGGGTCGTCGGGGGCTGTCAGGAAGAGGCCCAGCGCACGTTCCGGCGTCAATGCCTCGGCGCCGCCCAACACCCGTCCGTCGGCCGTTTGCCGCCGCACCGCGGCACGCATCGCCGTCCACGGATCGGGCTGGCCGAATGGGGCGTCCGTGCCGCCCCCCAACGGCACACCGGCGTCGATGAAGGAGCGGCATCGATACAGATGGGGATGCGCCGCCGAAGGCACTTCCTCCAAGTAGCGCACCCCGCGCTCGGCGACGAAGTTCGGCTGCGTCACCACCGTGACGCCCACGCGGGCAATGAGTTCGAGCGCACCGGCGTCGGTTTCCGACGCATGTTCGATGCGGTCCTCGCGCCCCGCCCCCACCGCTTCGAGGGCCGCCAACGCGAACACGAGCTCGGCGCGGGTGACGCAATGCACCGCCACCGGCCGCCCCATGTCATGCATCGTTGCGATGCGCTCCCGCAGCGTGTCGAAGGGCGGCAGCGCCACCTCGTCCAGCATGATCTTGTGCGGGCCGCGGGTCAGCGTCTCGTCGCCCATGAGCGTGAGGCGCTGCATCATGCCAAGCCGGCGCAACGTCGCGGCGGTCTGGGCGCCGTTGTCGGGTGTCGCGTCCGTCACGCCGGTGACGCCACGGCTCGCGAGCTCACGCGACGCGCCGGCAATGTCCGCGCCCGGGCCGGGCCAACCGCGCAGGGCGGCATCGGCGCGGAACACCCGCCCATCCGATGCGGTGTCCAGTCCCACCGCGCCAACCGCGGCGGAATTGAGGAACCACATCTTGCCGGAGCGATGCTGCACCCGCACCGGCCGATCTGGGAGCAGCGCGTCGAGGCGTGTGCGATCCAACCGGCCCGCCACGGACTCGTGATAGCCGACGCCACGCACCCAGCCATCGCCCGGCGCACCGTTGAACGCCGCGACGAGTTCATCCAAGGTGGCCACTTCCGGCGGCCCGCACGGCGTCGAGCGCAACGCCGCGCCCAAGGCGAAGCTGTGCAGATGATGATCGTGCAGCCCCGGCAGCAGCGCGCCGCCGCTCGCTTCGAGCACCCGCTCGCCGGGCGCGGGCCGCAAGCCGCGGCCGATCTCCACGACCCGTTCGCCGCGGCACCGCACATCCCGGGGCGGCCCACCGCGGCCGGGCGACGGGTGTACGTGAAGCGCCGCGTTCCGGATCAGCAACATGGGTGGATTCCTTCCGAGTGGTATTTTACTGGCTTGGCGCCCCGCTCGGCGGAAGCCGCCACACCGTGTGCCGGCGTGAGGACAACCATGCGCGACCCCATGACGCTCGACGAGTTGCTGGCGAGGCTCAACTCGCCGGCCAGCGCCGAGACGTTCTCGCCGCTGTGCGGAACGCCATGCGTGATCGTGACGTTCGAGGGCCGCGAGCCGAACGGCGCGGCCGGCCATGCGCCACAGTGCCCGGTGGTTGGCATAGGCGACATCGATCAAGTGCCGGAGACGGTGGACGTCGTGGCGGCGACGCGCAGCCAAGCGGAGGAGGTGGCGCAGGCCATCGCGCGCCATCCCATTGCGGCCATGACCTTGACGCAACTCTTGCGCCACAACGAGCGGGCTGGCGTGGCGGATCGGCTCTTTGCCGAGTCCCTCGCTTACTCCACACTGCAGCATGGGGCGGAGTTTCGGGCTTGGCTCGCCGGGCGCGAGCCGAAGGCTCGCCAGGAAGTGGATGCCGCCCCGGCCGTGCTGCTTGAGATCGGCGAGGGCGAAGCGACCCTCACCCTCAACCGCCCCCGCAAACGCAACGCCTATTCCGCCGAGATGCGTGACGCCCTCTGCGAGGCGCTGCAGTGCTTGGCCGATGCGCCCCACTTGGGGCGCGCGGTGCTGCGCGGCGCCGGCCGCTGCTTCAGCGCCGGTGGCGATTTGGACGAGTTCGGCCAAGCCACGGATGCCGCGCTGGCGCACGCATCGCGCACCACCCGCAGCGCCGCCGTCCTGATGCATCTTCTGCGCGACCGCATCGAGCCGCATCTGCACGGCGCCTGCATCGGTGCCGGCATCGAGCTGCCCGCGTTCGCCACGCGTATCCGCGCCCGCTCCGACGCCTTCTTCGTGCTGCCCGAAGTGTCGATGGGTCTCGTGCCCGGGGCGGGGGGCACCGCTAGCATATTGCCTCGCATCGGCCGCCATCGCTTGGCCCACATGGCGCTCACCGGCACCCGCATCGATGCGAGAACCGCACTCAACTGGGGGCTCATCAACGCGCTGGACGATGGCTGACGCCACGCGGCGTAGCTGACTGACGATGCTGCGCGTCTTCGAGACCGGCGGCTTCGCGGCCGGCTACTGCGGGCGGCTGTTCGCGCAAGCCGGCTGCAAAGTGGTGCGCGTGGAGGGGGCGCCGCTGGCCCCGGGCGCGGTGGGTGACACGGCTTTGGAACACTATCTCCATGCCGGCAAACGCCGCGTCAGCACGGCTGACCCCACCCTCATCCACGAACTGGCGAACGCCGCTGACGTGGTGGTGGCAGAGGCGCCCACGGCACGGGCGCTGGAAGCGCTCGGCTTCCATGCTTGGGAGGCGCCCGTCAAGGCGGCCATCACCCCGTTTGGCTTGACAGGGCCAAAGCGGGACGCACCCGCCACGCCGAACACCTTGCTGGCGATGGCTGGCTACACCTACATCATGGGCGACGCCGAACGTGCGCCGTTGACGCTTCCCGGCCACTACCCGGAGTTCCAAAGCGGCGGCTTCGCCTATGCGGCCGCCAACGCGAGCCACTTGGCCGGCGAGCGCAACGTCATTGACGTCGGGATGCTGGAGACGGTGATGGCGTTGAGCCAGTTCACCACGGTGATGTGGCATTGCGCCGGCGAAATCCGGCGGCGCCACGGCAACGACTTCTGGTACGTGGTGCCCACCAACCTGTTCCGCTGCGCGGATGGCTGGGTGTATGTCAACGTGGTGCCGGGCTTCTGGGACGCCTTCGCCACCTTCTTGGAACGGCCGGAGCTGATACTCGACGAGCGTTTCACCACCAACGCGCTGCGACGGACGCACCGGGATGCCCTGCACGAGATCATCGCCGCGGCGCTGGCGCCGCTGACGCGGGCCACCATCGAAGCGCGGGCCGACGCCACCCGCGTGCCCATCGGCATCGCGCAGACGTTGGATGACGTGCTCGCCGACCCGCAGCTCGCCGACCGAGACTTCTGGCACACGGTCGGCCGCGTTCGGTCGCCCCGCCGCGCTTGGCGCACTGATGGGGCACCGCCGGCCACGCCGCGGTTGGCGCCGCCGGTGGCGGCTCGGGCGCAAAGCCAGAGCGAGCCCTTTTTCTCGACACCCCATGCTGGGCACGCCGCGGACGATGCGCGGCCGACAGCGTTAGGCCGCCGCGTGTGGCCAGCGGAAGCGGCGCACACCACGAAACCCACCGCGGGCGGGCCGTTGCGCGGCGTGCGCATCCTCGACCTCACCCACGTTTGGGCGGGGCCACTCGCCACCCGCATCTTGGCCGATTTGGGCGCCCAAGTCGTCAAGGTCGAGGCGCCGTTCGGGCGCGGGCCGCGCACCGTTCCCGCCCAGCTGAGCCTCGGCGGCTGGTTGGGCGACTGGCAGCGGGAACCGTGGAACGCCAACGCTTTGTTCGTGAAGCTGCAACGCAACAAGCGGAGCTTGGGCATGGACCTCAAGACGCCGGATGGACGCGCCACCTTTCTCAAGCTCGTGGCGGTGGCGGATGTCGTGATCGAGAACTTCAGCGCCCGCGCCATGCCGGAACTCGGTTTGGGGTACGACCAGCTCAAGGCCGCCAACCCAGCCATCATCCATGTGGCGATGCCCGGCTACGGCACCCACGGCCCGTACCGGGACCGGGTGGCATTCGGCCCCACCGTCGAGGTGATGTCGGGCCTTACGCACGTGCTCGGCTATGCGCCCGGCGAACCGCGCAACACCGGCATGGCGTTGATGGACCCCATCGCCGCGGTGAACGCCGCCGCCGCCGTGCTCACCGCGCTCAACGAACGCGATGCGTCGGGGCACGGCGCCTTCGTGGAACTCGCCCTGCACGAATCCGGCGCGGCGTTCTGTGGGCCTTGGCTCATCGAACACCAACTCGGCGGCGCCGTGGGGCGCATCGGCAACCGACACCCGCGCATGGCCCCGCATGGCGTCTATCCGTGCGCCGGGGACGACGCCTGGGTCGCCATCGCCTGCCGCGACGATGCGGATTGGCGAACGCTCTGCCGCATCGTCGGCGCCCCGCTGGATGGCGGGATGGGGCATGCGGACCGGCAGGCCGGGCAAGGGGCCGTTGACGCGGCCATCGCCGCGTGGACGGCCCAACGCGAAAAGGCCGACGCCGAGCGCACACTGTTGGCCGCCGGCGTGCCGGCCGGCGCGGTGAACACCACGCCGGACATGGTGGCGGACCCACAGGTCAAGGCGCGTGGCTTCTTCGTGCCCCTCGAGGCCGAGGGCACGCCGATGCCCGGCAATCCCATCAAGATGCACGGCATCTCGCCGCGTGATTGGACGCCCTGCCCGGCGCTCGGCGCCGACAACGCCTTCGTCCTGCAAACGTGGTTGGGATACGACACCGCGGCGGTGGCCGAACTGGCCGGCGCCGGTGTGCTGCTGGACAAGCCCCCCGAGTGATCGTGCGGGGAGGGAGTTAAGCGCTTTGGCCGAGCTGCTCCCGCACCACGCGGCGCAGCAGCTTGCCGGTTTCCGTGTAGGGCAGTTCCGGCCAGAACTCCAAACGCTCCGGCACCCGCGACGAGCGCAGACGCTCCCGCACCCAATGCTGCAGCGCCTCCGTGGTGACCGCCGCGCGTGGCTCCAGCACCACAACGCCCACCACCGCTTCGCCCCATTCCTTGTCCGGCACACCCACGATGGCCGCATCAAAGACCGCCTCGTGTTCCATGAGGGTGTCTTCGATTTCGCCGGGCGACATGTTCTCGCCGCCCCGCACAATGATGTCGTCGGCGCGGCCTTCGAGGAACAGGTAGCCCGCCGCGTCCAGATAGCCGGCGTCGCGGGTGGGGAACCAACCCTCGGCATCCGTTTGGCTGCCCCGCCCCTCGTATTCGCCGGATACCTGTTCGCCGCGCACGAACACCTCGCCGTGTTCGCCGGCGCTCAAGGCTCGGCCGGCGTCGTCGCGGATCTCTATCTCGATGCCCGGCAGCGGGACGCCCACGGACGTGAGGCGTTTTCGGACGGCCGCGTCGTCACTGGCGGCCGCGGCGCGATGTTCCTCCGGCCCCAACACCGTGACGGTGGAGCTGGTCTCGGTGAGCCCGTAGGCATTGGTGAAGTCCGTGTCGGCAAAGAGCTCCATGGCCCGCTCCACCACCGGCAAGGGCATCTTGCCGCCGCCGAAGGAAAGCGACTCCAGATGCGGCAGGTTGGCGCTGGACTCGCCTTGCAGGGCGTCGACGATGCGATGCAGCATGGTCGGCACCACGAAGGCCGTCGTCACCCGTTCCGAGCGGGCGAGCTCCAGCCATCCTTCCGGGGTGAAGTTCGCGAGCTGCACGACGCGCCGCCCGGAATAGACGGAGCTCAGCACCGCGGCGATGCCGGCGACGTGGTACGGCGGCACACACACGAGGGCCGTCTCGGATTCGTCCGCGGACATGAACTCCACCGAACCCAAGATGTAGGAGACCAAGTGCTTCTGCCGCAAGAGGGCGGCCTTGGGGACGCCGGTGGTGCCGCTGGTGAAGAGCAGCGCGGCGATGTCCTCGCCATCCATCGACCACGGCGGCGCCGCCTCGCCACCGGCCAGCGCCGAGCGCAGGAAGTTCGAGCGCGAATGGGGCGTCAAGCCTTCGGCGCCATGCCAACGGCCGATGCGGTCATCCGCGGCGACCAACCATGCCGGCTTCACCCGCTCGAGCAGCGTGTCGATCTCGGCGTCGGTGAGGCGGTAGTTCACCGGCACGAAGGGAACGCCGGCCCAAGCGCCGGTGAAGAGGCCCACCGGCATGGCCAAGTTGGTGACGTCAACCATCGCCAAGCGCCCCGCCCCGGAATCGGCCACTTCCCGTGCCGCGGCGCCGGCGCCGTCGTACAGCGCTTGGTAAGTGATCGAGTGGCCGGCCTCGGCATCGACGAAGGCCGTGCGGTCGCCAAAGCCCGACGCCGCCATCTCGAGCAACATCATGATGTTCATGGGTCAACCCCGCGACCGACGCTCAGGCAACGGGCCAAAGGCGACCGCGCCGCTTGCGCCGAGTGGCGCTCAATCCGTCTTCGGGAGCTTCTTCGCGTCCTTCAGCTTGAGCGGTGTGCCGCCACTTGCGAGGGACCCGTCGCCGGCCTTCACGCAGAGCACCTCCAAGCTGCCTTCGGCATCCGTGTAGCGCTTGCCCAAGGTGGTGCCCTCGGCGAAGTCCTGATGCACGGCGCCACCGTTGCCGGCGCCATCCGCGCTCATCGGCGAACCGCCGCAGGTCAAGTCCACATCGCCGTCCGGCGCGGCGATGACCATGATTTCCGTGTTGCAGACCGTGCTCTTGAGCCGCGCCCCCGTTGCGAGACCCGCCATGGATGAATGTCCCCGCTCACCAAAGAGCGCGGATTCTACCCAATCCCCACACGGCTAGGCAGCCGGGGCGCCGCGCATTGCCATCGAGCCAGTGACCGGCGGGGCGGCGCCGGTGCACACGGGGCAGGCTTGGCATGGTGGAGCGCTCTATGCTGTACTGCCTCTCGAAATGTGGAGAGGGTCACGCCACCCGTGCTTAAGCCTGCCTTGAGGTCGTTCGCATGGTGCCGGTGAGCGACCTTAAGTGCGCCCGCGCCTTGCTGGCGGCCGCGTGCCGCAACCTCCGGGCACTGCAGGTGATGCGCGATCCCGCCGAGGTCGATGACGAAGTGTTCGGCTTCCATGTGCAACAGGCGGCCGAGAAGACGATCAGGGCGTGGATCGCGTTCGGCGGCCGCGAGTATCCGCTCACGCACGACATCGACCTGCTGCTCGATCTGCTTGCCGAGACGGTGGATGTCGAGCCGCACCGGCCGTTGGCGCGGTTTACGCCCTTTGGCGTTCAGTTCCGCTACACGGCGATGGATGCTGGTTGGCGCATCGAACGCGAAGCGGCCCTGACGCAAGTGCGGCAGCTTTACGATCGCGCCGTCGCCGCGGTGGGTACGGAGCCGCCTTGAGCGCTTAGTCCGCCGGCTCAGTCATCCCCCATTTAGGCCGCGTACATATCTTCACGCACGGCGTCCCCATGCGCTTGCACGGCTTTGATGTCCTCGGTGCCGAAGCCGAGCTCGGCCATCACTTCCGCAGTGTGGCCGCCGAGCGCCGGCGGCGGCGCCGGCAGCGCCGTGGGGGTGGCGCCGAAGTCCATGAGCGTGCCGACGGTCTGGGTCTTCCCGGTCACCGGCAGGTCGATGTCCGCGATGTAGCCGTTGGCCAGATTCTGCGGGTCTGTGAGCACATCGTCGTAGCCACGCACCCGTTCCCAAATGATTTCCGGCTCGGAGGTGAGGAACCGTTCCCATTCGGCGAACGGCTTGGCGGCGAAGGCGTCCCGCACCAAGGCGCGGATTTCCTCGACGCCGGATGCGCCACTCACCATGCCGATGCGCTTGGCAGGCGAATCCCATTCCTTCAACAGCAACACCTCGGGTTGATCGACGAAGAGCCAGAATGCCGTCCAGGCATCGTCCGTCATCGCCACCAGGAACAGAATCGGCACGCCATCGGCGCAGGTGTAAACCCCATAGGGGGATTTGATGTTCGGGTTGTGGGTACCTTCCCGGCTGAGCGCCACGCCGGTCAACGCCGAATGTTGCAGCTCCCACATCTGCAGCCAGAGCTGCGCGCCCAAGGAGGATGTGCGCACCACCTGGCCCCGTCCGCTGGCGGCACGGCTCACCAGCGCCGTGACGCAGGCCAAGGCGAGCTGCATGGCGCCCGCGTGGTCCGCCACCGCGGCGCCCGATGGCATGGGCGTTTCCCCAGCCGCCCCGCACATGCTGGCGAGCCCACCACGCGCTTGCGCCGCGCCATCCAACATGGCCTTGTCCGCATCCGGGCCCCGGGGCCCAAAGCCATTGACATGGCCGACCACCAGCCGGGGATGCGCCGCCGGCAGCGTCTCAAGGTCCAGCGCCATGCGGGCGAGCGCGGTGGCGCGGTAGTTGCTGAGAAAGACATCCGCACCTGCCAACAGCCGCCCCATCACCGCCCGGCCCAACGCCGTGTGCAGGTCCAAGACGACCGAGCGCTTGCCCTTGTTCATGGCGAGGAACTGCGAGCACAGGGCATCCGCCGGCAGCGTGTTGTTCACGCCGCGGTAGTAACGGCTCAAATCGCCCATGGGCGGTTCCACCTTGATGACCTCCGCCCCCATGTTGGCGAAGTAAAGGCCGGCGGCCGGCCCTTGGATGGCCGTCGCCAACTCCACCACCTTGAGGCCCGCCAGTGGTCCCGACATTCGCTACCCTCCCCGTGGCGTCAGGGAGTGTAACGACAACGATTAGGTGATGCGCAACGGCACCGGCACTTCGGCACTTGCCGGTTCATCTGGCAGGTGTTAGGGTCTTTGGGGCGATTTGAACGTTCTTGGGGGAGGCGACAACCACAGGAGTGGAGCAGACCATGACAACTGACAACATTCGCTACTGGGGCTTTCGGATCCATCGGCCCGATTGGTCGTTCTTTCGAGACGAGTTGGCGCAGGGTCGCCTCCGCATCGGCTGGGGGTGGGAAGGGACGGACCTTCGCGACGCCGCGAACCTAGCCGCCGCCCCGCACGGCAACCGGAGAATGTACTTGGAAGTCAAAGAGGACCATATCATCTTGGTCCCATACCTACCTGATTGGCACTCGGTTGCCATCGTACGGGCCACTGAAAATTGGGACCAAGGCTACCAGTTCAAGGTTGCCAAGAAGTACTTCGGTCACATCTTCCCGGCGACTCAGATCGGGTCGTTCCACCGCCGCCGAGCCGCTTCCCTAACGGGTGGCCTGCGCAGGAGTTTGAAGTACCGGGGCCACTTCTGGAGCTTGGACCCACACAGTGCCTGCATTGACGCGCTGCTAAAGGACTCCGCTGAGATCACAGACGAGGAACGATTGGAACGCGTAGTCCACGGCGCGTTCGACGATGCCTTTGACGACGAGGCGTTCGACCAATCGGTGTACGACCGCTTGACAAAGGAGTTCGAAAGCGAGCGATGGGAGAGTGTCCTCATCCAAGTGCTTGAAGAGACACTTTATCCTGCGCCGTGTCTAGTAGAAAGCGTCGGCGGTGGTATAAGCGAAAAGCGCCATGGGACGGACATCTTAGTCCGACTACCGGTACTGGGCAGCGGCCCGGACCCCGTGATTGCGATACAAGTTAAGGACTACGGTGGCGCTGTCAGCAAGGGTGAAGTGGACGCGGTAATGAATCAGATTGCAAGGGCGGATGAGTGGGAGAAGAGCGGCAAGAACCGTGTCATTGAGAGGGTTGTCATCATGACCGAGGCCAATCAGGACCAGAACGCTTACTTGGTGAAAACGGCTGAGGACCAGGGTGTGCGCTTGGTCTTCGCGGATGACCTAAAGCCGTTGCTCATCGAGTACGCCAAGCGCGCCCTAGGCCTCGACTTGACGGACTGACCGGCACCGCTGTCGCGCCCCTCAAAACCCCGCCGGCAGCTCGTGCCGCGGCACCACGCGCCCCAGCCCCAGCTTCACCAGTTCCGCTCGCAGGAAGTCGTGGATTTCGTTGGCGTCCGTCATGCGCAGGGCGCGGGCCAAGATGCGGCGGCAATCCAAGAGCGACACTTGGCGAATCGTCCACTTCACCTTCGGCAGGTGGGCGGCGTTCATGGAGAGCACGTCGTAGCCCATGCCCACGCACAGCACCGCCCCTTCCGGCGTGCCGGCGAGTTCGCCGCAGATGCCGATGCCCTTGCCCTCGGCGTGGGCCGCCTTGGCCACCTCGCGCATGGCCAGCAGCACCGCCGGGTGGACATCGCGGTATAGCTGCGCCACGCGGGGGTTGTTGCGGTCCACCGCCAGCATGTACTGGGTGAGGTCGTTGGAGCCCACGGCGAGGAAATCCACGGCCTTGGCGATCTGCCGCGCCAGATACACCGCCGCCGGCACTTCGATCATCACGCCGATGAGGGGCCGCTTGGCGTCGTAGCCTTCCTCCACCACCTCGCGGTGGCCGCGTTCCACCAGCGCGATGGCTTCATGCACTTCGGGCAGGCCGCTCACCATCGGCAGCATGATGCGCAGCACCCCGGCCAATCCCGCGTTGGCCTTAATCATGGCGCGCACCTGGGCGATGAAGATCTCCGGGTGATCCAACGTGACGCGAATGCCCCGCCAGCCGAGGAAGGGGTTGTCCTCCGCGATGGGGAAGTAAGAGAGGGACTTGTCGCCGCCGATGTCCAAGGTGCGCATGGTCACCGGGCGCGGGTCGAAGGCCACCATGTGGTCGCGGTAGATGGCGCGCTGCTCCTCCTCGGTGGGGAAGCGATCCTCCGTCATGAAGGGCACTTCGGTGCGGAACAGGCCGATGCCCTCGGCGCCGCGGTCCAGCGAGCGGGTGATGTCGCCGACCAAGCCGATGTTCACCCACATCGAGATGAGCTGGCCATCGCGGGTCTTGCACGGCAGTTCGCGCAGCTCCTCCAACTCCTCGGCGAACTCGCGCTCTTCGTCCACCAACGCGGTGTAGTGGTCGATGACGGAGCGCGACGGGTTCGCCACCACGGCACCATCGAAGCCATCCACGATCACCGTGCGGTTCTCCACGCCGTAGAGGGGCACGTCCACGGCGCCCATCACGGCGGGCACACCCAAGGCGCGGGCGAGGATGGCGACGTGGGAGTACCGCGAGCCCTTCTGCGACACGATGCCGCGCAGCTTGTCCACCGGAATGTCGCCGAGCATGGACGCCGTGACCTCGGCGCCCACCAGCACGGCATCGCTGGGGCATTGGCTCTGCGGCTGGCGGATGTCCTGCAGATAGGCCAACACGCGCTGCCCCAGCTCGCGCACGTCCGCGGCGCGTTCGCGCAGGTAGGAATCCTCCATCTGGTCGAAGGCGCGGGTGTGCTGGCCGATCACTTGGCGCAACGCCCCCTGCGCCCATTGGCCGCCACGCACCCGCTCGCGCACTTCCTCGGCGAAGGCGTCGTCGTCCAACATGTGCAGATACGCATCGAAGAGGGCGCGTTCTTCGGCGGGCAGCGTGGATTCCAGCATCTCACCCAAGCGCTCGATGTCCGCGCGCACCTGGCCGATGGCGCGGTCGAACATCGCCAGCTCCTGCGCGACGTCTTGGGCCGGCTTGTCGGGCACCTTGTCGAGCGCCGCGGCGGGGTGCGTCACCACCGTTTGGCCGATGGCGATGCCCGGGGCGCCGGCCACACCCACGAAACGGGTGTCCTGCTGCTCGGTGCGGTCCTCCATCAACGCCTTGATCTCGTCGGTGGCCTCGGCATGCGCCACCACCGCCGCCAGCTGAGCGGCAAGCGTGACGAGGAAGGCTTCCTCGTCCTCGTCGAACTTGCGCGTTTCGCGTTGCCGCACCACCACCACGCCGAGCACGCGCCGGAGATGGATGATCGGCACGCCGAGGAAGGCGTGGAACGCCTCGTCACCCATTTCCGGCAAATGGAGGAAGCGCGGATGGCGCGGCGCGTCGTCCAAGTTCACCGGCTCGGCGCGTTCCGCCGCCACGCCCACCAGCCCCTCACCCGGGCGCAACACCACTTGGCCGATGGCCGCTGGATTGGCGCCCTCGGCCGCCACCAAGTGGAAATTGCCGGTGGCGCGGTTGACGATGTAGATGGAGCACATGCCGGTGTCCAAGGCGGTGCGGACACTGGCCACCATGGTCTCGAGCGCGGCTTGGAAGCCAGCGGCGACGCTGACGTCCTGGACGATGCGGCGCAGTTCCTCAAGCACGTTCGTCGATCACCAGCGCCGGCGCCAGTTCCTTGAGCGCGCGTCGATACGCGCCGCGCTTGAAGGCGACCACCTTGCCGAGGGGATACCAATAGCTCACCCAGCGCCAGTCGTCGAACTCCGGCTTGGCGCAGGATGCCACGCTCACCTCACCATCAGCGCACAGGAGGCGCAGCAGGAACCACTTCTGCTTCTGGCCTTGGAAGTGGGAGCGACGCATCCGCGCCGGCAGCCGGTAGCGCAGCCAGCCCCGCGTCACACCCAAGATCTCCACTTGGTCGCGGTTCAAGCCCACTTCCTCCCGCAGTTCGCGGAACAACGCCTCGCGTGGCGACTCCGCGTCTTGGATGCCGCCTTGCGGGAACTGCCAGGCATCGCGGCCGCCCACGCGCCGCGCCCACAGCACTTGGCCTTGCTCGTTGGCCACCACGATGCCGACGTTGGGCCGGTAGCCGTCGGCGTCCAGTCTCTCGCCCATGTCCGCCCCCCAAACGCCCAGCTTCGCGGCACCGGCAACCCGCCTGCGCCCCGAGCGTCCTATTCGCCCCGGGCCGCAGCGCCTTTCGCCCCAAGCGGCGCACGCCTTCGCCCATGCCGGGCACAGCCAAAGGCTCGCCGATGCGTGGGAATTGTTCCACATAAGCTATCATCCGCCAAAGCCCTCGCCTTGCGCTCTCTCCCCAAGAGGAATCGAAAGCTGAATCGACTTGCCGGCGAGACGAGCCCCTATCTCCTGCAACATGCGGAGAACCCGGTGGATTGGCATCCGTGGGGCGAGGCGGCCCTCGCGCTGGCGCGCGCCGAGGACAAGCCCATCCTGCTGTCAGTGGGCTACTCCGCCTGCCATTGGTGCCATGTGATGGCACACGAATCCTTCGAGCACGACGCCACCGCGGCGGTGATGAATCGCCTGTTCGTGAACGTGAAGGTGGATCGCGAAGAACGGCCAGACCTCGACAAAATCTATCAAACCGCCTTCAACATACTGACGCGGCAAACCGGCGGTTGGCCGCTCACGATGTTCCTCGACCCGCAGACGCTGTTGCCCTTCTTTGGCGGCACCTACTTCCCGCGCACACCCCGCTTCAACCTGCCCGGCTTTGCCGACCTCCTGTTGAACGTGGCCGAAGCCTTCAAGGAGAAACGTGGCGAACTGGACGCGCAAGGCAAGCGGCTGGCTGGCGCCTTGGCGAGCCTCACGCCCACGGCGGTGGAAGCCAAGGGGCTTGAAGACCGCGCCTTGCTGGACCAAGCCGTGGAGCAACTGGCCGCCTCCTTTGATGCGGTGGAGGGCGGGTTCGGCGGCGCCCCGAAGTTTCCGATGCCCGGCGCCATCGCGCGCCTGCTGCGCCATTGGGCGCACACCCAACGCGACGGCGCCGCCGAGCGGCGCGCCCTCGACATGGCCATGACGACGCTCACCAAGATCGCCCGCGGCGGCATCCACGACCACATCGGCGGCGGTTTCTGCCGTTACGCCACCGACCGGCAGTGGGCGGTGCCCCACTTCGAGAAGATGCTTTACGACAACGGCGCCTTGCTGGGCCTCTATGCGGACGCCTTGGCGCTGGGGCCGGACACACTCTTCGAGGATGCCGCACGCGGCACCGCCACTTGGCTGATGCGCGAAATGCAGCATCCCGACGGCGGCTACTTCTCCTCCTTGGATGCGGATTCCGAAGGCGAGGAGGGCAAGTTCTACGTTTGGCGCAAGGATGTCGTGAAACGGCTCCTCACCGCCGACGAATACTTGGTGGTCGAAACGCTTTATGGCTTGGACAAGCCCGCCAACTTCGAGGGCCGGTGGAACTTCGCGCGTCGGGACGCATGGCGCGCCGTGGCGCAACGGCTGAGCTTGGACCCGGCGGATGCCGCCCAACTGCTCGCCGCCGCCAAGGCCAAGCTCTTCGCCGAACGCGAGCGCCGCGTGCCGCCCGGCAAGGACGACAAGGTGCTCACCTCATGGAACGGCCTCGCCATCCGCGGCATGGCCAAGGCCGCGGCGCGGCTTGGCGAACCGGCATGGCTCGCTTCCGCCCAGCAGGCGGCGGACTTCGCCCGCGAGCGCTTATGGGATGGCGAGCGCTTGAGCGCCACCTGGCGGGCGGGCGTCGCCAAGCACCCCGCCTACTTGGACGACTATGCGAATCTGCTCGACGGCCTATTGGCCCTGCTCGAAGTCGCTTGGCGCGATGTGGACATCGTCTTCGCCAAGGCGCTCGCCGAAGCCCTGCTCGCCCACTTCCAAGACGCGGACGCCGGCGGCTTCTTCTTCACTGCGCATGACCACGAGGCGCTCATCCAGCGGCCCAAGCCGACGTTGGACGACGCCATGCCGCCCGGCAACGGCGTCGCCGCCGGCGCGCTCACCACGCTGGGCCACCTGTTGGGCGAGCCGCGTTACCTCGACGCCGCGGCCACCACCCTGCAGGCGTTGCGCGGCGCCATGGAGCAATACCCGGCCGGCCACTGCACCCTGCTAAGCGCGGTGGAGGCGAACGTGCATCCGCCGGAGCAGATCATCGTGCGCGGCCCGGCGGAGTCCCTCGACCCGTGGCTCTCGGCGGCGCGGGGCGGCTACAAGCCGTGGCGCAGCGTCTATGGCATCCCCTATGTCGATGCCGGCCTCGCGCCCAGTTACCTGCCGCGCTTGGTGAGCGCCGAGAAGCAAGCGCGGGTCACGGCCTTCGTCTGCACGGGCCTGTCGTGTTCCGCGCCCATCGACGCGCTGGCCGAGTTCGAGCGGGCCGTGACGTAGCGGCGAAGGCGACGCCTCCGCCCCAACCTCAGGCCTTCGGCAGCGTCACCCCGCGCTGCCCTTGGTATTTGCCGCCGCGGTCCTTGTAGCTCGTCTCGCACGGTTCGTCGGCTTGGAAGAAGAGGATCTGTGCCACGCCCTCGTTGGCGTAGATGCGCGCCGGCAGGTTGGTCGTGTTGGAGAACTCCAAGGTGACGTGCCCCTCCCATTCCGGTTCCAACGGCGTGACGTTGACGATGATGCCGCAGCGCGCGTAGGTCGATTTCCCCACGCACAATGTGAGCACGTCGCGCGGGATGCGGAAGCACTCGATGGTGCTCGCCAGCGCGAACGAATTGGGCGGCACGATGCAGCTCTCGCCTTGCACATCGACGAAGCTCTTGGCATCGAACGCCTTGGGGTCCACGGTGGCGGAGTGGATGTTCGTGAACACCTTGAACTCCGGCGCGCAGCGCACATCGTAGCCATAGCTGGAGGTGCCGAAGGAGATCACCCTGCGTCCTTCGACGGCGCGCACCTGCTGGGGCTCGAACGGCTCGATCATGCGCGCCGTGCGGGCCATCTCGCGAATCCAGCGGTCGGAGCGAATCGTCACGGCGCACTACTCCATGCGGATGGCGGGTGGCGGTGCGGCACTCGCCTGGGTTCGCCACAGCAGTGCCGCCATGCGCCGCGCCGCGTCCAGATAAAGCGCCGCCAGCTCGCCATCCGGCTCGCTCGCCAGGGTGGGCCGGCCGGCGTCCGCTTGTTCGCGGATGGCCGGCGCGAGCGGCAAGGCGCCCAACAGCTCGGCGCCATACTCCTCGGCCACGCGCGCGCCGCCATCGGCGGCGAAGATGTGGTGGCGCTTGCCGCAGCCATCGCAGTCGAAGTAACTCATGTTCTCCACCACGCCCAAGATGGGCACGTTCACCTTGGCGAACATCTCGATGCCCTTGCGGGCGTCCGCCAACGCGATGTCCTGCGGGGTGGTGACGATCACGGCACCGCCCACAGGCGCCGCCTGCGAGAGGGTGAGCTGGATGTCGCCGGTGCCGGGCGGCATGTCCACCACGAGGTAGTCGAGGTCGCCCCACACGGTTTGCTTCAGGAGCTGCTGCAACGCGCCCGAAGCCATCGGCCCGCGCCAGGCCATGGGGGTGCGCTCAGTCACCAACATGCTCATGGACATCGCCTCGATGCCGTGCGCCTTGATGGGCACGAAGTGCTTCTCGTCGCGCACCGCGGGGCGGCGGCCTTCCGGCACACCGAGCATGATGCCTTGGTTGGGGCCGTGGATGTCCGCGTCCAACAGGCCCACCTTGGCGCCGAGGCGATCAAGCGCCAACGCCAAGTTGACGGCGGTGGTCGATTTGCCCACGCCGCCCTTGCCGGAAGCCACCGCGACGAGGTTCTTGGCGCCCGGAATGGCCTTCGCGCCCGGCGCCTTGAAGGCGAGGTCCAGCTCGACGGGCCCGCCCAGCCACTCGCTCAATGCCTGCGCATAGGCGTCGCGCAACCCCGCCACCGGGTAGCCCAGGCACACGTCGGCCAGCCACTTGCCATCGCGCTTGGCGGTGCGCTGCACCGCGCCCAGCTGGCCCCACGGCTCGCCGAGCATCGGGTCTTGGAAGGATTCGAGGGATTGCGCCATCGCCGCCCGGCCCGCGGCCCATGCGGCCGAGATAGGAGTGCCTGATTATATATTTGGGGTATCCTTGCCGCTTCACAGGCGGCGGCCTCGTCTCTGCGCGGCGGCGCGGCGCGACCGGCCACCGCGCAGCCCGCCGAGAACGCCGAGAAAACCGCGATGAACGCCCGGCAACGACGCCGAATCTTGGTGACGAGCGCGCTCCCGTACGCCAGCGGCCCCATCCATCTCGGGCACTTGCTCGAACACATCCAGACGGACATCTGGGTGCGCTTTCAGCGGCTCGTCGGCCACGAGTGCATCTATGTATGCGCCGAAGACGCGCACGGCACCGCCACCATGCTGCGGGCGACGCGGGAAGACACCACCGCGGAACGGCTCGCGGAGGCGGCGCGTGTGGAGCACAGCCGCGACTTCGCCGCCTTCCATGTGAGCCACGACAACTTCCACAGCACCCACTCGGCGGAGAATCAGCATTACTCCGAGCTCATCTACGAGCGCTTGAAGGGCAAGGGCCACATCACGACGGCGGCGGTGGAGCAACTCTATGACGACGCCGCCGGCCTCTTCTTGGCGGACCGCTACGTGAAGGGCATCTGCCCGCGCTGCGGCGCCCTGGATCAATACGGCGACAACTGCGAGGTGTGCGGCGCCACCTACGACGCGACGGAGCTCGGCGAGCCGCGCTCGGCGCTCTCCGGCACCCAGCCCACGCTCAAGTCCTCAGACCACTTCTTCTTCGACTTGCCGCATTTCTCCAGCTTCCTCAGGGGCTGGACCCAGGGCGGGGTGCAGCCGGAAGTGGCCAACAAGCTGGCGGAGTGGCTCGACCAAGGCCTGCGGCCGTGGGACATCAGCCGCGATGGCCCGTATTTCGGCTTCCAAATCCCCGGCGAGCAGAACAAGTACTTCTACGTGTGGATGGACGCGCCCATCGGCTACATCGCGAGCTTCAAGAACTACTGCGACCGGGAAGGGGTGAACTTCGACGACTTCTGGCGGCCGGATTCCGAGTGCGAAGTCCACCATTTCATCGGCAAGGACATCGTGAACTTCCACGCGCTGTTCTGGCCGGCGGTGCTGCAGGGGGCGGACTTCCGCCCGCCCACCCGCGTCCACACCCACGGCTTCGTCACCGTGGATGGCGTGAAGATGTCCAAGTCCCGCGGCACGTTCGTCACCGCGGCCACCTACCTTCAGCATCTGGACCCGGAATACCTGCGTTACTACTACGCGACGAAGCTGGCGCCCAACACGGACGACATCGACATCAACCTGGACGATTTCGCGCAGCGGGTGAACTCAGACTGGGTGGGCAAGATCGTCAACATCGCCTCGCGCTGCGCCGGGTTCCTGCACAAGGGCTTTGACTCGACGCTGGCGTCGGCTCTCCACGATTCGGCGCTGTGGGAAGAGGTGTCGTCGGCACACACGCAGCTCGCCACGCTGTACGACGCCGGCGACGTGAGCCGCGTGACCCGCGAAGTCGCGGCCCTCGCGGACAAGGCGAACCAGTACATCAACGACCATGCGCCGTGGCAGTTGGCCAAGGAAGCCGGCCGCGAGGCGGACGTGCATAGCGTCTGCTCCCTCGGCATCAACCTGTTCCGCGTGCTCACCATCTATCTGAAGCCGATTCTGCCGGCCTTCGCCGAACGCGCCGAGGCGTTCCTGAACGTACACCCGCTCACTTGGGCGGACGCGGGAGAGCCGCTTCGAGATCACCGCATCGAGAAGTTCAAGCCCCTCGCGCAACGCATCGACCGCAAGGCCATCGATCGGATGATCGAGGCGTCGAAGGCGCCGGAGGGCGAGGTGGAGGCGGCCCAACCCGAAGCGCCCACCATCTCCATCGAGGATTTCGCCAAGCTCGACCTTCGCGTCGCCCGGGTCGCCGAAGCGGAAGCGGTGGCGGGGGCGGACAAGTTGGTGCGCCTCACCCTCGACGTGGGCGACCATCGGCGGCAAGTCTTCTCCGGCATCAAGGCCGCCTACGATCCGGCGAACCTGATCGGGCGCCAAGTGGTGGTGGTCGCCAATTTGGCGCCGCGCAAGATGCGCTTCGGGGTTTCCGAGGGCATGGTGCTCGCGGCCGGGCCCGGTGGGGCGGACATCTTCCTCGTGGCGCCCGATGCCGGCGCCACGCCCGGCATGGAGGTGCGCTGACTGAGCGATCTCCTGCTGGTGATGTTGAGCGCCGCGCTGGTGAGCAACTTCGCGCTGGTGCAGTTTCTGGGCCTGTGCCCGTTCATGGGCATCTCCAACCGGCTCGACACGGCGTTGCCGATGGGCCTCGCCACCGCGTTCGTGCTGGTCACTTCCAGCGTCGCCGCCTTCGCCTTGCAACGGCATCTGCTGGCGCCCTTCGACCTCGAGTACTTACGGTTGCCGGCGTTCATCGTGGCCATTGCCGCCGCCGTGCAGTTCACGGAAGCCTTCGTGCGCGCCACCAGCCCCTTGCTGCATCGGCTGCTTGGCGTCTATCTGCCGCTCATCGCCAGCAATTGCGCGGTGTTGGGGGTGGCCCTCATCGCCACCGACAGCGCCGGCAGCCTCGCCGAAGTGGTGGCCTTGGCGCTCGGCGCCGCGGCCGGATTCGCGCTGGTGCTCGCCTGCTTCGCCGCCTTGCGGGAGCGGCTCGACGAAGCGGCCGCGCCGGCCGCGGTGCAAGGCACGCCGCTGGCGCTTGTCACGGTGGGCATCATGGCGCTCGCGTTCCAGGGCTTGCGCGGCATCGGGCAATGACCGCGGCGCTGGTGATGGGCCTCTTGGGCGCCTTCTTCGGCGCGGCGCTCGCGCTGGTGGCAAGCCGTCTGCGAACCGATGAAGACCGCGTGGTCGAGGCGGTCAATGACCTGCTGCCGCAGATTCAGTGCGCGCAATGCGGCTACCCGGGTTGCCGGCCTTATGCCGAAGCCATCGTGGCCGGCGCGGCGCTCAATCTCTGTCCGCCCGGCGGCGTGGACACCGCGGCCGCCATCGCCCGCCTTCTGGGCCGCGAGGCGGCACCCCCTACCGAGGCGCCCCCCGTGAAGGCGCTCATCGACGAAGCGGCCTGCATCGGCTGCGCCCTGTGTCTGGATGCCTGCCCCGTGGATGCCATCGTCGGCGCCAACAAGTTTGTCCACACGGTCATCGCGGAACGCTGCACGGGCTGCGAGTTGTGCGTGGCGCCGTGCCCGGTGGATTGCATCGAGCTGGTGCCGGGGGAGGGCGCTTGGCAATGGCCACGCCCCTGACCGAGCTGCCGCCGCCGGCGCTGCTGCGGTACCCGCTCGTGACGCCGGCCGGCCAGTACCGGGCGGTCGTCGCGCACGGCACCCGTGTGCGGCATGGCGATGTCATTGCGGTGCGCGAGGCATCCGTTGGCGCGAAGCCGGCCCCCGTCGAACGGCTCCACGCCGCCGCCAGCGGCCGCATCGAGGCGACGCCCACGGTGCTCACGCTGCATCCCGATGGCGAGCAGCGCCGCGCGCCGGCGCTGACGGCGCCGAACCTCGTCGAGCGCACCCGCGAAGCCGGCATTGTGGGTTTGGGCGGCGCCGGCTATCCCACCCACCTCAAACTGCGCCAAGCCCTCGCCCGTGGCACCGACGCGCTCATCGTCAACGCAGTGGAGTGCGAGGCCGGCGTCAACGCCGACCGCGCGCTGCTCTTGACCTGCACGGACGACGTGCTGCGCGGCATCGAAGCGGTGGCCGAAGCGTTGGGGGCGCCGCGCGTGACGCTGGCGGTGGGGGCGCCGCTGCCGGCCGAGCTGCCCGTCGAAGTGCGGGTGGCGCCAGGCCCCTATCCGGCCGGCTGGGAACGAGTACTGACGCAGCGCCTGCTGGGCCACAGGGTGCCAGCGGACGGCTTCCCAACCGACATCGGTGTGCTGGTGCTGAACGTCGCGACGGTGTTCGCCATCGCCCGCGCCTGGCATCACGGCGAACCGCTCACGCGGCGCGTCGTCACAGTGGGCACAGCCGAGTTCTGGGTGCGCATCGGGCATCCGGTGGCCGAGCTGCCTTTGCCTGCCGGCGCATACACCGTCGGCGGGCCGGTGACGGGCTGGTTGGCGGCTGGCGACGAGGCGGTGCGCAAGGACACCCGCAGCGTGACGCCGCGCCCCACGGTCGCCACCAGCCCCTGCATTCGTTGTGGCTGGTGCGCGACGGCTTGTCCACAGGGCCTCTTGCCGCAGGAACTCTTGCGCGGCGTCGAGGCCGAGCATTGGGAGCAAGTGGAGCGCTTGCGCTTGGACGAGTGCATCGAGTGTGGCGCTTGCGATCTCGTCTGTCCCAGCCGGCTGCCGCTGCTCGCCGCGTTCCGCCACGCGAAAGGCCAGCGCCGGGAAGCCGCGCAACGCGCCCGTGCCGCGGATTTGGCGCGGCAGCGCTTCGACCAGCGCAATGCCCGCTTGGTGCGGCGCCGTGACGCGACGCGCTCGCGCCGTGAGGCCCGGCTCGAGGCGCCGCGTTCATGGACGCGGGAAGGCGATGCTGGCGCACGCCACGCAGACGCCCGCCGGTGCGGGACGCCGGATGAACCGCCGCCATCCACGCCATGACATCGCGGGGCGTGATGCTGCGGGTGGGTGCGGCGCTGGTGCCGGTGGCGGTCGCGGCCACCTGGTGCTTCGGTTGGGGCGTGGTGACCAACCTGATCGTCGCGCTGGCGTCTGGCATGGCGTTGGAAGCCGCTTGGCTTTGGTTGCGCCACCGCTCTTTGGCGGCGGCGACGGATGGCAGCGCCCCGGTGACCTGCGCGCTCATCGCCCTCGCGGCGCCCCCCGGCTTGCCCACCGGCATACTCGTCTTCGCCGTCGCCATCGCCTTGTTGCTGGCCAAGCACCTCTACGGCGGCCTGGGACGCAACGTCTTCAATCCGGCGATGGCGGGCTATGCGGCGGCGCTGGTGGCGTATCCGGCGGCGTTCGGCGAATGGGATGCGCTGACCGGCGCCACCGCCTTGGACGCCCTGCGGCACCGCGACGGCGCCACGGTGGCCGAGGTGTGGCGGCAGGCCGCCTTCGGCGCCATCGGCGGGCGCGGCTTCGAGATCGTCAACGCCGCGGCGCTCGTGGGCGGCGTGTGGCTCTGCGCTGTGCGGGTGGCCCATTGGCGCTGCCCGGTCGCGGTGCTCGGCAGCTTGGGCCTATGCGCCGCGCTCGGCTACGACGGCGGCAGTTCCGCCAGCCTCGGCTCGCCGCTCTTTCACTGGTTCGCCGGCGGCACCATGCTGGCGGCGTTCTTCGTCGCGACGGATCCGGTGACGGCGCCGGCGACGCCGGCGGCGCAATGGCTCTTCGGCGCCCTCATCGGCATCGTCATCTATGTCATCCGGGCGTTTGGCGCTTGGCCCGATGGCATCGCGTTCGCCGTGCTGTTCGGCAACCTCGCCGCGCCGGCCTTGGATAGGCTGTGCCTGCCCCGCTGACCGCGGCGCTGCGCGGCGCGTTGGCCTTGGGTGGGCTGATGGCGGCGGCCGGCTTGGCGCTCGCCCTCGTCAACGCGGCCACCGCCACGCGCATCGACGAGAACCGCCGCGCCGCGCGGCAGGCCGTGCTCGCCGAGTTGACGGGCCTTGACGTGGAGATGGCCGCACACCAAGACACGACCGCCTGCGACCATGGCTTGGTGGCCCTCGCCATCGTCGAGCGGGGCTACGGCGGCAGCATGGATGTGGTGGCCGCGTTCCGGCATGGGCGGTTGGTGGGCTTGCGCGTGCCCCGACATGGGGAGACGCCCGGCTTCGCGGACATCTTGGCGCCCACTGATTGGATCGGCGGCCTCGGCTCGCCGGCGGCGGGCGGTGAGGCGCGGTTTGACGCCGTGACCGGTGCCACCATCACCTCAAGGGCGGTGCTGCGGGCCCGCGCCACCGCCCTCGAACGCCATCGAACCGAGGCGCCGTGGTGTCCACGCTGAAGCTCGCCAAGGCCGCCGCATGGGAACGCAACGCGGCGTGGGCCCAAGGCTTGGGCCTCTGCCCGCTGTTCGCCGTCACCACCAGCGTCGAGAACGCCGCGGCGCTGGCGGCGGCGAGCGGCTTCGTGCTGGTTGGCGCCGCGGCGGCGGTGTCGATGCTACGCAACTTCGTGCCGGCCGCGGCGCGGCTGCCGTGCTTCGTGCTCGTCATCGCGACGCTCACGGCGAGTGTCACGATGGTGGCGGAGGCGTTCGCGTTCAGCGTGTATGCCAAGGTGGCGCTGTTCCTGCAGTTGGTGGTGACGAACTGCATGATTTTGGGCCGCCTCGAGCAGTTCGCCTCGCGCCAACCGGCACTCCGCGCGGTCTTGGACGCACTGGGCACCGCGGCTGGTTTCGCCTTGGCGTTATTGGCGTTGGCGGTCGCGCGGCAGTCCCTCGGCCACGCCGTGCCGCTCGCCACGTTGGCGCCCGGCGGCTTCATCGTCGCGGGGCTCTCGTTGGCCGCGGCGCGGGCGTTGGCGTGGCACCGTTGAGCATTGGTTGGCACAATCTGTTCCGCAACGCCTTCAATCGTGTAAAACTAACGCCTGTTTCGCGTCTGGGGGAGCTGGACGAAGGGTGTGCAACGCCGTAGGAGCCGCGACATGACGAGCGGGCGCGGGAGCAAGTTGACGCGGCGCACGGCGTTGGGCGGTGGCGTCGCCGGTGCTGTGTTGGGGCCGTTGGCGCGCGGGGCCGGCGTCGCGGGGGCCGGCGTCACGGACAGCGAGTTCGTGCTGGGCACCTCGGCCGCGTTCTCCGGTCCGTCCATGGGCCTCGGCATCGAGCTGTATCGGGGCGCGATGGCTTATTTCGAGCACGTCAACCGATCCGGTGGCATCGGCGGGCGGCGCATCGTGCTCCGCACCTACGACGACGGCTATCAACCGGACCCGTCCGTGCGCAACACCATGAACTTGGTGCTGGAGGACAGCGTCTTCCTCCTGTTCGGCTACGTCGGCACACCCACCGTGACCCGGGTGCTGCCGATGCTGAAGCTGTTCCAGAACCGCAACGTGTACATGTTCTTCCCGTTCACCGGCGCCCAACCGCAGCGCGAGCCGCCATATGGCGAGTTCGCGTTCAACCTGCGCGCCTCATACCGGCAGGAGACGGCGGGCCTCGTCAACAACTTCTACGACGTGGGGCGTTGGCGCATCGCCGTCTTCTACCAAGCGGACGCCTACGGCCGCAGCGGGTGGGCCGGGGTGCGGGCGGCGCTCGCGGAACGCGGCGAGACCATCGCCGGCGAAGCGACCTATCAGCGCGGCACGAAGTTCACCGCCACCATGCGCAGCCAAGTGGAGATTCTCAAGGCCGCCAATCCCGACGCGGTGATCTGCATCGGCTCCTATGCCGCCTGCGCCGCGTTCGCCCGCGACGCGGTGGACTTGGGCTTGCGCGTGCCCATGGCCAACCTGTCGTTCGTCGGCAGCGAGAACCTGCTGAAGCTCCTGACCGAAGGCATGGAGAACAGCAGCCAGTACACGGACCTGCTGGTGAACTCGCAGGTGGTGCCGAGCTACGAGAACGTGTCCATCCCGGCGGTGCGCGAATACCGGGAATTGATGGAGCGCTACGATCCACCGCCGCCGCCGGAGCTCGTGACGGAGCCCTACACCCCCTTTCCGCAGAGTTTCGTGAGCTTGGAGGGCTTCCTCAACGCGAAGCTCATGGTGGAGGTGCTGCGGCGGCTGGACGAACCGCCGACGCGCGCCGGCTTGGAACGCGCCGTGTTCGCCGTGCGCGGCTTCGACTTGGGTGTGGGCGAGCTGATTTCCTTTGGCCCGGAGCGGCGCCAAGGGATGCAGCGCGTTTACTATACGGTGGTGGAGGGGGGGCGCTTCGTCACCCTCGAAGACTGGCGCGCCAAGTTCGCGAAGACTTGACGGGTACCTGACGAGAACGGACAAGGAAGAGGCCATGGCCGAGACGACGAAGGTGAAGAAACTGTTCCAGAAGACGCTCTTCGGCGTCTTCTCGCTATTCGGCTTCATCGCGCTGTCGATGTCCGCCTTGTGCATCTACACGGTGGATACGCACCTTTCCGAGGAGTACGTCAGCAACAGCCAGGACATCGCCAAGACCATCGCGGATTCCAGCGTGGACATCATGCTGAACCGCAACTTGGCGGCGCTGCAGTCCTTGGTCGATCAATTCGTCGAAATCCAGGGCATCAAGTACATCTACATCACCAACGAGACCGGCGAGTTCCTCGTCCACACGTTCGTGCCGGGCATCCCGGAGGAAGTGCTCGCCGGCGACCCGATGAACACCGATCCCGTCGAGCGCACCCTGCCCGGCATGGGAGACTTCGTGGAAGTGGGCGCGCCCATCCTCGCCGGCGTCGCCGGCACCGTGCATGTGGGAATGGACACGAGCTTGATCGCCCTCAAGATCCAACGCGCCATCGGGCGGCAGGTGTATCTGATCTCCGGCGTCTTCCTGGTGGGCGTGTTCGCCGCCATCTGGCTCGTCAACCTCGCGGCCAAGCCCTTGAGCGGGTTGTTGGCCTACGCCGTGCAGCTGGCCCGCCAAGGCGAGGAGGCGGCCGGCGAACCCGCGGTGCTGGAACGGAACGACGAAGTGGGACACTTGGCGCGGCTGTTCCTCTACATGGCGCGGGTGAACGGGGACGAGGCCCCGGCGAAGGCGCCGGCGTAGCGCCTTGGGGGAGACCCACGCATGACGTTTTTCGGGCGGCCGGTGCCGCGGGTGGTCATCGCGGTGCTCTGCACCGCCATCCAAATGTGCCTTGGCACCGTGTATGCATGGAGCTTCTTCCAGACGCTCCTGGTGCGGCAGCTCGGCTGGACGTACACCGAGACGGCGGTGGCGTTCAGCATCACCATCTTCTCGCTGGGCATGGCCGCGGCCTTCGGCGGCGCCGTGCTGGGGCGGTACGGGCCACGTCGCCTCGCCTTGATCGGCAGTTTGATGTTCTGCGGTGGCTACCTGATCGCGAGCCTCTCGCTCACCATCGATTCGCTCGTGCTCTTCTACTTGGGCTACGGCGTCATCGGCGGCGCCGGCATCGGCTTGGGCTACGTGACGCCGGTGGCCACCGTGGCCAAGTGGTTCCCAGATCGCAAGGGCCTCGCCACCGGCATCGTGGTGATGGGCTTCGGCGTCGGGGCGCTGGTGTTGAGCAAAGTGCTGGCGCCCGTGCTGCTGCTGCAGGTGGAGAACGACCTGGCGCTGGTGTTCCTCGCGTTGGGCTTGGTGTTCGCGCTCATCCTCATTCCATCGAGCCTCTTGCTTGGCGACCCGGAAACCGCGCCCGAAGCGCCAGTGGATTTGGGCGAAGGGGCGGACGAAGCCACCGTGAAGGCGTGCCTCCTGTCACCGGCGTTCGTGGTGATGTGGATCGTCTTCTTCTTCAACATCGCCGCCGGCATCTCCGTCATCAGCTTCCAATCCGCCCTGCTGCAAGATGTGTGGGGCCTCGCGGACCCGACCGTGGAACCGGAGGCGTTGGCGACCTACGGGGCGACGCTCATCGCGGTGAGCTCGCTCTGCAACGGCGTGGGGCGCCTGCTGTGGGGGCTGCTCTCGGACCGCATCGGGCGGGTGCGCGTGTTCCGCATCCTGCTCGCCAGCCAAATGTTCGTGTTCGGCATCTTGATGACCGAGCAGAACCCGTGGGTGTTCTCGGCCCTCGTCTGCTATGTGCTGCTCTGCTTCGGCGGCGGCTTCGCCACCATGCCGTCCTTCGTGCTGGACGTCTTCGGGGCGCGGCGCATGGCCACCATCTACGGCGCGGTGCTCTCGGCGTGGGCGATGGCCGGCATCTTCGGGCCGGTGTACGTCGGCTACTTGAAGGATCAATACCCGGACCGCGCCGTGATTTACTGCTTCCTCATCGGCATCCTCATCCTCGGCTTGGGATATGTGTTCACGTACCTCTTGAACGATGACCGCATCCGCATCGGCAAGCCGACCCTCGCCAGCACCGTCCGCCAGTTCGGCCTGCGGCCCTTCGACGGCGGCGTGGCCAAACCCGTCCAAGCCTAGGCGGCCCCGCCGGTTCGGGGGATCGGATGGACGCCAGCGGGACTGCGCGGGACGATCTGATGATCGTCTCGAATTGGACGGACGCCTCGTTCGCCCTCGACACGGCGCATCACCTGGGGCAAGCGCCGAGCGTGTCGGACCTGATCTCGCTGAAGACCTTCGCCAACAGCGAGTTCTGCCCGCGCTTCATCAGCGACGCGGATGACCTGACCCGCATCGGCACCCACCTGCGCGGCAAGCGCGTTTACCTCATTTCGACGTCCGCGCCGCAGCACACCCGCGTCGAGCTCGCCATGCGGAACCTCTTGATCGCCTCGGCCGCCAAGGAAAACGGCGCCGAGCGCGTGGTGCTGGTGGAGCCGGACTTGTTCTTCTCCGCGCAGGATCGCGGCCCGCACTCCATCGACCATCCGCAGATGACCGGGCCGGAGGAATACAAGAAGTTCGATGGCCAACCGGCTTCGGCGGAGCTCTACGCGCACATGCTAAAGCGCGCCGGCGTGGATCAGGTGGTGGCGGTACACAACCACAAGCCCGACGTGCTTGCCGACATCTACGACGATGTGTTCGGCGCCGACCGCCAAGCGTTCTTCAATTTGGACATCGCCCACCTCGTGGCGCACTACGTGCTGCAAGTGGCGAGCCCGAGCCGCGCCGGCGCCAACGTCGGCTTCGTGGCGCCAGACCACGGCGCGGCCGATTTCGTCCGCAGCGTGCAACGCTTCACCGGCCTGCCCGAAGCCGAGACGGTGGTGTTCGAGAAGCACCGGCTGGGGCAACGCAACGTGGAAATGCGCCTGCCGCCGAACGCCGGCCGGCTGAAGGGCCGCGAGGTGTTCATCTTGGACGACATGGTGCGGTCGGGCAGCACCATCGCCACCGCCTTGAGCCTCTTGCACGACAATCCCGAAACGCGCCCGCGCCGCATCTACTTCTATTGCACCCACACCTACATTTCGCCAGAGGCGCGGGCCAATCTCCACGCCCCGGCCCTCACCGAGTTCGCCACCACCAACACGTTGCCGAACGTGCTGAACCGCGACGACCAAGGGCGTCTGCGGCAGAAGATCGTGGTGTTGAAGATCGAGGCGTTCCTGGCGGACGCCATCCTGCACTGCCTCGAAGGCGGCGAAGACCCGGCGCAGCGCTACAGCGCGGAGCGGGTGCGGTTCGCCGGCGGGTACTATCGGCTCGACTACTCCAGCCGCAACGCGCTGCGCGGCGATGGCGCCACGACGTCCGATTCGCAAATGCCCCTGCAGCTCGTGCGCTAGCAGCGGCCCGTTACGTCTCGGTTTTGTCCTTGAACTCGCAGAGGTCTTCGATGCCGCAGGCGCCACAGCGGGGGCGACGCGCCACGCAGACGTAACGCCCGTGCAGGATCAGCCAGTGGTGGGCGCCTTGCATGAACTCGGCCGGCGTCACCTTGAGCAGCCGATCCTCCACCGCCCGCACCGTCTTGCCGACGGCGAGGCGGGTGCGGTTCGCCACCCGGAAGATGTGTGTATCGACGGCGATGGTGGGCTCGCCAAAGGCCGTGTTCAGCACGACGTTGGCGGTCTTGCGGCCGACGCCCGGCAGCGCTTCCAACGCGGCGCGGTCGCGCGGCACGGCGCCGTCGTGCTCATCGAGCAGGACGCGGCAGGTCTTCAGGATGTTCTCGGCCTTGGTGTTGAAGAGGCCGATGGACTTGATGTGCGCCTTCAAGCCATCGAGCCCCAAGGCGAGCATCGCCGCCGGGGTGGCCGCGGCCGCGTAGAGCGTCTTGGTGGCGCGATTCACCCCCACGTCGGTGGCCTGCGCCGACAGGATCACGGCGACGAGCAACTCAAACGGCGTGCCGTAATCGAGCTCGGTGGTGGGGGCCGGATTAGCCTCGCGGAGCCGCTCGTAGATGCGTCGGCGTTTGTCGTTGTTCACCAGTTTGGCCGTGGGTTGCCCAAGTCTGATTATAGGGGTGGCCATGCATTGCGCCGCTGGGCGCTTAGGCTGTTATGCTCGCCCCATCGTGCGGCGACGGGCCGTGCCAAGGAGGAAGAGGGAATGCAAGCGACGTTGGACAACGGCCACATGCCGAATTGGAGCGCGAGTGAAGACTTGAACGACGTGTGGGGGGAGGTCGCGCGGCTGGGCTTGGAGAAGAACGTGGCCCACTTGGAGGCTTACGGCTTCACCTACATCAAGGGCGCGCTGGACGGGGACACGCTCACCACCGCCCGCCAAGCCATCATGGATTTGGCCGAGGCGCAAACCGGCGTGGCGCCGAACCTCGAGACCGGCGAGGGGCACGACAACCTGCGCCTCATCCCGTACCTGATGCCGCGCCATCCCGTCTTCCAAGACGTCCTGATGAACGAGAAGATGCTGGCGCTGGTGACGTATCTCGTCGGCAAGCAGTGCCAACTCTCAAGCATGACGTGCCACTTCAAGGGCATGGGGCGCGGCGGCGAAATCGGCCTGCACACGGACACCGGCATGCCAACGCCGCTGCCCCGCTATTCCCAAGTGGCCACCGTGAACTACGCGATGGTCGATTACACGAAGGA
Organism: Candidatus Azotimanducaceae bacterium; assembly: GCA_965200505.1. Classification (GTDB taxonomy): domain Bacteria; phylum Pseudomonadota; class Gammaproteobacteria; order Pseudomonadales; family Azotimanducaceae; genus VXNE01. The sequence continues at coordinate 2,533,429 of OZ241343.1, read as the reverse complement.
ATCTGGGGCGCTGGCCATCGTGCCGGAGAGCCACAAGCGGGCGCGGAACCCGAAGCCCGCGGAATCGGGCCTCTCCGGCCCGAACGAGAACCCAGACGCCATTCCGGTCGAGATGCCGGCCGGTTCCATGGCCATCTGGCACGGCAACACCTGGCACGGCTCCTATCCGCGCATGGTGCCGGGGCTGCGGCTGAACCTCGCCGTGTACTTCGCCCGGCCGTGGATGAAGCTGCAGGAGCGCTACGGCGAGGAACTCGACCCGGCGGTGGTGGAACGCCACGGCAACAATCCCCGGTTCCGGCAACTGGTGGGCCTGAACGAGTTCTATGGCTGGAAGGAGGAAGGGCCGAAGTTCATGGACCCGAAGGAGAACAAGGCCCTCTTCACGGACGAGATGAGCGAGGACGAACGCGCCTCGGCGGCCAACAAGGCGTTGCGGCGCTCAGACAGCTGGCACGGCTGAGCGGCTGACCGCTGGCCCCGGGGTTGCTCGGGGCCAGCCGCCGGGCCGCCAGAGCCTAGGCTCTCAACCCGGCCGAATCCAGATGGGCGACGAGTAGGCGCGCTCCTGAATGGTCGCGGACACGTTGGGGCGCGGCGTGCGGCCGGCGCGGATGGCGTCCCACGTTGACCACCGGCAAACGGGGTTCTCCAACACCCGCACATAGTAGAAGGCGCGTTGCGCCGGGTCGAAGTCCGGGTCTTGCCACACGGCGCTGAGCGTCCGGGCGCCCACGTCCTCCGTCACGCTGCAATCCTCGACGTTCACCGTGGCGCCGTTGTCCGGGCACCGATGCGTGGCTGGGTCCACCGCCAAGCCGTCCGAGCAAGCGACGTCATAGACGCGCTCATGGGACTCCACGCCGCTCGCGCCGGTCTCCGTCCAACCCTTCACGATCTGCACCCGCTGCAGCCTGGACTTCTGCGGATCCTGCGCGGCCCAGACCAGAAAGTCCGGCGCGGCATCCGCCTTCGCCACCAGTTCGCCGCCCATGGGGGCGCCGCGCTGATACGCCGCCGCCACCGCGTCCGCGTCCAGCATGTCCTCGCTGAGGCCATAGCCGGCGAAGAACCGCAGGCGGATGCGCGTGCCCGTGGTGGAATAGGTCTCCTTGCGCCGGAACGCGTTGAAGATGGCCTCACGGTCGTTGCGCTCCGCCCACACCGCGGCCATGCCGGCAGCGCTGAAGTAGATGCCGGCGGTTTGGCGGTACGAGGGTGGTTCGCCCTCCCCCGACACCGGCACGGAGCCGCGCCCCACGCCGTCGTCGCCATCGATGGCGCCCAACTTGCTCACGTAGCGATCTTCGTCGAACACATCGCCGGAATTGTGGGTGTCGCTCGCCCCCACCACGCCAAAGCGATAGGGATTCACGCCGTCCGTCGCCTCCATCGCCAAGCCGTTGCGCCACGCTGCCCGCGTGTAGCTGCCGCGCGGGCGGCTGCGCAGCCAACTGGCGATGCGGTAGGGGAAGATCTCGAAATCCGCCCATTCGTCGTTCGGCGACAGGAACGGATGCGTATCCGAGGTGCCCTTGATCTGGGTGTTCTCCACCAGCGGCTCGTTGCGCATCCGCAACGCCGCGTACTCGGCGTCCATGGGGCTGCCATCCCACTGCGTCCACTGGAACATGTGGCCATCGGAACCGTTGGAGTTGTGTGGAATGGCGATGGCGTCCATGCCGGCCTCGCGTTGCCGATCCATCCACGCCCAGAGGTCTTCCGGGTTCAGGGAGTCCAGCCGCGAGTAGGGCATGGCCGGCGCCGAATCGCCGCGGAAGATCACGTTGCGATGCAAGTTGCCGAAGTCCCGGCTGCTCGTGTATTCGTAGGCGATGAACGTGGTGAGCTTGCCCGGTTCGTAGTTGCGGTTCGCCGCGGCGATGATGTCCGCCCACGCGCTGCGCACATCCGCTTCGATGAAGTTGTCCAAGAGGAATTGCCCCGCCGTCGAGAAGGCGCGGAAACGATCCGTGACGGTGCGCGCGTCCAAGAACTGACGCGCCGTTTCGTCTTGGTTCAGGGGGTGCCCGGGCTGGTTCATCGCCTGCCATGTGCCGAGGAAGAAGCCGTGGTCCGTGACGGCGTAGAAATCCAACGGCCGGTCGAGCTGCATGGTGAAGCCAGACGCATGCCGCAGCGGCTCGCCGCGGGCGAAGGCGTAGGCGTCGTCCGGGTTGGTGCGGGTGCCGAACAGGAACGCGTCGAACGAATACTGAGTGTGGATGTGCAGGTCGCCGAAAAAGACCTGCCGCTCGGCCGCGCCCGCTGGCACGGCAACGGCCAACGCCGCCGTCAAGATTAGCTTTCGCATGGTTGCTCCTCCCTGACCCTTGACTGGGTTTGACGCGGCACCGGGCCGCCCGAACCGCCAACTCAAGGGGTTTCCGCGGCCGCGCCGCGTGTGGCGCAGCCACGAGGCTTCACTCGGGCGCCTTCGCCCAAGCGTCCCGCCGTGCGGCAGGTGTCTGAACAGAATCGGGCGGCGCCGTATGGCACGAACCACTCGCCGCAGGACGCGCACTGCGTCGGTTCCGCCTTCGGGGGCGAGAGCGCACCGCTGCGCCGCGCTTCAAGCAGCTTGGCGATGGTGGGGTTGCGCGCTGCCATCTCCCGGAACTCGCGGTCGCCGACGTCGAGCAAATCCAGAATCGTGCCGGCGGCGAGCCGAGGCGAGCGCAGCAGCAACTCGATGGCCTTCTCTTCCACGGTCATGGTGAACGCCTGCTTCCCCGAAACGCCCTCATCCTCAATGCCCTATGGGATAGGGCTGTTGGCGTGTTGTCAACAGCCAGCGAGGGGAGCGGGACAGAGGTTCGACGCACGGGCTGCCGCCAGACCACCTTCGGCTTCGCGGTACAATGCCCTCACTGCCTTGGAAGGACTGTTGCGCGATGGTCGCCACTCCCCAGCCCGTGCCGCAAGCCGACCCGCTGGACAACGGCGCGACCATCGACCTGCAACCCCTGCAAGGCACTTGGACGCCGGCGCAATACCTGCGGCTCACGGCGAATGCCACGCGGCTCATGGAGTTCACGGACGGCCAGCTAGAGGTGCTGCCCATGCCAACCGACCTCCATCAGGCCATTTGCCTCTCGCTCGCGTTCGCGCTGCATCCGCTGCTGCGCGAACGTGGCGGCATCGTGCTATGCGCCCCGCTGCGCCTTCGCATCCGCGAGGGCAAGTTCCGCGAGCCCGATCTGCTGGCGCTGTTCGACGCTAAAGACCCGCGCCGCCAAGACGACTACTGGCGCGGGGCGGACCTCGTGATGGAGGTAGTGAGCCCGGATGACCCGCAGCGGGACACACAAGACAAGCGGCAGGACTACGCCGAGGCCGGCATCCCGGAGCATTGGATCGTCAATCCGCTGGACGAGACCATCAGCGTGCTCTCGCTCAGCGGCGACGCTTACGCCAAAGAGCGCGTTCATCGCCGCGGCGAAAGGGCGGAATCTCCACTGCTGCGCGGCTTCTCGGTGGACGTGGCGGAGACCTTCGACTGCGGTTGAGGCCATTCAGCGCACGGCGAGCCCCACCGCTGCGACGGGTGTCCATGTTAAGGCTCCACTTCCTCCAGCAAGGCCCGTGCGGCACTCAATAGACAATCGAGCAACCGGTCGTCCACGTCCATGTGGCCTTCGTACTCGGCAAGATTGCGCCGCTGATGCGCCTTCACCAACACGCGCCACTGCGCCGGCTCCAGACGCGACGTATGGGCCAGCGACTGAAACACGGTGAGCCGGGTCGTGGAGCGGTATCCGGCCCGCCGTAGGCAGTGGAGTGCCAGCCCATGTGCCGCGTTGTACGCCAAGTCGAAACGGCTTGCGAGGGAGAGTTCAGGGCGCAGGGCATCTGCGAGCCGCAACTGTGCCGAACGCTTCAATCCGGCCAGTTCATCAGCGACTGGCGCTTCTCGCTGCAGCTGGCCTATGCGGACCAGGTTCTCAAGTTGCGTGGCGGCCATCCTCGTCTTCTCCGATCACTGGCAACCGAGGGCGCGCTGCCACTCGTGCAATGAAGCCGTCCTTGTGGCGGCGTTTGCTGGTCCACTCACCCGGCGAGACGATGTTGGGGTTCACCGGCCGGTCGAGCGCTTGCTCGGCCGGCTGCAGGGCCTCGAAGAGCGTGGTGTAGTCCAGCGAGTGGGCCACCACCATCAAGTCGATGTCGCTGCCTGCCCCGTCCTGACCCGCGGCCACGCTGCCGAACACGAAGGCCAGCTCGATGTCGTCTGCCAAGGGCATGAGCGCTTCCCGAAGCGGTTCCCGCAGGCCGACGGTCTTCCGAACGAGGGCCACCAGCTCTTGGTGGATCGGCGCGCCCGGGTTCGCTTGGTAGAACTTCTGCCGTCCCACCGCGTCCACCCGCACCAGCCCGCAGGATGCCAAGCGCACCAAGAGGCGGTGCGGCGCACCGGTGCCGGCATTCGCCAAGCGAATCAGTTCCGCGCCTTGGAAGCGCCGGTCCGGTTGGCCGAACAGCAGCCCGAGCACCCGTTGCTGCACGGGCGTGAACAGCGCGTCCGCCAAGCCAGTGCGCGAGTCGCCCCGGTGTGCGTGTTGAGTTCCCATTTCGGGAACCATCATACCCGTTTTGGGTAACAATGCGGGTTTGACGTGGCTGCTGCGAAACTCCGGCTTGCCTTTCCGTGGCCGCGCTAGGCAGGTGCCCTCAAGTCGTCAACCACCCAAACTGCTGCGGCTTGCGCCCGGCCCTCGGGTGCAGCGGCACGTTGACCAGCGCGGGGCCATCGAACGCCATCGCTTCATCCAACGCCGCACGCAAACCGGACGGGTCTTCCACGTAGAAGCCCTTGCCGCCTAGGGCTTCGAGCATGCCTTCGTAGTGGGCGCCGTAGGTGAGCACGCCGGGGGGCACGGTTTGGCCCTCCTCAAGCGGGCCAACGCCGCCGCCAATGCCGCCGTTGTTCAGCACGATGAGCTTCACCGGCAGGTTGTAGCGGATCATCGTTTCCATCTCCATGCCGGAGAAGCCGAACGCGCTGTCGCCCTGCACGGAGACGACGGGCTGGTCCGGGTTCGTCACCGCCGCGGCCACAGCGAAGCCCAGGCCGATGCCCATGGTGCCGTAGGTGCCGGCGTCCAGCCGATGGCGTGGCGCGCGGTTCGGCATCTGGGTGCGGCCGATGTCCATGGTGTTGGCGCCTTCGCCGATGATGATGGCGTCTTCCGGCAGCCAATCCACGATGTCGCGGTAGGCGCGGTAGTAGTTCATGGGCGTCGCGTCGTCCTCGACCATCGGGCGCACCGCTTCGGCGTTCGCCTGCGCCTTCTCCTTCAAGGTGCCGCGCCACGCGGTTTCCGCCGGATAGAACCATTGGCGGTTCGCCAGCGCCCGATTCATCTGCCCCATCACCGCCTTGCCGTCGCCCACGAGGGCCACCTCGGCCGGCACGTTGCGGCCGATTTCTTCTTGTTCGATGTCCAGCTGCACGATGCGCACACCGGCCTTGAAGCGGGGCGGCAGGCCGAAGTGCATGATCCAGTTCAGGCGGGCGCCCATCAGGAACACGACATCCGCCTCCTTGAGCGCGGTGCTGCGGGCGGCGCCCACGGAGAGGGGGTGCTCATCCGGCATCACGCCTTTGCCCATCGGCGACGCCAGGAACGGCAGTTGGGTCTTCTCGATGAAGTCTCGCACTTCGTCTTCCGCGCGCGCCCACGCCATGCCCTTGCCGACGATCACCAGCGGATTCTCGGCGGATTCCAATGCATCCAGCGCCCGTTCCACGTTGGCTGGGTCTGCCAAGGGGCGTGTCGGCGACACGAACGGTGCGGCCTGCGCCACGTTCTCCTCTTCCGCCTCGGCGCGGATCACGTCGTCTGGGAAGTTGAGGTAAACCGGCCCGGGGCGGCCGTTCAGGGATGTGCGAATCGCCTGTTCGACGTAGTACGGGATGCGCTCGGCACGGTCGATCTCGTGGGCGTACTTGCAGTACGGGGCGGCGAGCTCCGTCTGCCGTTCTTCCTGGAACGCGCCCATGCCGTTTTGGTAGGTGGGAGAGGCGCCGCCGATGAGGATCATCGGCCAACAGTTCTCGCGGGCGTTCGCAAGGCCGGCGAAGGCATGGATGACGCCTGGGCCGGAGACGACCAAGCAGGCCTGGGTGCGCCCGGTGAGATAGCTCGCCGCCTGCGCCGCGTAACTCGCGGACTGCTCGTTGCGCATGCCGATGAACGTGATGCCCGCCTTCTGCGCGGCGGCGGCGACGCCCGGCACGGGGAATCCCACGATGCCGAACATGTAATCCACCCCCTGCGCCTTGAGGCTTTGCGCCATCAGCGTGGCGCCATCCACAGTGGCCATAGCAGTCCCTCCCCCCAACGGCCTGAATGGTGAAAGCGGGCTAAGCTATCGCGCTGCGGCGTTCAAGTCCAATGAGTGGGGCACTTCGGGGGTTGGCGCTGCCGCCCACACGTTGCGGCTTCAAGGCATCGAGTGCTCCAACGGCACGGTGCGCGTCATGTGCCTGTTCGCTCAAGCGCGTTGGTTCAACCCCGCGAGCTCCGCCATGAAGCGCACCGCCTCGTCCTGCTGGGTGCCCACCGTCAAGCCCGTGAAACCGGCGTCCTGCCAAGCGCGGTAGCGCTGCTTGATGCGCGCCTTCGGCCCCAAGAGCGCCGCCTCGTCGATGAACTCGTCCGGCACCGCGGCGGTGGCTTCGTCCTTGCGGCCGGCCAGATAGAGCTCCTGGATGCGCTCGGCGGCGTCGCCGAAGCCGCGCTCCGTCATCATGTGCTTGTGGAAGTTGAGCGTCTTGTGGCCCATGCCGCCAACGTAGAGCGCGGCGTTGGGCTTGCCGGCGTCGATGGCGGCCTGCACGTCGTCCGTGATGTAAACCTGCACGCCGGATTGCGCGTCGATTTCCTCCACCGGGCGGCCGGCCTTCGCGGCACCCGCGGCGAGCCACGCCCGCGCCTTGGGCAGATACGCCGGCGTCATGCGCAGCGGCAGCCAGCCATCGGCGATTTGCCCGGTCAAGCGCACCATCGTCTCGGTGCCGGTGCCGAGCCAGACTGGAATGTTTGGGTTCATGTGCAGGATGGACTTCAGCGGCTTGCCGATGCCGAGCGCCCCCTCGCCCATGAAGGGCAACGAGATTTCGCGCCCGTCGTGGCTCACGATCTCGCGCCGCAACGTCTTCTTCACGATGGCCACGTAGTCCTTCAGGCGATAGTACGGGCGGCCCCAGGGTTGGCCGTACCAGCCCTCGACGATTTGCGGGCCAGACATCCCAAGGCCGATGATGACGCGATCGCCCCCCGCCAGCGCGTCCAGCGTGGCGGCCTGCATCGCCGCCATCACCGGCGGGCGGCCGGCGAGTTGCTGGATGCCGGTGCCCAAGCGGATGCTCTTGGTGTGCGCCGCGATGAAGGCGAGCGGGGTCCAAGCGTCGGAACCGTATGCCTCGGCGGACCATACCGTGTCGTAACCCAGCGCTTCCGCCAGCAGGATGCGCTCCATGGGCAAGTCGATGTGGCGGCCGCTGTAGCCGATGCCCAAACCCAGCTTCATGTCCCGGTCTCCTCGTTAAGCCACGGCCGCGAATGCCAACCCGCCGATGCCGCCGATGACGGCGTGGCGGCGCAGCACGGCCCGGCTGAGATGGTCGAAGGCGTTTACCGGCTGCACCGTGCCCTTGAGGGCGCGGGTGATGATCGGCACTTCCAGCACACTGGCGCCGAACGCGAAGGCCAGCGCCGCGGCCACCAGCGCCGTTTGGCCGGCGGTGTCCAAGGGCAGCAACACGAACAGCGCCAGAAAGGCGAGCCAGTGCGCGACGTTCCCGCCAACACCCAACGCGATGAACTGGCGCAGCGTGTTGTTGGGCAGATCGAACTGAAAGCGGAACAACGAGGTGGGCGCCGCCGGCGGCACACGGGGGGCGATGGCGCCGGTGAGCTTGGCGCCGGCGTAGTGGCCCCACTCATGCAGCAGCGGCACAACGATGAGGCCGGCGGCGATGCCGTTGACCACGGACAGGGCTTGGGCGATGGCCAGGCCGCTCACCACCGCCCACGCTTCGGCGCCGCCCCAGACGGCTAGCGCCGCGGCGACCACCACGCCATCGCGCAGCAACATGGTGCCAAGCGCCGGCTCTTTCGCGCTGGTTTGCTGTTTTTCCTGCTGGGCGTCTCTCTGCCCAGCCTCCGGGGCCGGGCCTGCTGCAGATTCTTCGGCCATTGCCTTGAGTTCCCTATCCGCGCATCGCGCACGGCCGGCATGGTACGGGAAGCCTAGTAGCATTGGCAGCACTCGAGCGCGTTGGGAGGCGCTGATGAAACTGTCCACCTTGAGCCGCTCCATTGCCGGCAAGACCGCCATCGTCACGGGCGCCGCGAGCGGCATGGGACGCGCCACGGCGCACTTGTTCGCCGACGAGGGGGCCAACGTCGCCGCCATGGACATCGATGGCGCGGCCCTTGATGCCGTGACGGGCGAAATCGAGGCCGCCGGGCGGCCGGTGCGGGGCTGGCGACTCGATGTGGCGGACAAGGCCGCGGTGGAGCGCGTCATCGGCGAAGTCGCCGAAGCGTTCGGTGGCATCGACATCCTCATCAACAACGCCGGCATCGGCGCCGGCGGCCCCTTGGATGGCGACGATTACGAAGCCACTTGGGCGCGAGGCCTGGATGTGCTGCTGACGGCCCAAGTGCGCACGATCCGCGCCGCGCTGCCGTGGTTGCGCCAAGCCGATGGCGGACGCATCGTCAACATCGCGTCCACGGAGGGGCTCGGCGCCACCAAGTACGGCAGCGCCTACACCGCCGCCAAAACTGGCGTCATCGGCCTCACCCGCTCGCTGGCGGTGGAGTTCGGCACGGAAGGCATCACCGTCAATTGCATCTGCCCGGGGCCCATCCGCACCGGCATGACTGCGGCCATTCCCGAAGAACACAAGCGCGAGTTCGCCCGCCGCCGCGTCGCCTTGAAGCGCTATGCGGAACCGGAGGAGGTGGCCCACGCCACGCTGAGCTTGGTGTTGCCCGCCGCTTCCTTCATCACCGGCGTGGCGCTGCCGGTGGATGGCGGGCTCACCATCAAGAACGCCTGACGGCCGCGCCGAGCCGCTGGCGGCGTTTACCGGCCGACGAAGTTGCCGGGGCGCCGTTCCGCCACCGCTCGCACGCCTTCCTTGTGATCCTCGGTGCGCTGTAGGCGGCCTTGCTCGGCGTTCTCCCAATCCGTTGCCGCCTGCACCGCCTCCGGCAGCCCTTGCCGCATGGTGGCGCGCACGGATTGCACCGCGAGCGGCGCGTTCTCGGCGATCTCATGGGCGAGCCGCATGGCCTCGGCGCGGAGCTGCTCCGGTTCCGCCAAGATGTCCGCCAAGCCCCACTCGTAGGCCGTTTCGCCGTTGATGCGCCGCCCCGTCATGAACATCAGGTTGGCGCGTTGTTGGCCGATGATCTTGGCCAGCGTGTGGGTTAAACCGAACCCCGGGTGGAAGCCGAGCTTCACGAAGTTCGCGGTGAAGCGCGCCGCCGGCGAAACCACGCGGAAGTCCGCCATCACCGCGAGGCCAAAGCCGCCACCCACCGCTGCGCCCTGCACCGCCGCGATGACGGGCTTCTTGGTGGAGAAGAGCCGCACCGCCGCCTCGTAGAGCGGGTTGCGGCCCGGCCCGGCTGGGCGGGCGCCTTGGGTGGAATCCCGCGCCGAATCGGCGAAGTTGTTGCCGGCGCAGAAGTGCTTGCCATCGGAGCAGAGCACCAGCGCGCGGACGTCAATGTCCTCATCCAAAGCGTCGAAGGCGTCCCCCATGTCGTTGATGAGGGCCACGTCGAAGAAATTGTTCGGCGGGCGCTGAATCTCCAGCGTGGCCACATGGCCGTCGCGCCCCACCTCGATGTCGCCAAACTTCACGCTGCCTCCCCGAATTACCCCCAAAACCAGTGTGCTATGTTGCCCGAAAACACGGTGGAAGGCATAGCTGGCCGCCCAAGGGCAGACAAGATGGCGGAGCAGATGGCGGAGTTCTTGCGCTGGCGGGTGGGCGACGTGACGGTGACGCGCGTGGTGGAACTCACCTCGGCGAGCTTGGGCAGCCATCTGTTGCCGCAGGCGACGCCAGATTTCACCCAAGCGCTGCCGTGGCTCAAGCCCTTCGTGGGCGAGCGGGGTGAACTCGTGCTCTCGTTCCACAGCTTGGTGCTTGAGTGCCGGGGCGAGGTGATCGTGGTCGATACCTGCATCGGCAACGACAAGGAGCGCACCTACCCGCGCTGGAACGCGATGCAAAGCAACTTCCTGGCGGATTTCGACGCCGCCGGCTTCAACCCGCTGCAGGTGGCCACCGTGCTCTGCACCCACATGCATGTCGATCACGTTGGCTGGAACACGCGCTGGGTCGATGGCCGCTGGCAACCCACTTTCGGCAACGCCCGCCACCTCTACGCCGAAGCCGAGTGGGAACACTGGCAGACACATGACCAAAGCGCCGCGTTCGGGCCGGTCATTGAAGATTCGGTGCAGCCGATCTTTGATGCCGGCTTGGCGGACTTGGTGCCCGGCGACCATGCGGTGAGCGATGAAGTGTCGCTCACGCCCACGCCGGGGCACACCCCTGGCCATGTGGCTGTGTACGTCAAGTCCCGGGGCGAGGAGGCGGTGATTACCGGCGACCTGATGCACCACCCGTGCCAAATCGCGCATCCGGATTGGGGCGCCAGCGTGGATTTCGACCCGGCCCTCGCGGCAGCGACGCGCACGGAGTTCCTGAACCAGTATGCGGACCGGCCCGTGCTGGTCATCGGCACTCACTTCGCCGGCCCGACCGCCGGGCGCATCGTGCGCGACGGCGACGCGTTCCGGCTCGACTGCTGAGTTCCTGCCAACGCGCTCTGGTTGGCCGCCGGGGCCCGCACTTAGGTGGCCCGCGCTTGGCCTTTCCACACGGTGTAGCCGCCAAGCGCGATAGCATTGGGCGTTTTGCCGTGCGCCCGTCTTGTCTTCCCGCCACATCGCAAATGCCCTGAAGCGCCGCGACTTCGTGGGCCTGTGGGCTGGCAGCGTCGCCGCCTCGTTCGCCATGAACATGCAGATCATCGCGCGTGGCTGGCTGGTCTATGCGATGACCGAATCGGCCACGGACCTCGCGTTGGTGACGCTCTCCTTCATGGCACCGCAGGTGTTCCTGTCGCTGTGGGGCGGCGTGGTGGCGGATCGCTTCGTCAAGCGCCGCATCCTCATCATCGCCCAGCTCTCGAACTGCGTCGCGACGGTGGCGATGGCGGCGATCATCATGGCCGGTCGGGTCACATTCGCGGATTTCATCTGGTTCGGCCTCTTCAACGGCTCGGTGCTGGCGTTCTCCATGCCGGCGCGCCACGCCTTCGTGCCGGACTTGGTGCCGAGGCGCCTCATCTTCACCGCGATGGCGCTGAACACCGCCGGCATGAACTTGGCGCGGGTGTTGGGGCCGGTGATTGCCGGGTTCGTCATCGCGTGGGCCGCCGCCGGCGACACCACGAGTGCCCGCGGCGTGGGCATCGTGTATTGCCTCATCGCGGTGCTCTACTTCATTGCCGCGGCGACGGTGTTTTTCGTCCAAAGCCGCGGCGCGCCACGCCAGGGGAGCGGTGCCAGCCCCTTGGCGGACATGCGCGAGGGCATCGCCTATGTGTACGCCCATCCGCCGGTGAAGGGCTTGATTCTGCTCTCCATCGTGCCGTTCCTCTTTGGCATGCCCATGAACACGCTGCTGCCGGCCTTCAATCAAGACATCCTGGGCGGCGGCGCGGACGACCTGGGCCTGCTCGTCTCGGCGATGGGCGTGGGCGCGATCGTCGGCTCGGTGACATTGGCCGCCGCCGGCGAGTTGCGTAGGAAGCGCACCGCGCTCTTGGCCTTGAGCGCCGGTTGGGCGTTGAGCGTCGCCGCCTTGGGCGTGGCCGGCAACATGGTCTGGGCGATGCTGGTGGTGGCGGCGTTCGGCTGGATGTCCTCTTCGACGATGGCGTTGAACCGCGGCCTGCTGCAGACCCAGACGACGTACACCATGCGCGGCCGCGTGATGAGCATCGACATGATGTGCCACGGCCTGATGCCCTTGGGCGCCATTCCCATCGGCTTGATCGCGGACGCTTTCGGGGTGGCCGCGGCGCTGATGACGAGCGGTGCGCTGTTTGCCCTGACCGTGGCCGGCATGGCGCGATTCTCCTTCGCCGTGCAGCGCATCGGCACCGCGGCGGCGTGACCTCGGCAGCGCGTAGAATCCACGCCGCGGACGGTTGAGGCAAGCCCATGCTGGTGCTCGGCATCGAGACCTCCTGCGACGAGACCGGCATCGCCCTCTACGATTCACGCGCCGGCCTCATCGCCAACGCGCTGCACAGCCAGGCGGCGCTCCATGCGGACTACGGCGGCGTGGTGCCGGAGCTCGCCTCCCGCGACCACATCAGGAAGATCGTGCCGCTCACGCGGCGGGCGCTTGGCGATGCCGGGCGCACGCTGGCGGACGTTAGCGCCGTGGCCTACACGGCCGGGCCGGGGCTGCTTGGGGCCTTGATGGTGGGTGCCGGCGTGGGGCGGACGCTCGCATGGTCGCTCGGCGTGCCGGCCTTGGCCGTGCATCACATGGAGGCGCATTTGCTCGCCCCGCTGATCGATGCGCCAAGCCTCGGCCTGCCGTTCGTGGCGCTGCTCGTCTCGGGCGGCCACACCCAGCTCGTCAAGACCACGGCCATCGGGCGCTACGAACTGCTGGGCGAATCGTTGGACGACGCCGCCGGTGAGGCGTTCGACAAGACGGCGAAGTTGCTGGGCTTGGGCTACCCGGGCGGGCCGGCCATCGCCGCCGAAGCTGAAGCCGGTCGGCCTAGCCGCTTCACCTTGCCAAGGCCGATGACGGACCGCCCCGGACTCGACTTCAGCTTCAGCGGTTTGAAGACGCACGTCGCCAACCTCGTCCGCGACTTGGAGCCTTTGTCCGCCCAAGACGTGGCGGACGTCGCCCGCGCCTTTCAAGACGCGGTGGTCGATACGTTGGCCATCAAATGCCGCCGGGCGCTCGAGGCCGCCGGCGTGGATGCGCTCATCGTCGCCGGCGGCGTGGCGGCGAACCGAGCCTTGAGGGAACGCTTGGCGTCCGTGGCGCCGGCGGTGCATTACCCGCCGCCGGCGCTGTGTACGGACAACGGCGCGATGGTCGCCTATGCCGGCTGGCTGCGCCTCAAAGCCGGCATCCCGCCCGCCGATGCATCGGCCGAGGAGCGCTTCGCCATCGCCACCCGCGCCCGCTGGCCACTGGCCGAGTTGGCGCCGCCATGATCGTCCGGGGCGCGAGGTTGGCGCTGGGCTGCGTCGATCTCGAACATGGGTTTGATGGTGGCACCGTAGCCGATAGAATCCCAAGGAGTTGAGGAGTTCCGCGCAGGCGTGCGCACAAGAGCCATTCGCGGCGAACGGGCCCACCCTTGCCACAAGTATTCGACAACATCGACGAGAGCCTTCTCCCCGCCTTGCGGCAGACGCTCGATGTCGCTCACCGGGCAGACTTCTGCATCGGCTACTTCAACCTGCGTGGCTGGCGTTCAATCGACGACCAGATCGAGCAGTGGAAAGGTGGCGACGGTGCCCGTTGTCGGATCCTGGTCGGCATGCAGCCGCGCCCGCACGAAGAACTCAAGGCGGCCATGGCGCTCGCCGGCAGCGATGCCCGCATGGACAATCAGACGGCGCTGCGCATCAAAAGGGAACTGGCCAAGAACTTCCGTGAACAGCTGACGGTCGGCGCTCCGACCACGGCAGACGAAAACGGCCTGCGCCGGCTCGCCCGCCAGCTCCGCAGCGGCAAGGTGGTCGTCAAGCTGTTCTGCGGACACGCGCTGCACGCCAAGCTCTATCTGCTGTTTCGCGATGATCCGGTGACGCCCATCGTGGGCTACCTCGGCAGTAGCAACCTGACCCTTGCGGGTCTCTCCCGACAGGGCGAACTGAACGTCGATGTCGTTGACCAGGACGCCTGCAACAAGCTCGCCGGGTGGTTCGAGTCCCGCTGGGAGGACCGCTGGTGCATCGACATCACGGAGGAACTCGCTCGGATCATCGAGGAGAGCTGGGCGCGAGAGTCCCTCATTCCGCCCTACCACATCTATGTGAAGATGGCCTACCACCTTTCGCGGGAAGCGCGTGCCGGCCTGACAGAGTTTCGCATCCCCAGCGACTTCGGCAACGAGCTGCTGGAGTTCCAGACAGCCGCGGTGAAAATCGCCGCCCACCACGTCAACAAACGCGGCGGTGTGCTCATTGGCGATGTCGTGGGCCTCGGCAAGACGCTGATGGCCACTGCGCTGGCGCGTGTCCTAGAGGACGACTTTGAGTTCGACACGCTCATCATCTGCCCGAAGAACTTGGTGCCGATGTGGGAGGACTATCGCGACCGCTACAGGCTGCGAGCGCGGGTACTCTCCATCAGCCGCGTGTTGAGCCAACTGAAGGACCTGCGCCGCTATCACATCGTGCTCATCGACGAGAGCCACAACTTGCGCAATCGCGAAGGCAAGCGCTACCGTGCCCTCCGCGAGTACATCAAGAAGAACGACAGCAAGTGCATACTGCTTTCGGCCACGCCGTACAACAAGACGTACAAGGACCTCTCCAGCCAACTGCGCCTGTTCGTTGGCGAAAACGAAGACCTTGGCATTCGCCCAGAGAACTTGATTCGGAAGTTGGGTGAGGCGGAGTTCCAGCGCGAGCTCCAAGCGTCGCCACGCTCCATCGCCGCCTTCGAGAAGTCCGAGCACACCGACGATTGGCGGGATCTCATGCGCCTGTATCTTGTGCGCCGCACACGCAGCTTCATCCAAGCCAACTATGCTAAAACCGACGGACGGGGACGAAAATACCTACCGTTTCCGGACGGCAGCAAACAAGCCTTCCCGTCGCGTGTTCCCAAGACCATCAAGGTAGAAATGGACGGCCAATACGCCCAGCTCTTTTCGGACGATGTAGTGCGCACCATAAGTGGCCTGAATCTGCCACGCTACGGCTTGGGCAACTACGTTGTCGCATCCGATCCGACCGCCGCTGAGCAGCGCGTACTGGCCGACCTCTCCCGGGCTGGCAAGCGTCTGATGGGCTTTTGCAGAACCAACCTGTTCAAGCGCTTGGAGAGCAGCGGCCATGCCTTCCTGCTTTCCGTGGAACGCCATGTGCTCAGAAACTTCATCTTCATTCACGCCATCGAGCAAGGCCTGCCGCTGCCGATCGGCACCACCGACGCCGGCGTACTGGATTCGCAGTCCTACGACGGCGATTCGGACGCCCACGCCGGGGACGTGTTCGAGGAAGACGGAGACCAAGCGCCGCAGGTCGTGGAGGACGACCGGCCCAAAACGCAAGCGGCATTCCGGGGACGCGCCGCCAAGGTGTACGAGACCTATGCCGAGGAAGGCTATCGCAGCCGCTTCCGCTGGTTGGCCGCCCATCACTTCGGCGCTGAGCTGTCAAAGGACCTGCTGCGCGACTCGGAGCAGTTGATCGCGCTACTGGCCAGCGTTGGCGATTGGAACGCAGACGAGGACCAGAAACTGGGTGCCTTGGAGGGACTTCTGCGTGAGGCGCATGGCCGCCAAAAGGTGCTCGTTTTCTCCCAGTTCGCGGACACGGTGCATTACTTGGAACGCGAACTTGAAGCCCGCGAACTGCGGGGGGTCGCGTCCGCCACCGGCGACTCCGCGAACCCCACGGAACTCGCATGGCGGTTCAGCCCGCGCAGCAACGGCAAGGGCGATCGAGTCGCTTCCAAGGATGAGATTCGCGTACTCGTTGCAACCGACGTGCTCAGCGAAGGCCAGAACCTGCAAGACTGCTCCATCGTCGTGAACTACGATCTGCCGTGGGCCATCATCCGTCTCATCCAGCGCGCCGGGCGAGTGGATCGCATCGGCCAAATGTCCCACGAAATTCGGTGCTACTCGTTTCTGCCCGCACAAGGGGTGGACCGGCTCATCCGGCTTCGCTCACGGGTACGCGACCGGCTGCGAGAAAACGCCGAGGTGGTTGGCACGGACGAGGCGTTCTTTGAAGACGAGGACCAACGTGCCGTCCACGATCTGTACAACGAAAAGGTGGGCATACTGGACGATGCCGAAGATTCGGAGGTGGACCTTGCTTCGTACGCCTATCAGATTTGGCAGAACGCCACCAAGGATGACGACGCTTTGCGCAAGGCGGTGGAGGAGCTGCCAGCCGCGGTGTACTCCTCCAAGCGACATGTCGCGACCACTAGGAAGCCGGAGGGTGTCCTTGCCTATATCCGAACCTCCCAAGGCCACGACGCTTTGGCGTGGCTGGGCAGGGACGGCAAGAGCGTGACGGAGAGCCAGTTCGACATCCTGCGTGCGGCAGCCTGCGAGCCCGATGCGCCGGCCGTGCAGCGGCTAGCAAACCACCACGAGCTGGTGCGGTGTGCAACGAAGCTGACTGTCAAGGAGGGCCAGCATGTGGGCGGCCAACTAGGGAAACCTTCGGGGGCGCGATTCAAGGTGTACGAGCGCCTGAAGCGACACGCCGCGCAAACCGGCGAACTGCTGGATGCAAGGCTGCCAGCAGCCGTGGACGACGTGTATCGCTGGCCGTTGTCGCAACAGGCGGTGGATGTTCTCAATAGGCAGCTAGCGTCCATTTCGGATGAGGAACTGGCCGAACTGGTGTGCTCCCTGCGCGATGAGGACCGTCTTTGCAGCGTATCCGAAGATTCGCCTAGCCACGACCCCCTCATCATCTGTTCGATGGGTTTGGTGGCCGACGCGGAAGGCGAGTAAACGACCTATGGACACACCACCACCCCTGGAGAGAGAGGTCATCCGGCAACTGCTGGAGGCGTTCGACTTGCGTGCGCTGTTCATCGACCAGCTCGGTTGGGACCACGGAGGCGAGAACCTCACCGTCCGCTCGGCGACAACCCACTTCCAGCTGCAGGCGGTCGCTCAGAAGCGGGGTTTCGTCGTCTATCAGTGCGTCGTTCCCGGGGCAGACGTGCCGGATCACGGCACACGGCAGAAGATCGAGCGACAGGTTGCCAAGGCCGCGCACGAAAACCTGATCGTATTCGCGCCAAAGGATCATGGAACACAGTGCTGGCACTGGGTGAAGCGCGAACCGGGACGTCCGTCCCGCGCACAGCCGTTCTTCTACAGCAAAGGGCAGAGCGCCGAGGCTTTGACTCAGCGGCTCGAAAGCCTGCGTTTCACCCTTGAAGAGGAGGAACGCATCTCCATCGCCGATGCCACCTCGCGGGCGGCCAAGGCGTTCGACGTGGAGAAGGTGACGAAGCGGTTCTACGATCGATTCAGAGAGGAGCACCGAGCGTTTCTGGGCTTTATCAAAGGCATCAGAGACATCGCCAACCGCGAGTGGTACGCCTCCCTGATGCTGAACCGGATGATGTTCATCTACTTCATCCAGAAGCGCGGCTTCCTCGACAACGACAGGGACTATCTGCGTAATCGCATGGCCACGGTGGCCAAGGTGAAAGGCAATGGCAAGTTCCACAGCTTCTATCGTTTGTTCCTACGCCGCCTGTTCCACGAGGGTCTGGGCCAGCCGGAAGCGGACCGCGACGCGGATCTGACCGCCCTGTTGGGCCGTGTACCCTACTTGAACGGTGGCTTGTTCGACGTCCACGACTTGGAACGCGATAACCCCAACATCAACATCCCAGACGAAGCATTCAAGGGAATCTTCAGTTTCTTCGACGCCTACCAGTGGCACTTGGACGACCGCCCCTTGCGTGACGACAACGAGATCAACCCAGACGTGCTGGGCTACATCTTCGAGAAGTATGTGAACCAGAAGCAGATGGGCGCTTACTACACCAAGGAGGACATCACCGGCTACATCAGCCGCAACACGATCGCTCCGCGCCTCTTCGACCAAGCCGAGCGCGACTGCGCTATCGCCTTCAAGCCGGGCGGGAGCGTTTGGCGGCTGCTTTCGGAAGACCCAGACCGGTATTTCTATCCCTCCGTGCGCCACGGCATCACCCTCGATTTGCCCAAGGGAATCGCCGCCGGCTTGCAGAAGGTAGCCAAGCGCAAGGAGTGGAACGACCCCGCACCGCCCGATTACGCGCTCCCCACGGAGACATGGCGCGAGCACATCGCCCGTCGCCACCGCTACGAGGAGGTGCACGCGAAGCTGGCCGCGGGCCAGGTCTCCTCCATCAACGATCTTGTCACCTACAACTTGGACATCGAGCGGTTCGCGCAAGATGCCATCAGCACCAGCGAAGGCCCGGAACTGGTGCGCGCCTTTTGGAAAGCCATCCGCAACGTGACCATCCTCGACCCGACCGTAGGCTCCGGTGCGTTTCTGTTCGCCGCCTTGAATGTTCTGGAGCCACTCTACAACGCTTGTTTGGATGCCATGCGCGCCATGGTGGAGGACTTGAAGCACTCCAAACGCAAACATCGCCCAGAGAGGCTCAGCGATTTCCGCAAAGTCATTGAGCAGGTTGAGGAACATCCCAGCGAACGCTACTTTGTCCTCAAGTCCATCGTCATCTACAACCTCTACGGCGTGGACATCATGGAAGAGGCAGTGGAGATCTGCAAGCTCCGGCTGTTCTTGAAACTTGTCGCCCAGCTAGAAGCGTACAATCAGATCGAGCCGTTGCCAGATATCGACTTCAACGTGCGCCCCGGCAACACGTTAGTCGGCTTCACATCAATGGATGAGGTGGACGACAGGCTGAACGGTGACTGTGTTTCGCTGCTCTCGCTGCCAGCCATCAAGGAGCGGGCGGAGTTGGCAGACGCCGCCTTTAGGCAGTTTCGATCCATGCAGACGGAAAGGCAATTGGATGCCGCCATGTTCTCGGAATCGAAAATTACGCTACGGAGTCGCCTCGACAAGCTTCGGCAGGAGCTAGACACCTATCTTGCAGACGACTATGGAATCCGCCACAAACAGAAAGGCGCTTATCGGAAGTGGCAGCGCAGCCATCAGCCATTCCATTGGTTCGTGGAGTTCTACGGTATCATCGAACGTGGCGGATTTGACGTTGTCCTCGGCAATCCGCCCTACATTGCAAGCGCCAAGGTCCGGAAGACGTACGACGCCAAGAACCTCACATGCAGTACCTGCCCCGACGTCTACGCATGGGTCCTCGAACGCTGTCAGAAGCTGCTTCGGTCCGGCGGACGAACAGGCATGATCGTGCCGCTGAGCCTTGGCTTCAGCGCACACTTTGATTCGTGTCGGCAGATGTTGCTCACTGGATACAGCCATAACTGGTTTGCCTCTTTCGGTCGCATTCCGTCGGCACTGTTCAGTTTCGATGTGCGTGTGCGCAATACCATTCAGCTTGGGCTCAAGTCCAACCAACCATCTGTCGCCTACACGACTCGCCTATACCGTTGGTTCGATGCGGCTAGGCCGGGGCTGTTTGACGGGCTGGTTTACGCGGAGTTTCAACCACGTCTGTGGAAGGGGCGAGTTCCGAAGATAGGCAGTTCCGTGTTGCTCGAAGGGATGCAACGCCTTCTTGGTGAAACTGGCATCACGGCTGATGCGGCCACATCAAAGACAGCGACAAAACACGTTCTTCACTTCAAACAGACAGCGTACAACTGGCTGAACTTCTGTCGCGTTCTTCCGCCATGCTTCGATGCGCACGGAAGGCCCACGCCGCACACGAAGTTTGGTCGCTTGTACTTTGCAACGCCGCAGGTGTGCAAGTTGGCAATGTCCCTCGCAAACGGCAAATTGCTGTTCTGCTTTTGGGCTGCGGTAGGAGACGACTTTGACGTTGCTGCGTGGAACTTCACAGATTTCCCAATCGATTTCGACGCCTTGCCGGACAAGACACGACGGGCCTTGCTTCGCAAGGCTACCGGCTTGGAAGCCGCGATGGGCGACGCGGTGCAGTTCAAGCGCAATGCGGGCAAGCGCGTGGGCAACTACAACCTCGCACTGTGTAGAAGTATCACGGATGTTTCGGACCGCCTCTTCTTGAACGCGCTCGGCGCGGGCCACCTTTGGGACGAGATCGAACTCTACTACACGCAAACGGTGCGCACGGATTTCGGGCCAGCTAGTGAGTCGAGACAACGCACGCTGCGATAAGGACTGCAAGGGGTCAAAGGCGGTAGGTGCCCGGGTACTAGGGCGCTCTCGCATGCCCCCATCCATACGGTGTCGTGCTCAGGCATACCCCGCGAAGACCGTCACGGTGCGTGGCAACGTGGAGTTGCTTGAAGGCCGGCTAATTGGCTTTTTCTGCTCGCAATCCGCACCCGGCGGCGCAATTCTCGGCACCTACGACCTCGCCGTAGCGCTTCGGGAGTCTAACGCGATCTTCATTGGCGGGTTCCAATCGCCAATGGAGCGAGAGTTCCTGACCTTCCTTCTACGCGGCTCCGCTGGCGTCGTCATCTGCCCGGCGCGCGGTATCAGGCGGATGCGCCTTCCAGCGTCTTGGAAGCGACCACTAGAGGAGGGCCGGATGCTTGTGCTCTCCATCTTTGACGACAAGGTGCGCCGCCCCACGGCCAAGACCGCGACCAAGCGCAACGCCCTCGTTGTAGACTTGTCAGAGAGCCTGCTCGTGCCCCACGCTGAAGCTGGTGGCGGCGTCGAGGGGATCTGCGAAGCCGGGTTAGTGGCGGGGAAGCCGGTTTTCACGCTTCCGTCGCAACGCCACCGATTAACGGCGCTTGGCGCAACGGTGGCCGGGCTGGACACGCTGCCCCGCTTGTTGACGGCAGGGTAATGGCGTGGTTGTCTAGCGGCCCGCCAAGCGGTCGTCGTCCCAAGTTCGCGAGGTTTCTGTGCGCGAGTCCCCCCATAGCGAATTCCTGCTCAGGGCCAGCCGTTGCGAGGACATAGCCGTCGCCGCGGCGGCCGACAACTGCCGCTTTGACGAGCGAGCAGGTGTGGAGCGCTGGGCGGCGTTCGAAGCGCTGCTGGTGCCCAGTGACGCGATTACTTGGAAGGACTGGGCCAAGGCCTATCGGCTTCACATGCAGAAGCACTGTAACGTCGCCCGCCCAGCCATACCGGATGCGTTTCTGGACGTGAATCAAGGGGCGTGGTTGAGCGGGTTGTCCGAGAACCAGTCCCTAGTCCGCGTTGAAGACGTCAGCCCGGCGCTGCAGGCCAGCAACCTTGAACTCGAGGATCTTCGAGATCTCTTGCGGCGTGCCGATGAAAACGATGACGCCTCCCAGGCCGTGCGGGAGTTCTTCGCGGCTTGGAACGAACGTCGGGATGCCCGACCGGCCTTCGCTGCGTTCTGGGACGAGGTGCGGGAGGAGCTAGAAGACACGGACTGGCCTCATGCGCTACGCGACCGTTTGGGGCTTGGTCATTACGGATACCCCGAGGGTCAACCGCAGCCCATAGCGTTGATGCGGTACTCGGTTGCAGATGTACATACCGCGCAAAGGGAAGGCAGTGCGGCTTTGGCTCTACCTACGGTCCTCGATGGGGGCATGCACGAGTTCTTCTTCCCTGTTCCAAAGGAGTACCCCTTCGGGGCATCAGTGCACTTGGTGCCGGAGCGGGCGGATACGCTTACCACCGAAGTTGTGCATTGCCGTATTGACTACGAACGTCACCATCTATGCAGCCTGGGTGAGATCACGCGCTCTAACCGCCCGGCAAGTGAACGGCTTCGAGAGGCCCGCGACCTGCATCTTTACGCTCTACAAGAAGCATGTGGGCGCGATGACTTTGGCGAACCAATGGAAGGTCGAAGATGAGCACCCAATGGTTCGAGGCGTTCCGGCAAGACCCAAAGATGGCGGTGGCGGACCTCTTCACTGGACGGGCAGGCACAGGTTCCAGCATGCGCCTCGATGTGCCGGAGCTGCTACGTCTGTGGTTCCCACCGACTTTGGCCGACGAACGCGCGCAACTGGACGATGCCCTTCTCGCTTGGCTCACCGAAATGCAGGAGAGCTATGCTTTGCAGGTGGAACGACTGGGGTTCTCGGTTTACGGCAAGCGCGTAGGCGATGCTTTGATTGCACTGCAGCTACTCGACTTGCCGCAGGCTAGGGGTGAAATCCGTAAGAACATGGACGCTTGGCTGCGTTGGCTCTCGCCATTGCGGCTGGCCCCGGAACGTGACCCAGCGTTGGAGTGCTTTCGCCTGCTGACGCATGGCCAACCTGACGGTCGCCACATCACTACTTGGCTGCGCCTTGCCGGTGACCGTCGGGCTGAGTACCTTACTGTGGCGCTAGCTGGGTTGCAGTTGCTACCCAATGGTGGTGACTCGAGGAAGAACCAAGTACTGATGCTGCAGGCACTGCTGCACCACGCTACCACCGCATTCCACGATGTGAATGAAGCGAGACCGTTTTTCAACCGTCGGTTTGGTGCGTTGCGTGGTCTGTATCCGCGCGGGCCTCAGCATTGGCAACAGGTCTTGGAAGAAGCGCTGCCAAGGTTTCGGCGCCAAGTTCACACACCGCTCGCGGAGGACTTGGCAGGCGACCTGCGCGAGAGCCATCGAACCAAGGATAGGCGGCCGCGTCCATCGGGCCACCGGGCACCCGTGCAGAAGGATGTGTGGAACGCGCTGTTGATCGACATTCGTAACCCGTCAAAGAGGAAGCAGGCAACTGAGCTCTTACGACGCCTGTTCAAGGTCTTGGAGCGAAACGACGATTACGCATCGGAGACCGGCGACAGCTTCCCATTCGTTAGGACGCTATGCAACCTCGGCAGCGAGATGCTGAAACGCCATGCGCTGGGCATGTCCGACATGGATCGACTCGGCGTCATGATTGAACGGGCTCTATTGTGGGAACCGGCCAATCCCTATTGCTGGATGCTGTGGGCGCAGTGGCATCAAGTGCAAGGGCAAAGGGACGCCGAAGAGGCCATTTTGCGTGAGATGCTGCGGATGTTCCCGCGCAACGTGCCGTCACACGTTGAGCTTGCGCGCTTGCTCATCCGGCGCGGCGAGGCAAACTGGCGGGAAGCCGAGCACTACCTGCAGCGTGCGATGGATCAGGATCCCAACGACGGTCACGTTTACGTGGTCGCGGCGCACCTGCAGTCCCTGCGCGGGCGGCTGGAGGAAGCCAAGGCAACGCTTGCGGGCTTCTTGGCTCGTAACCCAGAGAACCGGGGGGCACTGAACTTTTTTAGGCAGCTTCAGGCCGGGCAGACGACATCTCCCGACGACACGCCGAGAAACGCCTCGCAAGGCCATGACGCAGGCGGAGATTTGGCGTCGCCCACGGGTGCTCTGCGAGAAGTCCTAGATCGCGGCAGACTAGCCGCGGAGTTCAGTCGAGCCCGATTTGTCCAGAGTTCCACTACGCCCCTGATCGAGCAGGAGAGCCTTCTAGGCAACGCGCTGGCAGGTTTTTATTCGCAGTGGTTGCGGCTAGAGGGGACGCCAGAGTGCCCGCCACACGCATGGGCATGGAGTGCTTGCCAGATTTGGCAGGAGCGCGCCGCCCCCGAAGTGTGGCGCAACATGGCGGCGAATTTTCCGGAGGCCGCTCGGGAGACGCACTTTCTTCGAGCGTTGGCGTGGCCCGACTCATCCGACGATGGGCACTTACAGGATCGCCAATGGTTGGAAAGTGGCACCGATGCCCGCGCCGTCGATGTCCTCATTCGACAACTAGGTAAGGTTTGGGAGCAACTCGTCGCCGACAGCGAGACGGGCCAAAGCGAGCGCGATGATGCCGCTTGCGCGGTGATGGCCTGTGTTGCCACGCAAAACATCGAGTTTTCAGGCGATGCGGCGCTGCGGATCTAACCATTCCACTGCACCCATTACGCGATACGCTTGCCGGCCAGACCAAGGGGCCCATGAGATCCCCCCATGCTGACGAGCCAAGAGATTCGCCAATACGGGGAAGACGGCTACGTCATCCCGAACTTCCGGTTGGACGACGAAGCCCTTGAAGCGATCCGCGCCGCGCATGCGCGGTTGGTCGCGGCGCATCCGCGCTTCTCGGACTACTGCCCCGCACTGCTCGCGTTCGACACTTGGTTCCTCAACGTCGCACGCCGCCCGGACATTCTGGATAGGGTGGAGCAGCTGATCGGCCCGGATTTCGCGCTGTGGAACTCGAGTTTCTTCGCCAAGCCGGCGCGAGTCGGCACCAAGACGCCGTGGCATCAGGATGGCGAGTATTGGCCGATACGGCCGCTCGCCACCTGCTCGGTTTGGATTGCGGTGGACGCGGCGACGCCCGCGAACGGCTGCCTGCGCGTCATCCCCGGTTCGCACCGCCGCCGTGAGCTTGGCCGGCACGACTTCAACGGCGCCGAAGGTTTGAGCCTGCCGCTTGAGATTCGGGCAGACGAGTTCGATCCAACGAGTGCGCGGGACATCGTGCTGGAAGCCGGGCAGGTGTCCCTGCACGACGTGTTTCTCATCCACGGCTCCGAGCCGAACCGCTCAGACCGGCCGAGGCGCGGGATGACCCTGCGCTACATGCCCACCACGTCGGTTTATCGACGTGACCTTGCCGACGACCGGCGTCAGGGCCCGCTTGCCATGTCGCAACGCACCTTGTTTCTGATGCGTGGTAAGGACCGCAGCGGGATGAACGACTTTCGCATCCGGCATTGAGCGCACGGCGGCCCACTTCCGCCCAAATCGTCACAACACCCGCCACCAAGGCGCCGCCAAAATGCCTTCGGCCAGCCATTGCGTGTCTGTCCCGCCGTGCAGCAGCAGCGCACCGGCGACGCGCTCGCCGTACTCGTCTTGGAAGAGGCGAAGGCCCGTGATGTCGCCGTGGCGTGGCTGGGTAGTGGCCTTCACCTCAATGGCGAGCAGGCGGTCGCCAAGCTCGACCACGAAATCCACCTCCCGCTCGGTGGTGGTGCGCCAGAACAACACCTCCGGCCGCGGCACTTGGCCGTCACGCCACGCCAATAGGTCCGCCAGCACGAGGTTCTCCAAGTGCTGCGCGGACGGTGCTTCGACGCCGCTGAGCCACCGCGCCAACGCTGGGTCGCTCCAATAGAGCTTAGGGCTTTTGAGCAGCCGTTTGGTGCGATCGACGGTATAGGCGGGCAGGCGCAGGAGCTGGAAGGATGACTCCAGCAGGCCAAGGTGGCGCTGCACCGTGGCGCGGGGGATTTGCAGGTCGCGGGCGATTTCCGTTTGGTTCAGCAGGCCGCCCAAGCGATGGCAAGCGGCGCGCATGAGGCGGCGGAAGTCCACCAAGTTGTCCACGCTGGCCAACGATTGCAGGTCGCGTTCGAGATAGCTGCGCACATAGCCGTCGAACCACAGCGAGCGCGAATCGTCCTCATGGAGTTCCAAGGCTGGCGTGGGATAGCCGCCAACGCGCACCAGCTCGCGCCAATCGGCGACATCACCACCGGCGGCGTCGAGCAGGCTGGGCCATTCGGCACAGGGTGCCGCGAGCAACTGCGACCAGATGCCGGGTGTGCCCACGCCGAGGCGTTCGCGCCGCGCCAAGGGCCAAAGCGTGATGTAGGTGGCGCGGCCGGCGAGGGATTCCGAGACGCGCCGCATGAGTAGCGGGTTGGCGGAGCCAGTGAACAGGAATCGCCCCGGGCGACGGGGCCGGTCTTCGTCTACGGCGTGTTTCACCGCCAACAGCAGCCCCGGTTCGCGCTGCACCTCGTCCAACGTGATCCTCGGTGCGCTGCGTAGCAGGTCTGCCGGGGCTAGGCGGGCCCGCTCGTGGGTCTCGGGTGCGTCCAACGTGAGGTAGAGCCGATCGCTGAGGAACGGCTCGCACTGCACGAGTGTGCTCTTGCCGGTTTGGCGAGCACCCATCAGCACCACCACCGGGGAGGTGTCCAAGGCCCGCCGGAGCAGCCCGGTGGCGTAGCGGGGCAAGTAGTTTGCTTGATTGCCCATCAGATGGGCGATTATCGCTCACATCGTGGGCGATTTTCCAGATCGGGGCGGGCCTTCTGCTAAATCGCCTACCGAGTGGGCGATCATCGCTTGCGTGATGGGCGATTATCGCTCACGCCGTGGGCGATTTTCCGAGTTGGCATTCCTGAAGGAGTTCCACAGCACGGGGTACGGAGCAGCTTTGCTTATCCACCGGGAAGTTGCTCTCGAACATGCAGCGATCCGAGGACCGCGCCAAGTCCACTAACTCCGGGATCTGGGTGTGATAAGCCACCGTGGAGACCACGTTGTGCCCGCTATCGACACCCGCCGCGGTGACGGGGGCGGATCGGCCATCAGTTGTATGATGCCGTGATGCCAGCTTGCCGGGCTTACCCCGGCGGCCCGCGACTCATGACAAGCAACTCCCCCCCCCCCCCCCCCCCCCCCCCCGACATGACAAACCCTGGGTCGCGGTCGTGGCCACGCTGGGGCTCTTGGGGGTGCTGGGGGTCGCCGTCCTTGATGACTACGGCGTCTCGCCAGACTATCGCGCAGCGCACCCGCACGGCCACGCCACGCTGGCACTCGCGTTGGGGGACGACGCGGCGCTCAGGGAAATGTTGGAATCGGTCGCTCCCGAGGTGCAGGACTATGGCGCGGCCTTCGAGGCACCGCTGGCGCTCGTCGAGCGCGCGCTTGGGCTGGCGGACAGCCGCGACGTCTTCCTCACGCGCCACCTGCTCACCCACCTCGCCTTCCTCGCCGGTGCCGGCGCCGCGGCGCTGCTGGCCCGCCGGCTGTTTGGCGGCACTTGGCCCGCGCTCTTCGCGCTGGCCGCCTTCGCGCTGCACCCGCGGCTCTACGCGCACTCGTTCTTCAACACCAAGGACGCGCCGTTCGCCGCGCTCTTCATGGTGTGCCTGTGCCTCGCCGAGCGGGCGTTCCGGCGCGGCACCGCCGGCGCGTTCGCGCTGCTGGGCGCCGGCGTGGGGGTGCTGGTCAACCTTCGCGTCATGGGCGCCCTGCTGTTCGCGGCGGTGCTTGGGCTGCGGGCGCTGGATGTGGCGCTGGCACCCTCACGCGCGGCGCGGCGGCGGGCGCTCGCCACCGGCGCCGCGTTCATCGCCGCGGCGGTGGCCACCCTGTACACCGTCTCGCCGCACCTGTGGCCCGACCCGACCCGGCTGCTGGACGCCTTCGCGCTGCTGGCCCAGCACCCCAACGAGATGCCCTCCCTGTTCGCGGGCACCCTTGTGCGCTGGCCGGACATTCCGGCCAGCTACGTCCCCACCTGGGTCGCCGTCACCACGCCGCCGGCGCTGCTGGCGCTGTGCCTCGCCGGGGCCGCCGCGGCGCTCGGCCGCGGCCTGGCGCTGGACGGCGCGGTCCGAGCCGCGCCGCCGCGCTTCGGGCTGCTGCTGGTGGCCTGCCCGGCGCTGGCTGTCGCGGCCGTGGTGGTGCTGAACGCCAACGTTTACCACGGCTGGCGCCACCTGCATTTCCTCTGGGCGCCGGCCAGCCTGCTCGCCGTGGCCGGTGCCAGGTGGCTGGCCGGCGCCGGCCAGCGGCCCACGCTGCGGCGCGTCGTGGGCGGCCTGGCGGCGGCCGGCGTGGCCGCCGGCACCGCGCAGGCGGCGCTCCTCCACCCCCAGCAGCATGCCTACTTCAACCTGTTGGCGGACCGCGACGCGCCCGAACGCCTGGCCACCTGGTACGAGACCGACTCCCAGCGCATGTCGCACCTGCAGGGGCTGGAACGCACCCTCGACCAGCATCCCGGCGCGACGGTGGGGACGCGACATAAAAACACGGCCCGCCTTCAAGGCCCGGAGCGCCGGCGTTTGATCCTCCACAGCGCACCGGAGACCGCGGACCTCGTGTTGAGCGCACGCCCCCGCACCACGCGCTTGCCCTGGGTCGACCGGCCCTTCGCCCCCGCCACGCTGACCTTGCGGGTTTACGACAACACCCTAGTCGTCGCGACAGCCCTCGACGTGTCCCTGCTGGGCGAGGCGGCGCTCGACGCCTGGCAGGCCGCGTACCGGGCCGCGGCCGCCGCGCCGCCGCTGGCGCGCTCGGACTATGACCTGCACTTGGGCCCAGGTGGGTTGACGTGGCTCAAGGCGCCGTGCGGCGCGGCCGACACGGCCGGGGAATTCGCGTCCACGGCGTGGCCCGCGGACGGCGGCGGTGCCGTCTCGTCCGCGTGCGACTTCCGCCGCTGCGGCGTGCGGATCGATGGCGCCTGCATGGTACATACGCCGCTGCCGCGGCGGGCGCTCGGAACCATCGTCGCCGGCCAGCGGCTGCGCCGCGGCCCGTATCTGTGGCGGGTGGCCGCGGCCATGGGGCCGGCGGGCGCCGAGGCGGTGGACCCGCCGCGGCCGCCACCGGGCGAGTTGGTCGCCCGGGGGGGCTTCGACCTCCACCTCGACGGCGCCACGCTGACCTACATGAAGGTGCCGTGCCGCCCCGAGGACACGTCGCCGCTCTTCTTCCTGCACGCCTATCCGGCCGATCCGGGCGCGTTGCCGGCGCTGCGCCAGAAGTACGGGAAGCACGGCTTCCACAACCTGGACTTCGGCATGGCTCGCCACGACGCCGGGCTGATCGCGCGGCTCGGCGGACGCTGCGTGGCGTCGGCGCGGCTGCCCGACCATCCCATTGCCCGCGTGCGCACCGGGCAGTTCGACCGGCACGGCAACCGCTGGACCATCGAGCTCAAGGGGCTGAAGTAGGCCATCCGGCGCCTGTCGGGGCCCCGAAAGTCGTTGGGCCGCCTGCACAGGTTCAGCCACCATGGGAACGGGGCGGGCCGCGGCGACGGGGGGCGGGCCGGCCATCAGTTGTATGATGCCGTGATGCCCACTTGCCGGACTTACCCCGGCGGCCCGCGACTCATGACAAGCAACTCCCCCCCCCCCCCCCCGACATGACAAAACCCTGGGTCGCGGTCGTGGCCACGCTGGGGCTCTTGGGGGTGCTGGGCGTCGCCGTCCATGATGACTACGGCCTCACGCAGGACGAGGTCGATCTCCGCGGTCTCGGTCACGCCATGCTGGAAATCGCGGTGGGAGACGACGCGGCGTTGCGGGAAAGGCATTGGGCAGCCTTTCCGGGGATGTGGCACTACGGCGCCGCCTTCGAGGCGCCGCTGGCGCTCGTCGAGCGCGCGCTGGGGCAGGTGGACAGCCGCGACATCTACCTCACGCGGCACCTGCTCACGCACCTCGCCTTCCTCGCCGGCGCTGCGGCCGCGGCGCTGCTGGCCCGCCGGCTGTTTGGCGGCTTGTGGCCGGCGCTGTTCGCGCTGGCCGCCTTCGCGCTGCACCCGCGGCTCTACGCGCACTCGTTCTTCAACACCAAGGACGCGCCGTTCGCCGCCCTCTTCATGGTGTGCCTGTGCCTCGCCGAGCGGGCGTTCCGGCGCGGCACCGCCGGCGCCTTCGCGCTGCTCGGCGCGGGCGTGGGCGTGCTGGTCAACCTGCGCGTGATGGGCGCCCTGCTGTTTGCGGCGGTGCTGGGGCTGCGGGCGCTGGATGTGGCGCTGGCGCCCGGGAGCCCGGCGCGGCGGCGGGCGCTCGCCAGCGGCGCCGTGTTTGTCGCGGCGGCCGTCGCCGCCCTGTACACCGTCTCGCCCCACCTGTGGCCAGACCCGTCCCGGCTGGTGGACACGTTCGCGCTGTTCGCCCAGTACCCTCACCGCGTTTCCACGCTGTTCGCGGGTGCCGTCGTGTACTGGCCGGACATTCCGGCCAGCTACGTCCCCACCTGGGTCGCCGTCACCACGCCGCCGGCGCTGCTGGCGCTGTGCCTCGCCGGGGCCGCGGCGGCGCTCGGCCGCGGTCTGGCGCCGCTGGACGGCGCGGTCCGAGCCGCGCCGTCGCGCTTCGGGCTGCTGCTGGTGGCCTGCCCGGTGCTGGCCGTCGCCGCCGTGGTGGTGCTGAACGCCAACGTTTACCACGGCTGGCGCCACCTGCACTTCCTCTGGGCCCCGGCCTGCCTGCTCGCCGTGGCCGGTGCCAGGTGGCTGGCCGGCGCCGGCCGGCGGCCCGCGTTGCGGCGCGTCGTGGGCGGCCTGGCGGCGGCCGGCGTGGCCGCCGGCGCCGCGCAGGCGGCGCTCCTCCACCCCCAGCAGCATGCCTACTTCAACCTGTTGGCGGACCGCGACGCGCCCGAACGCCTGGCCACCTGGTACGAGACCGACATGTGGCGCATGTCGCACCTGCAGGGGCTGGAGCGCACCCTCGACGAGCATCCCGGCGCGACGGTGGGGATGCGACATAAAAACACGGCCCTCCTTCAAGGCCCGGAGCGCCGGCGTTTGATCCTCCACAGCGCGGCGGAGACCGCGGACCTCGTGTTGAGCGCACGCCCCCGCACCACGCGCTTGCCTTGGGTCGACCGGTCCTTCGCCCCCGACGCGCTGACCGTGCGGGTGTACGACAACACCCTCGTGGCGGCGACGGCCCTCGACGTGTCACTGCTGGGCGAGGCGGCGCGCGACGCTTGGCGCGCCGCGTACCGGGCCGCGGCCGCCGCGCCGCCGCTGGCGCGCTCGGACTACGACCTGCACTTGGCCCCGGGCGGGTTGACGTGGCTCAAGGCGCCGTGCGGCGCGGCCGACACGGCCGGGGTGTTCACGTCCACGGCGTGGCCCGCGGACGGCGGCGGCGCCGTCTCGTCCGCGTGCGACTTCCGCCGCTGCGGTGTGCGGGTCGATGGCGCCTGCATGGTACATACGCCGCTGCCGCGGCGGGCGCTCGGAACCATCGTCGCCGGCCAGCGGCTGCGCCGCGGCCCGTATCTGTGGCGGGTGGCCGCGGCCATGGGGCCGGCGGGCGCCGAGGCGGTGGACCCGCCGCGTCCGGCACCGGGCGAGTTGGTCGCCCGGGGGGGCTTCGACCTCCACCTCGACGGCGCCACGCTGACCTACGTGAAGGCGCCGTGCCGCCCCGAGGACACGTCGCCGCACTTTTTCCTGCACGCCTTTCCGGCCGATCCGGGCGCGTTGCCGGCGCTGCGCCAGAAGTACGGCTTCCACAATTTGGACTTCGTCATGGCTCGCCACGACGCCGGGCTGATCGCACGGCTCGGCGGGCGCTGCGTGGCGTCGGCGCGGCTGCCCGGCCATCCCATTGCCCGCCTGCGCACCGGGCAGTTCGACCGGCACGGCAACCGCTGGACCATCGAGATCAAGGGGCTGAAGTAGGCCATCCGGCACCTGTCGGGCCCCCGAAAGTCGTTGGGCCGCCTGCACAGGTTCAGCCACCATGGGAACGGGGCGGGCCGCGGTGACAGGGGCGGGCCGGCCATCAGTTGTATGATGCCGTGATGCCCACTTGCCGGACTTACCCCGGCGGCCCGCGACTCATGACAAGCAACTCCCCCCCGACATGACAAAACCCTGGGTCGCGGTCGTGGCCACGCTGGGGCTCTTGGGGGTGCTGGGCGTCGCCGTCCATGATGACTACGGCCTCACGCAGGACGAGGTCGATCTCCGCGGTCTCGGTCACGCCATGCTGGAAATCGCGGTGGGAGACGACGCGGCGTTGCGGGAAAGGCATTGGGCGGCCTTTCCGGAGTTGTGGCACTACGGCGCCGCCTTCGAGGCGCCGCTGGCGCTGGTCGAGCGCGCGCTGGGGCAGGTGGACAGCCGCGACATCTACCTCACGCGGCACCTGCTCACCCACCTCACCTTCCTCGCCGGCGCTGCGGCCGCGGCGCTGCTGGCGCACCGGCTGTTTGGCGGCTTGTGGCCGGCGCTGTTCGCGCTGGCCGCCTTCGCGCTGCACCCGCGGCTCTACGCGCACTCGTTCTTCAACACCAAGGACATGCCGTTCGCCGCGCTCTTCATGGTGTGCCTGTGCCTCGCGGAGCGGGCGTTCCGGCGCGGCACCGCCGGCGCCTTCGCGCTGCTGGGCGCCGGCGTGGGGGTGCTGGTCAACCTGCGCGTCATGGGGGCGCTGCTGTTCGCGGCGGTGCTGGGGCTGCGGGCGCTGGACGTGGCGCTGGCGCCCGGGCAGGTGGCACGGCGTCGGGCCCTTGCCAGCGGCGCCGTGTTTGTCGCGGCGGCCGTCGCCGCCCTGTACGCCGTCTCGCCGCAGCTGTGGCCCGAACCGTCCCGGCTGGTGGACACGTTCGCGCTGTTCGCCCAGTACCCTCACCGCGTTTCCACGCTGTTCGCGGGTGCCGTCGTGTACTGGCCGGACATTCCGGTGCGCTACGTCCCCACTTGGATCGCCATCACGACGCCGCCGGCGTTGCTGGCGCTGTGCCTCGCAGGGGCCGCGGCGGCGCTCGGCCGCGGCCTGGCGCCGCCGGTCGGCGCCGTCCACGCCGCGCCGCCGCGCTTCGGGCTGCTGCTGGTGGCCTGCCCGGTGCTGGTCGTCGCCGCCGTGGTGGTGCTGAACGCCAACGTGTACCACGGCTGGCGCCACCTGCACTTCCTCTGGGCGCCGGCCAGCCTGCTCGCCGCCGCCGGCGCCAAGTGGCTGGCCGGCGCCGGCCGCCGGCCGGCACTGCGGCGTGTCGTGGGGGGGCTTGCCGCGGCCGGTTTGGCCGCCGGCACCGGGCAGATGGCGCTGCTCCACCCGCAACAGCACACGTACTTCAACCTCCTCGCGGACCGCGACGCGCCTGAACGCTTGGCCACTTGGTACGAGAACGAGTTTTGGCGCATGTCGGACCAGCAGGGGCTGGAGCGCACCCTTGACGCGCATCCCGGCGCGACGGTGTGGACGTGGACGGAGCACCATGGAACCCTACTCGACGGCCCGGAGCGCCGGCGTCTGGTCTTCGGCGGCGCGGCGGGGGCCGCCGGCCTCGTGCTGAGCCGCGGCCCCCGGATCGGCCGGTCCTTCGCCCCCGACGCGCTGACCGTGCGGGTGTACGACAACACCCTCGTGGCGGCGACGGCCCTCGACGTGTCCCTGCTGGGTGAGGCGGCGCTCGACGCCTGGCGGGCCGCGTACCGGGCCGCGGCCGCCGCGCCGCCGCTGGCGCGCTCGGACTATGACCTACACTTGGGGCCAGGTGGGTTGACGTGGCTCAAGGCGCCGTGCGGCGCGGCCGACACGGCCGGGGTGTTCGCGTCCACCGCGTGGCCCGCGGACGGCGGCGCCGCCGTCTCGTCCGCGTGCGACTTCCGTCGCTGCGGCGTCCGGGTCGATGGTGCCTGCATGGTACATACGCCGCTGCCGCGGCGGGCGCTCAAGGCCATCGTCGCCGGCCAGCGGCTGCGCCGCGGCCCGTATCTGTGGCGGGTGGCCGCGGCCATGGGGCCGGCGGGCGCCGAGGCGGTGGACCCGCCGCGGCCGCCACCGGGCGAGTTGGTCGCCCGGGGGGGCTTCGACCTCCACCTCGACGGCGCCACGCTGACCTACATGAAGGCGCCGTGCCGCCCCGAGGACACGTCCACGCCCTTTTTTCTGCACGCCTTTCCGGTCGATCCGGGCATGTTGCCGGCGCATCGCCAGCTGAACGGCTTCCACAACCTGGACTTCAACATGGTGCGCCACAACGCCGAGATGATCGCGCGGTTCGGCGGCCGCTGCGTGGCGCGGGCGCGGCTGCCCGACCATCCCATCGTGCGCCTCCGCACCGGGCAGTTCGACCAGCACCGTGCCCATTGGACAATCGAGCTCAAGGGGCCGATGTAGGCAGTTCAGTGTCCGACGCACATCAGATGCCGTGAGACCCCCCATTTGTCGCAGTTCTCCTCACCGCGGCCGGTTCGACGCATGACAAGCGCCCCTACCCGCGCGCGACATCGCAAGGCGTGGGTTCCCGTCGGTGTAGCGCTGGGGCTCTTGGCGGCCCTTGGGATCGCCGTCCTCGATGACTACGGCGTCTGGTTAGACGGCATAACCCAGCGTTATCTCGGCCACGCCACGCTGGAACTCGCGCAGGGCGACGATGCTGCATGGCGAAGGCTTAACCGCAACAATCAGTACTACGGCACCGCCTTCGAGGCGCCGCTGGCGCTGGTCGAGCGCGCGCTCGGGCTGACGGACAGCCGCGACGTTTACCTCGCCCGGCACCTGCTCACGCACCTCACCTTCCTCGCCGGCGCCGGCGCCGCGGCGCTGCTGGCCCGCCGGCTGTTCGGCGGCCTGTGGCCCGCGCTCTTCGCGCTAGCCGCCTTCGCGCTACACCCGCGGCTCTACGCGCACTCGTTCTCCAACACCAAGGACGCGCCGTTCGCGGCGCTCTTCATGGTGTGCCTGTGCCTGGCGGAGCGGGCGTTCCGGCGCGGCACCGCCGGCGCGTTCGCGCTGCTGGGCGCCGGCGTGGGGGTGCTGGTCAACCTGCGGGTCATGGGCGCCCTGCTGTTCGCGGCGGTGCTGGGGCTGCGGGCGCTGGATGTGGCGCTGGCGCCCTCACGCGCGGCGCGGCACCGGGCGCTCGCCACCGGCGCCGCGTTCGCGGCCGCGGCAGCCGCCGCCCTGTACGCCGTCTCGCCGCAGCTGTGGCCCGACCCGTCCCGGCTGCTGGACACGTTCGCGCTGTTCGCCCAGTACCCTCAGCGTGCTCCCACCCTGTTCGCCGGCGCCCTCGTGCGCTGGCCGGAAATTCCGGCGAGCTACGTTCCCACTTGGATGGCCCTCACCACGCCGCCGGCATTGCTGGCGCTGTGCCTCGCCGGGGCCGCCGCGGCACTCGGCCGCGGCCTGGCGCCGTTGGGCGGCGCCGTCCACGACGCGCCGCCGCGCTTCGGGCTGCTCTTGGTGGCCTGCCCGGTGCTGGCCGTCGCCGCCGTGGTGGCGGCGAACGCGAACCTCTACCATGGCTGGCGCCACCTGTACTTCCTCTGGGCCCCGGCCTGCCTGCTCGCCGCGGCCGGCGCTAGATGGCTGGCCGTCGCCGGCCGGCGGCCCGGGCTGCGGCGCACCGTGGTGGGGCTGGCGGTGGCCGGGGTGGCCGCCGGGGCCGCGCAGGCGGCGCTCATCCACCCCCAGCAGCACACCTACTTCAACCTGTTGGCGGACCGCGACGCGCCCGAACGCCTGGCCACTTGGTACGAGACCGACATGCAGCACATGTCGCACCAGCGGGCGCTGGAGCGGGCCCTCGATGCGCATCCCGGAGCGACGGTGTGGACGCGCAGCCCACACCATGGAACCTTGCTCCACGGCCCCGAGCGGCGGCGGCTGGTCTTCCGTGGCGGCGCGGCCGGGGCCGCGGACCTCGTGGCGAGGCCCGGCCCCCGGATCGGCACGCCCTTCGCCCCCGACGCGCTGACCGTCCGGGTTTACGACAACACGCTCTTCTCGGTGGCAGCCCTCAACGTGTCCCTGCTGGGCGACGCGACGCGCGATGCGTGGCGGGCCCAGTACCGGGCCGCGGCCGCCGAGCCGCGGCTGGCGCGCTCGGACTATGATCTGCACTTGGGATCAGGTGCGTTGACGTGGCTCAGTGCATCGTGCGGCGCGGCCGACACGGCCGGGGAGTTCGCGTCCACGGCGTGGCCCGCGGACGGCGGCGCCGCCGTCTCGTCCGCGTGCGACTTCGTCCGTTGCGGCGTCCGGGTCGATGGCGCCTGCATGGTACATACGCCGCTGCCGCGGCGGGCGTTCGGAACCATCGTCGCCGGCCAGCGGCTGCGCCGCGGCCCGTATCTGTGGCGGGTGGTCGCGGCCATGGGGCCGGCGGGCGCCGGGGCGGTGGACCCGCCGCGCCCGCCACCGGGCGAGTTGGTCGCCAGGGGGGGCTTCGACATCCACCTCAACGGCACCACGCTGACCTACGTGAAGGCGCGGTGCCGCCCCGAGGACACGTCCGCGCCCTTTTTCCTGCACGCCTTTCCGGCCGACCCGTCCGCACTGCCTGAAGAACGGCGGCGCAGTGGCTTCCACAACCTGGATTTCAGGATGGAGGACCACGACGCGGCGCTGCTGGCGCGGCTCGGCGGGCGTTGCGTGGCGTGGCGACGGCTGCCGGACGGCCCCATCGCACGTGTGTACACCGGGCAACTCGACGGGTACCAAGACCGACGCCATTTGAGCGACTTCCACCGACGCCTTTGGACCATCGAGATCAAGGGGTCGATGTAGGCGGTTCAGCGCCCGGCCGCGTCAAGTCGCTCGTGTCGCGATGAAGTCCTTCACTGTGGCCACATCCGGCGGCAAGGGCGTTTTGCGCTGTGGCTTGCCCGCCAGCGCGTCCAAGGCCGGGTGTTGCGCCACGTCGGCCCCGACCGCAGCGTTCACGGATTCAGGAAACTTGGCCGGATGCGCGGCCGCCAGGCAAACCATCGGGTGGCACGCCGGGAACCGGTGCGCCGCGGCGATGCCCACGGCGCTGTGCGGGTCTGCCACATAGCCGTGGTGGCGGTGCAAAGCCGCCATCGTCGCCTTGGTTTCGGCTTCCCCGATGGCCGCCGGCAGGATGTGCTCATCGGCCGGGGTGCCGCCATCCAAGGAGGCAACGCCGTGTTCCGCGAAAGTGGACATGAACGCCCTCACCGCGGCGCCGTCGCCACCGAGGCGGTAAAACACGAAGCGCTCGAAGTTGCTGGCCACCTGAATGTCCATCGATGGACTGATGGTGCGCCGCACCGTGCCCAAGCGGTATTCGCCGGTTTGGAAGAAGCGGGCGAGGATGTCGTTGTCGTTGGTGCCGAGCACGAGCTGGTCGATGGGCGCCCCCATGCGCCGCGCCAAGTAGCCGGCCAAGAGGTTGCCGAAGTTGCCGGTGGGCACGCTGAAGGAAACCGGCCCGTTGAAGCGCAGCGCCGCGTGGATGTAGTAGATGGCTTGGGCGAGCACCCGCGCCCAATTCACCGAGTTGGCGGCGCCGAGGCTGTGGCGGGCCTTGAACTCCAAGTCATTGAAGATGGCTTTGACGATGCGCTGGCAATCGTCGAAGCTGCCGTCGATGGCCACACAATGCACGTTGGCGTCGGCTACGGTGGTCATCTGCAATGCCTGCAGCGGGCTGGTGCGGCCGTCTGGGTACAGCACGAACATGCCCATGTTTGCACGCCCCTTGACGCCGGCGATGGCGGCGCTGCCGGTGTCGCCGCTGGTGGCGCAGAGCACGTTGAGGCGGCCGCCGCGGGCCGTCAACACATGCTCGAAGAGGCATCCCAACAACTGTAGGGCAATGTCCTTGAAGGCGAGGGTCGGGCCGTGGAAGAGCTCCAGCACATGCAAGGGGCCCGCTTCGACCAAGGGCACCACCTCCGGGTGGTCGAACCCGGCATAAGCGTCCGCCACGATGCGTTCGAGCGCGGGAGGGGGCATGTCGTCCGCGAACTCCCGCAGCACCTCCACGGCCAGCTCGGCAAATGAATGTCCCCGCCAAGCGGCCAAGCGGGGGGCCAAGTCCGGCAGCGTCTCCGGCACCAACAGGCCGCCATCTGGCGCAAGGCCGGTGAGCACCGCGTCCTGAAAGGGCATCGGCGGCGTGGCGCCGCGGGTGCTGATGTAGCGCATGGCGCGGGATTGTAGCCAACGGCGCCGGTGCCCCGGCACGGCGAACTTCGCAACAGACGTGGACCAAAGAAAAGGGCGCCCTTGGGCGCCCTTCCCTGCGTTGCGAACGTCGCCTAGCTTTGGACGAACTCCGGGTACGCCTCGATGCCCGTTTCAGACCAATCGACGCCGCTCGATTCCTCCTCTTCGGAGACGCGGATGCCGACCGTCGCCTTCAACAGGTACCAGATGACGAAACTCGCCACGAACACCCAACCGAAGATGCCGACGATGCCGATGAGTTGCCCCGCGATGGTGGCGTCCGCGTTGTTGAACGGTACGGCCAAGATGCCCCAAATGCCGCACACGCCATGCACGCTGATGGCGCCCACGGGATCGTCGATGCGCCATTTGTCCAGCAACACGATGGAACCGACCACCAGCAGGCCGCCGACGGCGCCGATCACCATCGACCAGAACGCCGAGCCGGACAGCGGGTCGGCGGTGATGGCGACCAAGCCGGCCAAGGCGCCGTTCAGCGCCATGGTGAGGTCTGCCTTGCCGAACCAAAGGCGCGCCAAGATGAGCGCCGCCACCAGCCCGCCGCAGGCGGCGATGTTGGTGTTGACGAACACCTGTGCCACGGCGTTCGCCTCATCCACGTTGGAGAGCTTGAGCTCGGAACCGCCGTTGAAGCCGAACCAGCCGAACCACAGCACGAACATGCCGAGCGTGGCGAGGGGCATGTTGCAGCCGGGTATGGCGTTCACATGGCCATCCTTGCCGTATTTGCCGCTTCGGGGGCCAAGCAGCAACACCCCGGCCAAGGCCGCCGCGGCGCCACACATGTGGACGATGCCGGAGCCGGCGAAATCCGAGTAGCCGGCCTCGCTGAGCCAGCCGCCGCCCCACGTCCACATGCCCTGCACGGGGTAGATGAGGCCGGTCATCACCACGGCGAAGCCGAGGAACGCCCATAGCTTCATGCGCTCCGCCACCGCGCCGGAGACGATGGACATGGCGGTGGCCACGAACACCACTTGGAAGAAGTAGTCGGAACGCTCGGAGTGGTCGGTGGCGACCCCGCCGGCGGTGCCGGCGACGATCTCGTCGGCGGTGTTCTCCGCGCCGATCAAGGCACCGAAGCTCGGCAGCACGCTGCCCGTGTCGATGTACATGATGTTGTAGCCGACGAGCAGGTACATGATGCACGCGATGGCGTACAGCGCCACGTTCTTCGTGAGGATTTCCGCGGTGTTCTTGGCGCGCACCATGCCAGCTTCCAGCATCGAGAAGCCGCAGGCCATGAACATCACTAAGACACCCATCACGAGGAAGTAGAAGGTGTCCAGCGCGTAGTTGGTTTGAATGAGGCCTTCCATTTGAGTCTCCTTGGTTGTCTCGTGCCGGGCCTAGATGGCGTCGGCGCCGGTTTCGCCGGTGCGGATTCGCACGGCTTCGTCGAGGGACGTGACGAAGATCTTGCCGTCGCCCACCTTGCCGGTGTTGGCCGACTTGGCGATGGCCTCCAAGCACTGCTCAAGGATTTCCTCGCCCACCGCGGCCTCAATCTTCACCTTGGGAAGGAAGTCCACGACGTATTCGGCGCCGCGGTAGAGTTCCGTGTGCCCCTTCTGGCGGCCGAAGCCCTTCACCTCGGTCACGGTCATGCCGGCCACACCGATCTCCGACAGCGCCTCGCGCACGTCGTCGAGCTTGAATGGCTTGATGATTGCCGTAATCAGTTTCATCGCATTTCTCCGTAGGGGAGCGGGGCCGCAGCCCCGCCCGGTCTGCTACAAGCTCTTCGAGAGGGACACCACGAGGCGCGCTTCGCAATCCGCGTCGCAGACGTCCTCATCCAAATCCGTGCCGACGATGGCGAAGCCCACGTCGATGCCGGCCACCGGCACCGTCAGGGTGGCGCCGTAGTCGATGTAGCTGTCGTCGTCCCCGGCGATGCCGTCGGAGTTGTTGAAACCGACGTGCAGGTCGAGGGAGGCGTTCTCGCCGAGGGCGAAGCTGTAGTCCGCGTAGGGGTAGTAGAAGGTCTCGCCGCCATCGCCCAAGTACTCCGGCGAGTAGTTCATGCCGAAGGTGAAGTCGCCGACGCCGATGGACACCGCGGCCTCCATGTAATCGAGGGCGTCGCCTTCGCTGATGTACTCGAATTGGATGACGGAGATGTCATAGGAGACGCCGCTGTCGCCGAACTCGCCGCCGTAGCCGGCGTAGAGGTCCAGTTCCGTGTTGGCGTCATCGCCGAACTTCACGTTCGACATCCATGTGCCGACGTAGAAGCCGGAGTCTGACGCGATGTCGAAGCCGCCTTGTATCGCGGGGTCCCGCGTGGTCTGGGACCAGCCGCGGAACGAATAGTCGGACGCGATGGTGACGTTGCCGGACACTTCCGCGCCGGCGGCGCCGAACGCGGCACCGGCCAAGACGCCGGCCAACAGTGTCTTCTTCATGGTTCCTCTCCTTGGTTGTTGGTCATGTCGGCGGATTGGGGCGGCTGCGCAGCCGCTCGCCAAAACACGCCAAGAGAGGTAAGCACGTTCCGTGCCAAACGGGGTTTAGGGCGGCTTTGCGTCCGTGGACACTGACCACGGCGGCGCCGTGCCAGCCCTCGTTCCGTGCCTTTGAGGCGGCCGGATGCCGCTGCGACGCACCAAGTCGGTGCATGGTGTGCGTGAGGGATGGGCGCGCCAATCCAGCGCGCCCGGCAAGGCTCGCGCCGAATTGGGCAGCTTGGCTGCCGGTGGAGAATGGAGTGGTAGGGGGAGGGGGGCGGGGGAGGGGAGAGCGGAGCGGCGTGGCGAGCGGTGTCGCTAGACGGCTTCCGCCCCCGTTTCGCCAGTGCGGATGCGCACCACTTCGTCCAAGGTGCTCACGAAGATCTTGCCGTCTCCCACCTTGCCGGTGTTCGCCGCGCCGACGATCGCCTCGATGCAGCGCTCCACCATGCCGTCATCCACGGCGACCTCCACCTTCGCCTTGGGCAGGAAGTCCACGACGTATTCCGCGCCACGGTAGAGTTCAGTGTGGCCCTTTTGGCGCCCAAAGCCCTTCACTTCCGTCACCGTCATGCCGCTGACACCGACTTCGGCGAGTGCTTCACGCACTTGGTCGAGCTTGAACGGTTTGATGATGGCGGCAATCAACTTCACGGCGTTCTCCAAGCACCGAGGGGGGCGGTGTGCGCTCCCTTGGCCTGCAAGTGATGGCGGATTCTAGCACCTCCCCGGCGGTGTTCCGGTGCGGTAAGGGGCGAAGTCCGCCGCAAAATCGGCCAACGGCTTACGCAACTTTCCGCCTTGCGCCCTAGGTGCCGCCCAAGACGCCCAATTAGGCTTCCCCCGGCACTTGAGCGACGAGCCGGAGTGATGTTCGCAAACGGCCAAAGCCCGTCTGGCACCGGCAACGGCGGCTCGGCCGGCGCCAAGCACCTGCGCATCCACACCCGGGCGCAGGTGGGCGTGGACGCCCCGCCGGTCACCATCGAGGCGCATCAGCCCGGCGGCGCGGCCGGGTTCTCCGTGGTCGGCATGGCGCAGACCGCGGTGCGTGAAGCGCGGGATCGGGTGAAGAGCGCCATCAAGACGATGCGGCTTGAGTTCCCAAGGGGGCAACTGGTGGTGAACCTAGCGCCGGCAGATCTCGCCAAGCACGGCGGCCGCTACGACTTGGCCATCGCCATGAGCGTGTTGGCCGCCACCCATCAAGTGCCCACACGCCACCTCGAACGGCTGGAGTTCATCGGCGAGCTGTCGCTGTACGGTGAAGTGCGGGGTGTGCGGGGCTGCTTCGGCGCGGCGTTGGCCGTGGCGCAGGCGCGGCGCGGGCTGGTCTTCCCCACCGCCAACGCCCGTGAACTCGCGGGGTTGTTGGATGGGCCGCTGTTTCCGGTGTCCACGTTGGCCGAGGCCGTGCGGCTCGCCCGCGCCGAAGACCCCACCCCGCAGCCGATGCCGAACACCACGCGGGCGGCCCCAAGCACCGCGCTCTCCTTGGATGACGTGAAGGGCCAGCTAGCCGCGAAACGCGCCCTGACGGTGGCCGCCGCCGGTGGTCATCACCTGCTCATGCGCGGGCCGCCGGGCACTGGCAAGACGATGCTCGCCAAGCGGCTGGCCCAACTGCTGCCGCCGCTGTCCCGTGAAGAAGCGGCGCAAGTGGCGCATGTGTATTCCGCCGCCGGCCGCGAGCGTCCGCCGGGGTGGCGGCGACCGTTCCGAGACCCGCACCACACGGCCTCGGCCGCGGCACTCATTGGCGGCGGGTCGCCGGTGTCGCCAGGCGAGGTCTCGCTGGCGCACCGCGGCGTGCTGTTTCTGGACGAGCTGCCGGAGTTCCACCGCGACGCCTTGGAGGCGCTGCGCGAGCCGCTGGAATCGTCGGAAGTGGTGGTGGCGCGCGCCAACCGGCGTTGCCGATTCCCGGCCGGCTTCCAGCTGGTGGCGGCCATGAATCCGTGTCCAGCCGGGTTCACCTGTGACGAAACGCGCTGCCGCTGCACACCGCAGCAGGTGCAGCGCTACCAGAGCCGCCTCTCTGGCCCGCTCTTGGACCGCATCGACCTGAACGTTGAAGTGGGGCCGGTTAGCGAGGACGAGCTATGGGAGCGCACACCAGCGCCCCTCGATGAAGCGGCGCTGCGCCGGGACATCGTCCAAGCGAGGGCGACGCAACTCAAGCTACGGGGCTGTTACAACCGCGACTTGGACGCCGCCGGCGTGGAACGCCATTGCGCTTTGGACACCGCCGGCCGCCGGCTGCTGAAGCTCGCCATACAGCGCTATGCACTTTCCGCGCGGGCCATCCACCGGGTGCAGAAGTCCGCCCGCACCATCGCTGACCTCGCTGGCGAAACGCACATCGCGCCGGCGCATGTGGCGGAGGCGTTGTCTTATCGTGTGGGGTGAGGTTGTGTTGTTGGGTGAGGAGGGGTGCGCCGCCGACGCGAGCTGTGCCGGTGGGCGCTACCCGGCCGGCTGCTGGGCTCAGCGGCGGTGCGGCGACGACCTCGGGCCATCAACTCCCGCTCAGATACCGGATGGCGGCGAGCATTTCGTCTTCCGTACAGGCCATGCAGGTGCCCATCGGTGGCATCGCGCCGAGGCCGGTCAGGCTCGTCCTCAGCAGTTCATCGAAGCCCTTCGCCAAGCGTGGCGCCCACTGCGTGGCGTCTTGGAAGAGCGGTGCATCGCCAACACCGGTGGCGTGGCAAGCAAAGCAGAATTGGTCATAGACCTGTGTGCCCGTCATCGGCTGGGCCGCGGCGACTGCCGCCGCTGGCGCGGCGGGTGCGGGAGCACCGCATTGATCGTCGCCAACGAGGCAGGATGCGCCAAACGACGCCAGGCGCTCGCGAATCTCCTCGTCGGTGCCCGCCGGCGCGGTTGCCGCCGCGACCACGCCCGCCATCAGCACACCAACCAACCCAGACAGCGCTTTCACCCGCCCACCTCCGTTCGAGTTTCCAATCTTGGTGGCCAGGGGTGGAGTTGAACCACCGACACGAGGATTTTCAGTCCACTGCTCTACCGCCTGAGCTACCTGGCCGGCAAGCTACGCATTTTAATGCGATTGTGGGCTTGGCCGCCAATCGGCCCCTAATCCCAATCGGCGAAGCCGCTGGCGGGCGAGGGGCGGTCAAACGGGGTGATCCCGTCTCTCCGGGGTGTCGCGCTGGGGGCTCGGAGGCGACGGCACCGGTTGCGGTGGGGGCGGGCGGGGTGCCGGCGGATCGTCCGGGCGGCGCGGCTTGGCGCGCTCCTCAACCCGTCGCGGCACCGTACTGCGCCTGCATCACCGTGTACGTCTCGGCCGCGCAACGCTCGTTCAGCCGGCGGCGGTCCGCAAGCTCTGGTGGAACGCCGTCGGTGCAACGGGCCATGGCCTCGGACAGCTTGGCAACCCGATCCCTGGCCTCGTCGTCGCCGAGTGACTCCACCTCGCTCCAGAGTAGCTGCCACTCGCCCACGATCCGTCCCATCTCATCACCGACCCGCGTCAGCAGTGCGCCATCGTCGCCATAACGCGACACCAGCGACCACACGGACGCCGCGGCTGACGCCACGACGAAAGCCGCCAGCGCCCAAGGCGGTGCGGCCAGCAACAGTGACGCCACGGCGCTCGTCGAGCCGAAGGCCACGAATGCGTCGAGCAGCCGCCGCCGGCGGCGCAAGCGAGCGGCCAGCGCGTTGTAGTATCGAGCCACCCGGTCCGCATCCAGCAGCCCGTACCAGACATCGTCGCGATAGCGCGTCTCCATGGTCGGATTGTTACGCCGACGAAAACGCGCCGTCAAGCGACACGCCCGTGTCGCCGGTGGCTCGCGGTGGAGGCATGCAGCGCCGCAAGCCTATTCCACGAGGCGCACATGGGGTTGCCGGCGCCAATCTTCGTTCGGTGCTTCGCAGTGGGGAGCGGCGAAGTGGGCGGAGATGGCGCGGCGGCATTCGGCCGCACGGTTGCGCCCGGAGCCGTGGATCAAGAGCGGGTGGAAGAAGAGCGTGTCGCCGGGTTGCATCTCCACATGGGTCAATGCCTCCCGCCGCACCCCTTCGACGCCGAGGAAGGCATGGTTCACGTATTCCCAATCGGGCATGTGGTGGTCTCGGAGTTCGCCCTGATGCGAGCCGGGTACGATGGCCAAGCAACCGGATTCGCGCCGGCAAGGCGAAATCGCGGTCCACACGCCGACGATGCCGTCCGCGGGGCGGAGGCGGAAATACCGCAAGTCTTGATGCA
This sequence comes from Candidatus Azotimanducaceae bacterium, assembly GCA_965200505.1. Classification (GTDB taxonomy): domain Bacteria; phylum Pseudomonadota; class Gammaproteobacteria; order Pseudomonadales; family Azotimanducaceae; genus VXNE01. Next base: position 2,489,431 of record OZ241343.1, on the reverse strand, counting down.
GCGGATGGCGCCCGTCCACGCCGGGCGGCTTGTTGAAGACGTTGGTGGCGAGCACACCCAAGGCGGCGTCCGCCGGTGCGCCGGTGAGTTGGCGGGCGACGGCGAGCGTCTTGGGGTGCTGGGCATAGTCGAACAATGCAGGATCGCTTTGGAAGTGGAATAGCTTGTTCACGCCGTCAACGGCGTTTGCAGGCTTCGCCGCGCCTTTCACCACCATGATGTCGCGCATGATGACGAGATCGGCAGGCGCTGGTGCGCGGCCCATGACCAGATCCAAGAATCGGGTGTTGTAGCGCGCCAACCGGTGCGCATCGACGAAGCCAGGCAACAGAATGAAGCCGGCTTCCCGGTAGGTTTCCACCTGTTCCCGCGTGAGCATGGATCGATTGTAACGGTGTGCCGTTGCTTCAGTGGGTGCCGTGCCCCACTACAATCGCTTAGGTGCGCAAGCCCGTGTCCCCGCCCAAACCCGTCGATGTGCCCTACAACGATTGGCGCCGAGTGGCGCTGGCGTCGCCGGCGGCGTTCACGCCGGCGCTCGGCGTCAGCGTGGTCATGCCCTGCCATCGCACGCCGCGAGCCGTTTTGCGGCGCACCTTGGCGGCGTTGGAGGGGCAGACCTACCCGCGCGACCTCATGGAGGTGGTGATCGTTGACGATGGCTCCGAGCCGCCGCTGGCGCTGCCGTCATCGCCTCTAAACGTGCGTTTGGTGCGCCAAGCGCGGCGTGGCCACGGGGTGGCGCGGGCCCGCAACACCGGTGCCCGCGCCGCGGCGCACCCCATCATCCTGTTCCTGGACGGTGATTCGCTGCCGGAAGCCGGCTGGATGGCGGCGCATGCGCGGTGGCACCACTCAATCAGTGATGTGCTGACGGTGGGGTTCCGTGCCCATGTGGCAGTGGACGACCTGGACGCCGAGGCCATCCGACAGCGGACGGGCACCGTTTGGGAGTTGTGCGCCGGCCGCCCGGCGGACCCGCCCGCCCACGAGAACGAACACTACATGGTGCGCACCAATGAGCTGACGGCGCGCGCCGATGATCTGTTCCGCGCCGTGGTGGGCGGCAACTTTGGGGTGGGCCGCACCTTCTATTGGGCCGTGGGCGGCAGCGACGAAACCTTCACGCGGTGGGGGTTCGACGAAGAGGAGTTCGCTTGGCGGGCTTATGTCCAAGGCGCCTTGTTGGCGCCGGTGCGGGAAGCGCTGGTGTGGCACCAAGGGCGCATGGCCGACGGGCAGGGAGCGAAGCGGCGTTCGGCACGGGCCCAGCGCGGCAAGGTGGCGCAACTCATCGCCCACCCGGCGTTTCGCGGCACCGGCGCGGGCCGCATCTATCAAGTGCCGCGCTGCGTCGTGACCATCCAAGCCGGGTGCTGCTCCGCCGAACAGGTGATGGCCGCCACGACCCGCGTCCTCACGGACCGACTGCATGACCTCGTTGTTCGCATCGAGGTGGCGGAGGCGGAGAACCACGAGTATTTACAGCGGCTGCGCGACGCGTTCGATGCCGATGCGCGGGTGCGCGTGGCACCCATGCGAGCGGCGCTCGACGAGTTCCCTGTGTCGCCGCTGCATGTGACCCTGCCGGCGAGTGCCACGGCGCCACACTTGGTGCATCGTTTGCATCGAGCGCTGCGGGACGCCGCCATTGCCACCGTTACGTTGCCTGATGGCACGGAAGTCACCATTGCCCGTTCCTGGGCACTGCACCGGGCGCGGCGCACCGGGCGGCCGCCAACGGCGTTCGGAACGGCCCGCCAACTGAGGCGAGGGCAACCCGGGCTCACCACCCCGAACGCCGTGTTGGCCAGCACACCGTCGAACAAGGCGCTGGGCCTGCCCGGCCGGTGGCGATATGTCCTGCACCGCGCCGACGATCTGCATAGCCTCCGCGAGGCTTGGTGGTTCGTCCGCTGGCTCGCCCGCTGGGGCTGGCGACGGTGGTTCCGGCCCAAGTGGACAGTGCCGCGTCATCCGCCAAACGCCTATGCGCCGCCCACGCGACCAAGCGCCGGGCCATGAACGCCACACCCAGCGTTCGACGCCGCAACGCCGGCGCACCGGGTTTTCCAGCATAATTCGCGCTTGGCTCGAACCCGCACCCGCCACCGCCCCATGTCCACAACGCTGCTCCTCGTGCTCGATGGCTGGGGCCACCGCGAGGCGGCTGAGCACAACGCCATCCGCGCCGCCCGCGCACCCCATTGGGAGCGGCTTTGGCGCTCGGCGCCGCACACGCTCCTCTGTGCTTCCGGCGAGGCTGTGGGCCTGCCGGCGGGGCAGATGGGCAACTCTGAAGTGGGGCACATGAACCTCGGCGCCGGCCGCGTGGTGCATCAGGATCTGTCCCGCATCGACCATGCTCTGGCGGACGGCAGCTTCGCCGCGAACGCGGCCTTGAACGGCGCCATCGAGCGAGCCAAGGGGGGCGCGTTGCACGTTTTGGGCCTCTTGTCGCCCGGCGGCGTCCACAGCCATGAGGATCACATCGACGCATTGATCCGGTTGGCCGAGGGCGCCGGCGTCAAGACGCACCTGCACGCCTTTCTCGACGGGCGGGACACGCCGCCACGCAGCGCCGCGGCATCGCTCGAGCGCTTTGGCGACCGGGTGGCCTCCATCTGCGGACGCTACTACGCCATGGATCGGGACGAACGTTGGCAGCGCACCCAAGCCGCCTTCGAGATGCTCGTGGGCGGGGCGGAGGCGCCGCGGCACGATGATGCGTTGCAAGCGCTGCAAGATGCCTATGCCCAAGGCCGCGGCGATGAGTTCGTGACGCCGACGCTCATCTGCCCCAACGGCACGGCGCCGCGCACCATCCGCGATGGCGACGCGGTGGCGTTCATGAACTTCCGCGCCGATCGCGCCCGTCAGCTCACGCGGGCCTTCACCGCGGCGGCGTTCACCGGCTTTGCCCGGTCGCGCCGCCCGGCTTTGGGCAGCTTCGTGACGCTGACACGCTACGCGGACGACATCGACGCCCCCTGCGCCTTCGCGCCGGAACCGCTGGCGAACACTTTGGGCGAACACGTCAGCCGCTTGGGCCTGCGCCAGCTGCGCATCGCCGAAACGGAGAAGTACGCGCACGTCACGTTCTTCTTCTCGGGTGGCCGCGAAGCGCCGTTTCCCGGCGAAGATCACATCCTCGTGCCGTCGCCGAAGGTCGCCACCTACGATCAAGAGCCCGCGATGAGCGTCCATGCCGTGACGGATCGGCTGGTGCAAGCCATCGAGGCGGACCGCCACGACCTCATCGTGTGCAATTTCGCCAACGCGGACATGGTGGGGCACACCGGCGTGTTCGACGCCGCGGTGGCCGCCGTGGAAGCGGTGGACGAATGTTTGGGCCGCATCGTGGCGGCGCTGCACGGGAAGGATGGGCAATGCCTCGTCACCGCGGATCACGGCAACGCGGAAGAGATGCGGGATGTGGCCGCCGGGCAGCCGCACACGGCGCACACCGCTTCGCCCATACCCCTCGTATATGTCGGCGGCCAAGCGGTTGAACTGGAGCCGGGCAGTTTGTCCGACGTGGCACCCACCTTGCTCGCGCTCATGGGTTTGCCTCAACCCCGCGAAATGACTGGGCGTTCCCTCATCAGGGCGTCCGCGATGCGGCGCGGCGCTTGATCCTCCGCGTCCGCATGGGCGCGGGCCTGGCGCTGGTTGCGGGCTTCGCCCTCAGCGCCGGCGCCGCGCAGGAAGAGACACAGGCGGCCGAGCGCCTCGCCGACGTGGTGAAGGAGCTCAATGCCCTCGACGCTTGGCTGGATGAAGCCGGCCAGCGCTTGGCCGATGCCGAACGGCGCATCGCCGCCGCGGACGAGCGCATTGCCGGGCTGAGCGGCGAGGCGCGGCGCATCGAACGCGCATTGGCGCAGACAAGACAGAGCCTCACGCGCTTGGCTGGCGAGCGCGAGACCATAGACCGTCGCCGCGCCGAGCAGGCGCGCCGCATCGCCCGTCACGCCCGCGACGCTTGGCGCTACGCAGGGCAGGACTTCTTCAAGCTGCTCTTGAATCAGCAAGACCCGGACGACTTCGACCGCATGATCCGCTACCACGGCTATTTCAGCCGGGCGCGGCTCGGCGCCATCGACGCCTATCGGGAGACGTTGGCGGCCATCGACGAAAACGAAAGCGCCGTCGCATCGCGGCGCGAGGCGCTCACCGCACAACAGGAGGCATTGGCCGGGCGGCGGGTGGCACTCATTGGGCAGCGGCGCGAGCGCGAGCAACTCCTCGCGCGTTTGCGCGGCGATGTGGGCAGCCGCCGCGAAGCGCGCGACCGGCTGGCGGAAGATCGACGCCGCATGGAAGCCCTGCTCGCGAGGTTGCGCGAACAAGCGCGAGACGCGCCGACAACGGCGTTCGTCGCCAGCAAAGGCAGTTTGCGCTGGCCCGTGGCCGGCCGGTTGGCGCAACACTTTGGCGAGCCACGCGCCGGCGGTCGCATGCGCTGGGAAGGCGTCTATTTCGAGGCCGACGCCGGCGCCGAGGTGTACGCTGTTCACAGCGGTCGCGTGGTGTTCGCCGATTGGTTGCGCGGTTTTGGCTTTCTCGCCATCGTGGACCACGGCGACGGGCACCTTTCCCTATATGGCAACGCGGACGACCTCTTCAAGGGCGCCGGCGATTGGGTGGAGAGCGGAGAGCCCATCGCCGCCGCCGGCAACAGCGGCGGGGAGACCCGCAGCGGCCTCTACTTCGAGGTGCGCAGCGACGGCCAGCCCACCGATCCGCTGGCTTGGCTTGAGCGCACCCAACCTCGGTGATGCCCGCGTCCGCCGACCCACAGCGATGACCGGCCCAGCTAACCGGGAAAGATAGAATCGGCTGCGCCATGTCTGTTCGCACCTCGACACTCGTGGGCCTCATCGCCGCGATGGCCTTGGGCGTGATGCTGGGCGTGTACGTCTTTTGGGCGTTGCGCCCGACGCTGCCGGCGCCAGTCGGTGCGGCCTTGCCCATCGTCCTGAAGGCGGTGCGCGATTCCTATGTGGAGCCCATCGCCGAAGACGCGCTGGTTGAGCGCGCCATCGCCGGCATCCTGCGCGGGCTCGACCCCCACTCGGCATACCTTGAGGTGGACGAGGTGGCGGTGATGCGCGAAGAGGATGAAGGGCACTTCGGCGGCATCGGGGTGGAGATCGGTTTCGTGGCGGGGCACATAACCGTGATCGCGCCGATTGCCGGCACGCCGGCGGCCGCGGCCGGGCTCAAGGCCGGCGACGCCATCATTGAAGTGGATGGCCGTTCGCTGCAGGGGCGCACGGTGCGCGACGCCGTGGCGGACCTCCGCGGCGCCCCCGGCACCGATCTCACCCTGCGCATCCGCCGCGCCGGCGAGCCGGCACCGTGGGATGTGGAACTGGTGCGCGAGGCCATCCCGATTCGCACGGTGCGCTCACACCTCATCGAGCCCGGTTACGGCTATGTCCGCATCTCCGAGTTCCAAAGGCAAACGCCGGCAGATGTCCGCGCCGCCGTTGACGAACTGGCTGCTGAGGCCGGTGCCGCGCTGGACGGCTTGGTGCTGGACTTGCGCGACAACCCGGGCGGCATCCTCGGCGCCGCGGTGGATGTGGCGGATGCCTTCCTCGGCCAAGGACTCATCGTTTACACCGAGGGCCGCGAACCCACCAGCGAAGGCCGCTTCGAGGCGAGCGGTGAGGACTTGCTGGCCGGCGCATCGTTGGCGGTGCTCATCAACGGCCGTTCCGCGTCCGCCTCAGAGGTGGTCGCCGGCGCTTTGCAGCACCACGGCCGCGCCGTGCTGCTCGGCACCCCAAGCTACGGCAAAGGCTCGGTGCAGATCGTGCTGCCACTCGCCAACCGCCGGGCACTGAAGCTCACCACCGCGCACTACTACACGCCGAATGGCAACTCCATCGCCGAATCCGGTGTCCAACCCGATGTGGCGGTGCCCTTTCCCGAAGACGCCACCCGCGCCGACTACGACCGCCGCCTGTTGGCCGAGGCCCTGCGTGAATTGAAGCGGGGTTGAGTTGCCGATGTTCGATCCTCCCCATCCCGGAAAACTCGTGCGTAGCTGCATTGAAGAGTCCAACTGGACCGTGGCCGCCGCCGCCGCCGAGCGTCTCGGCGTTGGGCGCACATCGCTGTCGCGCCCGCTGAACGGCAAGCATGGGATTTCGCCGGCCCTCGCCCTTGCGCTGGAAGACGTTGGTTGGAGCACCGCGGAGCATTGGCTTCGCGTACAGGCCATCTACGACTTGGCGCAGGCACGGGCGGCGCGAGGCACCGCTTGAGCGAACCTGGGCAGCCGGTTCATCAAGCTGCCGGCAGGCAGCTATGGTTCGGGCGGAACCGGCTTGCGCGTTGTCACCTCGGCCGCTCCTGCGTGGGCATCATGATGATATCGAACAACCTGTCCCAATCGATTCGGCCGTTCGATGCCGCACCCGATCTTTGCAGGTAGGCGACGACGTTGGAACGCGCTTCGTCGAGCACTTCGGATAACCCGTTCGAGGCGTGGTGCCCTACGATTGTCAAAACGGCACGGCCGGTGTTCGGCCAGCCGCTGATTTCGTGCCAAAACACGTTGCCTACCAGTCGTATGTGCGATCCGAAGTCCTTCCTGCCGCTTGGCCCGTAGCAGATTCCCTCGATGGCCTGCACCACCACCTGCCCGCTTCCCTGCCGCAAGGTCTTCGCTGCGGATTGGAAGTCAGAGACCAGCTTCTTGCGCTGACTCGAGTTGCCCCAATTGGTGCCGGACTTGATCTGGACGATGTTGCGTACCGAAGCTGGTCCGTCGTCGTACTCCAGATCTATGCCGTATGCGCTTGACTTCCATCCGCCCCTGGCTTCCCGGCAAATGACGATTGCGACCTGTTCGAGAATGTCTCCAAAGTGCGTCTCCTCGCTTGAGGAGAGGAATGCGTCGATGAGCCTGCTGGCCAGTTGTTCGGCGTCTTCCGGTGCCCGGGCGCGAAACAGATACGGATTCTTGACTATCAGGTTATGCGGCTTGATCTCGGCCACCTTGTCTCGCATCCATGTGGCGAATTCGCGGACGGCCGCATGGATGTCGGGCTCGGCCCGCCGCCACCACTCAGGATGCGGAGATGGCATCGCGCATGGCCTTGCAGTATTCAGGATCGGTGTCGATGCCGATGGCATCCCTATCCAACTCCAACGCCGCAGTCAGTGTGGTGCCACTGCCGGCGAAGGGGTCAAGCACGGTGTCGCCCTCGTCGGTGAACAGCTTGATGAACCATGTCGGCAAAGCCTTGGGGAACGCTGCAGGATGCCCCTTGAAACCGCACTCGGTGGCCATGTGCAGGACGTTGGTGGGATAGGCCATGTTCCGGCCCACCCAGTTCTCCACCCGCTTGCCAAAGCCGTTTTCGTGTTTCGATAGGTCTCTTATGCGGTCCGTGTCTGACAAGTTGGCGAGTCTCGCGTGCTTCCAGTCGCCCATCGGCACCATCACGGACTCCTGCCGCATCTTGAAGGCGGGGCTCAAGGTGAAGTGGTACAGCCGTTCCCACGAGTCGCGGAAGCGGTTCGGCCACTTGCCGGGGTAGCAGTTGCGCTTGTGCCAGCAGTATTCGTCCACCAGCCGCCAGCCTTGATCGCGCATTGCCAACACCAAGTCGTACACATAGCGGTGTTTTTCGCCGCCGACCGCCTTCTCCTTGATGTTCAGGACGAACGATCCGTCGGCTGCGAGACACTGCATGAACGCCTTTGATTTGGGCAGGAACCACTCGACATAGCGATTCGGGTGGATGCCGCCGTAGTTGCCGTTGCGCTGATCCGCGTAGGGCGGGGACGTGACGATGAGATTGACCGAGAAGGGGGCGAGGTGCTCGGCGATGACCTCCGCGCAATCCCCCTTGAAGACCGTTGCGGTGCTCACGCTTCCGCCTCCATGGGTCTGTTGGATACTGTGTATAAAACCATTATGTGGCACTGGATGCAAGCGCGACCTTGAGGATGGCGCTCGGGGCACGCGCTGCGCGGATGGGCTCGGTCACAGCCGCTGATCCGCCAGAAATGCGTTGATCTCCCGGGCCAGCGTTTCTGGCGCGTCGAGTTCGGGCAGATGGCCGGCGTCGGCGATCGTGGCCGTGTACACCGGCCCGGCCAGCGCGTGGGCGAAGCGCTGGTTGTAGGAGGCCGGCAACACGCGGTCTTGCTCGCCGCGCAGCAGCAACGTGGGGTGATGGACGCGGTGCAGGCGGTTGAGCACACCGGTGTCGCCGAACGGGAACAGCAGGCGGGCGGCGGCTTCCATGGCGCGGCTCTGCATCACCTGCCAGTCGATGGCTTCTGCGTCCTCCGGCACTTCCCACGCCTGCTTCCAGTTCTCCGGGTTCTCGCACACCAGGTTGGGGATGGCGTCCGGGCCCGGCACCTGCGCCCAGATGTCGGCGGCGGGATCGTCCGCATTGAAGCAGCCGAACGGTGCGATCAGCACTAGCCGGTTCACGAGGCCGCCGGCGATGGCCGCCACCTCCGCGGCCAATGCGCCGCCGACGGAACTGCCGATCAGGTCGAAGGGCTGTCCCTTGCGAGGGGCAGGCCCCTCGCGCTCCCCGGCTGAGGGCTCCACATCGAGCGCCTCAATCGTTTCCACGGCGTGGACGACCCAATCGAGCAAACTGTCCAGATGGCGGAAGTTTGGAGCGCCCGGGAAGCCCGGCAGCGAGGGCACGATGACACGGCGGGTAGCCGCCAGCTCGTCTAGGAAGGGCAACCACCGGGGCAGCCCGCCGAGGCCGGCGAAGAAGACCGCCGGCGGAACGCTGGGATTGTCGCCCGCTTCCCAAACCCGAACCGGGTGGCCACCAACCGTGATGGAGCGTTCGCGTGGCATCACGCCGCTTGCGCGGTGTCGGTTGAACGTGGCGTGGCGCGCTCCGCCAAGGGTTTCGGCCACCAGTCGTCCTGCCACTGGTCGTCGAACAGATCTTGGATCTGCGGCAGCACCCTTTCCGCGTAGAGCCGGGTGTTGTACTTGGCGAGTTCGGTGCTCATGTTGCCGAACTGGCACAGCAGCATCAGATGGCCAACGTTCAAGTTGACGCACACCTCGCGGATGCGCTCGGCCACTTGGTCCGCATCGCCGGCGATCACGTAGCCAAGGTCAAGGATGTCCTGCCAATCCCGCGCCGCGCCCATCCCGCCCCGCGCACCCGCCGGCGCGGCCGCGCTGCGCTGCGCCGCCAACGCCACTTGCGACTGCACCTTGGCGCGAATGGTCGCTTCGGATTGATAACCGGCCGGCGATGCCCACTTCGGGTTCACATGCAGGCAGCGGCCGTAGAAGTACTCGGCCGGTTCCTTGTAGAGTTCCAGCGCTTCCTGCTCGGTCTCGCCCACGGCGACGAATTGCAGAAAACCGGCGCGGTACGGGTTGCGATCCTTGCCGAGGCGATCCATCTCGTCCCAGAACCCCTTCATGGTGGCTGCGCCGGCCTTGTAGCCGAAGTACGAGAGGTAGCTGTAAACGTAGTCTTGCTCGGCGCACCAACGCCAAGTTTCCACGGAGCCGCCGCCGGGAATCCACACCGGCGGGTGCGGCCGCTGCACCGGGCGCGGCCACACGTTCACATAGCGCAGCTGGTTGTAGCGCCCGTCGAAGGAGAACGTCTGCGGTTCCTGCCACGCGCGCATCACCAGATCGTGCGCTTCGTAGTAGCGGTCGCGCAGCTTGGAGGGGTTCTGGCCGTAGGCGAAGATGGTGTCCATCGGTGTGCCGACCGGGAAGCCGGCGATCAAGCGCCCACCGGACATGCAATCCAGCATGGCGAACTCCTCCGCCACCCGGGTCGGTGGGTTGTAGAGCGCCAGCGAATTGCCCATCACGCAAATGGCCGGCTTGCTGGTGCGGCGGGTGAGGGTGGAGGCGATCAGGTTGGGCGACGGCATGAGGCCGTACCCGTTCTGATGGTGTTCGTTGCAGCAGATGCCGTCAAAGTCCACCTCGCCGGCGTATTCCAGTTCGTCCAGGAACTCGTTGTAGTGGACGTGGACGCGCTCGGCGTCGAGCAGGCCGGCGTCGATGTCCACCCACACGGACGGGTGCTCGTCGCGGAAGTCGTCCGGCAGGTCCTTGTAGGGCATGAGATGAAACCAGAGGTTCTTCAAGCGTTCGCTCCCAAGCTGGCACACGCGGATGTTAGCGCTTTGGCGGGGCGGCTCGCAGGCGGCGTTGCCGCGGGCGGCGGAACGTGCGACATTCTCCGTTGCGGCAACGCGGGGGATGGGCATGGAGCAGTCTGGCGAGCACGCGATTCCCGCGTCCCGGGAGGCGGTGTGGGCGGCCCTCAACGATCCTGACACTCTCCGCGCCTGCATTGCCGGTTGCGAAACGCTCACGCAAACCGGCGAGCAGGCGTTTGCCGCGCAAGTGAAGGCCAAGGTCGGCCCGGTGAGCGCGACCTTCAAGGGCACCGTGACCCTCGTTGACCTCGACCCCCCAGCGGGCTATCGGATGCTCATCGAGGCGCAAGGCGGCGGTGTCGGCTTCGGCAAGGGCGAAGCCGCGGTGACTTTGGCGGAAACCGCGGACGGCACCTTGCTCCGTTACTCGGCCGAAGCCACGGTGGGGGGCAAGCTCGCGCAAATCGGCTCGCGGCTCGTGGGCGCCGCCATGCGCCAGATGGCGGAGAGCTTCTTCGCCGCGTTCAGCGAACGGCTGCGTGGCGCCGGTGACACCGACGCCGAGACAAAGGCACCGGCCGCGACCACGACCCAACCCGCGCCCCCGGCCGTGGGCCGTGCGGGAAAGCTCGCCTTCGCCGTCGGCATCGCCTTGCTTATTGCGGCCATCGTTGCCATCTTTAGCGGTGCTGGTGGCTGAGCGCGGAGGAGGAAAGAGTGGAAGTCAACCTAACGGTGAATGGCACGGCGCACACCTTGGACGTGCCGGACAACACGCTCTTGGTGGAGTTGCTGCGCGAGCGGCTGCGCCTCACAGGCACCCATGTCGGCTGCGACACCAGCCAGTGCGGCGCCTGCGTCGTCCACATGGATGGCCGGGCGGTGAAGTCCTGCACGGTGTTGGCCGGGCAGGCGGACGGCGCCGACGTCACCACCATCGAGGGCATCGGCACCCCGGAGGATTTGCATCCCATGCAGGCGGCTTTCCGCGAATGTCATGCGCTGCAGTGCGGCTTCTGCACACCGGGCATGATTATGGCCGCCATCGATCTGGTGAACACCACGCCAAACTTGGACGAGCAAGCGGTGCGGGAGGGCCTCGAAGGCAACCTGTGCCGCTGCACCGGCTATCACAACATCGTCCGCGCCGTGCTCGCGGCGCGCGACGCCATGTGAGGGCGGAGAAAGAGTAGGGAGGACAAGCCAATGGCTGAAACGGGCATCGGCGCATCCGTGAAGCGCCGCGAAGACATTCGCTTCATCACCGGCGCCGGCCGCTACACGGACGACATCGATCAGCCGGGCCAAGCCCACGCCGTGTTCCTGCGCTCGCCCCATGCGCGGGCGGGCATCCGCGCCATCGACGCGGCGGCCGCGTTGCGGCTGCCCGGTGTGCTGGCGGTGTTCACTGGCCGGGAGCTGGCCGCGGACGGCATCGGCGACCTGCCGTGTGGCTGGCTCGTGAAGTCCAAGGACGGCTCGGACATGATTCAGCCGCCACACCCGCCCATCGCGGTGGAGCGCGTCAACTACGTCGGCGAGCCCTATGGCTTGGTGGTGGCGGAAACCCTGCAGGCGGCGCGGGACGGCGCTGAGACCGTCGTGGTGGATTTCGACGAGCTGCCGGCGGTGGTGGACCCAGCGCATGCGATGCAGGGCGATCAGTTGTACGAGAGCGCCCCGCACAACCGCTGCTACGACTGGGAACTGGGCGACCAAGCCGCCACCGACGCCGCCTTCGAGCGCGCCGACCATGTGACGACGCTCGACATCGTCAACAACCGGCTCATTCCCAACGCCATGGAGCCGCGCGCCGCGACCGGCTGTTTCGACGCCGCTTCCGGCGACTACACGCTCTACACCACGTCGCAAAACCCCCACTTGGCGCGCCTCGTGATGGCGGCGTTCGTGCAGGTGGCGCCGGAGCACAAGCTGCGCGTGGTGTCGCCGGACGTCGGCGGCGGTTTCGGCTCGAAGATCTTCGTGTACGCGGAAGAGATAGCCGTCACTTGGGCCGCCGGCAAGCTCAAGCGCCCGGTGAAGTGGCGGGCGGAGCGCTCGGAATCGTTTCTGGCCGACGCCCACGGGCGCGACCATGTGACGAAGGCGGAACTGGCCCTCGCCGCCGATGGCGAGATGCTTGGCCTCCGCGTGACCACCATCGCCAACATGGGCGCCTACCTCTCCACCTTCGCCTCCAGCGTGCCCACCTATCTGTACGGCACGCTGCTCGCGGGCCAATACAAAACGCCGGCCATTCATGTCGGTGTGCAGGCCGTGTTCACCAACACGGCGCCGGTGGATGCCTACCGCGGCGCCGGCCGCCCGGAGGCCACCTATGTGGTGGAACGGCTGGTGGAGACGGCGGCGCGGGAGCTCAAGATGGACCCCGCCGAGTTGCGCCGCCGCAATTTCATCCAACCGGCGGATTTCCCCTACGAGACGCCGGTGGCGCTGGTGTATGACACCGGCGACTACGAAGCGAGCCTGAACCGCGCCTTGGCGCACATCGACTATGCCGGCTTCGCGGCACGGCGCGCCGCGGCCGAGGCGCGCGGCCGGCGGCGCGGCATCGGCTTCTCGTGCTACATTGAGGCGTGCGGGCTCGCGCCTTCGCAGGTGGCGATGTCCCTTGGCGCCGGCGTCGGCCTCTTCGAGAGCGCCGAGGTGCGGGTGAACGTCACTGGCGGCGTGACGGTCATCACCGGTGCCCACAGCCACGGCCAAGGCCACGAGACGACCTTCGCGCAGATCGTCTCGGAACGCTTGGGCATCCCATTCGACAGCGTGGAGGTGGCGCATGGCGACACCGGCCGAGGGGACTACGGCTTGGGCACCTACGGTTCACGGTCTCTGGCGGTGGGCGGTTCCGCGCTCGTGAAGGCGAGCGACAAGATCATCGACAAGGGCAAGAAGATCGTCGCCCACATCTTCGAGACCACGGACGAGCGCATCGACTTCGAGGATGGCGTGTTCCAAGAGCGGGATTCCAACCGCTCCATGACGTTCGGTGAGGTGGCGTTCACCGCCTATGTGCCGGGGAACTACCCATTGGACGAACTGGAACCGGGCCTCTCCGAGAAGGCGTTCTACGATCCCGGCAACTTCACCTATCCGGCCGGCGCACATGTCTGCGAAGTGGAGGTGGATGGCGAGACCGGCGCCGTGGAGATCGTGAAGTTCGTGGCGGTGGACGATTTCGGCCATGTCATCAATCCGATGATCGTGGCCGGGCAAGTTCATGGCGGCCTCTGCCAAGGCATCGGCCAAGCCCTTTGCGAACACGGCGTGTACGACGCGGCGGGCCAACTCGTCACCGGCTCCTATCTTGATTACTGCATGCCGCGGGCGGACGACGTGCCGAGCTTCGTCGTGGACACCACGGTCACGCCTTGCACCCACAACCCGCTCGGCGTCAAAGGCTGTGGCGAAGCCGGCGCCATCGGCGCGACGGCCGCGGTGATGAACGCCGTGACGGACGCGATCGGCGTGAAGGAGGTCGCCATGCCGGCCACGTCGGAAACGGTGTGGCGAGCGCTGGCCGCGGCCTAAGGAGTTCCAACCATGCATCGGTTCAATTACCTGAAGGCGGCGAGCGTCGCCGAAGCTGCGAATGCCCTCGATGGCGCGGAGGATGGCGTCTATCTCGCCGGCGGGATGACGTTGATCCCAACGCTGAAGGCGCGTCTCGCGGCGCCGACGGATGTGATCGACCTCGGCGGCATCGACGGGATGGCCGGCGTCACCGTGGGCGACAGCGTGGAGATTGGCGCGATGACGCGCCACGCGGACGTCGCGGCGTCGGCGTCGGTGCGTGGCGCCGTGCCGGCCCTCGCGGACTTGGCGGGGATGATCGGCGACGCCCATGTGCGCAACCGCGGCACGCTCGGCGGTTCCATCGCCAACAGCGACCCGGCGGCGGATTACCCGGCGGCAGTGCTGGCGCTGAACGCCGTGGTGCGAACGGATCGCCGCGAAATCGCCGCGGATGACTTCTTCAAGGGCCTGTTTGAGACGGCGCTCACGCCCGGCGAGATCGTGAAGTCCGTCGCGTTCGGGATACCGCGCCGCGCCGCCTACGCGAAGTTCCCGAATCCGGCGTCGCGGTATGCCATCGTCGGCGTGATGGTGGCGGACTTCGGCGACCAAGTGCGCGTTGGCGTCACCGGCGCCGGCCCGCGCGCGTTTCGTTCGGCGGCGCTGGAAAGGGCGTTGGGCGGCGGCATGACCAGCGCGGCACTCACGGATGTGTCGATTCCCCATGACGGGTTCAATGACGACATTCACGCCTCCGCGGAATATCGCGGGCACTTGGTGGCGGTGATGGCGCGCCGTGCGGTGGCGCAGTTGGGCTGATCGGGGGTTACGGCGCGGCGCTTGGGGCGTTCCACTCGGCCGGCTGGCCTTTGGCTGGTGCTTCGCTTGCTTCCGGGTGCTGGGGCAGCGCGAGGCCGCGGCGATCCGGCATGAAGAAGCCGATGCCCCAACTGACGTGCATGAGCGCCAGCACCGCGGGGAGGAGCAGCGCTGCGGTGCTGCCGCGCATGGCGCCCACCGCCGCGGAACCCACCAAGAGCACGCCGGCGTAGGCCATCGGCAACGTCAGCGCGCCGGCGGCACCGGCCAACGCCGCCCCCGCCGATGCGATCAAGCCTGCCACCAACAACGGCGCCGCGAGATGGCGCAGGCGCAACTCGCGGGGATGGCGGCGCAACACAGCGAGTTTCCACCTGCCATATTGGAAGTACTGGCGGGCCAGCGCCGCCAACGTGGTGCGAGGCTTGTAGCAGACGGCGAGGTCAGGGTCGAACCACACCGTTTCGCCACGCCGCCGTAGGCGCCAATTGAGTTCCGTGTCCTCGCCGCGCTCCAACCGCGGGTCGAACGCACCGGCGGCCACCAGCGGGTCGCGGCGAAAGACGCCGAGATACACGGTGTCCACCGGCCCCGCCCGGCCGCCTAAGCGATAGCGCGCGTCGCCCGTGCCAAGGGGCGTCGTGATGGCGATGCCAATGGCGCGTTCGAGGGGCTGTTCGCCGATGGGCCGCTGCAATCCGCCCACCACGGCGGCGCCCGTCTCCGCCAACGTATCGACGGCGCGGCGAATGTAGTCTGGCGGCAGCGTCGCCCGCGCGTCGCAACGCACCAAGACGTCGCCGGCCGCGGCGCGTATCGCCGCGTTCAAGCCAGTGGGCGTGGTCTGTTGCGGGTTGGTGACCCAGCGCACGCTTGGGTAGCGCTGCCGCACCAAATCCCGGGTCGCGGTGCCGTCGGAACCGTCCGCGACGACCACCTCCAGCTTGCCTTCATAAGTCTGCCGCAGCACCGAATCGAGGGTGGCGCCAATGGTGTGTTCAGCGTTGCGCGCCGGAATGACCACGGAGACGTGAGGAAGTTCGATGGCCACCGCGCGTCTATTCCCTAGTCTCCACGCAACCAACGCCGCACCGTCGGGGAACGTGCGGCGAACCTCCCGAAATGGTATTACGAAGCGCCACGCCGTGCAGGGTTAGCCGCCGCTGGCAAGGATGCGGCGGAGGGCCGGGCCGAGTTCCGCCTGTGGACGTCGATTGGGGCCGCCCCGCCAGCCGATGTGGCTGTCCGGCCGCACTAGCAGGGGTTGGTTGGCGAGGTCGAACACGTCGTCGAAGGCAGCGTCCGCGGGTTCGGCGTCCCCGCCGGGGCCGATGGCCACGGCCTGCACCGGCAAGCCTAGTCGGGCCAAGGCCGCCGCGGCCTCGGCCGCCTCCGTGTCCCCGGCTTGGTGCAGCAAACAGAAGGCGTCATAGGGCACCAAGTCCAAGGTCGAGCACGGGGCGCCGCCCTGAAGCACGGGCGCATGGGGCAGGCGGGCGCCCGGCGTGGTGGACGGCAGGTATTGGCAGACCGGGTTGCTTGGCTTGGGCGGTTCGCCATCACCGATCACGGCATCGCCGCGGTAGCAGACGCCGAGGTCCAAGCCGCTCATGTTGAAGTGCTCGGCTTGCTCGTCGATGGCCGCCTGCACCTTGGCGCGGCGCTCGTCGTCCCGCCGCACCAAAGACATGGCGCGTCTGGACGCCGCCACATCGGGGCTCAGGTTCATCGCTCGCGCCACCTGACCTAGCTTGTGGAAGTTGCTGGCGCTTTGTTCGCAATTGGTTTGCGCCACCGGTCGCCGTTCGGCCTCGTAGCCGTTCGGCAGGTTGGCGCCCAAGCCGCGCTCGGCGAAGGCGATCCGCCACGCCAGATTGTGCGCATCGCCCATGCCGGTGTTCATGCCGATGCCGCCGGTGGGCGGAAACCGATGCGCCGCGTCGCCGATGAGGAAGGCACCATCGCCGCCGTAGCTGTCGGCCACTTGGGCGGTCATCGTCCAAGGCGAGGCGCCGTGCAGATCGAAATTCGCCTCCGCGCCGATGGCGCCCCGAATCAGGCGGCGGCACTCGTCCGGGCTGAAGGCTTCCGTTGCGGCATCCTCCGGCTCCAGGTTCTTCATGTAGATCCAAGTGCCGTCAATGTCGTGCGCGATGAACACCCCGGCGAACGCCGGGTCCATCACCCAATAGAGCAGGGCCGGGCGTTCCGCCAGCAACGGGCGCAAGTTGGCGCTGAAGAACAGGTTGCAATACGCCGCCAACCGCTCCGGCCCCCGCATGGCGATGCCCAACGCCTTGCGCACACTGCTGCCGGCACCGTCTGCGCCGATGAGGTAGCGGCTCTCGACGGCCATTGGCGCGCCGCCACTCACGTCGATGCTGCACCGAAAGCCGTCGCCGCCGCGTTCGTACCCACGCCATTCATGGGCGAAGCGCAAATCGATCAGTTCGGTTCGCTGAACGGCGTCGAGCAGCACCGGCTCGAACAGATGCTGGGAGAGGTTGCAGAGGGGCGTCGGCGACTGCCGTAGCAGCGCCGCGACGTCTTCCGGGCCGCGCACCAAGGCGTAGGCACCCAGATCAGGCTCGGCCAAGGTGGATACCCATCTGATGTGGGCCATGTCCTGCGGCTGGGTGGCTTGGCTGCGCATGGCCGCTTCATTCACCCCGGCGGTGCGGCAGATCTCCATGCTGCGGGTGGAGATGAAGTGGGCTTGGGGCATTTGGTGCAGCCCGGGGCGCTTTTCGACGATGAGCGAGCGCACGCCGCCCCGCGCGAGCAGCAGGCCCATCATCATGCCCACCGGCCCACCGCCGACGATCAGGACATCGGTATCTTCGACGTTCAAGGTTCAAGCCTTGCGGCGTCGCCGAGGTTCACCCCGCGAACTGCGGCCATGTCCGCCTCCCGTCCAGCTTGGCGAGTGTACTCTAGCCGCCACGAGCCGGACGGCTATAATGTGTACGGATGCACAATTTGGCGGAGACGCTCGTGGGCACCCCAATTCAGTCCTTCCGCGGCGGCGTTGCCCGCTTGGCCGCGCTGGGCGCCGCCTTGGCCTTCGGCGCCGGGGCGCTTGCGTTGGAGGACGCTGCATCGGCATCGGAGGACGAGCGTCCGCCACCGAACTTCCTCGTCATCGTGGCGGACGACATGGGCTGGTCGGACATCGGCGCCCTTGGCGGTGAGATCCGCACACCGTCCATCGACGGCTTGGCGGCGGCCGGCGCGCTGATGACCAGCTTCTACGTCGCGCCCACCTGCGCCCCCACCCGCGCCATGCTGATGACGGGCGTGGACAACCACCAAGCCGGCCTCGGCGTGCAATCCGTGTTGCGGGCGTCGAACCAAGTGGGCATCAACTACGAAGGGCAACTGCACGACGGCGTCGTGACGGTGGCCGAAGCATTGGCGAGCCGCGGCTATCAGACGTTCATGGCCGGCAAGTGGCATTTGGCCACCGAGCCGGCGCAATGGCCGGATAAGCGGGGCTTTCAACGGTCTTTCGCGCTGCTCACCGGCGGCGCCAGCCACTTCGCCGATCAGCGGGCCATCGCGCCGGTGGAAGTGCCGGAGTATGTCCGTGACGGCGAGCGGGTGGCGGAACTCCCGGCGGACTTCTACTCCAGCACGGCCTACGCGGACGCGCTGCTCGGCTACCTGCGGGAGCGCGACGGCAACGCCCCGTTTTTCGCGTATCTGGCGTTCACCGCGCCGCATGATCCGCTGCAGGTGCCGGATGCTTGGCTGGACCGCTACCGCGGCGCCTATGCCGCCGGGCCGGTCGCCACGCGCCGTGCCCGCGCCGAGCGTCAAGCCGCCCTTGGGCTGATTCCCGCGGACGCGCCGCTCTGGGAGTATCCGAAGTTTCCGGCTTGGTTCCCCAACCACGCCGCGCCGTGGGCGGAGCGTTCCGAGGAACAGCGCGAGAAGGACGTGCGCCGAATGGAGATCTACGCCGCGATGGTGGAGCTCATGGATGCCGAGATCGGCCGCGTGATGGACTACCTTGACGCGCAAGGCGCCCTCGATGACACCTATGTGTTCTTCCTGTCGGACAACGGCGCCAGTTCGCCGGGGCCGTTGGTGTATCCCGGCGTCACGCAGGAGTGGTTCGCCGCCAACTGGAGCAACGCCCACGAAACTCGCGGCCAGGCCGGCAACTTCACGGTGATGGGCCGCGAGTGGGCCAGCGCGGCCGTCACCCCTTGGCGGCTGTACAAGAACTCGGTGGGCGAAGGGGGCATCCGCTCGCCCCTCATCGCGCGCGGGCCGGCCATTGCGACCGGCCGCTTCAACGACGCCATCGCCCATGTCACGGACCTCGCGCCAACGATCTACGAGCTGGCCGGCGCGCGGCCGGCGACGATGCCGTTGTTCGAGGACAAAATCCTGCCCCAGGGCGCATCCCTCGCGGCCGTGCTCAGCGGCAACGCGGCGTCCGCGCGGGAGTCGTTCGGTGTGCATCTATTCGGCAACCGCGGCTATCGGCACGGCCAATGGAAGATCAGCAACACCCAGCCGCCGCTCGGCACGGGCGCTTGGGAACTCTTCGACTTGGAGGCGGACCCCGGCGAGGTGCGCGACCTGGCCTTGGAGCAGCCCGAGCGGCTGCAGGCGCTGCGGGCGGAGTACGACGAGTACTTGGAGCGCCACGCGGTGATCCTGCCGGCGCAGTCGCCGCTCACGGCCGGGCTGCGGCAGCTATACCCAGAGCCGTGCGACTGGTGGTGCGAACTGCGCTTCGCCGTCATCGGCTTGTTGAATTGACGGCGAGGGAGGGCGCGGGCTCATCGTGGTGATGCTGCTTGAGGAAGATCTGCAAACCAAGGAAGTGCTGGGTTGGCAGGGCATTCATCTGCTCCACTTCGCCGGCTCCTCTTGCTCGCAGAAGACGCGGATCGTCCTTGGCCTCAAGGGCGTTGAGTGGACCTCGCGGGAAGTGAATCTGGCGGCCCACGAGAACTATGGAGACTGGTTCATGGGCATCAACCCGCGCGGGCTGGTGCCGGTGCTGGTGCATGACGGCCGGGTGATTATCGAGAGCAACGACATCTTGAGCCATCTCGAAGCCCAGTTTCCCGAACCGGCCCTCATTCCCCCGGGCCGCGAGGCGGAGCTCAAGCGGCTGCTTGGGCAGGAGGACGACCTGCACCTCGATCTGCGCGCCATCTGCTTCCGATACTTCTTCCCGAACGTCAAGCCGCGTCCGCAGGCGCTGCAGGCACGGTACGCGGCGGCCGGCGCCGGCACCGTTGGCGGCGAGCCCGATCCCCACAAGGCGCGGGAGCTTGCGTTCCATGCCGAGCTGCGGGCCAACGACGGCGTGTCCGACGCGCGCATCCGCGCCGCCGTCAAGCGGTTCGCCGCGGCCTTCCGGGAGCTCGACGCACACCTTGGCAACGGGGGCTACCTCCTAGGCGCGAAGTTGAGCCTGCTGGACATCGCGTGGTACATCTACGCCTACCGCTTGGCCACGTCCGGCTATCCGCTCCACGAGCACCATGCGGCGCTGGGCGCTTGGTTCGACCGGCTGCACGGCCGAGACGAGTTCCGCCGCGAGACGGCGGAGCCGCCGCCGCTCGTCGCCATGCGCGCAGCGATGCATGACGAACAACAAGCGCGAGGCACCACCTTGCCGTTAGTGGCTGGGCTGTGATGCGAGGGTGCGCGCGGGCGCCGAAGCCTCGGCCGGCACCGCCCTTGGCGCAAAGCGAATGGCGCGTGGGGGTTTGAGCCTCGTGTCAGCCGCCGAACCGGCCTCGAAGCCGCCCCGCGAACGCCGCACTCAAGCGCGCGCCGAAGAAACGCGGCGGAAGCTCATCGAAGCGGCCCTGCGCGCTTTCTCCGAACGCGGCTTCGATGCGGTGACGGTGCGCGAAATCGAGGTGGCCGCTGGTGTGCAGCGCAACTTGGTGAGCTATCACTTCGGCGGCAAGGACGCGATGTGGAAGGCCGCCGCCACGCACGTCATCACCAAGCTGGAGGCGTTTGCACAAAGGCGGCAAGAGGTCGCGCGGGACCTCTCGCCCAAGGAGCGCTTGGCGTACGAGGTGCGCAGCTATGTGCGTTTCTCGGCCGCCAATCCCGAACTCAATCGCTTGATGATTCAGGAAGGCAAGCAGGATAGCTGGCGCATCCGCTGGCTGGTGGAAGAGTTCATGCGCCCCGCTTGGGAACGGCTGCGGCCGGCGGTCAAGACACACCACCAAATGGACGACCGCCACTTGGTGCATTGGTACTACGTGTTCGTCAGTGGCGCCGTGATGTTCTCCATGGGCCCGGAGGCGGCCCTCCTGTTCGGCGTGGACGTACGCAAGGACGACATCGTGGAGCGCCATGTGGAGACGATGGCTGCCCTGCTGCTGAGCGAGTTTCCGGCGTAACGCCGGCTGAGGGGGAAGCCGTGAGCCTTACGGAGTTGGTGGCGGCGGCGAACGAGCCGTTCACTCGGGCCTATCGCAACAAGGTGGTGGACAAGGACTTCGTGGCGGGTGGCGACCCGGCCGGCGGGCCGGCGCCCAAACCGCGCTTCGAGCTCTACCACGCCGCGCCCTCGCTGTGCTCGATGAAGGTGCGCACCGTGCTGGCCGAAAAGCGGGTGCCGTTCACCTCGCACGACTTGAACTTGATGATGCGCGAGCCGGCGCCGGAGTGCTACCTGCCGGGCTACGTGCGCCTGCGGCTGCACGGCGCGCCGGAAGCGGCACTCGCGCACGGCTACACGGGCCAGTCCTCCGTGACCACGGAGGGCTTCGACGCATGCGTGGTGCCGACCTTGGTGGACCACGAAGCGGAACGGGTGATCGTCGATTCAGCCAAGATCTGCGCCTACATCGACGCCAACACGGAAGGCGAGCGGCTCATGCCCGAAGCGCTGGCGGAAGCGATCGGCGCCCAGATCGACATCGTGGATCAAGCGCCGCATGTGGCCGTGCTGTACGGCGCCCACCCGGATGGCGACGCGCGCCCCAAGGGCCTCGCCAGAAACATCGCCGGCGTTCATGCCAAGAAGATCGCGGCCCTCGAACGGCTGAAGGCGCAGGTGGGCGACGACGCGACGCTGACGGCGGCCTACGACGGCAAAATCGCCAAGGAGGCGGGCGGCGGCGAGTTCATGCGCGATGCCGAGCGGATGCGCACCGCCCACGAGGCGATGGCCAGGCATGTCGGCGAACTCGAACGGCAACTCGGCTCGCATGGCGGCCCGTGGGCCTTGGGCGAGCGCTTCACCATGGCGGACGTGCTGTGGGCCGTGAGCCTCTATCGCATGAATTGGCTGGGCCTAAGCGTCGCTTGGGAAGGCCGCCTGCCGGCCCGCGGCGACGCGGCGGTGCGCGAGCCCCGCGAGCGGGTTCGCGCCTACGTCCAACGGGCGTTCGCACGGCCATCCTTTCGCGCCGGGGTGGTCGATTGGCCGGGCGCCTATGGGCCTTCGCCCCATGTGGCGGAGTTCGCCGGCGTCGCGGCCACCATTCGCTTCTTCGTGGATTTGTACCGACGGGGGCGCTGACGCTGCTACCTTGCACACGCCTTGCACTCACATTGGGGGGAACCAGACCATGAAACTCAAGCTCTACCACTGCCCGTTTGCCTGCTCGCGGGTGACCATGAACGCGCTGGAAGAGGCCGCCTTGGATTACGACGACCAAGTCGTCAACTTGTTCAAGGGCGAACAAAAGAGCCCGGCGTATTTGGCCGTTCACCCCGGCGGCAAGGTGCCGGCCTTGGCCGTGGACGACCAAGTGCTCACGGAGAACGCGGCCATCCTGATGTTCCTCCACCGCGCCGTCCCAAACGCCAAGCTGCTGCCGGATGCCCAAACGCCCGTGGCGCAGGCGCGGCAAGCGTCTGATCTCGTTTGGTGTGCGGGCACGGTGCATCCGATGGTGCGTCAAGTGCGCATGCCCGTGCGTTTCACGGATGGCGACCCGACCGGTGTGCAAGCCAAGGGCCGTGAGTACCTGCAGGGCGTGTGCAGCCAAGTGTCCGAACGGGTCGCCGGCAACGCTTGGTGGTACGGGGCGCAGTGGTCCATCGTGGACGTTTACCTGTACTGGCTCTTCAGCACGGCCGCATCCGCCGGTTTCCCGATCGGGGATTACCCGAACGTCGCCGGCCTCATCGAAAGGGTGCAGGAACGCCCCAGCTTCCAACGCGCCAAGGCGCGGGAAGAAGCGGCGATGGCCGCGGCCGGTGTGGAACTGCCCCGTTGACTGGCGGCATCGGCCCGCGCGGTTTGCGGCAGCATGGATGAGCGCCACATGGCAGCGAGGCGTAAGCGTTGAACGACCGCGGCGGCGCTGAATCCGAACGCCACGACGTAGTGATCGTCGGCCTAGGCCCCGTGGGCGCGGTGCTGGCGGCGCTGTGCGCGCAGCTCGGCCTGCGGGTTTATGCGGCCGAGAAGGACACCGATATCTACCGGCTGCCCAGAGCCGTGCATGTCGATTACGAGGTGCTGCGCCTGCTGAACCTCGTCGGCGTCGCCGAGGCCGTGCTGGCCAACAGCGTCCCCTCAACTGGCTACGAGTTCGTCAACCGGGAAAGAAAGGTGCTGATGTCGCGCCACCCGCCGCCGGTGCTGGCGCCAACCGGCTACCCGTGGGCCAACATGTTCCACCAGCCCAGCTTGGAGGCCGCGTTGCGCGAGCGGCTCGATGAACTCGCCAACGTGCGGGTGGCCCTCGGCGCCACGGTGACGGAGGTGCGGCAAGACGGCGACGGTGTGACGGCCCTCGTGCAGACTGATGGCGGCGTGGAACGCATCCACGGGCGCTGTCTGGTGGCCTGCGATGGCGGCCGCAGTTTCGTGCGCCAAGCGCTGGGCATCGACATGATCGACTTGGGGTTCGACGAGCCGTGGGTGGTGGTGGATGTGAAGCTGGCCCCTGGCGTGCGCCAGCTCTCCGAGGTGAGCATCCAGCTTTGCGATCCGGCGCAACCCACCACCTTCGTGCTCTCGGGCCCCGGTCGGCACCGCTGGGAGTTCATGCTGCGGCCCGGGGAGGACTACGCGGCCGCCACGGCCCCGGACGCACTGAAAGAGCGCATCGCCGCTTGGGTGGATCCGGACACCATCGAATTGGAACGCGCCGCGGTGTACGAGTTCCACGGCCTCATCGCCCGGCATTGGCGGCGCGGGCACATCGCGCTCATCGGCGATGCCGCGCACCAGATGCCGCCGTTCATGGGGCAGGGGCTCTGCTCCGGCGTGCGCGATGCGTTCAACTTGGCATGGAAGCTCGCCGCCGTGCTGCGTGGCGATGCAGGCTTTGGCTTTCTGGACACGGTGCAGCGGGAACGCGAGCCCCATGTGGCTTCGATCACCGAGAGCGCCATTGCGCTGGGCAAGATCGTGTGCGTGGCGGATGAAGCGCAAGCCGCGGCGCGAGACCGCAAGATGCTCGCCGACCACGTCGCGGGGCGGCCGCCGCCGTTCCCCGCCATGCCGAAGATCGTCAACGGCGTGTTGAACGACCGGGGCGCCGGTGTGCCCATGCCGGAGCCGATGGTCGCCGCCGAGCCCGGCGGGCGTTTGGACGATGTGGCGGGCTATGTGCCGCTGCTCGTGCTGGCCAATGGCGGAGCAGCCGATGCGGGGGCGTTGCAGGCGTTCCGAGCCAGTGTGCCGGGGGCTTGCGTGGCGGCGCTGGACAACGCGCAGGAAGGCCAAGTGCGCCTCAAAGACGAGGCCAACATGGTGCGCGGGATGCTGGGCGCTGCGCCGGCACTGCTCGCCAAGCCAGATCGCATCGTCTTTGGCGTCGGCGATGCACCGCGGCTTGTCGAGCAATGGAGCGCCTACCTGGCGGGCAGCGCCATAGGCAGCTGAGACCGACGCGACCTCACGCCCGGCGGGGCGGTTCCTTCAAGCCGAACAGCACCACCGCGAGGCCCAATGCGGCGGCGACCAGCGAGACGTATGGCACGGTGTGAATGCCCTGCGCCTCGGCGATGCCGCCGGCGAGCGCCGGCGCCACCGCGCCACCCATGATCTCGCCCAAGCCGACCACGATGCCGGTGGCGGTGGCCGCGATCTTCGGCGTCACGGAGGCGTTCAGCAGCGGGCCGATGTTCGTCGCCACCACACCGGAGATCATGGCGCTGTCCACGGCCAGCAATGTGGCGAGGGCGAGTTGTCCGGGTTCCAGCATGGCGATCGCCCCCAGCGTCGCCACCGCGATGGCCATGCAGACGGCCATCACCGGCGTGCGCCCCAACCGGTCCGAGGCGGCGGGCACCGCGATCATGCCTACCACGCCGCCGAGCCCCATCGCGGACAACACCAAGCCCATCTCGTCCAAAGAGAGGCCCACATGATCCGTGAGGTAGTTCGGCCCTAGGGCCGACAGCGTGTGCAGGCTGGAGAGGAAGCACAACATCCCCAACGTGCCGAACACGACGTTGCGATGCTTCAGCGCCGCGCCGAACGATGGCGGCTTGGCCGTCGGTTCCGTTTGCCGCGCCCGCCGCGGCCGGATCGTGCGCGCCAACAGATAGGCCACCAAGAAGCCCGGCAGCGCGATCACCGCGAACACCCACTCCCACCCCGGCACCACCTTCAGCAGGCCGATGGCGATGAGGGGCCCCAAGCCCAAGCCGACCAAGGGCGCGGCCATTTGCTGGATGCCCACGGTGAAGCCGATGCGGCTCGGCTTCGATGCGTCGATGGTGGCGACGATGCTGGCCGGCACGAAACCGCCCTCGGCAAACCCCATCAGCGCGCGGATGAGCAACAGGCTCAGCAACCCGGTGGCGAGGCCGCTCATCGCCACCAGCGCCGAGAACGCGATCACCGTGGCCACCAACACGCGCCGCTCGCCGATGCGGTCTGAGAGGTTGCCGAGGAACAGCGACGCCAAGCCCCAAGTCAACGCGAGCGCGCCGGAGATCAGCCCGAGGTCTTGATAGCCGAGCCCCAGATCTTCGGCGATGAGGGGGAACAGCGGCGCGATGATGAACCGATCCAAGCCGACCAAGCCGAAGCCCACCGCCAAGAGCGCCACCGCCTTGGTTTCGTACTGGCGATTCCAGCCTGGGGCGGCGTCATGCTGGCGGTCTGACATGACAGCCTCGAGGGCCGCTCGGTCTGTTCGGCCCAACCGACTAGAAGTTCACCTCCAGTTCCACGCCGAACTGCCGTGGCGGCCCCCAGAACACCATCGGATTGACCAGATGGACACCGCTGAGCGGATTCACCTCGTCCGTCAGGTTCCGGCCGTAGAGCGAAACCCGGTAGCGCCCGTCCTGGCCCACGAAGGTCACGTTGGCGTTCAGCATCACATGCGAATCGACGATGAAGTAGTCGTGGTGCCGCCGGGTTCTGGGGTTCACCGCGTTCGTGGTGCCGTTGATGTTGTATTCGTCCGTGTAGCGGGCGTCGACATGGAACCCGAGCGCGTTGGCGCCGATGGGCAGGTTGTAGTCCGCCCCCAAGTAGCCGGTCCAACGCGCCACGCCCTTCAAATCCAAGTAGGAGTAATCCACGCCGCCGGTGACGTATTCCGTCCAGTTCGCGTCCAGATAGGCCAAGTTGGCCTGCACCGTCAGCCGTTCGGAAACGAGCAGGGTTGATTCCAGTTCAACGCCGCTGATCTCCGCGTCGCCGAGATTGTCCGTGATGACGTCGGTCTGGCCGGGGCGGCCGCCGGGGCGTCGTTCGGCGGACTGCACATCCTCGTAGTCGCCGCTGAAGGCGGCGGCGTTCAGGCGCAAGCGGCCGTCCGCGAAATCGCCCTTCATGCCAACCTCGTATGAGATGAGGGTTTCGGGTTGGTAGGGCCCCACGTTCGCGGCAACGGTGGCGCGGCTGTTGTAGCCGCCGCCCTTGTAGCCGGTGGCGACGTTGCCGTAGAGCATGAGGCCGTCGTGGACAAAGTAGTTCAACCCGGCCTTCCAGGTGAACTCGTTCCAGTCCACATCGTCGCCTTCCATGAAGCCGTTAGGCCGCGTGACGCCCACTTCCTTGTCGTCCAGGGTGAAGCGGCCGCCGAGCACCAGCGCCAGCTGGTCGGTGAGGTTGATGTCCGTCTGGCCGAAGAAGGCCATGCTCCGCGATTCCTGGCCGATGCTGAGCAGCACCGGCGCCTTGCTGGGGTCTTCCAAGGGGAAGAAGATGGGCAGGGGAGGAAAGCCGGTGTTCTGGTAGTTGGTCTGGGTGAACTCCTCCTGCAGGTAGAAGAAGCCGACCACATAGTCCAGCCGGTCGCTGTGGGAATCCACGAAGCGCAGTTCCACGCTTTGCTGATCGTGATCCGCCACGCGCCTGATGTGGAAGGCGCTGAATGGCGGCAACGGAAAGCCCTGCGGCCGCCCGGCGCGGCCGGCCCAGCCGTCAAAGTCCCCGAAGGTGTGGTACTCCAGCTCCCGGTGTCCGGTCACCAGGGTCAGCGTTCCCACCTCCAGTTCCCGGTTGGCCTCCAGCGTCAGCCCCCACGTCTCAAAGTCCGAGAAACCATCCACATCGTGGTTCACCTTGTATTCGTCGCCATCGGCGCCAACGCCGTAGGGATCGTTCCATTGGTTCGATGCGGCCGGCCCAGTGAACTCGTCGCTCACATAGTCGCCGATGAGCGTCAGGTCGAAGCGGTCGCCCTCATAGGCGAAGGTGGCGCGTCCACCATCCGCCTCTTGGGCGCCGAGCTGGGTGCCGGTGACGGTGTTTTCGGAATGGCCGTCGTAGCTGCGTGTGCTCAACGCCACCTTGGCGCGGAAGCGCCCGTCGGTGCCCACGGCGCCGCTGTTCAACACGCCGCGGAAAATCTGTTGGCCGTGGTTCCCGAAGGTGGCCTTGGCCTTGCCGCCGAAGGCCTCCGTCGGCCGCGCGGAGACGAGCGTCACGCTGCCGGCCAAGTTGTTGCGGCCGTAGAGTGTGCCTTGGGGGCCGCGCAGCACCTCCACCTGATCGATGTCGAAGGTGTCCATGAGGACGCCGTTGTTGCGGGTGAGCGGGACGCCATCCAAGGACACGCCGGTCTTGGGGTCTGCGTTGGGATCTGGGTCGGTGAAATTGATGCCGCGGATGGTGAAGGAGCCCACGTTGGGAATGATGGCCATTTGCGAAATCTGCACATTGGGCGCGATGCCGCTCAGATCCTCCAAGTTCACGGCGCCGTTGTCCTCGATGGCGCCGCCGTCGAACGCGGTGACGGCCAGTGGCACGTCCTGAATGCTCTGGGTGCGTTTCTGCGCCGTGACGAGGATTTCCTCGATGGCGATGCCCCCCTCGGCCGCTTCAGACTGCTGCGCGGCCGCTGACGGCGCCCAGTGCAAGGAAAGCGCCACCACGGTCAGAAACGCGGCCGGGAGGTTGGTTGGCGATGCGACGGTCTTGTGGAATCTGTTCATCATTCCCACCTGATCCTCCGTTGCCCACGATTTGGTGCGCCGCTTCAAGAAACGCACCCACAATTTTTGCACATCAACAAAAATTACGAGTGTTCTTTGTGCTTGTCAACCGGCTATGCCGGGTGCGCCCGCCGTTCCGTCGAAAGACGTTTGACACCCGAGCACCACGTTTCAGACAATATGCCGTTGCGACGAAGGTGGTGCGTGGCGTTCGCCTCGGCGTCGTGCCAAGTGTTCCACCTGAGCCGATGGGGTGTCGCCAAGCGGTAAGGCACCGGGTTTTGATCCCGGCACTCGCAGGTTCGAATCCTGCCACCCCAGCCAGCCCATGCCACTCGGAGGTTCGTGAACACGCTTGCGTGCCGCTTGAGCGAGGCAACGAGATGTCTTCCACGCGAACGGTCCTAGGCGGGGCAATGTCAGACTTCATCGTCTTCACCGGCAGCTCGAATCCGCGCTTGGCGGGGTGCGTGGTGAGCGAGTTGGGGATGGCGTTGGGCCGCGCCACGGTCGGCCGGTTCAGCGACGGCGAAGTGAGCGTCGAGATCCAGGAGAACGTGCGTGGCAAGGACGTCTTCGTGATCCAGTCCACCTGCGCGCCCACCAACGACAACCTGATGGAACTCGTCATCATGGCGGACGCGCTGCGCCGCGCCTCGGCGTACCGCGTCACCGCCGTGGTGCCCTACTTTGGCTACGCGCGCCAAGATCGGCGCCCCGGCTCGGCGCGGGTGCCCATCAGCGCCAAGGTGGTGGCGGACATGCTCGGCGGTGCCGGCATCGACAGGCTGCTCACCGTTGACCTCCATGCCGACCAGATCCAAGGCTTCTTCAAGATTCCCGTCGATAACGTCTATGCCTCCGCCGTGTTGGTGGAGGAAGTCATCCGCCAGAGCTACCGGCGCCCGGTGGTGGTGTCGCCGGACGTCGGCGGGGTGGTGCGCGCCCGCGCCGTGGCCAAGCTCATCAACGACCTGGACTTGGCCATCATCGACAAGCGCCGCCCGCGCCCCAACCACGCCCGGGTGATGAACGTCATCGGGGAAGTGGAGGGCCGCGCCGCGGTGCTGGTGGACGACATGGTGGACACCGCGAAGACCTTGTGCGCCGCGGCCACCGCGTTGAAGGCGGCTGGCGCCACCTGGGTGGCGGGCTACGCGACGCACCCGGTGTTGTCCGGCGACGCCGTGGAGCGCATCGACGCCTCGGCGCTCGACGAGATGGTGGTGACGGATACGATACCGTTGTCCGAGGCGGCGCGGGCCGGCGAGAAGATCCGCCAACTGAGCCTTGGCCGGGTGCTCGCCGAGTCCATCCGGCGCGTCAGCAAGGAAGAATCCATCAGCGAATTGTTTCAATAGGCTTAGGCCCGGCTTGGGCCGCGCCGAGGCCATCTCACTTGGGGAGAGCATCCATGGCAGAACAAATCCTGCTCGAAGTCGAGCCACGCGCCGCGACCGGCACCAGCGCCAGCCGGCGGCTGCGGCGGCTGGACGATCAAGTGCCCGGCATCGTCTATGGCGGCGGCGAGGATCCGGTGATGATCGCGCTGCCGTACCGGGCGCTCAGCAAGGCGATGCAGCAGCCGACGTTCTTCTCGCAGGTGCTCAACCTGTCCGTGGACGGCGCCACCGGCCAGCCGGCGGTGGTGCGCGCCCTGCAGCGCCATCCGGCCACGGACAAGGTGCTGCATGTGGATTTTCTGCGCGTGCGGGCAGACCGGGCGGTGCAGATGGCCGTGCCGCTCAAGTTCGTCAACGAAGACAAATGCGTGGGCGCGCGCGCCGGCGGCATGATTACCCACAACCTGATCGAGGTGGAGATTTCCTGCCTGCCGGCGCAACTGCCGGAACACCTCGAGGTCGATGTCGCGGAGCTCGAAGTGGGCCAGTCCCTGCACCTTTCCGATGTGGTGCTGCCTGAAGGCGTGAGCATCGTGGCGCTGGCGCAGGGGGCCGCTCACGATGTCTCGGTGGTGACGGTGCAAACCCCGCGGGGCGGCCTCGGCGAAGACGAGGAGGAAGCGCAGGACGACGCGGCGCCGGAAGAGGGCGAAGCGCCCGCCGAGCCCGAATAGCCGGCGCCGGCAACCAGAACGGGAATGGACGATGGCGGCCATCCGCCTCATCGTCGGGCTCGGCAATCCCGGCCCGCGCTATGCGCGCACGCCGCACAACGTCGGCGCGGCCTGGGTGGAGGCGCTCGCCGCGCGGCTCGGCTTGGCCTTGGCTGAACGGGCGCGCTTCAAGGGCCGCACGGCGCGTGGCGAGGCGTTCGGGCAAGACCTTCGCTTGCTCAACCCCTCCACTTGGATGAATCTGTCCGGCGAGTCGGTGGGCCCGTTCGCGCACTTCCACGACATCGCGCCGGAGGAGATTCTGGTCGCCCACGACGAGGTGGATTTCCCCGCCGGCGTTTCGCGCTTGAAGCTCGGCGGCCGCCATGATGCGCACAACGGCGTCGCGAGCGTCGCGTCCAGCTTGGGCAACCGGCACGACTTCGCGCGCCTGCGGATCGGCGTCGGCCACCCGGGCCGCACCCGCATGATCGGCTTCCTCACCGGCTCGCGCATGGCCGCGGCGGACCGCGAGCGCGTGGCAGCGAGCTTGGAGATGGATGACGCCCTGTTGGCGTCCATCGTCACCGGCGATTGGCAGAAGGCCATGACGCAGCTACATTCGCGCAACGCGAGCGCCCCCTGATGGGCTTTCGCTGCGGCATCGTCGGCTTGCCCAATGTCGGCAAATCGACGCTCTTCAACGCGCTCACCAACGCCGGCGCGAACGCCGCCAACTTCCCGTTCTGCACCATCGACAAGAACGTGGGCGCGACGCCGCTGTGGGACGAGCGGCTGCGCCGCATCGGGGCGCTGGCGAAGTCCGCCCGCATCGTGCCGGCGGCGACGGAGTTCGTGGACATCGCCGGCTTGGTGGCCGGTGCCTCCAACGGCGAGGGGCTGGGTAATCGGTTCCTCGCCCACATCCGTGAGACCCAAGCCATCGCCCACGTCGTGCGCTGCTTTGAGGACACCGAGGTGGCCCATGTGGCCGGCGCGGCCTCGCCCCGGGACGACGTGGAGGTGATCGACACGGAACTGGCCTTGGCGGACTTGGACACGGTGGAACGCGCCCTCACGCGCTGGCGGCGGGAAGCCAAGGCGAACCCCAAGGGGGCGCAAACCCCCATCGCCAGCCTTGAAGCGCTGCGGGATGCCTTGGGCGCCGGCACACCGGCCCGCGCCGCGGCGTTGGACGAAAACGCCCTCGAATGTGCCCGCGAGCTGCGGCTCATCACCGCCAAGCCCATGATGTTCGTCGCCAACGTGGGGGAAGGCGGCTTTGACGACAATCCGCTGCTGGCCTCGGTGGAGGAACTGGCGGCGCAGCGCGAAGCGCCCGTGGTGGTGGTTTGCGCCCAAATCGAGGCCGAAATCGCGCAACTGGCCGCGGCCGAGCGGGCCGAGTTCCTGGCCGCGCTCGGCGTTGGCATGGCGGGGTTGGATCGCGTCGCCCGCTGCGGCCACGCCCTGTTGGGCCTGCACGACTTCTTCACCGCCGGCCCCAAGGAAACCCGGGCGTGGACGATTCCCGTGGGCACCACCGCGGCGCAAGCGGCCGGCGCCATCCACACAGACTTCGAGCGCGGCTTCATTCGCGCCGAGGTGGTCGCCGGCGAAGACTATCTGGCCCTTGGCGGCGAACAGGGCGCGAAGGAAGCCGGCCGGTGGCGGCTCGAAGGGCGGGACTATGTGGTCGCCGATGGCGACCTCATTCACTTCCGGTTCAATGTCTGAACTCGCGCTTGCGCAGGCGGAAGCCCCGCGAGATGCTCCCGCCATGAGCGACGCGAACGGCTTGGATGACGAGCGCAAGCAGGAGATCCAGGACGCCTATCGCGCTTGGCTGTCCGCCCGGGGCTTCAAGCCCCGCCGCGGCCAGCGCCAAATGATCGCCGCGGTGGCGCGGGCCTTGGCGGGTTCGCCGCCCCGCATCGCGGTGGTGGAGGCCGGCACGGGCACCGGCAAGACGGCGGCCTACTTCCTGGCCGCCCTGCCGCTGGCGAAGGCGCTGCGCAAGCGGGTGGTCATCAGCACGGCGACGGTGGCGCTGCAGGAGCAAATCGTGCTGCGCGACCTGCCGGACCTCAAGGCCCACGCCGGCATCGAGTTCACCTTCGCATTGGCCAAGGGCCGGCGCCGCTATGTTTGCCTGAAGCGCTTGGACGAGCGGCTGCGCAACGATCAGCGGGAGATGCCGTTGACGACCGCGCCCACCGCCGACCATCTGCGCACTTACGAGCGCATGGTGAACCGCTTCTCCCGCGGCGATTGGCCCGGCGATGTGGATTCCTGGGAAGACAAGCCGCCCGCCGAGGTGTGGCAACCCATCACCACGGACCATCGCGGCTGCGCCAACAAACGCTGTTCGTTCTTCCACGATTGCCCGCACTTCGTGGCCCGGCGGGCGCTGGACGACGTGGACGTGATCGTCGCCAACCACGATGTGGTGCTGGCGGACTTGGCGTTGGGCGGCGGCACCCTGTTGCCACCCCCGGACGAAACCGTCTTCATCATCGACGAGGCGCATCACTTGGCGGACAAGACGCAGCAACACTTCACGGCGCGGACGCAGTTGCGCGGCGCCATGCAGTGGCTGGATCAGATGACCGGCGCCGTGGGCACCTGCGCCCAACGCTTCTCGCGGCCAGCGGAGTTGGTGGCGTTGGCGGAACAGCTGAGCCAGGCCGGCGCCACGGTCGCCGGGCAGCTAAAGGACGTGGAAGGAGTGGCGAAGGGCCTGGACTTCCGCACCGTCGGCGAGCGCGAGGCGCATCGCTTCCCCTTGGGGCGGGTGGATGCCGGGCTGGCGGAACCCTGCGCCGCCTTGGCCATTCGCCTGAAGGACGTCGAGGCGCGGCTCGCCCGGGTGCGGGAACAGTTGGAGGAGGTCGCCGCCGGCGAGCGCGTTTGGCCCAAAGCCGAGCAAGCGGAAGATTGGCTGGGCGTGGTCGCCCAGCTTGAAGGCCGCGCCGCAACCCACGCCGCGCTGTTTCAGGACTTCGCCCTTGCCGCCGGCGAAGAGGCGCCCCTCGCGGCGCGTTGGGTGAGCGTGATTCCGGCGACGGTGGGCGACGAGCTCGAACTCGTGTCCGCAAGGCTGGACCCGGGCGAGATCCTGCACGAAGCGCTGTGGAGCAAGTGCTTCGCCGCGCTCTGCACGTCCGCCACGTTGCGCGCCCTTGGCAGTTTCGACCGCTTTCTCGAACGCGCCGGCCTGCCCGCCGACACGCCGCAAGCGCCGATACCCAGCCCGTTCGACTTCCCGCGGCTGGCGAGCCTCGACATCCCGGCCATGGGCGCAGACCCCCGCAACGCGCCCAAGCACACGGAGGAAGTGGCGGCATTGTTGCCGGAACTGCTGGCGAAGGAGCGCAGCGCCTTGGTGCTGTTCGCTTCATGGCGGCAGTTGAACGGCGTGTGCGACGTGTTGCCGGAGGATGTGCTGGAGCGGTGTCGAATCCAAGGCTCGCACCCGCCGCAGGCGCTGCTTGAAGCCCATCGGGCGGCCATCGACGCCGATGAGCCGAGCTACATCTTCGGCCTTGCCAGCTTCGCGGAAGGCATCGATCTGCCGAACGACTACTGCCGCCACGTCGTCATCGCCAAGCTGCCGTTCTCGGCGCCGGACGATCCGGTGGAGCAGGCCACCGCGGAGTGGGTGGAGAGCCAAGGGCGCAACCCCTTCTTCGAACTCGCCGTGCCGGACGCGGCCACCCGCCTCGTGCAGGCGTGCGGCCGCCTGGTGCGCCATGAGGAGGATCGCGGCCGCATCACCCTGCTGGATCGGCGCATCGTCACCAAAGGCTACGGCAAGGCGCTGCTGGATTCGCTGCCTCCCTACCGGTTGAACGTGGCCTGGCAGTCGCGCCCCGATTAGGCGGCCCGCCGCGCCAGCCCGTCAGCTCGGCTGCGCCCAATCCGGCGTCTCCCCAATCAAATCCGCCACCGCCTGCGCGAGAGGGCTTTCCTCCGCGGCGACGTCCCCCCGCAAGCCGGCAATCATGCCGCCATCCACCACCATCGCTTGGCCGGTGACGAACGCGGAATCATCACTCGCCAAGAAGAGCGCCATGCCGGCGATGTCCGTACCCTCGCCGGCGCGTGGAATGGGCTGCATGGCGTCGAACACCGGGCGCAAGGCGTCTTCCACGGAGACGTTGGCGCCGGCCTTCGGCTGCTGCCCGAAGAGGAAGATCGGCGTGACGATGCCGCCGGGGCAAATGGCGTTCACGCGCACCCGGTGCGGCCCCATCTCGATGGCCACGCTGCGGGTGAGGCCGATGACGCCGGCCTTCACGGCGCTATAGACATGCGGCCCGGCGCCGCCCCGCAACCCGGCGATGCTGGCCGTGGAGATGATGCTGCCGCTGCCCTGCGCCTTCATGATCGGCGCCGCGTGCTTCATGCCGAGGATGGGCCCGGTGAGCATCCCGGCGACGGTGCGGGCGTAGGGCTCGCCCATGTCCGTCTCCTCGATGAGGCCGGTCACGCCGCCGAAGCCGGCGTTGTTGAACAGGCAGTCGAGGCCGCCGTACTGGCTCACGGCCAAGTCGATCATGGCCTTCACGTCCGCTTCCACGCCGACATCCGTCTCTATGAAGGTGGCCGCGTCGCCCAGTTCCGCGGCCAGCGCGGCGCCCTTGTCCGCCTGCAGGTCGGCGCAGACCACCTTCGCCCCCTCGGCGACGAAACGCCGCACCGTCGCGGCGCCCATGCCGCTGGCGCCGCCGGTGATGACGGCCACCTTGCCTTCGAGTCTTGCCATTGCGTTGGTTCCCTTGTGGCTCCATTGCAGCCGTGCGGCGAACGGCGGTTGCGCCATCCGAGCGCGACTCCATTGGATGATAGCCCACCGCCGCCGTGGGCCGCCCACCTTGCACTAAGATGGATGGTCGCATCCCCGCCGCCGCCATCGCCATCACCATGACCGCCACGCTCGCCGAAGGCCAAACCTTAGTCGGCCCGCAGTTCGACGAGCCGATGCGGGTGGAGACGGTTCGCCCGGCCGGGCCGAACACATGGTCGCTCGGCTTGGTGGGCACACGCTCGGAGCAGTTCCGCCGCGTCACCCTCACCGACGAGGACATCGGCAGCCTCGCCATCGCCGACGCCGCGCTCTCCTACCAAGGCGACGGCCGCCTGCTGCGCCTCGCCCTGCAGGCCCACGCCCTCGGCATCGCCTACGAGTTCGATCCGTACTTCGGCCTCTCCATCTCGCGGGTCGATCCGCTGCCGCATCAACTCGAAGCCGTTTACGAACACCTGCTGAAGCTGCCCACCGCGCGCTTCCTGCTCGCGGACGACGCCGGCGCCGGCAAAACCATCATGGCCGGCCTGCTGATGCGCGAACTCAAGCTGCGCGGCCTCGTCGAGCGGGTGCTGGTGGTGTGCCCGGCCAACCTCGCCTTCCAATGGCAGCGTGAGCTGAAGGAGAAGTTCGACGAGCGGTTCCTGGTGTTGAAGGGCAGCGACATCCGCGACCAGTTCGGCGTCAACCAGTGGTTGGAGCAGAAGCAGGTGATCACATCGCTGGACCTCGCCAAGCGCGAGGACATCCTGCCGGGCCTCAAGCAGGCGCATTGGGACCTCGTCATCGTGGACGAAGCGCACCGCATGGCGGCGGACGAGAAGAAGAAGAGCCAACGCTATCGGCTCGGTGAAATGCTGCGCGACAGCACCGACCATCTGCTGCTGCTCACCGCCACGCCGCACAAGGGCGACCCGGCCAGCTTCACGCGCCTCCTGCAGCTCTTGGATCAGGACGCTTACGCGGATGTGAAATCCATTGAACAGGCGATGCAGCGCCGCCGGGCACCCTTCTATCTGCGGCGCACCAAGGAGGCGATGGTCTATTTCCCGCGCCAGACGGAGGGCGGCGAGTGGCTGGCGCAGCCAGTGTTCACCAAGCGCATCCCGCACACCGCGGCGTTCCGCATCGAAGGCGCCGAGTTCGATCTCTACAACAAGGTGACGCGCTTCGTGAAGGATCAAAGCCGCCGCGCCGCCGCCGATGGCGACAACCCGCGGGCACGGGCGGTGGGCTTTCTGATGTCCCTCTATCAGCGCCGCCTCGCGTCGAGCACCCACGCCATGCGGCGCTCATTGGAAAACCGCGCCAAGCGGTTGACCGATGGCTTGCAGCAGGCGGAAGCGCTGGCCAGCACGGCGCCGCCGACACTGCCCGACCTCGACGACCTCGACGAGATGGAAGACGCCGAACGGGAACGCTTGGAGCGGCTGCTGGACGCCATCACCTTGGCCGGCAACGCCGAGCAGGTGCGCGACGAGATCACCGAGCTGCGCGAACTGGCGCACGAAGCCCAGGCGGTGGAGGAAGCCGGCGACGAAGCCAAGCTCGCCCGTTTGCGCGAAATCCTGCAGGAACAGGGCTTCTTTGAGCAGCCCGAACAACGCCTGCTGCTGTTCACCGAGTTCACCGACACGCTGCGCCATCTAATGGAGCGGCTCAAGGCGTGGGGCTTCAACGTGGGTTGCATCCACGGCGGCATGAAGCCCGGTTCCCGCGACGAACCGGGCACCCGCCTGCACGCCGAGCAGCAGTTTCGGGAAGGCGCCATCCAAGTGCTGGTGGCGACGGAAGCCGCCGGCGAAGGCATCAACCTGCAGTGCTGCCACATCCTGTTCAACTACGACATTCCGTGGAACCCCAACCGCTTGGAGCAGCGCATGGGTCGCATCCACCGCTATGGCCAGCGCGAGGACTGCCTGATCTTCAACTTCGTGGCGGCCAACACCATCGAAGGCCGGGTGCTCGAACGCCTGCTGGACAAGCTGCAGCGAATACGCGACGCCTTGGATGACGACGCGGTGTTCAACGTGGTGGGTGAGGTGCTGCCGGCCACTCAGATGGAGCGTGTGCTGCGGGATTACTACGCCGGCAAGCTGGGCGATGCGGATTTCGAGGATCGCATGCTGCGCGACATGGACGAAGGCCGCTTCCGCGCCATCTGCCAAACCGCCTTGGAGGGCCTTGCCACCAAGCAGCTGAACCTCACGATGCTCGCCGAACGCCGCGCCAAGGCCCAAGAGCGGCGCGTGGTGCCGGAGACCATCGCCCGCTTCATGCGCGAGTGCGCCGAAGACGCGGCATTGCGCCTGCAGCCGGTGGCCCGCCTGCCCCACGCCTTTGATCCGGGCCGGGTGCCGGCGAGCCTTCGCAAGTACCAGCATGAAGCGGGCTGGAAGCATCCGGCACTGGCCAACCGCTATCCGCGCCTCTCCACAGACCGGGACACCGCCGAGCAGCATCATCTGGAATGGGTGACGCCGGGCCATCCCCTGTTCGAGAGCCTGCGCCGCCACAGCTTGGAAGCGGGGCAAGACGCCTTCGGCAAGGGCGCCTGCTTCCACTCCGTGGCGCACACGGCGCCGGCACGGTTGGACTTCTACCGCGCCCGCGCGGTGGACGGCCTGGGCCGCGTCATCCACGAACGCCTGTTCACGGTGCAACTGACCGATGGCGTGGAACCGCAACCATGCGAGCCGGATAGTCTCGGCAACATGACGCCGGCCGCCGCCCCGTCACCACTGCCCACGGTGGCCACGCTGCCGGAGGCGGATGCGTGGCTGCACGAACACGCGCTGGCGCCATTCATCGCCGCCATCCGCGCCGAGCGTGTGGCCGAAGCGGAGCGCATTGGCGAACATGTGGAACTCTCGCTGACGGAAGTGCTGCAACGGGTCGATGACGAGATCGGCCGCGCCTCCGAAGACGTGAAGCAAGGCGTGGCCGGCGCCGAAGCCCGCCTGGCGCAAGCGGAGACCCGCCACGCCGAAGCATGGACCCGGCGCGAACGCCGCCGTGCCGAACTCAAGCGCCAGCGCGCCATCACCCTGCAAGGCGTGGAGCGCTTGGCGAGCGCCTTGGTGCTGCCCCACCCCGAACGCGAGAGCTTGGACTTGCGCCGCCTGCGCCAACACCCCGAAACCGAGATGACCGCCATGCGCGTGGCCATCGAACACGAACAGGCCCTAGGCCGCCAAGTGGAGGACGTCCACCAGAAGAACCTCGGCTACGACATCACCAGCCTGGACCCACGCTCCGGCGACTTGCGCCTAATCGAAGTGAAGGGCCTCGCCGGCCCCACCGGCAGCGTACTGCTCACCCCCAACGAACGCCGCGTGGCCGAAGACCGCCCAGACTGCTACTGGCTGTACGTGGTGACGAACTGCGCCAGCGAGCCGACACTGCAAGACCCCATCCCCGCCCCAGCGCGATACCCTTGGCACGAAGTGACCACCGTGGCGCACTACTACCTGAGCCTGAACGCCCTGAAGCAGCCGATGGAAGTGCGGGAAGGGCGGGGGGAGTATGGTGTGGGCGGGGAGGGGCGGTGAGGGAGCGCAAGCGCCAATGAGCACGACTATGCTGCGACGCTCGCGACTGTCCGATGTCTTGACCACAGAGCGAGGAAGCAAAGGCCGCCGTGATCGACTGGCGTTGATCCGCCGCTCCACCACCGCTCTGGTACTACACGACCGACGATCTCGTCTAACCGCTTGACACCAGAGACGTCGAAGCCTATCGTTTAGTCTGTTCTGGGGGCGGGGCCGGCTATGCCAGTCGTCTCGGTGATCAACTACAAGGGCGGCGTGGGCAAGACGACCGTGACCGTAAATCTCGCCGCCGAACTGGCTTGGCGGGGTTTGGACGTGCTCGCCTTGGACCTCGACTCTCAAGCAAGTCTGACATTCTCCTTCATCCGGCCGGATGAGTGGCGGGCCAGTTACGAATGTGATGGAACAATCAAGTCTTGGTTCGACTCCTTTGAAGATGGCCGGCCCATCGAACTCGCGTCGCTTATCTGTGAGCCACCTCGTCTCGCTAGGTATCTAAGTAGTCGCGAAGGGAAGGTTGATCTGATCCCCTCCCATTTAGGCCTGATCAATGTAGACTTGGAGTTGGCTGCGGACTTGGGAGGTGCGAACCTCCGGCAAACCAAGAGAAACTTCCTGAAAGTGCATCGCCGTCTGCGCAACGGCCTTGCATCGATTGTCGACGATTATGATGTTGTTTTAATCGACTGCCCGCCGAACTTCAATATCGTTACCAAGACGGCGATCGTGGCTAGCGACCATGTGTTAGTTCCGGCGAAACCGGACTACTTGTCCACGCTTGGCATCGACTATCTCATTGGAAGCCTTAGTCGGCTACTTGAGGACTACAACGAATATGCAGGTGTAGGCCCGAATGGCGACGAGGTTGCTCCTCGAGTCATGGGGGTGGTATTCACGATGATACAGGTTTATGGAAAACGACCAATCGCGGCACAAAGGCAGTATGTGAACCAAGTGAAAAGGCTAAAGGACGGGCAAGACAACCCTCTACCGGTGTTCGATGCATGGATTCGAGAGAATAAATCTATGTTCGGTGTTTCTGGCTATGGTGTGCCCGTTGTGCTCACGGACCCAAACCCAGGCACCCACAGGAACGTGGTCAAAGAGCTTGAGAAGTTCGCGTCGGAGTTCCAAAGGAGGCTTGAGGTATGAAGGCCGGTCCGTCCACAAAGCGGCAAGTTGTTACGCTGTTTAGGAATTTCGCTAGGCAAATCGAAGCCATGGACGAAGTGACCTTGAACCGCGTCTTAGAGGGCAGATTTCGCATCGACACGGACCTGCCAAGGAAGTCGAGACGGGCTAAGGGGCAATCCGCTTGTTCGGAAGAGCAACTTAGGGAGCTCAAAGCAACGTTGAGCAAGATCGACAGTCATGAGGAGGCTAAGCTGGCAATCAGCGATTCGCTCGGCTCGCGGGCACAGCTAGTCAGCTTTGCCCGTGCGTTGGACGTTCCCACACCCAGGAACTCCACGTCGGAGGAAATCAAGGACAGGTTGGTCGAGGCTACTGTGGGATTTCGAGTTCGGTCCGCTGCCATTCGGGGAAGGCCGAGTACTGGGCGGAGCAGCACACACTCTTCGCAAGACTCAAGCATGTCGGGCTGAGCTGGAGCAATCCCTCTGGTGCCGGACACGCACAGCGGATAAATGCGATGACGCATTCCAACTGTTTGTTGGCATCACCGCGCCGGTCAATCAATTGTCCGTAACGCGAGTTAACGGCGGAACTGATTGCCAGTCTTCCCGCGAGGGTTTCCGACATGAGGAATTCTAGCAGGACTGCCCACGGCTTGATCCCGAGGTTCAGCGAGAAGGAGGCGACGTGTGAGCGACAGCGATGTAAAGGCGGCTGTCCAAAAGCACTCTGCAGAGCACTTGCGGCTGCTCGTGCTGAGGATGCTGGATCAAGCCGGCATGGAGTCGAATGAGAGAGTGTTGCGCAGCGCGGCCGAGGAGTTCGGGCACCGTCCAAGCGCGGACGCCTTTCGAGTGGTGCTTGGATGGCTGGAGGAGGTTGGATTGGTGTCGTGTCGTCAAGTCGAAGGCGTGTTTGTCTGTCGTTTGACACAAAGGGGTCTCGATGCGGCGATCGGAAGCGCTCGGATACCTGGGCTCGCTAGGGCGGTGGTCGGCACGGCTCCGGAACCGTAGAAGTGGGGTTCGAACGCTCGGGCGTTGTCCAGCACCTGCCCCGGGTGTTGAAGCGCATTCCGAGGGCGAGCGTGGCGATTACCGAACATGGCCAGCGGTCGCCCGCTTGGAGGATTGGCCACTTGGGACATGAACCTTGACGCATTCCTACGGCTAGCCCGGTGAGCAGCGCCATGCAACGTGCCGAGAACGCCAACCCGTCCATGCTCGCGTGGGCGCGGCAAACGGCGGGCCTTTCCCAAGAGCAGGCCGCCCGCAGCGTTGGCTTGTCGGCGTCACGCCACAGCACCGCCGTGGACAAGCTGGTCGCCATCGAGTCCGGCGAGCGGCAACCGACGCGCAACCAGCTATTGCGCTTCGCCGATGCTTACCACCGGCCCCCAACCGTCTTCTACTTGGCGTCCCCACCAGCGACCGGTCGCCGTGGCGAGGACTTCCGCACCGCACCCGGCACCCCGCCAACCGCTCAAGAGGCTGCCTTGCTCGATGCGCTGCTGCGGGATGTTCGGGTTCACCAGAGCATGGTGAAGGCGGCTTTGGAAGACGACGAGGACGCCCGCCGGCCGAATCTCGACGGCCGATTGTCCCTCGACGACAGCGTGGCGAATGCCGTCGCCACGCTGCGCACCGCGCTCGATGTATCGAGCGACGATTGGCACCGTGGCACCACCGATCCGTTCGCGTTTCTCCGCAACCGCATTGAGCGCTTGGGCGCGTTTGTCTTGCTGGTCGGCGATCTCGGTTCGCACCATACGGTGGTTAGCGAGCGTGTGTTTCGCGGGTTCGCTCTTGCGGATGCTGTTGCCCCGTTCATCGTCGTAAACCACCAAGACGCGATTTCCGCTCGGTCGTTCACACTCCTGCACGAGCTTGCGCATGTTTGCCTAGGTGCCAGCGGCGTCAGCGCCGCCCCGCCATCAAAGCCGCCAAAGCGCATCCACGACCGCATCGAGTTCTTTTGCAACGATGTCGCCGGCGAGTTCCTTCTCCCCGGCGACGTCATCTCCTCGCCACGCCGAATAGGGAGCTTCGATGCGGCACAGGAGCGAGCCGAGGACGTTGCGAGAGAGTGGCGCGTCAGCCAGGCCATGGTCGCCTATCGACTGTGGCGAAGTCGCCGGATCGACCGCGACGTCTATCACCAGCTCCATGCCTTTTACGCACACCGATGGCAGGAAGAGAAGCAGCGCCAACGTGCGCGGATGCGCGAGGCAGAGGGTGGGCCGAGCTACTACGTGGTCCGCCGTCATCGCCTTGGTGGAGCGCTTCTTTCCCTAGTAAGCCGATTGCTTCAAGCCGAGGAACTCACCCACACCAAGGCGGCAAAGATTCTCGGCGTGAAACCAAGCAGTGTTGAGCCGCTGTTGCCCCAAGTAGCCTGAGCACTGAGGACGCCATGAACGCTGTAAAGGAATTGGAGCAGATTGCCAAGCGCTTGGAGGAGCTTGCCGAGCGGGGCGACGACGCGACAATAGCCAATCCGCTTTTGGAGCTACAGGAGAGCGCTGAGGAGGTTGGCAAGGCGGCTAGCGGCTCGTGGCTTGGCTACCAAGCGCTCGTCTACTATCAAGGACTGAAGAGACCGCCACCCGATGCCCATTTCGATCAAGAGTGGGGCAGTCTGAGTTATGACAACAATCGAACTTCTGGTTCTTGGAGAAACTACGATCGCGAGACCGTAGATGAGGCTATCCGAAAAAGGGCGGGGAATCCCGACTTAGGTCTCGCTCGCAAATTCGATGATGATGCTCGAGAAGAGATCGAAACGTGCAAATTCGAGATATTGTCCATCCTTCAAACGCACACAGACGAAAGAGACCCGCACTTGGAAAACGTTAGGAGCAGAGTCGATGAAGTTCTTCTGTTGTCACGGGAAGAAGTCA
The DNA here is from genome assembly GCA_965200505.1 of Candidatus Azotimanducaceae bacterium. Classification (GTDB taxonomy): domain Bacteria; phylum Pseudomonadota; class Gammaproteobacteria; order Pseudomonadales; family Azotimanducaceae; genus VXNE01. Next base: position 2,447,129 of record OZ241343.1, on the reverse strand, counting down.
TCAAAGGGCTGGCTCCCCGCTATACACCGGCTACTAGAGACCATGTGGCACTCAATCAAGGACAGACAACGCCTCCTCACGTTTACGTCTTGGCGGGCATAAGGACAATGCGTCACACTCGAAAGACGATCGTAGATTTGATCAATCTCGTCAGACATGCCGTATCACACATTTCGCGCAAACAAGCTGTGTCACACCAAAGACCGGCGGTTGGCAAAAGGATATTCATCGGACATGGCCACTCCGCCGCATGGCGAGAACTCAAGGACTTTGTCGAGGACCGGCTTGGTCTGCCAACTGATGAGTTCAACAGAGTCCCCATTGCGGGTATACATAACACTGAACGTCTTAGGCAAATGTTGAAATCGGCAGCGATGGCTTTTTTGGTCATGACTGCCGAGGACGAACGGCAGGATGGAACCTCGCATGCCCGCTTGAACGTAGTTCACGAAGCTGGGCTGTTCCAAGGGAGACTTGGTTTCAATCGCGCTATCGTCTTGTTGGAAGAGGGATGCGAGGGGTTTAGCAACATTGACGGGCTAGGGCAGCTACGGTTTGCCAAAGGCGAGATCGGGTCCAAATTTGAAGAAATCCGACGTGTCTTGGAGCGGGAAGGCTTGGTGAAAGCGGACGAGACGGGGCAAGCGCTACCGGATGACTCGACTGCATGATCCCCAAATCCTGCCACCACCTACCCGAGGTCGATTTCCCCATCGCCGAGGTCTCGCGCCACGCCATCCGGGCGAAGTCCATTTCGGCACGGACATCCGAGCACACTGCACTTGTCGTGGCCGCGGCGGCCGTTGGCTTCGTGTCGGGCGGTGCTGATGGCGCTGTTGCTGCCAGACCCGTGCGATGCACACTGTCCGGCGGCGTTCAACGACGTGGCTCGGCACCTTCCGCTCGCCATGCATGGGCATCCGGCGGCTGCCTAGGTTCGGCAAGAACGCGCCGGCCTTGGATGTAGTAAAGTCTCGAACCGCTCAGTGAGGTGGGCGGCGCACGGCACTTGCCGCGGGACGCAGAGGAGGAACCATGACAGCCAGCGCTGAGGGCCTGTTGAAGGCAGAAATCGCGTACTACGACGAGCATTTGGAGGAATTGCTGCTGACCTACCCCAATCGCTTCGTGTTGATCCACGGTGACGAGCTGATTGGCACCTTCGAGAGCCATGCGGAAGCCGTGGGAGAGGGTGTCCGCCGGTATGGACGTGGCCCCTTCCTGGTTCGGCGCACCGGCGACAAGCAACGGGTGTTCACCGCACCGGCGTTGTCCTTGGGCTTGCTGCAGTGCCAACGCTGAACTTTCGCGCCGAGACGACCGATCAGGCAGGCCGAACGATCGCCGCACCCGCTGGCCTTGCGCAGGGCGGGCCACTGCTCCCCACGACGATGATGGTCTCAGACTCGCATGGACAGGCGTTGGCACAGCGTGGAATCCAAGTGCCGGATGCCGTCAACGGGTTCGCTTTGATCGACACCGGGGCCGGCGGCACATGCGTCGATCAGCAAGCCGCCACCAAGGCGGGGCTTCCGATAATCGACAAGACGATGATGAGGTCCGCATCCCATACCGAGCACGAAGTGCCGGTGTTTGCCGGCAAGCTCGTTATCCCCCAGTTCATCGACATCAATCTGGAGTACGCGCTCGGCGCCAACTTGGGCGGTCAGAACTTGATCGCGCTCATCGGGCGCGACTTATTGCAGTCCGCGGTGCTCGTTTACAACGGCACGGATGGCACAGTCTCCCTCTCCATCTAGCTTCACCCCCACGCCATCCACCTTGATCCCCAAATCCTGCCACCGCCTCGCCGAGGTCGATTTCCCCATCGCCGAGGTCTCGCGCCATGCGGTGCGGGAGAAGTCCATTCGGCATGGGCATCCGAGCACGTTGCATTTGTGGTGGGCGCGGCGGCCGTTGGCTTCATGTCGGGCGGTGTTGATGGCGCTGTTGCTGCCAGACCCGTGCGATGAACACTGTCCGGCGGCGTTCAAGGAGGCGGCGCGGCACATTCTGCTGGCCATGCATGGGCATCCGCGCGGTTGGACGGCCGCCGTTGAATCAGATGCGGGGCTGCGGCGCAGCCTGTTGAAGTTCATTGCGGATTTCGCGGATTGGGACAACGCCGCCAACCCCGACTACCTCACCACCAGCCGCGCCTTGGTGAAGGCGGCGCATGGCGAGGAACCGCCGTTGGTGGTGGATCCGTTCGCCGGCGGCGGCTCGATTCCGCTGGAAGCGCTGCGGGTGGGCTGTGAGGCGTTCGCCAGCGACTTGAATCCGGTGGCCTGCCTGATCCTCAAGGTGATGCTGGAGGACATCCCGCGCCACGGCCCCAAGCTGGCGGACGAACTGCGCAAAGCGGGCAGCGAGATCAAAGCGGCGGCTGAACGGGAACTGGCAGACCTTTACCCCAAGGATGCGGACGGCGCGACGCCCATCGCCTACCTGTGGGCGCGCACGGTGCGCTGCGAAGCGCCGGACTGCGGCGCCGAGATTCCGCTGCTGCGCTCGTTCTGGCTGTGCAAGAAGGAGAAGCGCAAGCGGGCGCTCAAACCGAATGTGGTGCGGCGGGCGGGTGCGACGCCGGATGTGGCATTCGAAGTGTTCGAGCCGATGGCCGAGCACGAAGTGCATGGCGGCACGGTGAACCGAGCGAAGGCTACTTGTCTGTGTTGTGGGACAGTGCTGCCGCCAGAACGGGTGCGGCTGCAACTCAGCGAGCAGCGGGGCGGGGCGGATGCGATCTTTGATGAAGCTGGGAAGCGCGTTGGCGGGGCGCGGATGACGGCGGTGGCGACGCTCAAGGCCGGCGAGACGGGGCGGCACTATCGGCTGCCGTCGGATGCGGACTATGCGGCGGTACGAAGGGCGCAGTTGCGGCTTGAAGGAGTCCTTGGGGAGTGGGGAAAGGGTGGCCGGCAGGGGCTTTGTCCGGTGCCGGATGAGCCGTTGCCGCCGATTGGTACTTTAGGATTCCGGGTGCAGCGCTACGGCATGATGCAGTGGGGCGATCTGTTTACGGCCCGGCAGAAAGTGGCGCTGAGGGATTTGACGAGGTTGGTTCAAGCGTATCCGGAACCAGTGCGAGCCTTGCTGGCAATCGTGCTGGACCGGACTGCTGACGGGAGCGCATCTATCTCCCGTTGGTTACCTACCGGGGAAGAAGTCAAGAATGTGTTCTCTCGGCAGGCTCTGCCGATTGTGTGGGATTTCGGCGAGGCAAACTATGTCGCTGAATCATCTCGAACTTGGACAAGTGCCATTACCTCGGCGCATAAAGTGCTGGATTGGGTCTCGGGGATGCCAACAACACAGGCCCAATGTCAACCTGCTGATGCCACTGACCACGCCTTACCCGACCAAACAGCCAGCATTTGGTTTACGGATCCACCCTACTATGACGCGATTCCCTATTCTGACCTCTCGGACTTCTTCCTCGTCTGGCTCAAACGCACACTGCCCAATCATCCGTTGCTACGCGATCCTGTCGATCCCGATAACCTGCTCTCCCCCAAGACCCGCGAGGCAGTCCAAGACGAAACCAAAACCTGCGAAGGACGCACAAAGGACAGAGCATTCTTTGAAGACATCATGGGCCAGGCCTTCGCCGAAGGTCGCCGCGTTTTGCAGGAAACAGGCGTTGGCTCGATCGTCTTCGCCCACAAGACCACCGAAGGTTGGGAGGCCCTACTTGCCGGCGTTATTCGCGGCGGCTGGACCATCACGGGCTCTTGGCCAATTGCTACGGAGAGCGCGACTCGCCCCCGCGCCCGCGATTCCGCCGCCCTAGCCACCAGCGTCCACCTGATCTGCCGCCCTCGCCCCGAAGACGCCCCCATCGGCGAGTGGGCGGACGTCCTCCGCGAACTCCCCAAGCGCGTCGCGGACTGGATGCGTCGCTTGCAAGGTGAAGGCGTGCGCGGCGCCGATCTGGTGTTCGCCTGCGTCGGCCCGGCGCTCGAAATCTACAGCCGCTATCGGGCCGTGGAGACCGTCGATGGCAGAGCCGTCGCGCTCGCGGAGTATTTGGAGCGCGTTTGGGAAGTGGTCGGGCGCACGGCGTTGCGGGAAGTGCTCGGCACGGCGAGCGGGGCGGACGCGCCCTTGCAGGACGCCTTGGAAGAAGACGCTCGCCTGACGGCGCTGTTCCTGTGGACGCTGCAAAGCACGGAAACCGCCGCCACCGACGACGAAGCCGATCCGGACGATGAAGCGGTGGCGGGCGTCGCCGCCAAGGGCTTCAGCCTGCCCTTCGACGTGGTGCGCCGCTTCTCCCAACCCATGGGCATCGACTTGGAGGCGTGGCATGGCCGCATCGTCGCCCAAGCCAAAGGCATCGTGCGCCTGCTGCCCGTGGCGGAACGCGCCAAGGCGCTGTTCGGCGAGGACGGCGCATCCTCCGCCGCCGATTGGATCGAGAGCGACGCCAACCCAGACAGCCAGCTTTCCCTGTTCCCCGAAGGAGAGCCGCGCCTCGCCCTCAAGCGCCCGCGCAAGTCCATCCTGAACGAGGACGCCGAACTGCAAGCCCAAGGCGCCACCACCCTAGACCGCCTGCACGCCGCCATGCTCCTGCAGGCCAGCGGCCACGCCAGCGCCCTGCGCACCCTCATCGCCGCCGAGCAGGAGCGCAGCCCCGCCTTCCTGCGCCTCGCCAACGCCCTCACCGCCCTGTACCCTCGCGGCAGCCAAGAAAAACGCCTGCTAGACGCCATGCTGCTGGCGGTGCCGAAGTGAGCGAAGGGAAAGACAACACGGTGCTTGAACGCATCGAATCGCTTCACATCAAGGGGTTCCGCTCCCTTGCGGATGTGAAGCTGGACGACATCCCGAACCCCATGGTGCTGTTGGGGGCCAATGGTGCCGGGAAGTCGAACATCCTCCGGTTCTTCGAGATGCTGCGGGAGATGTATCAGCATCGCCTGTCCCGCTTCGTTGTGCATAGGGGTGGGGCGGACGATCAATTGTTCGGCGGCGAGAGAGAGACGCAGCAGATCCATGCGGGCGTGCGTTTCCATACTGGTCTCGGCGTTAACGACCTGTCCTTTACGCTCTCCTACAGCGATGGTGACCGACTATCGTTCGAGAACGAGGAGTTTCGCTTCACACCCCACGACGGGCGTGGCGGGCTGAACTACGGCCCGTACCCCAGCGGGGACGAATCGGGCTTCTACCAAGCTGTCCACGCCGGGGAAAGCGATCCGCGAGCCAAGGCGGCAGTCCGCTTACTGTGCGATAGCTCCATCTACCAGTTCCACGATACGTCGCGTGAAGCGCCGATCAAGAGACGGTGGGATGTGGAAGACAGCCACCGTCTTCTTGAACATGGCGGCAACCTAGGCCCTGTTCTTCTATGTCTGCAGGAGCACCACCTCTCCAAGTACGAGCTGATTTGCCGCTACATTCGCCAAGTACTGCCGGAGTTCGACGACTTTCAGCTCAATGAAGAGTATGCCAAGACGATTCTAAGATGGCGCGGCAAGACCACAGGCCGGACGTTGGGTGCGCACCTGACTTCCGATGGGGCGTTGCGGTGCTTCTGCCTGTTGACGGTGTTGAGCCTGCCCGACGAAATGCTGCCCAGCATCATCCTGCTGGACGAGCCGGAGTTAGGGCTGCACCCTGCGGCGATTTCTCTGATTTCCCACATGGTGAAGTCTCTGTCAAGAAGGCGGCAAGTGATCGTCGCGACCCAGTCGCCACATTTCGTCGACGCCTTCGGTTTGGAGGAGATGGTCGTGTTGGAGCTACGCGACGGCAGGACGGAGACCACGAGGCTCGACCAAAGCAGATTTGGCCGCTTACTGAAAGACTACTCCACCGGCGAGTTGTGGTGGAAGGGCGTGTTCGGCGGATAACCGTGGTCCGGTTGGCTATCGTGGCGGAAGGGCCGACGGAGCGGTTGTTCGTGAACGGGGTACTAGCCGAGCACTTGTGGCAGTGGCGCATCGACACGAAAGCCAGCTTGATTGGACGCGGTGGCGGACGCCAAGGCGGCGGCCGAGTCAATGTCCATCGGCTCGCTGGGGCGATGTCAGATCTCTACTGGTCCTTTGATGTGGTCACTTCCCTGGTCGATTTCTACGGCTTCGAGCGCAAGGGCAGTGCTACCGTGGATGAGCTGGAGGCGAAGATCCGCGACCGGGTTCAGAAGGAGATTCGCCACGACTGGGACGAGCGCAAGGTGCTCCCCTACGTTCAACGGCACGAATTTGAAGCGCTACTGTTCACCGATGTTGAAGCCTTCCAGTCCATAGGCGTTGACAAACAGGGCGTAAGCCGGCTCCGAGACATCCGATCCCAGTTCGATACGCCGGAGGACATCAACGACCATAGCGACACCGCCCCGAGCAAGCGCATCTTCCAAGTTGTGCCGGGATACAGGAAGGTGACTCAAGGCAGAGTCGTTGGCGTAGAAATCGGCCTGGAGAAAATGCGTTCGGCCTGCCCCCGATTCGGAGGTGGTTGGCACGGTTGGAGGCACTGGGTCGCGAGTGAAGAACGCAGGGCAGCGCGCCCTCAAAGGCCGTTAACCCTCTACGCTATGCTCTCCCGCCGCACTTAGCAGATCGTCCACGGACACCTCAAGCGCTTCCGCGATTCGCTGCAACGCGACCACGGAACCGCTGCTGTCGCCGCTCTCGATGGCGGAACGATCGGGCGTCTCGTGTGCGCTCATTGGCCGGCATTGAAATCCGGGTTGCGGAAGACATCGAGTAGCTTGTCGCGTTCGAACCGCGGAGAGGCAGGCTGATTGGTGCGATCGGCAAAGCGTACCAAGGCGTGGGCTGGATCCTCCGCAGTCGGGGCTGCGTCCACCTCAAAGGCTTGACGCCCTTCTTCGGAGAGAATCGCCCGCACTGCGCCAGCGTTGGCGTCAACATGCTCGGGCCAGCGGACAAAGAAGCGAGTATCCTCGGTGCCATCATCCGGGAACCTTCGATGTACGGATATGCCCTTCCGCGCTGGGTTCTTCAAGTCCGCGACAGGAAACGCGGCGCTGGTCGGGAAACCCTCATCATCTATCCAACATGCATGGACCCCGCGCTGCAAGGTCTCGCCATTGTCAACCTTGTCAGCCGCATCGCGAGGGATGTGGTCGCCGGCAGCGGACAAAAGGAACTACGCCGCTAGCCAGTGCGTACGGAGCGCATTGATGATGTGATCTGGCAAGCCAAACTGCTCGACTCCTGCGTCCGTCTGAAAGTGAGCCACAGGACGATTTTCTGTGCGGCGCCTCACGAAACACTCGACCTCGGAATCCGGCGCGATCGCCAAGACGGCACGCCAGCGCTCACCTTGGTTGTCAACCGTCTGCCAAGAAAAGGTGATTTCACCGTCGTCGGGCAGACTCGCCGAAGGCATTGCCAAATCGTCTGGCAGTGAGAGAACCAGTTGTTCGGCGACCGCCAAGCTGTGCTTCGTCGGGCTGCGCTCCAAACCATCAGGACGCGGTTCGACGCCGCGCAGAACGAGTTTGCGCACATCATCCAGCAGCGTTTGCTTCGGCTTGGCGATGATCACTGGGTACCCTTCCGGCCTGGCCCCTGGTGGAATGTCGAAGGGGCCCGTAGGATCGACGACGAGGGGCCATGGCAAAAGGCGGCACCCAGAAGAGCGATCTGCATTAATCACGCCCGCGGGACTGGTAACGGTCATGGTGCGTCTCCTACGTCATTCCTATGCGCTCGCGCATGTCGGGCTGCAAAACATCCCTAAACATGGAAACGGCGCGTTCATGCATGGCATCGAATCGATCTTGAGCAGATTTTCGATCACTGCCGACAGGCTCGAGGCTGCTGAACGCATCTTGAACTTTCAGAGGCAATGATTGCTGTCCCTCCACCGGCCGCCATCTGAGGTGGGTATGTACCGCCAAGATCGGGCACCGCTCATCTCTTACGGTGCCGTGTTGCCCTTGTAGGAACATCCGTTCAATCACTGTCTCATCCCCATAACCGTCGGCGGGAACGACCCACCCCTGATCCACATGCCATAGAGGGCCGGCTTGAAACGCCCATTCGGGGGAAAACCTGTCATGCGGTACCAATAGTTGACCCAACGCGTCGCCGCGCCACGGCTCGTCCCACCAGAAGACGTCCCGGTACTCCAACTCCAGTTGGACTATGGGAAGGTCGTCCGCCTCACGAAGGGCGGTCCCCACGTCCGAGAGCACTTGGTTAACGACGCCGCCTGTTTTGCTCCACTGCGAGTAGCTATGGCTGACGACTCCGACGACTGGGCCGTTTACCTCCAGCACCAGCTCCAATTCGCCGGTTGCGAAGTGCCGTTGGTAGCGCAAGTGGGCGGGAACGTTCTGGTCTATCGGTGCGCTTTCCGAAAAGACGGTTACGCCCTTAGGCCCAACCTCCAAGAACCTCCGCGTGGCCTCCACGCGCGGTAGCACCGTGCGCAGTCTTGCGTCCCCGTCTTGGATCCACGCCTGATGCCGTTGCCCAAGCGGATGCAGCAGCGTCACGCGCCAATGCACCGCTTCTATGGAGTGGTCCTGTTTAATTGGATGCCACGGCATGGCTTCCTCCGTCTTCGCTGCCATGATGCCACAGGAACCGTCCTCAGCGTCGCCACGCCCAGCCCGCCGATCCGGAAGCCCGGCGAAGACACCCAATTTCGGGCGGGTGACGGAGGCGCAGGCCGAACTTGGCGTGGGGTACACTCGCCGAAGATGCCCAAGGAGACCACCCCATAGACCCGTGGTACAAGGTCGTCACCTTGCGCAGGGAGGTGCGCGAGGGGCGTTCGTTCAGCCCGGACGAGTTCGCCATCGCCTTGGAGCAGGTGGTGGCCGGCACGGCGCCGGAGGACTATTGCGATCCCGCCGAGTTCTTCTCCCGCACCTGCTTCACGCGGGCGCTCACAGACCATGCCGGCATGGTGTTGCGGCGCTTGGCCGGGCAAACGACGAACACAGCGCCGGTGCTCACCCTCGTCACGCAGTTCGGCGGCGGCAAGACGCATGCGCTCACGGCGCTCTACCACATCATCAACGCGGGTGCGAAGGCCGGCAAGTTGCCCGGCATCGCGGGCTTGCTGCGCCAGGCTGGCGTGGCGCAGGCGCCGCCGGCGCGGGTCGGCGTGTTCGTGGGCAATGCGTGGGATCCGGCCGAAGGCCGCGAGAACCCGTGGATTGACTTGGCGCGGCAGTTGGCCGGCGCGAAGGGGGTGGAAGCGCTGGGCAGCGCCGCCATAACGTCGCCACCCGGCACGGAATCCCTCGCCCAAGTGTTCGCGGCCGCCGATGCGCCCGTGCTGCTGCTGTTCGACGAGGTGCTGAACTTCGTCAACCGCCACCGCAACATGGCGGAGAGCTTCCACGCCTTCATCCAAAACCTCACCGTGGCCGTCACCGGCGCTTCCCATGCCGCCGCCGTCATCAGCCTGCCGCGCAGCCAAGTGGAGATGACGGATTGGGATCAGCAATGGCAGGAGAGGATCACCAAGGTGGTGCGGCGCGTCGCGCAAGACCTCATCACCAACGACGAATCCGAGATCAGCGAAGTGGTGCGCCGCCGGCTGTTCGAGGATTTGGGCAAGGAGCGGCTGCGTAAGCGAATCTCCAAAACCTATGCGGATTGGTGTTTCGAGCGCACGGCGCGGCTGCCGCCCGAGTGGCTGGCGGTGGATGCGGCCACCACGGAGGCCAAGGCGCGCGAGTTTCTGCGCGGGCGGTTCGAGGCGTGCTACCCGTTCCATCCCGCCACGCTGTCGGTGTTCCAGCGCAAATGGCGGGCGCTGCCGCAGTTTCAGCAAACTCGCGGGGCGCTCGCGATGCTGGCGCAGTGGATTTCGTGGGCGTCCCGCGAACACTTCCAAACCGCGCGCACGGAGCCGCTCGTCACGCTCGGTTCGGCGCCACTGCATGTGCCGGCGTTCCGCGCCGCGGTGCTGGGGCAACTCGCCGAGGCGCGGTTGGATTCCGCCATCGAAGCGGACATCGCCGGGCCGCTGGCACATTCGCAGGCGCTGGACGCCGATGCCACCGGCGCACTGCGCGACATTCACCGGCGCGTGGGAACGGCCATCCTGTTCGAGTCCTCGGGTGGGCAGGTGGACAAGGTGGCGCGTTTGCCGGAGTTGCGTTTCGCGCTCGGCGAACCGGATGTGGACACCACGACGATAGACAACGCCGCCGCGGCCCTCGAGGCGGCCGGCTTCTTCCTGCGCAAAGTGAGCACAGACGGCTATCTCATTCACCATCAGGCCACGCTGAAGAAGGTGGTGAGCGACCGGCGCGCGTCCTTGGACGAAGCCACCGAGGTGAAACCGGCGATTCGGCGGCTGGTGGAGGAAGGCTTTCGCGCCGGCGCCACGACGCCCCTCGCCTTCTTCCCAGCGGAAAGCACCGCGGTGGCGGATTCACCCCGGCTGATGCTGGTGGTGCTGGACCCAGACAGCGAATGGGCGGACGGGGGCAGCCTGCTGGCGCGGATTGGCGAGTGGACGCGGCGGCGGGGCAATTCGCCGCGGCTCTATCCTGGTTCGCTGGTGTGGTGTGTCCGGCAGCCGGGCACGCAATTGCGAGACAAGGTGGAGCTGATGCTTGCTTGGCAGCTCGTCGCCAAGGAACTCGCCGCCGGCGTGCTCGGCGCGGAGTACGACCGCGCGGAGCGGGCCGAGGTGCAGGCGAGCGCCCGGGCGGCGAAGGAGGCGGCGGCTGAGGAAGTGTGGGCGAGCTACCGTTTCGTTGCGCTGCACGATGGCGAACAAGATGCCGGCATCAAAGTGATCGACTTGGGCGCCGGCCACTCCAGCGCGAGCGAGACGCTGGCGGGGCGCGTGATCGCCGCGCTCAAGGCCGAGGCGCTGCTGAACGAAAGCGTCGGCGCCGGCTATCTCGAACGGCATTGGCCGCCGGCGTTCAAGGCAAGCGGCGCATGGCCGCTCACCAGCCTGCGGCAGAGCTTTCTGGACGGCTCGCTGACGCGGCTCGGCGACCCGGACGCGGTGTTGCGGCGCCAGATCGTCGAGTTCGTGGCCCGTGGCGATCTTGCCTTGGGATCTGGCAGGAGACCGGATGGCGGGTTCGACCGCCTCTGGTACCGAGAACCGATGCAGCCAGAGGAAGTGGCCTTCGAAAAGGACGTGTTCTTGGTGGCGAAGACGACCGCCGGGCAATTGACGGCGCCGCCCGCCCCATCGCCGGAAGCGACCAACACGCAATCCACGCCCGCCCCCACACCACCGGCCCCGCCGATTTCGCCGGACGAGCCGGCCAACGTTCCCACTACGGCTGTCGAAGGCGTGGCCACGCTGCGCCTGAACGGCACGATTCCGGCAGAAGTTTGGAACCGTTTCGGCACCAAGGTGCTACCCAAGCTGCGTAGTGGCCAAGACCTTCGCGTCGCCATCGATCTCTCCGCCAACGTGGACGCCAACGCCGTCGCCGGCGCGATGGCGGAACTCCGCCAAGCGCTCGATGACTTGGAAATCGGCGACAGCGTGGTGATTCAGCCGGTGGAGGGTGCTCCGAAGAGATAGCACGACATTGGCTTCTTCACCGGACGGCTACGGTGCCCCGTTCCGCATCTTCCGGCAGGCCACGGAGTGCGTCTTCCCGACGGTCCTCAAAGATCAGCGCGATCGCATCCGCCAAGCTCTCACGCGCATCTTGCTTTGAGCGCCCCTGACCATTCGCCCTCGGCACTTCCGGGCAATATGCAACATACCAGTCGCCATTCCGTTCCAAGATAGCCGTGAATGTGTTGCTCATTGAAGCGGTCATCCGTAAGCGAGCGTCGCCAGCCACCGGCACGGTGACGGCCCGCGGCACACATAAGCGCCGTCCTGCCGGGCGCTTCCCGCGAACGCCGGCGGTTTGACGCCGCGGGGAGGCTGGGCAGGGGTCTAGCCAAGGAAGCGGGGATGATGCAAGCCCCCGCTTCCTCCTCAGACGCCCAGTCCGTTCACAACAATCGCACCCCGAGACGCATGGCGGGGACCTTCGCCCGCGGGTATGCTGGCTAGCCGACGACAATGCCCAGCGCCCCCCGCCAGCGTGGAACGCTACTCCCTCCTCAACCTCCTAAGGCACGCTCGCCGCCATCACGAGCATTGGCCGCCAGCTTGGCGCGACCCGGTGCCCAAGCCTGCCTATGATGTCGTCATCGTGGGCGGTGGCGGGCATGGCTTGGCCACCGCCTACTATCTGGCGAAGCGACACGGCATCAGCAATGTCGCCGTGGTCGAGAAGGGGTGGCTCGGCGGTGGCAACACCGGCCGCAACACCACCATCGTGCGCTCCAACTACCTGCGCGACGAAGCCGCCCACCTGTACGAGTTCGCGCTCAAGCTCTGGGAGGGCTTGAGCGTCGAGCTCAACTTCAACGTGATGTTCAGCCCGCGCGGCGTGCTCAACTTGGGGCACACCCTGCAGGACATGCGCGACATCGAACGCCGCGTCAACGCGAATCGGTTGAACGGCATCGACGGGGAGGTGCTGACGCCGGCCGAAGTGCGGGCGAAAGCGCCCCTCATCAACTGCTCACCAGCGGCCCGCTACCCGGTGCTGGGGGCATCTTGGCAGCCCCGGGGCGGCGTGGCCCGCCATGACGCCGTGGCTTGGGGCTACGCCCGTGCCGCCGACGCGCTGGGGGTGGATTTGCTGCAGCACACCGAAGTGGTCGGCATCCGCGTCGAACAGGGGCGGGCCACGGGCGTGGAGACGAGTCGCGGTTTCATTCGTGCAGACAAGGTGGCCTGCGTGGCGGCGGGGCACTCCGGCGTGCTCGCCGCCATGGCCGGCCTCCGTTTGCCCATCGAATCCCGTCCCTTGCAGGCGCTGGCGTCCGAGCCGCTGAAGCCCTGCCTGGACACGGTGGTGATGTCCAACGCGGTGCATTGCTACATCAGCCAAGCCGATAAGGGTGATCTCGTCATCGGCGCCGGCACCGACGCCTACAACGGCTACGGCCAGCGTGGCTCATTCAATGTGTTGGAACACGCGATCCAAGCCGTGTGCGAGTTGTTCCCCGCCTTCAGCCGGGTGCGCATGAACCGCCAATGGGGGGGCATCGTCGATGTGTGCCCCGACGCTTGCCCCATCATCGGCAAAACGCCGGTGACCGGGCTTTACTTCAACTGCGGTTGGGGCACCGGCGGCTTCAAGTCCACCCCCGGCTCTGGCTATGTGTTCGCGGATACGGTGGCCCACGACCGCCCGCACCCCTTGGCCGCGCCGTTCGCGTTGGAGCGCTTTCACACCGGTGCGCTCATTGACGAGCACGGCGCAGCGGGCGTCGCGCACTAGGACCCCGTTGACTCGCCATGACGACCTACTCTGAACAGGCGCGGCGGCTAGGTGACAGGCTGATCATCGATCATGCCCAGAGTCAGATTCGAACGTTCTTCGACGAGCTCAAGAACGGTACGCGGAACTACCAAACCGTCGCCAGTCTCAACGCGCAAATCGCCCAAGAGTATCGGGGGCGGTGCATTTTGGAGCTCCTGCAGAACGCCCATGACGCGCTGGCGAAAGCGAAACAAGATGACCCGCGGCGCATCTCCTTCGTCCTGAACAACGATTCCCAACCTGTGCTCCTTGTAGGAAACAGCGGACAGCCATTCCGTCTCGATGACTTCGAGGGGATCTGCCAGCTCGCGCAAAGCCCAAAGAATCCGAATGAAAGCGTGGGCAACAAGGGGTTGGGCTTTCGGAGCGTCTTGCAGGTGTCCGGCTGCCCGGAAATCTGGTCTACGCCGCTGTCCGCAAACGACCCCTGCTTCACCTTTCGTTTCGATCCTGCTGTGATCGATCGAGTTGCCGAGGTATCTCAAGAGCTGAAGCAGTGCGGACTTGAGGCTCGTTCACCGTTCGAGGATTGCCCGCTGGTCGACTGGTCCCAGGAGCAGCTAAAGGAGTATCAGCGGCGCTTGACGAAGGGAAGATCGGACGCTGCGGAGGCAGCAAGAGCCCTCTCGCCATACGCGATACCGCTTCCAGCCGCAACGATGCCCTCAGCAGTTCAGTCCCTGCTCGACGAAGGCCATACAACCGTAGTCCGGTTGCCGCTGGACCGTGAAGGGGCAGTTCAGTCTGTGAAGGAGCAACTCGACGAACTTCGCGACACCCGGTCGGTCGTCTTTCTCGATCATCTCAGAGAACTCACCATTGAGGTCGATGGCGAGCGGTGCGTCCTAGGGCGTACGGTGGAATCCGATGCAAGTCTTGAAGGTTCGAGAATCCGCCATCGGCGGCTGCGAGTAGGCAACACTGCAATGGCAACCGTCGATGGCCGCCGGTTTCATGTGTGGACACGAGTCGTCGGAGGGGACGATGACCAGCGTGTTGCCAATGACATCCGCGCTGCTGTGGAACACTTGCCGAACCGCTGGCCGGAGGTGCAGCAGGCCACCGTAGGGGTAGCCGTCGAAGATGCTCCCACTTCTCCAGAGGGAGCCTTCGTGATCTTTCTGCCGACGGCAAAGACGACTGGGACGGGCGCACACGTCAACGCTCCCTTCTACGGCTCTCTCAACCGCGAGCAGATCGACTTCGACGAACCCTACAACGAACTGCTCTTGGACAACGTGCTGGACCTATGCCTCGACGCCGTTCGTGGGCTGGCCGCGGGACAACCCGAGGCATGGCGGGCGCGGGCGGTTCTGGACATTCTGTCGTCAACGGCCCCAGTGGGTGGCGAAAAATGGTCTCTGATGGATGAGTTGCGTGAACGTGCGGCGGAACGAGGCCGCCCGCTGGACGATCAAGCCCTGATTCTCTGCGATGACGGCTGGCGCACCTCTGGTGAGGCGCGAGTGATGCCGGCTCTCGATGACGATGACCCGGTTGGGGTTGACCGTTGGCGTACGAGTGCCGGGTTTGCCGTGGTATCGAAGGAACTCGATGGCCGAGAGGCTGCTGTCGATCGACTCATCGATTGCCTCGGCGGTGACCCAGCTCCCACACAGGCCGAATGGGTAAACACGATAGAACGAATGGCTCGAAGTATTCGAGACCTTGAGCCAGACATCGACTGGAACATGTTCTTGCGCAGCCTCTTGGCGATTCTCCCTGATGATCTGCGCTCGGAACCGCAGCATGGCAATCCGGACCCCGTCGCCAGTGCGTGTTTCCTTCCAACCGGAGACGGGCGTCTGATTGCGGCGGCGGATCCCATGCAGCTGTTCTTCCGTCCCATACAAGGCGACGACGACATCGCTGACCTCGAAGATGTACCAAAGGCGCTTCGAGAGCACATCGCCTTCCTGCACATGGACGTACGAACACACGAGGGCCAATCGCACCGCAACACCCAAGTGCAGAAATTCCTTTACGGTCGATTCGCGTTGCTCCCCAGACGTGAGCAGATTCTTCAAAACGTCGTTATCCCCGCCCTGCCCCCTCCACCCATTCCGCATGGAAGCCCGGACGCGATACGTTGTGCCGAGATCCTTGACTGGACACTCCGCCTTCTCGGCGACGAACCACCCGACACGTTGTCATCATTGCTTCGACGCCTGCCGGTCTGCTGCCATGGAGGGTGGTTTCCGACGGGGGACGCCATCTTCGGACCCGGTTGGCCAAACGGGCATGGCGACGACATCGCGTGCTTGGCTGCGGAATTGCCTGATGACGCAGCCCAACGACTACTAGGAACGGTGCTGCTTCCCCCCGACGATGAGCGTTGGCACGTCAGTATGGAGGGACGGAGCCAACCACTTGCTCGTGCGGGGGTAGTCGAGGGCCTGCGGCTACAGCCTATCGATGACGTCCCCTTCGGTATGTCGTCCGAGGGCAAGGGCAACGACCTCTTGGAGAAGCGGCCTGCCAACATCCCCCGAGAGGCGTGGGCCGAGTGGTGCGAGCTTGCCAAGCAGCAACTCAAGCCGCCCTTCGGGAGTTGGTTCTCGTATAAGCTATCTGGGATCAGAGTGTTACCCGAAATCAGCCATTTGGAAGCACTGAGACCGACCGCAGGGGACGCACTCTCCCGTCTCATCTTGGCTTCGTTCCGTGATTGGAACCCCTGGGAGTTGGTAACCGTACAGAAACCTCATGGGCATCGGTGGACAGCGACTATTACGTCGCCCTTGAAACACTGGCTGAGTACCCTCACCTGGCTCAGCGACGGCCCTGAGCGAGAGCAGCCGCTCTCTACGCGCTGGCTAGTTCCCGAATCGCTTCTGCGAGGACAGTCGGAACGCTACTCGCATCTTGATCCGTTATCTCTTGATCTCGCGCATCGGTTGAACAATGAACACTCTTTGCAGAAGCAACTTGTGCGCCTAGGTCTAAACATGTATCCGACAGAGGACGATCGGACGGGACCAGAGTTGCTCGATGCCTTGGCGAGGGTGTGGGCGGCGGATAGAGTGCCCGCCGCAAGATTCGACATGTTCCTCGGCCAACTGCGCGACGGGTGGCGGCATCTGGATCCTGGACAAGGACTTCCCGACAATTTCCTCGTGAGGACCGGGCAACGCGCTTTTTCAATACATGGACGAGACGAGTTGGCGGGCGTTTACCTGCCAAACAACAGAGATCGAACGCGATCGCTCCGAGAACATGGGAAGCCGATTCTAGAGATGCGCTTGGAGGATGCTCAACGCTTGGCGGATGTCCTTTCAGACGCGACCGATGTCACGAAGGCATCCTTGCTCGAAGAGCGCCCAATCATTGACGGCACTCCTTGGAAGGAGCCAAAGGAGGGGATCTCATTGCTTAGCGAGACAGAACATCACTGGCTAGCGGTCGTGCTGCTCTCCGTCGCCGCCAACGGCGGCAACAATCCGACCGGCCCCGGGACCGTGGCTTGGCGAAGAGCAGCGGACAGGCTTCGCCGTGCTCGATGGTTGGATTGTGACGAGATCTCCGTTGAACTGGTCGATGGCAGCGGCATCGTCAGTTCGAAGACACAGTGCCCGGCACAGTGGTTGCCCGGCGACGTGTTCGCCGCTCAACGAGACTTTACATCCTACGAAAAGCTCGCGACTGCGGCGCAGGCGCTACTCGAACGGCAGGATCTCCTCAAGGACCTTCGGCTTGTCTTGGGGGCGCTCTCAGTAGAGGAAAAGGTGACGCCGGAGCGTATGGGAGCGGCCTTGGAACGCGCTGACATTGATGCCGAGGCGCTGGCGGATATTCGCCAACGGTGGGCTGGCAATACAAGTTTACTAGTGGATCGCCTCCGGCCGGTCTTGATGCTGTTCGGGGTCGCCGACCACGAACTTGACGCGGCGGCGGCGGACAACGAAGGCCTGACCGAATGGCTATCCGCCAACTTGCCGCAGTGGCCCACCCCGAGCCTGCTGATGGCGGCGCGAATGAGCAGTGACGACTGCGAAATGGGAACAGCAGCGTGGAAGGTGCTGGGCGACGTCGCCCAACTTCCCGCGTGGAACGAAGCCCTCGGGAGGCTCGGAGATCGATACGAGATAGTACAGAATCACAACGTATCGAAGCAGACGGAGGCTCGTCTGGAAGAGGCAAAGGCGCTACTGCGTGGGTTTGCCCGGCACGTTGCTATCAAGGGAGATAAACCCGATCTATTCCGCGAGATCGAAAGAGTGAGCGACAACTTTACGGGCGACGCGGACTGGTCGACACGGTGGTGGGAAGTGCCGTTCGATGCAATCCTCGGCACCCTGCGCGATCGCTATGCGGAAATCTCCGACGTCGCGCCCCACCTGCAGATGCTCCGAGACGCGGGAAGCGTCAATGATCTGCGCGACGTGTTCGAGAGGGAGGGAATCGAGATCGCTCCCGACCCGTACGAAGTCGCCGGCGAGAACATGAAGCGTCTCGGATACATACGCACAGGTGTTCTAGATCTCCACCAAGCATGGACGGAACTCGACACCACGAAGGAGACTCGACATCAGCCTCCTGACATGCCTCTCGCCCCACCGGCAGCATACCTATGGCGCTGGTCTGATGGCGAATTGCTGAAGAGGGCCCTCGACATCTTGGATGACCAAGAGTTTTCTACCGCATGCGGCGGTTGTTCGACTCTCGATGCGATTCGTCAGCAGCTAAATCTTGCACCCGAGGAAGTCGAAGCCCGACGCCAAGAGCGACACCTTCGTGAACAAGAAGAGCGTCGCAAACGCCGAACCTTCGATGTCGCTGGTACGCCGTTTGAGATTGACGGCGGCGAGAGCTATGGCGATCTCTTCGACCGCCTCGGCAAACTTTCCGATCCCACGGGGCCGTGTGCTAAGCGGGACGAATTCACGCCCCTAGAAGTAGTGCGCACAAAAGCCGGAGGAGGTGGCGGGGGAAGTGGGAAAGGCACCGTTCAGGTGCCTCGCCCATCGGCAGGCTATCGAGAGTTGGTTGGCATCGTCGGCGAGATCCACGCCTACCACTACCTTCATAAGGAGTTCGGAGCGCAGGCCCGCGACGCTTGGGTTTCAGAGATACGACGGAAGGTGCTAGAGCCGGTAAGTGGCGAGCCGGATAACGTTAGCGACGGCCACGGATTCGACTTCCAGTTCACTCACAAGGGCGAGAAGATGCATGTGGAAGTTAAGGCGACAAGCGGCGACGATTCGCAGTTCGAGCTCGGTATCAGCGAGATCAACGCCGCGACTCGCCTAGCCCGCCGCGGGAAGTGGCGGATTCTGCGGGTTCGGTTTGCCCTTTCTGCTCAACCGGAGTTCTACTGGCTGCCCAACCCGTTCGAGGACAAGTACAGAGACTACTATAGCCTCCACAAGGGCGGCATGCGCGTGTCATATCGCGTCAGTCCGCAGTAGCAGGGCACAATTCCGCCACTCCCGGTGGCCTCAGCCGTCGAAAGGGCAACTCGCTGTGATCTCGCCCCCGTACATGGAACACTCGGCACCCTCCACCCGAAGGTACGCCCGCTGACGCGCCCAACCGTCGCGTCGCCAGCGTGTGCTCCCGATTACGAAGCCGCCCCTCGTCGTGGGCCGCGATAAGGCCGCACAAAAGGACTTGATGAACGTCGCCACTACCCACATACTGTAGCCACGGTACGCATGTGGGCGGCCGCCCACCTTGCCGTGGTCAAGACAAGGGGAGACGCATGGACAAGCAACCGAAGACAGCCGGCGAGATCGCCGGTCGCCTCACCGCCAAGAAGATCGAGCCGCTCGTTCGGTACGTCGAAGAGGTGACGAACACCAAACTCCGCCTTGAGCCTCCGCAGCAACCGTCCAAGCGGAACAAGGCCGACAGACCCGTTGAATGAAACCCCTCTACACGGCGAGAGATCGGACGCGAGAGCATCCAATTGAAGACGGTCCGTCCCACAGGAGTGCCTTCCGACGAGACTACGCCCGCGTGTTGCACAGTCCCGCGTTCCGCAGACTTCAAGGCAAGACGCAGCTCTTTCCCTCTGTCGAACACGATTTCTTTCGCAATCGCCTAACGCACTCCTTAGAGGTCGCCCAGGTCGCGAAAGCTATCGCGCTGCGACTGAACCACAGCCACAGCTACTTCAATGAACACTCAATAGACACTGACCTTGTCGAAACTGCCGCTCTAGCCCACGACCTAGGGCATCCTCCGTTTGGCCACAACGGTGAACGGGCACTCGACGACTGCATGAAGCGTCTCGGCGGGTTCGAGGGCAATGCCCAATCTCTACGCATGTTGGGGAAGCTCTCCAAGAAGGAACCGCAACCAGCCCCAGAGGTTGGCCTCAACCTCACACATCGCACACTCGCGGCGATACTAAAATACGACGAGTCCATTCCGATGGAGAGAGAGCCGGGAACCCCACTCGTTAAGGGCTTCTACGCCACAGAGCGCAGACTGGTTGAGAAGGTCAAGCGGTCCGTCTTGCAGGAGAACGACATTGACGCCCAATTTAGGACTATTGAATGCCAAATAATGGATCTAGCGGACGACATAGCGTACTCGACCTACGACTTAGAAGATGCGCTCAAGGCGGGCTTCGTTACGCCCATGCAGATGATCCTTGCCACACTACAGGACCGCGTGTACAAACCGATACTGCAAAAACTCAATATCGACCAAGCGACGCTGTTCGAGCGCATGATGGATATCTGGTTAGAACCAGCGTTCGATCCCGAGTCACTGATGCTCGACACCAGCAGCATTGATGTGCAGCGGGGAGAACACTTAGCCCTTCTAGCTGCCGCAATTTACGACAAGACACAGGGAATCATCGAAAACGGAACGGCTAGAACCAAGTTGACTTCTCATCTAATCGACCAGTGTGTCGAGGGAACGGACGTTTTGTTGAACGAGGAGTTTCCTGCTCTATCCGAGGTGAAACTTGAGCCTGACCTCCTGATGAGGGTGAACATTCTCAAGCGCTTGACCTATGGTTTAGTGATCGAATCTCCAAAGCTGAAAACCGTCGAGTATCGGGGATACGAAATCGTGAGAGATATCTTCTATGCGTTGTCCGGTGAGGGTGGCGACAGGCTGCTGCCCGACGACTATCGTGATCGCGTTGTCAAGATGCCCGATAGACCGACCAAGTATCGTGCAATCTGCGACTTCATTGCCGGAATGACCGACCGCTATGCGATAGAGTTTTACGGCAGATTGCGGTCCGAAAGCGCACAAACGATATTCAAGCCGCTCTAGCACCGCCACGCTAAGCGCCGTCGGCCTCCACAACACCGCTCTCGAAGAACTCCGCGATTTGCCGAGCGTCGTAACCCAACTCGGCCAAGATCTCCGCCGAGTGTTCCCCTAAACCCGGCGCGGCCGACGGCGTGGCCCGTTCGCACCCTTCCACATTCACCGGATGGTTGACGACGAGTGGCATCTCGAACCCCGCATCCGCGGCCGGCACCGCCATGCCGTTCGCCAGCGCTTGGGCGTCTGCACCCGCTTCCTCCACCAGGCCGATGCGATTCACCGGCAGGTCAGCGGCGGCAAAATCATCCATCCAGGCGTCCGACGGCCGCGAGCCGATAATCTCCTGCACGAAGTCTCCCAACGCTTCGCTGTTCGCGGCCATGGCCTCCAAATCGGCGAAGCGTTCATCTTCGAGCAAGTGCGTGGCGTCCAAGGTGGCAAGCAGCAGGTACATGAGCTCTATCGTGCGCACCATGTTGAATTGCAGCCAGCGCCCGTCCGCGCAGCGGTAGAGCCGCCAGAGCCAATGGCGTTCGCGCCGTTTGGCGCGGTAGTCCGCCATGTCCGCGCCGGCCAACGCGCCCTGCGCCACCGCGCTGGCGGACCACAAACCATTGGCGAAGAGCGAGGTATGCACCATGCCACCCTCGCCGGTGTGCTCGCGCCGCAGCAGGGCGGTGACGATGGCGGCGTACAGCGCCACCGCGGTGGGATGATCCCCCATGCCCGGCAGCCCCTGCGTCGGCATGGCGTCGGGTTGCCGCATGAGGTCCATCAAGCCGCTGCGGGCCCAGTAGGCGATCTGGTCGAAGCCTCGGCGGTCGCGCTCCGGGCCGCGTTCGCCGTAGGCCGTCAGCGACGCATAGATCATGCGCGGATTGAGGGGGCGCAAGTCCTCGTAGGTGAGCTTGAGCGATTCGCGCACGGAGTGTGGTTGGTTGGTGATGTAAACGTCGCACCGCGCCACCAACTTGCGCAGCACTTCCATGCCGGCGGCCGTCTTCAAGTTCAAGGCAAGGCCACGCTTGTTGCGCCCGTCCAAGTGCCACATGTAGTTGCTGTGGGCGTCCGGCGTACCGGGCAGGCGGGAGATGCCGCGCAGCATGTCCCCAGCGCCGGGCTGTTCCACTTTGATGACCTCGGCGCCGAAGTCCGCCAGCATCATCGCCGCGGCCGGGCCGGCGATCACGGT
The DNA here is from genome assembly GCA_965200505.1 of Candidatus Azotimanducaceae bacterium. GTDB lineage: Bacteria > Pseudomonadota > Gammaproteobacteria > Pseudomonadales > Azotimanducaceae > VXNE01. The sequence continues at coordinate 2,425,392 of OZ241343.1, read as the reverse complement.
GGCGACATCGAGGACCTTGAGCCCCGCGAACAGCGGCGTCGGCATGGTTGGCGCTTAGGCGTCCGCGCTCGCTTGCGCCACCAGCGCCACCGTGCCATCCGCCTTGGCGAGCCAGACGAACCCCACCAGCCGCGAGCCACCGACATTTCGGCCGCGGGTCATCACGCCGCGCGCCGTCACGGCGTCTCCCGGCCACACCGGATTGGTGAACTTCACGTCGAGCCGCCCCGACGTGTGCCACGCCGGGCCGAACGCCTCCTCGCACACACGGGCGGCGAGGGCCATCGTCATGCGCCCGCCCACCACCACATCCTCGAAGCCGAGCGCCTCCGATGCCTCGCGGTTGGTGTGGTAGTTGGCGTCGCCGTGGAAGAACTCGCCACACATCTCAAGGCTGATGGTGCGCGTCAGGCCGCCGAAGGGCTCCCCTGGCGGCACTTCGAAACGGCGGGCGCCGGGTTTGTCGCCGGCGGCGCGCAACTCGAGCTTGGCGGATGGCTCGCGATGGGCGAGGAAGCTCTGATGGTGTTGGCTGCGCATGACGAGGCTTTGGGCCTCATCCTTGAGCGCCACCTCGTAGCACACGACATTGCGGTTGCGGCGCTCGTAGATGTCGCGGATGCGGCCGCTTGCGACGTAACGCGCCCCAGCCACGAGCGGTATGAAGAACTCGTATTCTTGGCGCATCCACAGGTGCCCGAATGGGTCTGGGAAGGCGATCTCCTCGAAATAGGCGTTGTCCACGCCGCTGGCGATGGTGCAGGGCACCGGGCGGCCGGGGTCTGGCGGCAAGTCGAGGCCGCGATGAAAGTCCGCCAAGAGCGCGTCGTCCACCATGAACTCGCGCGCCGTCAATGCCTTGCCCACATAGGGGGCCTGCGCTTCGGCCACCGTCGCCACTCCCCGCAACCCGTGGGAAAGGTTAGCCGCTTTCGCCCCAATGCGCCAAAATAGGGGCGCCAACGCCGCACAACGGGGGGAGTGACGTGGATTTCGAGGCAAGCGACAAGGTGCTGGAGCTGAAGGCGCGGGTGCAGTCCTTCATGGACGCGCACATCTACCCGCGTGAACTGGAGTTCTGGGAGTTCGTGGACGACGACGCCAACCGCTGGCAATACCCGCCGTGGTTCGAGGGCCTCAAGGCCAAGGCCCGCGAAGCCGGCATCTGGAACTGGTTCCTGCACCGCGATTACGAGGCGTTCAGCCCCGGCCTCTCCAATCTGGAGTTCGCGCCGGTGATGGAGCTCATCTGCCGCGTGCCGTGGGCGCAGGAGGTGTTCAATTGCAGCGCGCCGGACCGCGGCAACATGGAGGTGCTGGCGCGCTTCGGCAGCGAGGCCCAGCAGCGCCGCTGGCTCACGCCGTTGATGGATGGCGAGATTCGCTCCGCGTATTCCATGACCGAGCCGGCCGTCGCCTCCTCCGACGCCACCAACTTGGAGACGACCATCATCCGCGACGGTGACGACTACGTTATCAACGGCCGCAAGTGGTTCACCTCCAACGCCTTCAACCCCCTCTGCAAGGTGTTTGTCGTGATGGGCAAGACGCAGCCGGACGCGCCCCGCCATCAGCAGTTCTCCATGATCCTCGTGCCGAAGGACACGCCCGGTGTGGTGCTGGAACGGCCGCTGCGAACCTTTGGCGGCTTGGGTTCGCCCGGCGGCCACGCCCAAGTGCATTACGACAACGTGCGTGTGCCGGCCGAGAACCTCATCCTCGGCGAAGGGCGGGGTTTCGAAATCGCCCAAGGGCGCTTGGGCCCCGGCCGTTTCCAGTACGCGATGATGTTCGTCGGCATGGCGCAGCGCTGCTTGGACCTCATGTGCAAGCGCGTCGATGAGCGGGTGGCGTTCGGCGAGAAGCTCTCCGCGAAGACGAGCATCCAACACGACGTGGCCCGCTCGCGCATGGAAATCGAACAGTGCCGGCTGTTGGTGCTGCGCGCCGCGGACGCCATGGACCAGCACGGCGCCAAGGCGGCGCGGGATTACATCTCAATGGTGAAGGTGGCGGCGCCCGAAATGTGCAACCGGGTGGCCAACCGCGCCTTGCAGGCGCATGGCGGCATGGGCGTGACGCAGGACACGCCCATCAACCACATCTACATGACGAGCCGCTATTGCCAGATTGCGGACGGGCCGAGCGAAGTGCATCTCTCGCAGCTCGGCCGGCGCACGGTGCGGGACACCGTGGCCTAGGCCGCCGCCGCAACCTCTTAGGCGGCGGCCCGGCAACATGTGGCGGCGCCGCCTAACCGGGGCGCCGTTCCGCAAGGGACGTCAAATCACTCCGCGCATCGGATTGATGGGCGGCCAAGCGTCCTTGGTGGCCAGCACCCGCTCGCCGATGGCGGCGACGTCCCACGGTGGCGCGGATTCGCCCTGCTCCGCCACCGTTTCCATCTGCCAAGACAAGAGCGCGACCCGATTGCCGCTCACGAACCAAGTGCGGCCCGACACTTCCTTGGCTTCGTCCGTGCAAAGCCACACCACCATCGGCGACACCTTCTCCGGCGGCATGGTGTCCTTCACGCCTTCCGGCAAGATGTCGTCCGTGAGGCGCGACAGCGCGGCGGGCGCCAACACGTTCACCGTGACGCCGTACTTCGCGCCTTCAAGGTAGAGGCAGCGCGCCATGCCGGCGATGCCGGCCTTGGCCGCGCCATAGTTGGTCTGCCCGAAGTTGCCGAGCAGGCCGGAAGTGGAGCTGGTCACGACGATGCGCCCGCCGTGGCCTTGGGCGAGCATCTGGTCGTAGGCCGCCTTCGTGGTGAGGTAGGTGCCGCGCAGGTGTACGTCCACCACGACGTCCCACATGTCGTCTTCCATGTTCTTGAAGGACTTGTCGCGCAGGATGCCGGCGTTGCAGATGCAGATGTCGAGCTTGCCGAAGTTATCCACCGCGGCGCGCACCATCGCCTTCGCCGCCGCCGGATCGGAAACGGAGCCGTAATCCGCCACGGCTTGGCCGCCGGCGTCTTGGATCTCCGCCACCACCTGATCTGCCATCGCGCTGCCCGAGCCGGTGCCGTCGCGGGCGCCGCCGAGATCGTTCACCACCACCGCCGCGCCTTCGGCCGCCAACAGCAGCGCGTGGGTGCGCCCCAAGCCGCCGCCCGCGCCCGTCACCAGCGCGACCTTGCCGTCCAACATCCCCATCGTGTGTGTCCCCCCGTTAGAATCGAGCGCGTTTGCGCCAAAGCGAGCCGCGCATTTTAAGGGGAAGCAGGTGGATAAGCTATTCGACCTATCCGGCAAGGTGGCCCTCGTCACCGGTGGCAGCCGTGGTCTCGGCCGGCAGATGGCGTTGGCGTTCGCCGACCACGGCGCCGACCTCGTCATCACCAGCCGCAAGCTAGACAACTGCGAGGCGGTGGCGCGGGAGATCGAGGCCAAAGGCCGCGCGGCCTTGGCCGTGGGCTGCCATGTCGGGCATTGGGACGAGTGCGACGCCTTGGTAGAAGCCGCCTACGAACGCTTCGGCAAGGTCGATGTCTTGGTGAACAACGCCGGCATGTCGCCGCTTTACCCCAAACTCTCCGCGGTGACGGAGGAACTCTTCGACAAGGTGGTGGGCGTCAACCTGAAGGGCCCGTACCGCCTTTCGGCGCTGGTGGGCGAACGCATGGCGGCCGGCGAGGGTGGCTCGATCATCAACGTGAGCAGCAACGCCGCCGTGGAGGCGAGCCCGAACTCCGAACCCTACGGCGCGGCCAAGGCCGGCATCAATTCGCTCACCCGCTCGCTCGCCTTCGCGTTCGGCAAGAAGGTGCGGGTGAACTGCATCCAAGCCGGCCCGTTCCTGACGGACATCTCCAAGGCGTGGACGCCACAGACATTCGAGGTGTTCAAGACGCGCCTCGCTTTGGGCCGCGGCGGCGAGCCGGAGGAGATCGTCGGCGCCGCGTTGTTCCTCGCCAGCCCATCCGCGAGCTTCACCACCGGTGCCGTCATCCGCGTGGATGGCGGGGCGCCGTAGTTCCATGGCCCATCGGTAGCCAAAACGCGGTATGCTGGCGTTCATGCACAGCATGCAAAGTGAGAACGCAAAACTGCGCAGCGAGGTCGCGGAAATGCGCAAGGAGCTGGGTGCATTGCGGGAACGGGCGGCGTGGCTGGAAGGCTTGTTCGAGGGTTACACGCGGTTCGCCCCACAAGCCCGAGCAGGCGCTGGTGTGAGCGTTCTGAAACCCCACCCACGGCAGGCTGGCGCGTCCTAAGCCTTAAGGCCGCTCCGCCGCCCCTCCCACCAAGCCTCCAGCGCCCGTGCGGCGGCGGGCGCTGGGTCGATGCCGCTGAGTGTTGCCAGGGTGGCCAACCCGCCCGGGTTCGCCACATTCGCTTCGAAGATGTGGGGATAGGCGAGGTCCACGCCGGCGAAGCGGGCACCCTGCTCGTTCAGGCGCGCCACGATACGCTCCATGAGACTGCGCTCGTCCGCCGACAACGCCGCCGGTCGGGCCACACCACCACTGGCTAGGTTGCCGCCGGTCTTTGCATAGGCGCCGATGATCTGGCGGCCGGCGATGAGCACACGCTTCTCACTGGTATGCGCATGTGGCACATGGCGTTGTACGATGCATGGGCGTCCACCGTCCGTTAAGCGTTCGAGGACGGCGCGATTGTGCGGCCCGTCAGCGCCTAACTGCGCCACATCCCGGCCGAAGCTGCCGGCGATGGGCTTGGCGACCCAACAGCCACCCGTGGCGACGATCGCAAGCAGCGCATCCACATCCCCGCTCACATGGGTTTCCGGCTGAAACTCCAAGAGGGCGAGCTTGCCATGCAGATACACCAAAGCGTCCACGGCGTTGACGAACCGCTTCTGGTCCACGGTGCGCAGGAGCTGCATTCGGTCAAGGAAGGTCTCCCGGGCACCGAGGCCCACGGGCCAAATGAGATCGAAGCCGGCCAGTGGCATGGCGGTGCCGCCCGCTTCAACCCCCGTGACGCCATCCGTCGTCATGGCGAGGGATTCGTAGGCGAGGCGCTTTGATTGCCAGCCCAGTGCCGTGAACGCGCCGGCCATGCGCTCGGCGTTGTCGTGGCCGGCCGACGACGGGCGGGCGGCGACCAGAAAGGCGATGCGTCGCACGGCGATGACCCTCAACGCCTTCGATTGTCCGCGTTATTATCCGCCCATGCGCAAGGACTACAGCTTGGCGCCGGCGCAAGTGCCGGTACATGAACCCGCGGTGCTTGCCGAGGCGGAGCGAACGCTGCTCAAGGACGCGATCCGCGAACGCTTGGCGGCGCTGGACGCGGTGCTGGTGGCCCACTACTACGTCGATGGAGACATCCAGGACCTCGCCCAGGAAACCGGCGGCTGCGTGGCGGATTCGTTGGAGATGGCCCGTTTCGGTCGCGACCACCCGGCGTCCACCCTCGTGGTGGCCGGGGTGCGCTTCATGGGCGAGACGGCGAAGATCCTCTCGCCGGACAAGCGCGTCCTCATGCCCACCCTCAACGCCGAGTGTTCATTGGACATTGGTTGCCCGCCGGACGAGTTCCAAGCATTCGCCGAAGCCCATCCACACCGCACCGTGGTCGTTTACGCCAATACGTCCGTGCGGGTGAAGGCGCTGGCGGACTGGGTGGTGACGTCGAGCGTGGGTTTGCGCATCGTGGAGACGTTGGCCGCCCGGGGCGAGCCCATCCTTTGGGCACCGGACAAGCACCTAGGCGCCTACATCCAACGCCAGACCGGCGCCGACATGCTGCTTTGGAGCGGTGCCTGCGTAGTGCATGAGGAGTTCAAGTTCCAAGCGCTGAAGGACCTCATGGCGGTACATCCCGATGCCGCCGTGCTGGCGCATCCGGAATCACCCGCCGCGGTGCTCGACATCGCGGACCGGGTGGGTTCCACCAGCCAGATCATCCAAGCAAGCCGCGAATTGCCGAACGACACCTTCATCGTGGCGACGGACCGGGGCATCTTCCATCAACTGCGCAAAGGCGCACCGGGCAAGCGCTTCATCGAGGCACCCACCGCTGGCGAGGGCGCCACCTGCCGCAGCTGCGCCCACTGCCCGTGGATGGCGATGAACGAACTGCGCACGCTGGCCGAAACGTTGGCAGCCGAGGACAATGAAGTGCTCGTGGACCCGGCCATCGGCGCACGGGCGATGGCACCCCTCAAGCGGATGCTGGACTTTCCGAAGGCGTGAGGCGGCCGGGCTTGGCTCAGCCCCTATCCCCGCCCGCCTATTCGCCCGCCTTCTTGGCCAAGCTGGTATAGACGCGGTTGACGAAACCCAGTGAGCTCGCCACGTCGCCGTAGTGCTTGTCGAAGTCTGCCGTCACCTTCGCCAAGGCCACCTCGTTCAAGGATTTGCCATCGGCCAGCAGGGCAGCCACCCGGTCGCGCACCGTCGTGAGCATGGCGATGTACGCCTCCAAGGCCGCGTAGTCCGTCACTTCGCCGTGGCCGGGGATGACGATGGCGTCCCGCGGCAGTTCGTCCGCGATGGCTTGGCAGAAGGCGATCATGCCGTCTATCTCGCCGCCGCTGTCCGCATCGATGAAGGGATAGCCGGCGTTGTTGAACACATCGCCCAAATGCACGGCGTTGTGGCCGCGGAAGATCACCGCGGTGTCGCCGGTGGTGTGCGCCGGGCCGGGGTGGATGAGGTCCACTTGCTCGCCGTTGAAATGGAACTGCATGCGGTCATCGTAGGTGATGACGGGCAGCGCCGCGGCAGGATAGGGTTGTTGGCGGTACTTGGCGATCACCATGTTGATGATGCCGCCGGTGGCCATGTCCGCCCGGGCGTTGGCATGGGCCACCAAGCGTGTGCCGGCCGGTCCCAAGGCCAGGTTGCCTTCCGCATGGTCGAAGTGCCAGTGGGTGTTGATGGCGTAGTCGATGGCGCCACCGCCGAGTTCCGCGATGGCCGCATTCACCTTCGGGATCATCTCCGGGAACTGGTCATCGACGATCAGCACACCATCCGGCCCCACCGAAGCGCCGATGTTGCCGCCGGCGCCAAACAACACATATAGGTTTTCGCCCACCTGCTCGGTGCGGATCTCCATGGCGTCCAAATCCCAGCTGAACTGCGTCAGGAGCTGATCCAGACTCATCACGTCATCCGCCGCGGTGGCGGACAGCGCGAGCCATGCCGTGGCGGCGATCAGTGCTTTGCGTAGCTTCCTCACGTTGGTTCCCCCTCTTTCCAGTAGAGCCCCGTGTCGTTCCATTGCCCCACGCTAATCCGGCAGCCCCAGAATGCGTTTGGCGATGATGTTGAGCTGCACTTCGGAAGTGCCGCCCTCGATGGAGTTGGCCCTCGCGCGCAGCCATTGCCGCGTGACGTCGAGTTCCGCCGACGCGAAGCCGGCGCCGGACCAGCCGAGCGCCTGCGTGCCGATGATGGACATCAGGATGTCGTAGCGGCGCTTGTTCTGCTCGGTGCCGTAGTACTTGAAGAACGACGACAGGAACGTCGGCGCCTTGCCGCTCTGCAGTTCCTCGCCATTGCGCCGCACGGTAAGGCCGAACACGCGCTCGTTCATGCGGTGTTCGAGCACCTCCGCCCGCAACGCCGGGTCCGCGATGCGGCCGTCCGCTTCGCCCGCGAAGCGTTTGGCCATCTCCGCCAGCGTCGTGCCGCGGCCGCCGCCACCACCCATGCCGCCGCCGATGGAGGTGCGCTCGTACTGCAGGAGGCGCTTCGCCACCGTCCAGCCTTGGCCCGGTTCAGACACGACGTTTCGCTTCGGCACCCGCACGTCGTCAAAGAAGACTTCGCAGAACGGCGAGGCGCCGCTGATGAGCAGAATGGGCTTCACGGACACGCCCGGCGACGCCATGTCGAAGAGCAGGAAGGTGATGCCTTGGTGCTTGGGCACGTCGGGGTTGGTGCGCACCAGGCAAAACATCCAATCCGCGTGGTTCGCGCCGGAAGTCCAAATCTTGGAGCCGTTGACGATGTAGTCGTCGCCGTCTTCCTCGGCGCGCGTCTTGAGGCCCGCCAAGTCCGAGCCGGAACCGGGTTCGCTGTAGCCTTGGCACCACCAGATGTCACCCCGCACGATTTTGGGCAGGTGCTCGGCACGTTGTTCATCGGCGCCGAACTCAAGGAGCGCCGGGCCGATCATGGACAGCCCCATGCCGACCAAGGGCGGGCGGGCATTGATGCGCCGCAGCTCCTCCTGCAGGATGTCGTTGTCCTGCTGGGATAGGCCACCGCCGCCGTAGGCAACGGGCCACCTCGGCGCCGTCCAGCCACGCTCCGCCATGCGGTCCATCCAGAGCTTTGTGTCTGGGTTGTTGTATTGAGCGCGACGGCCGCCGCCCGGATACTCGTCGTCCCGCATTGGCGTCCGCATGGTCGGTGGGCAGTTCTCCTCCAGCCACGCTCGCGCTTCGGCCCTGAAACTCATGGGTTTCCTCCCTCCGGCGCGATTTCCCGGCCACGCGCCAACACCAAAGCCGGGGATTCCAAAACACTTAGATCCGCCAATGGATCCCCCTCCACGAACAACACATCCGCCACATAGCCCGGTGCCAGTCGCCCCGTTTCCCGGCCCAAGCCGAGCGCCGCGGCGCAATCCGACGTCGCGGTGCGCAGGGTTTCGGCCGGCGTCAAACCCGCGAAGTGGGCGAACACCGGCAAGGCACGCGGCAAGTCGTGGTGGAACACGTTGGGGATGCCGGCATCCGTCGAGGCGATGAGGCGCACGCCCGCTGCGCGCATCCGGGCGAAGGAGCGTTGCACCGTACATTCCAACTTGCCGCCGATGAAACGCCGCCAGCCGGCGCTGATGGTCGGAGACACCCACACGCCGTTGGCCACGATGCGCTCGGCCACCGCCGGGATGCAGCCTTCCCGGCCGCCACCCTTCCCGATCCAAGAGCAATGTTCGATGGTGGTGACGCCGGCCCGCGCGGCATGGTCTATGCCCTCCGTGCCGTGGCAGTGCGCCGCCACGTCATAGCCATGTTGGCGGGCGCAGTTGACGATGGTGGCCAGCGTCTCCGCGTCATATTGCGCATCGCCGGGCGCTGAACCCTCGGTGATGAAGCCTCCGGTGGCCATCACCTTGATGAGATCGACGCCATGTTGGGCTTGACGTTCGATCACCGCGGCGGCGCTTTCCGCATCCACCGCTTCGCCACCCCAGAAGTGGCAGTGGCCATGCGGGCTCGTCACCGGCTGGCCGGCGCAAAGCAGGCGCGGGCCCGGCAGATCGCCGCCCAGGATGCGATCCCGCACACCTAGTTCCAGCCACTTGCCACCGCCCAAATCCCGCGCGGTGGTGATGCCGGCCTGCGCCATGGCCAAGGCGCGCTGCTCGATGCCGGCGACAAGGGCGTCGTCGGAGAGGGCAAGCTGCTCCACCGGCGTTCTAAGGTTTGGATCGAGGGTCATGTGGACATGGGCGTCCATGAGGCCGGGCAGCGCCGTCGTGCCGGCCATGTCGCGGCCATTGGTGCCGTTGTTGGCGCTGCGGGGCACCTCGCCCACCGCCACGATGCGGCCACCGGCCACCGTCACGCTGTCCGCTTCGGCATAGCCATCCGCCACACCATCCCAGACGCGCACGTTGCGATAAGTGACCCGTTCCACGCGCCGGATTGTACCCCTTCGAACGGGTGCGACCGGCTCTCGCCACGCCGTGGCGCCACCCGCTGGCGGATGTGCTCAGCGCTTGCGGCGCAACGGCGCTAGTCCACGGCGGCGCCTTGGAACAAGGCCGGCAGATAGCGCCGCGCACGATCCAAGAGTTCGGCCTGCCGCGTGGCGCGACCGGGCTGGAACTTCACGCGATGGCGCAGCCATTGCGACATGCGTTGCACACCCGGATCGCTCGGCCCGACACGCCGCCGCCCGCTGAGTGCCAGCGTGTCGTTCACCCACCCCGCCACTTCCACTGGCGTGGCGAGGCGCAACGCTTGGCGACACCGACGCAAGCGCCGCAGCGCTTCGCCGCGGCGTTCGCTCTGATTGCAGTTGCGCTTCATCTGCCGCAACACCGCACTCGCGGCGCGCGGATGCCGCGTGAGCGCGTCAAGCTCCGGCCGCAGCGCCCGCAGCACCTGACGCCACTCGTCGCTGCCTTGCGCCTTCTCCGTCAAGGTGCCGATGGCATGCGCCGCAAGGTCCCGCTCCCGCTGGCCGCCATCCTTGGCGCGGCGGAAGATCTCGCGCCAAGTTCCCAAATCCCGCCGCCGCCCCCGGCGACACGGGCAAAGCGCCGCCAGCGCCGCGCAACGGGCTTGGTGATCGTCCCCGCGCAAGGCGGTGAGGAGTTGGGAGATGCGATCTTGCGACGCTGGCTTGTCCATGGCGGGCAGTGTACTCCAGCGAGGTGCATCCACGAGCGAACAGACAATGAAAGATTCGCCCAAGCCGTCAAGGGCTTTGCGCCGCCCGGTCACTGCCCAACCAGAAGCGGACACGCACTACACGACTGTCTGGGTCGGATAGCAATTCCGGCTCCGTGCCGTTGAAGTCGCGCATCAATCCGCGCATTAGCGGCCAGCCCCTGCCGCGCTTCTCCATCAAGCGGGCCACCAGCAAGAAGTGCGTTAGCTGTTGGTTCCGCGCCCTGGGCAGCGCACCCCGCATAACCTGTTCCACGCGCATGTGGTTCGGAAGCGAACCAGGGCTCGTCACATCCACATGATCCGAGAACACCTCAAGCAATATGTTCGAACCGACGATGGCATAGTCCCGGTGCGCCACGGCATTGACGAGCGCCTCCCGGATCGCTCTGCTCGGCAGCAAGTCGCGATCTTCGCGTAGCAAGTTCCCATACCGCTCGAAGCGGCCCAGCCCGGCAAACCAGCCCACGGCGCGACGCACTTGCTCGTCCACCGTTCCTTTGCCTTCACCAACCTGTAACGTGTTGGCGGCCCGGTCGGTCCCGTCGTAGGCCACCCCTTCAATCCAAAAGTTGGCCGTCTGCACATACTTCTGCGGTGCCTTTCCAAAGGCCAGCACACCAAACAGCGTCGATCGTAGTTCGCCGCCCAATTCCGCCAAGGCTCCGCCGTTCCGCAGATCACTTTCGGCGTCTGGTTGCGGTTCGTCTGTGGTGTCCAGCCCTTGAGCGGTGAGGTAGTCAATGTACTTCTGCACGTCCAAATGAGACGAATCGGCCGCCTGGATGGTGCGTTCCTCGGTGAGGATGTAGCCAAAGGCGTTGTAGAGCTCCTGCAACTCCGTCGCAGACGGCTCAGCCGTGCTGCGAGCTCGGCGGATCCACACTCGCCCGTCGCAGCGCAGCGGCTCCAAGCCCCTTTGTTTCGGCACCTCAATCCAATGTACCCAGCCCTTCGGATCCAGGTATCTACCCAGACTCGCGGAAACAGGGGCACTACATCCAGTACCGAGGAAGCGTGTCAAACGTTCCTGCACCCTTTCCGGTCCCTCCTTGACGCCGACGATTCGCTGTTCATCGTCCACGCCAAGCACGATCGTGCCACCTTCGGTGTTGGCGAAGGCGCACATCGCCCTGCAGACTTGGGTGCCATCACCTAGGCCGCGTTTGAATTCGGTGCTTTCTCCTTCCCCCTCCTCAATGCGATTCAGGATGTCTGCCCAATCCATGACGAAACACTAGAAGCCGTACTTCATGCGCCGCAAGCGAAAGGCGTCGGCGCCGCCGTCCACCGTTTGCATGATCGCGTCGCGGACGGCCGCGTCTTCTATCGCGCCGGCTTGGGCAATGCGGCCGCTGCTTGCCGTCGCGTCCAGTTGAATCACTTGATCGGCATCGCCGTTGACCACAATGTTCGGGTTGTGGGTGGCGACTATGACTTGACGACGCCCTTTGAGCCGCTTGAGTGCGGGCAACACGGCATCGAACAGAAAACGGTTGTCGAGTTCGTCTTCCGGTTGGTCGATGACCAGTGGGCGCGAATCCATCGTGTTCAACAGCAAAGACAAAAGCACGCTGACGCGCTGTCCCCCAGAGAGGTCTTCAAGCCGACGGTACTCGCCCCCCTCAAGCTCAAACTCGAGCAAATAGCTATCTTCGCAGCGTATGGCCGCCAAGGCCCGTTGCGCGGGCACGACCATGACTTCACGAAACGTCTTCTGCACAGTCTCGCTCATGTCCAAAGCGGCAAGGCGGTCGTGACGCAGTCCGTCGAGAAGTTCCTGGGGGCTAGGCTTCTTTTCGTTTTCTAGCTCATTCCACCAGCGAGTGATTCCCCTCTGCTTTAGACTGACCAGAAACTCCTCTAATGGCGTCCATATGCCGTTGCTTTGCCGTCGAGCCTGAATTCTCCCATCGACGTCATGTATGGCGTCCATCACCCGGTCAAAGGCGCACCGCTGATCTTCTACAACAGTTTTGCGCTCTTCGAGAAGACGCTCGAAGGCGCTCTCTTCCTGGTCGCGTTTGTGCCGCAACTCTTGCAGCAGGGCCTCACGGCTTTCCACCAGCGCAGCTTGCCGGCTAAGCGAACCGAACTCCTTGATGGCGGCACCGTCGAAACCGCTCTCTGCCAATCTACGTTCCAAGTTCTCGCGCACCACCGTTACATGCTTCTCCAGTGCCGCCATCACATCGGAGAACAGCGCGTTGACATCGGCCAGCCCCTGCGTGAAAAAAGACAACTGCTGCCGAGCCTCGACAATCCTTTGGCGGATGGCAGCCCTAGCTTCGGGGGCCACGGCCGTTGCGACTAGCGGCAAGTCATCCAAGTCTTCCGGCAGATCGGCCACGCGCACCGCCTTGGCATCCGACAGTGCCGTTGCGGCCGCCGCTGCGGCGTGGCGCCAGCGGTTGTGCGACGCCGATGCATCGTGCAGCTCGTCAATGCCGGCAGCGGCGAAGGCGGCCAGCTGCTCTGCGGCCCGCTTCGCCCGGTCGGCACCTTGTTCCGCATCCGCGAACTCCTGATCCAGCTTGTCCAATCGCTTGGCCAAGCGCGCCAACTCGACGTCCAGTGTTCCCAGTTTCTCCGCCCGCTTTCTGATGCCGTCAGTCTCCGTGGCAACCAAACGCGAGAGAATGTCCTCAATGGCGTTGGGATCTTGGGCCAGTCGCTGCAGTTCGTTTTGCGCGTAGAACACCGCTGGCCATTGTTCATGGGCAGCGCCCGTTGGGTCTTGGCCGGGGCATTCCAGCTCTACCGAGGCAGAGCCGGCAAGAAATCGATCTCTGGCTCGGCCTTGCACCTGTTGCTTGAGATGGTCGTCCTTTGGCATTGGGGCCTTCGAATGTACGCGCAGACCATCCAACAGTGTGCTCTTGCCGGTCATGCTGCCGCCAATGATGCATGTGAGGTCGGGGCTGAGAGCGAACTGCGTTTCATCCCCGTCTTGCCCACGGAAAAACGACGCCCCGCCGGATATGCGGACGGACTTCAACCAAGGACGGCCGCTGACCGTGACATCAGGCGGATCTTCGATCTCGGCCAACTCGCCGCCATCGCCGCGGCGGTAGGCAATGCGAATGCGCGAGTCGGCCGCCAGAAACGCCTGTCGCAGGCCCTCAATGCGGGGCTGCGCGAGCTTGACCCAAGTGAAGCGGTGACCGATGTCCTCCGGGGAGTAGGCATCGCTGCCATGGAAAAAAGCATGGCGTTGCCGGTGCAAGCCTTCTCGAAGCCAAAGTCTATTGGACCAGGCATCCTTTGGCAGTTTTTCGTCCGGGAGCTCAAGACCGGCGATCTCCTCGACGGGAAATCGCTCAAGGATCTGGCCTTTCTCAGCACCGAATATCCCCTTTGCGCTGTCGATGTGAGGTGCCAAGACGAGGTAGTCCCATGTCGAAGGCGGTGCTATCGCACTTTTTCCGTCGCCCTCTCGCTGGAAGTCGCGGAGAGCATCAAGGGCCTCCGCTGCGGTCTTGCCAGATAGCTTCAGCTGGTTCTGTCTCCAAGGCAGACGCTGATCCATCACCAGATCGAATGCCCGCAGATAGTTGGTACGGCCTATCTCCGGGTCAAAGAGAAAAAGGAGGTGCAACCCGCTCTGACCTTCACCAAGAGATGGTTCAAAGCCAGGAAACACAGCGTAGATCTTGTGCCGAAATGGTTTACCGTCCTCGTCAACGCCATCGTTCCACTCTTCGACGATGCCCCAAACAGCACTTGACTCTCCCGCCTCACCCATGCGGGCGGAATGGGGCGTGAGCGCGAGTACGCGCACACCCCGTTGCACGGCTGCCTGCAGCAGCAGCCGTGCATAGGAACGGATGCCCTCCTTGGAGGACGGAGTTCCAACGACCTCGGCCGGAACCTTCACGCGGCGACCAGGCAAGTCGTCCAAGGTGTGGACATGCAGGTCAGCCTTGAACCACCGCGCTCCCGGCACCTCTCGGTGCCACGCATCAACATGGTTTCTCTTGAAGCCGTGCATGGATGTCGACCGGTGCCCGCCGTGTCGTAGCCCGACAGCATCCTACAGGCTTACGGTGTCCGTTTCACTGCTTCCCGATGTCCCACAATCCTCCCCACTGCCCCGATGCGAGTTGCCCAGCGCCCATCGCCGGCAGCCACCGTGCCATGCGCTACACTCCCGCTGAGCCTGTAGGAACGTACCGTTGCACCCCATTCACCGCCGCTACCACGCCGAAGCGCTGGTGCGCTTGCGCCGGGCGGGCGAGAAGCGCCGCTATGTCGCGGCGCAGCGGCGGGGCCGTGTAGATCCCAATCCGCACCAGATCGAAGCCGTGATGTTCGCGTTGGAGCGTATTCCCCACGGTGGCTGCATCCTTGCCGACGAAGTGGGCCTCGGCAAGACCATCGAGGCAGGCCTCGTCATCGCGCAGCTATTGGCGGAAGGCATGAGCCGGGTGCTGGTCGTAGTGCCGCGGCCGCTGCTGGGCCAGTGGCAAGCGGAACTGCGCGACCTGTTCGGCATCGATGCGCTGGACGCGAGCGACGCGAACGTGGCCGTCACGGAGCCCGGGGTGTTCATCGCCGGGCGGGAGTTCGCCGGAGGCGAACGCGGCTTCCAGCGTCTGCAGCAAGCGTCGCCGTTCGAACTGTTCCTGATCGACGAAGCCCACGAGGTGTTTGCCGGCATCCACCGGCGCTACGACAAGAACGGCGTTTACAACGAAGACAGCCCGCAGGCCCGCACCGCGCATCGTGTTCGGAAGCTGATGGGCGACGGCATGGCACCGGTGCTGCTGCTCACCGCCACGCCCATGCAGAACTCGCTGGACGAGTTGTGGGCGCTGGTGCAGTACATCGACCGCACCGGCACCCTGCTGGGCGACAAGCCGACTTTCGACGAACTGTTCACGGGCGAGGCCGGCGGCGTCGGCGCCGAACAAGCCACCGAGCTACAACGCCGCTTGCAGCGGGTGGTGAAACGCACCCTGCGCCGCCAAGCCATGCCATATCTGGACAAACCCTTCGTCGGACGCCAAGCCAAGCTCTACACCTACCGCATGAGCACGGCGGAAAAGGCGCTGTACGACGATGTGACGGACTACCTGCTGGAGCCCGAACTGGTGGCGTTCAGCGGCAATGCGCGGCAGTTGCAGCTCATCGGCTTCCTGCGCCGGATGGCATCCTCCAAGGCGGCATTGGCGGCCAGCCTCAAGGGTGTGGCGGCGCGCCTGCAACGCCACATGGGTCAAGGCCAAGCCAGCGCACCCGAGCAAGATTCGCAGGATTTGGAGGATGACGCCGAGTCGGACGACGATGCTCCGCTTCCCCCTTCTCAACCCAGCCAACCGGCCCCAGCGCGGGCGGACATTGCGCAAGCCGCAGAAGAACTGGCCCGCGTCGAGGCATTCATCCACCGAGCCGAGACGCTACCGGAGGACAGCAAGGCCGAGGGCTTGGTCAAGGTGGTGCGCGAGCTGCTAAAGCGACCGCCAGACCGCCGCAAGGTGCTCATCTTCACGGAATCCCTCACCACCCAAGGCTACTTGTACGACTTGCTTGTGCGGAGAACTTCGCTGGCCGAACAGGACATCACCCTGTTCCGCGGCGTGAATGATTCCCCCCGCGCCAGTGCTGCCCTGCGTGTCTGGCGCGAGGAAGAGGACGCGGAAACGCCGCGCCATTTGCGTCCGGGGCAGGCGGTGGCGGTGCGCTTGGCTTTGGTGCATGAGTTCCGCACCCGCTCGACCGTGATGATCGCCACGGAAGCCGGCGCCAAGGGCTTGAACCTGCAGTTCTGCGACACCATCGTGAACTACGATCTGCCGTGGAATCCCCAGCGCATCGAGCAACGCATCGGGCGCTGCCACCGCTATGGCCAGCGGCGCGACGTGACGGTGATCAACTTCCTCGCCGAAGACAACCAAGCGCAGGTGCTCACCTTCGACATCCTGAGCAACAAGCTGGATTTGTTCGGCAAAGTGCTCGACATGTCCGACGTGGTGCTGCAAACGCCCCGGTCAGATTCATCCGAAGCACTCACCTCCGCGCTGGGGCCGAACTTCGAGGCCCAAGTGCGGCGGATTTGGGAGCGGGCCCGCTCCATTGACGACGTGGAGGCCGAACTGCGGCAGTTGCGCGACACGCTGGAGGACCGCCGCAGAGACTTGGATCGCACCCGCGATCGCACTGTGGGCCTCATCGAACAGCGACTGGACGCTTCCGTGCGGCAAGTGTTCGACCGCATCCAAAGCGAGTTGGCGCCCGCGCTAGCCGAACTCGATGGCGAACTCAAGGCCGTGCTGGGGGCATTTCTGGATGCCGAAAGCGTTCCTTGGGGCGAGGGCGAACGCAACGGACGGCCCTTGCTTCACTTTGGTGCCTCGAGCCGTCTGCCGGCACCGTTCGCAGAAGGCGGCACCGTCGTGGTCGGCGGGGCTTTGGGCTTGGCCGGGGCCGATCCGCTGCATGTCGGCCACCCGCTCATCCAAGCCGCCATCGCCCACGCCAGGTGCCACTGCAGCGGCCTTTATCGGGTGCGCTTCCACCTCGACGCCACCGCCCCGGCGGCGCTGCGCAAGCGCCGCGGCAGCCGCGGGCGATTGGCGTTGACACGCATCCGCTACGATGGCTTCGAGCCCGAAGAACGCCTGCGCGCGACCACGGTGTTCGACGATGGCGAAGTGCTGCGCCCGGCCGAAGCCGCGTTGGAGTTGCTGCGCCAACCCTGCGAGGACATCGCCGAATTGCCTGCGCCGCTCGCCATCACCGCGGCGCATTTGGACGAAGTGGTCGATGAGGAGCTATTCGAGGAGCAGGGCCGCGTCGCCGACACCAACCAGCGGGGCTTCGAGCAGGCCATGACGCAACTCGATCAATACTTGGCCGACCGCGCCTTGGTGTTGCGGCGGGCGCAACGCGGGCACCTGCAGCGCTTGGCCGCGGCGGAACGGCGGCGTGAGCAGAGCATCGGCGCCGACAACCGCGCCCGCGCCCAGCAACGCGTCGAGCAAGCCGAAGCGACGGTGGAGAAGATCGAGGGCCAGCTCGCCGCCCTCGCCAACCACGAAGATGACGTGTACCAAAAGTGGAAGCGGGATGCGCACCGACGCCGTTACGCGGTGCCCACCGGCGAACGCCTGCTGAGCGTCGAGTTCGTCGTGGAATGAACTCTTCCCGCACCAGCGACGCGACCACCGGCGCACAACCCAAGGAGGGCGAGATGGCGCTAACTTTGCTGCACACCGCGGACTGGCACTTGGGCCGCCGCTTCCCTGCCTTCGAGCGGGAACAGGAGCAACGCCTCACGCGGGCCCGCCTCGATGTGGTGGGGCGCATTCTGGACCTGGCTGAGAGCTGCAACGTGGACGCCGTGCTGTGTGCTGGGGACTTATTCGACGAACCGGAACCAGAGCGCCAGTGGTGGAACGGCGTGCTGCAGGAGTTCACGCGCCGCCATTGGCAGCGCCCCGTGGTGTTGCTGCCGGGCAACCACGATCCGCTGACTGCGAACTCCATCTACCACGCCAATCACGCCTTCCGCCGCGGCCTGCCGGATTATGTGCATGTGGTGGACGAACCCGGTTGGCAACTCCCAGTGGGCGACAACGCGATGGTCGCCGCAACCCCCTGCAAGTCGGCGGCCGGCGACACCAAACTGGTGGCATCCCTGCCAAAGCGCGAGGATGGCGACGAGCGCATTCGCATCGGCTTGGTTCATGGACAGACCTTCGACATCGACGGTCACCAAACGAACTTTCCAATACCCCGCGGCGCCGCAGCCGAACGCGGCTTGGACTACCTCGCCATCGGCGACACCCACGCCTTCCGCGAAGTTGAGCCGGACGCATTCGCGCCAACGATTTACCCGGGCGCACCAGAGGCCACCAACTTCGGCGAACGCGACACGGGCAACGTGGCTGTGGTTTTCTTTCCCCTAGATCGTCGACGCCGCCCCATCGTACGCAAGGAAGCAGTGGGTTCGTGGAGATGGCGCGACGAGACCTGCCACTCCATGCCGCAGCTACGGGCGTTGGCGGACGAGAGCGGTCTCAGTAACACCGTGCTGCGCCTCAAGCTGGACATGACCGTGCCACTCGCTGAATTCGACGAGACCGAGCGCATCCTCGCCTCGCTGGGCGGTTCGCTGGCGGCAACGCCACGGGTTGGCGTACTGAACGTGGATCGGCAGGGTTTACGCCTACTCACCGACGAGGCGATGGCCCAGTTCAACGCCGACATGCCGACCGTTCTACGCGCCACCGCCGAACGGTTGCAGGCATTGGCGCAGGGCAGCGATCCACGCCAGCAGGAACAGGCGGAACGCGCCCTGCATCACCTGTATCGGCTGATGCGGGACGCCGCGTGATGACGACCGAGGTGTTCACCGCTCGACGACCCGGTGGAGAGGCCACCGCCGCAACCAAATGCTGGTAGAGTCACCGGGTGAACACCGGCAACGTTCAAGCGGGATAGCAGCGGCACAAGGGCATGGGCATAACACACGTCACCGCATGGGTATCGGATCTGGCGCTCACCGGCAGTCCGTTCGGGGCGGAGTTTCTGGTTGACACCGGTTCGCTGCACTGCCTCGCGCCGGCCAGCCGGCTGCGGCAGGCCGGCGTGAAGCCAGAGGGAAAGCAGGTGTATGAGCTGGCCACCGGTGAGCCCATCGAGTACGAGTACGGGTTTGCCCGTGTCTCCTTTCTGGGCAGCGAGACCGTGACCCATGTCATCTTTGGGCCCGAGGATGCCGAACCGTTGCTGGGCGCGGTCGCATTGGAAAACACCGGCGTGGTCGTGGACCCCGCGAACCAGACCTTGAAGCGCTTGCCGGCAATGCCCCTCAAGTGAAACGAATCCTCACGCAATTCCACGCCGCCGGTATGGACAGGCTGTGTTTAGCCTACGGCAGCCATCCGGTGCGGAGCGCCGCCTGATGGCCATGTGGATTCGTCATTTGCAGTTGACCGACTTCGCCGGCATCGCCCAGGCAGACATCGCGCTTGAGCCGGGATTGAACGTGCTGCATGGCCCGAACGAACTCGGCAAGTCCACTTTGGCCAAGGCGATTCGCGCCGCCTTGCTGCTGCAGCCGACGGCCAAGGCCGCCGAGTCTTTGCACACTTGGAACTTGGATGCACGACCCAGCGTCGCCCTCACCCTTGAAGAGAAGGTGGGGCACGTCTGGCGGGTAAGCAAGGATTTTGGGAAGCCCGGGAAGGCCCAGCTGGACTGGTCAAAGGATGGCCAAGCGTTTTCGCCGGACAGCAAAGCCGGTGCCGTAGATGGCAAGTTACGGGTTGATCTCTTGCGCTGGGGTGTGCCTCCACCCGGAGGCAAGGGTGGCAAGAAAGGCATGCCGGCGTCATTCATCACGACTGCGCTGCTCGGCGACCAAAGCGACATCGAAGCCATTTTGGACGCCGGCTTGGAAGACGACCCAAGCGAATCTGGACGCGATCGCCTCACCGAAGCACTGCAGGCGCTCGCCGAGGACCCGCGCTTCAAGCAGGTGCTGGAAAAAGCTCAGAAGAAGATGGACGAGGCGTTCGCCCCGGGGGGCGCACCAAAAAAGGGCAAGACCTCCCCTTGGACCAAGTTGCGCGAAGAACGCATTGCCGCGGAACAACGCGAGCAAGACAGCCACCAACAAGTGGAGCAAAGCGAGGCGGCCCGGAAACGGGTGCGGGAACTCAATCAGCAGCTGCTCCAAGCCGAGGCTGAAGCAGAACAGGCCACAGCCACCCTCAAGGCGACCCAAACGCGGGAGGCGGCCACGCAAGCATTGTCCCAAGCCGAGAAGCGATTGCAGGAGGCTGCCGAGCAAGTTCGCGCTCTCGAGCAGAAGCAAGCCGCGGTGGCGGCGACCAGCAAGGAAGTCGCGGCGCTGGGCGAAGCTCAGGCCGCCGCGGAACGCGCCGTCCTAGAAGCGGAACCGCCTGCCAAGGAAGCCGGGGATCGGGTTCTGCAATTGGCATCGGGAGACGCCGAGCAAGGTCGCCAGCTACGGCTTCAGGAAGCGCAGAACAAGCGTCTGCATCTGCAGCAGCAAGTGACGGACTTGGCTGCCAAGGTCGAACAGGCACAAGCCTTGGCCGCTGGCGAAAGAGCCGTCGCCGCCAAGGCGGCGGAGGTCAACAAGCAAACGGCAACGCTTGCCGAGCAGTGCGACTTGCTGGCCGAGGCACACTCCGCCACTGAGAGGGACAAGGCCCAGCTGGCCCAGCTTGCCAAGGAACGCGATTGTGCCTGTTACCGCGTCGCTTTGGCCAAGGTTGAGAAGTGCGAGAAGGACCTAGCCGCCATGCGCGAACAGGTCGCCAAGGCAAAGGCGTCCACGGAGCAAGCTGAGGCAAAGCGGGCCGAAGCGAAAGCGTTGCATGCGCCAGCCGAGGTGGAACTCAAGCGGTTGCGGCAGCTAGACGAAGAACGTCGCGTGGCCCGAGCAAAGCTGGCGGTTGGTTTGACGGTGGACTTCACACCCGAACGCGCTGGCCGTGCCGAGGTGACCATCGACGGCGAGACTAGGCAACGCCAGTACACCGCTGGCGAACGACTGGCCTACCAAGCAGAGCGTGAACTGCAGCTGACGCTGGACGGCATCGGCACAGTCGAAGTGCGGGGCGGCGGACGCGACCTGCAACGCGAGGCGCAGGCGGCCATGGATCGTTGGCAGGTGGAAGCCGCGCCCATCTTCGCCCGCGCTGGGTTAGATCCCCTTGAGGGGCTTGATGCGCTTGTAGCCAAGTCCGAACTTGCGGCTAGTCTCACAGGGCAGGCTGCGAAGCTCGACAGCGAAGCGATGCAAGCTCGTTCCCGCAGCGAGGGCATTGACGACGCCGAACACACTGCCGCTGTCGCAAGCGCCGAAGCCGAGAAGTTTCGAACGGCCATCGCCAAGTGGTTGCAGACAGGCGTCTCTCTCGACGACGCTGTGCGCAACACCGACGACACCCGCGACGAGGCCATCATTGCGGAAGAGTCTCGAACACTCCAAGAGCAGGTGAACGAACGCGATGCGCTGTGCGCCAAGCTCGAAACGAAAGTGGAACTAGGCGATGCGGCCTTCGCAACGGCCAAGCAGGACTTGGACAGCGCACAACGGGAACTCGCCAAGTCCATGCCCAAAGACGAAGACTGGCGCCGATTGCTTACCGAGGGCGATGCCGAGCAAAGGAAACTTGCAGACGACTTGACGACTCAGGATTCCGCCATTGACGCCATCCAAGCCGAAGCTACGACGGAGGCGGAACAAGCGAGGGCAGAACAAACCCGGCTTGAGGCGGAACTGACGACCAAGCGCAAGGAACGCGACGACCTCGCCGAGCGCCTGCAGGGGAAGATGTTCCGGTTGGAGGGACTGCGCGGCGAGGCCAAGGTCTTGGAAGCGGGCACGAAGGAACTCGACATCGTCGCCTTGCAGGCAGCGCGAAACGATCAGGTGGCGCAGCTCGAAGCACTGCCAGCCACGGACTCGGACCTTTCCGCGGACGAACTGGATCGGAAAGCGCAAGGTGCCAGAGCGGCCGCCGAATCCGTACGCATCGAACTCGCCACCGCCCAAGGCGAG
The DNA here is from genome assembly GCA_965200505.1 of Candidatus Azotimanducaceae bacterium. Taxonomy (GTDB): domain Bacteria; phylum Pseudomonadota; class Gammaproteobacteria; order Pseudomonadales; family Azotimanducaceae; genus VXNE01. Next base: position 2,403,518 of record OZ241343.1, on the reverse strand, counting down.
CTCAGCAAAGCTGGGGGGCAGTCGATCGAGGAACAGGCCATTGCGGCCAAAGAAGCGCTGGTCGCCATAGGCTGCCGCGAACACGAACTCGAAGTGGAATACGGCGCGTGGAAGCTCCTGCGCGACACGCTGGCCGAAGCCGAAAAGGAAGACGCCACGCACTTGGGCGATGCACTGGTGAAACCAGTCAGCGAGCGCATGAATGAACTCACCAACGGACGCTACGAAGAAGTGGGCATCGGCCCGCAACTCGGTGCCACCGGCATCAGTCTAGGCGGCGAAGAACGCACGTTCGCGGACGTATCCGTAGGCACCCGCGAACAAATCGCCCTGCTGCTACGCCTATCCATCGCGGAAGCGCTTGAGAGCTTCTTGATCCTGGACGACCACCTCACCCAATCGGACCCGGAGCGCATGGCTTGGATTCGCGATCTCTTGGGCCAAGCGGCAAAGAATATCCAAGTGGTGGTGATGACTTGCCACCCGGACGCCTACATCACCGGCCACGAACACGCCGTGGACTTGACACAGTGCATCACCCGCCACGATTTGCCATGAACAACGCCACCAAACCACCTGCGCCACGGCCCTACCCGGCCATTCCGTACGGCCGGGCGCACTTCAAGGGCATCCGCGAAGACGGTGCCTTGTACATCGACAAGACGCGATTCCTGCATGAGCTCGATAACCATCGCTACGCCTTTTTCATCCGCCCGCGGCGCTTCGGCAAGAGCTGCTGGATTTCGGTGTTGGAGAGCTACTACGGGCGCCACGAGGCAGATGCCTTCGACGCCGTGTTCCAAGGCACGGACATCGGCCGGATGGCCACGGCGAACCACAATCGCCATGTGGTGCTGCGGTTCAATTTCTCCGCCTTCAACAACGCCCTCGAAACGCTGGAGCGCAACTTCGAGGACTACTGCCGCATCAAGTTCGCGAGTGCGCTGGCGTGGCATCCGGATCTCTTTCCGGAAGACGTGGCCAAGTCCCTGTGCGGCGAGCCCACCGTCAACCACAAGCTCGGGGCGCTGTTCGACCACTGCCACGCGCGCAGCATCCCACTCTGCATTCTGATCGACGAATACGACAACTTCGCCAACACCGTCCTCGCCGAGCGTGGCGCGGACGCCTACCACTCCTTCACCCACGGCAGCGGCTTCTACCGCAGCTTCTTCGCCACCTTGAAGGCCGGGGCGGAGATGGACAGCGTGGACCGGTTGTTCATCACCGGCGTTTCACCGGTGACGATGGACGACGTCACCAGCGGCTTCAACATCGGCGCCAATATCAGCATGCTGCCGGAGTTCAACGAATTGCTGGGCTTCACCGAAGCGGAAGTGCGCGGGATGCTCGAGATGTACCGCGAGCGCGGCGTCTTCGACCAGGACGTGGACGAAGTGCTCGGCCTGATGCGCGAGTGGTACAACGGCTACCGCTTCTCCGAACGCGCCGAGAACGAGGTCTATAACACCGACATGGTGCTGTTCTACCTGTACCACTCCCTGCCGAACAAACCTGGCCCGCGGCGGCTGATCGACGCCAACGTGCGCATCGACTACACCAAACTGCGCCATCTGCTGCTCACCGAACGGCAGCTCAACGGCAACTTCGACCTGCTCGGCGAGGCCGCGAGCGGCGCGTGCATCGATTGCGAATTGGCCGAGAGTTTTCCGCTGGCAGAACTCACCCAGCGCGAGAACTTCCTGACGCTGATGCACTGCTTCGGATTGCTGAGCATTCAGGGCGCCGACGACGAGGTGGCCAACCTCGGCATCCCGAACCAAACCGTGCGGCAGTTGCTCTACGGCCATCTGCGCGGTGCGTACGGCGACACGGGCGTGTTCAAGCCGGACATCCTGGAGTTCCAACGGCTCACACGGGAGATGGCGCGGCATGGCGAATGGCGCCCTTTCATCGACGCCTTGGCCCAAGGCGTACGCGAGCACACCGGCATCCGCGACTACCTGCAGGGCGAGAAGGTGGTGCAGAGCTTCCTCGCCGCGTACTTGAGCGTCGCCGGCTACTTCGTCCTGCACACCGAGTTCGAGCTCGCCAAGGGCTACGCGGACTTGGTGGCGGTTCCGCTCACGGCCTGGTTTTCGGCCATGCGGCATGGGTATGTGATCGAACTGAAGTATCTGAGGCGGGCGGTGCAAGACGAATCGCGAATCGCAACGCTGGGCGAGCAGGCGGAGGCCCAGCTACGCGGCTACCTGGCCGACGGAAGTTTGCTGGACGCGCACCCCGACATCACGTTCACCGGCTTGGCGTTGGTGTTCCGAGGTTGGGAACTGGTGCATGCGGCAGAAGTGACGGGTGACTGACACTTCTGTTCGGCCCAAGCGCTGTTTGATTGCCAACGTACACTAAAAATGCGACGCATCTTTTCCAACATGGTGTTGGCGCTAGCCACTTTGTGTGGCAGCCTATTGGTTTGTGAATTGGGGCTACGCCTGTTTTACCCCAAGTACGCATACTTCGTGGAAGGCCTGATTACCTCCGCCACGGGCGAACGTGCAATTCCCGTCCGCATTCCCGGCTACCGCACCTTGATTCGGCATCCCGATACCGCAGAGCTACATTCCGTACATTATAACAACCTAGCACTTCGGCAGCAGCGGGATTTCACCGCCGCGGATTTGCGGTCGGCGATGAACATTGGTTTCTTTGGCGACTCCATGACCGAAAACATCTTTATGCCGGTTCAATTCTCGTTCACCGAGCCATTGGATTTTCTGCTGAACCTCCGCAACCCCAACCATAGTTTCAACGTGCTCAATTTCGGCGTTAGCGGCTATGGTCTCTCTGAATCCCTCATCCGCTACGAGAATCGTAGCGGCCCCAAGCTCCACCATGTCTTCTATATGTATAATGCGAATGACCTTTACAGCGATGCCCGAAGGAACATATTTTATTTGGACGATACGGGGTCGCTCTCCTATGGCGAAGTGATGCACTATGGCAAACGGCCCGTCATCTCCAAGCTACATCTTTCCTACTTGGTCTTAGAGGCATTTGACCATCTCCACGCGCATCTTGCCGAGATCGCCATGATGCCCAAGTCCAGCGTGTTTTACGGATATAGTGACCTAGACGACCGGCCGTACAACCTCTTCGAGGCTCTGTTGCGAAGGTTCAAGGAAGCCGCGGAGCGTAACGGTGCGAGTTTCAACGTCGTGTGGCCGGTTAACGAGCCTCCACACTTCCCGCGTCTCGCCGCCATCGCGCGACGAGTGGGCGTCGAGACGTACAACTTGCGGGCTTGCTTCGGCGAGCGTGACCCCGCCCACCTCGATACCCCCTGGCATGAATCGCCCTACCGATTCAAGAACGATGCGCACTGGAATGAGGCTGCCAACCGAATGGCGGCCATATGCCTACACCGGTTCACCGAAGGCTTGCTCTTGCTGCCGAGCCTCTCGGCCGAGACAGTGGAAACAGCCCTGAACCGTTACTATTCGGCTTTCGATCAATCAGCCGGAGACGCTTGGAGCCCACAAAAGCAGTCCATCCGCTCGAAGTATGATGTGCTTGGCCAAGTTGGGCCGTTGCCACACTCCCCACCTCCGACGCCTAAGGCGGACAAACTGACGCGCTCCACCTTTGACGTTTACCCGGACGATGGATGGATCATCTACCACAACGAGGACTGCAAATCGGCAGACTTTGATCCCGCCAGTTTCTTCCTGCATGTCGTGCCGGCCGACCTGCGCGACCTCCCACCACATCGCTTGGTCTCTGGCTTTGACAACCTAGACTTCCGGTGGTATGGCCCCGGGCAGGGCTGCACAATACGCCGGAAGCTGCCCAACTATACGATAGAGCTAGTCAGCACCGGGCAATTCGGCGGCAGTTTGCATGGTGACGATAGGCTCTGGGAGGTCGTCTTTGACGCCAAGGGCCGTTAACCTTTGCGCTAGACGGCGTGACCTCGCCAATACACCTCAATAACGCCGCTCGGCGATGTACACCGGCGCATCGAAGCGCTCAATGTACGGGGTGCGGAAGAACCGCCGGCCAGAATCGAGAATGGGCCGCACCTTGTGACGTTCGACGTGAGCCGTGTATCGCTTCCGCAACGCCGCCTCTTCTCGGCGCTTCGATTCCCAGGCGTGTAGGCATTTCTGAACCGCGGTGTGGGGCATCATTCGTTTTCCCATGTCTGTGGGCACTGTGGCGGCGTCGAACGCTCGCCCAGCGGCCGCTACGACACTCTGGCGATGCGTTTCAGGGCGCGTGGCGCGTGGCAGGCGCGGGGAACCCCTGCCTTCGCCCTTAACGCCGATAGCGAGTTACGCACGCGGCGTTTTCGTCTTAGCTTTGGCCACGCGGCCCGTTCGACGCGCCTAACCGGAGTTATCGAAGCGGATCACAACGCCGAGGTTGGCGAGTGTCGGTTCCCGATTACAGTTGGCGGAAAGCGCCCGGCGACGTGGCGACCACGAGGGCCCGAGCTCGTTTTCTGTCTCTGTCGGCGGCGCAGGTGAGTTCGCCGCGGTACTGGCTCCAGCACTCCACGCGCATAGTGCGGTTGGCGCGCTCGACGATGCCGTCGGGCTGCGACGAGCGCAGCGGCAGCAGCGGCAGCCCGAGCACGTTGTGTGCAACTCATAGGCTACCGAACCGCCGCGCCCAAGGGATTCCCTCGGGCGCGGCACCGTCCAGAAGGTGGTGATCCCGCACAGGCACTTGCGCCCGCACAAGGGTGCTACACTCCGGTGGGCCACTTTGCGACACATGGGAGGATCGCATGGCGCTACCACAAGACATCACCCCGTTTGACGAGCAGTTGCGGGACACCGTGGTGCGGGGTTCGGAAGGCGAATGGGTGGAGCAGCAACCCGGCGAAGCGTGGATCAAGGTGCTCTGGACGGGCGCCGAGTCTGGCCGTTACGCCGCGCTCTTTCGCTGGAAGAAGGGCTACAAGCCGCCATCGCACAAGCACTTGGCGGCGGTGCAGGTGTACGTCATCAGCGGCAAGCTGCAGGTGCGTGACAACGTGATGGAGGCCGGAGACTTCCTCTACGAGCCGAACGGCATGTTGCACTACGCCACCGAAGCGCTCACGGACGTGGACTACCTGCTGATGGGCGACGGCCCGGTGTTGTTCTTCTCGGACGACGCCTTCACCGGCTACTTCGGCTGGGAGGAGCTGCGACGCATGGAAGCGGGCGCGGCCATGCCGGAGGCCGGGCAGCACGCCGCCGGCAGCTAACGCCGGCAAGCCCGCGGCGGCCCGCTGCAACGGTTGCGAGCCGCCACACTACATAACTCTGAGGCACCGCGGGGCGGGGTCAGGTGGGGTTCGTGTCGCCGCCCCGCTGGCGATTCACGCCTTCGGCCATGCGGGCCGCCGGCCGGCGCTCAATCCCCGAAGAACACCTCCGCGATGCCGATGCCGCTTTCGCCGCCCACAGCGTAGAGCAGGAAGGTGCGTCCGCCTTCGACGAACACGGCCGGGTCTCGCAGCTGATTCACCACGCCATAGGCGCTGCTGCGCACCGAGGGCGCCAAGGGCGCGTTCGAGCCTTCCCAATCGCGCTCCGGCCGCAGCACTTCCACCGCCTCGCTTTCGTGCCAAGAGAGCCAGTCCCCGGTGAGGTCGATGCGACTCAGCAGGATGCGCTCCGGCGCATGCCCCACCTGGGTCCAGAAGACGAACAATGTCTCGCCACGCTTTAGGAGGGCGGCGTGGCGCATGTCCTTGTTGAAGAGCAGGGGGCCGGCCTCAAAGCCGGTCAAGCCGTCACGCGAGCGATAGAACTGGCCCGGCATCGCCATCAGATACGTCATGCCGTCGTGCTTGAACGCCCGCAGATAGGTGCGCTCGATGGTCTCCTCGTGCGCGGTGAAGTGGATGCCGTCGGTGGAAGTGGCCACGCGGCTCACCTGCACCCCCACATCCTCCAAGCCGTGGAAATACATCACGAAGCGCCGGTGCTCGGCATCGATCAAGACATCTGGCGAGGCGATGTGTGGCGCGGTGATCTCGTGCAGCGCGGAGTGGAGCAGACGACCGCCGATGCGACGCTCGAACGCCGCGATCTGTTCCGCGCTCGCCGTGGGCGGTTCCGTCGGAAAGCCGGACCCCTCCAAGCGCAAGCTGCCCGGCTCATGCACCTGCCACGGCCCGGTGAGCGCGTCGGCGTACGCCAAGCGTATGTAGCGGCCCTTGTGGTCGGCGAAGTAGAGGTAGTACGCGCCCAAGGGCGCCTCCACCCAACCCGGCACACGCACCAGCGACGGCCCTTGGATGTTCTCGCCGATGCTCGGGTGCGTGGCGGGTTCGATGATGGGCGCATCCAGCAGCCGTTCCACACGCACTTCAGCACCTCCTTCCAAAGCCCCTGCCAGCGCCAAGACCAGCGCCGCACCCCGCAGCCAATGAGACTCCATGCACACCCCACCAGCCATCTTCACGCCGCGCAGCCCAAGCGAAGCCGCCGGCAGTTTGTGGGCGGGCGATTTAGCCACCCTAGCCCATCACCCAGAGACGTCCTTCACGAAGGGGGACGCGGTGCTTGCGGTTCTTCCACTTGGTATTGCGATCACGGGTCTTTTCGAAGGAAAAGGAATCGAAGCCCGCTGCCAGCGCCAATTCGCCAAGCCACTCCACTGCTGGAACATAGACGCCGTACGGTGCCGAGTCCCCAATCACAAAGCATACCTTCGATGGCGACCGGCAAACCCGACGCAATGCCAACCAAACCCGCGCGAGATCCAAGAAGTAGCAGGCCACCATGTTGTGATAAGTCTTCTTCCCGCCACGTGACAGGCGAATCTCACTCAACCGTTCGCACACGTTTCGCAGCTCGCTGCCTATCGGCACCAATTCGGGGCTGCCGAGCACCGCATCCAAGTCCACCGCCTTGTTCGGGACGTGTTGCGTGCAGGAGCGCAACAGGTGCCGGCGAATGTTCTTCTGCAAGTCACTCCAACCCCGCACTTCGCCAAAGAAAGTGAGTTCCAAACGGGTGGCGTCGGCATAATCATAGTTGTTGGCATAGGGTGGTGAGGTCACCACTAGGTTGAATCCGTCCGCCGGCAGTGAGTCGCAGATACGGGCATCGCCCAGCGCAAAGCCAGCTCGCGGCCCTCGCACTCTTCCCACTGTCTCCATGTCATCGCGGATTACATGGGCCATTGTTTGGAACGCGGCGAAGGGCACCTCAACATGCGCTTTGCGGCGCCTCGGCAGCAGATACTGCCAGTTGGCCGTGCCGACGTGCGAAGTGGCGCGCAGGATGGCGACGAGCGTGAGCCAGACGAGAAGCGCGGTCTCCGATTCGCCGGCGGTCACTTCCGTCGCGCGGCGCAAGCGATCCAGCTGCCCTAGCGCCTCCTCTGAGTAGCACCTGTGAATGAGGTCCGGATAGCGCGCCAGATCGGGCTTCATTCGCTGAGCGGATGCCAGCACCCGCGCAGCAGCGGCCCCGTATTCGCTCGGCGAGGAACGGTACGCGAGTTTCGCTCGCGCCACCTTTGCCACGAAAGGATGGGAGTCGATCCCGCAAGATTCGACACCACATTGCTCGGCGGCGATGAGCGTGGTGCCACAACCGGCGAAGGGGTCGAGAACGCGCACCTCGCGTTGGCTCGCTTCGTTCTCGATCAAACTCTCCGCCCAAGCGCCATTGAATCCCGCGCTGTAGCGAAACCAACGATGCACCGGGGCGGTCATATTGGAGACGAAATTGCCCGATGATGAGTCCGGGTAACGTGGCGTGTCGAGCTCGGGGAGCATCGCAATCTGGCGCATGGACGAAAACACCGAGGTCGCATCAAGCGGCGGCAAGGCGCACGAGCCTGCCATCGACGAACACTTCAAGTTTCATCATCGCGCAACGAGTCGCGTGAGGTCAACGGCTGCGGGGCAGAGAGATGGACCCCTGGCCGGCGCGTCCCTGCGCCACCGTCGCCGATGTTGCATACTGCCCCGATGGTGGCGTTACGGGGCTTGCGTCATGCGCGGACAGACTAGGGCGTCGCTCGCCTTGGCCGCGCTCATCGGTTGGGGCGCGGGTGCCGGCGTTCACGCGGACACACCCAGCGGCCAAGCGGTCGCCGTGGACGACGAGCGCATCCGCGCCGCCGCCAGCGCCGAGCCGGGCAATTGGCTCGCCCACGGGCGCACTTACAAGGAGCACCGCTTCCCGACGTTGGCGCAAGTCAATCGGGAGACGGTGGGGCGCTTGGGCCTCGCTTGGCACAAGGAGATCGGCGACGACCGCGAACGGATGCAGGGCACACCCCTCATCGTCGATGGCGTGATGTACGCCACCAACGGCTGGAGCGTGGTGTTCGCGCTGGATGCCCGCACCGGCGCCGAGCTTTGGCGGTTCGACCCCAAGACCAACCGCGAGTTCGTTCGCTATTCCTGCTGCGGGGGCGTCGCCAACCGCGGCGTCGCCATCTACCAGGGGCGCATCCATGTGGCCACCTACGATGGCCGCCTGTTCGCCCTCGATGCCACCAACGGCACCGTGGTTTGGGAGGTCGATACCTGGCATCCGACGGCGCTGGGGCGCTTCAACATCACCGGCGCACCCCGCGTCGCGGCGGGCAAGGTGTTCATCGGCCAAGGCAGTTCCGAGAGCGGACGGCGGCGGGGTTATGTCACTGCTTACGACGCCGCGACCGGCGCCGTGGTCTGGCGCTTCTACTTGACGCCCGGACACCCGGAGCAGCCGTTCGAGCATCCTGAAATGGAACTCGCCGCCAAAACTTGGGGCGGCGAATGGTGGCGCTACGGCGGAGGGGGCACCGCTTGGAACGCGCTCGTTTACGACGAAGAGCTGGGCAGCCTCTACATCGGCGTCGGCAACGGCTCGCCGTGGCCGCGCTCGATCCGCTCCCCCGGCGGCGGCGATGACCTGTTCCTCACCGCCATCGTCGCCGTCAATGCGGACAGCGGCCGCATGAAGTGGCATTACCAGACGGTGCCCGGCGACAACTGGGATTACAGCGCCGCCATGGACATGGCCTTGGGCGAACTCGAAATCGACGGCAAGCGCCGCAAGGTGTTGCTGCAAGCACCGAAGAACGGCTTCTTCTATGTGATCGACCGGGTTTCAGGCGAGCTGTTGCGAGCCCATCCCTACACGAAGGGCATCACTTGGGCCAGCCATGTTGACATGGCGACCGGCCGCCCGGTGGAGAACCCGGCTGCCACCTATGACGAGACGCCGGCGTGGGTGCTGCCCGGCAACGCCGGCGCCCACAACTGGGAGCCGATGTCGTGGGACGAAGAGCGCGGCGTGATGTATTTCTATTACCACGATCTGCCGCAGTTCTATGCGCTGGACGAGACGTTCGTCGAGACCGGCCGCTACGACATCAACCCCGTGGGCCTGAGCCTCGGCATCGGCTTTGGACCTTATCTGCAAGCGTTGGGGGAGAAGGTAGGCCATGGCCCTGAACCCGTGGCGTATCTCGTCGCGTTCGAGCCGGTCTCCGGCGTCACGCGCTGGAAGGTGCAACTGCCGGCGGTGTTCAATGGCGGTGTCCTCGCCACCGCCGGCGGCCTAGTGTTCCACGGCGACGGCGCCGGGCGGCTATCCGCCTACGATGTGGACGACGGCGAGCGCCTCTGGGAATTCGATGGCCAAGGCTCGTTCTCGTCGCCCATCGTGGCCTATGCGGTGGATGGCGAGCAATACGTTGCCACGATGGTGAGCGGCTCGCTCCCCCATGCGCGGCGTGGCACCCTGCTCGCCTTCAAGCTGGACGGCAAGGCCACATTGCCGGCGGCGCCGGAACGCAGCCTCTCGATTCCAGAACCGCCGACCTACGAAGCGTCCGAAGAGACCCTTGCGCACGGCAATGCCCTCTACCACCAGCACTGCGCCTCCTGCCATCGGGGCTTGAGCGTCGCCTCCGTGGTGGCCACCGCGACCCCGGACTTGCGCATGATGACGGCCGAGACCCATGCCCAGTTCCCCGCCATCGTCTTGGGCGGCTCGAAGAGGGCGCTCGGCATGCCCGGTTTCGCGGACACGCTCGATTGGTCGGCGGCCGCCGCCATCCGCGCCTTCGTCGCCGCGGAAGCTGTGAAGGCGCGGGCAGAGCAAGCGGCCTACGAAGCTCAGGAAGGAACGGAGGGAGGGGCACCGCCGCCAGAAGCGCAAACCCCACGCGGATAAAGCGCGGGCGGGCGGCGGATGGCCGGCGGAAACCGTCAGCTAAGCCGCTCCCTAGCCCAGCCCCGCGCTTTGCGCCAAGCCCGCCGCGCACCGCGCTCCAACCACGCCTCGGTCGCCGTGCTGTGCTCCCAAGAGAAGTGCTTGGCGGCGGCATCGAGATAGGGGCGGCTCGCCGCGGCGAGGCTGGCGTAGAACCCACGCGCTTCAATGTCCTCCAGCACGCTCCGGTAATGGCTCAGCACGTTCCGGTCCAACAATGTGCCGGCCGCCTGCACGGTGGCAAGGGCACCGGTGCCGGCGCGGCCGATCTTGTCCAAGGAGCCCAACGTCATCAGCCCGGACACGCTGAACGTGCTCACACCGGCACGCCGCGCCGCGCTCTGCATGGCTTCCCACAGGCTCGCCAAGTCGCCCTCCGGCAGGAGCTGCTTTGGATCCACCGCGGCGAGGGATGCGCGTGTCTCCCGCACCGTCTCGCGCAAGCCCTCGGCGGATAGCGGCGGCGTGTCGAAGGCGGTGGCCGTCTGCTCGCTCGCCGCGGCCACGGCATCCAGCAAGTCATCCACTTGGCGTATCGCGGCGGCATCTTCCAGCACGCCTTGCCGCTGCAATTCTTCGGCGAGCTCACGCAAATACGCTTGCGAGCCGTACGCCATGTCGCTGACGATGGCGAGCAGCAGCATCGGCGACAAGTGCAGCGTGGCAAGGCTCGCCACCTCCACGAAATTGCCAACGCTCTTGCGCGCCACGAATTGGTCCACGCGATCGTCCGGGCCGGCCCCGGCCGCCGTCGCGGGTGCGCCGCCGATGTCCTCCGCCATGAAGTCCAGCATTTGGCCGATGAACGCGCGATAGGTCTTGGCGTTGCGCACCGCATCGGGCAGCAGCAGGTGCGCAGACTCACGCAACGTGCCCCCGACCACCCCGGCCGCGCCCCGCAACGCCCGCTCCGGCATCGAGAGGCCAAACAGCAAGCCACGGGCCGCGGCGGAACGTTGCGGTTTGGTGGGCAGCGGCGGGTCGGGCGGTTCCGCGTGATCGGGCATCTTGATCTTCCGGCACGACTCAGGGCGCACGACGTCTCCCAATGGTACACGGGGCGCTTGGGGCGAGCAGGTCCTGCTGCCCTTCGCCAAGGCACCGAGAGCCCGTCGCCCGCGGGCCACGCTGGTTCATCGACACTTGACAACGCGCCGAGCGGCGACCAATATCCCACTCACGCGGTTGGGAGGGCTGTGGTTACACTGTCCGTTGGGGCCAGGTGCCCCACCTAGCTGCGGCATTCGCTTGGTTCCCCCGATGTACCTGCTCTACTTGGATGGATCGGGCTCCGTGAAGAACCCGACGGAGCGCCACTTCGTGCTCGCAGGCGTCGCGGTGTTCGAACGCCAAATCTACCACCTCATCTCCAAGTTCGATTCGTTCGTCACGTCGTTGAACCTAGGAGATGTACAGCGCGTTGAGCTGCATGCGAGCGTAATGGCGAACGGCAGCAAAGCGCCTTGGAAAGGCATCGTCAGAAAGGAGCGGCTCAGGATCATCGAGTCTGGCCTGAAGATGTTGGACGACGCTCACAAGAGCGTACGCATGTTCGCCGTCGTGGTGGACAAGCGGGCCCTGGAAGGGGACCCGGTTGAATATGCGTTTGAGGAAATCTGCAATCGATTCGACCTCTTTCTCTCTCGGCTGTGGCGCAATGAAGGCGAAAAACAGCGGGGCTTGGTCGTCATGGACGACTCTCGTTACGAGCAAGCACTGCAAAGTCTCGCCCAGCAGTTTAGGGAAGGAGGCACGAGGTGGGGCAGCCTTCGCAATATGGCGGAAGTGCCCTTGTTTGCGGATTCGACGGCGTCCCGTCTGATTCAGAGCGCGGATCTGCTTGCGTGGGCCGTGTGGCGGCGCTACGAGCATGGCGACGCACGATACTTCGACCTCATCGTAAGGCGTTTCGACCGGGAAGGCGGTGTGCTGCACGGCCTGGTGCATCGGAAGGACCCTCGAGACGACTGCCACTGTCCCGGTTGCCTGAGCCGCGCCCTGCGCAGTGGGTCCGAGCATTGAACGACCGGCCAAACATCCGCCATCAAGTCTGCGAGCACCCAACAAGTCGCCGCCCGAAGTCAGGTCGAGTATGCTCGCTTCAACACCCACCGCCACCGTCGCCATGAACAAACGCCTCTTGCTTTGGGCTTTGCCTGCCCTCGCCTATGTCGTCGTCGCGCTCTGGTACACGAACTTGGGGGGTGCGCTCTCGGAAGAGGAGATCGAGGCGTTCGCCGCCCAATTCGAGGCCGGCGGCGGTGATCCGGAGCAGGCGGCACCGCTTCGTCAGTTCATGGAGCAAGACACCGGGAACCAGTTTCTGATGGTGAACGTGTTGGACCTGAACGAGGTGCCGAGCGCCATTCCAGGCGTCGCGCCGGTGCCGACCACCGAAGCCGCCCTGCAACACTACATGGCCTACATGTACCCCGCGCTGCTGAGCCGCGCCTCGCATCCCGTGATCGCCGGGGCGGCGGTGTTTGACGCCATGGACCTGGCTGGCATCGAGGGCGCGGAGCATTGGGAGCAAGCGGCGCTGATGCGCTACCGCAGCCGGCGCGACCTCATGGAGATCGCCACCAATCCGGAAATGCGTGTGCGCCATCCGTACAAGCTCGCCGCGATCAAGAAGACCATCGCCTTCCCCATCGAGCCGACGCTGTACTGGGGCGACCCGCGCCTGCTCTTGGCCCTTGCCGTATTGGCGCTGACCGCGCTGGCGGACTTGGCGATCTACCGACGCCGCGTTCCGTGAGCCCACCCAAGACGTTTGCCGCCGAGTGATCGTTCATTTCGGCCAGCACCTAGACGGCCAAGACCCCGCGCTGCCGAGCACGGAGGTCGGTGTCGCTCGGTTGGGGCCGCTCGGGCTCTTGGCCGCCTTGGAGACCGACCTTGGGCTGCCGCCCGCCGGCGAACATCCGGCTCGTGAGATCGCCCGCTATCGCGCTTGTCTCGCCGTCGCGGACGACTTGACGCGCTTCTTCCACGCTTCCTTCGCCGTTGACCCCATCGGCGTCGCCAAAACGCTCTTGGCATGGCGGGCCATCTGGTACGAGCACGGTTGGGATGGAGATTTCACGGACGCTCCGCCGCGCCTGGCCGACATGGCCGCCATCGAACGGGTGGCGGCGCAGCGCACGGTGTCATGCATCGGCCAGCGGCTGCGCGCCATTGAGGCGGCGCTCAACAACCGGCGAACGCAGATCGAACGCCTCATCCTGCTCGACCACATCGACGAGTTGCCCCTCGCTTGGCAGCGTGTCATCCGCAAGATCGGCTACGAGACGGCATCGAGCGCACACCTCGTGCCGGCGGCACCGGCTGAGACGGATCTTGGCCAGTTGCAAGCCGCCTTGCTCGACGACGAAGACGCGACCGGCCCCACGCCGCCCGCCACACCGGAACCCTTGCGCACCGATGGCACATTGGTGATGTTGCGCAGCGCTTCGCGGGACCTCTCCGCGCGAGCCGTGGCTGAGTGCCTGCGCGGCATCGACCCGGCCAGCGCCGTCGTCGTGGCGCCGCAAGATGGCTTCATGTTGGACAACGCCTTGGAGAATGTCGGCTTGCCACGCTGCGGCTTCCAGCATCGTTCGCGGTTCAGACCCTCACCCCAGGTGCTGAAGCTCGTGCTGGCGCTCCTGTGGGCACCCTTGAACCCGCGCTTGGTGCTGCAATTCCTGCAACATCCCATCGCCCTGCTGCCACGAGACATCCGCAGCGCCTTGGCCGGCGCGATGGCGCAAAGCCCAGGCATTGGTGGCCCCGCTTGGCGGACCGCCATCGAAGCGGCGCTCAAAGCCCGCACCGAGCGCGACATGGCGGCGGCACAAGCGCAAGCCACGGCCGAACAGGGCAGCACCGCCCCAACGGCCGAGGGCGACACGGCGCCTTTCGCCGCCACCCGTGCCACGGAGCGCGAGGCCATCCGTTACTGGCTGGAAGGCGAGCGCTTCCCCGCCACATCAGGTGCCCCCATCGAAGTGGTGGCCGAGCGCGCCCAACGGTGCGCCAACTGGCTCGCCGGCAGGGCGGCGACGCAAAGCGGGGAGGCTGGCTTGGCCGCCGGGCGGGCCCTCCGCCAGTGTCGCGCATTCCTGGACTCACTCGCGGCCCTCGGTGCCGCCCGCATCGGCAAGTTGGAACTGGACCGACTGCTCCTTGAAGCCGCGACGCCCGAGCCGGGTACAACCGATTTCGCCGGTGCCGGCCATGTTCGCTCCACGACGCATCCCACCGCGGTGACGGAGCGCTTCGACCACACGGTGTGGTGGGGTTTCGGTGCCAAACGGCTCGACCTCGCTTGGCCTTGGTCGCCGGCGGAACTCGACGCGCTGGCCGCCGCCGGCGTTCGCCTGCCAGACGCCGAGGCGCGGTTGCGTCGAATGATGCTTGGCTGGCTGCGCCCCATCGTGAATTGCCGGCGGCGGCTCGTCTTGGTTCTGCACGGTGAGGACGGCGAGCACCATCCATTGTGGCGACGCATCCAGCATCGCTTCATCGGCTGGGCGGAAACGGCGTTGGACGAGGCGCTGTTCGAGGGCGCCGCGACGGCCCTGCCACAGCTCGACGTGCCCACCCCCCAACTCGCGCCGCGACCGCCCAGCACACCGCAACGCTGGTGGCAACTGCCGTCGGACATCGCGTTGCCGGCGCGGGAGGTGGAGTCTTACACGTCCTTGAGCAAGCTCTACGACTTCCCCCACGCTTGGGCGCTGCGCTACCTCGCCCGCTTGCGGCCGGGCCGCGCCGCTCAAGTGCCGGATCGCGCCCTTTTGTATGGCAGCCTGGCGCATCGCGTCTTGGAACGGCTCTTCGCCGAGCCGGACTGGGCGCAACTCACCCCGGCGAAAACGCGGGATTGGCTGGACGCCACGCTGCCATCACTCATCGCCACCGAAGGCGCCGTGCTGCTCGAACGCGGGCGCGGCGCCGACCGGCTGTACTTCATCGCCGTGTTGGAACGCGCGCTGCCGCGCCTGCTCTCGCACTTGAACGCGGCCCACGTCGTCCACGTTGAAACAGAACGCCAAGAACAACAGCCGAGCGGCGACTTCGCGCTGCAGGGCAGCATCGACCTCTTCATGCGCACCGCCGCCGGGCGCGAGATCGTGATGGACGCGAAGTGGGCCGGCGAGCCATGGCGCCTGCGCGATTTGGCGGACAATCGGCACCTGCAGCTCGCCGTTTACGCTTGGCTGCGCCGTGCCGCGGGCGGCGGCGAGGCGTGGCCCCATCCGGCCTACTTCATCATCACCACCGGCAACGTGCTCGCACCCGACCGGAGCGTGTTCCCCCACGCGGTGGCGCGGCGCCCGACCACGAACGAGGGCATCGAAGACCTGTGGCGGCGCATGGAAGCCACCTACGCATGGCGGCGCGACCAGTTGGCGCGAGGGCGCATCGAGGTACCCGTCCGCGGCACCGAGGCAGACGAAGACTCCGAGCCACCGGCCAATGCCCTAGCGCGGCACAAGGCGCCGGACCCCTTCGAGGAGTTCGGGTGGCTCGTGGGGCGGGTGTCGTAGCAGTGACCTGCCGCGCTCTCCGAGCGCCCTAAAGCGCCACTCAACCCGCGTCAGCCATGCCCAGTGCCATCAGCATGAAGGCGTATTCCTCGGCGGTCTCTCGCAGTGAATCGTAGCGGCCGGATTTGCCGCCGTGGCCGGCGCCCATGTTCGTTTTGAGCACGAGCAGGTTGGCGTCCGTCTTCAGCGCGCGCAGTTTGGCGACGTACTTGGCTGGTTCCCAGTAGGTCACCCGCGGGTCGTTCAAGCCGGCGGTCACGAACATGGGTGGGTAGTTGCCGCGCTTTAGTTGGTCGTAAGGCGAATACGAACGAATCAGGTCGAACGCCGCCTTGTCCTCGATGGGGTTGCCCCACTCCGGCCACTCGCCGGGCGTGAGGGGCAGCGAGTCGTCCAGCATGGTATTGAGCACATCCACGAAGGGCACATGGGCGGCCACCGCGCCCCACAGCTCGGGCGCTTGGTTCACCACCGCGCCCATGAGCTCGCCGCCGGCGCTGCCGCCGGCGATGGCGATGCGGCCCGGCCGCACCCAGCCGCCGTCAATGAGGTGACGCGCCACATCCACAAAGTCGTTGAAGGCGTTGGCGCGTTGCGTCAGCTTGCCCTCCTCATACCACGCCCGCCCCAACTCGCCGCCGCCGCGCACATGGGCGATGGCGAAGACGAAGCCGCGCTCAAAGAGCGACAGCCGCGCCGTGGAGAACGAGGGCGGCAGCGCCATGCCATACGCCCCATAGCCGTAAAGGTAAAGCGGTGCTGAACCGTCCAAGGGCGTGTCCTTGGCATGGACGATGGAGATTGGGATGGCGGCGCCATCCCGCGCCGGCGCCGAGATGCGACGCGTCGCGTAGCGCGTCGAATCGTAGCCGCTCGGCACTTCGCGCACCTTGCGGCGTGTGAGCTTGCGGGCGGGGATTTCGTAGTCATACACCGTGTCTGGCGTCACCATCGAGGCGTACCCCAAGCGCACCGTGTCCGTCGCGTACTCTGGATTGGCACCAAGCCCCACCGCGTACAGGGGCTCCGGGAACGCCACCCGCCAGTTCGCCCCGCGCCGGTCGATCACGCGAATCTGATCGATGCCGTCGAGACGTTCCTCCACGACGATCCATTCCGCAAAGCACTGAAAGCCCCTGATATAGGCCGCATCAGACCCAGCCACCAAGGTGGTCCAACGGGTACGGGCGAAATCGTCCGCCGGCGCGGTCGCCAGCCGGAAGTTCCGGTGCGCGTCGTTGGTGCGAATGACGAAGCGGTCTCCCTGATGGTCAATCTCGTACTCATGGCCTTCGCGGCGGCCGGCCACTAGCACGGGTTCGGCATCGGGTTCGGCGGCGGGAATGAGGTATGCCTCCGTCGTCACCTGATCCCCCGTCGAGATGACGATGTACTGCCTTGAAGAGGCTTCGGCCAAGCCCACCCAAAAGCCCGTGTCCGCTTCCTCGTACACCACGGCATCCGTCGCCACGGGCGTGCCGAGCACATGGCGGCGCACCTGATGGGAGCGCCATGCATCGCTCATCACCAAGTAGAAGAAGGACGCATCGTCCGCCGCCCACACCGCGTCGCCACAGGTGTTCTCGATGGTCTCGGCCAAGAGGCTGCCATCGCGCAGATCCTTCACGCGCAGGGTGAAGCGCTCGCCGCCGGTGGTGTCCGTGCTGTAGGCGAGCAGATGGCCGTTGTGGCTGACGGCCATCGAACCCAAGGCGAAGTAATCGAGGCCAGTTGCAAGGGCCGGTTCATCCAGGATGGTTTCCCGCGTCGGCTCGCCAACCGCCGGCCAGCGCGTCCACACGCGATATTGCGCGTCCGGCTCGAAGCGCCATTGATAAAACCAAGCGCCATCGCGCACCGGCACGGACTCATCGTCGGGGCACTGGCGGCCCTTGATCTCTTGGAACAGCGCCTCGGTCAGTTCGGCCACTGGGGCCATCGCGGCCTCAAAGTAGTCGTTCTCCGCTTGGAGGTACGCAAGCACGGCGGCGTCTTCCACCTTCGGATAGGCCGGGTCTCGCAGCCAGTGATAGGGATCTTCCAGCGTGACGCCGTGGTGGGTGGCGCTGTGGCGATGCCGCTCGGCTTGCGGTGGGCGCAGCGGGGGTGCCGCGGCATCGTGCCGTAATCCACCGCCCCGGGAACGCGAGCGGCCGGTGGGCACGTGGTTGTTCCGCAGCGTCGTCAGCGCCCCTTGCGCCCGGCGGCCGCTCAGTCCGGCAATCCCAACACCCGCTTGGCGACGATGTTGCGCTGTATTTCGTTGGAGCCGCTGTAGATGGACGCCGCCCGCGTGGAGAGCCAAGCGCGGGTGTCCTCCAGCGCTTGGGCGTCGAACGCCGCGCCCGACCAGCCAAGGCCGGCGGTGCCGCGCAACTTCACGAACAGCGAGGCTCTCTCCTGCTCCAACTCGGTGCCGTACATCTTGAAGATGGACGTCGCCGGGCCGGGTGTGCCGCCGCCCTTGGCCTCTTCCACGGCGCGCCGTTGGGTGAGGCGAAACGCCCGGTCATTCATGTTGTGCGTGACCACGGCGCGGCGCAGCTCGGCATCGGCGATCACCCCGTCACGCTCGCCGGTGAAGCGCTTGGCCTCGCCTTCCAGCGTGGGCCCCGCATCCGCCGCGGCGCCACCGCCCACCAGCGACGCCATGCTGCCCCGCTCGTGCTGCAGCAGGCGCTTGCCCACCGTCCACCCCTTGTTCAGTTCGCCCACCAAGTCATCCTTGCGGGCGATGGCGTTGTCGAAGAACGTCTCGCAGAAGGGTGACGCGCCGCTGATGAGGCGGATGGGCTTCACCGTGATGCCGGGCTGATTCATGTCCATCAGCACGAAGCTGATGCCTTGGTGCTTGGGCACGTCCGGGTCTGTGCGCACGAGGGCGAAGATCCAATCCGCGAACTGGGCGCCGGAAGTCCAAATCTTCTGCCCATTCACCACGAAGTGGTCGCCCTCATCCACGGCGCGGGTGCGCAGGCTCGCCAAATCTGATCCGGCGTTCGGCTCGCTGTAGCCTTGGCACCAAGCCCGCTCGCCACGCACGATGGGCGGCAGATGGCGTTCCTTCTGCTCATCCGTGCCCAACTCCAGAAGCGTGGGGCCGATGAGCGAAGTGCCCATGCCGGCCAACGGCACCCGCGCATCAATGCGCCGCATCTCCTGGATGAGCGCCATGTATTCCTCGTTGCTCAAACCGCCGCCGCCGTACTGCGTGGGCCAAGTGGGCGTCGTCCAACCCTTCTCCACCATGCGCTCGAGCCACAGGCAAGTATCCGCGTCTTGGATGGTGAGCTTGCTGCTGCCCGTGGAGATGGGCCCGGGGCCGCGGGCACCGGGTGGACAGTTCTCCTGCAGCCAAGCCCTCGCTTCCACACGGAACTCGTCGATTTGGGCCATCGCTCTCCCCCGCCCTGCGTTTGACGCGCAAAGTTATCATGGCCAGAGCGCACGGAGAAACAGGAACGGCAAGGGATGTGCGGGCGCTTCAACGCGGACGGCGAACGGCTCGACGAGAAGTTCATCGAGCACACGGGCAGCCCGTTCCCCGGCCCCAGCAACCACAACACCGCACCCACGGAAGACGCTTGGGTGGTGCGCGAACGCGATGGCGATTGGCGGGCGATGCGGGCGCGTTGGTCCCTGACGCCCTCTTGGGCCAAGACGAAGAAACTCCGCTACGCCACCTTCAACGCCCGCTGCGAGACCATGCGCAAGAGCGCGATCTACCGTGAAGCCTTCCACCGGCTGGCGGCATCCTGCAGAAGTCGCCCTTGCACAGCGTCGCAGGGGAACGTGGGAAACTAATCGGCCCGGCAACTGAAGAATGAAGAGACGGCAGGCAAGCGAATAGGGAGGGAAGATGACGCAGCAGATTCGGATGTGGGAAGTGGATGGGGCGACGATCCAGGAAGTCGAGGGGAGTGACATCAGCTTGGAAAAGCAGCTTGAGGACTGGTTGGAGAGCGACATCTCATTGGTGGATGCGGACCTATTGGTCATCGGCCGGCAAGTCGAAACGGACTTTCGCGGCAAAATTGACCTGTTGTGCATGGACTCCAATGGCGACCTCGTGGTAGTCGAAATCAAGAGAGGAAAGCTGCGGAGGGAGGCTGTTGCCCAAGCGCTGGACTATGCCTCTTGGGCGAAGGATCTGAGCCGAGAGCACGTCTGTGGGATAGCTCAGGAATACTACGGCGACCGAACGCTGGACACCGCCTTCCAAGAGAGGTTCGATGGCCGACTGCCAGATGTGATCAACGACACCCATCGCTCACTCATCGTTGGCGAGTCCACCGATGCCGATGCAGAACGCATGGTGCGCTATCTCTCTGACTTGGAGGTGCCGGTCAACATGGCAACGGTGTACCACTTCACCGATCAGTCGGGACGCCAGCTACTCGCCAGCGCCCATCTGGTCGACCAAGATGAGACTCGAAGGAAGCAGGCGGCCCACTCTCGTTGGCGTAGGCCGCGTCCCCTGCTCAGCGAGCTTGAGCGCCGTGCAAGCGAGAGCGGCATCGGAGACGCATACAATGCCTTGCGAGACGGCCTTCACCATGTGTTCAGGAGGCCATGCGCCATCTCCAACGACATTGGTTTCCAGTGGCGGATCAAGGACGAATCCAAAAAGGACACGCGTACCACATTGATAAAGGTGACACCCGAGTCTATCGACCACACGCTGCCCTTCGAGGTTCACGTCAAACGCTGTGAAGATAATCTAAGGTTGTCTTTTGAGCAGTTAAAGGCCGTGCTACCCCAGAACACACGACAAGAGGA
Source organism: Candidatus Azotimanducaceae bacterium (assembly GCA_965200505.1). GTDB lineage: Bacteria > Pseudomonadota > Gammaproteobacteria > Pseudomonadales > Azotimanducaceae > VXNE01. The sequence goes on along the minus strand of OZ241343.1, from coordinate 2,383,024 downwards.
CTTAGACTGGCGCAGGCTGGACGGAGAAGCAGATGGCCTCAAGGGTTCTTTCGGCACCGTCGAAGAAGTGGAAGCCTTCACCAAGGCATTGAAGGCGGCCGCGCAGCGGCTCGATTAGACGGATTCAGCCAGCCGCGGCAACCATCGCGGCCAGTTCGCGCAGCCCGATGACCTCCACGTTCGCGGCCAGCGGATAGCGTTCCGAGCCGGCGTACACCACGAACGCCGAGGTCGGGGCAATGTCCTCGCAGGCGCTGTGGAAGCCCTTGGTGACCTTCGGTGCCAGCCCGAGTTTCACCTCGATGGCCCAAGTGCCGAGCCCCGCGGGCAGCTCAAGCACGAGATCCATCTCCGCTCCGGAGCGGGTGCCGTAGAAGCTCGCCCTGGTGCCGGCCGGCGCGCGGGCCAGCAAGTTCTCGATCACGAAACCTTCCCAGCTCGTGCCGGCGATGGGATGGCCGATCAGGGCATCGTGGGACGGGATGCCGAGCAGGGCGTGGACGATGCCGCTGTCTCGAACATAGACCTTGGGGGACTTCACCAAACGCTTGCGGACATTGACGTGCAAGGGTGGCAGGCGGCGCACTAGGAGCAGGTTCGAGAGCAGGTCGATGTAGGTGCTCACAGTGGGGCTGCTGACGGCGAGGCTGCCCGCCAACTTGGAGGCGTTCAGCACCTGGCCTTGCGAGTGGGCGAGCATCGTCCACAGGCGCTCGAGGGTCTCGGCTGGGATGCGCCGCCCGGTGAACTCGGATATGTCGCGCTCCAAATAGGCGTGGATGAGGTTGACGCGGAACGCCATGCTGTCCTCGTCGCTCTCGGCCAGCAGGCTGTCCGGGAAGCCCCCGCGCACCCACAACTGCGTGGTCGGCGCCAACGCCGGCGACACGTCGTACACGTCCAGCGGCCCAAGGCGGACCTGCTCGATCCGCCCGGCAAGCGATTCGCCCGCCTGCCGCAACAAATCCAGCGATGCGGAGCCAAGAATGAGGAATCGTCCGGTGCGATGGCCGCGCCGCCGGCCGGCGTCAATCAGGCCGCGCAGTTCCGGGAACAGGCCTGGGGCGCGGTGGATTTCGTCGAGCACCACCAAGCGGCCCTCATGCTCTGAGAGGAAGAGCCGCGCATCCGCCAGCTTCGCCCGGTCAATGCGAGACTCCAAATCCAGATACACGGCATCCAACTGCTCGGCAATGGCGTGCGCGAGCGTCGTCTTGCCGACCTGACGGGCACCGATTAACGCCACGGCCGCCTGCCGAGCCAGCGCCCGATGCACGGCTTGCTGTGCGTGACGACGAATCATCCTCGCTAATCTAAACGACAGGTTTAAGAAAGCAAGGGTTAAGACGGCACCAAGCCGGGATCCCGTTGGCGCAAGAACAGCGGACTACAACGATACAACGATGCAAATCCTCCACGATGTGGTGGATTTGCGCCGATGATCCCCCGCCAAGCGGCGAGGCGCTATGGCCACACGCGCCACGAGCGCACGTCCCAGCCTTCGCGCCGGTAGCTCTCCTCGCCACCGTGGACGAGTATGCCGGGATGCTGGCCTGGGGCGATTTTCGCCCAGTGGCGAAGGCCGCCAAAGAAGCTGCTCGCCACCGTGGCCCCAGACTTGATCTCCACCGCCACGGCAACGGCCGCGGTGCGCACCACCAAATCAACTTCGTTGCCGCGGTGGTCTCGCCAGAAGGCGAGCCGCGGCTCGTCACCACCGTGATGGCAAGACTTGACGAGTTCCGCGATGACGAAGTTCTCGAACACCGCGCCGCGCATGGCGTGCCGCGCCAGTTCCTCCGCGCTGCGGATTCGCAGCAGGTAGCACAAGAGGCCGGTGTCGAAGAAGTAGAGCTTGGGGCGCTTGACGAGGCGCTTGTTGAAGTTCTCATGGTGCGGCGCCAGGCGAAACGTGATGAAGCTGGCTTCCAGCATGGAGAGCCACCGGCGGGCGGTTTGGTGGCTGATGCCGCAGTCATTGCCAAGGCTGGCGAGGTTCAGCAGTTGGCCGGCTCGGCCAGCGCAAAGCAGGACGAACAGCCGGAAGGCTTCGAGGTCGCCAACTTGCGCGAGTGAGCGCACATCGCGTTGCAGGTAAGTTTGGAAGTAGCGCGATGCCCACTCGAACGGCGCCAGCCGGCGATCGTGAACGGGCGGGTAGAAGCCACGCGTCGCATGGGCCGTCCACTGGCCCGCGGTGGGGCCGGGTGCCGGGCCTGCAATCGCGTCGTCCACAGCACGCAGCGGTTGGCCGCCAAGTTCGGCCAACGTGAACGGCATGAGGTGGGCGACGAACGCCCGGCCCGCCAAGCTCTGCGAGATGCTGCGCAGAAGCAGGAAGTTCTGCGAACCGGAGAGCACGAACTGGCCGGTGGCGCCCCGCTCGTCCGAGACCACCTGCACATAGGAAAAGAGGTCAGGCGCGTGCTGGGCTTCGTCCAGAATCACGGGGCCGTTGAACCGCGCCAAGAAGCCCCGCGGATCCTCGATGGCGAAGGCGCGTTCGTCCGGCGCTTCCAGCGAGACGTAAGCGTGGCCCGGGAAGGTGTGACGCAGCAGCGTCGTCTTGCCGGATTGGCGCGGCCCGGTGAGGGTGAGCACCGGGTACTGGCCACTCACCCGCAGCAGCGTGGGCGCGAGATGGCGCTGGATCATTCCGTGACTGTACAGTTTGCATTTTTGATGTGCAAATTGTACACAGCCGCCGTGGGATTAGCAGAAACGATCCCGCGCCGGCTTTGGTTTGCGTCACATCTGGCCGATCACCCGCTCCGCGAAGTGCCGTGCATAGTCCAGTTCGCCCGGCGCTGGCGTCGGCACCGGATGCGGCACCACGATCTCGATGGGCAGGCCCAGATCAAGAATCGCGCGGAGCTGCTCGCGGATGGCCTCGAACGGGCCGCGCAGCGCGAAGGCGTTGGCCGCCGCATCGGGCAGGAAGGCCACCACGTCGCCGGCCGCCTCCATGTCGCGGGCGTGGTGGAAGTCCGGCCAGACACGGCGTTTCAGTCGCGCCATGTCCTCGCCATTCCAGCGCAGACTGATGTTGGCGAAGAGCCGCGGCGAATACTCGTAGTAGCCGGCCGCCACGGCGCGGGCGATGCGACCCACTTTGGCAGCGTCCTCGCCGAACACGGTGTGGAAGACGCAGCCGATGCACACTTCTCCCACGGCCCGGCCCGCGGCCCGCTCACCGGCGCGAACGGCCTCCACCGCGAGGCGCAGATTCTCAGGATGGACACCGACGCGGATGAACACGCCATCCGCCACGCGGCCCGCCATTTCGAGCGTTCGCGGGCCTTGCGCGGCAATCCACACCGGCACCGGCGCCGCGTGGCGCAGGCGGGCGGGACGCACGGCGTCAACGGCCAGCGCCGCGCCGGAATTGAGTGCGCGGATGGCCTTCACCGCGTGCTCCAACGCCGCCACCGAGGCCGGGCGCTTGCCCATGAGCCGCACTGCCGTGTCGCCCACGCCCATGCCGAGCAGCGTCCGCCCCGGTTGGATGTTGTCCACCGTGGCGATGGAGCCCGCAATCACCGCCGGATGACGCATCACCGGGTTCTCGATCAGCGGCCCCAGCACGATGGCGTCCGTCGCCTGCAATGCATGCGCCAACATCACATAAGGGTCTGGCACCAAGAGCGGCGACGACGGGATGAAGCCATAGCGCCAACCGAGCGCCTCCAACCGCGCCGCATCCGCCGCGAAATGCGCCGGCGAGCGCAGGTCGAGCCTGTTCAAACCGAACGCGACGCTACGCCGGTCAAGGGTTGCCATGCCGTCCTCTTCGGCCTGGCGTCAAGGCCCGGTTGCCCGGCCTTCCAAGTAATCCAACACGCTTTGTTGGAAGTGAGTCATCGGCGATTCGGCGCCGGCGCCGTTTGCCATGGGCCCGACAGCGTATTTCGGCGAGTGCAAATTGCGCTGGATCTTCTCGCAAATCCACATGTCTTCGAGTTGGAAGTTGCCAGACTCCAAGGGGTGTTCCTTGAGGTCTTGCAGGCGCACAACCTCGCCATCGCTTCCCGACGCCGAAAATCTCCCCCAAAACCCCTCCGGGACCCAGCTCAACGTGCGCAGATCGGTGCGTTCCGGGCCCACCGGCTCCAGCACGGACGCATAGAAGCCCCACGGGCTGGGCGAGTAGAACGTGAGGGGGAAGAGCGCCACCACGCCGGGGTATTGCGGCGTTTCGTGGCCCGGCAAGCGTTTGGCGCCAGCGTCATCCGCCAACTGCGACGCCAAGATGCTGCTCGCCTGTGGCGGGCCATCGCGCTCGGTGGAGTACCAAACCGCGTGCCGGCCCACGCGCCGCCATACATTGTCGTGCGGATAGAGCTTACCCAGCGTGCGATCGTGCAAGTAGCCCAAATGGTAGCCATCCACCGCGTTTTCGTAGAACACCTTCCAGTTGCAGCGCATCTCGTAGCGCATCTCGCCGGCGAAGCGCAGGCTGCCATCACTCAAGCAATGCGGCCAAAGGTGTTCGTCCAAGCCCGCGATCCAAGCGTCGAACGGTTCCGGCGGGTTGGGATCGGGATTGACGTAAACCATCCCTTGATGCACGCCCACAGCGGCGGCATGTAACGACAGGGCATCCCGCGGCACGGAACCAAACATCGCCTCTTCATTGGGAACGCCACGCAACGCGCCGTCCAGCGCATATGTCCAACGGTGGTAGGGACAGCGCACCGCGGAGCCCACGTTGCCGCGCCCTTCCACCAGCTCGCAGCCGCGGTGGCGGCAGATGTTGTGGAACGCTCGCAGCCCACCATCGGCGTCGCGCACCACAAACAATGGATGATGCAACACGCGGCAGGTGATGAAGTCCCCAGCTTCGCGGAGCGCCCCCTCTGGGGCCGCCCACACCCACGCCTTGCCGAACAGCGCATCCAGCTCGCCGGCATACCAATCGGCATCAAAGTAGGCATGCCTCGGCAGGCGCTGCTCCGGCGCGTCAAACTCGACATTCATCCGCATCCACCACGCTGTTGGAGCCCCCAGAGTTTACGCTTCGATGGCCGATCCACGCACGATGGAGCTGGTACGCCGCCACCGCGGCAAGCTGGGCCACGAGAACGCCTTCAAGGGGCCGCTGCGGGACTTGGACCTGCACCACCCGCCCTGCCCCGGCTAGCAGGGGATTAGGGGAGCTAATGTTCGTAGGCACCAGTTCGCTGCTGGCACTGCTCGGGCGCAAGGGTCTGCGCGTTCACGGCAACTCAACCCGCTCGGCCTCGCCTTTGATGAAGGGCTCGCTGGCGAGCGCCCGCCGCAGCAGTTCGCCGTTGTGCTGAATGCCGCGGATCTCGAACGCCTTCAAGGCCACCAGCACCCGGCCGATGGCTTGCTCGCGGTCGGCGCCGATGCCGATCACCTTGGCCAGCAGCGGGTCGTAGTAGGGCGTGACGAACTGCCCTTCCTGATAGGCCACATCGACGCGAACGCCCGCCAGTGTGGGTGGGCGGAACGCCGTCAGGCGGCCGACGGAAGGGAGCATTTTCTCCGGATCTTCCGCATAGACGCGGGCCTCGACGGCGCAGTGGCGGCGTGTCACCTGTGCGAGGCCCAAGGCCGATAGGGGTGCCCCGGCGGCCAAACGCAGCTGTGCCGCCACCAAGTCGAAACCTGTTGCCGCCTCCGTGACGCCATGCTCCACCTGCAGCCGGGTATTGGTTTCGAGGAAGCCGAACTCGCCATCGGCGAACAACGTCTCCACCGTGCCGAGCCCCTCATAGCCAAACTCGCCCAAGGCTTCTGCCGCAAGGGCTGCCACCGCGTCCACTTGGGCGCGGGGCAGGTTGGGCACCGGCGTTTCCTCAATGAGCTTCTGATGGCGGCGCTGCACGGAACACTCGCGCTCGAACAAGGTGGTTGCCGTGGCACCGTCGCCCAACACCTGGAACTCGATGTGGCGCGGTCGGTCAAGGTAGCGCTCAACATAGATGGCGCCGTTCCCAAAGGCGCGTTGGCTCTGCGCCGTGGCGGTCTTGAAGGCGAGCGTGAGCTCGCGTTCGTCGTGGGCGAGGGCCATGCCGATGCCGCCGCCGCCGTTGGCCGGTTTCAAGAGCACCGGGAATCCAATGGCGCGTGCCGCGTCGATGAGGGCCGCCTCGTCCGCCACCACGTCGCTGCCGGTGCGCACCGGGAAGCCGCGCTCGCGCATGGCGGCGCGGGCGCCGGTCTTGTCTCCCATCGTCTCGATGTGGTTCGGGGCCGGGCCAATGAAGCGGATGCCGGCGGCCGCCACGGCGCGGGCGAAGGCCGCGTTCTCGGAGAGAAAGCCGTAGCCTGGATGCAATGCGTCGGCCTTGTGTGCTTGGGCGGCGGCGATGATGGCCGGCACGTTCAGGTAGGTGTCTTGGGGCAGGTAGCCGGGCAGGCGGGCGGTGGCCGTGGCCGCTTCGAGATGGGGCGCCTCGGCGTCTATATCTGAATAGGCCGCCACGCTCTCGGCGCCCACGGCATCGCAGGCGCGGACGACTCTCGCGGCCACGGCCCCGCGGTTGGCGACGAACACGCGCTTGAACATCGGTCAGGGCCCCAGTGCCGCGCAATACTCCTGCCAAGCGATCACGACGCCCTTGAGCGGCCCCGCCGGCGCATCATTTGGCGCGAGGCCGGCGGCGGTGTACACCCGGCTCAAGATCGCGGCCGCGGTGGCCCGATCAAGCCGCGCCTCGAACATGTCCGTCGCCGCACCGCCCTTGTGGTCACATGGCTTGGGCAGGGGTGTGCCGGCGGCCACTTCGCGCAATGGCTGCGCCAATGGGTCGCCCACCAGCCGCGCGGTGCGTTCCAGCAGCCAGCGGGACAACACTTGGGGCGCTTCGCAACGACGTCGATAGCAGGCCCAGTTCATGGCGTCCGCTCAAGGGCCGTCACGCCAAGGCGTCGAAGTCGAGGGCGGTACCCGTCAGCCGCTCGAAGGCTTCGAGGTAGCGCAGCATCGTGTTGCGGGCCACGTCGTCGGGCAGCGGCGGCGCCGGTGGCTTGCCATCCCATTCCCCGGCATCGCGCAGCGCCGCCAAGTGATCGCGCACGTACTGCTTGTCGAAGCTCGGTTGGTCATGGCCGGGTCGCCAAGCGTCGGCCGGCCAGAAGCGCGAGCTGTCCGGCGTCAACAGCTCGTCGATGAGGATGGGCCCATCGGTGCCCAAGCCAAACTCGAACTTGGTGTCCGCCAGCACGATGCCGCGCTCGAAGGCATGGGCGCTGGCCGCTTGGTAGAGCTCAAGCGTCGTGTCGCGCAGCGTGCTCATGGTGGCGGTGCCCACCAGCGCGGCGCCGGCGTCAAAGGAAATGTTCTCGTCGTGTTCGCCGGCGCCGGCTTTGGTGGATGGCGTGAACAAGGGCGTGGGCAGGCGGTCGCCATTGACCAAGCCGCCCGGCAGGGGGATGCCGCAGACGGCGCCGGTGCGCGTGTAGTCCCGCCAGCCGCTGCCGGCGAGGTAGCCGCGCGCGATGCATTCCAGCGGCAACGGGGCGGCGGCGCGGCACAGCATCACGCGCCCGCGCAAGCGCTCGCGCTCGGCGTCCGAGAGGTTTGGCACGTCCGCCACGTCCGTGGAGACGAGGTGATGGGAGAAGCGCCCGGCGAAGCGCTCGAACCAGAATCGGGAGAGCTGCGTGAGCACGATGCCCTTGCCGGGCAAACCCCCGGCGAGCACCACGTCGAAGGCGCTGATGCGATCCGTCGCCACGATGAGCAAACCCGGTCGGCCATCCGGCAGCTCGATGTCGTAGAGGTCCCGCACCTTGCCGGAACGCTTGTTGGGCAGTGCCAAGTCCGTGACCACCACCGCCTCCGAGAGGGCGCGGCGGCTCATCGCGCGGCGCGAACAAAGCGCCGGCGTGGCGCTCGCGTGGCGGTCACTTAACCGCGCTTGTCGCCGGGGAGCTGCGCCATCGCTTCCTCGGCCACCAGCGGGCCGCTGAAGAAATAGCCCTGCCCTTCGCGGCAACCCACGCCCAAGAGGTAGTCGATTTGCGCTTGGTGCTCGATGCCTTCGGCGCACAACGCCAAGCCGAGGCCGCGGCAGGCGCCGGCCACCGCATCAACGGCGCGGGTGTCCACGATGCCGCCGGCAAGGTCCGCCACGAAGCTGCGGTCGATCTTCAAGGCGTCGATGGGCATGTGGCGCAGTTGCGCGAGTGACGAATAGCCGGCGCCGAACTCATCCACGGCGATGCGCACCCCACGATGGCGCAAGTGCTGGAGCTTTGGCACCACCAAGGCCGGATCGCGCATCAAGGCGTTCTCGGTGATTTCCAGCGTCGCCGCGGCCGCCGGCAGACCCGCCTTGGCAAGGCTCGCCTCGAAATCGCGGACGAAGTTGGCTTGGTCCAATTGCCACGCCGAGGCGTTCACGGCCACCCGGCAAGCGCCGTGGCCGGCGGTGCGCCACGCGGCCACCTGCGTGAACGCCGCCTGCTGTACCAGCGCGTCGATGCGGCCGATGAGGCCGGTCTCCTCGGCAAGGGGCAGGAACTCGTTGGCTTCCACCAAGCCGCCATCGCCCCGACGCCAACGAGCGAGGGCCTCCATGCCCACGATGGCCCGACTGGCGAGATCGACTTGTGGCTGGTAATGCACCTCGATCTCGCCCGAGTCCAACGCTTGGCGCAGGGCGCGCTCCATGCCGAGGCGGGCGGAGAACCGTTGGTGCATTTCCGCGCCGAACAGACGACACGCATCGCCGCCCTCGCCCTTGGCGTGATACATGGCGATGTCCGCGTTGCCGATGAGCGCGCGGGCGGTGGTGCCCGCCTCGGGGTAGAGCGCCACGCCGGCGCTGGCCGTGGTGGACAGCCGCGTGTCGTCCACGGCCAGCGGTTCGCGCAACGCGCCCACCAGCTTCTCGCCGATGGCGACGGCGGCATCGCCGCTCTCCACCTCCGGCAGCACGAGGGCGAATTCGTCGCCACCGAAGCGCGACAGCGTGTCGCCGCGGCGCAGGCAACCCCGCAAGCGCCGCGCCACGGCCTGCAGCACCCGGTCGCCGATGGCGTGGCCATGCTTGTCGTTCACCAGCTTGAAGCGGTCCAGATCCAGGAACGCGACGGTCAAACGGCGCTTGTCGCGCTCAGCTTGGGCGATGGCGAGGCCCAAGCGGTCCTCGAGGATCGCCCGGTTCGGCAGGCGCGTGAGCACGTCATGGTAGGCGGCGAAGTGCGCCGCGCCGCTGATCTCGCCCAGGCCCAAGATGTCGCGCGCCAAGACGATGGCGCCGACGAACGCCTGCTCGCGGTACAACCGCGTCAGCGTGACCACCGCCCACAGCCGCGTGGACTGTTCCGGGCGCGGCCCGGCGCGGCGCGAATGGCGCTTGAGCCGCAGCCGGGCGTGGCGCACCGGCGGCCCGGGGCGCTGGCCATCGAAGAGCTGCCGCGCCGCTTCAAGGTCTTCGGCATCGACGAGCACGGCGCAGGGCTGGCCCAGCAGCGTGTCTGGCTCGTGGCCCAAGAGCCGCGTCGCCGCGCTGTTGACGAAGCGGATGATGCCGTCCTGGTCGAGGAGCAGGCACAGATCCGGCGAGCCTTCCACGAGGCTTCGATAGAGCGCGTCATCGCCCACCGCGGCGCCTTGGCCGGCGTCGGCGAGCATTCGTGTCAGCGCCTCGAAATGGGCCCTTTCGCTGCTATTCGATGCGGCGTCGCGCATGGCTTTGGTGGATGGCCTCCCCAAGCTCCCCAAGCGGGCAAGCTACCTGTCAGCGGCTCAACTTTCCAGTTCCAATCTCGAAGAGGTCCATCACGCGGGAGAGGGCGGAGAGGGCCAAGGCATGGCGCAGGCGGCCGTCCCGCAGCGCTGCCTTGAGTTCGGCGGGCGTGGCGAGGCTCACGTTGATCGCTTCGCCGCCGCCGGGCGTCGGCGCGGCCACCTGTTCCACGCCCTCTGCCAGGAAGTGGTGGCAGAGGTGTGGGTGAATGGCGGGGTTTGGCTCAACGGCGCCGAGATAGCGCCAGTTCCCGCCGCCGTAGCCGGTTTCCTCCAAGAGTTCACGCTGCGCGGCCTGCAAGGGCGTCTCGCCGGCATCCACCATGCCGCCGGGCGTCTCCAAGGTGCAGGCGCCCAAGCCGAAGCGGTATTGCTCCACCATCACCGAGTGCCCGGACGGGGTGAGCGCGACGCAGTTCACCCAATCCACGGATTCGAGCACCAGCCGCTTGAGCGCGGCGCCGCCGTTGGGATGCCGCATCCAGTCGTAACGCACGTCGAAGAGGCCCAAGTTGGGGCCGCGCTCGGAGGCCACGCGCTCCCAGATGAGGCCGCTTTTGTCGTTCATTCGTAGCCCGTCAGCTCCATGTAGCCGCGGCCGAGGTCGCCGCCGTCGCGCCCGCGCACCCGCACCAAGCCTTCCCAGTAACGCACCAAAGTGTCCATCACCTGATCGTCGATGGCGGCCTCTATGGTGAGCGATTGCACACGCTTCGATGGCGCCGGCGGCGTTTCGCCACCTGCTGCCGTCGCGGCGCGGGGCCGGTAGGCAAGAGGCGCGGCGAACGTCAACCGCCAACGCACCGGCCAACGCACACCGGCCGAGTCGCGCCACCACTTGAGCGCCGTGAGGGCGAAGTCCTCCGCGCCCAACGCGCGCCGCCCGTCGGCGTCGATCAAGAGCCCTTGATTGTATGGGTCGGTGGCGCCGTCGTGGCGGCGCAGTGTGAACACCATGAGGTCCAGGCCGTCATCCAGCTGCAGGGCGAACCAGTTCCAGCCGATGTGCGCGGCGGAGAGCACGCCGCTGCTCCACTCCCGGTCGAGCCAGCCGAGGCCGGTGACGGGGATGGCGCGGGTGCCTTGGAACACTTCGCCGGCGATGGCGATGCGCGGCATGGAATAGTAGTGGGAGGCGTTGTTCGGCCCCTTGGCCGAGAGGCCGCCATCGCCTTGCGGCACCGGTGCGCTGCCACTCGCGAGCGTGAGGTCGAAGCCGAACTCGCGGTCCCGCGCGTCGAGGCGCAAGGGATAGAAGGCGGCGCTGGTGGACGCGAGCCGCCAGCCATCGATCCACAGCGCGAAGGGCGCTGATCGGACGCCGGCCAGCCGCTTGTGCCCGCGCGCCAACCGTTCCGCTTCCAGATGCCGCGCCCCGGCCACATCCGTCAGCGCCAAGTGCCCCATGTAGATTTGCGTGGCGCGCCAGCCGCCGGCACCGTCGCCGGGCACCAGCCCTTGGCGGAAGAGCGTGAACTGGACACCGTACTCTTCCCCCGTCGCCGCGGCCAGCGCGGCGGTGAGATACCACCACTCGGTGCGGAAGTTCGGGTGTGCGCCGTGGTCGGCCGGAAACGTCAGCGGCACGATGCGTTCCGCCACTTGGAAGCCGGCAGCGCCGGCGCCGAGCGCGTCCGTCAACCGGAACCCCCGGGCCGGCGGCGCGGCGGGCTTGTTGGCTTGGGCGTGTGGCGCCGGGGCTATATCGGAGTCGGCCGGCTCGCGTGCGCCGGCCCACAGGGTGGCGGCCACGGCCAGCGCCACCGCAGCCCAGCGCTTGGCGCCGCTATGCCAGTTCATAGTCGCTCTGAGTGGTGAGCGCCGCCATCGCGCGCCATGCCGGCGCGAGGCCGGCCAACGCCGCGGCCGCGATGCCGAGCAGCACGGGTTCGGCGAACGTGGCCGGTGGCAGCACCAAGGTGATCGACCAGCCAAAGGCGCGGGGATTGACCAGCTCGCAAAGCGCCCACGCGATGGCGATGCCGAGTGGGGTCGCCAACGCGGCCGCGGTGACGCCAAGCCCCACGCACTGGCATACCGTGAGCCAAGCGATGCGCCGCCGCCCGGTGCCCAGCGCGTGTAGCAGGCGCTGCTCGCCGCGGCGCCGTGCCGCGATGGCCGAAAGCGCCGTGTAGAGGCCGGCGATGGCCACCGCCAGCGCGATCAAGGTGAGCCGCGACGACAGCTCATGGGAACGGTCGAACACGGCAAGGGCGCGGGCCTTGAGGGTCGCGTCGTCGCGGACGCTGGCGGTTGGGAAGCGCCGCTCGATGGCCTGCGCGAGGGTGCTGCGCCAGTCGTCCCCGGCTTGGGTCGTCGGGTCTGGGAGGATGACCGCGCTGCTGAACGCCACGCCACCCAGCACGGCGCCCCAGTGTTGCGCCGCGGCGACCATGCCGGGCACGGCGGGGCCGTACTCGCGGTAGAGCCCGGCCACCACCGCTGGTTGTTTACCTGGGCCGCCGTCGAGCATCACCGTGGCACCGGTTGCAATGCCGTAGGCCCGCGCGCCGCTCTCGCTCAGCAACACCGCGCTGCCGAGTTGTCCGCTGCGGCCGTGCCGCGCCGCTTCCCGCGCATCGTCCGGCACCAGCGTGAGCCGGGCCGGCCGGCCATTGACGAGCGCGTTGGCGCGGCCGTAGCGGCGCACTTCGGCGACGCCCGGCAGCTGTTCCAACCAAGCCAAAGCCGGCGCGTCCACCTGTCTCGGCACCGGCAACTCGACATAGACGCCGGGCCAATAGGCTTGCTCCAAGAGGGCCGAGAAGTCGCGCCGGAAGCTCTCCACCATCACCGCGACGCCGATGGCCGCGGCGATGGCGATGGTGAGTGCGCTCACCGCGACGCTCACTTCGTCCAACTGCAGGGCGAGGGTCCGCAAGCTGGCACGTCGCAGCAATGCATTGCGGCGTTGTGGCTTCCGTGTTCCGGGCCGGGCGCCGCCAAAGAGCCACCGCTTGGCCAAGGCCGCGACGGCCGGCGTGACCAGCGCGATCTGCAAGCCGGTGAGCGCGAGGATGACGGCGAATGCCGCGGCCAGCGTGTTGGCCGTGGCGGCGATGCCCAAGAGCAGCGCCGCGAGGCCCGCGACGATCGGGGCAACCCAGCGGCGGCGCTTGCCGGCCGTGGCCGCGAAGGCGCCGAGGGCACCGATGCCCACGCCACCGATGACGCCCTTCAACGCGGCGATGTCGCTGAACGGCACCGGTTCGTTGGACCACAGGGGCGAGTCGATGAGCACACCGGCCAAGGCCCAGCCGGCGCTCACGCCGAGTGCGCCGCCGCAAGCGCCCAACGCCGCGCCCTCCACCACGAACAGACGCCGGAGCGTCGCACGGCTCACCCCAATGGCCAGCAACCGTTCGCTGTCGCGCTGCCGCCGGGCGACGTTGGCGTAGCTCGCCTGATAGATGAGGAACGCCGCGACGAAGAGCGCCAGGAAACCGAGCGCGCTCAGGTTGAACGTGAGCGCCTGCGCGAACCGGCGCGTGGGCTCCGTGGCATCGAGCGCCTTGGCGTTGCCGGCGTCGCCGAAGCTGATCGCGGCGAAGGTGCCGAACGCGGCGGCGCTGCCGGGCAGCCAACGATCCAGTGTGCTGGCGCCGCGCTCGGCGCGCAGCCAAACCGCGGTCAAGGTTTGCCGGCCAAGGAGTTCCCGGGCTAGCGCGATGTCCACCAACAAGCGTCGTTCGCGCGCTTCGAAGGTGCCGACAATTTGGATTTCGGTGAAGGGCGGTGTGGCGCCCACCGGCGCCAAGTCGCCAGCCGCAAGGCCCAACGCCGTGCTGGCGAGCGCTGCCCGGCCGCGCAGCAGTTCAACGAGCGTGCCTTCGCCCTCACGCGGCAACGCGCGTTCCGAGCTGCCTTCCCACCCCGCATCGCCGCCGCCGGTGTCCGCCAAGAAGTCGATGCCGATGATGTGCGTGGCCGCGCCGCCGACCATGGCGTGCCCCTCGACCACCGGCACCATCGCGGCAATGGGTTCGGTGGCGCCCCGCCGCCAGCGGTCGCGGGCGTCGAAGTAGGCGTCCGCGCTGATGGCGCCGCCGCGAATGGCATGGGTGTAGCCCGCCAGCAGCGAGTTTTGGTTGATTTGGTCACGGATGCGCTCGCTCACCAGGTGAACGGCGACCACGGAGGCGACGCCCAGCGCCGTGGCCAGCACCGCCGCGGCGGTGGCGCCGGGGGTGCGCGCCAGATAGCGCAGTTGGCGGCGCCTCAGCAGCCGGGTGCTCACCGGAGCGCCACCACAGTGTCCGCCTGTTGGGCGACGCGCTCGCTGTGCGTGGCGAGCACCAGCGCGGCGCCGGCGCGGTGCGCGGCTTCCCAGAGGCAAGCCACCACGCGCTCGGCGTTGGCGGCGTCGAGATTGCCGGTGGGCTCGTCCGCCAGCAAGAGCGGTGGGCGGTGCGCGAGGGCCCGGGCCACCGCGGCGCGCTGCTGCTCGCCGCCGGAAAGCTCGTTCGGAAAGCGATCGCCCAAGGCGCCGATGCCAAGGTCGTCGAGGCGTTGCAGTGCCGCGTTTGCCAAGTCGGGGCGCTGGTTCAGCTCCAATGGCAAGAGGACGTTCTCGGCCACCGTCAGCGTCGGCACCAAGTTGAAGAACTGGAAGACGAACCCGATGTGGCGGCGCCGGTAGGCGACGCGCTCGGCTTCGGACAACTCATGCACGGCCACTTCGCGCTGGCCGCCATCGGCACCGTCGAGCGTGAGGCAAATGGTGCCTTCGTCCGGGGCGATGAGGCCGCCGAGCAGGTTCAGCAGGGTGGATTTGCCGCTGCCGCTTGGCCCCAACAGCGCCACGGTCTCGCGGCGCCGCACGGTAAGCGCCACATGGCGCAGAATCCAACGCCGCGTGGCGCCCTCGCCGAGGCGCACACCGAGGTCAAGAACCTCCAACATGGCTCAACGAGCGTTCACCGAGCGGGGGGACGAACCATCCGGGTTGCATCGGCGCACGGCTTAGCTGGGCCGGAACTCCGCGTCCAAGTCGTGATCGTCGCAGAAGTAGAAGAACTCGTCGCGCAAGTCCGCGATGCGCACGTCGCCGGGCAGCTCCACCTCCATCGCCAAGGAGAAGATGGGTGTGCCCGTGTGCGGGGCGCGTTCCGTGACCGTCTCCAAGTTGTGGATGTTGATGTCCCGCGACGAGAAGAACCCGGCGATGCGATGCACGATGCCGGGATGATCCATGGCCGTCACGTGTACGGTGTAGGGCATGCGCCCTTCGACGTCCTGCCGGTCTCCGGTGCGCCGAAACAGCCAGGCGAGGCCGCTGTCGTCGGCGAGTTGGCCGAGCTTCGTCTCCAGGCGCTTGAGCGGCAGATCGCCCCCGGCCACGCTCATCAGGATGGCGAACTCGCCGCCAAGCACGGTCATGCGGCTGTCCTCGATGGAGAGGTTGAGGTCCGCGGCCAGCTTGGAGAGGTCGTTGACGAGGCCCGGCCGATCTTGCCCGATGGCGGCGATCACGGCGCGGCTCATGGCGTGAAGGTGTCCGCGATGCAGGCCGGCAGCTCGGCGACGGCCACCCGGCGCTGCGCCATCGTGTCGCGGTCGCGCACTGTCACGGTGTCGTCGTCCAAGGTCTCGAAATCGACCGTCAGGCAGATCGGGGTACCCACTTCGTCGTGGCGCCGGTAGCCCTTGCCGATGTTGCCGGTGTCTTCATAGAGCACCCGTCCGAAGCCGAGCGCCTGCAGGTCGCGCTTGATGGCGCGCGCTTTGGCGACGATGCCGGCGTGGTTGCGCTTGAGTGGCAGCACCGCGGCCTTGATGGGCGCCAAATGCGGTTTCAGGCCGAGCACGGTGCGTTCGCCACCATTGTCCAACGTCTCCACGCGGTAGGCTTCGTTCAGCACCGCCAACACGCCCCGGTCCACCCCGGCGGACGGCTCGATCACATAGGGCACCCGCCAAGTCTTCTCCGCTTCGTCGAACATGGCGAGGCGGGCGTTGGAATCCTTGTTCGGGGTCACGGCCGCGTCGATGCCGAGCCCGTCTTGCCCCTTGGTGTGCGAGCCCAAGTCGAAATCCGTGCGGTTGGCGATGCCCTCAAGCTCCTCCGTGCCGTGGGGGAAGCGATACATGATGTCCACCGTGGCTTTGGAGTAGTGCGCCAACTCTTCCGGCGGCACGTGGTAGAGCGACAGGCGGTTCGATTCCACGCCCTGGCGCGCCCACCAGTCGAGGCGCGCCTGCACCCACTCTTCATGCCAAGTCTCGTCCTCCCCCGGGGCCACGAAGAACTCCAGCTCCATCTGCTCGAACTCGCGCACCCGGAAGATGAAGTTGCGCGGCGTGATCTCGTTGCGGAACGCCTTGCCAATTTGCGCGATGCCGAACGGCAGGCGGCGCGACGTGGAATCCAACACATGCTTGAAGTTGGTGAAGATGGCTTGCGCCGTCTCCGGGCGCAGGTAGGCCAAGGACGCGGCGTCTTCCACCGGCCCGGCGTGCGTCTTGAACATCAGGTTGAAGGGCCGCGGCTCGGTGAGCTTGGGCGAGCCGCAGCCGGGGCAACGGCCGTCGTTCAGATGGTCGCCCCGCCAGCGGGCGCGGCAGACGAGGCAGTCCACCAATGGATCGGCGAAGGTGTCCTCGTGCCCGGAATAACGCAGCACCTTGGGATTCGTGAGAATCGCCGCGTCCAGCCCCTCCACGTCGTCCCGCTCATACACCATCGCCCGCCACCACGCGGCCTTCAGGTTGTTCTTGAGCTCGACGCCCAACGGCCCGTAGTCGTAAACGCCCTGCAGGCCGCCATAGATGTCGCCGGCCTGAAAGACAAAACCGCGCCGCTTGCAGAGCGCGACGAGCGCTTCCATGGTCTGGGCGGGCATGGGCGTGGCGGCGTGGGTCGGAGGCGGAAAGCCGGGCACTATACCCACACCCGGCGGGAAACGAAAACCGCGCCACGCCCCGCAGCGTTCGCGGCTTCGCCGCAAGCGTATACTGCCGAGCGCATGAAAGCGGCGACGACGTGGGTCTTCAAAGCCGGCGATGGGGCCATGCCGCCGGCCCTCACCGGGCGAACGGCCGAGCAGGCCGTGCTGCGCCGCTGCTTGGCCGGCGTGAGCCACGGTGAGGCGCCGCCGCACAACGTCGTGTTGTTGGGGCCGCGCGGCAACGGCAAGACCGCGCTGTTGGGCTGGTTTCAGCAAGCCTGCGCGGAGAATGAACCAGACGTCGAGGTCTTGTCGCTGACGCCGAGCGCCCTCCCAGACCGTGCGGCGCTTGTGGATGCGCTGGCGCCGCGGCGACGGCTTGCCAAGCTCCTGCCGCGCAAGATCGGCGTCGCTTCCAACGGGGCCGCGGAGTGGTCTCGGGGCGACGGCCCGCGAGATTTGGCGGCGGCGCTGATTGCCCGCTGTCGCCGTCGTCCGCTGGTCGTGCTGCTCGACGAAGCCCACACGCTGCCTCTCGACGCCGGCGCCGCCCTCCTGAACACGAGCCAACAGGTTCGCGGGGCGGCGGCGCCATTCCTGCTCGTGCTCGCCGGCACGCCGGGCCTGCCCTCGCACTTGAACGCCATGGACGCTTCTTTCTGGCCCCGCTTGGGCCAAGGCCTGCTGGGCATTGGCCGGCTGAGCGAGGACGCGGCGCGGCAGGCGCTGTCGGAACCCTTGGCAGAACACGGCGTGGACATCGACGCCGAAGCGCTTGCCGTCGTGGTCGCCGAAAGCCAGCGTCATCCGTACTTCGTGCAACTCTGGGGCGATGCGCTGTGGCAGCGCCACTTGGCGACGGGCATTGGCTCCATCACGGCGGGGTTCGCGCAAACGGTGGCGCCGGTGGTCGCAGCGCAAATGGCGGACTACTATCAGCAAAGGTTCGGGGAGTTGGAAGCTGAGCGCTTGGTGCCCGCGGCGGTGGCCTTGGCGAAACTGTTCGAGCGCGACGGCGGCGCCGATGTGTCGGACCAAGCGGTGGACGCCGCCTTGGGGGAACTGGCAACCGAAGGCCCCGGTGCGCGTTTCGCCACGCGGGAAGCGCTGAAACGACTAGGCTACATCTGGCAACCACCCAATCAGCAACCGCCGGCCGGCTGGCGGCCCGGCATCCCATCGCTGATGGCGCATGTGTTGCGGCAGGCCGCGGCCAGTCCACGCGACGCTTGCGGGAACCACGCGGCGGGGAATCGTCACTAGCGCCGGCCGCGAGGTCGGGGAGGAGCAATGATGGGCGACAAATGGTGGTCGAAGACCATCCTCATTGGTGCGGTGGTCGCGGCGGCGTTGTTGCCGCTCGGCGCCTTGGGCAGCCGCTTTGGCGTGTGGGCGTTCACCACCGGCTTCATGTTCCTCAGCGTGGGCGCGGTGGTGGCCGCGGTGGCCGCGCTGCTTGGCATCGTCGGGCTGATGTTCGCCGCGGCGCGGTCGCTCAAATCGGAGCTCGCGCCCTTGGGGCTAGGGGTCGCGGTGGCGGCGGTCTCGCTCATCGTGTTGTTCGTGCAATACAGCGCCGCGCGGTCGGTGCCGCCGATTCACAACATCACCACCGATACGGCCGATCCCCCGGCCTTCGATGCCATCGTGGCGTTGCGCGGCGAGGGCTCGAACCCGCACGAATACGACGCGGCGCAGCCCGTTGGCACACGCACGCTCGAGCTCGCGCAGCGTGAGGCGTGGCCGGAGCTATCGACGCGGCGGTTCGCGGTGGGCCTCGATGCCGCGACGGAGCGGGCGCTCGCCATCTTGGAGGCGATGGGGCTCGAGGTGGTGAACGCGAGGCTGGAGGCGCCCAAGGGCGAGAGCCTCATCGAAGCCACGGACACGACCTTCTGGTTTGGCTTCAAGGACGACATGGTGGTGCGGTTGCGCACCGATGGCGCCGATACCGTCGTGGATGCGCGCTCCGTTTCGCGGGTGGGGCAGAGCGACCTCGGCTTGAACGCGAAACGCATTCTCGCGTTTTTGGCGCAGTTTGAGGCGGCCACCGACCAAGCGGCGGACTAGGGGCGCCCTTATCCGTTAAGTCCTAAGCGTCCAATCGGGCCCAGTGCCCGCCCCACGCCCTAGAAGCGCAACAGGCTCGGCGTCAGGGTGGCGAGCTCCACCACGCCCACCACGTTCAACCCGCGCATGTGCCCGGCGCATTCGCCCGGGTTGAAGATGAGCTGGTCGCCGGTGCGCTCCATGCGCGTCAAGTGGGTGTGGCCGTGCAGGGCCAAGGCGTGCTCCGGCCGCAGCACCCCGTCGAAGTCCAACGGATCATGCACCGCGACGACGCGCCGGCCGCCCCATTCGGCCTCGAACGGCGGGTCTTGGAAGTGGAAGCCGAATGTGGCGACGGCCCGCTCCAAGGATTCGCGCTCTTGGTCGTTGTTGCCGAAAACGCCGTAGAGGGGCGCGGCCAAGCCGCGAAACACCTCCAGCGTCTTGGCTTGGGTGATGTCGCCAGTGTGGAACACGGTGTCCACACCGGCCTCGTTCATCAGCTCGACGATGCGCCGGCAGTTCTTGAGGTTGTTGTGGGTGTCGCTGACGACGCCGATGCGCATGACGGCCCCCGGACAACCGTCCGCTGCCATGAGGGTGGGGAAGCTAGCGCCGCCGCCGGGTGCGGCCCCGGCGGCGGCTCAAGCAGCTCAAGCGCTGGTTAGGCGACCCGCTCCAAGATGTGTATCCCGCAGGCGCTGCCGAGGCCGATCACATGGGTGAGGCCCAAGCGCGCGTTCTCCACTTGGCGCTGGCCGGCTTCGCGGCGCAGGTGCGTGGACACCTCGTAGATGTTGGCGATGCCCGTCGCGCCGAGCGGATGCCCCTTGGAGAGCAGCCCGCCGGACACGTTCACCGGCACACGCCCGCCGAGGGCGACCTCGCCTTCGTCGATGAGGCGGCCGGCTTCGCCGTCGCCACAGAGGCCCAAGTTCTCGTAGTGCAGGATCTCCGCGGTGGCGAAGCAGTCATGCAGCTCCACCAAGTCGATGTCGTCGGGCCCCACACCAGCCATCTCGTACGCCGCCGCGGCGGCCTTGCGGGTGCAGGTGTTGACATCCGGCATCACCAAATCGCGCTCCTGCCACGGGTCTGACGTGAGCACGGACGCGCGCACCTTCACGGCGCGGCCCATGAGCCCGAGTTCCCGTGCCTTGCTCTCCGTGGCGATCACCGCGGCGGCGGCACCATCCACGTTCACCGAGCACATGAGCTTGGTGTTCGGGTACGAGATCATCTCGGCGTTCATCACCGTCTCGAGGGGCGTCTCGATCTGGTACATCGCCTTCGGGTTCATGGTGGAGTGGTGATGGTTCTTCACGGACACCTTGGCGAACTGCTCGAAGGTGGTGCCGTACTTGCGCGAGTGTTCCATGCCCGCTTCCGCGAACACGGCCGGCATGGTGCCGGAGCCGAGCAGCCCTTCCTTGGGGATGCCGGTGGCCCCGCCGGCGCCGCCGAGCAGGCCCTTGCCCATCTGCTCCACGCCCACGGCGAGCACCAAGTCGTACAAGCCGGCCTTCACCGCCGTCCACGCTTCGCGGAACGCGGTGGCGCCGGTGGCGCAGGCGTTCGAGCAGTTCACCACCGGAATGCCGGTTTGGCCGATTTGCTGCAGGATGCGTTGGCCGACCATGCCGCTCGACTGGCCGAGGTTGCCGCAGTAAAGGGCTTCCATGTCTTGAACGGAGAGGCCACAGTCGTCGAGCGCCAACAGCGCCGCTTCCGAGCCGATTTGCGGAACGGTCTTCTCCGGGAACCGCCCGAACTTGATCATATCTACGCCGACGATGTAAGCGTCGCTCATTGCTGAGGCTCCTTAGTGGCTCGGGCCACTGGCAAACGGGTTAACGTGGTTGGAAGAAGTAGGAAAGGTAAGCGTTGCCTTCCCTGTCCTTGCGGCCCAAGGCGTCCGCATAGACGACCTCGACCGGCATGCCGAACTCGATCTTGTCTGGGTCTGGCTCGACGTTGATGAGGTTGCCCTTCACCGCCGCGCCGTCGTCCAAATCCACGATGGCGGAGATGTAAGGCACGTCAATGCCCGGAAAAGAGCGATGGACGATGCTGTAAGCGTAAAGCGAGCCTTGGTTTGAGAGCTTCATCGGCTCGATGCCGCCGCGGGCCCCGCACTTGGAGCAGACGCTGCGGGCGCCGAGGAAAATGGCCCCGCAAGACTGGCACCTGTGCCCTTCAAGGTACGGCTCGCCGTCGTCCGGAATCTTCAGATAATCGACCGCAGGCAACGGTTTATCGGCCATCAGCGCCCCCCTTATCGTCTTCTTGCGGGCCTTGCCCCTCATCCTCGGCTACGGGCAACCTTCGTCGCCCTTGACGCCGCGGCCTCGGTGGCCACGCCCCCCAACTGCGTCAAAGCATAGCTTGAAGCGCGGGGGAATGGAACACGTTTGCGGGTGGATCCGTCAGCACGCTTCCCGACGCGTTCCGACGATCCTTCCGGGCACGCGAGCGACGATCAAGCCCGCCACTGTGCCGCCTGTGTGCCTACCTCCGTGATTGCCACGCCCCTCAACACCGGAATGTCCAGCGACTGCTTCACGCTGAGGAGAAGCCAGCCTTCGACGACATCCTTCAGCTCCTGTCGGCACCCCTCCAATGTTCGGCCGCACGCCCAAACGCCGGGCAACTCCGGCACCTCGCCGTAGTAGGGCGCATCGGCGTCCTCGATCAGTTCGTAGCGGGCACGGCTAAGCGCTTCGCTGATGTACTCCGTGAGCATGGCGTGTTCTCCTCCGCATACGCTACATCAAACGGGCCCGGTTGCGTCAGGTGGGCGGAGCCGAGGCGAAATAGTCGGGGAACTAGGGGGCGTTGCCGGCTGCGGACGGCTCGATCAGGATCAAGCGCCAGCCGCGCAGGCCGCCGCGCATCGGCAGCGTGGCCCGGACGGTGAACGTGAGGGCGCCGGTCTGGCCGAAGGCGTCCGTGGCCGTCACTGTCACGGTGGCCACGCCGTCGCCCTCGGCCTCGACCACCAACACGCCGGCCTCGACGCGGGCGCTCGCCACTGACGGATCGGAGGACTGGGCCGCGTAGGTGAACGCCTCGCCCGGCGCGGCGGCGAAGCGTTCGGCCAGGGGCAGCCGCAGCGTGTCGCCGTCCAACGCCTGCTCCGGCAGCGGCGCCGTGGCCCGGGGCGGGGCCTTGTATAGGGTGAACGGTACGCCGGCGGCGGTGGCGAAACCCGAGAAGCACGGGACATCCAGCGGGCCCTGGTCGCACAGGGTGTCCGGCACGGATTCCAGCCGCGCGGTGAGTGTGAGCGGGGTGCCGCCGTCGGGCACCTCGATGGGCGGGCCTCGGGTGGCGCCGGCCGGGACGGACACTTCGCCGACCGCGGCACCCTCCGGGGTGGAGAGGGTGGCGCGGAGGGTGAAGGGCGCGCCGGTGTCCAGGCGCATGGCGACGGCGGCGGGGCCGGGCGACCACGGTTCCGCGTCGATGCGGGTGAGTTCCGCGGTGAGGGTGAACGGTGCGCCCGGGTTGCCTTGCAGGTGCAGTTCCTGCAACGCGCCCAAGCCCGCGAACAGGCCGGGCGGGAGCGACTGCAGGGCGTTGCCGTCCAGCCGCAGGGCGCGCAGCGAGCCGAGGGCCGCGAAGGCGTCGCCGGGCAGCGCCGGGAGCGCGTTGCCGGAGAGGTGCAGCCGGCGCAGGCCGGGGAAGCCCGACAGCGAACCCGCCGGCAACGCGGCGAGGCGGTTGCGTGACAGGTCGAGAAGCTGCAGGGCGGGATGTTCCAGCCCCGCGGGCAGGGCGGCGATGCGGTTGTCCGCCATGTGCAGCGACCACAGGTTCGGCAGCGCCGCCAGCGCCGCGGCGGGGAACGCCGGCAGGCGGTTGCCGGACACGTCCAGCAGCAGCAGGTTTGAGAGCTGCAGCATGTCCTCGCGGCGCAGCCGCTCGAGGCCGGCGTCCCGCAGCCGCAGCGACGTCCACCGCGACAGGTCCGCCACCGCCGCGCAGGGCCGCGCCCGGCGCAGCTCGTCGCGCACCGCCGGGTCGCGGTCGCAGACGCCCTCCTCGATGGTCGCCGTCGCTTGGGGCTTGAGGCCCAGGCCGTAGCCGGCGTCCTCGGCCGGCTCCGCCAGCGTGGCGGTGAAGTGTTCGCGCACGGGCTCCACGATGTCGTCGTCCAAGATGGGCACCGCGATCTCCGCCTCCGTCGCGCCGGCGGCGAACGTCGCCGCGCCGCCCGTGCCGCCGGCGTGGTCGGATTCGTCGGCCGCCGGATCGTCGCCGGCCGTGAGGGTGTACGGCACGGCCAGCGCCTCGGGCACGGGCCGGCTCGCCGTCAGCGTGAGGCGGACCGTGCCGCCCTCGGGCGCCGAGGCGTCGGCCGCGAACGAGACCGTGACGCCGGCGCGGGCCGTGAAGCTGAGCGTGGCGCTCAGGCCCTCCACGTCCGTGGCCGTCAACGTGATGGTGGCGGCGCCGTGGGCCAGGCCCTCCAACGCCACCGCGCCGCGGGTGAGCCGCGCGGACACCGCCGCCGGGTTCGAGGAGGACACGGCGTATGTCAGCCCCGCCGGCGCCTCGTCGGCGAAGAGCCCCGCCAGCGGCACCTGCGCCGTGGCGCCGAGGGCCAGGTCCACGGCGTCCACCGAGCCCACCGCCACGGGCGGCTGGTTTGGAGGCGGCGGGGCGTCGTCGTCCGCCACCGTCACCTGCACGCTGGGGATGGCCAGCGTGGCCGGGTAGCCGGCGGCGTCGCAGGCGGTGGTGATGGAATGGCGCAACGTGGCGTTGTCGTCCACGTTGTCGTCGTCCTGTTCGGCGGTGACGGTCACCGTCTGCGGCGTGTTCCAAGTCGTGGTCGAGAAGGTCAGCACGGTCGGGTCCGATCGTGGCGGCCCAAGACCGCGGCGGACTGGCAGGCGAGCTTGGAAACCTACGCCATGCCGACGATCGGCGGCAAGCGCGTCGACGCGATCACGACGGCCGACGTGCTTGCCATCTTGAAGCCGATATGGAACGTCAAGACTGACGCCGCGCCGCGGATCAAGCGGCGCATCGCCGCGGTCATGGCGTGGGCCGTGGCGCACGGCCACCGCGAATCGAACCCGGTGGCCTCCGTCGACGCGGTGTTGCCCAAGCAGGCGCGGAACCACGAGCACCGCAAGGCGCTTCCCTACGCCGAGGTGCCGCAAGCCATCGCCACGGTGCGGAACGCCCACCGCGGCTCCGTTTCGGCCAAGCTCGCCCTTGAGTTCCTGATCCTCACCGCGGCGCGTTCGGGCGAAGTGCGCGGCGCGACGTCGCCATCGCCGAGAAGCGCCGCCGGGAACGCGAAGCCGCGTAGCCGCCTGCCAGCTCGCGTCGAACGGATGGCGACCGCGGCGCTTGACGATGGGGTTGCGATGGCGACGGCGACGGCGTAGTTTCGCGTTCCGCTTCGGGAACGGAGACTGAACATGAACCGCGCCACCATCGCCACACTCGCCGCGGCCGCTTTAAGTGCGACCGGCGCGGCGGCAAAGGAGGGCTTTCACATTGCCCGCCCCACACTCGTTGCCTACGACGATCGGGGGCGCGTCACTTTGGCTTTGGAACCCACACCATCCGCCGACGGATTCCGTTGTGCGATTGCCCGTTTTGATGCTACCGAAACACGGCGATACCGCATGTTGGAAGTGGCAATGGCTCATGCGCCGCACCTTCCCATGATGTCCATTTATCTTGAGGATGTCGCCGGGTCAGACACTTGCCGCGCCACAATCATTGCCAGATCGCCAATCGGCCGCGCGCCAGTGCGCGACGCGACAATCTACCCCGCAGTGGATGACTTAACCGGCACTCCGCTGGAGCCATTGGAGCGTTTGATACGCGACCGCGCCGACGGTTTGACGCCGCCCGAAAACGGAGACTGAACAATGAAAATCATCATCGCCGCGCTCGCATTGGCGGCCGCAAATGTCAGTTGGGCGCAATTGGAGTGCGTGGACGCCCAAGACTACAGGCCCATTGAGTACGGGCGGTACAGTGCCACCATATCCGGCCCACGATCAATCTACGCCAACCTAGACGGCCAGTTTGTGAAGGTGCCCAAGGAAAACGAGGATGAGATTTGGGAGCTATTGGACAATTGCGCGGCTTGCAACGTGCGGTTCGCCTTCGCCGGGATAGGCAACCCGTTGAGCTCCGGCCACGACGAGTACGCCGAGGCTTGGGTTAGCCTTTCGTCGGGCAGCATGATGTTCGCGTACCCCGACAGAAGCGCTTGGGCTTTCGCCGGGTTCAAGTCATGGACAAACGATGTACACCATGATTTTGACTTCAAGCCGCGGGCGGGCGGATGTTCCACTGCGCCGCAAGTGAACGGCAAGGGTTGGATGTGCGTTGAGTACGAACCCGAGCAAGACGTTTTCCTAGTCAGCAGCACCGGTGTGCCTTTCTACGCTAGCACCGGACACCTTGACGACATTTTGACAAACCACAACGACGGGCGCTGCACTCCCGCGACGGCATTGCCTAGTCGATGGAGGGAGATTGAACATTCGCAATGGGTCTCGCACAACAATAGGTGCCTTTTAACCGCCGTACCTAGCGTTGGCATGGATGATGTTGAAACAAGCCCATTTTGGCTGAATCCATCGACGGGCATGGTAATCAAGCGGTGGGACGCCGCCATGTACTTGGAACGCGGATACGGAGTAAGCAAGGTTGGTACGAGTCGCAGTTGTGGTGTGTTTCCCGCACTGCTTGAAGACAACCACAACCTATCTTTGGGCGGCGAGTTCCGGTTGTCAAGGGCGCAACCATTGCGCTAACACGCGCCCTTTTCTCACACAACGGAGACTGAACAATGAGAAACACCATCGCAATCATCGTGGCGCTAGTCGCCGTGAGTGTGCAAGCCGAGGTGACTACGACAAGGGCGGACGGCGGATCAGTTACGACGGTTCTTAGCGCGAGCATCGCCGTGAATCGAAACTCCACACTTCGGCGAGAGTGGGTCGCAGTCCACGATAGCGGGCTGCCAGTTGACCTCGTGGGAACGCCCGGCGTTAACACCGTCTATGAGCGTGGAACCGGAAGGTATGACCGCGGGCAGTACGAATACCAATCTGCCTACACCTTGCGGGTTCGGGAACCAGTTGCGGCCGTTGAGGTTCGATTCATATGCTTTGACGTGTGGGGTGATCGCACGAAAACCCTATCCGCCACCGACGTTCAAGATTTTGGCGTCGGGGAACATCAACTTGATGGGGCATGGAACCTGTTTAGAGGAGAAAACGAAGTGGCGCACCATTATGCGTCAATCGCTTTCGTGGCGGCGGTTCGCACCAAAGCGGGTGAGATTTTCTTCGCGGATCAAGGCGAAGTTGTCAACATCGCCAAAGAGTACATGGCAGACTTTACGGATGATCTGCTAGACGTGAACCCACCTGCAACGGAGACAGAGTGACCCCCGCCAACACACCTTAAGCCGCCCCACACGCCTTCCTAGATGGCTTTCCCGCACCCACCTTCGGCGTTTGTGTCCTAACCCTTGCGCGAGTTGAACCGACACCGCCGCGGCGTTCAATCGGGAAGGGCGCTCGCCGCCTGTTTCCACGCCCCAGAGGCACTGTAGCGAAACGGAGACTGAACAATCAAACCCAACTTCAAGAACCGCACCATATGGACACTCGATAACCTAGACGTGCTACGCGGCATGAATAGCGAGTGCGTGGACTTGATATACCTTGATCCGCCTTTCAACTCGAACCGCGACTACGCCGCGCCCATAGGCGGCGAAAACGTGATAGCCGAGTTCAAGGATACATGGACATTGAAAGACGTTGACGAGGCATGGCACGGTGAGATAGCCGAACGGGAACCCGCCGTGTACTCCATCATAGCGGCTTCCAAACTGTCGCACGGCAAGGGCATGATGTCGTACTTGATTATGATGGCCGTTCGCCTACTTGAATTGCAGCGTGTGTTGAAGGAAGCGGGCAGCATATATCTGCACTGTGACGACACCGCGAGCCACTACCTCAAGATGCTCATGGATTCCATCTTCGGGCATCAAAACTATCGCAATGAGATTGTTTGGAAGCGCACCGCTGGGCGCTCTGATGGGCACCAGTTCGGGCGCATCCACGATACCATCCTTTTCTACGCGCCCGACGGTGCGACGTGGAACCGCCCTGTGATTCCACATACCCATGATTCAGAGTACGTCAAACGGACATATCGACTTGACGACGGCGACGGTAGAGGGCCGTATAGGGCAAGCGACATAACCGCTTCGGGCCAGCGAACGGGTGAGAGCGGCAAGCCGTGGAGAAACATTGACCCGTCAAAGGTGGGGCGGCATTGGGCAACGCCCACAAAGGGGAGATTGAACGCTTACATACGCGAACACAACTTGATACCGGGCTGGCCCGACGATTACCCGTCGGTGCATCAACGCTTGGATGCGATGGACGCCGCTGGATTGATCCATTGGCCCAGAAAGCTCGGCGGTATGCCTTCCATCAAACGGTACTTGGCTTCAACGCAAGGCGTGGCCGTTGAGGACATTTTCACTGACATAGGCAAGTTGGAAGCCAACTCGAAGGAGCGCACCGGCTACCCGACTCAAAAGCCGTTGAAGTTGCTTGAACGCATCATCGAAGCCAGCTCAAACGAGGGCGACGTTGTGCTAGACCCGTTTTGTGGATGCGCCACGGCGCTTGTCGCCGCGGAAGACTTGGGCCGTCAATGGGTAGGCATTGACTTGTCACCCGTGGCGGTTAAGTTAGTGAAAAGGCGCTTGCAGGAAAAGCAAGCCTTGGAAGCCGGCGTGAAAGGGCAACGGCCCTTGCTCGCCGAAGGCCAAGTGACCGCGCTTGAAGCGCCGTTGAAGCGAACCGATCTGGGCGAGCTGCCCGACTACCGAACGCACCGGCACACCCTGTACGGCCGGCAGGAAGGCGTATGCAACATATGCGAGATACACTTCCCGTTCCGCAACATGACCGTTGACCATATCGTTCCGCAATCGAAGGGCGGTAGCGACCATCTAGACAATCTGCAATTGCTGTGCAACGCCTGCAACAGCGTCAAGGGCGACCGCTCGCAAGAATGGGCCATCGCCCGTGTCAGAGAGTAAACCTAACTTGCGTTGACGCGCCAAAACGCCACGCTCCCAATACACCTTAAACCGACTCACACGCCATCCTAGACACCTTTGGCGGTGTCACTTCCGCCGTTCCTTGCCTACCCCCTGCCGTGCTTCCTTCCACGCCTTGCGCCGGCGCTTGCGCTCTGGGCCGCGTTACGGCGTGATATCGCCGTGATATCGGATTCTTGCGGGAAGGTGGCAGGCGGCCGGCACCGGCTCACCGCGAAGCGGAACGCCGCCTGCCAGCTCGCGTCGAACGGATGGGGATAAGTCTGTGGATAACGATGGCGAACCGGAACGGGAACCGGCGCTCGCACCGCGGCTCACTCGAACGGCGGCGAGTGTCAACGGTTTGCGATGGTCGACAGCGTGAAAACGGCGAGCTACTATCCGGCAATCCGCGGCACCCTTTGTAGCAAGACGAAAAATGGCCAAGAGAAAAGAACCGTCGATGGTGTTCGACATGCCGGAGTCCTACATCAGGACGGGCGCGTTGCTCGTGGTGAATTGGGGCGGGGTGGATCAACCGGAATTCCGCTTGGGGAAAGTGACCAGCCTGGTCGACGACGGGCCATATCTGCAAGTCGTGGTGGCGCTAGGCTCCGGGGCCAAAAGGCGCAAGTATGAGTTCACCGAGACCGCCTTGGGCATAGTCGGATTCTTTCGGCATGACCGCGCCAAACGGATATCCAACTTGGCTCGGTTTTGGCTGGGCAAGGAATCCGTGTTTGATTGCGTGGACAGCCAAGATTGGATTTCAAGGGAAGCCATCAAGCGTTACTACGGCAATGACGCGGAAGTGCTGGCGACGCAGAAAGAAGTGCGTGATTGGATATTCGAGAACGATGCCGTCCATAAGGCCATAGAAGAAGGGGAATTGAAGCCGGGCAAATGGCACTACAGAGGAGGGCCGCCAGCCAAAAGTGAACGGCCCACGGATGAGAAAGAATCCAGTTCATTACCCAAGGGGTTCGCGCCCAGAAGGATGACGAACGATCAAGTGAAGATGGTGCATAAATTGGACGGAACCGAAGATTTTTCTTTCCTCATGGATACCGTAGTATATCAATCAGAGGTTGAGGATGACTTCGTCGTTGACTTTGAGTTTTTAGGGGACATTTATCGCTTGTCTTCCCCATACGACGAGCGCGTGGGCGACAAATGGGATGTTGAATTGGTTGAGCACGGTTCGCTGGAAGTCGACGCGGGAACGATAAAAGACGTGTTAGATTGGATTGAGTTCGAGCATTTTTTTAGGGACATGGACGTGGATACTGGGAAGATGACGAAGGAAGAGCTGATTGATTTGGTGCTGCATTTGCGTACCAAGATTGACGAATTGGCGAGCGAGAACACAGGTCTGCGCGAATTGCGGGATGTTGAAAAGCAAGAGCGGGTGGACGTGCCGAAGGAAAAAACCGGCGAATTGGTGGACACATACGCGTCGCGCATCAGGGACTTGATCCAAAAGAAAGATAACCTTCTCGACGTGTACATGACGTTGAAGGATCGCCATGATGAAGAATCAATGGAAAAATGGCGTGAAATCGCGCCGCGGCGGGCCATGTGCGAAGCGAAGGCATTGATAAATTTTTGCAAGGAGCATGGATTCAGAGTGCTTGACCATTGGGAATGGGATTGGGACGAGGAGCAAAGGGAACGTGAGGAATTCCTTGACCATTGGGCCAATGACGATAAAGAGTAGCTAGTTGAGTTCGGGTTAGCACACCGCCAATACCCTTAAAACCGCCCCACACGCCTTCCTAGACACCTTCCACGCACCCACCTTCGGCGTTTGTGTCCTACCCCTTGTCAGAGCGCCACGACGGGGCGGGGTTCGACATAAGGCAGTTACCCATTGTGGTATAGCCCGATCTGGGAGAGCCGTTTGCAGTGCCTTGCGACATGGCCTAGACGGCGTGGTTTGATTCTGTCCACCTTCAACTGTGCGCCCATTTTCAAGGTGCCTGTGGCCGGCACCGTTAGGGGTGCGCTATTATTGCCACTTCCACCTTTCGCAGATTCACCCATAGCCGCCGCAGCATGGCTGCAAGCGCTCGCAGTGCCGTTTTTCGGTTTCCGTTCCCTTCGACGCGGCAGTGCCGTTTTGTGAGGGACATTGGCCCGGCCCACCGTCACCATTAGATGGTTGCCCCCCTGCAACATGGACAATCTCCGTATGGCTGTCTGTCGTGCCGACACCATGCCCATAGTGCCTTAGATTGATTCTTCCCGATTGCAGGCGCACTCCAAATTGGACCTCGCATATGGCCGCCATGCCCGTGAGTGAGCAACCCCCCTCCTAGAGCCCGATTGCATGTCACCCCCGACGATGGCCACGACGCCGCAAACTCACTTCTAGCGCCCTTTGGGCTCGCCACGCTGCACCGCGGTTTTGTGAAGTACCCCCGTGCGGGATGGCCCGGCGACTTAACGCGCCGAGCTCCTCTTAGGGCTTCGCACCGCCCTCTTAGGGTTGCCCTTCGCGTGATTCCGGCCGATTGATGCGGCGGTGACGCTTGGTTACTTTCGCCCGGCCGGCAAGGGTCAGCACACAAACGGCGGAAGTGACACCGCCAAAGCCATGTAGGAAGCTCTGTGGGCCTGTTTGGCGAGTGCTGGCGGTGCCGCTCTGTGGACAGTGCCGGGTTCGACGCCGCGGCAGGAAAAAGAAAAGGGCCGCCCAAGTTGGAACGGCCCATCGTGAACGCAGTTGGTCGGTTCAATCATCCATGACCGGCCCATCCTTGAACGTGATCGTGCCAGCCCTCTGAACAAAACGAGAACCGGAGCTCACCCGTGCCGGCATCGCGGTGCAACGCGCTGTGCAAGTCCACAGCGTGGTATCCGTTCAAGCAACTGCCTTCCCAAGTGTGCAGCCTATGCTCAAAGCGGCACACCGGGCAATCGCACTCGTTAGGCAGCCTCTCTGTCTTCGGCACTTCCCGCAAGCGCTTCGACAATGCGCGTTGGCCGTGTTCGCGCAATCCTTGGCGTACTTCAAGTTGCCGCGGAAGTCACAATGCACGTTCGCTTGGATGCGTAGCACCCCGTGTTCCCGGTCGCCGAGCAGGCGGTAGTCGACGCCGCTTTGATGGAATTCGTACTGCAAGGGCTCTCCCATGTTCCCTTCCTGATGTTCCATTGGCACCGCGTCTTGCGGCATGGGCGAACCGTACTCGAACCCGCTAACCGTGCCGTCGCCCGGCACTAGGGCTTTCGTGATCGCCGTGATTGCTTGGATTCGCATATTCCTTTCCTTCTCCGTTCGCCGCCGGCGGCAATCGCCGTGGTCGCCGCGGATTTACAGTTCGACGCCGTGAAGGTGGAAGGTGCGAGTTGTGAAGGTGTCGCCATCGTTCGACGCTGTGAAGGTGAGAGTGTGAAGGTGTGGCCCATCGTGGCCGTGCGCCATCGTTCGACGCTGTGGAGTGTGCAGGCGAATCGCCATCGTTCCGGTTCGACGCCGTGAAGGTGGAAGATGGCCCATCGTTCGGTTCGACGCTGGCAGGCGCGTTCGACGCCGTGAAGGTGGAAGGTGCGAGTTGTGAAGGTGTCGCCATCGTGGTCGCGTGTAATCGTTTTCCGCGGCCGTGAAGGCGTCTTGTCTTTCCTTAATGCCTTCGTTCGACGCGAACGCTCGCCACGGTGTCTCTGTGGGCCTCTGGGTGTGCGTTCAAGGTGCGTGGCGCGTGGAAGGGCATGGGTAACCCCTGCAAGCGCCCAGAGGCCGTTGTCTGCGGGTTACGCGCGCGGCTCTTCCCGTCTTAACTTTGGCCGCGCGGCCCGTTCGACGCTCTCAAGGCGGAATTACGGCCGATCACAACGGGCGGATGTCACGGCGGCCGAGGAGGGGGTGCCGATGGTGAAGCCTGCGACACTCGATGCATGCAGGCTGTCGAGCGTTACCGCTATCGTCTCATCGCCTTCGGCAGTTCCATCGGCCGCGGCCCGAAATGAGACAGCAGATCGATTGTTTCCGGTTATGGAGACGGTCCTGATGTTGCTCGTCGGAAGGTTGGAAGGACTAAGAGTGGCATCCGCAACAGTTCGCAAGTCCGCAACGTTATAGGCAGTCCCTGACCATGTGACGTTCACGTTGACGAGGCCTGAGGTCCCCATGGGCACATTGTTGAGTTGGAAGACGACGCTGAACTGGTCACCCTCATTGATCTGCAAGCCGGGCCACACTGCATCCCTGTCGCCGTTGTTGCCAGCGACAGAGACCGTGATGGTCTGCGCCGTGGCCGGCGCGGATGCCAGCGCGGCCGAGGCAAGAACGAGAACAGCAAGCGCGGAGCGAAGGCGGGCGGCGTGGCCGCCGAAAGTCAGGGAGCGGCGGCTACCTCGCCATATCCGATCTTCGGGGGGGGGGGGGGGGGGGGGGGGGGGGGGGGGGGGGGGGGGGGGCAGTCACAAGCATACGGGCGCTTGGGGCGTTCCGCAGTTCCGCCAACCTCGGCATTGGCTCGCGCGTTCCGCCACCTCAAGCATGGTGGAAGAATAGCACAGGGGCGCCTTCGCACGACGAACGGGCCTCACTAACCTTGCCGTAGCGGGGCCGGTTTCGCGCCGTGCGTCCACCGGGCCATGCTAGGATTTCCGCTCGCGCACCCGCTCAGGCTTGGCCGCCCACGGCCAAGGGTTCATGGTTGGCTCAAGCGCCGCATCCCACCCCGTGTTCACTGGCCGGCTTGATGGCGAGGCGTGACCGGTGAAGGCCGCCGAGTTCTTCGCCGGCATGGGCCTCATGCGGGCTGGCCTCGAACGGTGCGGCATCGAGACGGCCTTCGCCAATGACGTCGATAAGACCAAGGCCAAGCTCTACCGCGAGAATTGGGGCGCCGACGAATTGCGCCAAGCGGACATTCGGGAGCTGGCCGGCAGGGACGTTCCCCGCGTCGATGTCGCTACGGCCTCGTTCCCGTGCGTCGATTTGTCACTGGCGGGAAACCGGGCGGGCCTTGACGGCCCTCGATCCGGAGTCGTCTTCGAGTTCATGCGGATTTTGGGTGAGCTGCCGGACCCGCCGCCCATCGTCATCATCGAAAACGTCCTTGGCTTCTTGACGGCCGATGGCGGCCGCGCCTACCAAGCGGTGGTTTCGCGCCTGCGTGGGCTGGGCTACAAGGCGAACCACATCTGCATCGACGCGGCGGCGTTCGTGCCGCAAAGCCGCCAGCGCGTCTTCCTGCTGGGGTTCCTCGACGTTGATCCCGTGCTGCTGCCAGACCCACCGCCGCGCCAACCCGGCTTGCGGCTCAACGACATCACCGTTGCGGATGGTGAGTGGTGGGGCGCCAAGCGGCTCGGCAAGTTCCTTGGTTCGCTCTCCGACATTCAGGCCGCGCGGGTGGACGCCTACCAGACGCGCCCGCACGTCGCCCACCACGGCGCCTATCGGCGCACCCGCCGGGGCCGCGCCGTATGGGAAGTGCGCGCCGACGAGATCGCTGGCACCCTGCGCACCACCGGCGGCGGCTCCGGACGCCAAGCGGTGCTGCGCGCCGGCAACGGCGACCTGGCCGCCCGCTGGATGGACGTGCGGGAGTACGCGGCGCTGCAGGGCGCCGGAGGGATGAAGTACGAATCCGTATCGCCACGCCAAGCCATGTACGCCCTTGGCGACGCCGTGTGCGTGCCGGTGGTTGAGTGGCTGGTGAGGAACTGCGTATTGCCGCTGGTTCGCGGTGGGTAGGGCGATGGCGCACTCGACGGTTGGAAGATTGCCTACGGTCATGCGGCCGATTTGCCCCAGACTTCGGCGTGGCTACGTCGTTAGGGTAAGTGGAACGGAGTGGTGAGGGTACCGTGAAGCGGCTGCAGCGGAGCGAGAAGCTCAAGCCGAAGAACGCACTGGCTCCAGCGGACGCTTGGTCGCCGGACGAGTTGAGACGGTTGGCTAGGGCAGCGCACTACGAATCTAGCGACCACCACAAAGCCGTACCCGATGGCCAAGGGATGCCGAAACATCGGAGGGACAAGACGGTTTGCCACGCGAGCGACGGTCGTCGTCCCAATGCCCGCCAGTTGCTCAGGTTGGGGTTTCGGCGCGGCATGGTTAGCGTCCAACGAGCCGCCGGCTGGCCACGTAACGTTTGGGCCGTGGACACGAACGGAGTCGCCTATGAAGGGAGCCTGACCAACAGAGGGAGCGGGCAGTATCATGGCTACCCTATGAGGGCGGGATCGCCTTTCACGCGGTACGTCTTGGAACAGTGGCGCAAACGCACATGACATTGAACATCCACACCAGGTGGTTGCCGGACGGTGCAACGCCTAGCGCTGAGGAGACGGCGGAGGATTGCGCCACGTTGGGCGAGGTCGAAATCGTCGCTGCCGGAACGCCTTTGACGGAGGCCGTGGACGCTCGCACGGCCAAGGTGCGACGCGGCGCCAACCTCTCGACCTACCAATTGGCTCAATGGCTGGCTTGGCACTGGTGGCGACTGCGATGGGAAACGCGGTCGCCTGCGCGGCAGCACCGCACGGTTGCTCCGCGGGACCAAGAATTGAACTGGCATGCAGCCCACAACTTGGGCGAGCTGGGCGATGGTTGGCTGTGGCCGATGGTCATCTTCGAGTCCGATGGCGTGGGGATGGCCATGCGAGCCGAGCCAACTTCGGCTACGCCGGCGGAGCCCTTGCGTTTTCTGGGCAGCCCGGCCGTGGTTGTCCCAATCGGCGATTGGGAGCGAGGCGTGGACAACTTCTTGGGATGTGTGCTTGACCGTTTGGCGGATTGTGGTCTGACGGACACGGACCTTGCCACCATGTGGCAGGAGCTGACGGACGAGCGGGCCGACCCGGAGCTGGCCGTCTATCGGAAGATCGAGGCGCGGCTCGGTTTCGACGTGGACGAGGCGGACCCCAAGGCCATCGAGCGCATCCACAAGGCCGGTGCCTCGCTGGGCCACGCTGCTATGTTGGAAGTGGCGGCAGATGGGCCGGCTGTCATTGGTGACTTCACGGGCACTGCAAGGGAGTTCGGGTTTCCTTGGAGCATTGCCGATCGCCCCAGTGCAATCGAGGGGCTGGACTATGGAGAGCGCAAGGTCCCGTGGCAGGTGGGCGTCGACGCTGCTCAGCACCTGCGAAAACGCGAGGGGCTTGGCGGTGGTCCAATGTCCAACAGCCGTCTGGCTGGACTATGCGCACTCCCGCCGGAAGCACTTGCACGTCAGTCCAAGAGCTCGTCAATGGCCTTCTCGCTCAAACAACGCGGCAAAGACCGGATCGTGTTGCGCTCCAAGTGGCAGGCAGGCCGCCGATTCGAGGCAGCCAGGCTGCTCGGCGATGCGCTGGTGGTGGATGCGGGCGAGCGGTTGCGCCCGGCCACCACGGCGGCCACCTATCGGCAAAAGATGCAACGGGCATTCGCGGCCGAGTTTCTTTGCCCCATCGAGAGCCTGATGGATCACCTCGACGCCGATCTCTCCTACGAAGCGCAGCAGCAGGCCGCCGAACGCTTCAAGGTGTCCCCGCTGGCGGTGGCTTCCCAACTCGCCAACAACGGCTATCTGCACGAAACGCGGGACTTGGACGTGGCCGCCTAGGGCGGCACGGCCATCTTCGCCACGCTCGCCGCGGCCCTAGCCCGGCGCCCCGGCAATTGCTACGCTCACCGGCAATGGCAGCGCCGATGGGACACCGATGAGCAACACACCCACCTTCACAGCGATTGACGCCACCCTTGGCGCGGTGGTCACGGACGTGGACTTGAACCAGGTGGACGACGCCACTTGGGGCCACATCCACAGCGCCTTCCTGAAATACGGCGTGCTGGTGTTTCCGGGCCAGCACTTGGACGACGAAGCGCAGCAAGCGTTCGCGTATCGCTTTGGCGACCGCATGGAGGGGCGCGCCAGCGGGCGGGTGACCAATCAGCGCAAGGATGGCACCCTCACCACGAAGAAGGACGAGGCGTTCCGCCTGCAACGGGGCAACGAGGGCTGGCACATCGACAGCACCTACATGCCGCTGGCGGCCAAGGCGGGGATGTTGGCGGCCATCAAAGTGCCGCCGGCCGGGGGGCAAACGGAGTTCGCGGACATGCGCGCCGCCTGGGATGCGCTTGACGAGGCCATGCAGGAAAAACTGGAGGGTCTCTCGGCCTACCACTCCCTGTATCACTCGCAAAGGAAGATCGGCTTCGTCCACCACACCGATCAACGTTACGGCTTCCACACCCAGGGGGCGCCGCTGCGGCCCATGGTGAAGCGGCATCCGGAAACCGGGCGCAAGGCCATCTACGCGGGCCGCCACGCCTATGACATTCCCGCCATGGCAGCCGACGAATCCGAACGATTCATCGAGGAGCTGATGGCTTGGGCCTGCCAGCCGCCGCGCATCTACAGCCATAACTGGCAGGTGGGCGATCTGGCCGTGTGGGACAACCGCTGCGTGATGCATCGCGCCGCGCTCTACGACATCAACCATCCCCGCGTGTTGCGAAGCTGTCGGATTTCGGGCGATCCGGCCACGGAGATGGCGCCCACGGTGGCCGATCCATTGGCGGATGGGTTCGAGCCGCAGGCGGACGCGCGGGCCGCCGGCTGAAGCGGTCCATGCGCCGCCGTTGCTCGGACGCCGTGGCGGATGGATGGCGGCGTTTGCCGCGATGGTTCGCCTGTAAGTGGCAGATGCCGTCGCGGGGCTTGTGTGTGCTCGCGGTCACGCTGTGCGGCACCGCGCTGGCCGCCGGGCCGCTGGGCCTGCCAGAGGCACCCGCGGCCACGGACGAGACGCGGCTCACCATCACTTGGTACGGCGTGGCGACGCTCTTGTTTGACGATGGCGAAACCCAAGTGCTCATCGATGGCTTCTTCAGCCGCCCCAGCCAGGATGTCCCGTTCATCTTTCCCAACGTGGAACAGATCGAGCGGCAGATCGACCGCTTGGGCCTCCATGACCTCGCCGCCATCACCCCCGTTCATTCCCATTTCGACCACGCGATGGACTTGGGCCTCATCGCCAGGCTGACGAACGCCACCGTGCTCGGCTCCGCTTCCACCGCCAACATCGCGCGCGGCGCCGGCGTGGCCGAAGGCCGCATCCAAGTGCTGGAAGGCGATGTGGGCAGCTACCGCTTCGGCGCGTTCGAGATTCTCCTCATCCGCTCGATGCACGCGCCATTGGTGGCTGGCGGGCCACCCATTCCGGGGTCGATAGCCGCGCCCTTGATGCCGCCGGCCGCGTTGACCGCTTGGAAGGAGGGCGGCAGCTACAGCGTGGTGGTGCGCCATCCGGCTGGCAGCGTCCTGGTGCAGGGCAGCGCGGGGTTCGTCGCCGGTGCGTTGGATGCAATCGACGCGGATGTGGTGCTGCTTGGCATCGGCGGGTTGAACCTCTTGGGCGAGGATCACGCACGGAGCTACTGGGCCGAGATTGTGGAAGCGGTGGCGCCACGTTGCGTGTTGCCCATCCATTGGGACGACTTCTGGCAGCCGTTCGGCACCATCGTTCTGGGGAGCCCGGAGACGCTGGACAGTTTGGCTTGGTTCCCTGCCAACGAGGCGGCGCCGGCGCTCATCGCACCAAGGTTCGGGGTCGGCATGGATCTCTTCACGTCGCCTTGTGCCGGCGCGACGGACCGTTGAGAAGCGAGCCTCGCGGGAAACTCAAGGCACCATCGAACGAAGCGGAGCGACCAATGACCCAACTCGCGTCCTACGAACTGAGCGATCAAGTCGCCATCATCACGATGGATGACGGCAAGGCCAACGCCTTCGGCCCGGACATGATCGCCGCCGTCGATGCCCACCTGGAACGGGCGGGCGGAGAAGCCAAGGCGGTGATCCTCACCGGCCGGCCGGGCATCTTCTCCGGCGGTTTCGACTTGAAGGTGATCCGCGGTGGCGACGCCGCGGCCGCCGGCGCCATGAGCTTGGCCGGCGCCCGCTTGATGATGCGTTTGTATGGCCTGCCGCAGCCGCTGGTGGTGGCCGCCCCCGGCCACGCCATCGCGCTGGGCGCCTTCTGCCTGCTCACCGGGGATTACCGCATCGGCATCGAGGGGGACTTCCGCATCGGCCTGAACGAAACCGCCATTGGCATGAGCCTGCCACCGTTCGGCCTCATGCTGGCCCAGGAACGGCTCTCCAAACGCCATCTCGCCCGCGCCGCCATCGGCGCCACGCTGTTCGGCCCATTGGAAGCGCGGGATGCCGGCTTCTTGGACGAAGTGGTGGCCGTGGCCGACTTGCCGGCCGCGGCCCGCGCCGCCGCCGACCGGCTCGTGGCGCTGGATGGCGCATCGTACGCCGCGGTGAAGAACGCCCTGCGTGGCGAATCCATCGCCGCGGTGCTGGCGGGGCTTGGCTGACGTCCCCTTACCGGCCCGACTAACGCTCGTCGGAACGTCTGGCGCTTCGTACGCGCCCTGTTGACAAACGAAATGCGAGTGATAATGTTTCGCATCCTCGTTAGCGTTAGAGTCTCCAATCATGGGCAACGAACCGTCGGCGCGCACATCCCTGCGCACTCACCTCGGCCTAACGGGCCGGACCGTGTCACGCATGAAACACCTGCTGCTCCTCCTTCCCTTGGGCGTGTTCGCCCTCGCCGGCTGCGATGGCGACGACGGCGACCGCGGCCCCGCGGGGCCGGCCGGGCCCGCTGGGGCGGCCGGCGAGCAAGGGCCACAAGGGGACGCCGGGGACGCCGGCACCCCGAACGCAGTCACCCGAACGGACGTGTTGCGCACCAACGCCAACATCGCCTACGCCGCCTATGGCGATTCGCTGCTCACCGCGCTCTCCCTGAGGTCCGCGCTGAGGCGTTTCGTCGATGACCCCACGGCGGCCCATCTGGAAGCCGCCAAGGACGCTTGGCTCGCCGCCCGCGAACCCTACGGCCAAACCGAGGTCTATCGTTTCCGCGGCGGCCCCATCGACGCGCTCAAGGAGGACGGCACGCTGGGCGAGGATGGCGACGGCCCCGAGGGCACCATCAACGCCTGGCCGCTGGGCGAAGGGCTGATCGACTATGTGGCGAACAGCGTGGACGGCGACGCCGGGCCGGAGATCGCGTCCAGCGTGGCCGGCATCAGCGGCAGCATCATCGAAGATGCGGCGAGTTTCCCCACCATCAACGCCGGCGTCATTCGCGCCAACTTCGAGCTGGGTGGCGACGAACGGAACGTCTCCAGCGGCTACCACGCCATCGAGTTCCTGCTCTGGGGCCAAGACCTCAACGCGGATGGCACGGGTCGCGGGCGCCGCGACGCCACGGCCGGCAGTCGCCCGGCGACGGACTACTCGAAGACGCCCGGGGCTTGCACCAACGGCGCCAACCCGGCCACGGACGAAACTTGCACCCGCCGCGGCCAATATCTGCTGGCCGCCGCGGATCTGCTGATCGACGACCTGAACAGCGTGGTGGACGCTTGGAACCCCAACGGCGACGACAACCACTACG
Organism: Candidatus Azotimanducaceae bacterium; assembly: GCA_965200505.1. Taxonomy (GTDB): domain Bacteria; phylum Pseudomonadota; class Gammaproteobacteria; order Pseudomonadales; family Azotimanducaceae; genus VXNE01. The sequence continues at coordinate 2,343,831 of OZ241343.1, read as the reverse complement.
CCGGTTTCGTCGCCGGTGGCGACCAATCGTTGGCGCTGATTCTGGAAGGCATGGGGCGCATGGGCTTCGGCGAGCTGGCGGGCGAACGCATGAACATCGCGCTGCTCACCAACAGCCAAGAGGACGAACACTCCTGCTTCTCCGACAACACCCACCGCGACATCTTCCTGAACGCCGAAGGCATCCAGAACGCCTTCGAGGGGGCATACACGCGCTTGGATGGCGACCTGCTTGACGGCGCCGGCATCCACGAACTGCTGGTCACGGAGGGCATGACCGAACTCGCCAACGAAATGCGCGCCGCCTTGGAAGACACGATGACCAAGGTGGGTGTGATCGATCTGGTGGCGAAGGCCGGCGAACCGTTCGACAACCAGATTCAGCGCGGCATCAACGAGCCTAACGTGGCCGCGGCCATCCGCTCGCTGTCGGCGCAGACCCAAGTGCTGGAGCGGGTGATCAGCGGCCTGGGCGTCACCACCGGCGACTTGCGCCAAGACACCGAGGAAGACATCTAGCGGCCGTTGGTGGGTGCCTCGGCGCACGGTCAAGGACGACGTTGATGCGGTCGATGGGAGCGCTCCAGCGCCGGCGTCGGGGTAGCCTCCATGCCAACCACGTCGCCGGTGGCAGGTCCGCCACCTGCCATGGGCGCGCTGGTTTGGGCGCGTTTGCGGCGCGGTGGCGGGGGCTGTTGTTCGCCAGCGTGGTCGTTTCGGGCTGCGGGGGCGGTGGTGGCGGCGGTTCGGGCCCCGCCCCCGCGCCACCACCTCCACCTCCCCCGCCAGCCGCCATCGTGGTGCCCGAAGTGACGCCGGAGGAGCGCTTTGCGGGCGGCGACGCCAGCACCTCGCTCAGCAACGAAGAGGCGTTTGGGCAGAGCCCGCCCGCCATTCAGAGCAATTTCAGCGCCGATGCGAACTTCAAGTCCGGCAATCAGATTTTCCGCAACGCCCATGATGGCGAAGGGCCGCTCCTGAACGCGAGAACGTGCCAGGGTTGCCACACCCGCGATGGACGCGGGGCCACGCCGCCGAACACGGAAACCCCGATGGATTCCATGTCCATCCGCTTGAGTCTCGGCGTGGACGCCGCCGGCGAAACCATTCCGGACCCGGCCTACGGCACCTTGCTGCACACCTTTGGCTTGGCTTCCTTCCACGGCGAGGGTGGCATTGGCGCCGGCTTGTCCGCTTTCGGGCGGGGCGGCGAAGCGGCCATCGGCGAGGGGTTTGCGACGGTGGAGTATGAAACCGTGGCCGGCGCTTACGACGACGGCACGGCGTTCACGCTGCGCCGGCCGGTCATCACCGTGCGCGAGCTGAGCTATGGGGATTTTGAGGACGGCATCCTGTTTTCGGCGCGCATTCCGCCGCAGTTGATCGGGCTGGGCCTGCTCGCCGCGGTGCCGGAGGCGGACATCCGCGCCAACGCCGATGCCAACGACGCGGACGACGACGGCATCAGCGGGCGCTTCAACTCGGCCTACGACCAGACCGTGGAGGCAACGCGCTTGGGCCGCTTTGGCCACAAGGCATCAACGGCGTCTCTCCTGCAGCAAGCGGTGAACGCCTATCGGGCGGACATGGGCGTCACCAGCCGCTTCGCTGTCGAGGAGCCGTGTACCCCAAGGCAAACCAGTTGCCAACAAGCGGCCCTCGCGGAACCCGACGACCATCCCGGCGGCGTGGACATTGACGACGTGCAACTGGCCCTCGTCGAGTTCTACCTGCGTTTGTTGGCCGTGCCGGAGCGGCGCGGCTACGACGAAACCGCCGACAGTTGGGACGAGGAGGTGCTGCGCGGCCGCACCTTGTTCTTCGAATCCGGCTGCGAGAAGTGCCACCGGCAGCGCTGGGAGACCGGCGCCGCGGCCGGCAGCGTGTTGGGCCGGGTGGAGTTGAACACGCTGTTCGAGGATGTCGAGGACATCGCCGTGCTCTCCGAGCAGACCATCTTTCCCTATACGGACCTGCTGCTGCACGACATGGGCGGTGCCTGCCCTCCGATCAGCCGCGAACACGCCGATGGGGAGCCGTGTCCGGCTGGCCAGAATTGCCGCTGGGTGCAACGCTGCACGGGGCTGGCCGACGGCCGCCCAGAGGGTGCCGCCTCCGGCAGCGAATGGCGCACCGCGCCGTTGTGGGGGCTCGGATTGGTGCGCACCGTGAACGAACGCGCCACGTTCCTGCATGACGGGCGGGCGGAGAGCATCGCCGACGCGATCCTCTGGCATGGCGGCGAGGCCCAGGCGAGCCGCGACGAGTTCGCGGCCATGGCCGAGGCGGACCGCGACGCCCTGTTGGCGTTCCTCAACTCGCTGTGAAGGTGGTGGCTTTGCTGTCGGGCATCGCCATCGCGCTCTGGCCCTTGGGCGCGGGCGGCGCCACGGCCGACGACGATGAAGATGGCGTGCGGCGGCTGCCCAGCCCGGGCGCTTCATGGACCCGCGAACGCCAACCCCATGCCTCCTTCATCGCCCCGGCGGCGCATCTCGACATGGACGCGCAGTTGGATTTCTACAGTGGGTTCTCGTTCTTTCGTTCCCCGTGGGTGGCCGCGCCCGCCTCCACCACCGCCCGCGACGGCTTGGGGCCGTTGTTCAATGCCCACTCCTGCGATGGCTGCCATCGCAATGGCGGCCGCGGCCGGTCGCTGCTGGACGATGCCGATTCCCCGGCCACGGTGGTGCGCGTGAGCGTGGCGGGCGCAAACGGCGCGGCCATGCCCCATCCGCGCTTCGGCAGCCAGTTGCAGACCCGGGCGACGTTCCGCGGCGCAGACGGTGCGCCGGGCGCGGAAGCGGCCGTCACCCTCACTGCGGAGGAAACACCACAGGGCCTGCGCCAGCCGACGCTGCAGGTCGTGCCCAGACAAACGGCGCCGGATGCCCAAAGCCTCATGCTCTCGGCGCGGGTGGCGCCGGCGTTGCTCGGCCTCGGCCTGCTTGAAGCCATTCCCGAAGCGGGCTTGTTGAGCCGTGCGGACCCGCACGATCGCGATGGCGACGGCATCTCCGGGCGCCCCAACCGAACGGCGGACGGGCGCTTGGGCCGCTTCGGCTGGAAGGCCCATCGCGCCACCGTGGCGGAACAGACCGCCGCCGCGTTCAGCGAGGACATCGGCATCACCAGTTGGAGGTTTCCGCATGGCCCCTGCACCACCGCGCAGGAAGCGTGTCGCGCCCAGCCAAACGGCAACGGCCCGGAAGGCGTGGAGATACCGGATGCGCTGTTCGCGCTCGTGGTGCATTTCACCGCGCATGTCCCGCCACCGGCGGCCGGTCGCGCCACGCAGCGGGTGCGGCGCGGCCAACAGACGTTCGCTGCGCTGGGTTGCGGCGGCTGCCACACGCCGAGCCACGACACCGAGGCCGGCACGGTTTGGCCTTACACGGACTTACTGCTCCACGACATGGGTGACGGCCTTGCCGACCATCGGCCGGAGGGCCAAGCCACGGGCACCGAATGGCGCACGCCACCGTTGTGGGGGCTGGGTGCCCAACGCGCGGTCTCCGGTCACACCACGCTGCTGCATGACGGCCGGGCACGGGACGCCGACGAGGCCATTCGCTGGCACGGTGGCGAGGCCGAAACGGCGCGTCTCGCCTACGAAGCGCTGAACGAAGCCGAGCGCAAGGCGTTGCTGGCTTTTCTGAACGCGATTTGATCGGGAAGGTTTGGAACATGAACGGATTCCGGGGGTGGTGCGTTAGCATCGGCATCGTGCTCGCCGGCCTCGCGCCGTTGGCAACGATGGAAACGGGCGCGAGCGAAGCGAACCCGCCCGCGGAGGCCGAAGCCGAAGAGACCTCTCGCCCCCTCTGGCTCACCGCCCTGCTGGCGGAGGGTGCCCAAGCCGGGGACGCTGGGCCAACCACCACCCCCCAAGGCTGTGCCACGCCGGATGTCCCCCATGCCACCAACGCACCGGACACCCCCGGCAGCATCGATCAGGAACGCTCGCTGCTTTTCGCGGCCGTGGCGGTCGACGTGCTGGCTCCCCACCACGCGGCGTTCATCAAGGCCACCGAGTCCCTCGTGGAAGATGTCACCGAGTATTGCGTGGCACCGGCGGAGGGCGACGTGGAGGTGGTGGCTGCCGGCTGGGCCGTGGCCATGGACGCTTGGCAATGTGTTCAAGTCCTGCGCGACGGACCGTTGCCGGTGAACGAGAACAACCACCGCTTTCGCATTCAATTTTTTCCGGACCCCAACGAGGCGGTGCAACGCAACGTGGAAACGCTGCTCGAAGGCGACGAGCCCATCACCGAAGCCCGGCTGCGGGGCAGCCCGGTGGGTACCCAGGGCCTGCCGGCGTTCGAGCGTCTGCTGTTCGACGACTCCCTGCGCCTTGACGACCCGGAACCGGAAGCAGCGTCGCGCCCTTGCGAGCTAGCCAACGCCATCGCAAAGAATCTGCACAGCTTGGCAAAGGAAATAGGCGAGCCGTGGGCGGCGGATGGTGCCGTACACAGAGGCTTCGTGAACGTCGGCGATCCGTTCACCGGCAGCGACGACGTGTTGGCGGTGGTCTTGGAAGCCATCCATCAGCAGGCGGAGTTCATCGCCGACACCAAGATCGACACACCGTTGGCGCAAGGGAACGTCGGCGGCTTGGAGTCTTACTTGGCCGGTCGTTCCAAGGAGAACATCGTCACCAACGTGAGCGCCCTGCAAGCGTTGGTGGACGACGAGGACGAAAACACCTATCGGCTGCGCGATTACCTTGCCCGCGCCCATGAGGAAGGCAACGGGGAAGCCATCGGCACGGACTTGGCGGCCGAGTTGGCCCATGCCGAGAAGCTGCTTGCGGCCTTGGACGCGAGCATCGAGGACATCGTGGGCGGCAATGACGCCGACGAGCGCGAAGCCTTGGAGGCCATAGGGCGAGTGTTTCACCGCATCTCGCTCCTCGGCGAAGACGCCGCGGTCGCCGCCGGGGTGCAACTCGGCTTCACCCACGACGACGGCGATTGACATGGCCACTTCACGGCGCGGGGTGTTGACCGCCGGCGTTGCGGCCATGCTGCCGCGAGGCGCCGGCGGCTTAGCTGCCTTTGTGAGCGCCGCGTCGGCGCGGGGCAGTTCGGGCAGGCAGCACTACGCGGTGGGTTTCGACGTCACCGGCAAGGAGTCGTTTCGCGTTCCGCTGCCGGCGCGGGCACACCAAATCGCGGTTGCCCCCAACCGGGCGTCGGCGTTCGTGGCGCCGCGGCGGCCCGGCACCCGCGCCACCATCATCGATTTGGCCACCGGTGCGCCACGGACATTCTGCGACGCCGCCGCGGACCGTCACTTCTACGGCCATGCCATCCATTCCGCCGACGGCCAATACCTGTTCGCCACGGAGAACGACTACCGCCGCGGCCGCGGCATGGTGAGCATCCGCGATGCCAAGACGCTGCGGGTGGTGGCCGAGTTCGACAGCGGTGGCGTCGGGCCGCACCAACTGGCTTGGCTGCCGGACCAAGCCACCCTTGCCGTGGCCAACGGCGGCATCCTCACCCACCCCAGCCAACCGCGCAAGAAGCTCAACCTGCCCACCATGCGGCCCAATCTGGCGCTCATCGACGTGGCGAGCGGGCGGCTACTCCACCGCGCTGTCGGCAGCCATCACCAAGCCAGCATCCGCCACATCGCCGTGACCGACGACGGTCTGGTGCTGGCCGGCATGCAGTACGAGGGCCCGCCGGCCGACGATGTGCCGCTGCTCGCCGCCCTCAAACCAGCGCGTGCGGGATGCTGGTTGGAACGCCTGGAACCCCTTGCCATCCCTCTGGTGGCGCAGCGGGGCCTCAGGCAGTACGTCGGCAGCGTGGCGGTGGACGCGACGACCGGCCGGGCGGTGGCGACCTGCCCCCGCGCTGGCTTGGCCACCCTCTGGGACCTCCGCGCCGGCCGCTTTCTGGCGCAACACCGCTTTCGGGATTGCTGCGGCGTGGCCTTCGATGCGGCGGCCCGGGAGTTCGTCGTCAGCAACGGCGGCGGCAAGATCATGCGCTTCGCCGCGGCCACCTTCGAACCGCTTCACGAAAAGGCGGCACACCAGCGCGATCTGCAGTGGGATAACCACCTCACGGCGGTCTAGCTGCTGGTTCCGCCTCTTAACGCGCCGCCAATCCAAGCCGCGTGAATTGCTCCGGCGGCGCCAGATGCGCCCGCAGCGCCTTGGCAAGCTGATCCGCCAACCGCTGCTCCAATGCCTCATCGGCCAACGGTTGCGTTTGGCCCGGGTCCGTCTGCAGATCGAATAGCTGCGTTTGGAAGGTGTCGAAGAACCGGCCCAAGCCCACCGACGGAATCTGCATCACCGGGCAGCCCTTGGTGAACGGCAGCGGCGGATGCCACTGCATGTTGGCGAGTTCCCGCGGCGTGAACGGGCTGCGCATGTGGGTGGGCATCAGCGTGTAGTGGTTGAGGGGCGCGTTCTCCGCCACCGGGCCGCGCATGTACACATGGCGCCCATCGGTGATGTTCACGTGGGCGCCGAACATGCCGAAGATGGCCACATCACGCACTTTGGCATCTTCCGCGATGGTTGCCCGCAGCGGTTGGCCGTCCATGTCCGGGGGTGGTGCCACGCCGAAATGGTCGAGCAGCGTTGGGCCGATGTCCATGGTGGTGGTGAGGCTTTGGCGGCGCTGCCCGGCGATGCCGCTGCGCGGGTCCCACACGAAGAACGGGATGTGCGCCGTTTCGTTGTACCACGGCATCCGCGCCTTGCCCCACCAATCGTGTTCGCCAAGCAGGAAGCCGTGGTCTGTGATGACCAGCAGCATCGTGTCCTGCCACATGGCATGGGCGTCCATGAAGTCCATCACTTGGCCCAGGTAGTGATCGCACTGCGTCAGCAGCGCCGCGTATTGGTAGCGCAGGTATTCCACGGCATCCGGGTCTTCGCTCACCCGCTCGTACTTCGGCCAGTCGAAGTGGGGGCCGTCCCAGTCGTGGTTGTAGCGGTCCTTCCAATGCTTGAGGGTGAAGAACGGCTCGTGGGGGTCGAAGGTCTCTATCTGCAGATACCAGTTGTCCTGCCGGTGGTTGGTGCACAGGAACTCGAGGCCGGCGGCGAAGGTGCGGGCTTGCGGCGTGTTGCGCTCCTCGCGCATGTACTTGCGGTTCACCCAGTCTTGGCGGTTGATGCGGCCGAGGTGTTCCGGGATGTCCGGCTCCGCCACTTCGCCCTTCCACGCATCCCCTTCTTGGCCGCGCACGTTCTCCCAGCTGGAATAGCGGTGGTGGTAGGTGGCGCCGCCATCCTCCCAATAGTGGTAATGATCGGACACCAAGTGGGTATAGACGCCGCGCTCCTTCAGGATGGTGAAGGTGGAATCGTCGAAGGGCTCGAAGGGGCCCCAAGAGCGATGCAGGAAGTTGTGCCGCCCGGTGTGCAGCTCGCGCCGCGCCGGCATGCACGGCATGGAGCCGACGTAGTGGTTGTCGAAGGTGACGGCACGTTCGCCCAGGCGGCGGAAGTTGGGCGCCAGCGTCCAGTCGCAGCCGTAGTTCGGCAGCATGTGCCGGTTCAGCGAGTCGTACATCACCATGATGGCCTTCACACTGCCCTCCCGCGACTTGCCGCCCGCCGCTCGTGCGCAAGGCCGGAACTGTAGCGCCCGACGCTGGCCAAGTCATCCAGCCGCCAGCGACGGCGGGGTGCCGTTGGTGGTGGGGGCCGGATCGGTCGGCTGTGTGTTGCATGTGTGACAGAGGAAGTTTATCGTTGAATATCTGTCTTAACAGTTCCGATATTCAACAAAAAAATGATCCGTTCCGCGTTGCTGAGGCAAGTACACGAAGCGCTCTCAGAGGCACCGGCGGTGGCGCTGCTCGGCGCTCGCCAAGTCGGCAAGACCACCCTTGCGGCGCAAGTGGCCGCGGCGTGGCCGGGGCCAACGGCCACCTTCGACTTGGAGGTCGCCAGTGTACGCGAGGCGATGTCCCGAACGCCGGAAGCGCTGCTCGGCGAATGTGAGGGGCTGGTGGTGGTGGACGAGGTGCAGCGGCTGCCGTCGCTGTTCGAGACGCTGCGGCCGATCTGCGACGCGGCTGATCGCAAAGCCGTCTTTCTGCTCCTCGGCAGCGCTTCTTGGGACGTGGTTCGAGGCATCTCGGAGACCTTGGCCGGGCGGGTGCTGTTCGTGGACGTTGGCGGATTCTCACTGCAGGAAGTGGGGCCGGAGCATCAGAACAGCCTCTGGTTGCACGGCGGCTTCCCGCGGGCGTGGCTTGCGCCCTCAGCCGCCGCTTGGCGACGCTGGATGCAGTCCTTCACGCGCACCTTCCTGGAACGCGACATCCCCGCCCTCGGTGCCGGTGTGCCGGCACAAGCCCTGAGCCGCTTCTGGCGGATGCTGGCGCACTACCACGGACAGGTGTGGAACGCCGCCGAACTCGGCCGCGCCATGGACGCAAGCGCCCGCACCGTCAACCGCTATCGAGACCTCCTGGCCGGCACGTTCATGGTGCGCCTGCTGCCGCCTTGGTTCGAGAACTTGGGCAAGCGACTGGTGAAGTCGCCCAAGGTGTATCTGCGCGACAGCGGCATCCTGCACACCCTGTTGGACCTCGACGCGATGCAGGCGCTGCGCACACATCCCCGCCACGGCGCCAGCTGGGAGGGCTTCGCGCTGGAGCAGACGCTGCTCGCGCACGGCCAACGCCAAGCCTATTTCTACGCCACGCAACGCGGCGCGGAGCTGGACCTGCTGCTGCTGCGCCACGGCCGGCGCTGGGGATTCGAGTTCAAGTGTACCGACGCGCCGCGCACCACCAAGTCCATGCACATCGTCGCCGAAGATTTGCGACTGGCGCACCTCTATGTGGTGTACCCGGGAGACCTTCGCTACCCGCTGGGCGATGGCATCACGGCGCTGCCGCTCAAGGAAATCGGCACTGTCGAGTTTGGGTAGGCCGTGCGGTGGCGTGAGGGTTTGGCCGCAGCACAGCCGCGGACAGGCGGCCGGAGTGCCCGTCAACGACTTGTGGTAGCTCAGCCGGAGTTTCTCGCCTGTGTCGAGCCGCTCGACGCCCCACGCGATTGCGAATCGACAGCGCGGCTATTCGCCGATGTCGTCAAGCAGCCCCGGCCTTCTTTGACTTCTCAGCCTTCGCTCGATGCAGCCGCTGCTCCAACTCGTGGCGGAGCTTGTTCAAACTGGCGAGGAAGATGCCGTCAACTTCCGGTGTCGCCGACTTGGCCTGTGCGCGCTCGTCTTCCTCGCACATGCTGCGTACGCGGCGCAGCTCAGCTTCGAGATCGCGGATTTCGGTGGGAAAGTTCACTGCCGAAGTGTCCCAGCAGGAGCGATCAAGACGCCGGCGCTGCGTACACAGCCCCTCACCAAACAAACCCCCGCTCGCGCAGCAGTGCCACGACTTGCTCGGCGGCATCCTCCACCGTCGTTTCAGCCGTGTTGATGGTGAGGTCTGGCGCGGTGGGGGGCTCGAAGGCGGAGGTGACGCCGGGGAAACTCGGCAGCTCGCCGCGTTGCGCGGCGGCGTAGAGGCCGCGTTCGTCGCGCTCTTGCAACGTGGCAAGGGGGGCGGTGAGGAACACCTCCAGGAACCGCTCGGCGCCGATGGCTTGCCGCACACGTTCGCGGACGCGCTCGTGGGGCACGACGAACGCCGTCAGGCAGATGAGGCCGGCCGCGTTCACCAGCTTGGCGGCTTCCGCGGCGCGGCGCAGGTTCTCGGAGCGGTCGGCGGCGGAGAAGCCCAAGTCGCGGCTCATGCCGAGGCGGAAGGCTTGGCCGTCGAGCACCGTCGCCAGCTGTCCGGCGCGGAACAGCTTGCGTTCCACCGCTTGGGCGATCGCGGTCTTGCCGGTCATGGAAACGCCGGTCAGCAGCACCGTGACCGGCGCTTGGCCCAAGCGTTCCGATTTCTCCGCCGCGCTCACCGCCGGCGGCGCGGCTTCGAGTGCGCCACGCGGTGCCTCGTCCCAATGCGCTCCGGCCGTTTGCGCACCGGGCGGTTCGATCATGCCGGCACCCACGGTGGCGTTCGTCAGCGGGTCGATGACGATGAAGGCGCCGGTGGCGCGGTTGTGCCGATATGGGTCGAAGCCGATGGGTTCCGCCAAGGTGAAGAACGCGAGGCCGACCTCGTTCAACTTGAGCGTCGCCGCCGGCAACTGTTCCAGCGTGTTCACATCCACCCGGTGGTTGAGCGCCCGCACTTGCCCGTACACCTGCTTCGAGCCGTGCTTCACGAGGTATTGGCGGCCGGTGTCGAGTGGGGCTTCGGCGAGCCATACAAGATGCGCCTCGAACACGTCCGCTAAGTGCGGCCGGCGTTCTGGGCTGGCCAGCATGTCGCCGCGGCTCACGTCGATGTCGTCGGTCAGCGTCAACGTCACCGCCATCGGCGCGAACGCCTCGTCCAAGTCGCCATCCATGGTGACGATGCGCGCCACTTCGGAGACCTTCCCCGAAGGCAGCGCCAGCACGCTGTCGCCGGGGCGCACCACGCCGCCGGCCACCGTGCCGCTGTAGCCCCGAAAGGTGGCGTCCGGGCGGTTGACGCGCTGCACCGCCATGCGGAAGTGCGCGAAGTCCTTGGCCGCGCCGACGGGCACGCTCTCCAAGAGGTGCATGAGCGTGGCGCCGCGATACCACGCCATGTTGGTCGACGGCTGCACCACGTTGTCGCCGTGCAGCGCGGAAATGGGCACGAAGCTCAGGCTGGCGACGCCGAGGCGCTCGGCGAAGCCCAGGTAGCCTTGGTGGACGCGGTTGAAGACGGCCTCGCTGTAGCCCACCGCGTCCATCTTGTTCACGGCCACGATCAGGTGGCGGATGCCCAACAGCCGCGCCAGGTAGGTGTGGCGCTTGGTCTGCGTGAGGGTGCCGCTGCCGGCGTCGATGAGAATCACCGCCACGTCGCAGGTGGAGGCGCCCGTCACCATGTTGCGGGTGTATTGCTCGTGGCCCGGCGTGTCCGCGATGATGAACTTGCGCTTGTCGGTGGCGAAGTAGCGGTAGGCCACGTCGATGGTGATGCCCTGTTCGCGTTCCGCCTGCAGGCCATCCACCAGGAGCGCCAAGTCGAGCCCGCCGCCGGCGCCTTGGCTGTCTCGCTCGAGGGCCTGCAGCTGATCCTCGTAGATCACTTGCGAATCGTGCAGCAGGCGGCCGATGAGCGTGCTCTTGCCGTCGTCCACGGAGCCGCAGGTGAGGAAGCGCAGCAGCTCCTTGCGCTCGTGTCGCTCAAGGTAAGTGAGCACTTCCTCCGTGTGGCCCGCCGCCGGCGCCATCAGAAGTAGCCTTCGCGCTTCTTGCGTTCCATGGAGCCGCTGGCGTCGAAGTCGATGAGCCGTCCTTGCCGCTCGGATTGGCGGGCGCGGAGCATCTCGTCGATGATCTCCGGCAAGGTGGCGGCGTGGGACTCGATGGCGCCGGAGAGCGGATAGCAGCCCAAGGTGCGAAAGCGCACCATGCGTGGTTCGGGCCGCTCGCCCGGCTTGAGCGGCATGCGCTCGTCATCCACCATGATGAGCATGCCGTCGCGTTCCACGATGGGCCTCGGGGCAGCGAAGTAGAGCGGCACGATGTCGATGCCTTCGGTGTGGATGTACTGCCAAACGTCCAGTTCAGTCCAGTTGGAAAGCGGGAACACGCGCACTTCCTCGCCACGGTCGATGTTGCCGTTATAGACGTTCCATAGCTCGGGGCGCTGGTTCTTCGGATCCCAGCGATGGTTGCGGTCGCGCACCGAGTACACCCGTTCCTTGGCCCTGGAACGCTCCTCGTCGCGGCGCGCCCCGCCAAAGGCGGCGTCGAAGCCGTGCCGCTCCAAGGCTTCGAGCAGCGCTTGGGTCTTCATGATGTCCGTGTATTTCTTGCTGCCGTGGCTGAACGGCGTCACGCTGTCGCGCACCCCGGCCGCATTGGTGTGGACGATGAGGTTCAAGCCGAGTGTGTCCACGATTCGGTCGCGGAAGGCGATCATGTCGCGGAACTTCCAAGTGGTGTCCACATGCAGCAGCGGAAAAGGCAACGCGCCGGGAAAGAACGCCTTGCGCGCGAGATGCAGCAACACCGAGGAGTCCTTGCCGATGGAATAGAGCAGCACCGGCTTCTCGAACTCCGCCGCCACCTCACGGATGATGTGGATGCTCTCAGCCTCGAGGGCTCGCAGGTGGGTGAGCGCGGCCATTGGCTTGATTCTAATGCCGTGGCTGCCCGTGCGCCGAAGCGCCGGTTCAGCCGTCCGCGAGGGCCTTCAACAACAGCGCATTGGCCTGCTTGGGATCGGCCTTGCCGCTGGTTGCCTGCATCACTTGGCCCACGAAAAAACCCAGCACCTTGGCCTTGCCGGCGCGGAACTGCAGCGCTTGGTCCGGATGCGCGGCGACCACCTGCGCCACGATGGCGGCGAGTTCGTCCACGTCGCTCACTTGGCGCAAGCCGTGTGCCTCGATGATGGCGTCCACGTCGCCACCGTCGCGCCACAGGCGGTCGAAGATGGTCGTCGCGATCTTGCCGGACACCACCCCCTCGTCGATGCGTTGCAGGAGCCGCGCCAACTGCGCCGCGGGCACCGGGCAGGCGGCGATGTCGAGGCCACTTCGATTGAGCGCCGCGGCCACTTGATCCATCATCCAATGCGCGGCGCGGCGCGGGCTTGAGGCACTGGCCACGGCTTCAAAATAGGCCGCGACGTTCGGTTCCTCCGCGAGTTGCCGGGCTTCGGCGGCGTTGAGGCCGAACGCTTCCTGGTAGCGGCGCCGCTTGGCGCGGGGCAGTTCCGGCAGCGCGGCGCGGGCTTCGGCCAGCAGCGCCTCAGAGATATGCACCGGCAGCAAGTCTGGCTCCGGGAAGTAGCGGTAGTCGTCCGACAGCTCCTTGCCGCGCATGGGCCGCGTCTCATCGCGCTCGGCATCGTAGAGGCGCGTTTCGCGGGCCACTTGGCCGCCGCGTTCGAGGATGTCAATGTGCCGCGCGATCTCGTGCCGGATGGCGCGTTCGATGAAGCGGAACGAGTTCAGGTTCTTGATTTCGGTGCGCTCGCCAAGCGCTTGCTCGCCCGGGCGCCGCACGGACACGTTGGCGTCGCAGCGCATCGAACCCTCGTTCAAGTTGCCATCGGAGATGCGCAGGTGGCGGGCCAGCGCCCGCAGCTCGCGAAAGAACGCGGCGGCTTCGGCGGGGGAGCGCAAGTCGGGTTCAGACACCACCTCAAGGAGCGGCGTGCCGGCGCGGTTGAGGTCGATGCCCGTCATGCCGGCGTAATCCTCATGCAGAGACTTGCCGGCATCCTCCTCCAAGTGGGCCCGCGTGATGCCGATGCGCCGCTCGCCGGCGCCGGCGTCTATCGTCACAGTGCCGCCGGCGACCACCGGCGCCTCGAACTGGCTGATCTGATAGCCCTTCGGCAAGTCCGGATAGAAGTAGTTCTTGCGGTCGAACCGGCATTCACGGGCGAGCGCCGCCTCAATGGCGAGGCCGAAGGTGAGCGCCATCCGCAGCGCTTCGCGATTGAGCACCGGCAGGGTGCCGGGCAGGCCCAGGTCGACGGCGCAGGCGAGCGTGTTCGGCTCGGCGCCGAACGCCGTGCCCGCGCCGGAGAAGATCTTCGAGCGCGTGGCGAGCTGAATGTGAACCTCCAGCCCGATGACGGTCTTCCAAGACATGCGCGCTGCCCTCACGCCGCCGCCGGCCGGCGCAAATGCCAGTCCGTGCGGTGTTGCAGCGCCGCGCCCAAGGCGAGCAGGCGTCCTTCCTCGAAATGCGGCGCGATGAGTTGGAGCCCCACCGGCAAGCCGTCTTGGAAGCCGCACGGCAGTGACATCGCCGGCAGCCCGGCGAGGCTGGCCGGCGTCGTGAAGACGTCTTGGCGGTACATCGCCACCGGGTCGCGCACGGCGCCCAACTCGAAGGCGACGCTGGGGGTGACGGGTGCCACGATGGCGTCCACCGCGCTGAAGGCGTTCAGGAAGTCTTGCCGGATGAGCCGCCGGACACGCTGCGCCTTCAGGTAGTAGGCGTCGTAGTAGCCGACCGACAACACATAGGTGCCGGTGAGGATGCGTCGCTTCACCTCGGCGCCGAAGCCTTCGCCACGTGAGCGTTGGTAGAGATCGTCGAGGTCCTTCGGGGCCGCGGCGCGATGGCCGAACCGCACGCCGTCGTAGCGGGCGAGGTTGGCGGATGCCTCGGCGCTGGCGATCACATAATACGCCGGCACGGCCGCCGCGGTGTGGGGCAGGGAGACGTCCTTGAGCGCCGCGCCGGCGGCTTCGAGCTCCCGCGTTGCCGCTTCCAGGCAGTGCGCCATGCCGGCATCGAGGCCGTCCCAGTACTCACAGGGCACGCCCAAGGTCATGCGCGGCGTCGGTGCGCGTGTGGTGGGCGGCCGGTCGGCGCTGGTGGAGTCGAGCGGGTCGTGCCCTTCCATCGCCAGCAGGAGCCACTCCACATCCGCGACGGAACGGGCGAAGACGCCGCCTTGGTCTAGGCTCGAAGCAAAGGCGACCATGCCGTGACGCGACACGCGCCCGTAGGTGGGCTTCAAGCCGGTGACGCCGCAGAACGCGGCCGGTTGGCGAATCGAGCCGCCGGTGTCGGTGCCGGTGGCGAGGGGCACCAGCCCCGCGGCCACGGCGGCGGCGCTGCCGCCGGAAGAACCGCCCGGCGTTCGGCCGCGGTGCCACGGGTTGTGCGCGGGGCCGAACCAGCTAGTCTCGTTGGAGGCGCCCATGGCGAACTCGTCCATGTTCGTCTTGCCCAATGAGACCCCACCGGCATCGGCGAGACGCGCCACCACGGTGGCGTCATAGGGCGGGGCGAACTCGGCCAACATCCGCGAAGCGCAGGTGGTGGCTACACCGGCGGTGCAGAAGAGGTCCTTGTGCGCGATGGGGATGCCCGTGAGCGGCGCGGCGCGGCCGGCCGCGATGCGCGCGTCGGCGGCATCGGCCGCGGCCAAGGCTTGTTCGCCGGTGATGGTGATGAAGCAGTTGAGCTCCGGGTTGGCCGCCTCGACGCGGGCCAACGCATCTTGCGCCAGTTCCCGCGCACTGTATTCGCCGGCATCGAGGCCGCGCCACAGGGTGGCGACATCCGCCGCCGGCACCACGCTCATTCGACGACCTTCGGCACCAGATAGAGGCCATCGCGCGTGAGCGGGGCGCCGGCTTGGTGGCGTTCCCTGGCCGGCGCCTCAGTCACCACGTCCTCACGCAGCGGTTGCGCCATGTCCAGCGGATGCGCGAGGGGCGCCACGCCCTCGGTGCCCACGGTTTCCAGCTCGTCAATGAGGGCGACGATGGCGGACAAATCCGCCAAAGCGAGACGCGCTTCGTCCGGGCCCAAGGCCAATTGGCTCAAGCGCGTCAGCTTGTCGAGGATTTCTTGGTTCATGGTGGTGCGCGGGCGAACAAGCCATTTTCCGTTCGGGGCGCGCCATTGTCGAGCAGAAGACGGCCGGCGCCGCAGGGCTTTTTCACGCTAGTGCGTAAGTGGTTGAGAGGCAGGGCGTGGAGGGAAGTGCTGGCTATTCGGGCGCGGAAGGTGTATCAAGTGTCGCATGGAGAAGGGCGGAGCGCTGGCGGGGCGGCTGGAGGTGGTGGTGCGGGAGGTGGTGGTCCGTCCGGCGCGGGCGGACGAGCGCCGGCGCTGGGACGGTCTGGTGGCGGAGCACCACTACCTGGGCTTCAAGCAGTTCGCGGGCCGCGGCCTGCGGCATGTGGCGGAGTGGCGGGGCCATTGGGTCGCGCTGCTGGGCTGGCAGTCCGGGGCGTTCAAGTGCGGGCCGCGGGACCGGTGGCTGGGGTGGCATCGTTCGGTGCAGTTCCGGCGTCTGCACCTGATCGGGAACAACACGCGGTTTCTGGTGCTGCCGGCGGCTTCGGGGACGCCGAACCTGGCGTCGCGGGCGCTGTCGCTGAGTCTGCGGCGGTTGAGCGCGGACTGGCGGGAGGCGCATGGCCATCCGTTGGAGCTGGCGGAGACGTTCGTGGATCCGTCGCGGTTCCGGGGCGTGTGCTACCGGGCGTCGAACTGGACGCCGGTTGGCCGGACGCGGGGCTTCGCCCGGCACAACGGCCGGTACACCGACGCGCATGGTTCGGTCAAGGAGATGTACGTGCGGCCGCTGCGCCGGGACGCGCGGCGGCGGCTGGCGGATGCGGCGGAGCGTCCGGAGTGGGGTTCGCCGAAGGCGTGGTCGGCGTCGTGGCGGACGGAGGAGCTGCGCTCGCTGCGGGACCTGTTCGCGGAGCTGCCGGACTGCCGGCGCGGCCAGGGCAGGAAGCACCGTCTGGCGACGGTGCTGTCGCTGGTGGCGCTGGCGCGGCTGTCGGGGCGTTCGGGGCCGGCGGCGGCGGAGCGCTATGCGGAGGCGCTGTCGCAGGATGAGCTGGCGGCGCTGGGGGCGTGGCGGAACCCGCGCACGGGGGAGCGGGAGGCGCCGTCGGACTCGACGTTCTGCCGGGTGATGGCGGACACCGACCCGGACGCGCTGCGGCAGGTGCTGTCGCGCTGGTCGGCGCCGCGCGCGGAGGCGGACGCGGAGCGCGAAGAGGCGACGGCGCGGAAGCTGGCCGTGGACGGCAGGGACATCCGCGACCGCTTCGACCGGCGGGCGCTGTCGGCGGACGGCAAGCGCATCCGCGGCGCGAACCGCAACGCCGGCGGCGCCCGCTTCGAGACCGTGACGCTGGTGGCGCACGACGGCCGGCCGGTGGCCAGCCGCTGCGTCCTCGAGGAGGGCGGCGAGGCCGCGGCCACGGCGGCGCTGCTTGGCGACGTGGACGTGCGCGGGCGGCTGCTGACGCTCGACGCCCTGCACTCGTCGTTCGACATGGAGCGCCGCGTGGTCGACGTCCACGGCGCCGACTACCTGTTCGCGGTCAAGGGCAACTGCCCAGAGACCTTCAAGGCGCTGGCGGGGCTGGACTGGGACGCGCCCGGCGTCCGCCGCCACGACGCGCCGCCGGAGAAGGGGCACGGGCGCGTCGAGCGGCGCTCCATCGCCGCGCGCGACCTGCCCAAGGGCATGCTGCGCTTCCGGCACGCCCGCCAAGCGTTCCGCGTCCGCCGCCGGCGCGTCGTCGCCAAGACCGGCAAGGCCGCCGAGGAGACCGCCTACGGCATCTGCTCGGTCGCCGCCGAACGGGCCGGCCCCGAACGCCTGCTGTCCTGGAACCGCGGCCACTGGATGGTCGAGAACGGCAACCACCACCCCCGCGACGCCAGCCTGGGCGAGGACGCCTGCCGCGTCCGCGCCCGCCACGCGCCCGCCAACAACGCCATCATGAACAACATCGCCCTCGCCGTCGTCCGGCACCGCGGCTTCCGCCACGTGCCCGAAGCCGTAGACCACTTCTCCATGCGCCGCGGGGACGCCTTCGACGCCGTCCTCACGCCCGGCTAGCCTTCGCCGCGCCCCATCCGAAGCGCGCCGGGCGCCCCCCGGCGCCCGCCGTCCCCGGACGGGCGGAAGCGGTCGCCAAGCCGCCGGAACGAACCCGAACGCCAGCCAAAGGCCAGCCCCGCCACCGCATCGCGCGCACCAACCCGATCAACCACCCAAGCCGCTACCCCACAGACCGCCTCGTGCTCAGCGTGAAAACGCCCTGGCCGGCGCCGCCACGGCGCTTGCCTGCTTTGGCGTCAAAGGGTAAAGTGCGTTCGTTTATCCCGCGAGCCGAGGGCGACGCGCCACGATGCTCAAAAACTTTCGCGGCCTGTTCTCGCGAGACCTCTCCATAGACCTCGGCACTGCCAACACCCTGATTTTCGTTCGCGACGAGGGCATCGTCCTCAACGAACCCTCGGTGGTCGCCGTCCGCAACAACAGCAGCAACCAGAAGAGCGTGGCCGCCGTGGGCCAAGAGGCGAAGCGCATGCTGGGGCGCACGCCCGGCACCATCGTGGCCATTCGGCCATTGCGCGACGGGGTGATCGCGGATTTCGTCGTCACCGAGAAGATGCTCCAGTACTTCATCAAGAAGGTACACGAGAACTCGTTGATTCGGCCCAGCCCGCGGGTGCTCGTCTGCGTGCCCTGCAAGTCCACCGAGGTGGAACGGCGCGCCATCCGCGAATCCGCCCTGTCCGCCGGCGCGCGGGACGTGCGCTTGGTGGAAGAGCCCATGGCGGCCGCCATCGGCGCCGGTTTGCCGGTGCATGAGGCCATCGGCACGATGGTGGTGGACATCGGCGGCGGCACCACGGAGATCGCCATCATCTCGCTCAACAGCGTGGTGTACAGCGAGACGGTGCGCGTGGGCGGGGATCGCTTCGACGAAGCCATCATCGCCTATGTGCGCCGCACGCGGGGCAGCCTCATCGGCGAGACCACCGCGGAGCGCATCAAGCAGGCCATCGGCGCCGCCTATCCGCAGAAGGAAGTGTTGGAGATGGACGTGCGCGGGCGCAATCTCGCCGAGGGGGTGCCACGCACCATCACCTTGAACAGCAACGAGATTCTCGAAGCGCTGCAAGAGCCGCTGTCCATGATTCTGCAGAACGTCCGCAACGCGCTGGAGCAAACGCCCACCGAGCTGGCCGCCGACATCGCGGAAACCGGCATCGTGTTGACCGGCGGCGGGGCCTTGCTGCGCGACATCGACGTGTTGCTCTCGGAGGACACCGGGCTGCCCGTCATCGTGGCGGAAGATCCGCTCACATGCGTGGCGCGGGGTGGCGGACGGGCACTGGACCTCATTGACGACGGCAACGTCGACCCGCTCTTTCTGTAAACGGGGGCGAGGCCAATCGGCCCGGGGCAGACGACGGCAGAGCGCTCTCGAAAGGTGCTCTTCGCCCGCGAATCCGGTGCTGGCTATCTGTTCGCACCCCTGTTCGCCGCTTCGGTGCTGCTCGCCTTCCTCGAGGCCAACAGCCGCCTGCTGGAGCCGTTGCGGGCCGGCATTGGCGTTCTCACCGTGCCGATCTACAGCGTGGCGCAGGCGCCCCATGCCGCCCGCGCCTATGGGGAGCGGCTCATGGCCAGTGAGGATCAGGTGACGGCGCTGCAACGCCAAGTGATGGAACTGTCGCTGGAGGTGCAGGAATCCCGCGCCGATCGCGTCGAGAACGCGCGCCTGCGGCAGTTGCTTGGCAGTCGGCCCGGGGAATCCAACCGGGTGGTGGTGGCCGAGCTCTTGTCCGTGGTGCCGGATCCGAACAAGCACCGGGTCGTCATCGACAAGGGGTTGAACGATGGCGTGGCGATGGGTGCGGCGGTGTTGGACGCGGCGGGGCTCTTTGGCCAGGTCGTCGAGGCATCGGTGTTCAGCAGCGTCGTGCTGCTGGTCACCGACAAGACCCATGCCACGCCGGTTGAAGCGGAGCGCAATGGCTGGCGTTCCATCGCCGCCGGTTCCGGCGGGTTCGACTTCCTGGAACTCGAAGCCGTGCCGCAGTCCGCCGACATCATGGAGGGCGACCTGCTGGTGACTTCCGGCTTGGGTGGCCGCTTCCCCGCCGGCTATCACGTCGGCGAGGTGATTGAGGTGGAGAAGCGGCCCACGGCGCGCTTCGCCCGCGTCACGGTGAGGCCGACCGTCAAGTCCGACCGTGGCCGCCATGTGCTCGTGATCCTCGACGAGCCGGGCCGCGCCGCCGGCGAATCGGTAGAGCGTGAGCCGAACGCGGTGGGCCCGACGCCCCCCGAGGGGACTGCTGAGCGGAACGAGTTGGGGCCGGCTGCGTGAGCTTCAAGCAGGGCGGCTGGATCATTGGCCTCACGCTGCTCGTTGCCGCCACCCTGTCGGTGGCCCGACTGCCGGCGGAGTTGCCCGGCTGGGTGGCTTGGCTGCGGCCCGATTGGGTCGTCCTCGTGTTGTTCTTTTGGCTCATCGAACGCCCCCATCGCATCGGCCTGCCGGCGAGTTGGTTGTTCGGCCTGCTGCTCGACGTGTTGCACTCGGACCCCCTCGGCGCCAACGGCCTGTGCTTGGCGACGATGACGTTGGTGGGTTGGAGTTGGTACGGGCGTTTGCGCATGAACTGGGTTCTGCAGCAAGCGCTCGCCTTGTTCATGATCGCCTTGGCCATCAGCTTGGTGCGCGATGTGGCCGGGCTGTTGGCGATGGGCACGGCGCTGTCTTGGACGGTGATCCTCTCAGCCGCGGTCACGGCATTGCTGTGGCCCTTGACGCCAAGGCTCATGCGCGGCATGGCGCGGCGTGTGGAATGATGGTGCTCGCTTCGGCTTCGCCGCGGCGGGCCGAACGCCTGCGCTGCCTTGGCGTGCGCTTTCGCGTGGTGCCGGCGGCCATTGATGAAGCGCCGCGGCCGGGCGAGGCGGCGCCGGCGTATGTGCTGCGGCTGGCGCGGGAGAAGGCCACCGCCGTGGACGCTGCCGTGCCTACCCTGGGCACCGACACCGCGTTGACAATTGACGGGCGCATCTTGGGCAAGCCGCGGGATGAGGAAGAGGGCGTGGCCATGCTGTACACCCTTTCGGGACGGGAACACGAGGTTTTCACCGGGCTCTTCATGCGCGATGGCCACCGCGAGGCTTGCCGGCTGGCAAGCGCCGTGGTGACGTTCCGCGAAGTTGACGCCGGCGAGGCCCAAGCCTACTGGCGCACCGGCGAAGGCCGCGACAAGGCCGGCGGCTATGGCATCCAAGGCATCGGCGGCGTTTTCGCCAGCCGCATCGAAGGCAGCTTTGGCGCTGTGGTTGGTTTGCCATTGCGGGAAACGGACGATTTGCTAAGGTCATTCAATGTGCCGTGTTGGCGCGACGGTGAGGTGGGTGCGCGGTGACGGCCGAGTTGCTCATTGACGTCTGCGATTTCGAGACCCGCGTGGCACTGCGCGCTGGCGGCGCCCTGCAGGAGCTGCATGTGGAGCGGGCCGACCGCGGCAGCCTCACCGGCAACATCTATGTGGGCCGGGTGGATCGCGTGGTGCCGGGGATGCAGGCGGCCTTCGTGAACGTGGGCCTCGACCGTTTCGGTTTCCTGCATGTGCGGGAAACGCTGGGCGCCCGCCGGGAAGATGGCCGCGACGGCGCCTGGCCAGACATGCAGACGTTGCTATGCGCCGGGCAACGCATCCTCGTGCAGGTGGCCAAAGACCCGGTGGGCACCAAGGGCGTGCGCCTCACCATGCATTTGGCCATCGCGTCGCGCAGCCTGGTGATGCTGCCCAATGGCAGCCGTGTCGCTGTTTCGCAGCGCATCGACGATGAGGCGGAGCGCGAGCGCCTGCGCCGGGACACGGCGGCGGCGGCGCTGGCCGAGGGCTTGGAGGTGGCGTTCATTGCCCGCACGGTCGCGCATGAGGCGTCATTCGAGCAACTGCGCGCCGACATGCGCGTGCTGAACCGCATTTGGGGACGCATCGCGGAGCACAGCCGGCGCGCGGCCATCGGCGAACTGGTGTACGAGGAGCTGCCTGTCCATACCCGCGCCATCCGCGACCTCGCCACCGCCGATGTCTCCCGGGTGCTCGTCAACGATGCGGATACCCATCGACGGCTTAGCCGCTACGCCCGCGAACACTTGCCGGCGTTGGCGGATCGTGTGGCGTTGTACGAGGATGCGCCGCCACTCTTCGAGCGCCACGGCGTTGAGGACGAATTGCGGCGGGCGCTGGCGCGGGAGGTGCCGCTGAAATCCGGCGGCCATCTCGTCATCGAGCGAACCGAGGCGATGACCACCATCGACGTGAACAGCGGCGCTGCGCTCGGTGCGCGCAACCTTGAGGAAACGGCGTTGCGCACCAACCTAGAGGCGGCCAACGCCATCCCGCGACAACTGCGCCTACGCAACATCGGCGGCATCGTGGCTGTGGACTTCATCGACATGGAGGACGAGGCGAATCAACGCACCGTGATGCGGGCGTTGGAGAAGGGCGTTGAAGGCGACCCCGGCCGGGTGCGGCTGACGCCCTTCTCGCCGCTCGGTTTGGTGGAGATGAGCCGCAAACGGGCGCGCCCGAGCTTGGCGCAAGTGATGAATGAGCCCTGTGCGACCTGCGGCGGCCGCGGCTCGACCCAGCGGCCGGAAACCACCTGCTACGAGATTCTGCGCTTCATCCGCGCCGATGCGAAGTCACTACCGCGGGAGCGGGCGGGCGAATACCGCGTTCGCGCCCACGAGCGTGTGGTGGAGCGGTTGTTGGACGAGGACGCGATGCACCTGAAGTGCCTTTCGCGGGAGAGCGGCCGGGCAATACGCCTGCAGGTGGAGCCTAGCTGTGCGCCGGGGGAGTTTGATGCGGTGTTGATAGACGCGGAAGAGGCTGGGCTGGGTTGAGGGAGCGGGTGAGTGACTGAGGCACATCAACGCTTCTTTGATGAACTGGCACCGCGACTCGAGACGGCGCAGTCACTGGAGCACGAGTTGGACACCCATCTCGCTCGCCGGTTCAACGTGTTCGACTACTTGCGAACGGACGAACTCGGGCTCTCTCGCGTCGTTGCGGACCTGCTAAACCCCAAGGGCAAGCACGGCCAAGGGGCCATCTTCCTCAGGCTAATGCTCGATGGGTGTGGCTTACAGGCTCATCTCGCTCGCCTTGAGGCACATGATGCCGTTGAAGTCGAAGTGGAAAAGGCGATCAAGGACAACAGGCGGCTCGATATCTTTGTGCGCATCGGCGGCCGCTGCCTAGCCATCGAGAACAAGCCCTACGCCGGAGACCAACCGCGTCAAGTGGGAGACTACCTAGAGTGGCTTCGGGATAGTGGTTTCGAGAAGTACGCCCTGATCTACCTCTCGCCGTCTGGCGAAGGGCCTTCTTCGGAAAGCGTGAAGCCGCCCGACTTGGATGGGATCGAAGATGGCAGCCACTTCAAGATCATGCCGTATCACGGCGCGGGAGAGGGCGAGTGGGAGGACGGATTCGATGACTGTCGGCTCGGTTACACCCTAGCAGAGTGGTTCTCGGATTGCCGGAAGAACTGCAAAGTCGAGCGCCTCTGCTGGTTCTTTCGAGAGGCCGAGGCGTTCTGTGAGGATAGGTTTGGAGGACGTACTGTGGGAAGCAGCCAGCTGGAGACCATCAGCAAGTTCATCGTCTCTGACGAGAACAAATGGGGTGTGGGCTTAGAAATACATCGTGCTTACCCTCAGATCATGCAGAAAGTCTCTCTCGAGTTTCTTATGAAGATTCGAGATACATTCCCACAGGGGAACGGATATGAGTATCCTGCCGACATGTTGTTTCAACCGTGGTATCACTCGTGGTATCACTCGTCAAAGATAAAGACGAGTCTTGCGGCATGGCGGAAGAGTTGGAAATCAACTGGCGGCGGTGGGGCATACAGGACAGTGAAACAGTACACGCAGATCCGTGTGGAAGCAGTGTCTGAAATCGACAGTTGGGGAATCGGCCTCAAGTCCTACAGTCTTGCTAAGGACCGAGCAGGGCACATGGAACTGAAAGCGTCGCTTACGAACAAGTTAGGGAGCAGTGAAGAGAACTGGGAAGGGGACGGGTGGCTGTGGTGGCAGTACATCGACGAAAGATACCGTAATTGGAGCTCTATTATCCCTACCTTGCACCGGGAGTGTGAGGAAGGGAGCGGGGAGGCTTTGATGTGCTTTGTCGAAAAACTGGCGGATGTCGCGGAGGTTGCGGTGCCCATTATAGACCGCTACGAAGGCACCTAGTGCGAGTAGCGCTCAACGACTCTCATGGTTAGCCGTCAGTGGCCGCCATTCGGTTGCGTGGGATCGTAGATTGGCTTGCCCATGGGCCTTGTCTTGAGCGTCCCTAGGCGCACGGCCTGCACCCGCTGGCGAGCGATCTCCACATACTCCTTCACGATGTCGCAGCCGTATCCCTTGCGTCCATGCAGGAGCGCCGCCACCACGGTCGTGCCCACGCCCATGTAGGGATCGAGCACCGCATCGCCCTCGTTGGTCATGGACAGCACCAGCCGTTCAACCAGCTCCACCGGGAACTGGCAGGGGTGAGGGGTTTTTTCCACGTGGTTGTTCTTCACGTTGGGGAAGGCCCAC
This sequence comes from Candidatus Azotimanducaceae bacterium, assembly GCA_965200505.1. Lineage (GTDB taxonomy): Bacteria > Pseudomonadota > Gammaproteobacteria > Pseudomonadales > Azotimanducaceae > VXNE01. Next base: position 2,319,894 of record OZ241343.1, on the reverse strand, counting down.
ACATCCGTTGGGTTTTTGCCCTTCGGATTGCCAGACAGCTTGCCCGCGTTCGGCCCCTTGAAGTGCCGCTTGCCCGGATACTTGGAGGGCACTCGAATCGGATCGAGGTTGAACGTGTAGGCATCCTCCTTGGTGAACCAATTGATGGTCTCGTACCGGCCCGAGAGCCGCTTCTGACAGTGCAGGCCGTGGCCAAAGTGCCAGACGATACGGTTGCGGAGCTTGAGGTTGTGGGCCTTGAATATGGGGTAAAGCACCGTGTCCAACGGCACGATCTCGCCGCTATTCACGAAGTTGCCCACTTGCCAGCAGAGCGAACCCTTGGGGTGCAGCAGGCGAACGCACTCGGCGATCACGCTCCGCTGTGACTGAAGGTAGCTTTCAAGTGTTGCGCGCCGCTCATAACACTTGCCGACGTTGTAGGGCGGCGATGTGACGATGAGCTTGATCGAAGCATCCGGTAACTTGGCCATGAACGCCAAGTTGTCCTCGCAGGCCAGTACGCAGCCATGCTCTCCGGTAGCCGAGCCGTGGCGCCGGTCCGCACCTTGGCTCGCCACGGCGCCGGCATGGCCGCCAAAGATGTCGGAAACGGATTGGCCTTGCATCGTCGCGCTCCCGATCGTGAGCCGGGCCTAATCCCAGCTCAGCGCACTGCCCGAAACAAGGTCAGGTCGTGCTATTGGATGGCCGATGTCAACGCCGTTGGCGTTTACAGCCCCGTTGGCCTGCGAGTGATTCGTGTAGGTCGCCCAGTTTGGCTCGTACTCCTCAGCTTGTTCCCCCCAACAGAACCAGCCCTTGCGTGGGCCGCGGGCGAAAAGCTCGATGAATGGGCCGGAACTGCACGCTTCGATTAGCGCGTACTGTTCATCGGGTTTGCGGCTATGCTCTCTCTTGCGCGAGGCGATGATATTGGCTTGGCTTCTGCCAGGGGGTAGCGTCCTCGCATTCGAGCCGCGTACGCCGAATAAGACCACTTCGGTGACGTTTCGAAAGTAGAAACCGACACCGCGTCGATCCGGGCCACCGTCTTTCCTAACCTTGTACCAGATGAGGTTGGTCTTGTATTGAAACCCCCATTTGGCCATCACCTCGAGGCCGTAAGGCAAGAGCGCGTTTGGCACCCATAGGTACAGGTGCGCGGGTGTGTGGAGCATTGACGCAACGGGCAGGTCGCCAATTTCGGCAAAGGACATGGTCTGGTAGCGCGTCAAGCGACGGTGCTCGGGTGCCATTTTGCCCGTGCGGTTCTGGAATCGCCACGGTGGATCGGCCAGCACAGTGTGGAACTTCCTTCGTCCAACAGCTCTTTTGAGGTCTTCGGACGCGGACACTACGCATCCTCCACGTACAGTTGCTTGGAGATTCCGAATACCAAAATGGGACAGCCGGCACCTCCGCCACCTTCGATTCTTGGCAAAAGCTTGCTCATGTGAGTTGTGGACGACCCATAGGACGATCCACGACCCAGGGAGTCGAAGATGTCCTGAAGATCATCGCACCGGGTAATGATGACGCCTACGCTGATCACGTGGAGGTCGAAGAGCAGTCTGAAGTTATTGAGGTCCCGGTCGAAAAACGGGTCCTTGTTGTTCCACTCGATCTCTAAGGCGACTCGGTTTCGGAAGCAGTCGATTTTGTGCGTGGGTGTATCTCTGGCCGCATCGTCGACCACTACTTTGGTAGTGAACTGCTTCTCTACCCAACCCCGCTTGTAGAGAAACTCGTCAATGAAGGCCGAGACACTGGACTTGCGCCCACCTGGATTGACGATCCAAGTCCGCTTAAGGCGGAACGCCTGCAACACGTCGACGATGTCCTGCCATTCCGCGGGAAAATCCTGCCTTAGAATCGTGCGGGCATGACGCCATTCATGCACCTCGTAGTTGGTGTCGATGAACGCTGACAAGGTCCTCTCCATTGCGTTAGCTGCTCCGCTTCAATCCCAGCTCAGCGCCCCGCCCGTTTGATACTCCGTCACCCTCGTCTCGAAGAAGTTCTTCTCCTTCTTCAAGTCCATGATTTCGGCCATCCACGGGAATGGGTTCTTCACGCCCGGGAAGTGTTCCTCCAGGCCGATTTGGGCGAGGCGGCGATTGGCGATGAATTGCAGGTACTCGGCCATCATGTTGGCGTTCATGCCCAGCACGCCGCGTGGCATGGTGTCGCGGGCGTATTGGATTTCGAGCTCTGTGCCTTCGAGCACCATGTCCCGCGCCAGCCGCTGCATGGGGGCGTCCCAAAGCTGTGGGTTCTCCAACTTGATCTGGTTGATCACGTCGATGCCGAAGTTCACATGCATGGATTCGTCGCGCAGGATGTACTGGAACTGCTCCGAGGTGCCCGTCATCTTGTTGCGGCGGCCCATGGAGAGGATCTGCGTGAAGCCGCAGTAGAAGAAGATGCCTTCCATCACGCAGTAGTACGCGATAAGGTTCTTGAGCAGCGTCTTGTCGTTCTCCGCGGTGCCGGTGTTGAAGGTGGGGTCCGCGAGCTCCTGGGTGTATTTGAGCGCCCAGGCGGCCTTCGCCGACACCGAGTCCACTTCGCGGTACATGTTGAAGATTTCGCCTTCGTCCATGCCGAGGGATTCGATGCAGTATTGGTAGGCGTGTGTGTGAATGGCTTCCTCGAACGCTTGGCGCAAGAGGTACTGGCGGCACTCCGGGTTGGTGATGAGGCGGTAGATGGCGAGCACGAGGTTGTTGGCCACCAACGAATCCGCGGTGGAGAAGAACCCCAAGCTACGCTTCACGATCTTGCGTTCGTCCGCCGTGAGTCCATCGGCGGACTTCCACAACATCACGTCCGCATTCATGTTGATCTCTTGCGGCATCCAGTGGTTGGCGCAGCCGTCCAAGTACTTCTGCCATGCCCAGTCGTATTTGAACGGCACGAGCTGGTTGAGGTCCGCACGGCAGTTAATCATGCGCTTCGCATCGACGGTGACGCGCTCCGTGCTTGATGCCGGCGTGTTTGCGTCCTCGACGTTGGGTGTTTCGAGTTCGAAGGGCTTGCCGGGGGGCTCGCGCCGGCCGGCCCTCTGTGGATGTACCGCGGCCGGCGGCGGCACCGGCGGCCGCGGCACCGGCTGGAACCGCTCCGCGGTGGGCTCCGGCACCGCATCCAAGTGCTGTTCGATGGCCATGTGCGCCATCATGCCGTCCGCATCGGCGTCGTAGTCATCCCACGAAAGTCGGCTCATTCCGTCTCCTCAATCCTTGTTCGCTGTTCCCATGTTCCCACCGCCTCACGCCGAGGCCCGTCACTGGCACGCCTCGCAATCCGGGTCGTCGATGGCGCAGGCCGCGCCGCCGCCCACTGCCTCGACGGCGTTCAGCACCCCACCCTCCAAGGTTGATTTCTCGGCCGCGGTGGCGCCTAGGGAGCGCAGGTAGTAGGTGGTCTTCAAGCCGCGCACCCACGCCATGCGGTACATCACGTCGAGCTTCTTGCCAGACGCCTCGGCGATGTAGAGGTTGAGTGACTGCGCTTGATCGATCCACTTCTGCCGCCGGCTGGCCGCGTCCACCAGCCAGCGTGGTTCCACCTCGAAGGCGGTGGCGTACAGTGCCTTCAACTCGTCCGGCACCCGGTCGATCCGCCGCACGCTGCCGTCGTAGTACTTGAGGTCGTTCACCATCACGTTGTCCCACAGGCCCAAGCGCTTGAGGTCATGCACCAAGTACGGGTTAACCACGGTGAACTCGCCCGAGAGGTTCGATTTCACGAACAGATTCTGATACGTCGGTTCGATGGACTGCGAAACGCCCGTGATGTTGGCGATGGTCGCCGTCGGCGCGATGGCCATCACGTTGGAGTTGCGCATGCCACTCATGCGCACCCGGTCGCGCAGCCGATCCCAGTTCATGGTGGTGGAAAAATCCGCCTCCAAGTAACCATCCCAACGTTCATCCTTGAGGCGTTTCAGCGAATCGATGGGCAACACCCCCTCGCTCCACAGCGAACCCTCGAAGCTGGCATAGCTGCCGCGCTCCTTGGCCAGGCGGCAGGAAGCGTCTATGGCATGGTACGCAATGGCTTCCATGGAGCGGTCCGCAAACTCCACCGCGGCCTCGGAGCCATAGGGAATGCGCAGCTCGTAAAGGGCGTCTTGGAAACCCATCAACCCCAAACCGATGGGCCGATGGCGCATGTTCGAGGCGTGCGCTTGGGGCACGGAGTAGTAGTTGATGTCGATCACGTTGTCCAGCATCCGCACCGCGGTGCGCACGGTGCGCTTGAGCTTCTTGCCGTCCAGCTCGCCATCGCGGATGTGCCGGGCGAGGTTGATGGAACCCAAGTTGCACACGGCGATTTCGTCCTTGGACGTGTTCAGCGTGATTTCCGTGCAGAGGTTGGATGAATGAACGACACCCGCATGTTGTTGTGGCGAGCGCACATTGCAGCTGTCCTTGAACGTCACCCAAGGATGCCCCGTCTCGTAGAGCATCGACAGCATCTTGCGCCACAGCGCCTGCGCACGGACGCGCTTGAACAGCGTGATCTCGCCGCTCTTCGTCTGCGCTTCGTAGGTTTCGTAGCGTTGCTCGAAGGCGCGGCCATACAAGTCGTGCAGGTCCGGCACTTCATTAGGCGAAAAGAGCGTCCACTCGCCATCTTCAAAGACGCGCTTCATGAACAAGTCCGGCACCCAGTTGGCCGTGTTCATGTCGTGGGTGCGGCGCCGGTCGTCGCCGGTGTTCTTGCGCAGCTCCAAGAACTCCTCCACGTCGAGATGCCACGTTTCCAAGTAAGAACACACGGCGCCTTTGCGCTTGCCGCCGTTGTGCGCCAATGCGCTCGTCGTCATGTAGGATTTGTCGCCTTCGACTTTCAGATCCATGACGAACGGCACCGGCGGCAGGTCTTTCGTCGCGCGAACGCGGCTGAACACGCAGTTTTGGTAGATGAACCAGTTGTGCTTGGCAAGTGCTCGGCAGCCCAACCGGGCGGCCAGCTCGGGCACGGCCGGCACACGGATGTCCCAAGCCTTCACGATGCCGTTGAAGGACACCTTGGAGCCATCGTCGCGTGTGCCTTCATGGTGTTGCGCGCGCTCACGGTACTGGCCGGCCGTGGGAACGCCCAAGCGCAGCAGCTGATAGCGCACACCTTCGGCCAGCGCCTCGGAGGTGCTCGTGAAGTAAATCTCCTTGCCGCGGCTGATGCCGCCGTCGGTCTCCAGCAGGCCGTGCAGCAAGGACATCGTTTGCGCCTTCGGCAGGTGGCTGAAACGGCGGTGGATGCGCTTCGTGCCGTCGCTGTCGTAGAGATCGTCCCAAGAAAGGCCAAGAGCGTTGCCGCCGGCGCTTGCGTACCGACCAGTGGTGCCTTCGCGCACGAGGCCGAGCCCGGTTGACCAGTGGATTTGCCGGTAGCGGCTGCCGCGTTCGGTGATCCAATGATGAACGCCCTTGCGCGTCAGATAGTCCACGACGAAGCGCAAGTGGGCGTCGTGCTCGGGGTTGCCGCTCACCCGCCACTGACCCTCATTGGGCCGGCCTTCCTTGGAGCAGTGGCCGTCGCCCAAGAGGATGCCGTAGAAGCGGGCGTCGTCCGCGTCGAATCCAGCCACCGGCACGACTTCCTGCGGGATGGTTTGCGCCACATGGTCGCCCTTCCGCAAGCGGCCGGCTTCAACCCACTGCGGGGCCACCTTCCCCTTGGCCAGCCAAGCCATCGTGCGGTCTATCGATTGCTCCATGGGCACGCCTTGGATGCTCCAGATCGGATGCCCGGCCGTCACTCGCAGCGGCTGTACGCCATGCTTCACGCGCAACTCCACCATCGGGTCGGTTTGGTTGTAAGTCATCGTCTTCAGCACTGGGCGGTATTCGCCGCGCTGGCCGAGCACCAAGTCACCCTTGGCGACATCGCGGATGGCCTTCACGCCGTCGGCGGTATGCACCCGCGTCTCCGGCGCAAAGCACTGGTTGACTGCCACCGCGGTGTCGTTCACCACTTTGAGGAACGGCACCACGCCCTGCGACTTGCCGTTGGTGCCGCGAATGTAGGAGCCCAGTGCGCGAATGGGCGTCCAGTCGTTGCCGAGGCCACCGGCCCACTTCGACAGCAGCGCGTTGTCGCGGATGGCGCCATAGATGCCTTCGAGGTCGTCCGAGACGGTGGTGAGGAAGCAGGAAGACAACTGCGGCCGCATCGTGCCGGCGTTGAACAGCGTGGGCGTCGAGCTCATGTAGTCGAACGAGGAAAGCAAGTCGTAGAACTCGATGGCGCGTTGCTCCGGCTCGTCTTCCTGCAAGGCCAAGCCCATCGCCACGCGCATGAAGAACACTTGCGGCAGTTCAAAGCGGATGCCGTCTGAGTGGATGAAGTAACGGTCGAACAGCGTTTGCAGCCCCAAGTAAGTGAACTGTCGATCCCGTTCGGGCTGCAATGCCGCGCCGAGCCGGTCCAGATTGAAGCGGGTGAGCTCCGGCGCCACCAAGCCGAGTTCCACCCCCCGCCGAACGAACGCGCCGAGCGCTTCGCCGTACAGTTCCGCCAGTTCCGCATGGGTGGCGCGATGATCGGCAGCGCCCGGCACGCGGATGCCCAGAAAGGCCAACGCCTGTTCGCGCAGCTGGTCGAGCAGCAGGCCGGCGGTGGCGTAGGTGTAGTTCGGCTCTTCCTCCACCAACATGCGGGCGGCCATGACCAACGCCGTCGCCACGGCGTCGGCGGTGATGCCGTCATACATGTTGCCGAGCGCCGCCTCGATGATGCGCTCAGCGTCCACCCCTTCCAAGCCAAGGCTGGCTTCGTCCACCACGCGCCGAATGCGCGCCATGTCCAACGGCCGACGCTCGCCGGCCGCGTCCACGAAGCACAATGTGGCCGCCGCGGCGCCCGCTTCGCCCTCGGCGCGGGCGCGGTCGGCGCGGAGGCGGGCGTGTTCCTCCCGGTACAACACGTAATCCCGCGCCACCTTGTGCTCCTCGCCGCGCATGAGGGCGAGCTCCACTTGGTCTTGGATGTCCTCGATGTGCAGGGTGCCGCCGGAAGGAAAGCGGCGCCGGAACACCGCGGTCACCTGCCCGGTCAACTCGGACACGCGCTCGCGGATGCGTGAAGACGCGGCCGCCACATTCCCCTCCACGGCGAGGAACGCCTTGGTCATGGCGATTTCTATCTTCTCGTCCGTGTAGGGCACCACCGCGCCGTTGCGCTTAATGACGCGCAGCGTCCCCGGTGCGGTGGCGGCGATGGAAGGCGTGATGGGTGGCGGCTCGGCGGCCGGCGGCGAACGGTGTGCGCCGTAGGTGGCGGCGTCGGTTTGCGTCAAGTGTTTCTCCCTGCCCTGCGGGAGACCCATTTCCCCCGCCTATTTGGTAAGCGTGTCCGTCCTGCAACTGGCTGGGCGATGCCACGCGGGAGATTCCCTTTCCCGCCAAAACTCGGCTTCCCTGCGCCGTTCGGCTCTCCATCCGCCGAGTTCGGCTTACGCGCCCTGCAGTTCCCGGCTCACGCCACCCGCGGTGTTCAGCTTACACGGCAAGCGTGTGCGAACGCAACATCTTGTATGTCAAACCGTCCACAAATGCAAGCGCTAGTGGTGAAGCTGTGAGCGGCCTGTGGGCAGGCGGTGCGGAAATCTGGGAAGAAGCGCCCTGGCCCGCCCTTGCCGGCACGTCCCGGCCGGCTCAAGGCGCATCCCAATCCGGTTAGCATCGCGCCTTGGGAGGCACCATGCCGCACATCCTCGCCATCGACCAAGGCACGTCCAGCTCGCGCGCCATCGTCTTTGACGACGGGCGCGTCGTGGCCACGGGCCAGCGTTCCTTCGACCAGTCCTTCCCCGCGGACGGTTGGGTGGAGCAAGACCCGGAAGCCCTCTGGCGCACCACCCTAGGCGCCGCCGAGGACGCCTTGGCCGCGGCGGGCATCGAGGCGCGCCAAGTGGCCGCCATCGGCATCGCCAACCAGCGCGAAACCACGGTGTTGTGGGACGCCGAGACCGGCGCCGCGGTGCATCCCGCCATCGGCTGGCAGGACCGCCGCACCGCCGAGCGCTGCGCCGCCATGGCCGGCGAGGGCGTGGCGGAAGGCATCCACGAGGTCACGGGCCTGTTGGTCGATCCCTACTTCTCCAGCACGAAGCTCGCGTGGTTGCTCGACCAGGGAGACCTTCGCCGTCGCGCCGCCGCCGGCGAACTCCGCTTCGGCACCGTGGACGCCTTCCTCATCTGGCGGCTCACGGGCGGCCAGCGCCACTGCACGGACGCCACCAACGCCTCCCGCACACAGCTTTACGACATCGCCGGCCACGCTTGGAGCGACACGCTGCTGGATTACTTCGACGTGCCCGTGGCCATGCTGCCGGAAGTGAAGGATTCCGTCGCGGATTTCGGCGTTTGCCAAGCGCGTTGGTTGGGCGCGGAGATACCCATCCTCGGCGTGGCCGGCGATCAGCAGGCGGCGCTCATCGGCCAAGGCTGTTTCGACGTCGGCATGACGAAAAGCACCTACGGCACGGGCGGCTTCGTGATGGCGAACACCGGTGCCGCCAAGGTATTGTCGAAGGCGCGGCTGCTCGCCACGGTGGGCTACCGCGTGGGCGGTGAATCCACGTTCGCCCTCGAAGGCAGCATCTTCGTCGCCGGCGCGGCGGTGAAGTGGCTGCGCGACCGCATGGGCCTCATCGACGCGGCCGCCGAGACGGACGCCATCGCCCGCCGCATCGGCGGCGACACCGGGGGTGTGCATGTGGTGCCGGCGTTCACCGGCCTCGGCGCCCCGCACTGGCGCCCAGAGGCGCGGGGCGTCATCACCGGCCTCACGCTGGACGACGGACGCGAGCAGGTGGTCACCGCGGTGCTGAAGAGCATCGCCTTCCAAACCGCGGACCTGCTGGCGGCCATCGCCGCGGACGGCGTGGACGTGGCAGCCTTGCGCATCGACGGCGGCATGGCCGCGAACGATTGGTTCTGCCAGTTCTTGGCGGATGTGGTGGATGCCGAGGTGGAACGCGCCGGGTTGCCCGAGGCCACCGCGGCCGGCGTTGCCGCCCTCGCCGCGGTGGGTGCCGGCCTCGCGTCGGACTTGCCCGCCGCGGTGGGCGCCTTCCATGCGGACCGCCGCTTCGCGCCGAACATCTCGTCCGAAACGCGGAGCGCGTGGCTTGCCGGATGGCGCACCGCATTGCGCCAAGCGCTGGCGTAAGGCCATGTTGCCGAGGTTAATCCCATGATCCGCTACGAACCCCACGAGAACCCGCCACCGGCCGTCGCCATCGGCTTGGGCCTGCAATACACCGCGCTCTACATCGCGGCCATCATCCTCACGCCGGTGATCGTGGTGCGCGCCGCGGCCGTCACTGGCGATGCCTACCTCACATGGGCCGTTTTCGCGACGCTGCTCGTGAGCGGCGCATCGACCATGCTGCAGGCCGTGCGGGTGTGGCGCATCGGCACCGGCTATCCGCTGCTGATGGGCACCTCCGCGGCCTTCATGGCGGTGTGCGTGAGCGCCCTGCAGGCCGGCGGCGCGGCCTTGATGGCCACGCTCATCTGCGTCTCGTCCTTGTTCCAGTTCGGCTTGGCGGCGCGGCTGGCGTGGTTGCGGCGCATCATCACGCCCACGGTGGCGGGCACCGTCATCATGCTCATCGCCGCCTCCGTGACGCCCATCCTGTTCGGGCAGCTAAAGGACGTTCCCGAAGGCGCGTCACCGGCCGCGGCGCCCGTGAGCGCGGCCGTCACGGTGGGGGTCATCGCGCTCCTCACCCTGTTCGCCTCCGCCGCGTTGCGCGTTTGGGTGCCGGCCATCGGCTTGGTGGTGGGCTGTGCCACGGCGTCCTTGTTCGGCCTCTACGATGTCTCGAAGATCGTCGAAGCCGATTGGGTGGGCGTGCCGGCCGGGGGTTGGCCGGGGCTCGATTTGAGCTTTGACGGGGCGTTTTGGTCGTTGCTGCCGGCGTTCGTCTTCGTGACGATGATCGGCGCCGTGGAGACCGTGGGCGACGGCACCGCCGTGCAGGGCATCGCTTGGCGCAAACCGCGCGCCACCAACTTCCGCGAAGTGCAAGGCGCGGTGGCCGCGGACGGTGTGGGCAATCTGCTGTCCGGCATTGGCGGCACCATGCCGAACACCACTTATTCGTCGAGCATCGCGGTGGTGGAGTTGACTGGCGTGGCCGCCCGCCGCGTCGGCGTCTGGATTGGCGTCGTCTTCCTGGCCGCGGCGTTCTTGCCGAAGGCGACGGCGGTGGTGCTGGCGATACCCGGCCCGGTGGCGGCGGCCTATCTCACCGTGCTCGTGGCGATGCTGTTCGTGCTCGGCATGCGGATGGTGGTGCAAGAAGGTGTGGACTACCGCAAGGCGTTGATCGTGGGCGTGTCCTTCTGGGTGGGCGTGGGGTTCCAAGACGGCAAGATCTTCGGCGACCAACTCGAAGGTTGGTGGGCGGGCCTGTTGGCCAACGGCATGACGAGCGGCGGCCTGACGGCCATCGCGCTCACGGGTCTGCTGCAGCTCCTGGAAGGCCGGCGGCGGCGCTTGGAGACCGCCTTGGCTGCCGGCTCGCAGCGGGAAATCGACGACTTCCTGCGCCGCTTCGCCGCGCAGCGGCGCTGGTCTCCGGCGGCCACGGAACGGCTTTGCTCCGCTGGGGAGGAAGCCTTGCTGAGCCTCATCGGCGCTTGGAGCGAAGCGGAGGAGGCGGCGCCGACCACCGACGCAAGGCCCCGGCGCCTGTTGGTGACCGTTCGCGGCGATCATCAAGAGCTGGAGCTGGAGTTCGTCGCCTCGGCCGGGGAAGACAACCTGCAAGACCTCATCTTCCTCCTCTCGGACCGACCGGACGATGTGGACGTGGAACGGGAACTGTCCCTGCGCCTGCTGCGGCACTACGCCTCTTCGGTGCGGCATCAGCAGTATCACGGCACGGACATCCTGATGGTGCATGTCCATGCAGACCCGGACGCCAACGCCCGCCACGACCCGACGCACTGACCCCGACGCTGACCCGATACGCGGAAACGCTTGCCAGCGGCGCCGCCGGCCTCCTCAGTTGGCGCGATGCACCGTCGCTCCGGCCAGCTGCGCGAGTGGCCCCGCGGCGCATCCCAACTCCGCGAGGATGTCCAACGCTTCGTCCAAGGTCTGCTTGGCCAAAGCCCGCGACGCCGCCACGCCGAGCAGTGCGGGATAGGTGTTCTTGGCGTTGGCCGCGTCCGCGCCGCTGCGCTTGCCCAAAGCCGCGGTGGTGGCGGTGGCGTCGAGCACATCGTCGGTGATCTGAAAGGCCGTGCCGATGGTCTCGCCGAAGCGCGTCACCTGTTCGAAACGATCGGCGTCGATGGTCGGTTCGGCGCTGAGCGCCCCAAGCTGCGTCGCGGCGCGGAACAGGGCGCCGGTTTTCGCGGCATGCAGGCGACGCAGCGCCTCCACCGGCAGCGCCGGCGCCGCGGTGGCGGCCATGTCGAATGCTTGGCCGCCCGTCATGCCGCGCCAACCGGCGGCGGCCGCGAGGAGCCCCACCATGCGCACGCGGGTCTCGGCATCGACGCCGTGGGCACCGGCCAACGTCTCGAAGGCCAGCGCCTGCAGCGAATCACCGACGAGAATCGCGGTAGCTTCGTCGAAGGCGACATGGCAAGCGGGTCGGCCGCGCCGCAAGTCATCGTCGTCCATGGCCGGCAGGTCGTCATGCACCAGCGAGTAGGCGTGGATCAGCTCGACGGCCACCGCCGCCGGCAACGCGCCGGCCACCGTGCCGCCGAAGGTGACGCTGGTGGCGCAGACGAGCGCCGGCCGCAGCCGCTTGCCGCCGCCCAACGCAGCGTAGCGCAGCGCCTGGGCTAGCTGGTGGGCAGGATCGTCCGCTTGCGGCAGCGCATCACGCAACGCCGCTTCGATGGCGGGTCGGTAGCCATCGATGGGGTCAAGGCTCATCCCCGTCCTCGTCGCTGGCCCGCCCAGAGCACATGCTCACCCTCCCAAAGTTGCTTGTAGGTGCCTTCATCCGACACAAACTGTCCGGTTCGAATGCGCTCGATGGCGAAGCGCGGGAGCTCTCTGTAGATCGTGCAAGTCGCGTCCTCGGCGGGCCCATCCAAGTCGGCGAAACTCGTGCGGACCGGTGTCCTTTGGAACAAGGGACGGTCAATGTGCTGATCGATGTCCGACCAGCCAAAGTCCAAGTTGTCGAAACCGAATGGCAGCCTGTGCGCACTCAGGTCGCGGAGATCGCGCGGCACCACATGCAGGAGGAATCTCGGCTGGAGGTCGCCCGGCTCGCAGCCCTCGCGGGCGTAGGCCAGCCAGCCATCGTGCAGGTACACGTTGAAGCGGGAGCGTATCACCAGCTTGTCCGGGGAGGGCGTCCACGGCGCGGGCAATCCCGGCGGGTCTGGCGGGGCATCGCCGCGCAGCGCGTTGTATCTGGCGCGGATGGCGGCTGCGGCGGGATCGGCGGTTGCGCCAGACGTCGCCGGCTCGAACGCCGCGTAGTAGCGGGCCAGCACCCGCGCCACCTCGTCGTCGGACAGCGGGGGCAGCCCAAGGCGGCCGGCCAGAAACCGATACAGGCAAACCGCCGCCAGCCGGTTGCCGGCCTCGTTCCAGTGCTTGTCGCGCCTGAACCGGTAAGGCGACTGCCACCAAAGCGTGTGTGGATGGGCTGGATCGAGGCCGGCGAAACAGTCTTGGAGGTTGACGATCTCGACGCCTTCCTCGGCAACGATCGTGGCGACGCTGAACCCATCGGGGATGCCCGGCAGCCGGCGTGGCTGGAAACCCGATTCGCGTGCGTGGCGACATTCAATGCCACAAAGGGTGTCAGGCAGCCGCACTAGCTGGAAGCTCGCGCCATCGCCTTCGGCCGCCGCCTTGAAGCGGCGCAGTAGCTGGCGGAAGATGGCGTATGGATCCGGTGCGCCTTGGCGAGCCGCCTTCCCAAGGGCCACCGCCGCACCCCGGTCATGGAGCGTCCACCAGCCCTCCCTGAAGAGGTTGCCAGTGTGGAAGTCCCAAGTCGCGAGGTCGGTTGAGAGGCTCTGTGCCGCGTCCAGCGCCAGATAGGAAAGATGCAGCTTCCTCAGCCGGGCGAAGGGGCTGGGGCGCGGGGCCCACTTGGGTAGCCCAGCGTCGTCCAGATGGAACGCTTGGTTTTCCCACAGGTCGTTCCGGACGAAGACATAGAACACATGGTCGAGGGTTCCGCGCAGCGCCCACGTCTCGTAGCGCAGAAGGGACTGCTGGGTGCTGTAGCCGTCCACGCCGAAGTTGAGCACGTTGGCGCCCCGCCGTGTCATGGAGTTAGCCCCCCCGCTGACGTTGGCGTTCAGCAGATGGTCCAGCGGCTCGGTGAACGAAAACTGCGCCTCCATGAAGATGTTCTCGGTGAAGGAGTCCCCAAAGAAGCCGATGTTCACCGAGGCCTCGAGGTCGGCGGCGCTGAAGTTGCGGTGCTGCCGCGAGCCGAAGTTGTTGTGGTGGAACGGATGCCGCTCGCCCGTGTCCGGATGCACAACGGAACCGCGGCGGTTCGGTTCGCGGGCGTAGCCCAATATCTGGTCGCGGACGAACGGCGCGGCTGCCAGATGCTCGTACTTCGGGAAGAACAAGCGCAGCGCGGCCTCGACGAACGCGAGGCTGGCGAGGCAGGAGGCCAACGCCAGCGCCACGTTGGCCACCACTCGGGATTTGGTCCTCATGGCAAAGAGTGGGTCCGCGGCTGGCCTCCGGACACACTACCCAACGCTGTCTGGACAGCCTTGGGGAACGGACGCGCCACGAATCGTCCACGCCGGCATTGCGTCATGGACCAGCGCGTGTGCTGGTGTGGCCGGCCATCGGGTCAGGGCACATCCCCGTCTTCGTCGCTTGGGGGGAGTTCATGTTCGGAGCCATCGCGCATGAGCGCCTTCACGCGCAGCTCGGCCTGTTGGAGGGCAGCTTGGCACTGCCGCGTGAGTTGTACGCCACGCTCAAAGGCGGCCAACGAGTTCTCGAGGCTGAGCGATCCCGTCTCCATGCGTTGCACAAGGGCCTCTAGTTCGGCGAGCGCCGCCTCATAGTCCAAGGGTTCCGTTGGTTGGCTCATGCGTGGTGCGGTTCAGGCCCGGCCGGTCCGGCCAGCCGCCAGCGAGCGGTGCCCGCTTCGAGCTCAACCAACCCCTGTTCGCGCAACGCCGTGAGCTCGCCGCGGATCTGCCAAGCGCCCATGGGCAGGTCGAGCGCTCGCAGGGCGGCGGCGAGTTCGCCCACATCCACCGACCGGCGCGGGCCTCCGGCCAGCTTGAGGAAGGCGTCGTGGACGATGCGATTTTGCCGCAGCGCCTCGCTCACCGGTGCCCTCCGCCGATCACGGGAAGCGGCTTGCGTTTAGGCCAATCGCGGCGGCCCGTGGCGAGGCGGCGTGGTTGGACGAGGTTGGGAAGGGCGGCCACCAGCTCTCCGTCGTGCGACGTGTGATCCGGAGCAAGGCATTGTGCCAGAAGCGCCCGGGTGGCTCCATCGCCACCGCGTGGGATTGGTCCTCATGGCGTGGAGCGGCTCGGCGGCCCGCCTGCCGGGAACCTGTGCTCGCCCGCCCAAAGGTGTCTGTGGATGCCTTCGTCCTGCTTGACATACTGTCCGGTTCGGATGCGCTCGATGGGGTAGCGCGGAAGCTTCCTGTAGATCGTGCAAGTCGCTGCGTCGGAGGGCCCATCCAAGTCAGCGAAACTCGTGCGGACCGGCGTCCTATGGAAAAAGGGACGGTCAGTGTGCCGGTCGAAGTCCGACCAGCCGAAATCCAAGTTGTCGAAGCCGGATGGCAGCCTTGGTGCGCTCAGGTCGCGGAGGTCGCGGGGCACCACATGCAGGAAGAAGCGCGTGCGGAAGTCACTTGGCCGGCAACCCTCGCGGACGTAGGCCAGCCAGCCGTCGTGCAGGTACACGTCAAAGTGGGAGCGGATGACCAGCTTGTCCTGCGAGGGTGTCCGCGGCGGGGGCAAGCTCGGCGGGTCCGCTGGAGCGGCTCCGTGCAGCGCGTCGTATTTCGCGCGGATGGCGGCCGCGGTCGGGTCGACGGGCGCACCCAGCGCCGGTGTCTCGAACGCCGCGTAGTACTGATTCAACACCCGCGCCACCTCGTGGTCGGACATCGGCGGCAGCCCCAGCCGGCTGGCCAGGAACCGATGCAGGCAGACTGCCGCCAAGCGGTTGCCGGCTTCGTTCCAGTGATTGTCGCGCCTGAACCGATAAGGCGACCGCGGCCAAGGTGTGCGCTGATGGGCCGGGTCGAGTTCGGCGAAGCAGTTCTGGAGGTTGACGATCTCGACGCCTTCCTCGGCGGCGATCGGGCCTACGCTGAACCCGGCGGGAAGGTCTGGCAACCGCACCAGATGGAAGCTCGCCCCGTCGCCTTCGGCCGCCGCTTTGAAGCGGCGCAGTAGCTGCCGGAAGAGGGCGTGTCGGTCCGGGGCGCCTTGGCGAACCGCATCGGCGGCCTCTAGCGGGGTCCGGTCAGGGAGTGTCCACCAGCCTGCTTCGAAGAGATGCGCCATGTCGAATCCCCTTGTCACGAGGTCGGTGGAGAGGCGCGAGGCCGCATCCAGCGCGAGATAGGAAAGATGCAGCCTGCCCAGCAAGGCCGGCGCGGCCCAACCGGGTCGCCCGACCCCGTCGATCTGGTTTTCCCAGAGGTCATTGTGGCAATAGAGGTAGAACACGTGATCGAGTGCCCCGCGCAACTCCCAAGTTTCGTAGCGCAGGAGGGACTGCTGGGTGCTGTAGCCCCGCACACCGAAGTTGAGCACGTTGAAGCTGCGCCCTTCTCTCGACCCTCGGCTGTGCCCCCTCCCTCTCCAAACGTTGGCGTTCAGCAGATGATCCAGCGGCTCGGTGAACGAGAATTGCACCGCCATGCGAGCGTTCTCGGTGAAGGAGTCGCCAAAGAAGCCGACGTTCACCGAGGCCTCAAGGTCCGCGGCGCTGAAGTCTCTGTGCTGCCGCGAGCCGAAGTTATTGTGGTGGAACGGATGGCGCTCGCCGGTGTCCGGGTGCGCAACGGAACCGCGGTGGCCCGGCTCGCGGACCATGCCCAAGATCGGGTCGCGGACGTACAACGCGGCCGCCAGATGCTCGTACTTGGGGAAGAAGGAGCGCAGCGCGGCTTCGACGAGCGCGAGGCCAAGGAGGCAAGACGCCAATGCCAGCGCAAGGTTGGCCACCAGGCGAGACCTGCCCTTCATGGCATGGAGCGGGTCGGGGCCGGCCCGCGGGGAGCATGTGCCCGCCCTCCCAAAGGCGGGGGGCCGGGCGGGAGCAGGTACTCGGCTTCCCAGAGGTGCCTGTGGACGCCTTCATCCCGCCTCACAAACTGGCCGGTTCGGATGCGCTCGATGGCGTAATCGGGGAGCCTTCTGTAGAGTGTGCAAGCCGCGGCTTCGGAGGGC
The DNA here is from genome assembly GCA_965200505.1 of Candidatus Azotimanducaceae bacterium. Classification (GTDB taxonomy): domain Bacteria; phylum Pseudomonadota; class Gammaproteobacteria; order Pseudomonadales; family Azotimanducaceae; genus VXNE01. Next base: position 2,303,503 of record OZ241343.1, on the reverse strand, counting down.
CCATCCGAGTTGTCGGAACTGCTTGCCGGCGCCGTTTGGGATGAGTGGCGGTCACGGTGCCATTGGAAGTTGTCGAAGTCCGCCCAAACCCAGGGGGCGTCGAGCCAATCGGCAGAGGCCCAATCGAAGTCCAAGTTGCTGAAGCCGGATGGCAGCCTTTGCGCACTCAGGTCGCGGAGGTCGTGCGGCACCACATGCAGGAAGAAGCGGGCGTGGAAGTCGCTCGGCTGGCAGTTCTTCCGGACGTAGGCCAGCCAGCTGTCGTGTAGATGCACGTAGAAGCGGGAACGGATCACCAGATTTCCCGGGGAGGGTGTCCACGGCGCGGTCACGTCCGGCGAATCGACCGGGACACTGCCGCGTAGCGCGTCGTACTTCCCGCGGATGGCCGCCGCGACCGGGTCGGTGGGTGCGCCGGGCACGGGCGCTTCGAACGCCCCGTAGTAGCGGTCCAGCACCCGCGCCACTTCGTGGTCGGACATCGGCGGCAGCCCCAGCCGGCTGGCCAGGAACCGGTGCAGGCAGACTGTCGCCAGGCGGTTGCCGGCTTCGTTCCAGTGCTTGTCGCGCCTGAACCGGTAGGGCGACCGCCACCAAGACGTGTGCGGATGGGCCGGGTCGAGTTCGGCGAAGCAGTTCTGCAGGTCCACGGTCTCGACGCCTTCCTCGGCGACCACCTTGGCGACGCTGAACCGATCGGGAGTGCCCGGCGCCGGTTGGAAGCCCGCGTCTTGGGCGCGGCGGCAATCAACGTCACAAGGCATGTTCGGCAGCCGCACCAGCTGGAAGCTCGCCCCGTCGCCTTCGGCCGCCGCCTTGAAGCGGCGCAACAGTCGCCGGAAGATGACGTACGGGTCCGGCGCACCCTGGCGAGCCGCATTGACGAGGGCTGCCGGCAGGCGCCGGTTACGGAGCGACCATCCGCCGCCTTCGGCTTTTTCGCTCATTGCGAGGTAGGTGACGAGGTGCCCGGCTGTGTCCAGTGCGAGATAGGATAGATGCAGCCTGCCCAGTGGGGCGAAGGGTTTGGGCTCGGGCTCAGCCCACTTGAGGTGCCCCGCGTCGTCGAGATGGAACGCCTGGTTTTCCCAGAGGTCGTTCTGGTAATAGACGTAGAACACATGGTCGAGGGATCCGCGCATCGCCCAGGTCTCGTAGCGCAGGAGGGACTGCTGGGTGCTGTAGCCCCACACGCCGAAGTTGAGCACGTTGAAGCTGCGTCCTTCGTCTCGGTTCCGCATCCGCCCGGCATTGACGTTCAGCAGGTGGTCCAGCGGCTCGGTGAACGAGAACTGCGCCGCGATGCCGACGTTCTCGGTGAAGGAGTCGCCGAAGAAGCCGACGTTCACCGATGCCTCGAGGTCGGCGGCGCTGAAGTTGCGGTGTTGCCGAGAGCCGAAGTTGTTGTGGTGGAACGAATGCCGCTCGCCCGTGTCCGGGCGCGGGATGGAACTCCGGCGGTTGGGTTCGCGGGCGTAGCCCAAGATCGGGTCGCGGACGAACGGCGCGGTCGCCAGATGCTCGTATTTGGGGAAGAACGAGCGCAGCGCGGCCTCGACGAGCGCGAGGCCGACGAGGCAGGAAGCCAACGCCAGCGCCACGTTGGCCGCCACGCGCCACTTGGTCTTCATGGTAGGCGTTTGTCCGCGGTTCATGAATCGACTGGCGACGGCCATGCGGCCCGCGACTGCTCGTGTGCCGATCACTCGCCTCGTCGCGTCATTCGCGCCAAGGCTGCCCGGCACGGTAGCTCGCAAGGCGCTTGCTGAACGCTTGTTGCCGTGCGTCGCGCGCGGGCAGATATTCTAGTGCAGCCTGCTGCGTCTCGATGGCGCGGGGGAAGTCGCCACGCTCGGCATACGCGGCGGCGAGGGTGTCCAGCGTGTCAGCGTTGGGTTCCTGATCCACCGCCCGCTCGGCGAGGTGTGCCGCGAGGGCGCCGTCCCGTCGGCGCAGTTCTGGGGAAGTGGCGAGAATCCAAGCGGCATGGTTTTGCGCCCCAGCGTGCCCGGCGCCGGCGGCGCGTTCCAGCCAATCCAACCCGACGGCGAAGCGCTCGCCATCGCCTTGGGACGCCAACAGCCGGCCCAGGCGATATTGGGCGACCGGGTCGTCGCCTTCGGCGCCCCGCTCAAACCAATCCAGCGCCGCCGCCTTGTCGCCTTCGGTCTCCGCGATGTGGCCGAGGCCCAGGAAGGCCGCCGGCACGTTGGCTTCCGCGGCGGCGAGATACAAGCCCCGGGCGCGCTCGGCATCCGCGCGGATGCCGTCCCCGGTCAGCAGCATGTGCGCGAGGGCCGCCTTGGCGTGCGGCGAGCCCTCGGTGGCGAGGTCCTGAAAGCGCCGTGCCGCTTCGGCGGCGTCCGGCTCGCCAAACTCACCGTCCCGGTGCATGTGGGCGAGGGCGATGCCCGCCTCGACGCTGCCGTGCCGCTCGGCGGCCGTGAGCCAGCGTTCGGCGATCTTGGCGTTCGGTTCGGCGGCGTGGGGCTTGCGCCAAGCACGCGCCAAGCCCAGTTGCGCCGGGATGTAGCCAGCCTCAGCGGCGGCGCGCAGCCACCGGCGCGCCTCGGCCACTTCGCCTTGCGCCAACAGCGTCTGGCCCACATAGGTTTGGGCGTAGCGATTGCCGGCTTCGGCCGCTTGCCGCGCCAACCCGAACGCCAGCGCGGCGTCGCGCTCGTGGCCCAATCCCTCGGCGTAGAGGTGCGAGAGCGCGGCGATGGCGGCCGCGTGGGTGCGGTCGAACTCCAAGGCGCGCAGATAGTCCTGCGCGGCGGAGACGTAGAAGCCCTGTGCCTGAAAGCTGAAGCCGCGGGTGTAGTAGGCACGGGCGCGCTCGGCGCTGGTGATCCAAGGGCTCAACAACACGGGCTCCAGGTAGGTGCGGGCGAGTTCCCCGCGCTCGGCCTCGACGTGCGCCACCGCGCGGGCTAGGTAGCCACGCATGCGCTCGCCCGGTGCGGCCGCGGCGGTGGCGAACACGGGCAGGGCCGCCAAAGCCAGCAGCCACCACCCGGTTCGGCGCCCGCGGCCCAGATCGGCGGGTGCCCATGCCACTCGGGCGTGTCTTGCGCCGCCAATGGGCGTATAATGTGGCCAAAGGCGGGCAATCACGGAGGTCAGCCACCACACACAGACGGGGGCGATTTGGTTTCGACGGCGGTATCGAAGTCGAAGGTGCATGCCGAGAGGGTAGCAACTCTCGTTAATCAATTGCTGCAACCCAAAAGTTGCCAACGACGACAACTACGCGCTAGCCGCTTGACGGCTAACCCCGATGGCGCGGCGCCTGCAACGGGGCATCGGGGGCACGGTTTGCAGGATCGCCGGTGGCGTCGCCTCGCCGACGCCGGCTAAACCGAAAGAGGCTCGCCGGCCGGCACCCTGTTCGTCGGGTCGCTGGCCAGCTAAAGCAATAGACGAAACTAAGCATGTAGAGCCGACGATGGAGTGCTGACGGACGCGGGTTCGACTCCCGCCGCCTCCACCACTTCCGTGGCCGATCCACGTGCTTAGGCCCTCGCCCAACCTCACCGCTTCGGCGGTCATCCCGTTCGTCGGCACACAGGACTATGTCGTGTCGCGGGATTTCTATGTGGCGCTCGGTTGGCAGTTGGACTGGGATCGTGGCGAACTCGCCCAGCTCACGTTGGGCGACCAGAAGCTGTTCCTGCAAGCCCACTATCAACGCGAATGGTGTGAGAACTCGATGCTGCATGTGACGGTGTCGGATGCGGTGGCTTGGCACCGCCACGCCCAGGCCCTCATCGAGCAAGGTGCCTTCGGCACCGCGCGGGTGGAGGCGCCCAAGTACGAATCGTATGGTGCGCTGGTCACCTACATCTGGGACCCGGCTGGCGTGCTGCTGCACATGGCGCAACCGCTCACGGGTTAGGCCGGCGGCGCACCGCGGCGGTCAAGTGCCCGCCGCCCGCAGATGGCGGGGCGTCAGGGCGCGTTCCACCCCCTCGAAGAGGAACTCCACGGCCACGGCGAGCAGCGCCGCCGGCACGGCGCCTTGCAGGATGAGCGCGTGGTTGTTGAGGGCAAGGCCGGTGACGATGGGGTCGCCCAAGCCGCCGGCGCCGATGAAGGCGGCCAGGGTCGCCGTGCCGATGCTGATGACGGCCGCGGTGCGGGCACCGGCCAGCACGCTCGGCGCCGCCAACGGCAGCAGCACGTGGCGCAGTTCCTGCCAGCGCGTGAGGCCCATGGCCTTGGCGACGCGCAGCAGCACCGGGTCCACGGTGACGAGGGCCGTCACGGTGTTGCGGGCGATGGGCAGGAGCGAATAGAGGAAGAGCGCCACGATGGCCGGCGTGGCGCCGATGCCGAAGAGCGGGATCATGAAGGCGAGCAGCGCGATGGACGGAATCGTCTGCAGGAGCCCGGCGGCGTAGATCACGGCGCGGGACAGCCAGCCCACCCGGAACACCAGGATGGACGCGCCGACGCCCACGGCCACCGCCGGGATGAGCGCCATCGCGGTGAGCTCAAGGTGGCGCAGGGTGTTGCGGCCCAATGCCTGCCAAAGGCTGTCGCGCTCGCCTTGGCTGTCGATGCCCAAGGTGCGGAGGTGACGCGCCGCGGCGGTGGCGAAATCCGCGTCGTCGAACAACACCGCGGCGTTGAGCGCCTGCATGTCGGCTTCGGAGAGCGTGCCCGCCAGGCGCGTGAGGCGCGCCTTGGCGGCTTCCGGCAGGTCTGCCCGCACGAAGGGCGCTGCCAAGTACTCGGGGAAGAAGCCCTTGTCGTCCCGCAGCATCACCAGGTCGTAACGCAGCAGTTCGCCGTCGGTGGAGTAGGCGTCCGTCACGTCGATGGCGCCGTCCGCCAACGCTTGGTAGGCGAGGCCGTGTTCCACGCCGATGGGCGTCCAAGCGAAGCCGTAGGCGCGGGCCAGGCCCGGCCAGCCATCGTCGCGGTCGAGGAACTCGTGGCTCACGTTGACCTGCAGGTTCTTCATGTGTACGAGGTCCGACACTGTGGCCAAGCCGTGCTCGCGCGCCACCGGGCGGGTGGTCGCCAGCACATAGGTGTTGTTGTAGCCAAAGGCCGGCAAGAGCGCCAAGCCGGTCGGCGCCACCGCCGCGTTCAGGGTTTCCACGTCGGGCGAGTCGCTGCGCCCCAAGATGGCCCGCGCCAGCGTGCCGGTGTATTCGGGATAGACGTCCACTTCGCCGGCGACGAGCGCCTCATAGCAGACCAACGTGCCGCCGAGACCAAAGCGCCGCTCCACGGCGAAGCCGCCGGTCTCCAGAAGTTGCGCCAACAGCTCGGCCAAGATGTAGCCCTCGTTGAAGTTCTTGCTGGCGACGACGATGGGCTTGGCGGCGGCCTCGGGCGCCGGTTCGGCGGCTGCGTTGAGGGTGGCCGCGGTGAGGGCTGCCGCGAGCCCGAGGGCCGCAGCGTGGCGGCGATTCGTGGAGCTGCCGCTGCGCGTGGGCGTGACAGCGCCGGCTGCACCTGGCGGGGCCACCTGCCACAACGCGGTCACAGGGCACCGTCCAAGTGCGTGTTCAGGAGCTTGGTGACGTAGCCCTCGCGGGGATTGGCGAGCACCTCGGCGGTCTCACCCGCCTGCAGCACACCACCATCGCCCAAGATGACGAGGTAGTCCGCCAACTGCGCGGCTTCGCGCATGTCGTGGGTCACCAGCAGGGCGCTCACGGCCTCTTGCCGCTGCGCGACGATGAACTGCTCGCAGAGCTCGGCGCGGGAGATGGGGTCCAACGCGGAAAACGGCTCGTCCAAGAGCAGCATGTCCGGTTTCAACATCAGCGCCCGGCACAGCCCGGCGCGCTGTTGCTGGCCACCGGAGAGCTGGATGGGGTATTGGTCCGCCAAGTCCGCGGCGAGGCCCATCTCGTCCAGCAGCTCGTCGAAGCGGGCTTGGATGCGCTCGGCCGGCCACCGCTCGAGCCGCGCCAACAGCGTCACGTTGCCATGCACCGTGAGATGCGGAAACAGCCCCGCCCCCTGCACGGCGTAACCGATGCGGCGGCGAAACGCCTCGACATCCGTGGTCGGCACCGGCCCGCCCAACACTTCGATGCTGCCCTCGTCTGGGCGCAGCACACCATTGACGAGCTGCAGCAGGGTGGTCTTGCCGCAGCCGCTCTCGCCGACGATGGCGGTGGTGCGGCCGGCCGGCAGCGCCAACGACACCCCGCGCAGCACCCACAGGTCATCAAAGTGCTTGCCCGCGTTGAGGAAGCGGGCCGCGTGTTCGCTCACCAGGCGGCCCGCTCCGCCAGCGCCTCGCCGTAGGCTTGCAGCTCGCGCAGGATCGGTGCGTCGTTGGCGTCCGCCGCGGCGAGCCGCTCCGCCACTTCGCGGCGATAGTCCGCCACCGCGAGGCGGCCCGATTCATCACCGGACAGTCGCGCCGCGACGAACCCGCGCCAACGCGCCGTCTCCTCCTCGGTGAGCGCCGCGGGCCGCAGCCGTACACGCAGGCGCTCGGCGAGCAAGACGATGCGCGGGTCTTGGAAGCCCAACTTCGCTGGCCAGGGCGCGTCGGCGCGTAGCTCCCTGTGCAGGCGCTCGCAGGCGGCACGGTCCGCATCCGGTGTGAAGCCGTCGTAGAGGCGTTCCTCGACGTCCCGCGGCGGCGGTTCGGCCAAGCCAAGGTCGGTTTCGTCGCGCCGATAGATGTGGGCGATCTTCTCGGCGAGGCCGGGCGTGGTGCGCAGCGCGTTGGCGCGTTCATCAACGAGTTCCGGGCTGAGCGCCAACCGTTTCGCGTCTTGCGGTCGCAGCGTCTTGAGTGGGGCGAGGAACGGGCAACGATTCAAGCGCACTTCCTTCAATGGCGGGCGCTCCTCCACTTCCGCGCCAAAGAGCGCGTCCTTGAGGGCATCGGCCGGCTCGTTGATGAGGGGCTGCACGTCGCGCCCCAAATCCGCCACCACGATGGCACCCTCGTAATGCGGATGCAGCGCCACCGACAACACCGGCGCCGTGCCGCGGCGAGCGTTCGGGAACCGCCGGGACGTGTGCAGGCAGATGCGCTCGCCGAGCGGCAGCAACAGCTCCCGCACGATGTGTTTGGCGCGCAGCGTCAAGGCGTAGTTGAAGAGCCGCGGCTGCTTCGCCTTCAACAGCCGCGCCAGCGCGATGGTCGCCTGCACGTCCGCCCAGGCGTCATGCGCGTCGGCGTGGTCGATGCCGTTGGCTTGTGCCAAGGCGCTCAGGCGGTAAGTGGGTTGCCCGTCCGCCTCCGGCCACTCGATGCCCTCCGGGCGCAGGGCGGAGGCGGCGCGCACCACGTCGATCAAGTCCCAGCGGCTGTTGCCGTCACGCCATTCGCGGGCGTAGGGGTCGAACAGGTTGCGGTACAGCGCGTGGCGGATGAACTCGTCGTCGAAGCGCAGGTTGTTGTAGCCGGCCACGCAGGTGCCGGGCGCCGAGAAGCGCTCGTGAATCTCGCCCAAAGCCTCCCATTCGTCCATGCCTTGGGCGGCTCGCTGCGGCGTGATGCCCGTGACCAAGCAGGCTTCCGGCCACGGCACGATGTCCGGCGGCAGCTTCACATAGGTGACGAACGGGTCATCGACGGGGTTCAAGTCGCCGTCGGTGCGCTGGCCGGCGAACTGCATGATGCGGTCTTGCGCCGGCGACGTGCCGGAGGTCTCCAAGTCGTACCAATGGAAACTTTGCATCGGAGCTATGGCGCCTCCGGGGTCGCCAACGCCGCGGCCCAAGCCGGCACCACGGCCGGGTCGATGTCGAACACCGCCAAGCCAAGCGTATAGACCGTGCTGGAAATCAGCAGGGCGCCGAGCAGGTTGAGGAAGATGCCGGCGCGGGCCATCTCGGCCACGGTGAGGCGTTCGCTGCCGAAGACGATGGCGTTGGGTGGCGTCGCCACCGGCATCATGAAGGCGCACGAGGCGGACATCGTGGCGGGAATCATCAGCACCAAGGGATGAGTGCCGGTCGCCACCGCCACCGCGGCCAGAATCGGCAGGATCATCTCCGTGGTGGCCGTGTTGCTGGTGAGTTCCGTCAAGAAGGTGAGCGCGAGGCACACCAGCAGGATGAGCGCGAACGTGGGCAGGGCGGCCACCGCTTCCAGTTGGCCGCCAATGAGGTGCGCCAGCCCGGTCTGTTGGAAGGCGGATGCCAAGGCGAAGCCGCCGCCGATCAAGAGCACCACGTTCCACGGCAGTTTGGGCAGCACCTCGGCGCCCATCAGCCGTTCCCCGGCGGCACCGTTACGCGCCGGAATGAAGAAGAGCAGGGAGGCCATCGCGATCGCCACCACCCCATCGTCGATGAGCGTGGGCCACGGCGCCAGGCGTGACCAGCCGGGCAGGGTGAAGGCACCGAGCTGCAAATCGACCCGGAACACCCACAGCAGCGCGGTGGTGGTGAAGACGGCGAGCACCGCACGTTCCTCGAAGGAGATGGGCCCAAGCCGCGCCTGCTCGGCGTCGATGACGCCGCGGTCAACGACCGCCGCGCGTGGCACCCGGTACAACACCTGCGTGATGAGCAACCAAGCGGCCAGCAGCATCAGGATGGCCACGGGCAGGGCGACCACCATCCACTGCCCGAAGGCGATGGCCGGCGCGGCCGGGAACAGCAGCTCGTGGATGCGGGCGAACGAGAGGTTCGGCGGTGTGCCCACCAACGTCGTCATGCCGCCCAACGAACAGCCATAGGCGATGCCGAGCAGCAGCCCCACGGAGAAACGGCGCGATTCCGCACCGGCCCGTTCCTCCATCTGCAGGATGATGGCGAGGCCAATGGGCGTCATCATCACCGCGGTGGCGGTGTTGGAGATCCACATGGAAAGGAACGCCGCCGCCACCATGAACCCCAGCACCAAGCGCGCCGGACCGCCGCCGACGCGGGCGATGATGGCCAACGCGATGCGCCGGTGCAGGTTCCAGCGTTGCATGGTGAGCGCGATCATGAACCCGCCGATGAACAACACGATGATGTGGTTGAAGTAGATGGGCGCCGTCTCGCGCCCAGACAGGATGCCGAGCAGCGGGAACAACACGAGGGGCAGCAGGGCGGTGGCGAAGAGCGGAATCGCTTGGGTGATCCACCAGACGGCCATCAGCGTGGCCACCGCCGCCAGGCGACTCGCCGGCAGGTTGTCCGGCGCCACCGAGAAGGCCAAAAGCGCCGCGAAGCCGGCGAGGCCCAACCACCAGCCGATGCGGCGGCTGTCCAACCCCCCGCCGCCTTGCCGTGTGAATGTTGGCATCAGCGCCGCCGTCGCGCCGCGGGCGAGGTGCCTGTGTGTGCCGGCTCGGTGTCATCCATGCGGCGTCAATCTACCGCAATTGCGGCTTGCCCGCGTTCGCCGCCGTTCAAGCAGGTGAGCGCTTCGTTCGTGGCGGGCGTCTTGGTGCCTTCGGCGCGGCGGCCGGCAAGGGCGTCGAGGCGCCGCGTCCGTTCGGCGGCGGGCAGGCTGCCAACGGCCTGCGCCCGGGCAAAGAACACCGGCCACTGCCTGTCGGCTTCATCAAAGAGGGCGGCAAAGGCCCCGGTCCATTGCTCGTAGGCAGCGACTGCCACAAAGACGGCGTTGTTGAGGTGCGCCGGCAACGCGCCGCCGCCACGCTGCACATGGCAGGCGCGCATCGCGGCAAACAATCCCTCCTTCAACAGACGGCGTTGATCGTCCGCCAGCGGCCGGGCATAGAGTGCGGCGAAGCGCTCGCGCCACGCCAACAGGAACGCGGCCCGCTCGGCTTGCGCACGGAACGCGGCGCGAATCGCTTGGCTGTCGCGCCCATGCGCGTTTGCCCACTCGATGACGCCCTCGCGCCCGACGAACGTGGCGAACGCCTCGTTGAACACCGAGTCGCCGGGCACGAAGAGCTTCCCGTGCGCCAGCTCATGGAACAGGAGTGCCGCCAAGCGCTCGTCGGGCAGGTCGATGAAGGTCGATAAGAGCGGATCGTCGAACCACCCCAAGGTGGAATACGCAGCCGCGCCCCGGACTTGGGCGTCGAATCCGCGCACGGCCAAGGCCCGCGCCGCGCGTCGCGCCCGTTCCAAGCCGAAGAAGCCGCGATAGATGGCGGCGCCGATCAGCGGGTGCCGCCATGTGACCGGTGCCACGGAGAACTCCGGCGTCGCGAAGACGTTCCACACCACCGCCGGACGGTCGAGCTGCACATAGCTCCCGTAGCGGCCGTCGATGGGGAGGCCAAGCTGCTCGTCGGCGAACTGCAGGTAGCCTTGGACGCGAGCAAGGTCACGCGCCAAGGCCGGGGGCGTGTGCGGGTCCCTCAGCACTTCGGCCACATCGCGCCGCGCCGCCAAGAGCCGCAATTGCCCCAAGGCGAGATGCGGATAGTAGGACAGCGTCCCCTCGCAACCGCCGCTCGAGAGGGCTGCCAGCAAGCCCAACACCACCAAGCGTGGCGGCCAAGGGGCGCGGTGGTGGACAATGGCGCCATGAACACCCTGCGTGGCATCGTGGCGATGGCGTTCATGGCGGCGCACACCGCGCTGTGGTGCGCCCCGCTTTACCTGCTCGGCGCCCTCAAGCTCTTGGCGCCGCGCGGTGCGTTCAAGCGGCGGCTGGGCACACCGATGGATCGCATCATCGATGGGTGGGTGGCGAGCAATCGCTTGATGATCCGCGCCTTGCGGCTTACCCGCTTCGAGACGCGCGTCGTCGGGGGCGCCCCGCTGTCGAGGGCTGGCTGGTACTTGGTGGTGAGCAACCATCAGTCTTGGGTGGACATCTTGGTGTTGCAGGATGCCTTCCTCGGCCGGGTGCCGCCGCTCAAGTTCTTCACCAAGCGGGAACTGTTGTGGGCGCCGCTGGTGGGGGTGGCCATGTGGTTGCTGGGCTTTCCCTACGTGCATCGCTACGGGCGCGACAAGCTGGCCGCCAACCCGGCGCTTCGCGAGCGCGACCGGCAGGCCACGCTGGACGCCTGCGATGGCTTCAAGGAGCGCCCCACCACGGTGCTGAGCTTTCTGGAGGGCACCCGCTTCACGGCGGCGAAGCATCGCGCGCAGCAATCGCCCTATGGGCGTCTCTTGAAGCCGAAGGCAGCGGGGGTTGGCTATGTGGGCGATGCGCTGGGCGAGCGGGTGGCGGGGGTGATCGACGTGACGATCCAATATCCCGCCGCGGTGCCCTCGTTTTGGGACTTCCTGTGTGGCCGCTGCCGCCATGTGCAGGTGCGCATCGAGAACTTGGGCGTGCCGGCGGCGTTGACCGCGGGCGGCGACCGGGACGCGCTGAAGCAATGGGTGGACGCCTTGTGGGAAGCGAAGGATCAGCGGCTCGCCCGCGGCATCGCGGTGCCGGCCAACAGTGCCTCGCCCGGCGCTTGAAGCAGCGGGGCGCTACAGCGTGGTGACGGACGTTGGGGCGAGCTGGCGTTCCAACCCGCCCAGCCGGTCAGAGAGTTCGCGCAACTGGCGGTTCAGTTGCGTGCGGTGGGCGTCGTTGGCGCGCAAAGCCTCGGCGTGGTCGTTCACCTTGGGTTCCAGGCTGGCCTTCAGGCTGGCGGCGACCTGCCGGGCGGCGTTCACCTTGTCCACGAGGTCACGCTGCTGACGCACCAGCTGGCGCACCTGGCCATCGATGGAAGCGAGCCGATCCAGCACTTCGTCTTGGCGGCCAAGGGCGGTCTCGTGGCTGTCCACCTTGCTCTTCAACGTGTTCAGCGCGGATTGGGCGCGTGACAGGCTCGATGCGTGTTCGCCGATGACCTTCCGGTTGCCCTCGATCCAGCCCCGGTTCCGCTTGTTCGACACATCCCAGAGTTTCCTGATCTCCGATTCCCACAGATTGATCTGCTCGCTCGTGTCCGCGCCGGATTCCGTCATCGCGGCATCCGTCATGCGCAGGCGCTCCTCCAACAACTGCAGGCGTTGGCCGGCCGTTGCGAGCAGCCGCTCCGTTTCATCCAGCTGCTGCTGTTGATGCGCGATGAACCACCCGGCGGCGGCGAAGCCGGCGAGCGCCACCACGAGCACGACGCTCGTGCCGGCACCGCCCCGCGACCCACCACCGCCGCGACGCTGGTTGCCACGCTGGCGGCGGGGGCTCACGTCCGGCGTGGCGGAGATGGTTGGCTCGCTCACGACCCTTGGCCTCTCTCGCTGCAATCCAGTTCCTGGGCAGTTTAGGCGAACTGGCATCGGCGTTGAAGTCCGCCGGCGGTCGGCGGTGGCTGGCTTGGGCTTGTTGGGCTTGCCAGCGAGTGACGCCAAGGGCTAGGGTGCGGCGATGAGCGCCAATTCGGAAAGCGGCACGAAGCGCAAACTGCCCATCGGCATCCAGACCTTCCGGCTGGTGCGCGAGGAAGGGTGCTACTACGTGGACAAGACGCCACTGATCCGGCGCTTGGTGGAAGAGGGGCGGCACTACTTCCTGTCCCGCCCCCGGCGCTTTGGCAAGAGCCTCCTGCTGGACACCATCAAGGAGCTGTTCGAGGGCAGTGAAGCGTTGTTCCGTGGCTTGTCCATCCACGAGAACTGGGACTGGAGCGTCCGCCATCCGGTGCTGCGGCTGGACTTTGGCAGCGGCGCCTTCCATGAGCCCGGGCTGGCGGCCAAGGAGACGCTGGCGCAGCTCGATGCCATCGAACGGCGCAACGGCCTAGACGCCCGCTACGACACGGCGCCGGCCCGCTTCCGGCATCTGATCGAGGGGCTGCACGAAAGCACCGGCCGGCGGGTGGTGGTGCTGGTTGACGAATACGACAAGCCCATTCTGGACGCCTTGGAGGCGCCCGAGGTGGCTCGCGCCAACCGCAGCTTCCTGCGCGGGCTTTACTCGGTGGTGAAGTCCTGCGATGCGCATGTGGAGTTCACGTTCCTGACCGGGGTGAGCAGGTTCTCCAAGGTGAGCTTGTTTTCCGGGCTGAACAACCTCACCGACATCACCTTGGAGCCGGCCTACTCAACCGTCTGCGGTTATACGGACGCAGACCTCGACCGGGTGTTCGCGCCGGAGCTGCCGGGCTTGGACCGGGACAGGATTCGCCGCTGGTACAACGGCTATGGCTGGCTGGGCGAAGAGAAGGTGTACAACCCCTTCGACATTCTGCTGCTGTTCCGGCAACGTCGCTTCAAGGCCCACTGGTTCGAGACCGGCTCGCCGAAGTTCCTGATCGACGCGCTGCTGCGGCGTGGGGTGCCCACCTTGGAACTGGACGGCATGACCAGTTCGGAGGCGCTGCTTGCGGCCTTCGATGTGGATGAGATGTCCATCGAGGCGCTGCTGTTCCAGACCGGCTATCTCACCCTCGTGGGCGAGGAGGAGCGTGGCGGGCACATCCGCTACCGCCTCGGCTACCCCAATCTGGAGGTGCGGCAGAGCCTGAACGAACGGCTGCTGGCGGTCCTGCTGCCGGACGGCCCCAGACGGCTGGCGGACGAGGGGCCGTTACAGGAGTTGCTGGCCGCCAACGACTTTGCCGGTTTGGAAGCGCTCTTCCGGTCCGTGTTCGCCGGCATCCCCTACGAGTGGCACGTCAAGAACGAGATTGGCAAGTACGAGGGCTACTACGCCAGCGTCATCTACTCCTGCTTCGCGGCGCAAGGCTTGGATCTCGTCGCGGAAGACAGCGGCGGCCACGGCCGGGCCGACTTGGTGGTGCGCTGCGGCGGGGCGGTTTACGTCTTCGAATTCAAGACCGTGGAGCGGGCCCCGACGGGGCGGGCGCTGGCGCAGATCAAGGAGCGGGGCTACGCGGAGAAATACCGCCACCTTGGCCAACCGATCCACCTGATAGGCGTGGAGTTCAGCCGCACGGCACGCAACATCGCCGCCTTTGAGGTGGAGCGGGCTGCTTGACGTCGGGGAGCGCGTACGGCGACCGCATTGACTTAACGGCCGAAGTCATCCCGCTCGTGCCGCCGCGTTGCCGCACGCTTTCTGGACTGCCGCAATTCGTCTTCGTTCGGCGGCCGCGCCAGCCAGCTAAGCACACGCTCCAAGTCGCGCCGAGCCCAAGCCCGGCGCGTGTCGGAGGCGTCCATCTGCACCACACGTTCCAATAGCTGTCGCGCCTCGACCAGCAAGCGCCCGTTTTCGGCTTGCCGGGAGTGTTGCTTGCGTCTCCTGGCTTCTTGGGCCAGCCACATCTTGGTCTGCGCGAACTCGTGCAGGGCGCGGGCGTCCATCTCCACCGCGTCTCCGGCCTGTTCAAAGTAGCGATGCGCCAGCCGCGAGTCGCCGAGGCGTTTGGCCAAGATGGCCGCATCCACGGCATCCCGCGTCAAGGCGATGTCGTTGAGCCCCGAGAGGATTTCGAGCGCATCACCGCGCCGATCGTGGTCTAGGAGGATCTCGGCCCAAGCATTGGAGACGTTGGCAATGGCCGTGCCTGACGCAGCGTTCCGAAAGCGATCGAAAGTCTCTTCGGCGGCTTCGATGTCGTCCCGCTCGACAGAGCATCGGATCAGTTCGGTGGTGAGTGCGGCGGAGCTCTCGTTGGCCGCCCATGCTTCGCTAATGCGGCGAAAGGCGTCCTCTTCGCTGCCAACCGCGCGCAGGTACGCGGCATCCTGCAGCGCCGACACGGCGGCGTACTCCGGGTGTGCCGGCAGCGTCGCCCTGAACCAGCCGGCATCGAAATCGAAGCGGGGTTCCGGGGAGCCGTTCGCCGCCATCTCTTGGTACATGTTGGGTACGCCGGTCCGCCAGCCCTCCGCGAGGCCGAGCGACTTGAGGAACTCGCCAACACGGGGGTTGCGCGCGGCAACGGGCGGTATCGATGCGCCCCGCCGCAGGTGGTGGGGCTCAAGGCCCGGCACTGGTCCCGGATAGCTGATCACTTCGATACGGTCCGGATAGAGGCAGACCTTCGTTGGCTCCATCACGTTCGGCCGGTAACCGCGGTGATAGGCCGCGTTGACCAACGCCTCACGCAGCACCGGGATCGGATAGCTCGCCCAGCCGCGCACTTGGCTGCGTTCGCCCTGCTTCTGCACATGCGAGCGCGAGAGTCCCTCTAGGTGGCTCAAACAGCCGCGTAGTTGCGCCGGCAAGGGGCCGCGGAAGACATGCTCGTCTTGCACTCGGCCGGCGCTGTCCGCGGCAAACTGGGCTACAACGATCTGGGCGCCGGCAAACCAGCGCCGTGGGTCTTCGGAGAAGAAGAGCAAGCCCACATTGCGCGGCACTTCGTGCTGGTTGACGGACGAAGTGATGCCCATGTGCCGATAGATGGTCGCGGCGTCCGGCTGTCGGCGCAGGGCGCTGCCCACGTCGTTCAGGTATTCCCGCACCGTCGCTTCCCGCAGATCGTCCAACTGCGCGTCTTGGGCCGTTTGGTTGTCCCACGGCAGGGCCGTCTTTTCCAACAGTGCCGTCAGATGGCCGTTGGCTTCGGCATCCACCGTTTCGGCGCCGATGCGAACCCAGAACCGCCACCGTGTTTCGCGGCCGTCGCGCCGGCGCTCCGCCACGGCTTGGTGCGGAGCATCTTGGCTTGCCGGAACGCGAACCACCAAGAGGTTGCGCCCGTCCACCACTTCGGGCGAAAGCACCGGCGCATAGGCGGGCTTGATGTCGCCTTGGCAGCGCCCTCGCAACCAGCGCTGGGCGGCATCCACGTCTTGCTCGCTCAGCCCCGTCAAGCGCTTCGCGCCCGTTGAATCGGGTTCGGAAACGCCGATGACCACATAGCCGCCGCCGAGGCTATGAAAGTCGTTGGCGAAGGCGCAAATCGTCTTCACCACCTGCACGCCGGTCGTCTCCGGATCCCAGCTCGCCTTGAATTCAAGGCGGGCGGACTCGGTTTTGCCATTCAGCAGATCGGCGACGTTGATGGGGAGGATCGATGCCATGCGCCCGATTGTCCAATCCCCGCGGAGGACAATCAAATGTCCCCCTCCCGGGCCAGACGTCGAGCGGGTTTGGACTGGTCGCCGGCTCGGCACCCGGCTCGCCCTTACATCGCTGGGCCGAAGCGCCTGGAAGTGGCGGTCGGCGGTCGAAAAATCAGCCGTAGAGGTGCCAGCGCAGCGGGTCCAGCGTGGTCAGGCCGCCGCTCGCTTCGTGGTATGCCTGCAAGTGCTTGACGGCGTGGCGGCTGCGCTCGGCGGCGCTGTCGTCGGAGTGGAAGCCATAGACGAGGCCCTGCTGGACGAGCACGGCGAAGCGCGCCGGGTTGCGCTTTAGCGTCGCCTCCGGGATACGGCCGAACAAGTCCTCCTCCGTGCGCATGAAGGGCCGCGCCATCAACACCGGCATGCTCACGCGCAAGCCCGGTGCGCGGCGGGCGAACGCCGCGTGCCAAGTGGCGCCGTGCCACACCAAGAGCGAACCCGCCTCCGCTTCCACGGGCACCACGCCCGGATGCCCGCCGGCGCCGATGGCGGCTTCCTCCTCACGGGGCGCCCGACACCACTTGTGGCTGCCCGGCACGAAAGCCGTGGCGCCGTTGTCGCGGTTGAACGGCGTCAGCGCATAGGTGGCGTTGCAGACGAGCGCGTGGGGCGGAAACGGCGGTGGCAGCAGCGTGTCGCAGTGTAGTTTCAGGTCCGTCTTGTTGGGCCCCTTCAGGAAGGCGCCCATGCTGGACAGCACCACGCTGTAGCCGCAGAGATAGGTGGTCATGGCGAGCAGCACGGGGTTCATCAGCGCTTCCTCGAACACCCTGCCTTCGAAGATAAGCGCGTGCAGCAGCTCGCCGAACGGGGAGTCGCCACCATCCTTGGCATAGCGCCCACCGTAGCCGGCGTGGGTGGCGCCGGTGGCTAAATCCGGCCGCGTGCCGGTGCGCCGTTCTGCCACCTCCAACACCGCGTCCAAGAGCCGCTCGCCGAGGCCATTCGGCGCCGCGATGGCCGGCGGAATCACCGTGTAGCCGTGGGCGTCCAAATCCGCGACATAGGGCGCCAACTGCAAAGCGTCCAGTTCGCGCCAAATGGCCGCCAACGGATCGCCGGCGGGCGCTGCTTCTGGCGCGGTGCCAGCCTCAGGGCGCATCAGGCACCGGCGACCGCCGGTTCAGGCGGTGCGTCCATGCCGCAGCAAAACGCCGGGCGTCGCCCCCGTGCATTCCCCGTCCTCGAAGGTGACTTGGCCGTTCACGATGGTGAGCTTGTAGCCATCCGCCTTTTGCGACAAGCGCCAATCGCCGGCGGGGAAGTCGTGCCGGCGCTCGGTGGGAAGCAGCTTCAGGTTGTCGTAGTCGTAAACCACGATGTCGGCCGGCGCACCCTCGCGCAGGCAGCCCCGATCCGTGAAGCCGGCGGCGAGGGCCGGATAGGCGGACAAGCGCCAGTGCGCCTGTTCGAGGTCCATGATGTCGTTGTCGCGCACGAGGTGGGTCAGGAACTCGGTGGGATAGCGCCCGGTGGTCATGAACTTCATGTGGGCGCCGCCATCCGAGATGCCCGGCAGGGTGAAGGGCGAGTTCGCCAGCTCGCGCATGGCCTCCATGTCGAATTGCTGCGGCGGCGTGATGAACACGGTGCGCAGGTCGTCGGCCAACGCCGTGTCCAGCATCACGTCGATCACATGCTTGCCTTGCCGCTCGGCCACTTCGCCAACGGTGAGCCCCTCGAGCCCGCGGTTCGCCTCGCAATGGCTCTCGCCGATGGTGAGGTCTGGAATGGAGTTGGTGAGGGAACCCAAGGGGCCGGGGCGATAGCCGTCCCGGATCGCCTTGCGCAGCGCCGGGTCGCGCATCTTCTCCATGCGCTCGGCCACCGAGCCCATCGTCACGTTGCGCCAAGCGGAGATGGTGTCGAAGAGGTTCCAATCCGCCAGCGAGAACTCGTAGTTGTTCATCGCCGTCACCGCCTGCCCGAATATGCGGTGGCCGCGGCGGTTGGCGTCGTCGAACCAACGCAGCAAGTCCTTGTAGCGGCCGTGCGTCACGCCGTGCTGGTCGGCGAGGATCACCACCGCATTCCAAATCACCGGGCGGCCGCTCGCGGCGCACAATCGCTCGGTGAGTTCTTGGCTTTCACCGAGCACTTGGATGATGCCGCGCCCCTTCTCGCGCAGCACGCCGGCGAAGGCGAGCAAGTCCTCTTCCGCCATGAGGTCCGTGATCATGGCGGTGCCGTCGTAGTCGCGTTGCACCGGGTTGGCGCCGAGACGCTGGGCGGAGAAGCCACAGGCGCCGGCATCGAGGGCTTCGCTCAAAATGCGGCACATCTCGGTGCGCTCGGCGTCCGTGGCGGGGCGCGCCTTGGCGGCCTCCTGCCCCATGACGTAGGACATGATCGGGTTCAAGCCGACATAGGAGAGCATGTTCAAGCCCTTGGGGGTGCGCTCGAGGCTCGCCAGGAACTCCGGGAACGTTTCCCAATCCCAAGGCATGCCGGCCGCCATGGTGGTGGCGCGCACCGCTTCGTTGCGTTCCATGGTGAGCATGGCGCGCTCGCGGTGCGCCGGTTTCACCGGCGCGAAGCCGAAGCCGCAGTTGCCGATGGCCACGGACGTGACGCCGTGCCAGCCGGAGAGGGTGCAATACGGGTCCCAAAACACCTGCGAATCGTAGTGGGTGTGCAGGTCCACGAAGCCGGGGGCGACGATGAGGCCGCTCGCGTCGTAGGTGCGCTTGGCCTCCCGCGCGGAGGCATTGCCGATCAGGGCGATGCGCCCGTCGGCGATGGCCACGTCCGCGGTGTAGCGGGGCGTGCGCAGCCCGTCGATCACCACCCCGCCCTTCAGCAAAAGGTCATAAGCGGCCATCACAACCTCCCTTCACCGGCCCGCAAGTGCCCCCGATGCCAGACTGCCGCTCAGAGCTTGGATGCGGCCATGGCGTAGCCGAACTTCTCCATGTCCGTGTCGTGCTGCGGGGTCGCCGTGTGGAAGAAGAGATCCGCGCCCAAGAGCTGACGCATCCCCTCTGGGGCCTTCGCCATGTAGGCGGCGTCCTGCAGGAGGTATCGGAAGTCGTCGATGGGCTGCGTGTAGAGGCGCTGATAGGTCGCGTGCAACACCGTGCGGGTGCCGGCGATGGTGCGCGGATAGGAGCCGTGCCAGCAGGCGCCATCCCACACGGCCACGTCGCCCTTGCGCGTTTCGATGGGGATGGTCTCGGCGGTCTTCGCCTCCTCGGGGGTGGGCGGCCGCCGCAGCCGGTGCGAGCCGGGTGCCACGCAGGTGGCGCCGCCGGGCCCGGTCATGCCCTCGCAGGCGAAGCAGAACGTCACCACCAAGTTGTGTTCGGGAAACGGCGTGGGCATCCAATTCTGGTCCGAATGGAGCGCAAGCCCAGCCTCGCCCTCACCTTCGAACTTCTCCTTGATGCTGCCGACGATGCGCCCGGCGCGCATGGCCTTGCCGACGCTGAACTCGGCGAACGCCATCACTTTCGGCAACGTCGCCACGCGGTCCACGGCGGGAGCGCGCCCAAGCAGCATGTGCGCGCCGCCGACGATGCCGTTGCCGCGCCCATCCACGGGCGTGGCGAACTTGTGGATGGCGGCGCGCAGATCATCCATGAGTTCCGGGGGCGCGGCATCGCGGATGACCGCGTAGCCGTGCTCGCGCATGTGCTCGACGGCCTCCCAGAGTTCAAGCTCGTCGATGCGCGGGCGCAACTCGTCGGACACCTCGTTCGGCGGCAGCGAAAACAACGCGGGATCTTCCGTCGCCTCGGAAACGGTGTGGGTGGCTTCTGCCATGGCTGTCTCCAATGTTGAGCCTGTGCTTCGATTCTAACCAAGCGGACGGCTAGCGCGTGAAGCCGGCGAAGTGGTCGTAGTAGCTCACCTTCGTTGCGCCGCGGTCAAGCCGCTTCCGGAGCGCCGCGGAGATGTTGCCGCACACCTCGAGGCGCGTCATCTCATAGGGGTAGTCGGGGGTCTCGCCATCGCCGGCCCGTTCCAGGTCGGCGAGCAGCGCGTCCCCGTCGGCGTAGGTTTCCATCACTTGCACACGGGTTTCGTCGCCGTGTTCGAAGAACCACTCGTAGCTCAAGACTTGGGGACGTTTCGCGTTGCCGGCGATCCATTCCTTGGCGAGGCGCTTGAACTCGTCCTCACGGCCCTCGCGCACCTTGACGTAAACGTTGAAGCGGACGGGATCGGCCATTGGGCTGCCTCCTTGGGCGGGCTGGATTCGGGGGGCGGTGCCTCAAGCGGTGCGCCCGTGGCGCAGCAAGGCGCCGGGGGTGGCGCCGGTGCAAACGCCATCCTCGAACGTGACTTGGCCGTTCACGATGGTGAGGCGATAGCCTGCCGCCTTCTGCGCCAAGCGCCAGTCGTTGGCGGGAAAGTCATGCAGGCGCTCCGGCGGCAGGGAACGCAGCGCGTCGTAGTCGTACACCACGATGTCGGCTGGGGCGCCCTCGCGCAGGAAGCCGCGGTCTGTGAATCCGGCGGCCATGGCTGAATAGCCGGAGAGTCTCCAATGCGCCTGCTCCAAGTCCATCAGCCCCTTGTCCCGCACCAACTCGCTGATGAAGTCCGTGGGATAGCGGCCGGTGGTGAGGAACTTCATGTGGGCGCCGCCATCTGAGAGGCCGGGCAGCACGAACGGCGAGTTGATGACTTCGCGCAGCGCCTCCTCCTCGGTCTCGCCCGGCAGGTGGGCGAAGAACGTGCGCAGGTCTTCGGTGAGTGCGACGTCGAGCATCGCGTCCACCGGATGCTTGCCGTCGCGCGCCGCCACTTCGCCGATGGTGTGGCCCTCCAATTCGCGCACCGGCGGCGTGTGTCCCTCGGCGATCACCATGCCGGGGATGGCGAGGAAGAGGCCGCCGCTGCGGGCCGGGTCTTTGGGGTTGGCGTCCCGCGCCGCCAACAGGCGGTCGAACTCGTCGCGCAGCCTTTCGCGCAGCGCGGGATCACGCATCTTCGCCATGCGCTCCGGCACGTCGCCCACCGTGACTTCGCGCCAGATGGGCACGGAGTCGAACAGGTTGAAATCCTCCAAGGAGAATGTGGTCTCGATGCGGCAGGTCACGGCGTGGCCAAACATTCGCTGGCCGCGGGCGTTGCACTTGTCCAGCCAACGCAGGATGTCCTTGTAGAAGCCGTAGGTGTTGCCGTGTTGGTCGTTGGCGAACTCAAGCGTGTTCCAGATCACCGGCCGGCCGCTGACCTCGGCCACCTGCTCGAACAGCTTGAAGTCGCCGCCCAGCACTTGGACGAACCCGCGCCGCTTCTCGCGCAGCACCTGGGCGAAGGCGAGCAGGTCGTCTGGTGCCATGGTGTCCGTGATCATGGGGGTGCCGTCGTAGTCGCGCTGGACGCTGCCCTCACCCAAAAGCTGCGCGGAGAAACCGCAGGCGCCGGCATCCATCGCCTCGCCGAGGATGGCGGCCATGGCCTGCCGCTCTTGCGCGGTGGCCGGGCGCCGCTTGGCGTCCTCCTGCCCCATCACCCACGACATCACCGGCGCGATGCCTAGGTAGGAAAGCACGTTCACGCCCTTGGGCGTGCGCTCAACGCTGTCCAGGTACTCGGGGAAAGTGACCCAATCCCACGGCATCCCGGCCGCCATGGTGGTGGCGCGCACCGCCTCGTTGCGCTCCAAGGTGAGCATCGCGCGCTCGCGGTGTTCGGGCTTCACGGGCGCGAAACCAAAGCCACAGTTGCCGATGACCACGGAGGTGACCCCATGCCAACCGGAGATGGTGCAATACGGATCCCAAAAGAGCTGCGAGTCGAAGTGCGTGTGCAGGTCGATGAAGCCGGGCGCCACGACGAGCTCCCGCGCATCGAAGACACGCTTCGCCTGCCGCGCCGGAACATTGCCGATTTGCGCGACGCGGCCTTGGGCGATGGCCACGTCGCCGGTGAAGCGGGGTGTGCGTTGGCCGTCGATCACCGTGCCGCCCTTCAAGAGTAGATCGTATTGGGGCATGGCTCGCTCCACCGTTTGGCGACCAGAAGCATACAGGGCGGACAGCGCGTGGGCGAGCGGGGATGCCGGTGCCCGCCGGGCGGATGAGGTTCGCTTCGCCACTCGGGACGAAATCGACTTGAAGGCCAAGACGTGGACGATACCGCTTCCACGCTCGGGAATTGAAGCGCCGTAAGAGGCGGCGTTGCGGCGTCGATACACGGATCACGTCGAACGCAACAACGTGCGGCACACTCTCGATTTCAACCGGCGGTTCTTCAAGACTCCGTACATTGACCGCTTCCAAGCGCCTGTGTACATCGCAGACCTGCTAAGCGTGGTCACTTACGCGCCCCCAGAGCTCCGCGGCGTCTTTCTCCGCAAATCCGCGCAAGTGGGCGCTACCACGGCGTTGCAACTTCTACTAGCGTACACGCCGCGCTTGAAGCGCCACAGCGTCACCGTGCAGCCCACAGAGCAGGCGGCGACCATGTATCGCCGAGACTTCATAACCCCGCTTTTCCGTTCAATCGAAGAATTGCAACTGCTTGAAGACACTGTAGCCCCTGACCTATCGACTCAAATGCAGAAAGTTTACGACGATTGTTCAATCAAGATAATCGCCGGGACGTCGCCGCAACAACGGCGTAGCTTTTCCTGCCAGCTGCTGATGATAGACGAATTAGATAGCTGGAAGGCAACTGTCGGCAAGCAGGATGATGGCGAAGGTTATGTTGTCTCGCTAACGGAACGCGCACAACCCCACCTTCCAAGACGTCAAGAAACAACGAATAAAGCAGGACTATTTGTATCATTCAGTAAGGCAACGCGGCCCCGACCTCGACAAGCTGACCCGAATGGGCCTCGCCATTTACATGGCACTATTCTACGTCGTGAACCCCAAACCGAAGAAAGCAATCTGCTCCGCGAAGTCACAGAAGCACCGCGACATACCGCATAAGGCGGTCAACTGTGGGTCTGTTTAAGGTAGTTAGCGGTCTCGTCTTTTTCGACGTACAAAGCCCATGCAAGCGCCACAACCCATCCAATGCCGGTCAATCCGGTAAATATGTTCACAACCCAAATTGACTTTCTGTTTCTATGGTCACGGGCGTTTGCGATAAACCCTGGAAGGCCGTATATCACGCCTAGGGATATGGCAAAAAGCATACCGCCTAACTTCGCGTCAGTGTAATCAAGCGTGGTCGCACCAGCCCATAGTATGACCCCGAACAAAAAAATAAAACCGATCTCGAATAGTAACTTTGGGAAAAGCATTGTTTCAGTCTCCGTTTGCGTGGCCGAACGGGCAGCTCGTTTTCCTGCACTACCCCTCTTGTTTCGATCATGCTCCGCAAGCCTCATGGTCAAGTTATCGTGCTTCCACGAAAGCTCTGCTAAGATGCGTTTATAGTCATCATTTTTGAACGGCGCAAACCACACTGGTGCAGCCTTGATTATCCGGCGCAAGTCACGCTCCGTTAGTTGATGGAATGACCGCCCTGCGCTTCGGGCCGCCCTCCGCACTGCTTTACCCTGCCCACCGCTCCAAGCATCCGCTTGTGCCGTTGCCTTACGCAAAACCGCGCCGCAGAACGCATCCACCTCCATGCCGTTTTGCCGCGCCAGCGCTTCGACGGCGGCCAGCGCCCGAATGATGGGCTTGGGCATCTATCTATGCTTCGACTAGCGCCACGATGAATGCGATGGTGTTTTTCATTGTTCTGTCTCCGTTGTGTGTCGGTTCACCCGCAAGGGTTAGGGCTATTCTTCGGGATCTGCCAAGCCAAACTCAATAAGTTGCTCATTGTACAGCTCCCGGCACTCTCCGTACTTTTCCTCGTAGTTGTTTTCCAGAACTGAACGCCTCTACGAGAAGAACTTTCGGGTTGGGTGATAGCGTCTAAAACTGACAAAGGACTGTCACCATAGTTAGTGCTGATTCCTGGGTTCCTAAGCATACGCATTTCGAGTGCGAATGTACCACGGCAACCACAGCTCATCGCCGCCAGTTACCCTAACATCGCGCCTAATCGTCGGCGGTTCCGCCGAAACCACGGGCGACAATCCCACAACATTGCCATCGCGCCCGGTGGGCCGGTGGCCGTGGAACCATTGCACGGCCGCCTTGCCGTCAATTTCCACGGTGCAATCAAGTTGATTCGACACCGGGGAATCCGCGCCAATGGATCGCCGCCCGTTGTGGTTCGCCATATCGCCCCAGAGGTCGCCGCTTGAACCGTCGCCGCATTCGTAGGTGGCCGCGCAGTATCGGCCGCTGCCTACTTCCTCTAGGCACTCAACTTGGCCGATCGTGGGAAAGGTGCCACTGCCTTGCGGCACTTGCATGGTGGTTGTCTCGGCGCTTGCCTGCCAAGTGAAGGCGGCGGCCGCCAGTGCGAGCGTGGCGATGATGGCGCGCTGCACGGTTTTGAGTCTCCAAAGGGATTGACGCCGAGACTACGGCGCCGCCGTCGCCACTGCAAGCTGTGCCAAGCGCCGCCGTCGCCATCGTTCGACGCGAGCTGGCAGGCGGCGTTCCGCTTCGCGGTGCGCCGGTGCGCGGCCGCCTTCCACCTTGATGCTCTGACCAGCCGAGGCCCAGAGCTCGTGCGAGCCGTTTCCCTGCCTAATGAACTCAAATCCGTGCTGGCGTAGCAGATCAACCACTTGTTTGTAGTAGGTGGTCGCCACTCGAGTCGCTCCATATCACTGGGATGATGTCTTTGAGGGGCTTTGCCAGGAGGTCGTCACCAGAGATGTGGTTGGTCAAAATCAACTCCGGCGCCATGTCCAACAACGCCTCACGGAACTCGCCGATGGTGTCGGTTTCTATGTGCAAGCCGATGATGTCGCTCTCCGAGCGGAAGACGCCGGCACCCTCGTCCCAGACGGCCCTCACGAAGAAGTTCATGCGCTCCTCCACCTTGCGGTGCCCGAAAGTCGTAACTTAGCACCTTTCGCGGTGCCGTCCGCGTCCCTCGACCGCTCGTGGGAGAGCGCACCGATCGCGCCCCCTTCGTCCCAAGCCAAGCGGCACGACGCAATCCGCCCTTGAATGAGGGGTTGGCCGCGGCCATTATCGACGGACACGCAACTTCGGAGAACACTCATGGCGGAGCAAGCCGAGGATCTGACGGCGGTGGTTGACGCGCCCACACACCCCTTGGAACCCGCCACCGGCGCGGAGCTCAGCGCGGCGGTTGCCGTTCTCCGTGCGAGTGGGCGGCTGGGGGCCAAGGCGTTCTTCTCCGCCGGGTATGCCGCGGAGCCACCGAAGGCGTTGGTCTTGGGGTTCACGCCTGGGGATTCGTGGGATCGCGTCATCCGGCTCGTCGGCCACGACCGGGAGCGGTGCCAGAGCTTCGATGCCCGGGTTTCGTTGACGAGCGGAGAGGTCGCGGCGTTCACTTGGGTGGAGGATGGCCAAGCGCCGGTGGGCGCGGATGACTACCTCGCCTTGCTCAAGACGCTCTTCCGCAACGAGGAGTGGTTGGCCGCCCTCAAGCAGCGCGGCATCGAAGACCCTTCCCTCGTCCACGTCGAACCGTGGGTGGCCGGCGCGGCGCATCCCGACTTGCCGCACAAGGCGCGTGCGATTCGGGCCATCGCGTTCCTCCATGCCCACCCGGACGACAACCAATACGCCCGCCCGCTGGAAGGGCTCATCGCCCACGTCGATGTGGATTCCGGCCAAGTGGTCATCGAGGACCACGGTGCCGTGCCCATGCCGACCGATCCCGCCGAGTACGCCGCCGACCGGGTGGAGCGCCTGCGCGAGGGGCTCAAGCCCATCGAGATCAGCCAGCCCGAGGGGCCGAGCTTCGAGGTGGAGGGCAACTTGGTGCGCTGGCAGAAGTGGCGGCTGCGCGTCTCGGTGCAGCCCACCGAGGGCTTGGTGCTGCACGATGTGCGCTACGAAGACGCTGGCCGGGAGCGCCCCATCCTGTACCGGGCGGCGCTTTCAGACATGGTGGTGCCCTACGGCGACACGTCCCCCATGCACGCTTGGAAACACGCCTTCGATGCCGGCGAGGCGGCCTTGGGGATGGCGGCCAACTCGCTGGTCAACGGCTGTGACTGCTTGGGCGAAATCCACTACTTCGACGCCACGGTGCTGAAGGGCGACGGGGCGCCGCGCACCATCGCCAACGCGGTTTGCCTGCACGAGGAGGACTTCGGCATCCTCTGGAAGCACACCAACGTGTTCACGGCCGAGCCCAAGCCCGAGGTGCGCCGGTCGCGGCGTCTGGTGGTGAGCACCATCGTCACCCTCGGCAACTACGAGTACGGCTTCTATTGGTACTTCTACTTGGATGGCACGATCCAAGTGGAGATCAAGCTCACCGGCGTCGTCGGCGTCTCGGTGGTGCCCGGCAATGGGGATTCAGCCACCGCGCCGCCCGTCGCCGAATCCATCGCGTCGCCCATCCACCAACACATCTTCTGCTTCCGGCTGGACTTCAACCTCGACGGAGGCGCCAACTCCGTGGAGGAAGTGGAGGTGTTGCCCGCCGCGGCCGGCTCGGACAACCCCCACAACAGTGCCTTCCACGCGGTGGCCCGGCGCCTGCGCCACGAGGAGGAAGCACAGCGCGACGTGAATCCGGCCAACAGCCGCCACTGGCGGGTGGTGAACGAGCACGCGAGGAACGCGCTCGGCAAGCCTGTGGGCTACAAGCTCCTGCCGCAAGGTTCCTCCACCCTGCTTGCGGGGAAGGGCTCCCTGCACGAGCGGCGCGCCGGCTTCGCCAACCACAACCTGTGGGTGACGCCCTACGCGCCGGACGAGCTGGACGCCGCCGGCGGCCTGTTCACCAACCTGCACTCCGGGGCGCAGGGCTTGCCGGCCCATGCGGCGGCGAACCGCTGCATCGAGGATGTGGACGTCGTGCTGTGGCATACGCTGGGCGTCACCCACGTGCCGCGTCCGGAGGATTGGCCGGTGATGCCGGTGGAATATGCCGGCTTCACGCTGGCGCCCACGGGCTTCTTCGACCGGAACCCCGCCCTCGATGTGCCGCCCTCGCCGCGCTGCCCGCATTAGCGCCTGTCCACACGTGAAGGAGACGCCATGAGCTTGGACATCTACACCGCCGCCACCCCGAACGGCTGGAAAGCCACCGTGATGATCGAGGAGCTGAAGGAGGCGGGCGTACCGCTGCCGGACGTGAACTACCACGCCGTGAGCTTGGGCGGCGAGCAGTTCTCCGAAGCCTTCATGGCCATCAACCCCAACCAGAAGATCCCGGCCCTCGTGCATGACGGCCGCGCCATCATCGAGAGCTGCGCCATCCTGCAATACTTGGGCGAGACCTTCCCTTCCAGCCTGCTGCCCAGCGGCGCGGGACGCTGGGACGTCATCCCGTGGCTGTACTGGCAGGCGGCGAACATCGGCCCGGTGTTTGGCAACAAACTCTCTTACACGCGCTACGTCAACGACGCCACGGAGGAGCAGAAGGCGCACCCGCTGGAACGCTTCGGCAAGGAAGCGCTGCGCTTGGTGGCGGTGCTGGACCACCAGTTGGCGCACCACGCCTTCCTCGCCAGCGACCAATTCACCGTGGCGGACATCGCCACTTGGTGCTGGATTCGTTCGTACAAGTGGTCGAAGGTGGACATCACGGTGAAGCCGCGCGTGGTGGATTGGATGCATCGCGTTCGCGCCCGGCCCGGCGTCGAGCGCGGCATCGCCTTCGGTGTGCCGCAGGACGAAATAGACAAGTTCAGCAAGGAACGTCGGGAACAGTACCAGCGCAACGGCGGCAGCATCGCCTCCAACACCGCGCTCAAGGCAGACCTTTAGCGGTCGGCCCGTGTACGATGCCCAAGATGCAGCCTGACAAAGTCCCCGCCACCCAGCGTGGTGGTCGGCCCAAGCTCGGCGACTTCGCTGGGCGGATCCGTATGAGCGAAGATTTCGACGACTGGCCGCGAGACTTGCAGGGGGCGCTGGGAGTGGCGGAGCCCTCAGCCGGGGAGCGCGAGGGGGCCACCCCTCGCAAGCGGCGTCGGTAAACCACCGGCTCGATACGCGCACTCGAATCGAAGGGTGAAGGCGGGGCGGAGCGCACTGGTTGCCCACCGGCGCTAGACGCCTCGCCACCGCACACAACATGAACGCGCCCATCGAGGAACCTTGGGCTTGGCCGAAGTTGCTTCATTGGCCCGGCGGCTGTACCGCTTGCAGAAACGCCCACTCGCGCAAGCATCCGGTACGAAGGCCGGTGTGCCGCTGCCGAACCGTGCCACAATCATGCGCCGGTCTGTTGCGGAGCGTTGCATGGCTTACGTCACTTACGAGAAGCGGGGGCACCTCGCGATCATCACCCTCAATCGCCCGGAGCGGATGAACGCGCTGGGGCGCGAGCTTTCGGCGGATTTGCGGGAGGCGGAGGCCGAGTTCGCCAAGGATGACGACATCTGGCTCGGCATCTACACGGGTGCCGGCGACCGCGCATTCTGCGCCGGGCTGGACTTGAAGGAGGCCGCCGAACAGGGCGTCGGCACGGCGACCGGCGCCGGTTCCGGCGCCAGCCCGATCTCACGCTTCGAGCGCATCGCCCCGGATCACGGCAAACCCACCATCGCCGCCATCAACGGCGCGGCCTACGGCGGTGGGTTGGAGAAGGCGCTCACCTGCGACATCCGCATTTGCGCCGAGGGCGTCCGGATGGCCTTGGCGGAGGTGAAGGTGGGCCTATGTCCTCCCGGCGGTTCGTTCAATCTGCCGCGCCTCGTCGGCCTTTCCAACGCCATGTGGCTGCTGCTTTCAGGCGAGCCGGTGGATGCCGAGGAAGCACTGCGCATGGGCTTGGTCACCCGCGTCGTGCCCCACGCCGAGCTCTTGGCCAGCGCTGTGGCGATGGGCGAGACCATCGTCGCCAACGCCCCCCTCGCTGTTCGGGCCACGCGCAAACTCGCCCACTTGGGCCTGGAGCTGCCGGCGGACTACGCCCGTCGCATGGGCGCCGCCCTCATCGAATCCGTCTGGTCCTCCGAAGACGCCGTGGAAGGCGCCAAGGCGTTCGCCGAACGGCGGCCGCCGGCATGGCGGATGCGGTAGGCACGACGGCCACCGCCGCTGCCGTGCCTTGGCCGCGTCAGCCGAACAGCTCCCGGTTGGCGCGGCGCAGGAAGGCGAGCCCGATTGCGGCGTTGAAGAAGATGAAGAAGTTGTGCATCACCAAGCCGAACGCCGATAGCTGCGCCTCGTTGTCTGGAAACAGCACCACCCAGATGGTGATGGCCGCGGCGCGCATGGGGGTGGGCACCGCGGCGGCGAAGAAGATCACCGGCAGCACGCCCAGCATGTCGAGGAACGACGCCTCCACGCCAAACAGCCGCAACGCCAACGTATAGACGACCACGGCACCGAGCAGCGCCGGCGAACGTATCGCGGCCACGATGAGATAGCGCAGCGGGGACGCTTCCCGGAACGCCTTCAGCATCGGCCGTTCCCGCAGCCCGGCGCCAAAGGACAGCGCCCCGCGGAAGTAGGCCACCCACACCAAGAAGAACGCCAGCACGCCCAGCCCGATCCACGGCACCAAGGCGAATTGCGTTGGCAGCGTGTCCGCCGCGAACAGGTAGCCGACGTTGGCCCAGAAGGTGAGATAGAGCAGCTCGCAGAACATGATGAAGAGCATTGACGAGCCAACTTCCCAGCCGGGCACGCCGTCGCGCCGATTCAGATACAGCGCCATGGCGCCCTTGCCCACCTGCTCGTTCACGATGGAGATGATGTAGGCGCTGGCGCGGATGGGCAGGATGCCGGCCCACGGCACCCGCGCGTTGAACCAGCTCACCACACGCCACACCACCGTCGAATCCACCAGAAAGAAGAAGGCGGAGTAGGGAATCATCAGGGCGAGCCAAGGCCCCCAAGACACGTTGGCGAAGGTGTCCAGCAGATAGCCCGCCGCGGTTTCGCCCTGCCGCGCCGCCGCGGCGTCAATGCGCGTGTAGAGCCACCCGAAGCAGACGAGGGTGACGAGCCAGAGTGCGACGCGGGGCCAAGGCGATGGCTTGCGCCGGACGTCGCCGGCATCCTGGGTCGTCATGGGGCGGTCTCCTCTGCCAACGCCGTGCGCAACGCGGCGTCCAAGGGCGTGGGCGAAATGCCGAGGGCCTTGCAGGCCGGCGCCGGGTCGATCACGTCGTCTTGCTCCAACACGCCCACCATGTCGCGGGTGAGCGGCGGGTCGGCCTGCAGCGTTTCCGCCAGCCACGCGAAGGCGTACACAGCGAAGCGCGGGATGCTGCGGAACGACACCTCGCAGCCCAAGAGGGCCGCCACGCGCAGCACGAGCTCGCGGTGCGTCAAGCGCTCCGGGCCGGCGAGTGCGTGGATGGCGTCGCCGGCAACCTCCGCCCGCGTCGCCGCCAGCAGCGCGGCCACCACGTCGTGCGCGGCGATGGGTTGCTCGATGGTGGCGCCGCCGCGTGTCAGCGCCACGCGGCCGGCTGTCGCTTCGCGCCGCAATCCCTCGGTGGCGGCATCGCCGGGCCCCAACACCATCGGCACACGGAGGATCACCGCCGGCACCGGGCCCGCGAGCAGAAGCTCGTCCGTGCGCCCCCGCGATGCCAAGCAACCGTTTGCGGACGCGGCATCTGCCCCGTGAATGCTGGTGTGGACGATGCGGGCAACGCCGGCCGCCGCGCACGCTTGCGAAAGCGCCTCGGCGGGCCGTTCATGGGCGTCTTGGTAGCGGTTGGCGCGGGTTTGCTTCAGGATGCCGGCGAGGTGGATGGCGACGCTGGCGCCGCGCACGGCGGCCTCTAGGCCGGCGCGGTCCGTGTAATCGACGACATGGACTTCGCGGCGCTCGGCGAACGGCAGATCGGCCAAGCTCTCGGCCGCCCGTTGCGAGCGCACTAGGGCGCGGGCGGGCGGGGCGTTGGCGTCTTCGGCCAAGGCGCGGAGCAGCAAACGCCCCAAATGCCCGTTGGCGCCGGTGACGAGCACGGGGCCGGTCATGGCGCCCCGCAGGCCGGGCAGCGTGGATTCCGCGGCAGCCGGAACTTGCGCCACTCCATGCGTTTCGCGTCCAAGCACAGGAGGTGGCCGGCGAGCGTTTCGCCCACGTCGGCAAGCACCTTCAGCGCTTCCATCGCTTGGGTGGCGCCGACGATGCCCACCAGCGGCGCCATCACGCCGTTCTCGGCGCAGTTGAGCGCCTGCTCGCCGGCCTCGGGGTAGAGGCAGCGGTAGCAGGGCGAATCCTCGCGGCGCGGATCGAACACGGCCACTTGGCCTTCCATGCGGATGGCGGCGCCAGACACCAAGGGCACGCCGGCGGCGAGGCAGGCGTCGTTGATGGCGAAGCGGGTGGCCATGTTGTCCGTGGCATCCAGCACCACATCGGCCGCGGCCGCGGCGGCTTGGAGCGATGCCCCGGTGAGTCGCGTCGTGATGGTGTCCACGGCCACCGTCGAGTTGATGCCGGCCACGCAAAGGGCGGCGGAATCGACCTTCCACTCGCCCAGCGTCGCTTCGCTGTGCGCGATCTGGCGTTGCAGGTTGGAGAGGTTCACCACGTCGTCGTCCGCCAGCGTCAGGTGGCCCACCCCGGCCGCGGCCAGGTAGAGCGCGGCGGGGGAACCCAAACCGCCGACGCCTACGATCAATGCCCGCGCCGCCAGCAGCCGTTCCTGCCCGGCGACGTCGAACTCCGGCAGCATGATCTGGCGGCTGTAGCGCAGCAGTTGCGAATCCTTCATGCCTTGCAGCCCAGCGTGACGCGGGGTAGGCCGGCCAAGTCCTTCAGCGTCTCCACGGCACCGAAGCCGGCGTCTCGGAACAGCCGCCGGGTCGGTTCGCCTTGATCGCAGCCATGCTCCACGATCAGCCAGCCACGGTGCGCCAGCCGCGCCGGTGCCCCACCCACGACGCGCCGCAGCGCCGCCAAGCCATCCGGCCCGCCCACCAAGGCGGCCCGCGGCTCGAAGCGCAGGTCGCCTTGGGTGAGGTGGGGGTCGTTGGCGGCGATGTATGGCGGATTGGAAACGATCACGTCGAACTCGCCGGTGATGGCGGCGTACCAGTCCGAGAGCCGAAAGCGAGCGGTGCTGCCGAGACGCGCCGCGTTCTCGCGGGCGAGCGCGAGACAGGCTGGGTCGTTGTCCACGCCAAGGACGGTGGCGGCCGGTCGTTCCGCCGCGAGCGCCAAGGCGATGGCGCCGCAACCGGTGCCGAGGTCCAGCATCCGCGCGGCGGTGCCGGCGCGTTCCAGCGCGGCCTCCACCACGCCTTCCGTCTCCGGGCGCGGCACGAGGGCGCGGGCATCCACCCGCAAAGGCAGGCTCCAAAACTCCCGCTCACCCAAGATGTATGCCACCGGCTCGCCAGCCCGCCGCCGCTTCACGAGGGCCGCGAGGCAAGCGCCTTGGGCGGCAACGATGGGGCGCTCCGGGAAGGCGTGCAGTGTGCTGCGTGGAACCTCCAGCGCCCGTGCCGTCAAAAGCTCCGCATCGAAACGCGGCAAGGTGGCGCGGGCGGCGTCGAAACACTCGCCGATGGTGCCCAAGCCCGCGGCCATCACGACACCCCGCCGAGGGCCGCCAGCTGGTCGGCGTGGTGTTCGCGGGCCAACGGTTCCACCAGCGCGTCCAAATCGCCGGCCAAGATCTCGTCTAAGCGGTAAAGCGCCAAATTGATGCGATGGTCGGTGACGCGCCGCTCGGAGAAGTTGTAGGTGCGGATGCGCTCGGAACGGTCGCCGGAGCCCACCAAGTTGCGTCGGGTCTCGTCGCGTTCCGCGCGTTGCGCCGCACGGGCTTGGGCCGTGAGCCGGGCGCCTAGGAGCGACATCGCCCGGGCGCGGTTCTTGTGCTGCGAGCGCTCGTCTTGACATTCCACGCTGATGCCCGTGGGCAGGTGGATGAGGCGCACCGCGGAGTCCGTCTTGTTGACATGCTGGCCGCCGGCGCCGGAGGCGCGGAAGGTGTCCATGCGCAGGTCCTTCGGGTCGATCTCCACTTCCGCCACGTCCGGTTGCTCGGCCAGCACCGCCACGGTGCAGGCGGACGTGTGGATGCGCCCGGCGGACTCGGTCTCCGGCACCCGCTGCACACGGTGGGCGCCAGACTCGAACTTCAGCCGCTGGAACACGTCCTTGCCGGCCACCCGCGAGATCACTTCCTTGTAGCCGCCGCGCTCGCCCGGGCGCTCGGAGAGGCGCTCCAATTGCCACCCGCGACGATCTGCATAGCGGGCGTACATTCGGAACAGATCCCCGGCGAAGAGCGCCGCCTCGTCGCCGCCGGTGCCGGCGCGGATCTCGAGGAAGGCGTTGCAGGCGTCATCGGCGTCTCGCGGCACCAGACAGCCGGCCAGTTCGCGCTCGGTGCGCTTGAGTTCGGCCTGCAAGGCGTCGGCGTCGGCTCGGGCGAGCGCGCGTAACTCCGGGTCGGCGTCGTCCAGCAGCGCCCGAGCGGATTCGAGCTCGGCCTCGCGCCGCTTGAAGCCCCCGTAGGCATCCGTGATGGGCGCGAGGTCGGCGAATTCCTTCATCAAGTTGGCGTAACGGGCCCGATCTTGGGCGGCCTCCGGGGCCGCCAGCAAGAGCGCCAGCTCTTCGTGACGCTGGGCGAGTTCGTCGAGCTTGGCAATGATCGATGCGGAGAGCATCGCATCAATCCAAGTCGTACAAGGTGCGGGCGCACTCCAGCATGTCCGTGCGGGCATCCGCGGAGGCGGCGCGGATGGCGGCGGTGGGCGCATGCATGAGCTTGTTGGTGAGATCCTGCGCCAGCCGCTCCAACACGTCGGGCGCCGGCTCCCCTTGGTTCAACCGCCGGCGCGCCCGCGCCACCACCTCGTCACGGGCGGCCTCGGCGCGTTGCCGCACCTCGCGCAGCAACGCTTCCCCCTGCACGCGGCGTTCCCGCTCATGGTGCGCCGCGCCGGCCTCGATGAGGGCCTCGGCGCGTTCGGCCTGCTCGCGCCGCGCCGCGCCGTTTTCCGTGACGATTTCCGTGAGATCGTCGATGGAATGGAGAAACACGTTGGCAACGCCAGTGGCGGCCGGGTCGATGTCGCGGGGCACCGCCAAGTCCACCAAGAACATGGGCCGCTGCCGCTGCCGCGCCGCCTGCTGCACGACGCACTTGGAAATGACGTGCCCGGCCGCGCTGGTGCAACTGATCACGATGTCGAACCCGGCGAGGCGCGGGGCAATCTGATCCAGCGTCATCGCCTCGGCGCCGACCGCGCGGCCCAGCCGTTCGGCGCGTTCCAGGGTGCGGTTGGCGATGCTCATGGCGCCGACGCCGGCCTTGCGCAGATGCCGCGCCGCGAGCTCGATGGTCTCCCCGGCGCCCACCAGCAGGGCGTGGGCACTGCCCAAGTCCGCGAACAGGGTTTGCGCCATTCGCACCGCCGCATAGGCCACGGACACCGGATGCTTGCCGATGTCCGTCTCCGTGCGTACGCGCTTGGCGACGTTGAAGGTGGTTTGCGCGAGCAGATTGAGTTCCGGCCCCAACGTGCCCGTGGCGCGGGCGAGATCGTAGGCCGCCTTGACTTGACCCATGATCTGCGGCTCGCCGAGCACCTGCGAATCCAGCCCCGCGGCCACGCGCATCAGGTGGTGCGCGGCATCCCGATCCCACAGCGCGTAGGCGGCGCCGGTGAGCTCGTCCGCATCGACGGCGCGGTTGGCGGCGAGCCACCGCGCCACTGGTTCCTGATCCGCCTCATCCAGCGCACAATAGATTTCCGTGCGGTTGCAGGTGGATAGGATGGCGGCTTCGGCGACGGGCGCCACGCCCTCGCACAGATCGGCAAGCGCTTCCGTCAAGGTTTCTTGGGGAAACGCCAAGCGTTCTCGAAGTTCGATGGCTGCCGAGCGAAAGCTGACGCCATAAGCCAAGAGCGGCATGGAGGAAAGGGCGGCTTGGAGCGCGAAACGGCAATCATAGCAGAAGGGCGGCGGTGGCCTGCTTCGGGACGGGGCCGGTGGTGTGGCGTGGGTGGGCCGCGGCCTCGGCGAGCGGCCGCGGCCCACGCTTGCCTCATCGCCCTGACGCTCCTCGGTGCCATCGCCAGTGGAGGTTGCGCGGTGCGCATGGGGCCGCCTGCCAGCGACGTGGCCTTCGATCTGAACGGCCGCTTCAGCGTGGTGCAGGATGGCCGCGCCACCTCGGGCAACTTCCTCTGGCGCCAATTCGCGGCTGGCTTCGAGCTGGACTTATGGGGCCCCCTTGGGCAAGGCCGCGCCCGGTTAATCGGCGCGGACGGCGGCCTGACGATGGTGAACGCCCACGGCGAGACGGTTCGGAGCCGCGACGCGGAGGCGTTGATGCGGCGGGAACTCGGCTGGTTCGCACCCTTGGACGCCTTCGCGGCTTGGGTGACGGGACGCCCAGCGCCCGACTGGCCGGCACGGGTGCATGGGCATGGCTCATTCGAGCAGCTTGGCTGGCGCGTTGAAGTGAAGTCGTGGCGTGATGTCCACGGCCAAACGCTGCCACGCCGCCTCGAGGCGTCCCGCCCCGGGACACGCATCGTGGTGGTGTGCCGGGAGTGGGGTGCGCCGCCAATGGTTTCGGGAGCCGCGACGGACGCTGCGATGCTCCGTGCGGACGATGGGGCCGGGGCGGCGCTTGGGATCACCGTTGACTTGCCATAGTGATTAAACATACAGTATCTTAGGTGCCGTTGGCGAGCGGCAACAGCGAGTGCGCTCCGTCCCGATTCCGGGCGCGGCATCGCGCTGAAGCTCGCGTACGAGGACAACAGGCCATAATGTCGTACCGTACGAGAACGTCAGCAGGGGGACTCACCGCGACACAAGGCGAGATCACTGTCTCGCTCATGCCGCGTGATGCGACCGACCTATTCCACGATCTCTCCCCGGTGATGGGTACTCCACTCGCTGATTTATTCTTTAAGCAGAACCCGAGCCACTCCTGTGATTTCTGTGGCATCGATACACGACAGACCTATCCTTGGACCAGCAGGTTGCTGGAAGTTCATCATCTGTTGCCGCTCTGTTCCGGGGCACGAACGTCGAAGGACGGTACGTTGTTGGACGATCTCGTCGCAAATTGCCCGAGTTGTCATCGGGCGGTGCATCGGTACTACGACAAATATCTGGCCGAGAGTAACCGTGTTGACTTTGCCGATGCGGTCGAGGCACGACAGGTTTACGGTGATGCCAAACACGAATTCGCCGCTAATCGTGCTGGAGGAAGATGATGGGAAGGGGGCGTAAGTCGTTCGCCGGTCAAGCTCGCCTGTTTGGCGTGGTTGGACCGGATGCGGAAGTCAGCGAGGCGCTCGAACTGGGTGGATTGTCCATCGACGATCTCGTGTACGAGAACAGCAGGACTCGGAAGTGGAACGGCGGCTCTCCCGATCAGATCTCTTCCTACGAAAAGGTAGCTTCCGGAGTTCCCATAGTGAGCCTCTTTACGGGCTGCGGTGGCATGGATCTCGGCTTTGAGGCGCTGGGCTTCGAGCACCGGGCGTCATTCGAGATATCAGAGACCTTTTGCAACACGTTGCGGCTGAACCGTCCGGATTGGCCTGTTCTCGGGCCGCCGTTTCATCGCGGAAACGTGGCGGACTTCGACGATGTCTCCGCCACGCTCAGCGGGCTTGTGGATGATCCCTTCGAAGGAGTATTCATTGGCGGCCCTCCATGCCAGCCCTTCTCAATCGCCTCGAATCAGCGTTTCTCGAAGGCCGGACCCAACTTCAAGAGAGTGGGATTCGAGCATGCAAGCAACGGATCATTGCTTTTCGCCTTTGTTGATCTGGTTGTCGCATTCAAGCCTGCCGTGTTTGTCATTGAGAACGTCCCGGGACTGCGGGACATAGACGGAGGGTGCCAGCTTGCGGAGGCGATCAAGAGGCTGCGGAAGTGCGGGTATGCCCTCACGGAGCCAACTGTGTATGATGCCTCGGAGTATGGCGTTCCTCAGTATCGGCGCAGGATAATACTCGTGGGATCGCGTATCAAGGGCCTCTTCGTCATGGCGCAACGGCGGCCGGGAACGGGCGCTGGAAGTGTGCTTGGGACGCCGATGCCTAGACATGCACACAATCATGACACGCGCAATCACAAGGTGAGGTCCGTCATGCGCTATGCGCGCTTGGGCTATGGAGAGCGGGACCATCTTGGACGTGTTGACCGGCTTAACCCAGCAGCACCGGCCAAGACGGTCATTGCCGGGGGTGCGAAGGGCGGGGGGCGCTCCCACCTTCATCCCGAGGTGCCTCGAACGCTGAGTGTGCGGGAGTGTGCCCGGCTGCAGACCTTTCCGGATGACTATCGCTTCACTGGCTCGACGGCCCGGCAGTTCACGCAGGTGGGCAATGCGGTTCCGCCTGTGTTTGCGGCGGTTATTGCGGATTGCGTCAGACGGGCGTACTTCTAGCGCCGGCACCCACTTGTGGAATGATACGGGTATCATCTTGGCAAGCTCCAAGATTGCGAGGCGCCGCCATGCCGAACTTGCTGATTCGACTGCCGGACGACGTGCATCGCGCGTTGCGGCGGCAGGCGTTCATGCACGGTCGCTCGCTGCAACGCGAGGTGCAGTCGATCCTCGCGGACGCGGTGGAGGAGACGCAGGACGCGGCGTTGACCGCACCTGTGTTGCACCTCTCCGACGCTCCCCTGCTCGGCAAGGTGGGCCGGGAGGAAATCTACGGCGACCGACGGCCTCGTTAAGGTGGTTCCGCGCGACTCCCTCGCTTAGCGATGGCTTGGCAGATGGCCTGCCGAGGCGCTTCGCCTTCTAGCCGCGGCTAATCGCGCCGGCCGCACCAGCGCTCCCCGGCGTCCTGCCGGACGCGCTCGCCCGTCAGGGTATAGGCGCAGATGCCGAAGTTGCTCAAAACGCGGAAACGGTCGTTCACAAAGGTCAGGCCGTCGATCCAGGTCCGCGCGAACCGCAATCCGCCGACGCGTTCGCCATTCGGCCGGTAAATCTGCACTCGGTCCAAGGTGTAGTCCAGGCCGATGAGCATGCCGATGTAGAAGAGGCCGTCCACATAAGCGATTTCGTGGAAGAGGGGGTCGCCGCCGAAGGGCTGCCGCAACTCGAACTCGAGGGCCGGCACACGGACGCCGGCGGTTGTGTAAACGTAAACCTTTGGCGGCCGGCGGTCGTCTTGGCCGGCATCCACCACATGGAAGTGGCCGTCCACGTACACGATGCCGTGCGGGTTGTAGTTGTGGTTGCTGGCCAGATCGAACTCGGCATGCAGTGCGCGTTCGCCTTGCGCCGTGTGGGCGAACACGCGGTCGTGATCTTCCGATATGCCAACTGCGTACAGGAGCCCATCCGCGTAGGTGGCACCGATCCAATAGGTGTTGGGCGCCAAGGTGAAGCCCATGCTGGGATCATGTCGGCCATCGGGGGTGTAAGCGAATGCCCGGTCGGGGCGGTCGCAAGGGTCGGCGTCACACCCGTGGGTCAAGACGAAGAAGCGGTCGAAGGCGTAGGCGATCGCGCCTGGCCAGCCGTGCTCGGGGTCAAGGTAGAACTCGTCCGCGAAGTGCAACGCGCCGGGCCGGGCAGATGCCAGATCGGGCAATAGCGATCGCCAGCCACGCGAGAAGGAAGGCGCCATAAGCCCGTCGAGGCCGGATGCGTCGTCGTCGGGTGTCTCCTGGCCGCCAATCGGCAACGCCAGAACCAGTAGAGAGGCTGTGGCGAACAGAGTGCCGACACCGAGGGGCGGATTCACCCCCGGGCCCTCCCGATGTGGTCCAACGTGCGTTGCAGCGCCTTGAGCGCCCAAGCCACGTCTTCCGCCGTCACGGATTCGTCTGGATGATGGCTCAAGCCGCCCGCGCAGCGGATGAAGAGCATGCCCACGTCGCAGAGCGCCGCCACGGCCATGGCGTCGTGGCCGGCGCCGCTGGGGAGGCTCACGGGTTCCGTGCCGAGTTCCCGCAGCGCATTGGTGAACGCGCCTTGCAGCCACGGGGCGCACTGGGCGGCGTCCGCATTGTGGGTTTCACGCAAGCTCGCGGCTAGGTTGCGGGCGGTGCAGAGGCGCGTGAACTCAGCCTCGAACTCGACGACGAGCGCATCCCGACGCGTGTCATCCCCCGCCCGCGCGTCCACCGAGAACTCCACCGTGCCAGGCACCACGTTGGCGGCGCCGGGTAGGCAGCGCACTTGCCCAACCGTCGCCACCGCGTCGCGCCTTCGCGCCAACGCTTCCAGCAAAGTCACGGCTTCCGCGGCGCCCACCAAGGCATCGCGTCGCAAGCGCATGGGCATCGCGCCGGCATGTCCCGCCGCCCCTTCCACGCGGGCGACGAAGCGCCGGCAACCGACGATCGCGCTCACCACGCCGAGGGGCAATCCCAAGTCTTCCAGCACGGGCCCCTGCTCGATGTGGGGTTCCAGATAGGCGAAGGGGGGGTTGGCGGCGCGGCTCGCCTCGCCGGCCGCCTCCGGCGCCAAGCCGAACTCGGTCATGGCCGCGGCGAGTGTCACGCCGCCCTCGTCCGCAAGATTCAGCCAGTCCGCATCCCAAGTGCCGGCGAAGGCGCGGCTGGTGATGAGGGTGGTGCCGAAGCGAACGCCCTCCTCTTCGCCGAACCCCACCACCTCGACGGGGAACGGCAATCGCCGCCCTTCCCGATGGAGGGCTTCCACCGCGGCGATGCCCAGCAAAACGCCCAAGATGCCGTCGTAGCGGCCGGCGTTGGGCACCGTGTCCAGGTGCGAGCCGATCACCAGCACCGGGACGTTCCCGGCGTTGCCGGCGTACCTGCCCCAGACGCTGCCGGCGGCGTCCTGCCACACCACCATGCCCGCTTCGCGCATCCAACCGCCGACGCGCTCGTTCGCCAAACGATGCTCGGCGGAGAGATAGACGCGGCGAATGGCGGTTGGCAGGTCTGATAACTCGGCCAGCGCATCGCAGCGCGCCAAGATGCGCCGCGCCGCGGTGATGTCGAGGGCGGGTTTTGCCATGCGGTGTTGGATGGCGGTCTCGATGGGTCGGGCATCATACCGACCGCGGCCGTGCCGAAGTGCGCGAGCAGATGCCAAGCGGCCGATGCTTGGTGCCACGAACCCGCCGGCGGCCCTGGGTATGGGACAATCGCGGCGCGGCTGTTCGCGCTGGGCGCCAAGCCGCGCATTCACGTTTCACCTTTGAGGGAGGTTTCCTGATGTTGAAAGTCCACTTCGCCCCCAATTCCCGCGCCGGCCGCATCATCTGGTTGCTGGAGGAACTGGGCCTGCCTTACGAGGTGAACAAGATGGCGTTCCACCCGCAGGACTTGAAGTCCGCCGAGCACCGGGCGCGCCATCCCTTGGGCCGCGTGCCGGTGTTGGACGATGGCGACGTGCGCATCTACGAATCCGGCGCCATCGTCGAGTACGTCTTGGAGCGGCACAAGAACGGCGGCCTGAAGCCGGCCGTGGAAGCGCCGGAGTACCCGGCCTACTTGCAATGGTTCCATTACTGCGAAGGCATGGTGATGCCGCCGGTGAACACCATCGTCGTGCAAACGCTGTTGCTGCCGCCGGAGCGGCGGGACGAGACCGTGCTTGGCCAAGCGCAACGGCTGCTCGGCAAGGCGTTGGCGCCGGTGGACGAAGCCCTCGCCGGCAAGGATTACCTCATCGGCGATTTCTCGGCCGCGGATGTGATGCTGGGCCACGCCTGCTTCATGAGCAACCGCTTGGGCTGCGTGGCGGACGAGATGACAGACCTCAAGGGCTATGTGGAGCGCGTCACGGCGCGGCCGGCCTTTCAGACGGCCATCACGATGCAATAGTCGGCGTGCGGGCGTTTGGGCCGGTGGCGGCCCGAACGCCCAAGGCCGGGGCGCCCCTTGCACCGCCCGGCCCCTTCCCCAAGAATGTGCGTTCCCTCCACTGCATAAGCGCCACGGCAAGCCATGCTCAAGCTCCACGGATTCCCGGTCAGCAACTACTTCAACATCGCCAAGGCCGCGCTCCTTGAAGCCGGCGCCGAGTTCGAGGAGGTGCGGACGATGCCCTCCCAGAAGGAGGCGTACTTGGCCGTGAGCCCGATGGGCAAGGTGCCCGCCTTGGAGGTGGACGGCACAGCCCTCACCGAGTCTTCCGCCATCATCGACTATGTGGCGGAAAATCTGGGCGGCAGCCTGTATCCGGCGGATGCCTTGCGCCGTGCCCAAGTGCGGGAGCTCTTGAAGTACATCGAGCTCTACGTCGATCTCGCCGCCCGGCCCTGCCTGCGCGAGGCGTTCTTCGGCGGCACCGTGAGCGACGGGGTGAAGAAGACGGCCAAGGCGAACCTCGAACAAGGGGTCGCCGCGCTCAACCGTCGTGCCCGATTCAGCCCCTACATCGCCGGCGACGAGGCTAGCTATGCGGACTTCGCCGCCTACTTCTCCGTGCCGCTGGCGGATGGCGTGGCCCAGAAGCTCTTCGGCTGGGCGCTGGCGGACGACATCCCAGGTTACGCCGGCATGGTGGCGAAGCTCAGGGAGCGGGATTCCATCAAGGCCATCGAAGCCTCGCGCGCCGGCTGACGGGCCGCCCCCGCGGGGAAGCCGGCGTGGCCGAACCCCTGTGGCGCCCGGCGCCGGACGCGGCGCACTCGCAAATGGCGCGGTTCATGCGCCGCGCCGGCTGCTCGGATTACGTCGCGCTGCATGAATGGTCTGTGCGCGAACGCGGGGCCTTCTGGAACAGCGTGTGGGAGGAGTGTGGCGTTGTCGCCGGCGCCACCGCGCCGGTGCCCCTCGCCAACGGTGAGGACTTCTTGGGTTCGCGCTGGTTCGAGGGCGCCCGCCTCAACTACGCCGAGAACCTCCTGCGATGGCGGGATGACCGTCTGGCGTTGGTGGCGGCGGATGAATCCGGCGCGCGACAGGCGTTCAGCTACGCCGAGCTCCACCAAGCCGTCGCGAGAGTCGCGGCAGCGTTCCGAGAACGGGGTGTGGCACCCGGTGATCGTGTCGCCGGCTGGCTGCCGAATGGCTGGGAGGCGGTGGTCGCCATGTTGGCCGCGGCGAGCTTGGGTGCCGTGTGGTCATCCTGCTCGCCGGACTTCGGCAGCAACGGTGCGCTGGATCGCTTTGGTCAGATCAACCCCAAGCTCCTCATCGCCGCCCGGCGCCATCGCTACGGCGGCAAAGCCTTCGAGGTGGAGGCCAAGGTGCTCGAAGTGCGGGCCGCCATCGCGTCCATCGAGGCATTGCTGTGGACGGAGGACATCGCCCGCATCGTCCACGAACGCCCGGAAACGGCGCTGGACTTTGCCCAGTGTGGCTTCGACGCCCCCCTTTACGTCCTCTATTCGTCAGGCACCACCGGGCCGCCGAAGTGCATTGTCCACGGCATCGGCGGCACGTTGCTGCAGCATCTGAAGGAACACCGGCTGCACTGCGACCTCAGCCGCCAAGATCGGCTCTTCTTCTTCACCACCACCGGCTGGATGATGTGGAACTGGCTCGTCTCGGGGCTCGCCAGCGGCTGTGCGCTGGTGCTCTACGATGGTTCCCCGTTCAGCCCGACGCCCAAGGCGCTCTTGGACCTCATCGACCGCGAAAGCATCACCGTGTTCGGCGCCGGCGCCAAGTACTTCGCGGGCATCGAAAAGGCCGGTGTCAAGCCCCGACGGACCCATCGGCTCGACTCGCTGCGCGCCATCCTCGCCACGGGCTCGCCGCTGCCGAGCGAGGGCTTCCGCTACTTGGCGCGGGACGTGAAGCCCGGCATTCCGGTGGCGTCCATCTCCG
The DNA here is from genome assembly GCA_965200505.1 of Candidatus Azotimanducaceae bacterium. Taxonomy (GTDB): domain Bacteria; phylum Pseudomonadota; class Gammaproteobacteria; order Pseudomonadales; family Azotimanducaceae; genus VXNE01. The sequence goes on along the minus strand of OZ241343.1, from coordinate 2,261,026 downwards.
GCGGCACCGATCTCATCTCCTGCTTCGCCCTCGGCAACCCGCTGTTGCCGGTGTACGCGGGGGAATTGCAATGCAAGGGCCTCGGCATGGCCGTGGACATATTCGACGAGGACGGCGCCTCGCTTCCGCGCGGGAAGGGCGAGTTGGTCTGCACGAAATCCTTCCCGTCACGCCCGGTGGGCTTCTTGAACGATCCCGACGGCGCCAAGCTGTGCGCCGCGTACTTCGAGAAGTTCGAGGGCGTGTGGGCGCATGGGGATTTCGCCGAGTGTACCGAGCATGGCGGCATCATCATTCACGGCCGCAGCGACACCGTGTTGAATCCCGGCGGCGTGCGCATCGGCACCGCGGAGATCTACCGCCAGGTGGAGGCGGTGGACGCCGTGACGGAGGCCGTGTGCGTGGGCCAGGATTGGGAAGGCGACACCCGCATCGTGCTGTTCGTCACCCTGCGCGAAGGTGCCCGTTTGGATGCGGCGTTGGTCGCCGACCTGCGCCGCCGCATCCGCGAAAACGCATCGCCACGTCATGTGCCGGCGGTCATCCTGCAAGTGGCGGACGTGCCCAGAACACTCTCCGGCAAGATCGCCGAACTGGCCGTGCGCGACGTGATCCACGGCCGGCAACCGAAGAACGTCGATGCACTGGCCAACCCGGAGGCACTTGCGGAGTTCGAGAATCTGGCGGCTTTGCAGGCGTGACAGGCTGCCACCGCCATGACGCTGCCGAGGAGACACTCGCCTACTCGCCCGCCAAGCCCCGGCTTCGTGGCCCCGCTGCACTCGGAAGTCGCGCCGCACCCGCTCGCGGAGCCGCAATGGGTACGCGCCTTGCCACAATGCCAATGGAGGATCGCTTCAGTGGTAGCATGGTGGAGCGTTACTTGGCAGTCCTCCTGCTGCATGATGGGAGCAACATGAACAACCCACCTCACCCGGGTCCGGGCATCCGCTACGACATTGAAGCGATGGGTTGGACGGTGGCCGAGTGCGCCAAGCGGCTCGGTTTGTCGCGAACCACCTTGTCGCGGATACTTAACGGCAAACAAGGAATTACGCCAGCCATCGCGCTGTCGCTGGAACGTCTGGGGTGGAGTGATGCCGACACTTGGATGAGGCTCCAAGCCATATTCGACCTCGCGCAGGAACGTCGCCGACGAGCCGCCTGACTTCGCATCAGGGCAATCGCTGATGATCGAGTCGGCTTAGTGATAGTCCACCAAATCGATGTCGACAGCCTCTCCATCCACGAAGCGAAAGACGATGCGCCAGTTCTTTGAGACCTTCACACTCCACTGTCCCGTACGGTCGCCCTTGAGCGGATGAAGGCGAAATCCGGGGCGTGAGTTGATGCTGGCCGGCGACTGTGCCGCGTCCAACAGCAATAGGATGTGCTTGATGCGCGCAAGCTGATCGGCTCTTACGCGACGGGCGTCATCCTTCTCGAACAACGCCTGCAGCCCCTTGTGGTTGAACTTCATGCTGGCGTCTTTTCTCTATGGTCGCTGTCCGCGGGGGTCCCTGCATTGGAGACTTCCTCGCCGTGCCCATAGGCACGATATTCTGTCGCGAGCTCTTGCAGCGCTAGAACCAGCCCACTCAGGTCAAATCGTCTCACAGCCGGCCCGCTCCCCGTGGTTATGGCCGGTTGACGGACTATCAGGCTTTTTTCCTGGAGCGAGCGCAAGGCGCGCTCAACGGTGCGACGATTGACGTTCATACGCCTACTGATAGTGGAGACACGCGGGAAGGGCCATCCGTCGGACTCCCACCAGTGCATGAGCAAATTGAGGAGCACGACAAGCTCGGTGGCAGATATCCCTAGTCGCTGTTGACACCGAATGAGGACGTCAGGCACCGCGGTGAACCCAGTTATGCCCTGAGTAACAGCGCTACCCCACCGCTCACTGATCGTCGACTGCTGAGATTCTGTCACCATAGGCCGCTCATTCTAGCACAGACCTTTTTATCTGATTCAATAGCGAATGGGCGTATATGTCGCGAATCTGGCTGACGATTGTGTCCGGCCTGTGCGAACGGTGAGGTGGAGCGTCCGATCCGCCATGGGAGACTCTCCTTCTCCGGCCGCGAGTTCGTCGGCGACGGATCTGGACGACTAGCCTGGTGCGGGCAGTAGGACATCGCCCGGATGCGAGGATTAGAGCTCTTGCGCGGGGTGGCCCAAACGTTGGCAATCCGCCGGCCGCCAGTTGCGCGGGGCGGGGCAAAATCGTTTCATTGCACATTGGCCTTGGGTGGCGTGAGCGATGAGTGACGGAACACCTTCCCGCCGGGACGTGCTCTTGGCCGTGGGCGCGGCCGGCGGTGCCGCGGCCGTCCATGCGGCGACCGAGGCGTTGGGCCTCATGCCCGCCATCGCCGCGGCACAGCCACTTGAGCTCGCGCCGGCTCGCCAAGGCGGGCTGCATGTCGTTGTGCTCGGCGCCGGCATCGGCGGCTTGGCGGCGGCCTATGAACTTCGCAAGGCGGGGCATCGGTGTACGGTGCTGGAAGCGTCCCCGCGTGCTGGCGGCAGGAACCTCACCGTGCGCGGGGGCGATGTGATCGACGAGCTTGGCAGCCGGCAGGTGTGCGAGTTCGACGACCATCCAGACCTCTACTTCAACGCTGGCCCGGCGCGCATTCCGGGCCATCACACGGCACTCTTGGGCTATTGCCGGGAGTTCGGCGTGGCCCTCGAGTTCTTCGTCAACGAGAACCGCAACGCCTGGGTGCAGGACGACGCCGGCTTCGACGGCAAACCGGTGCGCAACCGCGAATACATGACGGATACGCGGGGCTTCATGGCGGAACTGCTGGCCAAGGCGGTGGATGCCAAGGCGCTCACTGCCCCCTTCACGGCGGACGATGGCGAGCGCCTGCGCGAGTTCGCCCGCGCCTACGGCGACTTGGGCGCCGGCTTCGCCTACCAAGGCTCCAACCGGGCCGGCTTCGCCAGCGGTGGCAACGTGACGGCGGGCATCAACAAGGCACCCTTGGACGCATCGCAGTTGCTGGCCACCAGCTTCTGGCGCGAGTTCATGCACTGGGGCGAATTCGTGGATCAAGCGTCGCCCATGATGCAGCCGGTGGGCGGCATGGATCGCATCGTCACGGCCTTCATGGAACGGGTGGGCGACGCCGTGCAGCTGGCGTCCCCGGTGCAGGAAATCCGGCTCTTGGAGGATGGCGTGGCCATCGCCTACGCGGATGCCCGCGGCGAACCGCGCTCACTCACGGCGGATTACTGCCTGAACAGCATCCCCACGCATCTCGTCACCGGTCTCGCGCACAACTTCCCCGCCGCCTATGTGCGGGCGCTCTCGGCGCCGGCGCGGGGCAAGTTGATGAAGATCGCGTTCCAGACGCGGCGGCGCTTCTGGGAAGACGAAGGCATCTACGGCGGCATCTCTTGGACGAGCCAGGACATCACGCAAATCTGGTATCCGCCGCAGGGCATCCACAGCGAGAAGGGCGTCATCCTGGGCGCTTACGTGTTCGACGACGACGTCGGTGCCCGGCTGGCGCGGTTGACGCCGGCCGAGCGCTTGGCAACGGCCATCAGGCAGGGCGAGAAGATCCATCCCAGCTATCGCAGCCATCTCGAGAGCGGCGTGAGCGTGGCTTGGAGCCGCATGAACCACATGCTGGGCTGCGCCGCCACTTGGAGCCCAGAGGCGTTGCGCGAGCACTTCCCAACCTTGCAGCGCCCCGTCGGGCGCCATTACATGATCGGCGATCAGGTGAGCCACCGGGCGGGTTGGCAGGAGGGTGCCATCGCCTCCGCGCATCTGGCGCTCACCGACATTGACGCGCGGGAACGCGAGGCCCGCGTGGCCGCATGACAGTCAATCCACGAGGAGCTCCCATGAAGAGTAGGCAGCAAAGCAATCCACCCCACAGTCGTGGCGGCTTGGCCAGCGCCTTGACGCTGGCCGCGGCGTTCTTGATCGCGCCGCCCGCCGCCGCGCATGAAGATGCCGCCGAACCGCCGGCGGAAGGTGCCATCGTGCGCCATGCGCTGGGCGGCGGTTCCACCTTCCCCATCGCCCGCGCCGTGGAGACGCCGGCACACGCCCGCCTGATCCACCACAGCGGCATGGTGCCGCGGCCCCTCGATGCCGATGCGGCCCCCGGCAGCCGCGCCTATTGGGGCGACACCGAGGCGCAAACGATGAGTGTGCTCACCCAACTGCAGGAATCCCTTGCCGAGCTGGGGCTTGGCATGGGCGATGTGGTGAAGCTCACGGTGTTTCTGGTGGGAGACCCGGCGCTCGACGGCAAGATGGACTTCGCCGGCCTCATGCGCGCCTATACGCAATTCTTCGGCACCGAAGCGCAGCCCAAGCTGCCAGCCCGTTCCGCGGTGCAGGTGGCCGGTTTGGCGAGGGACGGCATGTTGGTGGAGATCGAAGCGGTCGCCGCCACCCTGCCTTGACGGCGCGGCGCTGAACGGAAGCGCGTCCATGGCAAGAACGCCAGGCCAGTACACGGCAGCGCGGTTGGGTGCCCGCGGCGTCGCCATGGGTTTCGGCCTTGTCTGTTGCGTGGCCGTCGGGGCTGCTGCTCCCGAGGCCAAGGCAGCGGAAGGGGACGATGCGGCCAGCGTAGATGCGCCGGTGATTTACGCCACCGAGTGCGCCTCATGCCACGGCGCTCGGGGCCGCGGCAATGCGCTGGTGGACGGGCCAGTGCTCGCTGGCTTGGCCGCGAGTTACATCGAGGGGCAGTTGGCGGGCTTTCGCGCCGGCTTCCGCGGCGCCAGCGAAGACGACCCCGAAGGGATGGAGATGCGGCCTGCCGCCCTCGCCTTGGATGATGCGGCGGCTGCGAGCTTGGCGGCATGGCTCGCGGCGTTGCCGGCCCCACCGCCGGACGCCTCCGCCGGCGACGCCACCCAGGGCCGCCCGCTCTACGCGCCCTGCGCCGCGTGTCATGGCGAGCGCGGGGAAGGCATAGCAGAGCTCGCGGCACCAGCCTTGGCGCAGCAAGCACCGTGGTACAACGACCGGCAGATGCGCCGGTTCATCGCCGGGGTGCGCGGTGCGCATCCAGACGACGCTTGGGGCGCCTCCATGCGCGCTGCCAGCACCGGGGTGGCGTTGGATGATGTCCCCCACCTCGTCGCATGGCTAGCCGAGCTGGGCCGCACGGGCGCGGAAGCACGTTGATTGGTGTGTTCGGACGCCCGCCAAACACTCAAAGGAGCGCTGAGTGAGTTGGTGGGGCGCCTTGGTGGGCGGCACACTCGGCTTCTTCGTCGGCGGCCCCATCGGTGCGGTGCTTGGCGGCGCATTGGGTGGAACGCTGAGCGGCGGCGCCGGACGGGGCGGCCACGGTGCCGCGGCGCCCGATCGCCGGGAGCGTGTGCAAGCGTCCTTCTTCGGCGCCACGTTCAGCGTGATGGGATGCGTCGCCAAGGCCGATGGCCGGGTGACGGCGGAGGAGATTCGCCTCGCCAATGAGGTGATGGGCCGGCTGGGCTTGAACGCCGCCCAACGCCGCATGGCGCGGGACCTTTTCAACGCCGGCAAAGCGCCGGACTTCCCCTTGGACGACGTGGTGGCGCAGCTACGGCGCGAATGTCGCGGCGGCAGCCATCTGCTCGGCATGTTCCTCGAGATTCAGTTCGAGGCCGCGTTGGCCCACGGCGGCATGCACACCGAGGAACGGCGGCTCTTGTGGCGGATTGCCCAAGGGCTTGGCATCAGCGAGGCGGATTTCGCCGCCATCGAGCAAATGTTGGGCGTTGGCGGCCAAGTGCCGACCAGCGGGCCATCCTTGGAGGAAGCCTACGCCACCCTCGGCATCACGCCGGACGCCACCGAAGCCGAAGCGAAGCGCGCCTACCGCCGCATGATGAGCCGCCACCATCCCGACAAGCTCGCCGCCAAGGGCCTGCCCGACGAGATGATGCGCGCCGCCACCGAGCGCACCCAACAGATCAAGGCCGCTTGGGAGCGCGTCAAGGTGTCGTACGCCGCTTGAGCCATCGGCGGCGTTGCTTCTAGTTTCTAGCGCGGTCCACAAGATCGGCCATTGGCATGGCGACGTTTGGGAAACCGCTCAGGATGCGCTGATCCTCAGTAATCAGGGGGATGTTCATCGCCGCGGCCAACGCGATGAACTCACAGTCGTAGGCGGAGCAGTCCGATTGGGAGACGAGCTCCAAGACGCGCATGGAGTTCACCTCCCGCTCGCAGTTCAACAATGCTGCCTCCGCTGCCTTCATGGTCGCTTGCGCTTGGGCCAAACTCAGGTTGCCACGGCGCAGATAGCTCGTAAGGACATTGCGGAACTCAGACCGCCAGAGCGTTGGCGCGTACCAAAGGTCCGTGGCGCGACGCAGTCCGATGGCAGTTTCGGTGTGCGGCCCCGGGAGCCAGTAGTAGGCGAGAACATTGGTGTCCACTACGATGTTCACGGACGGCCGCCGCGCTTGAAGCCGTCCACCAAACCGTGGTCCAGGTAAGGGAGCTTGGCCCGCAGCCGGGCAGCCTGCGCCAGCAGCTCCTCCTTGGAGGGCGGGATTCGTTCCACATGCCGTTCCAAACAGGAGACGATTTCGTTCTGCAAGCTGCGCCGGTTCCGCAACGCGACGGACTTCAAGCGCGCATGCAGCTCTGCTGGGAGCCGTTTAATGGTTATCGACGCCATTGGGAACTTCCATTTTGCAACCAAATTGGAGGCATCGTATCAACCGGGCCTCCGGGTAGCAACTCATGGCAGCGCTTTAACGCTGGCGAAAGGGGGGGGGGGGGGGGCAGCCCAACGGGCGTGGGCGGCGCTGGCTTCGCCAACCACTTGGGCGCACGGGGCCGAAGCTGGCCTTAGCCCACCGGGGTCACGTTCGTCACGTCGATGCGATCAGCGATGCGGCGCCGCCACTCGTTTGGCCCCTGCATGTGAACGGATTCGCCCCGCGCATCCACCGCCACCGTCACCGGCATGTCGCGCACCTCGAACTCGTGGATCGCTTCCATGCCGAGGTCGTGAAAGGCGAGCCGGGTCGATTTCACGATGGCTTTGGAGACGAGGTACGCGGCGCCGCCCACGGCGATGAGCGAAACGGCGCCGTGGTCGCGGATGGCGGCAATGCCCTCTGGGCCGCGCTCGGCTTTGCCGATCATGCCCAAGAGGCCGGTGCGCTCCAGCATGACGCGGGTGAACTTGTCCATGCGCGTGGCCGTCGTCGGGCCGGCCGGCCCCACCACCTCGTCGCGCACGGGATCCACCGGGCCGACGTAGTAGATGAAGCGATCGTGGAAGTCCACGGGCAGTTCTTCGCCGCGGGCGATCATGTTCACCAAGCGCTTGTGGGCGGCGTCGCGCCCGGTGAGTAGCTTGCCGGAGAGGAGGAGGGTGTCTCCCGCCCGCCAAGATTGCGTCTCGTCTCGGCTCACCGTGTCGAGATTCACGCGGCGGGCGCCGTTCCCGGCGCGATAGTCCAGCTCCGGCCAGTCGTCGAGGTCCGGCGGCGTGAACTCGGCCGGCCCGGAACCGTCGAGGACGAAACGCACATGGCGGGTGGCGGTGCAGTTCGGAATCACGGCGACGGGTTTGTTCACGGCGTGGGTGGGGTGGTCGGCCACCTTCACGTCGAGCACCGTCGTCAACCCGCCCAGCCCTTGGGCGCCGATGCCGAGGGCGTTCACCTTGTCGAACAGTTCGAGGCGCAGCGCCTCGGCGCGAGTGGCGGCGCCGCGCACCTTGAGCTCGTGGATGTCGATGGGCGCCATCAGCGATTCCTTGGCCAGCAGCATGGCCTTCTCCGGAGTGCCGCCGATGCCCACGCCGAGCAGCCCCGGGGGGCACCAGCCAGCGCCCATCGTCGGCACCACGTCCAGCACCCAATCCACCACGGAGTCCGAAGGGTTCAGCATGGCGAACTTCGCCTTGGCCTCGCTGCCGCCGCCCTTCGCCGCCACCTCAACGGTGAGTTTGTCGCCCGGCACGATGCGGTAGTGGATTACGGCGGGGGCGTTGTCGCCGCTGTTGCCGCGGGCGCCGTCCGGGTCTTTGACGATGGATGGGCGCAGCACATTGTCCGCATCGAGCCACGCGCGGCGCACCCCGGCGTGGATCATCGCGTCCACATCTGTGCCGCCGGCCCAAGTCACCTCCATGCCGACGTCCATGAACACGTTGACGATGCCGGTGTCCTGGCAGATCGGCCGCTTGCCCAAGGCGCAGAGGCGCGAATTGACCAACACTTGCCGGAGCGCCGCCTGCGCCGCCGGCGATTCCTCGCGCTCATAGGCCGCCGCCATCGCCCGGATGAAGTCCGGCGGATGGAAGTAGGAGATGTACTGCAGCGCGTCCGCCACGCTTTGCGTCAGGTCTTCGGCGCGAATGACCGTCACGAGTCGCCCTCCGGAAGTGCGGGGTGAGCCCCAACCGTTCCGCCCTCGCCCATCGTAGCACCGCGGCGCACGCTTGGCGCTTGGCCCGGCGGTGTGCCGGCGACGCTGGAAACTCGCCGCCGTTGCCCATAAACTCGCGCATCTTCCAGCCCGTGGACAGGAACATGAGTGACCCGGTGGAACAACAGGACGACTTGAACGACCGCATCGTCGAATTGGTGGATCAGCATTGGGAAGAGCACGAGATGCCCCTGTTGCTGAGCCGCTTGGGCGGGCATGACCGGGGTGAGATCGCCCGGTTGGCGCGGCAGCGGGCGAACAGCTTGGGCGCGTACCTCCGGCAGGAGCTTGCCGACCGGGTGCGGTTGATCCAGCACAGCGAGCGGCCCGTGCTCATCGGCGTGTTGCCGATGGATGCGAAGGTGGAGGACGACGTGGACGGTTGGCTCGAAAGCGCGCAGGGCAAATCCGCCGGTGGAGCGCCGCGCTACCACCCGGCGTTCTGGGCGGCGTTCCGCAAGCCCTTGGACGAGATGAAGAGCCGCTACATCAGCGTCTCGCCGCCCATCCGCTTCCAGGACACCTTCCCGGAAGACCGCCCGGAGGGCTTCGTCGAGATCGCCCCGGAATACATCGCGGATTCCGAGATGGACGCTTCCGCCGTGCTGGAGAACGCGCAGGACTGGCTGGAGGACAACGAACTCCAAACCACGGCCTTCCTCGCCTCCAGCCCGTCATCCTCCCCCTCATACTCGCATCAGGGCGGAGACCTGTTGGAGCGGCTGGCGCGGGCGCTGGACCCGAACGAACTGAAGCGCGTGTCGCTGCCGCTGGACATCGTGATGAAGCTGCGGCGCAACGGCTGAGGGCGGCGTGGGGCCGCCTCGAGGGAAGCACGGCCAACGCGACTATCCCTTGGCGCAACATGAAGCAGGTGCTATGCACAGGGAATGAACATCGCCGAAGACGAAGACTATCTTCGGATCGTGCTGGACGCGCTCACGGTCTGTTCCCAATACAAGCCCAAGTTCGGGCAAGGATCGAAGGGCAGCGGGTTGATGCTCAGTCAGTTTCAGGAGTTGTACCGGAGCGACCCGTTCTACAGTTGGTTCGGGCTGGACAACCCGATGATGTACGCGGCCCACAAGGCCGCGGGCGGCATGACAAGCGTGTATCGGCAGATCGGCATCGGGTGCGAGAGGCTGTTCCGCAGGGTCGTCAGGGACTCCGTGGGGCTTTCGGACGAGGACGTCAAGTGGTCGTACCAAGTGACGTCGCCGGCGGGGAAGAAGCGGACACTGCATCTGGACGGGCGGGTACCCCTCGACCAGATCAACGACAAAACCAAGCGAGACCGATTTCATAGGTGGATGCGCGAATCCGCTGGACGTTGACGACAGGGTGTTCCGGAGCCTGTCGGGCACGGTCTTCGAGGTTCGACAGGGCTACAAGAGCAAGGACTCGAAGCGGCAGAACGCGGACATCGCCAACGCCGCGACCGCGTACACGAAGGGTTACTTGCCCTGCGCCGTCATTCTGTCCGGGCAGATAGATGGTGACGTCCTGATGCGCTATCGGGCGGAGAAGTGGTCCGTCCTGACTGGCGTCGTCGGTACCGGGGATCCGCTGCTCTCGACCTACGACTTCATGCGGCGGGTCGTCGGGTATGACCTCGCGGCGTTCTTCGAGCAGAACAGTTCGACGCTTCGCCGCGAGATCGACGCCGTCCTGCAGTCCCTCTTAGCGCCGAGGTCGCGGTGAACGTCGTCGTCCGAGAGAAGCTCCGGCAGCGGGCGGACTACACCCACAAGTTCAACGTCAACTCGGGGCGGCACGGCTGGTTGCGGTTGACGCCGGCGTACTCGGTGAAGGTGGTAGGGGAGTTGATGGCCCTGCATGACCGGCCACTGCGCGTCTTGGACCCATTCTGCGGGACGGCGACGACCGCCTTGAGCGCGGCGTACCACGGGCACGAGGGTGTGACCACGGACATAAATCCCTTCCTGTTGTGGCTCGGCGGCGCGAAGACCGCACACTACTCAAGCGGAGAAGTGGCATCAGTGCGCCGTGCATGTGCGCGGGTGATCGACGCCGTGCGGCGTGGCACCGTGGATCCGGTCGAGACGCCGCCCATTCACAATGTCAATCGCTGGTGGTGCCCCGAAGCGTTGGCCTTCCTACGGGAGCTGAAGGCTGGCATTGAATCCGAGAGCGAGGCAAGGTCGCCTGAGAGGAACCTGTTGCTAGTCTCGTTTTGCAGGACGCTGATCGATCTCTCGAATGCGGCGTTCAACCACCAGTCCATGTCCTTCAAGGACGACGTTCAACTGAGAATGTCGTTCGGTGCAGACATGGGGAAGTCGTTTACCGAGAACTTGCGATTCGTGCTGGATGGGGCGACAGATAACCCAAGTGGAACGGGGCGGGTCGTGTTCGGTGATGCCAAGAGGTTGTCACATGCGGTGGACGGATCGTTCGATCTGATTGTCACGTCGCCGCCATACGCGAACCGGATGTCGTACATACGCGAGCTTCGTCCCTACATGTACTGGCTGGGATTCTTGGGCAGCGGGCACAATGCGGGCGAACTGGACTGGTCCTCAATCGGCGGGGCGTGGGGTGTCGCGACCAGCAGGCTCTGCGAATGGAGCCAATCGAAAGAATCATTTACGCACCCGTTGTTGGATGGGGCCGTGAGTAGGATTGCGGATGGCAACAATAAGAACGGAGCGTTGCTTGCGAAATACGTTGCCAAGTATTTCGACGACATCTGGGAACACGTCAAATCATTGTTGACCGTAGTTGGGACGGGCACTGAGTTGCATTACATCGTGGGCAATTCAACGTTCTATGGCATATTGTTGCCCGTGGAACAGATTTACGCGGCGATGCTCGAAGAAGTAGGGTTCGAAGAGGTCCGGTGTCGTGCCATTCGAAAGCGGAACTCGAAGAAGGAGTTGTTTGAGTTTGACGTCTCGGCTCGGTGGCCCGGCTGAAGTGAACCCGATGCGCGGCCGGCTTCCGCAGGGGCGCCAGCACCGTAACTCCGCCTTCCAGCAGCCGCTTCTTCCGTTCGTTGTAGGTGGTGCGCGACACCCCAGCTCTCGCCTGCTGCGAGCCCGCTTCCGCATTAGGTCCACGCCTCCCACGATCCGCAGCCGCCGGAGCATCTCCGGGTGGACCGTGCCGTCCCATGCGCGGCTTCGACCGATTCCCCGTCCCGTGCCAGCATCCGCGTCGTTCGGTCTCCCATGTCGCGTCCACCCATAGGCCACCAACCGTCGCGCCCAGGGGATCCGTTGGGCGCCGCACCATCCAGATGGCCGTGATTCCGTGGTGATCCCGGCCGCTGTGGAAGCCTTGAAACAGACGGGTTATGCTTCGTGGAGTTCATGCTTGGTGCCGTGTCTCCCGTAGAAGGATCATGCCGACGATTCCCCGATCCGTGCCGCACCCGTTTCCGTATCAGGGGAGTAAGCGCACGATCACCGGGCACATCCTGCCCCACCTGCCAGCCGGCGTCCGTCGTTTGGTGGAACCGTTTTGTGGCTCCGCGGCCGTCTCGCTCGCCGCTGCAGTGAGCGGACGGGCCACCGAGTTTTGGTTGAACGACGCCAATGATCCACTCGTGGCATTGTGGCGGGAGATATTGGACCGCCCCGCGCAACTGGCCAACCTATACGAAGCACTTTGGCGTGAGCAATTGGCCGATCGAAAGGCGTTCTTCTTCCAAGTGCGAGAGAAGTTCAACCAAACCCACGAGCCGCATCTACTACTCTACTTGCTGGCGCGTATCGTCAAAGGCTCCGTGCGTTATGGCGCGGACGGACGCTTCAACCAGAGTGCCGACAACCGTCGTGCGGGCATGCGGCCCACTGCGATGCGAGCGCAGCTGATGGGTGTGTCGGCAGTTTTGTCCGGCCGCACACGGCTATCGGCCTTGGACTTCCGCCACGTTGTGGAGGAAACGAGCACCGAGGACGTGATCTACATGGATCCTCCATACCAAGGCACGTCCTTCACCCGGGATCACCGCTACTTCGACGGGCTTTCCTTTGCGGACTTCGTAGATGTCCTGCGAACCCTGAATGACGCCAGCAAGTCCTACATCGTTAGCTATGATGGTGAAACTGGAGACAAGAGGCACGGCGCTACGTTGCCTCAACATCTTGATCTGCGCCACTTCCGAGTGTCGGCCGGCCGTTCAAGCCAATCCACGCTGCTCGGTCGCAACTGCCAAACGGTGGAGTCCCTCTACTTGTCGCCAGCGCTGTGCCAACGCCTACAGGCACAACCGCCAAGCATGTCGCTGCCTGACAAGCAGCATGGGCTGGCTTTTGCGTGACAGCGCCCAAGTTCCCTGCGTACTTCCTAGAGCTATTGGAGGGAGTTCAACAGAAGCGTGCTCGAACGGTGATCGACCACATTCTGAAGCATGGCCAGATCACCACTCAAGAGATCAAGGACACTTACGGCTACAACCATCCGCCGAGAGCTGCCAGAGACGTTCGTGAGCACGGCATTCCGCTTGAGACGTTCAAGGTCACGGGGGCGGATGGACGGCATATCGCAGCTTACCGCTTCGGCGATCCGGCGCTCGCTCGGCGGGGTGTGCTCTATGGTCGTACGGCCTTCGGTTCCAGTTTGAAGGCCGCGCTGGTGGAACGATTTGGAGCACGTTGTCACCTCTATTGCACATCATTCCCGGAACGTGAACTCCAGATAGATCATCGCATCCCCTTCGAGATCGCTGGCGACGCTGCCGGCGACGAACAGGCCCATCTAGTTGACGCATACATGTTGCTATGCGGGTCGGCGAACCGCGCGAAGTCCTGGAGTTGTGAGCACTGCCCCAATTGGCAAGCGAAAGAGGCCGCTGTGTGTCGTACCTGCTATTGGGCGTATCCGGAGGAGTACCAACACATAGCGACCCGCCCGATCCGACGGTTGGATGTTGTTTGGGAGGGGGATGAGTCCAGCGACTACGAGACGCTGCGCTCGTTGGCGGGTGGCCGCGAAGAACTGCCGGCGTTCGTCAAGTCGGTTTTGCGGGCACATCTTCGGGCGCAAGCGCGTCGTCGGCGTAGCCAGACCTAGTGGGCAGAATGGGTGGCAGTCACTGGAGGCCGCCGCGCCGGTTGTGGCTGGACGGCCGCCGAGTGAGGCCGGCCGCTTGACCCACCTGGCAAGGTGGGGTGAACATCCGCTCGCCACACATCCGCTTGGAGAGACCACATGAATCCCTTGCAATCCGCCCCCGGCGCCAAAACCCTCTTTCTCATCAAGCGGCTGCGTGGCGTGTCCCGCGAGGAACTGGTTGCGCACTGGTATGCGAACCACATGGGCAGTGTCATCGCGGCGCAGCATCGCCAGCGGGAGCGCGGCAAGAACCATGCGTTCCGCTACATCGTCACGTTGTATGGCGCGAACGCCGTTGGCGAGCATCCGTGGGACGGCATGGCGCAGCTCTGGTTCAAGGAGCCGCTGCCAACTCCAGATGCGCCCTACGGGCGGCCGCCGCGTGACACCTTCCAGCAAAAGACGGAACCCTATCTGCCTTGGACCACCACCGAGTATGTGGTGATGGACGGCGCCTTGCCGGTCGAACCGCTGACGCTGAACGAGCCGTTCCCCTGCACCCGCTCCGGCTTCTTCAAGGTGAGTTTCCTGGTGCCGGCGAAGCCGGGGACGGACTACGACGCCTTCTTCTCGCATTGGCTCACCATCCACGTTCCCAATGTCCAGTCGGTGATGGAACAGGTGGGCGGTTTTCGCTATGTGGTGAGCCACAGCGTGGCGCCCGCGGAGCAGCCGTTCGCTGGATTGGCCGAGCTCTACTTTCCGGACGAAAGCGGTTGGCAGGGCTACCGGGAGACGATCCGGGCGGACGGCATGGAAGCGTGGGTGGACACCGAACGCATGAAGATCCTGCGTTCGGACACTGAGATGGTGGGCATTCCCTAGGCGGCGTCGGCCGGGCACAACCGTCAGGGCAGATACGATGCATTTTGCGCCGCACACGATCGGGGTGGCTTGATGGCCTATCCGCTGGAAGGGCTCAGAGTGCTGGATTTGTCGCGTGTGCTGGCGGGGCCCTTCGCCACCCGAATGTTGTGCGACTTGGGCGCGGACGTGGCGAAAGTGGAACCGCCGGACTGCGACATGACGAGGCTGTGGGGTGCCGTCGTGGGGGGTGTGCCCGGCTACTATCACCAGCAGAACGTGGGCAAGCGCAACATCTGCGTGGACTTGGGGAGGCCCCCGGGCGTCACGCTGGTGAAAAGGCTGGCCGCGGTGGCGGATTTGGTGGTCGAGAATTTCCGCCCGGGCGTGATGGCGCGGCTGGGGCTTGGCTACGATGTGCTCAAGCGCGGGCGCGAAGACATTGTGCTGCTCTCCATCTCGGGCTATGGCCAAGAAGGCCCGGAAGCGCAACGCCCGGCGTATGCGTCGGCCATCCACGCCGAGGCGGGGTTGGTGCGGCGGGCCGCACAGGGGGGCGGTGCGCCGGCGGATGTGAAGGTTTCCCTCGCGGACACCAATGCCGCCCTACACGGCCTTGTGGCGGCGTTGGCCGCGCTGCGGATGCGCGACCGCACCGGCGTGGGCCAACACATCGACATCGCCATGCTCGATGCGATGCTCGTCACCGATGACCAACTGCACTACGGCCTGGAACATTCCCAGGAAACGGCGCCGGCCTTCTCCGACATTTGGGCAACCGGTGCCGGCGATGTGCTCACCGCCGGAGACTTCCGCCATGTCTGGCGGCAGTTGGCCACCAAGATGGGTGTGGTGGACCCCACGCCGCCGGGTGCGCCGCTGGCCGAGAAAGTCCGCTGTCGCCGCCAAGCCGCGGCGGCGTTCTTCCGCGGCTTGGCGGACAAGGACGCCGTGCGCAAGGCGATGGACGCGATGAACCTCGCTTGGGGCGAGGTGCGCGACAGCGCCGATGTGGAGAAATCTCCCACGGTGCGCCACCGCGGCGCCGTCATCCGCATCGACGATCGCGCCGGCGGCACACGCCCCGTCGTCCAATCCCCCTATCGGTTCTCGAACGGGCAGGCTGGTGTGCGTGGTGTCGCACCCCATCGGGGCGAGCACAACGCGGCGGTGCTCAAGGATTGGCTCCGTTGCGGCGACGCCGAGGTCGCGGAACTGATGGCGGCAGGCGTCTTGCTGCGCGATGGACAGGCAACGGAGGAACCCACCCCCACACCCCGCGGCGGCTAGGCCGGGTGACCAAGAGTCAGATGTGTCGTTCAGTGGTGTTGGGAACGCACCCGGCGGACGCCGCCATCAGGACCATCTAAGCACACCCTCCTGCGCGCAAGTGGCCACCAAGGCGCCGTCGGCTGTGTAGATGCGCCCGGTGACGAAGCCGCGGCCGCCGCCCGTGGCTTCCACGGATTGGTCGAAGAGCAGCCAAGTGTCGGCGCGGGCGGGGCGGTGAAACCACATGGCATGGTCCAAGCTCGCGCCGTTCAGCGTGGGTTCCTGCCAGCGCCGGCCGTGCGGCAGGGCAGCGTGATCGATCAACGTGCTGTCGGCGAGGTAAGCGAGGCCGGCAGCGTGCTGGGCGGCGTCGTCCGGGAGCCGGCCGGCAGAACGCATCCACACCCTTTGATCCTCAAACACAGGTTCGCCGGGTGCCGGGTCCGGCGGGTTCACGTAACGCAGCTCCATCGGCCGCGCCTCACCATCCCAATCCTCACCTTCGCCGGCGCGGCGGCTGAACTCGTTGTACGTCATCCCCACGGCGTCTGCCGGCGGCGCGAGCGGCATGGCACGCGCGTTGAAGGCCGGGCCTAGCTCGGGCACCTGATACGAGGCCAGCAGCCGAAACAACTCGCGGCCATCCTGCAGCACACGGGCCGCCCGGGCACTGAAGGAACGGCCATCGCGGGTGCGCTCCACTTCCACGTGCAGCGGCGCGTCCACCGAGCCGCCACGTAGGAAATAGCCGTGCAGGGAGTGGGGTGCGCGGGGCGCCTCCACCGTGTGGCTTGCCGCCAACAGCCCTTGTGCCAGCAACTGCCCGCCATATAGGCGGCCCCTCCGTTCTGGCGAGGGCGGTGCGAGGAAGGCGTCGTCGCCGAGTGGTTCAAGTTCCAGCAGGGCGGCGAGGGATGGCGCCGGCCCTGCCTCCGGGCGCTCCGTTGCCAAGACGTTGGCTCCATCCGGTGGCGAAGGCAAGCTATAGGTTTGCGCCCGGGCTCGCAAGACCGGCCACTTGGTTCGCCTTGCGTTCTTGGAGGGCGACGACGATCTCCGCGTGGCGGCGCCGGTTGATGCGATAGCGCAGATAGAAGCCGAGGGCGGCGAGGGAGAAGATGGAAGTGGCCGGCCCAGCGATGAGGCCCAAGTTCCACACCGTCTCGGCCGGCACCTCGCCGCGCGTCGCTTCCTGCGGAAAGTCGATGATGGAGAGCAGGATGCCGCCGAACAATGTGCCGAACGCGGCCGTCGCCTTGGCCGAGAACGCCCGCACCGAGTAGAGCACGCCTTCACGGCGGATGCCGGTGTCCAATTCATGTTCGTCCGCCACGTCGGCCAGCATGGAGTTGGCGGTGGCGCCGATGACGGGCGCCGCCAACGCGCCCACCGTGGAAGCCGCGAGGAAGATCGCGAGCACCCACGGCGAGCCGTTCTCGGGGAACCACGACACGTCCGCGAGCCGCATGCAGATGGGCGCGTTGACGGCGGTGATCCAGCAGGCGAGGGGCGCCATCACCGCCAAGCGCTTGTCCAAGAGCCGCGTCAAAGTGGGGATCAGCGCGAAGGCTATCGGGAAGGCGAACAGGCCCACATAGGCCAAGTAGAACAAGTCCTCGGTGGTGAGCCCCCAGAAGTGGATGCCCATGAACGGGGTGAAGGCGGCCTCAACGCCACCCACCAGCGAGCCCAGCAACAAACCGAGGAACACTGCCCGGAACGAGGCGTTCTTCAACACTTCCCAGATCTCCGTGAAGAGGGTGAGGAAGTGCGCCGGCGCCCTTTCCTGGTCCTCCCGGAGATGCGGGATTTCGCGCCGTGTGCCCGCCACGCAAAGCAGGATCGCCAGCACCATCACAATGGCGAAGGTGACGCTCATCACCGGATAGCTGTCGGGATTCAGAAAGCCGGGGTCATAAACGCCTTCCACCGTGGGGAAGTAGTAGCCGGTGATGAGGCCATAGGCCACGGCGACGGACATGGTGCCGACGAAGGCGCTGTAGGCGAACAGGGTGGAACGTTGGTCATAGTCGCCGGCCATCTCCGCGCCGAGGGCGAGGTGCGGGATGTTGTAGAACGTGTAGCTGGCCCGCACCAGCACGCCGAACACCGCGAGCCAAGCGAAGCCCTGCATATCCGTCATGCCGGCGGGCGGATTGAAGAGCAGCACGAAGCTGGTCGCCAGCGGCGCCGCGGCGACCAACAGCATCGGGTGGCGGCGCCCCCAGCGGGTGCGGATGCGGTCCGACCATGTGCCGATCAGCGGGTCCGTGATGGCGTCCATGATGACGGCGATGGCGATGGCGAGGCCCACCAGCCACGCCTCCACTCCAACGACCTGCTGATAGAAGAAGAGCAGCAGCACGCCCCACGCCATGTTCTTGAAGGCGCCGGCGGCCTCGCCGACGCCAAAGGAGAGCATGGTTGGCACGGAGAGCTTGCGCGCTTGTGCCATGCGTCAACCCTGCTCGGCGGCGGCGTCGCGCTACGCGGTGGCGCTCACGGCTCGCGCCACCTCGCCCCACTTGGCGGCGTCGCGGGGGTCGCGGCGGATGTCGTCCAGCGCGAGATACATCACCACGCTGGCCGCGATGCCGCGATAGCGCGTGACGAGCGCGTCCGCCATGTCGTCCCAACGGGCGCTCACGGAGAAGGCGTCCAACACCTCGTCGCTCACCGCCGCGGCCATGTCGGCGACTTGGCCGGCGCGCATCAGCCGGTTCAGTTCCGCGCCGACGCCGTGGAAGCCCAAGTCCTCAAACTGAAAGGCGTAGTTCGGCGTGGAGCCGTAGAAGGCGATCTGTGTGCGCGCCCGCGCCACTTTCGGCGCCTGTTCCTCGGCCGTGTCGCCGGCGATGGCGAACACCGGCACGATGAGATCGACGTCTTGGACGGTGCGCCCAGTGCGTTCGGCACCGGCCGCCACCGCCGGCAGCAAGCGGTTCTCGATGTAGGCCAGCGAGTGCATGGGGTGGACGTGCAGGCCGTCGCAGAGTTCGCCGGCCACGCGGCACATGAGCGGCCCCACCGCCGCGATGTCGAGCTTCACGTCCTCATGGCGGTGGCGTGGTGGCGACCACTGCCGCGGCAGGGAGCTCAGTTGGTAGTAGGGGCCGTCGTGGCCGAGGCGCTCGTCGCCGCGGAAAGCGCGGATGCAGGCTTTGAACGCCGCGGCGTAATCGCGCATCTGCGCCGCCGGCTTGTCGAAGGCGGCGCCATAGCGGCGCACCACATGGCCGCGCACTTGGCTGCCGAGCCCCAAACGGAAGCGGCCCTCGGTGTTGGCGGCTAACTCCCAGGCGATTTGCGCCGAGATCATGGGGCTTCTTGGAAACGCCACCGCGATGCCGGTGCTGAACTGGAGCCTCGGGGCCGCCGTGGCCGCTTGGGCGATGGCCATCCACGGCGTCTGGCTGGTCTCCGTGAACGTCATGCCGGACCAGCCGGCGGCTTGCAGCTCGGCCGCCAACGCCGCGCTCTCGCGCCAAGTGAGGGTGCCCACCATCAAGTCGCATTGCACGTCAGTCTCCTCCTTCTCCACAAATGCGCGGTGCCGTGTAATCGAGGTTCAAGAGCCGAAAGTAGTTCTGTCCCAAGGCGATGTTGCGAAACGCGGTGTCGTCCAAGTGCCGGTGGATGCGGCTCACCGCCTCCAAATCCGAACGATAGGACTCGAACGTCTTGTCATGGGACGCCACGAAATCCGTGCCCGGCAACAGCCGATGCGACCAGGCGTTCAGGAACGGCACGTATTGGGCGCGCTTGGCGGCGTCCGAGAACACCTGATCCTCCAGCACACGCCAGGAGAGGTCGAGCCACAGGTTGGGATGGGCGCCGAGCAGGCGCTCCATGATGGCGATGTGCTCGCGGGGCGCGATGACGGCGAGCTCCTTCGAGAGCCCCATGTGCATCCAGATGATGGTGTTCTCCGGGTAAAGCCGCGCCACGTCCTCGATCCAGGCCAGGAATGCGGTGGGGTCGTCGTCGCTGCCGAGGTCCGAATGTACCGCGAGCGGCGCTCCGCGCTCGCGCAAGGCCGCCATGAACGGCGCCCAACCGGGAATCGCGGCGCGGGGCGTCACTTGGTGGCTGTGCCAGAACAGGGCTTGCTTGACGAGGTTCACCTCCCCCATCCAGCGGAACAGCCCCGGGAACTCCTCGTCCAGGAGCTGCATGCGCGGCAGCACCGTTTCGGGCCGCGACAGGTCCGGGAAAGTCATCGAGAGCGTCAGATACACCCGCCGCGAATCGTTGGCGAGGTGCCCCAGCGCATTGGCGAAGTCGTTGCGCATGGAGGGCGAGACCGGCGTGCCGGGGCAGTTCGCGTAGTAGTGGCAGGCGCCGCCGGCCGGCAGAGTCTGGCCGATGCCGTAGATGTTGGCGAACAACACCCCACTCCGCTCTAGGTAACTCACCACCTCGTCGAAGGGAAGGCCGTGGCCGCCGAACGGCCGGAAGTGGAGGTGGGTATCGACCACGGTGGTGTGGGGTTGGCGGGCGCGGTCGTAGCAGGGGGCGGCGGGGTCTTGGAAGGTGGCGAGGGATGGCGCGACGGCGCAGCCGCCGAGGGCCGCGGTGAGGAGGCTTGCGCACGCCCAGTGCCGGCGTGGCGCAGGGCGGAAAGCCCGCCGCGGTGCTTTGGCCGCCACGCCGCCCCGCTCGGCTCCGCGCCGGCCGGTGGGCTTCACGCCGCGCTGCCGAAGTCGATCGGCGGCGCCGGCTGGGTCGTGGCGAGTGCGCCCTCGGTGGCGGGATCGCCGGCGATGCGTGTGTGCATCATCACCCGCGGTTCGCGTTGGTCGTAGGGTCGCGCCCGGTGCATCACGCAGCGGTTGTCCCAAATCACCACGTCGCCCGGCTGCCAGCGGTGCCCCCACACACGGGGCGGCTGGCAGGCGAACGCCACCAAGCCGCTCAAGAGGCGTTCGGAGTCTGCCGCGCTGAGCCCGACGATGCCGTAGGCGTGGCGGCCCATGTAGAGCGCTGGGCGGCCAGTGACGGGATGCGTCTTCACCAAGGGACGCAACGGCGGTTCGCCGTCGATGAAGCCGTAGCCGGCGCCCACCTCCACTTGGTGGCCGATCTTCGCTTGGGAGTAGTAGAGCGAGTGAAAGGCGGCGAGCGGCGCGACGCGCTGCCGCGTGGGTTCGTCCAAGACATCGTAGGCGGCGCGCATGTCCGCCCACTCGGTCTCCCCGCCGGTGGCGGGCGCAACCCGGCACGAAAGCACCGATGCCTTGGCAGACACGGGCATGTAGGAGCTATCCGTGTGCCAACCCTCGTTGCCGCGCAGAATCAGCGCTTGATGGCTCGCGTCATAGAGCCGTTCGCCCTCCGCGTCACGGTTGCTGATGGGCACGATGTCCCGTTTGGCCACGAGCTGCTCGACGTCACCAAAACGCCGTCCGAAGGCGATTTGCGCCTCTTCGGACAAATGCTGGCCGGGGAAGACCAGCACCCCGAACGCATGGAAGGCGTCCTCGACTTGACGCCAGTCCGTTGCCGACAAGCCGGCGAGATGGACGCCGGTGATGGTCGCCCCCAAGGTCGCGTCGGCCGGCTCGATGGTCAGCGCCACGGTGATCCCTCCCTTATGAGAAGCCGTCCGAAAGCAGGTTCCTGACGGGCTGGTAGAGTGCCTCCAGGTAGGCGATGTCGTCCGCCTCCAAGGTGATGGTGGCGGCCTCGGCGAGTTGCTCGATCTGCTCGACCCGCGACACCCCCACCACCGGCGCTGTCACCTCGGGCTTGTTCAGCAGCCATGCCACGGCGATTTGCGCCGGCGTCTTGCCGTGCCGTTCGGCCACTTCGCGGCAGCGCTCGGCGATGGCGAAGTCCGCGGCGCCGCGGTAGAGGCTCTCCGTGCGCGCCCGGTCGCCGCCCTGGGAGCGGGTCGTGGCGCCTTGGTCGAAGCCGCCGCGGTAGGAACCGGCGAGGATGCCCCGCGCCAGCGGCGACCACGGCGTCAGCGCCACGCCGGTGTGGGCGCAGTACGGGTTCATCTCCCGCTCTTCCTCCCGGTAGATGAGGTTGTAGTGGTTCTGCATGGAGACGAACCGCGTCCAGCCGTGGCGTTCGGCGGTCATCTGCAGTTCGGCGAACTGCCAAGCGAACATGGAGGAGGCGCCGAGATAGAGCGCCTTGCCGGCCCGCACCACGTCGTGCAACGCCTGCAGCGTCTCCTCGATGGGCGTCTCCGCGTGGCCGGGCACGCCGTGGGGATGGCGATGGATGACCAGCTGATCCACATAGTCCAGCCCCAGCCGTTTGAGGCTCGCGTCCACGCCTTCGAAGATGTGCTTGCGCGTCAGCCCGCCCTCGTTGGCGCTGCGCCCCATGGGCATGGCGACCTTGGTGGCCAACACGTACTGTTCGCGGGGCAGGAGCTCGCGCAACAGCGCCCCCACCACCTGTTCGGAAGCGCCGATGCCATACACGTCCGCGCAGTCGAAGTAGCAGAAGCCCTGCTCGATGGCGGCTTGGAACAAAGGCCGGGCAGCGTCCTTGTCCAACGTCCAATCGCCTTGGTGGCCGCGACCCGGTTCGCCGAAGTTCATGGTGCCAAGGCATAGCTCGGAAACGCGCAAGCCGCAGTTTCGGCCGAGTTGGATGGCTTTCAGCATGGCGGCTCCGTCAAGTGTGGCGAGACGCCCCTTTCGCGGCGCCTCTCCTTGAGGTACGCGACAGCCTTGCGGCGGTTGCCCGCCTCGGCGAGTTGCAGCGGCGTGTGGCCGGCCGCGTCCCGCGCATCGGGGTTCGCGCCGTGGGCGATCAGCGCCTGCAAGTAATCCACCCGCACCCCCTGCATGGCGGCCAAGTGTAACGCCGTGCGGCCGGCCGCGTCGGTGGCGGCCACGTCGGCGCCATGCGCCATGAGCCAGATGGATGCGCCCGGTTTCCGGTAGTGCATGAGGTCTAGCAAGGGTGTGCGCCCGTGGAAGCGCTGGTTCCAGTCCGCCCCGAACGCATCAAGGAGTTCGAGGAGCGCCGGTTCGCCACGGAAGCTGGCGGCGAAGACGGCCGGGCCGGGGTCGGCTCCGGCTTCGAGCAGCCGCTGCGCCAGCTCGCGGTGCCCTTGCCAGGAGATGGCAGCCCACAGCGGCGTCGCGTGGAACGTCTCGCCGCCTTCGTCCATGGGCTGCGCGGCGTTGACGTCGGCGCCCGCCGCCAGCAGGACCTTCAAGCAGGCGATGGCCGGCGCGCTGCCGTCTGCACCCCGCCACAGGCCGGAGAGCGCGAGATAGTGCAGCGGCGTGCGCCTCCGGGCGTCTTCGGCAGCCACGCCTTCGGCCGCGATGCCGCGCTGCGCGGCCGGCACGTCGTAGAGCGCCGCCGCCAAATGAACGCCCACCTTCGCGCCAGCGTCGATGAGCGTGTCCGCGAAGCCCGCGAAGCCGCCCATTGCCGCGTAACCCAAGGGCGCCAGGCCGAGGGGCCCGGCGGCGAGGTTGGGGTCTGCGCCGAGGGCCAAGAGTGCTGCCACGGTCTCGCCATGGCCCGCGTGCTTCGCAATCGTCAGGTGGGGCTGGACGACGCGGACCAGCGGCGTGTGACGCGCCGGCGTGCCGGCGATGACGTTGGGATCCGCGCCGGCCTCCACCAACGCCGCCACCATGTCCGCTCGGCCGGCGAAGGCGGCGTCCATGATGGGCTTCCAGTGCGCCGCGGCGGCTGGTTCCCGGGCCGCCGCGCGGGCCAACGCGGCCGCATCGCCGGCCGCCACCCGCTCGCAGAGCCCGCGATGGCCGGTCGCCGTGGCCATTCGGCTATTGCCGCACCGCCCGTTCGTCCACGGCCATGTCGAGGGCCGCGGCGAAGAGGGCCCGGGAATAGTCATGGCGCGGTCGCTCGAACACCTCCTCGGCGGGGCCCTGCTCGACGATTTCGCCGTCGCGCATCACGATGATCCAATTGGCGAGGGCTCGAACCACCTTCAGATCGTGGCTGACGAAGAGGTAGCCCAAGTCGTGGGTGCGCTGCAGGTGCCGCAGCAGGTCCACGATCTGCGCCTGCACGGACATGTCGAGGGCGGAGGTGGGCTCGTCGAGCACCACGAAGCGCGGTTTCAACACCATCGCGCGGGCGATGGAGATGCGTTGCCGCTGGCCGCCGGAGAACTCGTGGGGGTAGCGGTCCATGTGCGAAGGTTCCAAGCCCACCTCGGTCAACGCCGCGGCCACCTGTTCCCGCCGCTCGGCGTTGGACACGTTGGGCAGGTGAACCCGCAGCCCCTCTTCCACGATGTGCTGCACCGTCATGCGCGGCGACAACGAACCGTAAGGGTCTTGGAAGACCACCTGCATGTCCTTGCGCAAGCCGATGAGGTCGCGGCGCTTCATGGCGCCGATGTCGTGTTCCCCGAAGCGGACGCGGCCGGCGGCGCGAATGAGGCGCAGCATGGCGAGGCCCAAAGTCGTCTTGCCGGAGCCGGACTCCCCGACGACGCCCACGGTTTGGCCGGCGCGCACCGTCACGTCCACGTTCTTCACCGCGGTGAAGTGGCGCTTGGCGCCGAACCAACCTTTGCCCACGGCGTACTTCACGGTGAGGTCCTGGGCCGCCGCCACCACCGGCGCGGACGCATTGTCGCGGGCCGGCTCACCCTGCGGCTCGGCCGCGAGCAGATGGCGGGTGTAGGCGTGCTGCGGCGCGTCGAAGATGCGTTGCGCCGGCCCCGCTTCCACGATCTGGCCATCGGTCATCACGCACACCCGGTCCGCCATGGCACGAACGATGCCGAGATCGTGGGTGATGAGCAGCATCGCCATGTCGAGCTCGTCCTGCAGTTCGCGAAGGAGCTTCAAGATTTGCGCTTGGATGGTCACGTCGAGGGCCGTGGTGGGCTCGTCCGCGATGAGCAGGCGCGGCTCGTTGGCCAACGCCATGGCGATCATCACCCGTTGCCGTTGGCCGCCGGAGAGCTCGTGCGGATAGGCGCCGAGGCGGTGCTCGGCATCCTGCAGGCCCACCCGGCGCAACAGATCGAGGGTGCGCTCCCGCGCCGCCTTCGGGTGCAGCCGCTTGTGTACCACCAGCGATTCGCCCACCTGCTTGGCGATGGTGTGCAGCGGGTTCAGCGAGGTCATGGGCTCTTGGAAAACCATGCTCATCTTGCCGCCGCGCACGTCGAGCAGCCGTGTCTTGTCCGCGCCGACGAGCTCTTCGCCCTCGAAGAGGATGCTGCCGCGGGGATGTCTCGCCAGCGGATACGGCAGCAACTGCAGCGCGGACAGCGCCGTGACGGATTTGCCCGAGCCGGATTCGCCCACCAAGGCCAGGGTTTCGCCGGCCTCGATGTCGAAGGAGACGCCCTTGACGGCGGCCACCTCGCCGAAGCTCACATGCAAGTCGCGGACTTGAAGGAGCTTGCTCGCCACGCCGGGTCGCGCCGCCGTGCCTTACGCCTTGAGGTGCGCGGCCAAGAAGTCCGTGGAGGCGCGCATTTCCTGCGCCGGCACGGCCTCGTGGCGGCCCGGATTGCCGTGCAGCGTCTTCTGCTCGCTGCCGAGGAGCGTGAAGAGCGTGAGGGCCGTGTCGCGGGACACGATTTCGTCGTCCCATTGCACCAGAAAGCGCACCGGGCAGGTGATGGCCGGCGCATCCCCCCGCAGCCGTTCGGCGGTGGGGCCCCAGACGCCCATCAGGCCGAGCAAGGCGGCCTTCACGTCCGGCGTTTGGGCGATGAGCGGCAGCCCCATCATGGTGCCCATGGAGAGCCCCCAGTAGCCAAGCGGCGCGGCGGCACCCTCGGCGCTTCTCACGAAGGCCAGCGCGGCATGCCAATCGGCAATGGTCTCGTCCGTGGTTTGCGGTGCTTGCCAGACGTTTTGGAAGTTCGGCTCGGCATCGGGGGGCAACCGGTCGCCGTGGCCCGGGCCGTCGATGGCAAGGGCGGCGATGCCGTGGCGCCGCGCCAGCCACCTGGCGATGGCGAGGAGGTAGGGCGCCCGCTTGCTGGTGCCGCCGCCGTGGCCGAGCATCACGAGGCCGGCGTTCGGGTCGCCGTCTTGCGGGCGCCAACACGCGCCGGGCACACGCCGCCCGGCCACTTCGATCTCGAACGGGCGTTCCACAACGCCCTTCGCGGCGCGCGCCTCACCCCACCCCAGTGGTCGGCCGTCAGCCATGCCTCCTCCCGTCGCGCGTTCGCGCTCGCAATGCCCGGTCAGCGGGCACCGAAGTCGAAGTTGCCGCCGCCGGCGTACATCCGCAGGATGCGCCGCGCCGTGGTCTGCACATGCACCTCATCCGCGCCATCGTAGATGCGGGCGAAGCGGGCATGGCGGTACATCCGCTCCAGCGGCGTGTCCTCGGTGACGCCCTTCGCCCCATGCACTTGAATGGCGCGGTCGATGACGTTGTGCAGCATCTTGGCGCCATACACCTTGATGAGTCCGATCTCCACCCGCGCTTCGTCGCCCTGGTCGATCTTCTGCGCGGCATGCAGCGTCAACATCCGGCTCGCTTGGATTTCGCAGGCGCTGTCGAAGATGAACTTCTGAATCTGCTGATGCTGGCCCAGCGGCTTGCCGAACGCCACGCGGGCGTTGGCGCGTTCGCACAACAGGTCGAAGGCGCGCTGGGCTTGGCCGAGCCAGCGCATGCAGTGGAAGATGCGGCCGGGGCCCAAACGGTCTTGCGCGATCTTGAAGCCTTGGCCGCGCGGCCCGAGCAAGTTCTCCTTCGGCACCCGCACATTGTCGTAAACCACTTCGTAGTGGCCGTCGTAGTCGCCCATCACGCGCACGTCGCGGATGATGTTGTAGCCGGGCGTCTCGGTCGGCACCACGATCATCGAGAACGCCGAGTGCGGCGGGGTGTCGTCCGGCTCCGTGCGCACCATCGCGGTGGTGTAAGCCGCCGTCGCCGCGCCGGAGGTGAACCATTTGCGGCCGTTGATGACCCAGTCGTCGCCATCGAGTTCGGCGCGGGTCTGCAGTTGCGTGGGGTCGGAGCTTGCGACGTCCGGCTCCGTCATGCCGAAGCTCGGATACACCTCGCCCGCCACCAGCGGCGCCAAGTACTTCTCCCGCCACTCGTCGTTCGCGTAGCGATGCAGCATGATGGAATCCTGCAGCGAGTGCGTGCCGAGGGCGGCGGTGGCGATGGGCGAGCGCCCGACCACCTCGTTGATGAACACATAGTCCATGAATGGCAGGCCACCGCCGCCGATCTCTTCGGGATGGCCCAGCGCCCACAGCCCTTCGGACTTGGCCTTGGCCATGAGCCCGCGCATCAGCGCCCGGCGCTTTTCCGGCGTCTCGGAGTACATGTCCGGCTCCACCGGATAGATTTCGTGCTCCACGAAGCCCAGCACTTTGGCGCGGAGCGGCGCGACGCTGTCTGGAATGGAAAGGTTCAGCATGGCGTTCCCCCCAGAACGCGGACAGTTGGCAATGATTGTATGGGAAGCGAGGGACGCTGTGCGTGATCCCCGAAGTGCGGGCACCGCGCCGCGCCACCGTTCGAATGTGCCGAATCATCCCGGGTAGTGTGCCGAAATCGTCCCCTCAAAACCGGCCGAATCGTCCCCTGGAAACCGGCCGAATCATCCCCTCAAAACCGGCTGAATCATCCCCTGAGAACGTGCCGAATCGTCCCCTGAAAGCATGCCGAATCATCCCCTGAAAACGTGCCAAATCATCCCCTATCTTGAAATGAGCCAGTTTCCAAGCTACTCTGCAAAAATGCCAGAACGGGCCTACCGACCCCGCGTTGCAGACGCGGAACTCGTCACCCTGCTGGAGGCTTCCGGCGCCGTGCTTGTGGAGGGCGCCAAGGCCACCGGCAAGACGGCCACCGCCATGCAGGCAGCCGCCTCCCACGTGTTGCTGGACGTTGACGCCAACGCCCGCCGTTTGATGGCCGCGGATCCAGCGCTGTTGCTGGCCGGCGCGACGCCAAGGCTCATCGATGAGTGGCAGTTGGAGCCGTCGATCTGGAACCTCGTGCGCCGCGCCGTGGACGAGCGCGCCACACGGGGCCAGTTCGTTCTCACCGGCTCCGCGGTGCCCGCCGACGACATCACCCGTCACACCGGCGCCGGGCGTTTCACGCGGCTGCGCCTGCGGCCCATGTCGCTGTTCGAGATGGCTCGCTCCACCGGCGACATCTCGCTGCGGGCGATCCTCGACGGGGCAGCGCAGTGCGCGTCCAAGACGGACCTGTCCATCGCCACCGTGGCGGAACTCATCGCCACGGGTGGCTGGCCGGCCAATCTGGGCAGTTCGCAGCAGTCCGCCATCCGGGCAAACCGAGGCTATCTGGACGACATCCAACGCACCGACATCTCCGTCGTGACTGGCCAGACGCGAGACCCGGCGCGGGTGCGTCGGCTCTGCCGATCCTTGGCGCGCAACGTCGCCACGCCGGTGAGCCTGACCCGTTTGGCGGCCGACGTGAGCGATGCCGACCTCGCCATGAAGGCGAGCACCGTCGCCGAGTACTTGGACGCCTTGGAGCGCCTGATGGTCGTGGAGAACCTGCCCGCTTGGTCGCCGCACCTGCGCTCCCGCACCACGCTGCGCTCGTCGCCGGTACGCCACTTCGTCGATCCGTCGCTGGCGGTTGCGGCGCTGCGCTCGTCGCCGCCGGCGTTGTTGGCCGACCTCCAGTTCCTGGGCTTGTTGTTCGAGTCCTTGGTGATCCGCGATCTACGGGTTTATGCCCAAGCGGCGGACGCCGAGGTCTTCCACTACCGCGAGAAGGGTGGGCTTGAAGTGGACGCCGTGGTGGAAACGGCGGACGGTCGTTGGGCGGCCTTCGAGGTGAAGCTCGGCGAGCGGTGGGTGGCCGAAGGCGAACGCAACCTGAAGCGCTTGGCGGCACGGCTGGCGGACAGCCCCCACGGCCCCCCGGCCGCCTTGGCGGTCATCGTGCCCAGCGGCTACGGCTACGTCGGGTGCGACGCGGAGCAAGTGGGCGTGGTGCCAATCAGCGCCCTGGGCCCTTGATGACCTCGCTCACGCCGGCGGCGCGGCGCCACTCGGTGGCAATGGCGCGGTGGCGCGACCATAATGGGTGCGTCCTGCCCGGACGCGGATTTGTGCCCTTGGCAGGCGGGGGGAGCGCTCATGGCACAACAGAACCTCAAAAAGGCCGGCCTCAAGGTGACGCTGCCCCGCCTCAAGGTGCTTGAGGTTTTGGAGGGGGCGGAGGAGCGCCACCTGAGTGCGGAAGATGTCTTCAAGCGCCTCATCGCGGAGGACGAATCGATTGGCTTGGCGACGGTGTATCGCGTCCTCACGCAGTTTCAGAGCGCCGGCATCGTCGAACGCCACAACTTCGACGATGGCCATGCCATCTACGAGCTGGCGGACACCGCCCACCACGATCACATGGTGGACGTTGACACCGGCACCGTCACGGAGTTCGTGAACGAGCGCATCGAGGCGCTGCAGCGCGAGGTGGTGGCCGAGCACGGCTACGAGCTCGTCGATCACGAGTTGGTGCTTTATGTCCGCAAGATCGGCCAGTGACGGCCGCACTGCGCCTGGGCATCTAGCCGCGGCGCCAACTCGTCAAGCCAGCCCCCCGAACTAAACCGCGCGCTGCCGGTGCGCCCGCGGCTAGAGCGAGCAACGGGCCATTTGGGTGCGGAAGCGGCCGCTGGTGGCGACCACCCGGTCCGCGGCGCCCTTCAGCCAAGTGTTGTTCTTCCAGTGGCCGCTGCGATAGCCCGAAAGGCCGTCGTGGTAGGCGATGTACAGGTTGCGGGCATCGTCGCGTGGGATGCTGAGCTGGCGATGCGCCCGGTCCAAGTACCAACCCACAAAGTCGATGGCGTCGCCGAAGTCGTCGCGGTCGGCGCGCCAATCGCCAGTGGCGCGCTGATAGTCAGACCAAGTCTCGTCCGTCGCCTGGGCGTAGCCGAACGCGCTGGACGGGCGGCGCGTCGGGATGCCCAGGAAGCGCTTGCGCGGCGGGCGCGCGTTGTGGATGAAGCTCGACTCCTTGTGCATGAACGCCAGCATGATGGGTGCGTCGATGTTCCAGCGTCGCTCGGCGCGTCGTGTCGCGCGGTGCCAGCCGGACTTCTCACGCAGCACCGAACACACGTCATCTGGGCGTGAAGGTGGCGTCGCGGCGCAACCGCCGAGCACGAGCGCGGCGCTAACGATCGCCAGCGGGATGGCTTGCTTCATGTTCCTGTAACACATCGAAAAACCTTCCTTCGTCAATGACTGTCACCGCGAGGCGCTCGGCCTCGGCGAGTTTGGCACCGGCGCCCTCGCCGGCGACGACGCAGGTGGTGTTGGCGGACACGGCACCCGCCACCTTGGCGCCCAAACCGACGAGGCGCGCCTTCGCTTGGTTGCGCGTCATGCCGGCCAAGGTGCCGGTGAGCACCCATGTTTCGCCGGCGAGCGGCGCTGCGCGCGGCGGCGCCGGCGCCGGCCACGTCACGCCTTGCTCGATGAGGCCGTCGATGACGCGCCGATTGTGCGGGTCGGCGAAGAACAGCCGCACCTTGAGGGCGACCACCGGGCCGACGTCCGGCACTTCGGCCAACGTCTCCTCGGTGGCTGTCATCAGGGCCGCGAGCTCGCGGAAGTGGTTGGCGAGGGACACCGCCGTCGTCTCCCCCACTTCGCGGATGCCCAAAGCGTAGATGAAACGGGCGAATGTCGTTTGCTTGCTTGCGTCCAACGCCGCCCGCAAGTTGGCGGCGGACTTTTCACCCATGCGCTCCAACCCGGCCAAGTGCTCGGTGGTCAGGCGGTAGAGGTCCGAGGGGTCGCGCACCAGCTCGCGCTCGACGAGCTGATCGATGAGCTTCGTGCCCAGCCCCCCGATGTCCAAGGCGAGGCGTGAAGCGAAGTGGCGCAGGCTTTGGCGGCGCTGCGCGGGGCAGGTGAGGCCGGCGGGGCAACGCGCCACCACTTCGTCGTCGCCACGCTCGATGGCGGCGCCGCAGGCCGGGCAATGGCGCGGCATGGCCACGGGGCGCGCGTCGGCCGGCCGCCGCGCCAAAATCACTTTGGTCACGCGGGGAATCACGTCCCCGGCGCGATGCACCACCACCGCGTCGCCGATGCGCAGATCCAGCCGGGCCACTTCGTCCATGTTGTGCAGCGTCGCGTTGGACACCGTGACGCCGCCGACGAACACCGGCTCGAGCTTCGCCACTGGCGTGATGGCGCCGGTGCGGCCCACTTGGAAATCCACGGCGTTGAGCGTGGTGGTGGCCTCTTGGGCGGGATACTTGAACGCGATGGCCCAGCGGGGTTTGCGCGTGACGGTGCCCAGCGCGTCCTGTAGCGCGAACTCGTTCACCTTCACCACCACGCCGTCGATTTCGTAGCCGAGGGCATCGCGTTCGGCCAAGATGCGCCGGAAGTAATCCACGCAGCCTTCGACGCCGCGGACTGCTTCGGCGCGGTCGTTCACGCGGAGCTTCCAGCCCTTGAGCGTGGCCAGCACTTCAGATTGGGTGGCCGGCGTCCAGCCCTCTCGCAAGCCCACGGCGTAGCAGAACATGGACAGCGGGCGCGTGGCGGTGAGCTTCGGGTCCAACTGGCGCAGGCTGCCGGCGGCGCCGTTGCGCGGATTCACCAAGGGCCGCTCGCCAGCCGCCGCCGCGGCATCGTTGAAAGCGTGGAAGTCCGCCAGCGGCATGTAGATCTCGCCGCGCACCTCCAGGCGCGGTGGCACACCGTCGCCCAGCAGCTTGAGCGGCACCGCACGCACGGTGCGCACGTTCTCGGTGATGTCCTCGCCGGTCTGCCCATCGCCGCGGGTCGCCGCGCGCCGCAACACGCCGTCCTCGTAGAGGAGGCTCACCGCCACGCCGTCGATCTTGGGTTCGCAGGCGAACTCGAACGCGCCTTCGTAGCCTAGGCGGTTGCGACAGCGGCTCTCCCACTCGGCGAACTCCGGCTCGGTGGCGCATTTGTCCAAGGACAGCATCGGCAGCTCATGCACCACCGGCGCGAAGCCGGCTGCCGGCGGGGCGCCGACGCGCTGGGTCGGCGAATCCGCGCTGACGAGGTCGGGGTGCCGGCGCTCCAAATCCGCCAGCCGGTCGAACAGGGCGTCGTACTCGGCGTCGGGAATCTCCGGATCGTCGAGCACATGGTAGCGGTGGTCGTGATGGCGCACCGCTTGGCGCAGCGCCTCGACGGCTGCCTTGGGGCCGCCGCGGTCACCCATTCGGCGGGCGCACGGACATCTGCTTGCGCGAAAACTCGGCGATGCGCTCACGGAAGTGGCTGATGGTCTGGCCCGTCAGCACGGAGAGCTTCTCGTCCTTCAAGTCGCCACCCAAGGCGCTGCCGATGTCGCGCGCCACGGTGAGCATGTCGTCGAACGTGGCGGCCGGTTGCGCCGTGCCCGGCAGGCGGAAGAAGAGCGACACGCCCGGGGTGCGCAAAGATTCCATGTCCGCCAAGTCGAAGTAACCCGGCTCCACGGCGTTGGCGACGGAGAAGCGCACCTCGTCGGTGTCGGGATCCAAGCGGTGGAAGATGTTCTTGTCGCGATACTTCAAGCCGTGGCGCTCGAATGCCTGCAGCAGCGCCGTGCCGGCGAAGCGGCCGCCGTTGCGCGCCAACACGTTGATGGCGAAGATCTCGGTCGCGTCGGCGGCGTCGGGCTTGCCGTTGCCGCGGCCGTTGCCGGGCTTGGTGCGCGTTTCGGCACGGCGGGCCGCGGGTTTCGCGGCGGTGCCCGAGCGTGGCGGGCGCGCACCGGCGCGTGGCAGCCGGTCCGGCACGATGGCGGTGGCGCCGGCGCTCGGCACCTCCGCGGTCGCCGCTATGGGGGCCGCGGCCGTGCCGAAGGCCAGCGGCGCCGCTTCCTCCTCAGCGGCCGCGGGCGCCTCGGCCGGCGCCTCTTCCGGCAGCGTCAGTGCTTCCTGCGCGGGGGCGTCGCTGGCGACCCGCCGCGGCGGGCTCAGGATGCCGTCCTCGTAGTCGCTGCCGGCAGCCTCGGCGTCGTCCTTGCCCGCCGGCGGCTGCATGGTGAACTCTTGTCCCCGGTTGCGCACTGCCAGCCAAATGCCATGCGCGATGACGGCGAGGATCAACACGCCGCCCACGATCAGAATCATGTCCTTGTCCACAACGAACCATCCTTAAGGCCGCCGCCGGCGACCTCACACGGCGGCCAGCGCTGCCGCCTCCTCCATGTCAACCGCGACCAGCCGGGACACGCCCGGTTCATTCATGGTCACGCCCAAGAGGTGATCCGCCATTTGCATGGTCAACTTGTTGTGTGTGATCACCACGAACTGCACTTCGCCGGACATCCCCTCCAAGAGTTCGGCGAACCGCCCGACATTTGCGTCGTCGAGCGGTGCGTCCACTTCGTCGAGCAGACACACCGGGCTTGGATTGAGTTGGAATATGGCGAAGATGAGCGCCACCGCGGTCAATGCCTTCTCGCCGCCCGACAGCATGTGGACGTTCGAGTTGCGTTTGCCCGGCGGCCGCGCCATCAGGCTCACTCCTGCGACCAAAAGGTCGTCCCCCGTCAGTTCGAGATATGCGCTTCCCCCACCGAAAACTTTGGGAAACAACTGGTTGAGATGCCCATTCACTTCGTCGAAAGTGGCTTTGAAGCGCTCCCGCGTTTCCCGGTCTATCTTCTTCATCGCGGTGCTGAGCTTGTCCAGCGCCCGCTCCAAGTCATCGATTTGGGCGTCTTGGTAGCCCTTGCGTTCAGACTCGGCTTCGTATTCTTCGATGGCGGCCAAGTTGATGGCCCCCAGCCGGCTGATGCGACGCTCCACCCGCTCGCGCTTCGTGGCCCACTCGGCTTGGCTGGCGTCTTCGGGCAGGGCGGCCAGCGTTTCGCCCACGTCCGCGCCGGCGCCGCGTAGCTGCGCCGCCAAATCGTCGCGGCGCACGGCGGTGCCCTTGCGTTCGATGCGGGCGTCTTCCACGGCTTGGCGCGCCGCCTCGGCCGTGCCCTCCGCCTCGCTGACCTTGGCCGTCAGCGGACGCAGCTGGGCTTCCGCCGCCTCCAGTGCCGTGCGGGCCTGCCGCTTCTTGGTTTCGATGCCTTGCCGCTCCGCGAGCGTCGGCTGCAGCCGGCGCTCCGCGTCGGCCAGTGCCGTCCGGCTGGCCGCCAAGGCTTGGTCCTCGGCCTGCCATTGCGCCTCAAGGTCGTTGCCAAGCACACGCAATCCGGTGAGTGCCGCTTCGCGCGCGGCGAGGGTGCTGGCTTTGCCTTGGCGATCCAGCTCCAAGGCATGCCGGCGCTCGCGCGCTTGGTGAGCGCTGGCCCGTGCCGCCGCCTCGCGCTCCTGACACGCGTCGCGTTCCCGCCGTGCCGCGTCGCGGTCGGCCGCCAACGCCGCGCGGCGTTCCGTGAGCTCGGCCACGCGCTGCTGCGCCGCGTCATGTTCTTGGGTGGCTGTGTCTTTGAGCGCTCGCTGCCGTTGCGCCTGTTCGCGCCGCGCCAGCGCTTCTTGGGCCAGCACCCGGCGCGCGCTCTGTTCCGCGCGGCGCTTGGCGAGCTGTTCTGCCAGCCCTTGACGCTCGTCCTGCAGGCGCTCGCGGGCCGCACCCAGTTCGGCGACGCGCTCCTTGCCGGCCGTGGCCGCTTGCGACAGCGCCGCGAGCCGTCCAAGCGCCGCTTCCTCCGCGCCGTGCAAGCGCTTGATCTCCTCAGCCCGGCCAATGACGCCGGCTGAGGCATCTGCGCCACGATCAAGTCGCAGCCAGTCGGGCCCCAACCACACGCCGTCGCGTGTCACGATGCTCTCGCCCGGCCGCAAGTGGCGACGTTGCGCGAGCGCTTCTTCGAGCGTGTCGGCGGCAAAGACGCCGCCCAAGAGGGCGCCGATGGGGCCGGCCTCGGTGTGTGCCAGTGCCGCCAGCGCGGGTAACTCGCCCGCCGTGGCCTCGGCTTCCCGCCCTTCAAAGAGGCTGACGCGACCGTGCCGCAACGCTTCCAGCGCCGGTGCCAACGCCGCCACGTCTGGCACCCGGACGGCTTGCAGGCCGCTGCCCAAGACCGTCTCCAAGGCGCGCTCCCAACCGGGCGTCACCACCAGGGCCTCGCCAAGGCGCGGCGCTTGGGCCAAGCCTTGCTCGGCCACCCAGGCGGCCACGTCGGTCTCATCGCGGCCCAGCGCGGCTTGCTGCAGCGCGTCCAAGGCGCCCAAGCGCTCCCGCAGCGCTTGCGTTTCCTCGCGCTGGGCTTCAAGGGCTGCGTCCGCGGCATCGGCCGCGGCGTGTGCCTCGGACAGCGCGGTCGCGTTGGCCGCGAGTGCGGCGTCCTTGCGTTCGATGCCTTGGGCGTCCTGCTCGATGGCGGCGGCGCCCTCGCGCAGCGCGGCGTCGAGTGCCGCGGAGTCCGCCCCGTCCGCCGTTGCCTCCAGGTGGCCGAGCTCTTTCGTGAGGGCCGCGAGCCGCTCTTCCAAGTGGCGCACGGTGTTCGCTTCAACCTGCAAGTCGCCTTCGTTGCCGCGCCAGCGTTCGGTGGCCTCATTGAAGGCGGCTTCGGCGTCGCGCAGGGCGGCTTCGGCCGTGCCGAGCGCGTTTTGCGCGGCGGTGTCCGCGGCGACGGCTTCGCGCACTGCGGCGGCGTCGGCGAGTGCGCTTTGCATGGCCTCAACTTCGGCTTCGTCGGCTTGGATCTGCCGCCGCCGCTCAGCTTGCCGTTCCTTGATGTCGGCCGCTTTGGCCCTGTGTTCGTCGATGCGGTTGCGCAGGTTCCGCTGCTCAACTTGGGCGGCGCCGATGGCGGCGTCGAGCCGATAGGCGTGGCCGTCCAAGTTGTGGGCCGCGTCAATGCGGTCTTGGTGTTCGCCACGTGCGTCGGTGAGCGCCGCTTCGGCGTGGCGCACGGCGCTCATGGCCGCTTCCAGCGCCGTTTCGCGCCGCGTCAAGCGGGTGTCCCACTGGCTCGCTTGGGCCATGGCCACCTTGAGTTCCAACGCCAGCGATTCGGCCTTGAGGTGCCGCTCTTCGGCCCTCAATTCCCGGTAGCGCTGAGCCGCGTCGGCTTGGCGGCGGAGCACGCTGAGCCGCGCCTGCAACTCATCACGGCGGTCGCGCAGGCGCTCCAGGTTGTCCTGGGTGCTTTGCATGCTGCTCGCGGTCTCGCGGCGGCGTTCCTTGTAGCGCGAGATGCCGGCCGCTTCCTCAAGATAGACGCGCAGCGCCTCGGGCTTCGCTTGGGCGAGCTCGCCGATCATGCCCTGCTCGATGATGGAATAGCTGCGCGAGCCGAAACCGGTGCCGAGGAAGGCGTCCACGATGTCGCGGCGCCGGCACTTGACGCCGTTCAGGTAGTAGTTGGATTGCCCTAGCCGCGTGACTTCGCGGCGCACCGCCATTTCGCTGAAACCCGCGTACTCGCCGCCGATGCGGCCATCGGCGTTGTCAAACTTGAGCTCCACCATCGCCATGGCCGTGGGGCGGCGCGCGCTCGAGCCGTTGAAGATGACGTCCGTGCTCGCCTCGCCGCGCAAGAGCCGCGTGGAGCTCTCGCCGAGCACCCAGCGCACCGCATCGACGATGTTGGATTTGCCGCAGCCGTTGGGCCCCACCACCGCCGAGCGGTGGCCGGGCAGCGTGACCGTGGTCGGATCGACGAAGGACTTGAAGCCGGCCAGCTTGATGGCTTTGAGACGCATGGCGGCGCGGTCGCTACCGGACAACAGCGGCTAGTCTAAAGTAATCTGGCGTCAATCGCACCTTTGTTGAGTCGTTAGAGTCGCCCGCGGGGGGCTAGGGCCAAGCGGCGTTGGCCGCTCAGGGCACTATGTGCTCGATGTGGAGCCGCACTGGCTCGCCGCCGGGGCGAGCCGTGACGGGGCGGCTCTCCAGATCCCCGGCACTGCGCGTCGGGGTGCCCCCTAAACTCACACGGGCCAAGAGTCGCAGGCTCTCTTGTTGCGAGAGGCTGCGGCCCGGCAGCATCGCATCC
Source organism: Candidatus Azotimanducaceae bacterium (assembly GCA_965200505.1). GTDB lineage: Bacteria > Pseudomonadota > Gammaproteobacteria > Pseudomonadales > Azotimanducaceae > VXNE01. The sequence continues at coordinate 2,224,569 of OZ241343.1, read as the reverse complement.
GCATCCGTCAGCGTCACTGTGGTCGGCAGATCGGCCACTGTCAGACGTCGCGCGGCCAACGGCGGACCGGCACCGGACGGTGTGCGGGCGATGACGAAGACGGGGGTTTGGGCCTCCGCCTTGAAGGACGCGGAGATGGTCACATGCGCGGTGATGGCAGATGCCGTGCCGGCGGCCGGCGTTGACGGTTCGCGGGCGGGTGCTTGCGCCTCGCCGAGGTGCGCCTGCGCCAAGGCCAATGCCTCCCGGAAGGCCGTGCCGTCCACCCCGGCGCCCACCTTGGCCGCGGCTCGCTTCAAGTAGCCCTCGGCCGCCTCGAAGTCGCTGCGCCGCAACGCGTCGGTCGCCAGAATCTCAAGCATCGTCAAATGGTTGGGATGGGCCGCGAGCACACGGTCGATGATGCTTCGGGTTGCCGGCGTGACGCGCTGGCCGGACGCCATGTAACTCGCCTGCGCCCAGGCGATGTCCACGTCCGGCACCGCGCCCATGCGTTCGTGCAGGGCGTTGAAGATGGCATCCGCGCCGCGGTAGTCGCGCATCACGAGGCGCGCGTAGCCCTGGTAGAAGAGGGCGCTGCCGTCGCGTGGATGCCGCGCCGCGCGTCGCGCGAGGCTCGCTTCGGCCGCGGCGAGCTCGGTGGCGGAGGCGGATGGGTCGTGCATCAGCGCCACCACCCGCGCGAGGAACGGGGCCTCGGGTTCGCCCCAATGGGCATACAGCGCGAGGCCCAGGACGCCGGTCGCCACGGCGCTGCCGATGACGGGCAGGAGCGGTGGCTTGCTGGTCGGCTCGGCCGGAGCGGGAGTGGCGTCGCCGCCTTGGAGCTCGCTGACCAGATTGGCGGCCAACTCGTTTCTCAAGGTCTCGGCGTCGGCTTCGCCGAGGCCCTGCCCACGGGTTTCCGCGACGAGCTCGCGGTCGCGGTCCAGATAGATGGCGGCGCTTACTTCGGCGCCGTCCGGCGCGGCGCCGCTGGATCGCCGGGCGGCGAAGATGACCCACGCGATGACGACCAGCGCCAAGCCGGCGGCGCCGGCATAGACCTCGATCATCCGCGGCGAGAGACGAAACGCCGCACCGCGTCGCGTTCTACGTCGGTGAGTGGCGCCGCTTGGCGGCGTGTGCCGACCAAGCGCAGCGCCGCCGCGGCGATGAGCACGAGGGCGAAGGGCGCGAACCAAAGCGCCCAAGTGCTCGGTTTGACGGGCGGGTCGTAAAGGATGAAGTCGCCGTAACGCGCTTGCAGGTGTGTGCGGATGGCCGCGTCGTCGGTGCCTTCGGCGAGCAGGCGGCGCACCGTGCGGCGCAGGTCCGCGGCGATGGGCGCCCCGGAGCTGGCCAGCGATTCGTTCAAGCACTTGGGACAGCGGAACTCCGCGATGAGCGCCTGATAGCGCTCCGTGAGCGCGTCATCGGCCAGCTCGAAGCCATCCACCGGCGATGCCGCGTGGAGCGTCGGGGCCACACCGAGCAGCAGGGCGGCAAGCCACCGGAAGCGGTTCATGGCTGGGCGGCCAAGGCACGCCACGCCGGGGCGATGTCGCGCTCCCACACGGCGCGGTCCACGGCGCCGACATGCTTGTGGCGGATGATGCCGCCGGCATCGACGAGAAACGTCTCCGGGGCGCCGTACACGCCGAGGTCCACGCCCAGCGAGCCATCGGCATCGATCACATGGAACTGGTACGGGTCGCCGTGGCGGGCGAGCCACGCTTCGGCCTTGCGGGGTTCGTCCTTGTAGTTCACGCCGATGATGGAAAGGCCCGTGGCGCGGCCGATGCGCGTGAGCTCCGCGTGTTCCGCGAGGCAAGTTGGGCACCAAGTGGCCCAGACGTTGACGAGGCGCGGTGCGCCGTGCAAGTCCGTCTCCGTCGCCCGCTGCCCGGTGCCGCCCAAGATGGGCAGGTCGAAGCGCGGGAATGGCCGGTCGAGGAGGGCGGAGGGCAACACGGTGGGGTCACGCAGCGTGAAACCAAGATAGAGGAGGGCGACCAGCGCCACGCCCCCCGCGAGGGGCAACAGGCGCGGGATCATGCCAAGCTCCGTGCGGCGTGTTCAGCGGTGCCGGCACCCGCCTTGGCAACGCCGGCGCGTACGCGCCGGTAGCGCGGGTCCGCCACCGCCAGCACGCCACCGAATGCCATCATCAGGGCACCCAGCCACACCCAACGCACCAGCGGCTTGTCGTTGATGCGCACGGCCCACGAATCGTCGTCCAAGCGTTCGCCGAGCGTGACGTAGAGGTCGCGCACCATGCCGGCGGCGATGCCGGCCTCGGTCATCACCTGGCCGCTTGCCGCGTAGCGGCGCTTTTCGGCCCATAGCGTGATGCCGGTGTCCGTGGTGAACACGCCGCGCTCGGCCGTGTAGTTGGGCCCGGCAACCTGCTCGAGGGCCTGGAAGCGGTAGGTCACGCCATTCAACGCCACGGCTTCCCCCACCGCCAGCCGCGCATCGATGGCCGACGAAAACTGGCTGGTGGCGCCGACGCCGACCAAGCTCACGGCGAAGCCGAAGTGTGCTGTCGCCATGCCGAGATAGCTCTTCGTGAGCGTGTGCCGTCGGCGCCAGACGTCCGCCCCCTGCACCAACGCCACCCAAGCGCCCAAGGCCGCCGCGGCGGCGGCACCCGCTTTCAGCGCCCCGGCGAAGGCGAGCGGCGCCAGCAAACCAATGGCGAGGGCCGCGACCAGCATCCATCCAGCGTTGCGAAAGAGCTTGAGCGGCGTGTGCTTCCACCGCGAGATGGGCGCGACGGCTAGGCACATGGCCAAGGCGAGCATGAGCGGCACGAAGACGCGGTTGAAGTACGGCGGGCCCACCGAGATCTTCTCGCCGCCAGTCGCCGCCTCGTAGGCCAAGGGGTACAGCGTGCCCAACAACACCACCGCCAGCGCCAACGTCAGGATGGCGTTGTTGGCGAGCAGCAGGAGCTCGCGGGAGATGCCGTCATAGGTGGCGCGGCTGCCGATTCTGGGCGCGCGCATCGCGTACAGGCCGAAGGCGCCACCCACGGCCGCGGCGAGGATGATGAGCAACAACACGCCACGCTCTGGGTCAGCGGCGAACGCATGCACCGAGGTGAGCACACCGGAGCGCACGATGAAGGCCCCCAGCAAGGCCAACGAGAAGGCGGCCAAGGCCAAGAATGCCGTCCACGCCTTGAACGCGCCGCGCTTCTCGGTCACTGCCAGTGAGTGGATGAGCGCCGTGGCGGCGAGCCAGGGCATGAAGGAGGCGTTCTCCACCGGATCCCAGAACCACCAGCCGCCCCAGCCGAGTTCGTAGTACGCCCACCAACTGCCGAGCGCGATGCCCACGGTGAGGAACGCCCAGGCGATGTTCGTCCACGGCCGCGTCCAACGCGCCCATGCGGCGTCCAACCGGCCGGCCAAGAGCGCCGCGGTGGCGAATGCGAAGGCCACGGACAGCCCGACATAACCCGTGTAGAGGAGCGGCGGGTGGACGATGAGGCCGAAATCCTGCAGCAGGGGGTTCAAGTCCGCGCCATCCGCCGGCGGCGCCGGCAGCAGCCGTTCGAACGGGTTGCTCACGCTCAACAAGAACAGCAGGAAGGCGGCGTTGAGCGCCCCCAACACGCCCAGCGCGCGGCCATGCACTTCGGCCGGCAATTGGCGGCGGCCCCAGCTCACCGCGGCGGTCCAAGCCGCGGCGATGAGCGTCCAGAGCAGGAAGGAGCCCTCGTGGGCGCCCCAGGTGGCGCTCACGCGGTAGTGCCAAGGCAGCGCGGAGTTCGAGTTCTGGGCGACGTAGGCCACCGTGAAGTCGTTGCCGACGAACGCGCTCACCAACACGGCGAAGGAGAGCGCGAGCAACACGAACTGGCCCAAGGCGAGGGTTTGGGACAGGCTGCGCCAAGCCGGCTTGGTCGCGGCGAGGAAGCCAACCGGGGCGAGCGCTGCGGCCATGAGGAAAGCGAGAATCGCGGCGAAGTGGCCCAGTTCGACGATCACTGCTGGGGTGCCTGATGGGGTGCCAGGTCCGCCAGTTCCGGCGGCATGTAGTTTTCGTCATGGCGCGCCAGCACTTGCTCCGCTTCAAAGAAGCCATCGGCGTTGAGTTCGCCTGTCACCAGCACGCCTTGGCCCTCGCGGAAGAGGTCTGGCAGGATGCCGGTGTAACGGACCTCGAAGTCCGCCCCTTGGTGGTCCGTCACCACGAACGAGACGGCGAGGCCCGTGGCATCGCGCGACACGCTGCCGGCCGCCACCATGCCGCCGGCGCGGATGGTGGTGCCCACGGGTGCGGCGCCGCCCACGATGCTTGCTGGGGGATGGAAGGCGTTGACGTTCTCGTTCAGCGCCGTCAGCGTGAGCGCCACGGTGGCAGCGGCGCCGACGAGCAGGAACCCGGTGGCGGCCAAGCGGGCGCGGCGTTGCCTAGTCACCGCGGCGCTGCCGGTTGAGCCGACGTCTCGCGGCCACGGGGCGCAAGACGAGCAGCGCGAGCGTGGCGAAGGAGATGCCGTACGCGAGCCAGACATAGAGGCCGTGGCCGCCCATGTGCAGGAACTCGCTCATGGCGGAGCTCGCCGCCCCGTCAGGCGCTCGCGCACCCACTGCGCGTCGCCTTCCCGGTCGAGGATTTCGTTGCGCATCCCGGCCACGATCACCGCGCCGGCGAAGCTGTAGAGGCCGATCACGTTCACCACCAGCGGCAGCCACATGGAGGGTGGCATCGCGGGGGCGGTCGTCAACGTGAAACTCGCCGGTTGGTGCAGCGTCAGCCACCAATCCACCGAGTACTTGATGATGGGCACGTTCACGGTGCCGACGATGGCCAGCACCGCCGCCGCCCGCCCCGCTTGGCGTTCGTTGGGGATGGCTTGGCGCAACGCGACGAGGCCGACGAACAGGAAGAACAGCACCAGCATGGAGGTGGTGCGGGCATCCCACACCCACCATGCGCCCCAAGTCGGGCGGCCCCAGATGGCGCCGGTGGCGAGGGCCATGGCGGCCATCGCCATGCCCACGGGCGCCACCACCGCGATGAACATGTCGGCGAGCTTGATGCGCCACACCAAGGACGCCACGCCGGCCGCGCCCATCGCCAGATACAGCGCTTGCGCCAGGTGCGCGGCTGGCACATGCACATAGATGATGCGGAAGCTGTTGCCCTGTTGGTAGTCTTCCGGCGCGAAGGCAAGCCCCCAAATCCACCCCACCACCAGCCCGCCCCCGGCCATGACGGCGAAACCGATGCCCCAAGGCCGCGCCAGATCGAAGAACCAACGGGGCGAGCCGAGCTTGTGGAGATACGTCCTGAGCGCGCCCACATCAAGCCTCTTGGGTGACGCGCAATGCCGCGGCGACGGCGAACGGGGCGGCGGTGGCGGCCGCGGCGAGAAGCGCGCCGAGCCAAAGCAGTTGTGGCGTCGCGTCAGCGCCGGCGCTGGCGGCGAAGCCGGCGCTGGCGCCGAAGATGAGGGTGGGCACGAAGAGCGGCAGGGCAAGCAGCGCGACCAATAGGCTGCCGCGGCCGATGCCGGCGGTGAGCGCCGCGGCGATGGCGCCGATCAAGGTGAGGGTGGGTGTGCCGAGCAGCAGGCTCAAGGCCAGCGTCGGCACGGCGGCGGCCGGTGCTTGGAGGGCGAGCGCCACCAGCGCCCCGAGCAGCACCAGCGGCAGGCCGGTGACGCACCAGTGCGCCAAGAGCTTGCCGAGCACCGCCGGCCACAATGGGCGGGCGTGCAACAGGAGCTGCTCCAACACGCCTTCCTCCACGTCGCGACGAAAGAGCGCCTCGGTGCTGAGCGCCGCGGCGATGGCGGCCAAGGCCCAGACGACGCCGGGCGCGATGGCGGCGCGGGTTTCCGGGCTGTGGCTGGCGAGGCCGAAGACGAGCGCCGCCAAGCTGAAGAATGCCAGCGGATGCAGCGCTTCGGCCCGCGAGCGGAAGACGATGGCGAGGTCGCGCCGCGTCTGCGCGATGGCGAGGCTCATCACGGCAGCTGCAGCACCTGCGCGTTCGGCAGGTTCAACCCTTCGTGCGTCGCGCACAGAACCGCGCCACCGGCAGCTCGGTGCGCGGCGATCAACTTCAACGCCAGCGCCCGCCCGGCGGCATCCAGGGCGCTGAACGGTTCGTCAAGCAACCAAAGGCGCACCTCGCTCACGATGAGCCGCGCCAAGCCCACGCGCCGCTGCTGGCCGGCCGAGAGCCGCGCGCACGGATCGTGGCGCTCGTCATGCAAGCCGACGGCCTTGAGCGCGGCGCCACACGCCGTGTTCGACGGCTGCTGTCCAATGAGGGCTTGATGCCAGCGCATGTTCTCGATGGGGCTAAGGAGCGAACTCATCCCCGGCTTGTGCCCTAGGTAGAGCGGCGGTTCGTCCCCCGTGCGCCGCACCGCCCCCGCGGTTGGCGTCAGCAACCCGGCGGCGCAGCGCAGCAAGGTCGTCTTGCCGCTGCCATTGGCGCCCCGCACCTCGATGGCGTCGCCGGGGCCCAAGGTCGCGTCGATTCCGGAAAAGAGCGTGCGCCGCCCCGCGCAACAGGCGAGGCCGTGAATCGACAACAGAGGCTCAGGTTGGGGGCTCGCCACGAACGCAGCATTATAGACGCGCTGGGCCCCTGCGGTTTTGGATGCGCCGGTCGCGCACCGGTCAACCCGGGGCCGTCGTGCCACCATGCCCCGGTTGCGGGAGTGCTGGGGTGCAATGTACCTTTTTCGCATGAGCGGTGAGGGGAGCACACCATGAAGAAACTCTGCGCTTTGACTTTGCTGGCCGCGGCCATCTACGCCGGGGCCGAAGTGCCGACGCCGGAAGATTTCGCCAAATCCCCGGAGGTGCTGCGGGCGCGCATTTCGCCCACCGGCGAGTACTTGGCGGTGCTCAGGATTCTCGACGACAAGCGCGTGGTCGTGGTGTTGGCCTTCCCCACGTTGGAGCTCAAGGGCGTGATGAACTTCCCGGGCCGCAACCAAGTGCTTGACTTCCAGTGGGTGAGCGACGACCGGCTCATCGGCGAAGTCACGCGGGATTTCGGCCGTTACGAGTTCCTGTCCCCATCCGGGGAACTCTTCGGCATGGATGCGGACGGGGGGCGCACGAAGCATCTGTTCGGCTACCGCGCCGGCGAGGACACGCCCTCGACCACGCGGGGTGCGGTGCAGCAGTACGCCAGCGCCGACATCATCGACCCCTTGTGGGACGACAAGAACAACGTGCTGATCCAGATTCGAGACTGGAATTGGACCGCCGCTTCCGCCGTGCAAGCGGCGCGGATGAACGTCTATACCGGCCGCCTCACCCGGCGGGTGCGGGCGCCGGTGGCCGATGCCTTCCTGGTGGCGGGGCGGGACGGCGATGTCCGCTTCTCGTTCTCGACGGATGACGACTTCAACTCACTGGTCCACGTGCGCGATCCGGAGACCGGCGATTGGAGCCTCTTGAGCAAGACGGCGCTGGGCGACGTGCCGCTCCGGCCGCTCGCCGTGGCGGAGGATGGGCGCGTGTTCGTGAGCACGGCTCCGGACGATGGGCCGTTGGGCATCTATCTCATGGATCCGGCGACGCAGGAGCGCACACGGGTGTATCGGCACGACGTGGTCGATGCGGCGTTGGTTGAAGACTACGAAGGCAACGCTTGGGGGGCGCGGATCGAGCCGGACTATCCGAGCATCGTCGCCATCGACCCAGACAACCCGGAGGCGGCCCTGGTCGAGCAGTTGCAAGGAATGTTCGAGGGGCGCTTCGTGTCCGTCGCCAACGCCACCCACGATGGCCGGCTGCTGTTGTTGGGTGTGCAGGACGACGACCAAACGCCCGAGGTGTACGTGTTCGACCGGGAGAACCGGCAACTGCAGCGCCTCTTTGATGCCCTGCCGTGGATAGATGACGCGGCCTTGGCGGAAGTGCAGCCGGTGGAGTTCGAGGCCCGCGATGGCTTGGCGTTGCGCGGCTACCTCACCTTGCCGCCGGGCCAGACGGGGCCGGCACCCATGGTGTTGATGCCCCACGGCGGCCCCCACGGCCCACGCGACCATTGGCGTTACGACCCCTATGTGCAAGTGCTGGCCGTGAATGGCTACGCTGTGCTGCAAGTGAACTACCGGGGTTCCGGCGGCTATGGCACACGCTTTGAGCGCATCGGCTACGGCGAGTGGGCCGGCGCCATGCAGGACGACCTCACGGACGCCACCCACTGGGCCATCGAAACCGGCATCACCGAAGCCGGCCGCGTGTGCATCCACGGCTGGAGCTATGGCGGCTACGCGGCGTTGATGAGCGTGGTGCGCGAGCCGGACCTGTACGCCTGCTCGGTACCGGCAGCCGGCGTGTACGACCACGACATCCAATACAAAAAGGCGGACTTCACCCGCTTCACCCGCTGGGGCGAGAAATACATCGACCGGGTGATCGGCCCCAGCGCCGAAGACCGCCGCCGCGCCTCCCCCGTCACCTACTTAAACCGCTTGAAGACGCCGCTCTTCATCGTGCATGGGGAGGAGGATGCGCGCGTACCCGTCGATCATGCCCGCGAACTGATGGCCAAACTGAAGGCGGCCGGCGTCGAGGCGCAGTACATGGAGAAGGTCAACGAAGGCCATGGTTTCTACAAGGAAGAGAACCGGGTGGACTTCTACAAGGCACTGTTGGCCTTCTTGGATCGGCATATCGGCGCCGGCGCGGCTGGGCTTGAACGGGTTGCCGGCGGCCCGGCAGAGTAGGCGCGGTTAGTGAGACGGAGGCCGGCTCCACCTCGGGTGGGAGCCGGTCCAAGGATGCGCCGCGGCACCCGAAATCGCCCGGGTGCCGCGGCTCACGGCCTCACATGTTGAAGTCCATGCGCATGAAGGCGTAGCGGCCAATCGCCCCGTAGAGGAACAGGTCCGTGTTGTTGCCGCTTGAGAAGACGTAAGGCGGATCGTTGTCGAACACATCGTTCACGCCCAGCAGGAACCGATAGGCGCCCACGAGCCAACCGACACGCAGATCATGCTCGGTGTGGGACGGCACGGTGTCGTAGCCGAACACGTTGTCACCGTCGTAGCGCGGATCGTCCATGCGGTGGACATAGCGCAGCCGCCATGTGTAATCCCAATTGCCCTTGTTCACCGTGATGTTTCCGACGGCCTTGATGCGTGGCATGGAGCCGCGGTCGTCCGCGTTGCCGGCGTTCGGGGCAAAGGTGTTGAGCTTCACATAGGTGCCGAGCAAGTCGATGATGACCTCGGTGTCCCACGGGCCGCTGAACTCGTAGCGGGCCCCCAAGTCAAAGCCCTTGGTGGTCACTTGGCTCGCGTTCAAGAGCTGGTTCGTCATGCCGGACACGAAGATGCCGCCGGGCCCCACGCCGGAGGTGAAGCGGTCGCAGTTTTCGTCGGTCTTGCCGACCGGGCCTTCATAGCACGAGTCCACCAAGCTATCGGACGTGTAGCGGGTGATGAGGTCGAGCACCTTGAGGTTCCACACGTCGATGGTGGCGGAGAAGCCGTCCAAGAAGCGTGGCGTCAACACCATGCCGATGGTGGAGGTATCCGCGGTCTCCGGTTGCAGGTTCGGGTTGCCGCCGGCAAGCACGGCATATTGGGAGGCGAGTTGCGCCGCGTCCGCGGGAATGCCGTCGAGCAGGCAGTTCTGATCGACGTTGTTGCCCGGTTCACGCACCGCGCTGCCGCTCGCGCACGGATGCGAGAAGAAGTCAAAGGAAACGGTGCCGCCGCCGAACAAGTCCGTCACCTGAGGTGCCCGGTAAGCGGTGCTGCGGCTGGCGCGGATCCTGAGATCGCTGATCATCTGCCAGTTGAGGCCGGCGCGCCACACCGTCTCGCGGCCGAAGTTTGAGTAGTCCGAGGAGCGCGCTTGGAGGTTCAAGTCCAAGGACTCCACGGCAAACACGTCCACCAAGACGGGGATCTCCAGTTCGCCGAAGTACTCCGTGAGCGAGAAACTGCCCTTCGTGGTGAACACTTGGTTGGCCACCGATTCACCGGCTTCCGTCACCGGGTCTGGCTTGTTGAAGCCGCGGTCGGTGCGCGTCTCAAAGCCGAAGGCCACGCTCATCGGGCCGGCCGGCAGTTCCGCGACGGGGCCGGTCACCATGCCGAAGAAGCCACTCGTCTGGAACTCCGACGTGGCCAAGGTGCTCTGACGGATGTAGGCGATCTCGTCCTCGGTCCAGTTGCCGGGCCGCAGGGCATCGAGCGCCCCGCTCGGGTTCACGGTTTGGGCGCAAATGGGATCGGCCGCACACCGCTCGGGATCCGAGATGATGTTGGCGCGGTGCAGGTTCCACGTCGAGTTGGTGCGCAGGTCCGCATCGACCCGGGTGTAGAGGTAGGAGAGCTCCCAGCTCCACTCGTTCAGGAAGCCTTCGGAGACGATGTCCCCGCGGAAACCGCCCACCAGCCGGAAGGTGTCGGACTCATGGTCGGAAATGCGCGCGCCGACCGTGCTGGTGGGGCGGATGTAGAGGTTGCCGGTGCCCACCGGGTTGTTGGGGTTCGTGGCCGGCACAATCCACCCTTGGGGAATCTGCACGGTGCCGAAGCTGCCTGGGTTGCCGTCCAGCCGGAATTGGCTCTGGCGCTTGGAGAACTGCGCCTCGAGGAAGCCCTCGATGCCTTCCGTCACGTCGTAGGTGCCGTAGCCGGAGAAGGCGTACACCTCTGAGGCCCCGTAGATGTCCTGCCCCAGGGCATAGTCGTAACGGTTCATCTGCACTTGGTCTGGGCTCGAGACGTTTTGCGCCGGCTGGAAGGACGGACAGTTCGGGAACACGTTGGTAACTTCATCCCCGCCAAACGCCTTGGGCATGGTGCAAAACAGGCCGCTGGCACCGAAGAAGACGCCACCGGGCGAGAAGAAGCTGCCGTTTTGCGCTCCGCCCGCACCCAAGCTCGAGATGTTGGGCGTGGCCCAATCCCGGGCGATCTGCGGCACGTTGTTCGAGTAACGATACTCGGCGCCGAGCACCACCGAACCGCGATCTCCAGTGGCCCCGACGGCCAACTCCGCGGTGTAACGCTGGGCGTCGCCTTCGCCGCTCAGGCCAGTGGAGACGCCGCCCTCGATGCCCTCGAAGTTGTCCTTCAGGATGACGTTCACCACGCCGGACACCGCATCCGCGCCGTACACCGCGGACGCGCCGTCGCGCAGGATCTCCACGCGCTCGATCATGGCGCTCGGCACGAACGTGAGGTCCACCGCCTGGTTCGCCAGCGCGTCAGCGAAACTCGCCACGCGCTTGCCGTTGACCAAGATGAGCACCCGGTCTGGCCCTAAGTTGCGCAGATCCACCGAGGTGGAGCCGCCGCCGGACAACACGCTCGACTGGTTGAAGCCGGACGTGCCGCTCACCGCGCTGTTGCGCAGCGCCTCGCCCACGTTGGCGAAGCCGGATTCAAGGATGGACGCGCCGGTGATGACGACGATGGGGCTCGCGGAGCTGAAGTCGTCGCGGCGGATGCGGGAGCCGGTGACGACGATCTCCTCCATCGACGCTTGTTGCTCGTCGTCCTCGTCGTCGGCCTCCTGAGCCTGCGCCGGCAAGGGTGCGACGAGCAGGAGGGCAAGCAGTGCGCTCCATGGCGCACGGCGCACGGCCCTAAAGCCCAAACGGGCAGGGCGCAAGAATGGCAAGTTGAACATGATGAATCCCCCTTGTAGCAGGGGGATTGTGCGTCACTTCCGCGAAACTGTCCAGCAAAGAACTGCAACAAGCCCCTGCCCCGCGGGCTGCCGGGCAGGGGCTTGAGTCTCGCTCAGAACGCGACGCGCAGTCTGCCGTACAGGAACCGGCCGGCGGTGTCGAAGGTGCGCACGTCGGTGTTGTCGTTGAAGCCGTCCAGCGAGAACGACGGATCTTCATCGAGCACGTTGTCCACGCCGAAGGTCAACGTCGTGTTGATGCCGCCCGCCGCGAATGACCAGTTGGCCTGCATGTCGTGATATATCTGGCCTTCCAACTCGCGTTCCAAGGTCGCGCCGGTGAACTGGTCCGTGTACTCCTCCTGCACGTCATCGATGAAACGCGCGTCCCAAGAGAAATTGAGGCTCTCGTTCAACTGATAGCGCAAGCCGAGGATGAAGCGCAGCTCGCCAAAGTGGCCATCCTGCTCGTCGCGGAACCAGCCGGCATGCTCGATCACGGTGCCATCGGGCTGGATGAGGTCGTGCTCAAGCACCCGCGTCAGGTCGAGGCGCACGTCCAGTTCTCCCACCGGGAGGACGATGCCGACCCAAGAGAACGCCAAATCCACGCCCTTCGCATCCAAGCCGTTGGCATTGGCCGTTCGATTGTCCAGCTGCCGCACATTGCCGTCGGCGAAGCGGTCGATCCGACTGCACAGCTCGCCGCGGCTGGCGCAACTTTCGAGGATGAAGTCTGCCCCCAAGCCGCCGATGGCATCGGTGAGTTCGTACTGGTAGTAGTCCAGCGCCAAACTCAAACCCGCGAACGCTTCGGGCGTCCACACGATGCCGGCGGTGACGATGTCCGCCTCTTCAGGCGTCAGGTCCGGGTTGCCGCCCACCCGGGTGCGAATCTGTGTGCTGATGACCTCGAAGCCGGCGTCCGGCACACGCGGATCCATGCACACGTTGCCGCCGACGCGGCCGCCGGAGCACGGATCCGAAAGAGACGGGAACGAAGAGCCGGCGCCACCATATAGCTCGCCAACGTTGGGCGCACGGAACGCGGAAGACGCGCTGCCGCGAAACACGAGGTCCGAGTTGATGCGCCAGCGCCAACCGAACTTCGGATTGGTCGTGGCGCCGAACGCGTCGTAGTCCGAGTGGCGCACCGCCGCGTTGAGGCTGAGGCTCTCCACCAACGGCTTGTCCGCCAGCAGGGGCACCACCAGCTCGATGTACGCTTCGCGCACGTCGTAGCCACCCGAGGTGGGCTGCCGCGGTGTGCCGGTGGCGGCGTCGCCCAAGGTGGCCACCTGGGAATCCGGCCGGTCGGCGGCGAACTCGTCGCGATATTCGAAGCCAATGGCGAAGCCCAGCGGCCCCGCGGGCAGTTCCACCAAAGAGGGCGTCGAGAGGTTCAGCGAGAAAATCTCCTGCTCCAAACTGAACGCCTCATTGGTCGTGAACGTGACATAGTCCAGCATCTCCTGCGTCACGCTGTCTTGGCCAAAGGTGTTGAGCGGCACACAGTTGGCGGCGTCGTTCACGCAAGCCAAATCGCCTGTTTCCGGCGAACCGGTGGTCGGCCCGACCGCGTTGAGGACGCGCTGCAGGTTGTAGATGTGGCCAAAGTTGGACGTGCGACGGGATTCGCCCCGCGTCATGTAGGCATCCCAAGACCAGTTCTCCAACGCGCCTTGGGTCCACTCTCCACGCAAGCCGATCACCAGCCGCGTGGTGTCCTCTTCGTTCGGATCGGTGCGCGAGCCGCCTTCGACCATGCGCCGCCGCCAGTCGGGAATGTCCACGCCCAAGGGATTGTAGTAGTTGTCCTTGGAATAGGGCGCTGGGAAGCCGAAGAACGCGAGCGGCGCCAGCGGCACCTCGGCGAGCTTCTGCCGCGACTCCCGGTTCGTGTAGGTGGCCTCCAGATAGCCGGACACATCGCCCAGCGCGTTGACGCCGCTCAACGCATCCAAGTTCGTCTCGCCGAAAAACGACAGCGACCAGCGCTGATTGGGCTGGCGCTGATAGTTGGCCGGCGCGTAGTTGTAGGAATCCCCGCCGAAATAGTCGAAGGTTCGAAAGTCGCTGCCGAACTCGGGGCCGAGGGTGAGGTCGCAGTTGTTCATGCCAACTGCGCCGTCGCCGTTGCAGTCGCGGTTGGCCGCCTGCTCCGTGAAGCTGCGGTAACGCCCCCACGGCGGCGCGGAACTGCCGAGAAATATGACTTCCCCGGCGGCGTAGAAGAGCGGCGTGTCGGCCCAATCACGGTCGCTCACCTCGATTTCCTCTTCGTCGGTGGTGGAAGCGGTGAACAGCCAGTTGCTGTCGTCGTCGCCGCCGCCGGCCACCAGATCGACCTGGGTGCGTGAACCGCCGCCGCGCTTGGTGTCGCCGTAGTAAGTGCTGAGCTCGAACCCCTTGTGGCCCTTCTTGGTGATGATGTTCACCACGCCGGCCACCGCGTCCGACCCGTACGCCGAAGACGCCCCGTCCTTCAGCACTTCGATGCGCTCGATGATGGCCGTGGGTATCGTGTTGAGGTCAACGGAGATGCCGTTCGCGCCTTCGTCCACGCTGGAGGTGACGCGCCGCCCGTTCAACAGCACGAGGGTGCGCACGGCGCCCATGCCGCGTAGCGAAATCTGCATGATGCCGCCGCCGCCGTTATTGATCTGCGTCGTTTGCGCACCGCCCGCCACCGATGGGATCTCGCGCAGAATCTGGCCGATGGAGGTGGCGCCGGAGCGGTCGATGTCCGCCGCGGTGTACACCGTGACCGGCGCCACGCCTTCGAGGTCGGCGCGCGGGACGCGCGAACCCGTCACCAGCACTTCTTCGATTTCCGCTTGCTGTTGCTCTTGGGCGAACGCCTGCTGCGGCGCTGCCAGCAACAACGCGCCCACCACGAGGCAGGAGCGCATGAGGGGTATTCGCATGGTGTTCTCTCCGACAAGGTCTTACGGAACGCGAAATTGCGTTCGCATCGATCGCCGTATTGTGCGTCACATCAGCGAAACTGTCTAGCAAAACTCTGAAACAATTTGGGCCGCAGCTGTCTCGCGCCCCGCCGCATCATGTGCGCTGCGGTGTGCTCACAGCGTCCATTCCACCCCGGCGTAGAACTGCCGTGGCAGCGCTGGGAAGTAGCGGTAGGCGCCGAAGGCGTAATCGGCGCGGTCCGCGTAGCGTTCGTCCGTCAGGTTGAGGAGGCGGGCGAAGAGCGTCAGGCGCTCGGAGAGCGCATGGCGGCCGCGCCAATGGAACACCAGATGTCCGCCGTAACGCGCCGTGTTTGCCGCGTCGATGAAGTGCGAACCGACGTACACCGCCTCCAATTCCGAGACGAAGCCGCCGCGCCGCGCCGTCCAGCGGCCGCTGCCGAGCCAACGCGGCGCCGAATCCACGTCCGCGCCGTCTTGGATGCGCTCGCCGCGCGCCGCGGCGCGGTCGAAGGCGTAGCGATGACGCGCCCATGCGCCGGTCAGCTCAAAGCGCTGCGCCGCGCCCAAGGCGTAGCCCAAGGCGAACTCCAAGCCCTCGGAGCGGGTTTCGCCATCGCTCACGTTGAAGCCATCCGCGTCGCGGAAGATGAGGTGCTCGGTGCGCGTGGAATATAGGGCCGCCTCGCCATCGAAACGGCCCACGGCGCCGCGCCAGCCCAACTCGAAGGACACCAAGTTCTCGCTGTCGATGTCGGCGACGAGTTGGCCGCTCTGCAGCCGGTAGAGCTCGGTGGCTTGCGGGGGGCGAAAGCCGACACCGGCAGTGGCGTAGAACTCGCCGCCGCCATGCCGCCAGTGGAGGCCGAGCCGCCCGGCCCAGTTGGTGAAGGCATCCTCGCGGCTCGGCGGCCGGGTGTAGAGGCAGCCGCCAAACCCACACGCCGAGCCATCATCGCGGGTGTTGCCCACGAGTGCCCGGTTGTCGTAGTCGTAGCGCAGGCGCTCCACGCGCAGGCTGTGTACCAGCGTGGCGCTCGGCGAGAGCGTCCACCGCAGGTCATGGAACGCCGCGGCCATCACGCTGTCCACGGCGTAGTCGTAATGTTGGCCCGGCGGCCGGGTGGCGACGAGGAACGCCGAGCCCACCGTCGCGCCGGCTTGGGCTTGGCGCAGCCAGCCGCTCATGTGTTCCGCTTGCGCCCCCACTTCCCAGGCCAACGCCCCTTTGGTGCCGGCGAGCCGCGCCAACGCGCCGCCGCTCGTCTGCGCGTTGGTCTCCAAGGGCTTGCCGGGCAGGAAGTGTTGCAGGAACGCCATGCCGGAACGCCGCAGATAGGGTGTGAGCACCAGCCGGCGGCCATCGCGGTGCAGCGACCACTCGCTGACAAGGCGCGCCGACCAAGCGTCGCGGTATGCCTCCGGGTTGGGGTTCGAGTTGCGCAGCGCCCGGTCTGCGTAGGCGCGGTGGCCACGCACGTAGCCGCCGGTCTCCTGATTGAGCAGCGTCGCCGCCAGGAACGTGGCGCCCTGCCAAGCGTCGCCTTGGTGGGTGAGCGCCATGTTGAGCTTCTGCTGGCCGTAGCCGGTGTCGTCGCGCCAGCCATCGGTGCTGGTGGAATGGACATCGAGCCGCAAGGCGCCGATGGCGCCGCCGAGGCGCGTTTGACCGTAGCCATGCGGGCCCACCTCGGCGCTCAATCGCCACGGTTGCGGCCCACGCGCCGGCACCGCGTTCACCACGCCGCGCAGGGCGTTGCCGCCATAGAGGGCGCTGGCCGGCCCACGCACCACCTCGAGGGCCGCGGCGCCCTCGGTGTTCAACTCGAACAGGTTGTTGATGTTGCAGAAGCCGGCCGGCCGGATGGGCACGCCGTGTTCCAAATACAGGAACTCGCCGCAGGCGCCGGGCCCCGCAAACACGCCGGAGCGAATCGCCATCAAGTGTTCCTGGCCGGAGCCGCGCGCCACCCAAACGCCGGGCACCCGCGCCAAGGCTTCGCTGGGATGGTTGGGGCGGAGCAGCTTGAGCGCTTCGCCGTCCACCACGGCGATGCTGCCGAGCCCGCCTTGGCGCCCGCGCACCGAGCCGGACGCGACCACCACGATTTCCTCCAAGGCGGGGTCCGGTTCAGCCCCTCGCGGCGCGTCGGCCGCATCTTCCGCGCCGGCGGAGTTGGCCCAAGCGGCGCAACTGGCCAAGAGCGCCGCCAAGCAGCCGGCCGGCAAAGCCTTCATCGCGATTCCCGCAGCACCAGCGCCGGCGGCGAACGCACCAGCCGCCGGGCACCGAGGCCGCCCACCAAGGTGACGAACGCGGCGCCGAGCGCGGGGCCGACCAGCCACAGCCACGGGTTGGGCGCGTAACCCAAGTGGAAGACTTGCTCTTGCAGGATGAACGTCGTCACTTCCGCGCCCACCGCGGCCACCAGCCCGGCGAAGGCGCCGAGGGCCGCGAACTCGCCGGCGAGTGCCCCGGCGATGAGCCGCATGGTGCCGCCCAGCGTGCGCACCAGCGCATGCTCACGCATCCTCGCGTCGTGGCTGGCTTGGATGGAGGCGACCAGCACCAGCGCGCCGGCGCCGAGCACCAGCGCCAACACCAACTCGATGGCTTGGGTGACGCGGGCGACGATGCTGCGCACTTGCCGCACGATGGCGTCGATCTCGATGACGGTGATGGTGGGATGCTCGGACAAGAGCCGGTTGAGGAAACGCTTGGCGTCGGGTTCGAGATGGAAGCTCGTCATGTGCGTGGTGCGAAAGTCCGCCAAAGCCGCCCGGGAGAAGATGATGAAGAAGTTCGGCTGCAGGCTGTCCCACTCCACTTCGCGCAGGTTGGCGACCCGGGCGGTGATGGCGAGGCCGCCGATGTCGAAGGCGAGTTCGTCCCCCACGCTCAGGCCATAGGAGCGGGCGTATTCGTCCTCCAGCGAAATCAGCCGCTCGGTGGTGCCCGCCGGCCACCACTGGGACGCCACCAACGTGTTGTGGCTGGGCAGCGCGTCGGACCAAGTGAGGTTCCGTTCGGAACGGAGCCGGTCGTCGTCCATGCCAGGCATCGCCCGCTCACGCTCCCATTCGTCGGCGGGGATGCCGTTCACCGCGGTCACCCGGCCGCGGATCATCGGGAACAGCCGCCCGGTGTAGTCCGTGTGCTCCGTGAGCAGCGCCTGCACCGCCGCCACTTCGTCGTCCGCCACGTTCATCACGAAGTGGTTGGGCGCGTCTTCAGGCAATTGCGCGCGCCATTGGTCGAGCAGTGCCGTGCGGATGAGGAGCAGCACCAAGAGCAGCATGATGGCCAAGCCGAAGATGGTGATTTGCGCGACGCTCTCCCAATGGCGCCGCTGCAGGGCGCTGAGGGCGAGCCGCCACGCACTGCCGGCCTGCATCCCCGCCACGCGGCCGCCGCGCAGGAGGCCCAAGCCCATGAGGGCGAACGCGGTGGCGACGCCGAGGCTGCCGGCCAGCGTCCACAGCGTGAGCCAGACGCCGTCGCTGTACCAGATGACGAGGCCCAAGGCCCCGGCCGCGGCGCTGCCGTAGGTGGCGGCTTGGGATTTGGCGCTCGCTTGGAAGTCGCGCCGCAGCACACGCATGGGCGAGATGTCGCGCAGCGCCGCAAGGGGCGGCAAGGCAAACGCCATCAAGCAGATGAAACCGGTGGCCGCGCCCAGCCCCACCGGCTGCCATCCCGGCGCCGGCAACGTAATCGGCAGATAGGCGCCCAAACTCGCGACGATGCCGTAGTGGACGGCGCCGCCGAGGGCGAGCCCTGCCGTGACGCCGACGGCCCCCACCGCGGCCAGTGCGCCGAGATAGGTCCAGAGCACCTCGGCCGGCGTGGCCCCCAGCGTCTTCATCACGCCCACATGGTCGTAGTGACGCCGCGCATAGCGATGGGCGCTCAAGGCGACCGCCACGCCGGCGAGGATCACCGCCAGCAGGCTGCCCAAGAGCAGGAAACTCTCGGCGCGCTCCAAGGCATCGCCGATGGAGCGGTTCGCCTCTTGGATGCCACGCCAACGGTAGTTCGGCGCAAGTTGCGGCTCGAGCTCCTGCCTCAGGCCGTCGAGCCGCTCCGCCTCGCCGGCCAACAGCAGCCGATACGAAACGCGGCTACCGGGCTGCACGGCGCCGGTGGCCGGCACGTCCGCCACGCGCATCAGCACGCGGGGCGCCATGTCGAACATGCTGCCGCCGCGGTCTGGCTCGCTGACCAGCACGGCGCTCACCACGAGCCGTGCGCGGCCAACCGCCACGGTGTCGCCCAGCGCCAAACCCAACGCGGGGAACAGGCGCGAATCCAGCCACGCCTCGCCGCGCCGCGGCAGGTCGCGCACCACGCGGCCGGCCGCGAAGGGCTGCTCGGCCACCCGCAGCACGCCCCGCAACGGATAACCCGCCGCCACCGCCTTCACGCCCACCAACTGGTTGCCGGCGTCCTCGGCGTCGCTGGCGAAGAGCATCGAGGGGAACGCGATGGTGTCCGTTTGGCTCAAGCCCCGTGCCGCGGCCGCCTCGCGGAAGGCATCCGGCAGCGGGCGGCTGGAACCGATGATGCGGTCCGCGCCGAGGAACGTGGCGGATTCGGACAAGAGCGCTTGCTGCAGGCGGTCCGCAAAGAGCGCCACCGCGGTGACCGACGCCACCGCCACGACGATGGCGGCCAGCAACAGGCGCAACTCGCCGGAACGGCCGTCGCGGACCGCAAGGCGCAACGCGAATGCCGGGCTCATGCCACCCTCCGGCCGCCGTCCAAGGCGATGGCGCGGTTGCACCGCTCGGCGAGCGCCGCGTCGTGGGTGACGAGCACCAGCGTCGCATTGGAATCGCGGTTGAGATCGAACAACAGCTCCACCACCCGCTTGCCGGTGCCGGTGTCCAGGTTGCCGGTGGGCTCGTCCGCGAACAACACCTTGGGCCGCGATGCGAACGCCCGCGCGATGGCGACGCGCTGCTGTTCGCCACCAGAGAGCTGGCGCGGATAGTGGGTCAAGCGATGGCCGAGGCCCACCCGGTCGAGGAAGGTGCGGGCGTCGGCCTTGGCGCCGCCATCGCCGCGCAACTCCGCCGGCAACATCACGTTCTCCAAGGCGGAGAGGCTCTCGATGAGCTGGAAGCTCTGGAACACGAAGCCCACGCAGCGCCCCCGAACCCGCGCCCGGGCCTCTTCGGAGAGGGCGCTGATCTCGTCGCCGTCGAGCCAGACGCTGCCGTCCGTGGGCAGGTCGAGCCCGGCGAGGATGCCGAGCAAGGTCGTTTTGCCGGAGCCGGACGCGCCCATCACCGCGACGGATTCGCCGGCCGCGGCGTCGAAGTCCACATCGTCCAGAATGACGAGTTCTCCTTCAGCGGTGGGGACGGACTTGCAGAGCCGCGTCGCCCGCAGGATGCAGGAGTTGGGGGGAACGTCTGTCACGCTGGCAGTTGGGCCGTGGCGCCCGAGGGATGGCACAAAGCCTTGTAGATTACCATTGCGCCGCCCGGCTGTTGCCGGTTGGTCGCGTTTTGCCTTGCGCCCACTGCCCCTCACGCTCTCGTTCCTGCTCGCGCTGGCGGCACCGGCCGGAATCGCCGCGGAACGCACCATCCTCGTCTATGGCGACAGCCTGAGCGCGGCCTATGGCATGGTCGAGGCATCCGGTTGGGTGAGTTTGTTGCGGCGCCGGCTGGCCGACGATGGCTACGACCATCGAGTGGTGAACGCGAGCATCAGCGGCGAAACGACGCGCGGCGGCCTTGGGCGGCTGCCCGTCACCTTGGCCGCCCATGCGCCGAGCGTGGTCATCATCGAACTCGGCGGCAACGACGGCTTGCAGGGCCATCCCATCACCGCCATGCAGGAAGACCTGACGGCCATGGCGCGGCTCGCGCAGGCCAGCGGCGCCGCCGTCGTCATCGTGGGCATGAAACTGCCGCCCAACTACGGCGCCCGCTACACCAACGCCTTCGAGGCGGCGTTCGCGGCAGTGGCTCGGGAGACGAACGCCACACTGGTGCCGTTCCTACTGGAAGGCATCGACCTTGAGACGATGCTGCAGGAGGACGGCATCCACCCCACCACCGCGGCGCAACCGCGGCTATTGGAGAACGTGTGGCCGGCCCTCAAACCCCTGTTGGGGCCGGCCGGTGGCGCTGGCGAGGCCGGTTCGGGCTGAAACGAAGCGCCGCATGGTCGTGTAAGGTATCGGCCGAACGGCAACGGCGTGGACGATGCGCAACTTGGCTGACGAATTGCGGCGGTACCTGCATGGATGGCGCGGCAATCTTCCCGCGGCTTGGCGCGAAAAGCTGGTTGGCGTGGGGCCGGATTACACCGCCGTTCCTGCAAACGCATCGCTTGCCTGGGGTGCGCGGATCGGACCGGATCGGCGCGAAGGTGGCGGTGCCTTCTATGCGCTAGACGGCATCGATCCGGCCGATGTCGCCGTGGTCGCGGTCGGCAACGAGCCGCACCCGGATCCGATTCGGGCCACCGGTCGTTCTTTCGAGCAAGGCGACCTCACCGCTTGGCATTGTGATCTAACGGAGCCCGGTCGTGTGACGGCCAGTTTGCTGAGTTTGGTCTGCGCCGCGGCCGCGCTGCTCCCAAGCGCAGCAGGGCTCGGATTGGATGGGGCCCTGCTCCACGATCGCCGAAAATGGCTGTGGCGCGGGTTGCGGGACGGCAAGGTGGTGTTGCCGCCTCCCCGTACCCTATTCGAGAGCCTGACCGGGCAAGGTGTGCTCTGGCTCAACTGCACACCGACCATAAGCGTGCGTCGTCGAGGGAGTTCGTGGCAAGCGATCGAAGAACATCGAGCCTTGCATCGGGCACTGTGGCGTCCGGTCACGGATGCCATCGTCTCCGCCTTGATGGAGGAAGCCTGCCACAGGCCGGTTGTCTTCGCCTTGTTCGGTGGCGAGGTTGGAAACCTCCGCGGACGGGTCAAGGCGAGAGGAGAACGCCTTGGCGTTCCAAGGGCGAACCTTCGCCTCGTGGAGAGCGGACATCCGTCCGCGCCTCAACACTTCTTCCGCTCCGGCAATCCACTCGATCGGATCAACTGTGAATTGACCGCATGTGGTCGCGAGCCCATCGACTGGTGCGGCCCCACTGCGGAGCGAACGGTGGGGAACGACTCGCCAGTGTCCCAATGCGCTATCGACGGCGCCGGGGGGTCAGCGCCGGCCGTTGACCATTCCGCGCCCGCCGCATCGGTGCGCTCCACCGCCATCATGGTTCGCACGGTCGGCAAGTATCGTACGACGCTGAGGCAGCTTGCCGAACGCTAGGCGGCACCACTACCGGCTAACGCTCGAAGATGCGCTGGACGCTCACGAGCATGCCTTGGCTTTCGGCGGTCGGCCGGGCGTTGTCAATCTCAACTCGATTGAATCCGCCATTGCCCGTCCGTACTCAGGCTACTACCTCGGCATACGCCGCAAGGCGGCGGCCCTTGTTGAATCGATGGTGGGGAACCACGGGTTCGCGGACGGCAACAAACGCACAGCACTGATTCTTCTGAACCTGCTGCTGGAGAGAAGCGGCTATCGGTTGACGCCCGCCGCCAAGCACGGGTCGGTTCGGAAGGAGGCGGAGGACATGCTACTGGACGTCGCTCAGAGACGGCTTGCGTTCGACGGCTTGGTCATGTGGTTCGGCAAGCGGATAACGCCTGCGTAGTGGGAGTTCGATGATCGGTTCGCTCCGCGGCAGGCGTCCCTACCGTTCACCGCCGCGGCACGGCGGCGACATGGGATGGGCGCCGAAGCGGGCCGTCCAATCGGCTTCGGTGTAGGTGTGCAGGGCGAGGGCGTGAACCGGGCCGGCCAGTTCGTCGGCGAGGGTCGCGTTGACCATCCGGTGCCGCTCGAGCAAGCGCTTGCCTTCGAACCCCGTCGCCACGATCACCACCTTGAAATGGGATTCCGAGCCGGGCGGCACGTTGTGGTTGCCGCTCTCGTTCACCACTTCGAGATGCGCCGGCTCGAACGTGTCCGTGAGCTTGGCTTCGATGGTTTCCCGCACCGTCATGGTGATGTCCTTCTGCCCCCCAAGGCTTCGCGCACCGGCGGCGGGGAGCATAGCACCGGCACCGGTGCTGGGGGCGACGGGCCCAGGAGCGCCGCTTCGCGGACATTTGGCGTGGCGCCCGTGACGCCGTAACATCGCGGTGTCTGCACACGGGAGTTTGCCATGCTGCTCGTTCTCTCGCCAGCGAAAGCGCTGGACTTCGAGTCTCCCTTGGCGACGCGCAAACACTCGCAGCCGGCGTTCCTCAACGATGCCGCCACGCTCATTGCGAAGTTGCGGCGTCTGTCGCCGGGTGAAGTGTCTGACCTCATGGGCATCAGCACCCAGCTCGGCGAGCTCAATTGCGACCGCTTCAACGAGTGGTCGCCGCCGTTCACGCCGGCGAACGCCAGGCCCGCCGCGCTGGCCTTCAAGGGCGACGTTTACATGGGCATGCAGGCGTGGGGCTTCTCTGAGCGGGACTTCGCTTGGGCGCAGCAGCGCGTGCGCATCCTGTCGGGCCTCTACGGCGTGCTGAAGCCCCTGGACCTCATCCAGCCCTATCGGTTGGAAATGGGCACGCGGTTCGAGAATCCGCGTGGCAAGAACCTCTACGAGTTCTGGGGGAACAAGCCGACGGACGCCTTGAACGATGCGCTGGATGGCCACCGCTCGAAGACGCTCGTCAACTTGGCCTCGAACGAGTATTGGAACGCCGTGCAGGTGGAGCGGCTCGCGGCGCGGGTGGTCACGCCGGTGTTCAAGGACTTGAAGCATGGCCGCTACCGCGTCATCAGCTTCTACGCCAAGAAGGCGCGCGGGCTGATGGCGCGGTTCATCGTGGAGAACCGGGTCGATGCGCCGCGGCGCTTGGCGGAGTTCGATGGCGGCGGCTATCGGTACGCGGCGGATTTGTCCTCGGCGGCGACGCTCACGTTCCTGCGCGACCGGCCCGCCTGACGCTCATCGGTCCGCCACCGTCGGGGGCGTTTCGCTCGGTGGCGTCGGGTCGCCGGCCGGCAGCAAGTCCGCGAGTTGCGCCTTGCGCAGTTGCACCGGCGGGCGGCGCCGGCGGACGTGGATGTTGAGCAGCTCGACCACCACGGAAAACGCCATCGCGAAGTAGATGTAGCCCTTCGGCACATACACGTCGAAGCCCTCCGCGGCGAGCGCGAAGCCGATGAGCAGAAGGAAGGAGAGCGCCAGCATCTTCAAGGTGGGGTGCCCTTCAATGAACTCGCTCACCGGACGCGCCGCCACCATCATCACGCCAACGGCGACGACGATGGCGGCGATCATCACCGGCAGGTCATCCACCAAGCCCACCGCAGTGATCACCGAATCCAGCGAAAAGACGACGTCGATCACCGCGATCTGCGCCAGCACCGCGCCGAAGGCCAGGGTCGTGGCGGCACCCGCCCCGCCATGGTCGCTCTCCAGGGAGTTGTGCATCTCGCGGGTCGATTTGGCGATGAGGAAGGCGCCGCCACCGATCAGAATGAGGTCTCGCCCGGAAACGCCGCGCCCGAACACCTGGAAGAGGTCTGCCGACAGGCTCATGATCCACGCCAACGAAGCAAGCAGCGCGATGCGCAGGAACATGGCGAGGCTTAAGCCGATGTAGCGCGCCCGGGCGCGCTGATGGGGCGGCAGGCGCCCGGTGAGGATGGAGATGAAGATGATGTTGTCGATGCCCAGCACGATCTCGAGCAACGCCAATGAGAGGAAGGCGAACCACGCCTCAGGGCTGGCGAGCAGGTCGAGCATGGGCTTATGATTCCCACTTGGGCATTTTCAGGGAGCGAAGCTACCACATGGCGGAAGGCACGGAACGCACCGAGGAGGCCATCGAAGCGGCGGTGTTCCGGCGCTTGGTCGCGCACCTCGACGAACACAAGGGCGTGCAGAACATCGACTTGATGAACCTGGCCGGCTTCTGCCGCAATTGCCTCTCAAAGTGGTATGTGGCGGCGGCGGCCGAACGTGGCGTGGAGGTGGACTACGAGGGCGCCCGGCAGCGCGTCTATGGCATGCCCTACGCCGAGTGGAAGCGTCTGCATCAAAACGAGGCGAGCGCCCCGCAACGGGCGGCGTTCGAGGCCAACTCGGCCGCCGAGTGACGCGCCCAATGCAAGACCGGCTCCGCAAGATCTGGCACGACTGGCGCGGCTTCCTGATGTTCGTGGCCGTGATGCTGGTGTTCCGCTCGGCCATCGCGGATTGGAACCAAGTGCCGTCCGGCTCCATGCAGCCCACCATCTTGGCCGGCGACCGCATCGTCGTGGACAAGCTCGCCTACGACTTGCGGGTGCCGTTCACGCTCGCGCGCATCTCGCACTGGGCCGCGCCGGAACGGGGCGACGTGGTGACGTTTCCCTCGCCAGTGGATGACCGATTGTTCGTCAAGCGCGTGATCGGCGTACCAAGGGATGTGGTGGAACTGCGCCGCAACCGGCTCACGGTGAATGGCGTCGCCGCCACCTACGAGCCGCTCAGCCGCGAAGAAATCGCCGCCCTGCCCATTGACGTGTCGCCACGCTACGACGTCTATCGGGAAAGCCTGCTCGGCAGCTCGCGCATCATCATGGTGCGCCGCTCCCCGACGGCCCCCGCCTATTCTTCGTTCGGCCCGATCACCGTGCCGGACGGCGACTACTTGGTGCTCGGCGACAACCGCGACAACAGCGGCGACTACCGCCGGATCGGCATGGTGTCCCGGGAGCGCGTCTTGGGCCGCGCCCACGCCATCGCCTTCTCGCTGAACTACGACAACTACTATGTGCCCCGGTTGGGGCGCTTCTTCCGAGACCTGCCGTAACGATTGGAGCGTCTGAGCTCACGCCTGCCCGGCCCGTCGGGGCGCGCGGTACGGCGGGTCCAGGATGGGGGCGAGTTGGTTGCCGCGCCGCCAAGCGTCCAATTGTCGATGAAGGTGCCGTTCCAAGGCGTCGGCCGTGCCGAGCACGTTGAGGAAGCAAGGCTCCAAGCCAAGTTCTGGCAGTGCCTTGACGAACGCATCCACGGCATGGAATACCAACGCGGTTTCGTCGTTGGGGCGAGCAAGGTGCAAAGTAATGGCGCCATCGCCGTAGGCAACCGTGACTGTGTCAAAAGCCGCCGCATCGATGGCCGCACTGGCGACCGCGGGCGCATCGTCAAGCAGCGAGTTCCACCGTGTGTCCGTTGGATCGATCACCGTGCGCACACTGTGCCTGTATTGATCGGCCCGCGCTCGGATGCGATGCACGATTTCGCGGCGGTAGTCCGCATCCAAGTGGTTCACGGCTGCGGACAAAGCATCGACATCAAGGGCCGCCGCCACGGCGAAGTCGAAGATGTCGCGTTCCGGCAGCATGTTGCCGCGGCCTGCCAGTTTGCCGCAGAGTATCTGGGCGTTGGAGTACACCTCAATGGGCCGGCCGTCCACCAGCGCCTCCATGTGGCCCACGCGAATCTCGGGATCCATCTCCGTCAAATCCAGCTTGCCGTTCGGAAAGGCGAATTTGAAACTCCGAAACCGCACGTCCACATGGGTGGCCCCCAAATCGACCATGCGCTCCACCAATTGCGGGTCTCGGTTGGGGTCGTAGCGGCCGAGGCCAGTGCCAATCGGCACAGTGATGTCGATGTCCGTGCTGCGCCGGTGCCGCCAACGTGCAGCAAGGGTCGTGGCGCCACCCAGCCGCCCCGGTGTGCCGGCCGGGCTCACGGGACGAATCAGTTCGTCGAGCGCGCCGTACACCTGTCGGAACAAATCCTTGGCCGGCGGGGGTAGCCTTAGCTGCTCCACGATCGCTGGCCCTGCTTGGCGGCGGCTTGATCCGCCACCCACTCCGCCTTGGCAAAACCATTCAGCAGTGCGTTGAGTGCGCCATGGCCGGCGTCCGTGCGGTGCAGCGCGGCCACCAAGATGGGCCATGTGTACGCACCTTCCAGCCAGCCACGCATCACTTCGCCGGACGTCGCCTCGTGCGCCCACGCACGAACGATCGCGCAATCGCGGACACTGGGCCGCGTCGTTCGCACCGCCGCGAAGAACTCCGCGGCGTTTGGGGGCACGGGCCACCCGGCGCAGCTCGAAGCGAGCCGCGTCCGCACGGAGCGGCTGTTCGGGCCGGTCTCGGCAGCGGGAATGCCGTCGATCGCTTCGCGCTCCACCGGGTCTGGGCGGGTGTTCGGGAAAGCGTCGGGCGGTAGCAGCGGCTGGGGCGCGACGGCTTGATCGCCTCTCACGATGTGAATCCCTATGAGCGCATCGCCGCGATGATTGCCGTCGGCAACGGTGCGCTGCCGTGAGGACGGGCGTGTGGTTGGCACCGGCGGAGCCCTACGCACAAACAAGGTTCATTTTAGCGCATCGCCGGATCGAGCCTGCGGGCCACGCCGGCGCTTGGGCGGCACCTCAGTGCGAAAAGTCCACTGCCTTAGAGCGAGAAATCCAAGCGCTCGAGCCGAGCGATCCAGTGTTCGGCCCCGCCTTGCCGCAGCCAACAGCCGCTCACCGGCGCAACCACCGCCGCGCGAACCTGAGCCCGATGCCGGCGAGCGCCGCCACGACGGCGATGCCGAGCACGAACAGGGCGCTGGTGGCGAGGAAGTCCATCAGTTCCGCCACGTCGAGGTCCAGCCCCTGCGCGAGCCAGATGATGGCAAGGAGCGCCGCCACGGCTGCCGGCAAGATCCACCGCACCGAACCTGCCGCGGCTTTGGCCCGACCATGCCGCCATGGGTTGGCCGTTTTCATCGGCCCGTCGAACCGAGGAGGCCCACAGGATCGCCGTAATCGTCATCAACGTCGCTTGCCCCTACCCGAATGACTGCTGCCATCACCCCCATTCGCCTCGCAATCGGCGGACGAACTGTCCCGCATCGCCGAAGCACCCCTTCGCAGAACCACACAAGTCCGACAAGCTCGGCCCCTCACTCGGCGCTTGGGCCACCGGAACGACTGCGGCATAGGGTTGACCGCGTTTGGTCACAATGGTCACCGCTCCCTCACGGTTGGCCGCTCGAAGGATTTCCGGCAGCCTCCTTCTAGCCTCCCCGACGCCCATGGCTCGGATTTCGCCCTGCATAGTCACTTGCACACTGCCCGATTGCTCATCAGTAGATGATCGCACGCCGGATCGGGTGCGTAGAGTGGAAGGTTGTCTCAAACAGCTTCAGCAGTTCTCGTGTGAATCGGTAGCCCTCATTCTTTATCTCGCGGAACAGGGGATCGTTACGTTCGCTCTTGTCCAACGTCTCCAACTGGTGCCGCTTCGTATCGTCGGTGATACAGCCCAGAAAGAAGTCGTAACAGCGTAACATCGGCCTTGTTGTCGCTTCACCGCATATCTCCATGATCCGCTTTAGCGGATGCAGATCGAATAGTTCTTCAAGGCGCTCAATCTTGCTTTTCCTCGACATGTCTGCCGTCAAAGCCACAGAAAATAGACCACTTGCGTAAAGGAGTTTGCGGGAGAACACCAGCTTGACGTTGCGAATCGCCCAAGGCTTCTCCTCTGTCGTGGTCTTGTATTCATAATCCACGCAGATCGTGCGCCAATATCGAATGATGTCGTTTAGCAGAAACAAGGCAATGTGGTGATCCGGTATCTCCTCCCCGACATACCTTTCCAATATCTGGCGTCGAAGGCACCGAAAGCCCACGCTGTTGAACAGCCAATCTCCCTCAAGGAGCAGTAACATGCGCCTAGTAATATCATCATTGTTATCGTCTGTACCACCGATGTTTTGGACTATAGACTGACTTGTATGCTCACCGGCAAATGGCCCACCGGGGGACGGAGGTTTAAGACCGACCTTGTTGATGTCCTCTAGGCGCTCTTTGCGACCATCTTCCTTTTCGGAAACAAGAAAGTAGTCCACATCTGAAGAATCCCCAGCCTCTTTCCGAGCATACGAACCACAGACAAGCACGATATCGTTGCTTTCGGGCGGAAACGTCTCGGCGAGCTTCTGCCGCCATGCATCGCACTTTTCCTCTGAGTGCTTGCGGCATTGGTCAATGGAGCTGTTGGTGCTCTCCATCAGAACGGAATCTCCTCATTTTGTTTCATTTGAAAATCATCGTTCAACAACAAAGTACTGCATTGAACGACGTCCGTTCTCCTCCGAAACTTCATGTGCCTGTAACGCACATCGTCCTCACGGAGAAAGAAATCTCCAGATTCATCCACATAGTACTTCCGCGCGGTGTAGAAGTCTGGTATTCCGAATCGAACGACTACTTCCCTCTCCATCGATTTGCTTGTTAGAACCTCCCTCAGCCCTGGTAGTGTGGCGAACAAACTTTGGTCGTCGCCGAAGTAGTCGGCCATGCTCACCATACCGATACGATTCCGAAGCGCTGCCTGAGAGGCATAGTCAGCCAAGATGCCCTTCTGCGAGTGAACGAGCCTGGCATACGCATCGTGCTTTCGGTTCCAGAAACCATCCACTATCCGTTGGTCGCCACCACTATTTCTCATAATCGCAGCGATGACAACGTCCTGTGGGCTAGGTGTCACCTGGGGTGAGGACTGAAGGTACTGGTGGAATCTCGATACACCTTCGATAGTGTCGAATGTTAATGGGCCCGAGAAAAATCTATCGAAGTCCGGCATCTGGCCTGCAACCAAGGCGGCAACGCTCTCAACATCAACTCGGTGAGACCTGAGGGCGTTTAGGACTTCCCGGCCAAGAGAGATGCGACCGCAGATTATATTCTGCGTGGCACCATGATGATCGATGCCAAACTTCTCAGCCAAGACGCCTTCTATGGAATGGGAAAGCGGGGGGTGGCCTATGTCGTGGAGAAGCGCGGCGGCGGAGATTAGCCGACGCTCCCTTTGTGACAGAGCCCGGCAGTCGCAGTAGGTGAGGGCAAGCCTCAAGACACCGAGACTATGCTGTGCTCGCGTAAATCTTGTGAAACGGCTGCCGTTGGGGGATGGCACAAGGCTGTAGTTTATCGCCCCAAGGAAGGAGATGCCCTTCAAACGTTTGAAGGCCGCTGTCTCGACCAGAGAGGCCAAGAACGTGGAGTCTTCGGTCGCCGGAGGTTGCTCGAACGGACACCGATAGTCGTGACGCTGGCCGACGTCGAAGAGGTCTCCGCAGGCACCTGTGCTTGCTCGCAACACGTTCATTGGGTGGAAACTACCACACAGAGAGTGGAGTAGCACAAGAGCTTCGCCCTCGCGTGGCGGCTACGTCCCTGCTCTCGCTTCGCCAACTAGGGCAGCGCTACCAGGCTCCCAGCCGTGGGCACCATAGTAGAAAAATGCCTTTTTTCAAGGGCTTGTGAGGCGGATGCTCGTCGATTCGACAGGGCGTTGGCTGGTGCTTTTCCAGGGCCCGGGTCGACCGCCGGTGAGGATGTCGCGGCGAAGGCATCGGCTCTCGCTGCCCCGTGCTAACTTCCCCACCATGAGCGCCGACGACCACAAGCAGGCCCTCCCGCCCGGCTTCACCTTGGGCAGCTACCGCATCGAGCGCGTGCTGGGCGTGGGCGGCTTCGGCGTCACCTACCTGTGCGAGCACGGCGGCCTCGGTGTGCAGGTGGCGGTGAAGGAGTACCTGCCGAACGAGGTCGCCGTGCGCGATGGCACCGACGTACACCCGAAGTCCGCCCGAGACCGCGAGGGCTTCGAGTGGGGACTGGAGCGCTTCTTGGACGAGGCGCGCACCGTCGCCCGCTACCGGCATCCCAACGTGGTGCGTGTGCGGGACTGCTTCGAGGCCAACCGCACCGCCTACATCGTCATGGACTATGAAGACGGCGAGCCGTTGGACGCCCTGCTGAGACGCCACGGCACCCTCACCGAGGCGCAGTTGCGGCGCATCGCGCTGCCGCTAGCGGACGGCCTGCGCGAAGTCCACGCCGCCGGTTTCCTCCACCGGGACGTCAAACCCGCCAACGTGTTCGTGCGCCGCTCGGACGAAACGCCGGTGCTGCTGGACTTCGGCTCCGCACGGCAGGCGCTGGGGCACCGATCGCGCAGCGTGACGGCCATCGCGTCCGCCGGCTACTCGCCGCCGGAGCAGTACGAGCGGGATGGCGAGCAAGGCCCGTGGACGGACATTTACGCCCTCTCCGCCCTGTGCTATCGGGCAATCACCGGCAAGGCACCAGTCGAGGCACCGCGACGGCAGGGCGAGATGCTGCGCTCGCGGAGTGACCCACTACCGAGCTTGGCCGAGGCTGGCGTCCCGGGCTATTCGCAGGGGTTCCTAGACGCAGTGGATTGGGGCCTGTGCCTGGTCGAGGTGCAGCGACCGCAAGTCCTAAATCAGTGGCTTGAGCGGATTGGCGACACCCCTGCCATCTCGTGGGAAGAGCAGGCGACTACGCCCCGACTGAGCACACCGACGGAGTCGCAACTTTTAGTCCTATCGCGCAGTTCCGTCTCATCGGCTATGGCACGATTATGGCAGGGTATTCAAAACGTCTTCGGGACACGACCGAGAAACGATCTCGGCCCAACTCGGAGCAGTCCGCACGAGCAGCTCGCCCAAGCGGCTGTTCAAGCAACCAGCCGCCGCCTAGGTCCTAGGGGGTACTTGCACGATGTATTGACCGGTAGTTTGGGTTTGAGAACGATGTTCTGGGCCATCGGCGTTGCCGGAAACGTAGTCGCTAGTTTTTGTTTCGCCTTCATCTTCGGCTTCTCGACTCGAAACAATGAGGCTTGGATTCTAGCCCTTATCGCCCCTTCTTCGACTGTCATGGTGCTGTATGAAGGATATGTAAGATACATCAGCCGGGAGGCGATTCTGGCAGCCTTGATTCTCTGGCTCCTTTGGTCGCTATTGGCCAAGATCGGGATCTGGAGGGCCGCAAGCATCTATAGCGGGCCACCTAGGTGGGCGGTAATGGCCAAGCTCCACACCGCAGTCGATACGTTTGCAGCAGCGCTGATTCTATCCTCGGTCTAAACGCGCGTGAGCGATGTCTGGCGTCCAAGTCGAAAGTAAGTATCTTAGCGTTATCGAAGATAGATAGGGAGGTTACCCACGCGCCAGTGACAGTTGTCTACCAACGTCAAGCTGAACTGATCGTCGCTATGGTCGGAGCGCCGGTTTTGCGCAGCCTACAAGCAGCGGCGAAGCTAGCGCCGCGTGAGTTAGGCGTCAAGGGTGGTCGACTGGCGGCCGATACGACCCTTGGAATCGGCAACGTTCGATGCGACGATAGACTGCACCACACCTTCCCCGTGCTAACTTCCCACCATGAGTGCCGGCGACCGCAAGCACACCTCCCGCCCGCCTTCGCCCTGGGTAGCTACCGCATCGTGTGCGTCCTAGGCGTGGGCGGCTTCGACGTCGCGCTTCCTCAGTTCCACTTGTTAAAGCGCTTGTTCAAAGTTGCACGCATGTCTTCATCCTTCCCGTCATCCTCGTACCGTTGCGCGATGTGATCGAGGACACTACTCGCAAAGAGATAGTCGACCCGGCGATGATCTGCTAATCGACGAAACGTCGCCGCCAATTCCCGTTCTTCGTCTCCTCCTTCGCCGGCACGAAAATATGGGCCACGCGAATTGCGCTTGCCAATTGTAAATCCCCGAGCGACATCCTCGTTGGCCAAGTACTCAAGGGCGGCACACACAGCGGTGCATGGCCAGATGCCGTCCTCATCTGAAGGTGCCTTCGAGAGGTACTCTCCAACAAAAAAGTCACCCACCTGTGACCGGCCAACCTTTTCGCACAACTTGCGCGTTTCCCTTAGCCAACTCTTCAGGGGCTCCCAATGCACGTTACCATCGTCGTCGGTGCCTGGAATCCTAGCAACTCTACCGAGTAGGCTATACGCCCCTCGAGCAACGGCACTTCGCTGAGCTTCGTCTTCGATCTTCCATTCTTGCGGGTCTTCGCCACCATCCGTACGCTCCGAGCAAAGGGATAGCGCTTGCACGAATAGCTCGGGAGACGCCGCGAGTTGCCGTTCGAGATTCGGAATTTCGTTCTCTCCGCGCAACACTTCGACGAAGGAGAACTCCAACTCCACCATCTCCCGAATCGTAACCTCAGGACGCGATCCGAGCTCCTTCAGCGCTGCTCCCACATACGAAACGTCGAAGTAAGTTGTACCCTCCGGTGCTGGGCTTGATGCCACCGCCTGCAAAAGGCGTCGGAGGCAACCCGTCTCCACATACTCCCATCGCCACCGCACTGCGGCGAGAGCAGCCAGAGGACGTTTCGCATTGAGAAGCCCATCAACAACCTCTGTACTCGCCGTGCCTGCAAGCCAGCCAACGCGGGGATTGACCGTGCGCCAGTATTCGGTCTGCGTCTCCTGTGGGAGCCCATCTAGAACTCGCCACGTCTTTCTGTCGAACGGTGCACATCGCAACAACCGCACGGATTGCCCTTTGCCGACTTGCTGCGACAAGTCTAGCACGAAGTCAGAACCGGCGGAGGAGGCCCGTTCTGCGATGAAAGCCCGCAGGAATTGATCGAACTGGTCGACGTTTAGGGTCCTCGGCAGGCAATCATGTAGCACATCTACGGCGCCTGCCGGACAACTTGCGACGTAGCGGCCTACGGTATAGCCATCGCTGCTCCCCTCCACCATCTCCAGTGCGCCCTGTAGGCCATGCTCCGCCCAAATCTCCATCATCGCATCCTGTCGGAGGCGGTGGATCCTCTCATCCCGTGCTCTTATGTCAAGCTCTTCGTTCTCGATCTCCTCATTCGATTCTTCAACCCAAGGATCGGCGAACAGCCACGCATGGCGAACCATTAGGGAACGAGGCTCAATCCTCTCGTAAGTGAGGCGAGCTCGGTCGCTCGTTGCACGGCCCTTGCGGCGTCCTTTCTTCGTGAGAGTGCAACGCCGGATCCGCTCCCGGAGCTTGGCGACTGCCTTCTCGTCGTTCTGGCCATCGGCCCAAGCATCTATCTGATCCCAGACGTTGGACCGCTCCCGGTCTGACAGAGCCTCAATGTGTTCAACCAAGTCTCCGAGCGTATCATGGTCGTGTTTTGGCCATGAAAGCAATGTTCCCACTGCAAACCGCCTGAAAGCATTGTGCTCACGACGTGTGGCCAAACCGCCGAATCCACTCGCATCGCTACGCCATCGGGGCCGATAGTTGTTAGTATCGAGCTGCGGCCCTAGCATCAGCATCAGTTGGTCCAAACACAGCCGCCAGCCGATGTCGGGATACTGCCTGACGAGTGTCTTGAGTACACACATGCGGTCGTCTAAATCCGCAGCGGTCTGCGGCCTCCAAGAGTTGAAGATGCCTCTCAGGCTGGCGAGGGGCCCTTCCATCGAGAAGCCGTCCCCCCGGTCATTCGACAACTTTGCCAATAGCACACAAACCTTGGGAAGGTGTTGCGGATTCCACGCAACACATTCGAGTGCCCAAAGAAGGCCGCCTGGAATATCATGCCCGAACGGACCGGTGTGAATAGGTTTGAGGAGCTCCAAAACGGCCGGTATATCCTTCTTCAAGTCACTCTCCAATATCGCAAGCAATTTGCCCGGGGCCGCTTCCGCGAATACGGGGAGTTTCGGCTCTTGCGATAGTAGGTTCTCCCCAAGCGGGGTCAGAAGGCGCTCGATCAACCGCGATACGTCGGCTTCAACGTGGATGCCGAGACGTGCTTTGAACAACTCGTCGCCATGAATTGAGAGGAGCACGAGCGTTTCGCAAATGCTATCACGTAAGGCGCCAGAGTGGTTTGGGACTTTTCCATAGATGGCCGCCAGCCACCGATCTGATTCGGGAAGTTCTAACGCCGGATCAGCCTCGGAGAGAACGTATTCGGCAATCGTGAGAAAGTTTTCGACATCCTGTGCTGTCATTAAGGGTGCCGCCTGGAACAGGACGTCTATTTTAGACACTACTCCCCGATGCTGGCCGATTGACCACACGGGGGAATCCTCGGTTTCCTGCAGTCGTGTTATAGTTTCCTCAATTTCTTTGTAGTCGCGTTTCGCCACCGCAGCTAGCACCTCTTTGTCAGCGCTTGTCTCGGCATGCCATGCGCCGACCAAACACATCGGTACAAGGCGTGGGGTCACGTTCTTATCGCTGGCCCACCGAGGGCACCTGATGGCTGGAATGTGAGATAGCCGCCGCCTCAAAACAGTGGGCGAGCGACCAGACTCCCGCGCTAGCCTCCCCACCTCATGTCGGTCCGAGATTCCCATGGACTCAAGACCGTGTTTGAACGCCTCGTAGCTCAGCAAATCAAGGACAAAATCGGGTTTGGCGTGGGCCACGTTCCGCGGAGAGGTAGCAACGCAGTGGAACCTCTTGTGAAAAACGGGGAAGCGTTCCTGGGCGTCTTGATTTGCCGCAATGGGAATGAACGGAGTTGTTGAAGGCACCAGTCTCGTCAGGGATTCAGCAGACTCGAATACCACCGCGAGGTCGCGCTTTGCAGCCGGAATGTCGTCATGCCGGATGAGGCATGCGAGGAACGCTAGGGCCTCCTCGTTGGAATCGGCGGCAACGACGAAGGGGCGACTTGGTGGGGCCTCTAGCCATTTCCGAAACGGCCCAACGCAGTGTGCGATGTTGGACTCGAAGATGTGCTCCGTCATTGGTAGCTCACTGGCCTCGGCCCAAAGAGCCCACCGCGCGTCGAGCGTCTCGACTCCTGGAAGCGTTATAGGCAGCTTTTCTCCGAGCCAGACTAGAGTGGACACGGACTCCTCCAGCCACTGTTCCAGATCGCTGGCGTCGTACGCTCTAACGGCCTTCCAACCGTCGCCGGCTTTTTCCTTTTGCCTGACCCACTCGTCCTTTCCCGGCCAGTTTCGTGGCGTTACGAATACGAACGTGCAGCGCTGTCGGTCTGCCAAGGGCAGGCTCAGTCGTTTGGCATAGTCGCTCTCTGCCTTTTGGCGCGGCTGTTGGGAGGCCCCCAACTCCCAGCCGGACCGCCCCTCCGGAATCCATGCCGTTGCCGTGCTGGCCTCGACCCAGCCATCCCATCCCCTGCGCTGGCTGTTGTCGTAGCCAGGGAAGTCTACGCGTTCAAGGCCATCCCCCGTCTCATGAACCAAGCGGCGAAGTAGAACGGGGAGCTGGTCGCGAGCTTCATGGGAGTCTGCCCAGCGTTCGATGTCACCCGCTTTGATCGTCAGGAGGCTGGGCACGAATCGGCGAACCGCCACGCTCTTCTCCTCGTCCTTGCGGCTGGCCTCATCCTGCAGGCGTTGACGCCAGAGAAGGGCGTCCTTGTTCGCTCCGAATGCTCTTTCGAGACGGAGAGCCATCCCTGAGGACAGCGAAGCCTTGCCGTTCAGGAGGTTCGACAGCGCGGGGCGGCCCACTCCCAAGCGGGCTGCGGCGTCCGTGACAGACATGCCAGGCGGGATCACCTCATCCCGTATGTATCGACCCACTGTCGTCTGTTCGCGTGGCATGGTGTCTCCTCGGAAGTCGAGCGTGGCATGTAGTGTAGTGTGTAACGCTACGGGCGTCAATAGGCTGGATTACCTTCGATTCAGGCGTGCTACTCTCACCGCCATCGAGCGCCAACGATCACAAGCATGCCCGCCACTCGGCTTCAGGGGGCAGATCGGTGGAACGGAGCAGCTCGGCAGAATGGGACGGACGTGAACTACCTGATCCTAGCTCTAGCCCACGCCGCGCCCATCCTCGTGGTCGGCTTCGTTGCCACCAAGCGCGGTGCATTGCACGTCGCCGGCGGCGTGATGTGCGGCATCGCCCTGCTCATGGGCTCGCCCGATTTCTTGGTATTCGACCTAACTGCCGTTGGCCTCGCGTGGGCTGCCATGGCGCAGTTGCGGGATTGGCCAGCGGAGCAGTCTGGGCCTGTGGCGGCATCTCCTCGCACCAACGGTGCCAAAGTGGCCAGCGCCGCGGCACCCGCCGCCAAGCGGCAGACCCGCCAGCAACCCGCGCCTAGGGCAGAAGCCGCATCCGAACTCCATCAACGCCAGACGCCGGAGCGCCGCGCCGCATCCGCTCCCACTCATCACCACGCGTTGCCCACAGGCACTTGGCTCAACGGCTACCACATCGAGCGTGTGCTCGGCGTGGGCGGTTTCGGCGTCACCTACCTGTGCGAGCACGGCGGCCTCGGCGTGCAGGTGGCGGTGAAGGAGTACCTGCCGAACGAGGTCGCCATGCGCGACGGCACCGAGGTACACCCGAAGTCCGCCGGAGACCGCGAGGGCTTCGAGTGGGGCCTTGAGCGCTTCCTAGAAGAAGCCCGCACCCTCGCCCGCTTCCAGCATCCCAACGTGGTGCGTGTGCGGGACTGCTTCGAGGCCAACCGCACCGCCTACATCGTCATGGACTATGAAGACGGCGAGCCGTTGGACGCCCTGCTGAGACGCCACGGCACCCTCACCGAGGCGCAGTTGCGCCGCATCGCGCTGCCGCTGGCGGACGGGCTGCGCGAAGTGCATACCGCCGGCTTCCTGCACCGGGACGTCAAACCCGCCAACGTGTTCGTGCGCCGCTCGGACGAAACGCCGGTGCTGCTGGACTTCGGCTCGGCGCGGCAGGCGCTGGGGTACCGTTCGCGCAGCGTGACGGCCATCGCCTCGGCCGGCTACTCGCCCCCGGAGCAGTACGAGAGCGCCGGGAAGCAGGGCCCCTGGACAGATGTCTACGCGCTCAGCGCCCTGTGCTATCGCGCCATCACCGGCACAGCACCCGTCGAGGCACCGCGAAGGCAAGGCGAGTTGCTGCGCTCGCGAGGTGACCCGTTGCCGAGCTTGGCCGATGAGGGCATTGCGGATTACTCGCTGGCGTTCCTTGAAGCGGTGGACAAGGGCCTACGGGTCATCGAGGCGGAACGGCCACAATCAGTGGGCGAGTGGCTCGCGCAGTTTGCGGAGTCTGACGCCGATGCCGCGCCAACACCCGCTTCGCGGCGCTACAAGGTTGCGGCACCGCCCCTAGTTCCACCCGTCGCACCCTCCTCCACTGCGCACATCGAGCCTTCGCCGGCACTAATGGAAGCCTTGACGAAGTACGGGGAAGCGGCGGTACATTTCAGGTTCGGTTTCATGTACTACAGTGGCGAAGGCGTCACCCAAGATCACCGCGAAGCTGCCCGTTGGCTCATCAAAGCCGCCCAGCAGGGACACGCGGAGGCACAGACCTTGTTGGGCAACATGTACAAGACGGGAGAAGGCGTCGCGCAGGATCAAAGCGAAGCTGTTCGCTGGTACCGCAAGGCCGCTGAGCAGGAACACGCAGGTGCCCAGAACAACTTGGGGCTCGCTTATCGTACCGGCGTGGGCGTCCCGCGGGACCATCGCGAAGCCATCCGGTCGTTCCGCCGAGCCGCCGAGCAGGGACTTAAGCAGGCCCAGTACAACTTGGGAGACATGTACTACAAGGGCGAGGGCCTCCCACCCAACCACCGCGAAGCCATCCGGTGGTTCCGCAGCGCTGCCGAGCAGGGAGTCGCCGAGGCCCAGAACAGCTTGGGGGTCAGCTACGCCAACGGCGAGGGTGTCCCACAGGATCACCGCCAAGCCGTCCAGTGGTACCACAGCGCCGCCGAACAGGGACACGCATTCGCCCAGTGCAACTTGGGAGGCATGTACTACAACGGCTGTGGCGTCGCCCGCGACCACCGCGAAGCCGCCCGGTGGTTCCACAGCGCCGCTGAACAGGGAGTCGCCGAGGCCCAGAACGGCTTGGGGGTCAGCTACGCTAATGGCGAGGGTGTTCCAACCGACCACCTCGAAGCCCTCCGATGGTTCCGTAGCGCCGCCGAGCAGGGACACGCCGAGGCCCAGTACAACTTGGGAGTCGCGCATGCCACCGGCAGGGGCGTCTCAACCGACCACCGCGAAGCCGCACGGTGGTTCCACAACGCCGCCGAACAGGGACACGCCGAGGCCCAGTACAACTTGGGAGTCGCGCATGCCACCGGCAGGGGCGTCTCAACCGACCACCGCGAAGCCGCACGGTGGTACCACAGCGCCGCCGAACAGGGACACGCACGGGCCCAGTACAACTTGGGAGTCATGTACTACAGCGGCTGGGGCGTCGCCCGCGACCACCGCGAAGCCGTCCGCTGGTACCGCAGCGCCGCGGAGCAGGGACATGCCGAGGCCCAATACAACTTGGGGTGCAGCCACGCCAATGGCGAGGGTGTCCCACAGGACCACCGCGAAGCTTTCCGATGGTTCCGCAGCGCCGCCGAACAGGGATACGCAGAGGCCCAATGCAGCCTCGGGGTCAGCTACGCCAACGGGGAGGGCGTCCCGATAGACACCCTGCGAGCCTATACTTGGCTGAGTCTCGCAGCCGCACAGGGACTGGAGCCTGCAAAGGAAACGCTAGCAATAGTCGCCGCGAACATGACGGCCGCGGAGATCGCAAAGGCACAAGAGCTTGGCCCGCGGCTCGTCAAGTAACGTGGCGCTATGGCCGTTAGCCGTGTCGATGAACCAGCCAGCGAACACCGGTAATGACAGCCGCCCGCACCCCAACCCCCTACCCCTCCTAAACATCCAATATCGCCAACAACACGCTAGCAATCATTGATTGCCCCCCAACATCATCCACAAAGTGCCCCCGTCCAGCACTCGCCAGTTGACGAAAGAACGCCTCCGCGTCTCGGCGGGCGACCATCACGGCGGAAAGGTGGTGGCCTTCTGCTGCGGCGAATTGGGCGGTGCGGGTGAGGGCGTAGGGTACTTCTTCCGGGTATGGCAGGGCGTCTGCGATAACGATGATGTAGCGGCGTTCGCTCTCCGGGCGCCAATTCATGGCGATGGCTTCGGCGATGCCGCGGCCCATTGCTTCCGCCGTGTCTGGATTGGGGTAGGCGCCCCAAGGTCCGGTGCCTTTGGGTTCCAATGCCTGCACGAACCGGCGCAGCGAGGTCATGGCGTCTGTGCGGACGATGGGGTGCTTTTCGATCACTTGGGACCAGCGGCGGTCTCCGTAGGCCACCACGCCGATGCCCACCGATGGCGCCAAGCGATCCAGCACTCGCGCCAAGTCGTCTATTTCCTGTTTCAAGCCATGAATCTGATCTTGCATGCTGCCGGTGACGTCCAGGCAGATCACGATGTCCAGCGGTGGGATGCGGGCCTCCATCAATGCCTGCCGTAGTTGGCCAACCTGCTGCTCAACGGCGTCGCAGTGGGCCGCAAACTCACCCAATTGGGATTGAGAGCGGGCCAAATCGGCTTCGCAGGCGGCGAGGTCTGCCTCCGCTTGCTCCAACGCCGCTAGGGTCGCTGGTGAAGGCGTTGGGGCCGGCGTCTCCACTGGCGGGCACTCCACTGGCACCGGTGCCTCCACTTCCGGGCATTGGGGTGGCGCTGAGTCTGGCGTTGGGTCTGCTGCGGGCGTTTTCGCCGTCATGGTGAAGAACACCATGAACACCAAGGACATCAAGATGAACGCGCCGAGGGCGGAAGCGAACAAATCCAGCGCGGAGATGCTGAAGATGTTGATCTCCCGGCTGCGTTGCTTCATGGCTGGCGCCCGCTACTTGCCCTGTTCGTAGAGGCGGTTGATGAGGTTGTCCAGGCAGTATTGGCCGGCGCGGTTCAGTGCGGTTTCTTCCCGGCCTTGCGCCAAGTGCGTGAGGAACACCAGCACGGCGGCCAGCGCCAAAGCCAGCAGCGTGGTGTTGAACGCCAAGGCCAAGCTGCCGGTGAGGGACTTCATCCAATCGCCCAGCGCATCCGCCTGCG
Source organism: Candidatus Azotimanducaceae bacterium (assembly GCA_965200505.1). Taxonomy (GTDB): domain Bacteria; phylum Pseudomonadota; class Gammaproteobacteria; order Pseudomonadales; family Azotimanducaceae; genus VXNE01. Next base: position 2,184,369 of record OZ241343.1, on the reverse strand, counting down.
CAAGGTTCGGCATGTCGCCCGCTTCGCCCAAGGCCAGCGCGATGCCCACCACCGTGCCAATGAAACCGAGGGTGGGAATCAGCCACATCAGGTAGCGCAGCATGTTGTACTTCAAGTCGATTTCGTGTTGAAAGAGCTCCAAGCTGGAGTTCAGCAAGGCGTGGGATTGATCCACGGATCGGCTGCTTTGGAATTGCAGCACGATGCGGGCGACGAGGCGCGGCAAGAAGAAGGTGTCCGCAAACGGTGTGGGGCGCACTTGGGCGTAGATGGCGCCGAGGTCTTTCACGCGCAGCATGGTTTCTTCGTCCTCCGGCAGCAGTGCGCGGCGCAGCTGCCAGAGTTCGCGGCCACCGCGAAAGAACCGCACACACACATCGCCCAAGCCGGCGAAGAAGAAGAGCCACATGGCGTTCTGAATGGTGAACGGATAGAGGGGGCTGGCGCGGTCTAGGAGAACGCCGCCGGCGCTCAGCCCATCCGGCTCGGCCGGCAGGGCAACGCTCAACAGCGTGATGAAGAGGGTGCCGGCGAGCAGGCCGCCCAGCGCGGCGCAGATGCGCAGCAGCGTTTCGCTCATGGTTCATCTCCCACGTCGCGCACCACTTCGCCGGTGCCTGGGTTGCGCTTCACCGCGCCGGATAGGGGATCGGGCCGGGATCGCTCTCGCACACCCGTGCTGGTGCCGAACGCAGCGCCGGGTGGGGCGGCGCGGCGCAGCAGTTCCGCAACGGCAATCTCGTAATCGCCGAAGCGCAACAGTTCCTCGGGCCGCACCGTGGCCGAGCGGATGCGCCGCCAGCCGCCATCGCGGAACACCCGTGTGCCGTTGGTGCTGTTGCGGTCTTTCAGAACATAGGCAGCTTGGCGCGTGTCGCCGGAAAGCGTCACCACCAGTTCGGCATGGTGGCGCGACGCCTTTGCGGATGGGATGGTCACGTCCATCGCCCGGCCCCGGCCGATGCGGATGCGGCGCACACCGGGCGAAAGCGGGTTGGGCGTGCCGGCCGAAGGCCGCTCATCGGAATCACCCCGCCGCGAGCGTGGCAACACGCCATCCCTCACTCGCGCCACCGCCAGCGGCACATTGCGCCGGAACGCCGCCAGTGCCAACAGCGCCGCGCCAATGGCCAACGCAACGGCCAACAGCGTCATCGCGGGCCAGCTCAGCACCGCAGCGGGGGCGGCTTCGCAAGCGTCCGCGCTCGCCGTGTATGGAATGGCGAGGCCATCCAGCGCGTCTGCCAGTTCGCCGCTGAAGGATGCCCAGAACACCCCGCTTGGCGCTTCGATGCGCGGGCCGCCCGGCGCGCGGGATACCGAGACGCTCGCGCCGCCGGTGTTCACACCGATCACTCGCCCACAGGCATCGATGAGCGGGCCGCCGCTGTTGCCGGGGTTGATGTCTGCGCTGTGTTGGATGATGCGCAAGGCTCCCGAGCCCCAAGTGCCCGTGACCACGCGCCCGACGTTGCCCTCGTTGTAGCTCGGTGCGCTGGCCGCGGTAACGGCGTTTGCGGCACCCGGAAAGCCGACGGCCACCACATCCAGCAACGGTTCCGGCGGCGCAACGGCGAGCGGCAGGGGACGCAGGCCGGGCAGGCCGCCGGCGCGTACCCGCAGCACGGCCAAATCCAACGTCTTTGAAGACCACACCACTTCGGCAGGTGCCGAGCGGCCGCCCTGCCTCGCCAAGATGCCCAAGCTGCCGGCCACAACGTGCCGATTGGTGACGATGTGCCCTTCGGAGTTGAGCGCGAAGCCGCTGCCGAACCCTTCCTCCACCACCAGCAGCACGATGGCCGGCGCCACGCGCTCGCGCATGGCGGCATCGTCAAGGATGGTGGCAGCCCACGCCCCGCTGCCGCCACTAAAGCACAGCAACGAGAAGAGCAGAGGAAGGGTGAGCCGGCAGCGCCTAATGGGGCTTCGGCAAGCGGCCCAAAGCTCGACGCTTAGCGCCAGCATGGCGCCGCCCATCCACACACCCCTTGGGCAGGGGCGCTCAGGGCTCCCGAACCACGCGCAGTTTCACGCCGCCCAACTCCACCACATCGTCGGCGGCCAGTGGCGTCGGCGTGTGCGGCTGCAGCCGGCGGCCGTTTACCCATGTGCCGTTGGTGGAATCCAAGTCTTGAATCTGCAGGCCGGCTTCCGGTTCGTAGCTCACGCGGGCGTGTTCGCGGGAGAGCGTCTCGTCGTCGATCAGCAACGTGGCGTCCCGCGGGCTGCGGCCGATGACGGCGCCTTCGCCCACCAGCAGGGTGCCCGGCAACTTCAATGCCACGGGCTGGCCATCCTCCCGCTCGCCGGTGAGCAGGCAATCCGGCACCGTGGGCGGCGGTGCCGCGGCTTCCGCTTGGGCGCGTTCCGCTTCCTGTTGTGCCTGCGCGGCCTCCCGCTCCGCTTGCGCGGCGGCCTGTTCCGCCCGCACCGCCTGTTGCCGCGCTCGCTCGGTTTCGGCGGCCCGGCGGCGCAGCAGCACCACCACGATGACGCCGATGATGGCCAAGAGCAGCGTAATCAGCGCCGCGATGACGATGAAGCGAGTGCGATTGGCTTGCGCCTCCGCTTCGCGCTCGACGAGGAGTGCTTCGAGTTCCTCCTGCTTGGCGGCCACCGCCGTCTGCGCCGCTGCCTGCTCGGCTCGGGCCCCATCGAGGGCCTCCTGCAAGGCATCGGCTTCCGCGGCGCCGGTGCGGGTGGCGTCTTCGTACTGCGTCTCCAATTCCGCCACCCGCGCCTCGGCTTCCTGCAGCGCTTGCTGCCGTGCCTCCAGCGCCGCGCCTTGCGCTTCGGCAGCTACCGCTTGGGCTTCCGCTTCGGCGGCAGCCGCGGCCGCTTCGGCTCGGGCGGCCTCGGCCTCGGCGTGCGCCTTTTCGGCTTCGGCTTGTGCGGCATCGGCCTCTGCTTGTGCGAGAGACAGCGCTGCGGCGCACGATGCGTCGCTCTGGATGAAGGCGATGCCGGCCGGCAACATCAGGCCGGCGATGGCGCTCACCGCGGCACCATGCACCACCGCCTCGGGCGCTTCATCTCGCCGCCAAGCGGGCGCGTCGGGTGCGCCCCGATTCACGCCGGCCACTTCGCCGCACTCGTTGAGCAGCGGGCCGCCGTAGCCGGCTGCGGGGATCATGGCGTTGTGCAGCACGAGGGAAACCGCCGGTTGGCCGCCCGTGGCGGATACTTCCCCGTGCTGGCCCACAGCGCCTTCAGACATTGCGACGGGCACGTCGTCTGCGGCATCCGCCACGAAGAGGGTTGCGCCCCGCTCGCCCCAAACGCCAGCGGAGAACACCAGGCGCCCGGGTGAGAAGCCGTCCTTGGCGAGGGTGAGCGCTGGCTGGCCGAGGCCATCCGCGGCCAAGAGCGCCACATCCGCGCGTTCGTTGGCGTGAACGACGCGAGCCGGCAGTTCCGTGGCGCCATCGAGCGGCACGACGGCGATGCGGGCTGCGCCCACCACGCCGCGCGCGACGGTGGCCACGTGGCCCGCTTCCGAGACGACGAAGCCGGAGCGAACGCGGCGCACGTCGCCATCGCGATCCATCACCACCACCTGCACGATGCTGGGCCGCAGCGCAGCGGGATCTGGCTGGGCGTGGGATGGAGCCGCCGCCAAAGCGACGACGAAGATGGCTGCGACACCGATGAAGCGACCGAGCATGGACGTTCGCGCCCCCCGCGACGGGCGCCAGCGGGCAAGAAGAAGCACCGTCGCGCACACGACACCGAACCCGTGTGGCAGGGTGAGACGGGCTGCGACAGATTCAGCGGTCAAGGTAGCTGTCTCGCCAATATGGTTGCCCGCCCTCAGCGACCGATACCAAGAGAGTAACCGCGAGGCACCGCGGGCGCTACCGGCGCACACCATCCGCGCACCTTTTCAGCATTGGCGCACACGAGCCAAGACGAGCGGGACTGATGCCATAATCCGCACCATGCGCCGCTTCAACACCGAAGGGCCGGTCAACCCGGACGACCACTACAGCATTCCGCCGCTCTCACGGATGGACGCGGAGGAGCTGCTGCAGCTCATCCACGACAAGCGCTACTTCGCGCTGCACGCGCCGCGGCAGACGGGCAAGACCTCGGCCCTCATCGCCCTGCGCAACCTCCTGAACGGAGGCCAGGCCGGCAGCTATCGCTGCGTGACCGTGAACGTGGAGCCGGCGCAAGTGGACCGCGACGACGTGGGGCGTGGCGTTCGCACCATCTTGAGCGGCTTGGCACGGAGCGCACGAAGACTGGGCGACAACTACCCGACCAAGGCTTGGCAGGGTATCTTGGCGGCGGCCGGGCCAAGCGATGCCTTGATGGAGTTACTGGCGAGTTGGTGCGTGGCGAACCCGACGCCGCTGGTGCTGCTGGTGGACGAGATCGACTCGCTGATCGGCGACACTTTGCTCTCGGTGCTCCGGCAACTGCGTGCCGGCTACCAAGAGCGCCCCGAGGGCTTTCCGCAGAGCGTGGTGCTCTGCGGCGTACGCGACATCAGAGACTACCGCATCAAGTCCAGCGCCGGCGAGGTGATCGCCGGTGGCAGCCCGTTCAACGTCGCCGCCAAGTCCCTCCGCTTGGGAGACTTCACCGAGGCCGAGACGATGGCGCTGATGGACCAGCACACCGACGAGACCGGCCAGCCGTTCACCGTGTCGGCGCGGCAGGCGGTATGGGCGCAGACCCAAGGCCAGCCATGGCTCGTGAACGCGCTGTGTGCCGGTGCCTGCTTTGACGACAAGGCCGGGTGCGACCGCTCGCGGGCCATTGATGCAGACGCCATCCATACGGCCAAGGAGGCGCTGATCCTGTCGCGTCGCACACACTTCGACCAGTTGGCGCACAAGTTGAAGGAGGAGCGCGTGCGGCGGGTGGTCGGGCCGATCCTCAGCGGCGGGCAGGCGATGCATCAGACCCAGGACTTGGAATATGTGCGCGACTTGGGGCTCTTGGCACTGGATGCACCGCCGCGCGTCGCCAACCCGATCTACCAAGAGGTGGTGCCGCGGGAGCTCGGCTATGTGCTGCAGGATAGCTTGGACGTGCAGCAGGCATGGTACCTGCACGGCGACGGCAGGTTGGACATGCACAAGTTGCTCAAAGCGTTCGCCACCTTCTATGCCGAGCACGCCGGGCATTGGCTGGGGCAGTTCGAGGACTACCGGGAGGCCGCGCCGCAGCTCATCCTGCAGGCATACCTGCAGCGCATCGTAAACGGCGGCGGACGCATTGAGCGGGAGTACGGCCTGGGACGCGGGCGCACGGACATCCTAGTGCTGTGGCCCCGTGAGCCCGGGCAGCCATCAGACCTTTGGGAGCGGTTCGTCATCGAGTGCAAGGTGCTGCGGGACACGGACCGCAAGAGCCTTGAAGGCACCATCGAGCGGGGCGTGGAGCAGACGCTCGGCTACATGGGGCGATGCAAGGCGGATGAGGGGCATCTGGTGCTGATCGACCGCCGCGGACAGGCAGAGGCACAAGTGTGCCCAGGCGGAGAGGAACGCGAGCAGGGCGGCGGCCGCAAGCTCTTCCTGTGGAGGCTCTAGATCGTTGCAGTAACTTCGCCATAGAGCTATTTTGCTGCAATGAACTTCCGCGAGCTCGTTGAAGTCGTGGGCGCACTGCCGGTCTTCGAGACGGGCTTGCTGGTGGCCGGTTCGGTGGACGTTGCAGACATTCGCGGCCAGTTGGCGCGGTGGACGCGCAGTGGCCGTGTGTTGCAGCTACGGCGCGGGCTGTACACCTTGGCGCCGCCTTGGCGGCAGTGCCAACCGCATCCGTTCCTGGTGGCGAACCAACTGGCCCGCGGTTCCTACGTTAGCTGCGAAGCGGCGTTGGCCTACGCACACGCCATCCCCGAATACGTCGCCGAGACAACCAGCGTCACCACCGGCCGTCCCCACACCCGCACCAACGCCCTAGGCCGGTTTTCCTTTCGCCACCTGAAGGGGGCGCTTTTCTTCGGCTACCAACTGCAGGATTTGGCCAACGACCAGCAGGCATTCGTCGCCACGCCCGAGAAGGCGCTGCTCGATATGGTCCACCTTCATCCGGGGGGAGATGACCGCGCCTACCTCCAAGAACTGCGCCTCGACTACGACGCGCTCTGCATGAACACGCTGACCGCGTTTGCCGCGCGCACCGGATCGCCGAAGCTCCGCCGCGCCGCGGAAAAGATCGTCCGCCTAGCCGACGAGACGCCAAAGTACCGGCCGCTATGAAGGACCATCTCAAGGCGCTGGTGCAGGATCGCTCGCCGTTGCAGGGGCGCAACATCGTCCGTGAGTATCTGCAGGCGCGCATCCTGGGGGCGATGCAACGGGCCGGCGCGATGTCCTCGTTGGCCTTTCAAGGTGGCACCTGCCTGCGTTTCCTCTACGCGCTGCCGCGCTATTCGGAGGACTTGGACTTCGCGCTTGAGAAGAACCGGGAACGCTACAACCTCGCAGACTATCTGAACGCCGTTCAGCAGGACTTGACGGCTGAACAATATCGAGTGGAGCCGCGCATTCGCGAGTTGCGCGCAGTTCACAATGGGCTGGTGCGCTTCCCGGGCCTGTTGCACGAACTCGGCCTGTCGCCCCACGCCGGCGAGGCGATGGCGATCAAGATTGAAGTGGACACCAACCCACCGCACGGCGCGGCCACCGAGGTGCGGCTAGTGCGACGCCATGTGATGCTGCGATTGCATCATCACGACCGGGCCACCCTCTTGGCGGGGAAACTACACGCCGTATTGCAGCGCAACTACACCAAAGGACGCGATCTCCATGACTTGATTTGGTACTTGAGCGACCCAGATTGGCCAGCGCCCAACTTCACGCTGTTGAACGCGGCGCTAAGGCAAAGCGGGGCGACGCTGGGCACCATGAACGCAGCCAATTGGAAGGCGGCCGTGAGCAGGCGATTGGAAGCGATGGATTGGCACAAGGCCAGGTTGGACGTGGGCAAGTTCCTCGAACACCCGCAGGACGTGGCCACGCTGGATAAGCACAACGCCTTGCGCTTGTTGGCAACAACCTAGATCGCGGATTAGTTGGCGCCGCTGAACGCAATTCACCCCGCACCATGTTCGCCGGGCAGCACGACGATTACGGTGGCATTGTCTTGATACGGCCTCGCGTGGTGGTCCACCCGGTTTAGCAACGCATCCGCAATCCATCGGGCTGGGGTGTCGCCGCCGGCGTCGCCGGCACCTTCCTCGCAAAGCGCGACGATCTCGTCGTCAGCCAGCGTGTCGAGGCCGTCGCTCGCAAGCACCAGCACGTCTCCGCGTTGCAGCGCCACGTCACCTTGCGCCACTTGCTCCATCGGCCAACCCATCACAACGCTGGTGAGCGCGGGCCTGTCTGGGTGGGCGAGGGCGGTTTGGCGGGAGATTTCGCCGCGATCCGCCATGGCGTCCAGGGTGGCGGCGTAGGTGTGGAGGGGGTTGATGCGGGTGAGCTGCGCATCCCGACAAAGATAGAGGTAGGAATCCCCAACGCTCAGCCACTCGATGCGCCCCCCGAAGCAGAGCGCCGCGACCAGCGTGGCCCCCATGCCGTTCAGCGCACTATCCGCGGCCACGGCGTCCGCCACCGCGTCGTTGGCACCCCACGCGGCCAGTTCCAAGCGCCGCCGCGCCGGTTCCGCATGGTGCATGTAGCCATTGAGGAAGGCGGTTACGACGGTGTTGCTCGCGCGATCCCCGGCTGGGGCGCCGCCCATGCCATCCGCCAGCACGGCCAACAGGTGGGCACCGCCTTCCACCGTGGGTGGATCGACGTGAACGCCCCAGTCGTCCTCTTGGCGTTTTCGCTTGCCGACGATGGCCGCGCCGGCGAAGTCGCGCCCCTCAATCATCGACGTCTGGCCAGTCGAACTCCGGCGAGCAAAACGCCTGGAAACGCAAGGTGGTCTCACCCAGCTGAATCTCCGCGCCGGAGGCGACCTCCACCGGCGCCATCACCACCTCGCCGTTCAGGTAGGTGAGGTTCGCGCCATCGCCGTGTGAGAGCAGCCAACGCCGCTCGCGGGGTTCGTAGGCGATGCGGGCGTGGTTGGCCCGCGACACGTTGCCATCGCCGAAGTCCAGCCGCACCCGTGAAGAACGGCCGCGCCCAATGGCGTTCATGCCGTTGCCGAGTGTTAGCACATTGCCTTTGCCGGGGCCGCACACCACCACCAGCCAGCCAACCGGCGGATCCGCCATCGGATCCTTGGCGACGGGGCGATCTTCCGCGGCCGGCGGGCGATGGGGAGACAAGATGCGTGTCTTGCCTTCCCGATCCTCACGGCTGATGGGCTTGGTGGGAGACTCCGCCCGTTCATCCCGCGCGGCCGGCGCATCGGCGAACAGGGAATCCGCCGGCGGCGTGGACGCGGGTTCGGTGGCCGCCTCGTCCGCCTTGGCAGCCCCGGCACCCTCGCTCAGAGCCCGCGTCTGCGGTTCCGTGGGTTCTTCCACGATCTCGCCATCGCCGCGGCGTCGGATTGGCATGGTTGCCCGATTCCCACTCTCACCGATGTTGGCGGGAAGCGTCCTTTGTTCGGCTTGGGTTTGTCAAGCAGCGGGGAAGCGTGTAAACGCAAAGCGGAGACAAAAGGGGCGATTCGTCGGTGCTTCCAATTGAAACCGCCTGTCTGGCGGACATCGGTGGGCGCGAAGAGCAGCAAGACCGGGTGCGGGTTTTGGGTGGCGAACGGGGCAAGCTGCTGGTGCTGGCGGACGGGGCCGGCGGCCATGCGGGGGGCGCCTTGGCGGCCCAAGCGGTCATCGACACCGCCGCCGACCTGTTGCGAGACTTCGAGCGTGGCCAAGAGGATGCCCCGGCGGACTTGCTCCAAAGCATCGTCCTCGGCGTCCATGAGCGCATCAACGCCCTCGGCGCCGAACGCGGCATCACCCCCCACAGCACCTGCGTGCTGCTCCACATCGGCGCGGCCGGCGCCGCTTGGGCCCATGTCGGCGACAGCCGCCTATACCGCTTCGCCAACGGCAGTTTGGTGGAGCGCACGATGGATCACTCCATCGTCGAGCTGCAGCGCCTGCGGGGGCGCATCACGGAGGCGCAGATGAAAACCCATCCGGACAAGAACCGCCTGTATGAGGCCCTCGGCGGCGAGCAAACACCGCAGATCGATGCCGGAGGCAAGGAGCCCGTGGATGGCGACGGCTATCTGCTGGTGAGCGATGGCGTTTGGGAAAACACCGCGGATGGCGACTTGGAGGCGGTGTTCATGGCGGAAGATCTAGATCGAGGGCTGCACCGCCTGCTCGCAACCGCCAAAGCGCAAGGGGGCGCGGGATGCGACAACCTATCCGCTGCCGCGGCCCGTGTTCAACGAGGTGCTGTTTGTGGACGGCGAGGACACCGAGCCGCTCATCGGCTATGTGATCCTCGAACAGGCGCAAGCGGCGGTGGATAGGGTGGGGCACCGGCTGGTGCGTGTGCCTCATGTGGACCTGCGGCGAGCAGCCTAGCCCCAAGCCGGCGCTACCCCTTCTGCCGCACGATCTCCTCCTCCACTTCGCGCAGCTTGTCCTTGCCGAAGAACAACTCGTCGCCCACGAAGAAGCTCGGCGAACCAAACACGCCACGCTCCACGGCGTATTCGGTGTTGGCGATGAGCTCGCCCTTCACCTCCGGCGCCCCCATCCCGGCCATGATCCGCTCGGCCGGGAAGCCGGATGCCTGCAGCGCCGCGGCGATCACTTCGGCATCGTCCATCTTCTTCGGCTCTGCCCACATGTGCCGATACACCGCCTCCACATAAGGCGCCATGAACCCCTCATGCGCGGCGAACACGGCGCCACGCATGATCTGCAGCGTGTTCACCGGGAAGTGCGGGTTGGCGTGGTATTCGGTGATGCCGTGGCGGCGCACGAACCGCTCCGTTTCAAGGCGCTGGTATTCCGGTTTGTTCTTGATGCCCTGCAACGACACCATCGGCGACACGTTGTTGGTGGCCTTGAACACGCCGCCGAGCAACACCGGCACATACTTGAACACCTCGCCAGTGCGGGCTTGGATGTCCGGCAAGACGAGGTGCGAGAGATAGGCGTTCGGGCTGCCGAAATCGAAATGGAACTCCACCTGCACGGACATCGTTGGCACTCCTCAAGTTGGCCGGCCAAGCGCCGGACTTGCGCTCAGCAGGGCGCATATTCTATGCACGATGCCGGCCGCTTCGCGCACTGCCACGGCAAACGGGGCGCAGCCTGATATGCTCGCGGCCTCGATGCACTCACCGCTTCCACGCAGTAGGAGCCACCGTGACTGACGACCACACCGCGGCCGCCGCGGCCGAGCCCCTCATCGGAGAAGCCGACCTTGCCGGCCGCGGCGCCCGGCTCGGCGCCTACATTCTCGACATGTTGCTCGTCGCGGCGATTGCCTTCGCCGTGATGTGGAGCCTCGGTTGGCACGAAGGGATCACCAGTGGAGACCCTGCCGCGACGGTGCGGCTAGCCGTGGCGGCGTTGGTCGCCTATGGCATCGTGAACGGCCGCTTGCTCGCCCAACGTGGCCAGACGGTGGGCAAAATGGCTGTTGGGGTGCGCATAGTGAGCGGCCAAACGGGGCGGCTCGTTCCGCTGTGGAACGCCTTCGGCCTGCGTTACGCGGCCTTCCAACTCGCCTTCCAAATCCCGATTGCCGGCACCCTGTTTGCGTTGGCTGACGCCCTCTTCATCTTCGGCGAACGGCGGCGGTGCTTGCATGACTTCGTGGCCCGAACGGCGGTCGTCAACGCTGATTGGGAGCCGCCCTTGGCGTCAGAATCCGCCCCGGACGAAACGCCTTAATCGAGCGTCATTCCGTCACTCAGGGCGGCTCGTCCGCGATTCGCGCTCCGGCTCCATCGAACCAAGGGCCGTTCAGTCCGTGGCCTCTTGCCGCACGAAGGTGCCGGAAGCCGCCACCGGCGCCGACCCGAATCGATACGGCTGCCAGTGCAGGATGATGAGGCCGGGTTCGTCTGCATCCACATCCGTCGCCTGCACGGCGATGCGCACGGTGTGCCACGGGCTGCCGTGCTGGGCGTCCAGGAAGGCACCGGAGACCTTCGCTTCCGCGTCGTAGCCCGCGTCCGTGCGGCGGGTGCGCCATTCGATGGCGGCGCGCGCCGCATCGAGGAATGCGATGGTGCGGTCTTCGGCCACTTCGTTCCCGGGCGTCATGTAGTCCAAGGCGATGCGGGCCAAGTCGCCGGCGTCGATGGCTTCATAGAGGGACAAGTTGCGCGCGCGCTCCGGCGCCGGCCGGGCATCGACGCTCAGCAGGATGTGGTCTTGGTAGCGGGCCGAATCCCACGGCAGGTCCGGCACGCTGTCGTCCACGACGCGAGCGGCGAAGTAGATGTCGCCGCCGGATTCCCGCAAGGCGAAGCGATAGGAGATGTCCTGCGCCGTGGCGCCCCGCGCCACCACGTCCCCTTGGCGGTCCACCACGAACGGCAGGGCTGGCCAATCATCGAGGTTCCCATCCACCGTGGGCGCGGCACCGGTGGCCAACGCCATGCGCCCCACCGGCATGAGCGCCGATTGGACGTCGAAGGCGATGGGGCGTTCGCGGAGGCGTGTGCTGAGCGACCAAGTGACGCGCCCAGGCGCCAAGGCGGCCCACGGCGTTGGCGCATCGGCCGCCAGTTGGATTTCCATTTGCGCCACTTCGCCCGGCGCCAGCGTGAGGGGTGCCGCGCCGCCGACGTACCGCAGCCCGGGTGGTGCTTCCACCGTAGGCGTGACATTGAGCGGTTCGGCACCCGGATTATTGACCTCGAAGGCCATCGCGCCGGCCTTGAACGCATCGCCCTCGAAGAGCCCCGCCGTCGATGTGACCGCCCGCGCCAGCGCATCCACCAACGCCCGCGATTCCGCAGTGACGACGTTCTCGTCCAAGATGCCGTCCAACAGCAGGTTCGCCATGCGCGGGCCCGATTCCGTCATCGTCACCCACACCACATGGTCGAACTCGCCGAACAGCGGTCCACGCAGGCTGCTGCCGCCGCCGGTGGTGCCGAGGGTGAAGTACTTGCGGTCGTTGCGCACGTTCTTCACATAGCGGTGGAAGTGGCCGGCGAACACGGTGTAGTCGCGCTCGCCGAGCATGGCCTCGACGCGGGGCCAGTCCCCCCGCACGCCCTCGCGGTAGTCCCACAGCGGTTGATGGACGAGGACGATGGTCCAGCGCGGGTTCGGGTGATCCGCCAAGACGCCTTCCAGCCACGCGAGCTGCTCGGCTTGCGTCCACGGCCCGGGCACGGGGCTCTCCGGATCGCTCACCATGCCGAAGAGTTCGGAGTTCAAGGCGATGAAGAGCACATCCTTGTAAAGGAAGTGGTAGTACGAGGGGCCGAACCGCTCCCGCCAAGCCTCCGCCATCACGGCGTTGCTCATGTCGTGATTGCCCGCGACATGGAAAAACGGCGTCTCCAAGGCGTTCACGAAGCCGGCGAACTCGTCCCACTCACGGTCTAGCTGCGCCTGATCCTGCGTATAGCCCTCGATGAGGTCGCCCACGCTCACCACGAACGCCGGCTCCAACAGATTCACCTTCGGCATCGCCGCGGGAAACACCCCCCGGCGCTCCCCACCCGTGCGATCGGTGACGATGACGAAGTGGAAGTCCTCCGGCGCATCGTTGGCGGCGAGGCTCGTCCACGGCGTTGCGGTTTCGTCGGTTGCCGCTTCGATCTGCGGCGGCGTGGCGGACTGCGGCTCGCCCATCAGCGGCGGCGCAAGGACGGCCAGCGAGGCCAAAAGCGCCCCAAGGCGCATCGGGGAAGACAGAGACATCAGCGGCATCCAAGGAAGCGGTGCGGACGATTCTAGTCGAGAGTTGGGGGGCGAGTGTGACATGACCAACCGGGGTCGCTCCGGTGCCTCTCAGCCAAGCTGCCAGCTACCCGACCGTGCGTCTAACGCGGATTAGTGGCACAATGCACCGCGAAGCCTCATTGCGAGGGGGGAGGGGGCAGAAGCGTGTTGTTGCGATTCGGTGTGGAGAACCATCTCTCCATACGCGACCATCAGGAGTTGACGCTCACGGCGGCCAAGCGAGTCAAGCGGTCGGGGCCCACTACGCCCGTGCCGATCTTGGAGGAAGACGCGGTGCCAGTGGCCGTGCTCTACGGTGCCAACGCATCGGGCAAATCCAATCTCGTCCACGCGATTCGGTTGATGCGTAGTCACATCGTGAACTCGCACAAGTCGCGGGACGCGGGGGATCGTATTCCTCGATACCCCTTCCTACTCGACGGCGACAGCGAAGACAAACCCACGCATTTCCATTGCATGTTCACCGTCCGAGAGCAAGAAGCCAGCGCATCACAGGAAGTTTACGAATACGGCTTCTCATGCACCGACACCGAATACACGAACGAATGGCTGCATCGGATTGCACGGCACAAGCGACAGACGACACAAGTGTTGTTCCGTCGTACGGCTACAGAGGGCGGCGTGAAAATGGCGTTTGGCGGGCGCCTGCGAGGCGAGAACCAAGCAATCGCATCGCTCACGCGGCCCAACAGCCTGTTCCTTTCCGCCGCGGCGCAGAACAACCACCCGCAACTTGGGGCGATCCACCGGCAGTTCTTAGAAGGATGGCAGCTAGCGCAGGTCGCACTCATCGAATCCGAATTCGCCAAGAGGTTTGATGGCTTCGAATATAAAGACGCATTCCTAGAAATGATGCGCCAAGCCGACCTCGGGATAGTGGGCACCGAGCTCGACGATTACAACATACCCGAAGCTGAACAGGAGAAGTTCCGGGAGTTCCAACGCGCCTACGCCAACCTCACTGGAACGACCGACGATGCCGATAGACTGGTTCTATCGTTGAAGCGATTTCGCTTCAAACACGCCGGTACTGCCGGGACTCGTTCCCTAGACTATGACTTGGAGAGCCGCGGTACACAGCGACTGGCCGCCTTGGCCATTCCGATGTTGAACGCCATCTCTGTGGGTCAGCTAGTGGCGGTGGACGAGTTGGATGCTAGCCTCCACCACCGCCTGACGGAGGCACTGATCCAACTCTTCAAGAGCGAGAGGAACCAGCACAGTGCGCAGCTAATCGCCACACTGCACGACACTGCGCTGCTGCACGATGAACTGGACCTCGACGAAGTTTGGCTCGCGGAGAAGGACTCTTCCGGGGCATCGACTTTCACGCCGCTGACGGACTTCCGCATTCGGTCGCGCGAAGATCTAGAACGGGTCTATCGAGATGGTCGTGTAGGGGGGGCACCGGTGATCGGCGATCTCGCCGTGGCCCTCAACGACTAGGGGCGCAATGGCCCGTACGAGAAAGCCCTCCCGCGGCGGAGCGCCAAAGCCCCTGAAACCGCAGGTGATCGTGGTGACAGAGGGCAAAAAGACCGAACCGGGCTACATCATTGAGTTCCAGCGCATATGCAAGGCTGCCAACGTCAGCGTAAAACCTACAGGGTTTGATCCACAAGGCGTAGTCGAGAAAGCGATCGACCTCAAGGAGGCCGCCGAAGGCGGTACCGAGACTCACGTCTGGGCTGTGTTCGACCGAGATGAACACAAGCGGTTCAAACAAGCGGTACAACTTGCAAGGCAGAACGGCATCTCCGTGGCGATTTCCAATCCGTGCTTCGAACTGTGGGCCGTGTTCCACCACCAAAACCACGCTGCGCCCATCGACAGTCGAGCCTGCCAGCGCTTGCTGGAACGACTCTGTGCCAGCTACCACGCCGACCGCGGCAAGTTGTTCAACGACCCAACAGTGATCCAAGCCAACCACGCCGCCGCAGTGAAGCGCGGGAAGCAGTCGCTACGCGATCGAGAGCGGGAAGGTTGCCCGCACGGCAATCCGTCCACCTCCATGCATCTGCTCATGGAGAGCATTCGCACACAAGGCGATAGCTGAACGACCGCCACCGCACTCAACTCGGCTATAGTCCCCACATGATCCGCATGATCGTGGATTGCGATCCGGGGCACGACGATGCCATCGCGCTGATGGTGGCGCATCGGTGGGCGGAGGTGGCGGCGGTGACTACGGTGTCCGGCAACGCGCCGCTGGACGCCACCACCGAGAACGCCCTGCTGGTGATGGCGCTCTTGGGCGTGGAGACGCCAGTGTACGCTGGTGCCCACCGCCCCCTCATCGCAGAGCCGCGGCACGCCGCCCATGTGCATGGCAAGTCCGGCCTCAATGGCGCCCCCCGCTTCGACCACAAGCGCACCGTTGCCGATGGCCACGCCGTCGATAAGCTCATCGAGCTTGCGGACGCGGACACTTGGGTGGTGGCCCTCGGCCCGCTCACCAACTTGGCCCACGCGATGGAACGCGACCCGTCTTGGCCGCGACGCATCGCCGGCATCTCCTTGATGGGCGGCAGCACGACGTTCGGCAACGCAACCCGCGTCGCCGAGTTCAACGTGTGGGCAGACGCGGAGGCCGCGGCGCGTGTGTTCTCCTGCGGCGCGAACATCATCCAGTGCGGCCTCAATCTAACCCATCAGCTTTGCACGGACGCTGCCACCGTCGAGCGCCTGCGCGAATCGGCCTCGCCATGCGCTACATTTGCCGCGGACATCCTGGAAGCGCTCCACGAACGGCTGCGGGAGCTCGTCGGCCGCAACGACGCGCCCCTGCACGACCCATGCGCGGTGCTCGCCCTCACCCACCCGCACTTGATCGAAACACAGCCCCGCGCCGTCAGCGTGGAAACGCGCGGCGAACTGACCCACGGCATGACCGTGACGGACGAACGCACGTCGCGGCGGCGCGATGCGCCGAACGTCAACGTCGCCTACCGCATCGATGCGGAGCGGGCGATGGACGTGGTGCTCCAAACGCTCACGGCGTAGCTTCCACCCGGCGCCGATGGCTTGGGGCTGGTGTAGGCTTGCGCGGACAACCCATGAGACGCAATCCCGAGGCCCCATGACCCAATCGGAGCTGCACCCAGAACTGCTGCCCGTGTCCGGCAGCGGTTTGGGCGATTTGAGCAGGGATCGGCTGGAGGACTACCTCGTCGGCGTCGTCGGCGACGATGCAGCGCCAGCATCCGAGGCGGAGTGGCACGAACGCTTGTGCGGGCTGGGCTTCTTGACCGAGCGCGACGACGGGCCGCCGGTTTGCACCATCGCCGGGCTGGTGCTGTTCGGTCGCCGGCCACGAAGGCTGCTGCCCCAGGCCGGTGTGCGCTGGATGGTCTTCGACGGGGACGACAAGACGTATCGGGCGCTGGACGACACGGTGGTGGACGGGCCGCTGGTCGCCTTCTTCGCCGGGCGCGTGGGCGGCGGGCGACAGATCGTGGAAGAGGGGTTGATCGAACGGCTCGAGGGTGCCATGCGGCCCTTCCTCTCAACGGAAGCGGACACCACCAACGCCATGCGGCGCGACCGCCTTTGGCACTATGCCAAGGACGCTGTGCGGGAGGCGGTCGTCAATGCCCTCGCGCACCGGGATTGGACGCGCAACGAGGAAGTCGAGGTGGCCAGGTATGAGAACCGGCTGGACACCTTAAGCCCAGGCGCGTTACCGAACACCATGACGGTGAAGAAGGTGTTGGCCGGCCAGCGTTCCGCCCGCAATCCGCTCATCGTCGAAGTGCTGCGCGACTATGGCTACGTCGATGCGCGTGGCATGGGTGTGCGCAACAAGATCATCCCGCTGGCGCGGCAAAGCAGTGGTCGGGAACCCCACTTCGAGGCCACGGAGGACCATCTGCGGCTGACCATGTGGGCAGGCCCCGGATGCCCCTAGCCGCTGCGCCGCTTAAGGCCACCGGCGCCAAGGCTGGCGCCGTGACGAAACCAGCGCAGCCAATGCGCCCGCTGGCCACGCAAAGGCCATAGGCGGTGGCGCGAGCGACCACCGACGTCGTGATCGTCGGCGGCGGCGTCACCGGCGCCGCGGCCGCCTACTACCTTGCCAAAGCCAACCTCCGCGCGATCATCGTCGAGCGCGACCACATCGCCGCCCACGCTTCCGGCTTCGCCTTCGGTGGCCTGTATCCGCTGGCCGGGGCTGGAATTCCGGGCCCGGCCGCGGCCCTCGCGCTGCGGTCCTTCGCCATGCATCAAGCGCTGTCCGAAGTGTTGCCGGCCGAGTCTGGCATCGACACCGGCTTTCGCTTGCGGCCAAACCTGCACCTTGCCTTTGCGGACGCGGAAGCGGCGGCCCTGCAACACGGCTTGGCTTGGCTGAACCAGCATCCGGGTTTCTCCGCCGAGTGGTTGGACGCCGAAGCCGCCCGGCAGGTGGAACCGCGCATCGCACCCGAGGCCCTCGGCGCCACGCTGTGCGAAGGCACCGCCGAAGTGGATGCGGCCGCGTTCACGCGGGCGCTGGCACAAGCCGCCGGTGCCGAGGTAAACCGCGCCGAAGCCGTGGCGGTGACGCGGAACGGGCACGGTGGCCTCAGCGTCCAACTCGCCGAAGGCGACGCGCTGGCGTGTGGCGCACTCGCGTTGACACAGGGGCCGTGGCTCACCGCCGGCGCGCAATGGTTGGGCACGCCGCTGCCGCTGACGCCGCTCAAGGGCGAAATCGTGCGTCTCGCGGCGGCCGGCGCACCCGTCGAATGTGCCGTTTCCCGCCGCGACTGCTATGCCACCACGAAACCCGACGGCCTGCTCTGGGCCGGTGCCACCGAGGAGCTGGCCGGCTTCGATGAGACGCCATCAACCAGCGGGCGGCAAGCGCTTCTCGACGTGGTGCGGCAAATGCTGCCATCGCTGGCGGACGCCGGAATCGTCCGGCACACGGCTTGCTTGCGCCCCATGACGCCAGACGGCTTGCCCATCGTCGGGCCGCTGCCCGGCGCCGATGCCGTTTACGTCGCCGGCGGCGGCGCCCGCAAAGGCATTCTGTACGCGCCGGCGCTCGGCAAGGCGCTTGCGGACCACATCGTCGGAAGCGAGCCGGCACAAGATTTGGCCGCCTGCAGCCCAAGCCGTTTCGCCGCCTAGCGGCACCGTCGCGCGGTGTGCCCCCGAGCGGCGAAAGCTGGCGCAAAGCCTTTGCCGACGCGCCTTTCCTCACCAGCGCCCGCCGCTTGATCGCCGGCCGTTCGCGCTGCCGCCAGCGGCCGGCGCACATCCGCCGATGCTTGACACATCCCATCGCCCGTGGCTTATTCGGGGATGACTGAGAGGTTAAGGACACACATGAACAGGCATTTCACTACGCGAATGGCGCACTTGGCGCTGCCGTTTTTCGCTGCCACGCTCCTGCTTGCCAGCCCGTCCGCCCGCGCCGAGGCGTCGGATGAGGACGCAAGCCCGGCGATGGAGGAGGTGATCGTCACCGCCACCTACCGCGAGACCAGGCTGATGGACACGCCACAGGCGATCAGCGCCGTCACGGATGACTTGGTGGAGGATTTGGGCGCCCAGAGCATGGAAGACGTTTACACCATGGTGCCGGGCTTGAGCATGTCCGGCGGCTTGGACGGTGAGAACCGCTACACCATCCGGGGAGTTTCTTCCCAAACCGGCGGCGTCGGCTACTTCCTGACCGGTGCCACCATCGGCGTCTATCTGGACGGCACGCCAGTCACCGCCGCGCTCGGCCCAGACAACCAAGTGAGCGGCACGATGTTCGACATCGAGCGCGTCGAAGTGCTCAAGGGGCCGCAGGGCACGTTGTTCGGCGAAGGTTCCCAAGGCGGCACCATCCGCTATCTGTACAAGCAGCCAGACCCCACGGCCTTCGATGTCGCCGTCAACGCCAGCTACTCCAACATGGGTGCCTCGGATGACTACTCCCGGCGCTTGGACGGCATGGTCAACATACCGCTCCGGGAGGGTTTGGCACTGCGGGTCACGGGCTGGGATGCCGAAACCGCCGGCTACGTGGACAACATCGGCCCCTTGGGAGACGTGCTTTCCGCGGACTACAACCCCGCATCCCGCACCGGCTACCGCGCCGCCCTGCGTTACGAGGGCGAGAACTACGCCATCGGCGCCACCATCTACAACTCGGACCAAGAGACGGACGGCGCCGTGACCACCCTGCGCGCATATGAGATCTCAGCGCCGAGCATCCCCGGCCAAGGCCCCTGGTCCTCAGACAAGATCGACATCTACAGCTTCACTTTGGAAGTGGACTTTCCGTGGGCGAGCTTTGAATCCTTGACGTCCTTCACGGACCGCCGCATCCACTCGAACTCCGAGGCGAGCTACCAGAGCGTTTGGTTGTTGGACTTCGTGTACGGCGGCTCCGCGTTGGCGACTGACCATCCCGGCTGCACACCCGAGCTCAGTTTGGGCTGGTGTCGCCCTGGGTGGAACGGCTTCCTCAATCTCGGCAACCCGGGCCTCTTCACGCCCGACGGCATGAACCTGCGTGCGATGGTTGGTTTCACCCGCTCCTACAGCGAACGCTGGGTGCAGGAGTTCCGCTTGGTGTCACCGGGCGACAAGCGGGTGCGCTGGACGGCCGGCCTCTTCTGGAAGGACAGCGAGGACCACAGCCAGGCACAGCAGTTGGGGAACTACTTCCCGGGGCGCGAGGAGTTCGGCGTGCGCTTCGACACGCTGCTGATGGTGCCCGCCAACACCCATACGGACCTGCTTGAGGAATACGCCGCGTTCGGCGAGCTGAGCTTCGACCTCACGGACGCCATTGAGGTGACATTGGGGCTGCGCTATTCCAGCATGGAGCAGTACTTCTCCAACACGGATTCCGGCACCGACGATTCGCCGGTGTCGCCGAAGTTCGTGGTGTCTTGGCGGCCGATGGACGATTGGCTGGTTTACTTCAACTACGCCACCGGCTTCCGCCCGGGCAACGTGAACAACCACATGGAGTTCAACGTTCGCCAATATGACATCCTGATTCAGGATGCCCTCGCCGGCGGGGCATCGGATCGCGTTGACATGATACGCAATGCGCAACAGTTGGCACTGGCGCGACGCTTTTTCGACGGCGACGACGTGGAGAGCTACGAGCTGGGCGTGAAGGCGACGCTCTGGGACAGCCGCGTACAGCTCACCGCCTCGGCCTACTACTTGGATTGGCACGACATGATCCTGGTGGAAGACGAACCGGCGCTCAGGACGTTGAGCGCGGGCACCAACACTTACAACACCAACAGCGGCGGCGCCGAGATCCAGGGCTTCGAGCTGGAGGTTTCCGCTCGCCTCACCGAGCGGTTCACGGTGCGTCTCACCGGCGACACCACCGATACTGAAGTGTCCCAAGGGCCGTTGTACTCAGACCAAAGCCCGGAGGGCAACGAGCTCATCTATGCGCCGGGGTGGACGGCTTCCTTGGCCGCCGACTACACCATTCCCATGAACAATGGCTGGCGCGTTGTACTGCACGCCGACCAAGCGTGGGTGGCGGAGCAGTTCGTCAACACCCAGAACACGCTGGTTGTTCCGAGCTACGAGAAAACCAACGCCCGCGTCACGTTCATGAGCGACGACGACAAGTGGCGCATTGCCGCCTACGGCCAGAACCTCGCCAACGACGAGACGCTGCGCGGGCGCAGCAGCGCACTCGAGCTCTACTACTGGTTCCCGCCGCGGCAGATTGGCATCGAAGTGGGCTATCAACTATAGCCTCGTAAGCCAGCCATCAGGCCGGCGGCCGCCATTCGCGCCGCCGGCCTCACATCGCACACAGTAAGGGGAACGCATGGACATACACGGCCATTGCGACGAGCGCTTTGCGCGAGTTCGCGACGCCTTTGAGCGCAACTTCACCGAACATGGGGACATTGGCGCCAGCTTCGCCGCCACCGTGGATGGCGAGTACGTGGTGGACCTCTGGGCCGGGCACAAGGACGTCGAGAAAACCGAGCCTTGGCTGGAGGACACCATCGTTTGTGTGTATTCCTCCACCAAGACCATGACGTTCCTCTGTGCGCTCATGCTTGCGGACCGAGGCGAACTGGACCTCTACGCCCCAGTGGTGAAGTACTGGCCCGAGTACGGCCAAAACGGCAAGGAAAAGACCGAGGTGCGCCACTTCCTGAGCCACACGGCGGCCGTGCCGGGCTTCGAGCCGGCGATTCGCGGCGAAGAGTTCTACGACTGGGACCTGTGCGTGAAGAACCTCGCCGCCCAGAAGCCGTGGTGGAACATCGGCGAGCAGAGCGGCTACCACGCAGCGACGCAGGGTTTCCTCATCGGCGAAGTGGTGCGACGCATCACCGGCAAGAGCTTCGGCACCTTCTTCAGGGACGAAGTGGCCAAGCCGTTGGGGGCGGACTTCCACGTTGGTGTGCCCACCGAGGACTTGCAGCGCATCGGCGACATGATTCCAGACACCTCGCCGCTGCCCGAAGACAACCCGTTCGCCAAGGTTGAACCCGGCTCCGTCATCGACCGGCTGAACAAGGGCATGGAGATGGACGACGACGCGGCGAACACCACGGCATGGCGCCAAGCGGAAATCCCCGCCGCCAACGGCCACGGCAATGCCCGCTCGCTGGTGCGCGCGCAAACCCCGATGGTGAACGGTGGGCGCGCGTTCGGCGCGGAACTACTCTCCGAAGCCGGTTGCCGCCGCGCCTTGGATGTGCAGATCGACGGGGTGGACCTCTTGTTCCAGATGCCGATGAAGATCGGCATGGGCTACGGCTTCCCCAACGAGCTGCTGCACTCGGCCAAACCAGACCGCGGCGTGTTCTGGGGCGGCGCCGGCGGTTCCAGCATCGTGCTGGATTTGGATCGCCACCTGTGCCTTTCCTATGTGATGAATCGGATGAGCAACTCGCTGTTAGGCGATCCACGCGCCAAGAACGTGGGTGGCGCCACGTTCGACTGTTTGGATTAGGCTGCTGTTGGCGGGTGCGCCGCGTTCATTCGCGGCGGCACCCGGCATCGCGGACAACCAGCGCTAGGGCGCCTCCCCCTCGCAATCCGCGCCCCGCAACGCGACCGAACCATCCGCGCAGGGCTGCCAACGCCGCCGCGTCTCGGCCCACGTTTGCGCCGCGCTCGCCCCGCTGGCCTGGGCAACTGGCGCATCGGCACCCGTGGCACTGAGTTTGCGAATCCAGCCATCGCTCTTCGTCAAGAGATAGAGTTCGCCATCGTGGTCCATGCCAAGCCGCGCGTCCACGCGCATTGAACCCACCTTGTAGGTATCCGGAAAGCCGGCCACCTCCGCCAATTCAATCTCCTCGCCGTCGATGTGGATGCGCACCTCCTCGATGGGCGTGGCGCCATCGTCAACCAAGTTGTCCGCGTCAATGGCGAACAGGCGCCCACGCACCAGCTCCGTGAACACGTATTTGCCGCGCAGCGCCGGGATGGCCTCGCCCCGATACACAAAGCCGCCGCCAATGGCGAAGCCTTCGTCATGGTCGTACTGGGCCACGGGGTAGATGAAGGGCGCTGGATCCGTTTCGGGCCGCGGATACACCGGGCCGCCGGGAAGCGAACCCACGGCGTCGATGGTGGCGAACGTGCCTTCCCGCAACCGCCAGCCATAGTTGCCACCGGCCACACCCAGATTGATTTCCTCGACGCTGTCTTGGCCGATGTCCGCAATGAACATCCGGCCATCGGCGTCCCAAGAGAACTGCTGTGGATGCCGCAGGCCATACGCCCAAATCTCCGGCGCGGCGTCGTCCATGTCGATGAATGGGTTGTCCGCGGGGATGCCGTAGGCGCGGCCCTCCGCACCCGCCAATGGGTCGATGCGCACGATGGCGCCGAGTGGCGTTGCCAGCCGCTGCCCGTGGTCCATCGGGTCTTGCGCCGCACCGCCATCGCCGAGGCAGGCATAGAGCAGGCCGTAGTCCGGCGAGCCGGCCGCCGCGGTGGGGTTGAACGCCAAGGTGCCCACATTGTGGTTCGGCGCGAACTGGCCCACGCGCAGCACCTCACGGGAGGTGCCGGCGAAAACCGTGGCGGCCGGGTCCCGCGCCGTCCATTCGCGGATGACGCTCTCCTGCACGTTGGTGGGCGCTTCAACGTAGTCCGCCACGCCACTCTCCACGCTCGCGCTGTACGCCGTGTAGAACTTGCCGTAACCCGGCTCACCGGCCTGGCCGAACTCGGGATGGAAGGCCAGCCCCAAGAAGCCGGATTCGTTCGGCATGTTGCTCGCATCAAAGCCCAGGTCGGCCGTGCGGTGGTCGAGATAGGTCGTCAGCTCGCCACCCTCTTCGTCCACCATGTAGAAAACGCCACGCACGTCGTAGATGGCGAGCCGGCCGGAACCGTCCGGCACCGGCAGGAGGGTTTGGATGCGGGCGTAGGCGTCGTTGGAGTACGCCGGGGGCCACCCGACCGCGAGTTCTGGGTCCGTCGTGCGTGGGGCACGAGCGAACGGCGTGGCCGAGACTGCCAGCTCGCCCTTGACGATGGCTGCCGGCAACGGGTTTTCGCCGCCTTGCGCGACGGCGGGCATGGCAACCAGACCGGCCGTGGCGAGCAGCGCCGCGCCGAAACGTCCTGGACGACGGCACCGTGATTGAGATGGCCGCATGGGCAAGCAACTCCTCAACGTTCGCTTAAGGGGATGCTAGGGTCGCAAGCCGCTGCCGGCAACCCGGGCGGCTGACGCTCAGCCAAATCGCACCGCAGCGTCCGCCATGCCGGCGCAACGAACAACAGCGACCACCCAGCGCGGCTCACCGCCTATCATTGCCATCATCGGCATGGGAAGCGCAATGGAACAGCGCAACGAGACGACCAAGAGCGCGTTCGCGGGGTTGCGCGTACTCGACCTGTCCGAACGCCTCTCTGGCGCTTGGGCCGCCCGCCTGTTCGGCGACTTCGGCGCCGATGTCGTGCTGGTGGAGCCGCCAGATGGCTGCGCATTGCGCCGCGAGCCGCCGTTCCTAGACGACGAGCCGGGCGTTGAACGCTCGCTCTTGCACGCTTACGCAAACTGGAACAAGCGCTCCATCGTTCCCCGCGATGGCGGCGAAGTGACGGCGCTGGCCTCTGCCGCGGACGTGTTGGTGACCACCGCGGCCAAGCCGTGGCCGGCACCCTTCGCCGCGGCCGTGGCGGCCCTGCCGCCCACCGCCGTACACCTTTCCATCACGCCGCATGGCCTCACCGGGCCGCTTGCGGATGTGCCGGGCACCAACCTCACACTCTGCGCCCGCGCCGGCTGGACGGCCATCAACCGCCTCGCCGACGAGCCACCGCTGCAGTTGCCGGTGCGGCAGAGCGGCTACATCGCCGGCATCGCCGGCCACGTCGGCGCCGCCGCGGCCCTCCTCAAGCGCCACCGCACCGGCGTGGGCGAGCGCGTGGACGTGAGCGAACTGGAGGCATTGGCGCTCACCAACGCGCCATGGGCCATCCTCGGCATCTTCGTCGGCGGCGAGCGGTTGGAGTACGGCCCCGGTGGCTTGCGGCGGCGCGGCGAACCGGCGCCGCTGTGGAAAACGGCCAATGGTGCCATGAACTTCGGCTTCGGCGATTGGGCGCGGTGGGCCGAGGCGATGCACCTGCTTGGTTTGGACGAACTCGCCGAAGACCCAACGTATGCCCCGGTGTTGGGCCGCAACACGCAAGATCCAAAGCCCATCCGCGCCGCCTTGGCGCGCGCCGCGGCGAAGCGGGACAAATGGGAACTGTTCCACGGCTTGGCCAAGTTGCGCTGTTTGTCCGGCGTGGTGCAGGACGCGGCCGAGCTGGTGGCGAGCGAGCAACTCGACGCCCGCGGGTTCCTCGTTCGCACCACGGTGGCGGGCCGAACGCTGGCCACCGCCGGCGCCCCGATGCAGCTCTCGGCCACACCGTGGCAGTTGCGGCGCCCCGCGCCGCGGCTAGACGAGCACGGCGCCGAGCTCAGAGCAGAATCGCGGGGCGGGGCAACGGCGCCGGCAGGCCCAGCCGATGCCGATTACTCAAGCCGAACCACCACCGCCCGGCATCCAAGCGCCACGCCCCCGCCACCAAGCACCGAAGCCACCGCACCCTTGGCCGGTGTGCGGGTGCTCGCCTTCACGCAAGCCTGGGCGGGCACCTTCGGCACCCAGCTCTTGGCGCTGCTCGGCGCCGATGTGGTGCAAATCGAATCCCCCAAGCGGCCAGACGTGTGGCGCGGCGCCGGCGCACCCGTGCCGCCGGCCGTGCGGCGCGACGACATCGAGCAGAGCCGGCTCAACACCAACGGCATGTACAACTCCGTGAACCTCGACAAACGCGCCATCACCTTGGACATGACGCATCGG
This sequence comes from Candidatus Azotimanducaceae bacterium, assembly GCA_965200505.1. Taxonomy (GTDB): domain Bacteria; phylum Pseudomonadota; class Gammaproteobacteria; order Pseudomonadales; family Azotimanducaceae; genus VXNE01. The sequence goes on along the minus strand of OZ241343.1, from coordinate 2,159,247 downwards.
AAGGGCCGCGACATCTTCTGGCGCTTGGCGCCGCGCTTCGACGTGGTGGCGGACAACTTCAGCCCCCATGTGATGCCGAACTGGGGCGTCACCTTGGCGAGCCTGCAAGCGGTGCGGCCGGACATCATCTTCGCCTCCGTGTCTGGCTTCGGCACCGCGGGGCCGTTCGCCGAGTACCCGGCCAATGGCCACTCCATTGAACCGATGGCCGGCTTCGCCTCCATCCACGGCTACGCCGGCGATGCCGCCGCCAACACCGGCGGGCTGATTCCAGACCCGATCTCCGGCTATTACTTCGCCGCCGCCATCCTCGCCGCCCTGCACCATCGAGACCGCGGCGGCACCGGCCAGCGCATCGACGGCGCCATGATGGAAGCGGTGGCGGTGCAAGTGGGTGACGCGCTGCTGGAGTTCGAGGCGAACGGCCACACGCGGCGACCGTCCGGCAACCGCCACCCTCGTTTCGCACCCCACAGCACCTACCGAACCCGGGATGGCGGTTGGCTCCTGTTGGCAGTGGAGACGGATGCGGCATGGGCCGCGCTGGCGCAGCGCGTCGGCATCAAAGACGCCCGCTTCGCCACCGCCGCGGGGCGCAAAGCACACGAAGCCGAACTGGACGCCTTGATGGGGCACCACTGCGCCACGCGGGACGCTGACGCGGAAGCCGAAGCGCTCGGCACCCTCGGCATCAGCGCGGCCGCGGCGAACGGCTTCCAACGCCTTTACGCGCAACCCTGCCGCCAATTCCTCGAACGCGGCTTCATGGCCCCAGTGACGCACCCAGAGAGCGGCACACACTTCATGCCCCGAGCACCGTGGCTCCTCTCCAACAGCCAACGCCCAACCCCGCGCCCAGCCCCATGCTTCGGCCAACACAGCCGCGAGGTGCTGCGCGAGGAACTGGGCATTGCAGATGACGAGTACGCCGAGCTAGTGGCGCTCGGCGTGACCGGAAAATAGCCGCCAGCAGCGTAACCTTGTTGTAAACTCTGTCTTCGATCCAAGGCCACGAGCAGCCATGACGGACGCGACGGTGACGCAAGAACGGCTACAGGGCCTGTTCGACGGCCTAGCGGAGGTGCTCGCGACCGACAGTCGGGCGGCGGAACAACAGTCCGAACAACATCGGTCGCATCTCCGGGCGTTCTTTGCCGGCTTGGCACCGGCCGTCTCGGTCGCGTCGGAGGCACAGCGGGTCCTTGACCGCGTGGCGGCGACCCAGTTTTCGGTGTTCCACTACTTCAAGGAGAACGAGAACCTCATCTCTGGCATCTTCGCTGATCTCCTGCGGCCGGACGGCAGCCACGGCCAAGGCACCGCCTTCCTGCGGCTGTTTCTGCGCGAGATAGACCGTGGCGACAAGTCCATTCGCAAAGCCGGCGAATATGGGGCGTTGGAGCGATGCTCCGTCTATACGGAGTACAGCATCCCCAGAACCGGAAAATCTGCGTCAAAAAAGAGCCGCCGAATCGACATCGTGCTCAAGCTCGGTGACAAGTGGATTGGCATTGAGAACAAACCTTGGGCAGGCGAACAAGATGACCAGCTTCATGACTACCTGAAGTTCCTGCGGCGGAAGGACGAGAATGCGTGCATCCTCTACTTGAGCGGTGATGGGGGAGACGCTGGCACCATTCAGGACAAAGACCGAGACCGCTACTTGAATATTCCCTACGGACTCGCGAAGAACGGCCCATCCGTGGCACACTGGGTAGCCGAATGCCACAGGCGTTGCCACGCCGAGAACGTGCGTTGGTTCCTCAAGGACCTGCTCATGTACATCGGCCGTATGTTCTACGCAGAGGATCCCGAGCGACCGCTTTAGACCAAGGAGAAGCCGATGAACACGAACGAACTTACGGCCGATTACATCTGCAAGGACGACGATCGATTGCAGATGGCCCTGCATGTCTACAAGGCTATGTCCGCTGTCCGGAAACACCTCATCAAGGAAATCTTCCAGGCGGTAGGCGAGCGTCTCGCCGGGGAGATTCATGGTGTGAAACTTGTGGATGAACGAGAGGAGAGCGTGTATTTCTGGACGGAAGAGACTGACGATTTCTACGTCTTCGGTGAGGTGTGGTACGGTCAAAAGGGCGCAATATGGCTCTTTGCCGGCATATGCCTCGACGAAAATTCGACCATCAAGGAAAAGACTCGAGAGCACTTCGTGGCCAACGCCGATCTAAAGACTTGGTCCGATGGGCGCGTGTCGGAGAATCACTACATTGGTGCTTACGTCAATCAACGGTGCGGAGGGGGTGGTTGGCACTGGGAGGATTTCCTGAGTCGAGCAATCCTGAATCGTGATGATGTCGTGTCAGACGTAGCGGGGCTTCTCGTGCGAATCTACAAAGGCGTGTTCCCTCTCGTCTCGAATTGAGGGGCCGCTTTCACCGTTCCGCAAATCACTCCTCCGCGCAGCGCCAGGGGAATAAACCGTGGCTGCCCGGATCCGGCGGCGGCAGGGCGATATCGGCTCTTGCTATTGCCACCCAAACCGCGCACAGTGCCCCGCATGGCCTGCAGCATCCCACGGTTCTTGCGCACGGCGTCCCTCGCCGCCGTGGGCCTTGCGCTCGGCGGCTGTGGCGGGGCCAGCGTTTCGGTGCAGACCACGGTGCCGACGCCTCTCGTGGAGCCCATCCCCATCGCCGTGGGGCTGCGCTTTGACGACACCATGCGCCAGTACGTCCACGAGGAGGACTTGGAGGCGCTGGGCAAGTTCCGCATCGAGCTCGGCGCCACGCAGGTGCCGGTGTTCGAGCGCGTGTTCGCGGCGCTCTTCGCGCATACGGAGCGGGTGGAGGCGGTCGCGGCGCCGGCCGCTCAAGTGGACGGCATCATCGCGCCCTCGGTGGAGGAGCTGCAATTCTCCGTACCGGAGCAGACGAAGAGCGGCTTCTTTGAGGTGTGGATCAAGTACAAGATCGACGTTTACCGCCCCGATGGCGAGCTGCTCGGTAGTTGGCCCCTGCCGGCATACGGCAAGAGCAATGCGCAGAACTTGGGCTTCATGGGCGGCGGCCCATCCGCGGGGTTGAACGACGCGGCCATCTGGGCCTTGCGCGACGCCGCCGCCCATGTGGCGTTCTATTTCCCCGCGGCGCCGGAGATCCAAGCCCTCGCCGCCGGCACCGCCGCAGCGGAGGCATCCGGGTGATGCCGCGGCGACACATCCCTCGCGCTGGGTCGCTTGCGTTCGGCGTGCTGCTGTTGGCGGCAGCCGCGCTTCCCGGTTGCGTCACGGCCACGGTGCAGGAAGTGCGGGAAGCGGGTACTGGCATCGCGGCGCATGAATCCATCGTTGTCTTGGGGCGCAAGCACAAGACCCGCGGCGAGACGGAAACGGACTTTGTGGACTGCGTGAGCCGCCAGGTGCGCGGGGAGGACTTGGCCGTGATGTCCGAGCAGGCATTCGTGGACGCGACGTTTCCGTGGTTCGAGCCGCGCACCGCGCCCGTTGACGTGCGGGATTTCGCCGAAGTGATCGCGCAGCCGCTGCTGGCCGAACGCATCCGCGAGATCGGGGTGCGTTACCTCGTGTGGATCGAGGGCAGCACCGTGCGTTCCAGCGAGACCGGCACCGTGAACTGCACCATGGTGAGCGGCGGCATTCCCGCCTGCTTCGGCTTCCTCTCCTGGGAGAACGACTCCAACTACGAAGCCTCCGTGTGGGACGCGGCCGAGGGCATCCATGTGGGCCGGCTGAGCTCCGAAGCCGTCGGCACGAGCTTCATTCCGGCACTGGTGGTGCCCATCCCCATCATCGCGCGGGTGCGCCAAAGCGCCTGCGCCGCCCTATCCGACCAACTGCGGGCGTTTCTGGCCAGCGAGGCTTGAGGGGGCGGCGTACGCCACGCTCTGAGGCGCACTCCGGCGCACACCGTCCAAGCCAGCGCACAGGGTGAGCCCAACGTGCTGTGCTAAGCTAGCGCCGGCACGCCCATGACCTTACTCCCCCGCCACGTTGCACGGCCTTGGGGCCGCGCGAAGCCCCTCTGCGCCTCGGCGTTCCTCGCCTGCTTGGCGTCCTTCGGCGCCCACGCTGCCACGCCGGCCGATGGCGCTGCCGGGCCGGCCCTCGACATTGCTTACGCCAAAGCGGTGGAAATCGTCATCGACGGCCATGTGGCGGAAGCGGATTGGGCGCTCGCCACCGTGAGCGACGCCATGCGCGTGATCGACCCAGACACCCTCGCCCGGCCCGGCTACCGCACCGAGTACCGGTTCCTCTACACCCCCGAAGGGCTCTATGTGGCGGCGGTGATGGAACAACCGGCGGACACCCTCGTCTCGCGCCTGTCGTCCCGCGACCAATACCTGAACCGCGACAGCTTTGGCCTGACGTTGGACACCTCCGGCGCCGGCCTCTACGGCTACTGGTTCACCGTGGCCCTCGGCGGCTCCGTGATGGACGGCAAGGCGTTGCCGGAGCGCACCCTCACGGAGCAATGGGATGGCCCTTGGGAAGGCGCCAGCGCTGTCGGCGAAGATGGCTGGAGCGTCGAGATGTTTCTGCCGTGGTCCATGATGGCGATGCCTTCCGCGGACGCAGCACTTGGCCCCGGCCCACGCCAACTGGCGTTTTGGGTGGATCGCAAGGTGGCGCATCTCGATGAGATTTACGGCTGGCCGGCGCTGCCCTTCTCTGGCGGACGCTTCATGTCCGCGTTGCAGCCGATGCGACTCGCCCGCTTGGACACGCATCGCCAACTGGATTTCTTCCCCCACGCCTCCACCATCCACGACGCCATCGCGGATCGCCAAGAACACCGCGTGGGCGTGGACATCGCGTGGCGCCCCACGCCCAACCTGCAACTCACCGGCGCGTTGAATCCAGACTTCGGCGCCGTGGAGTCGGACGCCGTGGTGGTGAACCTGACGGCGTTCGAGACCTACTTTCCAGAGAAGCGCCTGTTCTTCCTCGAAGGCAGCGAAGTGTTCGTCACCAACCCGCGCTCGGATGTGAACCGCTACAGCTCGCGGCGCGGCAGCGGCGCCCGGCCCACCGCCGCCACCTTCACGCCCACCCCCACCACGCTGGTGAACACGCGGCGCATCGGCGGGCCGCCACGCCATGTGGTGGTGCCCGACGGCGTGGAAGTGGCGGATGTGGAGCTGGGCAAGCCCACCGATCTGCTAGGCGCGGTGAAGGCCGCCGGGGCGCTCGGCCGGCTGCGCTTCGGCGCCTTGGCCGCGGTGGAGGACGAAGTGGAGTTGCCCGGCCGCATCACCGCCACCGGCGAACGCACGATGGTGCGCGAAGACGGCCGCAACTTCGGCGTGGTGCGTGGGCTTTTCGAGACCGGTGGTGCCGGGCGCCGCGCCATCGGTTACTTGGGCACGTTGGTGGATTTGCCCGGTGGCGGCGTCGCAACGCATGGCATTGACGTCCACTCCCTGTCGAAGGACGGTCGGCTGCGTTGGGACACGCAGTTCATGTACAGCGACAAGGACGAAGCCGGCTACGGCATGTTCACGGACGTGCAGTTCACGCAGCGGCGTGGCCTCATTCACTCGTTCAGTTTGGATTATCTGGATAAACGCCTGGATGTGAGTGACTTGGGTTTCATCCGCCAGAACGACGCCGCCAACATCCAGTACGGCGTCACCCGCACCACGAGCGATTCCAAGCGCTTCCGCCAAGTGCGCAACTCGTTCTACTTCTTCGGCCAAGCCAACACGGACGGCTTCGCCAACCGCGTGGGCATCTTCACCAACAACACGCTGTTGTTGGCGAACCGCTCCGAAGTGCATTTGGAAGTCGATTACTTCCCCGCGGTGTGGGATGACCGCAACAGCCGCGGCAATGGCTGGTTCAAGAAGGACGCGGCTTGGTCCACGCGCCTCTCCTACGGCACTGATTCGGCGAAGCGGTTCTCATGGAGCGGCGCGGTGGGCGCGGATCAGGAGGAGTTGGATGGCGTGTGGTCGCCGCGCATCGACTTCGGCGTGACGTTTACGCCGAATGACCGGCTTTCGTTCGATTTCGACATCACCTACAAGGCGCGCAATGGCTGGTTGCTGCACACTGGCGAGCGCGACTTCGCCACCTTCAAGGCCCGTGACGCGCAACCCCGCGTGAGCGTGGATTACTTCCTCACCGCACGCCAGCAACTGCGCTTCTTCATGCAGTGGGCCGGCGTGAAGGCGCAGGCGCAGCGCCACTACCGCACGCCGCCGTCGCACGGCGCGCTCCGACCGCGCTCGTTGGCGCCGGGCGCGGCAACTGAGGACTTCTCGCTCTCGCGCCTCACGGCGCAGCTACGCTATCGCTGGGAGATCGGCCCGCTCTCGGACCTATTCGTGGTCTATACCCGCGGCAGCCACTTCGCCCACGACGATGGGACGGAAGGCTTCAGCCGCTTGTTCGAGGATGCACTGGACGAGCCAATCATCGACTTTCTGGTGGTGAAGCTGCGCTACCGTTTCTCCGCATAACCGCCGGCGCGGCGACGCTCGCGGCCAGACGGACCACGGCGCTAGCGCGTGACCGCGGCCGAGATGGCGATGAGTAGCTGCCCTTCCAGCCCCGCCGTGCGGTGGATGCCGAAATCCGCCACTTCCGCCGACGAGATGATCTCGACGAACGCCTCCTTCGACGGATATTCGACGATGGCGGCCATGTCCCACAGCGCATCCACCTCGCCGAGCATCAATTGGTTCACTTGGCCGGCGAAGATGAAGCGCCCGCCCTTGGATTCCACGAAGCGCCGCATCTGCTCGCCGTAGCGCTGGTACGCCTCCTGGCCCGTCAAGCTGGTGGCGCGCCCGTCCTCGTATTCGGCGCGCTCCTTGAACTTCAGCAGGTTGAGCATGGAAACGGGGCCTTCGAACTTGCTGGCAAGGAGCGCCCGCAGTTGCGCCTCGGTGGGGCGCACGGCATTGCTGACCTGCATGATCCAGTCCTCCATAACCCGTCACTTCATGGTAGCCGACTTCGAGCCGCAAACGCCCGCCCCCGGCTCGCGCCCGGCCTTGGCTCGCTTCCCACTCCGCTTGGGCCACCCTGTCCACTTCCGGCCCGGCCGGCCCGGGCTCACGGCGCCGGCACGCCGGACATGGCCCCGAAGCGCTTCTCGATCACGGCATGGAGCGGCTCCCCCGGTGTGCTCATCGCATCGCCGGAGCGCACACGATAGGCGTCTGGCGCCGTTGCGCCCTGTGGCGGGCGGCCGGCCGCCACATCCTGCGCCGCCTGCAACGCCAAGCGGCGGAACCGCACCACGCCCAAATCCGTCTGCCCCAGCAACTCCCGTGTTCGGTCCGCGATGAAGCCTTGGCTGTCCGCGATGGCTTGGTCTTGCTCGGAAATGCCGGCGATGCCGGTGAAGCTGGCCTCGCGCTGCAGCGCGCGGTCGATGAGGTAGTCGTTCTCGCGCCGCCGCACGGGCACGAAGTGCTCGTCCACGGCCGCGAAGATGCCCGAGCCATTGGCCAACGCCGTGGTTTCCTTCTCCGTGAGCGGCCGGTCCGGGTTCCAGCAATAGCAGAAGATCCAGCAAGAACGGTCGTCATGCGGCACCCAGGTGTTGCCGAGGTTGTTGTCCTCCGGGAAATTGCCCGGCGCCAGGGAGTGGTTCGGCATCAGGAACTGCGTCATGCGCCAGTAGGTGGCGCCGGCGTCCGCCTGCCGCGCCGCGCACAGCAGCAGCCCGGCCGGATGGTCGAGCACGGTGAACTCTGGGCGCCCGTCCTCGGCCATCCAACGAAAGCGGGCCAGCGACGGCGGCTCGTTCTCGCCCCGCGAGCGCCGCCCAGCCACCTCGGTGAGGCCCACCTTCTCGCCGTCACGCATGCCGGCGTGCAGGTAGGAGAAGTGCGCCGTGTCCAAACCGCCCTCGCAGGCTTGCGCCCAATTGCATTGCTGAAACTTCTTGGAGACGAAGCGATGCGCCGGCGGCACCAAGCCGAACTCGAAGCGTGGCAGCGGCGGCGCTTCGCCCGGGCCCATGTAGGCCCAGATGACGTCGCCGAACTCCGCGGTTTCGAGCGCCCGCAGCGCGGCGCGGGGCATGAGGCGGCGGGCGGCGGCGTCCGGCAACGTCGGAATGTCCACGCAGGCGCCGCGCACATCGAACTTCCAGCCGTGGTACGCGCAGCGGATGCCGCAATCCTCCACCCGCCCGAAGAACAGGTTGGCGCCGCGGTGCGGACAGCCGGGCGCCACGAGGCCGACGCGCCCGGCGCTGTCTCGAAAGGCCACGAAGTCCTCACCCAAGAGCTTCACCCGCAACGGCGGACAATCCGGTGCCGGCAACTCGCGGGAGAGCAGCGCCGGCATCCAGTAGCGGCGGAACACCGCCCCCATCGGCGCGTCGGGGCCGGTCTCGGTGAGGATGGCGTTCTCTTGCGCGGTCAGCATGGGGCGCTCCTGGCGGTGGCGCGTTGCGGCAACTTTACATGGATTCGATGGCGCAGTGGCCACCCACACCACCGCTCCCGCGATGGTAGGGTTTAGCCATGAAGCTCGGAGTGCTCGATCAATCGCCCATCGGCCGCGGCGAGGATGCCGCCGCGGCCGTGGAGCACACCATCGCGTTGGCGCGGCGCTGCGACGCGCTCGGCTACCACCGCTACTGGCTGGCGGAACACCATGCCACCGAGACGTTGGCGAGTTCTTCGCCGGAGGTGCTCATCACCCGCGTGGCCCACGAGACCAAGCGCATCCGCGTGGGTTCCGGTGGGGTGATGCTCTCGCACTATTCGCCGTTCAAGGTGGCCGAGAACTTCCGAATGTTGGAGCTCTTGTACCCTGGCCGCATCGACTTGGGCGTGGGCCGGGCACCGGGCAGCGACGGCCTCACCGCCGCGGCGTTGGCCTACGGCAATCCGCTGGGCATCGAGTATTACCCCGCCAAAGTGAAGGACTTGGTGGCCTTCGTTTCCGGCGCCAAGGCGTTCACCGAAGCATTCCAGCGCCTGGAAGCGACGCCCAAGGCAGCCACCACGCCGGACGTGTGGATGCTCGGCTCCAGCCTCGACAGCGCCGTTTACGCGGCGCAATTCGGCCTCGCCTTCTCGTTCGCGCACTTCATTGCCCCCGGCCCGGCGGCCGCGGCGATGCAACGTTACCGGCGAGACTTCGCGCCCGGCCCGCGCAGCGCCCCCTACACGTCCATCGGGGTGTTCGCCATCGCCACCGAAGACGCGGAGAAGGCCGATGTGTTCCGCCGCATCCGCGAGATTCAGCGCGAACGCCGCGCCCGCGGCATCCTTGGGCCGCCACCATCGCCGGAGGAAGCCCTCGCCCACCCCTTCACCGCCGCGGAACTCGAACGCCTGCGCGGCAAGCGCTCGCGGCAGATCATCGGCTCACCGGCGGAGGTGAAGGCGGCTATTGACGCACTGGCGCGGGAGACGGGCGCCGACGAAGTGGTCGTGCTGACGATCACGCCAACGTTCGCGGACCGGGTGCGTTCCTACGAGTTGCTGGCCGCGGCCTACGGCTGTGCCATGCCCCCTTAGCGGCCTCCGCATGGGCCGTCGGGAGCCCATTCATTGCCGAAGTGACCGCCGAGCCGGGAGGTTATCGGGGCGTTGGCGACGGGGATGAAAGGATTGAGCCCTTGCGCTGCCGGTCAACCGGTGGCGCTGTTGCCGGCCCCATGTCCAGCGGCCCGGAGGCGTTGCAGCAGCGCCTCGCCGGTGTCGCATTCGAGAAGCCACACGCCCGCTTCGTCCAAGCGCGACAGGTCGGATTCGTCCGCCAGCAGCGCCGTCAACTGGCCAGCCACGCCATCGCTGAACCGCTGCGCCGCCAGCTGCCCAAGCAACGCGACGCGCCCCTGTGCCGTACCCTCTGTCAAGCCACGCTCAACGCCTTCGGCGATCTTCGCCTTCTCCCAGCGCTCCAGCGTCAATTCCATCATCGCCGTCATGTGCCCTCCTCGTCTCTGTGCAAGCAGCCGCTCGAACTCCGCCAGCGCAGGCAGCCCCGCCGCCATGCCCCGACGCACGAGCGCCGCCTCGACCGCATGCAGCCCGCGCCGCTCATGTACAGGGCACCGTCATGGGACCTTAGCCTCTTCTCAGCGGCGCACTGTCGACCACGGCGCGTCCACCGTCTTTGAGCCGTGCGAGCAGCGCCTCGCCGGTGTGACATTCCACCAACCACAGGCCAGCCTCGTCCAAGCGCGACAGGTCGGATTCGTCGGCCAACAACGCCGTCAACTGGTCCGCCACGCTGGTGCCGAAGCGCCGCTCCGCCAGTTGCCCAAGCAGCGCGACACGCCCCTGTGCCGCGCCCCGCTCAACGCCCTCCGCCAAGCCCTGCTCGATGCCCTGCGCCAGGCCACGCTCAACACCTTCCGCCAAGCCACGCTCAACACCCTGCGCCAAACCACGCTCAACGCCTTCGGCGATCTTCGCCTTCTCCCAACGCTCCAGCGTCGCGTCCAACATCGCCGTCATGTGCCCTCCTCGTCTCTGTGCGAGCAGCCGCTCGAACTCCGCCAGCGCAGGCAGCCCCGTCGCCATGCCCCGGCGCGTGAGCGCCGCCTCGACCCGCAGATGCAGCCCGCGCCGCAGCGCCGCGGAATCCGCGCCGCCGTAACGCTGGAACGCTGTCCGCAGCACCCCCGGCAGCGCCGCAGGTGGCGACGACTCCAACGCCGCCAGCGTCGCCAGGCGGCTGCCGGGCGCCAGTGTGCGGCCTTGGGCATCCGGCCCCCGCGCCAGCACTTGCAAGTCCACCGTAGCATACATCGGGATCCGCGCCGGCGGCCCGTCGCCGACCAGTGGGCCGGCACACTCCGCGGTGGCCCGCCAATGCCCCTCGCCGTTGTGTACCACGATGGAGAGCATGGGCGGCAGGGCGCCCTCCCGTTCCAACGTGCCGGTCTCGCGCAGGTCGGACTCGACGAGATGGAGGTAGTCGCGCATGCGCCACGCCATGTCTGGGTCGTGGCGGGATTGGAACTCCAACAGCACCAAGATGTAGGGGCGGCGGCCGTTCTTGAGCACACCCTCCTTGAACTCGACGCGGCGGAGCTGGTCCTGCAGGCGGCTGAGGTTGGACGCCGTCAGGTGTTCCTTGTCGAGGGAGGCGGCGGTCGTGAAGTCCAGCGCATCCGCGAGTTCGGGGGCGACCAAGCGCACCGTCTCCTCAAAGAGGCCCGGGTCTTTGAAGAGCACCTTGTATGGCGTGTCGCTGGACTGCATTGGGTCGTTTCCGGGCATCGTTCGGCGCCAAGGCGCCAACTGTGCCCCTTCCGCGCACCGAATTGGTGTCGAATTGGCACGGCGGGCGGATGTCGCGCGCAAATAAGAGCGATCTCGCACAAGCATCGCTCGGCATGACCCAGTGGAGCCTTGGGCACTGACGCCGTGGCTGACGCAGGGCCGGGCACGCCCATCGCGTGGCGCCGGGCGTGGGTTTCCGCTAAAGTCCGCCGCGCAAATCTGGGGGAGTGAATCATGTTGAACCGCCTTCTAGTCGCGGCGATGGCGCTCGCGGCAACGGCAATTTCGGCCCAAGAAACGGAGAACATAGAGGAAATCGTCGTCACCGCGACGCACCGCGAGACGAACCTGATGGAGACGCCGCAGGCGATCAGCGCCGTCAGCGGCCAGATGATCGAGGAGCTCGGCGTCACCAACATGCAGGGGCTGTTCCGCAACATCACCGGCCTCAACATGAGCGAAGGCGCCAGCGCCAGCAACAACCGCTACGCGGTGCGCGGCGTCTCCTCGCAGACGGGCACCGAGTCGTACCAGCAGACCTACGCGGCCGTCTCCGTGTATCTGGACGACGTGCCCATGACCTCCGCCCAAGGCCCGGCGCGGCAATTCGGCGGCAACCTGTTCGACATCGACCGGGTGGAGGTGTTGAAGGGGCCGCAGGGCACATTGTTCGGGGAAGGCTCGGTGGGCGGCACCATCCGCTTCATCCAGAACAAGCCCTCGCTGGACGGCATCGACTGGAAGGTCCGCGCGAGCGTGAACCAGAACGAGGAATCGTCGGACTTGGGGCATCGCTTGGACGGGATGCTCAACCTGCCCGTGAGCGACGCCTTCGCGCTGCGCTTCACCGCCTTCGACGAGAACCGTGCCGGCTGGTTCGAGAACGAGCCGAACAACGAGGAGGACACGAACTCCGAACAATCCACCGGCGGGCGCATCGCCGCGCTGTGGGTGGTGTCGGACCGGCTTTCCGTCGAAGGCTCGTTCTTCACCGTGCAAACCGACACTGAAGGCTGGGTGGCAGGACAGACGCGCTACAAGGAGCAGCTCAACGTGCGCATTCCGGGCGTGACGCCCCAATCCACGGATCAAGTGGACGTGTTCGCCCTGAACGCAGACTACGACTTCGATTGGGCCACGCTGCAACTCGCCGCGTCGTTCATGGATCGGGCTGCCCACAGCGAGCGCGAATACGCCGAGACCGTGGCCGCCTTCTTCGACTGGTTCATCCAGTTCAACATCGTGGCCCGCGCCGGTGACAACCCAGACGAGATTCCCGCCCTGTTGGCCGAGGGATGGCAAATCGATCTCGCCAATCCAACGGCGAGAACCAATCAGCTCGCCTTCAACAACGACAGCACCGCCGAATCCGAGCGCACCACGTTCGAGGCCAAGTTGATCTCGGATTCGGATGGCCCTTGGCGTTGGCTGGTCGGTGCCTTCATGAAGGACAGCGACGATTTCCGGCGGGACTTCCAGCCCTTCCTGATGCAGCCGTGGTTGGCGAACGCAACGCGCACCCAAGACGTGTATCGCGCGTTCTACTCAGACCCCTCCAACGAACACGTCGATACGTTGGATGAGTTCAGCGTGTTCGGCGAAACCAGCTACGCCGTGTCACCCACCATCGAGCTCACCGCCGGCCTGCGCTGGACGGACATGAAGCAGACCCTTGAGGACAGCACGGTGGAGACGGCAGACAAAGTGTTTTCGCCCAAGGTGGGTGTTTCCTACTGGATGTCGGACCGCACGCTCACCTATTTCAATGTCACCACCGGCTTCCGTCCGGGCAACGTGAACTTGGGCCAAGAGTTCAACGCCCGGCAGCTATCGGGCGCCGGCGACGCCGTGCTGCCAGACCTGCCGCCGTTCGCCGGCAACCCGGAGGGGCTCACCGGCAACCAAGCCGCGGCCATCGCCACCTCCCGGATCACCTACGACGGCGACAGCGTGACGAACTACGAGCTGGGCCTGAAGACGCGTCTCTTCGACAACCGCTTGAACCTCACCACCTCCATCTACTACTTCGATTGGCAAGACACCATTCTGGGCTTCCAGCAGCTGAACCTGCCCACCATCAACAAGAACTACAACGCCAACGCCGGCGCCGCGCACAGCCAGGGCATTGAGGTGGACCTCGTGGCGCGGCCAACGGATCAGTGGCGCATCAACCTGGGTTTCGATTTCAACGAGGCCGAGTTGGATGAACAGAACAACGACAATCCGCCCGGCACGAAACTGCCCTATTCGCCGGAGTGGAGCGGCCACCTCACGGTGGACTACAGCCATCCGCTGCCGCGCGACATGCAACTCAACGTGATGGTGAACCACACGTTGGTGGCGAAGCAGAAGCAATCGCTGAACGTGGGCACACCCATCGTGCCGAAGCGCCAACAAACGGATCTGCGCGTGAATCTAGGCGGCGCCGGAGACCGTTGGCAGGCGACCTTCTTCGCCCTCAACCTGACGAACGAGGACGAGATCGTACTGGATTGCGCCATCCAGCTAATTCTGCGCGAGCCGTGCTTCGCGTATCAGACGCCGCGCGTCATGGGCCTCGAATTCACCCTGCGGCCATGAGCGTGGCACCAGCCTTCAACCAACATCAAGGAACTGAGCATGTCGCGCTGCCAACGCGCTGAATCGCCGACCCCCACCCCGCACCGCGCACGTTGGCCCAGCGCCGGCTTGGTGGCCGCGTTCGTTCTCGGCGCGGCCGGCTCGGCCTTCGGGCAAGACGAGGCGGCACCGGCCAACGCCGCCGCCATCGACATCCCGTTCGAGAAGTTCACGCTGAACAACGGCCTCACGCTCATCGTCCATGAAGACCACAAGGCACCCATCGTGGCCGTGAACGTGTGGTACCACGTTGGCTCGAAGAATGAGCAGCCGGGCAAGACGGGCTTTGCACACCTCTTCGAGCACCTGATGTTCAACGGCACGGAGAACTACCCAGGCGAGTTCTTCGAGCCGTTCGAGCGCGTCGGCGCCACCGGCATGAACGGCACCACCAACCCAGATCGCACCAATTACTTCGAGGTGGTGCCGAAGAATGCGTTGGACTTGGCGCTGTGGATGGAATCCGACCGGATGGGGCATTTGTTGGGCGCCGTTGACCAAGCGCGGCTGGACGAACAGCGCGGCGTGGTGCAGAACGAGAAGCGCCAAGGCGAGAACCAGCCGTATGGCCGCGTGTTCAACGTGGCGTTCGAGAACATCTTTCCAGCCGGCCACCCGTATTCATGGCCCGTGATCGGCAGCATTGAGGACTTGAACGCCGCCACCCTGGACGACGTGAGGCGCTGGTTCAAGCGGTTCTACGGCGCGGCCAACGCGGTGATCGTGGTGGCCGGGGACGTGGATGCCCAAGACGTGAAGGCACGGGTGGAGCGCCACTTCGGCCACATCCCCGCCGGGCCGCCGCTGGCGCGGCAGAAGGAGTGGGTTCCCGAGCTGCGCGGCGTTCGCCACCATCACAAGAAGGACCGCGTGCCCCAAGCGCGGCTATACAAGTTCTGGACCATGCCGGGCTTCGGCAGCTTGGCAGCGGACCAACTCGACCTCGTGGCCGGCATCCTGAGCGAAGGCAAGACGTCGCGCCTGTACAAGCGCTTGGTGTATGACGAGCGCGTGGCGTCCGACGTGAGCGTGTTCGCGTTCCCCATGGAAATCGCCGGCATCTTCGGCGTGGTCGCCACCGCCATGCCGGGCCAGGCTTTGGCGGACATCAATGCCATCATCGACGCGGAAGTCGCCACGTTGCTGGCGGACGGCGCCACCGCGGACGAACTGCAGCGGGTGGTGGCCACGCGGCAGTCTGGTTTCATCGCCGGCATCGAGCGCGTCGGCGGCTTCGGTGGCAAGAGCGATCTCTTGGCGGCCTACGAGGTCTATCTGGACGACCCCGCGGCCTACAAGACCACCCTTGAACGCTGGGAGACCGCCACTTTGGAGGACTTGCGGGCCGTCGCCAACGAGTGGATGAAGCGCGGCCAGTTTGTGCTGGAAGTGACCCCGTTCGGCGACTACGCGACCACCAAGCCAGCCGTTGACCGTTCGCGCCTGCCGGAACCGGAAGAGCCGCCGTCGGTGACTTTTCCGCCCTTTGAGCGCTTCACCTTGGATAACGGCTTGGAAGTGATCCTGGCCGCACGGCCCGCGCTCCCGGTTGTGCAGATGCTGCTGATGATCGACGCTGGTTTCGCGGCCGACCAATTCGCCACACCCGGCACGGCTTCCCTCGCCCTATCGATGCTCAACGAAGGCACTCGGACCCGCACTGCCTTAGAGATCAGCGATGAGTTGCGGCGGCTGGGCGCGAACATGGACACCGGGTCAGACTTGGACATGTCCGTCGTGTCTCTATGGACGCTCAAGGAACACCTCGAAGCGTCGTCGGATGTGTTCGCGGACGTGGTGTTGAACCCAGTTTTCCCGCAAGGAGACTTCGAGCGGCTGCAGGCGCAACGCATCGTCGCCATCAAGCAAGAGAAGGCCCAGCCTCGGGGGCTGGCCCAACGTGTCTTCCCAACGCTTCTCTATGGCGATGGCCATGCTTACAGCGCACCGTCCTCCGGCACCGGCACGGAAGCATCCGTCGCGGCCCTCACCTCCGATGATTTGGCAGCCTTCCACGAGGCTTGGTTCAAGCCCAACAACGGCACACTCATCGTGGTGGGCGACATGACGCGGGCCGAGTTGGAACCGCTGCTCGAGAGCCGCTTCGGTGCATGGCAGCCCGCTGAAGTGCCCACCAAGAACATCGGCACCGTGGCGCATCGCAGCGAACCGACGGTGTATCTCTTGGATCGGCCGGATTCGGAGCAATCCGTCATCCTCGCCGGCCACTTGGCGCCACCGCCCGACAACGAGGCGGACTTCGCCATCATGGCGATGAACCAAGTGCTCGGCGGCGATTTCACCGCCCGCGTGAACATGAACCTGCGCGAAGACAAGGGCTGGTCCTACGGCGCCTTCACGGCCATCAACGGCGCGCAAGGCCAACGGCCGTTTTACGCCATGTCCCCAGTGCAAACCGACAAGACGGCCGAAGCCTTGGCCGAGCTGCGTCGGGAAATCGTGGAGATTCGCGGTGAGCGCCCCCCGACGGCGGAGGAAATCGCCAAGGTGAAGGACCAACGCACGCTCTCCTTGCCCGGCCGTTGGGAAACCGCCGCGGCAGTGCTCAACTCCATCTCGTCGATCGTCCGCTTCCGGCTCGAGGACGACTTCTGGAACCACTACGCGAACCGTGTGCGCGGCATGGACGAGGCGGACATTCGCCAAGCCGCCATCGACATCATCCGCCCCGACTCTTTGGTATGGGTGGTGGTTGGCGACCGCGCCAAGATCGAGGCGGACGTGCGGGCACTTGAGTTCGGCGAGGTGGTGCTGCTGGACGACGACGGCAATCCGTTGGAAGAATGACGAACCGCGCCGTCATGGCGCTTGCACAACTTGCGCAGGGGAGGTAGGCGATGAAGGTCGATGGCAACGTCGGTTGGGAGCTCTCGAAGGTGGGCGAGCAAGCCCGCGAACTGGAGGAGATGGGCTACGGCGGCATCCTCTCCGCCGAGACCTCGCACGATCCGTTCCTGCCCCTCGCGTTCGCGGCGCAAGGCACCGAGCGCATCGATTTGATGACCGGCATCGCCGTCGCCTTCGCCCGCACGCCGATGGTGCTCGCCAACATCGGCCACGATCTGAACGCGGCGTCGGAAGGGCGCTTCGTCCTTGGCCTCGGCTCGCAAATCCGCCCCCACATCACCAAGCGGTTCAGCATGCCGTGGTCGCACCCGGCGGCGCGGATGCGGGAGTTCATCCTCGCCATGCGGGCCATCTGGGCAAATTGGCACCAGGGCGAGCCCCTGCAGTTCACCGGCAAGTTCTACCAGCACACGCTGATGACGCCGTTCTTCACGCCAGACAACACCGAGCATGGCCCGCCGCGGGTGTTCCTCGCCGCGGTGGGGCCGTTGATGACGGAGGTGGCCGGTGAAGTGGCGGACGGCATCATCGTGCATGCCTTCACCACGGAGAAATACCTGCGGGAGACCACGCTGCCCGCCTTGGAGCGCGGCTTCGCCAAGGCCGGCAAGCAGCGCGGGGATTTCGAGATCAGCTACCCCTGCTTCGTCGTGACCGGGCGGGACGATCAAGAAGTGGAACGGGCCAAGGCGCAGACGCGCCAGCAGATCGCCTTCTATGGCTCCACGCCAGCCTACAAACCGGTGCTGGACAGCATCGGCGCCGGCGAGATGCAGCCCGAGCTCAACGCCATGTCCAAGCAGGGCCGCTGGGCGGAGATGGCCGGCCTCATCTCGGACGACATGCTCGGCGCCTTCGCCATCGTGGCGGAGCCGGCGAAGATCGCCCAAGCCTTCAAGGCCCGCTACGGCGACATCGTGGATCGCACGGCCGCCGCCTACGGCGGCTTGCCGAAGGAAACCCGGGCCAGCATCGTGGCGGAGCTCGCGGCCTAGGCACCGGCCCGCCACGCCGAACATCGGAAGGAGCAACCCCATGAAGGTGGACGCCAGCCTCGGCACCAATCTCCATCGCGCACCGGAAGCCGCCGCCAAGCTCGAAGCGCTGGGGTACGATGGCGCACGCACCGCGGAAACGGCGCACGACCCGTTCTTTCCGCTGCTGCTCGCCGCGGAGCACACCGAGCGGCTGGAATTGGCCACCTCCATCGCGGTGGCGTTCGCCCGCTCGCCGATGATCGTCGCCGGCATCGCGCACGACTTGAATGCTTATTCCGGCGGGCGCCTCACGGTGGGCTTGGGCTCGCAGATCAAGCCCCACATCACCAAGCGCTTCAGCATGCCGTGGGGGGCGCCGGCGCGGCAGATGCGCGAGTTCGTGCTGGCCTTGAAGGCCATCTGGGGCGCTTGGCGCACCGGCGAGCGCCTGCAGCATGTGGGCGAGTACTACCGGCACACGTTGATGACGCCGGCGTTCACGCCGGCCAACACCGAACACGGCCCGCCGCGGGTGACGCTGGCCGCCGTGGGGCCGAGGATGACCGAGGTGGCCGGCGAGGTGGCCGACGGCATCATCCTGCATCCATTCACCACCCTGCCCTACATCGAGGCCGTGACGTTGCCGGCCATCGAGCGCGGGTTGGCGAAGGCTGGCCGCTCGCGGCGGGATTTCGAGATTTGCTACGGCAACTTCGTCGTCACCGGTTCGACCGAGGAGGCATTCGCCGCCAGCAAGGCCGAGGCGAAGCGGCGCATCGCCTTCTACGGCTCCACGCCGGCGTACAAGGGCGTGCTGGATTCCATCGGCGCCGGGGCGCTGCAGCCGGAACTGAACGCGATGTCCAAGCAGGGGCGCTGGCAGGCCATGGGCGAGCTGGTGGACGACGCCGTGCTGGCCGCCTTCGCCGTGGTGGGCGAACCGCGCCAGGTGGCGGGCGAGATGCTCCGCCGCTACGGCCGCTTCACAGACCGCACCTCGGCCACGTTCGAGTTGGCGGACGACGCCGAACGGGCGGACATCATCGCCACGCTCCGCGCCGGCTGAGGGCGGCGCAACCCGCGCGCGGCCAAGCTGCCAAGGCGCGGCGCCGCCTTGCGCGGCGATGCGGGCCGGCTACTTCGGCCCCACCACCTCATAGCGCTTGATGTCCGGCCGGCCCGCCATCACGACGCCGAGCGCCGGCCCGGCCGCCTTGAAGTGCTCGCTCGCGGTGTGGGCGGCGAGGGCCGCTTCGTCGTCGTAAAGCTCCATCACGGCGTAGCCGTCCTCACCCTTCACCAAGGTGTAAAGCTGGTTGCCCGGCTCATTGGCCCGCACTTGCTCGGCGAGCGCCAGCATCGCCTTCTCGAACTCCTGCTCCTTCCCGGCCGCCACGTTCAGCTTGGCCAACAATGCGATCATCACAATCCTCCACCCCTGCGGTAAGCGGGCGAGCCTAGCACAGCGCAGCCGCGCCATTGCCCTCGAACCGCGCCGCCGGGCAACCTTCGGGGCACATCGGCGCCATGGCCCCGCCGCGGCCGCCACCCGTCCACCCACTTGGGGCATAATCGAACGGCGAGGGCCGTGCGCCGGGGAGGGCGGCACCACCATCTGGGAACTTCCGTGGCACGTAAACCGCGCCCGCGCTTGACGGTGGCGGGTGCCGGCCCGTGGAAGGGCCTGCACCCGGGCATGGCGATGGCGGCCATGGGCATGGTGGCGGCGTTCCTCGTCTTCACCATGCTGGACGTCGAGGCGGCCGGCGCCATCTTTCAGGCGGTGCGGCGCCAGATCGAGTCCCTCTTCAGTTGGTACTACATCCTCGCCGTCTGCGGCCTCCTGTTCGTCTGCCTGTACCTCGCCGGCAGCCGCTTCGGCAGCATCCGGCTCGGCGACGACGACGCCCGCCCGGAGTTCAGCACGTTCTCTTGGCTCGCCATGCTGTTCTCCGCCGGCATCGGCATCGGCATCCTGTTCTTCTCCATTTCGGAGCCGATGTCCTACTTCGACAACGCGAGCGCGGGCGGCCACCCGAACAACCCCCACGCGGACCACGCCGGCGCCCACGGCCTGGACGAGCGGCGCGCCACCCATGCCTTGCAGGTGACTTACTACCACTGGGGGATGCACGGTTGGGCGGTGTACGTGATCACCGGGCTGTGCTTGGCCTATTTCGGCTACCGGAAGAAACTGCCCCTCACGTTGCGCTCGGCGCTGCATCCGGTGATCGGCGACCGGATCTACGGCCCCATCGGCCACGCCGTCGATCTGCTCGCGGTGTTCGGCGCGGTGTTCGGCGTGGCGACTTCGCTGGGGTTGGGCGTGAAGCAGATGGCGACGGGGCTCGCCGTCCTGTTCGGGGTGGACCCGGGGCTCGTCACGCAACTCACCCTCATCGCCATCATCACGGCGGTGGCCACCTTGTCCGCCGTGTCTGGCATCGGGCGCGGCATCCGCGTCATCTCGGAGTGGAACATCTATTTCACGGTGGTGCTGCTGGCCTTCTTCCTATTCTTCGGCCCGTTCGAGTGGCTGATGAGCTTCTTCGCCACCTCGGTGGGCGGCTACTTGTGGAACGTGGTGCCGATGGGCTTCTGGACAGCCTCGGAACCCGGCGGCGTGGCCTGGCAGGGCAATTGGACTATCTTCTATTGGGGCTGGTGGATCGCTTGGGCGCCGTTCGTCGGGATGTTCATCGCCCGCATTTCGCGCGGACGCACCATCCGCGAGTTCGTGCTCGGCACGTTGTTCGCGCCCACCGCCCTCGCCACGTTCTGGATTTGCCTGCTGGGCGGCAACGCGCTGCACTTGGAGTTGCGCGCCGAAGGCGGCGTCGGCACCGCGGGGCTGATCGAGCTGGTGCGGGACGGCCAGTTGGAAGCGGCGCTGTACGGCACCATCGCCCGCATGACGGACATCTCCGCCCTCGCATGGCTCATCTCGGCCCTCGCCACCTTCCTCTTGGCCACTTGGTTCATCACCTCGGCAGATTCCGGCACCCTCGTCATCGTCACCATGTTGAGCATGGGCAGCGACCACCCACCGCAGCGATTCCGCGTGGTGTGGGGCGCGACGGAGGGCTTGGTGGCGGCGGCGCTGCTGGTCGCCGGCGGCCTGCTGGCACTGCAAGCCGCGAGCATCGTCACCGCGCTGCCGGTGAGCGTGGTGATGATGGCGATGACTTTTGGGCTGCTGAAATCCCTCTCACAAGATTCAGCCGCGGTAGCGCCGGCCCCGGTGAGGCCGCCACGCACCGTCGCCGCGGTGCCCGGCCGATCACGTTGACTGCCGCGAACCGTCGCGGAACTGCTTGACCACCAAATGTCCAGAAGGTCGCTGATTCCCCACCGGGCGGCCGAGATTGCCGGCGGCGATGCTGTGCGGCGCCGCGTCGCCATCGCTCAGCCGCACACTGCCCAGTGGCACGAGGCCGGCAGCGGCTGATCCAAGGCGAACATCGCCCGGATGATCTGGCCCTCGTGCATCACCTCGTGCTCGGCCACCTCCGCCAGCAGCGCGTCGCGTTCCGGCGTCCAAACGCCCACAGCTTCTATCGCCTGCAGCAGGATGCGCCCGGAATCGGCCAGCTTGGCGACCAACTCGGTTTGGCTGAGCGCCGTCACCGAGGAGGCCCAGCCCGCCATCGCCCCGGCGGGGATGGCCTTGGCGTAGCTCTCGCGTGTGCCCACCACGCACCACAAATGCAGGCCGAGCGAGCGATGGCCGGGGACATCGAGCGTGGCGTTGAGCTGCTCGTCGTCCAGTTGCCCGGCGAGTTCCGCGTAGAAGGCGAACCGCTTGCGGAGATTCTCAACGATCACTTCCCTCACACTGCCTCCTCCCGATGGGCGTTGGAATGGATGCCGCGGCGGTGCATCGGCAGCCATCCGTGTCATGCTACCGGCAGTTGGGCTTTGCTGCCGAGCGCTCGGTCTCGCCACTCGTCACATCGGCTGGCGGGGATGCCGATGTCAAACGCCGTTCAAGCCGTTGAAGACGCATCGCCGTTGCGATGGCAGCGGAAGGCGGCGGCTCGCCCCACCCTGTTTATTCGCCGCGCCGCCCGCGGTACATTTGCATGTTCGTGGCGGGGGGAGCGGCGCGTCCTTGGAGATTCGACATGCGGCGATGGGCAATGGCGCCATGACGGCCACCGGCTGGCTGCGCGGGTGCCGGCTGGCGCTCGCGGCGGCCGTCGCGCTGATGGCCGGCGCCACGGACCAGCAGCAGCTCGCGCTGAACACCGCGGCGCAGCCGGTGCAGGTGGCGCCGCGTTCCGAACATTCGCGCACCTCGCTCGCCATCGTCGATCAACTGCGCCAGCATCATTTCCTGACGCGCAAGCTGGACGATGGCCTCTCCTCCGAGCTCTTCGACAAGTATTTGGAGGACTTGGACCCGGGCCGGGCGTACTTCTATCGCGCAGACGTGGAGGCCCTTGAGGAGCGCTATCGCCACGAACTGGACGAAGCGCTGCGCCGCGGAGACCTGCGCCCCGCCTTCGAGATCTTCAACTTGTTCCAAGAGCGCGTGACGGAGCGCTTGGAACACGTTTTGAGCCTCGTCGGCGCTGGCCTCGACCGGCTCGATTTCGCCCGCGACGAGCAGCTGCAGATCGAACGCGAGAACGCGGATTGGCCGGCCGGCGAAACGGCGATGAACGATCTCTGGCGGCGGCGCCTGAAGGCGTCCGTGCTCAGCATGTCCATGAACGGGCGAAACCTCGACGAAATCGAGGAGGCATTGGAGAAGCGGTACCGCAACCGCTTGAAGCAGACTGCCCGGGTGCGCAGCGAGGATGCGTTCGCGCTCTATGTGAACGCCTTCGCCAGCACCTACGACCCGCACACCCAGTATTTCTCGCCGCGCACCTCCGAGAACTTCAACATCAACATGTCCCTCTCGCTGGAAGGCATCGGCGCCGTGTTGGAGATGCAGGACGAGTACACCTCCGTGCGACGCCTGGTGCCGGCCGGCCCGGCCGACAAGAACGGCGGCTTGAAGGCGTCGGACCGCATCGTCGGCGTGGGGCAAGGCGAGACTGGCGTGATCGTGGATGTCGTGGGCTGGCGCTTGGACGAAGTGGTGTCCCTCATCCGCGGCCCCAAGGGCTCCGTGGTGCGGCTGCAGGTGATCGGTGACGATGGCGCGATAGCGGACGCCCGGCTGGTACACATCACGCGCAACACCGTGCTGCTTGAGGAACAGTCTGCCCAGAAGCGCATCCTCGCGTTGGAGACCGGCGGCGTCGAACGCAAGATCGGCATCATCGAAGTGCCCACGTTCTACGCGGATTTCCGCGGCATGCGCCGCGACCCGAACGCCAGAAGCAGCACCCGCGACGTGAGCCGGTTGATCGGCGAGCTGAAGGCGGAAGGGGTCGAGGGCATCGTGGTGGATCTGCGCAACAACGGCGGCGGCTCGCTGCAGGAGGCGCAGGGGCTCACCGGGCTCTTCATCGAGTCTGGCCCGGTGGTGCAGGTGCGGGTGCAACGGCGCGACCCGCACGTGCAGGCGGATGCGGACGCGGACGTGGATTGGGATGGCCCGCTGGCCGTGGTGGTGAACCGGCTGTCGGCGTCCGCGTCGGAGATCTTCGCCGGCGCCATTCAGGACTACGGCCGCGGCATCGTCACCGGCAGCCGCACCTTCGGCAAGGGCACCGTGCAGACGTTGTTTCCGTTGAATCGAGGGCAGCTCAAGGTGACGCAAGCGAAGTACTACCTGCCCTCTGGCCAAAGCACCCAACACCAAGGCGTGGTGCCGGACATCAAGTTCCCCGAAACCTACGATCCGCACCGTGTGGGCGAGAGCGCTTTGGAGGATGCGATGCCGTGGGACAAGACGCGCCCGGCCGAGTTTCGGGAGACCCGCGACGTGACGCCGTTCCTCGACGCGCTCGCGCAGCGCCATCAGGCGCGGGTGGAGGCAGACCCGGATTTCGAATATCTGCGGGCATTGGCCACCCGCAACGCCGAAGAACGGGCGCGCACCCACATCTCGCTCAACCGCGAAACACGCGAGCGCGAGCGCGCGGACTACGAGGATTGGCGGTTGGGTTTGGAGAATGAGCTCCTGCTGGCCAAGGGCGAGGCGCCGGTGGCGAGCTTGGAGGAACTCGACGAGGCCGTCGGCGAGCCGCCGGAAGCCGACGAAGACCCGATGTTGCGGGAAACCGCGATGATCCTCTTGGATTACATCGGCATGGCGCGGCAGGTGGCGATGGTCGATGCGAGCGCCGCGCCGGCGGGGGCCGCGGCGACGAACTAGACGGCCGCGCGGGCCGCCGCGCGGTCACAGCGCGTGCGTCAACCCGCCATCCACCACCAAGGTGATCCCCAAGAGGTAGTCCCCAGCGCGCGAGGCCATGTATGTGGCGGCGCCGGCGATGTCCTCCGGGCGGCCCACGCGGCTCGCCGGCACGAAGTTCTCGATGCGTTCGGGCTCGTCCCGGGCGACCAAGTTCATGTCCGTGGCGAAGGCGCCCGGTGCGATGGCGTTCACATGGATGTGGTCGGGCGCCAAGCGCTTCGCCATGAGCCGGGTGAGATGGTTGAGGCCGGCCTTGCTCGCCGTGTAGGAATACGACTCGTCATGGGTGACATAGATGCCGTCCACCGAGGAGATGTTGATGACCTTGGCCGGCTGCTCAGCGCTCGCGGCGTTGCGCAACAGCGGCGTCAGCTGTTGGGTGAGGAAGAAGCTCGCCTTCAGGTTCAGGTTGAGCGCCTTGTCCCAGCCCTTCTCCGGGAACTCGTCGAAACTCGCCACCCAACCGGCACCGGCGTTGTTGACGAGGATGTCGAGGTGCTCCTCGCGCTCCGTCAGCGCCTGCGCCAAACCACGCACGCCATCGAGCGTGGCGAGATCCGCCGGGAGGTCGATGCAGGTGCCGAATGTCGAGAGCTCGGCCGCGGTTTGCCGGCAAACGTCCGCCTTTCTTGAAGCGATATAGGTTCGCACACCGCGGCGCACATACTCCTCGGCGATCATCCGGCCGATGCCCTTGGAGCCGCCGGTGATGAGCGCCACGCGGCCACTCAAGTCGAACATTTCTGACATTCGGTTCTCCTTGCGCTCTTTGTGCCTGCCTTGAGCAGCGCCCAAACGTCGTCCTGGACGATGACGTTTACGCGATGGCTCATCGTTGCCTCACTGAACGGCGTCCCGCAGCAGGATGGCGCGCCAGCCTCGCCAGCGGCTGCGCACCGGTGTTGCCGCACGCACCTCGAAGCGCAGCGTCGCCGTCAGCCCGGCGCGGTCCGTCGCCGTCACCGTGATGGTCACCATGCCCTCCTGCAGGGCCTCCACGACCAGTTCGCCGCCCACCATGCGCGCCCGCGCCACGGTCGGTTCTGAAGACTCGGCGGCGAACGCCAGCGTCTCACCCGATGCCTCAAACACCGTGGCGAGGTCGAGGCGCATGGCGTCGTCTGTGTCAAGCGCCTGCTCCGCCACCGGTTTCGCCACTGGCGGGCGCTTGAACAACACGAGCGGTGGGCCGATGGCGGTGGCCACGCCTTGGAAACAGGGGCGGTATCGCCCCTCGCCATGTTCACATTCATGGTCCGGCACCCGGGGCGGTTCCAGCAATTGCAGCACCACCGCCAAAGCCCCGTCCGCCGCCACCGCCACCGGCGCACCCTCGGTGTTGCCCGCCGGCACCGACACGCGGGCACCGTCTGGCAGCGACCCGGCCGGTGCGTTGAGCGCGCCGCGCAACGTGAATGGGGCGCCGGTGGCCACACGCATGGCGACGGATGCGGGTCCGGGTGCCCACGGTTCAGCGTCGGTACGCACCAGTTCGGCGGTGAGCGTGAATGGGGCCCCGGGATTGCCCGCGAGCTGCAGCTCCTCCAGCCGCGCCAGGCCAGAGAACAGGCCGGCCGGCAGCTCGGCCAAGGCGTTGCCCTCCAAGCGCAGTGACTTGAGCGCCGCCAAGCCGTCGAACGTCGCCGCCGGCAGCGCCGCCAGCGCATTGTCCGAAAGGTCCAGCCATTCCAAGCCGCCGAGGCCGCGCAGCGCGGCCGGCGGCAACTCGGCGAGGCCGTTGCCGGAGAGCCGCAGCTCCAGGAGCGCCGGGTGCGGCCCCAGCGCCGTCGGCAGAGATTGGATGCGGTTGCCGTCCAGCCGCAGCGACATGAGCAGCGGCAGCGCTCCCAACGGCTCGGCAGGCCACGCCGTGAGGCGGTTGTCCGATAGGTCAAGGAGTCGCAGGCGGTCTAGCTGCAGCAAATCCTCCACCTGCAGCCGCGCAAGCCCGGCGGCGGGCAAACGCAGCGCGGTATGGCGCGACAGATCGGCCACCGCCGCGCAGGGCCGCCCCTTGCGCAGGGCGTCGCGCACGGCCGCGGTGCGGTCACACACGCCCTCCTCGATCACGGCCACCGCGCTGGTCTTCATCCCCAGCCCGTAGCCGGCGTCCGCGGCGGGTTCGGCGAGCGTGGCCACGAAGTGTTCTCGCACGGGTTCCACGACATCGTCGTCCAGCACCCGCACTTCCACCACCGCCTGCGTTTCGCCGGCCGCGATGGTGGCTGTTCCGCCGGCGCCGCCA
This sequence comes from Candidatus Azotimanducaceae bacterium, assembly GCA_965200505.1. Classification (GTDB taxonomy): domain Bacteria; phylum Pseudomonadota; class Gammaproteobacteria; order Pseudomonadales; family Azotimanducaceae; genus VXNE01. The sequence goes on along the minus strand of OZ241343.1, from coordinate 2,133,032 downwards.
GCGTGGTCAGCCGCGTCGGCGGCGGTCGCGGGATCGGTGCCGGGCGCCAAATGGTAAGGCACCGGCAACGCTTGCCGCGCCGGCCGGCTCGCCACCAGCGTGAGCCGCACCACGCCGCCTTCCGGCGCCGCAGCATCGCCGGCGAAGGACACCGCCATGCCTACCTGCACGGCGAAAACCTGTGAGGCGCTCAGGCCGTCGGGATCCCACGCCGTGATCTCCACCGTCGCCATGCCGTCCGCGAGCCCCACCAACTCCACGAAACCGAGCCACGACACGCGCACGGACACCGCTGCCGGGTTCGAGCTCTTCACAGTGTGCGAGAGCTGCGCGACCGCCTCGTCGTCGAACAGCCCCAGTAGCTGGATGCGGGCGGTGCCGCCAACGTCCAAATCCAAGTCATCCACGGTGCCGATCGCCACCGGCGGTTGGTTGGGCGGCAGCGGGCCGCCATCCACCCGGTGGTTCGCCGCGTTCTCGATGCTGCGGCTGCTGAGGTCCAGCACCGCGTTCATCGTGCCGCCGCGCAGCCGGATCGTGCCGCCGCTCAGCGCCCCGGCGGCCACGCTGATGCCGTCCGCGTCCAAGTCGCCGAGCTGGACGACGTAGCGGAACGTCAGCGTCAGCCCATTGGCCGTTTGCGAGACATAGCTCGCCTGGCGCACCGCGGTGCCGATGGTCAGCGCCAGCGCGGGCGCACCGGTCACGTCCACCGCGCGGTCGAAGCGCACTTGGATGAAGATGGCCTCCCCCAACGCATAGCTGGCGCCGCTCGCCGGGCTGCCGGAAATCGCCACGCTGCTCACCGTCGGCGGGGCCCCAATGCTGCCGTTCACCTTGTGGTTCGCCGAGTTGGCGATGGCGCGGCTGCCGAGGCCCAGCGTTGCGTCGGTGGTGCCCCCGCGGATCTTGATCGTGCCGCTGTTCAGCGTCAGCGCACCGGCGGCGATGCTGATCCCGTCCGCGTCCAAGTCCGCCGGCGCCACGATGTGCTCGAAGGTCAGGATGAAGCCGGTCGCCGTTTGGGCCGCGAGGCGCGCGGCTTGGGTCGCGGCGCCAATCGTGAGCGTCAGGGTGGGTGCGCCGGTCACGTCCACCGCCCGATCGAAGCCGATTTGCACCTGGATCGCTTCGCGGGACGTGTAGGTGTCGCCGCTCGCCGGGCCGCCCGCGATCACGACGCTGTTCACCGCGGGCGCGGCCGCTTGGCTGCCATCCACCTTGTGGTTCGCCGAGTTGGCGATGGCGTGGCTGCCGAGGCCCAACGCCGCGTTCGCGGTGCCGTCCTTGATCCGGATGCCGCCGCCGTTGTTCGTCAGCGCACTAGCGCCGATGCTGATGCCGTCCGCGTCGCGGTCCGACGCTTGCACCACATAAGCGAACCAAAGTGAGCCGCTGCCAGTGCCGCTCTCATAGCTCGCTTGCCGCGTCGCCGAACCGACGGTGAGCGCCAGCCGGGGTGTGCCGGCCACGTCCACCGGCCTGCTGAAAGTGATGCGGACGCGGATCGCCTCGCCCAACGTGTAGGTGTCGCCGCTTGCCGGGGCCGCGCCCACCGCGACGCCGCTGACCGTTGGTGGGGCTTCCACGCTGCCATCCACCCGGTAGTTCGCGAGCGCAGGTGTGCCGAGGCCCAACGCCGCGTTCGTGTTGCCCCCGCTCACCCGGATGGTGCCGCCGTTCAGGGTCAGCGCGTTCGCGGCGATGCCGATCCCGTCCGCGTCCCGATCCGGGGACTGCACCGCATAGCGGAACCAAAGTGTGCTGCCGCCGCTGCCGCCGTCGTAGTGCGCTTGGCGCGTGGCCGAACCGATGGTCAGTGCCAGTTGGGGCGCACCGGCCGCGTCCACCGCGCGGTCGAAGCCGATGCGGACGCGGATCGCCTCGAGCAATCCATAGGTGTGGCCGTTGGCCGGGCTGCCGGCGATCGCCACGCTCGTCACCGTCGGTGCGGTCGCGGTGCCGCCGTTCACCTTGTGGTTCGTCGAGTTGGCGATGGCGTGGCTGCCGAGGCCCAGCGTCGCGTTGGTGGCGCCGCCGCGGATCTTGATGGTGCCGCTGTTCAGCGTCAGCGCACCGGCGGCGATGCTGATGCCGTCCGCGTCCATGTCCGCCGGCAGCACGACATGCTCGAACGTGAGGATGAAACCGGCCGCGGTTTGCGCCACATGGCGGGCCGCCCGGGCCGTGGCGCCAATCGTCAGCGCCAGCGTGGGTGCGCCGGTCACGTCCACCGCCCGGTCGAAACCGACTTGCACCCGGATCACTTCGCCCAACCCGTAGGTGTCGCCGCTCGCCGGGCCGCCCGCGATCACCACGCTGCTCACCGTGGGCGTGGCCCCTTGGCTGCCGTCCACCTTGTGGTTCGCCACGTTGACGATGGCGTGGCTGCCGAGGCCCAGCACGGCGTTCGTGGCGCCGCCGCTGACCCGGATGGTGCCGTTGTCGAGCGTCAACGCGCTCGCGCCGATGCTGATGCCGTCCGCGTCCCGGTCCGATGGCCGCACCACATGGCGGAACCAAAGCGTGTTGCTGCCACTGCCGCGGCTGTAGCTCGCTTGCCGCGTGGCCGAGCCGATGGCCAGCGCCAGCCGTGGCGCACCGGCCACATCGCTCGCGACGACCAAGCCGCCCACGAGCACGTCCACCGCCCGGTCGAAGGTGATCCGCACCCAGATCGCCTCGGCCAAGGTGTAGGTGTCGCCGCTTGCCGGGCCTGGCGAGAGGGTGATGTCGCTGACGGTGGGCGGCGCCTGCCGGCTGCCATCCACCTTGTGGTTCGCCGAGTTGGCGATGGCGCGGCTGCCGAGGCCCAACGTCGCGTTTGCCGTGCCGCCACGCAGTGTGATCGCGCCGCCGTTCAGGGCGAGCGCCGCGGCGCCGATGCTGAGCCCGTCCGCGTCCGCGTCTTGCGCCTGCACCCGGTATTGGAAGGTCAGCGTGAAACCGCTGGCGGTTTGTGCGGAGAAGTTCGCCTGTCTGGTCGCTGAACCGATGGTCAGCGCCAGTTGGGGCGTGCCGGTCACGTCCACCGCCCGGTCGAAGCCGATGCGGACGCGGATCGCCTCGGCCAACCCGTAGGTGTCGCCGCTCGCCGGGCCGCCGGCGACTGACACGCTTGCCACGGTGGGCGCGGTCGCCGTGCCGCCGTTCACCTTGTGGTTCGTCGAGTTGGCGATGGCGTGGGCGCCGAGGCCCAGCGTCGCGCTCGTCGTGCCGCCGCGGATGGTGATCGTGCCGCTGTTCAGCGTGAGTGCGCTCGCGCCGACGCTGAGTCCGTCCGCGTCGACGTCCGAGGACTGCACCACATGGAGGAACGAAAGTGTGCTCGAGCCGCTGCCGCTGTGGTATCGCGCTTGCCGGGTGGACGAGCCGATCGTCAGCGCCAGCTGCGGTGAGCCCGTCACGTCCACCGGTCGGGTGAAGGTGACTTGCACCCAAATCGGCTCGCCCAGCCCGTAGGTGTCGCCGCTCGCCGGGCTGCCGCCGATGGACACGCCGCTCACCGTTGGCGCGATCTCGCTGCTGCCATCCACCTTGTGGTTGGCCGAGTTCGCGATCGCCGCGCTACCGAGGCCCAAAGTGGCGTTCGCGGTGCCGCCGCGGATTCTGATCGTGCCGCCGTTCAGCGCCAAAGCGCCGCTGCCGACGCTGATCCCGTCCGTGTCGCTGTCCGATGGCTCCACGATATAGCGGAACCAGAGATGGCGGGTGGCGCTCCCGCTGTGGTAGTCGGCTTGGCGGGTCGCTGTGCCAATGGCCAAGGCAAGCCGTGGGGTGCCGGCTACGTCCACGGGCCGGTCGAAGGTGATCCGCACCCAGATCGCCTCCGCCAACCCGTAGGTGTCGCCGCTCGCCGGGCTGCTCCCGATCAACGCGGCGCTCACCCTCGGCGCGGTCTCACTGCTGCCGTCCACCTTGTGGCTTGTCGAGTTCGCGATGGCTTGGCTGCCGAGGCCCAGCGTCGCGTTCGTGGTGCCGCCGCGGATTCTGATCGTGCCGCCATTCAGCGCAAGCGCAGTCGCGCCGATGCTGATCCCGTCCGTGTCGCTGTCCGATGGCTGCACGACGTAGCGGAACCAGAGATAGCCTACGTTGGCGCCGCTGACGTAGTTCGCTTGCCGCGTCGCCGCCCCGATGGTCAGCGCAAGCTGTGGCGTTCCGGTCACGGCCACCGCCCGGTCGAAGGTGACGCCGACCCAGATGGTCTCCGTCAACCCGTAGGTGTTGTTCGGCGGGGTGCCCGAAATCAGAACTTGGTTCACCGTCGGTGCCGTGACCAGGCTGCCGTTCACCGCGTAGGTGTTTGCACCTGTAAGCGCGTGCCGACCGAGCCCGAGCGTCGCGTTCGTGGTGCGCCCGGCCGCCTTGATCGTGCCGCCGTTCAGCCCCAGCGCACTCGCGCCGACGTCGAATCCGTTGGTGTCGCTGTCCGCCGACTGCACGAAATAAACGAACCAAAGAGAGTTTCCACCGGTCTGCCGGTCGAAACTCGCTTGCCGGGTGGCCGAGCCGATCGTCAGCGCCAGCTGCGGCGAGCCGGTGACGTCCACGGCTTGGTCGAAGGTGACGCGGACGGTAATCGCCTCGGCCAAGCGGAAGGTGCCGCCGCTCGCCGGTGCGCCGTGCAGGCCCACGCCGCTGACGGCGGGTTGGCTCCACCCGCTGACCGCCGTGAGGGTGGCGAGCAAGCAGGCGGCAACGGCGACCTGTCTGGGCCGACTGAACTTCAACTTGGATTTCTCTCGTCGAGCCGGGCCAGGGCAGGCGCCGCGTACCGATAGGATAACCGCTTTGGGGCTCTCCGACGCGTTCGATGAAGGCCGATTCGCCTCGCGGTTTGCTCGGCGTCACGCGCTGCTTGCACTCCACCGCTGATTGGCGCATCTTTCCGCGCCGTTCCGTGCTTCCCAAAGCGCGGAACACATTTTGGGCCGATCACACCAGGGTAGGACCACTTTGATGGCAGGGATGCATCGATCGCGGTTTGCCCCGTTGGCCTTCGGCCTGCTGGTGGTCCTTGTGGGCGCGTCGCCCGCCCATGCCGAGGCGGATGCCAACGTGCCGGCGTCCCCGCCGCAATCGCCGCCGGTGTCGCAGCCCGGGCCGCAGCCGCCGGCGATGCCGCCGGCGCGGGCGGAAGACGCGACCGTCCGCGCGGCAACGGCGGCGTACACGCACACGCCGCCGACCAACCACCCGCGGCGCGTCGTGACAACCTACCGCGCCGAAACGCTGGAGCCGGCGACGGCCCCGCGAACGGCCAACTCTTGGAGGACCCTCGAGTTCAACTCCCAAGGCGGCCTGGCGAAGATGCGCGCCCACACGGGCTATGCGGTGCGCACCACCGGCAAGCCGGGCGGCGGAGGCATCACCATCGCCATCGTCGAAGACGCGCGGGTCGTCTCCGACAACGACGAAATCCCTGGCCATCCAGACCTGCGGGGCGTGAGGGCGGTGGACGTCTCCGGGCGCGGCAGCACCGGCGCCCACCCGACGCGCGTGGCCGGCGCCGCCGTCGCAAGGCGCAACGGATTCGGCATGCACGGTGTCGCCTACAACGCGAACCTCGTCACCGTCGCCTTCACCGACGACCAAGAGGAAGACATGGAGGCGGTCCTCGCCTCGGTGGCCGGCCTGACGGGGCGCTACGGGCCCGACGCCGCCAACATGTGGGGCTCGAACCCCGCCGCGAGCGCCCACATCGCGAGTTTCAGCTTCGCTCTGACAGGCTCGACAAACAACCCGACGCCAACCTTGAACGGCATGAAGCTCTTGGCCCGCGAGGGCCGGATCATGGCCGCCGCCCTCGGCAACGACGGCGGAGCGGAGCCGGCCGCCCTTCCCGCCACGGCGGTGGGGAACGCGGGCATCGCCGGGCATGCCATCGCGGTCGGTGCGCTGAGCGCGCTCGCGCAGGACACGTATGCCGGCTTCAGCAACCGATGCGGCGCCGTCAGGCGCTGGTGCATCTTCGCGCCGGGGGACAACGTCCATACCACCGATGGCACGTACTACAGCACGACGCGCGGTTTCCGCACGATCTCGGGCACGTCCTTCGCCACGGCGCATGTGGCGGGGGCCATGGCCGCGGTCTGGGCGGCGTTTCCGGACAAGACCGGCGCCGAGATCGTCCAGCGCCTATTGGACACCGCCCGGCAGGTGGACACCGCCAACGGCAACTACGACGCGACGACCGGCCTCTCGCCCCTCTACGGCCACGGCGCACTCGACCTCGGCGCGGCGCTGGACGCTTCCACCTTTTAGGTAGGGCGACAGAACTTCCGACACGGCATGGCGGGGTTGAATCATTCGTGGTGTGCCGCGTTGGCCTTCGGCTTGCTGGTGGCCGTTGTGGGAACGCCCGTCCATGCCGAAGCGGACGCCAACGTGCCGGCGGCCGCGCCGCAATCGCCGCCGGTGTCGCAGCCCGGGCCGCAGCCGCCGGCAATACTGCCGGCGCTGGCGGAAGACGCGACCGTCCGCACGGCAACGGCGGCGTACACGCACACGCCGCCGACCAACCACCCGCGGCGCGTCGTGACAACCTACCGGGCCGAAACGCTGGAGCCGGCCAGCCCGCGAACGGCCAGCTCCTGGGAGACCACCGAATACAACGCCCAAGCCGGCCTAGGAAGGGCCCGGGCCAACACGGGATACGCGGTGCGCACCACCGGCAAGCCAGGCGGCGGGGGCATCACCATCGCCATCGTCGAGGCCATGCGGGTCGTCACCGACGACGCCGAATCCCCCGGCCATCCCGATCTGCGGGACGTAAGGGTGGTGGACGTCTCCGGGCGGGGCCCCACCGGTCCCCACGCAACGCGCGTGGCCGGCGTCGCCGCGGCCCGGCGCAATGGATATGGACTGCACGGGATCGCCTACAACGCGAACCTCGTCAGCATCGCCTACAACGACGACGAGGAGGACGACATGGAGGCGATCCTCGCCTCGGTGGCCGGCCTGACTGGACGCTACGGGCCCGACGCCGCGAACAAGTGGGACTCGAACCCCGCCGCGAGCGCCCACATCGTGAATCTCAGCTTCAGTTTGGCGAGCGCGCGCAACAACCCGACGCCGACGCGCAACGGCATGAAACTCTTAGCCCGCGAGGACCGGATCATGGTCACCGCCCTCGGCAACGCCGGCGGAGCGGAGCCGGCGGCCCTTCCCGCCACGGCGGTGGCCGACGCGGGCATCGCGGGCTGGGCCATCGCCGTCGGCATGCTGGAACAGACCCAGGACGTGGCGCGCAGCATCAGCAACCGATGCGGCGCCGTCAGGCGTTGGTGCATCTTCGCGCCGGGGGATCGCATCTACACCACCGATGGAACGTACTTCAGCACGACGCGCGGCTTCCACACGATCACCGGCACATCCTTCGCCACGCCGCACGTGGCCGGGGCCTTGGCCGCGGTCTGGGCGGCGTTCCCGGACAAGACCGGCAAGGAGATCGTGCAGCGCATATTGGACACCGCCCGCCAAGTGGACACCGCCAACGGCAACTACGACGCGACGACGGGCCTCTCCCCCATCTACGGCCACGGCGCGCTCGACCTAGGCGCGGCCCTGAACGCGGCGACCTTCTAGGGGCGACAGAACGTCAAATTTGTCGTGCGCCTGTGGCGCCGCCTACGGACGTCGTTGGTAGACACCATGCGTGGCTGTAGGGTGTGCTGCGGTCAGTCGGGCTGGGCGTCGGATGTGGCTATGCGCTCCTCCAAAGCACAAACCGGCGTTCCAACTTCTGACCGCAGAGCGCTTTGGCACCTTGTGCGAAGAGGTAGCCAGCGTCAACAAAGACTGCCACTCGGTCCATGCCCGCCACATCCTGAGCCATCCGAAGGCAGATAATATGGAGGCTCCCGAAGGAGCCCCCTAGCTAGCCGCCCCATTGAGTGCTAATCGGGACGACGACTCCATACTAAGCTGCCTCGTGCGCCCGCGTCAACGCAGTGCCGGTTCGGCTAGGCCATCCCCAGTGCGCACCACCAGCAAGCCAAGGTGCTTCTCTCAGACAGCGCCACTGAGCGCCCGCGTCTCGATTTGCTCGGCAAGCCACGCCTCGAACTCGTCGAACTTGAGCACTTGCTGGCGTTTCACGCCGTGGCGGCGCAGTGTCACGGTGCCTTCGGCCTGTTCCCGCTCGCCGACGACCAAGAGGTTGGGAATCTTGCGCGTCGCGCCCTCGCGCACCTTCTTCGCCACCGTGTCGCTGGCGGAAGCCAGTTCGGCGCGCACGAAGCGCCGCCGCAGCCGCTCCACGATGGAACGCCCGTACCCTTGGAATTGCTCCGACACGGCGATCACCAGCACCTGCACGGGCGCGAGCCAAGTCGGGAAGGCGCCGCCGAAGTGTTCGAGCAAGAACGCCGTCATCCGCTCGTGGGTCGCGAGCGGCGCGCGGTGGATGCAGAAGGGCGTGTGCTCGGCGCCATCCGGTCCGACGTACTTCAAGCCCAAGCGCCCGGGCTGGGCGAAATCCAGCTGCACCGTGCCTAGCTGTTCTTGGCGTCCGGTGACGGTGCGGCAGAGGATGTCGATCTTCGGGCCGTAGAACGCGGCTTCGCCGGGGCCATCGACGTACGGCACGTTCATGGCGGTGAGCACTTGCGCGACCACGCCTTCGGAATGCGCCCAGGCTTCAGGGTTGTGGACGTATTTCTCCTTGCGCTTCGGGTCGTCCGGATCCCACCGCGACAGGCGCACCTGGTAGTCCGTGAGGCCGAACGCCTCGTAAGCCTGCCCGTACATCCGCATCACGCCGGCGAACTCGTCTTGGATCTGCGCCTCGGTGCAGTAGATGTGGGCGTCGTTCATGCACATGCCCCGCACCCGCAGCAAGCCAGAGACGGCGCCGGATTCCTCGAAGCGATAGACGTGGCCGTATTCCGCAAGGCGCAGCGGCAGGTCTCGGTAGCTGCGCGGGCGGGCCGCGAAGATGGCGTGGTGATGTGGGCAATTCATGGGCCGGAGCGCGTAGGCGTCCTTGACGGCGGCGCCGGCCTCGGAGGATTCCTTCAGTTCCATCAGCGGGAACATGTCCTCGGCGTAGTAGGGCAGGTGGCCGGATTGGCGGTATAGCTCCGCCCGCGCCAAATGCGGCGTGGCCACGCGCTGATAGCCGGCCGCGAACTCCATCTCCTTGGCGAGCTTCTCCAGCTCCTCGCGGATGACGGCGCCGTTGGGCAACCACAGCGGCAGCCCGCGCCCCACGGTCTCGTCGAGGTGGAAGATGTCCAGCTCGCGGCCGAGCTTCTTGTGGTCGCGCTCCTGGGCGAGTTCCCAAGCGGCGATGTGGGCATCCAACGTTGCCTTGTCCGCGAATGCCCATGCGTAGATGCGTGTCATCATCGCGTTGTCCGAATCGCCACGCCAATAGGCGCCGGCGAGGCTCCGCAGCTTGAAGGCGTCACGCGGGATGTCCTTCGTGGTATCGACGTGGGGGCCTTCGCACATGTCGAGGAACGGGCCGTTGCGGTAGAAGGAGAGGCCGTTCAAGCCCTGTTGCTCGATGAGCTCCGCGGCGTACTCGCGCTTGTACGGCTCGCCCATGGCGTCTATGCGGGCGAGTGCCTCCGGGGCGTCCAGCTCCTCCCGATAGAAGCGCTGGCCGCTCTTCAGGATTTTCCTCATGCGCCGCTCGATTTCCGGGAAATCTCCCTCCGACAGCGGCGCCGACAGCGCGAAATCGTAGTAGAAGCCATCGTCGATGGGCGGGCCGAAACCCAGCGTCGAGCCCGGGCGCAGCTCCAGCACGGCCTGCGCCATGACGTGCGCCAAGCTATGGCGTGTTCGATGCAGTTGGTCGGCGCCGCTGGCGTCGCCGGGTCGCTCCGCGCTCATTTCCCATCCTCCAACAAAGAAAAACCCCGCTAGGCACCGCCTGACGGGGTTCCCGCGCCGGCGGCCCGGAGCAGGCCGCCACTTCTCAAGACACTATGCGGCGGCCCACCCGTGGAAGGTGGCGGTCGTGCCCGTATGCCTTGAGAATCGCATGGCCGCAATGATAGCGCGTGAGCTTGGCAAGGCAATTGGTTGTGCGGGATCACCACCTTCTGGACAGTGCCGCGCCCAAGGGAATCCCTTGGGCGCGGCTGTTCGGTAGCCTATGAGTTGAACAGAACATGGGAGACCGAACGATGCGGATGTTGGCACAGGACGGGGCGTTTTACCGGAAGCCGCGGGTGGACGGCACGGACGACCCGGAGGCGCTCCGGCGGCTGCGGATCGTGGAAGGCGTGGACCGGATGCGGGAGCGGTTCACGGCGGCGGAGGCGGCGGAGGCGTTCGAGGTGTCGCGCGCCACATACTATGAGTGGAGGAGGCGGCTGTGGAAGGGCGGCGTGAAGGGGCTGGTCCCCCGCAGCAGCCGGCCCCGGACGCACCGCGGCCGGCGGTGGACGGCGGCGGACGCCCGGCGGGTGCTTCGGCTGCGGCGCGGGATGCCGTGGGCGGGGAAGTCGCGGATCGCCCCGCTGCTCGCGGAGCGTTGGCCGGAGCATGCGTTGAGCGAGGCGACGGTGGGACGCATCCTGCGGTGGGCGGTGGCGAACGGGCGGGCGCTGCCGTGCTCGTTCTGCGAGGGCCGCGTCGCCGCGAAGCGGCGGCGCGGCTTCACCGGCGCGCATGCGCGCCGGTGGAAGCCGCGCGACAGGCACGTCGGCGTGCAGTTCGACCACATGACGCTGCGCATCGACGGCAAGACCTTCAAGGAGTTCCGGGCGGTGTGCCCGCTGACGCGGCGGCAGTACGCCAAGGTGTGCTCGAGCGCCACGGCGCACATCGCCAGGGCGTTCCTGCGCGAAGCCGCGGCGCGGCTCGGCATCCGCGCCGTGCAGGTGGACGGCGGCTCCGAGTTCATGGCCGAGTTCGAGGCCGAGTGCAAGGCGCTCGGGCTGCCGCTGCTGGTGCTGCCGCCCCGCTCGCCGCAGCTCAACGGCATCGTCGAGCGCGCCAACCGCACCGCGCGCGTCGAGTGCTGGAGCCAGCACCGCGGCGAACTGACCTGCGCCGCCATGAACGAGTCCCTGCGCCGTTACCTTGACTACTACAACAACCGCCGCCCGCACCGCTCGCTCGGCATGAAAACCCCCGCCGAGTTCGCTAGGATGATCGCCGTGGCCGCCTGACCTCAATTGTCCAGAAGGTCACTGATCCCCCACATTGGTTCAGGCCGAGAGCGCTGGAGGCTTGGCGTCACACCTCGCTCGCCGCAACCCTTGAACTGTCTCCCATCTTCCCTATAGTGGCCGGTTTGGGCAGCAGGATCGCTGCCCGATTTGTTTGCGGCACAGGGAAATGCCGTGGGGGAGCGAGGAGGTTGTCCACGATGACGGCGATCATGCCCACCTACAAGCGCTTCGACGTGGCGTTCACGCACGGGGCCGGGGCGCGGCTCTACGACAGCGCCGGCAAGGAGTATTTGGATGCGCTGTGCGGCCTGGCCGTCACTGGCTTGGGGCATGCGCATCCGCGGGTCACGGAAGCCATCTCGCGCCAAGCCGCCAAGCTGCTGCACACGTCCAACCTCTACGAAATCGGTGAACAGCAGCGCCTCGCGGAGCGGCTCACCGCGCTCTCCGGCATGGACAACGCCTTCTTCTGCAACTCCGGCGCGGAAGCGAACGAGGCCGCCATCAAGCTCGCCCGGCTTTACGGGCACTCGAAGGGCATCGCGGCGCCCAACGTGGTGGTGATGGACAACAGCTTCCATGGCCGCACCATGGCTACCCTCACCGCCACCGGCAGCCGCAAGGTGCAGGCCGGCTTCGAGCCACTGCTCGGCGGGTTCGTCCGCGTGCCATTCAACGACGCCGAAGCCGTGCGCCGCATCGCCGAGAACGACAGCGCCGTGGTGGCCGTGATGGTGGAGCCGATCCTGGGCGAAGGCGGCATCGACATCCCCGCGCCGGGGTACTTGGCGGCGCTGCGGGCGCTCTGCGACGAGAGCGGCTGGCTACTGATCCTGGACGAGGTGCAAACCGGCAACGGGCGCTCCGGCCGGTTCTTCTGCTATCAGCATGACGACATCCTGCCGGACGTCGTCACCACCGCGAAGGGTTTGGCCAATGGCGTGCCCATCGGCGCCTGCCTCGCCCGCGGCGCCGCCGCCCAAGTGTTGGTGGCCGGCACCCACGCCAGCACCTTCGGCGGCAACCCCCTCTCCTGCGCCGCCGCCAACGCGGTGCTCGACGAGTTGGAAGGCGGCATGATGGACCGCGCCGCGGCCTTGGGCGAACGCATGTTGGGCGCCCTGCGCGAGCAACTGCGCGGCGACAATCGCGTGAAGGACGTTCGCGGCAAGGGCCTGCTGCTCGCCGTGGAGGTCAACGCGCCTTGCCCCCAAGTGGTGACCCAGGCAATGGAGCGGGGGCTGCTGCTGAACGTCACGCAGGATTCGGTCATTCGCCTGCTGCCGCCGTTCATTCTCACAGACGAGGAAGCCGACCGCATCGTGGCGACGGTGGTCGAACTGGTCCACGGGCTGGCGTGAGCCCGTGGCCACTCGCCATTTCGTCACGCTGGACGACCTGACGTCCACGGAACTTGAGCGGCTCATCGCCCGCGGCGGCGAACTCAAGCGCCTCCATGCCGAAGGGCGGCCGTGGCGGCCGTTGGTGGGCAAGACGCTGGCGATGGTGTTCCAGCTCAGCTCCACGCGCACCCGGGTGGCCTTCGAGGTGGGCATGCATCAACTGGGTGGCCACGCCATCTTCCTGAACCCGGCGGATTCGCAGTTGGGCCGTGGCGAGCCGCTCACGGATACCGCCCAAGTGCTCGCCGAAATGGTCGATGCGGTGATGATCCGCACCTTCGAGCACGAACGGGTCACGGCGTTCGCCGCGGTCTCTTCGATACCCGTCATCAACGGCATGACGTCGCGCTTCCACCCGTGCCAGCTCCTCGCGGACATGCAAACCTTCAGCGAACTGCGCGGGCCGATTCGCGGCCGCGTGGTGGCCTTCATCGGCGACGGCCACAACATGTGCCACTCCTACCTCAATGCCGCCCGCCAATTCGGCTTTCACCTCAGAATCTCGGCACCGCCCTCGCACCAACCGGATGCGGCGTTGCTGGCCGCCGCCGATTGCGCGGCGCTGGTGGAGAGCCCGGCGCAAGCGGTGGAGAACGCGGACCTGGTCGTCACGGACGTTTGGTCCTCGTTGGGGCAAGACGAAGAGGCCGAGGCCCGCAAACGCGCCTTCGCCGGCTATCAGGTGACGCCGGCGCTGCTCGACGGCGCCAAGCCGGAGGCGCTCTTCATGCACTGCCTGCCGGCGCATCGCGGCGAGGAGGTGAGCGAGGACCTTTTCGATGACCCGCGCTCCGCCGTGTTCATTGAAGCCGGCAACCGCCTGCACTCCCAGAAGGCCCTGCTGGAGTTCCTGCTCGTCGGGGCGCCAGAGTAGCTTCGCGGTTATGCTCCCCAATGCCCGAAGCTGACATCGGCCGGCCATGAAAGAACTGCTTGAACGCTCGCTCATCGACCTAGCGGCGGCGCTCCGAAACCGCGAGGCATCCCCCGTTGAACTGATGCGCACCTGCCACGAGCGCATCGATGCCAGCCGCGACACGTTGAACGCGGTGGTCGCCGAGCTCGACCGCGAGCAGGCGTTGGCCGCGGCGGCCGACGCCGAAATGCGCATCCAGCGCGGTGAAGCGCGACCCTTGGAGGGCGTGCCGCTGGGGGTGAAGGACCTCGAGAACGTCGCCGGCCTGGTGACGAGTTTCGGTTCCCGCTTGTATCAAGACAACGTCGCCCAGCAAGACGACATCCACGTCAGCCGCCTACGCGCCGCCGGCGCCATTCCCATCGCCAAGACGAACGCCCCCGAGTTCGGCCCCATGCCCATCACCAAGAACCTGTTGCACGGCATCACGCGCAACCCGTGGAACTTGGAGCGCACCCCCGGCGGTTCGTCGGGCGGCGCCGCTGCCGCCCTCGTCGGCGGCGTTCTGCCGTTGGTGACGGCGAGCGACGGCGGCGGCTCGGTGCGCATTCCGGCGGCGTGGAGCGGCGCGTTCGGACACAAGCCTTCCCAAGGCCGCGTGCCCATCGGCCCAACCACCGCATGGGACGGCACGATGATGAGCGTCTATGGCGCCCTCACCCGCACCGTGGCGGATGCTTGCCTGTACTTGGATCAGGTGGTGGGGCCCAGCCCGTGGGATCCGGCGGCGCTGCCGCATCCGGGCCATTCCTATCTGGAGCGTCTGAAAGAGCCGCTGCCAGCGGGCTTGAACATCGGTTTCGCGCCGGACTTCGGCCGCGTACTCGTGCAATCGGAAGTGGCGGCCGCGGTGGAGGCTGGCGCCCGCGTGTTCGAGCGGCTCGGCGCCCGGCTCGGCTCGGTGATCGATGGGCCGCCGCCGATGGGCGAGGAATGGAACGCCCTCGCCGGGTTCGGCATGGCGGGACGCTTGCGGGACGTGTTGCCCGGCAAGGAGGATCACATTCAGCGCTACCTGCTCACGCTGATGGAGGCGGGCCACGGCATGACGCCGACGGTGTGGGCGAAGGTGAACGAGAGCCGCGCCGCGGTGCGCGATTGGTGCGCGGCCATCTTCGACCGTTACGACCTTCTCATCACGCCCACGCTCCCCTACGAGGCGCCGCCGGCGCGGGGGCCGATGCCGACGGAGACGGACGGTTCGCCCCAAGATCCACTGGCCGCCGCGGCGTTCACCCAACCGTTCAACTTGGGTTGGCAGCCGGCCGCCAGTGTGCCCGTGGGCTTGACTCGCGCCGGGCTGCCCATCGGCATGCAGATTGTCGGCCCCCTCCAGCGGGACGACTTGGTGCTCCGCGCCGCGCACGCCTTCGAGCAGGAGCGCCCTTGGGCGGATGGCTGGCCAGCCGCGGCTTGACGGTCCGCACACTTCATGCCTCAAGCGCCGGCCGCAGGCATTGACAGGCGCAAGAGCACCCTCATAATCGTGGATTCGCTCGGCCGAGCGGTTTGGGCCGCAACGCCCGGTCGCGGCAGCCAGCGATAGGAGGAGAAACCATGACAAGCGCGAAGACCCACTCCGAGATGCGGCAGGAGCTCGTGGACAAGGCCGCCACGGACGATTCATTCCGCCACCAGCTGGCCAGCGACCCGAAGGCCGCGATCCAAGAAGCCCTCGGCGTTGAGGTGCCGGATGCGGTGTCCATCGAAGTCCATGAGGAGAACGCCACCACCGCGCATCTCGTGCTGCCGCCGATGGCGAGCTTAGATGACGCGGACCTTGAAGCGGTCGCCGGCGGGCACCGCCAAACCTTCTACGGCATCGAGCTGGAACACTCGCACCCTAACAACGAGTGACCGCGTACCCGACAAGACCGCCCAAACCGCTCTCCGAAATGTCCGATTTGATCCCGTGAAAACGGGTTGACAAGGGGGGGGGGGGGTAGCGTAGATTTTGATTCGCGTGGACGGAGCCGTTCGGGGCTGACCCTTCGGTTTCGCCACAGGGAACCCAACACTTGGAGGTGGAGCCATGGAAAACACGAAGACCCATTGGGAATTGAGGCAGGAACTCGTCGAGAAGGCCGCCGCGGAAGATGGCTTCCGCGATCAACTCGTCGATGACCCGAGAGGGGCCATCAAAGACGCGCTCGGCATTGAACTGCCGGACACGTTTTCGGTGGAAGTCCACGAAGAGAGCGCGACGACCGCGCACATCGTGCTGCCGCCGATGGCCACTCTGGATGTCGATGACCTCGAAGTCGTCGCCGGGGGACACCGCAAGGAAAACCTTTATGGTGAGAATGAACCCCACCCCCATGGCGAGCGATACGGCCATTTCAATTAGTGGGGGAGTTGCCCGTCCCTGAAACGCCCGTGCTGCGGGCTGGCAGGCCGTCGCCTTGGCGGCCTGTCGCGTGGGGTAATGAAATCCCAGTAGCCATAGGGCATGGGAAAGCGCTCTTGGGAGGTACAGCATGGATTCAGACCAGACGACCCACCAACAGATGAGGCAGGCACTCCTCGACAAGGCCGCCGCGGACGACGGCTTTCGGGCGCGGCTCACCGCGGAGCCGAAGGCCGCCATCAAGGAAGCGCTGGCCGTTGACTTGCCGGAATCCGTCGCGGTGCATGTCCACGAGGAATCCGCGCTCTCCGCGCACCTCGTGTTGCCGCCAAGCGCCGAACTGACCGCTGCGGACCTGGAAGTGGTCGCCGGCGGGCACAAGCGGAGCAGCACTTACAGTGACGACGTTCCTCATCTGCATGATGATGACGGCAGGCCCATCGGGAGAGAGTGACCACGCTTTAGGCGCCCGCGTCCCCCAAAGACGCGGGCACCTGGGTTCGATCCCGCCTTAGCCTCCGCCACCAACGAGGCGGGGAATGGCCCAAAGCGCCTGCAAGGCCGCCAAGGCCATCGCGCCGGCGATCAGGTCGTCGAGCAGCACACCTAGCCCGCCAGGTGCCTTTTCCGCCCACGAGACGGGCCAAGGCTTGGCGATGTCGAACAGCCGGAAGAGCGCGAAGCCGGCGGCGAGCGCCCCGAGGCTGGGCGGCGCGAACAGCAATGCCACCCACACGCCGCACACCTCGTCCAAGACGATGGCGGAATCGTCCCCCAAGCGCCGCGCCGAACAGAAGGCCGCCAGCAACCCATAACTGCATAGGGCGAGGGCGACGACGGCGCAAAGCTGCGTGACGGCCCCAGCTTGGGCAAAGGCGAACCACCAAATGGCCGCGCCCAGCAACGCCCCCCAAGTGCCCGGCGCCCAAGGCAGGAACCCAGCGCCGAAGCCGGTGGCCAGCAGCCCGGCCGGCGTGCGCAAATCACGCCATGTGAGCGGATCGCCGGCGCATTTGGCGTTGGCCTGGCCAGTCCGCGGCGCGGTTTGCGACGGGCGTTGCCGTGGCGATGCGTGGCCCGGCCGACACCGCGTCACGAAGCGCCTCCACTACGGGAAATGCCGATACCCTCCCGCCCCGTGAGCCGGCGACCACGGTTCGCCCTCATCCAACACGGCGACGCCAGCCCCTTCCACGATGCGCCCAATGGCCGTGACCGGCGTTGTGGAAGCCGGGGCCCGGGCGGCTGTGAACAGGAGTTCGTAATCATCCCCAGCGGTGAGCGCGGTGGCGGGTTCCACGCCGGCCGCCACGGGCACGGCTTCCAAAGCCACCTCGCCACGCACGCCGCTTGCGCTGCACAGGTGGCCCAAGTCCGCCAGCAAACCATCGGAGACGTCGATGGCGGCGCTGGCCACGCCACGCAGCGCGATGCCCAATGCGAGGCGCGGTTCCACCTCGTAGAACGCCGCGCTGTCCGCGAGCCGCGCCGCGTGATTGGCACCTATCTTGCCCGACACGAACACCGTGTCCCCGACGCGGGCACCGGAGCGCAACAGCGCGGCACCGTGCGGCACGATGCCAAGCGCCGTGATGGTGATGGCGAGTGGCCCCCGCGCCAGATTGCCGCCCACCACGGCGACTCCGTGGCGTTGCGCCGCGGCGGCCAAGCCCCGGGCGAACGCCTCCACCCATGCCTCATCCACTGCGGGCAGCGTCAACGCCACCACGCAGTGCCGCGCCTCGGCGCCCATGGCGGCGAGGTCCGATAGATTCACGCCCAAGGCGCGGCGGGCCACCCAGTCGCCCTTGGCCGCGGCGGGGAAGTGACGGTCGGCCACCAAGGTGTCTGTGGTGACGACCAGTTCGCAACCATCCGGCACGGTGAGCAAGGCCGCATCGTCGCCGGCGCCTAGATGCACCCCGGCGCCCGTTCCAGCATCGCCCAGGATGGCGATGATGCGCTCGATGAGCTCGAACTCGCTCACGTCGTTTCAACATTCCGCAACTCGCGCGCCAAGCGGTCGAGCACGCCGTTGACGTACTTGTAGCTCTGGTCGGCGCCGAAGAGCTTGGCGAGGCGGATGTATTCGTCGATCACCACCGGATGGGGCACGTCCGCGCGGCAGCGCAGTTCGAAGGCACCGGCGCGCAGGATGGCGCGTTCCACATGGTCCAGGGCCGCCACCTCGCGGTCCAAATACGGCGCGAACGCGGCATCAAGGGTGTCCGCCCCGTCGATGACGCCGCCCAAGCAGGCATCGAAGAAATCTCGGTCCGCCTTCTTCAAGGCGCCCTTGTCCGCGAACTGCGCAGCGATGGCGACCGCCTCTTGGGGCGCCAGTTGCCATTGGTAGAGCGCTTGGATCAACGCCCGCCGCGCCCGCCGCCGCGACCAGCTGGACATGGCTAGCGGGGAGCGAGGGCGGCGTTCACGTTTCGCTCAGCGCGTTCTCGCCGCCGCTGCCGCAGGCGAACAACAGTCTCCAGCACCGTGGCCATTTCCAGCGCGGCGAGGGCCGCATCACCGCCTTTGTCGCCGCGCTGCGGATCTGCACGGGCCATTGCCTGCTCGTCCGTATTGGTGGTGAGCACGCCGAAGATCATGGGCACGCCGGTTTCGAGGGCCACGCGCCGCAAGCCGGCGGCGCACTCGCCGGCCACGAAGTCGAAGTGCGGCGTTTCGCCACGAATCACCACACCGAGGGCGATGACGGCGTGAGGCACACAGTCCTCACCCGCGGTGAGGGACTTCGCCAACAGCGGCAACTCGAAGGCGCCCGGCGCCCGCAACACCTCGATGTCCGCGTCTTGAACCCCATGCCGCTTGAGGGTGGCCAACGCGCTCTCGAGCATCGGATCAACCACGGATTGATTGAAGCGGGCGGCGACGATGGCGAAGCGCTTGCCGCGGCCATCCAAGGCTTGCCCGTGGGGCTTCTCGTCCGCCATACCGTGGCCTCGTTGTTGCGTGGTCAGCGTAGAATGGTGAGGCGCAGATCGTCGCCGAATCGCGTCGTCTCCACGATTCTACCTTTCACGGCTTGTTCCATGCTTGAGCGGGACAACATGGCGAGGGGGCGGGCATCGCTGCCCAGGAACATCGGCGCCACGTAGAGGATGAGCTCGTCCCACAAATCCGCCTGGATGAACTCGCCGATGAGGGTGGGGCCGGCTTCCACCAGCACCTCGTTGCACTCGCGTTCGCCCAGATGGTCGAGCAACACGCCCAGATTCACCCGTTCGCCCCACTGCCGGTGCAAGGCCAGCTCCGAATGTTCGTCGGCGCCGCGGCCACAAGCGATGAGGACATCGCCACCGGCAAGCACCGCGGCGTCGCCCGGCAAGTCCCCCTTTGTGGACACCACCACGCGCAGCGGCTGGCGTAGGCGGCCATCGACGGCGTAGCGCTCGTCGCGCACGGTGAGCTGCGGGTCATCGGCGCGCACGGTGCCGGCACCGGTGATTAACGCGCAACTGCGGGCGCGCCAATACTGCACGTCGGCGCGGGCTTCGGGGCCGGTGATCCACTGGCTCTCGCCGCTCGCCAGCGCCGTGCGGCCATCCACGGAGACCGCGACCTTCAAGCGCACCCACGGCCGCCCGCCGTGCAGACGCTTGATCCAGCCACGATTGAGCGCCACCGCTTCCGGCAACTCGGCGGCTTCGACCTCCACGCCGGCTTGGCGCAACCGCTCGAAACCCTGGCCGGCGACGCGCGGATGCGGATCCGTCATGGCGGCGACCACCCGGGCGATGCCGGCGCCAATGAGCGCATCAGCGCAGGGCGGCGTGTGGCCGTGGAAGCTGCACGGTTCCAAGGAGACGTAGGCCGTGGCGCCGGCCGCATCGCCGCCGGCATCCGCGAGGGCCAACGCCTCCGCGTGCGCTTCGCCTTGGCGCACATGCCAACCGCGGCCCAGCGTCTCGCCGTTGCGCACGAGCACACAGCCGACGCGGGGATTGGGCGTGGTGGTGAAGAGGCCGCGCTCGGCGAGTTCGATGGCGGCCCGCAAATGGGCGAGATCGACCGGCGACGGCATGATGCGCGGTCAGCCGTCTTCCGTGTTGAGCTTGCGCACCGCCTCCGAGAACTCGCGCACATCTTGGAAATCGCGATAGACGGAGGCGAAGCGGACGTAGGCCACGCCGTCCATGGCACTGAGCTCACCCATCACGGCTTCGCCCAGCTGCCGCGACGGCACTTCCCGTTCCCCGGTCGCCCGCAGCGCATGGCTGATGCGGTGGATGGCGCTCTCCACGGCGTCCGCCTCAACGGGGCGCTTCTCCAAAGCCCGCCGCATGCCGGCGCGGAGCTTGTCCTCGTTGAACGGCTCCCGTTCGCCGTTGCTCTTGACGATGCGTGGCATCGCCAGTTCCGCCGTCTCGTAGGTGGTGAAACGGTCGCCACACGTGAGGCACTCCCGCCGTCGCCGAACCTGCCCGCCTTCGGCGACGAGCCGCGAGTCGATCACCTTGGTGTCCACGGCGCGGCAAAACGGGCAATGCATGTCAACAAGCAGCGTAAACGGGGAACGCCCGGCACAGCTCCAGCACTTTGCGACGCACGGATTCGATCATGTTGTCGTTGCCGATGTCGGCGAGCACATCGCACATCCAGCCGGTGATGGTGCGGAACTCTGGCTCGCCGAAGCCGCGCCGGGTGCCGGCCGGCGAACCGATGCGCAAACCGGACGTGATGGCCGGCGGGCGCGGATCGTTCGGCACCACGTTTTTGTTCACGGTGATGTTGGCGCGCCCCAAGGCGGCGTCCGCATCCTTGCCGGTGATGCCGGCATCCACGAGGTCCAACAGGAAGAGGTGGTTGTCCGTGCCATTGGACACCACCCGATGGCCGTGTTCCATGAACCCGGCCGCGAGCGTTTTGGCATTGGCCAACACGCGCCGCTGATACATGGCGAACTCCGGCGTTGCCGCTTCCTTGAAGCATACCGCCTTCGCCGCGATGACGTGCATGAGCGGGCCGCCTTGGGTGCCCGGAAAGAGCGCTGCGTTGAGCCGCCGCTCGATCTCCGGGTTCGCCCGGGCCAAGATCACGCCGCCGCGGGGCCCGGCCAGCGTCTTGTGGGTGGTGGTGGTGGTGACGTCCGCGATCTGCACGGGGTTGGGATAGAGGCCAGCCGCGACGAGGCCGGCGACGTGCGCCATGTCCACCACCAGGTACGCGCCCACGGCATCTGCAATTTCGCGGAACCGCCGCCAATCCATTTGGCGGCTGTAGGCGGAGAAACCGGCCATCAGCACCTTGGGCCGATGTTGCTCGGCGAGTTTCGCCACCGCGTCGTAGTCCACCTCGCCGGTGCTGGGGTTCACGCCATAGGGAACGGAGCGGTAGAACTTGCCGGAGAAGTTCACCGCGGCGCCGTGGGTGAGGTGGCCGCCATCGGCCATGCCCATGCCCAACACGCAATCGCCCGGCTTGAGGAGCGCCAGATAGACGGCCGCGTTGGCCTGCGAGCCGGAGTGGGGCTGGACATTGGCATAGTCCGCGCCGAACAGCGCCTTGACGCGCTCCACCGCGATGCGTTCGACGCGGTCCACGTTTTCGCAGCCGCCGTAATAGCGCCGCCCAGGGTAGCCCTCGGCGTACTTGTTGGTGAGCACGCTGCCCTGCGCCTCAAGCACTCGGCGGCTCACGTAGTTCTCGGAGGCGATGAGCTCGATGTGTTCTTCCTGGCGCCGGTTCTCCGCGCCAATGGCACACCAAACCTCATCGTCAAAGGTGCGCAGGGCATCCGTTCGGGCGAACATGCCAAGGACTCGTTCGGGAGAAAGATGCATTGTACTCCGGTAAAACGCCTTGAACTTGAGAACGCCTCATGTAGCGCCGGCATGGCGTTCAGCCTGGGCGAGGGGCGGACGAGGACGGGAAGGCGGCGCGGACGGGCGCCGGGCGGGAACGGGCGCGGGGCGGGGAAAGGCGCGGGGTGGGAACGGACGCCGGGCGGGAACGGGCTTGGGCGGGGCGGCTGGGCGGCGCGGGGTGGGGAAGGCTCGGGCGGGCCGGGCGAATGGGGCCCGCACGGGGAGGCTCGGCTGGACGCGGCGACGGGCAAGCGGAACGCTCGGCTACAATCACCGCGTAGGTTCTGGCGCACGGAGCGAGCATGATCGTCGAGCAGATTTGGACGGGCAACGCCTACCGCAACTTCAACTACCTCGTCGCTTGCCCGGAAACGGGCGAGGCGCTCGCCATCGACCCCCTCGACTTCCGCAAGTGCCTGGGTCGGGCGAAAGAGCGCGGCTGGGACATCACCCAAGTGCTGAACACCCACGAGCATGGCGACCACACGGGCGGCAACGGGCCGATGATCGAGGCGACCGGCGCCAAGCTCTTGGCGCACGCGAACGCGGGGCGGCACATCGACGGCATCGACGTGGGGCTGGCCGCCGGCGACACCGTGACCGTCGGCAAGACCGTGGAACTCCTGGCCCTCGACACGCCGGGCCACACCATGAGCCACGTGTGCATGCTATCGAAGACGGATGCGCCGGCGCTCTTCTGCGGCGACACGCTGTTCAACGCCGGCGCCGGCAACTGCCACGGCGGTGGCCACCCGGAGGAGCTCTACGAGACGTTCACCACCCAGCTGGAGCGGCTGCCCGAGGCCACGCTCATCTACCCGGGGCACGACTACATCACCAACAACCTAGGCTTCACCCTCGACCGCGAGCCGGACAACGAAGCGGCGCGGCAACTCGCCGCCGAACTGGAGGACACCCACGATCCCGCCAACCCCTTGGTGACGACGCTGGCGCAAGAGCGCGAGATCAACACCTTCTTCCGGCTCACCAACCCCACCATCCTGCGCCGCCTCGCCGAAGAGTTCCCGGAATTGGGCGCAAGCCCCTCGCCCAAGGAAGCGTTCATCAAGCTGCGGGAACTGCGCAACGCATGGTAGGAGGAGCGATACGGGTGGTGATGGCTTAGGGACGCGGCAGCCCCACGCGCATCTTCCCCAACGCGATCATCCAGCCAGCACGGGGTGATCCACCCGGTGCCTAGCGAACCTTATGCAGGCAGAAATGTCGTCCGCCTCCAAGTCTGGCATCTCTGCAAGAATCTCTTCCCGCGATAGGCCGGCATCCAGAAGGTCAAGCACGTCTGTGACTCGGATGCGCATGCCACGAACGCAAGGTCGCCCCCCGCATTGCTGTGGATCCAGGGTGATGCGGTTCAAGACGTCCATGGCGGTAACTCACTCACTGACTGTTGGCCGGGTTGACGACCATTGTGAACATAGCAACTCGTCCGAGATGCTATGCGGGCTTCGAGCGCTCCCTGATATCAAAGCCTAGTCGTTTACGAACCGCATCGAACTCACCGATGGTGCTGTTCGAGACATTGATGGTCGAACACGACGCAAAATGGACGACCTTGTTCTTGCATCTTCCCTCAAGAAACTTGGCGATGTCCTGCAGCTGGACTACCGGTGATTCATCCTCATCTTCTGTTTCGACTTCTGGCTGGTCAGTCACCCAAATACCATCAGTGTTCCCGTGGTACGCAAGGATGAGAATCGGGTACTGCTCATCTTCTCTGGTATTCCCGCACTTCATTCCCCCCATATGCCGAGGTAACGGTAAAACTCTTCGTGTGAAATCGCATCTCGGTATAGGAATGGTGTGCCGTACACATCATGCAGCCACTGGAGCATCGGTCGCATAGACGTCTTGTCCGTGTCGCCAAACCAGACCGTCTCGATGCAGAAGATGCCCCTTAGTTCCGAACGCTTGGCCATGTGCCGTGCCTCTTCGACAAGCAGGATTGCCACAGTGCCCCCGTATGCTCGGCTTGTCAACGGCAGTGACGGCACCTTCAAGAGCGGCCGACGGGACGTCGACCTGCGATTGCCTTGCGCCCCTGCTTACCCGCCAGCCTGGCGGAACCCAGGCCAGTCCGCTCGGGCGTCCACGCGGCAGCGCACCCAGTGGCTGTCCACTTGGTAGGCCGGCGGCGGTTGCTGGTTGGCGCGCAGTTCGCGGCGCACCAGCGGGATGCCCAAGCCGTAGCGTTGCACCAAGCCAGTCACGCGCATGGCTTCGGCTAGGTTCGGATTGCGGTACGCCAGCAAGCCGGGCTGGCCGAAGTTGTCTGGCGTGATGTCACCGAACGTGCCGCCCGGGTTGATGATTTCGATGTGCCTGTCGAACCAATACACCTGTATCGGGCTGTTGCCGCCCTCGTAGCTGCGGTGCATCACGGCATTGCGCACCAGCTCCTGCAGTGCTGGCAGCGGATAGGTGGCGCGGCGTATTTCGGTTGGTGCCGTGCCCACCTCCACGGCGGTGCGCACATGGGCGCGCAGGGTCGTGTCGAGGGTGGCCATCGCCTCACCCAAGGGGGCAGCGATGCGGACGCTGTCGAGAATGGGGTCGCCACGTTCTTCCCCCGCGACGCGGAGGAATTGCACATAGGCGCCTGGCAGGAAGTCCGTTGGCACTTTGCCGAGCACCAACATGCCGAGCACCGTGGGCGTGGGTTCGTCAGCGCTGAGGATCATCTTGGTGGCCGCGAGGCGCTCCTGCACCGTGCGGTCGTTCTTGGCCAGCACGTCCGCGCTGAACGCCTCCGGCAGATAGAGAAACTCGAACCGCCGCAGATCTAGGTCGTCCAGCGTGGCGGCGGGGATGGGACGGGCGTCGAACGGTGTATCGCCGTAACGTCGCTTCTCGTTGAGGATGCGTTCATCCCGAGCGCTGGCGATGGCGCGGCGTGGACCGACGCGGGTCCAAATGCGACCCCGGCAGCGCACCGGCGGCGAGTCCGCGGGCACCACCGTGACCACCGCCATGTCGCCACCGCCGAACGTGTGTTTGTGGACGGTCATGGTCGGCAGCGGCAGGATGTTGCCGTCCGTCTTGCAGTGCGCGAGTTTGAGCAGCAGGGCGTCGTTTATCTCTAGGCCGCTCGGTGTGCCGTCGTCCCGGGCGCCGACGAAGATCACGCCGGCGCGGCGGTGGTTGGGCAGGTCGTTGGCGAACGCGCAAATCGCCTGCCGCACGGCGTTCGGCGCGTCGTCGTCCAACGTCTCCTTGCGCTCGACGAGATCGGATTCAACGTCCGCGAGCAGCGCAGCCAGCTGTGCCTTGGTGTAGGGCTCCAGCGCGGCGGCGACAACGGATCGCGCCCGATTGGCGCTGGGCACGGGGGACATGGCGCGGCCATCATACCGCCACTGGGCGCGTTGGCATGGGAAGCGGAACTACGCAACCCTTGGCAGAGGGTGGTGGGGCCGGTTCAGTCCAGCCGCCGCAAGCGTTCCATCAACGCCCCGAGCGGGATGGCGAGCGTGTTCGCGTTCAAGGGGAACGTGTCGTCGCCCGAGTGGACGACAAACCGTTCGCCGGCGTCCACATCCTCCGTCGCCAACGCGAAACCCTTGCCGATGCGCGGCGCCCCGGTCAGCTTGACCTCGATGGCCCAGAGCTCGCGGTTCGGCAGCACCAGCAGCAGGTCGATCTCCGCGCCCGCTCGCGTGCGGTAGAAGTAGGCGTCCGTTCCGAACGGCGAGGCGGCAATCAGATTTTCGATGGCGAAGCCCTCCCAACTCCTGCCCACGACCGGGTGGGCGAGCAGGTCGTCGTGTGTGCGCAACCCCAGCAGCGAGTGGAGCACACCGCTGTCGCGCAGGTAAACCTTGGGCGCCTTCACGAGGCGCTTGCCAACATTGACGAAGTAGGGCGGCAGACGCCGCACGAGCATCAAGTCCACCAAGAGATCGATGTGGCGGGTCACGGTAGGCACTGACACGGCCAAGCTGCGCGCCAGTTCGGAAGCGTTGAGCAATCCGCCCTGATAGTGGCCAAGCATCGTCCAGAGCCGCCGCACGGCGGGTGCCGGCACACGCACGCCAAGCTGGGGGATGTCGCGTTCCAAGTAGGTACGGATGAAGTTGGCCCGCCAACGGGCGCTGGCGGCATCGCTTCTGGCCGTGAAGGCGTCCGGAAAGCCGCCACGCACCCACAGCCGCTCTTGGGCAGGCCCCAAGCCCACTTCCAGAGCCGTCAACCCCGGCAGTTCGTCGTAGATGATGCGCCCAGCCAAGGATTCGGACGTCTGCTTCATCAGCGCGTCGCTTGCCGAGCCAAGCAGCAGAAAGTGCGCACTGCGCCGGCCTTCGCGGCGCCGTGCATCGATTTGCCCGCGCAGAACGTCGAACAGCCCAGGCATCCGCTGAATCTCGTCAAGCACGACGAGGCGATGGGCCTGTGCTGCGAGATAGCGAACGGGGTCCGCCAAGCGCACGGCGTCGTCCGGATTCTCCAAGTCCAGATACAGGCTGTCCGGCACGGCGCCGGCGATGTCTCTGGCGAGCGTCGTCTTGCCGACTTGGCGCGGCCCCAATAGAGCGACGGCCGGCGCTTCGTCTAGGCTGCCTAGCACTCTATGCTTGGTGTGCCGTTCGATCATCCTTGCTATTTTAACGGTAGGTGTTCAATAAACAAGGACGTAAAGCCCTTAGTCGGTCGTATCCCGGTTAGCGCACGGGAGCCGGGTAAACTGCCACCCCCGACAATCCGGCTCTGAGCGCCCACCTTGATCGACCTCCATTACTGGCCCACACCGAACGGTTGGAAGGCCACCATCATGCTCGAGGAGTGCGGCTTGAAGTACCGCGCCATTCCCGTGGACATCGGCGGCGGCGACCAGTTCAAGCCGGAGTTCCTGCGCATCAGCCCCAACAACCGGATGCCGGCCATCGTGGACCACGAACCCCTGGGCGGCGGCGAGCCGCTGGCCATCTTCGAATCCGGCGCGATCCTGGAGTATTTGGCGAAAAAGGCGGGCCGGTTCTTGCCCGAGGATGTGAACGGTCGCTACCGCGTACTGCAATGGGTGCATTGGCAGGCCGCGAACTTGGGGCCGATGATGGGCAACGCCAACCACTTCAAGAACTACGCCCGCAACATCGTTGACGACCCGAAGCAGCTGGCCTACGGCGAGAAGCGCTTCGTGGGCGAGGTGGACCGGCTCGCCAGCGTGATGGACGCGCAGCTCTCCGCCAACGAACACTTGGCGGGCGCCGAGTACAGCATCGCGGACATCATTAGCTGGCCTTGGGCGATGCTCATCGGCCGGATGCTCGGCGAGGAGCTGTGGGAGAAGTTCCCGCACCTGAAGCGCTGGGTGGATCAGCTGCGCGGCCGGCCGGCGGTGGACCGGGGCTTCCGCGCCCACCGCGAGTGGGGCCAACGGGAGTTGACGGAGGCGGAGGAGAAGGCGCGGCGCGAGCTGCTCTTCAATCAAGACAGCGGCAAGGTTCGGGCAGCGCGCGAAGAGGCGGCACGGGCGGTGTCAAGACGCCGGGCGGAATACCAGCGCAAGGTCGCCTCGGCCGGCGAGGAAACTCGGCTCAACGCATTCGAGGTGTTCTTGGAAGTGAAGCGGCGGCTGGATCAAGGAACGCCATGTTCCGTGATTCGCTTAGGCGATGGCGAAGGGGTTGTCCTCGGCTATCCGGAGATCACCAATAGGCGCGACATCAATGAGTATCTGCTGAGATGGATTCGGACAACGGATGTTTCGGAGGCGGACGTGCTCCTTCTCGTCGATGCGCTCAGGGCAGCGGTGAAAGATGCAGACATCGTGGGCCTCCCACGCCCAAAACAGTTAGTTGGCCGCAGCTACCGGGCAGTTCCCGGGCGCATTGTTTCTCGTTGGTGCCGGCGCCTTCGGCAAGATCTATTGCCATTGGATTAAGCAGAGAGGCGGGATAGCGATAGACATTGGCGCAATCTGCGACTCTTGGGCAGGTATTGGCCGCGTCGGGCGAGGGCTGGGCGTTCACGCCTTCAGCTTGGCGGTCTATGACGAAACGCCAAACATTCGCCGCGACGAGGCCGTGCAGCGCTACAACGATTTGCTGCAGCGCCTAGGCTTGGACGACGTTCGCCCGGCGACCATCGGCGACGCCTACTTCGAGCAGCTTCCTGAGCGCTGGTAGAAGGCACCCCGCAGGGCAGGAGCATTGGCCCCTCCCCCCAAGGGCTGACTGCCAGTTCTCCGGTGCTCGCTCGCGCTCCGAAGGGCCTCCCGCTAGCGGGCTGCGGCGCTTTCGGCGGCGTCTTGGCTCGGCTCCGCGTCCGCCGCCTTCGCCATCGCCCCGGCCGGGTTGGCCGGCTTGTGCTTGTAGTGATCCGGGAACTTCAACGTCGTGTCGCTCATGGCGGCCTGCATCCGCTTGCCGTGCTCGCGGTCATAAACGTGGTAGTCCATGTGTTGCGGGGCGCTTACCTTGTCGCCGGCCGGCTCGGTGTCGAACAGGCTCAGGTAGCCTTGGGGCGCCTCCGCCATCCGCTCATGGCGCAACCCGGCCTTGCCCCACGGCATGCCGTGGTAAACGTTCATCAGGCGGGCGAAGCGCAACGGATTGCGCGCCAACGCCTCATTCGTGGCGGTTTGCCGATACGCCTCCTGGGTTTGCATGTGCGGGCGGTTGTACATGCCCAGCACCATCATGCGCAGGCCATCCGTCTCCTTCGGATAGGAGCCATGCCAAGTGTGGTCGCCCCAGATAATCATGGAACCGGCCGGCGCTTCCACCGGATGCGCGTTGTCCAGCCAATAGTCCGCCTCTTCCACAGACGGCAACCGCCGCCAGCGATGGCTGCCCGGCACGAAGGACAGGCCGCCATCCGCCTTCGAGTAATCCGAGACCAGATAGTTGAAGTTGGCGCCGAACACTTCCACGGCCATGGTCGGCATCTCGAACTGCGCCCAATCCGCATGGATGGTGGTGCGCGAAGGGCCCCTGCCCTTCACCCAGACGTTGCAGAGGCTCAGGATGCAGTCCGTCCCCACCATCCATTGGATGAGGCCGAGGGCGGCCGGCGTCAGCACCAGCTTCTCGAACACCCGGTCGTCCCACAAGCAGAAGCGCAGGAGTTCCTGACCTTCCGCGTACACGTCTTCAAGGGCGTCCTTCGTGCAGCCCTTGCGCTCGCACGCCACGCGCGTGGCCGCCTCACGCACCTCGGCGTGCAATTCCGGCGGCCCCACCTTCTCCGGCGGAATCACCGTGAACCCGAACGCTTCGAGTTCGGCGAGGTTCTCAAGGAGATCCAGTTGCCTCAGTTCGCGGTACAGCGCCGGCGTCGTCTTGGCGGAAGGCCAGTCTTGAATCTGCATCGTCTTCCCTTAAAGAGCTGCATCGGCTTTGAGTGTAGCGCAGTTTCGGCGCCAGCTTCGCTCGATCCCTGTCCGGCGCCTCGAACCTAGCCGCCACCCTCAAGTCTTGCGCTCCACGACTCGTGTGCGATCATGCCGACGGCTCCAAAGCAGACGATAGAGCCGTACACTAGGCAGAGCAATGGCAACTGCAGACTTCAAGGCGTTGCTTGCCGGCGGCGAGACTTCGACGGTCGAGTTCAAGCAGGACGACCTTGCCAATCACGAGCTCGCAAAGGCGCTGGTGGCGTTCCTCAACGTCGAAGGCGGTTCCTTGCTGCTGGGCGTGGAAGACGATGGCACCGTGGTGGGATCGACGCGGCCCCGCGTGGAGGATTGGGTGAGCGAGGCGTGCTGCGCCAAGATCGACCCACCGGTGATCCCCTTGCTCGCGTGGACAAGGGACGCGGCGCCGGGCAAGGATGTGCTCGTCGTTCAGGTGCCACAGGGGCCGGACAAGCCCTACGCCCGCGTCCACAACAACCGCCGGACGTACTACGTTCGGGTGGGCGCGACCTCGCGGGAGGCGAGCCGCGAAGAGCTGGAACGGCTGTTTCAGGCATCCGGGCGGCTGCAATACGGATTGAAGCCCGTTCCAGGCGCCGACTTGGCGGCGTTGGACATGCGGCGGCTGCAGGACTACTTCTCCCGCGTCACCGGCGGCGACGCACCGCCCGAGGCGGATGTGCGGGCGTGGGAAACCCTGCTTCGCAACGTGGATTTGGCGACCGTTGCGCAAGGCCGCCCGGTCGCCACCGTGGACGGCCTTCTGCTCTTTGGCGACGATCCATCCCGCTTCATACGGCAGTCCGGCATCCGCGCGGTGTGCTATGCCGGCACGACGCCGGACTACGCCACCCGGGCCGACGAGGATCTGCGCGGCCCCATGCTGCCGCTTGGCTCCACAACCGGGCGCGTGGTGGACGTCGGCTTGGTCGAGCAGGCGTGGGACTTCATGCGGCGCAACACCGCGCCGGCGGCACGCATTGAGGACGGACGCCGAATCGACAGTTGGGAATACCCGGAGGCGGTGTTCCGGGAAGCGATCGTCAACGCCTTGGTGCATCGCGACTACAGCATCGCCGGAACGGACGTGTTGCTGACGCTGTATGACGACCGGCTGGAAGTGGAAAGCCCAGGGCGGCTGCCGAACACCGTGACGGTGGAAGGCATGAAGTCCGGCATGCGCTACGCCCGCAACCAGACGTTGGTCAACGTGATGCGCGACTACGGCTACGTCGATGCCCGCGGCATGGGTGTACGCAACAAGATGATCCCCGGCATGCTCGCCCACAACGGCACGGCGCCGGAGTTCATCGTGCGCGAACACAGCCTGCTGGTTCGGCTTTGGAAGACGGCGGATGCAGCGAATCAAGCGGTTGGTGGCGGACTCTGATGAAAACCGAAATCGGCGCTTCAACCGGCACCGAGTTCCGCCATGAGCTGGGCGCACGATCCAATGGTGAAGGCATAGCTGCGGTTAAGGACAACACGCTTGGCAATGCGGCTCACGAAGCGTCAGTCGGTCGACGGCGGCACGTCAAGCAAGTCGGCTAGTGCGTTGGCGAAGTCCTGCTTGGTCCATCCGCTTGCCCGCAGCCCGTCAGCTTCGGCCTTTGCGCCAGCGCGAATTCGTTCCACCAGCGGGCGCAGCCTTGCCTTGTGCTCCGCCGCCACTTTCGTCAACTCGTCGCCGAGGCGCTGGGGATTCCAGCAGACTAGGAAGTCCCAATAGCCTAGTTTGCCCCAGTTGTTCACCGCCGCGGCCCAACGCTTGGCGGCTTCGTGTTTGATCGGCGTCTCCGGGTGCTGTCGCCCTTTGATTTCCACCACCACCTTGAGGCCGGACTTGAGCTCGACGATGAAGTCCGGTTCGTAAACGCGGGCTGTGCCGTAGAACTCGTAAGGAATGTTGAACTCCATGTTTTCGTTGCGGGCGTAGCAGCGCACCCTGCCCTGACCCGCAAGGTGTTCGAGTTGGAACATGGCGGCTTGTTCCCAGCTATTCGTGTCGCACGCGACGTAGTTGACGTGGCTGGCGACGGTTGCTCGCACGGGCTTCACGGTCTTGAAGTGGATGTTCTCGGTGCTGCCGACGGGGCGATAGGCGTTCAGACGCGGCAACAACGCCGGGTCGCCTTTTTCGTCGGCTGGTGCGATCGCTGCGGTAAGTAGATCGACGATGCGCTCTGCGTAGGTCTGCATGCCTAGGTCACACTGGTGCATGCCGTTTAAGTTGACGCGGTTGGCGATGTAGTCGTGGACGGTTCGCAGCACTTGGGGGAACAGGGTTTGCCTGTTTTGGTGGCGGACGCCGCCGTTCTTGCCAATGTCATGGCCGCTGGTGAGCGCTCCCACCAAGCGGGCGGCGATGGCGAACTCGATGTTCTGCGGGTGTACCGAGCGGTAGTACTCGCTGCGGTTCACTTCGATCATCTCGAACCCGCCGTAGGCGCTTGGGTGGCCGACTTGATGCGCCACTTGCGGTTGGATGAACGTGGCCATTGGCGTATCGGAAGGATCCAACGCCAAGCGCTCCACGCTGTCCACGTCGCAGGCAATGCGACCGCTCGCCAAGGATGCGACGTAGCCTTCCACCACCGGAAAGCGGATTTCCAAGTGCTTGCGCTCCGGCAGCGCTCGCACCTCGTGCTTCGGCCGATCGACCTTTCCTGTTGTCTCGCCCGGCACCCGCCCCTTGAAGGGAATGAGCGAGAACGGCACGCCGAACACATCCACATACTCGGCGGTGAGCAGCCCCGTTTCGGGATCCGGCGTGTAGTCCATGCGCCGCAGTCCGCGCCCGACCACTTGTTCGCAGAGCAATTGGCTGCGAAAGGCGCGCAGGCCGAGAATCTGCGTGACGTTGCTCGCGTCCCAGCCCTCGCTCAGCATGTTGACGCTCACCACACAGCGGACGCTCTCGCCGGGTTGACCCGCCACGCCGATGGTGGAGACCACTTTGCGCAGCTTTTCCGCAGCTTCCTTGTTGCTTGCTGTCGGGTCTTCGTTTTCCGCGGTGGCGAGCAGCTTGGAATCGATGCGCAGCGTCATTTCGCGGCCTTCCTGATTCCACAGGTCTGGGAAGCCCGCCAAGCCGTTGGAGAACTGCTTGCTGAACTTGCGCTTCTTCCGCTTGCCCTTCGTCGACGTGGCGTCCTGCTCCGTGTCGCTCGATTCGACAAGCGCTTCCCCGGAGATCATCTTGTGGAAGTGCTCGGCCATATCCGTGTTGTCGCACACTAGGATCATCACCGGCGGCGAGCGTTCCTGGCCCGGCGTGGCCGCTTGCAGTTGGTCGAACCGCTCCTTCCACTCGCCCGCCAACGTGAGCAATGCAGACTCAGCCTCTCGAAACGCCGCCTCTGGCTTGGGCTTGCCGCCGGGCAGCCGGTCTCCTGCCTGCAAGTTCGCCGTCATGTGATCCCAAAGCCGGAAGTACACCGGGTCCGGCCGACCGCTGTTATCCATGGCCGGCAGCCGCGGAATCTTCGTGATGCCAGACTCGATGGCATCCACAAGGCCGAAGTCGCTGACGATCCACGGGAACGGGGAGCCTTCCGGGTAGCCGCTCCCTTGCAGGTAGAAGGGCGTGGCGGATAAGTCCACGCAAATGCCGATGCCGCACGCTTTGTTGATTTTGTCCAGCCCCTCCACCCAAACGGTCGCCGCCGAGCGCTCTTCCTGCTCCTCGGCCCCAATGCGCCCATACCCCTCCCGCGGCCGATAGGCATGGTGGCCCTCGTCGTTGAGCACCATTAGCGGTTCGTCTGCATCAAAGAGACCACCCAAGCGTTTGTGGGCAAAGGCTTCCGCGGTTTCCTCCCCCAGCTTAGTCACCGTCATGCCGCCCACGGCGACGGCTTCCTGCTCGGGATTGAAGAAATGCCAATTCGCCACCAGCACATTGCCTTTGGCGAGCTCCGGGCGCAACGACGAAGGCACGATGTCGAAGTGCTGGTAGTAGTTGCCGGCATCGCCGGGCCGAAGCACCTGCAAGCGCTCCTTGATCGTCAGGTTCGGGCACACCACCAGCACGCGCCGCGGAAAACGCGGGTCCGCCGGCGTTGCGCCACGATTGCAGAACGCCCACGCGATCAACATCGCCATCACCACGGTCTTGCCCGCACCGGTAGCCATCTTGCAGGCGTAGCGGGGAATGGGCAGCAGGCCATCGTCCGGCACATCCGCCAGCATCGGATGCTGCGCCACCTTCGCTATCCACTCGTCGGGCCGTGGGTTCTCTCCCAGACGCAACTGGAAATAGTCCTCGGTGGTGATTCGTTGGCGCGAGCGCGTTCTTTGGTCCGAAGCGAGTATCTCTTCCAAGTAGATGATCGTCTCCACCGCCTCGATTTGGCAGAAGAAGAGGCGTCTGCTCCGATCCTCACGCCACCAGTGGCGGAGCAGGCGTTTGGTGGTTTGCGAGGCGTTGCGCCAGCCAGATTCGCGCCAGTTCTTCACGTCTTCGCGCAGCGCGTTGACGAGCGGCAAGTCGTCGCGCTCTTCTTCCGCCAGTAGCTGAGTTTGCGTGCTGCCGGTGCGCTCCGTCTTGTACCAGTAGCTCGCTTCGCGGCGGGACTGGATCTTCTGCGGCAAGCCAGTGGCCGTGTCGTAAAGCCAATGCTGATGCGGCTCGGCGTAGGGAGAGCAGAGAATCGGGTCTTTGACGGGCTGGATGGGGACGGCGACTTTGGCCATCGTCACTCCACCGCCCGCACCCGCAGCCCCTCGTTGCCGCGCGGATCGATCACCTTCACGGCAATGCGCCAAGCGTCGCTCTCCATCAAGCGGGCGGGCCTTGTGAACGGCAAGCTCGCCAAACCGCTCAAGGCGTCGAACGCGCCTGGTTCCACGGCACCGTTTTCGCCGAGTACGCGCGCCAGCCGTTCCCACTTGCTGCGGTCGGGAAAGAACGCTTGGCACACGCAGAAGGTGCGCCCGTCGTAGTCCGTATCGAGAAACCAAGCGGCGATTTCGTCGCTATTGGTGGGCGAAATCGCACCCGTGCCGGGGTCATATACGTCCATGCCTTCCACTTCGACGACGTACTGCCCGTCTTCTTGCTGTTGCGGGCCTGTCACCCGGGGCGCACTGAACACGGTGAACAGCTGATTGGTCGGCTTCGCCTTCAGCAGATCGTCGTCCATCTTCACGTCCGGGCGAATCAACGCCATGTGCAAGTGCAGCTTCGGATGGCTCGCTTCTTCGATGGCCTCTTGGGCGGCGGCATCGAAACCGAAGGCCGCGAACACCACGTCGTCGTAGCCGGCGCGGTTGGCGTCGCGTATCGCCTCTTCCACTTGGAACGCCGAGAGATTGCCGCCGGCCGGGCCTATCGAAACCGCCACGCGATGGTTTTCGTCCCCGCCATCCGCGCCGTTCGCCCATTCGCCCTCGGCGTGAATGAGCGATCCGGTCGTGGCGTCGAGCCGAGCGAATTTGAGTGACCGATTCCCCGGAAAGTCCACGCCCGCAATGCACATGTAGCGAATCACTTTCGCCAGATGCGCCTCGGCATTGGCCACCTGCAACACGCTGTCGGGAGCATCGAAGACTTCGAGCGTCTCCGGCGCACCGCCGATGGGCGTGTCCGGCCCGTCTTCCACCGCAATCACGCCTTCCATCGTGAACGGCCCGGCAACGCGCACCATGCCGGACACGACGTTCGGGCTGTCCACCAGTTCATCGGATTCGGCATTGGCGGCGATGCAGTCATCGACTTCCGCGAGCTTGTTCCGCCATGCGCTGCGATAGGCCAAGAGCGCCTCGCGCAACGCCGCTGGCCAATCCGGGTCCGTGTCGAACGGCACTTGCCACTCTTGCCACGCGCCATCCGAAATGCGCTCTCGGTATCTGGCCGCTTGGTTGGCGGTGACGGCTTTCAGACCGCCGCGAGCGGGAGTCTGCTTGATCCGCTTGCCGTCCGCGCCAGGCAGCAGCCAACGACGAACGTCGGCGTCGGTCACCGCGCTTGCGCCATCGCGCGTGTGCTTGGCGACGAGCTTGTCCACCAGCGCCGCGCGGAGCTCGTCCGTGAGCTTGGCGGCCTCGGCGTTCAACGTGGCGAGCGCATCTTCAAGCAGCGGTTCGTGCTTGGCGAAGATCGGATCGAGCGAGACGTTGTGGGCGATGCCGTTCAACGTGATGCGCGGCACTTCCTTGCATTGCAGGGTGAGCGGCTTGCGCCCGTTCTCGTCCGCGATCCAAGTGCCGCGAGGATTTCGCAGCCGGTCTTCGTCGCGCAGTTCGCGCAGCGCGTAGTAGTCGAAGCGGGCGGTCATCAGCCGGTGCTTGGCCAGCGCCAAAGCAACGCGGCTGGTGTCGATGGCGATCCAGCGCCGCGCCCACTGCTCGGCCACGAAGGCCGTCGTGCCGCTGCCGCAGGTGGGATCGAGCACCAAGTCGCCCGGGTCGGTGGTCATCAACAGGCAGCGCTGCACGACCTTCCACGCCGTCTGCACCGCGTAGATGGGATTGGCCTCGCCCTTGGTGTCCACCCATAGATTGGAGATGGCGGTGCTGCCGCGGTCTTGCCAATAGAAGACGCCGCCGATGGAATCGCCGCCACCGCTGAACAAGCGCTCGGCTTTGGCGAGACGGTCGAGGCCGGTGGGCACGTCGAAACTCCAATGCCTCGTTGGGCCGCAACTACGGCTACGTCCTTGAAAGACATAATCCGCACTACGCGCTTCTTGGGGATCTTGGCTCACAATCGGATAGTCCACACGCGCCCAGCGGTAGCCTTGGCTGAGCAGAGACGCACGCTCGTTAGCGTCCCGTCCGGCGCGCCGCACCTCGCCATCCGGGGAGATCAGCGAGCGGAACTTAGGATCATCCTCCGGGTCTGAACGCGCTTCCGCCAAGGGGATGATCTTCGTCTGCGCCCGGTCCTTCGCGTACCAGAGCAGATAGTCGTGGACCGCCGACGTGGGCGTAGTCGCGCCCTTCTTCTTGAACACGATGGTGACGACGGCGTTCGCCTCGCCGAACACCTCGTCCATCACGCAGCGCACCCGGTGCAGGTTCTTGTCGCTGATCTGCACGAAGATGCTGCCGGTGTCCGCCAGCAGTTCCCGCGCCATCGTCAGCCGGTCGCGCAGATAGGCCAGATAGCTGTGGATGCCACGCACCCAAGTGTCCCGATAGGCTTCCACCACTTCCGGCTGCCGTGCAAAATCCTGCCGGATGTCCTCCACTTTACGCCGGCCGATGTCCGGCTGGAAGTTGGAGCTAAAGCTGATGCCGTAGGGCGGATCGAAGTAGATCATCTGCACCTTGCCGGCCAAGTCCTCCCGCCGCGCCAGGCTCGCCATCACCTGCAGCGAATCGCCGAGGATCATGCGGTTCGCCCAATCTACATCGTGCCGGTAGAACTGCACCGCCTGGGCGTAGTCCTGCTGCGGATCGGCAAAGAGATCGCGGTTCACGTCCTCCCGCGCCAACACCCGCAGAATCGCCTGCGTGGACACCCGCTCGTGCATGTGCAACGGCACCGGATCCACCTCGAACCACTGCTTCTCCCGCTTCCCGCTCCACTCGAGCCACGGCTCGTGCTGGCGCACGGCTTCGGCCAGCGCGTCCGCTTCCTCTTCCGTCAGCGCCCGTTGCCGCGCCGCCGCCAGCAGCTCCCGCACCCGGTCCGCAGCCCCATCCGGCGCCGAGCGCAGCACCGGCGGCAAATGCGCGTTGTACTCGTACCGCACCGCCGCCTCATCCCGCACCATCCCATGCGCTTCCAACCCCGCCGGCGGGATGTTCTTGCGCGTCGCGGGATACTTGACCGAGCGAACCGCCCTCTCGCGCCGCGAGGAATCGCGCTTGGGTGTACGGGCCATGTGGTGCTCGCGGGTCCTCCGCAGCTGATCCCGCGACTCTAGCCGAGAAGCCGACCGAATACTACGCCACCGACGTCAGACACCGCGA
The DNA here is from genome assembly GCA_965200505.1 of Candidatus Azotimanducaceae bacterium. Classification (GTDB taxonomy): domain Bacteria; phylum Pseudomonadota; class Gammaproteobacteria; order Pseudomonadales; family Azotimanducaceae; genus VXNE01. Next base: position 2,096,114 of record OZ241343.1, on the reverse strand, counting down.
AAGAGCGTTGACCAAGGCACATCGAAGCGCGATACTGCCGTCTTCGATTCCGCTATGGGCACATCGGCGCTCCCGTTGACGAACAAATGGACGAATCGACAGGCGACAGCCAAACTGCTTCAACATGCCCCGACAGAACCGTCAAGGGCCGTGCCGTGCTTCGGCGCCTGTCCTCATGCACTCACTGCTGAAACGGCCGCTTGTAGCTTGGCCCCAGTTCTGCCAGACTGTCCCCAACTTAGCCCCCCGCGATGATCTGATCGAAAGGGCATGATCGATCTCGACACCGTCTTGGCGAAGTGCGACCATCTCGTCGAAGTCGGCCTGTGGCCCCGAGAACAGGACCTTCCATACCGCCGTTGGCTTAGCAATTTCGAGTCCCACCAAAAACTCGCTGCCGCAAAGGTACTCGATCGCCTCATCTATGTGAACGAGGACATGGCCCTTCTCGCCCTTAAGTCCGCCTGCCAGCGCCTCCTCAGGAGCTTCGCAGCCCGCGGTAACGGCGGTCGCCTAGCGTCTACAAAAGCCCTTGCCTCGGTCCATGCGTCGATCATTATCACACCAATTCGAGGAGAGCAACCCAGTCCTGCCGATTCAGCCTACTCGTACATGCGCGCAGCCCGAGACCGACTTGGGTTCCAAGAAAACCAAATCGTAGACGACATCGCCACCGCCGTGGATCGTGCCAGTAAGTCCAATGGCATTGTAGTCCTAGTCGACGATATCATTGGATCGGGCGAACAGTTAATCAATACAATCCGCCGTTCTGAGCATACCCAAGCACCTTCCTGCACCCTTGCCTGTCTGGCAGCTATCGTTACGTCCAACGCCCATAAACGACTGGCCACAGCCGTCCCGGCCCTCCGTATATTCCCCGGCCATATTTTGGATGTCAAAAGATATGGCATTAACTCTCTCCTACCCGCTACCGACCACCCAGACACTCACGACCTTCTCAATAGATTCGGTACGTCGCTCCAGGTGCCCGCAAACACTAATCCCGTGTACGGATATAACGACCTTGGACTCACGCTTGCATTCCACAACTGCATTCCTGACTTTTCTCTTCCAATCCTTTGGGCAAAGGCTGGCCAAGACTGGACACCATTGAAGGAGCGGCACTGATGGACGAAGCAAAGGAACTAAGCCGCCTGTTTGCAGACTACCGATCTGAGTGGATCGGAGATGACTTTGACGATCGCTTCGTGGAACCAAGCTACTACGCCAGTTTCCTAGAAATGAGACCCACCTTCCTCATCGGGGGCAGAGGGACCGGAAAGACAATCGCCTTGCGATCTCTTCACTTTCGCAACAAAGGGCCGGACGGAGCGCCACGACATTTTGGCATCTATGTCAAGGCGTTCAAGAACCGAGTTCTCGCGTTCGCTGGCGACCACAATGAAGCGGAGACATGGATTCTGGCCTTTGAACATTACATGAATCTGCTTTGCTGCATCGAGTTGGCGGACTTATGTGTTGATTTACTTTCCGACGTAACTGGTCTGCCTCGTAGAGAGAAAGCAATTCGTCTCCTTTGTGAACACCTTTCTATCCCTCGCCAGCCCCGTACGTTTCGACAGCTATATGAAGAACTCAGAATACAACTAGCAAGATTGACGAAGTATGTCGTCGCTCCCCAACTCGTTGATCAGCCTCCGTTGTCCCTCGGTGAGCAACCAGTGGTTGACTTCGCCCGTGACGTCCACGAGATGATCGGAGCTGGCGATCGGCCGATATTTATTTGCATAGACGAATGGGAAAATCTATCTGAAGGCCAACAACAAGCAATGAACGCTTGGATTAAGAATAGTGGGGCACCCATATCCTACAAGTTGGGCGTTAGACAGCATGGAATGAAGACTACGCTCACAGGTAGCGCCGACGATCCGTTGGGCACACCGGCGGACTATTCGGAGGTCGATATTTCCGCGATGAGCAACACGTCCTTCTGCCGAACAGTCGCCGAGCGGAGATTGAGATTAGCTAGGGACCGAGGGCTACGGGTCCCCAAGACTCTTTCGGCCTTCTTACCCCATGTAGATCCGAAGGAAGAAGCAGGAATACTCGGTGCGGAAAGAGTCATAGCGCAAGAGGCTAAGGCCCAGGAGATAGTGGGGCAATCCGATGTGGCGCGATGGCTGCGACAAGCCTCCTTAGACGAAAGCTACTTGGCGATTCACTTGGTCAGGGATAGAGAACTGGGTGGCGGCCTTGCCACAATCGTTCAGAGCGCTCTGGCCAATCAAGACGACTGGAAGCATCGTGTGGAAAACTACCGGTACGCAAGCCTATTTACGATTACTCGAGGGAAGAAGGGTGTGGCGTTGCGGAAGTTGTACGCGGGCGCTAACACATTCCTGACCTTATGTGGAGGAAATGTAAGGTATCTTCTTGAGCTGCTGGATGAATCAGTGAGGCTCTTTATTCGGGAGAGCGACAACGGAGACCCAGACACTGAGGCGGTTATGGAGTGGAGTATTCAGACACAAGGCGCGCATATTGTAGCAAAGCGACATCTCGACCAAATACAAGGGCTGTCCAACGAAGGTCTTCGCATTGCTCGTTTGGTCCGATCGATCGGTACGGTGTTTGGGGAGTTGATGAGAAATCCCGGCAGCAAAGCGCCCGAGCAGACGGGATTTATACTGACGGGCCGCTCGAGTGACATGAAGAGCGCACATGACCTTCTTAAAGAAGGTTGCGCGATCTTGGCGTTCATTGCCGAGCGAGCGACAAAGCTCACCCATGGAACAGAAACGCAGCAAGACGAGTACCGTCTGCACCCAATTCTCACTCCACACTTTAGCGCGTCTCATCGTCGTAAGCGGCGCATAAAGATTGACGCGGGCCAACTGCTCCAAGCGGCAGAGAATCTTGAGGGCGCGAAAGTTTTGCATCAATCCATAACTGGACGGCCGGTTGAGGATCCGCAGCTCGAAATGCTCTCTAGTTAACAAGACCCTTACGATGGATCTTTCCGCCATTTTTTCATCTATTCATCGGATGGCGACCGTGCCAACGCTAAGTGATGTGGAGTTTTCTGATGGGAGCATCTTCGTGTATTCGGCCATGAGAAGCCAGGATAGAGAGAACGCCGATCACTGGCGGGCCCGTGGTTCTGGGGACGGTCGCTATATCGCCGTCACCGCGTCCGCCGGCGACCTGCTGACTTTAGAGTTCGGCGACAACAAGAAGCAGCGGATTAACGTGAAGGACATTAAGCAGATTCGCGATCTTTTTCCCCCAGAGAGCCAAGTAGTCATTGACATTTCAGGTATTGGTCACGACTTTTGGGCAGGTTGCCTTTTAGCACTGGATGATCGGGTAGCGGAGCTTACATATGTGTATACGGAGCCATATGAGTATCAGCCAAGAAGTGAGATAGAGAGAGTGAGCCCGTTCGAGCTGTTTGATCTATCCCCTAGCACGCGTGGTCTCAGAGCGCTATGTGGATTCGCTAATCTAAGTGGCCCTGGCCGCCGGCGCAGCCTGTTTGTCCCGTTGCTGGGATTCGAGGGGCAACGAGCGCTAAATGTATTCAACGAAATAGACCCACCAGCGGTTACAGTACCTATCATCGGGGTCCCCGGCTATAGCGTCGAGTTTCCTATCTATGCAGCTTACTGTAACCGAGACTTCTTTGTGCTCACGGAATCCCGCCGTCGGTGGCGAGCTGCCCCAGCCAACGATCCTTTTGCGCTTCATAAAGTCCTTGGGGAGATTCATAGCGAGTACCAAGGCTACTACATGTATGTGGCACCTATTGGTACCCGTCCGCATGCGCTTGGCTCGCTTCTCTACGTTAAAGAGCATCCTGAGTTGTCGGAGATTTTGTTTGATCACCCGGTCAGTCATCAGGGAAGTCGGCAGGGCGTGGGACCTTCTCATTTGTATCGCGTCTTACCGAAATGAATAAGATCGGTCGTTCGCACTATACTCCTAAAGAGGTTGCGGACGAAATGGCGCGTGGAATCGTCGGCTGGCAACCCAAAGTTGTGCTGGACCCGGCTGCTGGTGACGGTGCGCTATTGGTCGCGTTGGCATCTAAGTTTCCTATAGCTCGGATGTTGGCTATGGACATCGACAAAGGCGCGGCTCGGCGGCTTCGGGAGAAGATGCCGAACTGTATAGTCTCCGTTTGCGACGCACTAGCGCATAGAAGCATTGGCCGCTCTCGGGTCTGGGGTTTTCGAGATCGGGTTGACCTAGTGGTTGCAAATCCGCCCTTTGGGGATCGGCGCAGTGCGATGGTTTTGACGGTGAATGCATGGGGCGAGCATGTTCGATGCGGTGTAGCCGCAGCACATGTCTTGTCGGCAGCGGCGTGTTTCTCGCCAGAAAGAATGGTAGTGGTCGTACCGGATTCTTTCCTTTACTCACAGAGGGATGCGGACGCACTTCGCTTGCTCAGGAGACGGTATTTCGTAAGAGTATTGAGGTCGTTGGGCAATCGAGCCTTTTCCGGGACCGGGGCGTCGGTCAGTTTGATTGAGTTGTCCCAAGAGGGAGAGCGCACACCAAAGCCCTATGTTCGGAGGGCCCGCACAAGGCTCGAGGTTGATGCTATAGAGTTAATCAGGGGCGGCGTTCCTATGCATGAGGCTCATGACGTGTCCGAAGGCGGACTTCCGCTCTTGCACACGACCAATATACTTGCGATCGGCACGCAACCTAAGCGGACTGTCAAACGGTCACGGCGAGGTGTAATCTCAGGACCCGTCATCCTTCTCCCGCGCGTAGGCCTGCCGAGCAGGCGGCATCTTGTACCTGCCAGTTTGGGTGAACACCAGCTTTCTGACTGTGTTGTAGCGGTTCGCTGTCAGTCGGACGAAGCAGCAGCGGTTGTTAGTCGGCACTTACATAAGCACTTTGATCGGTTGCGGTCTTGCTGGCGCGGCACAGGTGCTCAGTACACGACGTTGAAAAAGCTGCGCGATTGCTTAGATGTGTTAGGAGTGCCTGTCCAAACGCACCGCCCTGCTGACCCCGCCTTCTTCCACAATGGCGATGGCGTGACCTCGGAGACGGCGGCCGCGATCTGATCGACCACCTTTCCTATTGAAGCCGTCACTTGGCTCAGTCCGCTAAACTCGCACCGGCAGCGAACGATGCCGTTTCCCCGTGGCCGCGAAAACCGCATTCACGAATGCTGGCGGCACTGGCGGCACACCCGGTTCGCCCACGCCGGCGGGTAGGGCGTCGGAATCCACCAGTTCCACGGTGATCGTCGGGCTTTCTCCCATGCGGAGCACGGGGTAGCCGTCGAAGTTGTCTTGCTCCACGCGCCCGTCGCGCATGGTGATCTCGCCGTGCATGGCGAGGGAGAGGCCGAACACGACGGCACCCTCCATCTGCGCCTTGCAGGTGTCTGGATTGATGTAGGTGCCGCAATCCAGCACGATGTGGGTGCGCTCGGCCTTGATGGCGCCGGCGTCCGCGCCCACCTCCACCACTGCGGCCACATAGGAACGGAAGCTGTGGTGGACGGCGAAGCCCAAGTGGCGGCCCGCGGCGCGGGCGGCGTTCCAATCCGATGCGTCCCGGGCGCGCTCGATCACCTTTCGCAGCCGGCCCAAGTCCAGCGCGTGGCCGGCGGGCGGCTGCATTCCCGGCACTTCGAGGGCACCGGATTCGCCGAGCAGGGCGAGCCGGTAGGCGATGGGGTCTTGCCCCGCGGCCGCTGCCAGCTCATCGATGAACACGTTGCCGGAGAAGGAATGGAAGATGTTGCACACGCTGCGCAGCCAGCCGATGCGCACACCCGGCTCCACGCCGGCGAACTCGAACCGCTGATTCGCCACCCGGAAGGGCAGGTTGGAGAAGCCCATCTCCAGTTCCCACTCCGCCGGCTGCACCGCGGCCTTGTTGAAGGTGGTCTGGATGGAAGGGAACGCCGTGCGTTGCAGCCATGCCGTCGGGCGGCCTTCCCCATCCAGCTTCGCCTTGTGGTATTGGGCGCTCGCGGCGTGGTAGTAGTCGTGCCGGATGTCGTCCTCGCGCCGCCACGTGACGCGCACCGGACGCTTGAGCCGCTTGGAGAGCGCCACCGCCTCCAGCACGAAGTCCGGCTTGGACTTGCGCCCGAAGGCGCCACCAAGCAGCGTGACATTCACCGTCACTTGCGCTGGGTCAAGCCCGAGCTGCTGCGCCACGAGGCCGCGGGTGGATTGCGGATCCTGCACCGGCGCCCAGACCTCGCAACCGCTCCCCGTCACGTTCGCCAGCGCACACGGCGGTTCCATGGGGGCATGGGAAAGGAAGGCCGTCTCGTAGAGCGCCTCCACTTGCTGGCCGCCCTCGGCGAACGCGGCGGCCACATCCCCCTGATCGAACAAGCGCTCGCCGTCGGCATGCACGAGTTCGCGCAAGCGCTCGACCAGAGTCGCGCTGTTGAAGCCATCGTGGGGGCTTTCGCCCCATTCCACTTGAAGCGCATCGGCCACCTTGATGGCCGTCCAAGTGCGGTTCGCAATCACCGCCACGCCGCCCAAGGGTTGAAACATCCCGCCCAAGCCAACGCCATCCAGCGTTTCCACGGCGATGAGCCCGGCTTGCGCCGGCGGCTCTTCGAAGCGCTCGACAGCGGCACCCAGCACCGGCGGGCGGACGATCACGGCGTGGGCCATGTTCGGCAGCGTGACGTCCATTCCGAAGGCGGCCTTGCCGTCCACCACGTCGTTCGTGTCCACATGCACGCGGGCCTTGCCGATGTGGCGATAGTCCGCCCGGCGCTTGAGCTTCGGGTTCGCTGGCACCGCCAATTCGGCCGCCGCCGCAACCAATCGCCCATAGCCCAACGCGCGGCCGGATGGCGGATGGCGCACTTCGTGTTGCGCCGCCTCGCACTCGGCCACCGGCACGCCCCACTCCTTCGCCGCCGCCTCACGCAACATTTCCCGCGCCGCGGCGCCGGCTTCACGCAATGTGTCGAAGAGCAGGCGAATGCTTTGGGAACCATCTGTGTTCTGGTCGCCGTAAACCGGGTCGCCAACCGCTTGCTCGACGGTGATGGCGTTCCAATCCGCTTCCAGCTCGTCGGCGACGATCTGGGCGAGGGCGGTGCGCACCCCTTGGCCCATCTCGGAACGGCTGGCGGTGATCGTCACGCCACCATCGCCGTCGATGGCGAGGAACACGTTGGGCACCAAGGTGGCGGCGCTGGAATCCGCCCTGGCGACAGTGCTGAGAACCGGCGTTGCCGCACCCAGCACGAGGACCGTGCCCCCTTGCATGAAGCGCCGTCGCGACAGGTTGGCGGTGGCGGCTTGAGCGTTGGCTTGGGGACGGTTCATGCTCGGTGCCCCGCAACTTGCTTGATGGCGGCGCGGATGCGCCCGTAAGTGCCACAGCGGCAGATGTTGCCGGACATGGCGGCGTCGATGTCGGCGTCGGTCGGCGCCGGATTCTCGTCCAACAGCGCCGCGGCGGACATCAGTTGCCCCGCCTGGCAATAGCCACATTGCGGCACGTTGTTGGCCACCCACGCCTCCACCAACGCCGCATGGGTGGCGCGCAAGCCTTCGATGGTGGCGATGGCCTTGCCTTGCACGCTGCCAATGGGCGTCTGGCAAGACCGCGTGGCCACGCCATCCACCCGCACGGTGCAAGCGCCGCACAACGCCCGGCCGCAACCGAACTTGGTGCCGGTGAGGCCCAGGTCGTCCCGCAACGCCCACAGGAGCGGGGTGTCCTCCGGCGCGTCGAGCTGCCGCGCCGCGCCGTTCACGATGAGTTCAAGAGCCATGCGCTTGGCCTTCCCTCGGCGACCATCAATGGCCCGCAAGGTTACTCCAATGTGGCGAGGCGGTAACATTGCCGGCTCTTGACGACCCGGCAAAGGAGCCCACCTTGATCGACCTCCACTACTGGCCCACGCCGAACGGCTGGAAGGCCACCATCATGCTCGAGGAGTGCGGCTTGAAGTACCGCGCCATTCCCGTGGACATCGGCGGCGGCGACCAGTTCAAGCCGGAGTTCCTCCGCATCAGCCCCAACAACCGGATGCCGGCCATCGTGGACCACGAACCCCTGGGCGGCGGCGAGCCGCTGGCCATCTTCGAATCCGGCGCGATCCTGGAGTACTTGGCGGAGAAGACCGGCAAGTTCCTGCCCAAGGACATGGCCGGCCGCTACCGTGTGCTGCAGTGGGTGCATTGGCAGATGGCGAACTTGGGCCCCATGATGGGCAACGCCAACCACTTCAAGAACTACGCCCGCAACATCGTTGACGACCCGAAGCAGCTCGCCTACGGCGAGAAGCGCTTCGTGGGCGAGGTGGACCGGCTCGCCAGCGTGATGGACGCGCAACTCTCCGCCAACGAACACTTGGCCGGCGCCGAGTACAGCATCGCGGACATCATCAGTTGGCCTTGGGCGATGCTCATCGGCCGGATGCTCGGCGAGGAGCTGTGGGAGAAGTTCCCGCACCTGAAGCGCTGGGTGGATCAGCTGCGCGGCCGGCCGGCGGTGGACCGGGGCTTCCGCGCCCACCGCGAGTGGGGCCAGCGGGAGTTGACGGAGGCGGAAGAGAAGGCGCGGCGCGAGCTGCTCTTCAATCAAGACAGCAACAAGGTGCGGGCGGCGCGCGAAGAGGCGGCACGAGCGGCTTCCTGACGCCACCGCCACGATGAAGGAGTATCGCCAAGGCAGGTTCCAACGGCCGCCCGGCGCCACCGAGATCTTGCTGATCCGCCACGGCGAATCCCGGGCCGCCACGGCCGAGGCGCCGTTTCCGCTGGTGGATGGCCACGGCGACCCGGAGTTGCGGGAAAACGGCCATGCGCAAGCCGTTGCCGTGGGGGAGCGGCTGAAGGGCCTGCCCATCGCCGCCGTGTATGTGAGCAATCTGCGGCGCACCGCCCAAACCGCGGCGCCGCTGTGTGCCCACCTGGGCCTCACCCCCATCGTCGAGCCGGATTTGCGCGAAGTGTTTCTCGGCGAGTGGGAAGGTGGCCTGATGCGCATCAAGGCGGCCGAGAACCATCCTCTGATGGCGGAGGCGCGGGCAAAGCAGCGGTGGGATGTGATCCCGGGCGCGGAATCCAACGCCGCCCTGACGGCGCGGCTCATCCCAGCGCTGCACCGCATCGCCGCCCGCCATCCGGACGCGCTGGTGGCCGCCGTGGCACATGGCGGGGTGATCGGCCACATCCTCGCCCACGCCACCGGCGCGGAACCGTTCGCCTTCCTCGGCGCGAACAACGCCTCCATCAGCCACATCGTGATGACGCCGGAACGCATCATCGTGCGCCGGTTCAACGACAGTGCGCATCTGGAGGGCTTGGAAGGCTGACGCCGATCTACCGGCGGCGGCCAATGGAGCGGCTACTCGTCGATCAAGCGCCAGTTGATGTCCAAGCCCACGCCACCGCCGCACACGGACAGCAAGCGCCCGGACGTCTGTGTGCTGAAGATGACGGAGATGGCGCAATGCCCGCCATCTTCGCCCTCGTAGCTGAGCTGCACGAAACCGGAGCGCGGGCCGATGGGGGTGTACTGGTAGGTTCCGCGGCGCATCACGCTGGCGGACACCCGCTCCGTGAAACCAGCCACCGAGAAACGCACGGAGTAGCCGGGTGCGCCGCTCGATGCCTGCACCAGCTTGCCCGCCGTGCGCGCCGCGAACTCCTCCGCGTTGCGCGGCGCCAAGAAAATCGGCTCGGAGGATAGGTTGGTGATGTGTCCGGTTGCTGCTCGGAGCAAACTCATCACGATGAGTGGCCGCGCCGCATAGGCGTAGAGCTCCCACTTGCCTTGCCCGTCGCCCAATGCGCCGGTTAAGCCGGGGGCATCGCCGGATTCCAACGTCGCGGCGGATAGCGTCCGTGCAGCATTGGCGGCGAGGTCGAAGGCCACGATGGGGGAAGCCACCCCGTCATCGGCCCTGCCCCGCAGCGTGACCCGCTGCGCCCGTGCGTTGGGATTGACGATGCGCAGCACACTCGCTTGGCGGGTGTTGCTGCCGGGGTTGAAGATTCGCGCCGGATAGACGTGCAGACCTTGGCGTTCATCCCATTGCCCGCGCACCGTGTCGTGGACGCTGGTGAGGAACCCATCTGCGGTGCGCAGGAAGGCGAGCACGATGAGGTGGAGTTCGGTGGTGAGCGTGAGCCGCCAATCCCCTTGGCCAGAGCCGGTGCGCCCAGTGAGCCCCTTGGATTCGTTGCCGTCCTCCAAGTCGTCGGAGTTGAATTGGCGCACACCGCCAGCGCCGATGGCGAGCTCGACCGGGCCGAACCGCCGCCCCTCATCGTCCCAAGCGTCAATCGAGACGGTGCCGGCCGTGTTCGAGGCGTTCAGGATGCGCACGAAACCCTGCCCGTTCTCGTTCCCGACAGCGTGGAACAGGGGCACGGTGTAGGCGTTTTCCGCGTGTGCCGCCGCTGCCAACACCGTGGCCAGTGGCAGAGACAGGCGCACCAAGCGCCGCCCCATGGCCGCCAACGTCGCCATCATGTCAGCCAAGCCCCAACTCCCCCAACTGCGCCCACGCCTCCTGCATCTTGGCGAGGTGGGCGTCTCCTTCCAAGCCGCCACCCAAGGTTCTGAGGCATAAGTGGGTGAGGCCGGCGGCGTGCCAGCCACGCACCCGGTCGCGCCATTCCGCTTCCCTCGGGCCCACCACGGCCACCCCCGCTTCCATGCCGATGGCGGCTGGGTCGCGGCCCGCGGCCGCGGCGGCCGCATCGATGTCCGCCTTCACTGCGGGGAACTGCTCCGGCGAACACAACACGAACCAGCCATCCGCCTGGCGGCCGATGCGCCGCCGGATGCGCAGCGCCGGCTCGGCGCGGGCACCGATCCAAATGGGAATGGGCCGTTGCACCGGCAAGGGCTTGAGCCCGACGCCCTGCACCGTCTCCCAACGGCCGTCGAAGTCCACCGCGTCTTGCGTCCACAGCGCCTGCAGCAAGTCGATTTGCTCCTCCACCCGTGTGCCGCGGGTGTTGAACGCCATGCCGAGGGCCGCATACTCCTCGCGGCTGCCACCCACGCCGATGCCGAGCCTTATTCGTCCGCCGGCGAGGATGTCCAGTTCGGCAGCCTGCTTCGCCAAGAGAACCGTTTGGCGGGACGGCGCCACAATCACGGACGGCACCAACTCGATGCGCTGGGTGACGGCGGCCACATAAGCCAGCAACATCATGGGTTCGTGCAAGTCGCCACTGCCGGGCCGCAACACCTGATCCGGCACCCGCAGGTGGGTGCAGCCCAGTTCATCCGCGGCCTGGGCGAACGCCTTGATCGCCCCCAAGTCGTTGCCGAGCTCGCGCACCGGCAGCGATATGCCCACCCTCATCCAAGCCTCCCAAGCCGTCTTGTAGAATCGCGGCGCAGTTTTCGGCGAATCCGCCGTGGCGTCAAGCAAAGAGGAAAATGCAGTGCGGGATTTGTTTCGGATCAGCGGCAAAGTCGCCTTGGTGACCGGCGGTTCCCGCGGCATCGGCGAGATGATCGCGGCGGGGTTCCTCGCCAACGGCGCCAAGGTGTACATCAGCTCGCGGAAGGCCACGGCCTGCGCCGCCGCGGTGGAACGGCTCACCGACGCCTACGATGGCGAATGTGTGGCGTTGCCGGCGGACCTATCCGAACTGGCCGGCATAGAAGGGTTGGCCGCGGCGTTCGGCGAGCGCGAGGAGCGCCTGCACATCCTCGTGAACAACGCCGGCGCAGCGTGGGGAGCGCCCTTGGAGGAGTTCCCGGAGAGCGGCTGGGACAAAGTGATGAACACCAACCTCAAGGGGCCGTTCTTCCTCACGCAGAAGCTGTTGCCGAAGTTGCGGGCGGCGGCGAGCGCCGACGATCCGGCGCGGGTGATTAACGTTGGCTCCGTGGATGGCATCAAGACGCCGGTGTTCGACAACTTCCCCTACGGCCCATCCAAGGCGGGGCTGCACCACCTCACGCGGGTGCTCGCCGCCCACCTCGTGAAACAACACATCCTCGTGAACGCCATCGCCCCCGGCCCGTTCCCCACTTGGATGTTGAGCTTGGGCGTCGGCTTCGGCGGCGCGACGGAAGGGGAGCAGGCGGATTGGGAGCAAGTGGGCAAACAGAACCCACGCGGGCGCGTCGGCACCCCGGAAGACATCGCCGGGCTGGCGATCTTCTTGAGTTCACGCGCCGGCGCCTTCACCGTGGGTGAAACGATCACCTGCGATGGCGGCTCAGTGGCCGCCTCTTAACCCACGGCAACTGGCTTCGCATGGCTGATGCGCCCGGCCCCCTGCACGGGGTCCGCATCCTCGACCTCACCGACGAACGCGCCATCTACGGCGCCAAGCTGCTCGCGGACCTCGGCGCGGACGTGGTGCGCCCGGAACCGCCGGCAGGCGACCCGCTGCGGCGGCGCGGCCCGCACGCCGAGAGCGCCGGCGGCGGCTCGCTCTGGCATGCGTTCTTCGCCTCGTCACGCCGGTTCTTCACTGTTGATCTGGCGGAGGCGCAAGGTGTTGAACAGCTAGGTCGGTTGATCGACCGGGCGGACGCGGTGCTCTGCTGCGATGGCGCCTTTGGCGTGGCCGAAGCGCGGTTGGACGATGCGCTGCACCGCCGGCCGCGGCTCGTGGTGGTGGAGGTGTCGTCATTCGGCCACGATGGCCCGTGGCGGAGTTACATGGCGCCAGACTTGGTTGCCGGCGCCTTGGGCGGCGCGGTCGCCACCACCGGCGATGCCGACACGCCCCCGCTCAAGGCGTTCGGCGAGCTCAACTTCATGCTGTCTGGGACGTACGCGGCCATCGCCGCCTTGGCCGCCCTCCATTCAACGCGGGAGACCGGCACCGGGCAGCGTGTGCGCGTACCCGTGCATGAGTGCATCGCTTCCTGCTTGGAGCAGGTGTTCATGTGGTACTGGTATCAGGACAGCCTCGCCACGGCCCGTGGCCCGGTGCTGGAACGGCGCGGCAGCCGCCATTGGACGAACGCTTACGAGGTGATGGCAGCCAAGAACGGCAGCGTGATGGTGACGCCGGCACCAGACTTCGACGCGCAACTCGCGTGGCTGCTGGAAGAGGGTTTCGGCGAAGACCTGCTGGATCCCACGCTGCAGGAACCCGCCAACCGTGTGCAACTCGTGGCCCGCATGATGGAAGCGTTGCGAAAGTGGGTGGCAACGCAAGACGCCGAGGCGCTCTTCCACGCCGCGCAATCTCGGCACCTGCCCTATGGGAAGGTGCTGGGCATCCCGCAGGTGGCGGACAACCCACAGCTGGTGGCGCGGCAGTGGTGGGCCACCTACCCTGCTGCGTCAACGCCGGCGGCGCATGGCCCCGGGGCGCCCTACCACTTCTCCGCCACGCCTTGGGCGCTCCGGGGGGAAGGCGACGTGGAAGCCGACACCCAGGCACTGCTCCGCGAGATCGGCTGGGAGGGCGGCGCATGAGGCCCTTGGATGGCGTGAAGGTGTTGGATTTCACCCACGTTTTGGCCGGGCCGTTCGCCACCCGCGTCTTGGCGGACATGGGCGCGGACGTGGTGAAGGTGGGCACCGCCGCGCGCCCGCCCGCCAACGCCCCCGGCACGCCCTACTACCTCATGTGGAACCGCAACAAGCGCTCGCTGGCTCTGGATGTGGGAACGGACGCCGGGCGGGCCGTTTGCCGCCGCTTGTGCGAGACGGCTGACGTGGTGATCGACAACTTCTCGGCCGGCGTGCTCGACCGCTGGGGCGTGGGCTACGACACGACGAGTGCCGCGAATCCCGGCGTCATTTACGTGCAGATGTCCGGCATGGGCAGCGACGGCCCCTGGTCTGGCTTCGTCACCTATGCGCCGACGATTCACGCGCTGGCCGGCATCACGCAACTGACGGGCGTGCCGGGCCGCGAAGACATCGGCATGGGCTTCTCCTACAACGACCATCAAGCGGGCCTGCACGCCGCGGTGGCGGTGTTGGCGGCCCTCGCTGCTCGACGGCGCACGGGCCGCGGCCAGCGGGTGGATTTGTCTCAATTCGAGGTGGGCGTCAACTTATTGGGCCCGGCGCTCTTGGATTACTTCGTGAATGGCCGCACCGCAGGCCCGACTGGCAACCGGCTGCCCTACGACCTCGCGGCGCCGCATGGCTGCTTCCCTTGCGCTGGGGCGGCTTCCGACGATGTGGCCGACGAACGTTGGGTGGCCATCGCCTGCCTGACGGATGCCCACTGGCAAGGGCTGCGGCGCGCCATGGGCGATCCGGAGTGGGCGCGTGCCGAGGCGTTGGCCACGGCGGCCGGCCGCGTTGCCGCGGCGGATGAGTTGGAGCGCCGTGTGGCAGATTGGACCAAGGGACTTGCGGCAGAAGAAGTAATGGCCCGCTGTCAGCACGAAGGTACACCGGCTGGCGTGGTGCAAAACGGCGTCGATCTAGCGGAGCGCGACCCGGCCCTGGCCCATGCCGGATTCCTCATGGAGTTCGACGATCCGCATCCCACGGCAGGACGCACCTTCGCCGACCGCCTGCCCATCCACTTCGAGCAAACGCCCTGCGACCACTACGAACGGGTGCGCGACCTCGGCGAGGACAACCAAGCAGTGCTCGCGGACTGGCTGGGAATGGACGCCGATACCGTGCGCCGTGGGGAAGAGGACGGCACTTTCAGGTAGATCGGGCGCTGGGGCGAGGCTGAACCCCGGCATCGGCGGGCAGGCGATGCCAGCCCGTCACCCCCGCCCTGCAAACGGCATCTTCGTCGCCATCACCGTCATAAACAGCACGTTGGCGTCCAGCGGCAAATTGGCCATATAGACCACCGCGCGGGCGACGTTCTCCACGTCCATCGTGGGTTCGGGAGCGCTCGAACCATCCGCCTGCAGCACGCCAGCATCCATGCGCGCCGTCATGGCGGTGAGCGCATTGCCGATGTCGATTTGGCCACAGGCGATGTCGTGGGGGCGCCCGTCCAGCGCGATGGCCTTGGTGAGGCCGGTCATGCCGTGCTTCGTGGCGGTGTACGGCGCGGAATTGGGGCGCGGGGTGTGCGCCGAGATGGAGCCGTTGTTGATGATGCGCCCGCCGCGCGGCGCCTGCGCCTTCATCATGCGAAACGCTTCCTGCGTGCAAAGAAACGCGCCGGTGAGGTTCACGTCCACGACAGCGCGCCACTTGTCGATGGCGAGCTCCTCAAGCGGCACCGGCGCGGCACCCCGGCCGGCGTTGTTGAACAACACATCCAAGCGGCCAAAGCGGGCCTTCGTCTGCGCGAACAAGTTGGCGACGGCCTCTGGATCGGCAACGTCCGTCCGCACTACCAACGCCCGCTCCCCGGCGCCAGACTCGTCCGCCGCCTCCCGCAACAGCGCCTCGCGCCGCCCCGCCAACGCCACCGCGTAGCCCTCATTCAAGAGCGCGAGCGCGGAGGCCCGGCCTACCCCGCTGCCCGCCCCGGTGACGATGGCCACCCGCAAGTGGTCCGTCGATGCCATGCGCCTCTCCCAAATCGATGCGGCGATGCTACAACAGGTGCTTCTGGCTGGCCGGCTCGACGCATCGGCCGCTGGAAGGCACGGCTATACTGGACGCGGCCACGCTGAAAGGGCTTCTCAGAACCCGTGCCAACGTCATCCCTTCCCACCATCTTCGAGCTCTGCCAGCCCCGCGCGGACGTGCTGGCCGGGCGCATGGGGGATGCGGATTTCGCCGCCGATCTCGCTTCGGTGATCGCCGGCACCGCCGGTTCCGAATATCGGGACCCGGTGCGCTTCTTCGCCAACACCTACCCCACCCGCGGCTTGCGTGAGCTGCTGGCGAACGTCTGCCATCGCTTGCGCGGCACCGGCCGGGAGACGGCCACCATCCTCCGCTTGGACACGACCTACGGCGGCGGCAAGACCCACGGTTTGATCGCCCTCGTCCATGCTGCCAGCGGCATGGAGGGCGTAACCGATGTGAGCGAGTTCGTCGATCCCGACCTGCTCCCCACCGGCCCCGTGCGCATCGGCACGTTCGATGGCGAGAACGCCGACCCGGCCAACGGGCGGGCGATGGGCGCCGGCATCTTGGCGCACACACCTTGGGGCGAAATCGCCTACGCCTTGGCCGGGGCCAGCGGCTACGAGCGTGTGCGGCGCAGCGATGAAGAAGGCGTGGCACCCGGCGCCGAGACGCTGCGCGAGCTGTTCGGCCGCGAACCGACGCTGATTCTGCTGGATGAACTGGCCGTTTATCTCCGCAAAGTGTGGCGTACGCAAAGCGCCCGAGACCAACTCACGGCGTTCCTCACCTCGCTCTTCAAGGCGGTGAACGGGGCACCGAACGCCGCGCTCGTTTACACCTTGGCGATTGGCGCCGATGGCCGCGCCACGGATGCGTACAGCGAGGAGAACCAGTTCGTCGCGGATCGGATCGCGGAAGCTGCCAGCGTCTCCGCTCGCGTGGCGACGCCGATGAATCCAACGAAAGAGGACGAGACAGCACCCGTGCTGCTGCGCCGCCTGTTCGAGCGCATCGAGGACGACAAGCACCAAGTGGTGAGCGCCTATCAAAGCCTGTGGCGCGAACACCGGGAGTCCCTCACGGACGAGTCCCTCCGCCCGGAAACCGTCCAAGCCTTCAAGGCGAGCTATCCCTTGCACCCGGACGTGCTGGCCACCCTCAAGCGCAAAACCTCCACGTTGAGCGAGTTTCAGCGTGTGCGCGGCATGTTGCGCCTGCTGGCGCGCACCATCGCCCATCTATGGAAGGAGCGGCCGGCCGACGCCACCGCAGTACACCTGCACCACATCGACTTGGGCGAAGAGCCGATCCGCCAGGAACTGGTGACGCGGCTCGGGCAATCCGCCTTTGCGCCGGCCATCGCCAACGACATCGCCTCCGGCGGCGGGGAAGGCAAGTCGCTCGCTGAGCGCATCGACGCCGAGCACTACCGCGGCCTGCCACCCTACGCCGCCTATGTTTCCCGAACTACCTTCCTGCACACCTTGGCCTTCAACGATGGGCTGAAGGGCCTCCCACCGGAGGAACTGCGCTACGCGGTGCTCGCCCCGACGTTGGACATTAGCTTCGTGGAAGCGGCGCGCAAACGCTTCGTGGAGGGATCCGCCTACTTGGACGACCGCCCTGGCGCCCCGATGCGCTTTCTCGCGGAGGCGAATCTCAACCAGATCATCCGCCGTGAGGAGCGCAATGTGGATGCCGGCGAGGCGCGGGCGGAGCTCAACGACCGCATTGGCCGCATCTTCAACGGCGACACCTTCGACGCCATCCGCTTTCCGGGCGGCCCCTTTGACGTGCCGGACGAAGTGGGCGATGGCCCGAAGCTGGTGGTGCTCTCCTACGATGCCGTATCCATCGGTGGCCATGTGAGCGAGCTGCCAGAGCTGGTCGAGCGCATCTACACCCGCAAGGGTTCGGAGGGCGCGGCCCTGCGGGCGATGCGGAACCACATCGTCTTCGTTGCCACGGACGACAATGGCAAAGCCGAAATGCAGCGCAAGGCCCGATTTCGCCTGGCGCTGAAGGCGTTGCGCCGCGCCGACCGCCTGCGCGACCTTGCCGAGCATCAACAGGATCAGGTGTTGGAGATGGAGGCCCGCTCCGAACAAGAGCTGGCCCTCGCCATCCAACAAGCCTATCGGCATGTTCTGTATCCATCGTCCCACCGCACAGACCCGAATGTGGCGCTCGCCCACACCGCCATCGACATCCATTCCGCGTCCGACCAACCGGGCGTGGGCCAACGCCACATCGTGCGGGCATTGAGTGACTTGCGGAAGCTGCGACTGCAGGGCGATGCACCAGACGCTCCGAATTACGTGCGCGACCGCACACCCTTGAAGCAGGGCCAGATGACCACGCTGGCCTTGCGCGACGAGTTCCGCCGCAATCCCGCGCTGCCCATGCTCATCGGCGACGCCACGTTCATCCGCGGCATCCGCGAGGGCGTTGAGCGCGGGGATTATGTGTACCAACGCGGCGACCTGCTATTCGGGCCGGGCGATCCGGCAGCGACGGTGATGATCGACGAGCAGGCCGTGGTGCTGACCATGGACTACGCGAAGAACAAGGGTGTTTGGCCGCGGCGATCGGTGCCGGACCCGCCGCCGGAGCCAGATCCGGACCCACCCCCGCCAGACCCGGAACCGCCGGGCACTAAGTTCACTGCCGAAGGTGTGCTCCGCGAAGCGCTGGTTCAGCTTTGGGAGCAGGTTCGCGGCCAAGACGTCGAGCGCGTTGCCAGACTGAGAATCCGCTTACTCGACGCCGGCGATGCGTTTCCGCTGCTGAGCGCGGTTAGCAGGATTCCCGGCGCCGAGAAGATGGTGGCGCTCAAGGGCGGCTACGAAACACGGGATGGCGGCACCTGCGAGCTGGAGTTCGAGGGCCCAGCCCCCGAGGCGCAACCCGTGCGCGACTTTCTGAGGCCCCAACTCCTCGCCGCCGTTAGTACCTCTCTGGACGCCCGCATCACGTTGATCTTCCGCGATGGCCTCGCCATGCACGACCAAGCGCCGGAACAGCTTGCCGACGAGCTGTGCCGTTACGCCAGCGGCGCGGCCATCGTCTCCGCCACGGCGAGTCCATAGGATTGACGACCATGACGGAGCCAGTGCCCATCGCGTTGGCCGCAGCCACGCCACGCTACGAACTGCGCGTGTGCCAACTGCGCATCGCCCAGAGCGAGTACGAAGTGTGGCAACTGCCAAGCCCAGCCACGCCGCAGATAACCGCGCCAACACGAGTGGCCGGCCTACGCGGACGCAATCTGGAGCTCGTGGAACATCGGCTGCTACGCAAGCTGGCGCAGTCTGGAATTCGCGTGGGCGGTGGCAGCGGCGGGCGAGGGAAGAAGGGTGCGGCCATCCATCGCGCCCTCAGCGAGGACTTGGCCCTGACGCTCGGCCTGCTGTTCCGCTGCCTGGCGCCGATGCGCAATCGAGAGAGCATGCGCATGGTGGCGGAGGGCATCGACGCCATGCGGCGCGAAGAAGCCGCGTACTGGCTCGGCATGGCCATGCACCGCAAGCGCCCACGACGGGTGCTGGCGGCACTGCGGATGCTGCTGACGGAACCGAAGCGCAAGCGCACGGGCGCTCGCGTCGTAACCCGCCATGTCCACCCCCGACTATCCCCTCATTCCCTACGGCTGGGCGGACTTCCGCGCCATTTCTGAAGCGGTGGCTGCCCAGAACACGCGACCATATACCCCTAGCGATCGCTCCGCCGGTACCTCTGCACAGATGCTTTCACGTCGGAACCGGTGAATTTCCGCTTTTCGTCCACCAAGCGCTTGACGTAAGCCAACGCAGCCACCCTATTGCGTACTCTAGGCCCAACCGTTACCACCGATCCAGACGACAATAGCGTACGCCATGGCAATCCATCAACGTACCTTCTCACCAAGTTACTGTGATCCAAGTCGAATTTCACTTTGGGCGGCATGACTCTTACCATCCTCCACTCCCTTTCATCCGAGTAGCGTGCATTCTTAATGAGGTGGCGATACCCACCTAAGACTCTGCACAAAGACTCTATAGCTACCCTGCACGTCGAAACGTCGTCTGATTCGGTAGCGCTATCGACGATATCCTTAGTTGAGCCAAGCAACTGGCGCATTCGCTGTGCCACCATCTGATCTTCCGCTTTCCCCTCGTCATCTACTGCTGTGCCGTTCGAGTGTCTATATCTGACTTGGTAGATGCCACGATATTCCCTTGAGAAGAAAATGCTCCTCGACACCCTAAATGAACATCCCTCCCCATCATTTCCGTAAAATCGCCAAAACGTCAGCTTGTCCTCTACACCCCTCCCATTAGAAGAAAAGGAACAGCCGTAAGCGTCGCCACCATCAATGGTACTCGTTACTCCTAGATGACTCGCCTTCCTCCAGCGCCTAATGCACGCATTCGCCTCCTTGTAGATAGCCTTCCAAGGGCTTGGCAAAATCTGTCCTTCTTCAGGATCATTGGCAAGCTCATAGTGATACATGCGCATAACAGGATTCTTGTTTCGCAAGATGGCCATTGCTCTATCCCACGAAGTGTAGTGAACCAGTTCTTGCTTTTCGGCTAGAGTATCGCTATACAGAGCAAGATTGGCCGCTAGGCCCGGAAGCTCTCGTACCCTGTCGGAACGCTCGTCTCCAGCCATCCGCCTAATGTCTTCTAGGCAGCTAAGTAGGTCGCGCCACGTTTCGTCTGTTCCATTCACGTTCAACTTCTCCATCCCCGAAGAACGCCTGCGAAAGCTCTAAACACTCTTCTGCATGCAACAACTACATGCGAAGTATCCAGATAAGGAATCTCACTGCTATCGTCTCCCATCCACCGTTCCGCAAAGATGCTGCAACTCTCATGGCAAAGGTCTATCCTCGCTTTCGTTCGCCCAGTAACAAAGTTGCGTTCGATCCCAAGAAAAGGAGGCCACCAAGAGTCCGCAACCACTAGCCGAACTGCCATGTTCAACAGTTCACTACCAGTCGCCAAGCTCACGCAGAATACGTTCTCGGCACGCTTGTTGGTGCGCTCCGCGTTCCTAATGTAGTTGGGATTTTCCCATGATCCATCTAGTTCAAGCATGACGTCGCTGGAAGTGTATTGACCGTTGCACCTAAGGCATTCGCTGTATGGGCTCGCAACATGCGCCTTCCAACGAGCAGCGTTCATACTCTCGTGGTTTGGCATCTTGCGGATTTCGGCACCTCCATCGACCACGGGGATGCCATCCCTGTATGCGGTCCGGTTCAGGAGGTCTCGCGCAACAGGGCTGTCAACGCAACTGACGAGGATGTCGCAATCCTTGGCTGACGCGAGAGCTTCGCGATGCTGGATTCTCAGGCGATGGTTGATCACCAACAAGTTGTCGGCCGTACTTGCCTTCCTAACGGCTCTTTCCGCGATGTCTGTTTTGGAATGCCCGATGTCCCTTCTGTGTGCGTTTAGCAGTCGATCTAGGTTATGCTCTTCCACAAGATCGTGGTCAATTAGAACGATCTCGCGCGCACCAATTCTAGCTAAACCCTCTGCCACAACGCTGCCAACGCTCCCGAGGCCGACAATGCCTATGCGCAATGCTTCGAGGTCACGCTGCTTCTGTTCTCCCCAGCTTTCTATGGTTCTTCGTTGGTATCGTCTGCTCGGTGCTTCTGTGGTTGGTCGCCGCCACACCTGCAAGCGCGTCCGGTCCATCAGACGAACCTTCTTGCACCAGTGCCTTGCTTTGTTGCGTCCCTCCTCTGTCCAGAAACGTGCGCTCCAATGCGCGTCAACACCTACCGTCATTCCCACCAATGGATGTCTGGTCGCTCTTGATGTGTCGGCGATCCAATCTCTTTCGGCAGCAATATCAGGGATGCTCATGTCTTGCCAGCCTGGACTAGGATGGCTATGCATGAACACCAAGCCTTTGCGGTTCGATACCGCACTCCTAGTCGCACGTGCCAAGTAGCCGCCGCTAAAGCTAGCGTTCCCATGTAGCTCCCGCTCGTCATCCTTGGGGAGCAAGATGTCCGTAACAATGGCTGTCTTCCGATGTCGACCTGTACTAGGAGTCCACAGACCGAAGCACAAGTCCTCCTGCATTCGCCCGCGTTTGAAATGCTGTAGGAGGTGCGCACAGGCATCCCTGTGTGCTTGGTCCGTAAGCAAGACCTCATACCACTGGATGGCTTTCATATTTGGCGCCACACCTTGCTAAGGTGCTCCAAGTACGCATGCATCCCCTTGTTGGTAGCCTTGTCCCAGAATTCACCAGGTGGTCGGCTCAACGCAACCCAATCTCTGCCTCCGAACGTGCATAGGCCGTGGTTTGCACCGTCTTGGGTGTCCGTTATGGGAGGGCTGATGAATATCCAATGGGGCGGTATCTCTGGATATCCGACAGCTTCGCATTGCGTGGAGATGCCAACGCGGAGCCTTTGCCCTCGAAAGCGACCCACAGGAACTGTGCAGTCGAACGTAACCACCCGCTGCGGACCGGCAACCGTATCCGCTTGGACCACATCGGGCCTGTAGCCGAGATCGGCAAGTTCTTGCCGGATGCGCTGATCTACGTTCACCCCACTGTCCTTTCGGCTTGTTCTAGGCGACGTCCGTCTTGCCGGTCGGCACTGCCAAGAACTTCTGGTGCTCTTCCACAACGATGGTCTCATGGCCACTCAACTCGCCCGCGGCCGAGACTTTCTCGATCACGTACTCGTCGACCGCTCCCTCGATGCAGCCAGCATCCTTGGCCTTCTCTAGGACTGTGTGGACGACTACCTCCTTTGTGACCTCAATGGTGACGCCGTTCACCTCGATCTGCACAAGGCTGACCTCGGTATCGTCCTGTACGCTGGCGACCGGACCCGCCTCGCCTTGGTCACCGCCTGAAATGTCGCTCATGGCTGTCTCCTTGCCTTCCGCTCGTGTCGGTGGGCTGCGTGTAGTATGCGCTGCCCCAACGAAGCGAGCACCCATTGTATGTCCGAACAGTATGCAATGCAACCGACAGATCGTCAACCACTCGAAACTCGATTCAGAATTGACATAAAGCATTGAAAATTAATGAACTATTCGCGATTGCCCTAGGCACGATAGCACCTCGAAGTGTCGCTCTTTCGCTGATTCTGGGAACGTAGAGTGCCTGACATTCGGCTAATCGAGCGCTGGCTGCCGATCACGGAGATCGGCATCGAGAGCCTTCGAGAGCGGACGCCGATGACGCCGTTTCCGGCACCGAATCGGCTGCATGTCTGGTGGGCGCGGCGGCCGTTGGTGGCGTCTCGGGCGGCAGTGCTCGCGTCCTTGCTGCCGGCGGACGTCGACCGATCCCGGTTCCGCCGTGCGCTTGGCATTCATGGCGACCCCATTGCGGGGCGTGTGGCCATTGACCAGGCTCGGCGAACGGGTGTCAGGGTGGACGACCCATACGGCTATGCGCGGGCATTCGGGTTTTCGCTTGGAGAGGTCGAAAAGGAGTGGCTGGCTGAGTCCGTTGGTGACGTCGGTCATATCGCGTTTCTCGATCCGACCGCGGGTGGCGGGAACATTCCGTTCGAAGCGACCCGCCTAGGTCTCTCAGTGCAGGCAAACGACCTTAACCCGGTCGCCGGGCTGGTTTGCGACGCGACCATCCGTTGGTCGCTCATGCCTGGCGTTCAGGATTGCTTCACGGACTTGGCGGAGCGACATCGGGAGGCGGTGGAGGCGCGGTTGGCGGCGTTCTTTCCGCAGCGTGAGCAGCCCAAGCAGTTGGACATCACCTACCTCTACGCCCGCACCATCGCCTGTCCTTACTGCGCTGGGCTTGTGCCGCTGTCTCCGAACTGGCGGCTGGCACCGGGCGGCAAGGGCGTTCGCCTCGTGCCGGAGTTGGCCGATGGGCCGGGGAGTGAGCGGCGGGTGTGCGGGTTCGAGATCGTCGATGCGGCGGAGCGGCAGTCTGCGGGGACGGTGGCGCGGGGGGATGGGCTGTGTCCGTATTCGGACTGCCAGCGGCAGATCAAGGGGGACGAGATCAAGGCGCAGGCGCAAGCCGGGCGGATGGGTGAGCAGTTGTACGCCGTGGTCTTCAAGCGGCGTGTGCGCGTTCCGACGAAGAGCGGGCGCGAGCGCGAGAAGTGGGTTCGCGGCTATCGGGCGCCGCGGGCGGAGGACGACAACAGCGCCGAGATTCGCGCGGTGCTTGCAAAGAAGCTGCCGGAGTGGGAGGCGTTCGACATGGTGCCGAGCGAGCGCATCCCGGACGGCAACAAGACGACGGAACCCATGCGCTACGGCATGACGGCGTGGCGCGACCTGTTCTCGCCGCGCCAACTCCTCTGCCACGGCACCAACGTGGAGGTGTTTCGGGAGCTGCTCGACGCGGATCGAGCCGCCGGCGAACTCACCGACGTGAGCAAGGCCGCTTACGGCTATCTGGCTATCGCGTTGGACACGCTTTTGGATTACAACAATAGATGCAGCTACTGGGACACGAACACGGGACGGGGCATTAGGCACATCTTCAACCGACATGACCTCGCCTTCGTCTGGTCCTACGCGGAGATGGCACCCCTCGTTGCTGGCGTCGGCTACGACTGGGCAGTCCAAAAGACTGCCAAGTGCATCAAGGAGCTCGTCGAACTCGTCCACCCCAAGGCCAGCGCTTCTGGCCTCTTCGACCAGACCGCCGAAGCACCACCCAGACCGCCGCCCGTCACCATCACCTGCAAGTCGGCGGATAGCCTCGATCACATCGCAACCGGCAGCATTGACGCGGTGGTGATGGACCCGCCCTACTACGACAACGTGATGTACGCCGAACTCTCGGATTTCTTCTACGTCTGGCTGAAACGCACCGCTGGGCACGTCTTCCCCGAGCTGTTCAGCCGCCAACTCACGGACAAGGAGAACGAAGCCGTGGCCAACCCGGCGCGTTTCGCGGGCGAGAAGGGCGCACGGGCGCTGGCCGGGCGCGACTATCAGGAACGCATGGCGGCCATCTTCCGCGAGTGCCGGCGGGTGCTTAAAGCCAACGGCATCATGACGCTGATGTTCACCCACAAGGCCACCGGCGCCTGGGACGCGCTCGCCAAAGGCCTGATGGAGGCGGGTTTCATCATTACGGCCTCATGGCCTGTGAACACTGAGTCCGAAGGGGGCTTGCACATCAAGAATAAGGCAGCAGCCAAAAGCACCGTCTTCCTCGCCTGCCGCCCACGTCCGCGGGAAAAGGCTGACGAAGTGCGCGATTCGGCCGTCACTTACTGGGAAGACGCGGAACCCCGCGTGGCGGACGCAGTTCGCACCCGTGTGGCGGAGTTCCAAGCGGCGGGCATCGCGGGGGTGGACTTGTACCTCGCATGCTTCGGCCCGGCGCTGGAGGAGTTCTCGCGCAACTGGCCGCTCACCCGCGGCACACCCAGAGAGCGCCCCGCCGCCATGCGCCGCGGCCAGCAGGACTTGCTTGAGGATGATTGGGACCCCTACGCCGCCACGCCGGAAGACGCCTTGGACGCCGCCCGCCGTGAGGTGAAGCGCTGGCGCTTGGAGCAGTTGACGCACAAGAAGACGGAAGGAGATTTGGACGCGCCCACCGCCTTCTTCGTGCTGGCGTGGGACGCCTTCAAGGCACCCATCTTCGCCTACGACGAAGCGCTGCGCCTGGCCCGCGCCGTGGGCGTGGACATGGACGCGCAAGTGACGAAGCGGCTCGGCGAGAAGCGCGGCGGGGACTTCCGGCTGTGGGACAGCGCCACGCGGGCGGCGAAAGGCGCCCTCGGCCCGGTGGACGGCAGCCACGGGATCATCGACACGCTGCACCATGCCGCCAGCGTCTCCCGCAGCCGGTCTCTGGCCGCGGCGCGAGACCTGCTGGCGAACACGGGCATGGATCAGGACGCCCGGTTGTTTCCGGCGTTCAAGGCGGTGCTGGAAGTGCTGCCGGTATCCCGCCGCTTCACCAACGTGGCCCTGCAGAGCGAGGCCGCCGCGTCCAGCAACGATTTCGAGGCCCTCTACGACTTGGCGCGGTTGGCGTATCCGAAGAAGGTGGATGAGCCGGAGCAGTTGAAGCTGCGGTTGAGGGGAAAAGAGGTGGGCGGTGCCGCCGCGTAGCCGCATACGGCCGTGCCCGCATGGTCTCGCGGGCGGTACGCTGCGCCGTCACGGACACGGATGTGGAGCGCCCGGGCCGCAAGGCCGCCTGTGATAGTCTCCCTTGAGGCAAGAACCGGCGGGGTAATGCAGGAGGCGCAGTGGATGGCGACATTGAGGTCGATGGTCAGCGGGTGACCGTCGCTTTGGGGTTGCAACGCGTGGATGCGCTCTGCGCCCTCGCCGGCAAGGATGCCGCACCCCTGTTCCTCCACAATGCAGGCCAAGCCGCAACACCACTTGCGCCTTCGGACGTTCTCTTGGTCCGGGGCCGTGAA
The DNA here is from genome assembly GCA_965200505.1 of Candidatus Azotimanducaceae bacterium. Classification (GTDB taxonomy): domain Bacteria; phylum Pseudomonadota; class Gammaproteobacteria; order Pseudomonadales; family Azotimanducaceae; genus VXNE01. The sequence goes on along the minus strand of OZ241343.1, from coordinate 2,070,297 downwards.
CAGCTCGTCAAAGGCATAGCCGCAGACGACGCCCCCCGTTCGGCGACCCCTACGCTGAATGGCCAACCCATTGAGATCCAGTCCGGCAAGGCGACAGGCGCAGCAATCAAGGAACACGACACGGAGCTCCCCGACGGTCGCTTGTTCGTGGAGTTCGTGGGTGATGTGGATGTGGAAATACCGGACGACGTCACCATCGTTGTACGGGAAACAGACGTTTACTTCGTGGTTCCCCCTTCACCGGATGGCGACGATGCAATCGATCTGGAGGCATGCGGCAAGCACAACCGCCGCCCGCCTAGAGGCCACAAGTACCGCCTTCGCATCGACGGCACCAAGCATACGTTGGAAACCGCCACCACCACGGGCGCGGAGATACTCGCCCTAGTGAGCAAGAACGCGCACGATTGGTCGCTGAACCGGAAGCTCAACGGCGGGCGAAGAGAGCGAGTGGAGCCGGGAGACGCAGTGGATCTCTGCTCGCCCGGCGTGGAACGCTTCGAAACCGTGCGTCGCCAAGCTCAGCAAGGCCATGGGTGACCCCTACGAGTTGCTGCCCGAGGATGCGGAGTATCTGAACGCACACCATCTCGGCGACTGGGAGAAGGTGGTGGAGGGCAGCGCGAAGTTTGGCTTGATCGTACGCCACTTTCCTCTCCCCGAGGGCTACGTTGAACGGTCAACCACGCTGCTGCTGCTCGTGCCTAGCGGGTATCCTGGCGTACCGCTCGACATGTTCTACCTTCACCCGCCGATCCAACGGCGAGACGGTGTCACCATAGGGGCCCTAGCCCAAGAATCACACTTTGGCAATGTTTGGCAACGGTGGTCCCGGCACTACGAGTGGGTGCCCGGGGAAGACAACATCGCCACCCACTTGGAGTATGTGAAGAACGAAGTGCGGGGCGAAGTAGCGCTATGAAAGCCACCACCTTGGCCATGACGGCGCGGCAACATGCCGAGTTGCAGGGGCATTTGTTTCCGGGCGACGGCTTGGAAGCCGCGACGATCTTGGTCTGCAATCACGGCACGGGAAGGTGCTCGCAACGGCTGCTGGCAGTGGAGCAACTCCATCTTGCGCACCATCGATCGCAACGCCAGAGAGACCGCGTCACATGGCCGTTCGGCGATCACCTGCCACCCGAACGAATCGCGGACATCGACCGCAACGGCCAGTCCATCATCACGATTCACTCGCACCCAGACGGGCAAGCGGCGTTCTCACCGCTGGATGACCAGAACGATCGCCGGCTCTTCGCCTCTGTCTGCAATTGGTTCGACGACAGGCGCGTCAACGGCTCGGCGATCATGCTTCCAGACGGGCGAATCGTTGCCCGCACGGTGGACGCCCAGGGCCAATTCTCGGCGATGGAAACTGTCGCCGTGGTGGGGGATGACATCCGCTTGTGGAAGTCGCAGCAACCGGATCGTGAGATGGCCGGCGCCGTCCAAGACAAACTCGCACAGACATTCGGCAGCGGCACGATGTCTCTGCTGCGCGCCATGCGGGTCGGGGTGGTGGGATGTTCCGGCACCGGCAGCATCGTGGTGGAGTTGCTGGCCCGCAACGGCATCGGCGCACTGGCGCTCGTGGATGGCGATGTGGTCGAGCACAAGAACCTGAACCGCATCGTCAACACGTCCAGTGACGATGCACAGCAGCGCCGGCCCAAGGTCGCTGCGCTGAAGGACGCGGTGGAGCGCATGGGCACCGGCTGCCGGCTGGATTGCTGGCAAGCGCAGACGGACTCGGCCGAAGTTCTGGCGGCGCTCGTGGATTGCGATGTGATCTTCGGTTGTGTGGACACCGCCTTTGGCCGCTACCATTTGGAGTGCCTTGCCAGTGCGCACCTCATTCCCTATTTCGACGTGGGGGTACATCTGGAGGCCGACGGGCAAGGTGGAATCCAGGCGGCTGATGCGGTTGCCCACTACATCCATCCAGAGGGCGCGAGCCTGTTGGCCCGCGGTGGCTACACCATGGAGCAGGTGGCGGCGGAAAACGCTCGCCGCCACGACCCGGCACACTACCGCCGGCAGAGGCAGGCGGGCTACTTGGCGGCGGTTGGCGAGGAGCAGCCGGCCGTCATGTCCTTGAACATGCAAGCCGCCTGCATGGCCTTCAATGACTTCTTGGCCCGCGTCCATGCTTACCGCTTTGACTCCAACCGGGATTTCGCCACGCAGCGCTTTCGCCTTGTGCATGGCAGCTACGAGAACAGCCCCGACGGCGCCTGCCCTCATCCATTGCTGCGACGCTACATGGGAACGGGCGATCGCAGTGTGCTGGTGCGCAACAACATCCACTGTGATTAGGCTCATCTTCAACCTGTTCGCCGCCCGCCGCCGCTACCGCACTGAGTGGGTGGAGGACCTGCCGGACGACGTTCAGCGCGAGACCGTGTACATCATCGGCGGCCGCAGGGATCCCTTCTATGCGGCCATCGTTTGTCCACGCCGGGCCTGCCGGCAAGTGATCCACTTGGACTTGTCGCATCAGGTGAAGAAGCGATGGCGCTTGAGCGAGCATCAGGACGGCTCGATTTCCCTCCGCCCCTCGGTGCATGTGACCGCGATGCGGTGCAGGTGCCACTACTGGTTCCGAGAAGGCCGGATTCGATGGGCCGAAGCACCACCACTCGCCGTACCAAAGGAGAACAGATGCTACGCAAGGTAGAGGTGAAAAACTTCAAGATGTTCGAGGAGCAGACCTTCGATCTGCCCGAGCATCTAGTGATGGTGGGGCCGAACAACGGCGGTAAGACGTCGCTGCTGCAGGCCATCGCGACGTGGTCCGAGATTGCCAATCATTGGTTCGAGACCAACCCCGATTTCGCACGGCTGGACGACGGCAACTATCCCGCGGCGGACCTCAACCTGCGCCTGTTCGATGCCGTGCCTCTGGCGGACTTTCCGCATCTGTGGCGACGCAAGCGAGTGACTGCCCCCATTTCAATCTCTGTGGAAACGCAAGACTGGCACGTGGGTTTCGAGATCGTTTACTCGGCTACGGAGTTGGCCAGCGTACGGCCCGTGCGGGACGTGCGAGAGACGGACTTGGATCGATGTAAAGAGCATCCGCCCACCGTTGTTTATGTGCCACCCGTTTCACGCTTGCTTGTTGAAGAAAGGCCACTCACCGCAGATGGTGTGCGGGCAAGCGTCCGCAGCGGACGGATCGCGGACGTGTTGAGGAACGTCTTGGTCGTCGTCGCCCAGAACCCGGCCAAATGGGAGCATTTGCAGCGCCTCGTTCGCGAGTTCTTTGGCTATGAGCTGTTCCCGCCCAGCGCAGGCGCAAGGGTGGTCGCCTTGTACCGCCACCGCCCCGCGGACGAAGCGTATGATTTGAGCAGCGCGGCCAGCGGATTTCTGCAAGTGCTCGCCGCGTATGCGGCGCTGCTGTTTGAAGAAGCGTCAGTTATACTGATAGACGAACCGGACGCGCACTTGCATCTGTTACTCCAAGAGACGGCGTATCGGAAACTGCGTCGCTTTGCTTCCCACGCGAATTCGCAACTCGTCATTGCCACACACTCGGAAGTCGTCATCAAGAAGGCAGATCAAGAACATCTGCGACTGCTCTGGGGCGGGTTCCGACAATTGTCCAATGGCGAGCGCGTCGGCGATGTGCTCCGTCTTGGAAATGAAGAGCTCATGCTGGCGGAGACGGAGCCCGGCATCTTGTATGTTGAAGGCGACTCGGACATACCCAACTTGCGCGAGTGGGCAGAGGTGACCGGTCATCCGGCCTTCCGCTTTTTGGACAGGCCGTTCTGGCAGCCCACCGCGCCCAGTAGCAGCAAGGACTATGCGGCCAAGCACTTCCGCGCGTTGCGGAAGATGGTGCCGCACATCAACGGCGTCGAACTACGCGACGGGGATGTTCGTACCCCACAAAGGAGCCCGAAGGGGCTGCGGCGTCTGCGCTGGCACAACAAAGAGATCGAGAGCTATCTGCTGCATCCGGAGGCGTTGGAACGTTTTGTGAGACAAGAGCGTGGTGACGCCGTGGCGGCAAACGTACAGCGCTACATGCAACGGCAGTTGCCGCCTCGCCTCTTCGACGCGCCCTTCGAAGCCAACTTGATGGCGGAGGGATCCGTTGTTCTGGACAAGATCATGCAAGAGGCAGGCCTGCAACTGAAAAAGACGGACTATTGGCAGATTGCGGCGCAAATGCACCCAGAAGAAGTACATCCCGAAGTCATAGAAAAGCTGGATGCCATAGCCGAGCACTTCAACATTCCCAAGGCCGCGAATTGATCCACAACCAATCGTCGGTGTAGCCCGCGAACCCCCAACCATGCTCCGCAACAAAACCTGGCAACTCCGCTACACCCCGGACGACGGCGATCTCGTGCGCCTGTTCTACATCCCGGCGCTGGAAGACGCCGTGCGCTATCACCGGCTTACCGGCTACTTCAACGCCGGGGCCTTGGCCTTAGCGGCGCGGGGCGTGGAAGGGTTGGTGCGCAACAACGGCCATATGCGTTTGCTGGTTGGCTGCACCCTTGACGCGGAGGAAATCGCCGCCATCGAGCGCGGCGAGGAACTGCGGGAACAGGTGGCGCGGCGCTTGGCGCAACTGCCGCTCGAGCCGCCGGACGCGGAAGCCAGCGGCGCCTTGGAACTCTTGGCGTGGATGATCGGGCGCGGCCACCTGGACGTGAAAGTGGCGGTGCCCTGCGATGCGGCCGGCACACCAGTGCCGGACAGTGCCATCTTCCACGAGAAGGCCGGCATCGTCGAAGACGGCGCTGGCGACCGCATCGCGTGGAACGGCAGCTTGAACGAGACGCCGGCCGGCTGGCAGCGCAACTGGGAGAGCATTCACGTCTATGCCAGTTGGGGATCAGAACCAGAGCGCGTGAACACGGAGGAGGAGAACTTCGCCCGCCTGTGGGCCAATCGCTCGCCGCGCCTCACGGTGCTGGACGTGCCAAGCGCCGTGCGGCAAGACTTGATGCGGTTTCTCCCGAAGGATGATGGCTTGCCGGCGCGTCTCAAGCCCCATGAGGCCGGTGAACCCCCGCCGCCAGCGCCAAAGCCAGACGCACCGCCCACGCCACCGATGGATCTTCGCACCGAGGTGTGGCGCTTCATCCGACAAGCGCCGCAGCTACCGGACGGGGGCGCACAGGTGGGCGTCGCAACCGCCGCCGTGGAACCGTGGCCGCATCAGGCGCGGGCGTTCCACCGTATGTACGCGCAATGGCCGCCGAAGCTCTTGATCGCGGACGAAGTGGGCCTCGGCAAGACGATTCAGGCGGGTATGTTGCTCCGTCAGGCGTGGCTCGCGGGCAAGGCCAAGCGCATTCTCATCCTCGCGCCGAAGGCGGTGTTGCCGCAGTGGCAGCTCGAGTTGCGCGAGAAGTTCAACCTCGATTGGCCCATCTACGACGGCAAGGCACTGCGCTGGGTGCCATCACCGGCGCGGCAAGTGTTGGGCGAGCCGACCACCACCAGTGCCTCATGGCACGAACAACCGGCGGTGATCGCCTCCAGCCAGTTGATGCGGCGCCAAGAACGGGCCGTCGTCCTATTGGAGAAAACCGAGCCGTGGGATGTGATCGTGCTGGACGAAGCCCACCACGCCCGGCGTCGGGCCACGGGCGCCAAGCGGGAGGATCGGCCAAACGCCCTGCTGCGGCTGATGCGGGCGCTGAAGGAACGCACCCAAGGCTTGTTGCTGCTGACGGCGACGCCCATGCAGGTACATCCCATCGAAACGTGGGACTTGCTCGATCTGCTGGGTTTGCCAGCCGCGTGGTCGGCGGAAGCGTTCCTGCGGTTCTTTGAGGATGTGGAGCACCCGAACCCCGCCCCGGAGGCAATGGAGCGATTGGCGCACCTGTTCCGCAGCGTGGAGCGGACATTCGGCGAAGTGCCGCGAGATGAGGTGGAACGCACTACCCGCCTGTCGCGCTTGCGGAGCGGCAAGTTGCTGCGGGCGCTGCGCGACGATGCCACCATTCCGCGCCGCCAACTGGACGTGAAGGAACGTCGGGCGGCCTTGGCATTGATGCGCTCGAACACGCCGATTCGCCATCTGGTGTCGCGCCACACGCGGCAATTGCTGCGCCGCTATGCGCAAGCTGGGCGCTTGGGTTCGGCCATCGCCGAGCGCGAAGTGGAGGATCGCTTCCTGCCCATGACGGCGGCCGAGCAGGCGCTCTACGAGGCGGTGGAGACCTACATCTCCAACGCCTACGACCAAGCCGCCGAGGCCGAGCGTTCCGCGGTCGGTTTTGTGATGACGGTGTACCGCCGCCGCGTCGCCAGCAGCTTCCACGCGCTGCGGCGCACCTTCGAGCGGCGCTTGGTGGCCTTGGAAGGACAGCAGGCGGCGCTGCTGGAACACGCCGAAGAAGACGCCCCGGAAGATGAGTTGTCGGACCTCAACGACGCCGACGAGTTGGAACGCTTGGCGCGGGACGCGCTGGTGGCGGACGAGCGCTCGCAAATCGTCGGGCTGCTCGAACGCGCCCGCGCGCTGCCGCCAGACAGCAAGCTCGCCAGCTTGAAGGCCGTGCTTGCCGATCTGCGCGAGCAGGGCTACCGCCAAGCGATGGTGTTCACCCAATTCACGGACACCATGGACTATCTGCGCGACGCGCTGCGGCAGGAAGCAGGCACCCAGCTGATGTGTTTCTCCGGGCGTGGTGGCGAAGTGCCGGCCCCGGATGGCACCGCTTGGCGGCGGATTGGCCGCGACGACGCCAAGCGCCGCTTCCGAGAAGGCAAGGCGGAGGTTCTGCTTTGCACGGACGCGGCCGCGGAGGGCTTGAACTTCCAGTTCTGTGGCGCGGTGGTGAACTACGACATGCCGTGGAATCCCATGCGCGTGGAGCAGCGCATCGGGCGCATCGACCGGCTGGGGCAGGAACACCCGCACATTCGCGTCGTCAACCTGCACTACGAAGGCACGGTGGAGACGGACGTGTATCGCGCCCTGCGCGAACGCATCGCCTTGTTCGAGACGGTGGTGGGGCGCTTGCAACCAATTCTGGCGCAACTGCCCGGCACCATCACCAGCGCGGTGCTTGGCAAGGGCGCGGCGGGGGCCCCGAACGCACGATCAAACGCCGTGGCAGAGATCGAACGGCAGGCGGCGCAAGCGGAGGCCGCGGGCTTCGACTTGGACGCCACTCTCGGCGAAGACGATCTGCAACTGCCGCCCGCGCCGCCATCGCCCATGACGATGGAAGACTTGGAGCGAGTGATCGGCCAGCCGGCACTGATGCCGCCGGACGCCGAACTGCGACATCTCGGCCGACGTGAGCACGGCTTGCGCATGGCCGGCATGGCCGATTTCGTCCGCGTGACCACCGATCCTACATACTTTGAGGCACATGCCGAGAGCGTGGAGCTGTGGTCGCCCGGCAGCGCGGTGTTCAGGGCGCCCGAGGGGGTGGGCGAGCCGGGCCGGCAAACGGCCAAGCGCTTACGGGACATCCTGCGGCGTGAGGCCGGTGCCGCCGACTAGGGCGGGCAGGATCGCAACGCGCCGGCCCATCGCCGTGCCTTGCGGTAGCATTTCCCGCTTGCCATGCACTTGAGAATCGTCCCATGAGCGATCGTTCCATCAAAGAGGGAGCCGCGCGTATCCCGTGCCCCACGTTTGATTCCCCGGCGTTCACGAAGCCCAAGCCGCTATCGGAGGCGAAGGTGGCGTTGGTGTCGTCGGCGTCGCTGCATCACGAGGACGACGCCGATTTCGGCGTTTCGGACGCCGGCTACCGGGTGCTCCATCGCCACCGTCGCGACATCGTGGTGGGCCATTGGAGCCCGAACTTCGACGCCAGCGGCGTCAGTGCGGACTTGAACGTGGTGTTCCCCATCGACCGTTTGGAGGAGATGGCGGCCGAAGGCGCGATAGGCAGCGTTTCCGATGTCCACCTGGCGTTCGCCGGCAATCAGTTCGATCTGGCCGCGATTCGCATGGATGGTGGCCCGGCGGGGGCCAAGTACCTCGCCGATCAAGGGGTGGACGTGGTGTTGCTCACGCCGGTCTGACCCCTGTGTACGCGTACGGTCTGTACGCTCGCGCATGTTTTCGAGGCGGCCGGCATCGCCAGCGTGGCCATCGGCTCAATCCGCGAACAGCTTTACGGCACGGCGCCGCCACGCGGCCTGTTCTGCGATTTCCCGCTCGGCCGGCCACTCGGCGTGCCAAACGACGCGGCCTTCCAACGGCGTGTGATCGATCGCGCTTTCAGCCTGCTCGAACGCGACGAGCCGGCCTTGGAAGACTACGACGTGGTGATTGACGAGGACGACGCGCAACCGCTCGCCTGTCCGTTACCCGCGCGCATGGATCCCGACGCCCACCCGGCCGTGGACGAAGCCAAGGGCCTCCGCCCCGCCTACGACCGCGCCGTTGCCCAATACGGCAACCGCACCGGCGCCGTGCGCTTGCTGGACGCGGACGCCATCCCGAACGCCATCGAGGCATTCATCCGCGTGGCGGAAGGCCGGCCTTGGAAGGAAGCGGGCATTCCGGGCGTGCCGGCGCGTGTTTCGCAGGACATCCGCGGCTACTATGAAACCGCCGCGCTGGCAATCGCCGGCCACACCCCGGCCGCATGGGCCGGGCTGCGCTGGTTCCGCGACCAAACGAAGGCCGGCGAGGTCATCCGCAAGGCCCGAGACGCCATGCGCGAAGCCGGGGTTCAGGAGCCACTCTGGCGGTTCCTGTTGCCGCTGGATTCATAGCGCCGCGCCCAGCCGCCATACCGCCGCCCGGCCTTCATGCAACGCCCAAGAAGCGCCCGATAGCCACCATGCAGGTGTCTAGCTGGTCGTGATGCGTCCAGTGCCCGGCATCGTCAATCTCCTGCAAGGTGGCGTGTTGGAAGTGGCGTAGCGTGTCGCCTTGGCCGATGCGATGGGGATAGCCTTGGCGCGAGTTCAGGATCAGCACCGGGCAGTCGATGCGCTGCCACAGCGCCACCATGTCCTCGTCCGAGATGTCGTAAGGGCATCGTGTGCGCGTGTAGTTGTCGAACTTCCAACTGTAGGTGCCGTCCTCGTTTTGATTGCTGCCGTGAACGGTGAGGTGGCGCGCTTGGTCGGGCGATAGGTGCGGGTTGGTCTCCTGCATCCGCTGGTAGGCATCTTCCAAAGCCGGGTAGCGGCGCGGCGAACGGCCGGAAAGGGATCGGTTGCCGGCGATCCAATCGCGCAGGCGTTCGTCCGGCGCATCCGGCCCGCGCGGATAAGCCCCCACGCCCTCGATGATGACGAGCCGATCCACCGCTTGCGGGAAAGCCCCGGCGTAGATGGATGCGATGGTGCCGCCGAGCGAGTGCGCTATCACCGTCACCGGCGTGAGACGGCGCTGGCGCACCAGTTGGGCGATGTCCTGCACGTATTCCAAGTGCGTGTAGGGGCTGCCCAACGTCCACTCCGAGTCGCCGTGGCCGCGCAAATCCGGCGCCACCACATGGAAGTGGCGCCGCAGGCGTTGCGCCAGCCAGTCCCACGAGCGGCAGTGGTCGTGAATCCCGTGTATCAGCAGCAGGTGCGCGGCGTCTTCATTGCCCCAGTCCAAGTAGTGCAGACGCAGGCGCTGGGAGAAGTAGCTGTGGGAAGTGGGGTTGTCGCGTTGGGTCATCGGCCGCTCGCTGGCTTTGGCTGATTCTATTCGCGCCGGGGCAGGGAACGGTGGCGGCCGCCCCTGCCACGGATGCGGACGCGGGCGCGGCCGGTGCCCGACGGACAAGCGCTGCACCTGTTAAGGTGCGTTCGAAACCCAAGCACCGTCCCTTAGGAGGAACGAACCATGCCACGCTCTTCTGCGCAATGGATTCTGAGCGGCTTGATGGCGGCAGTGCTGGCCGGGTGCGCCGAGCCCGAGGCGCCGCCGGCGGAAGACGAGACGGAGGCGCCCATCGCCACCACCCCAGAGGCACCCGCCGCAGCGCCACAGCCGGCCGCCAAACAGGCGTTCTTCGGGGATCTGCACGTCCACACGCGCTATTCCTACGACGCCTTCGTGTTCGGCACCCGGGCCGACCCGGACGCCGCGTACGAGTTTGCCAAAGGGAACCCCATCACGCATCCGGCCGGCTTCGAGATGCGGCTCGAGCAGCCGTTGGACTTCCTCGGCGTGAGCGACCATGCCAACTACCTGGGGATGCTGCCCGCCATGACGGACGCGGACTCGCCGGCGTTCAACCACCCAGCCGCGGAAACCGTGCGCAACGCGCAGACGGCGGAGGATCGCCGCGGCGTCTTCCGCGCCCTGCAACCCTATGTCCGCTTCATCAAGGATTCAGACCCGGCGCTGCGCGAACACCTAGACATGAACATCGTCCGCTCCGCATGGAGCGAGATCATCGCCAGCGCCAACCGTCACAACGATCCCCACAACTTCACCGCGTTCATCGCCTATGAGTACACCTCCGCCGGCGCCGGCGGCGTGTACGAGAACTTGCACCGCAACGTCGTGTTCCGCGGCGCGGACGGCCCGGAGGCGCCGTTTTCGCGCCTCGATTCCTACAACCCCGAAGACCTGTGGGACAAGATGGACGAATGGCGCGCCGCCGGCATCGACTCGATGGCGATTCCGCACAACACCAACGGTTCCGGCGGGCGCATGTTCGAGTTCAAGAACTTCGACGGCACCGCGGCCATCGACGACGCTTACGCGGCGCAGCGCGCCCGCAACGAGACCACCGTGGAGATGACGCAGACCAAGGGCACCTCGGAGACGCATCCGGCGCTCTCACCGAACGACGAATGGGCGGATTTCGAGATCATGCCATATCGCGTTTCCACGCAGATCGAGAGCGAGCCGCCGGGAAGCTATGCCCGGGACGCGCTGCTGCGCGGCCTCACCATCGCCGCCGGCGGCGTCGCGAACCCCTACAAGTTCGGCTTCATCGGCGCCAGCGACACCCATGTGGCGGCAGGCGCCTTCGAGGAGGAGACGTACTGGGACGCGGCCGGCCTCACCCAAACCGAAGACTGGCGGCGCGGCTCGGTGCCATTGGAGGCGGCGCCCGAAAACGATGTGGAGACCGTGGATGACGGCACGGGCCGCCGCTATCTCTTCAACCCGGCCACCACCTACGGCGCGAGCGGCCTGGCGGCCGTGTGGGCGGAAGCGAACACGCGGGAGGCCATCTTCGACGCCATGCGCCGGCGCGAGACATTCGCCACCTCCGGCCCCCGCATCCGGCTCCGGTTCTTCGGCGGGAACTTGGCGGAACTCGACTTGACCGCGGACGGGGCGGCCGCCATCGCCCAAGCCTACGAGCGGGGCGTGCCGATGGGTGGCGACCTGCCGAACGCCGGCGCAGCGACCGAAGCGCCGAGCTTCTTCGTTTGGGCGCTGGCGGACCCATCCTCAACGCCCCTGCAACGGATGCAAATCGTCAAGGGCTGGCTCGACGGCGGCGAACCACAAGAGCGCGTTTATGACGTGGCCTGTGCCGACGGTTTGGCGGTGGACGAACAGAGCCACCGCTGCCCAGACAACGGCGCGACGGTTGACCTCGCCACCTGCTCGATCAGCGCGGACAAGGGCGCCGCCGAGCTCGACGCCATCTGGACGGACCCAGACTTCGACGCCACCCAACCCGCCTTCTACTACGTTCGGGCGTTGGAGAATCCGTCTTGCCGCTGGTCCACTTGGGATGCCATCCGCGCCGGCGTGGCGCCACGCGAGGACATCGCGGCCACCATTCAGGAACGGGCTTGGTCGTCGCCCATCTGGCACACGCCGCCATAGCCTCCCTAGCCGTCACTCAACGCCCCCAACCCACCCCGCGCGCCAATCGTGGAACTCCTGTGGCGAGAGTTGCGCCGTGGCGATGTTGCCTTCATGCAGATTGAGCAAGTCGGTTTCGGCGATTTCGATGAACCTCGGCTGTTCTGGCGCCGGCAATGCCTGGGCTTGCCGTTGGATGTGATCCGCGGCGGCCTGCTTGCCCAGCCGGGCACGGACGGCGTGTCGGATGGTGGCGGCAATGAGGGTGCGGTGCCGTTGCCGGAACGTGTCCGGCTGGCCAAGGGTTTGGCGCAGCACGGAGTAGCGGGCGCAGGATCGTTCGTAAGCCCAGCAGAACACGTCTCGCAAGAGCTCCACCCGGTTGCGCTCATAGACGCCGAGCAACCCATCGATGTAATCCTCGGTCGGCACGTCCAAGAACGACAGCGGGCATAGGTTGCCGCGGATGAGTGGCAGGTTGGCCGCCAAGCGCGAGACGCGCTTGTTCACATCCAGAAACGGTTGCAGATAGGGAAGGTGTACCAAGGCGAAGAACGCCTGTTCGAGGGGGTCCCGAATCGCCTCGGCCTTGCTGAGCACGATGCCGAAACACTCGTCAATGAGCTGTGGCAGTTCCACGGGGTGGAACGACGAACCGTGGATTTCCACGGCGATGGAACGCAGACGCCCCCCCGCTTGGGGATCGGGGAGCAGGTTTTCGGCGAGCAAGGCATGCAGGTTCAGGATCGTGTAGCGGTTGAACCCTACCTGCTCGGCTTGGCCCACCACGAGATCAATCGCCGCCTTGTGGTTGAGGATCATCTGCGCTTCCGCGACGTCTTTGCCGGCGGCGGCTTCGCCAGTCTCCAACAGGCGCGCCGTTTCCAACAGCGAGTACGTGTTGCCCTCGAGACGGCTGGAGTTCCACGCCAGATCGATGAGCAGCCGCTGGTATAGCTTGCGGGCATAGGTGCCGGCGACATGCTCCCAATCCGACGAGGTGCCCAAGCTCCGCAGATGGCGGCGCATCTCGTCGGTGAGGTACCAAGTGGCGCCGGGCTGGTATGCCTCCAGAAAGGCGCGGTTGTAGCCCATTGGCGGACGCTCGTGGATGGGTGCCCGAACCAAGCGCCGCACCTCGGTGCCAGGCTCGGAAAGCGGCAGGTGCTGGCTCGCGTCGCCAGCGGCATCGGGGGTGTGTTGAGCGGGTGGGGCTTCGGGAACCCGGTAGCGTGTGCTCGGCCCGCGGCCAGCCTGCAGCAAACGCCCCGCCGCCACCAACTCGGCCAGGCGCCGTTGCAGCGTACGGCGACCGATGGTGGCGCCAAGCGCGGCCCCGATGTCGTTGGTCGAGCCGCCCTCGGCGAAGCGGGCGACAGCCGCCACGATGGGCTCGTACTCGGTTGCGACGATCTCCTTGGGCATTCTAACGGTCTTTATTTGGCGCGATAGGGGGTATCGTGCCAAATAAAGGGGAATCGCGCCACAAAAACCGCCTATCGCGCCAAATAAACGACCTATCGCGCCAAATAAGCAGCTATCGCGCCAAATAAAGTGGATATCGCGCCACAAACCCGCGCCATCGCGCCCCACTCGGCACGGTCGTCAGCCACCCCGCTCGTCCGTTGGCGGCGCTCGTGGCGTATCCTTGCCCCATGAGGCCGCGGCAGCAACGCCCACATCGGATCGCGTGATGTCCCTTGAAGTCATCGTCTTGGCGGCTGGCGAAGGGGTGCGCATGCGGTCGCGGCTGCCCAAGGCGTTGCACGAGGTCGGCGGGCGGCCGATGTTGGACCATGTGCTCGACACGGCGCGGCAGTTGCGGCCGGCGGGGTTGCATGTGGTGGTGGGCGCCGGCGCTGATGCGATTCGTTCCCGCTATGCGGACACGGCGGACTTACGCTTCACGCACCAAGCCGAGCAGCTGGGCACCGGCGACGCGGTGGCGCAAGCGTTGCCGGGCGTGGCGGACGCCGCCACCGCCCTCGCGCTCTACGTCGATGCCCCCTTGGTGCAGGCGGCAACCCTCAGCGCCTGCATTGAGGCCAGCGAACGTGCCGGCGGCGTGGCGCTGTTGACGGCCACGGCCCCTGATCCCACTGGCCTGGGGCGCATCGTGCGGGATGCGCAAGGCGCGGTGGCGGCCATCGTGGAAGAACGCGACGCAAGCCCCGCCGAACGTTCCATCGCTGAGGTCAACACCGGCATCTTGGCCGCCCCCGCGGCCTTGCTGAAGCGCTTGGTCGCGGGCCTCTCGAACGACAATGCGCAGAGCGAGTACTACTTGACGGACGTCATCGCCGCGGCGAAAACGCAAGGCGTGCCGGTGGTTGGGGTGCAGGCCCCGTGGGACGAAGCGGCAAGCGTCAACGATCGCGTCCAGCTGGCGGCCGTAGAACGGCGCCACCAAGGGCGTGTCGCACGGGCGCTGATGCGCGAGGGCGTCACGCTGATGGACCCGGCCCGCTTCGACGTGCGCGGCGAGCTCACCGCCGGCGAGGACTGCGTGATTGACGTGAACGTCGTCATCGAGGGCACCGTGAAGCTGGGGCGCGGCGTTCGCATCGGCCCGCACTGCGTGATCCGCGACGCGACCTTGGAGGATGGTGTGATCGTGGAAGCCGCCACCGTCATCGACGGCGCCCGCATCGGCGCCGGCGCCAAGGTGGGGCCCTTCGCGCGCCTGCGCCCCGGCACGGAGCTCGAAGCCGACGTGCGCATCGGCAACTTCGTCGAAACGAAGGCGGCGCACCTCGGCACTGGGGTGAAGGCCAACCACCTCGCCTACTTGGGCGATGCGGTGGTGGGCGAAGGCAGCAACATCGGCGCCGGCGCCATCACCTGCAACTACGACGGTGCGGAAAAGCACCAGACCGTGATCGGCGCCCGCGCCTTCGTGGGCACGAACGCGACGTTGGTGGCGCCGGTGGAGATCGGCGACGACGCCTATGTGGGCGCGGGTTCCACCATCACGACCAAGGTGGCGGAAACCGAACTGGCGGTGGGGCGCGCCAAGCAGCGCAACATCCACGGCTGGACGCCGCCGGGCAAACGCAAGCGCTGACGCGGTGGACCTGACGCCAATCCTCGAAGGCCTGAACGACCGGCAGCGCGAAGCCGTGACGGCCCCGCCCGGCAACCTGCTGGTGCTCGCCGGCGCCGGCAGCGGCAAGACGCGGGTGTTGGTGCATCGCATCGCCTGGCTGGTCGCCGCCGAGGACGTCTCGCCCCACAGCGTCTTGGCCGTCACCTTCACCAACAAGGCGGCGGCCGAGATGCGCGGGCGGGCGGAAGCGCTGGTGGCCGCATCGACGATGTGGGTCGGCACATTCCACGGCATCGCGCACCGGCTGCTGCGGATGCATTGGCAGGAAGCCGGATTGCCGCAGAACTTCCAGATCATCGACGCGGACGATCAAGTGCGTCTGGTGAAGCGTGTGCTGCGCTCGCTGGAACTGGACGAGAAGCAATGGCCGGCGAGGCAGGCCATCGGCTTCATCAATGCCGCCAAGGAAGCCGGCCGACGCGCCGGCGAGGTGCCGAGCGGAGACTACTTCCAAGAGACCCACAAGCGCATCTACGCCGCCTACGAAGCGCTCTGCCAACAAGGCGGCGTGGTGGATTTCGCCGAGCTGCTCCTGCGCTGCCACGAGCTCTGGCTCGAAAAGCCGGCGCTGCTTGAACACTATCAGCGGCGCTTTCGGCACATCTTGGTCGATGAGTTCCAAGACACGAACGTCATTCAATACGCCTCTTTGCGGGTGCTGGCCGGCACTGAAAGCCATATCATGGCCGTGGGCGATGACGATCAATCCATCTATGGCTGGCGCGGCGCCAAGATGGAAAACATCCAGCGCTTCCCGGAACACTTCGCAAACACCCAAGTGATTCGGCTGGAGCAGAACTACCGCTCCACGGGCACCATCCTCGACGCCGCAAACGGCCTGATCGAAAAGAACGCCGAGCGCCTGGGCAAATCCCTGTGGACCGCCGCCGGCGCCGGCGACCCGCTGCTCCTTTACGAGGGCTACAACGAGGTGGAAGAGGCGCGCTTCGTCGCGGAACGTGCCCAGGGCTTCATTGACGGCGGCGGCAGCGCCGACGAGATCGCCGTGCTGTATCGCTCGAACGCGCAGAGCCGCGCCTTGGAGGAAGCGTTCCTGCGGGCGGACATCGCGTACCGGATTTACGGCGGCCTGCGCTTCTTCGAGCGGGCGGAGATCAAGAACGCGCTCGCCTACATGCGCCTCCTGAACCAACCCCACGCGGATGTCGCGTTCGAGCGCGTCGTCAACCTGCCGCCGCGGGGCATCGGCGGCAAGTCCGTGGATGCGGTTCGGAGGCTGGCGCGCGAGCGGCGCATCTCGCTCTGGCAGGCCGTGAAGGAGGGTGTCCACGAGGGACGCTTCGATGGGCGCATGGCGAAAGCGTTGATGGCGTTCGTGGGCTTGATCGAAGCCATGGCCGCGGACGCCGCCCAGCTGTCCCTGCGCGAGGTGGCGCAACTCAGCATCGAAGACAGCGGCCTCTTGGCTTACCACGGCAAGGAACCGGGCGAACGGGGGCTGGCGCGCAAGGAGAACTTGGAGGAGTTGGTCGCCGCGTGTCGTCGCTTCGAGACGGATCGCACGTTTCCGCTCGACCCACGCGGCGCCGCGGAAGAGGAAGATGACGGCGCTTCCGCCTTGGATGACTTCCTGGACCAAGCGGCGCTTGAGTCTGGCGAATATCAGGCCGAAGGCGGGCCGGCGGTGCAGATGATGACGCTGCACTCCGCGAAAGGGCTGGAGTTTCCCTTGGTGTTCATCACCGGCATGGAGGACAGGCTGTTTCCGAGCCGCTTGTCCATGGGCACGCCGGAGCGCATTGAGGAAGAACGGCGTTTGGCCTATGTCGGCATCACCCGCGCCATGCGTCAGCTCTATCTCACCCGCGCCGAAGTGCGTTGGATGCACGGCTCGGAATCCCGCAATCCACCCTCGCGGTTCCTCGATGAGATTCCGGCCGCCACGATGGAATCCGTGCGCATGGGCTTCGCGCCGGCGAGGCGCGCCAAGGGCAATGGCGCCGCCACGGAAGAAGCCACGCTCAACATCGGCGCCAGAGTGCGCCACGGCAAGTTTGGCGAGGGTGTGGTGTTGCGTTCGGAAGGCACCGGGGCGCGGGCGCGGGTGGAAGTGAACTTTGCCGGAAGGGTTGGAGTGAAATGGTTGATGTTTGGTTACGCAAATCTCGAGGTGCTGGATTGAGCCCGTCTAAAGAATCATGCGCCGCCATCCCCGGCTGGCGCGCCTACATGGCCTTCGCGGCGTTGGCGTTGGCGGCGTGTTCGCCGCCGGACGCCGGCGATGCCGCGGTGGTCGCCACGCCGCCGGCGCCCAGCGTGGAATGGAAACTCGTCACCACTTGGCCCAAGAACCTGCCGGCGTTGGGCACCGCGCCAGAGCGCTTGGCGGTGTTGTTGAACGAGATGTCCGGCGGGCGCTTCACCGTGCGCGTCTATGCGGCCGGTGAGTTGGTGCCCGCGTTTGCGGTGTTCGACGCGGTGGCGGAAGGCAGCGCCGAAATGGGCCACGGCGCGGCCTACTATTGGCGTGGCAAGGCACCCGTCGCCGCGGTGTTCGCCACCGCGCCGTTCGGCATGACGGCACAGGAAATGAACGGTTGGCTGCACTTCGGCGGCGGCCTGGAACTGTGGCGCGAGCTTTATGCGCCGTTCGGCGTGGTGCCGCTCGCGGCCGGCAACACCGGCGTGCAGATGGCCGGCTGGTTCAACAAGGAGATCAACTCGCTGGCCGATCTCGAAGGTTTGAAGATGCGCATGCCCGGCTTCGGTGGCGAGGTGTTGCAACGCGCTGGCGGCGTCGCGGTGGCGATGCCGGGGAGCGAAATCTTCACCGCCTTGCAGACCGGCGCCATCGATGCCACTGAATGGGTGGGGCCGTACAACGACTTGGCCTTGGGTTTGCAGGACATCGCCAAGTACTACTACTACCCTGGCTGGCACGAACCGGGCCCCACCTTGGAGGCGCTGGTGAATCGCGAAGCCTTCGACGCCCTGCCGGCGGATTTGCGGGCCATGCTCGAGACGGCTTGGCGGGCCGTCAACCAGGAAGTGCTGGATGAGTTCACGGCGCGCAACGCCCGCGCATTGAATACCCTCGTGGAGGAACACGGGGTGGAAGTGCGCCGCTTGCCAGACGACGTGTTGGCGCGGTTCCAAGCGTTGTCTGAAACGGTGGTGCGCGAAGCCGCCACAGATGAGCTTTCGCGCCGCATTCTGGATTCCTACTACACATTCCTCGCCGAAGTGCGGCAATACCACGCCATCTCGGAACAGGCGTATCTCAACGCGAGGTAAACAGGAGACACGCGGTGAAGAAGTGGCAGTGCATCGTTTGTGGTTGGATCTACGATGAGGCGGAAGGTTGCGAGGAAGACGGCATCCCGCCGGGCACCCCTTGGGAGGACGTGCCGGAGGACTTCGTTTGCCCCGAATGTGGCGTCGGCAAAGAGGATTTCGAGATGATCGAAGTGGGCTGACCGGCCCGCGCAATGCACATCAATAGAGCAAGTTCGGCAGCCAAGTCGCGAGTTGCGGGAGTGCCGCCAAGAGCCCCAGCATGAGCAGCTGCAGCACCACGAACGGCGCCGCACCGCGGTAGATGTCCGCCGTGGCCACGTCGGCCGGCGCCACGCCACGCAAATAGAAGAGCGCGAAGCCGAACGGCGGGGTGAGAAAGGAGGTCTGCAAGTTCACGGCGATCATCACGCCGAGCCAGATCGGGTCCACCCCCATCGCCAACAACACCGGGCCAACGATGGGCACCACAACGTAGGTGATCTCAATGAAGTCCAGCACGAAGCCCAGCAGGAAGATGATCGCCATCACGATGGCCACGGCGCCCCAGACGCCGCCGGGCATGTCCGCGAACACCCCCTGCACCAACTCGTCGCCGCCGTAGCCGCGAAACACGAGCGAAAACACCGAGGCGCCGATGAGGATGAAGAACACCATCGCCGTGGTCTTCACAGTGGATTGGCCGATGTCGGCGAGCACCGGCCGCGACAGGCGGCCCCGCGCCGCGGCCAACGCCAACGCCCCCAAGGCGCCCACACCAGCCGCTTCGGTCGGCGTGGCGAAGCCACCGAGGATGGAACCGAGCACCGCCACGATGAGCAGAATCGGCGGCGCCAAGCTGCGCGCGAGCAGCAGCGCGAGGGCGCCGGCCCGGGCTCGCTCGCGCCGCGCCGCCGGTGCCCGCGCCGGATTCTTGAGCGTGGCGATGACGATGTAGCCGAGGTACAGCCCCACCAAGGCGAAGCCGGGCAGCAGCGCACCGGCGAACAGATCGCCGATGGAGACGGTTTTCGGCGAAAACACGCCCATGCCCAGCTGCGCCTGCTGATAGGCGCTGCCGAGCACGTCCCCCAGCAGCACCAACGCGATGGAGGGCGGGATGATCTGGCCCAAGGTGCCGGTGGCGCAGATGGTGCCGGTCGCGAGCTTCGGGTCATAGCCCTGGCGCAGCATGGCCGGCAGCGACAACAACCCCATCGTCACCACCGTGGCGCCGACGATGCCGGTGCTGGCGGCCAACAACGCGCCCACCGCGGTGACGGCCAGCCCCAAGCCGCCGGGCGCGCGCCCCAACAGATCGGACAAGCCCTCAAGCAACGTTTCCGCGATGCGCGAGCGCTCCAACGTCACGCCCATGCAAATGAAGAGCGGCACGGCCACCAGCGTTTGGTTGGTGATGATTCCGAACAGCCGCCCGGACAGAAAGCCCAAGTCGTCCAAGTCGAAGACGCCGAACAAAGCTCCGCCGAACGCGAACAGCAGGGCGACGCCGGCGAGGGTCGGCGCCACGGCATAGCCGGCCAAGAGTGCCGCGAACACCGCCGCGAACATGATGAGGGGGAGGAACTCGATCACGCGGGGCGGTCAACCACCCTTGGCGGCGTCCGGGCCAACCATCTCGCCGCGGCCGCCCACCGCCGACGTTCCATCGGTACGCGGTTTCGGCTGTGGGCCAAGCGCCCGCACCGCCATCGCCGCGGCCTGCAGCAGCAACAGCACGGCACCGAGGGGGATCAACGTCTTCAGCACGAACACCGCCGGGATGCCGCCCACCTCCGGTGAGCCTTCAAGGATGCGCCAAGACTGGGCGACATAGGGCCAGCTGACGATGGCCACCGTCACGCAAGTTGGCGCGAGCAGCACGACATGGCCGGTCAGGTCGATGATGCGCCGTGTGCGGGGCGTCATGCGGCTGGCGAACACATCCACCCGCACATGGGCATCGTTCGCCAGCGCGTAGGCGAGGCCGGGCATCACCACCAAGGCATGCAGATACAGCACGGATTCCTGCAAGGGAATGGCGCTGGTGTCAAACCCGTAGCGCAGCGCCACCACCAAGCCCGTCACCCCCGCCATTGCGAAGGTCAGCCAAGCGACGCCGCGCCCGATGGCTTCCACGCCGTGGTGGATGCCCTTGGCCAGCCAGCGGTGCCAACCGGTCACGCGGCTCACGCGGCGTAATCCCATGCCACGCCGGCAAAGAGCGCGAAACCGACCCAAGCGTTGCTGCGGAACGCCTTGAGGTAAGCGGCCGGCTGCCGCTTGCGGAGCAGCCACTGTTGATGCGCGAACAACGCCGCCGACGCCAAGAGCGCCACGTTCCAACCCACGCCGAGATGCGCGACGACGCCGACGCCGAAGAAACCGGCAAGCGCCGCGAACTGCAATGCGGCCACCGCGGCGCGGTCGCGCCGGCCGAAGAGGATGGCGGCCGATTTCACGCCGGCGCGCAAATCGTCGCGGCGGTCTGCCATGGCATATTGCGTGTCGTACGCGACCACCCACATCACGCTCGCGGCGGTGAGCGCCCAAGCCGTCGGCGGCACGGCGCCGGTGACCGCGGCGAAGGCCATGGGAATGCCCCAACTGAAGGCGATGCCGAGCAGCAACTGCGGCAAATGCGTGATGCGCTTGGCGAACGGATAGGCCACCGCGGCGGCGATGCCCACCAACGCCAGCGCCTGAGTGAGCCGGTTCAACGTGAGCACGACGGCCAAGGCGAGCGCCGCGAGGGCGGCGAAAAGCCCCACGGCCTCCGCCACCGACACCCGGCCCTGCGCGAGGGGCCGGCCGGCGGTGCGTTCCACCAAACCGTCGATGTTTCGGTCCGCGATGTCGTTGATGACGCACCCGCACGAGCGCATGAGGAAGGTGCCGGCTACAAACGCGGCAAGAATCCCCGCCGCCGGCGCACCTCCAGCGGCCATCCACAACGCCGCCAGCGTCGGCCACAGCAGCAGCGCCGTGCCGATGGGCTTGTCGAGACGCATGAGCTGGGCGTAAGCCACCAGCCGGCCGGGCATGGCCACGGCCAAGGGCGCGTGTCGCATGATGGCCATACTAGTCCAAGCGTCGAGAACGGCGGGGCGGGTGGGCGGACGGTGGGAGGACGCTCGGCTTCGTCAGGCAGTATAGTCGCTCTCATGCGCCCGCCCGAAACGGAGGTTAGCCCGATGTCGAGATCTAAGGCCCCCTGCCGGGCGAACGGCCAAGCCGCGCCGCGCTGGGGTGTCGCGGCGTTGGCGGCGGGCCTCGCGCTGGCGCAGCCAACGCTGGCGGCTGAGGACAAGCTGCTGCTGTGGGGCGACACCCACCTGCACACGTCGTATTCCATCGACGCCTTCATGAACGGCAATCTCACGGCCGACCCGCACACCGCCTATCGCTTCGCCAAGGGCTTGCCGGTCATCCATCCGCATCACCGCGCCCGGCTGCAAATCGACGAGCCGTTGGACTTCCTGGTCGTTTCCGACCACGCCGAGTTCTTGGGCGCCATGCGGCACATCTATCGTCACGGCATTGAAACGGAGGATGCGGGGTGGTGGGATGCCTTGGTTTACTGGTACACCACGCGCACCATCCGCAACGCCATCGACGCCGGCGAGGCAGCGGACCAATTCCGCGGCCTGCTGCCGGAATCGACGGACCCGCGCGCCGCGGCGGCGGCCCCGTTGGATTTGGGCCGGGCCCCGCTGCCGCCGATGGACGCCGAGCAAGCGCGGGCTTGGCGTGAAGTGGCCGCGGCCGCGGATGCCCACAATGAACCGGGCCGCTTCACCGCCTTCATCGGCTGGGAGTGGAGCTCGATGCCGGGGGGAGCGAACCTGCATCGCGTGGTGATGACGGATGCCGACGCCACGCAAGCCGCGAGCTTCCAGCCCTTCTCCGCCATCGACAGCCCCTACCCGGAAGACCTGTGGCGCTGGTTGGAACGCACCGCCGCCGCCACCGGGGCGCGCTTCCTCGCCATTCCGCACAACTCGAACATCTCCAAGGGCATGATGTTCCCGGACTTGACAATGCGCGGGGCGGCGCTGGATGCGGACTATGCGCGGTTGCGCATGCGCTGGGAGAAGATCGTCGAGGTCACGCAGACCAAGGGCGACTCGGAAGTCCATCGGGCGCTCGCGCCGAACGACGAATTCGCCAACTTCGAGCGTTACCCCTTCTTCCTGCAGCGCGATCCCGGGGCGGACGCTTACGCCCCCAGCGCCGGCGACTACGCGCGTTCGGCGTTGCAGCGCGGCCTTGCGCTGGGCGAGCGCCTCGGCGTGAATCCGTTTCAATTCGGCCTCATCGGCTCGACGGACTCCCACACCGGCCTCGCCACCGCGGTGGAGGACAACTTCGGCGGCAAGATGGCGCTGGATTCCACGCCGGAATCCAAGGACATCGTGGTGATCTCCGGCGGCGCGACGGGCTGGACCATGTCCGCGTCCGGCCTAGCGGCCGTGTGGGCCACAGCGAACACCCGGGAAGCAATCCTCTCGGCGATGCAACGGCGCGAGACCTATGCCACCACCGGCCCGCGCATCCGGCTGCGCTTCTTCGGCGGCTGGCAGGGCGGCGCCGGCAACGCAGATGCCGGCATTGAGGATGGACGCACCCCGATGGGCGGCGAGCTGGGGCGGCCGGTCGGCGGCGCCAAGCTGGTCTTCGAGGTGGAGGCGCTGAAAGCCCCGGCGGGCGCCAACTTGGATCGGGTGCAAATCGTCAAGGGTTGGCTAAACGCGGCCGGGCAGGCTCAAGAGCAAGTGTTCGACGTGGCGTGGGCCGGCGAGCGCGAACGGAGTTCCGCAGGGAAAGTCCCGGCGGTGGGCAACACGGTCGATCTCGCCACCGGCCGCTATCGAAATGTGATCGGCGCCACGGAACTCGGCACCGCTTGGGCCGACCCCACCTTCGACCCAGACCGGCCAGCCTTTTACTACGCCCGAGTGCTCGAAATCCCCACCCCGCGCCATACCCACCTCGATGCCTTGGCGCTGGGCATGGAGCGCGCGGACCATGGCCCACCAACCATTCAAGAACGCGCCTACTCATCCCCCATCTGGTACACGCCTGAGCGCGGCAACGGGGCGGACGAGTAGCGCCGCCCCAGCTTCGCGGCGACTTGCCAGCGCTACCCGGAACTTCAACCGCTTGACAAAACCGCACCCGCGGCAGTCTCCTAGCGTGGCCAACAGGGGGGATTCCGCATGAGTGAAGGCAACCCACTGCGCCGCGCACTCGCGCTGCCGCTGCATTGGCAAATCGCCGGCGCCCTGGTGCTGGCCGCGCTGGTCGCAGCCCCCGCGACGCCGGAGACGACCGTCTTTGGCGCCTCCTTGGTCGGCATCTTGGATTTCTTCGGCGGCCTGTTCCTGAACGCCCTCAAGATGATCGTGGTGCCGCTCATCCTCGCCTCCATCATCGTCGGCGTGCGCAACATGGCCGGGCAGGACGCCTTCGGGCGCGTGGGCGGCAAGACCATCGGGTTCTACATCGTCACCGGCTTCCTCGCCATCTTCACCGGGCTGTTGCTCGTCAACCTCGTTGGCCCCGGCGAAGGCGATGCGCAGGCGATGCGCAACGCATTGCCAGACCCGACCGAGACGATGGGCAAGGTGGAAGGCCGCAGCGCGGCGGACCTCGTGGGCATCATCTCCCGCGCCATTCCGCCGAACATCTTCGTCGCCGCGGCGGAAGCGCAGTTGCTGGCGCTCATCTTCGTGGGCGTGGTGTTCGGCTACTTCATGTCGCGGATGTCCGGCCCCGCCGCCGAGACGCTGCAGAACTTCTGGCAGGGCGTCCACGACGTGATGATCCTCGTCACGCTGTGGATCATGCGTTTCGCGCCCATCGGGGTGTTCGCGCTGGTGGGCAAGACGTTCATCGTCTCCGGCTTCGCCGTGCTGGGCTCCCTCGCGCTCTTCTTCGTCACGGTGTTGGCCGCCCTCGCCATCCATTTCGCGGTGTGGTTGCCGTTGCTGCTGTACTTGGTGGCGGGGGTGCGCCCCTATGCCTACTACGGCAAGATTCTGCCGGCGCAGTTGACGGCCTTCTCCACCGCGTCTTCCTCGGCCACCTTGCCGGTCACCATCAACTGCGCGGAACAGGCCGGCATCTCAAAGCGCGCCACTAGTTTCGTGCTGCCCTTGGGCGCCACGGTGAACATGGATGGCACGGCGCTCTACGAATGTGTGGTGGTGATATTCATCGCCCAAGTGATGGGGTTCGATCTGTCCTTCGTGCAGCAGTTCACCGTGGTGCTGCTGGCGCTGCTCACCTCCATCGGCGTGGCCGGCATCCCGGCCGCGAGCTTGGTCGCCATCACCCTCATCTTGGGTGCCGTGGGCTTGCCGGTGGAAGCCATCGCCTTGGTGCTCGCGGTGGACCGGGTGCTCGACATGTGCCGCACCGCGGTGAACGTGACGAGCGACCTCACCGTCACGGCGCTGGTGGCGCGAAGTGAAGGGGAGGCGCTGCCGGCGTTGCGGCGCGAGACGCCAGCGGACGCTGACGCCGCCTGAACACGGACAACAGACGCCCCGCTACGCCCAGCCGCGCAGACGGTAGGCCAGCCAACCGATCTGCTCGCGCAGCAGGCTGCTGCTGGCGGACAAGGCGCCGGCGGTCGGAATCAACAGCAACACGGCGGGCCGCGCCAGTTCGCCACCGTGGTCGCAGGCCGCCGGCGTCACGCTCAAGCCGACGCGCCTAAACGCCGCCTCGGCGCGGCGCATGTGCGACGCGGAGGTGACCAAGAGCAACTCCTCGAAGCCGTGGCGCGCCGCGAGGGCCGCCGTCTCCACCGCGTTCTCCCGCGTGGAACGGCTGTTGGGTTCGATGATGACGACCGAACGCGGCACGTTCCACGAGACGAGCGCCATGCGCATCGCCTCGGCGCCGGTTTGGTTGTCTGGCTTGCCCCATGCCGCATCGCCCCAGACCGACCCGGCGGTGGCCACGATGACGGGCGCCTTTCCCGCGTGATAGAGCCGCGCGGCGTGCCAGATGCGGTCCGCGGCGCTACCGAGGTTCGGGTACGGGTGCCCGCTGCGGGTCGGCATGATGCCGCCACCGAGCAGCACGATGGCGTCCGCGGCCGGCAGCGCTTCGGCCGGCAGTGGCGGATACGGCGCCGCGAGCGCGCGGCTCATCGCGGTGGGAACGAGCGGCATGGACCAAACCCAAAGCCATGCCGCGGCGAATCCGATCAACGCGAAAGCCGCGCGCCGGCGCCGCCATGCCAGCGCGACCACACCGGCGAGCAGCGCCGCCATGGCCAGCCCCAAGGGCAGCAGCAGAAGCCCGATGATCTTGTCGAGCAGCAACGGCATGGTGGAAATCTGAGGCGCGAAACCAAGTGAGGCTACCACGGCGCTGGACCGTGCCACGCCGCCGCCCACACCCATCACACCTCAACATAGCCCCCCGCGCCGCCGCCGCCCCAAGTCTCCAACACCACGGCCTTGGTGTCCGCATCGAGCCGGCCGCCGAGCTCGATGAGCTTCGGCACGAGCGGCGCGTCGCGCATGAGATCAGCCACGCGAAAGGTCTCCTCGCCGGTTTGCCGGGTGCCCAAGACATCGCCCGGCCCGCGCAAGGCCAAGTCCTTCTCCGCGATGGCAAAGCCATCGTTGGTCTCGCGCATGGCGGCGAGGCGTTGCCGGGCAACGGCGGTTAGCGGTGGCTCGAACAGCAGCACACAATGGCTCTGCTGGCCGCCACGCCCTACCCGCCCGCGCAGCTGATGCAGTTGCGCCAAGCCCAGACGCTCCGCATTGTCGATCACCATGAGCGAGGCGTTGGGCACGTCCACGCCCACCTCGATCACCGTCGTGGCCACCAACACATCCACTTCGCCGGCCTTGAAGCGGGTCATCACCTCACCGCGTTCGCGTGGCGTGAGGCGGCCGTGGGCGAGGCCCACCTTGGTGTTCGGCAACGCCTTCCGCAATTCCTCGGCGACCTTTTCCGCGGCCTGTGAATCGAGCGCCTCGGATTCCTCAATCAGTGTGCAGACCCAATACGCTTGGCGCCCGCCCCGGCACCATTCGCCCACCCGTTCCATCACCTCCGCGCGGCGCGAGCCCGGCGTCACGCGGGTGAACACCGGCTTGCGGCCGGGGGGCAGCTCGTCGATGACGGACACGTCCATGTCCGCGTACAGCGCCATGGTGAGGGTGCGCGGGATGGGGGTGGCGGTCATGATGAGCTGATGCGGCAAATCGCCCTTGTGCCGCAGCGACAGACGCTGATGCACACCGAAGCGGTGTTGTTCGTCGATGATGGTGAGCGCCAACGACTTGAAGTCCACCGTGGCTTGGAACAGCGCGTGGGTGCCGACCACCACCAGCGCCTCGCCCCGCCGGGTGGCGTCGAGCCGCGCCTGCCGCTCGCCGGCGGCAAGTCGGCCGGTGATCGCCATCACCTCGATGCCGAGCGGCGTCAGCCATTCCGAGAAGTTCTCGTAATGCTGTTCGGCCAAGATTTCCGTGGGCGCCATCACCGCCGTCTGGCAGCCGTGTTCCGCGGCGCGGATGGCCGCGAACGCGGCGACCACCGTCTTGCCCGAGCCCACGTCGCCTTGCAGGAGGCGCATGGTTGGACGGTTGCGCTCCAAGTCCTTTAGCACCTCCGCGACCACGCGCTGCTGCGCCCGCGTGAGCGAAAAGCCGAGCCGCGCCAACAACTCGCGCCCAAGGCCGCGCTGGCGCGGCAGCGCCCGGGTGGTGAGGCGCTCGCGCTGCGCTTGGCGATCCTTCATCAAGAGGTGTTGCGCGAGCAGTTCATCTTGGGCGATGCGCGTGCGCGCCGCGTCGAGTTCGTCTGGCGTGGCCGTCGCCGGCGGCCGGTGCAGGAACGCGATGGCGTCCCGCAGCGCCTCGAACGGCGGCAACGGCAGGTGGCTGCCGCCATCGGCGGCGCCGGCGTCCAAGGCGCTGGCGATGAAGCCGCGCAGGCGTGTGCCGGTGACGCCGCCCAGCGTGCCGTACACCGGCGTCAGCGCGGCGTCTGGCTCGTCTGGCCGCGCGGCGGAAGCGCGATACTCGGGATGCACCATTTCGCGCCCGGCCGGGCCGGCGCGCGCTTCGCCGAAGCAGCGTAGCCACACGCCCGGGCGCAGCATGTCCCGCTGCCGGGCGGTGAAGTGGAAGAAGCGCACCGTGAGGAAGCCGCCGCCTTCCTCCAGCGTCGCGGTGAACGCCCGCCGCCGCCCGTAGCCGGCATCCACCTTCACGACTTGCCCGCGCACCAAGCAGCTCTGGCCAATCTTGATCTCGGCCAAGGGCACGAAACGGGTGCGGTCCTGATAGCGCTGCGGCAAGTGCAGCAACAGTTCGCCCACCGTGGTGACACCGCCTTTGGCGAGGGCCTTGGCCACTTGCGGCCCCACGCCGCGCAGCACGCTCACCGGGTCGCCGCGCGCCGCCATTTGGCTCAAGTCGGCAGCAACAGCACCGCGTCCGCTTCCACCAAGGCGCCGCGTGGCAGCGCCGCCACGCCGACCGCCGCGCGCGCCGGATAGGGCTCGGAGAAGAACTCCGCCATCACTTCGTTCACGGCGCCATAGTGGGCGAGATCGGTGAGATAGACGGTGACTTTGACGATGTCGGCGAAGCTGCCGCCGGCGGCTCGCGCCACCGCGGCGAGGTTCTCGAACACTTGGCGAATCTGCGCTTCGGGGTCTGGCGACGCCAACGCCATCGTGGCCGGGTCCAACCCGATTTGCCCGGAAAGGTAAACGACCTCCCCCACGCGCACGGCTTGCGAGTAGGCGCCGATGGCGGCGGGGGCTGCCTCGGTGTGAATGGCTTCGCGGAACATCGTTGGCTACTCCACTTGCGCGACGGCCGGGCGGCGCACGTTCTGCACCGTGTTGATGGCGCTCAAACGCCGCACGATGCGGTTCAGATGCTCGACGTCCGCCACCGACAGATCCACCGTGATGTTGGACAACTCGGCGTTGCGCTCCTCGACGTGGATGTTGTTGATGCCGGCGTTGCTCTCGTTCATGGACGCCGCCACTTGGGCGATCACGCCCTTGCGCCGCCGCACGGACAACAACAGCGACGTGTCGAACTCCCCAGCGATGGATTCCGCCCACCGCGCGGGAATGATTTCGTTCGGCTTGCGGCGGCGCACTTCCTCCAAGTTCGGGCAGGTGTCCATGTGGACGACGAAGCCACGCTCCGGCGTCATGTGGCCAATCACCGCATCGCCCGGCACCGGCCCGCAGCAGCGGCTGTAACTAATCACCAACCCCTCGCCGCCGCGGATGGCGACCGGCCCGCCCCGTTCGATGTCCACCGCCTCGTAGTTCGGGTTGTCCGCCGAGAGCAGCCGTTGCGCCACGACGTAGGCCAAGCGGTTGCCGAGCCCGATCTCGGCCAGCAAGTCGTCCAGCTTGCGGACGCCGAACTCGCGGAACACCTTGCGCAGGCGGCGAAAGTCCAAGCGCTTGATGGAGGTGTCGGCATTGCGCAACGAACGATCCAAGAGGGCCCGCCCCAAGGCGATGGATTCCGAGCGTTGCTGCACTTTCAAGGCTTGGCGAATCGCCGAGCGGGCGCGCCCGGAAACCACGAAGGTGAGCCAATCCGGGCTCGGTCGGGCGTCCTTGGTGGTCAATATCTCAACGGTTTGGCCACTCTGCAGTTGTCTGGACAGCGGCGCCAACGCCCGGTCTATGCGACACGCCACACAGTGGTTGCCGATGTCCGTGTGGACAGCGTAGGCGAAATCTATCGCGCAGGCACCGCGCGGCAACTCCAGGATGTCGCCCCTTGGGGTGAACACATACACCTCGTCTGGGAACAGGTCGATCTTCAGGTTCTCGACGAACTCCAACGGGTCTCCGGCGCGTTGCTGCAATTCCAGCAAACCCTGCACCCATTGCCGGGCGCGCGCTTCGCCACCGTTGTAGCTGTCTGCCGGAGACTTGTAGAACCAGTGGCTCGCCACGCCGTGATCCGCCACCGCGTCCATTTGCCGGGTGCGAATCTGCACCTCAATGGGCACCCCGTGCATGCCGAACAGCGTGGTGTGCAGGGATTGATAACCGTTCGCCTTGGGGATGGCCACGTAATCCTTGAAGCGCCCCAGCACGGGTTTGTACAGGTTGTGCATCACGCCGAGGGCGCGGTAACAGGCATCCACCTGATCGACGACGATGCGGAAGCCGAACACATCCATGATCTCGGTGAATGGCTTGCGCTGCGTCTTCATCTTGGCGTAGATGGAATAGAGGTGCTTCTCGCGCCCGCGCACCGCGGCGTCGATGCCCTCCCGCCGCAGCGCCGCTTCGATGGACGTGCCCAGTTCGTCCATCAGCGCCTTGCGGTTGCCCCGCGCGCTGGCCACGGCGCGCCGCAAACGATCCGAGCGCAAGAGATACAGTGCGTTGAAGGCGAGATCTTCCAGCTCCACCTTCACGTTGTGCATGCCCAGCCGGTTGGCGATGGGCGCGTACAGGTCGAGCGTTTCCTTGGCGATGCGCCGCCGCTTGTGTCCGGACAACGCGCCGATGGTGCGCATGTTGTGCAGCCGGTCTGCCAGCTTGACGAGGATGACGCGCAAGTCCCTAGCGGTGGCCATCGCCATCTTTTGGAAGTTCTCGGCCTGCGCCTGCTCATGGGTGTTGAAGATGGTGGCCAACTTGCTGACGCCATCGACGATGCCCGCCACGCCCTCGCCAAAGCTGTCGGCGAGGCGTTCCTTGGTGGCGCCGGTGTCCTCCAACACGTCATGCAGCAGCGCCGCGGCGATGGATTGATCGTCCATGCGCATGTCGGCCAAGATCGTGGCCACGGCGAGGGGATGCGTGATGTAGGGATGCTGCGTGCGCCGCATCTGCCCGTCATGGGCGTGGCGCGCGAACTCGTAGGCCCGCTCGATGTCGGCGACCTGGGGCGGGGGGAGGTAGCTGTTGAGCGATTCGGCTAACGAATCGATGGTTGCCGGTGCGGCGACCTCATCCCGGCAGGCGGCCTCTCGGAGCCGGGCTTCGAAATAGGACTCATAGGTCGTTGGCTGGGTCATCTCCCACATCGAACGCCATGTTGGCCCTGGCGATGCTCTCCAACCTGCGCACCTTGTCGATGGACTCGAACTCGAGGTCTTCCGCGTTCGCCTCCGGCGCTTCCAACACTTCGTCGTTGATGAGCCCGTCGGCCACCTCGCGCAGCGCGATCACCGTCGGCTTGTCGTTCTCTTCGGCCACCAACGGCTCCGCCAACTGGCGATGCAGGTGCCGAGCGCGGCGGCTCGCCACCATGACGAGCTCGAAGCGGTTCTCGACATGCTCCAGGCAATCTTCAACGGTCACACGGGCCATGGGGTGCGTCCCTCCTGCACTTGACGCACAAGTCTAGCGGAAGGCGCGGGGGGATGGAAGCGCGACGCTCGGTTGGCGGCTGCCCGTCATGGCTTGGGCCTCGGCGCCCCACGGGTCACGCGGTTGCCGCGCCGGCGGCGTTTGGAACAGTTGGCGACGAAGGCATATGCTGTGACGGTTCCCCAATCGGAGCCACCGATGAAGCTCATCAAAATCCTCGCCGTGCTGGCGCTCATCTACGTTGCGATCGTGGCGCTCTTCGAATCGCTGCTCGGCTACTTCCAGCCCGAGGCGGCCAACACCGTGGTCATCAGCACCTTCGACCCGGACGGCACCCGCCACGACCGGGTGCTGTCAGGCTTGGAGAGTGGCGAGGCGTTCTATGTGGCGGTGAATCACTGGCCCCGCGCTTGGTATCGGCGGGCGCTCTCGAATCCGGCCGTGAAGCTGACGCGAGACGGCGCAACCCAGGATTACAACGCGGTGCTGGTCTCCGGCGCCGAGCGCGACCGCGTGGCGACGGAGCATCCCATCCCGCTGGGCGTCCGCATCCTGATGGGCTTTGCGCCCCGGCACTTCCTGCGCTTGGATCCGGTGGCGGCGGAGTTGCAGGAACCGGGGGCCGAAGGGCTCCGCTAATTCCGATACGAAAGCCGCAGACCGAACGTGCGGGGGCGCTGCTCCGTCACCACCGGCATGTAGCGCCCGCCCACCTGCACCACTTCCGCCGCCTCGTCGTTGGCGTTGTGGACGAAGAGCTCCGCGCGCCACTCGTCCCGCGCCACGCCGAAGGCCAGGTTGATGGTGGTGGCGGCCGGGTTGACGAAGCGGGAATTGGATGGCAGCCGCCGCCCGTCGCCATCCGGGATGGTGATGGTGCCGAACGTGCCGCCTTCGTGGTGGATCTTCAAGCCGGAGCCTAAGCCCGTGTGCTGGAACAGCGTGTCTTCCATGTATTCGGCCTTGCCGACCATGCCAGAGTAACTCTCGCCCCGATGCACCACGCTGCCGCTCAAATACGCGCTGTCGAAACCCGGCACCGTGAACTCGTAGCGCAAGCGCAGATTGCCGGCGAAGCGCGGCGACAACGGCAATTCCGCCCCCACCGGCACCGACACGTTCTCAAGCTGCCGGTTGATGCTGTCTAGTTCGGTGTTGAGCCAACTCACGGCGCCGGCGATGGTCAACCGCTCGGTTGGCAACCAGTGGAACTCCACGTCCAAGCCCCGGGCGCTGGCGTCGCCGATGTTCTCGATGAAGTAGTTGAACGCCACGTTCACCGGGTCGTAGCGCGACACCTGCAAATCCTCGATGCGCGTTCGATAGAGCGTGGCGTTCACCCGCAGGCGGCCGTCCAACAGGTCGCTCTTGGCGCCGAGCTCGTAGTTGAACAAGTGGTCGGTGAGCGCCACGGGCGGCACCGCGTAGTTCTCGAACACGCCGGTTTGCACGTTGGCGAACTGGCCGCCGTTGCGGTTCAGCGCCGCCGGCCGATAGCCCTCCGAGAACGTGGCGAAGAGCAGCGTGGTGGCGTTCGGCTCCCACGTCACCGTGCCCTTGAAGATGGTGTCCCGCTCGTTGATGGCGCCATCCGGCTCCAAGCCGGCAAGGCTGAGCTGCCCGCTCTTGATGGCGTTCAACGTGGCTTCGTTGCTGCCGCCGCCGCGAAACATGTCGCGTGGGCTGCCGTCCTCGCCGTTGGGGCTCCGCGCGTTCAGGATCACGCTGTCGTCGCCACTCGCCGCGTATTGGCCCAACAGGCGCAGGCGCAGCGTGACGTCGTTGCTGAAATCCGTGCCGTTGCAGGCGCCGTCCTCGGTGCGCTGGGCGTTGGCGCCGATGCCGTAGCGGCAGCCAAAGGAAAAGTTGGAGGCGCCTTGCAGCGAAGAGGTGAGGTCGTACCGGCGCGCGCTCACGGCGACACGCCATTGATCGCTCAAATCGAACGACACCTCGCCGAAATACGCCACTTCCTCTTCCCGGCGCGTGTAGTCATTGAAGAACGCCACCGTGGGCGGCCGCGGCCCGGAAGACACCACGCCGGCGGTGGGCAGCGTGACGTTGCCCAGCATGAAGCCTTCGCCGGATTGGTCGTTGTAGTAGCTGCTGATGTGCTCGCCCATCGCCTCGTTCACCTCGAAGTAATGGAAGTCTCCAAGGTGGGTGGTTTTGGTGTCGTTGACATACACCCCGGCGAGCCAGTGCCAGCGTTGGCCCACGTCGCTTGCGATGCGCAATTCGTGGGTGGTGCGGTCATTGGTGGAAGCGTCCGTGTATTGCTTGGTTGGGTCGTAACAGTGGTTTGGGTCTGCCGAGTCATACACGTTGCCGCTGCACAGGTAGTAGGCGATGTAGCCGCCGCCGGCGTTGTAGTGGGTATAGTCCACCACCGCGTCCACGTCCCGCGAGAGGCGCCCGCCGGTGTAGATGACGTCCAAGTTGGCGAGGCGTCCTTCGAGCGTCCACGTCGTCAAGCCGAACTCGTCGCGGTTGTGGTCTGGCGTGAACGTGGCGGAAGCGTGGGGCTCGTCCAAGCTGGGGTCCAGCAGGAAAGTGCCTTCAGTCTTCAACGTCTGCCCGGTGTATTGCACGAGGGCAGACCAATCTTCGTTGAAGTCGTACAACACGCCGAAGCGCCCGCCCCGGTAGCGCGCGTCGTTCCAATCCTGCCGCACCAAGCCATCGTTGCGGGCGGTGGCCACGGAGTCTGCATCCGCCACCAGCGGCCCGAAGCCGGCGTTGTGGCGATCCACCACTTCGGCGCTCGGCGTGAAAGTGGCCGGCACGTTGTCCACCCAGCCGCCCTGCTGATCGCTGTACGCCACCATGCGCACCGCCAACGAATCGCCTAAAGGCACATTGACGAAGGCATCCACCGCGGCGCTGTCCGCGCCGCCCCGCGTGCTTGCGTAACGGGCGTTCACACCGGCCTCGAACGCGCTTGGATCCGGCTTTCTGGTGATGATGCGCAGCGTGCCGGATTGGGAACTGGCGCCGAACAACGTGCCCTGCGGGCCAGACAACACTTCGATGCGCTCAAGGTCTGCCGCGTACACGTCCAAATTGCGGCCGCCGAAGGAAACGGGCTGTTCGTCCACGTACAACGCCACCCCCGGCGCCGAACCCTGTTGGGTGGAAACCGTCACGCCGGATTGCTCCGTAGCGCTGCCGCGCAGGTAGATTTCCTTCTTGCCCGGCCCGTTGCCGGCGTTGGCCACTTGCGGCAGGAAACTCACATAGTCGTCGAACGTGGCCACACCTAGGTCGCGCAGCCCGTCGCCGCTCAGCGCCTGCACCTGCACCGCCACGTCTTGGATGCTGGCGGCCCGTTTGGTGGCCGTGACCACCACCGTCTCGATGCCGCCCGCGCCCTCCGACGTCTGCGCGGCGACGGGAGCGCCGAGCGTCGCGGCGGATATCGCCAAGGCCAGCTTGCGGCGCCGGAACGGTGCGCCGGTGGGTTTGGTGGAGTTTCTTTGCGGCATGGTCCTGAGCCGATCACGGCAAGCCACTCGCCACGCGCCCACGCGGCAGCGTCCCGGGCTCCTTGTCAGCGAGTTCCCAGCCCGGCGCGTTGTGTGCCCACGAATTTCAACGACAGGCGGCTAGCCTCGCCGGTGCCCGTGCGGGGTGTCTCCGTAGGGGAGGTTGTTCCTGTGGCCGCCGGTGAGCGTCTCCAAGTCCGCATCTTCGAGCTGGACCGGTGGCAAGACGAGATGCACCGTGGTGGCCGTTTCCTGATGGACCGAGACAGACACGGCATCCGGCACGGGCAGGCCGAGCGCATCCTCTATCGCGGCTTTCGGATCGCCGACGAGCCGCTCCCGGAAGCCATCATCCTCGGCGGCCCTGTGGGCGAGTTCCACCCGCAGTTCGTCATGGGTTTTCATGCTGGTCATAGGTTCCCTCCTTCGTTTTCCCTTGGCTCTTCCCTTGCGGAACGAGCCGCTCCGTACAGGAGAATCCCCCTGCACGACAGCGCATCATTTCCTGCCACGGCGTGGATGTCAAGCGCGGCGGCCATCGGCGAGACGCCCGGCGTGGCGTGGCGCAGCCACAGCAGCGAGCGCTTAACCAGCGGAGATGCTGGTACGTCAGCCAGCGCACGGCTGCCCAGCTACGGCAGGCCGAGAACGAGATCACGCAAGCGCCAACGAAACGGCGACCGAGCAGTCCAGCACGAACGTCGTCAATGCCGCCGCCGCCCCTCTTCGACCATCTCCCGCACCGTGAGCCCTCCAAGACGGTGCGTGTTCTGAAACGCCTTCAAGTCGTCGATGGCGTCCCGGATCCTGCCGACGTCACGCTCCCGGAACGGAATCAACTCGGCAACCGGGCGGTTGTGCCTGGTAATGACGAAACGCTCCCCCGCCTGCACCCGCTTCAGAAGCCGCGGCAGATTCGTCTTCGCCTCGAATGCGCCCACTTCGGACATGCGATCTCCCAGCCGAGCGGCGTTTCCGGTTCAGACTAGACGGAGACTAGCCTGTATGATCGTGCGTGTTCAATGTTATGCGCTTGCCTCTAATGTTCGTTTGGAGCAACATTAAATCCTTGAATGTACCGTGAAACGCTCCTCATGCCTCGCCCAACCGCCATCAACAACGAGCCGCCGGCCGCCGTCGAGGCGGCGCTTGCGCGTCTTGGGCGGAACATCCGCATCGCTCGCCTTCGCCGCTCGTTGACGCAGGCGCAGTTGGCGGAGCGCATCGGCGTTTCCCGGTTCGTTGTCGCGGCAATGGAACGCGGCAAGCCATCCACGAGCATCGCGGCCTACCTCGGCGCAATCTGGGCCCTCGGACTGCTAGAGGACCTGGCGACCGTGGCAGACCCTGCCGGGGACGTACACGGCATGGCGCTCGAGCGAGCCCGGGCACCCAAACGCGCACGCCGCGCTCGAACGCTGGACGATGACTTCTAGCCGCTACGTTTACATCGTGCTGCCGGACGAGACCGCGTTCATCACCGCGGGCCGGTTCCAAGCCAGCATGGCCGATGGCATCGCCACCGGGCGCTTCGTGTATGGGCGCAGTTATCGGGAACGAGCAGACGCGGTGGAGCTGGACCCGGCGGAACTGCTGCTGACGGAAGAGCTATTCCAGACCAGCCGAATGAACGGCTTCTTCGGCGTGATCCGCGACGCGATGCCAGACCATTGGGGGCGATTGGTCTTCGAACGCCAGCGAGCCGAACCGCCCGATGAGTTCGACTACTTGCTGCACGGCGCGGACGACCGCGCCGGTGCCCTCGGCTTCGGCATCGAACCGGCAGCGCGCCACCCACGACAACCACCCAAGTGGTCCCATCAAGCGTCAGATCGTGTATGATACGCTCTTCGACTGCCCCTGCGCCATGGGGCCTACGAAGCCCGTGGCAGATTGGCATTGCCGAAGGAACGTAGGAACGGACGGCGATAATGCAACAACAACCCGAGAACCAAAGTAAGAAGTACTCTGTGCTGTTTAATGACATTGATGGGGGACAAACGAAGATCCCGCAGTTTCAACGTGATTTCGTCTGGGACAAGGCCCGAACGGCGACTTTGATCGACAGTATTCTGAAGGGCTTTCCGATCGGCACCTTCATCCTTTGGAAGACCAAAGAACGTCTTCGCCACATGAGGAACATCGGAAATGCCGACTTGAAAGAACCGGACAGGGGCGACGCGATTCAATACATCCTGGACGGGCAGCAACGCATCACCTCCCTCTATGCCGTCCGAAAGGGGCTGGTGTTCACGCAGGACGGAGAGGAGGTCAATTACGAGGATATCGTGATCGACCTGACGGTTGATCCCGATGAAGAAGAGGTCGTTCTGGAGACTCCACCTGAGCACGAAGACTACATCCCGGTCCACGAGTTATTGAACGCTACTGTCGCCGATCTTGTTCGCAGGTACGAGAAACACATTGAAGCTGTATCTGAGTACAAGACACGACTAGAGAGCTACGACTTTTCGACCGTAGTAATCGACAACTATTCCATCGACGTTGCGTGTGAGGTTTTCACTCGTGTCAACACTGGTGGACAGTCACTCGACCTCTTTGAAATTATGGTAGCGAAAACCTTCGATCAAGAGCGCGACTTTGACCTAAGGGAACGCTACGATACTCTCGTGTCGTCGGATGATGGGAAAGACCTTGAAAGTTGCGGTTACGATACTATTCCTTCTCAGACCATTCTCCAGTGTGTGGCGTCTAACGCGTGTCGATCCATTCGTCGTCCCGATGTATTGAAGATCGGCAGGGACGACTTTATCGATAGCTGGGATCCGACCAAGAGCGGCATATTCAGAGCAATTGACTACCTCAGGACACACGTCGGGATCACGGTGTCCAGGGTAATCCCTTACGACGCGCTGCTTATTCCGATAGCTTGGTTCTTTGCTCATAGACAAGGCAGAGATGTGACTAACAGGCAGAATAAGCTCTTGCGACAATACATCTATTGGGCTGCCCTCACAAACCGATTCGGGTCCGGCGTGGGTACAAAGATCGCTGCAGACTTGGATAAGATGGAGGACATTCTCAATGAAAATGAACCAGGATACGATCCCTTGGAGCTCAAAATTCGCGCCGAGGACATTGAATGGAGGCCGTTTAAGGTTGGCGATGCGTACTGCAAGGTGATCGTTTGCCTTCTATCCAGCAAGAAGCCGAGGAGGTTTAATACCGATGGAGACGTAATCCTAGACAATAGCTTCCTAAAGACAGGTGCCAGCAAGAACTATCATCACTTTTTTCCAAAAGCGTTCTTGAAAGAAGAGGGCTACGAGCCAGTTTACGCCAACTCGATGATGAATATCGTGCTAGTAGACAGCGAATTGAACAAGAATGCGATTCGCGCTAAGGCGCCGAGCGCCTACGTAAAGAAATTTGATATTGAGAACGAGGACCTTGAGGGCACACTCGCTACGCACTTTATTGGCGATCCAGATCGATGGGGCATTTACACCGATCAGTATGAGGTCTTCGTGGGAAAACGAGCGAAACGGATCGCAAAGGCGCTCAATGGAATTCTCAATCCGTTTTCCGAACGTAGGCGTATTCAGGCAAAGCGTACTCGGTCGTGATTCAGCCTTACGCGGCCCGATGTCAGCGCCCGCGCCATGACGCATTTCCGGCCCGAGTCCCTGTTTTGTTTTGAATCTCCTGGCGGTGCCGGCCAATCGCCTCCTGGAAGCGCTCCTCGCTTTCGATACCGGCTCTCCGACATTCAATCATGCTCGCACGAATAACTTCCCCGCTACTGCCGCGTTCTCCGTTTCCCTCAGTCTGCGAAGGAAGCCAATCCCGAAAGGATGTATATGCGGAGCCTTGCTTCTCCAAGAGCCTCTCGAAAGCACTCTTGGTTTCGGGGATGCGTCCTGTCAAGTGTTCACAAACTACGTTCGTGTAAAACTGGGCCAATCCTTCGACAACATGTATGTCTGTCCGGGCAAAGAGCTCACTGTCCCATCGGAGGTCATCGATATCGTACCCCAAATGTGTATAGGCATGGCCAAGCTCGTGCGCTAAAATAACAACCGTAAGCGACTCGATAGATACATCAATCAACCTAGCCGCAATTCCAAGAGCAACCCAATAGAGATGGACCTCGGGGATTTTGTAAAAGTATGCGCCAAGAACATCTTCGTTGATACCGATGATCTGATCCGCAGCCCGCAGTTCTTCTATCAAGTCCATCCATGCCTGAGCAGTTTCACCAACGCGCTGTATTTCCGTCGGCGTGGCTGGTCCCGCTCGTTCTGGCCAGCGGCGATGAACCAAGTGATGCATTTCTCTCATGTATTCCGTACCTCTTGCGACGTTCCGAAGGGTTGCCTCGTTTAGAATCGCCCACTCAGCATCTGCGAACTGCTCTATCACCCTCAGAAATGGCTCCGGCAGGCCGTCAACCACTCTAATCGGGACGGATTGTGCCCGATCTCCGATCGTCAACCGGAGGCCGGTTTCGTTACGCAGCCGGTCTCGAATGATGATGTTCCCATTTGTCTTTTGCTCTCGTCACTGCACCTTTTGTATCGCGTTGGACGCTCTCCAAAGCGCGAACCCAGTGAGTATAGAGACGATTATCGGAATCAATAGTGCCATCTGATGACGTCTCAGCGTAGTGCCTGCCGTGTCCCCAGTCCAGTGTCATGCAGCCTAACTCCTGTCTAGCCCACGCTCTTTGCCGTCACGCGCCAAAGAGCCGCCACACAAAGCCCAGCCGCCGCAATCTGCGCAGGAACACGTCGCGTTTGCACGTCGTCCAACGCACTGGCCATCGCTCCGTTGCGGTTCAGCCCGGCCGCCTTCGGCTAACCCGTGAGCGGGAAAAGGTCGCTGCCAACCGGTTCAAGCTCGCGCCCTCCGGTGCGGCACGTATCGCCAGCCGCCGGCGCAGGCATCTTGGAATGCCATGCACGAACTGGCCTCTGTAGCTCTTCGGCACGGGCAACCTGCCTCGATCCCGCTTTTTCCGCGGCTCTCCACGCCTTGAGGGCATGGTGCGCTTCGGCGATGGCGTCGTCAACGGTTTCGACCATGGCCGCTAGAACCGAGCCTAACCACCCACCAACGACTCTGGACCATCCTCCCCCCCATCCAACTTCCGCCGTATCTCCGCATACGCCGCCTCGTTCAGCTTGAAGCGCGAGAACAGCGCCGCGCCGATGGCGTAGCAGATCAGCGGGAACAGGCCGTACAGGCCCACGATCCAAACTTGTGTCGAGAGCGCTTGCGGTTGATTGGGCACGAAGCCGGAGAAGTCCAGCACGAAGCCGGTGAGCGCCAGCATGATGCCTACGGCGCTCTTGTACACGAAGTTCCACGCCGCGAAGTAGGAACCTTCCTTGCGTTCGCCGGTGAGGTGCTCGTCGTAGTCGATCACGTCGCCCTGCACGGACGGGCCGACGGTGCCGCCGCAGCCGGCGGCCAAGCCGGCGAAGGCGGCGAACACGAACATGGTGCCCAAGCGCCATTCGGGTGGCAGGAAGGGCAGCGCGAACATGCCGCCGAAGGAGAGGCCGGTGCCGATCATCGAATACATCCACAGCCGCACTTTGCCGATGCGCCGCGAAAGCGGAATCCACAGCGGCACGGAAAAGGCGGACGGGATCATGTAGGCCAGAATCACCGCCGGCCCCATGTGCGGGGCGCCCACCACATACTGGGTGACGTAGAGCGTCAGCGCACCGATGGCCGCGGAGCCGATGTTCTCGATCAACGTGACGATGATGAGCAGGCGCGAGTGTTCGTTGCGCCAAACGTCCGCGAAGGCGCGCAGCGGGCTGGTGCCGACGCGCCCTTGGAACTCCGGGCGTTCGCGCAGCTTCGCCACGGCGAACAGCACCAGCGCGGCCATGCCCACACAGGCTGGAATGGAGAGCAGCAGCGCCCAGTGGCGCACCGTCTCGCTGCCATCGGCTTCAAAGCCGATCAGCAACTGCATCGTCACCAGGGAGGAGATGTAGCCGAAGGTGAAGAAGCCGTGGCGGTAGCCGAACAGGCGGCTGCGCTCGTGGTAGTTGGTGGAGAGTTCCGCGCCGAGCGAGAGATGCGGCACGAAGAACACGGTCATCACGGAATAGAAGCCGATCACGGCGACTGCCATCCACGCGATCAGCGAGGCGCCGGTGAGCGTTGGCGGTGGGGCGAAGATCATCACGAACAACGCGCCGATGGGCACCACGCTGGCTGCCATCCATGTGCGGCGGCGGCCGAAGCGAGACCGGGTGCGGTCTGAGAGGTAGCCCACCAACGGGTCTGAGACGGCATCCCACACCCTTGATGCGCTGAAGATCAGCCCCATCACCAACGGCGAGATCAACAGCACGTCCGTGGAGAACTTCATCACGTAGAGGCCGACCAGCAGATACATGTAGCCAGCGCCAACCGCCGGCATGCCGTAGGCGGCCACCGTGCCGACCGGCAGCCGTTCGAGACCGCCGCTGTTGCCGGCCGCCGCTGTGCTGCTCGTCGTCAATGCAATGTGCTCGCGGTGGCGATGGTGCTGCCGGGCATGGCCCAAGGCTCGCCTCGATGGAACGCTCTCGCCATCTGCCCGCTTCATGCCTCCGCAGAAGCCGGATACTACACCTTGACGGTTCTGGGGCCCGAACCGGTGGCTGCGCACCGGCGGCAAGCTGGTGGAACGAGCGGCAGACGCCAATGTTCTCCGCGTGTACGGCTGCCCCATATTGGTCTATATGGCTAGAATGGCACCCATGAAGACGACTTTGGACATCCACGAAGAGCTGCTCATCCGTGCGAAGCGACACGCGAAGGAAACGGGGCGGCCGTTGCGCGCCATCGTGGAAGAGGGCCTTCGCCGCGTGCTCGTTACCGCCGGCCCCAGCCAGTACAAGCTGCCGGACTTGCGTGTGGGCGACGCCAACGCGCCAGACCCCTTGGCGACGTACTCCTGGCCCGAACTGCGCGAACTGATCTACGGCGGCTCCGGCGCACCGTGATCGCCGTGGACACCAACCTGCTCGTGTACGCGCATCGGCGGGAAGCGCAGGTGGGCGAACAGGCACACGCCACCGCCTAGGGCCGGCTTGGCTGCGTGGCCACCCTACCCGTCAGCTAGAGAGCGTTGACAGGCGGATATGAGGCCAAGCCCGCGCCCAGCGTCATCGCCTTTTGACACAGCCACTCGCATCGTGTCGCCGAAACGCACAACGCATACCGCTTGGCCGCCTTCCCCGTGACCAACGCCGTCCTCTAGTACGAGCGCGTCGGCCTCGGCCTGCATATCCTCGGCCGGCCAAATCACTTCGCGTGGCCGCTCGTCGGAGGGCCGTCCATCGCCCCGCAGCAATCTGGCCACGGCTTCGCGCCCATCTTCGGTGCAAGCGAGCATGATCGAGCGCCCATCGCTAGAGCGCACCATGCACAGCGCTTGAGCGCCATCGCCGGCGTCCCCTGCGAGTTTCGCGGCCGTGACCGTTAGCCGCCCGTGCCGGTGCCAGACAAGCGGTAGCGGTTCACGCGGAGGTTCCATTAGCGGCCCGTAGATCGGGGGCCGCGGTCGTCTCGGTCAGCCGCCTCCCGCCCCTTGAGCCACTGCCGCACCTTGGCCGCTGACGGGCCAACGGCTTTGACGGCCGCCTTAAGCCTCTTCTTCGTGCATCCAAGAGAACGACACCAATTCTTTACTTCGCTTGGGTCTTCAATGTCAATAAGTTTGTTGTCGAGGGGGCGTTTGATTCGCTTGTTGTCAGGCATGTTGTGTACTTCGTTAGGTATGGATAGCTGAATGTGGGGGCTCAGACGTAGAATGCAAGCGTGTAGTGGCGTCGCCCACGGCGTGGAGGCGCTGCTCACGCAAGACCGGGACTTCTCGCTGTACTGCGAGTTGCGTGTGCAAGATCCTTTCGAGTGAGCGGCGGCTAGGCTAGCCGGCGCGGAAGTCACTCTGAGATCGGAGACCAAGCGTATGGGCTTCCCCAGCGACCGCCGGCCCGCAGCGGCGCCTTCTGAGTGTTCCCAACTGGCCAGCGGTTCCGAACGCCTGACCCCGCAGCAAATCTTGGAGGCTTGCGGTCGCATCTTCACCCGATTCGACCAGCAGGATTCCGGCAACATCTCGTTCGGCGTGGAGATCGCCGGCCAGCGCTACTTCGTCAAGACAGCGGGGGCACCGGCCAGCGTTGGCCTGCCGCTGCGCCACGCCGAGCGGGTGGCGCTCTTGGCGAACGCCGAACGCCTCGCTCGGAGTGTTCATCATCCAGCCTTGGCGGAGTTCATGGGTTCTCGTGAGTCCACCTGGGGGGCCGCTGCTGTTCTACATGTTCGCCAGCGGTGAGCACCTGCATGCGCCACGCGAGCGGCGGGAAGACCCGGCGTCCGCTGGCCAGCGGTTCCTGCGGTTGCCGTTCGGGGAGCGGCATGCCGTCGTCAACACGCTGCTGGAACTGCATGTGGCACTCGCCGCCCGCGGCTGGGTGGCGGGGGACTTCTACGACGGCTGCCTGATCTACGACTTCGCCGCCAAGCGCCTGACGGTTTTCGACCTAGACCACTACCACCAAGGCCCCTACGAGAACACGATGGGGCGAATGTTCGGTTCAACGCGCTTCATGGCACCGGAGGAGTTCGAGAAGGGCCGCACCATCGACGAGCGAACCACGGTGTTCAATCTGGGGCGCGTGATATCCATGTATCTCGGCGAACGGGCAGCGCCGGTGGCTAGGCGGGCTTGTGCTCACGAGCCGCGACAGCGCCACGCATCGGTGGGTGAACTGGTAGCGGACTTTGGGGCCAAGGTGCCAGGGTGAAAGATGGCCGCGCTGGCGTTGACCGCTATTCAGTAGTGGTAGCGCGGCAAGGAAGAACACGTCTCGTCATCGTTGCAATAAGCCGAACCGCTGTCGCAAGTCTTCCGGGTTCATCGTCTCGCCCAAGCCGGCTTCGGCCCGCTCGCTGGCTGCGAGCAGCCGGCGCGCGTTCTCCGGCGACCGGAGCAGGTGGGCGGTCTCGAACCATCCGGCAAGTTCATCGGCGGCGATCAGCGCGACGGCCTCTCGGCCACGCCGCTGGATCAGCACCGGCTCGCGGGTCTCCGTCACTTGGTCCAGCAACGCTGCTAGGTTTCGCCGCGCTTGGGTGTAGCTCGTCTCGCGGAGCATCGTGCGTCCTTAGATCGTTAGGTACAGGAAGAACGGAAATTTTGAGAGGTGTCACGATGTTCAACTGATGGTTCGGTCATCAGGGTCTCGTACCGTGGCCGGAAAAGTGCGGGGGCACCGAAGCACCCCCGGGGTGCTTCGATCAAGCGCATCGTGTCCTCGGGAATGTCTGGGAGCGCTCGATGGGTTCTAGTATGGCTGACCATAGAGCTCGGCTCGGGTTTGTCAAGGCGAATCCAGCGGCCATGCCGCCCGACCACTCGGCCCCTGATCGCGTCCGCGCCCCCGCCTAGCCCGCACCGATCTATGCCGCCATCGCCCCATCACCATCTCGTAAAGTCATCCGCCACGCCGAGTCCGGCTAGAGAGCTTCACCGGGAGGCGAGCACTGTCCCCACGGCCAAAGCGACTATGACTTTCGAGACCGCAATCCGGGCAATCCGGCTTCCTATTCGGCTTGTCCTGCCACCACTTCCGATGCGTGGGGCAGTACCGAAGATAGTCTTGCGATGCGTCTTGGGCGGCAAGTCCTGTCATGTAGAAGAGGAAGTCGTTGGCGGCCTGTGCAGTGGCGCTGGCGTTGAGGGTGATCACGCTCGGCGCGACCACTTCGTCGTCGTCAACGTAGCGCTGAGAACGTCGCTCTTCTTCAGACAGCGACTCTTCCTGCAATTTGGCCGCGTTGATGAAGTTGTTGCACTGGAGGCAGCCTGACTCCGCCGTGACCGGTCGGCTAACGGCGTAAACGTCGGCCACACCACCGGCCCGGTCGGGAACGACCTTTGCGCCAACTTGGACGCCGGGAATCAGGTACTGGTGAACAAGGGCGTTGAAGACGCTCCTAGCCCTCATGGTGTCCGCCGCCAAGAAGATGAAGTCACAATCAACCAGCTCTGCTGCTACGTTGGGCTCAACGATGTCGGACGTGATCGCACGCACCCGTGCCTCTCGATGGGCACGACGGATATTGCGCTTGGCGAGGGACGTCTTGCGTTTCGACAGCGCCTGCGCGAGCGAACGCAGCAGGGGATGGGGTGGCGTTCCCCCCAAACACTTCGGCGATGCGTCCCGCCTACTCGCGCCGACCAGTCGCGGCAGGTTGGTCCGCTCGACGCGGTCTGGGTCAACGATGACGAAACGGCCAACCCCTAGACGGCCAATGACCTCCGCGAGCAGTGAACCGGCACCGCCAAGCCCAATGATCGCCACCTTCGCTTTGGAGAGAATGTGCTGTCCCCGGTCGCCGAAGAGCCGAATCTGACGGTCGTAGCGCGGGTCCGGGTTAGCGTCTCGGCTGACGGGCCGAGGTGTGAGTATCTGACGGCGAGGTCCAACGACGACGGTACAGTCCAAGGGAGCCCGGCTTCCGTCCGGCTTCCAGATGTCTCCGGCGGCCGCCTTCTTGGCGAACACCACCGCGCCAACGGGCATCCCGTCCACGATCTGAAGCAGCGCCGGGTACCCGCGCTCGTGGGAGCGGAGGTCGACCGCAGAGAATCCAACCGCATCCGTACCGCCATGATTGTGGACGGCGAGATACGCCAACCGCTCGTCTCTCGCCTGCAGGACATGGTGGGTAATGAATTCGGCCCGCAGCATGCGGTAGCCCCGTTTGCCGGGCACATAGTCACGGCCGTCCTTGGCCAAGCGCACCTCGCGCGCCAGGAGGCGCACTTCGCGTGTCGTCTCTGCCACGCCAGCGAGGATGACGGCTCCATGTTCGTCGCCGTCGCCGGGGAACAGGTGTTGGTCGAGTTGAGCCTTCAACCCCGCCGGCAACACCAGGCGGTGGGGCTTGTTCACAGACTGTTGAGCCATTGATGCACCTTCTGGAGCTTGAGCAGCGCCGTGTCCACTGCCGGGTTGAGTCGATTAGAGCGTCGAGAGAGCTGCACCGCTGCTCGGCCGTTGAACGAGTGTCCCATGGATGTGCCGCCACCGAGCGCGG
Organism: Candidatus Azotimanducaceae bacterium; assembly: GCA_965200505.1. Lineage (GTDB taxonomy): Bacteria > Pseudomonadota > Gammaproteobacteria > Pseudomonadales > Azotimanducaceae > VXNE01. The sequence continues at coordinate 2,025,331 of OZ241343.1, read as the reverse complement.
CATCATCTACGCGAGACAGGTCACCCCGCACAAAATGCGGATAGACATCGGCCTGCGGATACGGAAACGTGATCCGAAACCCCATCCACGTCTCGCGCTGCCTGTAGATTGGCGCGAGCCTCAGACCCTCGACGACGACATACGCACCACCGTCCCCGTCGGGTTCCAAACGGACGTGGGGATAGGCGGCCGCGATTTCGGCGGCCGCCATCCGCACGTCTGGGGTGACGTACTCCACTTTAGGAGTTGTCATCGTCCGCCACCGCGAAGAAGCAAGTGTCCTCCTCCACGACGACCACCTCATCGACATCCAGGATCCGCGTCTTCTGCGGCTCGTACTCAATGCTGAGCACGAAGTCCTCCTTGATTGCGATGCCCTGTTCGATGGCAGTGCGCTTGATGCTCGAGGGCGCATGCTGTTCGCCGACAAGGGTCACGGCTTCGCCGTTGACTCGGACGCGGCACTTCGCGAGGCCTTGCTCGATGTTGGCTTCTTGATCCATGGGATCTCCTCCCGTTGCGTGATCGAACTTCGGTTGCTAAGGTGCAACCGCCGAAGCGCTATGGTTGCAGACTAGGAACCGGATTGCAACATTGAAACTAGGGGAGGGCGGGCTGCATGAGAGGCGAGTTCGACATCGCTGGCTTTCACGCCGCGCTTGATGCGCAGCGGGAGGCTAAGGGGTTGAATTGGAAGGAAGTATCTGAGCAATCCGGCGTGAGCGCCGCCACGCTGACACGCATGTCGCAAGGTCGCCGCCCCGGGGTGGACGGCCTTGCGTTGCTTCTTGCGTGGTCGGGTCTGGACGCATCGGCATTCGTTCCCGGGGCCAGCAAGCCGGAGCCATTGGCACAAATCTCCGCCAATCTGAGGGCCGATCCCAACTTGAAGGCTGAAAGCGCAAAGGCGCTGGAAGACATCATCAAGGTCGCCTATCAACGGTTCAGGGACAGGTGATCTGTGGGCGTTCCACGTGGGTTCAAGGCTGTCGCTGACCGGATAGCTGTTGGGCTGCGTTGCCAAATGCGCCTGCCTGAGCACGCGCCGATTGACGTTGACACCCTCGCAGCGCGGCTGGGAATCCCTGTTGTTCCGCTCACGGCCTTCGCCGACGTTCTGCCGGAGTGCGTCGAGCAGCTCGTGAGCGTGGACGTGCGCGCTTTCTCCGCGTCTTTGCTCCGCATCGGCTCCGGCCGGGTGATCCTCGTCAATGATGGCCACAGCCTGCATCGTAGGAACAGCGATGTGGCACATGAAGTCGCCCATGCCGTCCTTGGCCACCCCCCGCAGCCGTTCGACCACGTCAACGAACGCGCCTTCGACAAAGGTGTTGAGGCGGAAGCGAACTGCCTAGGAGGTCACATTCTCATACCGAACGCCGCGGCGTTGTACATCGTCAGATCGGGCCGGGAGGCGTACGCCTGCGATCAGTACGGTGTCAGCAACAAGCTGCTGCAGTGGCGTCTGGGCGCAAGCGGAGCGCGAATCAGACAGCAACGGTGGCGACAGCGAGGGTCGCGGCGAGCATCAAGGGCGGTCGGTCACGCTCCCCCCGTTGTACGCTCCGTTGGGCGGGATTGACTGTCGCCAAGGCGAGCTGAGGCGGACGTTCGCGCACTGGCTGTGGGCGCTGGACCGTGGGCTGGACGACGGCGACCCAGCCCGGCAGCCGCCCGAAGACTTGGACTTGGAGGAGATGGCCGTGAGTTTGGAAGATCGCGTGAGGGAGTGGCGCAAGCCGTACATCCAGCAAGGCCGCGAGGAAGGCATCAGGATGGGCCGCGAGCAGGGCATTAGCTTGGGCCGCGAGCAGGGCATCAGCCTGGGCCATGAGCAGGCCATCGAGCATGAGCGCCAGTTGCTGCGCCACCTGGCGGCGGCGCGGTTCGATTCGGCGACAGCGGATCGTCTGGCGGCAGCCATTGGGGGCGAGGCGGATCCACAGCGGCTAATGAAGGTGGGCGAGGCGATCGTGCGTTGCAAGACGGGCAGCGAACTGCTGCGGAAAGTCGGCAGCCGTCGCTGATTGGCCTGCGCTGGTCGAGCCTGCCAACTGACCGCTGCTCCAGCGGGGGGCCATCAAGCCTCAAGCACCAGCACCGCAACCCGTGCAATCTCCCGGAAGTGGGCATCGAAAGTGAGCACCGTGGCACCGGCGTGAACAGCGGTGGCGGCGATCCAGATGTCGTTGGTTGGCAGAGGGGTGCCCTTGTTCCTCAACTCCGCGAATATCTCGCCATAGATGCGAGCGACGTTGCCGTCAACATCAAGGGTCTCGACGGCAGCGTGGTCGAGAAACAGCGCCAGCGCTTGGGCGTTCCGCTCCACTTGGCTGCCCAAGAGAAAGCCCGCCCACAGTTCGCCCCACACCGTGGTTGGCACACCGATCCAGTCGGCCCGGTCAATGCAGTCCACCGCTTGACGGTGGCCCCGCTGGAAGTTGCTGTACGCGGACGTGTCAAGGCAGAGCCGGTTCACCGCCACATCGCCTCGTCGACTTCGCCGAGTGCGGCGACGGCGTGTTCGAACTGTTGGTACTCCGCTTCGCTCCATGTGCCCGCCAGCTCGCGGAGACCATTGGACCGCACCGCCTGATTTGGAACGCCCAAGGCGTTGCGGAGCAGCGCCAGCACTGTCCGATTGAGCGAGATGCCTCGCTTGCGTCGTTCCTTCTCCAGCGCCCGCGCCAGCTCGGGGGAAACGTTGCGAATCGTCATGGTCTTCATGAGGCCGTCCCCAATGACATCAAACGAAGCGCAGTCTATGCAGTCATCAACTAGGCGTCAAAGAGCGCCCTTGGGTCTCGGTGGTGTGTGCTCGTAGCTGTCCTGACGCCATCGCGCCTGCTGTGCCGTGGTGGGTATCCTTGAGGCTGCCGCGCTCCGCATCGGCATTCCGCCAATACTGAGGTGAGTTCATGTCCTTCGATCTAGACGCCTTCATGGTCGCCCACCAGCACGCTAGCGACCATGCGTTGCTTTTGGCGTGCCTTGGCGAAATGGAGGGCGGCACTTCGGGGCAATCGAGCCTCGAGATTCATGCGGCTTGGAGGTGATGGCGCGTTGTTCGCTCCTGCCGCTGGTGGACGGGGTGCGGCGGGCGGGCGCTCGCGGCACATGGCGAGGGCGGCTCGGGTGGTGGCAATGCGGGCCACCCCGGAAACCCAGCGCGGCAACGGGTCCACGCCAGCCATGGAAATCGACACAAAAGACGTGTTCTTTTCCACGAGAATGAGCGTCCCCACACGGCGACGATCGTCTACAGATTAGATGGCAAACTTAAAACCAACCACGTTCGAGAACGCCGCCTTCGTCTTCGCTACCGTCATCTAACTGTCGTTCCACATGGCCCAGAAAGCGCCGGAACGGTTGCGGGGAGAGCGGATGCTCGGCCAAGTATCTCTCGAATGTACACCGATTTTCCATCCGGCCGGCTACTGTGGAGAAATGTTGTCTAACGCTGGCTGACAGACGCTTTGCCTTTCGTAACACGATGACCTCTTCAATTGCAGTAGTGGCCGTGCTAACAGGCTCCATGTCTAGCCACTCACACAGCAGGAAGTATTTCGAATACGGCAGTGCGAGCTTTAGATCGTGGGCGGTGGCGCTGGCCTCCTGAAACATCGTCTTGTCGAGGTTCGTTTTGATCTCCGTGGCGACGTAGGTGAGATGTGTGCTTTCTTCCCGGGACTCGCGGAAGTCCTTACGGTGTGAGACTTTGATGAATAGCGGGCGGGCCAGTGCGAAGTCATGATCCTTCGAACGGACGACCATGGCACCGCCCACCGCCGCATTCAACAAGTTCGAGTCGAAGCGCAACTGTGCGAATCCTTTAGTCGGTCCAAAGCTCAAACCGCGATTAGCGAGACGATCGGAAAGGACTCGGCCGACCAACCGGGGCAGGAACTCTTCAAGGACGGTATTGTCGAGCTTGAGTTGGCCCTTCTGGCGGTAGAGAAAATCGTCTTGGCTGTCGAAGATCAAGTCGAGATCAATCGACGTCTTGTAGCGATTCAGCAACGCGACCAACGGTTCGATGAGTTCTCGACCGTCTCCTTCGATTGCTTCAATCTCGGAGATCCACGTTTCGTACCTCTCGATCACGGCGCCTATTCTAAGCCGATCATTCTCAGGCAGTTTGCGATTCTCGACGAGCGCTTGGAGCTTGTCGCCGTGTGGGGTCGGATAGATCATCAGCAGCCAGCCGCAGGTGAAAACACCTCGGGAGCTGGCATCGGAGATGGCGCGATTTCATGGAGACGCGCTATCGCATCATCGAGTCCGGCGCGTTCCGTTGGGGGTACGAAACACCTGCTGGCTGAGAGGACCTGCCCTGCGATGCGCCGTGCGGCCGTCAGGCAAGCACGATCGTCGGCGACTTCATCCGGCGAACGGAAATGTAGAATGTCTTCGAAGATGTCTGTCCCGTAGCGGTTGCGGAACACGCGTTCCTGTCGCCTCTCGATCTCCAGTCCCACCCCTTGCACCGCGACCTCCGTCACTAGCTCCCCGTTAAAGAAACGGGTGCCCCGTACCGACGACTCGCGCCCGAGGACGAGGATCAACCGGCCCCCCCTTCTCACGACCCGCGCCATCTCCCGAAGGGCCAGCGCCATATCAAGGGAATATTGAACAACCGTGAGGAAGCGGTTTCCCCGGTTCTGGCGGTTCGATCCGATCTCGGAGCGGGCTACGGCGAGGACGTCCCAGTGCAGAGCTTCCACCGACCGTCGGTACTTCTGGTGGTAATTGTGGACGTTGATGTAAGGCGGTGAGGTCAGCACCATGTCGGCGACCCCGGACTCGATGGGGAGCGCCCTCGCGTCCGCATGATGCACACCGATGGGGCGGGTGGATTCCGGGAGGGTGCGGACGATCCGTTCGAGGCGGAGCCTGGTCTTGTGGACCGTCTCCGCGTCCAAGTGCTCGCGGTGGAAATCGCAGAGCACGACGAGCGCCGCGGTGAGGGTCTGGGCGGCACCGGGAGATGACTCGCGCCAGAGTTCGACGAGCGCAGATTCCAAGGCGGAGCGGTCCTCTAGCGACTGCACCTCTCCGAGGAAGAGCGGGCCACAAGGCAGACCGATCGCCTCGACAAGCCCTTCGCGCAGCTCGTCGAGCACCGCTCTCCGCTCGGCTGCATCTAGGTTGGCCAACCGGTAGACCTGCGCCAAGGCCACCGCCGCGGGGTTGAGATCGCCCCCACAGGCCGGCAGATTCAGCCGCGCCGCTTCGAGCAGCGACGTCCCGCTGCCAACGAAAGGGTCGAGTACGACTCCATTCCGTGGGGCGTAGGCCGCGAGCAGCCTTTCGACTAGCTGCGGCGAGAACTGCCCGGCCCATGGAAGAGGATTCGTCCGCACCCGTTCGGCGATGTCGAGGTTGCCTTGGGGAAGGGATGTGCGATCCAAGGGCGTGGTGGCGAAGGTATCGTGCAGGATCATTGATGCGGAACCGGCTGAAGCAGGCGTGACACGAGACAAGATTCAAGTCTGGCACTTGGCATCCTTCCCGTCAAAGCCTTGGACGGAATCACGGGATCAGTGACCTTCTGGCCGTTCGGATCAGAAAGCTATCGTCGCCACCGTGGTGATTCGGCTGGGGTCTTTGTGCCTAGGGAGCCGTGCCGGCACCGGTTGTTGTAGAACACCACACGCGGCGAATCAGTGCCTAGGCGCGTTCCGACGCTCTGTTCGCCACACCAATCTATGCCACCATCGCACCACCGCACCGAGCCGCCAACCACCCCATGATCCCCTCCGTCGTCGCCCACGAGGTCGCCCGCGCACAGCGGGACTTCCTCGCCGAGCAGGAGAACCTCGTCAAGGGCCCGTACCTCTCCATCGCGCCGCCGCCGAAGCTCGCGCCCGAAGGCGAGCCGTTTGGGGATGTACCGCTCGGCTTTCACGCCGTACCGCCATCAGCGCATTGCGTACCAGCGCCTCGATTCGGGCGCGGCGCACGGCGGGCGTTCCACCATCGTGGCCACGGGCGCACTGCGCACTGGATGGCTTGAAGGAACGTAAACTGCGCCAACTCGACCTGCGGTTTGCAGGTTCCAAGTAAGGTGGTGACGGGTTCATGTCCTTCGATCTAGACGCCTTCATGGTCGCCCACCAGCACGCTAGCGACCATGCGTTGCTCTTGGCGTGTCTTGGCGAAATGGAGGGTGGCACTTCGGGGCAGTCGAGCCTTGAGATTCATGCGGCTTTGGAGGTGATGGCGCGTTACTCGCTGCTCCCGTTGGTGGACGGGGCGCGGTGGGCGGGGGCGCGGCGGCACATGGCGAGAGCGGCTCGGGACTTCGTGGCGGTTGCCGTTCCACCGGCCGCTGAGGCCAGTGCGCCAGGGGGCCATGTCGGGGCGGACGCCTTGGCGGGTACGCCGTGGCAAGCCGTGGGCCGTTGCATGGACGAGGCCATTCGCCAGCCGCGTGTTTTGCGGGCGCTGGCACCGCGTGTGGTGCAGGAGGTCGGCGGTGCCGGGCATGGCCAGATTCTGCTGCGGCATGTGTTGGACGCTGACCCACACGTGCGTAGGAAATTGCTGCCCCACCTGCAGATGTTCGTCCGGGCATTCGGTGAAGACGCCGACACCGCCCACGGTGCCGTGATTCCGCAACTGCGGCCGTTGCTGTCCGCCAGTGCCGGCGCTTTGGATGAGTTCCTAGGCGGCATCCCGCGGTCGGGCATGGCGACGCCGCATACGGGAATACGCGGGGTGATGGCGCATGGCCAAGGCGTGGCGGTCGCGGACGTTGGCGGTTCGGCCGGTAGCGCGCCGGGCGAAGTGGCGGGCATCGCTTGTGTTGCGGCCGCGCGAATGATGCTCACGGCGCAGACGGAACTGGAATACGGTTGGTCGCATTGCCTCACGTTGCCCGAAGCCGCGTGGACCTTCGTTGATCGGGGAGACGTGGATGGCGAGTTGGGGGCGCTGGTCGCGTTGTCCTACGTCGTGGGGTTCATCGCCGCGCTGGGGTTTCCGGGATGGCCCGCATTGCCTTCGGCCGGGTCCACGCCAGCCACGGAAATCGACACGTTCCGCCAAGTGCTGGCTTCGGCGACGCCGGCCGATGCCGCGCCACTCTGCCTCGGCGCATCGGCGCCGTTTGCGCGGCAGGCGTGGGGCGAGGTGGTGTCCATGGCGAGCGACATGGAGGACGCCCACCTGGTGAAGTACGTTCATTCTTGCCTCCGAAGCGCCGCGAGGAAGCCGGAGGCAGAGCCGATTTTTCTCGCCGCGGCGACGCGGCTGCTGGCACGGTGGCTCGTGCGTTAACGGCATCCGGTGGGGCTGCGTGCGCCGGGCGCTCGGGCCCGCCGCACCCCCCTTCAATGGTAAAATCGTTCCTTTTGCCCCACGCCCCCTAGCCGAGCCGCCCCATGTCTGACGTTGGAGCCGATTCCGCCGCCGGCAGCGGGGGAAGCCGCGGCCGGGAGATTCTCCCGGTCAACATCGAAGACGAGCTCAAGCAGTCTTACCTCGATTACGCGATGAGCGTGATCGTCGGGCGCGCCCTGCCCGACGTGCGCGATGGGCTGAAGCCCGTCCACAAGCGCGTGCTGTACGCGATGCACGAGCTGAACAACGTGTACAACCGCCCGTACATGAAGTCCGCGCGGGTGGTCGGCGAGGTGATGGGCAAGTACCACCCGCATGGCGACAGCGCCATCTACGAGACCATCGCCCGCATGGCGCAGGATTTCTCGATGCGCTACCTGCTGGTGGACGGCCAGGGCAACTTCGGCTCGGTGGATGGCGACCCGCCCGCCGCCATGCGCTACACGGAGGTGCGGATGGAGCGCCTCGCCAGCGAGATGCTGGCGGACTTGGACAAGGACGCGGTGGACTTCGTGCCGAACTACGACGACACCTTGTCCATGCCGGAAGTGTTGCCGACGCGGGTGCCGAACCTGCTGCTGAATGGCTCGTCCGGCATCGCGGTGGGCTTGGCCACGAACATCCCGCCACACAACCTGCGCGAGACCATCGACGCCTGCCTCGCCCTGCTCGAGGACGGCACCATCGGCGTCGATGCCCTGATGGAGCACATCGACGGGCCGGATTTCCCCACCGCCGGCATCATCAACGGCCGCGCCGGCATCGTGGAGGCGTATCGCACCGGGCGGGGGCGCATCTACGTTCGGGCGCGGGCCGAAGTGCAGTCCGATGGCGCCGGCAAAGACACCATCGTCATCACCGAGATTCCCTTCCAGCTCAACAAATCCCGCCTCATCGAGAAGATCGCGGAACTCGTGCGCGAGAAGAAGATCGAGGGCATCACGGAGCTGCGCGACGAATCGGACAAAGACGGCCTGCGCATCGTCATCGAGCTGCGCCGCAACGAGCCGGGCGAGGTGGTGCTGAACAACCTGTACGCGCAAACGCAGTTGCAGTCCGTCTTTGGCATCAACTGCGTGGCCTTGGTGGATGGCCAGCCGCGCCTGCTCAACTTGAAGCAGATGCTGGAGGAGTTCCTGAAGCATCGCCGCGAGGTGGTGTTTCGGCGCACGGCGTTTCTCGTCGCGCGGGCGCGGCGGCGCGGCCACCTGCTCGAAGGCCAGGCCGTGGCGCTGGAGAACGCCGAAACCGTGGTCGATCTCATCCGCGCCTCGCGCACGCCGGCGGATGCCCGGGAAGCGCTGATGGGGCGGCGCTTCGCTTCGGAGTCGGTGGCGGAGTTGATGCAACGCGCCGGCAGCGACGCCTGCCGCCCGGATGACCTCGGCCCGGAGTTCGGCTTCGTCGACGGCCTCTACCGGCTTTCCGAACAGCAGGCGCAGGCCATCTTGGACATGCAGCTGCAGCGCTTGACGGGTCTGCAGAAAGACAAGCTCATGGACGACTACGGCGAAGTCCTGGATGAGATCAAGGCGCTGCAAGCCATTTTGGATTCAACCGAGCGCTTGACGGAGGTGATCCGGGACGAACTCAAGGACATCCGGGAGCGCTACGGCGACGACCGCCGCACCGAAATCCAAAGTTCCCACCAAGACTTGAGCGCCGAGGACCTCATCACCGAGGAGGACATGGTGGTCACCGTGTCCCACCAAGGCTACGCCAAGACACAGCCGCTCACCGTGTATCAGGCGCAGCGGCGCGGCGGGCGCGGCAAAACGGCGACGGGGGTGAAAGACGAGGATTTCGTGGAACACCTCCTCACCGCGAACTCCCACGACACGCTGCTGTGCTTCTCGAACAAGGGCAAGGTGTATTGGCTGCGGGTGTTCCAGATTCCGCAGGGCAGCCGCGGCGCGAAGGGGCGCCCGTTGGTGAACATGCTGCCCCTCGAAGGCGACGAACGCATCACGGCGCTCCTGCCCATGCGGGATTTCGCCGAAGACGCCTTCGTGTTCATGGCCACGGCGAACGGCACGGTGAAAAAGACGCCGGTGGAACGCTTTGCGAATCGCCGTTCCAATGGCCTCATCGCGCTGGCCTTGGAAGAAGGCAACCATTTGGTGGGCGTCGCCATCACCGATGGCCGCTCAGACATCATGCTGGTGGCAAGCTCCGGCAAGGCGGTGCGCTTCAAGGAGTCGGACGTGCGCGCCATGGGCCGGACGGCGCGGGGCGTGCATGGCATTCGGCTGCGGGCCGGGCATTCCGTCATCGCCCTCATCATCCCGCAGCCGGATGGCTATCTGCTCACGGCCAGCGCGAACGGCTACGGCAAGCGCACGGACCTCACGGCGTTTCCGGTGAAGGGCCGCGGCACCCAAGGCGTCATCGCCCAGCAGGGTGGAGACCGCAACGGCGCCTTGGTGGGCGCGGCACAGGTGTTCGCCGGCGACGAGATCATGCTCATCAGCGACCAAGGCACCTTGGTGCGCACGGCGGCGGATGAGGTATCCGTGCTGGGCCGCAACACGCAGGGCGTGAAGCTCATCGCGGTGCGGGAAGAAGAGCATCTCGTCGGCCTCGAACGCATCGTCGAGAAGGACAACGGCGGCGAAGGCGACGACGGCGAAGACGGCGATAACGGCGACAACTCGGAAGGCGAATCCTAGCGGGCTTCCGCCCCGTTGCCAGTTGCCATGACGCGCGCCCATAACTTCTCCGCGGGCCCCGCCGCCCTGCCCGAAGCCGTGTTGGAGCGGGCCCAAGCGGAATTGCTGGATTACCAAGGGCGCGGCCTCTCCGTGATGGAGATGAGCCACCGCAGCAAGGCGTTCATCGACATCGCCGAACGCGCCGAGGCGAACCTCCGGGCGCTGCTTGGCGTCAATGACAGCTACCATGTGTTGTTCCTGCAGGGCGGCGCCACCCTGCAATTTGCGATGGCGCCGCTGAATCTGGCCGGCCGGGAAGACGTGGCGGACTATGTCCACACCGGCGCTTGGGCGGCCAAGGCCATCGCCGAAGGGCGGCGCTTGCTCAACGTCAACGTGGCGGCATCTGCCGAGGCGCAGGGCTTCACCACCGTTCCGGATGCCGCGTCTTGGCGCCTCTCCCGCAACGCCCGCTACGTCCATGTCACCGGCAACGAGACCATCGGCGGCGTCGAATACCACGAATGGCCGGATGTGGGTGCCGTGCCCTTGGTCGCGGACCTGTCGTCCACGCTCCTGTCCCGCCCCTTGGATGTGACGCGCTTCGGCGTCCTCTACGCCGGCGCCCAGAAGAACATCGGCCCGGCCGGCCTCACCGTGGTGATCGTGCGCAAAGACCTCGCCGGCCAAGCCCGCGCGGACACGCCCACGCTGCTGGATTACAGCGCCCACGCCGCGGCCGGCTCCATGCTGAACACGCCGCCCACCTACGCTTGGTACTTGGCCGGCCTCGTCTTCGAGTGGCTCATCGAGCAAGGCGGTTTGGCGGCGATGGCCACCGTGAACGAGCGCAAGGCGGCGCGGCTCTACGCCGCCATCGACGCCAGCAACTTCTACCACTGCCCGGTGGCGGCGCCGCACCGCTCGTGGATGAACGTGCCTTTCACCTTGGCTGATCCCGCCTTGGATGCGGCGTTCCTGGCCGAGGCCACCGCCGCCGGGCTCCTCAACCTGAAAGGCCACCGCAGCGTTGGGGGCATGCGCGCGAGCCTTTACAATGCCGTGACGGAGGAGGCGGTGGCGGCACTCATCGAGTTCATGGCAGCGTTTGAAGCCGATCGCGCATGACGGACGACGACGGGCCACGCCTTGCGGCGGTGCGCGAACGCATTGACGCGATAGACCGGGAGCTGGCCAAGCTCCTGAACGAACGCGCCGAATGTGCGGAGCGGGTGGCGGAGATCAAGTCCCGCACGGAAGGCGACGAGCAACCCCTCTTCTACCGCCCCGAACGCGAGGCGAAGATCTTGAAGCGGGTGCAGGAAGAGAACACCGGCCCGCTCTCCAACGCGGACATCGCACGCCTGTTCCGCGAGATCATCTCCTGTTGCCTTTCCTTGGAGCAGCCCCTCACCATCGCTTGCTTGGGCCCCGCCGGCACCTACACCGAAGCCGCCGCCATCAAGCAGTTCGGCCACTTCGCCACCGCCAAGGCGCTGGCTTCCATTGACGAGGTGTTCCGCGAGGTGGAATCCGGCGCGGCCCACTACGGCGTGGTGCCGGTGGAAAACAGCACTGAGGGCATGGTGAACCACACCTTGGATTGCTTCATGTCCTCCAAGCTCTCCATTTGCGGCGAAGTGGAGCTGCCCATTCACCACGCCTTCATGTCGCGGGGCCACAGCGACGCCATCACCGCCATCTACTCGCACGAGCAATCGTTGGCGCAGTGCCGCCGCTGGCTGGACAGGCACTATCCCGAGACGCCACGCCTGCCGGTGGCCAGCAACGCCGAGGCGGCGCGGCTGGCCAATGAGACCGAGGGCGCCGGGGCCATTGCCGGCGAGATGGCGGCCGAACGCTATGGCCTGCGCATCCTCGCCACCAACGTGGAGGACGAGCCAGACAACAAGACGCGCTTTCTGGTGATTGGCGATCAGCGGGTGGGGGCCAGCGGCGCGGACAAGACGTCCATCTTGGTTTCCACCAAGAACGAGCCGGGCGCCCTCTACGGTGTGCTGGCGCCGTTCCATCGCCACGGCATCGACCTCACGCGCATCGAGACGCGGCCATCCCGCTCCGGCAACTGGAATTACGTGTTCTTCATCGATTTCGATGGCCACGAGACCGCGCCGGCCGTGCAGACGGTGCTGTCTGAGGTGCAGGCCGTCGCCACGGATGTGCGCTCGCTGGGGTCTTACCCGAAGGCGGTGATCTGATGGCGGGCGTCGCCGCCAACGTCAACGAGCGCCTCGCCGAGCTCAGCCCCTATCAGCCCGGCAAACCCATCGAGGAGCTAGCGCGGGAAACGGGCATCAAAGACGTGGTGAAGCTCGCCAGCAACGAGAACCCGCGCGGCCCCGGGCCCGCCGTCCGCGCCGCCATCGAACGCGCCACCGCGGAGCTGTCGCGTTACCCGGATGGCAGCGGCCACCGGCTGAAAGGCGCCCTGGCGGGGCGCCTCAACGTGGCGGAGGCGCAAATCACCCTTGGCAACGGCTCCAACGACGTGCTGGAACTCGCCGCCCGCGTGGCGCTTTCGCCGGGCACCGAGGCCATCGTGGATGAGCACTGCTTCGTCGTCTATCCCTTGGCCGTGGTGGGCGCCCACGGCCAGTTGGTGGTGGTGCCGTCGAAGGATTGGGGGCACGATTTGGATGCGATGCTCAAGCGCGTCAACGAGGCGACGCGCATCGTCTTCATCGCCAATCCGAACAATCCCACCGGCACTTGGACCTCCCGCGCCGCCCTTGAGCGCTTCCTCGGGGCGCTGCCGGCGCGGGTTTGGGTGGTGCTGGACGAAGCCTATCGGGAATATGTGTCGGAACCGGCGTATCCGGACGGCATCGCGCTGCAGGCCAGCCACCCGAACCTCATCGTCACGCGCACCTTCTCGAAAATCCACGGCCTCGCCGGGCTGCGCATCGGCTACAGCGTGTCCAGCCCGGCGTTTGCGGACTTGATGAACCGCATCCGCCAGCCCTTCAACGCGTCGAGCCTGGCCTTGGCGGCGGCCGAAGCGGCGCTGGCGGACGCGGATTTCGTGGCCAGCAGCAAGGCGCTGAATGCCGCCGGCATGGCGCAGCTCGAAGCCGGCCTCAAGCGTTTGGGGGTGCCGTTCATCCCGTCCATCGGCAACTTTGTCACTTTGGACTGCGGACGGCCCGCGCAGCCGCTCTACGAGGCGCTGCTGGAACGCGGCGTCATCGTCCGGCCGGTGGCGAACTACGGCATGGCCGAGCATCTGCGCGTCACCATCGGCTTGGAGGCCGAGAACGAGCGCTTCCTCGATGCCTTGGGCGCCGTGCTGTGAGCGCCCTGTTGGTGGTGGGAACGGGCCTCATCGGCGGTTCGTTCGCGCTGGCGGCACGGGCCGCCGGCCTCTTCGAGCACTTCCACGGCATGGATGCAGACCCCGCCGCCCTCGCCGCGGCCCGCGCCCGCGGCATCGTTGATCCGCCCCGCCCGGAAATCGCGCCGGCGGCGGTGTGCGTCGCCACGCCGGTGAGCGGCATTGCCGGCAGCGTCGCGCAAATGGCGCAACGACATCCAGACGCCGTGATCTTCGATGTGGGCAGCGTCAAGGCGCCGGCCATTCGGGCGTTGCGCGAGCAAGGGGCGCTGCCGCCGGCCTTCGTGCCCTGCCATCCGGTGGCGGGTTCGGAACGCCACGGCGCCGCGGCGGCCAAGGCCGATCTCTTCAAGGGCTGCTCCGTTATCGTCACCCCGGTGGCGGAAACGGCGCCATCGGTTGTGGCGCGAGTGAGCGGCTGGTGGCGCAAGCTCGGCGCCACGGTGACGGAGCAAACGCCGGAAGCCCACGATTGCCTTCTGGCGGCCACCAGCCACTTGCCGCACCTGTTGGCCTTCGCGCTCATGGAGCTGCTGGACGACGTGGACGAAGCGGCGTTGCGCCGCTCGGTGGGCGGTGGATTCCGCGACTTCACCCGCATCGCCGCCGCCGACCCCGCGGTGTGGGGAGACATCCTGCACGAAAACCGCGACGCGGTGCTGCATTGGGTGGAGGCATTGGCATCGCGGCTCACGGTTGGCGAAGACAAAGCCGCCTTGGTGCGCCGCCTCGCCGCCGCCCAAGCCAAGCGCCGCCAACTCGATGGCTGACGCCAAGCAAGCGCCGGCGCCGGTCATCGCCATCGACGGGCCAAGTGGCTCCGGCAAGGGCACCGTGGCCGGGCGCGTCGCCAGCGCGTTGGGCTGGCATCTATTGGACAGCGGCGCCCTGTACCGCATCGTCGCCTGGGCCGGCTTGGCGCGCGACATGGACTTGAGCGACGGCGAGCGCTTGGCCGAGCTGGCCGCCCGCCTCACGATCGAACAAAGCGAGGGCGCCATCACCGTGGATGGCGAGGACGTGACCCACGCCATCCGCGCCGAGGCCATCAGCGCCGGTTCCTCACAAGTGGCGCGGCAGCCACCCGTGCGCATGGCGCTGCGGGACGTGCAGCTAGGGATGCGCCAGCCGCCCGGGCTGGTGGCGGATGGGCGCGACATGGGCACGGTGGTGTTTCCGGACGCCAACCTCAAGGTGTTCCTGGACGCCAGCGCCGAGGAGCGCGCCCGCCGTCGCCACCGGCAGTTGCTCGCACTTGCGCCCGGTGTTAATGTGGACGGCCCTTCGTTGGGCGGGCCGACCGGCACACGCGGTGGCGCGGCTCATCTCGGGGTGGGTGAGCCTGGGGGCGCCGGAAGCGACAGCTACGCCGCACTCTTGGAAAGCATCCGCGCGCGCGATGAGCGCGACCGGACGCGGCACATCTCCCCGTTGCGGGCGGCCGCCGACGCGGTGACGATCGACACGACGCATCTGTCCATCGACGCCGTCGTTCGGGAGGTGCTGGGTTGCGCCCAGCGCAGTGGGCTCGAAGCGGCTCGCTAGGGAGGGCGCGTTCGGCGGAAGGCCGCGAGAACTTAACGTAGAGAGGCGAAGCACAGCAGCATGGCGGAAGCGGAAAGTTTCATCGATTTGTTCGAGAAGAGCCTGAGCGTCATCGAGATGGCGCCCGGGTCCATCGTCACGGCGACGGTGGAGGACATCGACAACGAAGTGGTCATCGTCGATGCCGGCTTGAAGTCCGAGGGCGTCATCCCAAGGGCGCAGTTCCTGAACGAGAAGGGCGAGTTCACCCTCAAGGTGGGCGATCAAGTGAAGGTCGCCATGGAAGTGGTGGACGATGGCTCCGGCGCCACCCGCCTATCCCGCGAGAAGGCGCGGCGCGCCGAATGTTGGCAGACGTTGGAGGATGCGTTCGCCAACGGCAAGGCCGTGCAGGGCATGATGAACGGCCGCGTCAAAGGCGGCTTCACGGTCGATATCAACGACATCCGCGCCTTTCTCCCCGGCTCGCTGGTCGATATGCGCCCGCTGCGCGAAACGGCCCATCTCGAAGGCCGACCGCTGGACTTCAAGGTCATCAAGCTCGATCAAAAGCGCAACAACGTCGTGGTGTCGCGGCGCGCGGTGTTGGAGGAAGAGAACAGCGCCGAACGCGAAGAGCTGCTGGCGTCGCTGCAGGAAGGCCAGGAGATCAAGGGCGTCGTCAAGAACCTCACGGACTACGGCGCCTTTGTGGACCTGGGCGGCGTGGATGGCCTGCTGCACATCACCGACATGGCTTGGCGGCGCGTGCGGCATCCGAGCGAAGTGGTGGGCGTGGGCGACGAGGTGACGGTGAAGATCCTCAAGTTCGACCGCGAGAAGAGCCGCGTCTCTTTGGGCATCAAGCAACTCGGCGACGATCCCTGGGTTGACATCACCCGCCGCTATCCCGAAAACGCGCGCGTGCCGGCGGTGGTGACCAATCTCACGGACTACGGCTGCTTCGCGGAAATCGAGGAAGGCGTGGAGGGCTTGGTCCACGTTTCAGAGATGGACTGGACGAACCGCAACGTACATCCGTCGAAGGTGGTGGCGGTGGGGGACAACATCGAGGTGATGGTGCTCGACATCGACGAAGAGCGCCGCCGCATCTCCCTCGGCATCAAGCAGTGCCGGCCCAATCCCTGGGACGAGTTCGCCGCCAGCTACACCAAGGGCCAGCGCATCGCCGGCCACATCAAGTCCATTACGGATTTCGGCATCTTCATTGGCTTGGAAGGCGGCATTGACGGCTTGGTGCATCTCTCGGACATCTCTTGGACGGAGCAGGGCGAGACGGCCGTGCGCCGCTACAGCAAGGGCGAAGAAGTCGAAACCGTCATCTTGGCGGTGGACGCGGAGCGCGAACGCATATCGCTCGGCATCAAACAGCTGGATCAGGACGCCTTCACGGATTACATCAACGCCAATGACCGCGGCAGCCTGGTGAAGGGCGAGGTGATCTCGGTGGAGCCCAAGGAAGCCGTGCTGCGCTTGGCGGAGGATGTGGAAGGCGTCATCAAAGCCGCCGAAATCAGCATGGATCGGGTGGAGGACGTTCGCAACGCACTGAAGGTGGGCGATGAGATGGAGGCGAAGATCGTCAGCGTCGATCGCAAGAATCGCTTCATCGGCCTATCCATCAAGGCGAAACTGCAAGACGAGGAACGCTCCAACCTGCGCGACCACAAATCCCGCGAGGCCGAGCAACAGCGCGGCCCGACCACTTTGGGCGAACTCATCAAGCAGCAGATGGACAAAGGCGGAGACCAACAAGGTGAAGCGGACGGCTGATCCGCTCCCCCGTCCGGCGGCGTTGACGGCGTGACGCGCTCAGAACTCATCGAGTACCTCGCGGGCTCCAACAAGCTGGCTCAGCACGACGTGGAGCTCTCCGTGAAGACGCTCTTGGAGCAGATGTCCGGGACGCTCGCGGGCGGTGGCCGCATCGAAGTGCGAGGCTTCGGCAGCTTTTCCTTGACCTATCGGCCGCCGCGCATCGGCCGCAATCCCCGCACCGGCGAAGTGGTTGGCTTGGGCGGCAAATACACGCTGCGCTTCAAGCCCGGCAAGGCGCTGCGCGAACGGGTGAACGCAGGGATGCAGCGGCAATTGGCAAACGCCCCGACCACGCTGGGCACCGGCGCCGCCGACCACGCTTGAGGGCGCGGGACGCCGCCGGCGATGACGGCTTGAGCGGATGAAGTGGCTGAAGCGCCTCCTGTGGCTGGCAGCCGGCTTGGCGCTGGCAGGGCTTTCCGCGCTGCTCCTCATCGATAACGCCACGCCCGTGCAGCTACGCTTGCTGGCTTGGGAGACGCCGCCGGCACCGGTGTTCGTTTGGCTGCTGGCCGCCTTCGCCGCCGGCGCCTTGGTGAGCTTCTGCCTGGGCGCCATCACTCGGCTGCGCGCCCGCACCACGGAGCGAAGGCTGCGGCGCGAACTTCGAGCGAACCAATCCGGGCCATCACCGGCCGCCGCCCTCGAAGCGCCGCCACGGGAGGCATGAGATGTCCCGCAAGAGCGAGTTCGAGCCAGACCCAGTGGTCGAAGCCTACAAGCGCGACATCGACATGACGCTGCTGCGCGAGAACCTGCGCCGTTCGGTGGATGAAAGAGTGTGCAACCTGATGGCATTGCAGCGCTTGGCGGAGGAAGCGCGGCGGGCCGGCCGGAAGGCGGGTCTTTGATTAACTTCCGCGCCGTGCTGCGCGCGTTCGAGGATGCCGGTGTGGACAGCATCGTGGTTGGCGGCTTGGCTGCGGTGGTTCACGGCTCGGCACGGCTGACGCAAGACGTGGATTTGGTTTACTCGCGAGAACCGCGCAACGTCGAGTGCCTCGCCGAAGCGCTGCGGCCGCACAAACCGTATCTGCGAGGCGCACCGGAGGGCCTACCGTTCGAGTGGTCTGCAGCGACCATCATGCGCGGCTTGAACTTCACGCTCACAACGGCGATTGGCGACATCGATCTGCTCGGCGAAATCCCCGGCGGCGGCGACTACCAAGCGCTGCTGCCGCACACCGTCGAAGTGGAGATCTTTGGGCACCGATGTCGATGCTTGGACCTGCCCGCTCTCATCCGCGCCAAACGGGCTGCGGGACGGCCGAAGGACCTTGAAGCATTGGCGGAGTTGGAGGCGCTCTTGGCGAATCGGCCATAGGCCATGCCCAACGATGTCTCCATGTCGCTTGCGACGCCAGAGCCACCTGAAGGCGGTCTGATGCCCTAGACTGGCACTGTGTCTCACCCCCGCCTATCCAAATCCACCTACCTCAATGGCAAGCAGTGCCATCTGCGCCTTTGGCATCGCTTCCATGCCCCGGAACTGGCCGCGCCGGCCAGCGAGGCGCTGCAATTCATCTTCGACACCGGGCACGAAGTGGGTGAACTGGCCTGCCAGCGCCATCCCGGCGGGCATCTTGTCGCGCACGACCATGAGCATGTGCCAGAGGCGTTGGAGGAAACGCGGCAAGCCATCGCGGCGGACACGGCACCGGCGCTCTTTGAGGCGGCGTTTGAACATCAGGATGTGTTGGTGCGGGCCGATGTGTTGGAACGGCTACCGGATGGGGGCTGGCGGCTTATCGAGGTGAAGTCCTCTACCAGGCTCAGGGCGGTTTATGTTCAGGACGTGGCGATACAGCTTTGGGTGCTGCGGGGCACCGGGTTGGACGTGCGCGATGCAGGCCTGCTCATCCTAAATCGCGGCTATGTTTACGACGGCGTCCGGCTGGATGTGGATGCGCTCTTCAAGCTCCATCCCGTTCTTGAAGCGGCCACCGAATTGTTGCCCGCCATCGGGAACGAGGCGGCTGCCATGCACACCATGCTCGCGGCGCCAGCGGCACCGGCTGTCGAGCCCGGAGAACACTGCTTCAAACCCTACGACTGCCCCTACTATGCCCACTGCACCCGCAACGTGGTTTGGCCCGACCACGGCATCAACGAGCTGCCCCGGCTCAACGCGACTCGCCGTGAAGACTTGCTGGCCGCCGGCATCAACGAGGTGAAGGACGTTCCAGAGGACTTTCCGCTCAGTGCCCGGCAACAGATCGTGCGCAAGGCGGTGCGGCAAAAGCGCATCCAGCTAAGTGACGGCTTGAGCAACGAATTGGCGGCCATCAAGCCACCTGTGCGGCATTTGGATTTCGAGACGTTCGCACCCGCCATTCCCCGTTTCGCCGGCACCCGGCCCTATGACCAAATTCCGTTCTTGTTCTCTGTACACACCGAGCGCGACGCCCAACCACCCGCCCATGCGGACTACCTGCACGAAGGCGATGACGACCCCCGCCCGGTGCTGACGGAACGCTTGCTTGACGCCCTTGGAGCGGAGGGCAGCATCTGCGTCTACTCCCACTTCGAGCGCCAGATGCTGCAGGGTCTAGCGGCGGCGGTTCCGCATCGAGCCGCGGCCCTTGCCGCCATCGAGGCACGGTTGTGCGACCTCCACAAGGTAGTGTCTAAGTATTGCTACCATCCCGATTTCCGCGGCTCGTTCTCCCTCAAGAGCGTGCTGCCGGCCTTGGTGCCCAAGCTGGGCTACGATGACCTAGCCGTGGCCGACGGCTACTCCGCCGGAACCTTCTACCAACGCGCCCTCGCCAACGACGACGACGCGCAACGCCGGCAAACCTTCGCCGATCTCCGCGCCTACTGCGCCCGCGACACCTTGGCGACGTTGGAATTGCGCAAGGCGTTGGTGGGGTTGGCTAAGCCTCGTCGGTTTTGGCTTTGGCGGCGAATTAGCGGCTGGTGGGCACGCCTAGGGGAGCGAGGCTAACTCCCCCAAGAGAGGATGTTGCTCTCCTTGAGATACTTCTGGTCGATCATGAATTTGATCTGAGCCGTGTTTCTGAGGCTTGCTAACTTCTTGCCCTCGGGAGCTACCACAAAGGGGACAATGCTCTTGGGTCGCTCGTCTCTGTCTTCCGCCACGAGACGCGCTAGGATCTGTGCAATCACATACTGGCGGATGAGTTGATGCACGAGAACCAGGTTGCCATCCGTTCCAAACCCGGATTCGTCCTTGGCCTCTCCGATGAACAGGTGCTCAGAAGTTTCAAGCACGATGTCGAATTCAGTGTTCTTGAAATGATCGAGCAACTTCTTCGCGTTCTCGCCGTCAACGCGGTAGTTGTGTGGCTGCAAAGATCGAAAAGTCTTGGATGAGTCTCCTTGGAACTTTACGATCTCATCACGCAGGTCACGGAAGTAGTGATCGTAAGCATCAGCTAAGTCCCGCGGCTCCGGTTTGGTATCGGCGGCATCCAAGTAATCTCGGCCACCCGTCCAGAACAGCTCAAGGTTCACCTCTTCTTCGTGGTCGAGAGGATCATCCAACAGTTGCCCTGCCAGAAGTCGCAAAGCGAACTGGTTGCCGATGAACGGCGCAAAGGTCTGAGCGGTCTTCCAGTTCTCGGTGCGGTTCGTGATCCCAAGAATCCCCATTGACACGATCTCCCCGACAAGCAGGCGCAGCGTACACCGGCGGTGCGGACTGGACAACGGGCGGCACAACAGTAAAGATGGCGTCCTAGATGCCGTCGAAACAGGAGACATCCCCATGCGAGCACTTTTCACCCGCACGTTCCGTCTGGCCATTGTCGCTTCGCTCGCGCTGCTGGCGTGGCCGATGGCGGCGCAGGACGAGGACGCGGCGGATTACCGCGTGGAAACGATGAAGGCCATCGGCGGCCACACCGCGGGCTTCTTCGGCGTCCTGCAGGGGAAGGTGCCGCACACCGCGCATCTGCCGGTGCATGCCGACGCCTTGGCGGCGTTGGCGAAAATCGCGCCGTCACTGTTCCCGGCCGGCTCCGGTGAAGACACGGACGCCCGGCCGGAGATTTGGGAGAACCCGGAGGATTTCGCCGCCAAGCTCGCCGCCTTCGAGAGCGCAGCGACCGGTTTGGCCGCGGCCGTGGCCGCCGGCGACGGCATCGGCCCCGCCGCGCAACAACTCGGCCAAGCCTGCAAGGGCTGTCACGACGACTACCGGGCGCAGTGACGACGCATCGGCGGCGCGGGTTCGGCCGCAGATGCGGTATAGTGGCCCGTCTCGCGGCGCTGTACCACGACACGCGCCGCAGTACGGAAACACCAGAGGTTGAAGGAGACACCAGCATGGCAAACGCAAAGAGCCACGAGGAACTGCGGGCGGAACTGATCGGCAAGGCCGCCGCGGACACCGACTTCCGGGCGCGGCTCGTCCGCGACCCCGGCGCCGCCATCAAGGAGGCGTTGGGCTTCGAACTGCCGCAATCCGTGGCGGTGCATGTCCACGAGGAAACGGCGACGAAGGCGCACTTGGTGCTGCCGCCCAGCCCCGCGTT
Source organism: Candidatus Azotimanducaceae bacterium (assembly GCA_965200505.1). Classification (GTDB taxonomy): domain Bacteria; phylum Pseudomonadota; class Gammaproteobacteria; order Pseudomonadales; family Azotimanducaceae; genus VXNE01. The sequence goes on along the minus strand of OZ241343.1, from coordinate 2,004,122 downwards.
GACCGACGCTGACCTTGAAACGGTCGCCGCCGGCCACACCATTAAGGACTCGTACGGACAGAGCATCGAACATGGGCACCGCAATCCCGATGGTAGTTGGTACTTCCACGAATAGGGCGGTGCGAAGCAGGGGCACCGTCTAGCCCCCTCTGCCGACAGGCGAGAAAACGCCGGCGTTAGTGCTTGGGCGCTAACACCGGCGTTGCACCGTTACAACCTGCTGGAAGGCCGCCACTATTCGGCACGGGAGGGCGGCCTTGGGCGGGCTATGCGCCCCAACCGCCTTCTCTTGCCCTTCTCAAGGTCGTTCGTTGGCTGCTCTTGCCGGCCCGATAGACCGTCACGACCGTTTCACCATTGACCACCACCTTGGCGTTCTTGAGTCGGTGAAGGCGCTGTTTCTGGCGCTCGAGATCGCGGATTTCCCGATCCACATCCTGCTCACGAAGGAGTAACGCGCCGTCCTCCACTTGGGTGCCGAGCCGCACGATCAACTCGACGTCGCTCTCGCTGAAGCCACGCTGGCGTATGCGGGTGCTGGCATGATCGCAATAGGACAGGTTCATTGTTGCGCCTCCTCACCGCGAGCCGTAGTACTCGGAGGCCCTGTTCTCAATCCAGGCTGCCCGCTCTTCAGGAGCGTCCTCGTCCAGCAGTTCATCGGGTATGTCGGCGATCGTTACTAGGCCGTTCTTCAACGCGTTCCGCGCACGCTCGGAGCCGCCGGCAATGCGCCGCAGATCGTCTTCGTAAACGCTGTACATCGGGACGTTGGGGATCGCGCCATCGTGGCCCACGCTGATACGTTCGTCTTCGATTTCGGCTGCGAGATGCCGGAGATAATCGGGCAGCGGGTTCGCATCTCCATCGAGGTTCAGTTCTTCCACCGCTTGATAAATGCCGACGGAAGCGAAGCGCAGAGAACTCGCATCTGCCAGCTTCGAGGCCGCGTCGAGCGCGTCTTCAAGTTTGCCAAGCTGTTCCCGCCGCCATGCAAGGCTCTCCTCCGCAAGCAAGGCGAACATGAGGGGTGCCATCTCGATGACTTCTCGGAACCGGACCCCGAAACGTCGCTCGATCAGTTCGTATTGGAGCCAAGTGCCGGGCATGAGCACATCTTGTACTCGAACGGGCTCGCCGCCCGGACTCGGTTCTTCCGCGAGCTCCGCAGGTTTCACGCCGAGAGCCTTCGCTAGCTGCTTGGCGGTGTGGCCGCGAGGAGTGCCGACTTCGCCTTTCTCTATCCGCTGAATCGTGCGCTTGCCCACTCTCGACTGCTCGGCTAGCTGCTCTAGCGAGAGCCCTTGTCGCTTGCGCAACGCTTTAAGCTGGTCGGGTCGGATCATCTACTCCGCCTCCGTTGAATCGGTAGGTGGCAAGGTAAACGGCTAGTCAAAAGTGACAAATAGTCAGTTCATAGCCATTTTTGGCCATATGTACGAGTAAAATATGGCCTATCAAACAGGAAATGGCCACTTTTTGGCCCTAAGTGGCATCAGAAGATCGCATGCAAGGAAGCCACAAGGCGTGGCGTAGGGACGATTGGCCGCTAGACCGCCAGAGACGCGACGTAGATCAGCGCCGCCGCTCCGGCCAGCGTGGCGACACCCCGCAACAGGTGCTGCCCCGTGGCCGGCACGTCAGCGGCCTTGCGGCCCGTAATCATCGAAAGGGGTGTGGCGTCCTTGAACGCCGCGTAGGTGGCGTGGGCCGCCAAGTGCGTACCGATGAGCGCCAGCACGATCCAGAACGCCCGGTGGTGAACCCAGTTCATCGTGGCGGCCACTTCGTCTTCCACATGGCGGTGCAGCGGCCCCTCGATGAAGATGTCGTCCGTGGCGAAGAGCCCCGTCAGCGCTTGGGTGGCGACGGCTAGGAACAGCAACACCACGAGGGCGATGCCGGGGGCGGTGTGGGGGTCTTCCGGCCGGCCTTCACCGAGGGATGGCGGGCGGCGCTGTCGGAGTGCGTCGGCGAACCATGCGGCGAGCCGCCGGGGCGTCGTCACATAGCGGCCGAGCCTCGCGTAGCGCCCGCCCCATGCGCTCCAGCCGAGGCGGAACGCCAACAGCGCGAGCACGGCGAAACCGCTGCGTTGATGCCATTCCATGAGGCTGAAGTCGCCGGCGAGGCCGGTGTAGAGCGAAAACGCCACGCAGGTGGCGAAGCTCCAATGCCACAACCTGAGCGGCAAGTCCCAAACGCGGGTGCTGGGAGCTTCGTGTTTGGTGGGGGCGTCGCTCAAGTCGAAGTCAGCGTGTCACGCCGTGGCGCTGGCTTGGCCCCATGCCCGGTGCGCCAAGCCGCCGTCATGGCGCCACGCCTTGATACGAACCGTTCACCAGGAAGTGAACCCAGATGCTCGCGGCGTAACCCACGGTGATGATGGGCATCCACTTCAGGTGCCCGAAGAAGGTGTAGAACCCGCGCGCTTGCCCCATCAAGGCCACCCCCGCCGCGGAGCCGATGGAGAGCATGCTGCCGCCCACCCCGGCCGTCAGCGTGACGAGCAGCCACTGCTGCACGTCCATCTCCGGGTGCATCTGCAGCACGGCGACCATCACCGGGATGTTGTCCACGATGGCCGAGAGCACACCCACCATCACGTTGGCGAAGGTGGGCCCCATATCCACGTACATCACTTGCGACACCACTTCCAGATAGCCGATGAAGCCCAAGCCGCCCACGCACATGATGACGCCGAAGAAGAAGAGCAGCGTGTCCCACTCGGCCCGCGCGACGTTCTGGAAGCTATCCACCCCCGCGTCGGCCGGGCCGCGGGCGCCGGGGCTTGGCATGTGCAGTTGCCGCGCCAGCGAGCGGTTGAGGAAGTAGGTGTAGATCTTGAGGTAGGCGAGGCCGGTCATCATGCCGAGGAACGGCGGCAAGTGCAGGAAGTTGTGGAACGACACGGTGGTGGCGATGGTGCAGCCGAACAGCGCCATGATGACCTTGGCGCCACGCCGCATGAACGCCACCTCGGTCTCGGCGTCTGGCCGTTCGTCGCCCACGAAGAAGGACATCACCGCCGCCGGCACGATGTAGTTGACCACGGATGGCACGAACAGCGAGAAGAAGGTGAAGAAGTCCAAGATGCCCCGTTGCCACACCATCAACGTGGTGATGTCGCCGAACGGGCTGAAGGCGCCGCCGGCATTGGCGGCCACCACGATGTTCACGCAACCCAAGCCGATGAAGCGCGGGTTGCCCTTGCCGATGGCGAGCACCACCGCGCACATCACCAGCGCCGCCGTCAGGTTGTCGATGATTGGCGACAGGAAGAAACTGACGACGCCGGTGATCCAGAAGAGCTGGCGCAGCGTGAACCCGCGCTCCACGAGCCATGCCCGCAGGGTGTCGAACACACGCCGCTCGGTCATCGCGTTCACATACGTCATGGCGCACAGCAGGAACAGGAACAGCTCGCCGAACTCGATGAGGAAGTGGCGAATGGCTTCCTCCGGGCCGCTGCGGTCCGGCTGCCCGGTGTAAAGCGCCGCGATGATGACCCAGATGATCCCAGCCCCCAAGATGACCGGGATGGATTTCCGCAGGTGGGTGAACTCCTCCGCAATCACGAAGGAGTAGGCGACCACGAATACCCCGATGGCCAGAAAACCAGCCCAGTGTGCCGTCAGGTCCATGCTTTTCCTTGCTGCAACGCCGCGCCGGTGGGCTTCGTGTGCCGTCGCTCCCGTGCGGCTTGGCGAGCGAACGCACCTACAAGTTTGCCAAAGGCACCGCCGTTAGGCCAATGCCGTTTCGCCGCGGTGGCGGGTGGCGGGCGGCGCCGGCATCCTCCCACGGCGCCGGTGGCCAATGGCTCACAGCACGCGGCGGCAGCGGCTCACGCACTTTGCGGATGCAGCCCACAGGAAGTGTTGCCACGCTTCGCTAGGCTGGCCTTCCAATTTGCTCGGTAGGGAGGGGAGACGAATGAAAGCTGCATTTCTGGCACGGCCGTTGGCGGCCGTGGCGCTCGCGGTGGCTCTGGCGGCAAACGGCCAAGCCGCCGAGCAGGGCACCGTGGACGTGAACACCGCGGATGCCGAAGCCATCGCCAACATGCTGGTGGGCGTGGGGATGTCGAAAGCCCAAGCCATCGTCCGCTATCGGGAGGAGCATGGCCGGTTCGAAGACATCTACGACCTGACCAAGGTGCGCGGCATCGGCGAGGCGACCGTGGCGAAAAACGAGGCGCGCATCAAAGTCGCCGAGTGAGCGCCCGAGCGGTGCCGTGGCCGGGTGCCTCTGTGAAGCGGCATCTGGTTGCGGCACTCGCTGGGAAGCGGTCGAGCAGCCCGCCAAGCCCCTAAGCGGCTTGGCGGGCGGGTTCGGGCACACAGCGCCCACTTGCGCCGAGAGAACCTTGTGCAACGCAAAGGGCACTTGTTGTATAGGAAGGGCGAAAGGGGCTGAGCCGGTGGTGGGGCGCCGTCAATTTCCCACTACATTGGCCGCGTCGCCGCCGCCTCACCGCTGGCTTACTGGGACACCGGCTCAAGACGCATGATGCGTCCCCCAATCGCTCCGTCAAGGCCCGGTGCGGGGTGAGCCGGCGATCCGGTCAGCCGCGCCACGGACTGATTTGGGGGACGTTGGATTGAGCGCCGGAGGCGGACGAGACGCGACCCTCGATGCAGTCCACTTTAACCCGCTCCCGCGGGAAAGCCTTCTACCGGGATGACGAGTTACCCGGCCTACCTCCTCCGGCCCACCCATTGTAGAGGAAGCAGCCCATGGCCCACATCGGGAAGGGGTGAACCTGCCCGCCAAGCCCTTAAGCGGCTTGGCGGGCAGGTTCGGACGCCTCCGCGGCGCGTGTCCGCAGCGTCAATTCAATCTGGGAACACTACCCGTGAACTGGGCCGCCCTCGTAGTGGGTGTGCGGTCCCGTCGGGGACCTGTACCAGCCGAAGCCAAGTTCTTCATGGGTATGGCCGGCGGCGATGGCTTCAAGGTCCGCGTCACCGAGGGCGGCGGTTGGCGGCAGCACGAGGTGCGCCGACATTGCCGAATCCTCGTGGACATGCACCGTCACCGTGTCCGGCAGGTCCACATCCAGTGCCTCCTTGATCGCGGCCTTGGGATCCTCGATGAGCCGCGCCCGAAAGGCATCGTCCGCGGCGGCCTTGCCCAGCAGTTCCTGCCGCATCTCTTCTTGGGTTCGTTGCATGGCTGTCTCCTTACAGTTGTGGCGATGCTGATGCTGCACCGAACATTGATACTATGGCCCCCCCCCCCCTGTCAACCTCGCAAAAACCGTCAAACGCGACGCTCTTCGTTCGGATTGCGCCTCGCCACCGTTCGACGCGAAACGGCGATGGAGCGGGCAGGTTCGGACACTGCACCCACGCACGTCGCCGCTGCGTGGGCGCGTGTCCGCACCGTTGATTCAATCCGGAACACTACCCCCCATGAACCGGACCGCCCTCGTAGTGGGTGTGCGGTTCCAGCGGGGCCGAGTACCAGCCATAGTCCTCCTCGGTATGGCCGGCGGCGATGGCTTCAAGGTCCTGGTCGCTGAGGGCGGAGCTTGGCGGCAGCACGAGGTGCGCCGACAATGCCGAATCCTCATGGACTTGCACCGTCACCGTGTCCGGCAGGTCCACGTCCAGTGCCTCCTTGATCGCGGACTTGGGATCCTCGATGAGCCGCGTCCGAAAGGCATCGTCCTCGGCGGCCCTGCCCAGCAGTTCCTGCCGCATCTCTTCTTGGGTTCGTTGCATGGCTGTCTCCTTACAAATGGTGGCGATGCTGATGCTGCACCGAACACTGATACTATGGCCCCCCCCCCCCCCCCGTCAACCTCGCAAAACCGTCGAAACGCGACGCTGTACGTTCGGATTGCGCCTTCGCCATCGTTCGACGCGATGACAGGTGCGACCACACCGCTGGCTTTGGCCACATTCGCCCGCGCTGCCCCATGCTAGCCTTGGCTTCCTTGGCACCAAGGCCAACGATGGGGTGGGGAGCGCCTTGCGGGCGTTGATAAACGGCGCGTCCGGCTTCATTGGCGGGCACCTCCACACCATGTTGGCCAGTGACGGTTGGGCCGTGAGTGCGCGGCGGCCGGCCATGAATGACGGCACGCCTCCCTATGCCGGCCGCGTGGTCTTCCACCTCGCGGCACTGGCGCATCGGCCGGCGGCGGCCAGCCACCACGATGCGTGGCTGAGCGTCAACCGAGACCTCGCCGTGCGCGAGTATCGGGCGGCGGCGGCGAACGGGGCGCTGGGGTTCGTGTTCGTGTCGTCCGCCAAGGTCTTTGGCGATGCCAGCGCGGCGCCGCTGGCCGAAGACGCGCCTCACGCGCCGCAAGGCATCTACGCCGAATCCAAGCACTTGGCCGAGGGTGCGTTGCGTGAAGTACACGCCCGTTGCAGGCTGCCCTTGGCCATCGTGCGCCCGCCGCTGGTGTACGGCGCCGGCGTGAAGGCCGGCTTTCGCACCTTGTTGGGCGCCATCAAGCGCTGGCCGGTGCTGCCCCTTGGCGCCGCGACGGCCCCGCGCAGCATGGTGTCCGCCCACAACCTGTGCCGCTTCCTGCAACTGCTGGCGCCGCGGTTGGAGGGCTGCGCCGCATGGCATGTGACGGATGGCGAGGCGTTGAGCGCGCGCGAGCTCGTCGAGCGCTTGGCGAGCGTCATGCACCGGCGTGTGCTGCTGCCCGCGGTGCCGCGGCCTTGGCTGCTCGGCGCCGCTGACTTGGCCGGGCAGCGCCGGCGCATGACGACGTTGCTTGAGCCGTTCCTGTTGGACGATGGCGCGGCACGGCGCTCCCTGCAATGGCGGGCGCCGCAAAGCGTGGCGGAGGCGTTGGCGGAAACGGCGCGATGGTATCTGACCAGCCAGCCGCGTTGATGCTGGGCTTGGCCGTGGCCGGCTTCGTGGCCGCGCTTGCCCTCACCGAGGCCACACGCCGGCTGGCGTGGCGGCGGCGCATCGTCGCCGTGCCGAACGCCCGCAGCTCCCATGCGGCGCCCGTGGCCGGAATCGGCGGCATTGGCTTCGTGGCGCCGGTGGCGGCGTGGCTCATCTGGAGCGCCCCGCCCGGTGGCGCGTTTGCCGTGGCCCTCGCCGGCGGCGCGCTGGCCCTTGCGCTGGTGGGCTTGGTGGATGACCTGCGAGACCTGTCCGCGGCGTTGCGCCTCACGGCGCATCTCATCGTGGCGGGCGCGTTGGTGGCCGCGTTGGGGGAGACCGGCCTGATCGTCGGCGCGGCGCTCACGGTGGCCCTCGCATGGTTCGTGAATCTGTACAACTTCATGGACGGCATCGATGGCCTCGCCGCGTCACAGGCGGTGTTGTTCTGCCTCGGCGCACTGTGGTTCGGCGAACCAGGCGGCTTGGCGCCGGCACTCGGCTTGCTGGCGGCCGCATGCATGGGCTTCCTGTGCCTCAACTGGCCGCCGGCGAAGATCATCATGGGCGATGTCGGCAGCTACTTCCTGGGCTTCGTGATCGGCGCCATCGCGCTCGGGCTGGGCTTCTCGGATGGCTTGCCGTGGGTGACGAGCGCCATCCTGCTCGCCGCGTTCTGGGTGGATGCCAGCTACACCCTGCTGGCGCGTTGCTTGACGGGGCAGCGGGTGGCGTCGGCGCATCGCAGCCACGCCTATCAGAAGCTGGCGCGGCGCTTCGGCCACGGGCGCGTCACCCTGGCGCTCTTGGCGTTGAGCTTCGTCTGGTTCGCGCCGCTCGCCGCGCTGAACGGCCGCTTCCTCGAACTGGCACCGCTGTGGTTGGCGCTGGCCGCGGCGCCGTGCTTGGCCGCCTGCATTGCTTTCCGAGCCGGGCTGCCCGACGATACGCCACATGGATAGCACCCCTTGGTGGTTCCGCCGCGCCTTGGATGCGCCGTCGGAGGTTGGCAGCGTGGACGTGGGCGGCGCGGCCATCCACTTCGAGGCGTGGGGCCGCGATGGCCCCGGCGTGGTGCTCGTTCACGGCACCAACGCCCACCTCGAGTGGTGGCGTTTCGTGGCGCCGTTTCTGGCGGACACCTGCCGGGTGGCGGCGTTCGACCTCTCCGGCAGCGGCGACAGCGGTTGGCGGGAACGCTACACGGGCGGCGATTTCGCGGATGAGACGTGGCGGGTGTGCCAAGCCGCGGGGCTTGGCGAGCGGCCCATCGTCGTGGGGCACAGCTTCGGCGGTTACGTGGTGTTGGAGGCGGCGCATCGCTACGGCGCCGAGCTGGCCGGCGCCATCTTCCTGGATTACACCCTGCCGGATCGCTCCCGCTACCACGAATGGGGCGCCCGCGCCCGCACCGGCGCCAAGGGTCCGCGCAGCACCCGGGTCTATCCCAGCTTGGAGGCCGCGCTGCAGCGGTTTCGGCTGGTGCCCGAGCAACCCATCGCCCATCCGGCGGTGGTCGATCACGTGGGGCGGCAATCCCTGCGGCCCGTGGAAGGCGGCTGGACTTGGAAGTTCGACCCGACGGTGTACGACCATCTGGAGATGGGGCCAGACCAGCTGGACAAGTTCGCCGCGCTGAAGTGCCGAAGCGCCGTCATCCTAGGCGAACACACCGAGGACGAAGGCGCGCTGTTCGGCGACCACATGGCGGCGATCACGGCCGGCCAACTGCCCATCATCACGCTGCCCACCACCCACCACCACATGATGTTCGAGATGCCGGTGGCGCTCGCCATGACACTCGCCGGCATCGCCCGCGCTTGGGCTGCGGAGGAAGGCAAGGACGCGATGGCGGCGGCGCTGGCGTCGATTGACCCGCCGGCCAAATCCTAGGGGCTGCCGCCCAATTCAAGCGCTCGCCAAGTTCGGCCGCCAGCCGCGCAGCAGCAGCGAATTGCACACCACGCTCACGCTGCTCAGCGCCATCGCCGCCGCCGCCAGCGTGGGGCTCAGATAACCGATGGCGGCCAGCGGGATGCACACCACGTTGTAAACGAAGGCCCAGAACAGGTTCTGGCGGATCTTGCGGAAGGTCGCCCGGCTGGCGGCCACGGCGCCGGCGACCAAACGCGGGTCTGGCCGCATCAGCGTGACGCCGGCGGTGGCCATGGCAATGTCCGTGCCGCTGCCCATGGCGATGCCAACGTCCGCGGCGGCCAGCGCCGGGGCGTCATTCACGCCGTCGCCCACCATGCCCACCACATGGCCGGCCGCCACCATTTCGCGCACCGCCTGCGCCTTCGCTTCCGGCGCCATGCCACCCTGCGCCGTCGCAAGCCCCAGTTCGCGCCCAACGCGCTCGGCCACGCCGGCGGCGTCGCCGGACAACAAGGTGGGCTGGACGTTGAGCGTGTGCAACAAGCGCACCGCCGCGGCAGCGTGTTCCCGCGGCGGGTCAGCCAAGGTGATGACGCCGAGCAGTTCATCGTCCGCGGCGACGAACACCACGGTTTCACCGGCCGCTTCGCGCTCTCGCGCCAACGCCTGCACGGCGGCGTCCACTTCGGCGCGAGCGCTGACGAAAGGCTCGTTGCCGACGGCGACTTGGCGGCCGGCCACCACACCTTCGGCGCCACGGCCGGGCGTCGCTTGGAAGCCCTGCACTGGCGCCAGCGGCTGCTCAATTTGCGCGGCACGGGCGAGGATCGCCTTGGCCAGCGGATGCTCGCTGCCCTGCTGCACCGCGGCGGCGGACGCCAATGCGGTTTGCGCGTCCGCCCGCACACCATGCACCGCGAGCACACGCGGCCGCCCTTCCGTGAGCGTGCCCGTCTTGTCGAAGACGATGGCGTCGATGCGGTGTGCCTTCTCGAGCATCTCGATGTCGCGGATGAGGATGCCGGCTTGGGCGGCGGCGCCGGTGCCGGTGAGGATGGCGGTGGGGGTGGCGAGGCCCAAGGCGCACGGACACGCGATGACCAGCACGGCCACCGCCGCGATGAGGGCTTGTTCAAAGTTGCCGGACACGAGCAGCCAAGCGATGAAGGTGAGCGTGGCGAAGGCGAGCACGCTGGGCACGAACACGGCGCTCACCCGATCCACCAGACGTTGCACGGATGCCTTGCCGGCCTGTGCCTCCGCGACGAGGCGCACGATGCGCGCCAAGGTGGACGCTTCGCCCACCGCCGTCGCCCGAACCTTGATGAGGCCGACGCCGTTGACGGCGCCGCCCGTCACGGCATCGCCAACGCCCTTTGGCACCGGCATGCTTTCGCCGCTTACGAGGGATTCATCCACTTCGCTGGCGCCTTCGACCACCTCGCCATCCACCGGCACCCGACCGCCCGGACGCACCAGCACCAAGTCTCCCTCCCGCACCCGCTCCGCCGGCACCACGGTTTCCGTGCCGTCTTCGGCCAACAGGCAAGCGGTGTCTGGACGCAGCGCGAGGAGCGCCTGCAGCGCCGCCGCGGCGCTGCGCTTGGCGCGGTTCTCCAAGTGCTTGCCGAGCAACACGAGGGTGATGATGACGGCAGATGCCTCGAAGTAGAGGCGGCCGTCCGCCTCTTCGCCGAGTGTGCGCAGCAGGTACCAGCTATAGCAGTACGCAGCGGTGGTGCCGAGCGCCACCAGCACGTCCATGTTGGCGGCGCCGGCGCGAAGCGCGTTCCACGCCCCGCGATAGAAGCGCAAGCCGATGAGGAACTGGATGGGCGTCGCCAGCAGCACCTCGGCGGTCGGCATCACGTGCAGCTCTTCGTAGCCCGCCGTGGCGAGGCCCATGCTGATGAGCAGCGGCGCCGTCAACACGGCGGACACCACCAAGGTGCGCCGCTCGGCTTCGAGGCGGGCTTGGTCCAGCGCTTGCGGGGCGGCCAACGCCTCGGTGGCGGGCCGCGCGTGGTAGCCGGCGCGGTGTACCGCGTCCAGCAAGTTTTCGAGGGATGCCTGCTCGCGGCCGAACACCACGTCCGCCCGTTCCAAGGCCAAGTTCACCCGCGCTTCAATGACGCCCGGGACATCGTGCAACGCCCGTTCGACGCGGCTCGCGCACATCGCGCACGTCATGCCTTCAACGTCGAAATCGACACGCTCGGTGTCGCTCCCCGCCAAGAACGGCGCACTGGATTCATTCATGGCGAACCCCCGGCGGCAGTCATGGCGTTGACGGTCAGCTATTCATGAGCAGGGCGAACATGCCGAGCCAAATCAACAGCAGGAAGTGCCAGTAGATGGCGCAGAGGTCCACGCTCTGGCGGGCGTCGCCGATGTCCGCGGCGGTGAACATCCGTTTCGCGGCCCGCGCCCACGCGATGAGCCCGCCGAGCAGGTGCAGCCCGTGAACGCCGGTAATCATGTAGAAGAAGCCGTTGGCGGGGTTGGATTGCGCGAGGTAGCCCTGCGCCACCAGCTGGTTCCACACCACGATTTGGCTCACCAGGAACGCCAGCGTGAGCGCACCGGCCACGAGGAAGGCGGTGCGCAGCCCCGGCACGTCGCCGGCGGCGCCGCGTTGCCGCGCCCACTCGAAGGCCAGGCTGCAGAGGCCGAGCAGCGCGGTGTTCGCCCACAACAGCGGCGGCTCCGGCATCGGCACCCAGTCTGTGGTGAACTCGATGCGCATGTGGTAGGCAGCGAAGAACAGGAAGAACAGCACGCCCACGATGGCGAGGAACAGCACCAAGGCGACCTTGCGGTTCGGCGTGGCGAATCCGCCGGTGCGCAACTGCGCCACGCCGGTTGGATCCGGCAGCCAAGGCTTCTCCGTCAACTTGGCAAAGAGCCCCACGTGTCACGCCTCCTAACTCGCTATGCCAGGCCGCATTGTATCGCTTCGGCGTTCCAGCCTCGCAGCGCCGGCGGTATGGTATGGGGATGTTTCACATATCGGGTAAAATTGGTGTTTGATGTGCCTTGTCGAGCGACGGTGTGGACGCCATGCGTGGGGCCCGTGTGTTTGTGAGTAACCCCCCCCCCCCCCCCCCCCGAATTCACGGCCGCGTGAGGCCCGACGTGGCAGGGGCTCGTCGAATCGCGTCCTCCGTGCATGGGTTCTGGCGCTTGCGACGCTGCTCGCCGGCGCACCGGCGTTGGCGCAGTCCGCCGCCATCTCCTCCAGCAGCCCCGCCACGCTGAATCAGGGCAACCTGCGCACGGCGACGCTCACCGTCACCCTCACCAGCACCACCTACGCGACCGGAGCGAACACCTCCCACTTCACGCTCACCACCGCGGTGCCCGGCCTCACCGTCCACAGCGTGTCGTTCAACAGCGGCCGCACCGCCGCCACCCTGCGCCTGCACCACGACGGCTCGGACTTCGACAGCGCCGCCACCATCGCCGTCACCGTGGCCGCCGCCGGCACGCTGCACACCGCCGCGCTCACCACCGCCACCCAGGCCATCGGCGTGGCGCGCTGGGTGATCGTCTCCACCAAGGACGTCGCGCTCACCGAGGGCGGCACCGGCACCTACACCGTGGCGCTGGAGAGCCCGCCCACCGGCAACGTCACCGTCACCGTCACCAGCGACCACACGGCCGCGGTCACCCGCTCGCCGGCCACGCTCACCTTCACCACCACCAACTGGAACACCCCGAAGACGGTCACGCTGACCGCGGTGGCCGACGACACGGACACCGTGGACGAGGTGGCGCTGGTGACCAACGTCGCCACCGGCGGCGGCTATTCGTCGAGCACCGCGGCGAACCGCACGGTGCGGGCGACGGTGAAGGACGACGACGCGAGGACCGGCACGGACTACGACACGGACGACGACGGCCTCATCGAGATCAGCGGCCACGCGCAGCTGAACGCCATGCGCTGGGACCTGGACGGCAACGGCTCGTCGCTGAACTCCGGCTACTCCACCGGCGGCACCAGCGCCTTCCCGAGCCCCGCCGCCGGCATGGGCTGCCCGGACACCAGCGACTCCGACCAGACCGGCAACTGCACGGGCTACGAGCTGATGGCGGACATCGACCTGGACACGGACGGCGACGGCATGGCGGACTCCGGAGACGCCTACTGGAACGGCGACGACGGCTGGAACGCCATCGGCGTGCAGGACAAGAAGGCGGACTCGCCGTTCACGGCAACGTTCCGGGGCAACGGCCACACGGTGTCGAACCTGTATATGAAAGATAGTACCACCTCATACGATGGCCAGGGACTCTTCACTTTGGTCAGGTACGGGCGAATCGAATCCGTCGCCGTTCTCGACGTCGACGCCGGCAATGGCGGCAGCGACAGCCCCGCCGGCTATTTTGGCCCTCTGGTCGGAATCTTCAAGGGCAGCACCATGGCGGGAGTTTACGCACGGGGCACCGTGGCTCTCGATAACAATACAGGTGTGTTTAATCATGCAGGTGGTTTGGTGGGGGCCTGCGCCGGGAGCACCATCCACACGTCCTATTCCGCTGTTTCGCTATCGAATGCGTTCGCACAAGGCGGCTTGGTGGGGGTTAGTCAAACGTCCTCCGTGACACTCTCGTCCGATGGAAGGCAACGGGCCATCGCTTACAGCTACGGCTGCCGCGCATACAACAGCTATGTCGTCGGGGCCATAAATACGCCGGCGACTAGGATCGGAAACGTGGCGCCTGAATTGGGTGCCTTGTTTGGCCAAGGCCAATCTGGCGGCGACACCATCGACAGGGCCTATTGGGACAGGCAGACGACCACCCGCACGACCAGCCCCGGTTCGCCGAACTCGGACGGCAAGACCACCGCCGAGCTGCAGGCGCCCACCGCGGCGACGGGCATCTACGCCCATTGGGACGATTACGACACCAGCGGCGACGGCCGCATCGACGCGGACGACGCCGCGTGGGACTTCGGGCAGGGCAACCAATACCCGGCGCTGAAGTGGGGCGGCCACTCCGCCGCCACGCAGTTCACGGCGCAGCTGAGCGGGCAGACGGACACGGCGCCGAGCTACACCGGCATCACGGTGGCCACCAGGACCGTGGTGCCTGGCACGGCGATCCAGGCGTTTCAGATCCCGCCGCCCACCGGCGGCAACGGCACCTACGACTACACGGTGACCGGCCTGCCGAGCGGGCTCGTCTTCGACGAGGACGGCTCGGGAACCTGCATGGCGCCGCGCACGGTGTGCGGCACGCCTTCGGGGACCGGAACGGTGACGGTGACGGTGGCGGTGCGGGACGCGGACGCCAACGTGGCCCCGACCGACCGCGCCACGCTGACCTTCTCCATCGTCTTTGACACGGCCCCGTCCTTCTCCGGCTCCGTCACCAACAAGACCTACATCGCCGGCTCGGCCATCGACCAGTTCCAGGTGCCGGCCGCGAGCGGCGGCAACGGCGCGATCACCTACGAGGCGTCCGGGCTGCCCACGGGCCTCGTGTTCGACGCCACCGGCACGGACACGAACGGCTGCCCGGGCACGGAGGCGCGGGAGGTCTGCGGCACCCCGACCACGGCCGCCTCGGCCGTGACTGTGACCATCACCGCGCAGGACGGCGACGCCAACAGGGCCGCCCCCGACCGCGCCACGCTGACGTTCATGGTCACCGTGAACGCGAACCTCGTGCCGTCCTTCGGCGGCGGCTCCGTCACCGCCAAGACCTTCGTCGCCGGCCAGGCCATCGACGAGTTCACGGTGCCCGCCGCGAGCGGCGGCAACGGCGCCATCACGTATGACGCCTCGAACCTGCCGGACGGGCTGCGCTTCGACGCCACCGGGTCGGACTCGCCCGGCTGCCCGGGCAGCCAGGCGCGGCGGGTCTGCGGCACCCCGACCACGGCCGCCGCGGCGGCGACGGTGACCATCACGGCGCAGGACGGGGACGCCAACATGGCCGCCGCCGACCGCGGCCTGCTGACGTTCTCCGTGACCGTGGAGACGGACACGGCGCCGGACTTCGGCATGGGCTCCGTCACCGACGCGACCTTCGCCGTCAACACCGCCATCGCCGAGTTCCAGGTGCCGGCCGCCACCGGCGGCAACGGGACGATCATCTACACGGCGTCCGGCCTGCCCACGGGCCTCGTGTTCGACGCCACCGGGTCGGACACGCCCGGCTGCACCGGCGCCGAGGCGCGGGAGATCTGCGGCACGCCGACCGTCCTCGGCGGCGCCCGGACGGTCACCATCACCGCCCGGGACTCGGACGCCAACCTGGGCTCCGGCGACCGCGCCACGCTGACGTTCACGATCACCGTGGCGTCGGACGCCGCGCCGTCGTTCGGCTCCGGCTCGGTGCCGGAGAAGGCGTTCTTCACCAACACGGCCATCGCGGACTTCCAGGTGCCGGCCGCGAGCGGCGGCAACGGGACGATCACCTACGTGGCGTCCGGCCTGCCGACGGGCCTCGTGTTCGACGCCACCGGCACGGACTCGGGCGGCTGCTCCGGCAACGAGGCGCGGGAGATCTGCGGCACGCCGAGCGTCGGCGGCAGCGGCACCATCACCATCACCGCGCAGGACGGCGACACCAACATGGGCGTGGGCGACCGCGCCACCCTGTCGTTCGCCTACAGCGTGGCGGCGGACAGCGCGCCGTCGTTCGGCATGGGCTCGGTGTCCAACAAGACCTACCCGGCCGGCGCGGCGATCACGGACTTCGTGGTGCCGGCCGCGAGCGGCGGCAACGGCACCCTCACCTACGCGGCCGCCAACCTGCCGTCGGGCCTGGTGTTCGACGCCACGGGCACGGACACGCCGGGCTGTGCGGGCACGGAGGCGCGGGAGGTCTGCGGCACGCCGGACGCGGCCACCGCGGGCGCGATGACGGTCACCATCACGGCGACGGACCTGGACACGAACACGGCCGGAACCGACAGCGCCTCGCTGACGTTCACGGTCACGGTGAACGCCGGCGCGTCGCTCGCGTCCAGCCCGTCGCCGCTCACCGAGGCGAACCTGAACGGCGCGTCCCTCACCGTGACGCTGATCGGCGCGACCTACGCCAGCGGGGTGGGCGCGTCGAGCTTCCAGCTGGTCACCAACCCGACCATCGCCGGCCTCTCCATCGGCAGCGTGTCCGCGGTCACGTCCGGCTCGACGACGGCCACGCTGTCGCTGGTGACGGGCGCCGGCTACGGCTTCAACGCGGCGTCCACGGTGGCGGTGACGGTGCTGGCGGCGGCGCACTCCGCGTCCAGCAACCTCACCACCGGCACGCTGCCGGTGACGCCCACCCCGCCGTCGGTGCTGGTGTCGCGGCGCAGCCTGTCGCTGAACGAGGACCCGGGCGCCGGCGCCGCCAACCGGGGCGCCTACACGCTGGCGCTGAGCGACGCGCCCACCGGCTGCGCCGGCGGCGTGGGCGTGTCCGTGGCGGGCGCCAACCCGGACCTGACGGTGGATCCCACCGCGCTGGCCTTCTCGGCGACGACTTGGAACACGCCGCAGACGGTGACGGTGACGGCCGGGCAGGACGACGACAGCGAGACCGAGAGCGTCACCCTGCGCCATTCCATCACCACCGCCTGCGCCGCCGTCGGCTACCCGGCGACGCTGGCCATCCCGAGCGTGCAGGTGACGGTGGCCGACGACGACGCGCCGCCCCTGCCGAACGAGCCGCCGGTCGCGGTCGGCTCGGTGGACGACATCGACCTGGCCCTCGGCGCCACGGCGCGGGTGGCGCTGGCGGGGCTGTTCACGGACGAGGAGCCGGAGCTGCTGACCTACGCGGTCTCGTCCTCGAACCCGGCGGTGGCGGCCGCGCGGCTGGCCTGGCCGGCCGTCGAGGTGGAGGGCGTGGGGCACGGCGGCGCGACGGTCACGGTGACGGCCACGGACCCGGAAGGTTTGAGCGCCTCGCTGAGCTTCGAGGTGCGCTCCGGCGTGACGGTGTCCTTCGCCGCGGACGCCTCGGCGCCCGAGGGCGGCACGGTGCGCCTGACGCTGACGGCGAGCCGGCCCGTGCCGGCGGCGCTGGCGGTGCCGTACACCCTCATGGCCGGCGACGATCCGGCGGCCGACGAATCCGACCACGATGGCGGCACGGGCGGCACGGCGATGTTCACCGCCGGCGCGACGGCGGCGGAGATCACGGTGCCCATCCTGGACGATGACGTCGTCGAGCCGCTGCGCGAACACTTCATCGCCACGCTGGCGGTGCCGGCTGAGGACGCCGCCTACGGCCTGGGCCTGAAGGCGGAGGCGACGGCGACCATCGACGAGGGCGTCTGCGACCGCGACCCGGCGGTGCGCGACGAACTGCGCCGGGCGCGGCCCTGCGAGGCGGTGGCGGACCTGTCGCGGTGGACGTCGCTGCGGCTGCGGGACGCGGGCCTCGAGCGGCTGCGCGGCGAGGACCTGCTGCAGCTCTCCAACCTGCTGCTGCTGGACGTCTCCGGCAACCGGCTGGCGGCGTTCCCGGCCGCGGCCTTGGCGGCGCTGCCGAACCTGTGGTCGCTGCAGCTGCGGGGCAACCGCATCGACGCGCCGCCGGCCGGCCTGAAGCATCCGGCGCTGCGGCTGCTGGACCTGTCCGGCAACCGCCTCGCGGAACTGCCGGCGAACGCGCTGTCCGGCTTCACCGGGCTGCGGCGGCTGCACCTCTCCGGCAACGCGCTCGCCGCGCTGCCGGGCGGCGCCTTCGCGGGCCTGGGCCCGCTGCGGGCGCTGCGCTTGGACGGCAACCGGCTGGCGGACTTGCCGGCCGGCCTGTTCGCGGGCTTGGGCGCGTTGGAGGAGCTGCGCCTGCACGGCAACCCGGGCGCCCCCTTCATGCTGGCCGTCGGCCTCGCGCGCACGGACGCGGACCCGTGGCTGCCCGGCCCGGCCATGGTGGCGGCGCGGGTCGCGGAAGGCGCCCCGTTCACGCTGCGCGCCGCGCTGGCGGGCGGCCCGGCGGGTGAGGTGTCCGTGCCGGCCGGCGCCGCCCAAGGCGAGCCGGTCGAGGTGGCGGACGGCGGCGCCCCGCTGACGCTCACCGCGCGGCCGGAACCCGTCCCGGACGCCCGCTGCGAGCAGGGGCTGGTTGACGTGCCGTGCTTCTCGGGCTTCGCCACCGTCGCCGGCGAGCCGCTGACGCTGTACAAGGTTCCGCCGCGGGCCACCACGCTGCCGGAGCAGGCGCTGGACGGCGACACGCTGCGGCTGCCCCTGGCCGAGCGCTTCAACGCCGCGCCCGGCGAGGCGTTCACCTACGCGGCGCGGTCCTCCGACCCGTCGGTGGCGAGCGTCCGCGTCGAGGCCGGCGTGCTGGTGGTGGAGGCCGAGGGCGACGGCGTGGCCACCGTGACGGTGACGGCCACGGACGCCCACGGGCAGACCGGGACGCTCGCGTTCACGGTGCGGGCGACGCTCCCCATGCGCGGCGGCCTGCGCGGCTGGCGCCTGATCCTCGTCGAGGGGCCGCCCGACGCCTGAGCCCCTTGGCGAAGAGCCCCTCGTGTCAAGCCTCCTAACTCGCTGAGCCAAACCACACTGTATCGCTTCGGCGCTCCGGCCTCGCAACGCCGGCGGCCAGCCCCGCGTTACCATTCGGCGCCATTCGTCCGCAAGACATTCACGCATCGCATCACCTACGCGGAGATCACGGCATGAGCTTGGCCCAACTCGACGCCATCACCGACGACAAGGTTGCCCACCGGCCCGCGAAGACCGCCGCGCCGCGCCCGCTCCGGGGCATCATCCACCATGGAGATTGCCTGGTGGTGACCAGTCCGCCCTACAACATCAAGAACAGCACGGGCAACGGCCTCAAGAACGGACGCAAGGGCAAGTGGCCGAAGGCGGCGTTGCAGTCTGGCTACGATGGCCATGACGACTGCATGCCCAACGAGCGCTACGTCGCATGGCAGCGAGACTGCCTCGCGGAGATGATGCGCCTGCTGAGGCCGGACGGCGCCATTTTCGAACGAGAGGCTGCGCGAAGTCGCGGAACGCCTGCTTTGAGCGCCGAGCGAACCCCTCACATGCTCCGCATGTCCTCGGTGGCGATGCCGTCCCAGGCGCGTCGTTCGGCTTCGTAGGGGGCTTGGGCCACGCGGGCGCTGGCGCCGATCATCAGGGTGGGGCGCGTGTCGGCGTCGTAGGGCGGCCAGTCGCCGAAGCCGGCCGCGCTTGGGTCGCCGCGGTGCGCGAAGGCGCTCCACGCGCTCATCACCGCGTCCGCGAGGGCATCCGCGGCCGGGCCTTGGCCGAAGAACTCGCCGGCCACAGGCGTCGCGGCGTGGGTGCCGAATGGAAAGGCGATGTCCACGCCGTGCAACGCACCCATCATGCCGTCGCCGATCTCGCACAGCACTTTCAGCCTTTCGCCGTTTCGCCCAAGGCCGTTGCCGGCGCACAGTGCGCCCATGGCACGACAGACCCAGCAAAGCGACCAGGCCAGCAAGCGGCTGTTCTCGCACCGCGCCGTGGTCGTGGGCCTCGTCCGCCTGCTCGGCGATCCCTGGGTGGACGACTTGGACCTCGACCGCATGGAACGCCTGCCGGCGGAGCACGTCTCGGAGGATTTGCGCACCCGGCGCGCCGACCTGCCCTGGTGGGTGCCGTTCAAGTCCGGCACGGGCCACCCTGCCGGCGCCGGGGTGATGTTCCACATCGAATTTCAATCAAGCCCGGACGCCCACATGGCCGAGCGTCTGCTGGAGTACGTCGCGCTGCTGCCCCGGGAACTGCGCCGCACCGGCTGGATGGCGGCGGAGGGCGGGCGCGTCGTGACACATGTGCCGCTGGTGGTGTACAACGGCCGCGCCAAGTGGAACGCGCCGCTGCGTCTGGACGAGCGCGAGTGGGCACCGCCAGAATTGCGCGACCTGCAGCCGCGCCTGCGCTGCCGGCTGATTGACGCGAAGGACTATGCGGGAGACGATGCGGCGGACGGCAACCTGGCGCGGGCGGTGCTGGCGCTGGACGCCGCATCGGCGCAAGGGCTGGCGCCGGCGCTCGAGCGGGCCGTGGCGCTGATCTCGGCGGCGGACGACCAGGAACTGTGGCGGTCGTTCGTGGCATGGTGCGGTGGCACTCTGAGTCCGCGCCTGGGCGGACGGATGCCGGCTTTGGTTGACGACAAGGAGACGACGATGCTTGCGGAGACGCTTCGGGAATGGGACGAGCAGAAGATCGCCGAGGGCCGGCGGGAAGGCCGGCGGGAGGGAATGCGGGCTGGGCGTCGGGAGGGCCAACGGGCGCTGCTGTGCAGCCAAGCCAGCCAGCGCTTCGGCGCCGCTGCCGGCGCCGAGCTGGAGGCGGTTCTCGCTGGCGTCGAGGACGCTTCGGAACTGGCGCGGATCGGCGCGCTGATCATCGATTGCGACAGCGGCGCGGACTTCCTCGCCCGCGCGCGGCGTCCCTAGCGGACAGTCCGACAAGGAGACGACGATGCTTGCGGAAACGCTTCGGGAGTGGGACGAGCAGAAGATCGCCGAGGGCCGGCGGGCCGGGCGCCAAGAGGGTCGCCGCGAGGTGCTGGCGGAGGAACGGGCGCTGCTGTGCAGCCAAGCCAGCCAGCGCTTCGGCGCCGCTGCCGGCGCAGAGTTGGAGGCGGTTCTCGCTGGCGTCGAGGACGCTTCGGAACTGGCGCGGATCGGCGCGCTGATCATCGACTGCGACAGCGGCGCGGACTTCCTCGCCCGCGCGCGGCGTCGCTAGCGCAGGGTGACTCCGCTTCAACGGGAGCACCAGGCGTTCGGGGCTTGTGCTCGTCGCGCACGCCAGTTCCGTCTCTGCTGGCGGCCATCTCCTTGCAACCGCTGAACCGCTGTTCAAGGGGGCCGAGCGCGTTCCGCCACCAAATGTCGCACACCCTGCGCTGAACCCGCTGCGAAGACGCCTCGCGTGCTAATCTTCCACGATGCTTGAGATGGCGGAACACACGCGCCGAATGTCGAGGCCGGCGGCACCGCGGTGCATCCAGTCCCTGCGGCCGGGGCCGGGGCTGTTACTCGATCCGTTCCTCGGCAGCGGCACGACTGCCATGGCCGCTGGGCAGGCCGGCGTCGAGTGGATGGGGATAGAGCGTTCAGCGGAGTATGTGCGATTGGCGAACGAGAGGCTACGCGAAGTCGCGGAACAGCTGCTTTGAGTGCCGAGCGAACCCCTCACATGCTCCTCATGTCCTCGGTGGCGATGCCGTCCCAAGCGCGTCGTTCGGCTTCGTAGGGGGCTTGGGCCACGCCGGCGCTGGCGCCGATCATCAGGGTGGGGCGCGTGTCGGCGTCGTAGGGCGGCCAGTCGCCGAAGCCGTCCGCGCTTGGGTCGCCGCGGTGCGCGAAGGCGCTCCACGCGCTCATCACCGCGTCCGCGAGGGCATCCGCGGCCGGGCCTTGGCCGAAGAACTCACCGGCCACAGGCGTCGCGGCGTGGGTGCCGAATGGAAACGCGATGTCCACGCCATGCAACGCACCCATCATGCCGTCGCCGGCCGGGCTGATCCAATCGAACACATAGTGGAACACCGGCGCATGGGGACGCTGGGCCTCCAACACGCGGGTGGTCGGCACCCACATGGCGCGATGCGAGCTGATGGCGGTGAGCAGCGCCGCCGGTGTGGTCGGCGCCCCACGCGCTTGGCGGGCCTGCCGGTAATTCTCCAGCAAGGCTTGGCCATCCACATGATCCGGCAGCCCGCCTTGCACCATCGCGGGCAGCACCGCGTCCGTGAGGGCTGGGTCCGATAGCACGGCGATTTCGTCCCGGGTCACGCCGGCCATCAGGGGCACGCCGCTGGCGCTGCCGTTGCGCAAGGCGTTCTCCGGCCAATCCGGCAACACGTCGCCTTCCACCACCGGCCGAGCCCATCGGTTCCGCATTTGCGGGTCCGCGGCGCTGATATTCGCCGAGAAGCCGGGCAGCGCGGCCATGAGCTCATCGGCGGTGGCGCGGCGCAACGCGTCGGCATCCTCCGGGTCGTTGCCGAGGCGCTGCAGCATGGGCATCGCCAGCCAGTCGCTCGCTTGCTGGGGCGTCAAGAAGTTGTGGCCGGGGCCGCTTTGCGCGATGGCCTTGTGGAACAAGCCGGCGGCCTGCGGCATGGCCATAAGCGCCATCACGCTCATGCCGCCGGCGGATTCGCCGAAGATGGTGACGTTGTCCGGGTCGCCGCCGAAGCGCTCGATGTTGTCGCGTACCCACTTGAGGGCGGCGATTTGGTCGAGCAGCCCTTCGTTGCCGCTGGCGTCGATGGCGCCACGGGTGGGCCCGGCGAGGTGGACGAAGCCGAATGGCCCCATGCGGTAGTTGATCGTCACCACGACGACGTCGCGCTGACAGAGGCGGCTGCCGTCGTAAACGAATTGCGACCCGGCGCCCAACGCGAAACCGCCGCCGTGAATCCACACCATCACCGGCCGGCGGCCGTCGAGCGCCGGCGTCCACACGTTCAAGTGCAGGCAATCTTCGGCTTGGCGCTCGTCAACGGCCAAGAGCGGCGTCAGCGTCGAGGGCGGCAGCGCCGAGAGGTCGTCTTGGTACGAGGCGGCGGCGTAGCTGAGGGCGTCCCGAACGCCGGACCACGCCGGGGCCGCCTGCGGTGGGCGCCAGCGCAATTCGCCAACGGGCGCCGAGGCAAAGGGCACACCCTTGAAGGCGATGGCGCCGTTGCTTTGGCTGCCGCGCAGTTGACCGGCCGGTGTGTTGGCGATGACGTTCATGGCGCTCCCCTTCGTGGCTCAATGGCTTCGGAGTGCTTTCCTCACCCCGAAGCCATTGTAGCCATGCGCGGAGCGCGCCGGCCGGCGCGTTGAAAGCCCCGCGCTACGCGGTGTCGCTCGCCGACAAGGCTTCCGAGAGCGCCTGTTCCGCCTCTTCCGCCGTGGTGGGCACTTGCTCTTCCAACACCTCTTCCTCGCGGCGGCGCACCCGATCGCGGTGATAGGCGAGGCCCGTGCCGGCCGGAATGAGGCGGCCGACGATGACGTTCTCCTTCAGGCCGCGCAGGTTGTCGAGCCGACCCGTCACCGCGGCTTCCGTCAACACGCGCGTCGTCTCTTGGAACGAGGCGGCGGACACGAAGGATTCCGTGGCCAGCGATGCCTTGGTGATGCCGAGCAGCAGGCGCTCGAACTCGATGGGCTGCTTGCCTTCCGCCTCGAGCCGCTCGTTCTCCTGCAGGAGCGCCGCATATTGCACCTGCTCGCCGCGCACGAAGGACGAATCGCCCGGGTTCTTCACCTCGGCCTTGCGCAGCATTTGCCGCACGATCACCTCGATGTGCTTGTTGTTGATCGCCACGCCCTGCAGCCGGTACACCTCCTGAATCTCGTTGATGATGTACTTGGCGAGTTCCTCGACGCCCTTCAGCCGCAGGATGTCGTGGGGATTGGGCGGCCCTTCAGACACCACCTCGCCGCGTTCCACATGCTCGCCATCGAAAACCGACAGCTTGCGGCGCAGCGGGATGAGCGCCGGCTCGGTGCCCGGCACGGTTTCCCCATCGGCCTTGGTAATCAACAGGCGGCGCTTGCTCTTGGTCTCCTTGCCGAAGCTGACGTTGCCGGTTTCCGCGGCCAGAATCGCGGCCTCCTTGGGGGCGCGGGCCTCGAACAGGTCCGCCACCCGCGGCAGGCCGCCGGTGATGTCGCGGGCCTTGGAGCCTTCCTGGGGGATGCGGGCGATGACGTCGCCCACGTCGATCTCGGCGCGGTCTTCCAAGCTCAGCACCGTGCGCTCCGGCAGCTCGTAGCGGGCCGGGTTCTGGGTGTTGGCGAGGAACAGGTCGTCACCGGTCTCGGCATCCACCAGCCGCACCTCGGGGCGCAGTTCCTTGCCGGCGTTGGGCCGGTCATTCACGGGCAGAATGCTCACGCTGGTGAGGCCGGTGATTTCATCCACTTGCTGGTTGATGGAGAGCCCTTCCTCCATCTGCTCGAAGATGATGCGGCCGCGCACCTCGGTGATGATCGGGTGGGTGTGCGGATCCCAGCGGGCGATCACCTGCCCGGCCGCCACTTGGTCTCCATCCGCCACGGACAACACGGCGCCGTAGGGCAGCTTGTGGCGCTCGCGCTCGCGGCCGTGGGCGTCGGCGATGGCCACCTCGCCGGAGCGTGACACGGCGACCAATTCGCCGGACTTGCGCTGCACATGCTTCAAGTTCTTGAAGCGCACGTCGCCGCCGTACTTCACCTCGATGTTGTCGATGGCCGTGGAGCGGGACGCGGCGCCGCCGATGTGGAAGGTCTGCATCGTGAGCTGCGTGCCCGGCTCGCCGATGGATTGCGCCGCCATGATGCCCACCGCTTCGCCCACGTTCACCTCGTGGCCCCGCGCCAGGTCGCGCCCGTAGCATTTCGCGCAGACGCCGTGGGGCGCTTGGCAGGCAATGGGGGAGCGCACGTGCAGCTCGTCCACGCCGGCGCTGTCGAGCTCCTCCACCAGCGCCTCGTCCAGCATGGTGCCGGCCGGGATGACGATTTCGCCGTTCGGGTCCACCACGTCCCGCGCCGCGATGCGGCCGAGCACCCGCGCCGCCAACGGCTCCACGACGTCCCCGCCTTCGATCATCGCGCTCACGAGCAGGCCGGTGTCGGTGCCGCAATCCTGTTCCGTCACCACCAAGTCTTGCGCGACATCCACCAAGCGGCGGGTGAGGTAGCCGGAGTTGGCCGTCTTCAACGCCGTGTCCGCCAGCCCCTTGCGGCCGCCGTGGGTGGAGATGAAGTATTCGTTGACGGTGAGCCCCTCGCGGAAGTTGGCGATGATCGGCGTTTCGATGATGCTGCCGTCCGGCCGCGTCATCAGCCCGCGCATGCCGGCGAGTTGGCGAATCTGCGTCGGGGAACCCCGCGCGCCGGAATCCGAGTACATGTAAACCGAGTTGAAGGATTCCTGCTCCACCGGGCCGTCCGCGGTGGCCACCGTTTCCTTCTCGATGCCTTCCATCATCGAACGCGCCACCAGTTCGTTGGCGCGCGACCAGATGTCCACCACCTTGTTGTACTTCTCGCCGGCGGTGACGAGGCCGGAGGCGTACTGGCCATCGACTTCCTTCACCTCGGCCTCGGCGACCTCGATGATCGCCTTCTTGTTCGCCGGGACGACGAAGTCGTCCACGCCGATGGAGGCGCCGGAAGTGGTGGTGTGGCGGAAGCCCATGTACATGAGCTGGTCCGCGAACATCACCGTGTCCTTCAAGTTCACGTCCGGATGCCGGTAGCTCGCGTTGATGAGGCCGGAGATGGCGCGCTTGTTCATCGTCTGGTTGATGAGCTCGAAGGGCAGCGCCGGCGGCACGATCTCGTACAACAGCGCCCGCCCCACGGTGGTATCGACGATTTGCCCATCCGCCAGGCGCAGCTTCACCTTGGCATGCAAGGCGACGGAGTTGGTGCTGTACGCCCGATGCACTTCCTCGAGGTCCGCAAACACCGTGCCTTCGCCCTTGGCGGCGACGCTCTCGCGCGTCATGTAGTAGAGGCCCAGCACCACGTCCTGCGACGGCACGATGATGGGTTCACCGCTCGCCGGCGACAGGATGTTGTTGGTGGACATCATCAGGGCGCGCGCCTCCAACTGCGCCTCCAGCGTCAATGGCACGTGAACGGCCATCTGGTCGCCGTCGAAGTCCGCGTTGTAGGCCGCGCACACCAACGGATGCAGCTGGATCGCCTTGCCTTCGATGAGCACCGGTTCGAACGCCTGGATGCCGAGCCGGTGCAGCGTCGGCGCCCGGTTCAGCAACACCGGGTGTTCGCGGATGACCTCCGCCAAGATGTCCCACACCTCGGCCGTCTCCCGTTCCACCATCTTCTTGGCAGCCTTGATGGTCGTGGCGAGGCCCCGCGCCTCCAGCTTGCCGAAGATGAACGGCTTGAAGAGCTCCAAGGCCATGCGCTTCGGCAACCCGCATTGGTGCAGGCGCAGCGTGGGCCCGACGACGATCACCGAGCGGCCCGAATAGTCCACCCGTTTGCCGAGCAGGTTCTGCCGGAAGCGCCCCTGCTTGCCCTTAATCATGTCCGCCAGCGACTTGAGCGGGCGCTTGTTGGTGCCGGTGATGGCGCGGCCGCGCCGCCCGTTGTCGAGCAGCGCATCCACGGATTCCTGCAGCATGCGCTTCTCGTTGCGCACGATGATGTCCGGGGCGCTCAAGTCCAGCAGCCGCTTCAAGCGGTTGTTGCGGTTGATGACGCGCCGGTAGAGGTCATTCAAGTCTGACGTGGCGAAGCGACCGCCATCCAAGGGCACCAGCGGCCGCAAGTCCGGCGGCAACACCGGCAGCACGGTGAGCACCATCCACTCCGGCTTGTTGCCCGAGGCGACGAACGCCTCCATGAGCTTCAACCGCCGCGACAGCTTCTTGATCTTGGTTTCCGAATTGGTGGCCGGAATCTGCTCGCGCAGCGAATCGATCTCCGCCTGCAGATCCAGTTGGATGAGCAGCTCCTGAATGGCTTGGGCGCCCATGGCGGCGCTGAACTCGTCGCCGTACTCCTCGATGGCGGCGTAGTACTCCTCGTCCGTGAGCAGCTGGCCTGTTTCGAGTTCCGTGAGGCCCGGATCCACCACCACGAAGGATTCGAAGTACAGCACCCGTTCGATGTCGCGCAGCGTCATGTCCAGCAACAGGCCGATGCGCGACGGCAGCGACTTCAGGAACCAGATGTGGGCGATGGGGCTCGCCAACTCGATGTGCCCCATGCGCTCGCGCCGCACCTTGGCGAGGGTGACTTCCACGCCGCACTTCTCGCAGATGACGCCGCGGTGCTTCAGGCGCTTGTACTTCCCGCACAGGCACTCGTAGTCCTTCACTGGGCCGAAGATGCGGGCGCAGAACAGGCCATCGCGTTCCGGCTTGAAGGTGCGGTAGTTGATGGTCTCGGGCTTCTTCACCTCGCCGTAGGACCAAGAGCGGATCTTCTCCGGCGACGCGAGGCCGATGCGCAGCGCGTCGAACTCGTCAACGACCGGGCCTTGCGTCTTCATCATGTTCCACAGGTCTCTCATTGCTCTACCTCCGCGCCGTTTTCGTTCCGTCCGCTTGCCGCGGCCGTCACTCCCCCGCCAGTTCGATGTCGATGCCCAGCGAGCGAATCTCCTTCACCAACACGTTGAAGGATTCGGGCATCCCGGGTTCCATGAGGTAATCGCCATCCACGATGTTCTTGTACATCTTGGTGCGCCCGCTCACGTCGTCTGACTTGACGGTGAGCATCTCCTGCAGCGTGTAGGAAGCGCCGTACGCCTCCAGCGCCCACACCTCCATCTCGCCGAACCGCTGGCCGCCGAACTGCGCCTTGCCGCCCAGGGGCTGCTGCGTGACCAAGCTGTAGGAGCCGGTGGAGCGCGCATGCATCTTGTCGTCCACCAGGTGGTTCAGCTTCATCATGTACATGTAGCCGACGGTGACGGGGCGGTCGAAGGGTTCGCCGGTGCGCCCGTCGTACAGCGTCGTCTGGCCGCTGGTGGGCAACTGCCTCAAGCACTCGTCGTACTGCTCGATGGTGTCCCGCGCCACGGCGTCATCCGCCGCGGCGGCGGCGAGGGCGTCCTTGCGTTCGGTGAGCGCCTCCCGCGCCAACTCCAGCATCTTGCCGATGTCGGCTTCCGTGGCGCCGTCGAACACGGGCGTGGCGATGGGCAGCCCCTTGACCAGATTGCGGCCCAGCTCCAGCACCTCGGCATCGCTCAACGCCGCGGCGCTGAAATCCACCGGCCGGCCGCTCAGGCCGTTGTAGATCTTGTCCAGGTAGGCGCGTATTTCCGCCGCCGCCGCATGGGCGTGGAACAGTGCGCCGATGCACTGGCCGATGCCCTGCGCCGCCCAGCCGAGGTGCGTCTCCAGCACTTGGCCCACGTTCATGCGCGACGGCACCCCCAGCGGGTTGAGCACGATGTCCACCGGCTCGCCATCGGCGTCGAACGGCATGTCCTCGATGGGCATGATCGCGGAGATGACGCCCTTGTTGCCGTGGCGTCCGGCCATCTTGTCGCCGGGCTGCACACGCCGCTTGATGGCGAGATAGACCTTGACGATCTTCAGCACCCCGGGCGCCATCTCGTCGCCGGAGCGGATCTTCTTCTCCTTGTCTTCGTGCCGGGCGGCGATGTCCTCCTCGGTCTTCTTGAGCTGCTGCGCCGCGGTGTCGATCTGCTCGTTCAACGCATCGTCGGCCATCCTGATCTCGAAGAGTTGCTTTTTCTCCAACCCCTGCAGGTACGCTTCGTCCAAGATGTCGCCGGCTTCGCGGCCCGCCGCCCGGGTCGCTTCCTGGCCCACCAAGGCGCGCGTCAACCGCTCGACGGTGGCGTTCTCCAAGATGCGGAACTCATCTTGCAAGTCTTTCCGGATGCGCTGCAGCTCGGCGTTCTCCAAGTCGATGGCGCGTTGGTCCTTTTCGACGCCTTCCCGGGTGAAGACGCGCACGTCGATGACGGTGCCCTTGGCGCCCGTCGGCACCCGCAGCGAAGTGTCCTTCACGTCCGACGCCTTCTCGCCGAAGATGGCGCGCAGCAGCTTTTCTTCCGGGGTGAGCTGCGTCTCGCCCTTGGGCGTGACCTTGCCGACCAAGATGTCGCCGGTCATCACCTCGGCGCCGATGAACACGATGCCGGATTCATCGAGCTTGTTCAGGGCGCCTTCGCCGACATTGGGGATGTCGGCGGTGATTTCCTCCGGGCCGAGCTTCGTGTCCCGGGCGATGCAGCTCAGTTCCTGGATGTGGATGCTGGTGAAGCGATCCTCCGCCACCACGCGCTCGGAGATGAGGATGGAATCCTCGAAGTTGTAGCCGTTCCAAGGCATGAACGCGATGCGCATGTTCTGCCCCAAGGCCAGTTCGCCGGTGTCGATGGAGGGGCCGTCCGCCAGGATGTCGCCCCTTGCGATGGCATCGCCCTTCTTCACCAACGGCCGCTGGTTGATGCAGGTGTTCTGGTTCGAGCGGGTGAACTTGGTGAGGTTGTAGATGTCCACACCGGCTTCGCCGGCGTCCGTGATCTCCTCCTCGGCGACGCGCACGATGACGCGCGAAGCATCCACGCTGTCCACCACGCCGCTGCGGTCCGCCAGCACGCAGACGCCGGAATCCCGCGCCACATGACGCTCCATGCCGGTGCCGACCAAGGGCTTCTCGGCGCGGATGGCGGGCACCGCCTGGCGCTGCATGTTGGAGCCCATGAGGGCGCGGTTCGCGTCGTCATGCTCGAGAAACGGGATCAGCGCCGCGGACACGGACACCACCTGCTTCGGCGACACGTCCATGTACTCGACGTTGCCCGGCGCGGTGCGGGTGAACTCGTTGCGGTGGCGCACGTCCACCAAGTCGCTGGCGAAGCGATTGTCCGCGTCGAGCCGCGAGTTCGCCTGCGCGATGACGTGCTCGGCCTCGTCGATGGCGGACAGATACTCGATCTCATCGCTGACGCGGCCATCCGCCACTTTGCGGTAGGGCGTCTCCAGGAAGCCGTACTCGTTGGTGCGGGCGTAGGTGGCCAACCGGCTGATGAGGCCGATGTTCGGCCCTTCCGGCGTTTCCACCGGGCACACGCGGCCATAGTGGGTGGGATGGACGTCGCGCACCTCGAAGCCGGCGCGTTCGCGGGTGAGGCCGCCCGGCCCCAAGGCGGACACGGTGCGCTTGTTGGTCACTTCGGACAGCGGATTGTGCTGATCCATGAACTGCGACAACTGGCTGGAGCCGAAGAACTCCTTCACCGCGGCGGCTACGGGCTTGGCGTTAATCATGTCCTGCGGCATCAGCCCTTCCGCTTCGGCCAGCGACAGCCGTTCGCGCACGGCCCGTTCCACCCGGATGAGGCCGACGCGAAAGGCGTTCTCCGCCATCTCGCCGACGGACCGCACCCGGCGGTTGCCCAAGTGGTCGATGTCATCGACTTTGCCCTTGCCGTTGCGCAAGTCGATGAGGGTGCGCAGCACGTCGACGATGTCGTCGTTCGACAGCACCAGCGCGCCTTTGATCTTGTCCCGCCCCTCCCGCCCCAAGCGGCGGTTGAACTTCATCCGCCCCACGGATGAGAGGTCGTAGCGTTCCGGCGAGAAGAACAGGCCGTCGAAGAGCTTCTCCGCGGCTTCCTTGGTGGGCGGCTCGCCCGGGCGCATCATGCGGTAAATCTCGACCAACGCCTCAAGGCGGTTGGTGGTCACGTCCGCCGCCAACGTTTCCGACAGGTACGGCCCGCAGTCGATGTCGTTGGTGTGGATGGTGTGGATGGTCTTGATGCCGGCGGCAAGCAACTCCTCCAGCTTCTCTTCGTCCACGCGCTGGTTGCAATCTACGATGATCTCGCCGGTGTTCGGGTCCACGATGTCTTGCGCCGCCACGCGGTCCAAGAGGTAGTCGCGCGGCACGTCGATGCGCTTCAACTTGGAGCGCTCGAGCTGG
This sequence comes from Candidatus Azotimanducaceae bacterium, assembly GCA_965200505.1. Classification (GTDB taxonomy): domain Bacteria; phylum Pseudomonadota; class Gammaproteobacteria; order Pseudomonadales; family Azotimanducaceae; genus VXNE01. The sequence continues at coordinate 1,973,992 of OZ241343.1, read as the reverse complement.
CGCACATGGCGCACCGTGATGCGCCGCCCGGCTTCCACGATCACCTTGCCGGTGCGGTCAACGATGTCGAAGGAGGTCGAATCGCCACGCAGCCGCGACGGCGCCAAATCCATCGAGAAGCCGTCCTTCTTGACATGAAAGACGTTCTTGTCGAAGAACTTGTCGAGAATCTCCTCGGACGAGTAGCCCAAGGCGCGCAGCAGCACCGTCGCCGGCAACTTGCGGCGCCGGTCGATGCGCACATAGACGAGATCCTTCGGGTCGAACTCGAAGTCCAGCCATGAACCGCGATACGGGATCACCCGGGCGGTGTAGAGGAACTTGCCGGAGGAGTGGGTCTTGCCCTTGTCGTGGTCGAAGAACACCCCCGGTGAGCGATGCAACTGCGAGACGACGACGCGCTCAGTGCCGTTGACGATGAAGGTGCCGTTGTCCGTCATGAGCGGAATCTCGCCCAGATAGACCTCCTGCTCCTTGATTTCCTTGATCTTCTTGGCCGACGGCGCGGACTCGCGGTCGTACAGGATGAGTCGCACGCTGACGCGCAGGGGCGCCGCGTAGGTCACGCCCCGCAACACGCTTTCCTTCACGTCGAAGGCCGGCTCCTCAAGGCGGTAGCTCTCATAGTTGAGCACCGCGTTGCCGGAGTAGCTGATGATCGGGAACACGGACTTGAAGGCGGCGTGCAGGCCGACCTCGTCCCGGGTCTTGCGGGGTTTCACCACGCGCTGCAGGAACTTGCTGTAGGAATCCAGCTGGATGGACAGGAGGTGCGGCAGCTCCATGATCTCCGGGAGATTCCCGAAGTCCTTGCGGATGCGCTTCTTCTCGGTGAAGGTGTAAGCCATGTTGCAGTCTCCCGTTCGTGTCAGGCAACGGCGGCCGGGCGCCGACGTCCGGCCGGCCGCGCGCCGCTGGGCGAGCCTTCGGCCCTAGTGCGGGTGGTGTGGTCAGCCAAGGGGCTTTCCGCGGTGGTCACTTCACCTCTACGGATGCGCCGGCTTCTTCGAGCTTCTGCTTGATCTCTTCGGCTTCGTCCTTGCCGACGGCCTCCTTGACGGGATTGGGCACGTCGTCCACCAACGCCTTCGCTTCCTTCAAGCCAAGGCCGGTGATTTCCCGAACGGTCTTGATGACGTTGACCTTCTTTTCGCCATAGGAGGCGAGGATGACGTCGAACTCGGTCTGCTCGACCACCTCGGCGGCGCCGCCGTTCTCCGCGGCGACGGGTGCGGCGGCCACGGCGGCCGCGGCGGAGACACCGAATTTCTCCTCCATCGCCGCCACGAGATCCACCACGTCCATCACGCTCATCTCGGCGATGGCGTCCAGAATCTCTTCCTTCGATAGGGCCATTTGACTCTTCTCCTTTACGGGCCGCGAGCGGCCTCGATCATGTCGTAACGTGTCTCAAGCGTCGGCGGCCTTCGCGCGCTGCACCGCGGCCACCACCCGCGCCAGGCGGCCGGGCACATCGCCCAAGGCGCGCGCCAGCTTGCCCACCGGCGCCAGCATGACGCCCATCAATTGCGCCCGCGCCTCGTCCAGCGTCGGCAACTGCGCCACGCGGGTGAGCTCGGATGCGGCGAGGAAGCCATTGCCAACGCTGAGCCCCTTCACCTCCAATGCGTCGTATTGCTGGGCACAGTCCTTCAGCAGCCGCGCCGCGGCGCCAAGGTTTTCATTGGAAAGCGCGAGCATCGTGGGGCCGGCGAGCACCTCCGTGAGCGGCTCGTGCTTGGTGCCGGCAATGGCTTGCCGCGCCAGCGTGTTCCGCACCACCCGCAGCCAAACGCCGCGCTCGCGCGCCGTGGCGCGCATGGCGGTCATCTCCGCCACCGTCATGCCGCGATAGTCCGCGGCGGCCACCGTGAGGGCACCATCCGCGGCCGCGTGGACGTCCCGCACGATGGCCTGCTTGCCGTCAAGCTTCAGTGCCATGCGCTCTCTCCACCATTGATGCGCCGCTTCGCCGCGGCCTTGCGTTGGCTGCCCACGTTCACGCCTCCAGCGATGCTTGGTCGATGGCGAGCCCGGGCCCCATCGTGGTCGATAGCGTGACCTTGCGCAGGTACTGCCCGCGCGCGGCGGGCGGCTTCGCCTTCTTGAGGTCCGCAATGAGGGCCTCGACGTTTTCCTTGATCTGCGTCGGCTCGAAGCCCAAGCGCCCAACGCTGCCATGCACGATGCCGCCACGGTCCGCGCGGAACTGGATCTGCCCCGCCTTGGCGTTGCGCACGGCCGTTTCCACATCCGCGGTGACGGTGCCGGTCTTCGGGTTCGGCATCAGCCCGCGTGGGCCCAAGATGCGCCCCAAGGGGCCCACCACGCGCATGGCGTCTGGGGCGGCGATGACGACATCGAAGTTGAGGTCTCCGGCCTTCACCTGCTCCGCCAGCTCCGCCATGCCGACGACGTCCGCGCCGGCCGCCTGGGCCTTGTCTGCGTTGTCGCCTTGGGCGAACACCGCCACGCGCACTTCCTTGCCGGTGCCGTGGGGCAACGTCGTCGCGCCCCGCACCGCTTGGTCCGAACGGCGCGGGTCGATGCCCAGGTTTACCGACACGTCCACGGATTCCTTGAACTTCGCGCTGGGCACCTCGGCGAGCAATTGCACCGCTTCCTCGATGGAGTACGCCTTGCCCCGCTCCACCTTGCCGGCGATCTCGCGCATGCGCTTGCCCGTGCTAGCCACCGTGTGCCTCCTTCCGACGCCATGCGCCGTGCCGCCTAGTTGCCATCCGCGACGCCCTCCACCTCGATGCCCGCGCTGCGCGCGCTGCCCGCCAACGTCCGCACCGCCGCGTCCATGTCCGCGGCGGTGAGGTCTGGTTCCTTGAGCTTGGCGATCTCCTCCAGCTGCGTCCGGCTCACGCGGCCCAGCTTCTCGGAGTTCGGCGTCGGGCTGCCCTTCTCGATGCCGGCCGCCTTGCGCAACAGATAGGAGGCCGGCGGCGTCTTCGTCTCGAACGTGAAGCTGCGGTCCGCATACACGGTGATGACGACCGGAATGGGCACGCCTTGCTCGGTGCCTTGGGTGTGGGCGTTGAACTGTTTGCAGAAGTCCACGATGTTCACGCCGTGCTGGCCCAGCGCCGGGCCCACCGGCGGGCTCGGGTTGGCTTGCCCGGCCGGCACCTGCAGCTTGATGAATGCCTCGACTTTCCTGGCCATCAGCCCTTCTCCACCTGCGAGAAGTCCAACTCCACCGGCGTGGAGCGGCCGAAGATCGTGACGGCGACGTTCAGCCGGCTCTTCTCGTAGTTGACTTCCTCGACGACGCCGCTGAAGTCGTTGAACGGGCCATCGACCACGCGCACCAGTTCGCCCGGCTCAAAGAGCGTCTTCGGCGTCGCCTTCTCGCTGCCGGACTGCACCCGGTCGAGAATGGCCTGCGCCTCGGCGTTGGTGAGCGGCGCCGGTTTATCCGCCTTGCCGCCGATGAAGCCCATCACCCGCGGCGTGCCCTTGACGAGGTGCCAGGTGTCGTCGTTGAGCAGCATCTGCACCAGCACATAGCCGGGAAAGAACTTGCGCTCGCTGCGTCGCTTCTGCCCGGCGCGCATCTCCACCACCTCTTCGGTGGGCACCAGCACTTGGCCGAAGCAGTCGTCCAGCCCGGACAGGTCGATGCGCTCCTGCAGGGTGCGGGCGACGCTCTTCTCGAAACCGGAGTAGGCATGCACCACGTACCAGCGCTTGTCGGCGTCGGCCACGGCCGCGTTCGTTGCTTCGCTCATGCGTTCCTCACCCAATGACCGTGGCGACCAGCCAACTCAAGAGCGAATCCAACGCCCACAGGATGAGGGCGAACGCTAGCACCAGCGCCACGACGATGAACGTCGTCTGCGTCGTCACTTGGCGGGTGGGCCACACCACGCGGCGGATCTCCGTGCGCGCCTCCTTCATCATGGCCCACAGGGCGCGGCCGCGGTGCGTCTGCAGGGCGACGAACGCCGCCACCACCGCCAAGGCGGCGAGGGCCAGCACCCGGCCCAGCAGGGATTGCTCTTGGAAATACCAATTGCCGCCGACGCCGGCCGCCACCAGCGCGAACACCAAGAACCACTTCAAGCGGTCCAAGATGGCGTGCGGGGCGATGCCCTCTGTCTTGGCGTCAACTCTCGTGTTCAAGCTTCATGCTCCGCGTGGCGCAGCCGCCTCGCCGCCGGGCGGTTGGCAGGCCAGGAGGGAATCGAACCCCCAACCTGCGGTTTTGGAGACCGCTGCTCTGCCAATTGAGCTACTGGCCTGTGGCTTGCGAGCCGGCGAAACGTCGCGTTCGGCGCACCCCTACTCCGCGATGCGGGTGACCACGCCGGCACCCACCGTGCGCCCGCCTTCGCGAATCGCGAAGCGCAGCCCCTCGTCCATGGCGATGGGGCTGATGAGCGTGACGTCCATGCGGATGTTGTCGCCCGGCATCACCATCTCCACGCCCTCCGGCAGTTGCACCGAGCCGGTGACGTCCGTGGTGCGGAAGTAGAACTGCGGCCGGTAGTTCGTGAAGAACGGCGTGTGGCGCCCGCCTTCGTCCTTGCTCAAGACGTACACCTCCGCCTCGAACCGGGTGTGGGGGGTGATGGCGCCCGGGGCGGAAAGCACTTGGCCACGCTCCACCTCATCGCGCTTGGTGCCGCGCAGCAAGACGCCGATGTTCTCGCCGGCGCGCCCTTCGTCCAGGAGTTTGCGGAACATCTCCACGCCGGTGCAGGTGGTCTTGTCGGTTTCCTTGATGCCGACGATTTCCACCTCGTCGCCCACCTTGACGATGCCGCGCTCCACCCGGCCCGTGACCACCGTGCCGCGGCCGGAAATGGAGAAGACGTCTTCGATGGGCATGAGGAAGGGTTGATCCACGGCGCGTTCCGGCTCCGGGATGTAGTCGTCGAGGGCGGCCAGCAGCTTGACGATGCTCTGGGTGCCGTGCTCAGAATCCTCCCCGTCGAGGGCGCGCAGGGCGCTGCCGACCACGATGGGGGTGTCGTCGCCCGGGAACTCGTAGTCGTCTAGGAGCTCGCGCACCTCCATTTCGACGAGCTCCAGCAGCTCTTCGTCATCCACCATGTCGGCCTTGTTCATGTACACGACGATGCGTGGCACACCCACTTGGCGCGACAGCAGGATGTGCTCGCGGGTCTGCGGCATGGGGCCATCGGCGGCCGACACGACGAGGATGGCGCCGTCCATCTGCGCGGCGCCGGTGATCATGTTCTTCACGTAGTCCGCATGGCCGGGGCAGTCCACATGGGCGTAGTGGCGGCCCTCGGATTCGTACTCGACGTGCGCGGTGGCGATGGTGATGCCGCGCTCGCGCTCCTCGGGCGCGTTGTCGATTTGATCGAACTCCTTGATTTCGCCGCCGTAGGCGGCCGCGCACACTTTCGTCAACGCCGCGGTCAGCGTCGTCTTGCCGTGGTCGACATGCCCGATCGTGCCGACATTCACATGCGGCTTGGTGCGTTGGAACTTCTCTTTGGCCACTGGTCGTCTTCCTCCGCGATTTTCGTTTCCGTATGCGCCGCCGGCTGCCCGACGACGCGACTGTTGGTGCTCACAATCGGAATCGAACCGATGACCTCGTCCTTACCAAGGACGCGCTCTGCCGACTGAGCTATGTGAGCTTTCTCCGCCGGTGCTGCCACCCCGTTCGCTTTGTCCTGCGTTCCCAAACGGCCACGCGCGAGCCCTGGCCGCCTAAGCCTTGGGGAGACTGCGTGGAGCGGGTAGCGGGGATCGAACCCGCGCCATCAGCTTGGAAGGCTGAGGTTCTGCCACTGAACTATACCCGCCCGAACCGTCTGGCTCGCCCGGCGCACCGGACATCGCCCGACCTTGCCCAGCCCGCGCGGACACCGTTCGGCGCCTGCTCCGACTCCTGCGCTGCCCTCTGCGCCCGCCCGCCGCTCCCTGCTTCGCCCGCCCGCCGCGCCGCCGCGTGGCGGGTGGTGGAGGGGGTAGGATTCGAACCTACGAAGGCTGAGCCGTCAGATTTACAGTCTGATCCCTTTGGCCACTCGGGAACCCCTCCGGGAACCCAAAACAAAAGACGGGGAAGTATGCGCCTGCCGGCGGGCCGTGTCAACTGCCCCGCGGTCAGCACGCAGGGCGTTTTCACGCTGAGCACGAGGCGGTCTGTGGGGTAGCGGCTTGGGTGGTTGATCGGGTTGGTGCGCGCGATGCGGTGGCGGGGCTGGCCTTTGGCTGGCGTTCGGGTTCGTTCCGGCGGCTTGGCGACCGCTTCCGCCCGTCCGGGGACGGCGGGCGCCGGGGGGCGCCCGGCGCGCTTCGGATGGGGCGCGGCGAAGGCTAGCCGGGCGTGAGGACGGCGTCGAAGGCGTCCCCGCGGCGCATGGAGAAGTGGTCTACGGCTTCGGGCACGTGGCGGAAGCCGCGGTGCCGGACGACGGCGAGGGCGATGTTGTTCATGATGGCGTTGTTGGCGGGCGCGTGGCGGGCGCGGACGCGGCAGGCGTCCTCGCCCAGGCTGGCGTCGCGGGGGTGGTGGTTGCCGTTCTCGACCATCCAGTGGCCGCGGTTCCAGGACAGCAGGCGTTCGGGGCCGGCCCGTTCGGCGGCGACCGAGCAGATGCCGTAGGCGGTCTCCTCGGCGGCCTTGCCGGTCTTGGCGACGACGCGCCGGCGGCGGACGCGGAACGCTTGGCGGGCGTGCCGGAAGCGCAGCATGCCCTTGGGCAGGTCGCGCGCGGCGATGGAGCGCCGCTCGACGCGCCCGTGCCCCTTCTCCGGCGGCGCGTCGTGGCGGCGGACGCCGGGCGCGTCCCAGTCCAGCCCCGCCAGCGCCTTGAAGGTCTCTGGGCAGTTGCCCTTGACCGCGAACAGGTAGTCGGCGCCGTGGACGTCGACCACGCGGCGCTCCATGTCGAACGACGAGTGCAGGGCGTCGAGCGTCAGCAGCCGCCCGCGCACGTCCACGTCGCCAAGCAGCGCCGCCGTGGCCGCGGCCTCGCCGCCCTCCTCGAGGACGCAGCGGCTGGCCACCGGCCGGCCGTCGTGCGCCACCAGCGTCACGGTCTCGAAGCGGGCGCCGCCGGCGTTGCGGTTCGCGCCGCGGATGCGCTTGCCGTCCGCCGACAGCGCCCGCCGGTCGAAGCGGTCGCGGATGTCCCTGCCGTCCACGGCCAGCTTCCGCGCCGTCGCCTCTTCGCGCTCCGCGTCCGCCTCCGCGCGCGGCGCCGACCAGCGCGACAGCACCTGCCGCAGCGCGTCCGGGTCGGTGTCCGCCATCACCCGGCAGAACGTCGAGTCCGACGGCGCCTCCCGCTCCCCCGTGCGCGGGTTCCGCCACGCCCCCAGCGCCGCCAGCTCATCCTGCGACAGCGCCTCCGCATAGCGCTCCGCCGCCGCCGGCCCCGAACGCCCCGACAGCCGCGCCAGCGCCACCAGCGACAGCACCGTCGCCAGACGGTGCTTCCTGCCCTGGCCGCGCCGGCAGTCCGGCAGCTCCGCGAACAGGTCCCGCAGCGAGCGCAGCTCCTCCGTCCGCCACGACGCCGACCACGCCTTCGGCGAACCCCACTCCGGACGCTCCGCCGCATCCGCCAGCCGCCGCCGCGCGTCCCGGCGCAGCGGCCGCACGTACATCTCCTTGACCGAACCATGCGCGTCGGTGTACCGGCCGTTGTGCCGGGCGAAGCCCCGCGTCCGGCCAACCGGCGTCCAGTTCGACGCCCGGTAGCACACGCCCCGGAACCGCGACGGATCCACGAACGTCTCCGCCAGCTCCAACGGATGGCCATGCGCCTCCCGCCAGTCCGCGCTCAACCGCCGCAGACTCAGCGACAGCGCCCGCGACGCCAGGTTCGGCGTCCCCGAAGCCGCCGGCAGCACCAGAAACCGCGTGTTGTTCCCGATCAGGTGCAGACGCCGGAACTGCACCGAACGATGCCACCCCAGCCACCGGTCCCGCGGCCCGCACTTGAACGCCCCGGACTGCCAGCCCAGCAGCGCGACCCAATGGCCCCGCCACTCCGCCACATGCCGCAGGCCGCGGCCCGCGAACTGCTTGAAGCCCAGGTAGTGGTGCTCCGCCACCAGACCGTCCCAGCGCCGGCGCTCGTCCGCCCGCGCCGGACGGACCACCACCTCCCGCACCACCACCTCCAGCCGCCCCGCCAGCGCTCCGCCCTTCTCCATGCGACACTTGATACACCTTCCGCGCCCGAATAGCCAGCACTTCCCTCCACGCCCTGCCTCTCAACCACTTACGCACTAGCGTGAAAAAGCCCTGGGGCAGCACGACACCCGCCGCTTTCGGTCAAGCACGGTCGCGTTGGTGCCGCCACAAGGAGTCGAACCTTGGACCTTCTCATTACAAGTGAGCTGCTCTACCGGGCTGAGCTACGGCGGCGGCTGATGTTCGGGCCAGCGGCCCGAGTTGGCGCGGATTCTAGCCAGACGGCGGCGCGGCGGCAACGGCCGGGCAGGGCAGCACCGCGCTGCCGACGCCGCGCAGCGCCGCCGCTGCCGCGGCCACGGCGTAACCCTTGAGCGCCCGGTCGATGGGCAAGACGTTCGCCTCGTAGCCTGCCACCGCCACTTGATCGCGGCGGGCGAGGGCCGCGTCTCGCCTTGCGAAGACGCCCACCGCCACGGCATTGGCCAGCTCGCCGGCGCCGATGATGTGGCCATTGATGGCGCTCCCTTCAAGCTCTCGCAAGGCCCGTCGCGCCGTGCCGCGTGAGGGATGCGGCCCCAAGTACACGAGGTAATCCGGATGGCGCGGCTCGGTCACGGCCAACACCCGGGCGGCACCGCCACGCGCCCCGATGCGCGCCGCCAGCGCGGTGGCGTCACGCAAGCTCGGGAACACGCTGGAAGTGGGGCAACGGGCATCGGTTTGGCCGCTGGGCCCAGCCGCCGGCGCCGGCAACGGCCCCTGCTGCAAGAGCCACGCCAGCGCGACGATGTTCGCCGCCAACAGGACGCCCGTGGCGCCGGCGAGCATCGCGCGGGTGCGCATGGCTCAGGGCAGCGCCAGCGGCAGGCCGTCCAGCACGAGGTCTGGCGCCAGCCGGGCGTCGCGCCCAAGACGTTCGGCGACCAGCACCGCGTCGCCGCCGGTGAGAAAGAGCGTGGCGGCGCCGGCGGATTGCTCGAAACGCCGGCAGGAAGCCTCGATGAAGTCCAACAACATGGCCATGACGCCGCGCCGCACCGCTTGCGCCTTGCTGCGCCCCGGGGCGAGATCGGCGCCCAAGTCCCCAGCGACGCGCATCCCGGCCGCGCCTTGGGCGAGCGCCACCGGCATGAGGCCGAGGCCGGGCACGACGTAGCCGCCCAAGTGCCGGCCGGAATCGTCCACGAAATCCAAGGTGGCCGCGCTGCCGAGGTCCGCCACGATGAGCGGTCCCGGCGCCTGGCGCCACGCGGCGATGATGGCGAGCCAACGATCCACTGCAAGGGAAGCGGGCTGCGCGCAGGTGACGCCGGCCGTGCTTGGGGCGGGCGCCGCGAACTCCGGCGCCACGCCATAGGCTTGGCGGAACTGTTCGGCCACCTGGTCAACGGCCGCGGTGCCACAGGCAATGCGCACACGCTGCGGGGTGTGGGCGAGCACCGGTGCGTCCAGCCCCGCGGCGACGCCGGATTGGTCGCCACAGCGCCATTTGGTGCGGGTGCTGCCGACGTCCACATCCAGCGTGGCGGCATCCGCCTTGGCCCGGTTCGTCATGCCCGCAACGAGACCTCGCCGGCGCTGAAGGCGCGTTCCCCCGCCGCCCCGCGCAAGCGCAACGCGCCATCCAAATCGACCCCGACCACGGTGCCGACGAACGTCTCGGCGCCGGTGACGATGCGCGCCGGCCGCCCGTGGAAGCCGTGCAGGGCTTCATAGGCCGGCTTGATGGCCGCGAATCCATCGGCCTCGAAGCGCCGGCACATCGCGACGACCGCATCGATGAGCGCAACCGCCACGGCGTTTCGGGAAGCCTGCGGAACGTGTTCCAACACGTCGGCGATGGGCTGCTCCACCCGTTCCGCGAGGGCCGCCGCGCTGCCCATGTTGACGCCGATGCCGACCACGACATGGGGCGGCGCGGCCGCGCCGGGCAGCTCGATCAAGATGCCGCAGAGCTTGCGTTCGTGGGCCAGCACGTCGTTCGGCCATTTGACGGTGATCCCGCGCACACCCGCCGCGGCCAACGTCTCCGCCACGGCCACGCCGACGGCCAGGCTGACCGCGCCGATCTCCTCCAACGGCCGGCGGATGCGGATGCCAAGGCTCAAGGCCAGGTTGCGGGCGAAGGGGCTCGCCCACTGGCGCCCGCGGCGGCCGCGGCCTGCGGTCTGCGCCTCCGCCAACAGCACGGTGCCGTCGATTTCACCGCCGGCGGCACGTTGCATGAGTTCGGTGTTGGTGGAACCGATGTGGGGGAACACTTCCAGCGTCTTGAGCCAAGTGTTGGCGGCGGCGCCAAGCTGTGTGCGGATGGCGTTGGCGTCCAGCAGCTCGAGGTGCTCGTCCAAGATGGCATGGTCGCCACGCACGGTGACGCCATAGGCCGCAAGCTCCGCCATGAGCGGCGCGTCGCGGGCATCCACGAACGCCGTCCTGCGAGCCGCGAGAGACTCGAAAACCTCGCCGAGCGCCACGCGCTGCCGCCAAGCTGCCTCGATGCATTGGAAGTCTGCGGTGGAACGGCGCAGACTTCCACCACGAATCCGCTGTAGCGAGGCGCCATGTCCCTCATCGCTTGGTCTTGGTTCTTTTTGGTCCTCTACATCGGCGGCATGCTCGCGCTGGGCGTCATTGGCCAGCGCCGCATCCGCCACGCCGATGACTTCGCCACCGCGCGGAGTTCCTACGGGCCGCTGTTCCTCGCCTTCGCATTCGCCGCGACCACGGCCAGCGGCGCGACCTTTCTCGGCGGCCCCGGCCTCGCCTACGAATGGGGGCTCGCCAACACTTGGAGCAACTTCCTCTATCCGATGGGCGTCTATTTCGGCGTGCTCATCTCCATGCGCCTCATCGCCACGGCCGGCCATCGCTTCGGCAACCGCTCGATCCCCGAGTACTTGGGCGACCGCTACGGTTCCGAGGGCATCCGGGTGCTCGTGTCGGTGTTCTCGCTGGTGCTGTTCTTCTATCTGGCCGGGCAACTCGTGTCTGGCCTCGTCATGTTCAAGACCATGCTGGGCCTCTCACCCGGCTGGGCCCTCGTCATCACGACCACCGTGCTGCTCGTCTATGTGGTGCTCGGCGGCGCCCACGCCGACATCCTCACGGACGGCGTGCAGGGCTTCATGATGCTCGGCATCGCCATCCTCGTGGTGGTGTTGTTCTTGGCCGGCGTCGGCGTCGAGGGCGGCATGATGGGAGTGATCGACAACATGCGCACCCAAGATGAAGACTTGGTGGGCGCATTGAATCCGAACACGCCGCTCTACCACTCTTGGTGGGCGATCATCGCGGTGTTGTTCGCGCACATTCCCTTGGGGTTGTTGCCGCACCTCGGCAACAAGCTGTGGGCATTGCGCGACACCGGGCAACAAGGCCGGTTCATCAAGCTGGCTTTCACCTTCGGCCTCACCTTGGCGATGATGAGCCTAGGCGGCTTCCTCGCCCGCGCCCTCTTTGGTGATTCCCTCTACGAAGGCGACACCAACGCGGCGCTGCCGCTGCTATTCATCGAGCTGTTCCCCACTTGGATCGCGGCGCTGATCGGCGTCGGCATCCTCGCCGCCATCATGTCCACGGCGGATGGCCTGGTGGTGTCTTCGTCGCAGATCATGGCCAACGACATCTACCGCCGCACCATCGCCCCGCGCCTCAAGAACCCGCCGCAAGGGGAGGTTTTGGATCGGCATGTGTTGCGCATCAGCCGCATCGGCACCGTGGCGACGCTGTTGATCTGCATGGCGATGGCGTGGGCGCTGCTGGACGTGAACATCGCCCTCATCGTGTGGATTGGCAATGGCGGGATGATGGCGGCTTTCGCCGGCCCGCTGGTGCTCGGCGCCCTGTGGCGCGGCGTCACCCGCACCGGCGCGTATGTCGGGCTGGTGAGCGGCTTCTTCACGTTTCTCATCCTGCACATGCAGCTTTTGGATCCGGCGTGGTTCGCCCCCGGCACACTCCAAGACGTGGTTGGATGGCTGCACCGCGAAGGCCCGAACCCCTTCTCCTGCGCGGCGATGGGTGAATTCGTGTCCGTGGCGTTGACGTATGCCGTGTCCAAGGCGACGCAACCACTGCCGGAAGAGCGCCTCGAACAGGTGTTTGGCGACGCCTGACCGGCACCTCGGCGCAGACACAAAAAACCCCGGCCCAACCGTGGTTGGACCGGGGTTTCGTGCAAAGGCTGACGATGACCTACTCTCACATGGGGAGACCCCACACTACCATCGGCGCTAAGCCGTTTCACTTCTGAGTTCGAGATGGGATCAGGTGGTTCAGACTTGCAATGGTCGTCAGCCAAACCGGCGGCGCCGCGTTGGCGGCGCCATGTTCGTTCGATGAAGTTCCGATGCGTGCTTGTGGCAACCGCCACGCGCTCGGCTATATGGTCAAGCCTCACGGGCAATTAGTACGGGTTAGCTCAACGCCTCGCAACGCTTACACATCCCGCCTATCAGCCTCGTAGTCTTCGAGGGCCCTTTAGAAGTCTTGCGACTTGGTGAGATCTCATCTCGAGGTAGGCTTCCCGCTTAGATGCTTTCAGCGGTTATCCCGTCCGAACGTAGCTACCCGGCAGTGCCACTGGCGTGACAACCGGAACACCAGAGGTTCGTCCACTCCGGTCCTCTCGTACTAGGAGCAGCTCCTCTCAAATCTCAAACGCCCACGGCAGATAGGGACCGAACTGTCTCACGACGTTCTAAACCCAGCTCGCGTAACACTTTAAATGGCGAACAGCCATACCCTTGGGACCTGCTCCGGCCCCAGGATGTGTTGAGCCGACATCGAGGTGCCAAACACCGCCGTCGATGTGAACTCTTGGGCGGTATCAGCCTGTTATCCCCGGAGTACCTTTTGTCCGTTGAGCGATGGCCCTTCCATGCAGAACCACCGGATCACTAAGACCGTCTTTCGACCCTGCTCGACTCGTCAGTCTCGCAGTCAAGCGCACTTCTGCCTTTACACGCAAAGCATGATTTCCGACCATGCTGAGTGCACCTTCGTGCTCCTCCGTTACTCTTTGGGAGGAGACCGCCCCAGTCAAACTACCCACCACACACTGTCCTCGACCCAGCTAATGGGCCTGAGTTAGAACCCCAACGTAGCCAGGGTGGTATTTCAAGGTTGACTCCACGGAAGCTAGCGCCTCCGTTTCGTAGTCTCCCACCTATCCTACACAAACTACGTCAAAGTCCAGTGTGAAGCTGTAGTAAAGGTTCACGGGGTCTTTCCGTCTAGCCGCGGGTACACGGCATCTTCACCGCGATTTCAATTTCACTGAGTCCCGGGTGGAGACAGTGTGGCCATCGTTACGCCATTCGTGCAGGTCGGAACTTACCCGACAAGGAATTTCGCTACCTTAGGACCGTTATAGTTACGGCCGCCGTTTACCGGGGCTTCGATCACAAGCTTCGGCCGAAGCCTAACCTGATCAATTAACCTTCCGGCACCGGGCAGGCGTCACACCCTATACGTCCTCTTACGAGTTTGCAGAGTGCTGTGTTTTTAGTAAACAGTCGCAGCCACCTGGTATCTGCGGCCGCCAGCAGCTCAAGGAGCAAGTCCTGTCACCACCAGCGGCGCACCTTCTCCCGAAGTTACGGTGCCATTTTGCCTAGTTCCTTCACCCGAGTTCTCTCACGCGCCTTGGTATTCTCTACCTGACCACCTGTGTCGGTTTACGGTACGGTCGCATTCCTGCCTGGAGCTTAGAGGTTTTTCCTGGAAGCGTGGCATCAACGGCTTCCCGGTCGTTTAGAACCGGTTCGTCATCACGCCTTGGCCTTAGCGGCGTCCCGGATTTGCCTGAGACGCCAGCCTACGCGCTTAAACCTGGACGACCATCGCCAGGCCCGCCTAGCCTTCTCCGTCACCCCATCGCAGCAGGAAACGGTGCTGGAATGTTAACCAGCTTCCCATCGACTACGCCTTTCGGCCTCGCCTTAGGGGCCGACTTACCCTGCGCCGACGAACGTTGCGCAGGAAACCTTGGTCTTCCGGCGAGGAGGATTTTCACCTCCTTTATCGTTACTCATGTCAGCATTCTCGCTTCTGATGCCTCCAGTGGACTTCACAATCCACCTTCGCAGGCTTACAGAACGCTCCTCTACCGCGCGCGAAACGCGCGCCCGCAGCTTCGGTACATGGTTTGAGCCCCGTTACATCTTCCGCGCAGGCCGACTCGACCAGTGAGCTGTTACGCTTTCTTTAAAGGATGGCTGCTTCTAAGCCAACCTCCTGGCTGTCTGGGCCTTCCCACATCGTTTCCCACTTAACCATGATTTGGGGACCTTAGCTGGCGGTCTGGGTTGTTTCCCTTTCGACGACGGACGTTAGCACCCGCCGTCTGTCTCCCTCGCTGCGCTCACCGGTATTCGGAGTTTGCATGGGGTTGGTAAGTCGGGATGACCCCCTAGCCCAAGCAGTGCTCTACCCCCGGTGGCGATACGAGAGGCGCTACCTAAATAGCTTTCGAGGAGAACCAGCTATCTCCGGGCTTGATTAGCCTTTCACTCCGAGCCACAGGTCATCCCCCAATTTTTTACCATTGGTGGGTTCGGGCCTCCAGTCAGCGTTACCTGACCTTCACCCTGCCCATGGCTAGATCGCCCGGTTTCGGGTCTACTTCCATCGACTTCCCCGCAAGCGGGAAGTGGTCGCCCTGTTAAGACTCGGTTTCCCTACGGCTCCCCTAGATGGTTAACCTCGCCAATGAAAGTAAGTCGCTGACCCATTATACAAAAGGTACGCAGTCACCGAGCGAACCGCGAACGGCCCGTCGGCTCCCACTGCTTGCACGCATCCGGTTTCAGGATCTATTTCACTCCCCTCACAGGGGTTCTTTTCGCCTTTCCCTCACGGTACTGGTTCGCTATCGGTCAGTTGAGAGTATTTAGCCTTGGAGGATGGTCCCCCCATGTTCAGACAGGGTTTCACGTGCCCCGCCCTACTCGATTTCACGCAAGAACCGTTTTCGCGTACAGGGCTATCACCTGCTATGGCGCGACTTTCCAGTCGCTTCCGCTAACGATTCAGGCGCTTAAGGGCTGCTCCCCTTTCGCTCGTCGCTACTAAGGGAATCTCGGTTGATTTCTTTTCCTCCGGGTACTTAGATATTTCAGTTCCCCAGGTTCGCCTCGCCGACCTATGGATTCAGTCAACGATAGCCCGTAAACGGGCTGGGTTTCCCCATTCGGAAATCCCCGGATCAGCGTCTGTTTGCCGACTCCCCGAGGCTTATCGCAGGCTACAACGTCCTTCATCGCCTTCAACTGCCAAGGCATCCACCGGATGCGCTTTGTTCACTTGACCATATAGCCCAACGCGAAGCGGGGGCCGCATGGTCGCCGAACAATGCCGGTTGCTCGTGGGCCGGAAGCCTAAGCCCCCGGCCAACGCCAAGACACGCATCGGATGTCGATGTCGGCGCTAGAACCCGACATCGACCGCACGCACCGCTTGCGGGCGGCGCGTGACTTCATCGTACGAACTGTGAAAGAGCGCGTCTCGGATGCGCCTGCTTCGGCCGGCGTCCGCTCGGGACGCCTTCGTGAGCCAGCCCGCCTCAAGCGATGGTGGAGCCGAGGAGGATCGAACTCCCGACCTCCTGCTTGCAAAGCAGGCGCTCTCCCGAACTGAGCTACGGCCCCGAACTTGGTGGGCCCGGGCGGATTTGAACCGACGACCTCACCCTTATCAGGGGTGCGCTCTAACCAACTGAGCTACGGGCCCGGTCAGCCTGACGGCGCCGGGTCGGCTAAGCAGGCGCATCGAAACAAACCATTCGAGTGGGCGCCGCCCCGCTAAAAGGCAGGGCGCATCGCCGTGCCAGCCCGCGCCGAGCGCGGACCAACGGCGATTCCGTTCACGTGGAGGTTTCCGAGGCTGGCTTCGCGGCCACTCACGGCCTTGCGACCGTGGTGATGCGAAGCTTTGGGTTTAAGGAGGTGATCCAGCCGCAGGTTCCCCTACGGCTACCTTGTTACGACTTCGTCCCAGTCATGAATCACACCGTGGTAACCGTCCTCCCGAAGGTTAGACTAGCTACTTCTGGTACAACCCACTTCCATGACGTGACGGGCGGTGTGTACAAGGCCCGAGAACGTATTCACCGCGACATTCTGATTCGCGATTACTAGCGATTCCGACTTCAAGGAGTCGAGTTGCAGACTCCTATCCGGACTACGAGAGGTTTTTTGGGATTCGCTCACCCTTGCGGGGTCGCAGCCCTCTGTACCTCCCATTGTAGCACGTTTGTAGCCCACCCCGTAAGGGCCATGATGACTTGACCTCATCCCCGCCTTCCTCCGGTTTGTCACCGGCAGTCTCCTTAAAGTTCCCGGCATCACCCGCTGGCAAATAAGGATAAGGGTTGCGCTCGTTACGGGACTTAACCCAACATCTCACGACACGAGCTGACGACAGCCATGCAGCACCTGTCACACGGTTCCCGAAGGCACCAATCCATCTCTGGAAAGTTCCGTGGATGTCAAGGGGTGGTAAGGTTCTTCGCGTTGCATCGAATTAAACAACATGCTCCACCGCTTGTGCGGGCCCCCGTCAATTCATTTGAGTTTTAACCTTGCGGCCGTACTCCCCAGGCGGAGAACTTATCGCGTTAGCTGCGCCACTGAGTCCACAAGGGCCCCAACGGCTAGTTCTCATCGTTTACGGCGTGGACTACCAGGGTATCTAATCCTGTTTGCTCCCCACGCTTTCGCGCCTCAGCGTCAGTGTCAGTCCAGGAGGCCGCCTTCGCCACTGGTGTTCCTTCCTATATCTACGCATTTCACCGCTACACAGGAAATTCCACCTCCCTCTACCACACTCTAGCCCGCCAGTTTGAAATGCAGTTCCCAGGTTGAGCCCGGGGCTTTCACACCTCACTTAGCGAACCGCCTACGCGCGCTTTACGCCCAGTAATTCCGATTAACGTTCGTACCCTCCGTATTACCGCGGCTGCTGGCACGGAGTTAGCCGGTACTTCTTCTGTGGTTAACGTCAAGACCCCGGGGTATTGACCCGAGGCTTTTCTTCGCCACTGAAAGTGCTTTACAACCCTAGGGCCTTCTTCACACACGCGGCATGGCTGTGTCAGGCTTTCGCCCATTGCACAATATTCCCTACTGCTGCCGACCGTAGCCGTCTGGGCCGTGTCTCAGTCCCAGTGTGGCTGATCGTCCTCTCAGACCAGCTATGGATCGTCGCCTTGGTGAGCCGTTACCTCACCAACAAGCTAATCCAACGCAGGCTCCTCCGATAGCGCGAGGTCTCCGAAGAGAGCCCCCGCTTTCATCCTTGGATCGTATGCGGTATTAGCCCGAGTTTCCTCGGGTTGTCCCCCACTATCGGGTAGATTCCCACGCGTTACTCACCCGTCCGCCACTTTACTCGCCCCCGAAGGGACTTTCTCGTTCGACTTGCATGTATGAGGCCTGCCGCCAACGTTCAATCTGAGCCATGATCAAACTCTTCAGTTGCAAACGTTCAGGCCACGGGCCACCGGCCGGCTGACGCCAGCCAGGCTACGGCACGCGGCCAAAAGCGTTCGCCAAGGCTCCTCGCTTACGAGCGCCCACACGAATGGCTTGTTCCAGTTGACAAAGACCTGCCCCGACGGCGCTGCCGCGAGGCCAAGGGAGCGCACCATACGCCTCGATTTCGGGCGTTGCAAGGGGGTAGCGCAAAAAAGTTCGACTTTTCGCGTCGGGGGCGGCAGGACGAGGGGGATCCGTGGCACGGAGAAGGGCGGGCCATGCGACGGACGGCGGAGATTCGAGGCCAAAACCGGCCACCGGCCTACCGCCTCAACGTGGGCACGGCCGTTGAAGGCGCGGGATCGTCGAACAGCGTCAGCGGCTCCCCGAGCCGCACCTGAACGCCTCGGAAGCATGGCTGGTCGTCCAGAAAGCCGCATCTCGCCGGCGGGAACATGGGCGCGGCGCCGATTGAAACCGTCACCGCGCCGCCTTCCTCGCCTTGCCGCACTTCCACCAGCGCTCCGACCGTTCGGCCAGCGGCGATGACGGCGGTTTCAGCGGCGAGGATGCCGCCTTCGGCCGTCAAAGGCACGGCCATGTCGAAGGGAGCGCCTTGCGGGACCCTCAGGCGAACCGACACCGCGCCTTCGGCGTCCGCATCCTCCGCCGCGTCGTCCGCTTCGAGCCCCACGTCCAAGACGAAGGGGGCGCCGGGGTTGTCGTGCAGCTTCAACTGGTACAGCCTGTCGAAGCCGGTGAAGAAGCCATCCGGCAGCGTTTCGATGGCGTTGTCCTGCAACTCCAATTGGCGCAGGTTCCGCAAGCCGGCAATCAAGTCGGCGGGCAGCACCTCCACCTGGTTGCCATCCAAGAGAAGGTGGCCGAAGTTCGGCGAGTCGCGGAACGGCGCTGACGGCAGTTCGCGCAGCAGGTTGCCGCCCATGTCCAACTGCACAAGGTTGGGCAGGCCCCGCAGTGTCGGGAACGCCTCGAAACGATTGCCGCGCAAGTGCAGCAGGCGCAGGCGCGGCGAACCGGAAAGCAAGCCGCTTGGGAGCTCCGAGAGGCCGTTCCCGTCCAACTGCAGTATCGTCATGCCGGCCATGCCGAGGAAGTCCAGCGGCCGCAGTTCGGCGAGGCCGGCATCCGTCAGGCGCACCGTCACCCGGCGTTCGAGCTCGGCCGCCGTGACCGCGGCGCAATCGCGCATGCCGCGCAGTGCATCGGCCACCTGCGGAGTGCGGTCGCAGACGCCCTCCTCGATGTGGACAGTGGCGCTGGCGACGCCCAAGGCCACATCGTCTTGCGGCGTCAGCGACACGACGAACACCTCACGCGCCGGCTCGATGTCCGCGTCGTCCGCGATGGCGATGTTGATGGCCGCGCCGGTCTCGCCGGCGGGAATCACCACGGTGCCACTTACGCCCCCGTGGTCGGCGGCATCCGCGTCGGCGGTGGCCGGGTCGTCGTCCACGCCGATGGCCCAAGTGAGCGAAACGTCCGTTTCGCGCGGCTTGGGAAGCGATACGCTGAGTTCCACGACGCCGCCCTCCGGCGCGGACGCGAAGGCCGACAGCTCCCCCGCGCCGCCGCCGAGGGAAGCGGGACTGCCGACGGTCACCATGAAGGAGAGGCTCGCGCCCAAGCCGCCCGGGTCGGTCGCGCCAAGCGTGACCTCCGCCAAGCCTTCGGCGACGGCGGTGACGGTGATCGCGTCCCACTCGCCGACGCTGGCGGTGACGACCGCGGGGTTGGATGACGAAGCCGAGAAGGTCAGGATGTCGTAGTCAGGGTCATTGAAGTAGTTCCGGCCGACGAGCGAAATCTGCTGCCCCGGTTCCAAGGATGCCGCCGCGATCGTGCCGATGGCTTGGGGCGAGTGGTTGGGCGGAAGCGGGTCATCAACCAGATCATCATCGGGAACATCGGCAACCCGAATCGGTGCGCACGGATTCGGACTGTTTTCATGCACCACCGTCACACCGCGAGCTTGGAGCGCGGGGATGTGCGTGGCGACCGATGCGTCGTCCAGCGGGTTTTCCCATAGCCCCAGAAAGTCCCCGGATGCGAGGCCCGAGTTCGCCACCAGCGGAGAGACATCCTCTATCGAGTTGCAGTGCAGCCATAGCCGTTGGAGGGACGTCAGCCCCGAAAAGTGCGAAACGTCCGAAATCGAGTTGTCGCCGAGGGACAGCGTGGTCAAAGAAGTCAAACCCGATAAGGCCATAACGTCCGAAACGAAGTTGGTCCGCACGGACAGTAACGTCAGGGACGTCAGCGACGAAAGCGCCGAGATGTCGGATATCCAGTTGCCGCCAAGAAGCAGCGAAGTCAAAGCGGTCAGACCAACCAAGCGCGAAATGTCTGAAATCGAGTTGTCGGTGAGATCCAGGTAAGTCAGCGAAGTCAAACCGGCCAAGGGAGCGACGTCCGTAATCGAATTTTTGTAGAGCCAAAGCGTGGTCAAGGCAGTCAGCCCCGACAGCGAAATGGTCGATATCGAGTTGTTGTCGAGATACAGCACGGTCAAAGAACTCAGCCCCGACAGCGCGACATCCGTAATCGAGTTGAAGCCGAGCTCAAGCGAGTTCAACGCAGTCAGCCCCGATAGCGAAACCCTTCCAATCGCATTGTGGGAAAGCCGCAGCGAAGTCAAAGCGGTCAGCGTGGACAGGCTTGAGATGTCCGATATCGAGTTGTCGTTGAGCCATAGCTCAGTCAAGGAGGTCAGCGTCGATAGATGCGAGACGTCCGATATCGAATTGTTGTCGAGATGCAGCGTGGTCAGAGCGGTCAATCCGGCCAGGGACGAGACGTTCGTAATCGAGTTGTTGTTGAGCCGCAGGTCGGTCAGAGAAGTCAGCCCCGACAGGTGCGAAATGTTCGCTATCGAGTTGAACGTGAGCTGCAGGTCGGTCAGAGCAGTCAGCGCCGACAAATGGGAGATGTCCGTAATCGAGTTTTCGTTGAGCCATAGCCGCGTCAAGGAGGTCAACCCCGACAGCGGCGACAAATCCGAAATGGTGCCGGCGCCGATCTCCAGTCGCTGCAGATTGACGGCGTGGTTGATCCCACTCAGGCTGGCCACGTTGCTGAGCTGATTGCTCATCAAAGCGGAGGGCACCCGCTCGAGCTTCGCCATGTCGCCTTGGGTGATGGTCGCGCCCGCGCTTTTGCCGAGCGCCGTTTCGAGCGCACCGCGCAGGCTCGCGTCCGCAATGGTCACGGCGGCTGAAGGCGAGGCGGCCAGCGTCGTCGAAGCTCGGACCGCCGCGCCATTGCCGCTGCCGCTCACGGCGCGCACCTCGAAGGTGTAGCGTGTGCCGTTGGTCAGCCCCGTCACGGTGGCCGTCCGGGTGTTCGCGCCGCTGCCTGGCACGGTGGCCCAAGCGCTGAAAGTCAGCGGGCTGCCGGAGCCTTGGCGCACTTGATAGCTGGTGATGGATGAATCCGAAAGACTGCTCCACTGCAACGTGGCTTGCGCGTCTCCGGGCGTGGCGGACATGCGCGCCGGCGCGGCCGGCTGAGCGTGGCTTGCGAGCGGGACGAGGGCGGCGAGCAGCCAGCCCAAGCGAATCCGCGAGCCGCGGCGCCTTCTTAGGCCGTTATGTCGGGGGGGGGGGGGGGGGGGGGCGACGCCGTCAGCACGATCCGGCCTTGGACGGTTCTTAGGAGGCCGTTATGGGGGGGGGGGGGGGGGGCGACAGGGGGTTCAGCACAATCATGTCACTCCAGATCCACGAGTTATCGAAGTGTAGCACAGGCGGTGCCAGCTTAGGCCGTGGCCTCATGCACGGCCAAGCCCCAAGCCTTGCGGCCGCGTCGGATCAGGTGGTAGCGGCCATGCAGGGCCGCCGCCGGGGTCAGCGTGGCATCGACGTCCTCCACCAGCCGCCCGTTCACGCGCACACCGCGGCTTTGCACCAACCGCCGCGCCGCGCCGCGTGAGGCGGCGAGGCCGGTGTCTGCCAACGCGCCGACCAGCGTCGTGCCGGGCGCGGCCTCGGCCGTGGCCATGCCATCCTGGCGCAGTTGTTCACAGTCCGCCGCCGTCAACGCCTCCGGTTCGCCGCTGAAGAGCGCCGCGGTGATGCGCCGCGCGGCGTCAAGCCCCGCATCGCCATGCACCAGCCGCGTGGTTTCCTC
Source organism: Candidatus Azotimanducaceae bacterium (assembly GCA_965200505.1). Taxonomy (GTDB): domain Bacteria; phylum Pseudomonadota; class Gammaproteobacteria; order Pseudomonadales; family Azotimanducaceae; genus VXNE01. The sequence continues at coordinate 1,952,227 of OZ241343.1, read as the reverse complement.
GGCGAGGCGCCGTTGGCTGGCGCGGGCCGCCGGGTCCGTTTCGCTCGCCGCGGCCAGCGCGTCGATGGCGTCCGCGTCCAAGAAGGTGAAGCGCTGCAGATAGCCCGTCGCATCCGCGTCGGCCGTGTTCAACCAGAACTGGTAGAAGGCATAGGGCGAGGTCTTCGCCCCGTCCAGCCACACGGCGCCGGCCTCGGATTTGCCGAACTTCCTGCCATCGGCCCGCGTCACCAACGGGGTCGTCAAGCCATACGCCTGCTGGCCGAGGGCGCGGCGAATCAGTTCCACGCCACCCACGATGTTGCCCCACTGGTCGCTGCCGCCGATCTGCACGCTGCACTGGTGCCGTTGCGCCAACTCCACGAAGTCCATGGCTTGCAGCACCATGTAGCTGAACTCGGTGTAGGAGATGCCGGCGTCCTCCCGCACGAGGCGGGACTTGACCGTGTCGCGCTGCACCATCGCGTTCACCGAGAAGTGCTTGCCGATGTCGCGCAGGAAGGTGATGACGTCCAGGCCGGCGGTCCACTCCAAGTTGTCCACCACCGTGGCCGCGCAAGCCCCTTCGAAATCGAGGAAGCGGGATGCCTGGGCGCGGATCTTCGCCGTCCAGGCGGCCGCTTGGTCGCGGCTGATGAGCGGCCGCTCCGTGGATTTGCCGCCGGGGTCGCCGATGAGGCCGGTGGCGCCGCCGACGAGCAGGATGGGCTTGTGGCCGGCGCGCTGAAAGCGCCGCAAGGTCAAGAGCGGGATCAAGTTGCCGACATGCAGGCTGTCCGCCGTCGGGTCGAACCCGCAATAGACGACCCGCGAGGCCGACGCGAGGTGGGCGTCGAGGCCGGCGGCGTCCGATGCTTGGGCGATGAGCCCACGCCGGCGCAAATCTTCAAGGGGCGAGTGCATGGCGCAACGGTAGCAGCACTTCCCGACCACGCCAAATGCGCTATAATGGCCGTTTCCGAGCGTGGCAAACACCGGCCGGGCGTTCCCACCAATCACTCACACGATCCCACTCAAGCCGAGCGAATAAGCAGTTTGCAGTTGACGCGCGGACAATTTCCTCGGTTCCACACCTATGCGGCCGCGACGCTGGTCGTGGTCGTGGTGGCCGCGGCGAGCGTGCCCAGCGAGCCGTCCATTGAACCCATCGAGCCATCCATCGATGGCGGCGCCTTGGTTGACGGCGGCAGTTTGGCGCCCCTTGAGGTCGTGCCCCCTGAATCGCCGGACGCGGCCGCCATGGCAGCCTTGGCCACTACTTCCCCAGCCGCCCGCATTGGCCTCCCCACCACCCCAGCCATCGCGCCAGCCGCGCCGCTTGAGCCCGAATGGCAGGTCGCCGCGGTGCGGCGCAACGACACGCTGGAGCGCCTCTTCCGCCGCCACGGCCTCTCCGCCGCTGATCTGCAGTGCCTGATCGAGAGCGGCCCGCTCGGCAAGCGGCTGCACGAAGTTCACCCGGGCGACGAGATCAAGTTCACCGCCGATGCAGTGGGCGGGCTCACGCGCCTCAGCTACTCGCCGCGCCCCTTGGAGCGCTTGGAGTTCGAGCGCGGCGAGGCTGGCTGCGACGGGCGCCGGATTGAAGCGGCGCCGGTGGTGACGACGGCGGCCCGCCATGCCGTCATAGACCACTCCTTGTGGCTCGCCGGTACCAAGAGCGGCTTGAATGACCGCGTCATCGTCGCGCTGGCCAAGCTCTTCCAATGGGACATCGACTTCGTGCTGGACATTCGCAAGGGCGATGAGTTCTCCCTCGTTTACGAGGAGCACCACCACGAGGGCGAGTTCATCGGCTTCGAGATCTTGGCCGCCGAGTTCGTCAACCAAGGGCGCGCCTACCGCGCCGTGCGGTATGTGGACGAAGCCGGCGAGCGCGACTACTACAGCCCGGACGGGGCGCGACTGCGCAAGGCGTTCCTGCGGGCGCCGGTGGAGTTCACACGCATCAGCTCGAACTTCAACCTATTTCGCAGGCATCCGCTGTTCAATCGCTCCATGCCGCATCGGGGCATCGATTACGCCGCACCCACCGGCACACCGGTGCTGGCCGCCGGCGATGGGCGGGTGGTGGTGCGCGGGCGGACCCGGCCGAACGGCAACTACATCGTTCTGCAGCACGGCCAAGCCTTCCAGACCAAGTACCTGCACCTGAGCGGCTTTGGGCGCGGCGTGCGCAAGGGCAGCCGCGTGCGCCAAGGGGATGTCATCGGCTATGTCGGCGCCACCGGCTATGCCACCGGGCCGCACCTACACTATGAGTTCCTGGTTGATGGCGTCCACCGCAATCCACGCACCGTGAAGCTGCCGCCGGCGTCGCCGGTGGCCGCGGCCGAAAGACCACGCTTCCTCGACACCACCCGTCCATTGCTGGCGCGGCTGGACGACTACCAAGCGCACCGGCTCGCCACCACGCCCTGACCGGCGACACCGAAACGGCGGATGCCGCCCACCCTTTACATCGGCGCGATCTCAGGCACCAGCATCGATGGCTTGGACATCGCGCTCGTGGACGCGACGGCACGGCCGCCGCACATTCTCGAAGCCACCACGGTGCCGCTGCCGGCGGCGCTCGCCGCGGCGCTGCGCGAGCTGGCCACGCCGGGCGCCAATGAAGTGGACCGCATGGCGCGCGCCGACGCGGAGCTTGGCGAGTTCATCGGGGGCGCGGTGCGGGCGCTGGCCAAGGGGCATCAGGTGGCCGCCATCGGCAGCCACGGCCAGACCATTCGGCACGGGCCGCGGGCCGCGCCCACCTACACCGTGCAAATCGGCGATCCCAACCGCATTGCCGAAGTGGCCGGCATCGACGTGGTGGCGGACTTCCGCCGCCGCGACATGGCGGCCGGCGGCGAAGGGGCGCCGCTGGTGCCGCTCTTCCACGAGGCCCTTTTCGGTGGCCAAGACGCTGCCGAAGACCGCGCCATCCTCAACATCGGCGGCATCGCCAACGTCTCGGCGCTTGGGCGCGACGGCCCTGCGCGAGGATTCGACACCGGGCCGGGCAACGCGCTGCTCGATGCATGGACGCGGGCGCAAAGGGGGGTGGACTTTGACAACGACGGCGCGTGGGCCGCGCGAGGCGCCGTGTTGCCACGCCTGTTGGACAAACTGCGTGAAGACCCGTTTCTCAAGACGCCGCCGCCAAAAAGCACCGGCAAGGAGACCTACAACCTGGACTATGTGCGTGAGCGCGTGGCCGGCGACGAGGACGCCACCGACGTGCAAGCGACCCTCGCCGAGTTCACCGCCCTGAGCGTGGCGGAAGCCATTGACGCTTGGGCACCGGCGGCAGCGGAGGTCATCGCTTGCGGCGGCGGCCGTCTGAACGGTGATTTGGTGCGCCGCCTGCGGCGCCGCTTGGCGCCGCGGCCATTGCTTTTGAGCGAGGCGCTGGGGGTGGATGGAGACGCCATCGAAGCCGCCGCCTTCGCGTGGCTCGCTCATCGCTTCCTGGCTGGTTTGCCGGGCAACGCGCCGGCGGCCACCGGCGCGGCGGGGCCACGGCCCTTGGGAGCGCTCTATCCGGCGCGGCTCAAATAGCGAACGAGTTGCCGCAACCGCAGGTGGAGGCGGCGTTGGGGTTGGCGACGATGAATTGCGCCCCCTGCAGATCTTCGCGGTAATCCACCTCGGCGCCGGCGAGGTATTGATAGCTCATCGCGTCCACCAGCATGGCCACGCCATCGCGCTCGATCACCGCGTCGTCCTCGGCGATGTCCTCGTCGAAGGTGAACCCGTAGGAAAAGCCGCTGCAGCCGCCCCCCGTGACGAACACGCGCAGCTTCAAGCCGTCGTTGCCCTCGTCGGACAAGAGCGCCGCCACTTTCGCCGCGGCGCGGTTGGAAAGGCTGATTGGCGTGTCCATGCCGGCATTGTACCGTGCTGGCGCGGGACGCTAGCTCGCGCCGGCGTCCTGCTCGGCGCCACGCGGCGGGAGCTGATGGACCTTGCCGTCCTCGTCGTCTGCCCGGCTCGACAGTTCACCGACCACGGTGGCACCGAGCTGCATCTCGATGCGCTCGTAGCGGACATTGCCACGCACGACGCCCGACGCGGCCACTTCCAAGCGCTCGCTGGCGTCGATGTTGCCCTCCACCGTGCCGGCAACGGTGGCCACGGGCACGTTGACATCGCCCACGACGCGCCCACCAACGCTCACCACCAAGGCGCCCTCGCCTTCGCCCTCGTTGGCGATGTCGCCCTCGACGAGGCCGCTGACATAGACGCGCCCACGGAAACGCAGGCTGCCGCGCAACACGGTGTCTGGGGCGATCAGGGTCGTTTCCCGGGCGGCACTGACGGTTTTCTTGCTGAACATCCTCATTCCTCCTCCACGCGCCAATCGAAGACCCGTTCGAGGGGCGCTTCCCCCGAATCCGCGACTTGCGCAGTCACCGCGACGCGACGCGGGACGAAGCCCGACGGCAGCGCCAGGCGGCCATGGAAGTCCTGAAAGTAAAGGAACTGGAACGTCTGCGGGCCTTCCCCCGCGACGGCCAAATCCTGCAAGGGCAGCGTTTGCGCCTCGCCGCCCTGTTCGCCAACAACCTCCACCTGCAAGGTGCCGGCGATGGACTCATGGCGGTCCACGATTTGCATGAGCAGTAGATTGTACGAGTATTCGTCCGGCGTTTCAGTGGGCGCAACGGCCCAGCGCTCGATGCGAAAGCCCGGCGGCCGCTCCGAGGGGGTGACCAGCCGCTGATAGAAGCGCAGTTCCTCTTCCAGCGCCCCGATGCGGTCGCGCAGCGCCTTCAGCGTGCGGCGCAGCCGCTCATTGGCGCCCGCTTCCACCGTGGACGACACGGACTGCGCCGGGCCGACGACCAGTGGCCCGATGGGCGTGGCCGAGACGCCAGCTTCATTGCGCACAGGCCGTGTGTCAGCTTGGCCGATATAGGTGGCGGACGCGAAGCCAACGGCCAAGCCGGCAACCGCCGCGATGGTCGCCACGGCCACCACAGCCAGTTTGCGCGAGGGCCCCGTCGCAACGACGGCGACCTCCTTGATCGCCCGCATGGTTTGCCTCCAAGCGGCGGCGCGCCGCCGGAGATACGGTGTGCGGCGCTCGAACCTTGATCGAAGCGAATGGACAGGCCGCGGATATACTCGCCCCGCCGCGCTAGGGCAAGCCCCCGCCACGTACACCATTGATTACCGTCCGCAAACGTCCCGGCACCCGCCACGCGCCGGCGCTCGACGCCTTCCGAGATCGCTTGGCGAGTGGCGGGGCGCAGCCACAGCTATTGGCGTTGGCTGTCGCCGCCGGCGCCTTGACCAGCTTGGTCGTCGGCGCCTTTTTCGCCACCATCGAGTTCGCCGGCCAGCTGGCGGCGCAGCTGGCCGGCGGCGGCTTTGCGGAATTGCCGCCGGCGACCCGCGCCGCGTTGCCGCTCGGCGGCGCCCTCCTGATCGGCCTGCTGCTGGCGCCGATGGCCGCGCGACGACGGCGGTGCGGCGTGTCCCATGTGCTGGAACACCTTGTGCAGGGGCAGGCGCGGCTGCCACTGGCCAATGCCGGCGTCCAGTACTTCGCCGGCAGCGCGGCGCTTGGTGCGGGCCTTTCCGGCGGCGCCGAAGGCCCGGCGGTACACCTCGGCGCGGCCGGGGCAAGCACCTTGGCGCGCGCGTTGCGGATCCCGCAGAACAACGCCCGTGTCCTGCTGGCCTGTGGCGTCGCGGCGGCGCTCTCATGTTCCTTGAACGCCCCCATGGCCGGCGTCGTGTTCGCACTCGAAGTCGTGCTCATGGAATACGCCGTCGCCACCTTCGTGCCGGTGCTCGTGGCCGCCGTGACGGCGAAGGCGGTCGGCCATTGGACGTTCGGCCATGTGGCGAGCTTCGAGGTGGGCGACCTCGCCATGCATTCGGTGTTGGATTTGCCGGTGGTGGCGCTGGCCGGCTGTGCCATCGGGGCGCTGGCGGCGGCGTTCGTCGGCGCGTTGCGCGGCTTCGCGCGCCTTGCCAGACACCCCTTCTGGTTCCGCGCCGGGCTGGCCGGCGTCGTGACGGGCGCCGCGGCGTTGGCGACGCCGGCGATCATGGGCATCGGCTACGATGTGGTGGATGCCACGCTGCTGGGCGAGCTCGCGTGGCCGGCGCTGTTGGTCATCCTGGTGGCGAAGCTGGTGGCTTCCAGTGCCAGCGTGGGCCTCGGTTTGCCGGTGGGGGTGATCGCCCCGACCTTGGTGATCGGCGCCGTTGGCGGGCACCTCTTGGGCCAGTTGGCGGCCGCGTGGGCGCCGTTCGAGGTGTCGCCGGCCGCGTTCTATGCGGTGCTTGGCATGGCCGCCATGTTGGCCGCGGCGCTCCATGCCCCGCTCACGGGCTTGCTCATCATCTTGGAGCTCACCGCGAACATGGAGGTCATCCTCGCCACCATGCTGATCGTCGCCATCGCCACGGCGACGACGCGCCAGGGGTTCCGCCAGCCATGGGCGTTCATGGCGGCGCTCGGGCCGGATCGGTTCGAGTTTCCGCCGTCGCCGGCCGAGCAGCATCTCCTGCGCGGCGCCGTGGCGAGCGTGATGGACAAGCGCGTCGGCGTGCAGGCGAGCACCGGGGCGGGGGCCGCGAACACCGGGGCGGGAGAGGGGAACGCCAGAAGCGCGGCAGAACACCGTTGGCTGGTGGCCATCGACGGTGCCGACGTGGTGCGCGTGGGGCCGCTGGCTGCGGACGGCTCGCCGAACGACGCGCAGTTGGCGCCGAGCGCCTTCATCGACAGCGGCGCGACGCTGTTGGAAGCGCACACGCGCCTCAACACCGCCGGCGTGGACGCGCTCTGCGTGCGCCGCGAGGGGCATGGCGACGCGACCATCGTCGGGGTGCTCACCCGCGCGCACTTGGACGCCTATCTCATCGGCCGCGACTGATGCTCTGGATCAAAACCTTCCACATCGTCTTCGTGGTCACCTGGTTCGCCGGCCTCTTCTATCTGCCGCGCCTGTTCGTCTATCACGCGATGGCGGAAGACCGTGCCGGCATCGAACGCTTCAAGGTGATGGAGCGCAAGCTCTACCGCGGCATCATGACGCCCTCCGCGGCCCTCGCCTTCGTGTTCGGCGCGTGGCTCGTGGCCTTGGGATGGGAGACGTACGCGAGTGCGGGGTGGTTGTGGGCCAAGGTCGCCTTGGCGCTCGCGCTGTATGGCTACCACGGCTACTGCGGGCGGCTCGCGCGACGCTTCGCAAACGACGAAAATAGGCTGAGCCACCGTTTCTATCGCTGGTTCAATGAAGCCCCGGCCGTGCTCTTGGTGGCCATCGTCATCCTCGCCGTGGTGAAGCCCTTCTAGCAGTCGGGGGACCTTATGCGCCTCAACCAATCGAAGCGCCTGCTGCGGCGCGCGGAAGCGGTGATGCCGGGCGGGGTGAACTCGCCCGTGCGCGCCTTCAAGGGCGTGGGCGGTGCGCCGGTGTTCTTCCAATCCGCCGAGGGCGCCTACTTGGTGGATGTGGACGGCAACCGCTACATCGACTACGTGGGCGCGTGGGGGCCGATGATCCAAGGCCACGGCTTCACGCCCTTGGTGCAGGCGGTGCGAGGGCAAGCCACCACCGGGTTGGGCTTTGGGGCGCCGACCGCCGCGGAGGTGGAAATGGCGGAGCGCTTGGTGGCGCGGGTGCCGGCCATCGAGAAGGTGCGCCTCGTCAACTCCGGCACCGAGGCGACGATGACCGCGCTGCGCTTGGCGCGGGGGTTTACCGGCCGCGATCTCATCGTGAAGTTCGACGGCTGCTACCACGGCCATTCGGACTCGCTGCTGGTGAAGGCCGGCAGCGGGGCCCTCACCTTGGGCTTGCCGGATTCCGCCGGAGTGCCGGCCGCCGTCGCCCGCAACACCCTGTCCGTGCCTTACAACGACTTGGACGCGGTGCGCGCGGTGTTGCACCGCCACGGCGACGCCATCGCCTGCGTGATCGTGGAGCCGGTGGCCGGCAACATGGGTTGCGTGCCGCCGGCCGATGGCTTTCTGGCCGGGTTGCGGGAAGCCACCGAGCGGGGCGGGGCGCTGCTCGTCTTCGACGAGGTGATGACCGGGTTCCGGGTCGGACCGGCCGGGGCCGGCGAACGTTACGGCATCCAGGCGGACTTGGTGACGCTCGGCAAGGTCATCGGCGGCGGCTTGCCGGTGGCGGCGCTGGGCGGGCGCGGCGACATCATGGACCACCTGGCGCCCAGCGGCACCGTCTATCAGGCCGGCACCCTATCCGGCAATCCGTTGGCGACGGCCGCCGGCATCGCCATGCTCGATGCCTTGGACGCAGCCTTCTACACCCGCTTGGAAGCCAACACGCGGGCGCTGGCGGAGGGTCTCTTGGCGCGGGCGCACGCCCGGCAGGTGCCGCTTTGCGTGAACTGGGTGTGCGGGATGTTCAGCATCTTCTTCACCGCCGCGCCGGAAGTGCGTGGGTTCGAGGCCGTGATGGCGAGCGACCGCGAACGTTACAGCCGCTTCTTCCACGCCATGCTGGAGGCCGGCGTTTACTTCGCGCCGTCCGCGTTCGAGGCGGCGTTCGTCTCAGCCGCCCACGGCGCAGCGGAGATCGAGCGCACCCTCGCCGCGGCCGATGGCGCGTTCGCGCGCTGCACTGCATGAGCTACGACGTTTACGGCGTGGGCGCCGCCCTCGTCGATACCGAATATGCCGTGGATGACACTTGGCTGCGGCGCCACGGCGTCGCCAAGGGCCACATGACGCTGGTGGACGAAACCCGCCTGCTAGCGCTCTTGGCGGCCCTTGAGGGCCCGCCGGCCCGGCGCAACTGCGGCGGCTCCGCGGCCAACACGGCCATTGCGACGTGTGGCTTCGGGGGCGCGGCCCATTATTCGTGCCGCGTGGCCGGCGACGAGGCCGGGGCCTATTTCCTACGCGAAATCGCCACCGCCGGTGTGGACGCGCGACCCCACGACGAAACGCTGCCGGGCGCCACTGGGCGTTGTCTGGTGCTGGTGACGCCGGACGCGGAACGTTCCATGAACACCTTCCTCGGCGCCTCCGACGACATCGACGCGAGCGACATCGAACCGGACGCGCTGCGGCGTTCCCGCTTCCTCTACATGGAAGGCTACCTGGCATCTTCGGTGAGCCGCCGCGGCGCCGCCGTCCGCGCCCGCGAAATCGCCGAAGAGGCGGGGGTATCCACCAGCCTCACCTTGTCTGACCCGACGATGGTGGAATCGTTTCGGGAGAACATGGAAGTGATGCTTGGCGAGGGCGTGGGGCTGCTCTTCTGCAACGAGGAAGAGGCGCTGGTTTGGTGTGGGACGGATCGCGTCGATGTGGCGGCGAACGAGCTGCGCGACATCGCGCCGTTGCTGTTCATCACCTTGGGCGAGGCCGGCAGCTTGGCGGTGACGCCGGCCGGCCGCCGTCAGGTGCCCGGCTACGAGGTGAAGGCGTTGGACACCACCGGCGCCGGCGACATGTATGCCGGCGCCTGCCTCTTTGCGCTCACGCACGGCAGCTCGCCCTTCGAGGCGGCGCGCTTCGCCAACTATGCGGCGGCGCAACTGGTCGCGGTGGTGGGGGCGCGGCTGCCGAGCCTGGCGAGCTATCAGGCGGTACACCTCGCCTTTGTTGGCCAGCCGGCCTAGAGCAGCACGGGCAAGGCTCGGCGCAAGGTGAGTTCCTCCGGCGTCACCACGCAACCGTAAGCCAGCACCATGACGCCCGCCGCCGCGGCGCATCGCAATGCCGCGCCGTACTCGGGGTCGATGTCGTCTGCCGCGGTGACGGCTTGGATGCCGGTGTGGGGCGCGCAAAACAAGAGCACCGCCCGGCCGCCGTCGATGGCGTGGCGCCTCAACGCCTCGACGTGGCGCTTGGCGCGAACGCTCACGGCATCGGGAAAGGCGCCGACGCCATCCCGACACAGGGTGACGCTCTTCACCTCCACGTAGGTGACCGGCGCCGAACCGATGGCGAAATCGAACCGGCCGCGTTGCCCCGGGATCGGCGCCTCGCGGCGCACCGGCGCCCCGGCCAACGCCTCGATGCGCCCGGCTTCGAGGGCCTCGGCGACCACCGCGTTGGCACGCGCCGTGTTGACGCAGACTCGGCCAGCCGCGACGCCTTCGGTCTCCACGAGTTCCCAGCTATGGGAATACTTGCGCCTTGGGTTTCGGGATGTGGAGAACCAAACGCGGCTGCCCGGCGCGGCGCAGCCGGTCATGGCGCCGGTGTTGGCGCAATGCATGGTGACGACGCCGCGGCCGGGCACTTCGACATCCGCCAAGAAGCGCTTGTAGCGGCGCACCAAGACACCAGCTGCAAGGGGTGGCTGAAAGCGCATGATTCGTATGGTCAACTTGGGGATGTTCTGGTAGGTTACGCGCCCTTCGCAAGGAACCCGCCAGCGCTTGGAAAACCGATGTCGGCAGATGACGCCCTGACCCGATCCGACGCATCGAGACCACCCACTTCGCAAGGCACCGCCGGGTCCTTGTTCAGAAACTACACCCCCTACACGCCGGCGCCAGACGAACCCTACATGTGCGCCGCGCAGTTGGAGCACTTCCGCGGCATCTTGATGACGTGGCGGCGGCAGCTGATGGAGGAAGTGGACCGCACGGTGAGCCACATGCAGGATGAAGCCGCCAACTTCCCCGACCCGGCGGATCGCGCCACCCAGGAGGAGGAGTTCAGCATCGAGCTCAAAACGCGGGATCGGGAGCGCAAACTCATCAAGAAGATCGCCGACACCTTGGAGCGCATCGACAAGGATGACTACGGCTACTGCGACACCTGCGGCGTGGAAATCGGCCTGCGCCGCCTGGAGGCGCGCCCGACCGCGACCCAGTGCGTGGACTGCAAGTCGCTTTCCGAGCTGCGCGAGAGGCAAGTCCACGCCTAAGCCGTCGTGAGCGGGTATGTGGGTCGCTTCGCGCCCACGCCCTCCGGCCCCCTGCACCTCGGCTCGCTGGTCACCGCCACGGCGAGTTACCTTGACGCCCGCGCCGCCGGCGGCGGCTGGCGGCTGCGCATCGACGATCTGGATGCGCCGCGCGTCGTGCCGGGCGCCACGGACGACATCCTGCGCGCCCTGGACGCCCACGGCCTGCATTGGGACGGCGCCGTCGTCTATCAGAGTGAGAACATCGAACGCCATCGGGCGGCGCTGGACGACTTGAGCCGCCAATCCTTGTGCTATCGATGCCGCTGCTCGCGGCGCGAGCTGCGCGGCCAGCGCGTCTATCCGGGCACTTGCCGGCGGCGCCGCTTGCCCGATGGCGTGGCAGCCGCCATGCGCGTGCGCGTCCCGGACGAGGAAGTCGCTATCCAAGACCGGCGCCAAGGCCGCCATGCGCAACGTCTCGCCACCGACGTGGGCGACTTCGTGGTGTGGCGCCGGGATGGACGCCCGGCGTATCAGCTTGCGGTGGTGGTCGATGACGCCGAAGCCGGCGTGACGGACGTGGTGCGCGGGGCGGATTTGCTGGACAACACGCCGCGCCAGCGCTTCCTGATGGCCCGCCTGGGCTTGCCGGCGCCACGCCACCTGCATGTGCCCGTGGTGGCCGGTCGCGGCGGCGTCAAGCTCTCCAAGAGCAGTGCCGCGACGGCGATCTTGGCCGCGGCGCCGGCGCGGAACGCCGCGAACCTGCGCCTCGCCCTCGAGCTCTTGGGGCAAGCGGCACCGGTCATCGACCAACCGGAGGAACTGCTGGCTTGGGCCACCGCCCACTGGTGCGTGGACGCGATGCCGCGGGCCCTCACCCTGCCGAACTGGACAAGCCTGTGACCGGGCGGCAAGGGGCGTTTGCTAAGATGCCCGAAGCGCCCACCGAGCCGTGTGCCGTTTGGAAGCGCCAAGCACTGAGGTGCCGTGGATGCCGATTGCGTTGAACCACCCGATGCCGCCATGACGCGGGTGCTTGTGCTGGAACCCGACGCGGCTGCGCGCGAGCGGTTCTCCGCGTGGCTCTGCGATGCCGGCTTCGCCGTCGAGGCGCTGGCCGACCTGCCAAGGGAAGGTTTGCCCAGCGCCGCGGCCTTTGACGTGGTGGCCGCGAATCCCGCGCTGCCCTCGGGTTTGGATGCCATCGCCCTGACCCGCCCCGTGCCCATCATCCTGTTGGCGCCGAACGCGACCGTGCCAGACGCCGTGGCGGCGATGCGGCGCGGCGCCGCGGACTACCTACCGCAACCCGAGGCCGCCGCGCCGCTCATCGAGGCGGTGCAAAGGGCCCTCGCCGGCGACCCGTCAGGGCTCGCGGAGGAACAGCCAACGGCCTGGCCGCTACACGGTTCCTGCGCGGCGATGCGGCACCTGTTCGCCCAGATTCGCGCCGCAGCGCCGGCGGCCACGGCGGTGTTGATCGAGGGGGAGTCTGGCACCGGCAAGGAACTGGTGGCGCGGGCCCTGCATGACGGCGGCCGGCGCAACGCGCCGATGATTACCCTCAATTGCCTGGCCATTCCCGAAGCGGCGATCGAATCGGAACTGTTCGGCTATGCCGACGCGGCCGCCACCGGCCGGCCGGAGGCCGGTTTGGTGGAAGCCGCGCATGGCGGCACGTTGTTCCTGAAGGAAGTCGGGGAACTGCCGTCGGGGGCGCAGACCCGCTTGCTGGAACTGCTTCGCGGCGGCGAATCGCGGCCGGTGAATGCGACATGCGGCCGGCCGGTGGATGTGCGCGTGGTCGCCGCCACGCGCCGCGAATTGGCCCATTTGGCCGGCAGCGGGCGCTTCTCCCCTGAACTCCTGCAAGGCTTGAGCGCCGTGCGGCTCACCGTGCCGCCATTGCGGGCACGGGGCAGCGACATCCACGAGTTGGCGCAACTCCTCGTCGCCCGCGCCGCGGCCAAGCTCAACAAGGCACCATTGCGCTTCTCCCGCGCGGCACTCGCGGCCCTCACGACGTACGCATGGCCCGGCAACGTGCGCGAGCTGCAGAACGCCGTTGAACGCGCCGTCATCCTCGCGGAAGGCGATGAGATCGGCGCCGGCCTCTTGCCCATCGACGTGGCGCTGCCCGAGCCGCCCGCCGCCGGCGGCCATGTGGAGAATGGCGTGTCGCTCGAGGACTACTTCGTGCGCTTCGTCACGGAACACCAAGATCAGCTCACGGAAACGGAGCTGGCGACGCGCCTCGGCATCAGCCGCAAAAGCCTCTGGGAACGCCGCAAGCGCCACCACATCCCCCGCCGCCGGACACGCAAGCGGGGGCGACGGCGGGATTCGGCGTGACGGTGTGGCTTCCCCTTTGCTTGGGTAGCCCCTAACATTCTGTGCCTCGCCCTCGCCATCACCACCACCTTTGAGCGAACCCCAGCCGGTCCGGGTAGAACAGCCGCAACTCGACAGGGATGCGGTGCAGGCCAACGCCATCCATGTGGTTCAGACGCTGCGCGACGCCGGCCACGACGCTTGGTTGGTGGGTGGCTGCGTGCGCGACCTGCTGCTGGGCCGGGCGCCGAAGGATTTCGACGTCGCCACCGCCGCGACCCCGGATGAAGTGCGGCGCACGTTGCCCCGCACACGCCTCGTCGGGCGCCGGTTCCGCATCGCCCATGTGCGCTTCCGGCGGGAACTGATCGAGGTTTCGACGTTTCGGCGCGGCAACGTGGAAGACGACATGTCTGCCGATGGCGTGATTCTGCGCGATAACGTGTACGGCACCTTGGCGGAGGACGCTTTCCGGCGCGACTTCACCGTCAACGCGCTCTACTACGATCCAGTGGAGGATGTGCTGCTGGACTACACCGGCGGCCTGGCGGACATCGAGCGGCGCGAGTTGCGTTGCATCGGCGAGCCCTTGGCGCGGTTCCGCGAAGATCCGGTGCGCATCCTGCGGGCAGTGCGCTTCGCCGCCAAGCTGGAGCTGACCCTCGCCGCGGACACCGAGGCCGCCATTGGCCCCATGGCGGAATTGTTGACCGCCATCCCCCCGGCGCGGCTCTTCGACGAGTTCAACAAGCTCTTCATGCAGGGCCATGCTGCCGCCGCGTGGTCGCTCCTCACGCGCTACGACGTGCCGGAAATCCTGTTTCCCTTGACCAACGACGAAGATGCCCTGGCGCGGGCCGCCCTCGCCAACACCGACGAGCGGGTGGCCGCGGACCTGCCGGTGACGCCGGCGTTCCTGCTGGCGGCGATGTGCTGGCCGGAACTGGAGCGCCGCGTCGCCCTGACGGCGACCGCGGCCAACGCCCCGGACGAGCGCTTGAAGGCGGCCCATGCGGTGCTGGACGAGCAACGGCTGACCATCGCCTTCCCGCGCCGGCTGTCGCACTTCGTGCTGGATGTGTGGCGTCTGCAGGCGAGCTTGGAGCGGCGGCCGCGGCGCCATCCGAAACGCTTGTTGGAACACCCGCGTTTCCGGGCCGCGTACGATTTCTTGGCGCTGCGCTCCCAAATCGGCGAAGCGGATGCCGAGCTCACGCGCTGGTGGACAGAATTGCAGGCTGAGCATCCGGTGGAGCGCCGACCGGCGCCGGAGGCGCGGCCCGGCACTCGGCGGCGCGGCCGGCGCCGGCGGCCGCGGCGGGACCACGCGCTGGCCGAGAGCACCCCGTGAGCCGCGCCGCCCGGCGGCTTTGGCGCGGCCGGGGGTGTCCCATCCACTGCCGGCGCGTTCCATGAGCACCGGCGCGAAGCCGTCCCGCGCTTGGGGCCGTTTGGCCGCGCTCGCGTCGCGCGGCGCCCACGATCACCTGCGGGACATCGCCGCCGGCGCCGGGCGTTTCGAGGCCATGAGTTTCGCCGTGGGCGGCCTCTTGATCGACTTTTCGCGCCAGCGCGCCACCCAAGAGACCATCGCGGCGTTGACGGCGCTGGCCGAGGAACGCCGGTTGCCCGCGGCGATGGAAGCCTTGTTTCGCGGCGACATCGTGAACTCGACCGAGCGACGGCCGGCGCTGCACACCGCCTTGCGGGCGCCCGTCGCCGAGCGGCCGCCGGCGGTGGCGGAGGAGACTGAAGCCGCTCAGTCGCGGCTGTTCGGCCTAGTCGAGTCCTTGCGAACCGGCGAGCGGCGCGGCAGCACCGGCAAGCCGTTCCGCCACGTCGTCCACATCGGCATCGGCGGCTCGGAGCTGGGGCCGCGGCTTGCGACGGAGGCGCTGGCGCCGGCCGGTGGCGGGCGCTTCGACATCCGCTTCCTCGCCAATCTCGATGGCCGCGCCGCGTTGCGCGCCTTGGCGGGATTGGATCCGGAGGAGACGCTCTTCGTCGTGGTCTCCAAGTCCTTCAGGACCCGCGAAACCCTGCTCAACGGGTACGCCGCGCGGCGCTGGTTCCTGGAACGCACGGGAGACGCGGCCGGCGTCGCCCAGCACTTCGTGGCGGTGACGGCCGATGCGGCCGCCGCCGAACGCTCCGGCCTCGGCGCCGGCGAATGTCTGCCCATGTGGGATTGGCTGGGCGGGCGGTACTCGCTGTGGTCCGCGGCCGGCCTGCCGGTGGCCCTCGCCTTGGGCGCGGACGGCTTCAAGGCACTGCTCGCCGGCGCCCACGCCATGGACCGCCACTTCCGCACCGCGCCGCTGCAAGAGAACGTTCCAGCCTTGCTGGCGCTGTTCGGCGTGTGGAACGCCAACTTCCTGGGTGCCGCCGCCCATGCCGTGCTGCCCTACGATCAGCGCCTCGCGGCCCTGCCGGCCTACTTGCAGCAACTGGAAATGGAGAGCAACGGCAAATCCGTGCGCGATGATGGCCAGCCGTGTGTTGGCCACACGGCGCCGGTGGTGTGGGGCGGCGAGGAGACCAATGGGCAACACGCCTTCCACCAGTGGTTGCTGCAGGGCACCCACGCCTGCAGCGTGGATTTCGTTGCCGTCGCCGCGGCGGGGCACGACTCGAAGGAGAGCCATCGTTGGCTGCTGGCCAACTGCCTGGCCCAAGGCCAAGCGCTGGCCCAAGGGCGGCCGGCGACGGACTTGGCCGGCGACCCCCTCGCCGCGCATCGCGCAGTGCGTGGCAACGGCGCCAGCACCACCATCCTGCTCGACGCGCTGACGCCGCGACACCTCGGCGCCTTGCTGGCGCTCTACGAGCACAAGGCGTTCTGCCAAGGTGTGCTATGGGGCATCAACCCCTTTGACCAATGGGGCGTGGCGCTGGGCAAGACCCTCGCGGACACCGCCTTCGCCGCGCTGGGGGATGGCGCGACGGGCGGGCTCGACGCCAGCGCCACCGGCCTCGCCAACGCCTTGCGACGAAACCGCGACTAGCCGCATGATGGGTTCGAGGCAAGCAGGCGTGTGAGAGGGCAGATGGCGAACGTCTATCCGGTGCTAGAGGGCTTCCAGCGCAGGGCGCACATCGACCGCGCCGCCTATGACGCCATGTATCGGCGTTCCATCGACGATCCAGAGGGCTTTTGGGCCGACGAGGCGCGGCGGCGGTTGGATTGGAGCGCGCCGTGGGAGGCTGTTTCGGAGTGGGACTTCCCCACCGGCCGCGCGGCTTGGTTCATCGGCGGCAAGCTGAACGCTGCCTACAACTGCATCGACCGGCACCTGCCCCAGCGCGCCGACCAAACCGCCATCCTGTGGGAAGGGGATGACCCACAGGTTTCGGAGGCCATCAGCTATCAGGCGCTCCACGATGCGGTGTGCCGCCTCGCCAACGCCCTGAAGGCGCGGGGCGTCGTTAAGGGAGACCGCGTTTGCATCTACATGCCCATGATTCCCGAGGCGGCCTACGCCATGCTCGCCTGTGCCCGCATCGGCGCCATCCACTCCGTGGTGTTCGGTGGCTTTTCGCCGCAGTCACTCAAGGACCGCATCCAAGATTCAGACTGCCGCACACTCATCACCGCCGACGAAGGCGTGCGCGGCGGCCGCATCGTGCCGCTGAAGCACAACGCGGACTCGGCATTGGCCGAGTGCCCCGACGTGCATACCGTCGTGGTGGTGCGACGCACCGGGGCGGACGTGACGTGGCAGGCCGGCCGGGACGTCTGGTACCACGAAGTGACGGACGGCCAACCGGCCACCTGCGAGCCGGAACCCATGGACGCGGAGGAGCCCCTCTTCATCCTCTACACGTCCGGCAGCACCGGCCGGCCCAAGGGCGTGCAACATGGCACTGGCGGCTACCTGCTGCATGCCGCCATGACCCATGAGCTGATCTTCGACTACCACCCCGGCGACATCCACTGGTGTACAGCGGACGTGGGGTGGATCACCGGCCACTCCTACATCGTTTACGGCCCGCTGGCCAATGGCGCCACGACGTTGATGTTCGAGGGCGTCCCCACCTGGCCGGATGCGTCACGGGCGTGGCGGATCGTGGACAAGCACGGCGTCAACATCTTCTACACCGCCCCCACCGCCATCCGCCAGCTCATGGCGCAAGGCGACGACTTTGTGGCCGCCACCTCCCGGCAGAGCCTCAAACTGCTGGGCACGGTGGGCGAACCCATCAACCCGGAGGCATGGGAGTGGTATCACCGGGTGGTGGGCGGCGGCCGCCTGCCCATCGTGGACACCTGGTGGCAGACGGAGACCGGCGGCATCATGATCGCGCCCCTGCCGGGTGCGACTGATCTCAAGCCCGGCTCCGCCACCCTGCCCTTCTTCGGCGTGCGGCCGGTGCTGCTGGATGCGCAAGGCCGGGTGCTTGAAGCCACCGAAGCCCAAGGGTCGCTCGCCATCGCCGCTTCGTGGCCCGGCCAGATTCGCACAGTGTACGGCGACCATCAGCGGGTGATCGACACCTACTACGCCGCCTTCCCCGGTTTCTACCTCACCGGCGACGCGGCGCGGCGCGACGCGGACGGCTACTACTGGATCACCGGCCGCACCGACGACGTGATGAACGTGTCCGGCCACCGCCTCGGCACCGCGGAGGTGGAGAGCGCGTTGGTGGAACATGGCGCGGTGGCCGAAGCCGCGGTGGTTGGTTTCCCGCACGCGATCAAGGGGGAAGGCATCTATGCTTACGTCACCTTGATGGCCGGCCACAACGAGGATTTGGCGCCGCTCACCGGGGAACTGGAGCAAATCGTGCGCTCGAACATCGGCCCGTTCGCCCGCCCCGATGTGATTCAGTTCGCGCCAGACCTGCCGAAGACGCGCTCCGGCAAGATCATGCGCCGGATTCTGCGCAAGATCGCGGCCGGCGAGGTGGACGCGCTCGGCGACACCACAACCCTTGCCGATCCTTCCGTGGTGGAGGCGCTGGTGGCGGGGCGGCACCAGGCCTGACCGCTTCCCCCGTCCAGACGGGGCGGTCAAAAGGGGCGTTTGCAGGGATTTTGCACGGTTCGCGGCTTGCGCGGCGGCTACACTCGCGCCGTTCAAAGCAACGCCTAGGCATTGGATGTCTGAACCGCTACTGGCGCCGGCCGAGGCCGTCGAGGTCGCGCCAGCGCCGCCTCTGCAGGAAAACACCCCCGGCCCGCGCCATGTCGCCATCATCATGGATGGCAACCGGCGTTGGGCCGCCCGCCACAACCGACCGGCCGCGGCCGGGCATCGCGCCGGCGCCAACAACGTGAAACGGGTGGCGGAGGCGTGCGTGGATGCCGGCGTCGAATACCTCACCCTGTTCGCCTTCAGCACCGAGAACTGGCTGCGGCCGCAACGCGAGGTGGGGCTGTTGATGAAGCTGATGCGCGGCTTCCTGCAAGACGACTTGGACGAGCTGCGCGACAACGACGTGAAGCTCAACATCATCGGCGACCGGAGCCGCTTCGCCGCGGACCTGCAGCGCCTGATGAACCGCGCCGAACAGATGACGCGGCTGAACCAACGCCTGTTTCTGACGGTGGCGGTGAACTACGGCGGCCGCTGGGACATCGCCCAAGCCGCTCAGCGCTTGGCCGCAGACGCTTCGGCCGGCCGCTTGGATCCCTGTGGCATCGACGACAGCACCTTCGCCTCCTACCTCAACTTGGCCGACTTGCCGGCACCGGACTTGTGCATCCGCACCGGCGGCGAACGGCGCATCAGCAACTTCCTGTTGTGGGACATCGCCTACGCCGAGCTCTACTTCACGGACGATTGCTGGCCAGATTTCGACGCCGCCAGCTTAGGCCACGCCGTGGCGGACTTTCGCTCGCGCCAACGGCGTTACGGACGACAATGACCGCGGCGCCACCGCGTCGTTGAGGAGGGAGAGCCTTGCCAACGCCAGCCCGCGTTGTCGTTCAGCCGCCCGGAGACGTGCCGCTTGAAGTGCGCGAAGTCCAATTGCCCGATCCGGGGCCCACGCAAGTCATCGTCAGGCAGTTCGCGTCTGGCATCTGCCATTCGCAATTGCATCAGATGCACCGACCACGCCAGGCGCCGGTGTTGTTGGGCCATGAGTCCACCGGCGTGGTGATCGCCGCCGGCGCCGCCGTCACCCATGTGCGGGAAGGGGACACGGTGCTGCTCACTTGGGTGCCGCGCAGTGCCGCGGTCGCGGACGCGGCACCCACCGCCGCTGCGCTCGACTTGGCCGATGGCCGAGCGGCTTCGCAAAACGTCTTCACCTGGGCGGACTGCACCATCGCCGACGAGCAATACGTCGTCAAAGCGAGCCCCGACGTGCCGCGCAAAGTCGGCTCGATCATCGGCTGCGCCGTGATGACCGGCGCCGGCGCCGTGCTCAACACCGCCAACGTGCAACGGGGTGAGAGTGTCGCCGTGTTTGGCGTGGGCGGCGTAGGCCTCTCGGCGGTGGTTGCGGCGCGGATGCGGGGCGCCGAGCCGATCATCGCCGTGGACTTGGACGATGCGAAGCTGGCGTTCTCCAAGGGCTTCGGCGCGACGCATGGCGTCAACGCGGCGCGCGACGACCCCATCGAACAAATCCACGCCATCGCCGGCCGTCCGGGGCAAGCCAACTTCCAAGGGCGCCCCGTGACCGGCGTGGACTACGCCTTCGATTGCATCGGCTTGAAGGCGACCATGGAACAACTCGCGCCAGCCTGTCGCCCCGGCGCCTTTGGCGTCTGCCAAGGCGGCATGGCGGTGCTGGTAGGCATCCCGCACGAGCCGGTGGAACTGAACGCGCTGGCGATGGTGGTGCAGGAGAAGCAGTTCCGCGGCAGCATCGGCGGTTCCTGCTCACCGGATAAGGACTTCCCCACGTTCTTGGCATGGCAGGCGAACGGCGACTTGGACTTGGACGCCATGGTCACCGCCCGCTACGCCATTGACGACATCAACGAAGCGACGACGGCCCTCGCGGAGGGCCGCATCGCCGGCCGGGCCATTTTGGATTTCGACGCCTAAAGGGCCCGTGGCCCACAGGCGCCGATTCAACCGAACCGCGCCACTTCCCGAGGCAGCGCGGTGCGGCCATACCCCGCTCGCGCCGCGTAGCCCAAGCGGTTGAAGTCCGCGCCGCTTTCGCCGCTTTTGCCGAAGGCGTCGTCCAAGCCACAAAGCGTGGCGAAGAGGGCCGGGTTGCGGTTCAGAATGTCCGCGTCGATGTTCTCGTAGCGCTCCACCGGGCGCACGAAGTTCCTCGAGTAGGCGTTGTGCAGCGAAGTGCGTTTGCCGGGCGCTTTGCGCGGCGTGGAGCCATGCCACAGCGCCCCATGCCAAAACGCGATGCTGCCCGACGGCATTTCCAGCGTCGCGGTGCCTTCCTGGGTGGTGCCCGGCGGCACTTGGCGGCCCTTGCGGTGGCTGCCGGGGAGGACGCAGGTGGGGCCGGCGTCGCCAATGAAGTCGTCGATGGCCCACACCGCGGTCGCTTCCAGGCAGAACTCCGGGAACGGTTCGGCGACCATCGATGCGGCATAGTCCGAATGCAGGCCCGGGTGCGTGTCGAGGCCGGGGCCCTTCACGATCGTGTCGGATTGGTACATCAAGCAACCGCGCCCAAGCAGGTGTTCGGCCAAGGCCAGCACCCACGGGTGTACCGCGGCCTCTTCCCAGATTCGGCCCCGCCGCAGCAGCATTGTGGCGCGAAAACCGGCGTCCGGCGGGTTGGCGGCGTGGTTCCGATGCGTTTCGATGCGCAGTTCGTCCGCGAACGCCGGTGAGAATGCGTTGGGCAAGATGGTGTAGCCGCGCTCGGCCAATTCCGCAACGTGGCCTTCGAGGCCAAAGTGCTCGATGCGGTGTTCCACATCTGGATTGTTGATGGTGCGGCGCGCCATGTGGTCATGCAGGGCCGCCAACGTTTGCCGCAGGGCGGGATCGGATGGCGGGTGCCCGCGTGGAGGCGGATAGCCGCCGCCGGCGAGCTGGCCGTACTCACGTTGCGCTCGCTCGCGCACGGCGTCGTCATTCCCAATCACCGTCCAAGCGAAGGGCAGCGCGGCGTTGTAGTCCGCCCGACGGTAGCGATCCACGGCTTCGCTCGGCGTGGGCGAGACCGCCACCTCGCCCCGCCGCAGGCGCACCGTGTAGCCGAACGGCGACGTTCCCGGATGCAGATGCGGCGGCGGATGGTCGAGGCGCGTGGAGAACGCGAAAGTCTCCTCCGGCAGATCGCACGCCCGCTCCGAGAGAAACCGCTCCACTTCCTCAAGCCAAGCCGCAGATGCGAATTCGACGCGCTCCCCGAGCGGCGTCGGCAGTTCCGTGAACATGTCCTCAGCACTCCCAACACGGCACGGTTGGATGATAGCCCGTGAGTTCCGAGTTCCGATCCACCCGGCGGCCGGCGGCCACCGAGGATGCTACGCTGTCACCATGAACGATGCCGCCGCACCTGTTGAACTGGGCACCGAGCGCGATCCGCCCCCGTACTTTGCCGGCCGGCGCGAAGAGCTGGCGGTGCTGAACAAGCGCCTGCGCCGCCTATGCGGAACGGGTGATCCCAGCGGCGGCATGGCACTGATCGTCGGCGTCCCCGGCGCGGGGAAAACGCAACTGGGGCGGAAATTCGCAGAGGATGCGGTGCAGGAAAAAGGCAACCTGCACGTTCATCGGCTCGTCACCAACACGACCATGCTGAAGAGCGGGATCGACCTCTTCATGGCCATCGCCCGGGCGCTGGGGGCGGAACAGGCAGGACGCCAAGCAGCCGATCTCGACACCAGAAGCACGGGTCGGTCCGCGAGCATCGGGCCACTCAGAGGGGGGCAGACGCAAGAACATGCTCGCCATACCGGCAGCCTGCCGGCGTTGCTGGATGCCTCCAAGCACGCCGGCATGTGGAACGGCAAGGCGCTCGTGCTGATGGTGGACGAACTGCAGACCATCCAACCGGAGGGCATGGAAGCGTTGTGCGTGCTGCACCAAGGCGACCACGGCTGCCCGATCTTGCTGTTGGGCGTCGGCCTGCAACATACACAGCAGGTGCTCGCCAACCCCCGCGATGGTTCATCGGGCATTTCACGGGTGACGCAGCCCATCCGCTTGGGCTCCTTGCCCGAGCCAGACGCACTCGACGCCATCAAGCAAAACATGCTCGCGCTGGGCCACGCCATACCGCAGCCTTGCATTGCCGCGTTGGCGGCGGCGTCGCACGGCTTCCCCCAGCACATTCACGGCTACTTGGAAGGCTCAATCGCCGCCATCGCCAGACACGGCAGCCTCGCCATCGGCGCTTCCCTTGACGACGCCTTGCAGGCGGGGGATCGGGCGCGGACGGACTACTACGACACCCGGTTGAGCATGCTGCCAAACCAAAATGCCATGCTCGCGGTTGTCGATGCGATGCTGCGACAGGGCAGAAGCGCTTTGTGGCAGGAAGAGGCCGTCGCCGCAATCGAAGATGCCTCCTTCGATGGCGAGGAGGCCGTGCGCGAAGCCATCAAGCACGGCGTGCTGACGCCGGAAAAAGGCAGCGTGTCCTTCGGCATCCCGTCCTTCTTCGACCACATGGCCCAGCTGCTCGCCGAGCGCGAACTGATGCGCGAAGCGCTGCAGCACCGCGCCCAGCACACTTTGCCCAAGTTGAACGGCCGGCATGGATTTCGAGCCATTCCCTCTGGCGGGAAGCCCGTCAGCGAGGGGCGCGTGGAGCGGGCGAACCGGACGCTGCAGGACCGGCTGTCGAAGGAGATGCGGCTGCTCGGCATCGACGGCGCGGGCGCGGCGAACGAGTACCTGCCGGAGTTCATGGCGGACTACAACCGGCGCTTCGCGATGGCGCCGCTGCTGGCGGACGACGCGCACCGGCCGGTGCCGCACGACGCGGGGGAGCTGGCGCTGATCCTCAGCGAGCACCACGAGCGCAGGCTGTCGAGGAACCTGACGTTCAAGTTCGAGCGCCGCGAGCACCAGCTGACCGGCCAGGGCAAGGGGTACCGGCTGCGCGGCGCGGCGGTGACGGTGTGCAAGGGCTTCGACGGCGCGGCCACGGTGCTGCACAAGGGGCGCAGGCTGGACTTCCGCGTGCTGGCGGAAGGCGGGGAGGCGGTTTCGGTGGAGGACGGGAAGGGGGTGCGGGACCGGGTGGAGAGGGCCCGGGTCGAGCAGGCCGCGAGGCCGGACTGGAAGCCGGCGCCGGATCATCCATGGCGCCGCGGGTTCAAGACCTCGCGGGACGCGGCATGAGCGTCCACCCAAGCCGGTTCGGCCAGGCGACCAACGGGACGGCGTCGGGCGGGGTTGCCCACCCTTTGCCCACCGCTCCGGTTCATTTGAGGGACGGAGCCGTGGACAAAGCATGGACAACCCCGGCGCGGGTGAGCAAGGGGACATTTCTGCTTTGCACAAAAGGGGACATTTCTGCTTTGCATTTACAGCTCGGGGTAGAAGGTTGCCAGTGACTTTGCCGCGGCGTATGTTGGCGCGTTTAGGTCACGGGGGGTTTCGGACGGCATGGCCACTGCGATGAGTTCCATCGCCGTGCGTGGCGCGCGCACGCACAACCTCAAGAACATCGACTTGGACATCCCTCGGGATCAGTTGGTCGTCATCACGGGCCTTTCCGGCTCCGGCAAATCCTCCTTGGCCTTCGACACGCTCTACGCCGAGGGGCAGCGGCGCTATGTGGAGTCCTTGTCGGCCTACGCCCGGCAGTTCCTCTCGATGATGGAGAAGCCGGATGTGGACCACATCGAGGGGTTGTCGCCGGCCATCTCCATCGAGCAGAAGTCCACCTCCCACAACCCCCGCTCCACGGTCGGCACCATCACGGAAATCTACGACTATCTGCGGCTCTTGTTCGCCCGGGTGGGCGAACCGCGCTGCCCCACGCACGGCCAAGCGTTGGATGCGCAAACGGTGAGCCAGATGGTGGACCAAGTGTTGGAGCTGCCCGAGGGCACCCGCATCATGCTGCTCGCGCCAGTGGTCACGGAACGCAAGGGCGAGCACCTGCATGTGTTCCACGAGCTGGTCGCCAACGGCTTCATCCGCGCCCGCGTCAATGGCTTGGTGACGGATTTGGACCATCCGCCGCAGCTCGACAAGAACAAGAAGCACACCATCGAGGCGGTGGTGGACCGGCTGCGGGTGCGTGAAGACATGCAGCAGCGCTTGGCCGAATCCTTCGAGACGGCGCTCAACCTCGCCGAAGGCGTGGCCACGGTGAGCTTCATCGACGACGAGGCGGAAACGCGGCCCGATTTGGCCTTCTCCGCACGTTTCGCCTGCCCCAAGTGCGGCTACAGCATCTCCGAGCTGGAGCCGCGCATGTTCTCCTTCAACAACCCCGCCGGCGCCTGTCCGGAGTGCGATGGCTTGGGCGTCAAGCAGTACTTCGACGAGCAACTCGTGGTGGCGGACAGCGGCAAGAGCCTGGCGGAAGGGGCGATTCGCGGCTGGGATCGCCACAACGTCTATTACTTCCACATCATCAGGAGCTTGGCCAAGCACTACGGGTTCGACGTGGAAAGGCCGTTCCGGCGCTTGCGCAAGGCGCACCGCACCGCGGTGCTGCAAGGCTCCCAGGGTGAGCGCATCGACTTCAGCTGGGTCAACTCCCGTGGTGAAAAGGTGCCGCGACGCCACACCTTCGAGGGCGTCATCCCGAACATGGAGCGCCGCTACCGGGAAACCGAATCTTCGGGGGTGCGCGAGGCGCTGCAGCAATACATGGCGACGCGCGCCTGCCCCGCCTGCGCCGGGGCGCGGCTGCGGGAGGAAGCCCGCCATGTGTACATCGACGGCCAGACGGCGCCACAGATCACCGCCGGCTCGGTGGAGGCGACCCTGGCCTACTTCAAAGGTTTGCGCCTCACCGGGCGACGCGGCGCCATCGCGGACAAGATCGTCAAGGAGATTCGCGCCCGCTTGAGCTTTCTAGTCGACGTGGGCCTCAACTACCTGACGCTGGACCGCAGCGCCGAGACACTCTCCGGCGGCGAGGCCCAGCGCATCCGCCTCGCCAGCCAAATTGGCGCCGGCCTGGTCGGCGTGATGTACATCTTGGACGAACCCTCCATCGGCCTGCACCAGCGCGACAACGCGCGGCTGTTGCGCACGCTCACGCACCTGAAGGACCTCGGCAACACCGTGTTGGTGGTGGAACACGATGAGGAAGCCATTCGCGCCGCGGACTTCATCATCGACATCGGCCCAGGCGCCGGGGTGCATGGCGGCGGCATCGTCGCCAAGGGCGAAATCGCCGCCATCGAGGGCTGCCCGGCGTCCGTCACCGGGCAATACCTATCCGGCAAGCGGCGCATCGAGGTGCCGCGGCGCACACGCAGCGCGCAAGGCCATGTGTGCATCGTGGCGGCCGAGGGCAACAATCTGCGCAAGGTGACGGTGGAGATTCCCACCGGCCTCTTCACTTGCGTCACCGGCGTGTCCGGCTCCGGCAAGTCCACCCTCATCAACCACACCCTCTATCCCGTGGCCGCGCGGCGTCTGAACGGCGCCACCACCGTGACGCCGCAACCCCACGGCGACATCGAGGGGCTGGAATTGCTGGACAAGGTGGTCGATATCGACCAAAGCCCCATCGGCCGCACGCCCCGCTCCAACCCCGCCACCTACACCGGCCTGTTCACGCCGATGCGCGAGCTGTTCGCGCAAACCCAGGAAGCGCGGGCACGGGGCTACAAGCCCGGCCGGTTCAGCTTCAACGTGAAGGGCGGCCGCTGCGAGGCCTGCCAAGGCGACGGCGTCATCAAGGTGGAGATGCACTTCCTGCCGGACATCTATGTGCCCTGCGACCTGTGCCAAGGCAAGCGCTACAACCGCGAAACGCTGGACGTGCGCTACAAGGGGCGGAACATCCACGAAGTGCTGGACATGACGGTGGAGGAAGCGCGGGAGTTCTTCGATGCCGTGCCGGTGCTGGCGCGCAAGCTGCAGACGCTGATGGATGTGGGGCTTTCCTACATCCGCTTGGGGCAGAGCGCGACGACGCTCTCCGGCGGCGAGGCGCAGCGCGTGAAGCTCTCGCGGGAGCTCTCCAAACGCGACACGGGCAAGACCCTCTACATTCTGGACGAACCGACGACCGGCCTGCATTTCCAAGACATCGAGCAACTCCTCAATGTGCTGCACCGGCTCCGCGACCAAGGCAACACCGTGGTGGTCATCGAACACAACCTTGACGTGATCAAGACGGCGGACTGGATCATCGACTTGGGGCCGGAAGGCGGCGCCGGCGGCGGCGAGGTGGTGGCGGAGGGGCCGCCCGAGCGCTTGGTGCGCTGCCGCAAATCGCACACCGGCCAGTTCCTGAAGCCGGTGCTGGAGGCGGCACAGGCGAACGGAGGCTAGCCGGATGGCGTTCGTGATCGTTGGCGGCGGGCACGCCGGTGGCCAAGCCGCCGCCAGCCTGCGCCAAGCCGGCTATGAGGGTTCCATCGTGCTGGTCGGCGAGGAGCCGCACATCCCCTATCAGCGCCCGCCGCTTTCCAAGCAGTACTTGGCCGGCGAGCAGGGGCTGGATCGGGTGCATCTGCGCAGCGAATCGTTCTATGCCAGCAAGGACATCACGTTGCGCCAAGGCGTTCGCGCCGTGGGCCTTGATGCGGCGGCGCGGGTGCTGACGCTGGAGGACGGCGAGGCACTGCGCTACGAGAAGCTGCTGCTCGCCACGGGCGGCCGGGCGCGGACGCTCGACGTCGAAGGCGCGGGCTTGGCCGGTGTCCATTTGCTCCGAACCATCGCCGATGTGGATGCCATCAAGGCGGAGCTCAAGCCGGGCAGCCGCCTCGCGATCGTCGGTGGCGGCTACATCGGCCTTGAAGCCGCGGCGGTGGCGGTGCGGGCGGGGCTCACCGTCACCGTGCTGGAAGTGGAACAGCGCATCCTGCAGCGCGTGGTCACACCGGCCATGTCGAGCTTCTACGAGCAACTGCACGGGGAGGCCGGGGTGGTCATCCGCACCGGCGCCGAGGTGGTCGGATTCGAGGGCGCGGGCCGGTTGCAGGCGGTGCGCTGCGCGGATGGCGCCACCGTGCCGGCGGACTTGGCGATCGTCGGCGTCGGCATCGTGCCGAACACGGCGCTGGCGGCCGAGGCGGGGCTGCGCTGCGCGGACGGCATCGTGGTGGACGAGCATTGCGCCACTTCGGCGCCGGACGTCTATGCGGCGGGTGATGGCACCAACCACCCGAACCCCCTGCTCGGGCGGCGGCTGCGCTTGGAATCCGTGCCCAACGCGATGGAGCAATCTCGCGTGGCCGCCGCGAACATGGCCGGCGCGAACCAGCGCTACGCCAGCGTGCCGTGGTTTTGGTCCGATCAGTACGGCTTGAAGCTGCAGATGGTGGGCTTCGCCGCCGATGGGGACGCAAGCGTCGTGCGTGGCGACCCAGCGTCGCGCCGCTTCGCCGTGTTCCACTTGCGGGCGGGGGAACTCGTCGCGGTGGATGCCGTCAATTCCCCCCGCGAGTTCATGGCCTGCCGGCAACTGGTGGGACGCAAAGTGGATGAGCGGCAACTCGCCGACCCATTGGTGGACTTGAAGACGCTGCTGTGAGGTTGGCGGGGTGTTTTGCACGCCCCGCTCGTTTCCGCCCTCCCGCCTTCCCGCGAACGATGGTTGCCATCGGCGGTGCGCCGGCCACACAATCCACGTTCCTGACGAATGAAACGGACCGCCACGGAACCGCCCCATGTCCGACGTGCTCGATGACACCCGCCAAGACACCTTGGACCCGAAACTCAAGAACTTGGTGGAACCCACAGACCGTGCCCGCGGTGGCTACCTCTACTGCGCCGCTTGCGAACACGTCATCGGCCACATCACGGATCGCATCGAGGTGATGGGCGCCCATGAGCACGCCATGACGAACCCCTTTGGCATCACGCACCACTTCGGCTGCTATTCGCAAGCGCCCGGCGTCGAAGTGGTCGGTTCGCCCGTCGCGGCGGATAGCTGGTTCCCGGGTTTCAGCTGGCGCCTCGCCCACTGCGAAGGCTGCGGCCGACACATGGGCTGGGTGTTTGAGCGCGGGCAAGAGAGCTTTTGCGGCTTGATCGTCTCGCTGTTGCGAACCGAGTAAAATCACGCTGCCAGCCCGCCGGCGCCCGTGCCCATGCGGCCTTGGGCCATTGGGCACCAATCGCTTAATCCTGTTGGGGAGTTCCGCATGGCGACGGAAATCGATCCGGACGCTTACGCAGCGCTCACGTTCGATTGCTACGGCACGCTGGTCGATTGGCAGCGCGGCATCGTCGAATACCTGCAGCCAGTGCTGCTCGGCCATGATGCCCACGTCATCGACGAGTTCATCCTCACCTTCTTCGCCGCCGAGGAACCGGCCGTGCAGGCCGAAGGCGCGAGCTACGCGGAGGTGCTGCGCGAGGTGCTGCGGCGGCTCGGCACCCGGCTCGCCTTCGTGCCAACCGCCGCTGAACTGGACGGCTTCGCGCCGGCGCTGGCGGCGTCACCGCCCTATGCGGACACCCGAGAGGCATTGGGGCGGCTCGCAGGCCGGTTCGACTTGGCCATCGTCTCCAACATCGACGATGACTTGTTCGCCACCACCAACGCGGCGTTGGGTGTGCAATTCGCCCAAGTGATCACCGCGCAGCAGACGGGCTGCTACAAGCCGGCGCCGGCAATGTTCCACGCCGCCCTAAAGGGCTTGCGGCTCAAGGCGCCACAAGTGCTGCATGTGGCGCAGAGCCTGTTCCACGACATTGCCCCGGCCGCCGAGTTGGGCATGGACACGGTGTGGATCGACCGCACCCAAGGCGCCGTGGGCGCGGCCCGGGAGGCCGACGCGCAGCCTGATTGGACGTTTTCGAGCCTCGCTGAGTTCGCAGACGCCATCCTGGGCTGACATCGTGAAACTCCTCTTGCTCACCGGCGGTTCCGGTGGCATCGGCGCGAGCGCCGCGGCGGCCTTCGCCGCGGCCGGCTATGCCGTGGTGAACTTGTCGCGGCGGCCATGTCCGGTGGCCGAGGTCGAGAACATCGCCTGCGATCTGTCGCAGCCCAAGTTCTTGGAGGACATCCGCGGCCGCATCGAACCACGGCTCGCCGCGGCGGCCGAAATCACGCTGCTGCACAACGCGGCGCGGCTGGTGGGCGACAGCGCCTCGGATGCCTCGAGCGCGGCACTGCGGGAGCTGCTCGAAATCAACGTGGTGGCGCCGAACACGCTGAACGGCTTCGTCATTCCGCACATGGGCCCCGGCTCCGCCATTCTCTACGTCGGTTCCACGTTGTCCGAGAAGGGCGTAGCGGGCACCTTCAGCTACGTGACAGCCAAGCACGCCATCGCCGGCATGATGCGCGCCACCTGCCAAGACTTGGCCGGCACCGGCATCCACACCGTGTGCGTCTGCCCGGGCTTCACGGACACCGCGATGTTGCGGGAGCACATCCCCGCCGAAGCGTTGCGAGAAGCGGCGGCGCTGTCCGCCTTCGGGCGCCTCGTCGAGCCGGACGAAGTGGCGGCGCTGCTCTTGTTCGCGGCGCACCATCCAGCGTTGAACGGCGCCCTGCTGCACGCCAACCTCGGCCAGCGCGAACGATAGGGACATCCATGCAAACCAGCAATCTTGACGAGCGCCGCGAGCGGGTCTTCATCGTCCTCGCCGGCTTCTTCCTGTGCTCGATGACGATGCTGAACATCATCGGCATCACGCGCTTCATGCAATGGGGGCCGCTGACGCTGGCCGTCGGCGTGTTGCCTTATCCGCTCACCTTCCTCTGCACGGACCTCATCAGCGAACTCTATGGCCGCCGCCGCGCCAACTTCCTGGTGGGGCTGGGGCTCGCGCTCAACTTCTTCATCATCGGCTGCCTGTGGCTCGGCAACTCAATGCCGGCCTCGGACCAGCCGGCGCCGTGGCAAGTGCTGCAGCTCGCCGAGGACATCTCCTTGCCGAACGGCGAGATCATCTCCGGCAGCGTGGAGCTCTTCGAGCTCATCTTCGCCTGCACTTCCGGGGCGGTGTTCGCCTCGATGCTCGCCTACATCGCGGCGCAGTTCTGCGATGTGCAGATGTTCCACTTGTTGAAGCGCCTCACCCGCGGCCGCTACCTGTGGATACGCAACAACTTCTCCACCCTCACCAGCCAACTGGTGGATTCGGTGATGGTGGTGACGGTGACGTTCGGCGCGGCCTACTTGGCCGGGGACTTCACCTTGCGGTCGATGATCGTCATCGCGGCCAGCAGCTACCTGTTCAAGATGGCCGTCGCCCTGATCGACACGGGGCCGTTCTACCTCTGCACGCACTACCTCAAGGAATACTTGATGGTCGATAACCTGCGAACCTACGACACCCCGCTCTTGAAAGGTTGATTGCCGCCGGGCGCCGCCGGTCAGCCCACCAGCGCCATCATGCCGGCGACGGATCGCTCCAGGGCGGCTTCGTCCACCTTGCCGATGCGCAGCCGGGTGACGATGAGGTGCGTCATGCCGAGGGCCTCCCGGTATTCGGCCACGCGCTCCGCCACGGCGCTTGGGGCGCCGACGATGGCCCAGTCCTCCACCGGCGCCGGCGGACGCCGGATGGCGCCGGCGGTGGCCGCGGCGCGGCGCGCCTGGGCGTCCAAGTCCGCCTTGATGCGCTCGATTTCGCGGGCGTCCTCGGACAGGAAGGCGGAACGCATCACCGGCACTTCCGGCGGCACCGGCTGCCCCGCGGCGGCGCAGGCATCGGCATGGCGCGCGTAGTTCTCCTTCAAGCGCGGCAGCGGTTCCATGGGCGAGGCCAAGTACGGCGCACCGAGCCGGCCGGCTTGTTCCAACGCCTTGGGGCCAAACGCCGCCACCCAGATGGGCGGGTGCGGTTGCTGCACCGGGCGCGGGCTCACCTCCACCGGCGTCGCATCCTCCGTCAGCGCCACCGGCTCGCCCCGCCAAGCCTTCGTCATGTGCTCGAAACACCACTCGAAGATGGCGCGTTTCTCCCGCCGCGGCACGGCGAACGCTGAGAACAAAGCTGGCGCGTAGCCGCGCCCGACGCCAAGCGTCACGCGGCCATTGGACAATCGATCCAACACCGCCACCTGCTCCGCCGCCTGCAGGGGATTGCGCAGGGGCAGCAGGTAGGAGGTGGTGCAGAGCCGGATGCGCTCGGTGGCCGCCGCCACCGCGGCCAACAGCATGAGCGGCTCCGGGATGGACGTGGCGCCACCGAAGTGATTCTCCGGCAGCCAGAAGGACTCATAGCCCCAGCCTTCCGCGAGCTCGGCTTGCCGGGCCAGCGCGCGCGCGTCCGCCAAGCCGGATGCGACCCACGGCGTGAGTCCCAAGCTCAGGGCCGTCATCGGCGGGTACCGCGGCGTTGCAGCAACCACATCGCCGTCATCGTCGCCCGCACGGCATCGACGTGCCGCGCGGCGGCAAAGGCGGCATAGAGTGGATCATCCTGCAACAGTATGCAGCGTTCCACGCCCGCGGCGCCGCAATCGAAATCCGCCGGCCGGCCGAAGTTGTTGCCGGCGTCGCCGTATTCGCCAAACCCGCCGGGCGCGTCGGGGCGCCAGAACGCCTCCCAAGTCGCGGGCAGGTCGGGAATGGGTTCGCGCACCGCGGCGAGGGTGCGTTCGGCGGTTTTCGCCAGCAGGCCGGCGTGGCTGTCCACCTTGGGCCGCAATGGCGAACAATCGTCCTGCAATGCCGCCGCGACGCCGGCTTCGCGCACTGGGAATTGGTCGAAGCGGTCGCTCACGTTGAAGCGCCACCAACGCACCGTGAAGACGGGCACCACGTGGGCGGGCGACGTCACTTCCTGCACATAGTTGATGAGCCGGCCGAGGTTGGCGTAGCGCTCGGCCAAGTTGTCCGCGGTTTCCAAATCCTCGACCAGCCGATTGAAGCGCTGATGCAGGCGCGTCTGAATCACACCCAGCACACTGCGCTCGCTTTGGCCGGCCCGATCGTAGTAGCTCCACCGCGTCATCTTGCGGAACACGTTGGCTTCGGCTTGGCCGACGTTCGCCCGCACGATGTAGCGCACCTGCAGCGGTGTCAGGCGCGTGGCGCCGATGTCCCCGGCGCAGCGGTTGAAGTGCTCGGCGGCGATGAACGTGAGGGTTTGGTGGGCCGGCCCATCGTAGGCGAAGGCCGGCGCCGCGGCCAAGGCGCAATACGCCGCGAGGCGCAAGGGCCGGGGCGCCGTTCGGGATCGCCCCGGACGCGACATCCTCACGGGGCGGCTTGGGCGGCGGCAGCCAGGCGCGTCAGCCGCTCCGCCGAAACCAGCGCCGTGGCGCACTCGCCGATGGTGCCGCCGGCGCCGGGCCACACCCAATCCGCCGCCACTTCCGCGGCCTCGCCGGCCCCGACATTCGAGCCGAGGGCTACCAGAACCCGCGTCACCGTGGTAGAACCTCTTTGGTGAGCCATGCAACCGGGGGAACCGCGGAATGAAAGCCGCCGTGCTGAGGGAAGTCAACCAACCGCTACAGATCGAGGATGTCCAACTCGGTGATCCGGGCCCGCGCGAGGTGCGGGTGCGCACCGCCGCGGTGGGGGTCTGCCATTCGGACCGCCACTTCCAGAACGGCGCCTATCCCTATTTCCTGCCGGTGGTGCTGGGGCACGAATCCGCCGGGGTCGTGGAGGCGGTGGGTTCCAGCGTCACTTACGTGAAGCCCGGCGATCACGTCATCACCTGCCTGTCTGCCTTTTGCGGCCACTGCGAGCACTGCCTCACGGGCCACATGTCGCTGTGCCAGGCGCCCGAGCTGCAGCGCGCGCCGGACGCGCCACCGCGCTTGAGCAGCAATGGCGAGCGCATCAACCAGTTCCTGAACCTCTCTTCGTTCGCCGAGTCCATGCTGTTGCATGAACATGCGGTGGCGAAGATCCGCGAGGACATGCCCCTCGACCGCGCCGCGCTCATCGGCTGCGCCGTCACCACCGGCGTCGGCGCAGTGATCCACACCGCGGCGGTGGAACCCGGCACCACGGTGGCGGTGATCGGCTGTGGCGGCGTGGGCCTATCCTGCGTGAACGGCGCCGCCATCGCCGGCGCTTCGCGCATCATCGCCATCGACAAGGCCCCCGCCAAGCTGGATTTGGCCCGCAAGTTCGGCGCCACGGACGTGGTGGATGCCGGCAGCGACGATCCGGTGGAGGCGGTGCGCGAACTCACCGACGGCGGAGCGCATTACGCCTTCGAGGCCATTGGCCTCAAAGCCACCACGGAGCAGGCATGGAAGATGATCCGCAACGGCGGCGTGGCCACGGTGATCGGCATGATTCCGGTGGGCACGATGATCGAGGTGCATGGCCCCGAGTTCCTGCGTGAGAAGAAGCTGCAGGGTTCCAACATGGGTTCCAACCGCTTCCGGGTCGATATGCCCCGCTTTGTGGACTTCTACTTGGCCGGCAAGCTGCATCTCGACGACCTGATCGCGAGCCGCATCAAGTTGCAGGACGTGAACGACGCACTCGATCAATTGGAGTCCGGCGAGACCGCGCGGGACGTGATCGTCTTCGATTGAGGGCGGGCGGCGCCCCCGGCGGCTACCGCAAGTCGATGTTGCCGTAACGGCCAGACCGATACACCCGCAGGCGCACGGCCCGGGCGTTGCGGAACTGCTGCCAAAGGTCGCCGATGCTGCGCGTCGGGCGGCGGTTCGCGGCGATGATGATGTCGCCGGCGCGCAGCCCATGACGCGAAGCCAAGCTGCCGGGCGCCACGGTGCCGACGATCACGCCGGCGCCGTCGTCCGTGTCGTCGTCGCGGAAGTCCGAAAGCACGGCGCCGGCCAAGCGTGGATCCAAACGCGCACCGGCCACTTCGGAAACCGGCGCCTCGGCCACCACCACCCGAAAGCGCCGCGGCTTGCCATCGCGCAACACGTCCAGCTCCACGGCGTCGCCGATCATTACCAGCGCCGCTTGGCCGCGATAGTCCGACACGCGCCGCACCGGCCGCGGCCCCATCGCGCGGATGATGTCGCCGGCCTGAATGCCGGCGGCGTCCGCCGCCCCGCCCGGCTCGACATCCGCCACCACCACGCCATCCGCCGCCGCCAAGCCAATGGCACCGGCGAGTTCCGGGTTGAGCGCCTGCACGACGAGGCCCAAGCGGCCGCGCCGCACCTCGCCGTGCGTGACGAGTTGCCCGATGATGGCATTCGCCATGTTGCTTGGAATGGCGAAGCCGATGCCGACGCTGCCGGCGCTTGGCGAGACGATGGCCGTGTTGATGCCGACCACTTGGCCGGCCAGATTCAACAAGGCACCCCCGGAGTTGCCCGGATTGATGGAGGCGTCGGTTTGGATGAAGTCCTCATAGCCCCGGATGCCGAGGCCGTGGCGGCCCAAGGCGCTCACGATGCCGGACGTGACGGTTTGCTCCAGCCCGAACGGATTGCCCACGGCGACCACGAAGTCTCCCACGCGGAGCGCCGCCGAGTCCGCGAACTGCAGCGCCGTCAGCCCCTCCGCCGCCACGCGCAACACGGCCAAATCCACTTGCGGGTCCACACCCACCAGTTCCGCCGCCAGTTCGCGCCCGTCCGTCAGCCCCACGGCGATTTCATCCGCCCGGGCGACCACATGGTGGTTGGTGACGATGTAGCCGTTGCCGGCATCCACGATCACGCCGCTGCCGGCGCTCTGCGCCCGACGATAGCGGCGCCGCTCTTCGGGAATGGAGAAGAAACGCCGAAAGAACGGATCGTCGAGCAGCGGATTCGACACCCGCACCGATGCGTAGGTGGCGATGTTGACCACCGCCGGCGTGGCGCGTTCCAGCATGGGCGCCAAGCTCGGCAGCGGCGTGCCATCCGCCCCTTGGGGCGGCAATGCGGCGTGGCCGTGCAGCCACGCCAACAACGCCAACGCGAGCGCCCCGCACCGGGCGGAAACGGTCCTGCGTCCCCAACTCTGGGCGCTAGCGTTCATCGGGCATCCTTTAGCTCGGCGTATGGCGATGGCAAGGCACCGGCGGCCAGAAAGACGGCGAAACCCAAGACACTCGCGCCGCTTGCGGTGAGAAACGCCAGGACGTAGGAGTGCCAATCGTGCAGCACACCCAGCAACAAGGGGCCGCCGGCCACGCCGGCCGTCGTGGCGAGGTTGGCCACCGAGTATATCCGCGGGTAGTTCCTCACGCCGAACGCCTCCGCCATCAGGAGCGGCTGCAACATCAACAGGTTGCCCACGGTGAAGCCGAAGCACACGGTGCCGAACAAGATCATCGCCGGCGTTTCCGCCAACGCCAGCACCGCGGCGCCGAAGCCTTGGCCGATCATGTTGCACAGGGTGAAGGCGCGAATCGGAAAGCGCTTCACCAGCACACCGCCCAAGAGCCGCCCCAAGATGGAACACAGCGCCAAGGTGGAAACCGCCGACGATGCGACCACTTGGCCAACCAGTTTGTCCGCGTGGTTGAAGACGTGGGTGATGACGCCCACTTGGCTGCCCAAGGCGAGCACATAGGCGATGGCCGCGCCGACGAAGAACCGTGACCTGAGGGCGGCGCGCGCGGCTTCGGCGTCTGAGACGGTTTGCGGCGGGCTGCGGCGGCCATCTGGCCAGTCTCGCAACGTCAATGCGATGGGCGCGATGGCGAGGAAGAAGATTGCGCCGAACCACGGCATGGCACCATCCACGCCGAGCCGATGCAGTGCGAACGCGCTGGCTGGAGTGAGCGCCACGCCACCGGCGGAGAGACCCGTGGAGGCGATGGAGAGCGCCACGGCACGGTTGCTGTCTGGGAACCAGCGCGTCACCAAGGTGGTGGCCGGGATGAGCGACACGCCGGCGTTGCCGATGCCAAACACCGCATAGAGCAACCACACATGCCACACCTCGGTGGCGAAACCGACCAGGGAGAGGGCGAGGCCACCCACCGCGGCGCCGGCAAGGATGGTCCAGCGGGCATGGTGGCGGGCGATGAGCCGCGCGATGGCGAGGCCGGCGATGCCCGTGGTCACGAACAGCAGCGCAACGGCGCCGGAAACGTCCGCCACCGCAAAGCTGCGTTGCTCCGACAGCGCGGTCATGTACACCGACAGGTTGTGGAAGCCGAAGCCCGACGACACCATGAGCATCACAAAGACGCTCGCCACCACGCGCCAGCGGTCGCTCAATCCCACAAGCATCCGTAACCAGTTGCTGCGCCGCGGCTGGCCGAGGCACATGCCAATGCGCGGCGGTGTTCGGCGGCTGCAAGACACTCCACGCGGTGGTGGCAGGCAGGCCCGGCACCGTTTAAGTGGAGCGGGCGATGGGAGTCGAACCCACGTCTCCAGCTTGGGAAGCTGGGGTAATAACCGTTATACGACGCCCGCGTGTTGAAGCCGCTCTATCGTACTACAAGGCGGCCCTTGCGCCGCCCGGCCAGCGGCGCCAATGGGCGCTTGGCCTAACGATTGAGGCGCACCTCGTCCCGACGGGGTGCCCGCGGCGCCACATCCCGGCGCGGCACCACCGGGGGCGGCGCCATGCGCGGCGGCGTGCGCGGCGCAACGGCGCGTGGCGGTGCAATCGTGCGTGGCGGTGCGGCCGGGCGTGGCGCAACGGTACGCGGCGGGGCCGCGATGCGCGAAGGCACCGGTCTGACGGCGCGCGGCGCGGGCGTGTTTCTGGGAATCGCCGCCGGGCGGGGGATGGCGCTCGGTCGAATGTCGC
Source organism: Candidatus Azotimanducaceae bacterium (assembly GCA_965200505.1). GTDB lineage: Bacteria > Pseudomonadota > Gammaproteobacteria > Pseudomonadales > Azotimanducaceae > VXNE01. The sequence goes on along the minus strand of OZ241343.1, from coordinate 1,915,411 downwards.
GTGGCGCCACCCGGCGCGGCGTGGGGGCAACGATAGCTGATGGTTGCGGCCTTGCCATCGGACGCCGCGGCGCGGGCGCCGGCACCGCCCGGCGCACCGGCATGGCCCTCATGTCCCGCAAGGGCGACGTGGGCGACGCCGGTGTAGGCCGGCGGGACACCGCAGTCGCCCGGCGCACCGGCGTAGGCCGATCCGCCCGTACCGCACGGGAAACCCCTTGTGGCAAGGCAGACCTGATGGGTAGCCCTGAAAGCGCCCCGGGGGCGGGGCCGTCTGCCACATCGGGAGCGATGGTTGCAGTTCGGCGCCCCCGAGGAACTGGCGCCGGTGCTTCATTGGAACTGGTCTCGGTGCGCCCCGAACGCGCCGGCAAGAGCCGCGTGGGTGGGCCGTCCAACGGGCCGGGCCGGGTGGAAACCCAAGGCTCGCCACGTCGTGGCCGTACCGCCACCACATTCCCCTCGTCGGTTTCCGTCTCGGCGTGTCTGCGCCGCCGGCCGTCGTCTCCCCGGTCCCGGCGGCGTCGATCGCGGTCGCCGCGATGGCGGCGGTCCCGATCCCAACGGTGGCGACGGTCATGCCGATGCCGATCCCGTGCCCGGTGGTCGCGGTAGATGTACACCGGATACCAAGCCGGATAACGCCGGTAGTGTAGTCGATCGTAGTAGTGGTCGCGCCAGTGGTAGTCCCGCGAGTGGGGGGCTTCGCGGATGATGACGGTGTGCGCCGTCTGTGCCGGCTCGTGGTGCTGCGCTGGCGGTTGTTCGGCATAGGCGCCTGGGGGCAGCGCGGGTTCCACTGGCGCGCGCGCCAAGCGATCTGCTTGACATTCGGCGACGAGCTCCCCAAAGCCGTCGAAAAACGTTGCCGTGAAGCCGTCGTCCGCGAGCTGGGCCGCGGCTTCTTCGTCGAGCGGCTCGCACACTTGGCGATGGCGGACGAACTTCAGGATCGTCGCTTCCCCATAGCCCACTTCCAGCAGCATGGAGAGCGCCGCCGCATCCGGCGCGGAGTACGCATCCGGCGCGACGCCGCCATCGTCCAGCAGGCGATGGATGACGGCCAGCGAGACCTCCGCCTCCCGCAGCGCCTTGAGGCCGTCCGCGTCCAGTTCGAAGCGGGCGCCCGTCACGTCCATGAGGCGGATGATCTCTTCCTCTTCGTAACCGCCCTGCGTCATCTGGATGACATCAAAGAGCGACAACGCGGCCGCGGGTGGGGCGCAAATCGCAAAGGCGCCGAACAGCGCATAGGCGGCCAAGCGGCGGGAGGATGTGCGTGTGTTCATGGGACGCTCCATCGTGGCTGCTTCGCAGTATAGGCCGCGCCATCGCCACGGCGAGCCCTGCCGGGCACCTCGTTTAGGCGCTGTTCAGGAACTTGGGGGGGGGGGGGGGGGGGGGGGGGGGGTGATGGCGCGGTTAGAATCCCGTGCCGCCGCTTGCAACGCCCGATGCCGGCAGGCGCCCGCGACAACACAAAGGAACGCCCAATGACCATTCGCCAACCCATCGCCCTAAGTGGCGCGCCCGGCTCGCCGTACACCCGCAAGATGCTCGCCGTGCTCCGTTACCGGCACATTCCGTATCGCTTTCTCGTGGGCGGCGTGGCCGCGGCGCCGGAGAACTTCCCACGCCCCAAGGTGGCGCTGCTGCCGACGTTCTATTTCGAGACGCCAGAGGGCAGCTTGGAAGCCATGGTGGACTCCACCCCCATCATCCGCCGTTTGGAGGGCGATGCCTTGGGGCGCAGCGTGTTGCCGGAAGATCCGGCCATCGCCTTTCTCAACTACCTGCTCGAAGACTACGCGGACGAATGGCTCACCAAAGCCATGTTCCACTACCGCTGGCATTACGCCGCGGACATCGAGCTCGCCGGCAACGTGTTGCCGCGCTGGCGCGACTTGACCGCCACCCAGGCCGAGATCGCGCCGCAATCGCAGTTCGTGCGGGAACGCCAGATCGGGCGGCTGTATGTCGTCGGCAGCAATGACGTCACTGCGCCCGTCATCGAGGCCAGCTACCAGCGCTTCCTGAAGTGCCTCGATGCCTGCATAGAAGATGGGCCCTTCTTGTTTGGCCGCCGCCCCGCGTCGGCGGATTTCGGCATGTTCGGCCAACTCACCCAGCTCGCCACGTTCGATCCCACGCCGGCACGACTCACCGAGGCGCAGGCACCGCGTGTGCTCGCTTGGGTGCAGACCGTGGAAGACCTGTCTGGCCTCGAACCCCAAGCCGAACACTGGGTGGAACAGGATGCCCTGCCGGCCTCGCTCTCCGCCCTGTTGACCGAGGTGGGCCGCACCTATGTGCCGGCACTCCTCGCCAACGCCCGCGCCATCGACGCCGGCGCAGACGAAGTGGAAGCGGAAATCGACGGCCGCCGCTGGGTGCAGCAGCCCTTCCCCTATCAGGCCAAGTGCCTGCAGTGGGTGCGACAGGAATACGCCCGCCTCGATGGCAGCGACCGTGCCATCGTGGATGACGCGCTGGCAGGAACGGGATGCGAAGCGTTGTTCGGCTGAGCGGACGGCGAGGACGTCGTGTTGGACGGAGCCCGTCGCCCTAGCCGATGCACCGCTGATTCGCACTTGTTAGACTATGATCCGACATCGTAGTGGCTGATGATGCTCCGCATCGTCGCCCCAACGTGCCCATAGGCGTTTACCGATGCACACCTACACAGCAGTGGTCGAACGTTGTCCGATTACCCGCTTGTATGTCGGCTATGTGCCGGGCCTCCCGGGTGCTCACAGCCAAGGGGAAACGCTCGACGAGCTGAACGACAACCTGCGTGAGGTCATCGCCCTGATCTTGAAAGACGGAGAGCCGGACATGGATGCCGAATACGTAGGCACGCAGACGGTAACGGTTGCGTGATGCGCGCGGCATAGGGGCGACCTAACGGTACGAGACGAACTCGTGCCGAGTCATCCCAATGTCCTTGGCGATTTTCCGCAACAGACTCGGCGTGATGTCCCGCCCGACGTGAATCGGAACGGTGGTGGTTCGCCCATCTGAGTGCCTGAAACGTGCGTGTGATCCCTCCTGTCGAATCCGACGGAAGCCAAGCGTCCTGAGAATCGCCACGACTTCTCGTGGCTTCAGCACCGGCACAGAGTGAGACATGGGCCTAGATCAAGTGACACCTGCAGGTGCCGCTCGTTCTACTATCTCTGAGCTCGGCCGCTGGCGCCAGCCCTTCAAACCGACTAACTTTCGCCCCAATCGTTGCGTGGACGTGGGGTGCGAGGATGCGGGTTGCGGACAAAGTGGTGGTGGTGACCGGGGGCGCGAGCGGCATCGGCCGTGAGCTGGCGCGGGCCTTCGCCGGTACAGAGCGGGCCAAGCATGTGGTGGTGGCGGATTTGGACGGCGACGGCGCCGCGGCCGTGGCGGACGAGATCGGCGGCACATCCATGCGGGTGGATGTCGGCAGGGAGGCCGAGCTCGTTGACCTCATCGAGCACACCGAACGGGATGTCGGCGCCATCGATCTCTTCTGCTCGAACGCCGGCATCGGCCTTGGCAAGGGCATCGACGAGCCGGACGAGGTGTGGGACACCATCTGGCGCGTGAACACGATGTCCCATGTTTGGGCGGCTCGCCATCTGGTGCCGCGCATGGCGGCACGGGGCGGCGGGTATCTGTTCAGCACGGCTTCCGCGGCTGGCCTGCTCACCCAAATCGGCTCCGTCACTTACGCGGTGACGAAACACGCCGCCGTCGCCTTGGCCGAGTGGCTTTCGATCACCCACCATCGGGATGGCATTCGCTGCACCGTGCTGTGCCCGCAGGCGGTGCGCACCGGCATGACCGCAGGCGGGCCGGGCGTGGCTGGGGTGGACGGCATGCTCGAACCGGACGTGGTGGCGCAAGTGTGCGTGGACGCCATCGCCGAAGAGCGCTTCTTCGCGCTGCCCCACGAGAGCGTGAAGGAATACATGCGGCGCAAGGCGACGGACCCAGACCGCTGGCTGAACGGGATGCGGCGGCTGCACGACGTCTACAGCCCATAACGGCTGCGTCAGTCCAGATCGCGGGGAGCGTATGGCCTAGCGGCGACGGCCCCACACCGCGGCACCGAGGGCTACTTCATCTTGAGCAGGGGGCTGTCGGGCGATTCCGGGCGCGGCGCAAGCGTGCGATTGGTACAGTCCGCCACCAAGTCCAATGCTGCCAGAACGATCTGCCCGATCAACGGCTCGCTGAGTGGCGGGCCGACGATGCAGTCAGTGATCATGAAGCGGTTGCCGATGTGGACCGTCACCGGCCCGGCGACCGGGCGGGTCTCCTTGCGCTCATCGGCGTAGGTGACGACGACCTCGCGCTGCCTTTCGAGACCCAGCCTGCTGACGACGTTTTCCGGCAGCATGAGCATCATGGCGTCTGTGGCCACCACACCTTCCACCGTGGTGCGGCGCACCGTGGATTCATCGCGCAAACCTTGGCTGACGATGCCGCGGTCCGCGGCGTTTTCCAGTTCCACGGAAGCGACTATCTCACCCATCCGTTGTTCTCCTCCATTTGCGAGAGTACACCTTGCCAATAGCGACCCGCACACCCACTACCGGAACGTCGAGCGCCGCCCTTCCATGTTGGAATGGACGTCAATCAGCACCGTTTGCCCCTCGGCGTTGCAACGCTGCGCTTTCTCCAGCGCCGGGCGCATCTCCTCCACCGCTTTCACGGTGATGCCGACGGCACCCATGCCTTCAGCGATCTGGGCGTAGTCGCCGCGCATTTCGGACACGCCGTAGCGCTCCCGCGCGGTCGGGAAAAACTGCGGCGGATAAGTCGCCATGCCGCCGTTGTTCAACACCACCGTGGTGATGGGCAACCGTTCCCGGGCCGCGGTCTCGATGTCCAGGCCAGACATGCCGAAGGCGCCGTCGCCCATCATGTTGAGGCAGAAGCGGTCTGGATGCGCGAGCTTGGCGCCGATCATGAGCGGAATGCCGAAGCCCAAGTGCGTCGTCTTGCCCCAGCCGATGTAGCTGTGCGGCGTGGTGGCGGCGTAGAACGGCACCATCGCGTCCCGTGGGGCGCCGGCGTCGTGGGTGACGATGCTCGCGTCCCGATCCAGCGTCGCGTTGATCTCTTGGATCACGCGGTAGGTGTTGAGGGGCGTTTCGTTGGAATGGAGCAACGGCCGCCACTCTTCGAGCCACTCGCTGCGCAGGGTGGCGATCTCCCCCTTCACAGACGCCGCGTCCCGCGCCCCGTCCGCGCCGAGCCGCTCGCGCACCACATCGATGAGCGCGGTCAGGGTGAGCTTGGCGTCCCCCAGCAAGGCGATGTCCGCGGCTTCGTCCTTGTTGATTTGCGCGGGATCGTCGGTGTTGTGGATGAGCGTCTTGCCGCGCCGCACGGGTTGGCCATAGAAGGTGCGGGTGAGGCTCGTCCCCAAGCACAGCATCACGTCGCACTCCTCAAGCCAGCGGTGCGCGGCCAACGTGGTCATGCCGCTGCCGGCGCCCAGTGCGAGCGGGTGCGTTTCGTTCATGGCGGACTTACCGGGCATGGTGCAGAAGACCGGCACCGCGGCAAGTTCAGCCAAGGTGCGGAGTTCCGCCGTGGCCCGCGCGAACAACACCCCGGCACCGGCCCAGATCAACGGCCTTTGTGCGTTGAGCAGCGCCGTCACGGCATCTTCCACATCGCCCGGCGCCGGCTGCTGGCGCACCGCCTTCGGCGACACATAGCTCAGGCCCCGTTCCGGCACCTCGGCATGACAGGCATCGGCGGTGAGTTCCACCACCACCGGCCCCGGCGGGCCATTGCGCAAGGCGTGAAAGGCGCGGCGCATCACGTCGCCGATCTGCGCCGGATCGTAGATCGCCTCCACGCGCTTGGCGATGCCCCCATAGTTCGCCGCCGCGGAGAAGTTCGGCCGCACATGGATCTCGCGGCGCAGCACACCACCCGGGAGCACGAGGATGGGCACGTTGTCCGCGTATGCCTGCGCCAAGCCGCCCATGGCGTTCTCGGCGCCGGCTTGGCTCTGCACCGCCACCACGCCGAAACGCTGCCGGTCGCTGGTGCGGCTGAAGCCGTCCGCGGCCATCACGGCGCCGCGCTCATGGCGGAACATCACTGGCCGGATGCCGGCCTTGGCGGCACTCTCGATGAGCGGGTTGGAGGGGAAGCACGTCATCGTTTCGACGCCTTCGCGCTTGAGTATCTCGGTGATGTAGTCGATGCCGTTCATGGCTGGGCCGAACGCTCCCCTTGCTTTGGCTCATGCAAGCTATCACAACGTACACCGGGCGATGGACGCGGAGTTGGGGGCCGCTGGTGGCCATCGACAGGCATGGGCCGGGGGCGCACCCCGCATCGCGCTATTCCCTATACTCGCGGCGATGGAAGGGGCGCTCATGATCGCCACGGCGGCGGACAGACCCGAACGGCGGTGTCAATGTGCCGATCTGTCGCTTGGCGCCCGTTCAAGCGCGCGGGCCTTGGCGACGGCCGCGTTCGCATTGGTCTTGGCGGCCGGTTGTCAGTCAACCTTGGAAACACGCCCTCCGGCAGGCTTCAACCTCGCTGGCGTCTGGCACCTCAACGCGGGCTTGAGCGACGCGGCACCGGATCCACGCGAGATACGTCGGCTTGAAGACCGCGACGTGGTGCGTGGGCGGCAGCGTGATGCCGAAGCATCCAGCGCGTTCGTGGCCGAGGACTTTCCGGTGGTGAAGGCAACGCGAATGACCATCGAGCAAGATGCCGGCTCGATGGGCGTTCGCTACGACGACGGCCCCTATCGGGATGTCTCCTGGGGCACGCGGGAGCGCGACCACTGGCGGGTGCAAGCCGGCTGGCGCGACGGCGCCCTCGTGATTCGCTCTCGCCGAGACTTGACCGAAGGCGTGGAGACCCTGCGGCTCGAACGTGGCGGCGAGCGCCTGCGCGTGGCAGTGGTGGTGAAAACCGGCGGGCGCGACGTGCGAACGCTGCGAGTGTTCGACCGCTAAACGCGGCCGCGTTATCCTGACGCCCCATTGGTGCCGAGAGCCCTCAGCCGGGGAGCGCGAGGGGACACCCCCTCGCAGAAGAGAGCCTCAGCCGGGGAGCGCGAGGGGGGACACCCCCTCGCAGAAGAGAGAGATACATGGCCATTGACAGACACCCGACCACAGAGCGCCAAGCCGGCGCCGCCGATACACACGCCTCGCCACCGGAGTTCGAGTTTCCGGGCTGCAAGCCCGTGCCCATGACAACGAAAGAGGTCGTCGAGTACGAAGGTCGGCTGGAGTTCTGGGACGCCGAGATGGCCACCGCGTGGATGGTTTGCGAACCCACCAGCCCCTATCACGAGCGCCCGGCGCAGAAACTCTCCGCCTTGGGAGAGCGCATCGCCGCAGTGCGTGGTTCGCCCATCGACTGTTTCGGCCACATGGATCTGCTGGTGCGAGACGAGGACGGGAAACCCAAGCGCATCATGCAGGCGGACCAATCCGCCTACCTGCATCCGGGGCGAGCCAATCTGCCGGGCATTTCGGCAATGGTGATCGGCGAGAACGACTTCCCAGACGTGGTGTTGGAGGTTGACCACACCACGGACGTGCGCCGCGGCAAGCTGAGGCTCTACGAATCCTGGGGCTTCCCGGAAGTTTGGGTGGAGGTTCCCGACAGACGGGCACCGAGCCGCCCCCGCAGCCGCCTGCCCGGCTTGACGATCCATGTGCTTGAGGACGGCACCTACCAGCAGGTGCACGAGAGCCGCGCCTTCCCCGGCTGGACGGCGCAAGAGATCCATGTCGCCATGAACGAGGCGACGCTCTCGGCGGAAACCTGCGCCGTGCTAGAACGAGTGGGCATGGCGTTGGGCGCGAGGGAAGGCACGGGGCCAGACGATGATCCGCTGATGCGCTCGCTGCGCGGGCAGAGCCGGGCGGCAATGGCGAGGCAGATTTTGCTGTCGCGGGGCATCGAGGTCTCTGCCCACTTTTCCGCCACCCTCCACACGCTCGGCGAACATTCGGAGCAAGCCGTGGTTGCCGCCGCGCTGGCGTGTACGTCCGAAGCGGACTTCCTGAAACAGCTGCCGCGTTGATGGCGATCGGCTAGAGCGACAGGTCTTCCGTCCCATCAAAACTCACCCGCGTTGATAAGTGCCTGCCTCCGCACCCGCGCACTGAGTCGGAAGCCCAAACGGTCAAGATGGTCCAAGATTGGACGTATGGTTTCGATGTAGTCTCCTTCCTTGCCCCGCAGAAGTACGCCAACTGTGCCGATCACACTCAATCGTGCGGCTACCGCCGCCCGCCTTGCCGCAGCGTCATCCAAGATGACCAAGCCACGCGGACTCTCCAAGCTCAACGCTATGGTCTCCGCCTCGCCTCTGCCTAGGCCAGAGATCAGTCCGGCCGTGTCGGTAACCGTCCGTGTGGTCACCCAAGGCAACAGCTCTACGTTGGGCAGCGCCGCTTCCGCCCGAATTCCTTCGGCTAGCTCCGACACCACCGCTTCGGCAACTTGAACACGCTCGAATAGAGTCCGGAGCAATTCCAAATGCCCGACCTGATGCAAGTATTGCAGTGGCGACGTGTTACAGAAAACGTCGGGCACTGTCTAGCTCTTTGCGGAATTCCTCCTCCGACATGTCGAAGGTGTCGATGCCATGCTCGCCCAACTTCATTAGGAATAGGGTCTTGGGGACACCCGCCCACTCCGCAGCTGCACCGGTAGAGATGCCACCCTTCTGATAGCGTTTAATCGCAGCGAGCATTCTGCCTTCTTCTTCCGGGTGCAACATAATCGACCGCGGCCTTGCATCACCTTCCGAGAAAAACATGGCCTTGAATCTGTCCATCCCCTTGATCTTATCGATCAGCACCTTCTCTTGATGGGAGCTGGTGACGTTTCGTGCTAAGAACCGTGCGTCAGCGTCCGTTAATCTCAAGACGAGGTAGTTGGCGATGGCCGAGAACAGCGACGTGCTGAAGTCCAACGCCTCTTGGGAGGCAACGACAAGTGAAATTCCATACTTCCTGCACTCCTTCGCCATCGTTGGCAGCAGCTTAAGGCGTCCGGCCCGGTGCGCTTCGTCGAAAACGATGGCATGGGTGATTCGCTTCTGTATGCCGCGAAGGAACATCTCTTTGTAGAGCCTATAGAACACGAACGAGGCAAAAGCCCGCTGCAATGTGTCGTTCTGGCTCGCATGAACGCGGACAATAGTCGGTCCGTCCGCGTCCCAGAGGCTGGATTGATCGGTCGTCTGGCCAAAAAAGCCGTAATCGTCCAGCTCTTCAAGGCGTGTCAGCAAGCCTCTAAGCCCTCGGTCGGGCTTAGGATCGCTTTGCAGGATTTCCAAGAAGCGTCTAAAGGCCGGACCATCGCTATTCGTTGCGCCATCGTCCCATCCAGCTTCTACAAAGCTCTCCTTGATCGCCCGACGCATGCGGTCGCCTTGGATGTCACCAAGCCCCGGGTAGATAGCAGTGAAGATGTCACGTATCGTGCCGGCAACGTCTAAGTACGCGGTTCTCGACGTTTGACCTTGGATTCGCAGTGGGTTAAAACCCAACCCTTCAAAGTCGATGAAGCGCATGGAGTTGGCGGACTGATCTGCGATGCCAGCATCGATGTCCTCGTGATAGGAGAACACGATAGGACGAACTCCTCCAGCAACCATCTGTTTACACATATTCACAAGGCAAGTGGTCTTCCCCATCCCAGGCAATCCGGCCATGAGCAAATGCGGATTACCCTCGACGCTCAGCTGCCACTCTGCGGAGATCTCTGAAAACCTGTCGCGACCCAAACTGATTGCCGGAACCTTCTCGGTGGAGCCCACGCCCATCGACTTTGGGGTCTTGGTCCCAGTGACATCATCTGGCAGTATCTCCTCAGAGTTATCGCTACCAGCAACAACGGCCGTCTGAGATACGGGCGGGCCAGCTATAGTAGCGTCGCCAAGCAAATCCGGAAGCATGCTAGGCCCAATGAGGAAGACGCGGGTGGCCCAATCGCCGGGGGAGATTTCCATCGGGTCTTGCGGAACGTACTCCGGACAGAAGACCCAGCCACGGTCGGTCAAAACCTCCCCAAACGAATAGCTCGCGCCTTGGGAGACCATCTTGTGTATCTCGGCCGTCAACTTTTGGTGCTTTTCTTGAGGCAGATGGTGGCGCCGTGCCTTGTCGGCGTAGAACTGCAAGACCCTCGCCAGCTTCGCCCGTCGAACAGCCCGGAATGGCGCACACACTTCGAGACCGTACCAATCGTCCCAGCGCCGGCGAAGCGTCTGAGTCTGTTCTCGGATCTGATTGAGCACATCCGGCGATCTCGCAAAGCGAAGATCCCGGCGATACTTCACTTCGATGAACTGGAACTTCAGGTTAGCGTGTGGGGGCAGGGAGACGTAGATGAGGTCCGGACGGGGCGACACGCCCTCTCCGTCAGCGTGCAATGGCGGCAGTAAGTCGCGCACATCGTCCACAGGCACCACAAATCCATCATTTAGCGACACCCAGCACTCGTCGTCAGTTTTTGCTCGGCGGCAATTGGCGTGGGAAACAGCAAGGGCGATCAGCTCCGATGCTGCCGGCTTCTGACCCGTTAAGCGGATCGCCAGTCGCCCACTCAACGCTTTCAAACTCTCCAGCAGGAACTCCGCATTGCGTCGACTCCGACTCAGCCCCATCTGATCGAGTGCGCCATCCAGCAGGCCGCGTACTTCGTCCAGATTGGCTGTGGATGTGATGAGCTGAAGACAACCTAGGTCTTCCCGTTCGGGTACGCAGTCGACGACATAGGCATCGTACACATCCTTGTTGTCGACCGGAGAATCGAAATACTCGATTCCCGCATTTCGGTCCAGCGTGACCACCCAATCGCAAAGTCCGTGGAGATCGCTGAGATCTTTGTCCTTATCCTCTGTGATCTCGGTTAGGAGAATCGGCCTCGCGCCATCCGTGCAAACATGACGGGCCACGGCGGACTGAATGGCTTCCTGCAGTCGCGTTAGCATCTCCGTGTAGCCCCTCCGTGCGGGATGCTTCTCGCCTTCGGTCGGCGTTGGTACCGCGTTCCGCCACATTGGCGATGGCCAGCTTGTGTATTGTCGGTCATAGAACGACATGAGACCGAAGGCATGATAGGGGTACGGCCCGATTGGCCCACCACCATCCCCGACAATCCGTGACTCGAAGGTGTCGAAGGCGATGGCAAGGTGTGCCGCCGTGCTGGGATTCGCATGTGTTCCTTGTCCTTCCGGTTCTTTGCGAGCCCAGCGCAATCGCGGCATGTTGACGCCGCCAGGCAACCTCAGCGACTCCAGCATCCAACGATCTTCGGCTTGTAGTGTGCCGGCCCCGCTGCGACGCTTCTCGCGGGCTTCGGCAATGAACCGGCCAGCAATGCCACGCTGGTCAGAAGAAGGGAAGAGGTTCAAGGCAAACACGGGTGCGTCGCTAGCCGTTACCTCAAGGTCTGGATCGTCGCTGCTCTGGCAGCAATGTTCGTAGACTTGGCTAAGCGAGCGAGCAACCGTGAAACCGTCACCGGCACGCAAGGCGTGGATGTGCAGCAGCCGCGCACTTTCGTGGCAGTCTAGGTATTTGACGATCTCGTTGCCAAGCACCTGTGCGCTGTTGTGCCCAACTGTCGGTGCGCTATTTACAGATCCGGCACCGTCGAGGGCACGACCTAGGATCGCTAACGCGGCCTTTGGTTCCCTGTCCGAGTCCGGCACCATGCCGACGGCATGGAAGCCCAGCGTATCGGCGAAGACAAAAGCTCCTCCCCGGGGATTCGGCAAGAAGGCCGGGAACATCGCGCCATCCAAACCCTTGAACTCTGCGCTGACGACCTTCGCTTTTTGGTTTAAGTCGAACGCCGTGTGCAGCACCAAGTTGTCGTACGCTGCCAACCATGCGACACGCAAAGGATGAGTGGGCAATACAATGAGGCCAATGGTCCGCCCTGAAAGCGATTGGACTTCAACGGTGTGGGCCAGTGCGAGCATGGCGTCCCCGGTGTCTAGTAGGGCACTCCAAGCACGGAGGTACTCTAGGGGAACGTCGAACCCGGCGTTTCCGTCGTAGATCTGACCAGCACCGCCAACACCGCGTAGGCGATTGACCATCTTCCGGCTTGCCGCAAGCGTTCTCCTCCCCAATTGGCCAGTGATGCCACCAAGGGGAACGAATTCTAGGCCCCCGGTTCTTTCTCCGGACTCCCGCACCTTTGCAACCCAGCGACAGATCGGCCCGCCTTGTGCCATCCAATCCTCTTCGGCATCTCTGACAAGTGACGGGCGATGGACCTTGTAGCTCAGTCGCTTACCACCTTGGGCTGGTGTGCGCCAAACCAAGAAACCTTTCGCGTCAGCCTTCGCCGTGAGCTTGAGCGCAAGACTAGAGATAGCATCACGGTTGCCAAGCTCGACTAGCCCTTCGCTGAAGGTTCGGACCCTTTTGGCAACACTGTTGCCTGTCTCGCGTTCTATAGGTTCGCCACAACGAATGACGAACTCCTCGCTTTCTTGACTGAGGACGGCGGCGCTGCCAACAACGGACACAACCACCTTAGCTGGCAAGCGCGATTCCTCTTGGATGAAGGGTAGATCGTCTGCGCTGAACAAGCACCGCTCCCCAGTCTTGCTTGCTTTGTGCAAGACAACCCTACTTGCCAGTTCTTCATCCGAATCCGCGACTACTGCAACGCGGTACTCCACAGCGTGCCTCTCCACCGCCGCCGGCTTTGTTCTCCATCGAACGTTCAATACCAAGCTGTCGTTCTTCGCGCTGTTCAGATCAATGACCCAAGCCGGCGGCTCGTCGTCGCCTTGCTCCACCAGACCGGACCATTTGACTATTGAGCCCTTGGAATTACGCCAACTTACAAGCTGGATAGCTTCGAGCGAGCCAGCTGGCGACTTCATGCGCAAAGCACCTATCCAAAGCACCCTATTACTCGCGACTTTCTCCAAAGCGACACTAAGCGGCTGAGTATCCACGGCGTTTAGCAAACGCTGAAGGGTCGCACCACCGTCCGAGCACTGGTCGTCTAGATTCAATGCTTCAACCCGCCTTGAGGGTGCTAGCCGAGAACTGGCGGGGCCCAACAACCGATCAACGAATAGGCGCGATTCAACAAGGTCCGCCTGCCAATTCGATTCTTCGGAATCCTGAACCGGCCAGAGCCCGAGTCGGTGAAGATAGGCACCGGGGCCCAACTGCCCTTCCGCGATGCGACACAGATAGTCGAAGGCCGCCCACTCGGACACCGCGTGCTGTTTGCCACCGCCGCGCGCAGCAGTAAGCGCGTTTAGAGCGTATCGACGAATCGCGGCTGAGTGTCGCCTAGTGATTTCCCGAGCCGCGAGTCGGCAAGCCTCCTCGAACAGCGGTACTTCTCGAATTTCCAAGGCGGCGCTAAAAATCCCGTCCATGCCAGCACCAGCTTTCTCCGAGTCGATTAGGAGCAAGATCGCACCGCCTTTGTCTTCCCTTCTCTCCACGGCCTCATCCGCTGTTATGGTACGACTATCCGGATCGCCCTTGTCCGCAACGCGCCAGACTTCCCACCCATCCGGATCGAACTCTCTCTCAACACAGAGCCTGGCCACCACATCCGGTCTCAAGCAGCGAGCAAACGCCATCGACCCGGCTCGCGCCGAACCAAGCACGTGCCTGAACGCGCGGCTGAGAAGCACACCGTGCAAGTTAGCCACCTTCTACGTCACTCTTCGGCTCAAACCTCCGATGCAGTCGTTTCATCGATTCCGCATCGTTTACGCCCGCAAACAGGCCAAGGTCCCGCAGCCGTCTCTCCAGCGTCCGCCGATTGAGTTGAAGCAACTCACTCGAGACAGACAGGCCCAAGGGAGCTGTATCCACATAAAACCCATACCGTTCCCGAAGGACATCAAGAAAACCCCTCACAGACAGCCTCCTCACACCCTCCTTGTTGGCAGCAGGCAGCAGGTGAACATGCACTAGGTACTCTAAGGCTGCGTCGGAAAAAACCAAGGAGCGGACATCGCGGCTTCGTCGTGTTGTCCCTCCCAGTCCACTACCGCGCGTCGTGCTGCGCTTTTGGGCCAAGCCGTTAGGCCTATTTGATTGTAGGATGGAATCTACAGCACCAATCAGATGTGCCCGTGACTTAGTCCCCATCATTTCCATAAGACCTTCAGCAAACCGCCGCACGGCGTTAGGCTCGCTGGCGTCGTCCAAGAGCAAATCGGCGAGGTCTGGACGATCTGCTTCCAACTCACCGGCAAGCGCCCTACAATGAAGAGCGACGAGCTGATGAATGAAGTCCGCTTGCTCGTGGCGCTGATGTAGAATTTCGCCAAGCAAATCCATCCACTCGGCAGCATCCGGCCGAGTGCCGATACTGAGCTTGACGATCTTCTTGTGGTCTCGGGCAAGATAGTCTAGCAGTCGCAGCATCGCTAGTGTAGCCGGAACCCGATCGACCTGCCTTAGCAGGTCGTCCATCGATTGTTCGGACAATAGACGAAGATCGTTCGAGACGCCACTTGAGCAATCCAAAAACAAGCCCGCAGGTGACTGATCTTGGCTTTGGGGAACACAACCCGACTCTGACCATTTAAACAGAATCTTAACAGAGCCCATAAACATAGTTGTCATTCCCACAACGATACAGGCTTCGAGCAAGTCTAGCAGTGCCTGCCTAGGGATCTCGCTCGCATATGAACGCAAAAAGCGCCTGATGTCTTCAGAAAAGTGTCGAGCAGCAAGAGTGGCGATTGGATACTGGTTCGGTATGCGCTCAGCATCCTTGCCGTGCGCCTTGTCCGGTGCGGAACGGAGGAGTTCCGCGAGTCTGATCATGACCAGTTGATCCAATCCAACACTCTCGTTCTCATCGAATTGGTCGCTACTACGATCTTGCGGTGATCCAGCTAATTGCATGCCTTTGCTGAATGTCGCAAGGAGAGGGTTCACATCGTAATGAGCGCCAATCTTGAACCACCCCTTATCATTGCGTTCGATGTAATCACCCTTACTCTGATTCACAAGAATCGCCACTAGCATTTCGGGAACCCCGCGAAGGTGGGCTACGCTATCGGGTAGATCGATCCAACTCGCCATATAGTGGGTCGGAAACGCCCGCTGAACTTGCTTGTCCCGGCCGAGTTCGTGGTTGATGTTTTCCAAAGCAAAGCACAGAAGGAGATCGCCAAGAACCGCCTTCTGGGGATCACCATCGAATCCGTCAAGATGATCTTCCTGCGCGAGCACGGAAGCGATGTGGTCTATGGTCGTTCGTTGCCGCTGCTCTCGGAGGGTGTCCCCTTCCGGTGCGAACGCTCTAATGAACTGTCCTTTGCCCCGTCGCTGTCCGAAACGTAACATGTAGAAAACTGCTGGTAATACTGCCGATAGCTCGAAGCCCATGATCGTGATCGGGAGTGCTTTCGTGTAGTTTCCCGTCCAGAGCTCGTCGGCCAATTTCGGAGGCAAGACCCGTCTTGCGACCTGGCGAGGTGGGTTAGCCATTCGTGAATCTCCCGTCTGCCATCTCTTGGATAGTCAGCCGTTGGCGGCCCAAGGCCGCTTTGGGGACCGCCTCAAGCTCAAAGATGGTGCCCTCGGCCATCGGATTCCAAGCCAATGCTAGGCGATGGTCTTCTTGAATCAGGCGCTGTACGAAGATCGATAGCTGTGCAAAGGTGTCGTCGGTGGATACGTCACCGAGTTGGAAACCATCGGCAAGCTCGAGAAGTAAATGGAACAGGTCTGCCCCGAGGCGAAGTCTCTCCTCGCGTCCGTCTTTGTAACGGTAGACCAAGTGTGCTTCACGGTGCAGGTGTTCGACCCGATGGCCGGCGATAGGACGTTCCGGTACCAAGCTGAAATCCGAGAGGTCCTTGTCCACCCAGAACGCAGTCTCCGTCGGTGTTCGAGGGTTGATGCGCAACGCTACTACACCTTTACGATCTAGGGCTTGAGGCGGAAGAGACTCCAAACGCGAAATACCGTTGCAGAGGCGTCGAACGACGTTCGGATCGTTTGCACCCTCCGTGGTGGCGAGGTTTCGGAATAGGCGGATATGGCGTCCTTGGGCCAACCCAAGGGCGTCTTCGTCTCCCGCGACATGGTGGAGATCACCTATTGTCCATTCGAAGTAGGCCCGCCTTCGAGCCGACTCTAGCGATAGGTCGGCAAAGCGCGGAATAGCCATGCCGTCAGCTTGGCGGGCCAAAAGGTAGCGATCGACATGCGGGTGGGTTTCGAGTCCTGGATCGTAACGCACCAAGTCGGCGAGCACTTCCCCTTGCCGCGCCGGCGACTTAGGGGCAAAGGCACGCTCGGCGTACGTCGTGGATTCTCCATCCTTGTGGTATTCGTCACAGTACTGGACGCCAAACAGTATGTACACGAGTGTCGCCCGCAATTCGCGCACCGTGATGTGCGTTTCTCCCCGTAGATGGACTGCCTGAAGCGCCTCGAACAATCTATCACGGGCGCGGGTGCGACGCTCAGGGGATTCGCCCGGTACTTCAGCGGGGGCAAAGATGCGCGTTGCTCGATAGACTTCACAGCTATTCTGAGCCGAGCAAGATAGGCACGAATTCCAAGTCTCTCTTGCACGCTCGCGCCCTCCGTAGAGGCCGTCGACCAGCCGTTCAAGGAAGCTAGTGTCAAACCGGCCATCCTCTGTCCAGCTCCCTACCAACGACCGTTGATTCAAGTTGACGAACCGAATGTGTGGCTGCGCCGCTGAGTTCGGCTCTTCCAGTTGCTCCAAGAGCACCTTGGTCAGCGGAGTCTGACCTCTTGCCTCTACCGTTTCCTCGATCCACTCCAACAACCGTCCGTCGTTAACGGCGAGGAACAGCACATTAGTCTCGCTCGGGCCATCATGAAACGGTGCAAAGCACTCGTCGAGCAGCTCGTTGGCGGAACGGCTACGCCAGGATGCGGAGCCGTCCAGATTCATGCGCACGGTCCGACCATCCCTCATGCTGCCCTCGAGGATCCGCGTTGCGGACTTGTGCCTGCCTAGGTGAAACCGCCCAGCCAAATGCTGCAGCAGCGCTGTCTTGCCGTCGCCGGCGTTACCGCAGAGGATGACCAAACACACCCGTCTCTCAACAACATCTTGGTAAAGAGCCTGTTCCAAGTTCGTCTCGACATACGTCTCTTCGGCAAAATCGGTGTCTAAGCCCCTAGTCTCACTGTTCCCCAACGGCGAACCAGGATAAGACTGGAGGAGAGATTTCAGCCACGGTACATGGTTTGGTGTCTGTGTTCCGGGGTGTCCTTGGTCGTTGTCTTTCTCCGCTCGACCTTCGAGCTCTCCAGCGACCGTCATTTGCCCATCTAGGTCAGGGGCTTCGACAGACGCCGCACGGGCATCGTCACGGGATGGCTGAACGGAGGCAAGCGGGACCGAAGATTTGTTGACGCTCTCTGGTCCCGGCGCACTGAGGTCGGTCAACGCATCTACAACGGTTTCATAGCGCTTGGCGGGCTCAGGAGCGGTGGCACGATCAAGGAAACGGGCGAAGAGCGGATAGGCCTCTCGGTCCACACCCGCCCAACTCAGGCCCTGCGCCTTGGCCAACGTGTTGTCGTGCTGAAACGGTGGTTTCTCGAACCACAGGTGGAAGAAGCTGGCTGCCAGCGCATAGATGTCGTCGGATGGTGCAGCAACGCCGCCATCGGCGAAGGACGGCGAACAGTACATCACTGTGCCCGGCGAGGCGGGCCGTTCGCCAACCTTGGTGACGCAGTCGTAGTCCGTCAACACCAAGTCGGAACCGCACACGATAAAATTGCGTGGACTGACATCGCCATGCACGAGACCACTCCGATGCAGCGTTTCCAAGGCGCGACAAGCCGTCTGCAGCCAGCGAATAGCCAACGCTTCGGCAGACGGCTCTTGAAGGTCCTCTGCGAAAATCGGCAGCAGCCCGACATACTCGCTCAGCGGTTCACCCTCTATCCAGGCCATCAAGGCGGAGAAGCCGTTGTCCTGCCAGTCGGATGCGACCTCATAGATCGTCGAGAGGCCAGTGTGGCGAAGATGCGAACGCACCAGACGATAGCTCTGCATCACCCCCTTCGCGGTCTCTTTGTCGTGTACGGCTTTCGCAACGTAGGCACCTAAGTCTTCACGCGTCGTAGGGTCGATTTCCACCACCTTGAAGGTCGTGCCGATGCTCCCGGAGCCGAGGCGCGAAACGATGCGGTAGTCGTGTCCCTCGAACCGGACTTCCTGTTCTTCTGTCCAGAAGCGGACTGGTGGGGCTGGTGGAGCGGGCGGTTTCTCGCCGAGCAGCCGTGCCAGCGCCGCGTTCAGTTCGGAGAGCGTGTATCTTGCGGCGGGGTCTTCGGCCATGCCCTGTGCCAGAACGCTCGCCGTCGCGTGGTCGGCACCCGCATCGAACAGATTGGACAGAGATGCACACATCGAATATACATCCGAGCGTCGGTCGGCCGCGCCCAAACCTTGTGCTCGCACTTCGGGAGCGGTTGTCGGATCCCGGCCACCCTCTTGGGTCGTCGGAGTGACGGTGGCCTCCGTTGGAATCCGTGCATGGTCGAAGCCGGTCAGGATGGGCGTATTGTCGTGCTTGACGAGCACGGTGGCGGGCGTCAAGTTGCGATGAAGCATGGGCTGATCGTCGCCACCGGATTTGTGCAAGACGTCTAAGGCGCGGATAGCGTCGCGCGCAAAAGCGAGCCGTGCCTCCGCGTTCCACGAGCCGTCGCTCGCTCGGTCGGCAATGCTCGGCGCGGCCGGGTCCACGACAGTGAAGAAAGCGACCTCGCCCAAGTAACCGGGTGCTTCCTGGTACGAGTCCACGATGCGGGGTGCCCACTCGTACTGCTGCAGCCGATGCAAGGCGTCGAACTCTCGGCGGGCCTTTTCTTTCGCCTTGGAATCGTCGCTTGCTGACCAGTCGTAGAGGTGCAGAGTCACATGGTCCCGCCGTGATGGGTGCGTAGCGCTGAAGACACGGTGGAACCGCTCTTCTGGGGGCGTTTGTAGCTGCAGATCCGCATAGCCCCCAATGCGCTTGAGCTTCCCCTCTGTAGCAAGAGGGCTGGCCGGTGTCAGCAAGGCAGCCAACGCCCTCACTTGCTGGGCGGTGAGCACCCCCGGCGAGTCGTAGCCAAGTGCGTCCCGCCAAGTCTTGGCAGTGTGGAACGGGACCCCACGAACGGGATCGTCTAGCCCCTTCGTTTTGGCAGCGGATTCCGTCAACAGGAACACGCCGTCAACGCGCCCAATCTCCGGCACTTGCCTACGAAGCGTTGTGCCAACTTTGCGGGCTTTGGCGGTCACGCGATCCGCTTCGTGCTCGACAAGGGGGGCGTTCCGCCGAATCCAGCTAGCGCTCCAATGCTTCACCTCGATTACACGAACACCCGGCGGCCCAATCGCCAAGATGTCGATTTCGTCTGATTGCAGGCGGTGACTCGCTGAGAAGAGCAGGTTGGTGAGAAGCAACCACTCGCATTCGGATGCGGCGGAAATCAACCGCGTCTTCAGTTGCTCGATGGCTCTGTGCTCGCTCTCGTTGACGCAAGGCCCGCAGCTAATGGCCTCGACTCGCTTCATGCCCCGATTATTGCACAGCATGGCAACACGAAAACTCACGGTCTGGCCACA
This sequence comes from Candidatus Azotimanducaceae bacterium, assembly GCA_965200505.1. GTDB lineage: Bacteria > Pseudomonadota > Gammaproteobacteria > Pseudomonadales > Azotimanducaceae > VXNE01. The sequence goes on along the minus strand of OZ241343.1, from coordinate 1,895,804 downwards.
GGGCGTCACACGGGAGCGGGGGAGGCGTTGCGTCATAGGGAGAGGCATGACGGCCAGTGAAGCGACTGGCGGAAATGCCGGGGGCAGATATCCCACGACCGAGGGCTACGCTCGGCTTCCCTGCGAGGGAATCGCCTGATGAAGGCGAATCGGCGAACCGCATTCGCGTCATGACCTCATCTTCGGTTGACTCGCATCCGCGAGCCGCTAGAATAGCACCCCTTTCCGCCTTAGCTCAGTTGGTAGAGCAGCTGACTGTTAATCAGCGGGTCGCTGGTTCGAGCCCAGCAGGCGGAGCCAATCCTTCACAAGGCTCGATGCCCGGTACCACGCACTGAGCGTCGAGCGCAGTCCTTGGCGGCGGTTACTCCTCGCTCTCGCCCGGAATCGTCGCCTCGTAGGTGTCCCAGTTCGCCAGCAGTTCGTCAATCACCGTGGAGCCCACCAGATAGAGGGCTTCCAGCGCGGCTTCCATGCCGGAGTAGCCCTTCTTTTCGCGCAGCAGGTAGTCCGCGGCGGAGACGCCCGGGGGCGGCATGGTGTAGTTGCTGCCGGCGCGCAGCACCATCACGCGGTTCCGGTCCACGCGGCCCAGGCGGTGCAGGTATTCGACGGAGAGGAAGGTGCCCGTCTCCTCCATCGCCGAGGTCACGTAGTCCGCGGCGCCTTCAGACCAGTATCGCACCCAGTCGTTCGCCCAATCGTTCATCAGTGCGCCGTGCCAGAACGTCATCGCGGCGATGTGGCCGCCCTTCAGCACGAACGGGGGTTTGCGGGCGTTGGGGTGCTCGGTGAACGGTGCGCGGGCGGCGGCGAGGCTCTCGGAATCGAAGAGCTTCAAGCCCTTCGTGAGGTCGTAGGCCCAATCGCGCAGCGCGATGTTGGCGACGTGCATCTCGCCTTCCACCGGGTCGGGCTTGTTGGGGTCGAACGGGCGCTGCGAGCGGCGCGCGAAGTAGCCGGTGGGCCAATCGGCGGGCTTTTCGCGGGCGTCGATTTCGTACGCGAGATCGCCATCCACCAAGTACGCGGACCAAACGGCCGAGCCGATGGAGGCGTCTTCCGGGTCGATGCCGGCGATGCCGGCGACGAGCCAGTAAGCCTTTCTGAGGTCAAAACGTGGATCCAACCCCAACGCCATGGTGGCCGCCGTCGCCTTGGCGGTGCCAATGCCGGTCACCATGCCGAGAATCTGTGATTCGGGGTTGTAGAACAGGTCGTGGTGCGAGTGCGGGAACGGCAGCCGCACGTCCAAGTCGCGGCGTTCCTTCCAAAGTTGGAACTCGCCCGGCGCGTCGCCTTCGTCCGCGCCGATCTCGAACATGGTGACGATCACCACTTTCACGGGAAGCGGCTCGTCGGCGTGGGCCGCGTGTTGGGCGAGGGCAAACCCCAAGGCGAGGCACCCGCCAAGGCGACCGAACAGGATGGGCGGCAAAGGTCTCACAGCGGTGCCTCCTCAGGCTTACGGGCACAGCCCATAACGTCGGCAAATGAAGCCGCGCAGGGGCGGGCGCCGGTCGGCGAAGGCGTCCATGCCGTCGGCCCGGAACGACGCCACGAACTGCTCGATGCGCCGCGTGTAATCGTTCAACAAGGCCGCCTTCTCTGCTTCCTCAAGGAAGCTATGGCGCAGCGAACTGCGGCTCAGGCGCTCGATTTCCTGCCAAGTGAGGTCATACTCGGTCACGGCGACGAAGAACTCGTCTGTGAGGGTGGAATCCCACATGCCGCGGTCGTCCGTGGAGAGGGCCACGGGCACGCCGATGCGCAAGTACTCCGGGAAGGGATGCTGGGCATAGTCGTCCACGTATTCCAACAGCAGGTTGGAGATGAGGTTGATTTCCACCATGTAGGGGCCGTGGCGCATCGCCGTCAGGGTTTGCGGGTCTGTGATGAGGTTGAGGCCGTGGCCGATGCGCTCGGCACCGAGCAGCAGGGTGTCGCGCACGTGGTGGTTGGGCTCGTCCACCTCGCCGGCGTGGATGGCTAGACGCACGCCGCTGTGTTGCCGCCGAAGCGCGCGCAGCGTGTCGAGGAAGCGCAGCGGATAGCCCTTGTCGTTGTCTTCGCGCCCCACCATGTTCACGGCCACGATCTCCTTGTGGCGCGCCGCGATGTCGTAGAGCCGCTCCAGTTGTGCCTCCGCATCCGGCCGGAAGCGCAGCAACGAGAGCTGCATCCGCACCGTCACGCCGGTGGCTTGCGCGTCCGGCTGCGCAATGCGTTGGCGGTAGATGTCCATCACCGCGTCTGGGTCCAAGGCTTCGCCAGCGGCGGTGCGCAGCCCCTGCACCGCAACCTGAGGCTCGATGTAGGCCACGCCTTCCTCGCCGAACGCCGCCATGTTGCGGTACAGCGCCTCGGCCACCAAGTGCGGGTTCCGCGTCAGGTCGCCCAAGCGGGCCCAATGCGCCTCGAAGAACTCGTCACGCCCCTCATGCGCCTTGTCGAGCCGCAGGCTGTCGAGCCACGCGGCCTTCGTCTGTCCGGTCAAGCTCGCCAACGGCACGTATTCGGAGCGTTCGCAGGCGCTGAACCCCTCCAGGGTGTGTTGATCGACGGTGTGGAAGCGGAACAGGTAGGGCGGGCGGCGAGGTGGCGGCGCCGCATCGGCGCAGTTCTCGATTCGCACCTTGGTGAAGTAGCGGTAGCCGTTGGCCGCCTGCTCGATGGCCAAGTCGAAGTACCACTCGGAGAACACGGAGCCGCCAAGGTGCAGATGCAGGTCGCCACCCTTGGGCATGGCGTGCAGGAAGCGATGCAGCTCGGCCGGTGTGGCCGTGTCCTTGAATGTCTCGAACCAATCTTGCGCTGTGGCTGTGGCGCTGGCTAGGACGAGGACGCCGGCACACGATGCCGTGCGCCACCACCGCCTGCACGCAAAGGGGAAGAGCCCCACGCCCCGGCCGGCGATGCCAGGCGCCGGCCGGGTCAGGCGCACCGGTGTGCGCCCGAAGCGTTCCCCTCGTTCGCTCCGCAAACCGCGGCGTCGCCTAGAACCGGAACGCCACCGAGGCTTGGAAGTGCCGCGGCAGCTCCGGCAGCACGATCACGGAGCCGAACAGGTTCGGGAAGTTGGAGCGGAAATACTCCTCGTCCGTCAGGTTCTTGCCGTTCAACGTGAGGCTCCACCGTTCGGCGTCGTACTGCAGGCCGGCGTTCACCAACGTGTAGGCCGGCAACTCCACCGCTTGGGAGAACCCGGAGTAAACGCTGTCCACGTCCGTCACGCTGCCGAACACCTTCCAGCCATTGCCCACATCGTAGATGGCGCTCAAGCTCAGGATGTTCTCAGGGATGCCGGCGCGCCGGGCCTCCGGGTTGTTGGCCAAGGTGACGAAGCCGCCGACGGTGCCGCCGTAGAACATCCACGGTGGCGTGTCCGGCAAGTCGTCCGCGCCGAGGAAGCTGAACCGGCCGCCGCCGTCCAGGGTGCTCAGGTTGACGACCTCGATGTTCGTGAAGGCGGCCGTGAGCGTCAGCTTCTCGCTGGCCAGCCAACGCAACTCGAACTCGAAGCCCTCCGTCTTGGACGCTTGGTTCGTCACGATGGACTGGGCGCTGAAATCGATGCGTTCCTGCTCGTAATACGCCGCCTGCATGAACAGCCGGTTGTCGAGGAACGAGCCCTTCACGCCACCCTCGATCAGCTCGGAGCCGGCCACGGCTTCACCATCCCGGATGTTCTCCGCGGCGATGTCCCCTTGCTGGCTGGTGATCATCGTCGTCTGCTCGGAGGCCGTGAAGTACGGCACCAAGCCGAAGTTCGTGGTGTAGGAAACGCTCGCCGTCCACGAGAAGGCCCCTTCGGTGTCCGTGGCCTTCCACGGATCCTCGGGGAAGAGGAGCAGGTCTCCCGCCACGTAGCTCTCCATGTCGATGCGGTCTTGCCGCACACCGAGAATGATGTTGAGGCCGTTGTTGAAGTCCATGTCCACGAGGGCTGCCACGCCGATGACGGTGTGGTCGCCGATGTGGTACTCGGTGTACTCCTTGTTGATGCGCGTCGCCAAGAGGCGCAGGTCTCGGGCGGTGGAAGGGCGGGTGAGGTCGCGCCGGTCGAAGTGCTCGTTGATGAAGTCGTCACCGCGGTCAAAATCCGTATGGCGAACGGAGGGCGACAGCAACGCGCTCAGGCGCATGGCGTCGAACTCCTGGGAGAACTTGAAGATCAGCTGATCCTCCAACACCCACGTCTTGCCTTCCTGGGAGAAGCCGTAGGCGTTTTCGCTCAGGTTGTCGTACTCCTCGTAGTACAGCTTGTTGGTGAGGCTCCAGCGGTCGTTCATGGTGTGGATGAAATCCAGATACAGCACCATGCTGTCGCTCTGCAGCACGTCATCGGGCGAAACGAGCACTTGGTCTCGCTGCAGCCGCGTGGTGCCGACAGTGGCCGGATCCAAAGAGAAGTCGTCGCCGAAGCTCACTGGCCCGTCTCGGCCGGCGGGATTGAAGACGAACGAGAACATCCCCCCGCCGCCGTTGGCCGCGTTGTACTCGCCGTGGGAGATGGAGCCGTCGCCATCGGTGTCCAGCGGCTTGGCCAGGCCGGTCACATAGATGCGGTCATCAATGAGGGCTTGGGAGATGCGATTCCAGCCCGCCACCTGGTTGCTGTCGAAGCGGTAGAGCATGCCGCCGAACGCGAGGCGCGAACGATCCGTCAAGTCGATGTTGAAGGTGGCTTGCAGGTTCGTCGTGCGCAGTTCGGTGTTCTGGTAGAAGCTGCCTGAATCCTCGATTTGGCCGAACAGGTAGTAGCCGGCCGGCTTGTCGCCGATGCGCCCCGGCCCGCCGACTTCGCCCGTGATCACGGCTTTGTCCCAACTGCCCACCACCGCGGACAACTCGCCGGTGGGGTGCTCCAAGTATTGCCCGGTCTCGGCGCGGGCGGATTTCGGCACGAAGTTCATGTAGCCACCGATCTTGCTCGGCCCGTAGATGACGGACGCCGGGCCGCGCACGATGTCCACCCGGTCCGCCGCGCCGATGGGCACGGTGTAGTTGCCTGGGTTGTCCAGCCGGCGGATGCCGTTGAAGTAGTTCTCGCCGGAGGTGCCGCGCAGGTCCAACGAGCCGGACACGCCAAAGAAGGACTGCGTGAAGCTGCCGGGCGACAGCACCACGAAATCGTCGATTTCCGTGATGCCGAATTGGTCGATGGTCTCGATGGTGATGCTGGTGGCCGAGCGGGGCGTCTCCAGCAACGTCTTGTCGAAGCCGAACACGGCCTCCATCGGGCCGGACGGCAGGATGCCGATGGGGTCTTCAGCTTCGTCCTCGGCGGTGTAAACCTCCAGCTCCACCACCTCTTCGTCGGCTTCGTCCTGAGCGCCTGCGGACAGGCCGGCCAAAGCAAGGGTGAGCGCCGCGAGCCCGTGGACGGCCCGCAGAACCAGTTTCGTCATCGGTAAATCTCCGTGCATCGCTGTTCAAAGGCACATCAAGGCACACACGGCCGCCCCACGCCCTGTGGTGGGTTCACAACCGCATGAGGGTGGAAGGCAAGAACGCGCTGCCCCGGCCAGCGGACTGCCGAACGAGAGAAAGCTGCCTCCCAACAACCCCCGCCCGACATTCTATCGCAATTCGCCGCGGGGCGGGCTTTCCCGATGCTCGGCCCAGCCTTCGACGAGCGCTTGCACCGCCACTTTGCCCACTTGGAAGGCCGCCTCCAAGCCGGGGCGCCCTTGGCCGGGGTACTCGGCGGTGGCGCTCCACGCGGCATCCTTGCCCGGCGGCGGCATGGAGAAATTGCTCACCGTGCGTAGCACCAGCACCCGGTCCAGGTCCGCCTTGCCGATGTCCGCCAAGCGCGAGATGGCGGTCAACGTGCCGCTGTCTTCCATGTTGGTGGTGACGAACTCGGCGTCCTCGCCCCCGTAGAGCCGCACCCAATCGTTGGCCCAGCCGTTCAGCAAGGCACCGTGCCAGTAGGTGCTGGCGGAGAGCGTGTCGCCGAGCATCACCGTCGGCGGCGCTTGCGCGCGGGGATAGCCGACGTAGTCCGCCCGCCCCTTCCGCAACGCCGCGCTGTCGGCCAGCGCGTGGGAACGGGTGAGCGCCGCGGCCCATTCGGCCAGCGGGGCGTTCAGGGCGAAATGGACGTTATCGATGGTCCAGCCCGTGGCGATGTCCTCCGCACTCTGCGCCGGCGCTTCGCCCCCCAGCGGAATCAGGCCGTAGGGCCAGCCTTCGGGTATCTCGCGGGCGTCGATTTCGTACAGCAGATCGCCATCGACCACATGACGCGCCCACACCGCACTGCCCAGGCTCACATCTTCCGGGTCTCCACCCGCGATGCCAGCGATGAGCCAATAGGCACGCGTGAGATCAAACCGCGGGTCGAACCCCAACGCCATCACACTCGCCGCGGCGTTGGCGATGCCGCCGCCGATGCAAACGCCTAGGACGCCCTCGTCGTTGGCGCGCAACGGATAAGGGCCAGCGGGGAAATCGTGCTCGACGGGCAGCGGCAGCCGTTCCACCCAAAACTGGAACTCGCCCGGCCGATCGCCCGTCAACGCGCCATGTTCGAACATGGACACGATGACGACCTTCACCTCGGCAGCGGCGTGCGCCGTGAGTGAAACCGAGCAAGCGAGCAGGATTAGGGCGAGTTTGCGCATGAACGGCGAACCTCCGTTGGCAAGCGAACGGCCGGCACTCAAGGGCTCGGGCGAGCCTGAGCGGGCCGGATGGTCGCTAGCTGCAGCGGGGGCAATCTACCACTTCGGCGGTGTGCTCCGGTGCCCGGTTTGGCGGCCCCTCAGCGACGGCTATCGATCTTCCGCAGTAGTTCGCTGCCCGTGTTGCAGCGCACGATCGCCTCGCCCACCGCCATCAAGCGCTGTGGATCCGCCTCGCCCCCAATGGCCGCCGCCAGACGATCCGCCGTGGCCGAGTCGAACCGCACCGCCGCCAGGTGGCGCAGCAACTGGCGCTCATGCTCCATGACTTGGCTGATGCCCTGCTCGCGGCCCATTCTGATGCCTTCCTCGCGGCCTTGCTGGATGTACGGCTTGCGCCACTCCCTCACGCGATCTTCCAAACTCACGGCCATCTCCTCCAAGTCCAAGTCTTCGCGCGACTGCCGGGCTGGGTCGCTGTCATCCAGCCCACGGCTCAGCGCCCACAGCCAGTGCGCGAACGTTCGCCTCAGCTCGCCTTGGCCGGCGCCGCCCAGCAGCGCCGCCAGCCGCCGCGCCACCCGCGCCAAGTCCGCCGCGGAGCGGCTCTGCTCCAGCTGCGCCACCTCCCACGTCAGCCCGCGCAGCTTGAAATCTTCCGCCCGCGCGCGGCGTTGGTCAAGCACGACGTGGCGCTGCGACGGCTGGTATGGCGCCAGCACCGGCGGCGGCGCGGCGATCAGCTCGCGCATCTCGGTGGCCGGGCGCCACGGCGCGTCGCCGTTGTACAGCACCACCGGCAGCACCGGCGGCAGCTCACCCGGCACAACGCCGCCACGCAGCAGTTCGCCGTACAGCAGCGCCGTGTACTCCAGCACCCGCAGCGCCATGGCCGAATCCGAGTTGGATTGGAACTCGAGCATCACCAGCACATGCAGCCAGCCGCCGGCGCCGCGGGTGCGCAGCCGCCACGCCGTGTCGCCGCGCCTCTGCTGAAGGGCGTCGCCCACGTACTCGGTTGGGAGCTTCTCGAGGGTGTTGTAGTCCGCGCCGAGTTCGGCGTCCGTGAAGAGGCTGCGCAGCAGGTCCTCCACCATGCGGGCGAAGGCGTAGAGGCGCTTGTAGATCGGATCGCTGCCCGGCGGTGGCGCATTGCTCATGGAGCAAACGGTAGCGCACCGGCACCGGCGGCACGGTGCGCCATCGGCCCGGCGAGACGTGGGAGATCGCCATTTCGTGGCCGGGGTCATCGCCCCGGCGGGATGTGGGAGGAGGCACATGACGTTCAAAACGTAAGTGTGGCCGGCGTAGCCGCTTGGCCTGCGTTCTCTTGCCCCTTTGGCCGAGATCGGCACCCGCCTTTGCGCCGGCCGCGCCGTTGCGCGAAGATGCGGCAAATGAACACGCTGCCCAAAACGTCGTTCGCCATGGTGCAGATCGGGCCACGCGCCTTGGAGCCGCGTGATGTGCCGCTGCCGGACATCGACGACGACGGCGCCATCCTGAGGCTTGAGGCATGTGGCATCTGCGGCAGCGACTATGAGCAGTTCGAAGGGCTGCTGCGCACGCCGGTGCCGGCGATTCCCGGCCATGAGCCACTCGGCCGCATCGCCAAGATCGGCGATCGCGCCGCGGCGCGTTGGAGCGTGGATGAAGGCGACCGGGTGGCCGTTGAGACGATGCTCTCTTGCCGCCACTGCGACCCCTGCTTGGGCGGCCGCTACCACCTCTGCGAAGCGCGGAAGATTTACTCCTATGTGCCGCTCACGGAACCACCGGGCCTCTGGGGCGGCTATTCGCAGTACATGTACCTGCATCCCAACTCCATCGTCCATCGGATGGACGCGGCGCTGCCGCCGGAGATCGCCGTGGCGTTCAATCCCCTCGGCGCCGGTTTTCGCTGGGCGGTGGAGATTCCCAATACCCAGCCGGGCGACGTCGTCGTCATCTTGGGGCCGGGGCAACGCGGTTTGGCGAGTGTGCTGGCCTGCCGCGAAGTGGGTGTTCGCACCATCATCGTGACGGGGCTGGCGGCGGACGCGAAGAAGCTCGCGTTGGCGCGGGCGTTCGGCGCGGCGCACACCATAGACGTGGACAACGAGAACGCCGTGGAACGTGTGCGCGCCCTCACCGACGGCCGCGGCGCCGACGTGGTGGTGGACGTGAGCGCCTACGCGACCAAGCCGGTGGCGGACGCGCTCTCGATGGCGCGGCCCGGCGGCACCGTGGTGCTCGCCGGCCTCAAGGGCTTCAAGCCCGTGGACGATTTCGTCTCAGACCTCATCGTGATGAAGGAGATCAGCGTGCGTGGCGCCATCGGCGTCACGTCGTCTGGCTATCGCAACGCCATCCGCCTCATCGAAAGCGGCCGAGTGCCCATCGCGGACATGCACACGCACGACTTCGCGTTGGAAGACGCGGAACTGGCCATCCGCACCTTGGCGCGCCAAGTGCCCGGGGACGAATCCATCCACTCCTGTTTGATTCCGCCGCAGTGAACGGCGGCAGCGCGGCGCCCCGGCAAGGCGTTAAACTTTCCGCGCATACCCTGCGAGCAAAGGAGCCAAGTGGATGAGCGCACCGGCAATCGCTCCAAAGTTCGACTACAACGAAGCCGTGGCTCAGGGCTTCTTGGCCAACCGCGAGCGCTCCGGCGGCTTGCATGAGTTCTTGGGTTTCGAGACGGCCGATGTGGGCCCGGGCACCATGCACGGCCGCTTCAAGGTGCGCGACGAGCTGTTGACGGGCTTCGGCAACATGCATGGCGGCGTGTTGTCCGCCTTCTGCGACCATCTCTTGGGGACGGTCTGCTATCCGGTGATGAAGAAGGGGCAGTGGGCCGCCACCACCGAGTTCAAAATCAACCTGACGCGCCCGGTGACGAAGGGCGAAGTGGACGGCTACGCCACCATCCTGAGCATGGGCCGAACCCAGGCGGTGGTGCGCATCGACGTTCACAACGAGGGCCGCTTGTGCGCGATGGCGCAGGGCACCGTGACCATCATGAATCCGCGTTGAGTGGCGACATGGACTTCAACGAAGCCACGATCCGGCTCCACATCGAACGCCTAGCGGAGGGGGGATTCCTGGCCACAAGCGTTGACGTGCCCGGCCTCGTCTCCGAGGGGCGAACCATCACCGAGACGACGGAAGTTGCTCAGGGCCTAGTCCGCAAGATCGCCGAATCTTGCATTGAGCATGGCGACCCCCTTCCCCCGGCGCTTTCCGGCTAATCGACGCGACCGCCGGGAGTTCTTGCGTGGCTACCGCCGCCTCATCCCACTCGCTGCACGTGCCGCAGCGTGTCCGCAAGGGCCTTCTCGAATTTCCCGAACAGCTCATCCACCTGCTCATCCGTGATGATGAGCGGCGGGCAGAAGGCCACTGAATCGCCCAAGCTGCGCACGATGAGGCCATGCGCTTGGGCGCGTTCCATGCAGTAAGCGCCGATGCCCAACGCGGCATCGAAGGGCTGGCGCGTCTCCTTGTTCGCCACCAACTCCACCGCGCCGATGAGCCCCTTGCCGCGCGCTTCGCCCACTAGGGGATGGTCGGCCAAGGCCGTCAGCCGCGCCTGGAACGCTTCGCCTACGCGGGCCGCGTGGTTGAGGACGTCCCGTTCTTCCATTAGCTCCAAATTGCGCAAGGCCACCGCCGCGCAGACGGGGTGCCCCGAATAGGTGAAGCCGTGGCCGAAGTTGCCCAATTCCTCGCTGGCCGCGGCGAAGGCGTCGTGCATCCACTCCGGCAGCGCCACCGCGGAAATCGGCTGATAGGCGGAGGACAACGCCTTGGCCATGCTGATGGTGGTGGGTGCGATGCCCATCGTCTGGGCGCCGAACGGCGCACCGGTGCGCCCGAAGCCGCAGATCACCTCGTCGTCGATGAAGAGCACACGGTGCTTTGCCAGCACGGCCTGCACTTTCTCGTAGTAGCCCGTCGGCGGCACGATGACGCCGCCGGCACCCATCACCGGCTCCGCGATGAACGCGGCGATGGTCTCCGCGCCCTCGGCCACGATGAGATCTTCCAGTTCGTTGGCGAGGCGCGTGCTGAAGGCGGCCTCCGTCTCGCCCTCGCGCCCGTGGCGGTAGAAGTGCGGGTTGGCCGTATGCAGGATGCCGGGGATGGGCAGGTCGAACTGCTTGTGGAAGGGTGCTAGGCCCGTAAGGCTGCCGCTCGCCACGGTGACGCCGTGGTAGCCGCCGCGGCGCGAGATGATCTTCTTCTTTTCCGGCTTGCCGATGAGATTGTGGTAGTACCACATCAGTTTCACTTGGGTGTCGTTCGCATCGGAACCGGACACCCCGAAGAACACCCGCCCCACGTTGAAGGGCAGCATCGCCATCAGTTTCTCGGCGAGCAGAACGCTCGGTTCGTTGGTTTTGCCGGCAAAGAGCTGGGAGTAACACAACCGGCGCATCTGCTCCTCGGCCACCCGCGCGAGTTCCGGTTCGCCGTAGCCGAGCGCCGTACACCAAAGCCCCGCCAAGCCCTCCAGATACTGGTTGCCTTGGTTGTCCCACAGATACACGCCCTCGGCCCGCGCATGCACCGTCGGCCCCTCCTGCTGGTGGCGGGCGAGGTTGGTGGTCGGATGCAGGAGGTGCTTGAGGTCCTTCGCCTCCAGCGAATCCGGCGGGAACTCGTTGTGCAACAGTTGGGCCATGGCCGTTTGCGCCCTCAAGGGCACGTCTCCAAAAAAGCGGCAAGGTTAACCGAAGGCCGCGGCGCGGGGCGGGGGCGGAACGGGCCGAAACCCATCAGCCCAGACCCTTTGTGTCGTCTTCGCACACATTCGCTATGATGGACGCATGGCCATCACGCACCCGACAGACCCTCGCATCCGCGGCTTGGCGGCGGCGGTGCTCACCAGCGACATTCCGCCGTGGGAGTTCGACATCCAAGCGGTGGAACCCGGTTCGGATGTCGTCGAGATCAGCGATTGGGAGCGCCGGCTCCGGCGCAAGCAGGTCGAACGTGGCAGCACAGTGGTCGGCGGGGCGATACGCCCCTTGGAGCGGATGCGCGCCGAGTGGCACCGGGGGCGTCTGCAGCCGAAGGTGTAGCGCGAGCCGCCAACCACATGGGGCGCTCGGCGTTCCCGGTCAGCTATCGTTGATTGAAATGAAGCCGGGGCATTGCACCCCGGCTTCTGCTTCCTTGCCGGCGGCTTTGGGGTGGGGGGTGGGGGGTGCCGCCATCGTCCTTGTTTAAACGCTATGCCGCGCGCCGCGTTGACATCCCGCTGCCGCAGCCCGCCGTTGCGCCGTCGGGCGCCTCGGTTGAGAGCGAGCGGATCACGGCGGGATGCCGAACCCGGCCGGCGTACACGTTCATGCCCAGGGCGAGGTGCGGGTCATCGGCCAGCGCTTGACGCCAGCCTTTGTCCGCCAACGCTTGTACGAAGGGGATTAGGACTTGGGAGAGGGCAAGCGTGGCTGTTCGCGCCACCGCCCCAGGCATGTTAGTGACACAGTAATGCACGACGCCCTCCTCGATGTAGGTCGGGTCGTCATGAGTGGTCGGGCGGCTGGTTTCGAAGCAACCGCCTTGATCGATGGCGATGTCCACGAGGGCCGAGCCGTCCCGCATTCTCTTCAGCAATCGCCGCGAGATGACCTTGGGCGCCCGGGCACCGGGCACCAACACGGCGCCGATGACGAGGTCCGCATCCAGCACGGCTTGTTCCACGGCGTTCGGCGTTGCCATCAGCACCCGCGCCGAAGCGCCAAAGCGCTCGCGCAGATAGGCGAGCCGAGCCGGAGACTTGTCGAGGATTGTCACGTCCGCCTGCAGCCCGACTGCGAGGTGCGCGGCGTTCGCGCCGGCCATGCCACCGCCGATGATGACCACCTTGCCCGGCGCCACGCCGGTGGCGCCGGCGAGCAACACGCCGCGGCCGCCGTGGGCGCACTGCAGCGCGTTGGCGCCGACCTGCACGGAGAGACGCCCGGCGATCTCGCTCATGGGCGTCAACAGCGGCAGGCTGCCGTCTGGCGCCGTCACCGTTTCGTACGCCAGCGCCGTGACGCCTTTGGCGCAAAGCGTTCGCGTGAGCGTTGGATTGGCAGCGAGGTGCAAGTAGCTGAAAAGCACCTGCCCGGCTTGCAGTCGGGCGTATTCCGCGGCCAAGGGCTCCTTCACCTTCACCACGAGCTCCGCTTGGTATGCGGCGTTGGCGTCGCCGATGCCGGCACCTGCTGCCCGATAGGCGCCATCGCCAATGCCGATGCCCGCCCCGGCGCCCGCCTCCACCACCACTTCGTGCCCAGCCGCCACCAATTGGCGCACCGCGGTGGGCGTCAGCGCGACGCGGCGCTCATGGTTCTTCACTTCCTTGGGAACGCCAATGCGCGTCTTCATCCGCACCTTCCTGCCAGTGCTGACGCGCTGTGGGCCGCTGTTGCCGCCCGGCTTCCCTTGTGGGAGCGCCGGCGAGGTGACGCCGAAATCCCTTTCCCGTTCCATGCCTTCCTTTGCCTTCCCTGCTTCCCTTTCTTCCGTGTCGCTTCCTTTCGTCTTTCTCGGCAGGGCGCCACCTCGCGGCGCTTGTGGGAAAACATAAGAGAGCGGGACTGGCAGGCGCTTGCTTTTTTCGCCCTTGCGGGGTTTCAATTTGCAAGAACCTGTCGTGCGGCGCACTGATGAAGAAAGATTTTGCCAGTTTGGATCGATTTGACCGGCGTATCCTTCACGAACTGCAGACGAACGGTCGTCTGCCGAACTCGGAACTCGCCAAGCGGGTGAATCTAGCCGAGTCCACTTGCCTGCGGCGTACCCAAGGCTTGGAGGAGAGCGGCCTCATCCGCGGTTATGTGGGGTTGGTTGACCAGACGCGGGCCGGCTATCCGGACAACGTGTTCGTGCAGATCACGCTGGGGTCGCAACAACGCGCGGACTTGGAGGCGTTTGAGGTGGCCGTGCGCGATCTGCCGGAGGTGATGGAGTGCTACACGATGACCGGCGAGGCGGACTACATGCTGCGGGTGGTGGCGCGGGGGGCGTTGGATTACGAGCGCATCCACCGTCGCCACCTCACCCGCTTGCCGGGGGTGGACCGGGTACATTCCAACTTCGCCTTGCGCACGGTGGTCAAGCGCACCGAGGTGCCGGTGCGCGAACCGCGATGACGCCGGCGGGGCCCTTAGACCTTAGATCAGCTCCGCCGGGGTGAGATTGAACTCCGCCATCACTTGGTCTGCGTAGTCGATGCGGCCGGTGATCTCGGCCGGGTCGCCGTGGCAGAGGCGCAGGCAGGCTTCGGCCATGTGTTCCACCGGCGTCACCCGATCCTTGTTGGCGTCGTTGATGAGCTTGTGGTGTACCACGCCGGGGGTGGCCACAAGGCCGGGGGAGATGACGTTCGCCGCCACGCCAGTGCCGTGCAGCTCCTGCGCGAGCCCCGTGGTGAAACGCTCCAACGCGGCCTTGCACATGCCGTACACCGTGCCGCCGTGGCCGCCCGGCGCTTTGGCCTCGGGATGGATGGCGGCGTGGGAGGAGATGTTCAGAATCCACCCGCGGCCGCGTTCCACCATGCCGGGCAGCACCCGCTGGGCGAGCTCGAAGGGCGCGTACACCTGCACGTCCATCATCATGCGATAGCGCTTCTCCGTGAAATCCGTGACGGGCAGGAACCAAGTGACCGCGGCGTTGTTCACGAGGATGTCCACCGGGCCGAAGGCGCGTTCCGTCTCGTCGATGAGCCGCTCCCGGTCGCCCGGGTCCGCCAAGTTGCAGCGCACCGGCAAGGCGCTGCCGCCGGCCGCTTCGATCTCGGCCACGCACTGCTTGATGGTGCCCGGCAAGAAGTGGTCGCTGGCTTCCACGGTGCGGGCGGAAACGACCACCTTGGCACCTTCCATCGCCAAGCGCTTGGCGATCGCCTCGCCAATGCCACGGCTCGCGCCGGTGACCACCGCCACCTGCCCAGCCAACACCCCATCCCGATTCACTGCGCCCATTTGCCGCTCTCCCCTTGTCACGCGAGCCGTCGAGTGGATTCGATGATAGCCGAACGGCGTTTGGCTGCCGGTTGGGTGCGGCAGCGGGCCTACGGCAAGTACCGCCGCTCCACGCGGGGGCCGATGCCGGTCAGAATCTCGTAGGCGATGGTGCCAGCGCCGCGGGCCATTTCGTCCACGCTCATGTTCGGCCCGCAGAACTCCACCCAATCGCCCCGCTTGAGCCCAGTGCCCGTGGCGTCCAAATGCGTCAAGTCCATCGAGATGGTGCCGATGATGGGCAGCCGCTTGCCATCAAAGGCCGCGGCGCCGCGGTTCGACAGCAGGCGTTTCACCCCGTCGGCGTAGCCCACGCCCACTACGGCGACTTCGGCGTCGCGTTCCATCGTCCGTCCGGCCCCGTAGCCCACCGTCTCGCCGGCGCGAACGATGCGCACCTGCAGCACTTGTCCTTCGAACGTGGCCACCGGGTGCATGGGATTGGGGCGATCAACCCAAGGGTTGCCGCCGTAGAGGCCGATGCCGGCGCGGCCCATGCCAGCCACGCCGTTCAAGATGCCGGCCGAATTGGCGAGGCTGGTGGGAACGCCCGGAAACTGCGCCGCCACGGCCTCAAAGCGTCGAATCTGCGTGGCGTTCATTGGATGGTCGGGGGTGTCGGCGCAGGCGAGGTGCGAGATCAGGAGCCTCACCTTCGCCACCTTCGGAACCGCATCCCACGGAAAGCCCAAGCGCTGCATCCCCGTATCGACATGCAGCGCGACGGGGCTTGCGCCGAGCTGCTCCGCCAAGTTCGCAACGGAGATCAAACCAGGTGCCGTGGCCTCGCCGGAGAACACGAAGATCTCCGCGTCCTTCGGCAACACCGGGCGCAGCGCGACGCCCTCGGCTTCGGCGGCCACGAAGAACTGCCGGCAGCCCTCCGCAACCAACCGCCGCGCCACGGGCAAGGCACCCAAGCCGTAGGCGTTGGCTTTCACCACCGCCGCCACGCCTCCGGCGGCATGCGCCTTCAGCGTCGCATAGTTGTCCGCCAACGCGTCGAGATCGACGATCAGCCTGCCGTGGTTCATGCCAAGTTGCTCGAAGACGACGGCATTTGGCCTTCCCGAACGGATGCGTCCCAACATAACATCGTGCGGGAACGGGTCACAGATGGATGGACGCCATGCAAGCGGCGCGGATTTGGGCGGCCAGCGTCGCCATGTTGGCGACAGTTGCCGCCTCGGGGAATCTGATGGAACGAGTGGAACACAAGTACGCGGACAACGACGGTGTGCGCATCCATTACGCCTTGGCCGGCGAAGGGCCGCTGGTGGTGATGATCCACGGCTTTCCGGACTTCTGGTATTCGTGGCGGGATCAGATGGCGGCACTCGAGGGCGAATATCGGGTGGCCGCGCTGGATTTGCGCGGCTACAACTTGAGCGACAAGCCCGCCGGCGTGGAACGCTACGCCATGCCGGAGTTGGTGGCGGACGTCGCGGCGGTGGTTGCCGCCGAGGGCGAGGAATCGGCCGTCGTCGTCGGGCACGACTGGGGCGGCGCCATCGCTTGGAACGTGGCGATGACACGCCCGGAACTGGTGGCTTCGCTCATCATCCTGAATCTTCCGCATCCGGCCGGGCTGGCCCGGGAACTGATGACCAACCCAGACCAGCAGCGCAACAGCCAGTACGCGAGGGACTTCCAAAAGCCCAATGCCCACGAGGCCCTCACGGCGGAGGGCTTGGCGTTCTGGGTGACGGACGACGACGCCCGCCCGCACTATGTGGAGGCGTTCAAACGGTCGGATTTCGAGGCGATGTTGAACTACTACAAGGCGAACTATCCGCGCACCGAGGCGCCGCCGGAACCCCCGGCGCCGCCATCGCCGCCCACCGCCGGGGATGCTCCCCCCGCCCCTCCCAAGCCCCCGGAGCCCCCGACGCCCCCAACCGCATCCGGCCTGGCGCCGCCGGACTTCCCGAAAGTGCAGAGCGCCGTGCTGATGTTCCACGGGCTGGACGATCAGGCGCTCCTGCCCGGGGCCTTGAACGGCACATGGCAATGGCTGGAGAAGGATCTCACTTTGGTGACCATTCGGGTGCCGGGCATTTCGTGCAGCAGGACGCCAGCGAACTCGTCTCAGCGACGATGCGGGATTGGCTGCGGCGCCAAGCGGCGGCGGGAGCGGATTAGGGGCGCAACTGCTTAGGGGCTGGGAGAGGCATCGCAACCCGGTGCCGGGGCTTGAGGCGCAACACAGCGCGCTGTTCAGTCGATCAGCACCCCTGGGTTCAACACCCCGTTCGGGTCGAGCCGCCCCTTCACCGCCCGCAGCGCTTCGGCGAAGAGCGCCGGCCGCTGCCGCTCCCATGCCGGCCGGTGCATGCGCCCTACCGCGTGGTGGTGCGTCACCGTGCCGCCGGCATCCACGATGGCGGCGCTCGCCTCGTCCTTGATCGCTTGCCACTGCGCCGCTTCGCCGCCGATGGCGGCCGGCCCGCTCCATGTGTAGTAGGGCGCGGGGCCGTCGGGATAAACGTGGGTGAAGCGGCAAGACAACGTGGCGCCGTCGCCCAACGTCTCCTTGAGCACCGCGCCCACGCGGCGGCGCACCGCGGCGTCGAAGTCTGGCCAGCGCTCCCAGGTGATGGCCGTCTCGAAGGTGTCGTTCAGGAGCCCCAAGCCGTGGCGCAAACCGGCGTTCACGCCGATGAAGGCGTTGCGCCAAGCGCCCACCGCGCCGCCGCGCCCAGTGGCCTTGCCGTCGCCATCGTCGATGCGGACATCGGCGTCGTCGATGTGGCCGCCGCAGTCGCGCGCGATGGCGACCGCTTCCCGGATGCCGGCGCCTTGCGGCACATCGGCGGACTCGAAGCCGATGATGAGGAGCGCTTGGCGTCCATCCAAGCCGGCGCTTGAGCCGGCTTCGGCGGGGTCCAGAATCCTGAGATTCGCTGGCCACAGCTTCGCTTGCACGACGTTGCGCACCGCCTCGCAACCCGCTTGCCAGCCGTCGAATGTGACCCCCGCGGTGGCGCGGAAGCGGAGCCGTTTCTGCAGCCGCAGCCAACATTCGCTGATGATGCCGAGGATGCCCTCCGAACCGATCACGAGGCGGTCTGGGCTTGGCCCGGCGCCGCTGCCGGGCAAGCGGCGGGTTTCCAGCCAGCCGGCCGGCGACAACATCCGGGTGGCCTCCACAAAGTCGTCAATGTGGGTGTGGTTGGTGGCGTAGTGGCCGCCGGAACGGGTGGCCACCCAACCGCCGACGGTGGACCAAGGGAAGCTCTGCGGAAAGTGTCGCAGCGTGAGCCCGCGTGGCCGCAGCGCGGCTTCCAAGTCTGGCCCCAAGATACCGGCCTGAAAGCGCCCGGCGCGGGACACCTCGTCGATTTCGAGCACCGCGTTCAGCTCGTCCAAGTCGATGGTGACGGCGCCCCGTGCCCCTTCCGGCGCGTTGACGCCCCACACCACGGACGTGCCGCCGCCGTAGGGCATCGCGGCGAACCCCTGCTGGTCACACCACGCGAGCGCTGCTTCGAGCTCGTCTTCGGTGCGGGGATGCGCCACGGCGTCCGGCGGGTTGTGGAACACGCCCCGCGCCGCCGCCAACAGTTCCAAGCTGTGGCCGCCGTAGGTGTGCGTCACCCGCTCGGCGTCCGCCGCACTCACGAAGCCCGCCAGCTTGGACGGTATCGACACCCGGCCCGGCGGCAACGCGATGTCCTCGATGCGCGGGATGGCCAACGGCGTCACGGCGCGCCCCAAGCGCTTCGCCACTTGCTGGGCGGCGGTGGCCCGCTCGGCATCCGTCGGCTCGTCCGACGCATAACCCCAAGTCCAAAAGCTGCGGCGTTCCGCCCTCGCGCCCACGGTGTCCTCGAACTCGCTCGACTGCGCCTAAGCTAACATGGGCGAGGGCAGGTGGCGCTCCGAGCCGCCGTGAACTTGGGGGATTCATGCGAGACGAGGCGATTGCGGCCGCCGAGCGCTTCATCGAGGCCTTCAACGCGCAGCGCCACGAAGCGCTGGCGGATGCGCTCAACTACCCCCATGTGCGCCTCGCCAACGGCGCCTTCACCACCATCGCCGACCGGGAGGTGTTTCTGGAACGCAGCCGGGGCGGGGCTGCCCGGCTTGACGAGGAAGGCTGGCACCACAGCGTGGTGGAGACCATCGAGGCCGTTCATGTGGGGACGGACAAGGTGCATCTCGCCATGACGGTGGCCCGCTGCCACGCGAACGGCACGATCTACAACCGCTTCGACACGCTTTGGATCGCCACCTGCATGGCGGGGCGCTGGGGCATCCAATTCCGCTCCAGCTTTCTGCGCTAGCCGCCGTGTCCGCGCCCCGTGTGAAGGCCATCGCCGAGGAGAGCTTTGCCGCCCTGCTCGGCATCGAACTCGTACACAGCGAGCCAGATCGCGTGGTCGTGCGGATGCCGTACCGCCCGGCGTTGGGGATCGGGCGCATTCACGGCGGCGCCATCAGCGCACTGGTCGATACGGCCGCCACCGCCGCGTTCTGGTCGCTCCCCACAGTATCGCCCCAAGCGCGCGGCGCCACCGTGGGCTTCACCATCAACTTCCTGCAGTTGGCCGTGGCCACCGACCTCACCGCCACCGCCACCGTGCGCCGCCGCGGCGGCACGATTTCCGTGGGCGACGTGTCCGTGACGAACCCGCAAGGCGAAGAAGTGGCCACCGCGGTGGTGACATACAAGCTGGATCGCTGGCGACCGGTACCGCACTCGCCGTAATGCACTCGTTTGGCGGATGCGGCGTGGGCCGGTGCCACGCGGTGTAAGCGCACACGCTATCCTGCAAGCCATGCCGCCCAACAAGGTGTACACGGCCGCTGAAGCCCGGGCGCTGGATCGCGCTGCCATCGCGGGGGGGATCGCCGGCATTGTCCTGATGAAGCGGGCGGGGCGCGCCGTGTTCGACGAGGCGCGGCGGCGGTGGCCGGTGGCGCATGGCATCACCATCTTCTGTGGGGCTGGCAACAATGCCGGCGATGGCTACATCGTGGCCGGTTTGGCCAGCGAAGCCGGGCTGGACGTGCAGGTCTTGCAGGTGGGCGACGCCGCCAAACTCAAGGGCGATGCCGCCACCGCCCGGGATTGGGCGCGGTCCGTGGGTGTTTCAACCCACGCCTTCGCCGAAGATGCCGCCATTGCGGGGGACGTGGTGGTGGATGCGCTGCTCGGCACCGGCGCGGCCGGCGCGGTGCGGCCAGCCTACGCCGCGGCCATTGAAGCCATCAACGCCCATGCCGCACCCACCGTCGCCGTGGATCTGCCGAGCGGCATCGCCGCGGACACGGGCGAGCGCTTGGGCGTGGCGGTGACGGCTGATGTGACTGTCACGTTCATAGGCGAGAAGCTTGGCCTGCGCACCGGTGCCGGCGTGGATTGCGCGGGTGAGCTGGTGTTCGACCCGCTGGGTGTGCCGCCGGAGACCTATGACGCGGCGGCGGGCCTTCCCATCCTCGATGTGCCCCGGCGCAGCGAGCGTCTGCCTTCCGCACACAAGAACCGCTTTGGGCATGTGCTCGTCATCGGCGGCGATCACGGCATGGGCGGTGCCGCGCTGCTGGCCGGCGAAGCGGCGTTGCGCACCGGCGCCGGGCTGGTCAGCGTCGCGACCCGGCCGGAACACTGCGCGGCCATCCTCGCCCGTCGGCCGGAGTTGATGGTGCGCGGCGTGGCGGAAGGCGAGGGCGTGGGAGATTTGTTGGCCGTGTGTACCGTCATCGCCATCGGCCCCGGGCTTGGGCAAGGTGATTGGGGCGCGCGATTGCTTGAAGAGGCGCTTGGCGTCGGCAAACCGTTGGTCATCGATGCGGACGGCTTGAACCTCATCGCCGGCGCCGGCCGCGCCGTGCCGCCGCACAGCGTGATGACGCCGCATCCGGGCGAGGCGGCGCGGCTTCTCGGCTTGGCCAAGGTGGAGGATCGGCCGGCCGCGGCGCGGGAACTCTCGCAGCGGCACGGCAACGTCGTGGCGCTGAAAGGTGCCGGCACGTTGGTGGCGGAGCGGGGGGTGCTCAAGGGGCTCTGCATCTTCGGCAATCCCGGCCTTGCCACCGCCGGTGCCGGCGACGTGCTCACCGGCGTGGTGGCGGGCTTGATCGCGCAGGGGCAAGACCTTCCCGCGGCCACCGCGGCCGGCATCTGCCTCCATGCGTTGGCGGGAGATGCCGCCGCGGCGCGGCTCGGACCGAGGCCCTTGGTGGCGACGGACGTCATCGACCACCTCTGGTGCGAAGAATGACCGCCACCGTGCCGGCGCGGAGCATCCACCTGCCGTCTGAGGCGGAGACGTTGCGTTGGGGCGTCCAACTCGCCGCCGGGCTCAACACCGAACTCATCTTCCTGCGCGGGCAGCTGGGCGCCGGCAAAACCACCCTCGCGCGGGGTGTGCTGCGCGGCCTTGGGCACCTCGGCTCGGTGAAGAGCCCCACTTACACGTTGCTGGAACCATATGAGTTTTTGGGGCGAAAGGTTTATCATTTCGACTTCTACCGAATCGCAGATCCGGAAGAGTTGTCCTTCATCGGCATCGATGAACTGTTGGCGGACGTGGCGCTTAAGTTGGTGGAGTGGCCAGAGCGGGGGGGCGACCGTTTGCCGACGCCGGACGTGGACATCGCGTTGGCGATGGCGGACGAGGGCAGATTGCTTGAAATGGTGGACCATCGCTCGGCGGCGCAGCGACCCTAGCGACCCCGCAACACGCCGCGGCGCGGCAACCGAGCAAGTTTGGCGTACGACGCCGTCACTCGTGTGGGGCGGCCGTCGTTTGCTGGGCTGGGCGCGGCGCATGGCACCCCCCGTGGCGAAAGCGCTCATCGTGCCCGCCCTGATGGCTTGGGCACCGGCGGCCCTCGGTGTGGACCTCGAAGGCATCCGCACCCACCAAGCGCCGGATCACACCCGCGTCGTGTTCGACACCAACGCAGCCGTGCGCTACAAGGTGTTCACGCTGAAGAACCCGCACCGCGTGGTCATCGATCTGAAGAAGACGCGCCCGCAACGCGGTTTCAAGGCCCCGAAGCCGAAGGGCGATTCCATCCTGCGGATTCGCTTGGGGCGGCGGCTTGGCGGCACCCATCGCGTGGTGCTGGACATGGCACAGGCGGCGCGGCCCAAACACTTCACGCTGCAGCCCATCGAGCCATACGGCCATCGCTTGGTGGTGGACCTCTATGCGCCGGAAACGCCACGCAAGCCACGCATCGCTCCGCAGCCGGCTGAGGAACGGGATGTGCTCATCGCGGTGGATGCCGGGCATGGCGGCGACGACCCCGGGGCCATCGCCCCCACCGGCGCTTACGAGAAGGACATCGTGCTGTCCATCGCCAAGCGGGTGCAGCGGGAACTCGGTGCCGTGGATGGCTTCAAAGCCGTGTTGGTGCGCTCCGGCGATTACTACGTGCCGCTGCGTCGGCGCGCCCAAATCGCCCGCCAGCAGCGGGCGGACCTGTTCGTCTCCATCCACGCGGACGCCTTCCGGCTGGCGAGCGTTCGGGGCGCGTCGGTTTACGCGCTTTCGGATCGCGGCGCCTCTTCCGAGATGGCGCGCCATCTTGCCGACCGGGCGAACCGATCGGACCTGATCGGCGGCGTGGGCCCGGTGTCGCTGCACGACAAGGATGATGACCTCGCGTCCGTGCTCATCGACCTCTCGATGGACGGCACCCTGCGCGCCAGCCTGGATGTGGGGCAGGCGGTGGTCGGTTCGCTCTCGGGGGTGGCGCGGATGCACAAGCGTCGCGTGGAACAGGCGGCGTTCGCCGTGTTGAAATCCCCGGACGTGCCGTCCATTTTGGTGGAGACTGGCTTCTTGTCGAATCCCCAGGAAGCGCGCCTCCTAGCCACCGCCAGCCACCAGCGCAAGATCGCCAAGGCCATCGCGGACGG
Organism: Candidatus Azotimanducaceae bacterium; assembly: GCA_965200505.1. Taxonomy (GTDB): domain Bacteria; phylum Pseudomonadota; class Gammaproteobacteria; order Pseudomonadales; family Azotimanducaceae; genus VXNE01. The sequence continues at coordinate 1,873,290 of OZ241343.1, read as the reverse complement.
CATTCGCGGCTACATGGTGCGCAACCCACCGCCGGGCACGGCCATCGCCGCGCTGGGGCGGGAACTGCGCCACACCACCGGCCGGGGCGATACGATTTCCGCCATCGCCGCGCGTTATCGGGTGTCGGCCGGCATGTTGCGCGCCGCCAACGGCCTCACGGGAGACACCATCCGAGTGGGGCAAGTGCTGGTGATTCCGCGCGGTTCCTGACGGCCCATGCCGCGCATCCGCAAACTCCCGGAGTTCGTCGCCAACCAGATTGCCGCCGGCGAGGTGGTGGAACGGCCGGCGTCCATCGTGAAGGAGCTCTTGGAGAACAGCCTTGACGCCGATGCCGGCGCCATCACCGTGACCATCGAGGGCGGCGGCGTGAAACGCATCGTGGTGCGCGACGATGGCTGCGGCATGGACGCCGAGGACCTGCGTTTGGCGGTGAGCCGCTTCGCCACCAGCAAAATCGAAGCCACGGCAGACTTGGAGCGCATCAACACTTTGGGTTTCCGCGGCGAAGCGCTGGCGAGCATCGCCTCCGTGGCCCGGTTGTCCATCGTCTCGGCGACGGGCGGTGATGGTGGCGCCAAGCTCACCATCGCCGGCGGCGAGGAGCAAGGCGGCGGCCCCGCGCCACATCCGCGCGGCACCACGGTGGAAGTGGCGGACTTGTTCTACAACACGCCGGCGCGGCGCAAGTTCCTGAAGGCGGAGCGCACCGAAGCCGCCCATGTGGGCGACGTGTTGCGCCGGCAAGCGCTGGCGCGGCCGGAAGTGGGCTTCGAGCTGCGCCACGGCGCCAGGGTGACGGAGCGGTTGACCACTGGGCGTGGGCTTGAGGGCCGCGTGGCGGATGTGCTGCCGGCGCAGTTCCTGGAGCAGGCTTGCGCGGTGGAAGCGAGCGCCGGCGACCTGCGCCTCATGGGCTGGGTGGGCCTGCCGACCTACTCGCGGGCACAGGCGACGGAACAGTTCTTTTTCGTGAACGGCCGCCCGGTGAGGGACAAGCTCGTGGGCCATGCCGTGCGCCAAGCCTATCGAGACGTGTTGTTCCACGGGCGCCATCCGGTGTTCGCGCTGTTTCTGGAACTCGATCCGGCCGGCGTCGACGTCAACGTCCACCCCACGAAACACGAAGTGCGTTTCCGCGACGCCCGACGGGTTCACGACTTCATCTTCGCCGCCCTGCATCGTTTGCTCGACACCACGCGGCCGGGCGATGCGCCGGCGCCGGTGTCCACATCACGGCGCCCGTTGCTTGGCGACAAACCGCGGGGCGACAGACAGGGCGCCATGAGCTTGGCGCGGCTGGTCTCGGAGTTCGAGGGGCAACGGCCGCAAGTGCAGGATCGGGCGCTCGCGCAAGATGACGACGCGCCGCTCGGCTATGCGCTGGCGCAGTTGCACGGCGCTTACGTGTTGAGCCAGAACCGCGACGGGCTGGTGGTGGTGGACATGCATGCCGCCCACGAGCGCATCACCTACGAGAAGCTCAAGGCGGACTACGAGGCCGGCGCGTTGGTGGGGCAGCGCTTGCTGGTGCCGGTGGCCTTCGATGTGACGCCCCGCGAGGCGGAGCTGGCGGAAGCTCACACCGACGCGCTGGCGGCCTTCGGATTGGTGGTGGAACGCACTGGGCCAAAGAGCCTCGTGGTGCGGCAGACGCCGCGCCTCTTGGCGGACACGGACAGCGAGGCGCTGGCGCGTGATCTCTTGGCGGAAATCGCGGAGTTCGGCGGCAGCGACGCCATCCGCGCCCGTTCCCACGAAGTGCTTGCGAGCATGGCCTGCCACCGCTCGATCCGCGCCAATCGAACGCTCAGCGTGCCGGAAATGAACGCCTTGCTGCGCGAAATGGAGACCACCCCGAACGCCGGCCAGTGCAACCACGGCCGCCCGACTTACTTGACGCAGAGCCTCGCCGAGTTCGACCGCTTGTTCCTGCGCGGGCAGTGACGGCACGGCTGCCGTGAGCGTGAGCGACCCAGCGTCGCCGCCCCCTCCACCGCGTGACGCCGAGGGGTGCCGAACCGCCCTCTGCATCATGGGGCCGACGGCTTCCGGCAAAACCGAAGTGGCCCTCACGTTGGCGCACCGCACAGACGTGGCGCTCATCAGCGTGGACTCCGCGATGGTGTATCGCGGCATGGACATCGGCACGGCGAAGCCAGACCCGGCGACGCTCGCTCGCCATCCCCATGCGCTGATCGATGTGCGGCATCCCGCCGAGCCGTTCTCCGCCGCGGACTTCGTGGCCGTTGCCGACGCGGTCGTCCTGGAAGCCATCGAGCGCGGCCAGCTGCCGGTGCTCGTGGGTGGCACGATGCTCTACTTCAAGGCACTTCGGGATGGCTTGTCCGCGCTGCCGTCGGCATCCAGCGAGGTTCGCGCGGCGTTGGCCGACCGGGCGGCGAAGGTGGGGTGGCCGGCGTTGCATGACGAACTGGCCCGCATCGACCCGGCCGCCGCCCAACGCATCCACCCCAATGATCCGCAGCGCATTCAACGGGCCCTCGAAGTGGCCGAGACGACCGGCCGGCCGCTTTCGGAGTGGCACACGCAAGCCGGTGTGCCGGTACGCCAACGCCTGGGCATTGAACTCGTCGAGGTGGCCATCGACAGGCCACGCCAGTGCTTGGCGCAGCGCATCGAGGCGCGGCTGGACGCCATGCTGGAGCGTGGCTTCTTGGACGAGGTGCGGCATTTGCGGACGCTGCCGGGCGTCACGGCGGCGCAGCCGTCCATGCGCGCCGTGGGCTATCGGCAGCTATGGCGCCACCTCGACGGCGAATGGGACTTTGCCACCGCCCGCCAAGCGGCCATCACCGCTACCCGACAACTCGCCAAGCGCCAGCACACATGGCTCAATAGCTGGCCCGGGGTTGAAACGTTGGAGGGCTCGGCCGACTCGATGGCGGCGAGCTTGCTCCGCTTGGTGAGCGACCGCGGCGCCGCTAAGCGGTAGCGTCGTCGTGTCGGTTCTTGCGACCCCCGCCGTTGTAAACTGCCCTAGGAGAGCGCCACGTTTCAGACCGCTGGCGCGCACCACACGACATCGCCCTTCAAGACCTCGATGACAACAGCGCCGGCCAATTTCACGCTGCACCACACGTCGGCAGAGAAACGTGTGCCGCTCTACGGTGCCGCTCAACCAACGCGGCCCGCTAGCGTAGGGCCAATGACGCCACTGGAGGACATCAATCTCAACTGGACGGAAAAGCAACTGCCCGAGCGTGAGAGGACAAAGCATGTTCATCGTCTCCACCCCTATCTCGGCAAATACATTCCACAGCTTGTCGAAGTATTTCTACGCCGGTTCTTCAAACCGGGCATGACCGTGCTCGACCCGTTCTCCGGTTCTGGCACCACGCTCGTGCAAGCAAACGAACTTGGCGTACACGCCATCGGCTATGACATCTCTTCCTTCAACGTAATGATGACTAACGTCAAGACGGGGCGATACGATCTGCCTACGTTGCGGAAGGAAGTGTCGGACATCATCGACAAGACAGCACGGCAGACTAATCAGTCGGGTCAACTACTTCTAGGTGAATCGACGTGTGGCGCCGCTCGCTCCACCAACAACGAGTACCTCAATGCGTGGTTTGCGCCGCAAGCATTGGATGAGCTGCTGACGTTCCGCGGCTTGACCTCGAACTACGAGTATGGGGACTTCTTGAACGTCGTGCTATGTCGGGCAGCCAGATCGGCACGGTTGACCACCCATTTCGACCTGGACTTTCCGAAAGAGCCTACCACGCAGCCCTATTGGTGCTACAAACATAGCCGGACATGCGAACCTACACAGACTGCCTTCAAGTTCCTCCAACGCTACGCGGCCGACGGCCTGCGGCGCGTGGAGGAGTTCGCCCAACTACGCACAACCGCCCATGTTCAGTGCATCAATGCCGACAGCCGCAATGCGTCCATTGCAGGCATAGATGGTGTCATAACCAGCCCTCCCTACGTCGGTCTGATTGACTACCACGAGCAGCACCGCTACGCCTATGAACTGCTCGGCTTTGCCGACCGCAGCGAGCAAGAGATCGGGGCCGCGTCGCTCGGACAGAGCAAGAAAGCACAGAGGGCCTACGCTTCAGACATGCACGAGGTGCTAAGGAACGTCGCCTCAAGCGTCGTGCCCGGCGGCCCCATCATCATCGTCGCCGGGGATCGGCACGACCTCTATCCCCACATTCTGGACGACCTGCCGCTGTCGTGCGACGTGGTTCTGAAACGGCACGTCAATAGGCGCACGGGACGGCGCAGCGGGGAGTTTTTTGAATCCATCTTCGTTTGTACGAAGGAACGGTGATCGAAGCGTCAGTTAACTCAAGGTCAGCTCGGGTTCATGTAGTCTCGAATCCGCTCCCGATGGCGAAGCCCGACTTCCCGTGCTATTCGAATGATCTCGTCATAAGTTCCGGTGCCGCCCACCCGGTCCCATAGCTCGTCACCGATCAGGACACACTCGTCGTTTCGCATGTCAAACCAGCGCATGGGAAAAGACCAACTGTAGAGCTTCTTTTCTCCATAGGGATTGTACGGTAGCGCGAAGTAAGCTGCCGTCACCCCACAGGGTTCCATGCAGTGGAGCTTGAGCAGCTTCTCCTTGCTGACCTTGGTTTGGTCGCTGTTCGGCTGAGCGGCCTTGAGCTCGAAGGCCAGGCCGGGCGCTTCGCGCGACGTCGAGACGAACACGTCGCAGTTGACGCTCACATCTTGCCACTCGCCGGCACCCCCCTTCGCATACGCGAGTTCCTGCTCCCAGTTGGGCCTAACTCGCTGGCCGTCATCTCTCCTGCCGTGTTCGAGTTGGTCGAGGATGCGCTGGATGCGCTCGAGGCAACCTTGTTTGATTTGCCCGTCTATCCTGTGTTGCGTCGCTGCCCAGCCGAAGCGGGAGGCGCCGACGGCCCGAAGGAGCTCCTCCCAGACACGGCCGAAGATGGTGACGAAACGACGTTCGAAGTGGGATCCCTTGAAGATATCCTCAGGCACGAGCGCAGCATGCAGCGGTTTCTCGACCTCGTGGTGCGCCCCATCGAACGGGTCTTCCTCAAGGGCTCGGACCACAACGCGCTTCATCGCGTCGGTGATGACAGATCGTATGGCGGCTTCGAGACTGTCCTTCATGGCCAACCCATCGACGGTGCGGCTTTCAACCAGACCGCGTGACTGGCTCCGCGCTTTCCGCCAAAATCTCGATGCCAAGTGCCCGCCGGCCGAGCCGCTGCGCGACTCTTGAAGTGGTGCCGCTGCCGGCGAACGGGTCCACCACCAAGTCGCCTGGATCCGTGAAGAGCTTGATGAAAAACTCCGGCAGCCACTCTGGGAACGGTGCGCTGTGGCCCGTGTTGTGGCAAACCGGCGGAGCGTGCAGGACGTTGGTCGGGTAGGCCAGCGCACGCTCCTGCCAAGCGCTCATGCGGCGCCCCACGCCGGAGCGCGTGGCCGACTCTCGCCGTGAGCGGTCATTGTCGCTCATGTTCTTCAAGCGCGCCTTGGTCCAATCTCCCGTGGGCACCATCACCGCCTCTTGGCGCATCTTCACGTCTCGCGTCTTGGCGAAGTGCAACACCCGTTCCCACGCATCGCGGAAGCGGTACTTCCACTTCCCCGGCGCGGCGGTGGTCTTGTGCCAGATGTACTCCTCCACCCAGCGGAAGCCGATTTCGCGCTTGAGATGGAGAATCAGCTCAAGCACATAAGTGTGGCGTTCACCATCATGGGCCTTCTCCTTGATGTTGAGCACGAGGGACCCAGTGGGTTTCAGCACACGCAGCATCTGTGCCGCCCTGGGCGCGAACCACTCCACATAGGCGTCGGGCCTGATGCCGCCGTAGGTGCGCCGCCTCGCGTCGGCGTATGGCGGCGAGGTGACGATCAAGTCAACGCTGTTGGCCGGCATGTCGGCCAACACGTCCAGACAGTCGCCCGGCACCATCCGGCCTTCGGGTTGCATGACGTCCAACGCGAGTTGACCACTGCCGACGGCCGGGGAACGATGCATCGCTCCTTCCTCTACGGCACCCTCAGGACGCTACGCGCTCGCCCTCTGCGTCGGCCTCGGCCTCGACATCCGCTTCGTCGTCCGTGGCCATTGGGCGGTCCACCAGCTCGATGTAGGCCACCGGGGCGGCGTCGCCGACGCGGAAGCCGGCCTTCAGGATGCGCGTGTAACCCCCGGGGCGTTCCTTGTAGCGCGGGCCGAGCTCGGTGAAGAGTTTGCCCACCGCGGCCTTGTTGCGGGTGCGGGCGAAGGCGAGGCGGCGATTGGCCACCGTGTCTTCCTTGGCCAAGGTGATGAGCGGCTCGGCCACGCGGCGCAGCTCTTTGGCCTTGGCCAAGGTGGTCTTGATGATCTCGTGTTCGATGAGCGATGCCGCCATGTTGCGAAACATCGCCCGCCGGTGGGCGCTGGGGCGGTTCAGCCGCCGGCCGCTCTTTCTGTGTCTCATTGGGGGTGATCCATCCCGCGTCGGCGGCTTAGCTGACGCGGTCGTCTTCGCGCAGGCCCTTCGGTGGCCAGCCTTCGAGACGCATGCCCAGCGACAGGCCGTGTTGGGCGAGCACGTCCTTGATCTCCGTCAAGGACTTTTTGCCCAGGTTTGGCGTCTTCAACAGGTCCACCTCGCTTTGCTGGATGAGGTCGCCGATGAGGTTGATGTTCTCGGCCTTGAGGCAGTTGGCCGAGCGCACGGTGAGCTCGAGGTCGTCCACTGGGCTCAAGAGGATCGGCGCCACTTCCGGATGCTTGAGGTCGCTCGGCACCTCGGAATCCGCCTCCAAGGCGACGAAGGCGTCGAGTTGCCGCTGCAGGATGGTCGCGGCGTTGCGCACCGCCGCCTCCGGCTCGATGGTGCCATTGGATTCGATGTCCAGGATGAGCTTGTCCAAGTCTGTGCGTTGCTCCACTCGGGCGTCCTGCACTTCGTACGCCACGCGCCGCATCGGGCTGTAGCTCGCGTCGAGCTTCAGGATGCCGATGGATTGCGTCTCGCCTTCGTCCTCGCCCACGTATTCGACGGGCTGGTAGCCGCGGCCCCGCGTCACCTTGGCTTCCAGACGGATCTTGCCGCTGTCGTTCAACGTGCAGATGAGGTGGTCCGGATTGGCGATGTCCACGTCTTGGGTGCGTTGGAAGTCGCCGGCGGTCACTTGGCCGGCGCCTTGGCGGGACAGGGTGATGCGGGCCGATTCGCCGTGGTGGAGTTGCACGGCCACGCCCTTCAGGTTCAGCAGGATGTCGATCACATCCTCGCGCACGCCTTCGATGGTGTCGTATTCGTGCAACACGCCGTCGATCTCCACCTCGGTGATGGCGGCGCCGGGCATCGACGACAGCAGGATGCGGCGCAGTGCGTTGCCCAACGTGTAACCGAAGCCGCGATCAAGGGGCTCGAGCGTCACCTTGGCGCGCCCCGGGCGCACCTCTTCCACGCGGATGTGTCGCGGGGCAAGCATCTCGTTCACCGTTTGTGCCATGGTCAATCCGTCCTCCGTCGTTGGGATTGCATCGCTTCGGGCGTCGCGCCGCTACTTGGAGTAGAGCTCGACGATGAGGTTCTCATTGATCTCCGGCGGCAGCTCGGCGCGGTCTGGCGTGCGCTTGAAGACGCCCTCGAACTTCTCCGCGTCCACATCCACCCATTCCGCCATGCCCCGTTGCGCCGCCACTTCCAATGCGGACTTGATGCGCAGCTGCCCCTTGGCCCGGTCGCGCACGCTCACCACGTCGTCCGGGCGCACATGGTATGAGGGGATGTTCACCGTCTTGCCGTTCACCGCCATCGCCTTGTGCGACACGAGCTGCCGTGCCTCCGCCCGCGTCGAACCGAAGCCCATGCGATAGACCACGTTGTCGAGCCGACATTCGAGCAGCCGTAACAGGTTCTCGCCGGTGGCGCCCCGCTGTCGGTCCGCACGTTGGTAGTAGTTGCGGAACTGCCGCTCAAGCACACCGTAGAAACGGCGCACCTTTTGCTTTTCGCGCAGCTGCACGGCGTAGTCCGACAAGCGGGTGCGGCGGCTGCCATGCTGGCCGGGCGGAGTGTCCATCTTGCACTTGGCGTCGATGGGCGTGACGCCGCTCTTCAGCATGAGGTCCGTGCCTTCGCGCCGGCAGAGCTTGAGTTTTGGTCCTGTGTAACGCGCCATGACTTGCCCTCACACCCTGCGTCGTTTCGGTGGCCGACAGCCGTTGTGCGGAATCGGCGTCACGTCGGTGATGCTCTTGATGCGCAGTCCGGCCGCGTTCATCGCCCGCACCGCGGATTCGCGGCCCGGCCCCGGCCCCTTGACGAACACATCGACGCTCTTCATGCCGTGGTTCTCCACCATCTCCGTCGCCACGCGCTCGGCGGCGATTTGCGCCGCGAACGGCGTGCTCTTGCGCGACCCGCGGAAGCCGGAACCGCCGGCCGTCGCCCAGCCCAAGGCGTTGCCCTGCCGGTCACCGATGGTGATGATGGTGTTGTTGAAGGAGGCATGCACATGCGCGACGCCATCCACCACCACGCGCTTGCCCTTTCTGCGGCTTGCTTCCGACATGTTCGCCCCTTAGCTCCAGTCTCTAGCGCTTGATGGCGCGTGGCGGCCCCTTGCGGGTGCGGGCGTTCGTGCGCGTGCGCTGGCCGCGCACCGGCATGCCGCGGCGGTGCCGGATGCCGCGGTAAGCGCCCAAGTCCATCAAGCGTTTCACGTTCATCGACACGGCGCGACGCAAGTCGCCCTCCACGGCGAGCTTCGCCACTTCGGCGCGCAGCAGGTCGAGGTCAGCCTCCTCCAGCTCGCCGAGCTTGCGCCCCGGCTCCACCCCGGCCGCGGCACAGAGCCGCTTGGCCGTCGAAGCGCCGATGCCAAAGATGTAGGTGAGGGAGACGGCCGCGTGCTTGCCGTCGGGCACGTTGATTCCCGCTATGCGCGCCATGGCCGCCTCCCGTGAACACCACCGCTCATCCCATTCCCCTCGCCGCTAACCTTGCCGCTGCTTGTGGCGCGGCTCCACCGAACAGATCACGCGCACCACGCCCTTGCGCCGCACAACCTTGCAGTTGCGGCACATCTTCTTCACCGAAGCTCGCACTTTCATGCCGATCACCTTCGCGCCGCTAGCGGCGGCGTCCGTAGTTCTGCAAGTTGGACTTCTCCATCAACTTGGCGTACTGGCTGGACATGAGGTGCGCCTGCACCTGCGTCATGAAGTCCATCGCCACCACCACCACGATGAGCAGCGCCGTGCCGCCCAGTTGGAAGGTGACGTTGAAGAGCACGATCATGAACTCCGGCAACAGGCACACCAGCGTGACGTAGAGCGCCCCGAACATCGTGAGCCGGGTGATGACGTCGTCGATGTAGCGCGCCGTCTGGGCGCCGGGGCGAATGCCCGGCACATAGGCGCCTTGGCGCTTCAGGTTGTCCGCCATGTCCTTCGGGTCGAACACGATGGCGGTGTAGAAGAAGCTGAAGAAGACGATGCCGGCGGCGAACAGCATGATGTAGAGCGGCTGACCGGGCGACAACACGAGCGCCACCTCCTGCAGCCAAGACATGCTCGGCGACTGGCCAAACCACGTGGCCATGGAGGCCGGCGCGAGCAGCAGGCTGGACGCGAAGATGGCCGGAATGACGCCGGCCATGTTCACCTTCAGCGGCAACGCGCTGGACTGCGCCTGATAGACGCGCCGGCCCTGCTGCCGCTTGGCGTAATTCACCGTGATGCGCCGTTCGCCACGTTCGATGAACACGACGAACCCCACGATGATGAGGGCGAAGACGCCGATGGCCAGCAGCGCGATGATGTTGATGTCCCCCTGCCGGGCGGCTTCGAAGGATTGGCCCACCGCGGCCGGGAAGCCGGACACGATGCCGGCGAAGATCAGCAGCGAAATGCCGTTGCCGACGCCCCGCTCGGTGATTTGCTCGCCGAGCCACATCAGGAACAACGCGCCGGTGACGAGGGTGACGAGGGCCACGAGGTAGAAACCCGCGCCCGGGTTGAACGCGAGCCCCTGCGCCATCAACGTGCCGGTGAGGGCCGCGCCTTGGATGAGGGCCACGATCAGCGTGCCATAGCGCGTGTAGCGGGTGATCTTGCGCCGCCCCGCCTCGCCTTCCTTGCGCAACTGCTGCAGCGACGGATACATCATCGTGAGCAGGTTCATCACGATGCTGGAGGTGATGTAGGGCATCACGCCGAGGGCGAAGATGCTCATGCGCTCCAGCGCCCCGCCGCCGAACATGTTGACGAGCTCCAAGATGCCGCCTTGGTTCTGCTCGAACAGGTTGCGCAGCGCGTCTGGATTGATGCCCGGCACCGGGATGTGCGTACCGACGCGATACACCAACAGCGCGAACAACACGAACAGCAGCCGGCCGCGCAGCTCGGAAAGCCCCGCTTGCGCGCCGGCGAGGCCGGGTCGCGTCGCAGTGACCATCACTCCACCTTGCCGCCGGCGGCTTCGATGGCGGCCCGGGCACCCCGCGTGGCGCCCAAACCGCGCACGGTGACGGCGCGTTCGATGCCGCCGGACAACATGATGCGGGCGCGCTTGATGTTGCGCGGCAACACGTTCGCGGCCTTGAGCGCCGCCAAGTCGATGACGTCGCCCGGCACTTTCGCGAGCTCCGCCAAGCGCACCTCACCAGTCACCAAGCCCACGCGGGAGCGAAAGCCGAACTTGGGCAGGCGCATCTGCAGGGGCAGCTGGCCACCCTCGAACCACGGTTTGCCATTGCCGCCGGAACGCGATTTCTGGCCCTTCTGGCCGCGGCCGGCCGTCTTGCCCCAGCCGGAGCTGGTGCCGCGGCCCACGCGCTTGCGGTTGCGTTTCGCGCCCGCCGCCGGCTGCAACGTGTTGAGTGTGAGGGCCATGCTCAGCCTCCCTGCCCGGTGGCCGGTTCAACGTGCAGGAGGTAGCCCACCTTGGCGATCATGCCGCGCACGGACGGCGTATCCTCCACCTGCACCACATGGCCAATGCGCCTGAGCCCAAGGCCGGCGACGCAAGCGCGATGCCGCTTCAAGCGGCCGTGGGCGCTCTTCACAAGTTTGACGGTGAGCATTGGCTTGGCCGCCGGTTCACCCGGCGTTTGGCTCTCCTGTTCCATCGTCTGCGTATCCTGTCGTCCGCCCAGGCGCTCACGCCGTGAGCTCCTCCACCGTCTTGCCGCGGCGCGACGCCACCATTTCCGGCGAGCGCATGTTGGCGAGCGCCTTGAACGTGGCGCGCACGACGTTTACCCGGTTCGTCGAGCCGTAGCACTTGGCGAGGACGTTGTGTACGCCGGCCGCCTCCAGCACGGCCCGCATGGGGCCGCCGGCGATGATGCCGGTGCCTTCCGAAGCCGGTTGCATGTACACCATCGATGCGCCGTGCCGCTCCCGCACCGCATACCAGAGTGTGCTGCCGTTCAGCTCCACCTCCACCATGTCGCGGCGCGCGGCTTCCATCGCCTTCTGAATGGCGACCGGCACCTCCCGCGCCTTGCCGCGGCCGAAGCCCACGCGGCCGTTGCCGTTGCCCACCACGGTGAGGGCCCGAAAGCCGAAGATGCGCCCGCCTTTCACCACCTTGGCGACGCGATTCACGTCCACCAGCTTCTCGACGAGCCCTTCTTCCCTGATCTCCTCGGAATACGCCATCGTCGCTAGAACTCCAAACCACCGGCGCGGGCGGCTTCCGCCAAAGCCTTCACCCGCCCGTGGAACTTGTATCCGGACCGGTCGAAGCCCACCTTCGACACGCCCACCGCCTGCGCCCGCTCGGCGATGAGCGCACCCACCGCCGCGGCCGCCTTGGCATTGCCGGTGGCGCCACCGCGCAGCGAGGCATCCAACGTCGAAGCCTGCGCCAGCACCGTGCCGCCGTCCGGCGAAATCAACTGCGCGTACATGTGGCGCGGTGAGCGAAACACGGTGAGCCGCGTCGCGCCGAGTTCGCGCATCTTCATGCGGCTGCGCTTGGCGCGCCGCAACCGTAGCTGTTTCTTGAACTGAGCCATGTTCGTGCCGCTATTTCTTCTTCGCTTCCTTGCGCCGCACCCACTCGCCGGCGTAGCGCACACCCTTGCCCTTGTACGGCTCCGGTGGGCGGAACGAGCGGATTTCCGCCGCCGCTTGCCCCACCCGTTGCTTGTCCAAGCCCCTCAGCACCACTTCCGTCTGCGTTGGCGTTTCGGCCTCCACACCCTCGGGCAGGCGGTACTCGATGGGGTGCGAAAAGCCGAGCTGCAGGGTGAGGGCACCGCCCTTGGCCTGCGCCCGATAGCCCACGCCCACCAACTGCAGGCGGCGCTCGAAGCCTTGACTCACGCCGATGACCATGTTGTTCACCAAGGCGCGCACCGTGCCGGCCATGGCGCGACAGCGGCGGTCGCCATTGGCGGCGGCGAAGGTGAGGCCGGTGTCCGTGCGCTCGATGTTGACTTCACCCGTCAATGCCAAGCGCAGGCTGCCCTTCGGGCCCTTCACGACGACGTCGCCAGGCGCGAGTTCGGCAGCCACGCCGCTCGGCAGCTCGATGGGGCTTTCAGCTATCCGGGACATGGCTTGCTAGAACACCGTGCAGAGGACTTCGCCGCCCACGCCGGCGCGGCGCGCGGCGCGGTCCGTCAGGAGGCCCTTGGCCGTGCTGACGATGGCGACGCCCAAGCCACCCCGCACCCGGGGCAGCGCATGGGCTTGCTTGTAAACCCGAAGCCCCGGCCGGCTCACCCGTTTCAACTCCTCGATGGCAGGGGCGCCGTCGGCATACTTGAGGTCGATGGTGAGCACGGGTTGGGTGCCTTCGGCCACGCTGAAGCCGTTCACATAGCCTTCGCGGCGCAGCACATCGCAGATGGCCACCTTGAGCTTCGAACTCGCCATCATGACGTTTGGATGGCGAGCCGACTGGGCGTTGCGGATGCGGGTGAGGAGGTCCGCGACCGGATCTTGCATGGTCATGCGCGTCGCTTCCTACCAGCTGGCCTTGACGAGGCCGGGCACGTCACCGCGCATGGCCGCCTCGCGCAGCTTGTTGCGGCCCAAGCCGAACTTCCGATACACGCCGCGCGGCCGGCCGGTCTGGCCGCAACGCCGCCGCAAGCGCACCGGGCTCGCGTTGCGGGGCAGCTTCTGCAGCGCCGTTTGCGCATCCCAGCGCTCGTCGTCCGTGGCGTTGCGATCCGCGATGACGGACTTCAACGCCGCCCGTTTGGCGGCGAACCGCGCCACCACGCGCTCGCGCTTCTTCTCGCGCTCCTGCATAGAGACTTTGGCCAATGCGCTTCTCCTTAACCCTCGTTTGTTGGCGCCGCGTTTAAGTCCGAAACGGAAACTTGCAGGCGGTGAGCAGCGCCAACCCCTCTTCGTCCGTCTGCGCGGACGTGGTGATGGCGACGTCGAGCCCACGCACGGCATCGATCTTGTCGTAGTCGATCTCGGGAAAGACGATCTGCTCGGCCACGCCCATCGAGTAGTTGCCGCGGCCGTCGAAGGCGCGGGGATTCAAGCCGCGGAAATCCCGGATGCGTGGGATGGCGATGCCGATCAGCCGATCCAGGAAGTCGTACATGCGGTTGCGCCGCAACGTCACCTTGCAGCCCACCGGCCATCCAGTGCGAATCTTGAACGCGGCTTCCGATTTCCTCGCCTTGGTGACGATGGCCTTCTGCCCGGCGATGAGCGTCAAGTCCGCCACGGCGCTGTCCATGATCTTGCGGTCCGCCACCGCTTCGCCGACGCCCATGTTCAATGTCACCTTCACCAGCCGCGGCGCCCGCATGGGGTTCTTGTAGCCCAACTGCTTCATCAGATCCTGTTGGATCTCCTCCCGAAACCGTGCCTGCAGCCCGCTCATCGTCGCTCGCCTCGCTTGCCCCTCAGCCCTCGTCAACCAACGTGCCGTCAGACTTGAAGTAGCGCACGCGCTTGCCGTCCTCAACGCGTATGCCGACGCGATCCGCCTTGCCGGTGGCGTCGTTATAGATGGCCACGTTCGAGACGTGGATGGGCGCCTCACGCTCCACGATGCCGCCTTGCTGGTTGCGGTTCGGGTCTCCCCGTTGGTGCTTCTTCACGGTGTTGACGCCGGCCACCAACAGCCGGTCGCGGTCGAGCACCCGCAGCACCTCGCCACGCTTGCCCTTGTCGCGTCCGGCGATGACGATCACTTCGTCTTCCGCTTTGATCTTCCGCATGGTGGCTAAGCCTCACAGCACCTCGGGCGCCAAGGACACGATGCGCATGAAGTTGCCGGCGCGCAGCTCCCGCGTCACCGGCCCGAAGATGCGCGTACCGACCGGCTGCATTTGTGGCGTCAGCAACACGGCGGCGTTCTTGTCGAAGCGGATCACCGAGCCATCCGGCCGCCGCACGCCCTTGCGTGTGCGCACCACCACGGCGTCCATCACCTGCCCCTTGCGCACCCGCCCCCGTGGCAGCGCTTCCTTTACGGCCACCTTGATGATGTCGCCGACGCCGGCGTATCGGCGCCTTGAGCCACCGAGCACCTTGATGCACTGCACACGCCGGGCACCGCTGTTGTCGGCGATGTCGAGCATGGTTTCCGCTTGAATCATGTTTGCTCGCCCGCGGCTACCCGGTTGTGGACGCGCGTGAGGCGCCACGACTTCCGCTTGGAAATCGGCCGCGTCTCCACGACCGTCACCTGGTCGCCGACGCGGCACTCGTTGTGCTCGTCGTGGGCATGCACCTTCGAGCGACGGCGGATGATCTTGCCGTAGATCGGATGCTTCACGCTGCGCTCCACCAACACGGTGATGGTCTTGTCCATGCGGTCCGACACCACCGAGCCGGTCAACGTGCGCGGATTCGAGTCAGCCATTCGCCTTCTCCCGCAATATGGTCTTCACCCGCGCCACGTCACGGCGCGCGGCCTTCAGGAGATGCGTTTGCGGCAAATGCTCGCTGCCGCGCTGCATGCGCAGGTTGAACTGCTCCCGATTGAGGCGCGTGAGCTCCTGCCGCAGCTCTTCGACCGTCATGTCCCTGAGTTCCGATGCCTTCATCATTCACATCGCCGAGCGGGTGACCACCGCGGTGGCGAAGGGGAGCTTCGCCGCCGCCAACGCGAAGGCGCGCCGCGCCACGGCTTCCGACACGCCCTCCATCTCGTAGAGCACACGGCCCGGCTTGATCTGCGCCACCCAGTACTCGACGCTGCCCTTGCCCTTGCCTTGGCGCACTTCCAAGGGCTTCTTGGTGATGGGTTTGTCCGGGAACACCCGAATCCACACCTTGCCGCCGCGCCGGGCGTGGCGCGTCATGGCCCGTCGCGCCGCCTCGATCTGCCGCGCCGTCATGCGCCCTCGGGTGAGTGCCTTCAAGCCGTATTCGCCGAAGCTCACGCGGTTGCCGCGCTGCGCGAGGCCGCGGTTGCGGCCCTTCTGCTGCTTCCTGAAGCGGGTTCTCTTGGGCTGTAGCATGGTCGCTCCACTGCGCCGTCAGCGCGCCGGCGTCTCGGCCTCCTCCTCACCGGCGAGGATCTCTCCCTTGAAGATCCACACCTTGATGCCGATGATTCCGTACGTCGTCTTCGCTTGGGCGGTGGCGTAGTCGATGTCCGCGCGCAAGGTGTGCAGCGGCACCCGCCCCTCGTGATAAACCTCCGAACGGGCGATTTCCGCACCGCCCAAGCGCCCCGCGACCCGCACCTTGATGCCCTTGGCGCCCAAGCGCATCGCGTTTTGGATGACGCGCCGCATCGCGCGCCGGAACTGCACGCGGCGCTCCAACTGCTGCGCCACGTTCTGCGCCACCAACAGCGCATCAACTTCCGGCTTGCGCACCTCCTCCACGTTGATGTGGACCGGCACGCCCATGCGCTTGTGCAGTTCCTGCCGCAGGCGCTCCACGTCCTCGCCCTTCTTGCCGATGACGATGCCCGGGCGGGCGGTGAAGATGGTCACCCGCGCCGTTTGCGCCGGGCGTTCGATGTCGATGCGGCTGACGGAAGCCTGCGCCAGCCGCTTGCGGAGGTAATCGCGCACTTCCAAATCGTTCAGCAGGTAGTCCGCGTAGCCTTGCCGCTCCGCGTACCACAGGGAGCGGTGCTTGGCCACGACGCCCAAGCGCATGCCGGTTGGATTGACTTTTTGGCCCATGCTCTCGTTCCCGTTGCCGCTTGCCCGCCGTCAGGGCGCCCCGTCCGTCACCGCCACGGTGATGTGGCTGGTGCGCTTCGCGATCCGGTCCGCCCGGCCGCGGGCGCGGGGCAGGATGCGCTTCATGGTGATGCTCGGATCCACGAAGATCTCGCCCACGCGCAGCTCGTCGATGTCCGCTCCTTCGTTCTCCTCGGCGTTGGCGATGGCTGATTCGAGCACCTTCGCAATCAACGCCGCGCCCTTGTTGCGGCTGAAGCGCAGGATGTCCTGTGCTTCCTCCACGGACTTGCCGCGCACCTGATCCGCCACCAGCCGCGCCTTCTGCGGCGAAATGCGCAACGTCTTGGCCCGCGCCGTGGCACGCATCAGCGGCGCGCCTTGCGGTCTGCCGCGTGGCCGCGGAACGTGCGCGTGGGGGCGAACTCGCCGAGCTTGTGGCCCACCATGTCCTCGGTGACGAACACCGGCACATGCACCCGGCCGTTGTGGATGGCGAGCGTGAGGCCCACCATGTCCGGCGAGATCATCGAGCGGCGCGACCAAGTGCGGATGGGCCGCCGGTCGCCACTTTCCTGCGCCGCGGTGACCTTCTTCGCCAAGTGCAGGTCCACGAATGGCCCCTTGCGCAGCGACCTAGGCATGGCGCGACCCCCGATGTTGCATCACTCACTGCCTCCGTTCGTTGCCGCTACTTGCGGCCGCGCCGCCGCACGATCAGGTTGTCCGTGCGCTTGTTGGCGCGCGTCTTGTGGCCTTTGGTGGGCACACCCCAAGGCGTCACCGGATGGCGGCCGCCGGAAGACTTGCCCTCGCCACCGCCGTGGGGATGATCCACGGGGTTCATGGCGACGCCGCGCACCGTGGGCCGCCGGCCGCGCCAGCGCGCCGCCCCGGCCTTGCCGAGGGAGCGCAGGTTGTGTTCGCTGTTGCCGACTTCACCCAGGGTGGCGCGACATTCGACGAGCACCCGGCGCATTTCGCCGGAACGCAGCCGCAGCGTCGCGTAGGTGCCCTCCCGCGCCACGAGTTGCGCCGAGGTGCCGGCGCTACGCGCCAACTGGCCACCTTTGCGTGGCTTCAATTCCACGCAATGCACCACGCTGCCGAGCGGGATGTTGCGCAACGCCAACGCATTGCCGGCGCGAATGGGTGCGCTGGAACCGGACATGAGCTCGTCGCCGGCGGCCACGCCACGCGGCGCCAGAATGTAGCGGCGGTCGCCATCTTCGTACTTGACCAGCGCCAAATTGGCGCTCCGATTCGGGTCATATTCCAACCGTTCCACGATGGCGCGGATGCCGTCCTTTTCGCGCCGGAAGTCCACCCGCCGATAGAAGCGCTTGTGGCCACCGCCGCGGTGTCGCGTGGTGATGCGACCATTCGCGTTGCGGCCGCCGCTTTTCGGGTTCGGTTCGAGGAGCGGCTTGTGGGCGCCGCCACGGTGCAAGCCCGGATCGACGACCTTGACGACGAAGCGGCGTCCCGGCGAGGTGGGCTTGGTCTTCAATGCCGGCATCAATCAACGCTCCACCGCAAAGTCGATGTCTTGGCCTTCGGCCACGCGCACATACGCCTTCTTCCAGTTCTTGCGGCGCGTCATGCCACGCACCGTGCGCCGCGTCTTGCCGCGTTGGTTCAGCGTGGTCACGTTGACGACCTCAACGCCGAAGATCTGCTCAACGGCGGCCTTGATCTCGCGCTTCTTGGCGTCTTTCGCCACCTTGAAGGCGTATTGGTTGCTGGCGTCGCCCAAGGTGGACGCCTTCTCGGTGACGTGTGGCTCCACCAGCACGGCGTACATGCGTTCCTCGTTCATGCGAGGGCCGCCTCCAACGCCTTCAACGCCGGCACCGTCACCAGCACCTTGTCGTGGCTCAAGAGGCTCACCGGGTTCACTTGGTGGGCGTCACACGCCTGCACGTTTGGCAGGTTGCGGGCGGAGAGCTTCAGGCTGTCTTCAATCTCGGCGCCCACGATGAGGACGTTGGGGAGCTCGAGGGCGGCGAGTTGGGTGGCGAGGGCTTTGGTCTTGGGGGCGTCCACGGAGAACTCCGCGGCGGCGACGAGGCGATTCTGGCGAATCAACTCGGACAGAATGCAACACATGGCGCCGCGATACATCTTGCGGTTGACCTTCACGTTGTCTGAACGCTCATGCGGCTGCGCCGCGAAGGTGCGCCCGCCACCGCGCCACAACGGGCTGCTGCGGGTGCCGGCGCGGGCCCGGTTGGTGCCCTTTTGCCGGTAGGGCTTGCGGCCGCCGCCACGCACCTGGGCGCGGGTGCGCTGGGCACGGGTGCCGGTGTGGCTTTTGGCGAGGTAGGCCGTGACCACCTGATGCACCAGCGCCTCGTTGAATGGACGGGCGAACGCGGCGTCCGCCACTTCGACGCTGCCGCTGCCGTCATGCAGAGGGATTTGCATCGCCGCCATCCGTTCCTAAGCGCGGGCCTTGATGGCCGGCCTCACCAACACGTCGCCGCCGGCGGGGCCAGGCACGGCGCCCCGAACGAGCAGCAGGTTGCGCTCCGCATCCACCTTCACCACTTCAAGGTTCTGTGCGGTGACACGCGCCGCGCCCATGTGCCCGGCCATCTTCTTGCCCTTGAACACGCGGCCCGGCGTCTGGCACTGGCCGATGGAGCCCGGCGCTCGATGGGCGCGGGAGTTGCCGTGGGACCATCCTTGGGCGCCGAAGTTCCATCGCTTGATGCCGCCGGCGAAGCCCTTGCCCTTGGAAACGCCCGTGACGTCCACCTTTTGACCTGCCTCGAATTGGCTGGCATCCAGCTCGGCACCCACCTCCAACGCATCGTTGGCCGCGATGCGGAACTCCCAAAGGCCGCGGCCGGGCGGCGTTTTGGCCTTCGCGTAATGGCCGGCCAGAGGCTTCGTCAGGCGATTCCGCCGCGCCTCGCCGGCCGTCACCTGCAAGGCGTCATAGCCGTCGGCCGCGCTGGCCTTCACCTGCGTCACCCGATTCGGCGCGACGGCGATGACCGTGACGGGAATGGACTGCCCCGCCTCGGTGAAAACCCGCGTCATGCCGCTCTTCTTGCCAACGATGCCAATTGCCATTCGACGTTTCTTCCGTGGCGCCACCACGCTTGCCACCGCGACGCCCGCCGCCGGTTGCGAAGCCGAAGTTGCCCCCGCTTACGAAAACGCCGCCTCAAGTGCAGGCGGCGTTCCATGTTGTGGCCCCTCAATTCAAGCTGATCTGCACCTCCACGCCGGCGGCCAGATCGAGCTTCATCAACGCATCGACGGTTTTCTCCGTCGGGTCAACGATGTCCAAGAGCCGCTTATGCGTGCGGATTTCGTACTGATCCCGCGCGTCCTTATCGACATGGGGCGAGATGAGCACCGTGTAGCGTTCCTTGCGCGTGGGCAAGGGAATCGGGCCGAGCACTTGGGCACCCGTGCGTTTCGCCGTTTCGACGATCTCCTCCGTCGAGACGTCGATCAAGCGATGATCGAACGCCTTCAGGCGGATGCGAATGCGCTGCCTTTGACTCAAAACCCTTCCTCAAGCGACCCGGTGCCGCCAGCGGCGTTGCCGGCGGCGTAGGATGGCCTCGCGTCGCGCCGAAGACGCCCGCTCGGCCCTGATTTGCCCCTTCTAGCGCTTTCACGCCTTGATGTGGCGGAACCCCCGTCGGCTGCGGCCACCGGGCGGATGCCCAAGGGCACCCGCCTTGCCACCGCAAGGAACCGCGCATTGTAGTAACCCCGTCACGGTTACGCAACGCCATCCAGCAAATTTTTTTCCGCCCGTGAAATGAGTGCGGACTGGGCGTTCCCGCCCATCCGCTCGAGCAGCGGCTATGTGCTCGCCAAGCGCCGCCGGCGAAACGCCCGGCTAGGCCCCGGCCGCCAACCCGCGTCCCACCGCAGAACATGCCGACCACCGTCGTTCGCCCCGGGGAGTGCGAGAGGCCGGCCCTCTGGGGCGACGTAGCCCGCACCAGAGACATCGCCGTCGCGGGCTGGCTATCCTCGCTTGGCACAGGCCGCGGGTAGGCGGCCAACCACCCGCACGTCCTGGTCCTCGTCTCGCGGCACGACCTGCCCCTCACAGAACTGGTACGCCACCGCGCCAAACAGGGGCCAGTAGAACGCTCTCCCAAGGCCCCCGCGGAAACTTGGACCTGCACCACCCACCCTTACCCCAGCCTCCCTGATGAACGCCGACGGCGTGGCTCCCAACGCGCCACCGGGCCTAGGCACCGACCAACCGCCGGCAAAACAGACCCGAACCCAACCGCCCCCCTCAACAGAGATCAGAGGGTTGATGTACTCGGCACCAGTCTTAGGCTAAGCTGATTCCCGGATCGGGAAAGAGTTCCACAATGGCAGCCCCGGCGACACGACGCAGAACTTACACAGCCCCAGCCTTGGCCAAAGGTCTCGATATTTTGGAGCTGATGGCTTGGGAACCCGGCCGCCTGTCCTTGGGGCAGATCGCCGACAAGCTAGGCCGCTCCAAGAGCGAGATATTTCGCATGCTCGCAGTGCTGAACGACCGAGGCTACATCCATTTGGATCGGGAGTCCGAAACCTATGGCATGACGCTGAAATTGTTCGCCCTGACCCATCGCCAACCCCGCATTCAGCGTCTGTCCAGCGCCGCGGCGCCGGCCATGTCCAAACTGGTTCAAACCATTGAGCAATCCTGCCATCTGGTCATTTACTATCAAGGCCGCGGCATCGTCGTGGCGCAGCACGGCAGCCCGGCGGACCGGAGCTTGAGCATCCGCTTAGGGGCCGAGGCACCCTTGGCCAACAGTTGTTCCGGTCATATTCTGCTAGCCTTCTCAGATCAAGAGGCGCGGCGACGGATGCTCGGCGCCGCCAAGCCGAAGCCGCAAATGAGCCGCACCGAATTGAAAAGGGCGCTCAATCGGGTGCTCAAGCAAGGCTATGAAGTAATCGAGAGCCAGCAGGTTCAAGGAGTTAAAGACATCGGCTATCCGGTTTTCGACTACTCCAACAGCATCACCGCCGCTTTGGTGGTGCCCTTTCTGGAGCATCTGGATGGCTCCCACAAGGTCGACCTAGAGCAGGCCCGTCAGTATTTGGCCGACGCCTCCAAGGACATTTCCGGTGCCTTAGGCTACCGTGCCCCAGAGAAACGGGACACTGCGAACGCCTGAAGCGCTTGGCGCCGCTCGCGTGCCCTGTGTCAACCCCATGCCGCTATGTTCTAGTCGGGCGCAACTACTCCCTTCGTCAAAAGGATGTTACCGTACAGTCGCCGCTCTCCTGTCGCTACAACCGCAAAGGCCCCTTTCGCTCGATCATAGAAGGCAAAGCGTTCCAAGACACCCCAAGCGGCCCTCGCGTCCGCCGCGGCCACCAAGCGGCGAAAGTCCGCCACGATTTCCGGCACCGCGCCGGGGTCTCCAACCACTCGCATGGTATGCACGGCGTGCTGCACATAGGCGTCCAACGGCAACACCGACAAAATCGCCCGCAGGGCTGCGGTCGCGGAAGCCCCGTCGAGTCTCACCAACTGCCGCGCACTGGCCTCGGCAGGATAGTTGGCGTCAACGACTGCAATCTCATCCCCATGCCCCATGCTGCGCAGGATTTGCAATAGCTGGGGGCTTAACAACGGGTCCAAGTTCTTAAGCATGCAGTGTTGATTAGCCTTCCTGCTTCAGCAATCCCAAAATCGACGCTAGGGAGATGCGGTGAGCACAACATTGTCCACAGACGTACGCAACGCACTTCCGGTAGTAACCGCGCCATTCGTTTCAATTTGCAAGCGCAGTGTCCTTGCCTCGGTTTCAGTATATTCAATTGAAACGGAACCCGTGCTAGTGGAAGACGCTAGTTCAACATCCGTTGAAGCATCGCGTAAGCTGACCTTGTACCCAGCCTCCCACCTTGAGTGAGCGGCGGCAACGGCGGTAACTGTATAGGTCTTTCCGCCTCTGGTCCGACCGAGGTCTTGATAAGCTCTGCCGGAAGTACTCTCGTCGCCAACGTAATCAACTCCCAAGTAAAGTACGTTCGAACCATGCGCCGCGGCGGGAAACTGCGACTGAGCGGGATTGGCAAGTGCGCCTACCGCGCTTGCATGGCCGGCGAAGATCCAGCTATCAGCACTACGCAAACTGGGTGCGAAGGTGACTTCGCCCGTTGATTCAAAGCTGCCATTCTCCACTCTGGCTTCTCGAACCACCGTAATCGTTATCCAGTCATAGTGCAGTTCCTCGAGATCAGGGTTAGAGGGTCTTGCATTGCCGGCGTCCTTAACCGTTAGACGGAAGTGCAGCGTAGCCGGTGCCGCCGGCGCGGTGAAGGTACGAACGGCACCCGTTCCAGATAGCTCCACGCCATCCGCTGCCAACGCGCCTCCCCCATCCGACGCAACCTGCTCCCAAACGTACTCTTCAACCTCGTCGTCGTATTGCCCTCCGGCGTCGTAGCTGCCGTTGCCGTCCAGCGTAACCAAGGATCCGGTCATCACCACTTGATCGGCACCGGCGTCGGCCCGACCCTCTTCTCGGATGTAGCCGGTGCTTGTCGAATTGCCATACAGAGGATGGAACCCATATTCCACCGTGCCGCTAGGATTCGCGACGCTAGTCAAAGACAAATCAAAGCTCTCCCGTCGTTCGCCCCGGTAGGCATCGCCCAACAGATCGTCTTCAAAAACCGGCACCGATACCTCTGCCGATCCCCGGCCCGCCAAGATGGTCGCCGTGCCGCTGGGGAAGGCTGCCAACGCTGCGTTGTTGTTCGCGTTGCCGAAATCTTCAGCCGATGCCGTCGGCGCGACGGCGCCCGCACGCACCAACCAGTTCACTGTCAAGTCATTTGCCGGCGAGGGTATCGCACATACTTGATACAACGCTGAGTCCCCCTCCGGCACGAGCGATCGTCCCCGCCATCCGACGGAAATCCCGGGATCGTTCGCTGCAACGCTGCCTATCGCCGCGGCGGCCACAGAATAGGCAGCCTCGTCGTCAGTGCCAGGCTGCGGATCGCCCAAGGCGATTTGATATGTCTCAACCACCTCTGGAGCTACATCATCCTTGATCGTCAGTTCGATTTCCGTGCTGTTCGTACCAGCTGCAATGACGGCTGTACCGGCTAGCGTTTCCGCATCTTCAAAGTCCGACGCCGTTACCCCAACGGGACCGCTCGGAGCACACTGATAGGGGGCGATCGCACTCCCAACCGGCAATACCTGCCACGGGATGCGCAGGTCCGCGCTTGGCGCGGATCCAACCGGCACACTGATCGTAAACTTTGCGTTACCGCCCTCCGCCGTGCCTGCCGCCGAGGGCTGCGGACTCGCTGAAACACCCACTAAACCGTCCCGCACTGTTGCGCGTACGCTGTCATGCACCACCACTGTCGCAATGGCCGCCAACGAAGCATATTCGCCACCGCTGCCCGCATGATTCAACGTTGCGACTTCATCAAAGGCATCATCGTCCTCCTTGCCGTTACCGTCACTGTTTGCGGCACATTCCAGTTTTCAGCTGTGAAGGTCAGCGCCCCCGGTGTTGCGGCAACATCGGAAGTGCCACCACTCCTTGAGATGGTAACGGTTACATTGGCAGTCGGTCTCTTGTCCAAGACAACCGTATAGGTCGATGACCCTCCTTCGGCTACCGCCAAGCTACCAGGATTAATCGTGATGCCTGGCGTCAGCGAGGAGTCAGGGTCTCCGCTTGGCGTCAAAGTGAGATGATCAAGGAGAACGTACTCGACGCCTGCCCCTCGTATGGAAAACTCCATGTTACGAGTAGGTTCGGCTCCTGAAGCGGCGGTGACATCTACGCTGCCCAAGGAGGTCGCGTTCTGTCCGTTAACACCGAGTCTCACCGTCCAAGTGCCGCTTCCCGGCCCACCGGAAGAAGACGGCGTCCATTCGACATCCACTTGATAATCGGCGCGCTTGGCTACCGCACGGCTACCGAAAGAGGTAAAGCGTGTAGCCGTTGGATGTTTAATCGCTGCCACAATGGTTGCCTGCCCTGACGACCTCACGGAGTGAAACTCAACCTGCATGGCGCTCGTCGAGTCGATGAACTTCCAATCGACAACGGTACCGCCCCGGTTGTCGCCAACTTGAGTAAACTTAGCGGACGCTTCAAATCCGCCCTGCAACATCCGATGCCGGATGCCCGTTCTTCCATCGCTCCCCCAAGCCCGTTTGATAACGTAGCCACCCCCGTAGTGGTCGCCGTATCCTGCTTGGCGGGGATCAATCAAGGTCCATTCGGCATTAAGGTCCTTGCGGGTCGTCACCTTGAGATTGGTTTGGTCGAAAGTGGCCCGAATTGGATCCATAATTCCATCGTCATTGCTGTCAACGTCGGCGTTATCACCGGTCCCGTCGCCATCCGTATCAAGCCATTCTCGCGGATCTGTCGGAAATGCGTCACTGCTATTCGCCACGCCATCGCCATCTTTGTCTGCGTCAAGCCTATCATCGACGCGATCGCCGTCGATATCGGCCGTTTTCGTGCGAGCATTAGGAAACGGATCATTGGCGTTACTTACACCATCGCCATCATTGTCGCCACCGGGAGGGACGGTTGCAAGGTTGGACGATAGTGTTGATAGATCGGATACAGTGCCAGCAGCGTCAGCAACTGTATCGGAGGGCGGTTTGTTCAGGCCAAAGTGATTAGCAGGCAAGTTTCCGTACACCAGCCTAGGCCCCTGAAAAGGTTGCCTTCGCGTATCGCGTTGCACAACAACGCCATTGCTTCTTAACGCCGCCAGCTTAAGGGGTTGATGAGAATTCCTGTCCGAGTGACAGGAAAGGCAAAAGGCGTTGCTGGTCGTATCGGGGCGAGCGGCGCCGACGCTGAGAGGGCCTTCCGGAAAGTTGAGATCCTCGCGTACAGATGCCGTGTTCTGTGGGAGGTAGCGAACATCCATATCGATGTCAGTGGCATAGTCGTGGAGACATGCGTATTTTGGGTACGATGTCTTGCCATTCGTCGTGAGTAGAGCTGAGATTTCTTGATGACTTGATGCCGGGTATCCATTCGCTTGCACCATGAGGTTTCCGTTATACCCAGATTGCAAGCCTATAAGTGTGCCGTGGGCATAGTTGCAGGCCAACTCAGGACCAACATCGTGGGCTGCCACCAAGAGATTGTCTGTCCAACCTTCAAAGCCGTCGCGCTCAGGTTCTGCGCCAGATCGACGACCTAGGGTGAAGGTGCCGGGAATCATGCGAAACATGCGCGCGTCCTTCCATTTACCACTTGCTGTCCAAGAACCCTTTTTGAATCCATCCAAAAAGAACTCAACAGCAGCACCGCCGTTCTTGACCTTAAAGCCAATGTGCCGCCATTTTCTTGTGCCAGGCGAGTTGTCAATGTTGAAGTCCGCCACAACGCCTTGGCCTCCGTTCCACATTGAAAGCGATCTCCTGCCCTTGAGAGTGATTGACGTTCCATCGGGGAACGTAAGCAAATCTCTCTCACGATCGTCATTCTGGGCAGGATCTATGAACAGACCGATATACCATGAGTGGGCATCGATATTCTTTGTTTGAGCCGGCATGGCGTAAGTGACTCGGTTCTTCTCAAACAGCCAAAGTCCTCTCCCTCTTACGCCTCCCAAGGCAACAGGCTCAGCGCGAATGGGTTCATCTGCGTTGGCTTGATACGCTAGCCCATGGGACGGAACATTCCAATCCAAACCAGTGGCAGCATTCTGGAACCAGATGTCCTCGCCGAAGCCAGATCCGTTCTTGGATTCTGCCGCACCAGAAACAAATCCGTCCCGATAGTGCATCTGTTGGCGTGGTTTACTCGCAGGCGGAACGCTGGTGTCATTGTGAACTAGCGCCGGTATCCACTCGGAAAAGATGACCATATTGTGATTAAGATATTCATCAAAAACCACTTTGTCCGTAACCTTCCCCAAGTTCACGTACCAAACCGTATCCCGGACGGTGCTAGGAACCATATTCGGGATGTCGTTGAAGAGATTCTCCACTGAGTCGATGATGTAAACGTATGGGTTTACCGAAGCCAGTGGTAGGCCGCCGGGAGAGGGGAACGGATTGGCAATGTTCCCTGCACCGCCGATTCTTACCTTGGAGTTTGATCCTCCTCCAGAATACAGCGTTAGATTGTATTGCTGGTTGTCGCCCCAACCGGTGCCATAGTCGATATTGTTGGTTAGATTGTCGACCAAAAGCACCTTGCCGTGCGTCCAAGCTCCTACCACACCAATGCCTCGAAGCGCTGGTGGAGTATCGACATTAGACAATTGACTACTTGTTGGATTGGCAATGCAGCCTGTTCCACTAACGTAGCATTCGGCGGGATATCGGGAGCTGACGCTTCCATTATTGTTGTAGAATAGCGTCGCATCCACTGAAGTGAAGAATACGTTGTCGCCGGCTTTGTCCATCCACGGATACGTCAGCTTCACGGTCGCGTTATCGGGAATGAGATTGCCAACGCCGTCCTTGAGCGGATATGCGGCGATTCCATAGCGCACTGCACCACTCATAACACCGCCCACCCTCATTCTGGGATCATGATAGGCGTGAGATAGCTCATGCCTATGCGTCCAAGTCGTGACGTCGCAGGCAGCTTCTGATTCCGCGGCCACCGAGTAGAATATGTTGCGAAAGCCAGTCCGCCCGAGCAATAAACGGCCATCTCCCGATGTGATTGGTTCGAACCATGAACTTATGCCTGTGTGCGTAGCGCCTCTTGTCGGAGTGCCCACTGAAACGCTTTCAATGTAGGCCCATTTCGTCTTTGGCGATTTGATCTTAACTGTAAAAGGAGTGCCCCAGAGTTCCACTGCTCCCCCTCTCTTGTTTGTG
Organism: Candidatus Azotimanducaceae bacterium; assembly: GCA_965200505.1. GTDB lineage: Bacteria > Pseudomonadota > Gammaproteobacteria > Pseudomonadales > Azotimanducaceae > VXNE01. The sequence goes on along the minus strand of OZ241343.1, from coordinate 1,846,360 downwards.
CCGATCATGGTTAGGTCATAGCAATCCGCCGCTGGATCTCCGGCGCAGGAGTATGGGTTTGTCTTGGATCCCGACACAGCCTCTCGATTGGGCGTATCCTCGCATATAGTGTGATGGGACGCGGAGCCAAAACCAGTGAAACTCGAATCGTGAAACAGATCTCTATCCACGTTGAACGGGGCGACGTCATTGCCTCCAATTATCGCGTAACCATCTGGGCTCTTATCGAACGGCTGCTCCAACGCTTCCGGCTTGAGCAACGTGAACTCCACTTGTTCCACTGAGGAGAAGTCCACGCTGACCCGGCCGTCGTTCGTGGTTCGATTCGCCGGTATGGCGGGCCTGGTCAGATTGCCTCGATCAACCAAGTGTACATCGCGCTTCAGCAACGGCGGAGCGGGCAGAGAAGCCGCGGCAGCAGTCAAGCCAGTTAAGGCGGCCGCGGCCCACAGATTGAGGGGCAGAGCGAACGTTGCGCCCGACGCCGACAGCGCCGAGACTGTCATCGGTCGATCAGGAATCATCATGGTTCTCCACTCCCGGGCAACCCGAGCCGCCCTGCGCCCGCTTCCCGCCACCGCGCGGAAGACGGCGCACACCACGCCGCGGCCGCATGCTGCACACGATCCCGTCTCTACGCCCGACCCCACCTGCATCTTCATCCCAAAGTGCCGCTGGTTCCCTTCCTCGCGTCCACGACCGCGCCCCCGACCAACGTATCCCGATTCAAGGAGACCGCTTCTTTTATGAAATGTCAATGCGTATGTGAAATAGTTGTTAGACTTTTTTGGAATAAGAATATACTCCAAAGTTCCGATTGGGGGTTCTGGACGGTTGTCGCCTGACGGCTTCGCGGGCGTTGGCGCAGTGCGGGGACTGCGTTGGGGCGCTCTTGGGCCGTTGCGCGAAGCATGCTGGACGTTTCGGGCCTTCGGCGGCCATTGCCAAAGCTAACTGGCCCAGCCACCATCGATGACGTGGCATTGGCCGGTGGTGTAGGCGGCGGCGTCGCTGGCCAGGTAGAGCGCCAGTTCGGCAATCTCCGCAGCGGTTCCAAGGCGGCCCAAGGGTTGACGAGCGACGAATTCCTTGTACGCGCGCTCGTAGTCGCCAGTGGCACGAAGACGCTCCTGCAGGGAGGGGGTATCGACGGTGCCGGGGCAGATCGCGTTGCAGCGTATGCCCTGGGTGATGAAATCAGCGGCCACCGACTTGGTCAAGCCGATCACGGCGGCCTTGCTGGCGCTGTAGGCGAAGCGGTTGGGAACCCCCTTGAGGGAACTCGCCACCGACGCCATGTTGATGATGGAAGCGCCGCCGGCCGCCAGCATCGCCGGCAGGAAGGCGCGGATGGCGCGGTACATGGCTTTGGCGTTGAGGTTGAAGGAGAAATCCCAAGCGTCTTCATCGCACTCCAAGACAGTGCCGTGGTGAACGAAGCCGGCGCAGTTGAACAGCACGTCCACCGTGCCCAACTCCTTGGCCAACGCGGCAGTGGCTGCCGCATCCGTCACGTCCAGAAGCCGGATGTCGCAACCCCGCAACTCGGACAGCAAGTCGCCGTTGATGTCCGTTGCGACCACTCGGGCACCGGCCTCGGCAAAACGCTCGGCCGCGGCCCGGCCAATGCCTTGGGCAGCGGCGGTGACCAAGGCGACCTTGCCGGCTAGCGGTTGCGACATCTGAACTACGCTACCCGAACCGTGGGCAGACAGCCCGGACCTATGGGTTCAAAGGCTTTGTATGTCAGGATGAACTCCTGATGCCCCAATGCCTCAGAAACGCTGGCGTCGCCGGCGGCCACTTCCTTCACCCGCTCGAATACATCCTTGCCGACTTGCTTCACGCTCTGTTTGCCTTCAATGATGACGCCTGCATTGACGTCCATGTCGTCCGCCATGCGTCGGTAGGTGTCTGGATTGGCGCAGACTTTGATGACCGGCGAAATGGCCGAGCCCACCACGGAGCCGCGTCCGGTGGTGAACAATATCAAATGCGCGCCGCAGGCGATCAGTTCGACGATCTCCGCATTGTCCGAGATGTTGGGGAAACCGAAGCGCGGCTCGCCGTCCGGCACGATGTCCAGCAGGTACAGCCCTCCCTTGGGCGGCAGGTCGCCCGGTTTGATGAGGCCGCTGATGGGCGAATCGCCAGACTTGGAATAGGCACCCATGGATTTCTCTTCTTGCGTGGTCAAGCCGCCCTCGGCATTGCCCGGCGCGAAGCTGCCGAAGCCCAAGGTTTCATAGTAGCTGGCCGCCTTGTCCATCACCGCATAGATCTCCTGCGCCAGCTCCGGCGTTACCGCCCGCTCCGCCATGATCTGCTCGCAGCCAATCAACTCTCCGGTTTCCTCGAAAATGCAGGTGGCGCCTTCGGCGATCAAGCGGTTGAAGCTGTTGCCCACCGCCGGATTGGCGGAAATGCCGCTGGTGCCATCGGAACCGCCGCAGATGGTGCCTACCACCAGCTCGTCCAAGGCCATGTCGACTCGCTCCTGCTTGGCCATCTCCGCGCCGATGCGGGCGACGGCCGCCAAACCGGCCGCCAATGTCTTCCGAGTGCCGCCGCATTGCTGTATCACCAGCGTCTCCACAGGGCGCCCGCTGTCCCTGACGGCGACTTCGAGTTCCTCCCGATTGAAGCCTTCGCAACCCAAGGACAGCAGCAGCACGCCGCCGACATTGGGATGGGCGCAGAGCCGTTTCATCATGCGCAAGGCGTAGGCGTTTGGGTAGCAGCCGGGAAAGCCGATTAGCTGCGCTTCGGTTTGCGCCGATTGGTTGACGATCAACCGCGCCACATGATGGGCGCACTCCACCAAGTAGGCCACCAATAGCTGATTGCGAATGCCTTTGCGACCGTCGGATCGAAGATAGCCCTGCATGTTCAACCCATCGCCTTGCGGGTGTGGCTGGGGATGTAATCGCTTTTCATGTTGTGGAGGTGGACATGCTCGCCAATGGCAATGTCGGCCAACGCGGTGCCAATCGGCGCTCCGTACTTGAAGATTTTCTCGCCCGGCGCCAAGGGCCGGCGGGCAATCTTGTGTCCGAGCGGAACTAGCTGCGTCAAGACCACCGCCTGACGGTCGATCTGCAGCGCCTCCCCCGGCGCCAAATCCCGGCAACTGACCAGAATGTTGTCCTCCTGATGCAGCAACACATGCGTGTTTCGCGCGGTCATCCAGCCTATCCCTCTGCACTCAAGCCATAGAATGCCGCGGCCGTGCCGCCGAAAATGCGCGCTTGATCCGCGGCCGGCAGCTCGGCGACGAAGCCTTTGCTTTGGGCGCACCAACCAAGGTAGTCGCCAGCCAAGTTCAGAACGGGCCAATCGCTGCCCCACATCAGTTTCTCCGCCCCGAAGCAGTCCAGCAGGAACTCCACATAGAGCCGAAGTCGCGCCGGTTGCGGATCGTCTCCGGCCTCGGTCAGCAATCCGGATAGCTTGCAATGGCAATGGTCCAAGGCGGCCAGTTCGCGCATCTGCGCCCGCCAACGCGCATTGCCGCCGTTGGCGATGTCCGGCTTAGCGGCGTGATCGATTACCGTCGGCAAATCGGGATGGCGACGCAGCAGCGTCAGCAGGTTGTCCAAGTGAATTGGCCTGACCAGCGCATCAAAGGCAAGGCCCAGTCGGCGCATAGCGAGGAAGGCCGGCTGCAAGCGCGGGCACAGCATCCAATCAGTCTCGGCAATGTCCTGAATCATTGGACGGACGCCGACAAAATGGGGGTTCTTGGCCAGTTCCGCCAATACCTCGGGCGCGTTGTCGTCCGCCATGTCCACCCAACCCACCACCGCGGCGACGAAGTCTTCCTGCTCGGCCAAGGATAGGAGATAGCGGGTTTCTTCAAGGGTGTCCGCCGCCTGCACCAACACGGTCTTCTTGACGCCAGCGCGGTGCAGCAGGGGCCTTAGGTGCTGCGGCAGAAAGTCTCGATGCAGGGGCTTGAGAGCGGGCGTCAGCCAGCGGTAGTCGCCCCTGTCCAACTTCCAGAAGTGCTGATGGGCGTCGATGGCTTGGTTCATGCAGCGGCCCCTTGTTGGCTGGGAAGCGGGGCCTTTGGATGCATCAGACCGGCATTCCGCAATGCCTGCCAGAAGGCGTCGGGGATGGGGTGTCGGCAATAGGCCAAGGCTTGCCGCACGTCTTCGCCGCTGGTGAGGCCGGGAATCGCCGAAGCGACGGCGGGATGGGCCAAGGGAAACTGCAGGGCGGCGGCGGGCAGGGGGACGGCGAACTCCCGACAGAACCCTTCGATGCTGGCGACTCGCTTGATGACGGCGTCCGGGGCCGGCGCATAGTCGTAGCGCGACTGGCCGTTGCCGAGGACGCCGGTGGCGAGGATGCCGGAGTTGTAGGGCCCGCCAATGATCACCGCAACACCCCGGTTCAGGCATCGGGGCAAGAAGCCGTCCAGCGCACCCTGCTCCAGAAGGGTGTAGCGCCCAGCGAGCAAGAAGCAGTCGAAGTCGCCACGGTCCAGCGCTTGGTTGCAAACCTCCCATTCGTTGGCACCGATGCCGATGGCCCGCACCAGCCCCTCGTCGCGCAATTTGGCCAAGGCGCGATAGCCGCCGTCCATCGCCTCGGCGAAGACCGCCGGATGGTTAGCGCCGTGGGTGCGCTCGCCGACGTCGTGCAGCAGAAGCACGTCAATGCGCTCGAGATCGAGGCGCTCGAGGCTGCTTTCGAAGGAGCGCAGCACACCGTCATGGGAGTAGTCGTACGCAGGCTCGAAGGGCATGGGGGAGCAGAAGCCATGGCGCTCGGAAGCGTCCTTGATGTGGTGCGCCGGGAGCAATAGGCGGCCCACCTTGGTCGATAGCACGAAGCTGTTCCGGTCTCTGCTGCGCAGGTAGGCACCAAGCCGAGCCTCGCTCAAGCCAAACCCGTAGTACGGGGCGGTGTCGAAGTAGCGGATGCCGTGCCCCCATGCCGCATCCAAGGTTTCGACAGCGGCCTCGTCAGACACCTCTCGGTACAGATTGCCAAGCCCGGCACCACCGAAGCCGAGTGCGGGGAACCGGATGCCGGCGGCGCTCAAGAGGGATTTGATCAGCACAATGGCCATCGCCCAAGGTCGTTCAATTGGAAAATGATGGTTCTTATTTGAAACGAACCGTACTGATGCCCGCTTGGTCTGTCAACATCTCGCTTCGGCGGCCCAAGGCGTTCTCGCGCTGAGAACGGGGCGCACATCAGGCGGGAGCAACGCGACGGGTTGAGTGGACGCGCGATGCGAGGTGCGATCGGCTTCGTTCGCGCTAATTCTCGCGGGCTTGCGTCCGCGTCCACCCCGATCGGCGAACGACAACCACTGGAAAGCGCCGGAGCGCTGTGGGCAGCAGAAGGGAGGCCAAGCGGGGCCAGAGCGCCGTGTTGAAAGCGCCCCCGCACCTCATCGTGCATTGGCCGAAGGCTTCTGGCGCAAAGCGAAAGCCACCAGCGGCAGACGACGGCCAAGGCGTTGTCGTTCACGATGGCGTTGTCGACCGGCACACCGTGGCGGCGGCCGCCGGCACCTTCGCTTGGGCCAGCTCGCGACGGAACTGCGCCAAGCCCTGTTCCTTCCTTTCTTCCATGCGCCCGACGCTTGCTTCCTTGACGTGGCCGAAACCGCGCACTTCATCGGGCCATTCGGCCAGCGCTACTGCGGCGTCGTAGTTGGCCGCGGACAAGGCCGGCAGCAGTTCCGCCAGCATTCGTTCGTAGTCCGCGATCAAGCGGCGCTCCATGCGCCTTTCCTTGGTGTAGCCGAACGGGTCGAAGGCGGTGCCGCGCAGCCCTCTCAGCCGCGCCAGAACGCGGAACGCCTTCTGCATCCAAGGGCCGAACTGCCGCTTGACGAGATGGCCGGTTTGCCTGTCGCGCTTGGCGATGAGCGGCGGCGCTAAGTTGAACCTTAGCCGGTAGTCCCCGGAGAAGGTTTCGCTGAGCTGCTTGATGAACGCCGGGCTGGAATGCAGGCGGGCAACCTCGTATTCGTCCTTGTAGGCCAGCAGCTTGCAGTAGTTCTTGGCGACGGCCAAAGCGAGCGCCGGCCGGCCGAATCCCAACTCCGCTTCCCGCTGCCACACCTGTTCAACCAGCGCCCTGTATCGGTCGGCATAAGCAGCGTTCTGGTACTCAGCCAGAAAGCCGCGGCGGTGGCGCACGACGTCCTGCAAGTTGTTGGGGTCAATGGATGCTGTTGCAGGCGTCGGGGCATCAACCTCGGCATCGAGCAGCCCGGCGGCCAACTGCCGTCCCAACAGGAAGGCGCGCTGGTTCATGGCCACGGCCACGCCGTTGACTTCGATGGCGGCGTTGATCGACTTCGCCGCCAGAGGGATCAGGCCCCTTTGGTGGGCGAAGCCCAGCATCAGCAAGTTGCCGCCGATGGAGTCTCCCAAGTGTTTGACCGCAGCTTGGCTGGCAGCGACCGCTTCCACTAGCCCTTCACCCGCGCACTCTGTGATGGTGCGCATCAGGCTGTCGGCCGGAAAGGCCAGGTCGGCGTTGCGGGTGAAGTCCCCGGGCATCGTCTCCCTGGTGTTGACCAGCACTCGGGTGGCGCCGCGCCGAACGGTGCGCAGCGCCACCGCGCCGGCGGTGACCACGGAGTCGCAGCCGATCACTAAGTCCGCGCCGCCGGCGGCGATGCGAATGGCACCGATGTGCTCTGGGCGCGGGGCCAGACGCAAGTGCGAGATGACGGCACCGCCCTTCTGCGCTAGCCCGGTCATGTCCAAGACGCCGAAGCCCTTGCCTTCGATGTGGGCGGCCATGGCCACCAAGGCGCCCACCGTCACCACTCCAGTGCCGCCCACGCCGGTGATGACCATGCTGCAACCGTTGTCCAAAGAAGGCGTTTCGGGTTCCGGCGGCTCTGCGACCGACAGGGCGGTTGCCTGCGGCTTGCGCAGTTCGCCGCCCAGCACCGTCACGAAGCTGGGGCAGAAGCCGTTGACGCAGGAGTAGTCCTTGTTGCAGGCGGATTGGTCGATCTCCCGCTTGCGGCCCAGCGGGGTTTCCTTGGGCAGCAGGGCCGTGCAGTTGGAAGCCACTCCGCAGTCCCCGCAGCCCTCGCACAGTTCGCTGTTGATGAACAGGCGCTTGGCCGGGTCCGGATATTGGTTGCGCTTGCGGCGACGGCGCTTCTCCGCGGCGCAGGTTTGGTCGTAGATGATGAGGGTGGCGCCGGGGATGTTCCTGAACCTGGTCTGCACCCAATCGAGTTCGCGGCGGTGGTGCAGGGTGGTTCCGGGTGCCCATTGCACTTCAGCGGCGTACTTGTTCGGCTCATCCGTCACCAAGGCGATGGCCTTGACCCCCTCGCTGCGCGCCTGCCAGCTAATGCCCCAAGGGGTGAGCGGCCCGTCGTGCGCCTGCCCGCCGGTCATGGCCACCGCATCGTTGTACAGCACCTTGAAGGTGATGTTGACGCCGGCGGCCACCGCGGCGCGAATGGCCAAGGCACCGGAGTGGAAGTAGGTGCCGTCGCCCATCTGCTGGAAGACATGCTCGGTGGCGGCGAAGGGCGCCTCGCCCAGCCAGCTAGCGCCTTCGCCGCCCATTTGGGTGAAGCCGTCCACATTGCGGTTCATAAACTGGGCTAGGAAGTGGCAGCCGATGCCGGCCATGCCGCGGCTGCCCTCCGGCAAATGGGTGGAGCTGCTGTGCGGGCAGCCGGCGCAGAAATAGGGTGTGCGCGCCAAGGGCGCTTGGGGTTCGGGTTTGGCCTCCAGCGCCTTCAGGCTTGCCAGCCGCTCCTTCAGCGCAGGATCATCCACCGTCGCCAGGATGGTTTCAGCGAGGGCCACGGCCACTAAGTTGCTGTTCAGATCCAAGATGCTGCGCAGCAAGGGTTTGCCGTCTTGGTCGAACTTGCCGATGATGGCCGGCGCGTTCTGCTTGCCGTAGAAGAGCTGCTTCAGCTGGCCTTCCAGCAGCCCCCGCTTCTCCTCCACCACCAGCAATGCTTCGAGGCCGCCGCAAGCCTCCAGCGCCTTGCCCGGCTCCAAGGGCCAGACCATGCCGACCTTGTAAACCCGCAGCCCCAATGCTTGCGCCCGCTCTTCGTCAACGTGCAGGTCCGCCAAGGCTTGGCGCACGTCCAAATGGGACTTGCCGGTGGTGACGACGCCGATGCGCGGCGCCGGGGAATCCAGCACCACATGGTCCAGCCCGTTGCTGCGGCAATAGGCTTGGGCGGCCTTCAACTTATGGCTGTGCAGCCGCGCTTCCTGCTCCCGCGCCGTATCGCCGGTGCGGATGTTGAGGCCGCCCTTCGGCAGGCCCTCGCTGTCCGGGACTTGAATGTTGAAGTTGGCAGCGGAAATGTTTGCGCAGACCGTGGAGCTCACCGTGTCGTGGACGCACTTCAGGCCCACCCAGCAGCCGCTGTAGCGGGACATCGCCCAGCCGTGGATGCCGAAGTGGATGATCTCCTGAACGCCGGCCGGATTGAGGATCGGCATCATGGCATCGACCAAGGCGAACTCGCTTTGGTGGCAGGTGGTGGAGGACTCACAGGTGTGGTCGTCCCCCAGCAGAGCCAGCACCCCGCCCTTAGCAGCGCTGCCGGCCAGATTGGCATGGCGGAAGGCGTCGCCGCTGCGGTCCACCCCCGGCCCTTTGCCGTACCAGATGCCGAACACGCCGTCACATTCGCTGTTGTCCCGCAGCCCGACCTGCTGCGCTCCCCAAACGGCGGTGGCCGCCAAGTCCTCGTTGACGCCGGGCTGAAAGACGACATCGTTCTCCGCCAGGATGCTCCCGGCCCGCTGCAACTCCCGGTCAAAGCCGCCAAGAGGGGAGCCTCGGTAGCCGGAGATGTAGCAGGCGGTGCGCAGCCCTTGGGCACTGTCCAGTTGCCGCTGCAGCAGCGGCAAACGCACCAAGGCTTGGGTACCGGTGATGTAAACCCAGCCCTCCTTGGTATACTTGTCTTCAAGAGAGACGGTGGGTGCTGCGGGTTCGGGCGGCATGGGTGGCTTCCTCAACCGCTGCACTTCGATCCTGAAGATATATCATTGCGGGCAATGTCTAACGTAAGAACATCGTCAACCTCAAGCTGCACTTGGTTTTGGAAGTTGATCACAATGCGTTGATCCTTCAAAAAACCAAACGACAGAGGGACCGACATGCCGTTTTTCCGCGCAAGTATCTCCGACACTTGCCCCCCAATATCAACGGTGAGCTCCAAGGCCCTTAATCTCAACTTTCCATATTTCAAGTGAATTCGCGCCTTCTGGGCCGAGCCGTGGATTCTCTGGGAGATCGATCCCCAACCTTCTGCACTCGTGAAGGCAGCCCGGAAGTTCTCCCGCGAGAGCTTGGGGGAGAATGAAAGATAGCCCTTGGGACCATGGCATTGGAAGCCGCAGATGTTCAGGAAGCTACCGTAGGAAGCCATAGCGCGGCTGTAGTGGTCGGAACACTCCACCTCGTTGTAGGGATTCCGCTTTGCAGGGTGGTAGCGATCATGGATGGTGCGAGTGATCGCCAAGCCCTCCTGCACCAAGCCCTCCGCGATCATGTGGGAGGCCACTTGGTGTTCGAAGCCGCTCATGCACTCGTTGAGATAGCCCTCCGACGTCACGTCCAAACCGAGGACTTTCTGTTCGTGCCGAGCCCGGTTGCAGTCGTTCTTCGGCCAACTGCACATGATCAGGCCGCCCTCGCCCGGCATGGCAAACCAGCGGCCTCCCTTGATTTCCTTGAAGCTCGCTCGATAGGGGCCGACATCCGGCGCGTAGTTGTACTTCCAAAGGGCTCGCAAGGCCGAGAGGGTCTCTCGCTTGGGGGTTACCCGCGGCAGCCCTAGCTGCATGGCGTAACCTTGGCCGAACACCTGATCGATGTAGCAGCCTTCGGTAAGGTTCATGGCGTCGGGACGGGTTGGGTCAGCGCGATGCACGAAATACTCGCCATTGAACAGCTTTTGCACGATGCCCTTGCGCCCGACCTTCAGCTTGATGCCGCACTCTTTGGCAAAGCCGGCATCACCCATTTCCTTGGCCATCTGCTTGCCAGCCGCCAGCGCCGCCAAGTACAAGGAGCTGATCCAAGGTATTTCCCCATGCCAACTGGTGTCGAGCGTGTGGAACTGCGGCCCTTCCAGCAAACCGTCGCCGTTGGCGTCCAAGGTCGTCATGAACTGAATGGATTTTTTCACTTTGGGCCAGATTCGCGTCAAGAAAGCAGCGTCCACCGTCATGCAATGTTCACGATAAACCCGCAGGATGGTGCCGCATTGGCCGTCCGCGGCGAAGAAGGCTTGGGCGTCGTTCTCGGACTTCATGCCGTGCTGCCGGTGGCTGCCTTCGGCCCGATAGTCCATGGAGCCGTCTTCCTTGAAGGCGATGCCGTAATCGACGTGCTCCCGCACATGGCGTTCAAGCCTTGGGAACAGGCAGGCCACCGCTTGGGCGTATTGCCAGACGTGCTGACAGGTGCCTTGGCAGCAGTCCACACCTTCCCAGGCGTAGAAACGTCCGGTATCGAACCAGTGGCAGGTTTGGGTGGCCAAGGTGGAGGCGTTGATAAAGGTGCGGTTCAAAAACCAGTAGGGTAGGGTGGAGTCATACCAAGTCGCCACCCATAGGCGCGTTTGGGCGGCGAGGGTGGAGAAGTTTGCCGCCAAGTAAGTGACAACTTCCTGGCTGGATTGGAAACGCTTGGCGTAGTGGCGGCGCAACCGCGCTAGATTGGGCAGGTGCTCCATGGTGGAGTGGAAGACGTAGCCGCCATTGTAGGCCGGAAAGTGCCAGGCCACGGCAAAGCGCAGGGTTTGCTGCTCACCCGCCGCCAGACGAATGCGACGACCCACCGCGCCCACCGATTTGCTCCCGAAGGGTCGGGTCTCCGTCGGCGCTCCCTCAGCTTCGGTCAAGCGTTTGAACACCAACGTCTCCATCGCGCAGTCCTGACCGGACAGCCCGTCCAACAACGCGCAAGCCCTGTCGTCGTCGGTGCTGTCCAGCAAGGCGAACGTCATGTCCCCGTAGCCCTGCAAGGTGGATGGATCGGCGTTGTCGGCGGCGTCCGCATGGCAGCCCAGCATCAGCGCACCCGCTTGCCGCGTCACCGCGTTGCGCCGCAACCCCTTGCCCGCCTCGTCGTCATAGCGGCAAATCTTGTTCTCCAGCCAACCGGCCAGATGCGCCGATATCGTCGCTTGGCTGCGGTTCGTGATGACGTATTCCATTACCGTCACGGGCAGGGAGGAGTTCTCCTCATCCAAGGGAATAAAGGGGGAGAAGGCCGTCAAGGTCACTGCGGCGGGACAGCCTGCATCCAAGTAGCGAACGCAACCGATGGGATAGCGGCCCTCAAAACGCACATCGGAGAATCCAGTGGCGTCCAAGCGTCGCGTTTGCGCCCTCTCGCCACATTGCACCTGCAATGCGAAGCCTTGGTCGAGAGGCGCGCGGACCGGCATCGGCTCCGCGTAGTGGTGGCCTCTAGGATCAATGGGTTCGTCCGTGCCGCCGCAGCCTTTGAACAGGTCCCAATGCCAAAGGCGGCCATCGCCGCTTAGATACAACTGCCCCGCGCAGATGCCCCCCACCGGCATCCCGATGTGCCGCAGTTCGTCGCCGCAGTAAACCTCTGGCTCGCCCCGTGCCGAAAGCGACCGTAGCCACTCTTCGCCTAGTGTCTTGTCGGGAGGAACCAGCCGAGTGAACTCTGGTGTGCCGATACGCTCACAGCAACCCATCTCTCGTTACCCCGCTGCCGATGCCGCCGTGTCGGCGCCCCTTGACGACTGAGACGCATCAACCTTGCCTCGCCGCTCGATCGCCGCAAGAATTTCCCGGTGTCGGGCCGCGGTGATGGGCGATTTGAAACTGGCCGCCGCCGCCACTAAGAAGATCAAGGCCGGCAAATAGCCCATCACAAGCTGCATCCCGAAGATAACGTCTTCGCTGATGACGAGGGCCGATGGTTCAAATCCGTAGTATGCCGCAACGTAAAGGCCGATGCCGCCGCCAATGCCCTCGAAGGTTTTGCGTATGAAGGTGAAGAAGGCGTAGTAGGTCGCGCTGTTGTCCTTGCCCGTGATCGACTGATCATAGTCGATGATGTCACCAAGCATCGACGGCCCGATGGAGATCCAGGAGCTCTGCACCAAGTGAATGAACGCGTTCAATGCGAAGAACCACCAGAATATATCTTCGCCTGGCCGCATTACGGCTAGGCAAAGGAAGGCACCGGAGGTCAGCAGGGTGCCCGCCGTCATGCCGTAGTGCTTGCCGATGCCCTTGGACATCCTCAACCAGATGGGCAGGCCAAGGATGGCGAAGGGGAAACTGACGACGAAGATGATCGGCGCCTCCTTGGCAAGACCAAGGAAACTGGTGATGTACAGGAAGGCCACGCCGGTCTGCATGCCGATGCCAAGGCCGATGGCCACGAAGGCCAACGTGAAAATCCGCAATGGCTTGTTCCAAATGAGGGCGCGAAAGGCATGCAGCACTCCGGCGCCCCCTCGGGCGGCAAGGTTCTCACCCTGCGGGCAGATTATTGCTGCGGCGAGAACGGTTATAGGGAACAAGACTGCGACGATCCAAAAGGCGGTCACCAATGTGTCGGGAGTGTAGCCTTCCTGCTTGAAAATGGGCAGAAACGGTAGCGCCAAGAAGGCAACGTAGCCCAGATAGTAGAAGAAGGCGCGGTAGGTGAAAATGGTGGAGTGGTCTTTGTAGTCATGGGACAGTTCGGAGCCCCAAGACAGGTGCGGAATCTCGATGACCGTCCATCCAAGGTAGCAGAGCATGAACCAAAGGAAGAAGTAATTCGAGGTCACCACGCCTTGCGGGATGAAAAGGAAATAGACCGCGACTATGGAGAGAATGGCACCGAGCACCACCAAGGCCTTGCGTCCACCGGGCAACCGGCCCCTCGCACGATCCGACAGGAAGCCGATGACCGGATCCGTGAAGGCATCGAAAACCCGGCAGATCAAGATGATGCTCGCCAGCTCCGCTAGCTTCACCCCGAAGTGCTGGGTGTAGATACCTTGAATGACGCTCTGGGCTGGCCCAACCAAGAACATTAGGCAAAATGTCGGGGAGGCATAGGCCAGCAGAGGGCCGCGACCCAAGCCATTGGACAGTGCGGTCATCGCCCTGCATCCATGGCACCCTGTTCAGGCGTCATGAACATTGTGACACAGCAGCATCGCCTCTGCCGAATGGACACGCTCCCACTCGCTACCAGACCTCCTTCGGTCTGGTCAAAAATCGTATGAGAGTGTCAATGCCCAGGTACGCGGCCTGTTCCACGTTTCAAGAGTGCCGAAGAAAAGCCCTTGAATAGAATTCACAATGGCCTCCGGGCGCCGCTCGTCCAGTAAGTTGCTGGCGCTTAAGTCAACGCGCCAGTTTTCCTCAAGGCTTGTAAAACTGACGCCAACGCCAACGTCCGTGTGGCTGTCACTGTAGAAGTTTTCATCGACTTGTCCCGGAGAGAGTAAGTTCAGGCCAGCGTTCTGGAACGACGATTGCGCATTGGCACTGATCTTATCCCGATAGGCGACTGTCGTCCACCACCGCAGCTCGCCGAGGTTGTCCAGGTTCTGAAAGTACTCCATGCCTATCGTGCCTTGAAAGTCAGGGCTGGCAGCCACCCAGTCGTCGACAAACTGATCTTTGACATCCACCGAACCACCGACCGCGTCGGTGCGCACCACCGAATCCAACGCAAAATCGTTGTACGCGATATTGGCGAATATCGCAAAGTTGTCGTTCACGACATACTGTAGTTCGGATTCGATGCCCAGAGAGGTCGCGGTGGCGGAGTTCGTGGGAACTGAAAAAGACGCGAACACGTTCTGGTCCACAGTCACTTGGAACCCTTGGAACAGAATCAAATCTTCCCAGTCGTACCAGTAGGCAGCCATATTCCATTGAATGCGGCCGTTGATAGTCGTCTTGATGCCAATCTCCACCGCATTAATCTTTTGAGGTGAAGTGATCGGCTCAACACCGATCTCCGTTCGTGTGACGCTTCCTTGAGCGTCCACAACCGGAACCGTATCCGGTATGGCAATGGGGATCAATTGGCCTCCTTGGAAACCCTGTTTGAATGACCCGTAAACGATCGAGTTGTCGGTCAAGGAGTAGTCGGCCGTGACTTCAAAAGTGACCTCGTCGAAACTCGCTTGCAAATCGCCGATCGCCCCAAACATGTCGGGTGCCACCGGAGGAGGGCCGGAAACGCCGATGAAGTTCCGCAACGCGTCGGCGGACAAGCCGTTGGCGGCAAAAAATTGCCCAAGACCACCAACCGGAATGTAGTTGCCAGTGCCGGGAGTTGTGCGTGTACTCACCGTGACGATGGCGCCTTCGTCATTGTTGCCCACAGGAGTTTCGCCGAACTTTTCGTCCTCCGTGTAACGCACACCGAACGACACCCGCAGTTTCTCGCTCATCTCATAGCCGACGTTGACGTAGAACGCAGTGGACTCTGTATTTTGACGCAAGTTGTTGTTCAACCGAGCGACATTCGACCCCGTGTAGCTGCCCATGGGGTCCTGAATCAACTGAACGGGTTCAAACGTGAGCGTACTGAAGTCCCCCGCCTCGGTAGCCGCTTGGATCTTCGCCGTCGCGAACGGGATGAAGAAAGGTAAGTGGAAGAACTGAAGTGCATCTGAGTCCTCCTCATAGTAGAAGGCGCCAGCGGATACGTTCAGGCGATCCGAATGGTATTCAACCCGGAGTTCATGGCTTTCCGCCTCAAAAGAGAACTCCTCGAAGCCCGGCAGATATGCCGGCGGGCCGCCATCGATATCAAACAGGCGGGTATTGAACTGCTCACGCATTGCACCCAGGTAGTGGAGCGAGTAGTCGTCGCTGATATCCCAAGCCAAGCTCCATGTATGACTTTCCTGCTCAACCGTATTATCGCCAATCATGTCGGAGAAAATGTTGTCGACATCGCCAGCAAAGGCATTGTTGGCCTCGACGACAAACGGGGTATCTCCCCGTGGCAGCAGCGGGAAGGCCGTCGGATCCAGACCGGCCGCGTAGGCTTCCCGCAAAGCGTCGTTGTACGCGGCGGCGGCGGCAATATGCGCATCAAAGGCAATGAGCCCTTGGGTTCCTGGCCTTACCCGTAGTTGCTTTGCAGCACCGGCGGAGTCGTTTCTCTCGTAGTTGTACCTGAGGGTCAAGATTTCGCTCGGACGCCCTTCGACGCGAATGCGATATAGCTGCTTGTCGTCCTCCCACCCTTTGGTGTCTGTATAGACGTTGTCCTGGATGCCGTCATTTTGAATCGAAGCGTACGCCACACCCAAGAACAGTCTGTCTTCCAGCACCGGCGTCCGAAACTCGCCTTTCACGTTGCGCTGGCCGTAGCTTCCTGTCGTGACCGAAAGGGAACCTTCGGTTTCATCGCCGAATTTTTTTGAGTACAGCTTAACCGCACCGCCAAGACTGTTGCGACCGTAAAGGGTTCCTTGGGGGCCCCTCAACACCTCCACACGATCAATGGAGAAGATGTCGATGTTGCCGCCCAGACCCAAGGGGGTGTAGATGTCGTCAATGTAGATGGGAACCGCCTGTTCAACACCGAAAGTCGGGGTGGCGGTGCCAACGCCCCGTACAAAGAACCGCGTGGTGTTGTTATCAACGCCTCCTTCGATATCCAAACCAGGGGCGAAAGACGACAGATCCTTGATTTCATCCACGCCCAGATCGCGCAGCCACCCGTCCGTTAACGCAGTGATGGACAGCGGTACCTCTTGCAGGCTTTCCGTCCGCCGCCTCGCCTCCACCAAAATCTCTTCAATGATGACGCCTTCGTAGGTTTCGGGCTGGTCGCCACCCTCTTCCGCGGCCCACAGGTTGAGGGGCAGAGCGAACGTTGCGCCCGACGCCAACAGCGCCAAGATTGTCATCGGTCGATCAGGAATCATCATGGTTCTCCACTCCCGGGCAACCCGAGCCGCCCTGCGCCCGCTTCTCGCCATCGCACGGAAGACGGCGCGCGCTACGCCGCGGCCGCATGCTGCACACGATCCCGTCTCCGCGCCCGAGCCCACCTGCATCTTCATCCCAAAGTGCCGCTGGTTCCCTTCTTCGCGTCCACGACCGCGCCTCCCGAAGCGCCCCCGCGACTCCGCCGCGGAAGCCCGATCAATGCATCCCGATTCAAGGAGACCGCTTCTTTTGTGAAATGTCAATGCGTATGTGAAATAGTTGTTAGACTTTTTTGGAATAAGAATATGCTCTACGGTTCCGATGGGGGATTTTTTCTCGACGGTTGTCGCCTGACGGCTTCGCGGGAGTTGGAGCGGTGCGGGAACTGCGACACGGGGCGCTGGCGACGACGATCCTGAAGTTCCGGCATCTGCTGGGTGAGCGGCCGAGTCCAGCGAACCCGATTCGCCCAGCGACACGCCCGAACCGGCCAAGGCTGGCCGCCCCTCGGCCCCGAAGGCGCAAGAGCGCCCCAACGCAGCCTCAACTAAACTCGAAGGGCTTGATCAGAGGTTGCCTCTACCTGTTCAGGATTTCCGCGGCGACGTTGCGGGGCACCTCGTCGTAACGCGCGAACTCCATCGTGAAGGTGGCGCGGCCTTGGGTGGCGGAACGCAGGTCTGTGGCGTAGCCGAACATCTCGCCCAACGGCACGAAACAGCGCACGATCTTGCCGGCGGGGTTCTCGTCCAACCCGTCGATGGCGCCGCGGCGGCGGTTCAAGTCCCCCACCACCTGCCCCATGTAGTCCGCCGGCGTCACCACCTCCACGCTCATGACGGGTTCGAGCAACACCGGGTTTGCCCGCAGCGCACCTTCCTTGAGCGCCGTGGCGCCCGCCACCTTGAAGGCGACCTCGGAGGAATCCACCTCGTGGAAGGAACCGTCGTACAGCGTGGCGCGGATGCCGATGAGCGGATAGCCGGCGAGCACGCCGTTCTCCAGTTGCTCGGCGATGCCGCGCTCCACCGCCGGGATGTATTCCTTGGGCACCACGCCGCCCACGATTTCGTCGGCGAACTCGTAGCCGGCACCGTCGGCATCGCCGCCCAAGGGTTCCAAGCGCAGCCAGACATGGCCGTACTGGCCCCGCCCGCCGGTCTGCCGCACGAACCGCCCTTCCGCTTCCACGGACTTCTTGATGGTCTCCCGATACGCCACCTGCGGCCGGCCGATGGCGGCCTCCACGCTGAATTCGCGCTTCATGCGGTCCACGAGCACTTCGAGATGCAATTCGCCCATGCCCGCGATGATCGTCTGGCCGGATTCGCCGTCCGCGGAGACGCGAAATGACGGGTCTTCTTGGGCCAGCTTGCCGAGGGCGATGGACATTCGCTCCTGATCCGCCACGGACTTCGGCTCCACCGCCACGCTGATCACCGGCTCTGGGAACTCCATCCGCTCCAAGGTGATGGGGCGGCGCACCTCGCAGAGGGTGTCGCCGGTGGTGATGTCCTTCAAGCCGATGGCGGCGGCGATGTCCCCGGCGCGCACCTCTTGGATTTCGTTGCGGCTGTTGGCGTGCATCTGCACCATGCGGCCCACCCGCTCGCGCTTGCCCTTCACGGAGTTCAGCACCCGGTCACCGGAGCTGAGCACGCCGGAATAGACGCGGAAGAAGGTGAGGGTGCCGACGAACGGGTCTGTCGCGATCTTGAAGGCGAGGGCCGCGAATGGCTCATCGTCGTCTGATTGGCAGCGCTGAACGGTGGCGCCGTCTTCCAGCACGCCCTCGATGGCCTTCACTTCGGTGGGCGCCGGCAGGAAATCGACCACTGCGTCCAGCAGCGGCTGCACACCCTTGTTCTTGAACGCCGAACCGCAGAGCGCGGGCACGATTTCGTTGTCCAACGTGCGGATGCGCAGGCCGGCGCGAATGTCTTCCGGCGACAGGTCGCCATCCTCAAGGTAGCGATCCATCAGCTCCTCGGTGGCTTCCGCCGCGGCTTCCACCATCTGCTCGCGGAAGCGCTGCGCTTCGTCCGTGAGGTGTGCGGGGATGGCTGCCTCGCAGGGGCGGGCGCCCAAGTCCTCCTCAGCCCAGGTGATGGCCTTCATCGCCACCAAGTCGATGACGCCGCGGAAGCCATCCTCGGCGCCCCAAGGCAGCTGCACCGGCACGGGCTTGGCGACGAGACGTTCGCTGATCTGCTCGACGACGCGCAGGAAATCCGCCCCGGCGCGATCCATCTTGTTGACGAACACCACCCGCGGCACCCCATAGCGGTTGGCTTGGCGCCACACCGTCTCGGATTGGGGCTCCACGCCGGAGGTGCCGCAGAAGACGACCAAGGCGCCGTCCAGGACGCGCAGGGAGCGTTCCACCTCAATGGTGAAGTCCACATGGCCGGGGGTGTCGATGATGTTGATGCGGTGCTCGTCGAACTGGCCTTGGGTGCCGGCCCAGAAGCAGGTGGTGGCGGCGGAGGTGATGGTGATGCCGCGTTCCTGCTCCTGTTCCATCCAATCCATCACCGCGGCGCCGTCATGCACTTCGCCGATCTTGTGCGAGAGGCCCGTGTAGAAGAGCACCCGTTCGGATGTGGTCGTCTTGCCGGCGTCCACATGCGCGACGATGCCGATGTTGCGGTATCGCCCAATGGGTGTGCTGCGAGCCATCGTTACCTTCCTTCGTCGCGCATCGCGTGAGGCCGCGGCGCACGGCAAGACACCGCGCGATCCCGTGTCGCGCGGCTTGTGGGTTTAGAAGCGGTAGTGTGAGAACGCCCGGTTGGCGTCTGCCATGCGGTGCGTGTCCTCGCGCTTGCGCACCGCACCGCCGCGGCCTTCCGCGGCATCCATCAACTCACCGGCCAAGCGCGCGGCCATGGACTTCTCGCCGCGCCCGCGGGCGCTGTCCACCAGCCAGCGCATCGCCAACGCCTGGCGGCGGGATGCGCGCACTTCCACCGGCACTTGGTAGGTGGCGCCGCCGACGCGCCGCGATTTCACCTCCACGAACGGCGCCACGGCTTCCAGCGCCTTTTCGAAGGTTTCCACCGGATCGCCCTTTTCGCGTTCCTCGATGCGCGTGAGCGCACCATAGACGATGCGCTCCGCCACCGCCTTCTTGCCACTCACCATCACATGGTTGACGAACTTCGCCACCGTTTGGTTGTGGTATTTCGGGTCCGGGATGATCTCCCGCTTGGCGACGACTCTTCGCCTTGGCATGTGCGCCTCCTATCCTTCAGGTGAGTCTGCCACGCATGGGCAGCCTTACTCGGACGCTTAAGGGTTGCTTACTTCGGCCGCTTGGCGCCGTACTTGGAACGGGCATCGCGCCGATCCGCCACGCCCGACGCATCGAGCTTGCCGCGAATCGTGTGGTAACGGACACCCGGCAAATCCCGCACACGCCCGCCGCGGATGAGCACCACGGAGTGTTCCTGCAGGTTGTGGCCTTCGCCGCCGATGTAGGAGTTCACCTCGTAGCCGTTCGTGAGCCGCACCCGGCACACCTTGCGCAGGGCCGAGTTGGGCTTCTTCGGCGTGGTGGTATAGACGCGGGTGCAGACGCCACGCTTCTGCGGCGACCCCTGCAGCGCCGGGACGATGTTCTTGCGGGTGCGCCGCTTGCGTGGCTTGCGCACCAGTTGACCGATGGTGGCCATGGACTCTCCAATCTCGGCCCCGCGACGATTCGCCGTGGGGCAACCCACTGGGGCGCAGCGCGAAGCCGCGGCCCCGTCGGGCAAGAGGGCAATTCTAAAGGGGTGGCGCGAGCGAGGCAACAACGTTGCGCAACGCCGAGCGTCGAGCGCGGGCCGGCTGGCAAGCTGGACATATACTGCCCGCACGATGAGCGCCAGCCCGCCACGCCTCTTCGTCCCCGGCGACGGTGCGCTGCCGCCGGCCCTCGTCGGGCGAAGCGCGGCCCAGGCGGTGCTCAGCCGCTGCTTGGACGATTTGGTGCGTGGCGCCGCGCCACCCCTCAACGTCGTCCTCGTGGGGCCACGCGGCAACGGCAAGACGGCGCTTCTGAGCTGGTTCAAGGCCGTGTGCGGGAGCGCATCCGGCGTCGATGTCCTGTGGCTGACGCCGGGTGAGATTGCGGACGTGGACGGGTTGATCGGCGCTGTCGCGCCCCGGCGTGGCATCGCAAGGCTGTTGCCACGCAAGGCCGGAATCGCCGCGGTCGGTTCGGCGGAACGGTCGCCGTCGCAGGAGCACGACGTCAGGCGCGCCCTGCTGGCGCGCTGTCGCCGGAAACCGGTGGCGTTGCTGATCGACGAAGCGCATACGTTGCCGCTCGGCGTGGGCGGCCTGTTGCTCAACGCCAGCCAGCAAGTGCGCGCCGAAGCCCCGTTTCTGCTCGTGCTGGCAGGCACACCCGGATTGGCCGGGCGGCTCGGCGCAATGGATGCATCCTTCTGGTCGCGTCTCGGTGCCGGCCTGCTCGGCATTGGGCGCCTCGACAGCGACGCGGCGCGGGCGGCCCTGACTGAACCGCTGCGGGCACACGACGTAGGCATCGAGCCACAGGCTTTGGAAACCGTCGTCAAGGACAGCCAGTGCTATCCCTACTTCCTGCAACTTTGGGGGGACGCCCTCTGGCAAAACCACTTGACCACGGGCGCAAGCGAACTGACAGAGAAGACCGTCGCCGCCGTTAAGCCGGAGGTGGCCGCTTGGGTGGCAGACTACTACCAGAGCCGCTGTCGAGAGTTGCGTGGCGGCGGGCTGATGTCCGCGGCCCTCGCCGTGGCGCCGCTGTTTCTCCGCCAGGACGCAACGGCATCCGAACAGGCGTTGGACGCCGCGCTTGCCGCAACCGGCCGCGAGGATGCCGCCGACCGATTCGCCACGCTGGAGAGCTTGAACCGCCTGGGCTACGTCTGGTGTCCACCGGGCCAAGGCGCCGCGATGGCTTGGAGCGCCGGGATCCCGTCGCTGATGAAGTACGTTCTCGACCAAGCCGGCCCGAACGCGTCGGGCGGAGCGCCATGACCTCCAATCCCTTCAACCCGTCCGCCGCCAATCCACGCTACCTCGCCGGACGCGAGGCCGAGAAGGCGGCGTTGGCGGATGTGCTGGAAGTGGGGGCGCAGAGCCCGGTCGCCGTCATCTATGCGCCACGCGGCAACGGCAAGACCGCGCTGGCGCATTGGGTGGAGCGCGTGGCCCGGGCGCGGGGCATGGATGCGAGGTACCGTTACATGCGCTCCTGCCAAACGGTGTCCAGTGTGGCTGCGTTGCTGCTGGACGCGGCGATCCCCAGCGGAGCAGACGGCCACGGCGCATTGGAGGAGGCGGCGGCAAGCTACGACGGAACCCCTCGTCTGCTGGTGATCGACGAAGCGCAAGGGCTGCCAGCGCCCATCCTGTCGGCCCTCGTCACCACCACTGAGCTATCGCAAGGTGTGCTTTCCGTCCTGTTGGTGGGTACCCCGCTCCTGCACCAGCTGCTCCACGACATCGATCCTTCCCTGTGGGCGAAGTGTCCGGTCGTGGCACTGGACCCGCTGGACCCGGCCAGCGCCGCCGATGCGTTGCAGACGCCGGCCACCAATGGTGGAAGGCGAATCGAGGAAACCGTCTTGCAGGAGATCGTCAAAGACTCCCAAGGCTACCCGCCGTTCCTGCAGGCATGGGGCGCCAACCTGTGGCGTCTCTCCGAACCGTATGCGCCGATTGGCGTGTCCGCCCATGAGCAGGCCAGACCATCGTGGATTTCTACCGCTTCTCGTTCTATGAGAACCGCAAAGAGGAACTCGCGCCCTACGCGGAATCCGCCCACGAGGTGGCAAACCTGTTCGAGGAGACACCCATAGCCAGCGAGCAGGCCATCTACGACGCCATCCGCCGCGGCCTACCGCCACGCGCTTCCGTTGCCGACCTCGCCGATGCCTTCCGGGAGTTCCGCAACCTCGGCCTGTTTTGGCGCGAGCCCGGGGCGATGGGCTTCTTTCGCCCGGCCATCCCCAGCCTGATGGCCTCCATCCGCGAGGGCCAAGACGCCGCCATTCAGCAGGCGCACCGTTAAGCCGACGCGCTCTTCTGCACAGCCCGGCGCACCGCTCAGCCTACCGTTGCGGCACCGTGGCCGGACCAATCGCGCTTGCTCAGTGGCAATTCGCGGATGCGCTGGCCGGTTAGGTCGTGCAGCGCGTTTGCCAATGCCGGCGCCAAGGGTGGCGTTCCCGGCTCGCCGGCGCCGCCCAATGGCCCGCCGCCATTGACGATCACGGTGTCGATCACCGGCATTTCGTCGATGCGGAGCATGGGGTAGTCGTGGAAGTTGCTCTGCTTCACGCGGCCGCGCTCGATGCCGATCTCGCCGTACAGCGCGGCGCTCAGCCCATAGACGATGCCACTCTCCATCTGCGCCACCACGCCGTCCGGGTTGATGGCGAAGCCCACGTCCACCGCGCAGCAAACGCGCTCCACGCGTACCTTGCCGGCCTGCAACCGGACGTCCACCACCTGTGCCACCACGGAGCCGAAGGATTCATGCAAGGCGATGCCGCGCCCGGTTCCGGCGGGTTTCGGCGCACCCCAATCGGCGGCTTCGGCGGCGGCATCCAGCACCTTGCGGTGCCTGGGAGAATCCGCCAAGAGGCCGCGGCGGAACTGGTACGGGTCTTGCCCGGCGGCGACGGCCAGCTCGTCCATGAAGGATTCGGTGAAGAAGGCGTGCTGGGAGTGGTCTACGCTGCGCCAAACGCCGAACGGCACATGGGTCGGGCTCGACACATGCTTAATCAGGCGATTGGGGATGGCGTAAGGGATGAGCGGCGCCTCGGCCGGTTCGTGCTTGTCCACATAGCTGTTGCGCCATGCCACTGGGTGGCCGCTGGCGTCCAAACCGCCTCGGAAGCGGCTGGTGACGGCGGGGCGGTAGCGGTCTTGGCGGGTGTCTTCCTCCCGCGACCAGATCACCTTCACCGGCACACCGGGCATCGCCTTGGCGATCCGTGCCGCCTGCGTGGCGTAGTCGTCCACGAAACGGCGCCCGAACGCGCCGCCCAAGTAGAGGTTGTGGACGCTCACTTGGTCCGCGTCGAGTTCAACGATGTCGGCCACGCTGGCGCGAACGCCCAACGGATTCTGTGTGCCCGTCCAAACGTCGCACTGGCCGTCACGCAGCCAAACGGTGCAGTTCATCGGTTCCATCGAGGCGTGGGCGAGGTAGGGAACGCGATATTCCGCTTCGAGCCGTTGCGTCGCGCCCGCCAGCGCCGCGTCAACGTCGCCGATCGACATCTCGGTGGTGCCGTTGTCTTGGGCCTCAACGGTGTCCAAAGCGGCGGCGAAGCGGCTGAAGATGTGGGCTTGGTCGATGCCCTCCAAGCCGTTCGTGTCCCACTGCACTTTGAGCGCGTCGAGCCCCTTGCGGGCATGCCAATAGCCGTCTGCGATCACGGCCACCGCATCGTCCAGGTTCACCACCTGCAGCACACCCGGCGCTTGCAGCGCCTCGCGGTCGTCGATGGCGGCCACGGTGCCGCCGAACACCGGGCAACGCTGCGTGGTGGCCACCTTCATGCCGTCCACTTGGGCGTCGATGCCGAACAGGGCGCTGCCGTCCACCTTCGCCGGGATGTCCAAACGGGGCGCCGGTGTGCCCATCAAGCGGAACTCCGCCGGTGCCTTGAGGCGTGGCTTTGCCGGTGGGGCAAGCGCCGCCGCCGCGGCGGCGAACTCCCCGTAGGTGGCGTTGCGCTCGCTGGGCGGGTGGGCGATGTGGCTGTCGCGCATGACCAGTTCAGTGCTCGGCACCTGCCAAGCGGCGGCCGCGGCGGTCGCAAGCATCTCG
Source organism: Candidatus Azotimanducaceae bacterium (assembly GCA_965200505.1). Taxonomy (GTDB): domain Bacteria; phylum Pseudomonadota; class Gammaproteobacteria; order Pseudomonadales; family Azotimanducaceae; genus VXNE01. The sequence goes on along the minus strand of OZ241343.1, from coordinate 1,822,618 downwards.
CGCCCGGCGGCGCCGGCCACGCGCATGGCGTGATGGCCCGTGGTGCGCACACTGGTGCTGCCGCCGGTGAGTTGCAGGCTCATCGCCTGGCTCAACTTCAGAAAGGCGCCATCCACCGTATCGACCAAGGCGCGCGGAATGTCCACGTCACCCATCAGGAAACCCTTGCCCAGCGCGTAGTTGGCGTACTCCTCATGCGCCGGAGCCTCCTGCACATCCACCAAGTTCCAATCGGCGTCGAGTTCGTCCGCCAGCATCTGCGCGAGGGTGGAATGGACGCCCTGCCCCATCTCCGCATGGGGCACGATGGCCGTGACGCGATTGTCCGGCGCGATCTTCAACCACACGTTGAGGAGCGCCTCTTCGCCATCGGCGACCAAGCCGCGCAACCGGGGCGCGCGATGGCCGGGGCGGATGCCCACGCCCACCACCAAGGCGCCGCCGGCCACCACGCCGGCGGTGATGAGCCCCCGGCGGCTCCACTTGCCCATGCCCTTTTTTGCCGTTGCGTCAGACATTGCGTGTCGCCTCCCCCGCCTGCTTGATGGCGCGTCGAATGCGCGAATAGGCGCCACAGCGGCAGATGTTGCCGCGCATGGCCGCGTCGATTTCCGCTTCCGTCGGCGCTGGGTTGCCGGCCAGCAGCGCCGCCGCGGACATGATCTGCCCAGACTGGCAATAGCCGCATTGAGGGACTTGGCCGTCGATCCAAGCCTGTTGCACGGGATGGCGCGCGCCATCCTGCGCCAGGCCCTCGATGGTCGTCACCGAGCGCCCGGCCGCCGCGGTCACAGGCGTGACGCAAGAGCGCACCGCCACGCCATCAAGATGCACCGTGCAGGCACCGCACTGGGCGATCCCACAGCCGAACTTCGTACCGGTGAGACCTAGCTGCTCGCGCAGCACCCACAGAAGGGGCATGTCTGGTTCCGCTTCAACTTGGCGCGCTGCGCCGTTCACTTCGAGATCGATCATCGCTTCCTGCCAAAGATTGTCCGCGCCGCTGGCCGGGCCGACGCGCCGGTGGCTGCCACGCAGCCGATGGACAATTGAACCACGACGCCCGGCAAATAGGCGAAGGCCCGGCGGCCGGTGGGCCGAGCGGCCCCGGCTAGCGCGGCCCGCGCCGCTATGGCGCGCCCGTCATTGGGACAGCAGGTCGAGCAAGCCCTGTTGCTGTCGCACCCGCAACCGCCGGAACTGGCGCACCAACCGATCCTCGTCATGGGACAGCTCCCGCGCGAACCGCATTTCCATCTGCCTTACGCCCAACGCCTCCATTGGGTCGTCTCGCGACATGCGCACCGAATCCTCCAGGCGCGCGACGATCTCCGAGTTGATGCTCCGGCGGGTGCCCCGCGCGGCTTCCGCGATGTGATCGCGAAGCGCCTTGGGCATTCGAACCAGGAACCTATGGACCTTTGCGATAGATGGTTGCTCCAAAACGCTTGGGTGGCACGCCACCGCCCCCAGCCGTGGGGCGCGGGGCGATTCGGATACGATAGCGATGTGCGCACGGGACGAGACCTCCTCACGTTGGCGAACGCCTTGAGCGGCCTGCGCCTCGCGTGTGCGCCGGTTTGCGCATGGGCCATCGCGGCGGGCGATGCGCGGTGGGCGGCGGGAACCTTTGTGCTCGCGGTAGTCACAGACCTCGCCGATGGCCCCGTGGCGCGGCGGCGCGCGGAAGTGTCGGCTCTGGGCGGCTTCATCGACCACGGCGTCGATGCATTGTTCTGCACCGCGGCCGTGGCCGCGCTGGCCGCCACCGGCGTGGCGCCGGCGATCCTGCCCCTGCTCATCGCCGGCGCCTTCCTGCAATACGCGGCAGACAGCCGCGCGTTCGCCGGCCGGCAGCTCATCACAAGCCGCATCGGCCGCCACAACGGCATCGCCTACTATGTGCTGGTCGGCATTCCCGTGGTGCGCGACGGACTGGGCCTGGGGTGGCCGTCGGACACGTTGGTGGTGGGCTTTGGGTGGTTGCTCGTCGCCACCACCGTGGCATCGATGTTGGACCGGCTGCGCCTGCGATTAGGGAAGGCGTAGCCTCCGGCCGCCGAGGTGGTCAGTTGCGCAGCGCCACGGCCATCCCTCAGCCCAGCGTCTCCGGCGCCGCCCGGCGTTCGCCGAACTGGTTCCAGAAAGTCACCTCAGCCACGGGTCGCCGCGGCGCCACGCCGAACTTGCCGCGGGGCCGGCCCATGGGCACCAATGCCTCGATCTCGTATTCGGGTGGAATGTCACACACTTGACGGACTTCGTCCTGATGGATGCGGAACAGCGTGGTGAGGCAGGTGCCGATGCCCAAGCCCCGCGCCGCCAGCATGAAGTTCTGCAAGGCGGGGACAAGCGAGGTGTAGTAGGTGTTGCCAATGTCCACCGCGCCGTTTTCGTCCGTGAGTTGATACGTTTTCTCGTCGGCACGCCCGAGCAACATCACGAGCGCCGGGGCTTCGCCCATGTGCTCGGATAGATGGATGGCGGAAGCCGCCATGCGCATGCCTTGTTGCCGGGCCTCGTCCGTCGTCGGCTCGGGTGCTACACCCGTGATGGCCGGGAAGTAGCGGCCCCACGCTCTGCGGTAGATGGCGCCGATGCGGCGGCGCTTCTCGGCGTCCGTCACCACCAACCACTGCCACGGCTGCCCGTTGCCGCCATTGGGCGCTTGTATGGCGGCGCGCAGGCACTGCCAGATTTCCGCGTCCGTCACCGGCTCGTCCGTGTAACGGCGGATGCTCTTCTGCGTCATCATGCCTTCCAACAGGTCCATTGGCTCCTCCTTCCAAGTTCGCCATCCCACTCGGCTTGCCCGCGCAACGCCGCCGGCAGTGCGTCAAAACCCCTTGTCGATGCGCCGCACCGCCTTGAGCGCCCACCACAGCACCAGCGTGCCGAGGGCCAGCGCCACGCCGCCGGCGCCGATGCCCGCCTGCACGCTGACTTGCTCCGCGAGCAGGCTCACCGGCAACAGACCAAGCGGCATCAGGCCGTGGGACATCATGTCGATGGACATGATGCGGCCGCGCATCTCAGGTGTCACCTGCAATGTGACGATGGTGCGGTTCATGGACATGTTCACCGCCGAGATGAAACCCACCGCGGCCACCACGGCCATGGCCGTGAAGCGCGTCTCCGTGAACGCGAAGCCGATCACGGCGACGCCCCACAAAAGGCAGGTGAGGAACAGCCAGAAGCCCTTGTGCCGCAATTCACCGAGTTTGGCGAGGGCCAAGGAACCGCCGATGGCCCCCACGCCCATCGCCGTCATCAACAGGCCGAGTGAATCTGGCCCGCCTTGCAGCACGTCCGTGTTGAACGCCGGCATCAGCGTGTTGATGGTCATGCCGAACAGGAACGGCAAGATGGACAGCAGAATGAGGCCGCCGATCACCGGCGAGTGCAGGGCGTAGTCCAGCCCTTCGCGCACGTCTTTGAGGGGGCTCTTGCCGCGGCCGGCCGGCGGCTTGCCGGTTTGCTCCATGAACAGCACCGTCACGGACGACACGATGTAGAGGCCGGACAACACGAAGTACACGAGGCCGACGCCATAGTGCGAGCTGGTGTCGCCGCCGGCGAACACCGCGATCATCACGCCGGCCAACGCCGGCCCCAGGATGCGGGAGAGGTTCCAGGCGGCGGTGTTGAAGGCCATCGCGTTGAACATCAGCCGCTCGCCGACGATCTCCGGAATGAACGCCGTGCGCGCCGGCATGGACAGCGCCAGCATGGTGCCGTTGACGAAGCCCACCCAAATGAAATCCCAGAAGGTGACGTTGCCGGTGATGATGATGACCGCCATGAACAGCGTGGCGACGCCGTTCAGCGCCTGCCCGTAGAGGATGATCTGGCGCTTGCGCAAGCGGTCCGCGAGTACGCCGCCGACCAGCGAAAAGAAAATCTGCGGCAGCGTGAAGGAGAGCGTCACCCACGCCAAGTTGAGCGCGGAGACCGTCATTTCGTAAACGAGCCAGCCCTGCGCCACGAGCTGCATGTTCATGGCGAACGCGGAACCCACCATGCCGCTCCACAGCAGCAGGTAGTCGCGCACCTTGAGGGACGCGAACATCGAGCGGTCGGTGTCGCGTGGCGCGGCGCCGGCACGGGCGACCGCAGCGCCGGCGGGGGCGTTGACCACGGCGGAGGTGGGGGGCGCGGGCGACAACGAAACGCTCCGGGCGAAACGACAAATGCTAACCGAAGCCGCTCGGCGCTATCATGCGGCGAACGAAGGGGAGGGACACGCCATGATGCGAACCGGCGGCTTCACTGGCTTTGACGTTGAAATCCGCGACCCTGGCATCGCGTGGATTCGCTTCAACACGCCCGAGCGGTTGAACGGCTTTCGCCAAGACATCAAGCGCGATTTGATCGAAACCGTGCTGCAGGCGCAGATGGATCACCGGGTGCGCGTGCTGGTCGTCACGGGCGAGGGCCGCGCGTTCTGCGCCGGAGACGACATCTCCGGCCAAGACAAGGCGATTGGCGGCGAGCCGCTGACGGCGCCCATCCCGCACGGGCACGACAACCCCATCGGCACCTATGAGGGTTTACGGCATCTTTCGCAGACGGTGAACCTCGCCTTCCGCAACTGCGACAAGGTCGCCATCGCCGCCATCAACGGTCTCGCCATCCAAACCGGCATGACGCTGGCCTTGGCCTGCGACTTCCGCATCGCCGCCGAGAGCGCGCGGCTCGGCAGCGCGACGCTGCGCTTCGGGCTGCTGCCGGACGAAGGCGGCCAGTACCTCTGCGTGCAGCTCATGGGGGTGGCCAAGACGATGGAGTTCTTCATCAAGAAGCGCATCGTCGATGCCGCGGAAGCGCACACACTCGGCTTGGTTCACGAAGTGGTGCCCGATGCGGCGCTGGAGACGCGCACGATGGACTTGGCCACCGAGATCGCCAATGGCCCACAGGTGGCGATCAGGATGCTGAAACGTTCGGTGTACAACGCCGCGGACATGACTTTCGAGCAGTCCTTGGATGAGATCGCCGCCAAAACCGCGGTGACCGACCACCATCCGGACGCGCGCGAGGGCGGCCTCGCGTTCCGTGAGAAGCGCGACCCGCAATTCAACGCCTGGCTGAAAGCACACCGCTAGGGCCGCCCCTCATTGCGCGCGGGATGACGCGGCGCATGGACGCCAACCTCACATGGCGGGCGCTGGTGCTGCTGGGCTTGGTGGCGTTCGGCTTTTGGCTGGCGGCCGATCGGGGCCTGCTCAGCCTCGCCTTGAGCGCAGACCGAAGCTACCTCTCCTATGTGATTCTGGCGCTCTACTGCGTGGCCACCGGGCATTGGCTGTGGCTCGCGCATTTGCTGGCCGGCGAGCGCAGACGCTATGCGCGGCTCGAGCGGACGCTAAGCACCGAGGGCAGCGCCGCCGCGGCCGATGATGACGGACTGGTAGGCCAGTTCTTGGACAGTTGGCGTGCCCGAGGCGGTGGCGGCGACCCAGCGCCCTTGCTCACGGCGTTCGCCGACGCGCTGGCCAATCGCCACGCCTTGGGCCACTTCGCCAGCGACGCGTTGCTCCGGCTCGGCCTGTTGGGCACGATCGTGGGCTTCATCCTGATGCTGCTGCCCGTGGGCGACATCAAGGAGTTCGACCCCAGCCTGATGCAGCAGTTGCTGGCCGCGATGAGCGGCGGCATGGCGGTGGCGCTCTACACCACGTTGGCCGGGCTCGTCACCAGCACGTTGCTGAAGTTGCAGTATCACGTGCTGGACGCCTCGGCGGCGGACTTGGCCACGCGCCTCGCCGTGCTGGCGGAAGTGTATCTGGTGCGCGATGCGCCATAGGCTGCTGCGCATCAACGAATCCCAGGACGCCTTCACAGACGTGCTGTTCAACGCGCTGCTCGGCTTCGCGTTCATGTTCGTCATCGCCTTCGCGCTGATGGCCGAACCCACGGACGGCGGCAACGTTGAAGCCAAGGCGGAGGTGCTCGTCACCGTGCGGTGGGAAGACCGCCACCCGGACGACGTGGACACCTTGGTGGAAGATCCGTCCGGCAACCTCGTCTGGTACCACAACCGCGACGCCGGCCTCATGCATCTGGACCGCGACGATCGCGGCCTGTTTCAGGATCGCATCGTGCTGGACGGCGAGGAGATCTCAAACCCGATCAATCAGGAGACGGTGACGGTGCGGGCGCTCACGCCGGGCGAATACGTGGTGAACGTGTTGCATTACCAAGCGAACTACGCCGAACCGCTGCCGGTGTCCATCAAGGTGGAGAAGCTGAACCCGGCGGTGGAATTGGTGTACTACGGCCAACGCGAATTGGCCGGCTCCGGCGACGAGCAGACCGCGGTGCGCTTCACCATCGGCGCCAACGGCGAGGTGCTCGGCACCAACGAGTTGCCGAAGCCGTTGTTGACGACAGCCTTGCGCCAGAAGGCATGATCGCGGCCGCCATCGCGCTGACGGTCGCTTATGCGGCCGTGGCCGCGCTGCTGCTGCATCTGAACCTGCGCACGCGGCTGCCGATGCTGGTGAAGTCGGGGGCGCTCTTGATCGTCACGGCGCTCTACTTCGGCGCTTGGCAGGCGCAGAAGGCGCTGCTCGGCTGGGCGACGCCGGATGCGCTGCCGGAGGATTTCCGCCTGCAATGGCTCACGGTGGAAGATCCGGACAAGGCAACGGGGGAGGATGGCGCCATCTACTTCTGGGTGCGCAAGCTGGACGCGGCGGGACTGCCGGCCGGGCCGCCGCGGGCGCATCGAGTGCCGTGGGACGAAGCCACCGCGGAAGCGGCGCAGGACGCGCTGGCGCAACTCTCGGCAGGGGAGCTGCTGAATGGGACGTTCACGCGCCAAGCCGTCGTGGCGCCGGCTGAACCGGAAGCGGCCACCGCCCGCGCTGGCGCGGCTCAAGGCTCCACGACGAACGCCGAGCGGCCGCGCTTCGAGTTTCGGCGCGCGCCGCCACCCACCCTGCCGCCAAAACCGGTGCCGGGCGTCTAGGCTGGCGGGGCCTTAAGCGCACGGGCGGATGCCTCCGCCCACAGTCAGTGCTCGACCATCTCCGCCGGTTGCGGCCGGTCTGCCGGGTTGTCCACGATGATGAACATCAGGGCCACCGCGGCCACCGTCGCCAACGCCAAAATCATCGGCAGAGATGTGAAGAGGCGCTTCATTCAATCCTTCCCCCAACTACTGGAACCACGTCATGCGTGGCAGCTCTTTGTTGCCCAAGGCCACTTCGCGATCCTCATGCGCGCGGGCGCGCACATAGGCATGGATGCGGGCGGATTCCTCCTCCGTCAGTGCATCCCCGAAACCGGCCATGCCTTGGGCGGCGTAGATGCCATCGAGCACGATCTGCCCAAAGGCGGCATGCACTTCCGGCGTCATCAACCGCAAATCCGCGATGGAGCCACCCGACCTGACCAACAGGCCGTGGCAGGTCGCGCAGTAGGTATTGTATAGCCGTTCCCCTTGCGCGAGGTCGGCATCTTCCAAGGTCACGGGCGTTTGCGCCGGGATGGTGCGGTCCACCGCCGTCGGCGCCGGCAGGCTCGCCCCGCCACCCAACGCGAAGGTGAGCAGCCGGCCGCTGTTGCCATAGGTGTATGACGCGGGTTTTTCGAGCGGCGGCAATGCTTCGCCGGAGAACAGGTCGCCGCCGCCGGTGCCGGTCAAGATGGAGACGTATTGGGTGCCGTCGATGGCGAACGTCACGGGCGGCGCCAGCATCGACGTGTAGGTGTTGAAGCGCCACAGCAACTCGCCGGTCGCCTTGTCGTAGGCGTTGAAGTGGCCGAGGGCATCGCCGTGGAAGACCAACCCGCCGGCCGTGCCGAGCACACCCCCGTTCCAATAGTGCGGTATCTCCACCGTCCAAGGTGAATCCCCCGTCAGGGGATCGAAAGCCTTGAGATAGCCCTTCGGCGTCGGCTGCGTCTCCAAGTTGCTGATGAGCAGCTGCGCGATGCGTCCGAACTCCAAGCCCAAGTTCATGCTGCCCGGGTTGCGCTTGTAAACGCCGGTCTCCTGCCACTCCTCGGACATGCCGTAGATGAGTGGGTTGTCTTGCGCCGGCAGATACACGAGGCCCGCTTCCACATCCACGGACATCGCCTGCCAGTTATGCGCCCCCAGCGGCCCGGGCAGCACCCATTTCTCGCCCTCGGTGTAGTCGAAGTCTGGGTTTTCCACCGGCCGGCCAGTCTCCAAGTCCACATGCGTGGCCCAAGTGACGGCGGCGAACGGGTGGGCGCGCAGGAGCCGCCCGTCGGCGCGGTCGATGACGTAGAAAAAGCCGTTCTTCGGCGCTTGCAGCAACACCTTCGTCAACGCGCCGTCCACCATCATCTCGGCCAACGCCATGTCCTGCACGGCGGTGTAATCCCAGTTGTCGCCGGGCGTGGTCTGGTAATGCCAGTTCATCCGGCCGGTCTCCACGTCGAGGGCGACGATGGACGAGAGGAACAGGTTGTCGCCCCCGCCCGGCGAGCGGATGACGCGCGTCCACGGGGCGCCGTTGCCGACGCCGAGATAGACCTGATTGAACGCCGGGTCGTACACGATGGAGTTCCACACCGTGCCGCCACCGCCGATCTCCCACCATTCGCCGCCCTTCCACGTTTGCGCGGCCAGCTCCATTTCCGGATGCTCGAAGGGCAGCGCGGGATTGCCCGGCACGGTGAAGAAGCGCCACGCCTCGTCTCCCGTCTCGGCATCGTAGGCGGTGACATAGCCGCGCACGCCGTATTCGGCGCCGCCGTTGCCAATGAACACCTTGCCGGCCGCGGCGCGGGGCGCGCCGGTGATGGTGTAGTAGCGCTCACGGTCGATGAGGGTGTCCACTTCCCACACCTTCTGGCCGGTGGCGGCATCCAGCGCGACCAACCAGCCGTCCAGCGTGCCGACGTAAACGCGCCCCTTGTAAACGGCGACGCCGCGGTTCACCACGTCGCAGCAGGCGCGGCGGCCCCACTCTGGGGGCACTTCGGGGTCGTATGACCACACTTCCTCGCCAGTGAGCGCATTGATGGCATGCACCCGGCTCCAAGCGCTGGTGAGGAACATGATGCCGTCCACGATGATGGGGGTGGCCTCCAAGGCGCGGCTGGTGCCCATGTCGCGGTACCAAGCAAGGCCCAGTTCGCCCACGGTGTCGCGATTGATGGACGCGAGTGGCGAGAAGCGGCGCTCTTCGTAGGTGCGCCCGTGGGCGAGCCAGTTGCCGGGCTCCGAATCCGCATTGATGATGCGGGCGTCGTCGATGAGGCCGATGGTTGGCGCCGGCGCGGCCGGTGCCTCGGCCGCTGCGGGTGCGGGTTCGGGGGCGGCGGGTGGGGTCGGTTCCTCGCGCCAGCCCACCCAATAGGCGATGCCGGCGACGATGACGAGAATGATGGTCCAAATCAGAGCGCGCATCCCACTTCTCCTCGGTTTCCCCGCCCGCCAGATAATACGGGAATGTCGTGGGCGCGGTCAGTCGATGAGGGCCGGATAGATGGTCGCCTTCAGCTCGCGCCGGATCGGGTACGCGGACGAGGGCAATAGCTGCGTCATGAAGATGACGATGAGCGCTTCCGCCGGATCCACCCAGAAATAGGTGCTCGCGGCGCCACCCCAAGCGAACTCGCCGGGCGAATCCAACACGTTGGCGGCGGCCGGGTCCAGCACCACGGAGAAGCCCAGGCCAAAGCCGATGCCGTCATAGGGCGTTTCGCTGAAGACCGGTTGGCCCATGGCAGCGAGGTCTCTGCCGCCGGGCAGGTGGTTGCGCGTCATGTATTCAACGGTCTTGCGGCCCAAGATGCGGGTGCCGTCCAGTTCCCCCTTGCCGAGCAACATTCGGCAGAAGCGGTGGTAGTCGTCCACCGTCGAGACCATGCCGCCACCGCCGGAGAGCAGCTTCGGCGCCTTCAGGTAGCGGCTCTCCTGTGGGTCGTCCTGCAACCGATACGCGTTCTCGCCGGTGTGTTCGTAGCAGGCGGCGAAGCGGTTCAGCGCATCCCTCGGCACTTGGAAGCCGGAGTTCTCCATGCCGAGCGGCGCCGTGATGCGCTCACGAACGAAGGCGTCGAGGGGCATGTCCGCCAGCACCTGCACCAAGTAGCCGCATACGTCCGTGGAGTAGCCGTAGTTCCAGCGCGTGCCGGGCGAGAACAGCAAAGGCAGCGCCGCCAAAGCCTCGCGGGATGGCGAAGGCGTTTGGCTGCGCATCATGGACGTGGCGGCGGCGCTTGAGGGACGTGGATGGAGTGGTGAAGGGGTGGCTACCCTAGCCGTCTCGCCGGATCCTTTGACGCCGTGGAACGACGGCACCTTCCGCATCGAGGCGGCGAACGGCGCAGCCGAGGTGACGCGGCCGCCGAACGGCACCAGTGCCGATGCCACGCTTTCCATCAAGGCCTTGGCCGCCCTCTACGCCGGCCGCCGCTCGGCACAGGAACTCAGCACTTGGGGCATGTTGCAGGCCGAGCCGAAAACGGTGCGGCGGCTCGATGCACTGTTCGCCACGCAGCACGCGCCCCACTGCCCCGACCACTTCTGAGCTGGCCGACCCATGACGCCTCGGCGCAAGGGAACGCATCCATGAGAAGCCTCAAAGCCAGCATCATGCTGACTGTCGCCGCGCTGCCAACCTTGGGTGCGGAAGAGGGGCTGTTCACTCCCGTGGATGCGGTGGATGCGGCGCGCGTTGCGCCTGCCCCGGTTTCGGAAGGATCTGCGGCCACCGGCCAGCGGTGGTTCGTGCGGGTGGATTGGGGACGGCTCTTTTCGACGGTCCGCACGGTCGAACAATCCGGTTTCGGCCGCCTGCTGCTGAACGTCGCACAAGGATTGGAGTTGGAGGTTGCAGTGGAGCGCACCCGACGCACGCTGTCGGGCTATTCCCTGTCCGGGCGCGTGGTGGGCGCGACGGGCAGCGCGGTGACACTCGTGGTGCATGCGGAAGCGATCATGGGGAGCATCTGGAAGCTTGGCGGAACCTACGAGGTCGCGCCTCTCAAGGATGGCGTCCATGTCGTCAAGGAAGTGGACCCATCCGTGCGCCGGCCGCTGGGCGAACCCATCAGGGCGAAAGGCGGCTGGGGCAGTTTCCCGCCCGTTGAGCAAGCCAATGAGGACGGTGGCAATGTGGTCGATGTGCTTGTTCTGTGGACGCCGAAGGCGCTGGAGAACATGGGCAACGAGGCGCAGATGCGCATGTCGATCGATCACTCCGTCGCTTGGGCCAACGATGCCTACGAGCGCAGCGGCGCCAAGGTGCGCCTGAACTTGGTGGGCGCGGAGCCAGTTGATTATGTGGAGGAAGGCGAAGGTTGCACAAGACTTGGCTGCCGTTCGGGAACAGATCTCGACCGTTTAGCGAACCCGTCAGACGGCTTCATGGACGGTGTACACGACAGGCGTGACGCTTTGGGGGCCGATCTGGTCAGCTTGTTCACGGGAGACGGCGATGTCGGCGGCATAGCCAATCTTCCCGGTCCCTTCGCCGTTGTCCTTGCGAATCAGCATTGGTCAGGCCATGGATCCACATTCGCCCATGAACTGGGCCACAACATGGGGCTTTCCCATGACCGCTATCAGGATACGGCGGGGCTTCTGCCATTCAGCTACGGCTACGTGAACAAACTAGCGTTCGAGCCGGGCGCCGCCGAAGGCGACTGCTGGCTGACAATCATGTCCTACAGTGGCCGCTGCTTTGACGGCGGTTTTGAACGGGTGTCGGGGGTGCCGTACTTCTCCACGCCCAACCTGCGCCATCCCGATTACGCCGAAGCGCTCTTGGGGGTGCCGAAGTCCAGCGATGAGAAAGGGCCAGACGGGCCGGCTGACGCCGTTTACGCCTTGAACCTAAGAACACACCAAGTCGCCAGTTTCCGCCAAGAGCGCACCGACGACGGCGACACGCCCCAAACGGCCACCCCGGTGGTCGCCACTTCCACCACCTTCGCGCGGTTGGCGGACAGCGACGATGTGGACTATTTCCGCATCGAGTTGCCGGAGGCCGGGTGGCTGCGGGTGGAGACCACGACCACGGGATCCGGCAACCTGCGGGGAGCGCTTACCAGACAAAACGGCGAGTTGATCGCTGAGGACGCCGACAGCGGTGAAGGCTACAACTTTCTGATTTTGGAGGATCTGCAGGCGGGGGTTTACTTCATCAGAGTGGAGGATCAAGACTGGGACACGCCTGATGACTACGCGCTCATCGTTTCGTTCAATCCCGCAAGCACAGCGGACGACCATGGCGCCGGGAAGGCGCGGGCAACCACAGCGGCGACCCCATCGTCCACTGCCGGCGAACTGCAGTTTCCCTCCGACACGGACTGGTTCCGCTTCGAGGTCGCCGAGCGGGGCGTGGTGCGAGTGGGGACGGCCGGCGAGACGGACGTGATCGGCGAACTCACATCCGAGGATGGCGCCGTCAGGCTGACGGACGACGATGGCGGCCCGGGCTCGAACTTCCTCTTTGTCGCGAAGCTGGACCCCGGCACCTACTTCGTCTCGGTGCGGGGCTTCGGTGGCAGCACGACAGGCCCCTATGCGCTCGACATCTCATTTTCGCCGCTGTCCGCCGAACCCGACGACCACGCCGACGCCTTGGCCGGCGCCACGCGCATCGCCGTTGGGGCGTCCGCCAGCGGTGAGTTGGAGGTGTCCTTCGACCAAGACCACTTCCGACTTTGGGTCCCGAGCACCGGTTCCGGCCAACTATGGGTGGAATCCAAGGGCGACACGGATGTCAAGGGCGCACTGCTTCGACGGAGCGGCGAAGTCGTAAGCAAAGAGTTTGGAGGAGGCGAGTATCCCAATTTCGTTGTTGGTGCACAGGTGGCGCCCGGAACCTACTTTCTGCGGGTGGCCGGCCAGAACGCCTCAGACGCAGGCCCCTACGAGTTGGAGGTCTCGTTCACCGCGGACAACCGCGCCATTCCATTGTTCCTGTCCGCCTCCCAACCCAGTCGGCAGGGCTTCGCTCGGATCATCAACCGCGACAACCGTCGCGGCACGGTGGCGATCCACGCCATTGACGACGCTGGAGAGCGGCGCGGCCCCGTCACCCTGTCGCTCGCGGCCCGGCAGACAACGCATTTCAACTCCGAGGACTTGGAGGCGGGCAACGCCGCCAAGGGCCTGGCCGGCGGCGTGGGCAGCGGCGAAGGCGACTGGCGCCTGGAGCTAGCCACCGACTTGGACATCGAGGCGCTCGCTTACGTGCGCGCCGCGGATGGCTTCCTGACCGGCATGAACGACGTGGTGACGAGTCACCATGAATATGGAGAACGTGGATACAAGGAAATCGCGCCGATATTCAACCCCGCCAGCAACCGCCGCCAAGTGAGCAAACTGCGATTGATCAATACCGGTCCATCGTGGCAAGCGGCCGTTTTCCTCCGTGGTCATGATGACCGAGGAGAGATCGGCAACAACAGGGTCTTCCTATGGCTGGGAGCGGGTGCATCGCGCACCTTCACGGCGCAGTCGTTAGAGGCAGGCAACGATGACTTTTGGGAGGGAGGCCTGTGGGAGGGACGCCTCGGCTACGGCTACGGCAAATGGCGGTTGCAAGTAACGTCGTTCCTTCCAACCAGGGCCATGAGCTTGCTCGAAAGCCCCACTGGCCACCTCGCCAACCTCAGCGGCCGGGTGGCGGTCGGCAGGAACGTCTCCCTGCCGCTCTTCATCTCTGCCTCCAACTCCTCGCAGCAGGGCTTCATCCGCATCATCAACAGAGAAGGGAGAGAGGGCGAAGTGGCCATCCACGCCATCGACGACGCCGGCCGGCGCCGCGGCCCTGTCAGGCTGTCGCTTGACGCTGGGCACACCGCGCACTTCAACTCCGACGACTTGGAGATGGGTAACCGGGCCAAAGGGCTGTCCGGCAGCTTGGGCGCGGGCACCGGTGATTGGCGGCTGGAGTTCGCCGCCGAGATGGCCATTGAGGCGCTTGCCTACGTGCGCACGACCGACGGCTTCCTCACCGGCATGAACGCCGTGGTGCCCCAGTCCAGGGGACGGCACGAGGTCGTGTTCTTCAATCCGGCGAGCAACAACCGGCAGGTCAGCAGACTGCGGCTCACCAATCCCTCCAACGCACCCGCAACCATTTCGATTAGCGGCCTTGACGACGCCGGCAACCCACCGCCGGAAGGGGAGGTCGGCTTGACCTTGGCGGCCGGTGCCGCCACCGCAATCACCGCCCAACAATTGGAGGCCGGCGCCGCCCACTTGGAGGGCCGGTTCGGCGACGGCAAAGGCAAGTGGCGGCTGTTCATCGAGGCGGACCAAGACATTCAGGCGATGAGCCTGATCGAAAGCCCGACCGGGCACATCAGCAACCTGTCGACGGGTACAGCCGTGCGCTGACGGTGGCCCGCCCAATGCGGGCGAATCTGGGTGAGAATGGGGCCGTGCGCGTGGCGCCGTGGCCGGCTCACGCGCCTTGACGAACGGGAGGGCGTCATCGGCGCGATCATCATCACCAGCTTGGGCCTCTTGGTGGGGCTCGCAGGGCTATACGTCGCGTGGCGCTTCGTGCGTGGGCTGCCTACTGAGGATCACTCGGCGCCAACGGATGGGCAGGCGACGCAGGTGAGGGACACGCAGGCGGACGCGCCCGACGATTGATGGTGGCCGCCTTGCCGCTTGCACATGGGCCGGATGCGACCGAGCCCACCCGCCGACTGCTGCGCGAAATCTACGGCTACTCCGAGTTTCGCGGCCGCCAGCAGGACATCATCGCCCATGTGCTCGCCGGTGGGGACGCGCTGGTGCTGATGCCCACCGGCGGCGGGAAATCCCTCTGCTACCAATTGCCGGCGATGCTGCGCCCCGGCGTGGGTCTGATCGTCTCGCCGCTCATCGCGCTGATGCAGGATCAGGTGGCCGCGCTCCGGCAACTAGGCGTCCGCGCCGCCTTCCTCAACTCCACATTGCCCTACGGGGAGCAACGCGCCGTGTTGGGGGAAGCGCTGGGTGGCCGGCTCGATCTTCTCTACCTCGCGCCGGAACGGCTGCTCAAGGAAGAGACGTTGAACGCCTTGGCCAGTGCCCGCGTCGCGCTCATCGCCATCGACGAAGCGCACTGCGTCTCGCAGTGGGGGCACGATTTCCGCCAAGACTACTTGGGGCTCAACGCCTTGGCGGAGCGCTTCCCCGGCGTTCCGCGCATGGCACTCACCGCCACCGCGGATGCCGCCACCCGGGAGGAAATCCTCACCCGCCTCGCGTTGGCTGACGCCGAGCGCTTCGTGAGCGGGTTCGACCGGCCGAACATCCGCTACACGGTGCGGGCCAAAACCGAACCGCGGGAACAGCTCGTGGCGTTTCTGGAAGGCCAAGCGGGCAATGCCGGCATCGTGTACGCCATGACGCGCAAGCGGGTGGACGAGACGGCCGCGATGCTGCGCGAGCGCGGTTTCGACGCGCTGCCCTACCACGCCGGCCTCGGCGCTGCCGAACGCGCCACGCATCAAGCGCGCTTTCTGCGCGAGGATGGCGTCATCATCGTGGCGACCATCGCCTTCGGCATGGGCATCGACAAGCCGGACGCGCGCTTCGTCGCCCACATCGACCTGCCCAAGAGCGTGGAAGCCTACTATCAGGAGACCGGCCGCGCCGGGCGCGATGGCGAACCGGCGGAGGCCTGGATGATCTACGGCTTGCAGGATGTGGCGCGGCTCGCCCAGCTGCTCGACCAATCCGAGGCTGGCGAGCAGCACAAGCGGGTGGAGCGGATGCGCTTGGATGCCCTGCTCGGCTGGTGTGAGTTGACGACCTGCCGCCGCCGCGCCCTGCTCGCCCACTTTGGCGACACGCTGACGGAGGATTGCAGCAACTGCGACACCTGCCTCCACCCGCCACGCACATGGGACGGCACCGTGGCCGCGCAGAAGCTCCTCTCGTGCGTTTACCGCACCGGCCAGTTCTTCGGCGCCGGCCACATCATTGACGTGCTGCGTGGCAAGGACACCGCCAAAGCCCGGCAGCACCGCCACGCCCGCCTGAGCACCTTCGGCATCGGCGCCGAGCTTTCCGACCGGCAGTGGCGCTCGGTGTTGCGCCAACTGCTGGTGCGCGGCTACCTCAAGACGGATGCGGGGCGCTATGGCGCACTCTCCCTGACGCCCAAGGCGCGGCCGGTGCTGCGTGGCGAAGAGCGCGTCCACCTCCGCGAAGACGCGGCGCCCAAGCGCCCCGCCAAGGCGGCCCGCAAGCCTTCAACGGCGCCCCATGACATGCCGCCGCAGCTGTGGGAAACGTTGCGGGAGACGCGCCGCCGCTTGGCCGAGGCCGCCAACGTGCCGCCCTACGTCATCTTCCATGACGCCACGCTGCACGACATGGCTCGCGTGCTGCCCACGTCGCCGGAAGCGCTGCTGCAACTGCACGGCGTGGGGCAGGCCAAGCTCGAACGCTACGGCGATGCGTTCCTAGATGTTCTGCGCCGCTGGCGGAAAGGCGCAGGGGTTGGCGCGGCGGAGGGGCGGGGAGCGTAGGGTGCGCGGTCGCTGGTGCCGCCGAGTGCCTGTGCGTATGCGTACCGGGTTATTCGGCGAGGCCGCGGAGGTAACCAGCCATCACCGGGTCCACCAAGGTCCAGTGCCCGTCGCGCTCCTGACGGATGAAGTCCTCTTGCTCGAGCAGTTCCTTGGCGCGGTTGCCGGTGGAGGTGGGCAGCCGCAACGGGGCCAGAAACTCAAGCGCCGCCGGATGGCGCACGCCGCCCTCGGTTTGGGCGATGGCCTTCAAGAGGGCGCGTTGGCTGGCCGGCAACCGCAGCAGGCGCTCCACCGCGAGGCGTTTGTCTTCTTCGACTATCCGCACCCAAGCGGCTGCCACCGCCGCCGGCGCAGGTGCCCGCCGGCCTTCCCACAGCCGTGCGCAGAGGGCGTTGACGTAATAGGGGTGGCGGGCGGTGAGCGCCAAGATCAGGTCACTGGCGGCGTCTGTGATGGGGCGCGGCCAACGGGCGCTGGCTTGACGCAGAAACACGCGATAGTCCGCCGCGTCGATGCGCCCAAGTGTCATCTTCCGGCATAGGCGGAAGAGCGGCCGGTTTTCATCTTCGAACATGGCGGCCAGCAGGTGCCTTTGGCTGCCGGCGAAGACGTAGGAGACATGCCGGGTGCGCTCCACGGCGTGTCTGACAGCACCCTCCAAGCTACGCTGCGCACCGGGTTGAAGCTGGCTGAGTTGCTGGAACTCGTCGAACACAACGACCGCCCTGCGCTGATGCAGTCCGGCTGCCCGGTCAAGCCCCAACAGCAGTTCGGCGACGCCCTGCGCCGGTTGCGCCGGCGCCGCCAGCTTCACGGCCAAGCCCATCGCGCTCACAGAGAACTGGGGCTGGAAGGCGCTGAACGCCTCGGCCAACCGGCCGCCGGACTTGCGGTTGGCCGGCACCAATTGGGCGCTGAGCCGCTCCACCAGCGCCCGCAGGCGCACCTCGAAATCTTCGGCATCGTGTACAACGAGCAAATCCAAGGTGGCGGCCGGCACCGCTCGCCGGCCGCGGCTGAGGCCATCGACGACCTGTTCAACCAAGCTGGTCTTGCCCATCCGCCGGCGGCCCCAGATCCAAGTGTGGACACCGGAAAGGATGTTGCGCTTCAGGTCGGCCTGCTCCGCCGTGCGGTTGCAGTGGGCGGCGCCGGTGGCCACGCCGAGCGGAAAGAAGTTGTGATCGGAAGCCATGTCTGCGGGCGGATTATAGCACTTGCGGGAACCGTATTTGCGGTAACAGCTATCGATGTTCCATGATTCGATGTTCCATCGATTGCGGGAATCACTCTGCCGGTGGATCGCGGGGTTCGGCCCACTAGGCGAAGGGGTACTCCGCCGGGGGCAGGCGTGGGGTGCGCCACCGGCTCTATTGCGTTTGCCTGGTGATCTGGTGGAAGGTGTCACTCCCCTTCTGCTTGGACGCGCCATGACCGTCAGCGTAGGCATCGGCATCGCCAACTTCCCCTTCGAGGACGCGAGAGGCTTCTGGAAGTGGGTGGATCTGTGCGAGAGCGGGGGCATCGATTCCATCTGGCAATCCGACCGGCTCATTTCCGGCGTGGACAACCTGGAGTGCATGAGCGTGATGGCGGCCCTCGCCGGCCGAACGCGACGGCTCAAGTTCGGCATGAACGTGGCGAGCCTCGGCTTGCGCGACGCGGTGTTGACCGCCAAGCAATGCGCCACCATCGACGTGTTGTCCGAAGGCCGCCTGCTGCCGGCCTTCGGCTTGGGCAGCGCCCGCTCGCGGGACTATGCCGCCACCGGCTCGCCGACCCAAGGCCGCGGCCGGCGCATGGACGAGAAGCTGCAGGCGCTCACCCGCCTGTGGACTGAAGATGCCGTGACGATGCACGGCGAATTCGTATGCCTTGATGAGGCCACCATCGCGCCCAAGCCGGTGCAGCGGCCCATGCCCTTGTGGATTGGTGGCAGTGCCGCCAAGGCCATCGAGCGCACCGCGCGCTGGGGTACCGGTTGGCAGGCGGGCATAGAGTCCGCGGATGCGGTGGGGCCGGTGATCCGCGCCATCAAGGCGAAGACGGCGGAGTTCGGCCGGCACATCGACGCCGACCACTTCGGCGCCGGTTTCAGTTACCGCTTCGGGCATGAGGACGAACCCATCGTGCAAAGCCACAACGCGGGGCTCGAGCGCTTGCTTGGCAAGCCTCCGGAAGCCTTCACCGCGGTGGGCGGCCACGCCCAGATTCTGGCGTTGCTGAACCAGTTCCGCAGCGCCGGCGCCCACAAGTTCATCCTGCGCCCCATCGCCGCCGGCACGGACGCCATGCTGGCGCAGACGAAGCGCTTGATCGAAGCCGTGCTGCCTGACGTGGCCACCATGAATTGACGGCGGGGAGGGGAAGGGGACGGGGCCGCGCTACTGCCCGGCCTGCAACTGCACCGGTTCGGCTGGGGTGCCGCCGCCCAAACCGATGGCGCGGCGCGGGTCGAGGGCATCCCGCACACCCTCGCCCACGAAGATCACCAGCGTGAGCAGCAGCGCGAGCGTCACGAACACCGTGATGCCGATCCACGGCGCCTGCAGGTTCGCTTTGGCCGCGGAGAGGAGGCGCCCCAGCGAGGGTGAGTCGTAGGGCAAACCGAAGCCGAGGAAATCGAGGAACGTCAACACGGTGATGGCGCCGGTCAAGATGAACGGCAGGTAGGTGAGCGCGGCGACCGTCGCGTTCGGCAGCACATGGCGGCGCATGATGGTGAGGTTCGAGACGCCGAGGGACTGTGCCGCGCGCACGAACTCGAAGTTGCGCGCCCGCAGGAACTCCGCCCGCACCACGCCGACGAGGGCCATCCAACTGAAGAGCGCCAAGATGCCCAACAACCAGAACACATTGGGTTCAACGACGCTGGCCAAGATGATGAGCACGAATAGGATGGGCAGCCCCTCCCAGATTTCCACCAGCCGCTGGCCGAGCAGATCAGTCAAGCCGCCAAAATACCCCTGCACCGCGCCGACCAGCACGCCGATGAACGAGCTGGCGAGGGTGAGCGAGAGGCCAAACAGCACCGAGAGCCGGAAGCCATACAACACCTTGGCGAACAAGTCCGTGGCGCCGCCATCGGTGCCGAGGATGTGATTGGCGCTTGGCGGCGCGGGCAAGTCCATGAGGCCCCAGTTGATGGTGTCGTACGCGAAGGGGATGGGCGGCCAAATGGCCCAGCCATCCGCTTCGATGAGGTTCATCACGAATGGGTCTCGATACCAAGCCTCGGTTTCCAGCACACCGCCCAACTCGGCTTCCGTATAAGTGAAGAACACGGGGAAGTGTAACTCGCCGCCAAGGGAGAACACGATGGGTTTGTCGTTGGCGATGAACTCGGCGAGCAGTGACGTCACCAAGAGCGCCGAGAACATCCACAGCGAATACCACGCCCGGCGATTGGCGCGGAAGTTCTGGATGCGGCGGCGATTCAGCGGGCTCATGCGCCACGCTCCTCAAAGTCGATGCGCGGATCCACCAACACATAGGTGAGGTCGCCCACCAACCGCATCGCCATGCCGATGAGCGTGAAGCAAAACAAGGTGCCGAAGATGATGGGATAGTCACGCTTTACCACCGCGTCGTAGCCCAAGAGCCCAATGCCGTCCAAGGAGAAGATCACCTCGATGGCCAACGCACCGGTGAACAAGATGCCGATGAACGCCGCCGGGAAGCCGGCGATGACGATGAGCATGGCGTTGCGGAACACATGGCCAAACAACACCCGGTTCTCCGCCAGCCCCTTGGCGCGTGCGGTGAGTACGAATTGCTTGCCGAGTTCCTCCAGGAAGCTGTTCTTGGTGAGCATGGTGAGCGTGGCGAAACCGCCGATGGTGAGCGACGTGAGCGGCAGCACCAGATGCCATAGGTAATCCCCTACCTTCTGCGGCAAGGTGAGCTGATCGAACGAATCCGACACCAAGCCCCGCATTGGGAACCAATCCAAGTAGCTGCCGCCGGCGAAGAAGACGATGAGCACCACCGCGAACAGGTAGCCCGGAATGGCATATGCCGTGAACACGATGGCACTCGTCCACACGTCGAAGCGGGCGCCGTCGCGCACCGCCTTGGCCACGCCAAGCGGTATGGAAATGGAGTAGATGGCGAGCAAGGACCAAAGCCCCAGCGAGAGGGACACCGGCAACCGCTCCGCCACCAACTCCAACACCGGGCGGTCTTGGAAATAGCTCGTGCCGAAATCCAGCCGCAGGTAGTTCCAAATCATCAGCAGGAAACGTTCGTGGGCCGGCCGGTCGAACCCGAACTGCTTCTCCAGCTTGGCGATGATCTCCGGGTCCAATCCCGCGTCGCCTTGATAGCCCGAAGTGGAAGGGCCCATGCTCTCGGCGGCGGAGATGGATGCGGTGGTGGACATGGAAAGGCCGGACATCTCCGCGATGGCTTGTTCCACCGGGCCGCCCGGCGCGAACTGGATGATGACGAAGTTGATGATCATCACGCCGAACAGCGTCGGTGGAATCAGCAGTGCGCGGCGCAGGATGTAACGGCCCATCGCGCTTCACTCCCGGCCCACGAAGGCTTCCACCGCGGCGGCCTTGTCCGCATCCCACCACCATGTGTCCACGAATGCGTTGCGGTTCAGCGGCGTCCGCGGCGGCTGGCCATAGCGATCCCAATAGGCGATGCCCACCTTCACCTTGGACATGCCCGGGATGAAGTAGAAGTTCCACAGCATCACCCGGTCGATGGCGCGGATGGCGGCCACATAGTCGTCGTAGTTCGTCGCTTGGTTCATGGCATCGATCAAGTGGTCGATGGCGGGATTGCGAATCTTCGCCCAGTTGTTGCTGAAAGCCTGATCCGCGGCGGCGCTCGAAACAGCGTTCGTTATGGCGATGCTCGGCGTGTTGTCCGGCAGGAACCAGATGGCGCCGGCGTCGAAGTCCCCGGAGCGCATCCGATAGAGCCAGTTGGATATCTCCGGCGCCTTGATGGAAGACTCAATGCCTACCCGCTTCAACACCCGCGTGTAGGGGATGAACGAGCCGCCCAAGGCCGGCGAAACGGCGACGAAGCGAACGTGGAACGGCTCGCCGGTGCGCTCATGCACCAAGCGGTTGTCCTCGATCACCCAGCCGGCCTCCTGCAACAGCTTCGAGGCGCGGATGATGTTCGCCCGATTCCAGCCATCGCCCTGATTCGGCGGCGGCCGATACGGCTCGGTGAAGACACGCGGCGGCACCAGGTGGCGCACCGGTTCCAAGAACTTGAGCTCGCGCTCACTCGGCAGCCCGGTTGCCGCGAGGTGCGACCGATGCAGGAAGCTGGTTGCAACGTCGAAGAAGCCATAGCCACCGCGCCGGTTGCCCCACTTGAAGTCGTTCAGGAGCCACAGCGCTTCCCGCACGCGGATGTCTTGGAAGCGTGGCTGCTCCAAGTTCCAGAAGATGGGCCACCACAGGCCGGCCGGCTTGGAACGGGGCAGGTAGTCCAGCCGGAAGAGGCCGGCCGCCACGGCCGGCGTCTCGTAGGCGGTGGCCCAACGCCGTGGCACGTTTTCGACGTGGATGTCTATGGCGTTGCCTTTCACCGCCTCCGTTTGCATTTGGTCGTCGCGGAAGTAGTCGTATTTCACGATGTCGAAGTTGTAGCGGCCCCGGTTCACGGGCAAGTCCTTGCCCCAGTAATCCGGCACACGCTCCCATTCGATCCAACGGCCTATGTCGTAGCCCTTGATGCGGTAGGGGCCGGAGCCAAGCGGTGGCTGCACGGTGGTGGCGCCGATGTCGTAGCCGGGCCGATCCCAGTAATGCTTGGGTAACACCGGCAGTTCGCCGGTGCGGATGGGCAGCATCCGGTTCGCGCGGTGGGCGGGGGCGACGTGATAGCGAATGGTGCGCCCATCAGCCAGCACCTCCACGCTGGTGAACGCCTCGGCCCGGGTGGTCAATGCCGGGTTCGATTTCTCCTTCAAGGCGTGGAAGCTCCACAGCAAGTCGGCCATGGTGATGGGTTGGCCGTCGTGCCAGCGCGCACCCTCGCGCAAGCGATAGTCGATGTAGGCGCCGTCGTCTGGATAGGCGACGCATTCCGCCAGCAAGCCATAGGCCGTGCCATGCTCGTCCGGTGAGACGATGACTAAACTGTCGTGGTTATGGCGCTCGCCGGGATCCCGGGTGTCCATCCCCCGCACGACGCGGCCCAAGCCCAGCATGTTGAAGCTGTCCCAGTTGCCCATGTCCGGCACGCGGATGCGGCCGCCCTTGGGGGCGTTGGGATTGACCCAATCGAAATGAGTGAAATCCGGCCCCAACTTGGGCTCGGCGAGGAAGGCATAGGCGTGTTTACATTCGGGCTCGGCGTCCGCGGCTGCGCCATGCAGTGAGAACGCGGCCAAGCACCAAGCCAACGCCGGCCAAGCTCGCCTATTGGCGTACATACGGGAGGTCGCCTAGCCGCGCCACACACTCAGTGGAAGGCGGCCACGATGTCCTCTTCCACCTGTTGATACGCCTCCACATCCCCTGTGCGCAGGGCGCCGAACATGATCTCCTCCACCCCGTCCTCTTGGAACTCGCCGATGCGGTCAATGACGTAGCTCTTGGGGCCGGCCATCGAACCCGGCCCCAATGCCTTGATGAAGCGCTCCTGCACGGCCTTGTCGTCCGTCACCCGCAGGGGCATCAACAGTGTGCGGCGGATTTCGGCCGGGTCGCGCCCAACATCTTCGCAGTGTTTTTCCAGCACTTGCACTTTGTGGCGGTAAAGCTCGCGGGACATGCCTTGGCGCGCCCAACCATCCAAGTTGAAGATGTCGCCATGCATGGTCAACGTGCGCAATGTGCGGCGCTCGCCGGTGCCGCCCACCATGATGGGCACATGGGGCTGCTGATGACAGCCGGGCGAAAGCGGTGCCTTGTCCAGTTGGTAGTACTGGCCTTCATAGTCCACCGGCCCATCGGCTCGGAACAGCTTGCGGATGAGCTCGCAGGCTTCCTGAAACCGATCTTGGCGTTCCTTCATGGGCGGGAAACGCCAGCCGAACGCCTCGTGTTCGCGCTGGAACCAAGCGGCGCCCAACGCCAGCACGAACCGGCCCGCCGACGCTTGGTCCAACGTGGCGGCCATCTTCGCCACCAAGGCGGGGTTGCGGTAAGTGTTGCCGAGCACCAAGTGGCCGAGGCGGAGCTTCTTCGTCATGCCGGCCGCCACGGCGATCAAGGTGTAGCCCTCGAACGCCGTGTGGTGTTCGTCTTGGCCGGGTGGCAGGAAATGGTCCGCGAACCAGAGGCTGGCCCAACGGCCCGCTTCCAGCGTGTCGATGGACGCCTTGATGTCTTCCCAAGTCGTCCGATAGCAGTTCACCTGCACGCCGAACTTCATGTCTCCCCTCCTGTCAGTCAGCCCTTCGTCGCTCTTGGAGGCGACTCAAGGCATATTCCCGAAGCACTCGTGGCGGCTTATCCGGCGGCGAGCTGAGGCACCGGGATGTTCTGCTCCATGTAGGGAAAGAAGTCATCCAAGCCCAACAACTCCCGCATCACCTCCGGATGCGCGCAATCCTGCCACGGCTCGTCGCGCATCGTCACCGGCACGTTCTCCTGCGGCAGCACCGCGGCGTGGCGATAGTAGGTGACGGCGTTCAGCCGCAAGCCCGGCGTTCGCTTCGGAAAGGCGCCGTGCCAAGTGCTGCCGGGGAAGATGATGCAGGAACCGCGTGGCGCCTCGGCGGCCACCGCGTCCTTGGCGGCCTGTGGCTGCACGGGATGGCCGCCGGAGCGGTGTGAACCGGGCACATACGCCAATGCGCCATCGTCCTTGGTGTAATCGGTGAGGCACCAAGTGGCGTTGGCGGTGAGCGCCACGCGGCCCCACGGCAACGGATTGGCGCCTTGGTCGCAGTGCAGCCCCAGCGTCGGGCCGTAGCCGAAGTCCCCTTGCCACTTCACGAACGAGTTTGAGCTGCTCAAGCGTCGCGCCTTGGCGTTCGGGTCGCCACCCGCGCTGCCACTGCGCACCGCCCCACGCCCCATGAGATGGTCGATGAGGGCATCCACCACCGGGTTCACGGCCAAGTCGCGCAGGCTGCGGTGCAGCCGCAACGTCTGCTGGATGAGCATCTGCGTGGGCGGCGGCGCATCCTTGCCGGCGTTGAGCGCACCGCCGTAGCCTTGCGGCCAGGTGAGCTCGCCCAACGGGCCGTCTTCAAGGGTGATGGCGCACCCGCCCGTCATTTCGGTGAAGCGCGCGAGCAGCGCCTCCGTGCAACTGTCCAGCAGTTCCGGCGTGACGCCGCTCACTTCGGGCGGCACGATGGTGAGGCCGTCGCTCTCCAGCTCCAGCACATGGCGTTCGAGCCCGAACTCCTTGATTTCGTCGCTCAATCGCGTGGCCGCGGTTTCCATGGCATCCTCCCAGCTTCGCTTGGTGCGAAAGCCCTGATGGTGGCGCAAACCTTAAAGGAAGGGAAGCCCCGTGCGACGGCGGACGGCCTCATGCGGGCTGCCAGGGAGTAACCTTGCCCCAACGCCTAACGCGACAGCAGACCTACAGGAGACGCCCATGCCCTACGAACCCTTCAACCTCGCCGGCAAGGTGGCCGTCATCACCGGCGGCAATGGCGGCATCGGCTTGGGCTACGCGAAGGGCATCGCGGCGGCCGGCGCCGATGTGAGCATCTGGGGCACCAACGCCGAGAAGAACACCGCCGCCGAGCGCGAACTGCAGGCCATCAACCCGTCCGCCTCGGCCACGGTGTGCGACGTGGCGAACGAGGAGGCCGTGGAAGCGGCGATAGCCGGCGTCATTGAACGCTATGGCCGCGTCGATGCCTGCTTTCCCAACGCCGGCATCGGCACGCAGAACCAAAAGCCCTTCTTCGAGCACACCAATGAGGATTGGTTTCGCGTCATCGACGTGAACCTGCACGGCGTCTTCTACACGCTGCGGGCCGCCACCCGGCAGATGGTGAAGCAGGGCGAAGGCGGCAGCTTGGTGCTCACGTCCTCCGGCACGGCCATCCAAGGTTCGGCGCGTGGCCAGGCGTACGCCGCGACCAAGGGCGGCGTCATTGCGATGATGCTGGGGCTGGCCACTGAGATGGCGCGTTATAAGATCACGGCGAACGCCATCATTCCCGGTTGGGTCGATACCGCCATGACGGCCGGGTTGTTCGGCTGGGAGAAGTTCGTGAACGCGGTGATGCCGCGCATCCCCATGCGGCGCTGGGGCACGCCAGACGACTTCGGCGCCATCGCGGTTTACCTGATGAGCGACGCCTCCCGCTGGCACACCGGCGACGTCATCAAGATCGACGGCGGGTTCAGCATCTTCTGAGCGGGCTGGCCGCCCCGGTCACCCCGGGTTCGGCAACTGCGCCAGCACTTCCTCCGGCTTGATGGTCGGATTGGTGAGCAAGGTGGCGCGGTCTTCGCCGTTGCGGTGGCGTTCGATGAGCGCCTCCGGGTCGAACTTCACGCCGATTTGGTTGGCGTCGAAATGCCCCTGCGCGAACCAATCGTTGATGGCTTCCACGGAGTCGAAGGCGTCCACCTGAAACTCCACTTGGTTGTTGTCCGGATCACGGTAGTACATGGAGAGCGTGATGCCGTGGTTGATGCACCAATAGGGCTTGATGCCTTCCCCCGCCAAGCGTTCGTAGGTGGCGAAGAGATCGTCCAAGGAGCCGTAGGAATAGGCGCAGTGGTCCACCCCGGCGGCGCCGGCTGGCCGATCCTCCAAGCCGGGCATGTTGACGATGGCGACGCGGTGATGCTCGTCGTCGAAGGTGAGAAACGTCAGCATCGGCGACGCGGACATCACCTGGGCCTCCAACACCTTGCAGTGCCAATCGATCATCTCGGCGTAGCGCGGTGTGCGATAGACGATGTGCGCGAACTTCGCGGGGGCGATCTTGCCGCGCGCCTTGGCGGTTGCGGGGATGGCTGAGGGCATTGGCTGTGTCCTCTTTGGAGCTCGAAGCGGCATCTTAACACCGTGCCCATGCCGGCGAGGGCGGCCGAGCCCCGCAGTTTCGCCGCCTAGCCCTCCAACTGCCGCTTCGACGCATTTGCCGCGTCGCCAAAGATCCCCTTGGCCATCAAGGACGTCTCTTGGTTGCGGCGGCGCTGGTAAATCTCGGCGCGGATGGCTTGGACGGCGGCGTTGTCGGGGTCGGCCAGCGCCGCGAACTCGATGAGGTGGCAGGCGAGGCGCATGTCCTCGTCCGCCAATGCCTGCGCCCGTGCCGCCAGCGCCTCGGCGCCACCGGCCAAGTGCGCCACTTCATGGCCCAGCACCACGTCCGATGCCGGCTTCAGATGCGCGGGATTGCCGTCGTACCAGCCGCCGAATTGCCGCCACAGGTTGCGCACCACGAACTCCGGCTCGTCGTACATGGGTTTCAGATACGGCTTGTCGAGCACGGCCTGATCCACCTTCACGGCATGCACGATGTCGTTCAGCTTGGCGCCGTCGTTCATCATGGCGAGGGTTTGCGACACGATGCCCTCAAGCGTCTCGGCCACTTCCGAGAGCACCCGGCGGATGCGCCCCGCCCCGGCGATGGGCAGGCCGTGCGCGGGCAGGAACAGCTCCGCCCCCTGTGCCGCCATCGTCCGCAGCGCCTGCGCCCATTCGCGGGGATAACGCTGCGCCTTCTGAGGATTGCCGGCGTTGGGGAAGTTCCAGATGAAGAAGTCCCCGGCGCAAATCGCTTTGTGCTGCGGAATCCAAGCCCAAGTGTGGTCGTCCGTTTCGCCGCGGCCGTGCGTCAGCCGCGCCGCCAAGCCGCCCACATCGATGTCCAGCGTCTCCCGATACGTGGTGTCTGGGTCTGGCGTGGTGTCTGGCAGGAACGGGCCGCCGGTGGACATGGTGTAGCCGTGGCGGGCGAACTGGCCGAACTGCCGCTCGTTGATGACGCGGTTGTAGCCATCCGTGAGCCGATAGCGCTCGAAGCGGTGCGCCACGTTCTCGTGCCCGACGATGCGCGGCCGCGGATGGCCGTTGGCGCTCGCGTCCGCGACGAAGGCACCGGCGCCGCCGGCGTGATCCATGTGCCCGTGGGTATAGACGATGGTGTGGAAGCGCCCCGACCGCCACTTGCGGATGGCGTCCACGACCCGGGCGCCGCCGTTCATGCTGCTGGTGTCGAAGGCGAGCAGGCCGTCGTCCGTCTCGAACAACACGCAGTGGGAGAACGCCTCCACCACCGCGATGCCATCGGCGATGGCCGACAGCTCATGGTTGATGCGGTTGATGGGGCCGATGTCTTGAATGCCCTTGCCTTCGTCGATGACGGCGTTGGCAAGGGCCAGCAGGTCTGCCATGGGCGCCTCTGGTGGCCGAACGGGCTTCATTCTGCCATCAAACCCCAAAGCCGGCGCAGGGGCGTTTGGTGTATAACCCCGCTCTCGAACTTCACTGGCGAGGAAACTCAACGATGCGTCTGCGCTTCATCCTGACTGCCCTGACAGCCTTGGCGTCACTGTCGGCCGCGGCCCTGCAGCCGGGCGCGGTGGTGGACAACTTCGAGCTTCTCGACCAGCACGGCACCGCCCACGAGCTTCACTACCTATCGGACATGAAGGCGGTGGCGCTCTTGTCGCACCGCAACGGCTGCGCCGCACAACAGGAAGCGGCGCAGGCGTTCGACGTGGCGCGGCGGACATACGGCGAACAGGGCGTCGAGTTCCTGTTGATCGATTCGGCCGCGGACGTGCGTGCAGAAGTGGCGCAGGAAGCCGCCGCCCTCGGCATCGAAGCGCCAGTGCTATTGGACGACGCCCAGATCATCGGCGCTTCCTTGGGCCTCGAACGGGCCGGGGAAGCGTTGCTGGTGCGAACGGATGGCTGGACGTTGGCCTGGCGCGGTGCCCCTGCCCAACTAGGCGCTGCCATTGACGCGGTGCTCGCTGGTGAAGCACCGCCGGCGTCCAAGTCCGGTGGCGGCGGCTGTGCCCTCGACGCGCCGCCGCCGAGCAGGCAGATTTCCTACGCCGAGGACATCGCCCCAATCCTGCTCAACAACTGTGTGACTTGCCATCGCGCCGGCGGCATCGGCCCGTGGGCCATGACGGACTACAACATGGTGCATGGCTTCTCGCCGATGATCCGCGAAGTGATCCGCACCAAGCGGATGCCGCCGTGGCACGCTGATCCCGCCCACGGCAGTTTCGCCAATGACCGCTCCTTGAGCGCTTCGGAAGTGCAAACGCTGGTGCGATGGATCGAAGCGGGTTCACCCCGTGGCGCCGGCCCTGACCCACTGGCGGAGCAAGACCGGGTGTGGCCGGAATGGGGCTTGGGCGAGCCAGACCTCGTGATCGACATTCCGGCCTACGACGTGCCGGCCTCCGGCGTGGTGGACTACCAATACCTCCGTGCCAAGAACCCACTGGAACACGACGTTTGGGTGCGGGCGACGGAAATCCAGCCCGGCGATCGTCAAGCGCTGCACCACGTGATCACCCGCTTCACCGTTCCGGCACCGGGCGAGGCGAACACCCAAGGCTTCGGACGCGGCAGGAGCGGCGGCCTCGGCGGTTACGTGCCCGGCTCCGTGGTGAGCGAGTATCCGGCGGGCACCGGCACATTGCTGCCGGCGGGTGCGAACATCGTCTTCCAGATGCACTACACGCCGTATGGCAAGGCGACCACGGATCGCTCGCGCCTCGGCCTCTACCTCCATGACGAACCGCCGGAGCACCAGCTACGGAGCACGGCGTTGGTGAACACCAAGATCAAGATTCCACCCCATGCGAAGGCACACAGCGATTCGCAGTCCTACACTTGGGATCGGCCGGTGCTCGTTTACAACATGCTTCCGCACGCCCACTATCGGGGCAAGGCGTCCAACTTCGTCGCCCATTATCCGGACGGCAGCAGCGAAACGTTATTGTCCGTTCCCGCGTACGACTTCAACTGGCAGACGTCCTACCGCCTCACGGAGCCCAAGCGGCTGCCGGCCGGCACCAAGGTCGTCCACACCACCACTTGGGACAACTCGGCGCAGAATCCCGCCAACCCGGATCCCAACCGCGAAGTGCCGTGGGGCAGGCAGTCTTGGGATGAAATGCTGTTTGGCGCCATCTCGTTTCGGTACTTGGATGAGGACGAGGCTGGAGCCGACTTGGCCACGACGCAGGCTGGGGATGGCGGCACCGCCGGCGAGTGAAGGAAGGGCTGCTGCACACAGGCTAGGAGCGTTGCCATGACGACGATAACCACCCGCTTGGGCAAAGTGACCGGTCGATCGGAGCGCGGCACCGAGCAATTTCTTGGCATTCCCTTTGCGAAGCCCCCGGTGGCAGGGCTGCGCTTTCGTGTACCGATGCCGCACGGGCCTTGGACGAGCACACTGGACGCGACGCGCCTCGGCAACCGCGCCATGCAGACGGAGCTGCCCGATCTCTTGCAGACCGGGCGCAACCGCGCCGCAGACGCCATGAGCGAAGACTGCCTCGTGCTGAACATCTACACACCGGCGGCGGATGGGCGGGCGCGGCCGGTGTTGTTCTGGATTCACGGCGGCGGCTACACCATCGGTTCGGCCAACGACTACGACGGCACTGTGCTCGCTCGCCAAGGCGACGTGGTGGTGGTTGCCGTGAACTACCGGCTAGGGCTGTTCGGCTATCTGGACCTCTCGGCCTATGGCGCGGACTTTGCCGGTTCGGCCTCCAACGGCTTCCGCGATCAAATCTTGGCCCTCGAGTGGGTGCGGGACAACATCGGGGACTACGGCGGCGACCCCGGCAACGTGACGATCTTCGGCGAATCGGCAGGTGGTGGCTCGGTAAACGCCATCCTCGCCGCGCCGTCCGCCGACGGCCTCTATCACCGCGCCATCGCGCACAGTGGTTCGGCCATGACCACGCCGCCGCCGGCAGTGGCCCCGGCGTTGGCGGGCCACCTCAAGGTGGCCGAGGACGGCTTGCCCCAACGTCTCCAAGAGATGTCCGCCGCGGAATTGCTCGCGGCGCAAGTGGACAGCGGCATCGGTGGCGGCGCCGGCGTCGATGGCACGGTGCTGACGCGAGACACCTACCAAGCCATCGCCGAACACGGCGCCGGCGGAGTGCCCTACATGGCCGGCTACAACGCGAATGAAGGCACCTTGTTCACCGCCATCGACGCCAATGAGGACACGTTTGCGCCCGCGACCCACTTCATCGCCGCCATGACCTGCGATGGCGCGGACCCCACGGAATACTTGGCTGCCCAACGGGCCGCCCATCCGAACGCCGACGCGAAGGCGCTTTACGAGCTGGCCTGGACGGACATGTTCCGCCGCGCCTCCATGCGCACCTGCGAAGCCGCGACCGCGGCCGGGCCAGGCGGCTGGCTGTACCGCTTCGACATGCCAAGCACCATCTTGGAGGCGCGTTTGGGCGCCACCCACGCCAGCGAAATCGCCTTCACGTTCAACGCCTACGCAGAGCCGGATTCCCCCGCCCTCAAGTTCCACGACGGCGACGACCCAGCGGTGCGCCGGTTGGCGGAAGGCTGGTCCAACACCGTGATCGCGTTCGCCCGCACCGGCGACCCCAACGGCGCCGGCCTGCCAACGTGGTCGCCCTATTCGAGCGCCGCGCAAAGCGCATTGGTGCTGGATGCCGAACCGCGCATCGAGGCGGACCCGGACAGCGCGGCACGAGCGCTGTGGCCCTAGAACCAGCGGGAAAGTTCGCCGGATGTCTGCTTACTCCCGGCAGACCCAAGAGGCGGACTAAATCGCCGGATACCTGCAACGTCAACTCCCTTGGATCAGCCCGACTCGCGCCAAACGTCCAATCAAGTCTCCGGCTAAGCCGAAGAAAGCACTTCTACGTCGGCACAGCTCCGGCGAGCAGTTCCTCCAACTTACCTCTCGGCTTCAACAACTCTTTACTCCGCAGATTACCAACTTTCAAAAGCGCGAGTTGGAGCAGCGGTGAGGCGCGATCCCATTCTTGATGCTTGTACTCTACTCTTCCTCCGGACCCGGAGATTGCCAGAACCGCAAACCGCCTTACCACTTGCGACTCGGTTCGTTGGTACACATCGAACAGCCGATCCACGAAGGCCTTACGCCCCCTTTCGGCAAAGATTGTCAAGATCCAAAGCGCGTGGTGATCCAACCCAGCGCGATGCATCGATCTCAGCAGCCGATTTCCTATACGTTTCGACATCTTGCTTTTCGGCACCAGCTTAACGATAAGCGGTGCCACTGCAGCGATGACTGGAACCAGTAGATCGATGTTTTCCACTAACACCTCAAGTAACTCATTTGCCACACGCCGGTCCAAGGACATGTTTCGAAGCCTCCGCACAACAAAACCGACAATCCGATAGTCGACGTGTTCATCATCAGAAATCGCGTCTACTAGCGTCTCAAGAAGCTGGACTGCAAGCAGGTCGTCCATATACTCCTCGAAATCGTCAGTGTCGTCGTAGTCAGTCCGCAGCAGCTCGGCGATTATCGCTCCGGCATCGGAGAGCTTGTCGTCCAAGTCCACAAGAAAACTCTCGGCGTAGGCGGTGTCGTCCAGTATATGGGTCTTGGCGCTTTGAAGAGTCAATCCCATACGGTACAACCAAGCAGCCAAATCAAGTACCGTGGCCTTGGCCGATCCCAACGATCTCGTAAAGAGATTGTAATCGTCAACCCAGCGTACAAAGTCGACGCCCTTCGATAGGAGGTATTCGTCGACCTCGTTGAGTAGAACCTCCGCTAGAAGACGTGAGGCCAAGGGCCCCGTCGGAATGCCGTGGCCTTCCCGGCCCATGAAACCGGCCGCGAATACGGAGATAAGCAATTCGGCTGCCTTTTCAACTCTGGGCGTTTGTGCAACCTCTTCCAACAGCTCCCTGAGTCGTGTCTGTGAGACACTGGCGTAGAAGTCCGCGATATCTGTAACCGCAACAGCCTTCGTCCGTCGTCGTTCAACCTTGTGCATAAGCCGCTCGATGTACTGCTGGTGCGTATCCCGCACACTTTCATATAGCTTGACGCTCTCGCGGCTAGCCCGGTACGAGTAGACTCGCCGCCTGATTTGTGGTAGGCGTACGCGTTCGATGTCATCTTTTACGATTAATGCTAGGGACGTGTAGAGAAGCAAGTCTTCGGGATGTAGAAAATGAACAAGGCGAACGCTCAGGTTGTCCTTCGCAACCGTGATGGCGAGCGGTTGCCTAGGTGTGTATCGCTCCAAATTTAAGTTACATAGATATCCTCTAAGAGCGGACCAATGTCCGATTACATCGTCCCACTCAGGGGGCCGAGGCAACAGCGTACTATAGCCGTGATGCTCGATCGCCGCCTTTGCGCAATCTAGCTCAGAGGGCGTTAGTTTAAACACTATCGTACCGAAAGCGTCGCGGAGTCATAAGGGATCGACGGCTCCCCGGCCACCGGGTCAGGCCGGTCATTTGCGACGAGCGCCGATAGCGCGACGCTGAATGCCCGCCGATTCCTGAAAGTAACACGGCGAAGAACCGGCTTGACGCGCTGCCGGTACTTGCCCATATAGCTAATCCTTTTCGTAATTTGATTGCCAACCTTCCTGTCCCACAGAGCACACAGATCGTCGGTGGTTATCTTCGGTATCTTGTCCGCGCCGGCGGGATATATGCTCCCATGTCGCGGAAAAGGTTCCGGCCATCGAAAAGCGGTCTGGTTACCCATATAGCCGCAGACAATTGCCTCCAACGCTTCCAAGGATGGCTCGCGGGTGAGTTCGATTAACTCGCCTCTCGTACAAACCGCGACCCACACCTTATCGTTCGCTTCGCTCTGCCACGCGATCGCCGTTCCTTCGTTCGGTTTCGGACCTAGCGGCTCGAGCTTTCTCGCATCAAACAAGCCTTTCAATTCCGAAGATACAGAGTCGTCGGTGCGCAGCACAAGCCGAACACCAGTGGCGGTGGGACGCAAACGAAGCAGCGATTGATCGTCCTGGAACCATTCCTTAAGGAGCCAAGGGGACTCAGTGCCAACCTCCCCGGACAGAGCCCTCAAGTGGGCGCTAGTTATGCGGCTAAGGCTGATCGCATCCAAGATTTTGCTCGCATAGAAGCGCAGTGCGGTCGACTCAGAGGGCAGTAGACCGGTGAGGCGGCGCATCGGCAAAGCTAGGTCATTCACATGGCGTAACCAGTTCTCGGGGTCAGCGTGGCAGAGAGCAACGAGAACGAGACCAGCATAGTCTGGCGTGAATGAAGGTGAGGTGCGAATCTGCTCAAGGCATCTGCGCGAGGCTTCGGTTTGGCTTGCTAGCGCAGTCGCTGCGCCTACAGCGAGGTCGAGCAACTCACTGTCTTCCGGCGCAGACAAGATGCTCGGTAGGACTTCGAGCACTTCCGCGGAGCGGATGAGTACGGCGAAGGCGATAAGCACTCGGGTTGTCTCCCTTCTGGAGACGTCTCGGCCATGGATGGCCAACACGTCGCGGATGGCGTTGCGCCAGCGGGTTTGGGCGGGCGCGGCCAGCGTGTCGTAGATGGCGCACAGGTCATCAGCCAAGTCGTCTCGCGTCCCAATGTACTGTTCGAGCGGGTGAAATGCCCAACGCCCCATGTCGTCTTTGATGTAGCCATCGAGCGCGGTCTCAAGCCACCCGGCGACCCGGTGCGCGTCGGCGTTGTTGGCGTCGAAGGTGGCTATTGTGGACATCTTCGGACTGCTGTTGATTCCCGAAAGTTAAAGAGCCTTAAGCCTCTGCGCGATTTGGGCCATCGTGCGGCCTTCGGCTAGACGTGTGGCGAACGCGGTGTCCGCTGCCTCGCCGGTGCCTACCGACGCCAGTACGGAGCCGAGCAACTCAAATTCGAAGCGCCCATCGCCCAACCAGGCCCCGTCGATCTTTTTCGTCACGCGCTCCCGGCAACCGTCTACCGAAGTAGCGGCAGCGTCAAGGGCCTCCAAATCCGCAGTTGTTCCCCAATGGCGGCGCCTCCGCGCACCGG
Source organism: Candidatus Azotimanducaceae bacterium (assembly GCA_965200505.1). Taxonomy (GTDB): domain Bacteria; phylum Pseudomonadota; class Gammaproteobacteria; order Pseudomonadales; family Azotimanducaceae; genus VXNE01. The sequence continues at coordinate 1,788,226 of OZ241343.1, read as the reverse complement.
GACCGTCTGGCCATGTCTTGAATCGTCTGTGGCTAGTGGCATCGGCGAAGGTGGGGCGCGCCGAGACAATCCCGGCCAGAGTCGCTGGCGGGAAGTGCAGCACGGCAAGCATCGTGCCCGCCCTGTGGTGTGCCAAGCCAAGGACATCGCGAGTTCGTTGGGCGCGGTCGGCATCTCTGACCGAGGCGGTTGCCCTCATGAGGTCATCTCGGCGGGTGAACCACGCGACGGCGCGGCCGAGCGACTTGCTAGGCTCGAATCGGGCAGTCCGTACACTCGCTGGCTTGCCCCGCCACTCGTTGATAGTCGAGTTTGCCATGAACTCCGCCGCGGACGAAGGCAATGCCAAGCCCTCCCGACGAAGCCTGAGCCTGTCTTCACGTGACAGAACGTCCCGCAAGACGTGGGTTGGCAGGACGCACGAGATCTCCACTTGGAATGGCTTCGGCGTCGCATCGCCGTGTAGCCGGATGTCTGGGAGCCCGTCTTGGGGCGCTGCATTTGGGGATACTTGGCCAGTCTGAAGGTCTTGCAGCGCTACCACGAGCTTCTCTGGTGCGGCGTAGTCGGCGTGGCTGCCGAGGCGACCCATCCACGCCAGCGTCTCCTTCACCCACGCTCGGTCGAGCAGCCGGTGTTCCACACCGGCGAGAACGTTGCAGGCGACGATCTGCCCCGCCGTACACTGCAGAAGGCTGTCGATCACTTCGTTGGTGTTCAAGGTCGCACACCGTGGGCTTCCACTGAGAGGTTACCCCAAGCGTTGAGCCTTTTGGTGACGCCACCTAGCAACCTAGTTGCCGAAGTTCCACGCTTTCGCACGAGACGCGCCGCGCTGGGAGCCGCCGTCCACCTGCACGGCGCGGATGCCGCTTCGCGGCCTCGCACGGGAACGCCCTGGCAATGCTCACCGTGGCGTTCGAGAACACCTTGGCGCACTGTCGCCGGGTGAGCAGGCACACCACCCGGAAATCCTAGAATCGTCTTGCCGTCAATGCGCAGCGCCATGTGGTCGAACTGTGCGCCGGTGAAGTCGCGCCGCCGCTTAACGGAACGAGCAGGGCCGCGCCCGCCCCGCTGCCACCATGCACCGCAGGATGCACCCCACCGTCGCCTCGCTCAACGCATGCTCTGGCCAGCGCTCGGCGAGCAGCACGGCGATCCGCTCCCCCGCCCACGGCATCCCGCGCCGCAGCTTGCGCAACCGCCGGGCGTCCGCCACCGGCCCCGGTCCGTCCGCGGCAGGCTGCTGCGGGGCACCAGCCCCTTCACCCTGTCTTCACGCAGCCACCTCCTCCACTCGTGGTAGGTGGCCCACGACACCCCGAACGTCCTCGCCGCCTCCGCCGCCGTGAACCGCTCCCGCATCGGGTCCACGCCCTCCACGGTCCACAGCCGCTGGAGCGACTCGGGGCGTCCGTGCTGTCCACTCGCCGCCTTCCTGCAAGCCCGTCCTGTGCCAACATCCACATCATTCGGTCTCCCATGTTGTTGCAACTCATAGGCTACCGAAACCGCCGCACCCAAGGATTCCCTTGGGCGCGGTATTGCCCAGAAGGTGGTGATCCCGCACGCCCCGTTGACAGTGGGGTTCTGTGGCCGTAGTCTCGGCGTCAATCAGCTTCGACTACTGAGACTTGAACATGAAACTTGCCACCATCGCCATGCTCGCCTTCGCAGGTGCCGCCTTCATTTCCACGGTGGCGCACGCCCAGACAGACGCTCAGATTCGAGACTATCTGACGAACAGCGAGTGCTTTTGGCCAGATTTCCGTAGAGATCCTGGTTTTAAGCTTTGTCCACCGGAAACCATGAAACGGCGTACTCTACAAGATGGCGGTTGGAAGGTCTTTACGCCCAATTCAATCGCAACGGAAGTTTCGATCGACCTCACGGAGGTAAACGGCTTGACTTTCAATATACCCGTAGTCTTCGCGTCGTTTAACTGGCACTTCTCCAACATTTGGAAGGACAACGAGGGCAACTCAATGCCTGGGATGGATATTTGGATAAACGTAGCTCCCGATTCCCGCACTCATAATCGAATCTACACGCTGAGTGCTCACATCTACCCACACGGGTTCGGTCTAATTGGCTTAGATTCCGCACCAAACCCAATGCGTAGCGACGTAACGGTGCATAGATTAGATTCGACACAGGTACGGCAAGTTTTTGCCGCCCTGTTCCGTGACCTAGGAATCAGCAACAGCCGCAATGGAATCTACTGCGAAGGCGGCGATTGGGACGGGCTCAATACCCCTCAAATAGTGTTTCGTTACAGAACCGACGATAACTCCCGAGACACGCGCGACGGATACCGAACGGTGCTAGGTGAACCACGCTTTACTATAGAAGCCGATGGCGATCTCTACTGTGACTTAAGGCAGTAGGTTTGTCTGTGCAAGAGACCAAAATGCTACGATTCAACACTTACTGGGTGAGCCCGCGCAAGAGCTTGACACCGTAATCTCGAGAAGGATCGTTCTCACCGTCCTAGAGGATTCTCCAAAGATGACTTCACCGAAAGCTACAATACCCACGGCAGTATGCGCCGTAGTCGGTGGCAACCTTAGCGAGGTATACAGCCATGCGGAGCTAGACAATCTCTTCTGGGAGGCCGGAGCGCCGGGCGAACCGCCAACGGGGCCCCGCGTCCAGAAGTGTACTGCTTGGCTAAGACGATGCAGCGAGGACCTGAACACGGACGCTCCACAGGTTCTGGGGAGGGTACTCGAGAGGCTCATGGCGGCGTGGCGCAACAACCTCCTCGACGAGGACTACGACAAGAGGAAGTCCGATATCGAGAAGGAGCTCGAAAAACATGGCTTTCGTTACGATCAGGGTCGAGTTGTTGAGGGCGCGTCCAGTCCGGTCGTCAAGGATCTGAAGTCCATCATTCGATCCCGGGATATCCCCTCCCTGCGCGTTGAAATTGATCGGGCCGTTGCTTCCGTAGAGACCGATCCAGCCGCGGCCATAACAGCAGCGTGTGCGATTTTCGAAGCATTCTGTATCGACTACATCGAGAACGAGGGTATCGAATGTCCGAAGAAACTCGGCGCTCTGGCGCTTTGGAAGGTGGTTCGAAGCCGAATGAAGCTTAGCCCGGCCACAGGCATGGATAGCAGTCTAAAGCAAATACTCGGTGGTCTCGCTTCTGTGGTCAACGGTGTGTCGTCCTTGCGTAACAGAAGTGGTTCCGCCCACGGGCGGGGGAGTCGTGAGTACCGTGTAGAAGCGCACGATGCGAAACTCGCGATCAATGCAGCCGCCACGCTGGTCGTCTATCTATTCGATGTCGGGATCACTGGGGCGAACACGGATGGCGTAGCTTGAGCCGCGGGTGGGAGAGATCGCCAACGACGTCGCTCACGTCCTCTTTCAGGTAGCCGGCTACAACGCAACGAAACGCATTGTTTCTAGCAACTTGGCAGAGGTCGGGTACGACGCTCGGACACAGACCTTGGAGGCCTGCTTCAAGAACGGCGGCATCTACCACCATTTGGATGTGCTTGCGAGCATCTACCACGACTTGAAGGACGCAGACTCTCTTGGCCGGTACTTGAACTGTGAGATAAAGGGCCGCTACCGGTACGCCAAGGTCTGATCGGCACGTTGTCCGTTGGTGTCATCGCTCACGAACAACCGATAATCGCCGGCGATGGAAACCGCACGAAACCCATTGTCACTTAACAGCGCGACGGCTCGCGTTTGGGAACCAAAAGCTCTTTGATGAAGTACGACCGCGGCGAGGGGGTAGCGCCCCAGCACGGTCTCGAACGCTTCGTAGTCCTCCGTTTTTCCGAAGCGCGCGAAGGTGCCGGCCCGCCTTCGTAGTCGAGCTTCCGCATCGTGTCCGGTGGCGGCAAGCAGTGTCGCGGCTACTTTATCGGTTCGGCCCCTTAGGATGATCTGCGGGTGGTCGCTCGACAACATCACCAAAATGCCGGCGACAGGAAACGGCGCCAGCATCGGGCCGGGCGTCGCTTGCTCGCGAATGGCCGTGGCTGCCTCGTATGGGGCCTGCGGCAGTTTGTAACGCGGTGGAAGCTCGATCAAGTTTCGGTCCCACAAGCTCAGAAGGCAAAGCGCGGCAAACGCGCCGAGCCCGGCCCATGAGAGATTCAGACCGAAGCGTTCTTTGATTCGCCCATGCAGGTGTGCGCCAGCCAATGCCGTCGCCAATGGGAAGGGCAGCAGGTAGAACATCCGCCAGTAGATGTTCGGGCTGGTGAAGTGTTGTATTAGGAAGTCGCCGCTCCAAGGGTTCAAGAACAGCGCGACGGCGAGCAAAACCCAGGCCAGCAGGAGGCGTCGTATCCATCCACTCGAAAGCGCGATGGCTAAGACGATGGAAACGGTCACGGCCACGGGTGTGTAGGGCATCAAGGCAAGGAACTGGTCAACACTCTCGAAGAGCTCTCGGAATGACCACCCGGATCGATAGTAGTGATCCGGAAAGAAGGCACCCAAATGGCCAAGGAAGGATCTGCGCCAGTCCGCATGGGCGGGGGAATCGAAGCCGAGTTCAGACGCGAAGTGCAAGCGATAGATCACTGCATAGGCGATGAGGTAAGCGAAGGCGGATCCGTAAAGGAGCACTGCTCGGGAAAAGGTGCGCTGAGAAACTCGAAGTCCGCTCGCCCAGAGCGCACCAACCATCATCAGGGCCAGAGGCGGGAACAAGACGATGGCCGAGGCATTGGCCCCCAATCCCGCCACGCAGATCGCCAGCACCACCGTCCAGTGGAACAGGCGACGGTGCGTCAGAAAACGGAGGCTCGCCGACGCCAAGGCGGGCAGGCAAACGGTCAGCACGAACACCTTACCTTGGAACGCGCGAACGAAGGAGTAGCTGCCGAATGTCTGGGGGGTCTCGAACAACACGAAGACCAGCAGCAGGGCCACCGAGACGCCAAAAATAACCCTTGCATGGTCAGCCACAAATACCCGCGTGAGGGAGTACAGGGCCAGTGGGATCAGGAAGCCGGCAACGGCGGGGCCGAGGACATAATAGCCCCAAAGAAAATCGACCCCGAACACGAAGTGCAAGGCCGCATACAGGAACTCCCAGGGGCTGGATGTACCCCAAGTGAGCGACCGAGGAGTTTCGGACTCTGGAACTAAACAGTGGACGTCTAGGCTCAGGGGCGCCCCAGCGTGGTCTAGGAAGTATCGGGCGTTGGCAAGGTAGTACGAATCGTCGCGATCCGGCTGGTGGGACACGATGGCGAGCGTGGCCCCAATCAAGCCCAGCAGAAGCAAACTCAGGCCGGCCTTGCGATCCGCGAGGGACATTCGCGCCAAACAACTTCGGAGCTTGGACGCGGCAGGCACGGCAAACAGCGCCGCCAAGACTACGGCGAGGTAGGCGTAGGTCCGAAAAGTCAGCTCGAAGAGCTGGGACACATGGGTCGCGACCGTGATGGCCGCCAGAACGCTGATCGGAAGCAGGATGGTTGACGCAACCACATCTTCCAAGCTGTCCGGCGATGGGATCGGCGCAGAGCCTTCGATGCTTGGCCGGTTGCTCATGTCACCAAATGGCGCCGCCCGAACCTGATCCAACGCCGGGCCGCATCACGCATATGGTCAAATCGCCGATTCCGGCTCGGCCAGCGCGTCCCGGAAGTCTGGATGCGCGATGTCGATCAATGCCGCCCGTCGTGCATCGTTGGTCTTGTCCGCCAGTTCCGCCACGCCGAACTCCGTCACCACCACGTCAACGTCCGTGCGCGACGCCGTGACGAGCTCCACGCGGCGCACGATGCGCGACACCGAACCGCCGCGGGCGGTGGCGTGCATGGCCACGATGGAGCGCCCGCCCCGCGAGGCGGCCGCGCCGCGCATGAAATCGACGGCGCCGCCGACGCCGGAAATCTGGCGGCCGCCGGCCATCTCCGCGTTCACTTGGCCGAAGAGATCCACCTGCACCGCCGAGTTGATGGAGACGAAGCCGTCGATGCGGCGGATGACGTCCAAGTCATGGGTGTAATCCGCCGAGCGGAACACGACGTCCGGTCGCTCGACGAGCCAGTCATACAGTGCGTCGCTGCCCAGCGCCATGCCAGTGACGTGGCACTCGGTATCGATGGTCTTGCGGGCGCCCGTCACATTGCCGGCAGTGATGAGCGCCATGCCGCCATCGTCGATCAAGCCGCCGTGCAGCCCCAGGTCATTCTTGTCGCCCAAGGCCTCGAGCACCGCCGCGGGGATGCCGCCGATGCCGGTTTGCAGGCAGTCGCCATCCGCCACCAGCCCAGCCACGTTGGCGCCAATGCGCCGCGCCGCGGCGTCAATGGCGGGGCGCGGCATCGTGAGCGGACGCTCGGCGGATTCAACGACATGATCCAAACGCCCGGCCTCCACAGCCAAGGCACCGGCCGGCAGCGGCGCCGTCGGGCGCAATTCCGCCACCACCGTTTGCGCCGTCGCCAACACGGCGGCGGCGAAATCCGCATTGGGGCCGATGGCGTAGCTGCCATCTTCCCGCTGCCCAACGGCGATGAACGCCACATCAAAACGCGCCTCACGCAGATGGTCGAAGGCGAGGCGCATCCGCATCGGCAGAAACCGCGCCCGCGATGCCTTGAGCGCCGGCGTCATGAAGAACGTGACCATCTCCGCTTCGGCATGAAGGGCGGTGAAGTCGAAGCCATTCACAACCGGCAGCGGAAACTGCGTGAAGGTCACGCCGCGGGCAGCTTCCGGCTGTTGGCGCAGGGCGTTGAGCAGGGCCAGCGGCTCGTTGCTGCCGCCGCCGACCCACACCCTCATGCCGGGGCGCAGGAGCTTGGGCATGTCCTCTGGCGGCAGGGAGCGAATCATCGGCGCCGCCCCACGGTCAAAGGATGTGCGCGGCCAAGCCCCGGCTCGGCTTCTTCAACCCCGCACTTGCGCCACGACGTCCGCGATGCGGTCGAGCAGTGGCAACACCTTGTCGGCACCCTCCGAAGGCACCATGAAGATCAAGTGGTCGAAGCCTTGCTCGATGCGGCCCTCGCACTGCTTGGCATCCATCGGCGCCCCGAACAACGCGAGGTCGAGATCGTCCACTTTGCGGCCCCGCGCCGCCATCGCGTCACTCAAGTTCTGCATGTTGCCCGTGCCCATGCCGCCGATGGGCATCCAGCCGTCCGCGTAATCCGCGACGCGGTCAAACACCCACTTGGAATTGGCGCCGATCCAGATGGGCGGCCCGCCTGCCTGCACGGGTTTCGGCCAAGACCAGATCGGGTCGAAATCGACGAACTCGCCGTGGAACTCGGCGGCGTCCTCGCGCCAGATCTCGCGCATCGCCAACACCTTCTCCCGCACGATCTTCCAGCGATGCTGGTAGTTGGCGCCGTGGTTCTCCATCTCCTCTCGGTTCCAACCGGCGCCGATGCCGATGATGGCGCGGCCGCCGGAGATCATGTCCAGCGAGGCGATTTCCTTCGCCAGCGTGATGGGGTCGCGCTCGATCACCAAGCAGATGCCGGTGCCCAACGCGATGCGCTCCGTCGCCGCCGCGCAAGCGCCCAAGGCGACGAACGGATCGTGGGAGCGCCAGTACTGCCGCGGCAGTTCGCCGCCGCCGGGGAACGGCGTCTTGCGGCTCGTCGGAATGTGCGTGTGTTCGGGGAAGAACAGGCTGTCCAAGCCGCGTTCCTCCACCGCGCGGGCCATTTCGATGGGTTGAATGGCGTAGTCGGTCGGAAAGATGGTCACGCCGAACTTCGTGTTTTCGATGCCGCTGAAAGCCACCGTGTCGCTCCTTTGATTGTCCTCAAGAGGACACGATTGTATGTCGCCAAACCGGGGCCGGTGTGGGCCGGGCATGGGGCACGGGACGCCCGATGCCGACGGCGACGATGACAAACGCACCGCGGCCGGCCATACTCACCGCCATGCGAACGTTCATCAAGGCTCTGCTCGTTGTCATCATCCTCGCCGCGGCCGGGGGGTACTGGGCTTGGAGCAACCGGCTGGACTTGCTCATGTGGGCGATGCCGATCGTCAACGACTTCCGCGACCCCATCGCCCCCACCATCCCCACCGATTGGCCGGACGGCCCCGCCACGGCCGCCGCGGCGCCGGGTGAGCGCCCGCCCAACATCATCCTGATCCTCACGGACGACTTGGGCTACAACGACGTCTCCTTCACCAATGGCGGCGCCGCGGATGGCAGCGTGCAGACGCCGGCCATCGACGCCATCGCCCGGCAGGGGGTGACGTTCAGCAACGGCTACGCCGCCAACGCGGTGTGCGCGCCGTCGCGCGCCGCCATCCTCACCGGGCGCTACTCGACGCGATTTGGCTTCGAGTTCACGCCCTTCCCCAAGATCGGCGCCACCATCTTCCAATGGATCGCGGACGAGAACCCCGCGCCATTGCCCGGCCACATCGACCACGAGGCCGTTGCCGCCTTGCCCGACATGGCCACCATGGCGTTGCCGGACGCCGAATACACCATCGCCGAAGCCCTGCGGGACGCCGGCTACTACACGGCGCACATCGGCAAATGGCATTTGGGCGGCGCACCGGGCACACGCCCGGAAGACCAAGGCTTCCACGACAGCCTCTACATGGCCGGCATGTCGTATCTGCCGGAGGACCACCCTGAGGTGGTGAACGCCAAGCGCGAAGAGGACGGCATCGAGCGCATGGTGTGGACGAGCGCCCGCTATGCCGCCCAATTCAACGGCGGCCCGCTGTTCGAACCGGATGGCTACCTCACGGATTACTACACGGACGAAGCGATCAAGGTGATCGAGGCCAACCGCAACCGGCCGTTCTTCCTCTATCTGGCGCACTGGGGCATCCACAACCCGCTGCAGGCGTTGAAGTCTGACTACGACGCCTTTCCGCATATCGAGAACCATGCGCTGCGGGTTTACGCCGGCATGATCCGCTCGGTGGATCGCAGTGTCCGGCGCATCCAAGAGACATTGGCGGCGCTGGGCTTGGCGGAGAACACGCTGCTCGCCTTCACCAGCGACAACGGCGGCGCGGACTACATCGCGCTTGCGGACATCAATGCGCCGTATCGCGGCTGGAAGCTCACGCATTTCGAGGGTGGCCTGCACGTGCCGTTCGCCGCCAGTTGGCCGGCGCGGATTCCGGCTGGCGCCACCGTGGCGGCGCCCGTGCATCACTTCGACCTCTACTCCACCATCGTGGCCGCCGCCGGCGCCCAGCTGCCAGAGGACCGCACCATCGATGGAGTGAACCTGCTGCCGTATGTGACTGGCGAGGCGGACGGGACGCCGCACGACACGCTGTTTTGGCGCCAAGGGCACCACCAGACCGTGCTGCACGATGGTTGGAAGCTCATCAGGGCGGACGATCCCGTGGCCGGGGAGGGAGAACCAGCGCAGAGAGTGTGGCTATTCGACTTGGCGAACGACCCCACGGAACGAGACAACGTGGCGGAGCGACACCCGGAGCGCGTCGAGGCGTTGCAGGGCTTGCTCGCCGAGCACAACGCGGCCCAGGCAGCGCCCATGTGGCCGAGCGTCGTCGACGGGCCGAGGCTCATCGACAAGCACGGCGGCCAAGAATACGTTCCCGGCGACGAGTACATCTACTGGCCGAATTGAGCCAGATAGCTGGACGCCGCGGCGAACGGGCTTAGAGGAGCGCCTCCACCTTCGTTTCCGGGCGCGCGATGACCGCGCGGCCGCCCTTGGTGACGATGGGGCGCTGCATCAACCGCGGGTGCTTTGCGATCAGGCCCGCCACGGCGGCCGCCGAGGTGTAGTCCGCGGCGTTCAACCCCAAATCCTTGAAGTGCTTGTCGCGGCGGATTAGCTCGCCCGGCTCAGCGTCGAGCATGGACAGGAGACGTGCCACCCCGGCTTCATCCAAAGGTGCCTTCAAGTATTCGACGACATCGAACTCGACGTCCCGGGCGCGTAGAATCTCCAACGCGCCACGCGACTTGCTTCAGCCAGGGTTGTGGTAGAGAACGAGGCGTTCCACGGCAATCCCTCCGTTCGAGGTGCCGGCAGTATAGCCGGCTGCGCGCTGCCGGCACCGCTTGCGGCGCGATTCAACCCTCGCGCAGAAAATCTCGGATGAGCCGGCTCGTCGCCTCCGGTTCCGCTTCCACAAAGAAGTGGCCGCCTTCCATCGGCTTCGCCACGAGGCGCGGGAAGTGTCGGGGGAACGAATCCAGCCCGGGGTCGCCCGTCGGAATGTCGGCGTCGTTCAGTGAACCGCCGGCGGCCTCGACCACGCCTCGCGAATAAGCCCAGAGCACGTCGCCGTCATAGGTCTTGTGCCGGTCTTCTGGCGCGAAGTCCAGATACTCCCGCGCAATCTCCTGCTCGCGCCACATTCGGCCCATCTCCGTTTGGGGAACCGCCTCGTAGCGTTCGCCGTGAGGCGCCGTGGCGTCGGCGATCACCCGATGGAAATGCAGGTTGCGGTAGTAGGCGCAGCTCACCCGCCCGGCCGGCCCCTGCTCATAGGGCTGAATGTAGCCATCAAGCGTGGCCTCGTTTGCCCATTGAACCGGTGCGGTCAATTCGGGGCTCTGGAACTCCGCCGGGCACTGGGGTGGCGGTGGCAAGCCCGTGGCATGGCCGCCGATGACCGAACGTATGAAGTCCCCGGCGCGGTTGGCGAAGAAACGCTCCGCTCGGTTGCCGTCCATGAACCAGTAGTAGTATTGAACGAAACTGAACCAGCCGGTGCAGATCGTGTCCAAGAGGGCCAAGCGCGACACCCGTTCGCCGTGGTCCAAGGCCAACTTCACCGCGATGATGCCACCCCAATCGTGGCCGATCACAGGGCACTGATCGATGCCCAGCGCATCCATGAAGTTCACGATGTCCTGCGCGAGCTGGGCGCGGTCGTAACCTTGCTCCGGCGCCGCCGTGCGGCCATGGCCCCGTGTGTCCGGCGCCAGTATGCGGTAATGGGGCGAGAGCCTCTCGCCAACGCCAAGCCATTCCGCGGCGCTCTCCGGCCAACCATGAATGAAGATGACGGGTGGCCCGTCGCCGGCCTCAAGATAATGCATGCGCAGATCGCCGGCGTTGACGAACTGGGTCTTCATCGCCTCAGCGCCCATAACGCACTTGCACACCCCACACCCGCGGCGGGCCGAAGTGGGAAATGGTGCCGCCGGTGGTCGCGTTTGGCGCATGGATCACGATGTACTCCTCGTTGCCAACGTTCTCCACGAAGGCGATCACCTTCACGTTGGCCGCGGCGTTCTCCGGCGGCGTCCAAATGGCGCGCAGGTTGTAGAGCGAGAAGCTGTCCTGAAGGCTGAAGCCATCATTGAACACGGTGTGGTAGAGCTCGGCCGTGTAGGCGTATTCGCCCCGCAGGGTGAATGTGTGCGAACCCACTGGCACGTCGAGTTCGGCAGTGAAGTTGGCCTTCCACTCCGGCGACCGCAGCAACTGATTGCCAGACACGTCCTGCAGGCAGTCCAGCCCCGTGACGGGGTTGCAGTCCATGCCGATGTGGGGGGCCATCGGGTTGGTGGAAAGAAAGTCCTTGAACTCCCCTTGCAGCCAGGACACGGAGCCCTCGAGGCGCAGGTTCGGCGTGGCGAGCCAGATGCCCTCCAGTTCCACGCCGTGGCTCTCGGCGTCCGTGGCGTTGCGCACGATGGAGGCGTTGTTGATGAAGAGGCGCGCCTGCAAGTCACTGTAGTCGTAGAAGAACGCGGTGACGTTGAGCTGCAGGGTGTCCTCCAGCAGGCGTGACTTGACGCCGCCTTCGTAGGCGACGAGGGTTTCCGGGTCGAATGGGTTGTTGCATTGGCCACCGTTGAAGCCGCCGGCCTTGAAGCCGGTGGAGATGGAGCCATACAACAGCGTGTGCTCGCCCACGTCCATGTCCAAGCCGACTTTGCCGGTGATTTCAGTCCACTTGTCCGCGAGCGCCAACTGGTCGCAGAAGTCACCGCCGATGTTGTTCCGCACCGTTTGGGTGTCGTCCTTCTCATCCTTCGTCCATCGCAGGCCCACGGTGCCACGCACGCGATCGGTCAAGGCGTAGGTGCCTTGGCCGTAGAAGGCGGTGGACGTCAAGTCCTGCAGCACTTGGAAATCCAGGAATGGGAACGGCACCGCTTGGCCATTGATGCGATTGCCAAACGCCACGAGTGATCCGGGCGGCAGTGGCGGCCCGCCGGCGAACACGCCGAACACGGCCTCGAAAGTGGCCTGCAGCGCCGGCAACGTGAACTCGAACAGCTGATTGATGTCGGATTGGTAGTAGTAGGCGCCGAGCACCCATTCCAGCTTGGCGGATGAGCCGGTGAGCGTGAACTCCTGAGACCATTCCTCGTTGGTCTGCAGGAAGTTGTCCGTGAGGTAGGTGATGTCCACACCGTCGTTGTTGGTGTTGTCGCCGATCTGCTCAATGTCGAAATAGGACGTGATGGACTTGAGGTGGACACGCTCGTTCAAATCCCAATCCAGCGTCGCGCTCAACCCCCAAGACTCACGTTCGTAAACGGTTCTGCCATCGGCATAGGTGTTGCGTGGGTCGCTGCTGCCCACGCCGGGAGGGCTCAAGTTGAGCCCCAACACCTCCGCGCAAGACGCGGGGCCGCACACCGTGCCGGGAATGCTCAGAATGCCGCCCGGGTTGCCGACGCTCAGGAGCAGCGGCGGCACCGGTTGATCGTGGGTGAGCAGCCAAGGCGGGCCGCCGAGCTGGGTGTCCGTGTACTCGGCGCGGAGCGTAATCTCCGTGCGTTCGTTGGGCGTGATCACCGCGGCCACTTTGAAGAACTTGGATTCGGCGTCGTCCTCCTCTCGCCCGGTGAAGCGGTTGTCCGTGTAGCCATCCCGTTGATCCCATGCCACGGCGGCGCGCAACGCGAAGACGCCCGGTGAGACGGGGATGTCGCCGGAGAGATCGACCCGCGTGCGTCCGTAATCGCCATACAGCAGCGCGGCGTCGAACGCGGCCTCCTCGCCGGGCAGGCGTGAGATGACGTTCAAGCCACCGCCCACCGCGTTCCGCCCATACAGCGTGCCTTGTGGGCCGCGCAGCACCTCGATGCGCTCAAGGTCGAACAGCAAAGACCCGGAGGACGTCAACCCGCCCCGATACACGCCATCCGCGTACACGGCCACGCCCGGCTCCGCGTCCATCTGGGAGATGTCCACGCCCACGCCACGCATGGTGATTTGCGCCATGTCGGCGATTTCGGCGAACACCAGCGCCGGCGCGGCGAACTGCACCTGCGCCAGATCGTCGATGTTGCGCGTCTCCAAGTTGTCGCGGGTGAGGGCGGTGACGGCCAGAGGCGTCTCCTGCAGGGTGGACTCACGCTTCTCGGCGGTGACGACCACTTCCTCCAGCAGCGGCGCCTCGGCCGCCTCGACAATCGCGCTTGGCCCCGCAACGAGCAACGCCAAGGCGGCGCCCAACAAGTACCTTTGGTTCACACACTCCCCTCTACCATCTTTTTGATCGTTCGGGCTTCGGCGCGGCGATGATGCGCCGCCGCTGGGTCGCTCAGTTGTCGCGTCGCCCACGCACCAGCCGCCCCGGCCGGGCACCAGTGTCCGCATCTTCCTGCCGCGTCACCACACCGTGGACGATGGTGGCAAGGTAGCCATTCGCCGCCTGCAGGAAACGCTGGCCACCGGCCGGCAGGTCCCGCGTCGCGTAAGGCAGCCCCAAGCCCAACCGGTCGAAGTCGATCACATTGATGTCGGCGCGCTTGCCCGGCGCGAGAACACCGCGATCGCCCAGGCCATACAAGGCCGCCGTGTCCGCACACTGCTTCTTCACCGCGTATTCGAGCGGCAGCCGTGGACCGGCCCGATCCCGCACCCACCATGTGAGCAAGTGCGTGGTGGACGAAGCGTCGCAGATGAGGCCGCAGTGGGCGCCGCCATCCGACAATCCGATCACGGAGTTCGCGTCCGCCATCATGGTGTGCAAGGCATCGCAATTGCCACGCGCGAAATTGAGGCCGGGCAACATCAGAATCGCCTTGCCGTCGTCTTCCATCATCAGGTCGTACATCAGCGCTTCGATGTCCACATTGCGGCGCTTGGCTTCCGCGGCCACCGCGGTTTCAGCCGCCGGCTCGTAGTTCACCGGATTGCCGAGCGGAAACACATTGGCGATCTGCTGGCCAATGATTAGATGCATGGCATCGTTGACGGATTGCGACCGCGGCGGGGCGTTCTCCTCCCCCAGAATCGCCTTCCTCACCGCCGGTTCCCGCAGCCGCGCCAGCCGCTCGGACAGCGGCAGCCCGGCCAGCTTCAGATAGGTGGGCCGGCGTTGGAACAGGTGGTTTGAATCCCAGGAAAGCAAGATGCCGGCGGGGCGCGAAGCGGTTTGCGGGTACAGCCGCACACCGCCGGCGCTGGCCTCGCGCACATAGCGCAGCACCGCCCGCCAAGCGTCCGGATCTTCCCCGAACTCCACCATCAGAAAGGTAATGGGCAAGCCCGTCGCCGCGGCGAGCCGACGCATCCAATCCAGTTCGTCGTTCAGCTGCGCCTCGTCTCCGAGCGACAAGCTGCCTTGCCCAACAGACCCGCCCGGCACCAGCTCGAACACGGTGCCTGAGCGACGCATGGCTTGGCCGATGGCGAACAGCTCGTCTTCACCGGCGAACGTACCCGGCACCGGCAGGCCATGGATGGACTGATGGCCCAAGATACGTGAGGTGGAAAAGCCCAGCGCCCCGTCCCGCATGGCTGCCTCGGTGATGTGTGCCATGCCCTCGATGTCCTTCGCGGTGGCCGCCTCGTTGCGAATGCCACGCTCGCCCATCACATAGGCGCGCACCGCGCCGTGGGGCAACTGGGCGCCCACGTCCATGGCCCAGCGCTTCGTCTCCAACACGTCCAGGTATTCGCCGAACGTCTCCCAACACCAGTCCACGCCTTCATGCAGGGCGGTGCCGGGGATGTCCTCCACGCCTTCCATCAGTTCGATGAGTTCCTGCTCGTGTCCGGGTCTCAGAGGCGCAAAGCCGACGCCACAGTTCCCCGTGACCACTGTGGTGACGCCGTGGCTGGCGGAGGGGTCGAGCAGATCGTCCCAAGTGGCTTGGCCATCGTAGTGCGTGTGGATGTCAACGAAGCCCGGCGTCACGAGGGCGCCGTCGGCAGAGATGTGGCGTCTCGCCTTGCCGCCGATGCTTGGCGCGATTTCCCTGATGCGGCCATCGGCGATGGCGATGTCGGCGATGAAGGCCGGCCGCCCGGTGCCGTCCACCACTTTGCCTGACTTAATCAAGAGATCGTGCATTTGGAAACCTCCCGTGTAGGCTTCCGCCTTTATAGACCCATCCGGGCACACTTGAAACTGTCTTTACATATAGTAGAGTAAATCCCTGCAAGGGGCCTTGAAGGGACACACCGGGTGGACAAGCAACCGGCACTTCAACTCAGCGCAGCCGGCGACGCCGATGGCGGCCACTCGGCACACCCGGCCGCCAGGGCCGCTGCGCCCAGAGCGTCCCGAGGGCGGGTGCCCCAAGCAGCCGAAGACGCTCTGGCGCGCACCGATTTACGGGAGCGGTTCGAGAGCCGCTTGGTCGTCCGCCAAGACTTGAGCCGCCGCCTCGTCTCCTATCAAGCCAACAAGGCCCAGCCGGGCTTGCGCTGGTTCAAGTACAAGGAGGGGTTCTCGGCCGATTTGGCCCAAGATGCCCTGCGCCTTGGGTACGGACCGGTATTGGATCCCTTCGCCGGCCTCGGCACTTCGGTGCTGGTGGCCGGCGGATTGGGACGCGACGCCACGGGCATCGAGATCATGGCCGTGGGCGCCCGGGCGGCGCAAGCCATCGCCCTGATGGGCAACGGCGTGGACACGGCGGCGCTGCGCGGCGCCGGCGATCGCCTGTTGCGGGCGGTGGCCGGCACAGACGCCGTTGCCGAACACCGTTTCCCCCATGTGTGCATCACCGAGATGGCCTTTCCGCCGGAAACGGAGGACGCCATCGCCAAGGCACGCGCCCACTTGGCGAGGATGCGGGACGAACAGCTCCGGACGCTGTTGGATTTCGCCTGCATGAGCGTGCTCGAGGAGGTGAGCTACACACGCAAGGACGGCCAGTACCTGCGCTGGGATGAGCGCTGCGGCCGAGCCCTGCGGGGCCGGATGCACAAGGGCCCCATTCCTTCGTTTGAGGACGCCCTGATGGCCCGGCTTGGCCAGATGACGCGAGATGCGGCGGCTCTGCGCCGTCAATATGGCGGGTGCCCGCCCCGCATCATCCACGGTTCCGCCCTCACCGAACTGCCGCGGCTGGCGGACGCCTCGGTAGGCATCACCGTGACGTCTCCACCCTACGCGAACCGCTACGACTACACCCGGACCTACGCGCTGGAACTTGCTTGGCTCGGCCACGACCAGGCCGCCTTTGGCGCCCTGCGGCAAGCCTTGCTCAGCGCCACCGTCGAGAACCGCTCGAAGATGGACTGGCTGGACCGGGAATACGCCCGCCCCGCAGTGCTGTCGCAAGCCAAGTGCGCCATCGCCGGCCAAGCCGCCTTACAGGAAGTGTTGGCGAACTTGCAACGCCGGCGCTCCGAGCTGAGCAACCCGCACGTCATCCGGTTGGTGCGGAACTACTTCGTCGAGATGGCCGTGGTGATCGCCGAGTTGGCCCGCGTCACGCGCCCCGGCGGGCGCGTCGTGATGGTGAACGACAACGTGCAATACCACGGCGAGGAAGTGCCGGTGGACTTGATCCTCTCAGACATCGCCGAAGCCTGCGGTTTCGTCTGCGAGGAGATCGGTGTGCTGCCCCGCGGCAAAGGCAACGCCAGCCAACAGATGGGCCGCTTCGGCCGCCGCGAATTGCGCAAGTGCGTCTATCGGTGGCGGCTGCGCGGTGACGCCGCACACTTCGCTACACCAACCGCCCAAGCTCGGTTAGCATTGCCGGGGACACGGGGAGGAGGCACAGAAGATGAACGAGAAGAAACATCACGGTCGCCGCGAGGATTGGTTGGCGGGGGTCGCTTTGGCCGGCCTTTGTTGGGCGTTGGCCGGTTGCGCGGAAGCGCCGGCGCCGGCGGAGTCCGCGCCGGAAGGGGAAGGGGAGGCGCCAGCCGAAGTCGCGGCGCCCGAGGCGGCGGCGATGCCCGCTCCGAACCCGGAACGCAACGCCTACTTCGGCGACCTCCACGTCCATTCACGCTATTCCTTCGATGCGTTCCTGTTCGGCACCGTCGCCACGCCGGACGAGGCGTACCGGTACGCGCGCGGCGAGAACTTGAAGCACGCGCTCGGCTTCGAGATGCAGATGCCGGAGCCGCTGGACTTCTACTCCGTCACGGACCACGCCATGTTCCTTGGCATGCTGCCGGCGATGGCGGACCCCGCCACCGAGGTGTCGAAAGCCGAGTTTGCGAAGCCGTTTGCCGCGGCCAGCACCGTGGATGAACGTCGCAACGCCTTCCAAGCCATGCGGCCGTTGCTCTCGGACCCAGAGGAGGCCAACAAGGTCTTGGACATGGACGTCGTCCGCTCGGCTTGGGCGGACATCCAAGCGGCAGCGAACCGCGCCAACGAGCCAGGTGCCTTCACCGCCTTCATCGGCTACGAGTACACCTCCGGGCCCGAATCGCAGAACCTGCACCGCAACGTGATTTTCCGCGGCGATTCAGCGCCGGACGTGCCGTTCTCGCGGCTCGATTCATCCAACCCCGAAGACTTGTGGGCGTGGATGGACGAGGCCCGCGCCAGCGGCCAGGATGCGGTGGCGATTCCGCACAATTCCAACGGCTCGAACGGCCAGATGTTCAAGCCCGCCTACTATGACGACGCGCCCTTGGACGCGGCCTACGCCGAATTGCGGATGCGCAACGAACCCTTGGTGGAGGTGACGCAGGTGAAGGGCACTTCGGAAACCCATCCATTGCTCTCGCCGAACGACGAGTGGGCGAACTTCGAGATCATGCCGTTTCGCATCGCCACGCAGATCATCAGCAACGTTTCCGGCAGCTATGCCCGCGAAGCGCTGATGCGGGGGCTCGCCTTCGAAGAGAGCGAAGGCTTCAATCCGTTCAAGTTCGGTTTGGTCGGTGCCAGCGACACCCACAACGCCTCGTACGCCGGCGACGAATCCGAGTTTTACAGCAAGGTCGGCATCCTGGACGGCACCGCGACGCGGCGCGGGTCTGTGCCGATGGAGCCGGCGGAAGGCACCGGGCCGTTCGACATCCAGCCGTGCCCGGAAACGGTTCCCACGGCGACTGCCGGTGTATCCTCCGAGCCGGTGCCGGCCGTGTGGTGCGGCGCGGATGCGGAACGCTTCGACCAGACGTACTACACCTACTGGAGCGCTTCCGGCCTCACCGGCGCGTGGGCCGAGGAGAACACACGCCAATCCATCCACGACGCGTTCCGTCGCAAGGAAACCTTCGCCACCAGCGGGCCGCGCATTCGTGTGCGGTTCTTCGGCGGCTACGGCTTGGGCGACGTGAGCATGGACGCGATGGATCGGACGGCGCAGGCGTACGCCGGCGGCGTGCCCATGGGTGGAGACCTCAGCGGCCAAGCCGAGGGTGCCCCCACCTTCCTGCTGTGGGCGTCGCGGGATGCCCGCGGCGCACCCCTGCAGCGTGCCCAAATCATCAAGGGCTGGGTGGAAGACGGCGCCTTGCGGGAGCAAGTGTTCGATGTCGCCTGCTCCGATGGCGGCACGGTGGATGGACAAACGCATCGCTGCCCAGACAACGGCGCCACCGTGGATTTGTCTGATTGCTCGATTTCCGAGGGTGTCGGCGCGGCGGAACTGACTGCTAGCTGGCAAGACCCGGAGTTCGACCCATCGCAACGCGCCTTGTACTACGCCCGGGTGCTGGAGAACCCCACCTGCCGTTGGTCCACTTGGGATGCCTTGAAGGCTGGCGTCATGCGGCGTTCAGACATTCGGCCCACCCTTCAGGAGCGGGCTTGGACATCGCCGATCTGGTACGCCCCAGCGGCCCCGGCGCCGGCCAGCGAAGAAGAAGCTGCCGATGGATGACGTTCCGAGCATCGTCCACCACGTTTCCATCGGCGTGGGGGATTTAGCGCGCGCCGCGGCGTTCTACGACGAGGTGCTGCCGCTCTTGGGTGCTCGGCGGGTGATGGAGTTTCCGGGCGCCGTCGCGTACGGCAAGGCGTTCCCCGAAGTGTGGATACAACAACCGTGGGACGGCGAGCCCGCCGGCCAACCGACCAACGGCACCCATTTCGCGTTCATCGCGCCTTCGCAGGAGGTGGTGCGCGCATTTCACGCGGCGGCGCTCACCGCCGGCGGCAGTGACGATGGAGCGCCGGGGCCAAGGCCAGAGTACGGCCCGACTTACTACTGCTGCTTCGTTCGAGACCCAGACGGCCACAAGCTGGAGGCCGCGGTGATTCCGGAGATGGACGCCTAGCTGTACGGCACCCCTTGCGTCTCGACGTACAGTGAGTACAGCGACTGCGACGCGGTGATGAACAGGCGGTTGCGCTTCACACCGCCGAAGCAGACGTTGGAAACGCCCTCCGGCAGGTCGATGGCGCCGATCAGGGCGCCGTCCGGCGCGAACACGTGAACGCCGTCATAGCCTTCGCCGCCCCAGCCGGCGGCCGCCCACACGTTGCCGTCGATGTCCACCCGGATGCCGTCTGAACTCCCCTTGCCCATGTCGCAGAAGATGCGTGGGGCGGCCAGCTTCCCCTCGTCCACCACGTCGTACGCGGAGATGGTTCGCGGGTGCCCTTGCTTGTGCGACGCGCCGGTATCGACGATGTAGAGCGTCTTGTGGTCCGCTGAGAACGCGAGGCCATTGGGCTTCACGAGGGTCTCCTCCACCACTGTCATGCCGAGCGTGTCCGGGTCGATGCGGTAGGTGCGTTCCGGCAACTCGAAGGGCGACTTGTGGCCTTCGTAGTTGCCGTGGATGCCATAGCCGGGATCGGTGAACCAGATGCCGCCGTCGGGATGGACGACGACGTCGTTGGGGCCGTTCAGGCGCTTGCCCTCGAACGTGTCCGCCAACACCGTGATGGTGCCGTCGTGCTCGGTGCGCGTGACGCGGCGGGAGTCGTGCTCGCAAGTGACGAGACGGCCTTGCCGGTCTCGCGTGTTGCCGTTGGCGTTGTTCGACGGTTGGCGATAGACGCTTACCACCCCGCTGTCTTCGTCCCAGCGCAGAATGCGGTCATTGGGGATGTCGCTCCACAGCAATTGGCGGCTGTCGCCGAACCAGACCGGCCCTTCCGCCCAACGGCAGCCGGTGTACAGGCGTTCGACGGCGGCGCTGCCAAGCACGTATGGCCGAAAGCGCCGGTCGAGCACGCGCATGGCGCTGTCCGGATAGCGGACGGGTTCACTCCAATTGCGGCCCATGGGCGACGCTCCTCCCTACACCAAATCGCACTATAGCAAGCGCCCGCCGGCGGCGTACCGCAGCGGCACTATGGGGAGAAGAAACGGGAGGGGCTGGGTTCTAGGCCCCAACCGTGGGTTGTGCCAAACGGTTGGCCAGCACGGCGCTGCCACGCGGCGGCACACGCATGGGTTCGCGCGGGTGCGTGATCGGTTTGCGGCCGGGTGTGACGCCAGGCGCGGCGGCCTCGGCGGCTGCACCTTGGCCTTCCAGCGCACCTTCCACCCAGCGCACCAAGGCATTCCACTCGCCACGTTCGGCCGCAAAGCGATCTTCGTGGGGGAAATCCAGAATGCCGGCACCCAGCTCGGCCGCGCGCAAGTAAAGCGGGCAATCCGAGAAAGTCGCCACAGTGGGCACGGGCAGGCGGTCGAGAAAGCGCGTCAGCGCCTCATAGGCGGAGGCGCCGCGCACCACCCGATTCGCCACCACGCCGATGGGCACCGGGCGAGACCGATAGGCTCGATGGTTCAACAAGCAGTCGATGAACTTGGCGCCGGCGCGAATGTCGATGGCGGATGGCAGCATCGGCACCAAGAATGCGTCGCACTCGCGGAAGTAGTCGTCGAGGTTCCGTTCCCCTGCCACGGAGGCAGCATCGATGACGGCACGGTCCACCCCATCGGGCAGCCGATTGCGCCAAGCCTGCGTCTGGTACATCGAGGCACGGCGCTGCGCGACGAACTCGATCTTGGTGTGGCGCTCTTCCCGCTCCTGCACCCACTCCTCAGCGGAGCCTTGGGAATCTTGATCCACCAGCGCGACGCGCCAGCCTTGGCGGGCGTAGGCCACCGCCAAATTGGTGGCGACGGTGGTCTTCCCACACCCGCCCTTGGCGTTGACGATCAGTATCCGCGACGGCTGCGCCATGCCCACACCGTTCCGCTGTGCATAATCTGTTGGCAACTATACGCTCATCAGCCGCTTCAAGCCAGCCGATTTTGTGTCGTATTTGTTGCGGGGCGGCGTCAAATCCTTGCGCTTTCTTCTGCGAGGGGGGCTTTTCTCTTGCGAGGGGCCGGCCCCTCGCGCTCCGCCCTTTCTGCGAGGGGCCGGCCCCTCGCGCTCCCCGAGGCGAACAGGCGTGGCCGGCGTGATGGGGACCGGGGCGCGGCCTCGGCCGCCGAGGGTAGTTGGCGCTTCCCCGCTCAGGGGCTTGCTTGAAGCAGGCGAAGCTCGCGTAGTCAGCTCTCCGCGTCGGCGCGGGCGGCGTGATTGGGGCCGGGGCGCGGCGTCGGCCGCCGGGGCGTGACCAGCGCTTCCTGGACTCAGGGAGTTGCTTGTGGCAGGGCGAAGCCGTGTAGTCAGCTCTCGGCGTCGGCGCGGGCGGCGGCTTCCTTGATGAGCGTTTCCAACTCGCCGGAGTGGTGCATCTCGGTGACGATGTCGCAGCCTCCGACCAGTTCGCCTTCCACATAGAGCTGCGGAAAGGTGGGCCACTGCGCATATTGTGGCAGCGTGGCGCGGATTTCCGGATGGCTCAGGATGTCCACATAGGCGAACCGCTCGCCACAAGCCATGAGGCACTGCACCGTCTGCGCAGAAAAACCGCATTGTGGTGCCTGCGGGGAACCCTTCATGTAGAGCAGGATGGGATTGTCCGCAATCTGCCCCTTGATCGTCTCCAGCGCTTCCTGGCTCATCTCACCCTTCCAAGTGTTCCACTTTAGCCCCACATTCTAGGGCCTCACCCGCTGAGAGCAAGCAGAGAGAGGGAGAGACCGTCGGCCCCAAGCAACCCCCCTCGGTCCGGGAAGCGTCAACTACCCTCGGCGGCCGACGCCGCGCCCCGGTCCCAGTCACGCCGCACGCGCCGACGCCGAGAGCTGACCACGCGAGCTTCGCCTGCTTCAAGCAAGCCCCTGAGTCCGGGAAGCGCCGGCCACACCCCGGCGGCCGACGCCGCGCCCCGGTCCCAGTCACACCGACACCGCCGTTCGCCTCGGGGAGCGCGAGGGGCCGGCCCCTCGCAGAAAAACAGGCCGCCGCTACCGACTCATGCCCTTGAACCCGTCCCAAGCATTCACGATGGCGCAGAACAGCCGCGCCGTGGCTTCGACGTCGTAGGCGGCGGCATGGGCGCGGGCGCCCTCGAAGCCCAAGCCGGCGCGCTGGCAAGCCTCGCGCAACACCGTGTGGCCGTATGCCACCGCCGCCAATGACGCCGTATCGACCACCGTGAATGGGTGGAAGGGGCTGCGTTTCACGCCATTGCGGTTGGCGGCGCTCAGCACGAAACCATGGTCAAAGTGCGCGTTGTGCCCGGTGAGCAGGGCGCGCTGGCAACTGTGGCGGCGCATCGCCCGCCGCGCGAAACGAAACAGTTCGCGCACCACCACTTCCTCGGATTGGGCATGCCGGCCGGGATCGTCGAGGTCGATGCCGGTCAATTCCAGCGATGCGGCTTCCACACGGGTTGCCGGGTGCGGCGTTACGTTCCAGGTGGCGAGCTCCTCGATGCCGAGTTCGTCATCCATCCAATGGAGGCTCGCGGCGCCGACTTGCAGGAGCGCGTGAACATCCTTGTCGAAGCCGCCGGTCTCCAGATCCACCACCACCGGCAGGAAGCCACGAAACCGCGCCTTCATCCGCGCCATCGGCCTTCCCCGCGTCTGCGCCCGCCGGCACAGCATACCCGACTCGTCGCCGCCACCCGGTTAAGGCGCCGCGCGGCGCTCGGCTATCATTCCCGCGAAAACGGCAGACGGGGCGGGCGACACTGTGGGGGAGCATCAAGGCGGCAAGATCGTGCTGGCCTATTCCGGTGGCCTCGACACATCCGTCATATGCCGGTGGCTGCAGGATGCCTACGACGCTGAGGTGGTGACCTTCACCGCCGACATCGGCCAAGGCAAGGAGGTGGAACCCGCCCGCGCCAAGGCGCAAGCGCTGGGTGTGCGCGAGATTCACATCGAGGATCTTAAGGAGACGTTCGTGGCGGACTTTGTGTATCCGATGTTCCGCGCCAACGCCATCTACGAGGGCGAGTACCTGTTGGGCACCAGCATCGCCCGCCCCCTCATCGCCAAGCGCTTGGTGGAAATTGCCGCGGCCACCGGTGCCGGCGCCGTCTCCCACGGCGCCACCGGCAAAGGCAACGACCAAGTGCGCTTCGAGCTGGGCGTGTATGCGCTGGCGCCAGACTTGGCCGTCATCGCGCCGTGGCGAGAGTGGGACCTCAACTCCCGCGAGGCGCTCATGGATTACTGCGAGAAACGCCAAATCCCCGTGGACTTCCAGCGTGGCGTCGAGTCGCCATACTCCATGGACGCGAACCTGCTGCACATCTCCTACGAGGGCGGGCCGTTGGAAGACCCGGCCATTGCGCCGGACGAATCCATTTGGCGCTGGACGGTGGCGCCTGAGGACGCGCCCAACGCGCCGGCGTTCATCGAGTTGACTTATGAGCGCGGCGACGTGACGGCCATTGACGGCGAACCCGTAACCCCGGCCGCGGCGCTCACGCGCTTGAACGAGCTCGCCGGCGCCCACGGCATCGGGCGCAGCGACATCGTGGAGAACCGCTATGTGGGCATGAAGTCCCGCGGTTGCTACGAGACACCGGGCGGCACCGTCTTGTTGAAGGGGCATCGGGCAATGGAATCCATCACGTTGGACCGCGAGGTGATGCACCTGAAGGACGAGCTGATGCCACGCTACGCCAAGCTCATATACAACGGCTATTGGTGGTCGCCGGAGCGCGAGGCGCTGCAGGCGCTCATCGACGCCACCCAAGCGCCAGTGAACGGGCAGGTGCGCCTAAAGCTCTACAAGGGCGCGGTTTCCGTGGTGGGCCGCGCTTCGGCGACGGACAGCCTGTATGACAGCGACGTGGTGACGTTCGAGGACGACCGCGGCGCCTACCAACAGCGGGATGCCGAGGGCTTCATTCGGCTCAATGCCTTGCGGCTGCGCTTGGGCGCCAAGCGAGGCCGGCGGCTGGGTTGAGCGGAGGGGGCGGTCCCTCGCCCCGTCCGGGGCATCGCGGCACCTATAATCCACGGCGATTCCCAAACAAGGTCTTAAGCACTGTCATGGCCGACCCAAGAGTCGTCATCGTCGGGGCGACCGGCGCGGTGGGGGCCGTCGCGCTCGAGGTTCTGGCGCAGCGAAACTTCCCGATGGCGAGCCTGCGCCTCACCGCGTCGCCCCGCTCCGTCGGCAAGCGGCTCGCCTTCAACGGCACCGAAATCGCGGTGGAAGCGACGCGGCCGGAAGTGTTCGCGGATTGCGACATCGCCTTCATATCCGCCACGGACGACATCAGCCGCGACATGGGCGCCGCCGCCCGCGAGCGGGGCTGCGTGGTGGTGGACGATAGCGGCGTCTGGCGCATGGACGCGGACGTGCCCTTGGTGGTGCCGGAGATCAACGCCGCGACGGTGGCGGGCCACAGGGGCATCCTCTCCATTCCGAACTGCGCGACCACGCCGGTGGTGATGGTGTTGGATGCGCTGCGCCGGGAAGCCCGCCCAGAGCGTGTGGTCGCGGCCACCTACCAATCCGTCACCGGCACCGGCGCCGCGGCCTTGACGGAGCTCGAAACGCAGGTGCAGGCATCCGTGGCCAGTGCCGAACCCCCCCCACCGGCGCAATATCCGCATCAGATCGCCTTCAACCTGCTGCCGCACATCGGCTCGCTCAAGGAAAACGGCTACTACTCGGAAGAGACCAAGATGCTGAACGAAGCGCGCAAGATCTTGGACGATCCCGTACTGCAAGTTTCCGCCACCTGTGTGCGGGTGCCGGTGCGCGTGTGCCACAGCGCGGCCCTCAACATCCAATTCGACGCACCGGTCGGCGCGGCACGAGCGCGAGACGCGCTGCGCGGCTATCCAAGCATCGTCGTGGTGGATGAGCCCGCCAACGCGGGCTATCCCATGCCCATTGACGGCGCCGGCCGCGACGAGGTGTTCGTCGGCCGCATCCGGGAAGATACGGCGTTGCCGAACGGCATCGCCTTGTGGGCGGTTTGCGACAACCTGCGCAAGGGCGCCGCCACCAACGCCGTGCAAATCGCCGAGCAAGTGGTGGCGCAAGGGGCGTGGCTGCGTTGATGCCGGTGACGGTTGCCAGGCAAGATGCTGTATGTATAATCACCATCACCTTGAATCCGCCGCGCCGGTAGTCGCATGAAGGCATCGCCCATCGTCAACGCAACGGGAACCGGCCGCCGCATCGCAAACGGCCGCACCGCAAACAGCCGGGCATCAAGAAGAAAGTCGAAGCGCCTGATCGCCTTCGGCTGGTATGGCGGCAAGTTCTCGCACTTGGATTTCCTTGCGCCGTTGCTGCCCACGGACGCGACGCACTTCTGCGATGTGTTCGGCGGCTCAGCGGCGGTGTTGCTCAACGTCGGCCCCTATCCGGTGGAGACGTACAACGACATTGATTCCGAGCTCGTCAACTTCTTCCAAACCCTGCGGAACCAGAAGGGCCGGCTGATCGAGGCCATCGGCCTCACGCCCTTCTCCCGCGAGGAATTGGCCGCTGCCTGTCAGCCAGCGCGGAATCTATCGAAGCTGGAACGGGCGCGGCGCTTCTACATCCGCGCCCGGCAAACCCGCACCGGGCTGGCGCAGACCAGCAGCGAAGGCCGCTGGGCGCATTGCGTGCGCACGTCGCGGGCCGGCATGGCCGGCGCCGTATCGCGCTGGCTCGGATCGGTGGAAGGTCTGCCAGAGATCGTTCAGCGCCTGCAGCGCGTCCAAATCGAGAACGCCCCAGCCGTTGAGGTGATTCAACGCTACGACACGCCGGAAACCTTGTTCTACCTCGATCCGCCCTATGTTCACGCATCCCGCGGCGACACGTCCGCCTACGGCTTCGAGATGACGGACGACGAACACCGCGAGCTCGCGGAATGTCTGCATCACATCCACGGCCGGGCCGTCGTGTCCGGCTATCGCACGAAGCTCTACGACCGCTTGTTTCGGGACTGGCACCGCGTTGATGCCGACGCAAAGCGGTGCAGTTCCGTGGGCACCCTGCGGCAAGAATCCGCATGGCTCAACTTCGAGCCGAAGGCACCGCCAACCATATTGTGATGAACGCTGCCGAGGCGCGGGCGTGGCTGGATGACGCATGGGCAGCAGCAGTCGCAGCGCACGATGCCAAGCTCGATCCAGAGATTGACGCGCTCGTGAACTCGAAAGTAGTAGCGGTACGATACGCGCTGGTGACGCAGCTGCTTGGCAAGATTGCGGACAGATCGCGCGATCTTCGGGCGGTTCAGCTGGCTGATGGCAGTGCGGGAGCTTGGGACGCTCGCAGTTTCGCAACCGCGGTCATCGTCCCGTGGGTCGCGGCCAACCAGCAGGTCCTGGGAACAAGTGCGGAGCCGTATGCCAGCAAGCCGCTACGGCGCGAACGCCTTGAACTCGACATGCCGAACGTCCGCGATCAGGCAGACTGGAACGCGCTTGTGGCGCTATTCGACCATCTCAGTCTCGCCGGTGCCGATGAGGTCAAAGAGACATTCCGACGTGTCCTGAGATCACTGGTGCGCCGACTCGCGACTCAGACTTTCAACTACGCCATCCCGCAGCGCATCAGCCTTCATCGCCTACAGACGATCCTTGAGGGCTTCCTTTCCACTGCGAGCGGGGGGCTTCGACCACAGGCCATCACGACGGCCTTGATGCGCACAGTAGGGGATGCACTCTCGCTGTTCTCGAAGGTCGAAGCGCAAGGCATCAATGAGGCTGACGCGGCCGCCGGCGTTCCAGGCGATGTGCTCTGCTACCGTCGGGAAGATTCCGAGCGGATTTGCCTCGTGGTCGAAGTGAAGGACATGGATCTCACGCTCGGCCATGTCAACGCGACGAGCATCAAGACGAAACAAGCCGACGTTGGCATTGCCAACGTGCTGTTCACTGTCCCGGGTATTCGCACGTCCGACCGGGCTGACATTGCGGACCGCGTTGCGACCGAATGGGCCGCCGGAATGAATGTTTACACCACCAGCATTGGCGCGTTGGTCGGAGCATTATTCATCCTCCTAGACGAGTCTTGGCGCGTTCAGTTGGTGCGGGAGATCGGTGAGGAGCTGGATGCGCGGAAGGATCAGTCCGCTCGCAAAGCGTGGCACGACTTGTTGCTGACGACGGAGGGGAACCAGTGACCGTCAGCCGTGCGGAGCACTGGTGCCGCCATCAGCCCAGCGAATTGAGACCTAGCGAAGCCGGCTAGAAGCCGGTAGCGTAGGCTTGGAACGAGGAGGGCACAATGGCCATTGACGCGACACAACTGGCAGCAGAGCTTAACGATCTCAGGGAATTGGCGGCGACGAAGCTGGATGAGGACCCGCTGCCGGTGGGTGAGGCCGCGAGCCGTTGCCTGCAGGCCGAGATCGAGCGCCTGGGGCTGAAGGCGCACATCGCGGATTTGGAGACGAAGGGGTATGCCGTGCTCGAACCGGGCATGGCGCAGCCGCTCGCCTTCTTCGACCGTCTGCGCGAAACCATCCTGCGCTTGGCCGAGACGGACACCTCGGCGGACTTGGGGGCCGCCACCGGCCTCGGCAAAACGCTCTTCCACCTGCTCCCGCGAGACCCCATCTTCGAGCAGGCGGTGATGGCGCCGGCACCCCTCGCGCTGGTGACTTACCTCTTGGGCCACCGTGCCAAGCTGAGCCAGTCCACGGGCCTCGTCAAAGATAGCTCCGCGGCCGCCTTGGCGCTGCATGCGGACCACAGCAACAAGCTGCCGGCACCGTGGCCGCGCTTGGCGCAGTACTGCAACGTCACTTGGGTGACGACGGACTACACCCGCGAGAACGGTGCCGTGTGCGTGTGGCCGGGCAGCCACCGCTTCGCCCGGCCGGTGCCGCCCGAGCTGGTCATGGCGCACGACCACGACGAAGTGGAAGTGCTGGAATTGCCACGCGGCTCGGTGATCGTCTGGCATGGCAGCCTCTGGCACGGGGCGGTGCCACGCGCCGCTTCGGGCAAGCGCGTAACGTTGGTGCTGCCTCACGTGCGAGACCACATCCAGCCGCAAGAGCTTTACTGGGCCACCACCACGCCGGAGATGCTCGCGCGCAACCCGGCGCGGTTCGCCACGCTCATGGGGCTCACCTGCCACCAGCCTTGGATCGAAGAGGGCCCGACGTACTTCGGGCGCGGCGGGCAGCCGCTCACCGGCTCGCAGTTCGAGTGAGGCCGGTGGCGGGCGACCGCCTAATGGTCTCCGGTCAGCGGCACGAAGCGCACCGGCAGCACTTCGCGCATGGCGATCTTGCCGTCTGCGTCCTTCGAGACCACGGCGAGCACTTGATCCCAGTCCCCGCCCACGGGCAGCACCAAGCGCCCGCCCGGCTTTAGCTGTTGCACCAAGTTGTCCGGCACGTCCTCGCCCACCGCCGTCACCATGATGGCGTCGAACGGCGCCGCCTCCGGCCAGCCGTACCAGCCATCCCCCGTGTACACCTGCACGTTCTCGTAGCCTAAGTCGCGCAGGCGCTGCGTGGCGCTTTCCGCGAGCTCGGGGATGATCTCGATGGTATGTACCGTATCGACCAGTTCCGCCAACACCGCCGCCTGATAGCCGGAGCCGGTGCCGATCTCCAACACCCGGTCGTCCGCTTCAACATTCATCAAGTGGGTCATCAATGCCACGATGAACGGCTGCGAGATGGTCTGGCCGTGGCCGATGGGCTGCGGCCGGTTCACATACGCCGCGGTGCGGGAGCGCGAAGGCACGAACTCGGCGCGGGGCACGGCGGCCATGGCCGCCATCACCCGCTCGTCAATGGCCGCGACGCCGGTGTAGCTCGCCGTGCGGCGCGTGTCGTCGCGGATGGCGTCCAGCATCCCCTGCATGGTCAACTGCCCCGTCGCCGGCGCTGCGAGCACCAGCGCCAAGACGGCCCACCCGGCGCGCGGCATCGTCGCCTCAGCTATAGAGCCCCTGCTCCGGCAGCCCGCCGCCGGATGACTTTGAGTAGGCGGCGATGTACTTCGCGGCACGAGCGGCGCGGGCGATGGAGTCTTCCTGGCTCTCGTAGCCGTACATGATGCCTTGCTGGGTGAGGATGGCGAAGCGGGGCGGGTTCCGATCCAGCATCTCCTGCGGGACTTTCCCGACCAGCCCTTCCTGGGTGCGGATGTACGGGCGCGCCATGTACACGGGCACACTCACGCGCAAGCCGGGCGCGGTGCGGTTGAAGGCGCCATGCCAAGTGTTGCCATGCCACACCAGCAGCGAACCGGCCGGGCACTCCACCGGCACCGCGTCGGGGTTGCCGCCTTCGCCCACCACGGCTTCGGTGCCGATGGGATTGCGGCACCACTTGTGGCTGCCCGGCACGAACGCCGTGGAGCCGTTCTCGCGGTTGAAGTCCGTCAGAACGTAGGTGAGGTTGCAGACGAGCGCCTGCGGCGGCAGCGGCGCCGGCAATGGCGTGTCGGAGTGCAGGGTGAATGTGCTGACGTTGGGGCCCTTCATAAAGCAGCCCATGCTCGAAAGCACCACGCTGTAGCCGCAGAGATACGTCGCCATGGCGAGCAGCACCGGGTTCATCAAGGCTTCCTCGAACACCCGATCCTCGAACAGGAGAGACTGCATGAGGTCGCCGATGGGGGAATCCCCATCGTCACCGGAGAAAGAGGCGAAACGGCCCTTCCAGCCCGCGTGGGTGGTGCCGCCTTCCAAGTCTGGCCGCACGCCATTGCGCCGTTCGCCCACATCCAGCGCCGCTTCCAGCATGCGCTCCGCCAAGCCGTCGGGGCAGGCGATCTCCGGCGGAATCGCCGTGTAGCCATGCGCGTCCAAGTCCGCCACGTAGGCTTCAAGGCCCAAGTGTTGGATCTCTTCCCATGCGCGGGCGAGTTGGGTGTCGCCGGCACCGTTTTCGTCGGTCATCCTCGGTGTCCCTCCAAAACTGCCTCAGCTATAGAGCCCCAGCTCCTGCAGCCCGGATGACTTCGAATAGGCGGCGATGTACTTCGCCGCGCGTTCGACGCGGGCGATGGAGTCTTCCTGGCTCTCGAAGCCGTACATGATGCCCTGCTGCGTGAGGATGGCGAAGCGGGGCGGGTTCCGATCCAGCGTCTCCTGCGGGATTTTCCCGACCAGCCCTTCCTGGGTGCGGATGAACGGGCGCGCCATGTACACCACCACGCTCACCCGCAAGCCGGGGGCGGTGCGGTTGAAGGCGCCGTGCCAAGTGTTGCCATGCCACACCAGCAGCGAACCGGCCGGGCACTCCACCGGCACCGCGTCGGGGTTGCCGCCTTCCCCAACTATGGCTTCCGGGCCGACCGGGTTGCGGCACCACTTGTGGCTGCCCGGCACGAACGCCGTGGAGCCGTTCTCGCGGTTGAAGTCCGTCAGAACGTAGGTGAGGTTGCAGACGAGCGCCTGCGGCGGCAGCGGCGCCGGCAACTCCGTGTCGGAATGTAGAGTGAACGGGCTGACGTTGGGGCCCTTCATGATGCAGCCCATGCTGGAAAGCACCACGCCGTAGCCGCAGAGGTACGTCGCCATGGCGAGCAGCACCGGGTTCATCAAGGCTTCCTCGAACACCCGATCCTCGAACAGGAGAGACTGCATGTAGTCGCCGGTGGGCGAATCGCCGTCTTCGCCGAAATACGACGCGAAGGGGCCCTTCCAGCCGGCATGGGTCGTGCCGCCTTCCAGGTCCGGCCGCACACCATTGCGCCGTTCGCCCACATCCAGCACCGTTTCCAGCATGCGCTCCGCCAAGCCGTCGGGGCAGGCGATCTCCGGCGGAATCGCCGTGTAGCCATGCGCGTCCAAGTCCGCCACGTAGGGTTCAAGGCCCAAGTGTTGGATCTCTTCCCATGCGCTGGCGAGTTTGGTGTCGCCGGCACCGTTTCCATCAGTCATGTCCTTTCCTCCTCAAGCACAATGCGTAGTGAGCGGGGTGGTGCCGTCGCCACCCTGTGGCCCAGTGTCGCGGGACAGTCTAAGCGCAAACAGCCGCGCTGCGAAGGCGGTGCGCGTGTGCGCCTTCACGCCGGATTAGGCCAGCACAACCCCCTCGCCACCCCGCCGCGCATCCCCGACGGCGACGAACTCGCGTTTCCCGGTTGCGTCTTGCCGAACCCCTGCCACATGGACACCCCCGAAGAAGAGGTTCTTGTCTGGCCAGCGCTCCACGTTCGGGAAGGCGGCGGCGAGCGCTTCGTCCGACAATGGCGACACACCGCCCTCGATGCTGAGCAGGTCGCCCTCCACATGAATGCGCGGGGCGTCCACCGCGTCCTGCACTGCCATCCCGTCGGTGAGCCGTTCAATGGTTTGCAGGATGGCGGAGCGGATGCGGTTGGAACCGCCGGAACCCAAGGCGAAACGGCGCTCGCCAATGGCCAAGAGCGTGGGCGCCATCATGGAGGCGACGCGGGTGTCCGGCCGCCAGCGATGCCAGCCGTCCGGGCTCAAATCCGCCTCGCCGAGCATGTTGTTCAGCATCACGCCGGTGTCCGGCACCAAGCGCCCGCAGCCTTCGCCGTTGGAAAGTGTCATGGCGGCCAAGTTGCCCTCGCCATCGATGACGCTGATGTGGGTGGTGCCGCGGCTGAATCGCAACGTTTCGCCGTCCGCGGCGGTTTGGCCGTCCGTCAGCCCCACATTCAGGAGTTCCCTAGGCGCCATCTGCCCCCGTGCCACGTTGGCGGCCTGCATCGCCCGCGCGATGCGCACCATGCGGGTGGCCTCGTCGCCCGGCGGGCCGGCCACTTCCATGTCGCGCAACGCGAACGCGATCAACGCGCCCCCCGTCGATGGCGGCGGATTGGTGTACACCGCGGCGTCTCGATACCGAATGGCCAACGGGCGCCGGCGTTCCACGCGGTACCCGGCCAAATCCGCGGCGCTCAGTTGGCCGCCGTGTTCTTCGCACGCCGCCACGATGCCCTTGGCCAACTCACCGCGGTGGAAGAGCGCCGGGCCTTCAGCCAAGAGCGCCTCGAAGGTGTCCGCCAGCGCCGGCTGGCGCAGCACGTCACCCGCTTCCGGCATGGCGTCACCGCCGCCGGCATAGACGTGCTTCGCCTCGGCGGTGGCAGTGTAGATGGGTGCGATCACATGCATCATGTAGCGTTGCAGCGGGGTGATGGCCACGCCTTCCCGCGCCGCGGCGATGGCCGGCCGCAGCAACCGCGGCAGCGGCAGGCGGCACAGGTCTTGGTGGATCTCGAAGAGGCCGCGCACCGCGCCCGGCGTCGCCGTGGCGCCGATGCCGATGTGGAACTCTTGGGACACGCCGCCGAAGTCCACCTCCACTGGGTAGAACTCCAACGCGCCGCGTTCGCCACGTTCGATGGGCGTCTGCACGAAGAAGTCATAGATCAGCGGGTCGCCGTTCGCCGGGTGGGCGAGCAGGAAACCGCCGCCGCCCAATGAGGCGAGCACCGGTTCCGCCACACAGGCCGCGGCGTGTGCGGCGGTCACGGCGTCGAAGGCGTTGCCGCCGGCCTGCAGCGCCTCGCGGGCCGCGGCGGCCGTCACGGCATGGCCACAGGCAATGGCCCCGGCCGGCGTCGTCATGTCGCGCGCTTCACGCCAAGGCACCGGCGGCCGGCGCGGGCCACAGCATCGAGAAGGCCATGCGCGTCAGGCCCGGCGGCGCATCCAGCGCATCAGCCGGCCGGTGGTGCGGTTGGCGGTGGCGGCGCAACCGGGTCATCGGCGGCATCCGCCGCTTCCGCCAAGCGGGGCGCCCGTTCCCGGTCCGCCCCCCAAACCGCGTCCAAGCGAGCGTCCCGCCGACATGAGAAGCGGTAGTAGCGGTAGCGCAACGGATTGTTCTGGTAGTAGTCCTGATGGTAGGACTCGGCCGGGTAGAACGCCGCCGCGGGCAAGATGCGGGTCGCCACGCGGCGCTCGAACCGCGCCTCGATGTCCGCCTTGCCGGCCTCGGCCACTGCCCGTTCGGCTTCGCCGGCGTGGAAGATGGCGGCGCGATAGCTCGAACCGCGGTCGCAGAACTGGCCGCCATCGTCGAACGGGTCGATGTTGCGCCAGAACACATCCGCGAGCTCCACGAACGAAACGCGCTCGGGGTCGTAAGTGACGCGCACCGCCTCCAGATGGCCGGTGCCGCCGGCCGTCACCTGCTCATAGGTTGGCGCTTCAACGTGGCCGCCGGTGTAGCCGGAGACCGTCTCGGCAACGCCGTCCAGCTTGTCGTAAGGCGGTTCCATGCACCAGAAGCAACCGCCGGCGAAGATGGCCACGGCGTCCTCGGCCACCCCCGGCAGCGCGACGGCGATGGCGAGCAAAGCGATGATCTTCCGCATGGAGCGCGAACTTTCGGCACCTCGCGGCGACGTTCGCCATTATATCCATATGCCCACATTTCATCGCCGGCCACGCCTTGAACCCGGCAGCGCCGCGCTATCCTTGCGTTTTGCCCTTGAGCCTTGGAGAGCACTCAGGCATGAGAGACGAAACCATCGCCATCCACAGCGGCTACGAGACGGACCCCACCACCCATGCCGTCGCCGTGCCCATCTACCAGACCGTCGCCTACGAGTTCGACGATGCCCAACACGGCGCCGACCTGTTCAACTTGGCCGTGCCCGGCAACATCTACACCCGCATCATGAATCCCACCCAAGCGGTGCTGGAGCAGCGCGTCACCGAGCTGGAGCGCGGCGTCGGCGCCTTGGCGCTCTCCTCCGGCAGCGCCGCGGTGAACTACTCCCTGCTCAACTTGGCGGAGGCGGGGGACAACTTCGTCACCGTCCCGCAGCTTTACGGCGGCACTTACACGCTGTTCGCGCACATGTTGCCGAAGCTGGGCATCGAGGCGCGTTTCGCGGAAGGGGACGCCGCGGAGGACTTGGACAAACTCATCGACGCCAACACCAAGGCGGTGTTCTGCGAGAGCATCGGCAACCCCGCCGGCAACATCGTCGACATCGCGGCGGTGGCGGACATGGCCCGCGCCCGCGGCGTCGCCACCATCGTGGACAACACCGTGGCCACGCCGGCGCTCCTGAAGCCCATCGACCACGGCTTCGACATCGTGGTTCATTCCATGACGAAGTACATGGGCGGCCACGGCAACTCCCTGGGCGGCATCTTGGTGGATTCCGGCAAGTTCCCTTGGGCGGAACATGGCGAGCGCTACCCGATGTTCACCACGCCGGAACCGAGCTACCACGGCGTGGTTTACGCCGAGGCGCTAGGCCCCGCGGCGTACATCGGCCGCGCCCGCACGGTGCCGTTGCGCAACACCGGCTCCGCCATTTCGCCGTTCAATGCCTTCCTCGTGATGCAGGGCATCGAGACGCTCAATCTGCGCATGGAGCGCCACTGCGACAACGCCTTGGCGGCCGCGCAACACCTCAAGGATCACCCCAAGGTGGAATGGGTGAGCTACGCCGGCCTGCCGGGCGACCGCTATCACGATCTCGCGCAACGCTACATGGGCGGCCGCGCCGCCGGCATCCTCACGTTTGGGGTGCAGGGTGGCTTTGAGGCGGGCGTGAAGTTCTATGACGCGCTCAAGCTCTTCAAGCGGCTGGTGAACATCGGCGACGCCAAATCGTTGGCTTGCCATCCGGCCTCCACCACGCACCGGCAGCTCACCGAGACCGAACAGGCCAGCGTCGGCGTGACGCCGGAGATGATCCGGCTCTCCATCGGCATCGAGCACATCGACGACATCGTGGAGGACTTGGACCAAGCGCTGGCCGCGGTTTGACGGGCCGGGCCGCTTAAGCCGGGCACAGCCTCAGGGCGGCAGTTCGAGGAGCGCCGCGTTGCCGCCCGTCGCCGCGGTGTTGATGGTGGCCACGCGCTCCACCGCGAAGCGCGGCAGGTAGTTGGGGCCACCGGCCTTCGGGCCGGTGCCGCTCTGGCCCTCACCGCCGAAGGGCTGTGTGCCCACCACCGCGCCCACCATGTCGCGGTTGACATAGACGTTGCCCACCCGGGCACGGGCGATGGTCTCCCGCACACGCCGGTCGATGCGGCTGTGGATGCCGAGGGTGAGGCCAAAGCCAGACGCATTGATCTCGTCCACGCAGCGCTGCCAACTGCCGGCCGCGAAGCGCACCACATGCAGCAGCGGCCCGAAGTGCTCGCCGTCCAAGTCTCCCAAACGGTCGATGGCGAAGGCTTGCGGCGCCACGAACGTGCCTTGGGAACACGCGGCAGGCACAGTGCATCCATGCAGACGGCGCGGCCCAAGGCGCTCGGCGTGGGCGTCGAGGGAGCGCTTCGCGGCCGCGTCGATCACCGGGCCAACGTCCGTGTCGAGCCGCCACGGGTCGCCGATGGTGAGGGTGTCCATGGCCCCGAACAGCATCTCCAAGAGCGGCCCGGCGGCTTCGTCCTGCACATACAACACGCGCAACGCCGAACAGCGCTGCCCGGCGGCGCCGAACGCGGAGCGCAGCACGTCGTCCACCACTTGCTCGGCCAAGGCGGTGGAATCCACCAGCATCGCATTCTGGCCGCCCGTCTCCGCGATGAGCGGGACGATGGGGCCGGGGCGAGCGGCCAGCGCCGCATGGATGGCGCGGGCGGTGGCGCTGGCGCCCGTGAAGGCGACGCCGGCGACCCGGCTGTCTTTGACCAACGCCGCCCCCACCACTTCACCGCGTCCGGGCAGCCACTGCACCACGTCGCTGGCCAAGCCGGCTTCGTGCATCAACCGCACGGCCCGCCAAGCGACCAATGGCGTCTGCTCCGCCGGCTTGGCCACCACGGTGTTGCCGGCGGCCAGCGCCGCGGCCACCTGCCCGGTGAAGATGGCCAAGGGAAAGTTCCACGGCGAGATGCAGGCGAACACGCCGCGTCCATGCAGAGTGAGGACATTGCGCTCGCCCGTGGGCCCCGGCAACGGCTCGCCGCCGCCGAAGCGGGCCACGCACTCACCCGCGTAGTAGCGGCAGAAATCCACCGCTTCGCGGATTTCGGCCAGCGCGTCCGGCACCGTCTTGCCGGCTTCCCGAACCAATAGTGCGGCCAGTTCGGCACGGTGCCGCTCGTAAAGGTCGGCGAGCGTGAGCAGCCTCTCGGCGCGTCGTTCGGCCGGCGTCGCGTTCCAACGCGGCTGCGCCGCCGCGGCCAAAGTGAGGGACGCATCGAGCTCGGCGGCGCTCGCCTCCCGCGCCAAGCCGACGACGTCATCGCGCCGCGCTGGGTTGCGAACCGGCTCGCCGTCGGCGGCAGCGTCCCAACGGGTTTCGCGGAATGGCGCCATTTCGCGGCGCAGCGCATCCGCTTGGTCGGGGCGCTCCAAGTCCAGGCCGCGCGAGTTCACGCGCCCTTCGCCAAACAAGGCCACCGGAGCCGGAATGAACGGGTTGCGCGCGCTTTGCCAATGCGTCACATCCGCCACCGGGTCGCGCACCACCTCGTTCAGGCTCACCTTGGCGTCCAGGAATCGGTTCACGAACGATGAGTTGGCGCCGTTCTCCAAGAGCCGCCGCACCAAGTAGGGCAGCAAGTCTCGATGGGCGCCCACCGGCGCATACACACGCGGCGCCGGCAACGCCGGCAGCTGCCGGCGCGCCTCGTCGTACAGCAGCTCGCCCATGCCGTGCAGCCGCTGCAGCTCGAACTCGCGGCCGGCGCCCAGCGCCGCCACGCTCGCTAGCGTATGCGCGTTGTGCGTGGCGAACAGCGGCTGCAGGGCGCCCTCGTGGCGCAAGAGGCGGGCGGCGCAAGCGATGTACGACAGATCCGTCGCCGCCTTGCGCGTGAACACCGGGTAGTCGTCGAAGCCGCCCTGCTGGGCGCGTTTCACTTCCGTGTCCCAATACGCGCCCTTCACCAGCCGCACCATGAGGCGCCGGCCGGTGGCGCCGGCCAACGCTGCCAACCAGTCAATGACGGCCGGGGCGCATTTCGCATACGCCTGCACCACCAGCCCCAAGCCGTCCCAACCGGCACATTCGTCCGCCCGCGCCACGCGCTCCAGCACGTCCAGCGTGAGATCAAGACGCGCCGTCTCCTCGGCGTCGATGGTGAGGTGGACGTTGGCCGCCGCGGCTTGCGCCGCCAAGCGGATGGCGCGTGGCGCGAGTTCCCGCAGCACCGCATCCCGGTGCGCCGTCTCGAAGCGCGGATGCAGGGCGGAGAGCTTCACCGAGATGCCGGAGGCGGTGCCGGGCGTCGCCGCGGGCTGCGCCTTCGCCAGCGCGGCCAGCGAGTGTTGGTAGGCGTCGAAGTAACGCGCCGCGGTGGCATGGGAGCGGGCGCCTTCACCCAGCATGTCGAACGAGCACAGGGCGCCTTGGGCGTTGGCGAGCGCCGCCTCGATGTCCGCGCCGAGGATGAACTCATGGCCCAGGATGCGCATGGCGCGGGTGACGCCGGCGCGCACCACGCCATCGCCCAAGCGCGTCGCCAAGGCCGTGAACCAACCGTCCGCGTCCTTGGCGATGCGCTCGGAGACGGCGAGCGCCCGCCCGGTCAAGAGCAGCGCCCAAGTGGAGGCGTTGACGAACAGGGATTCCGACGCGCCGGTGTGTTCCGCCCAATTGCCACCGGCGAGCTTGTCCGCCAGCAGCGCGTCGATGGTGCCGGCATCGGGCACACGCAGCAGGGCTTCCGCCAAGCACATGAGCGCGATGCCTTCTTCGCTCGACAGGCCGAACTCCTGCAGGAAGGAATCTAGGATGGGACGCTCGCCGCTGCGCTGGCGGCAGCCCTGCACGAGGTCCCGCGCCTGCGCCATGATGCGTTGGCGTTGCCCGGGCGAGAGGGCGATGTCGTCCAAGAGGGTGCGCAGCGCGGCATCGTCGTCCAGTGCCACCGCGCCCCGCACGGCTTCGCGCAGCACGCTGAGCCGCGCCGCGGACATCGCTCAGCCCAGCGCCGCCGCGTTGGCCCCGGCCGCGCGGCCAAACACCGCGCCCGAGGTGAGGCCGGTGCCACCCGGATAGTTGAAGTAGAACAGGCCGCCCACCAACTCACCGGCGCCAAAGAGGCCGGGCACGGGTGCGCCTTCTTCGCCAATCACACGGGCCTCGGCATCCACATGCAGGCCGCCAAAGGTGAAGGTGATGCCGCACGTCACGCCGTAGGCGACGAATGGCGGGGTGTCCAAGGCGTTCGCCCAGTTGGATTTCGGTGGGCTGATGCCGAGTGCGGCGCGGCCATCGAGGCGGGTCGGGTCGAACGGCGTGGCGGTCTGCACTGCCGCGTTGAACTCGGCCAGTGTCTCAAGCGCCCGGCTGGCGTGTACGCCTTCGAGTTGGCCAACCAACGCGGGCAGGGTGTCGGCCGTCACTTTCGTGACCTGCTTGATGCGGTATTCGTCGCGCAACAGCGGCGCCACCTTGGCGTCGAACACCTGCCAAGCGAACTGGCCCGTTTGGCGCAGCACCTCGCGGCCGTACTTGGCGTAAGTGTAGTTGCGGAAGTCTGCCCCTTCGTCCACGAACCGCCGGCCTTCCGCGTTCAGCATCACGCCCAGCGGATAGGAGTGCTTCTGGAAGTTGTCGCCCACGGTGAGGTCGCCGAAGTCCGGCGCGTGCTGGTCCCATGCCACGGCGTGGCAGCCGGACCAGTGGCCGCGGCTCGCGGCCCCGACGTTTAGCGCCATGCGGATGCCGTCGCCGGTGTTGAAGCGAGTGCCGCGCACCTTGGCGAGTTCCCAACCGGCGCCCAAGTAGCGGGTGCGCCACGCCGCGTTCGCCTCGAAGCCGCCACAGGCCAGCACCACGGCGTCCGCCGCAACGGTTTCGCCTTGGACGCGCACGCCGTTCACGCGCCCATCGGCGAGTGCCAACGCCTGAGCCCGCACCCCATAGCGCAGCGTCACGCCCATGCGTTCGGCGATGGCCGTCAAGCCATCCACCAACCCCGGCCCGCCGCCCCAAGCCTCCACCGTGAGGCCGCCCCAGAAACGCGCCTTGCCGTCTCGCTCGAAGGACTGGCGCCCGTACATCGGCAGGAAGCGCACACCGTGACCGGCCATCCAGTGCAAGGTGGCGAGGCTCTCGTCGATGAGCTTGGCGGCGAGGTTTGGGTCTGTCCGATATTGGGTGACGCGGCCCATGTCGTCGTAGAACTGATCGCGGGGATAGGCGCCGAAGTCCGTCCGCGCCAGTTCGGTTTCGCTCAAGTCCGGCATGAGGGCGCGGAGGTCTTCCACGCCATCGTAGGCGACGCGCATGCCGCCGGCGGTGAAGCGGGAGTTGCCGCCGCGCTGCTCGAAGGGCGCGCGTTCCAGCAGCTGCACGTCCGCGCCCCGCTCACGGGCCGCGATGGCCGCGCAGAGCGCCGCGTTGCCCCCGCCCACCACGACGATGCGGCTCAAGCCACCACGCCCTCGCGCTTGAGCCGCTCCGCATCCACACCCAATTCGGCGAGGATTTCGTCCGTGTGTTCGCCGAGGCGCGGCGGCACACGCTCCGGCGCGGTGGGCGCCGCATCCACGCTGAACCCGGCGGAGAGGAACGTCAACGCGCCGATGCCGGGCACATCCGGCAATGCCTTGAGGCTGCCGCGATGCGCCAGTTGCGGGTGCTCGACCACTTCGGCCGGTGATTTGGCGCGGCCGGCCGGCACGCCGGCCTCGCGCAACACGCCATCCCAATGCACCGCGGAGCGGGTGACGAACACGGCCGCGAACTCGGCTCGCAAGGCGGCGCGGTGCTCGTGCGCGGCCTGTGGCGTGGCGAAGCGTTCGTCCTCGAGGAGATCCGCCCGCCCCACGGCATGGGCCAGCCGCTCGAACAAGCGGTGGTTGTTCGCGTTCACCATCAGCAGGCCGTCGGTGGTTTGGAACGTGCCGGCCGAACCGGAACTCGCCAGCGGATTCGGCCCGACGCGCTGGCCCGTGCGTCCGGTGGCGAAGAAGCCGTAGTAGTTGAGGCCCATCAAGGCCATGCACGATTCCAGCATCGAGACGTCAATGAACGCGCCGGCGCCGGTGCGTTCGCGCCGGAACAGCGCCGCGGCGACGGCTGAGCTCGCGATCACCGCGGTGCCGCTGTCCGCCGCGGCGTAGCCCACGCGACACGGCGCTTCCGGCGTGCCGGTGGCCATGAACATCCCGGATTCGCCTTGAATGAGATGGTCGAAGGCCGGCCGGTCGCTCTCTGGGCCGGTTTGGCCGTAACCGGAGATGGCGCAATAGACGATGCGGGGATTGCGCTGCTTGGCTGCCTCGTAGCCGATGCCCAAACGATCCGCGACGCCTGGCCTCATGTTCGCCACCACCACATCCGCCGTTTCGATGAGGCGCTCCGCGATGGCGAGCCCGGCCGACGCCTTCAAGTCGAGGGCGATGGAGCGCTTGTTCGCGTTCTGGCCGAGGAAGCCGGGCGTCATCCCCGGCACGAGCTGCTCCCCCATACCCCGCATCTGGTCGCCGCCGCCCGGCGCTTCCACCTTGATGACATCGGCGCCCATGAGGGCGAGTTGGTAGGTGCAAAGGGGGCCGGCATGAACGTGGGTGAAGTCCATCACGCGGATGCCGGCCAAGAGGTCTGCCATGGACGCCACTCGGCCTGCGAGCTTCGGCAGCCTATCACAGCGGCTGCCGGCGGCCTGCAGGGGCGAGGCCATGCTAGGGCTCGTTGGGCTCAGAGACCACCCAACCAAGGGGCTCTATGGCTCTGGGCCAGTCAGGATCAAGTGCCAGCCGGAATCGATGCGTCGGGTGGGAACACCGGCGTTCCGCTCGCGTGGCCCCGTGGTCTGCCTAAGCGCTAGACGCCGAAGTCAAGCAGGGCCGGCGGGCACATCTTCCATTGCTCGTCGAATGGCACCGTGGCTTCCGCCGAGAGCGTGGCGATCTGTCCCCGTTGCCAATTCGCATCGGCGATCTTGTTGAGCGGCGCCAACCGCTCGTGTCGGGGTGCGCCGAGCTTGACCTCCACCGGAAACACCTTGCCGCCCGTTTCCACCAGAAAGTCCACTTCCTGCCCGTCCCGGGTGCGCCAGAAGTACACCTGCGCTTGCCGCGCACGGTGCAGGAAGCCCTTGAGAATCTCCGCCAGCACATGCGTCTCGAACAATGCGCCGGCCATCGGGCCAAGGCGCGTTTCGGAAGCGCCGCGCCAGCCGCCGAGCCACGCGCTCAAGCCGGCGTCGAGGAAGTACAGCTTGGGGTTCTTCGTCATGCGCCGCGTCCGGCTGCTGTGGTACGGCATCACCAATCGGATCAGCAGGCAGTCCTCCAGCAGGCTGAGCCAATCGCGCACGGTGGCCGGCGCCACCGCGGCGTCCCGCGCCAAATCCTGATAGTTCACGACTTGGCCGGTGCGCAGCGCACACAGCCGCACGAAGGTCTCGAACTCGCGGCGCTTCTCGATCCGCATCAGCTCGCGAATGTCGCGTTCAATGTAGGTTTGCAGGTAAGAG
Source organism: Candidatus Azotimanducaceae bacterium (assembly GCA_965200505.1). Taxonomy (GTDB): domain Bacteria; phylum Pseudomonadota; class Gammaproteobacteria; order Pseudomonadales; family Azotimanducaceae; genus VXNE01. Next base: position 1,746,569 of record OZ241343.1, on the reverse strand, counting down.
GAGAGATACAGGTCTCGGCCTGGGCCTTCGGGAACGCCGCGCAGTTTGGGGAACCCCGTTTCCAACATGGCCTCAAAGTAGCCTTGGGGCGAGAGCGCCGGGGCAAGCTGCTTCTCGGCATCTGACAGGCCCAGCAGATTGAGCACCGCAACGCGACCGGCGAGCGTCTCCGTGACACCCTCCATCACTTGGAAGTTCTGCGAGCCGGTGAGCCGGATGGCGCCTGGCGGTAGATCGTGGGCATCCACCAACCGCTTGATGGGGCTCAGCAGCATCGGCGCGTACTGGATTTCGTCGATCACGAATGGCGGCGTCAGATCGCGCATGAACAACACTGGGTCTCGATTCGCGCGCTCCCGCGTGGCAAGGTCGTCCAAGCTGACATAAGCGTGGCCTTGGGCGCACCGCGCCAGCAGCGAACTCTTGCCCACCTGCCGCGGCCCCAGCAGAAGCCAAACGGGAAACAGCCGCAGATGCGCCGCAGGCTCGGTGAGAACAGGCTCAAACGTCTTTTCAAACCAAGGGTTTGGCAAATCGGAACTCCACTAACGATCTGCCGTAGAGGATACAGCACTTGGTGCCGTTCGAGGACGCTGGAGACGTTGGATCCAGGTAGCCGCGACCATTGCCCACTTCTCCCCGTTTGCGGTCTCTCGGCGGCTTCCCTTACGATTACCCCCCACTAGGGCAACGTAGCAAGGTCCTCCAGTGAACACGGCGAAAATCACCAGCAAGGGCCAGATCACACTCCCGAAGCAGGTGCGCACAAGGCTGGCGGTGGGGCCGGGCGACCGGCTGGCCTTCGAGTTCGAAGCTGGCGGGCTTCTGCGGGTGACGCCCATGCACAAGCCGCTGCCACCGCTACGCGGCTTTCTGGCGAAGGATGCGGCTGGCCGGCGACTGGACTGCGGACAGATCGACGAGGCGATTCGAGAGCGGATGCAGAGGAAGTACGGTTCGCCATCGTGATCGCCTTGGACACCAATGTGTTGCTGCGCATCTTGCTGAACGACGACCCGAAGCAGTCTCGCCAAGCGGAAGCAGTTGTCGCCCGCGCCATCGGCTTGGGCCAGGGCATCCTCTTGTCGGACATCGTGCTTTCTGAGGTCGAATGGGTGCTTACGTCCACCTTCGGCCTGCCCCGGGCACGCGTGACCGAGACGTTGCGCCGGCTCCTCGCAGGGACGGAGTTCACATTCGCCAACCGCGCCGCTGTTGGTGCAGCCGTCGCTAGTTATGAGCAGGGCAAGGCGGAACTCTCGGATTACCTAATCGGCGCAACCGCCACTGCCGCGGGTGCGTCGACCACATTCACGTTCGACCGCGACCTGCGTAGCAGCGACGATTTCACGTTGGTGCAGGGCCGATAGCCGGCCCATGCTCCATCTGGCGTGCGCCGTGCGCCGCAACAGAGTGGGATGCTGAAGCGACTGCCGCGACCGGCGGTTTGGGCGGTGTTGGCGCTGGTCGCGCTGCCGGTGGCGGCGGCACCGGTTCTGTACGGTTATCGGGTGGTGGCGAGCTTCCCGCATGACCGTGCGGCGTTCACGCAAGGGCTTACATTCCACCAGGGCCGGTTGTTCGAGAGCGTGGGCGGCTATGGGCGTTCGGCCTTGCGTGAAATTGACCTATCGACCGGCCGCGTCGTGCGTGAACGGCCGTTGCCGGCGCACCTCTTCGGCGAGGGCCTTGCCGTTGCTGGCGAGCGCTTGCTGCAGCTCACATGGCGTGCCGGCGTGGGCTTCATCCACGCACCGGATGACCTCGCCGCGCTGGGCGAGTTTCGTTACCGCGGCGAGGGATGGGGACTTGCGTCCCACGGCGACCGGTTGGCCATGAGCGACGGCACGGCGTTCCTGCGTTGGCTGCATCCGGCAACGCTCGTGGAGACTGGGCGTGTGCAAGTACTCGACGATGGGGCACCGGTGGCGGGGCTCAACGAGCTGGAGTTCGTCCACGGCCAGCTATTCGCCAACGTGTGGCCCTCGAACCGCATCACCATCATCGACCCGGCCACGGGTCAAGTGACTGGCTGGCTGGATTTGGCTGGCATCCTGCCGGTGGTGTTCCGGCGGCCGGATACGGACGTGTTGAATGGCATCGCCCACGACGCCACGACGGATCGGCTGTTCGTCACCGGCAAGCGTTGGCCACGACTCTTCGAGATCGAACTGGTCGCGGCACCGTCACCTGTCGACACGGGGGCAGAAGCCGTGAGGTAGGGCGCGTCCCTCGCAACCGGAGCTGCCTTACCGCCGCCGTTTCTTGAGCTCTTCCACGGTGCGTTGGCGGGCCGCGGCATCGGCGAGTTGGGCGGTGGCGAGGGAGAAGTTGAAGTCTGCCGCTTGGTCGGAGAGGGCGCGTTCGGCTTGCTCGCGGGCGGCGACGGTGGCGGCTTCGTCGATGTCGTCCGCGCGCAGCGCAGTGTCGGCGAGCACCGTCACCACCGCCGGCTGCACTTCGAGGTAGCCGCCGGAGGCGAAGAACACTTCCTCCTCGCCATCATCCAGCGTGAGGCGCACCGGGCCGGGGCGGATGCCCGTGAGCAATGGCGCATGGCCGGGCAGGATGCCGAGTTCCCCCAGCGTGCCCGTCGCCACCAACATCGTCACGCGCCCGGAGAAGATCTCCTTCTCGGCGCTCACGATGTCGCAATGCATCGTCGCGGCCACTTGCGTCAGGTCTCCAAGGTCTTCGCCTTCTCGCGGGCGTCCTCGATGGTGCCCACCATGTAGAACGCCTGTTGCGGCAGATCGTCGGCTTCGCCGTCAAGGATGGCCTTGAAGCTCCGCACCGTGTCTTCACGCGCCACATAGCGCCCGGCCTGCCCGGTGAACTGCTCCGCCACGAACATGGGCTGCGAGAAGAACTGCTGCATCTTACGGGCGCGATAGACGAGGGATTTGTCTTCTTCCGAAAGCTCATCCATGCCCAGAATCGCGATGATGTCCCGCAGCTCTTGGTAACGCTGCAGCGTCTCCTGCACACCCCGCGCCGTTTGGTAGTGTTCTTGGCCCACGATGTTGGCGTCTAGCTGGCGGCTGCTGGAATCGAGCGGGTCCACGGCTGGGTAGATGCCGAGGTCCGTGATGGCGCGGGAGAGCGTCACCGTGGAATCCAAGTGCGCGAACGTGGTGGCGGGGGAGGGGTCCGTGAGGTCATCCGCCGGCACGTAGATGGCTTGCACCGAGGTGATCGAGCCCGTCTTGGTGGTGGTGATGCGCTCCTGCAGCACACCCATTTCCTCCGCGAGGTTCGGCTGGTAGCCCACCGCCGACGGCATCCGCCCCAACAGCGCGGACACCTCTGTACCGGCCAGCGTGTAGCGGTAGATGTTGTCGATGAAGAGCAGCACGTCGCGCCCTTCGTCGCGGAACTGCTCCGCCAGCGTGAGGCCCGTGAGGCCCACGCGCAGGCGGTTGCCTGGCGGCTCGTTCATCTGCCCGAAGACGAGGGAAATCTTGTCGAGCACCCCCGCGTCCGTCATCTCGTAGTAGAAGTCGTTGCCTTCGCGGGTGCGCTCGCCCACCCCAGCGAACACGGACAAGCCGGAGTGTTCGATGGCGATGTTGCGGATGAGCTCAAGCATCGTCACCGTCTTGCCGACGCCGGCGCCGCCGAACAGGCCCACCTTGCCGCCCCGCGCGATGGGGCAGATGAGGTCGATCACCTTCACGCCGGTCTCGAGCAGCTCCACGCCGCCGGTTTGATCTTCGAACGTCGGCGCCTTGCGGTGGATGGGCATCTTGTGGCGGGCGTTGATGGGGCCCTTCTCGTCGATGGCGTCGCCGAGCACGTTCATGATGCGGCCCAAGGTCTCCTCCCCCACCGGAATGGAGATCGGCTGCCCGGTGTTGGCCACCTCCAAACCGCGCGAGAGCCCCTCCGATGAGCCCATCGCAATGGAACGCACCACGCCGTCGCCCAGCTGCTGCTGCACCTCAAGGGTGAGCCCGCTCGAGGTGACCGTCAGCGCGTCATACACCTTCGGCACGGCTTCCCGCTCGAACTCCACGTCGATCACCGCGCCGATGATCTGCACGATTTTGCCGCTGCTCATTCCTTCATCACCTCGTCTGTCCCGTTCTTGGAAGCGCCATGCGGCTACACCGCCGCGGCGCCGCCGACGATTTCCGCAATCTCCTGCGTGATGGCCGCCTGCCGCGCGTTGTTGTAGAGCAGGGTGAGCTCGCCGATGATCTCCTCGGCGTTCTCCGTGGCGCTCTTCATGGCGATCATCTTGGCGGCCTGCTCGCAAGCGGTGTTCTCGATCACCGCGTGATACACCTGCGCCTCGATGAAGCGCGCCACCAAACCATCGATCAGCTCGCGTGCGTCGGGTTCGTACAGATAGTCCCAACGGTGCTTCATGGCCGCGTCGCCAGCGGCGTCCAACGGCAGCAATTGCCGCACCGTCGGGCGCTGGGTCATCGTGTTGACGAACTCGTTGGAGACGATGTCCAGCCGGTCTATGCGGCCCTCGGTGAAGCCATCGAGCATCACCTTCACACCGCCGATGAGCGCCTCGACCGCCGGCTGCTCGCCGATTTCGTTGATCGCCGCGACCACGTTGCCACCGAAGGCGCGGAAAAACGCCGCCGCCTTGTTGCCGATGAGCATGAGATCGACTTCGACGCCGCGGTCTCGCCAGCCGGCCATGTCGCCCACCAGCTCGCGGAACAGGTTGGCGTTCAAGCCGCCGCACAGCCCCTTGTCCGTGGACACCACGATGTAACCCATGCGCTTCACGTCGCGCGTCACCATGTACGCATGGCGATACTCCGGGTTGGAGTTCGCCAAGTGGCCAATCACCTCGCGCACCCGGTTGGCGTAGGGGCGGCCCTCACGCATTCGCTCTTGGGTGCGGCGCATCTTGCTGGCCGCCACGAGCTGCATCGCGCTGGTGATCTTCTGCGTGTTCTGGACGCTGCCGATCTTCTTGCGGATTTCCTTGCCGACCGCCATGTCAGTAGCTGTGTGTGCCTTTGAACGCCTTGATGGCTTCGTGCATGAACGCCTCGGTGGCGTCGTCATAGGCGCCCGTCTGGGTGATCTCGTCCATCCACGCCTTGTGCTCGGCGTTCATGTACGCGAGCAGGTCCTGCTCGAAATCCAGCACACGTTCCACCGGCACGTCCTCCAGATAGCCTTCGTTGGCCGCGAACAGCACCACCCCCATTTCCGCCACCGCCATCGGCGCGTACTGCTTCTGCTTCATCAGCTCTTCCACGCGGGCGCCGTGGTCTAGCTGGCGGCGGGTGGCGTCGTCCAAATCGGAGGCGAATTGGGAGAACGCGGCCAGTTCGCGGTACTGCGCGAGGGCCAGCTTGATGCCACCGGATATCTTCTTCATGAACGGCACCTGAGCAGACCCACCGACCCGGGACACCGAAATGCCGGGGCTCATGGCCGGCCGCAAGCCGGAGTTGAATCGATCCAGCTCCAGGAAAATCTGCCCGTCCGTGATGGAGATGACGTTCGTTGGCACGAACGCGGAAATGTCACCCGCTTGGGTCTCAATGATGGGCAGGGCGGTGAGGGAGCCCGTTTTGCCCTTCACGGCGCCTTTCGTCACCTGCTCCACATATTCCGCGTTCACGCGGGCGGCGCGTTCGAGCAGCCGCGAATGGAGGTAGAAGACGTCCCCCGGATAGGCTTCGCGCCCCGGCGGGCGTTTCAGCAGGAGGGAGATCTGCCGGTACGCCCATGCCTGTTTCGTCAGATCGTCGTAGATGACCAAGGCGTCTTCGCCGTGGTCTCGGAAGTACTCGCCCATCGTGCAGCCGGAGTACGCCGCGATGTATTGCATCGGCGCCGGCGCCGCGGCGCCGGCGGCCACCACGATGGTGTGCTCCATCGCGCCGTTCTCCTCGAACGTGCGCACGATGTTGGCGATGGTGGACATCTTTTGGCCGATGGCCACGTAGATGCAGCGGATGCCGCTGTCGCGCTGGTTGATCACGGCGTCCACGGCGATGGCCGTCTTGCCGATCTGCCGGTCGCCAATGATGAGTTCGCGCTGGCCGCGGCCGATGGGCACCATCGAATCGATGCATTTGATGCCCATCTGCACCGGCTGCTCCACGGATTGCCGCGCGATGACGCCCGGCGCCACCTTCTCGATGGGTTCAGTGCCCACCGCGTCGATGGGGCCCTTGCCATCCAACGGGTTGCCCAAGGCATCCACCACGCGCCCCAGCAGGCCCGGCCCCACCGGCACTTCCAGGATGCGCTGGGTGCAACGCGCCGTCAGCCCCTCGGACAGGTTCTCGTAATCGCCGAGCACCACCACGCCCACCGAATCGCGCTCCAAGTTGAGGGCCATGCCGTAAACGCCGCCGGGGAACTCGATCATTTCCCCATAGCGGGCGTCCGCCAGCCCGTGGACGCGCACGATGCCGTCCGAGACGCCGACGATGGTGCCCTCGTTACGCGGTTGCGACGCGACGTCCAGCGCTTCGATGCGACCCTTGATGATGTCGCTGATTTCGGAAGGATTCAGTTGTTGCATGGGTTGGTGACTCTCCGCTTCTTCCCTTATGCCTTGGCGAGCGACTCCGCCAGCTTGTCCAATTTGCCGCGCACCGAGCCATCGAACACCGTGTCGCCGGCGCGAATGACGGCACCGCCCAACAGGGCCGGGTCCACATTCGACGTCATCTCCACGCGCTGCTCGAAACGTTGCGTCAAAGCCTTCTCGAAACGCTCCAAGTCCACGGCCGTGAGTGGCGTCGCGGCGGTGATCTCGACGGCCAACGTCTTGTCCGCCTCGGCCTTCAGCGCGTCGAACTGGCGCCGGATCTCCGTCAACAGGGGCAGCCGCTTGTTCACCGCGAGGGCATGCACCAAGCCGCGCCCGGCCTCGTCCAAATCCGCCCCCGCGAGTTCCGCCAACTGATGCGCCTTGGCTTCATCGGGCAGGGCGGGCGCTTCGACCAGCGCCGACACCCGTGGCACCTGCGTCAACTCCGCCAACACCGCCAGTTGCCGCGCCCAGCGATCCAGTTGGCCGCGCTCCCTCGCCAAGTCGAACACCGCGTTGGCGTACGGCCGCGCCAGCGTTGCGAGCTCCGCCATCGGCTACAGTTCCGCCGCGAGTTGCTGCAGCAAGTCGTCATGGCGGCTGCGGTCGATGCTGGCGCGCAGAATGCGCTCGGCACCGGCCACCGCCAGCGCCGCCACTTCGCCGCGCAACGCTTCCCGGGCGCGATTCACTTCCTGCTCAACCTCTTGGGCAGCCGCCTCCTTGATGCGTTCGCCTTGCGCCTCGGCGTCTTGCTTCGCCTGTTCCAGCATCTGCGACGCTTGGCCGCGCGCCTGATTGACGATGCGTTGCGCTTCGTCGCGCGCTTGGCTCAGCGCCGTTTCGGCTTCCTCGCGCGCGGCGGCAAGGCTTTCCTCCGCCCGCTCGCCGGCCGCGAGGCCCTCCGCAATCGCCGCCTGCCGTTCCCGCATGGCCGTGATCAGGTAAGGCCAGATGAACTTGTAGCAGAACCAGACGAAGACGACGAAGGTGATCGTCTGCCCGATCAGCGTCAGGTTGATGTTCATGCCGTCACCTCATTCCCGCCGGCAGGGTCAGCCACCCACACCGAAGATGACGTACAGGCCGATGCCCACGGCGATCATGGGCACGGCGTCCACCAAGCCCAAGACGACGAAGAGCTGGGTGCGCAGCATCGGCAGAAGCTCCGGTTGCCGGGCGACGCCCTCCAAGAACTTCCCGCCGAGAACGCCCACGCCCACCGCCGCGCCCACGGCGCCGAGGCCCATCATCAGGCCTCCCGCCACATACAAAAGAACCGCTAGTTCCACGCTTTTCTCCTTGTTGGCGCGTGTTCGCGCCCGGTCAGTTCAATGCTCGGTTTCCACATCGTGCGCTTGCGCCAGATACACGACGGTGAGTACCGCGAAGATGAATGCCTGCAGCACGATGATGAGCACATGGAACATCGCCCACGCCCACTGCAGCACGCCGCCGAACACGCCCAGCACCAAACCCGTGTACATGAGCGCGATGAGGATGAAGATCATCTCGCCGGCATAGAGGTTGCCGAAGAGCCTGAGGCCCAGCGACAGCGGCTTGGCCAGCAGCGTCACCCCTTCCAGCAGGAAGTTCACCGGCGCCAGCACTTTCGGAAACGGATGGAACGCCAGCTCGCCGAGGAAGCCGCCCACGCCCTTCTGCCGGAAGCTGAAGAACAGGATGAGCGCGAACACGGCGAGGGCCATGCCCATGGTGACGTTCGGATCGGTGGTCGGCACCACCTTCATGTACGGCACGCCCAACACTTCGGCGAGTTTCGGCAGCCAATCCACCGGCACGAGGTCCATGAGGTTCATCAGGAACACCCACACGAAGACGGTGAGCGCCATCGGCGCGATGAGGCCGTTCTTGTGGCTGAAGATGGACTTCACCGTGTCGTCGATGAACTCCACCAGCATTTCCACCGCGTTCTGCAGGCCGCCCGGCACACCGGCCGTGGCGCGTCGGGCGGCGATGCCGAACAGGGCGCAAAAGAGCACCCCCAGCGCGATGGACCAACCCATCGAATCCACGTTGATCGACATGAACCCCATCGGCGCGTCGCCCGGGCACGGCGCGAACCCCCAAGCGCCGTCCGGGCAGCGCCCGTAGGTGAGGTTGGTGAGGTGGTGGCGAATGTACTCGCCGGAATCCGCGGCCATGCCCTAACTTCGTTCTTCCATCCAAACGGGCGCCAACGCGCCAGCCATCGCCGCCGCGATGAGCCCCGCGACGAACCCCAACGGCTTGACCGGCAGAAACGCCAATGCGGCCGCCATCAACAATCCGGCCAATGCCCACTTCAACGCGGCCAACGCCAAGAAGCGCACGGCACCTGCTCGCGCGCCACCCTTGGGGTGACGCGAGGCCGCCAGCGCCAACGCGCCGTTCGGCGCCGCAACCGCAACCCCGCCATACAGCACCGACAGCGCCTCGGCGGCCCCCAGCAACGTCGCTGCCACGCTCGCCACAGCGACCACCCCGAACTGCGTGGCGACGATGCGCCACGACAGCGGCGCCCGACGCAGCCGATCAAAGGCCGCGGCGCACATCCACCCCAGCGCCGGGCCGTGTCGCGTTGGCGACGCACCCGGCGCGTCCATCGATCATCCGCTGTGCCCCGCATGGGACCAAGCTACGCGAGGCGCGGGCATTATACGGCGGGCGGCGGCGGATGAGAAGCGCACATGCGGGATCACCACCTTCTGGACGGTGCCACGCCCATGGGGTGCTCGTGGAGGTTCAGGCTGAACGACTGCTCGCGTTGCCGAAGCGTCTCCGAAATCGTGATTCGTCTGAAGGCGGTCCGGGTTGCTTCTCGGCGCGGCGCACCGGGTTAATCCTTTGAAGCAGTCCCAGAATGCCCGGCTGGGCGAGCAGGCGCAAGTAACGATCGTTGGCAGGCGTTTGCACCTTGATGCCGTTCTCCCAACGACTCAAGGACGCTTCCCCAATGCCGGTGATCTTTGCGAAGGCCGCACGCGACAGGCCGTGACGCTCGCGGATGCCACGAACCCCGTTTGGCGTCAACACGCCGAGGTGGTGACAGACGGCCTCGTGCATGATGCGTTCGCCCTCGTCGTCCAAGTAGTCGAAGTCGCAGTCGTCGCAACGACGTACCGGCACACGAACGGTGAGAGCAGCGGCAGACGCTCCGGATCCATATTGGAAGGTGTGCGAGTGCCACGACGTCGCCACCACGTTCCCGCACTCTGCACAAAGAAGTTCCATAGTCGTCAACTTTCCGCGGGGTCGCCATCGCCAGCCTCGCCCGCTTGGCCCAAGCAAGCCGCCACGGTTTCGCGGGTGACGGTGAGCGCCTCGTCGATCAGGGTGATGATGCCGGTGCCGGAACACACCGCGTCTGGATGTGGGTTGGTGTCCACGCCGCCATCGTTCAGGTAGCCCATCGGCACACCGGCGCCGCCGCTTACGAAGCTCACCACCACGTCCGCCCACCGCAGGCGCTCGAAGGGCACGTCGAAGCGCATGAGGTGGTCCGCGTCGCGGGTGAACAGGTTCTCCAACACCTGTTCCACGCCGGGCGCCGCCAAGGCCCGCACCACCATCTCTGGATATGCCCGCAACGGGCGCACGGTGCCGGTGGCACCGGCGCCCAGGATGCGGGCGCGGTTGACGTCGTCCACCACCTCGGCGACCACCACGCGCGGCGGGCTGCCGGGCAACGCCGCCAGTCGGCTCAGCACATCGAAGGTCTGCGCGTCGCAGCGCGGGTCGTAGGGTTCCTCGGCGATGACGACCACGCAGCGAGCCTCATGGGCGTTGGCCGCCAGCAGGTTCTCGGTGTTCTCCGCCACGCCGTTGTAGTGGATGACGCCAGCATCCACGAGCGCCGGCGGCAAGCCATCGGCGTAGCGCGGCGTGAGCAACTGCACCGGAATGTCGGCCAGCGTCGGGGCGTGGCGCACATGATCCACGAATCGGGCGAGGTAGGTGTCCGCGTCTTGGGCGGGCACGTTGACGATGAGCAGATGGTCTTTCATGTTTCTCCACTTGAACTCGCCGCGGCGGCGGCGCTCCCGCCGCAGGGCGCGGTAGTCGAAGAGGTCCGAGGCGGCCTGTGCCAGCAGGAAGATGCCGAACAGGTACATGCAAAGGATAGTGGCCAGCCGCCCCAACAGCGTGACCGCGGAGAGGTCGCCATAGCCCACGGTGGTCGCCGTGGTGATGGTGAGCCACACGGCATCGCTTGGGGAGAGGCCCTCGACGGCCATCATGGCCGCCACATGGATCACGAACAGGGCGATGAACAACCCGGCTACGCGGATGAGGCGGCGGCGAATGGCCCCCGCGACATGGCGGGTGAAGCGCAAGTAGCGCCGCCGCCGGAACCAAGTGACTAACATTGCGCGCCGGCCGCGCCGCCCCCGACGCCGGCACAAGTGCGCCGGCGAGCGGGAACTGGCGGCAAGCTCCACATCACGGCGCGGTTCACGAGCGACGCAACCGCTCCAAGATGCCGTCGAGCTCGTCCAAGCTGGCGTAGGCGATCACCACTTTGCCCCGCCCCTTGGCGGTGTGCGAAATCGCCACCGGCGCACCGAGTTGTTCAGAGATTTCCCGCTGCAACCGTTCCGTGTCCGCATCCGCCGCCGGCCGCGCAGCCTCTCGGCGGGGCGCGGCGGCGCGACGCGCCAACTGCTCGGTTTGGCGCACCGAGAGGCCACGCGCCACCACCGCCCGCGCAAGCGCCTCCTGCTGTGGCGGCGGCAGCGGCAAGAGCGCCCGCGCATGGCCCATTTCCAAGCCGCCGTCGCGGAGCAGCTCGCGGACGCCGGCGGAGAGGTTCAGCAACCGCACCAGATTGGCCACGGCGGGGCGCGATTTGCCCACCGCATCCGCGAGCGCCTGCTGCGTCAGGGCGAACTCGTCCAACAGCCGCTTGAGGCCCAGCGCTTCCTCCAGCGGATTCAGGTCTTCACGCTGCATGTTCTCGATCAGCGCCATGGCCATGGCACGGCGATCGTCCACGTCGCAGACCAGCGCGTCCAACTGTGCCAGCCCGGCGCGTTGCGCGGCGCGCCAACGGCGCTCGCCGGCGATCAACTCGAAGCCGCCGAGCGGGCGTGGGCGCACCACCACCGGCTGCATCAGCCCTTGAGCGCGAATGGAGGCTGCGAGCTCGTCAAGGCCGGCCTCGTCGATGGCGACCCGTGGCTGGTGGGGGCTGCGAAAGACATCCTCGACGTTCACCGAGAGCAGGCGCCGCCCGGCGGTGCCCTCGCGCAGCGTTGCGGCCCCCGCGGGGACGCTCTCCTCTTCTCCGGACACAGGCAGGCTGTCCGTCGCATCGAGCAACGCGCTCAGCCCGCGGCTCAAGCGCTTCCGGCTCATGGCGCGGTCGCTTTGCCCACGAGCTCGTTCGCCAACGCCATGTAGGCGACGGCGCCGCGGGACTGCCGGTCGTATAGGATCACCGGCGCACCATGGCTCGGCGCCTCGGCCAGCCGCACGTTGCGCGGGATGACGGTGCGGAAGACCTGATCGCCGAAGTGTTCGATCAACTCCTTCGAGACCTCCAGCGTCAAACCCACGCGCGGGTCGAACATCGTCCGCAGAATGCCCGCTATCCGCAAGCCCCCGTTGCCGTGCTGCCGAACGCCGGCGATGGTGTCGAGCAGCGCCGTCAATCCCTCCAAGGCGTAGTACTCGCACTGCACCGGAATCAGCACGCCATCCGCCGCCATCAGCGCGTTCAGGGTGAGCACGTTGAGGGCCGGCGGACAATCGATGAGCACATAGTCGAAGCGCCGCGCCGCGTTCAGGCGCTGCCGCAACCGCACCCCGCGATCTGGGCTGCGGAGCAGCTCCAGCTCCACCGCCGTCAGGTCACCGTTGGAGGGCGCCACCTCGATGCCGGTCGCGCACCGCTGCGTCACCGCGTCGAACCCCGCCGCCCCGGTCAGCCATTCGTAGGTGGAAGCGGGCAGGGCGCGTTTGTCCAGCCCGCAGCCGGTGGTCGCATTGCCTTGCGGGTCGAAGTCCACCAACAGCGTGGAACGCCCGCTGAGCGCCAGCGACGCGCCGAGATTGACGCTGGTGGTCGTCTTGCCAACCCCGCCCTTCTGGTTGGCCACGGCGAGGACGGGCATCAGTGCGCCGCCACCGCCGTGACGTGCCGCGGCGGCCGGCCGGCCGCACGGGTCGGCGCACTCGCCACCAACCGCCCGGCCGGGAAGGCCACCGGCGCAAGCGGTGCGTTGGACTGCAGCAGAGCCATCCCACCCGCCCGCAGCAACGGCCGCGCCAGCCGCCATGCGCACTGCGGCCGCGCCACCGCCCGCACCGTGGCAGTGTCAAACAACGCGAGGGGGCGGTAGCGGCGCGCGTCTTCTCCCACCACCTCGGCGTTGCCGAGGGCCAGTTCCAGCACCACTTGGCGGAGGAAGCGGGCCTTCCGCGCGCTCCGTTCCAGCAAGGTGACGCCGATGTCCGGCCGGGCGAGGGCCAGCGGGATGCCCGGCAGCCCGGCGCCGGCGCCAATGTCCACCAACGTCGCCCCTTTCAGCCACGGCACAAGGGCGAGACTGTCGTCGATGTGACGGGCTTCGAGTTCATCCAGATCGCCCCGGCTCACCAAGCGATGCGTCCTGTTCCAGCGCCTGAGCAGACTGGCGTAGGCCGCGAGGCGCGCCCGCATGGCGGCATCCCGCGTCACGCGGACTGCTTGAGTGCGCCGCCCCCGCCGCCGGTTGCGCGATCGCTGCGCTTGGCATGCACCAAGAGCAACGAAAGCGCCGCCGCGGTGACGCCAGGCACCCGCGCCGCCGCGGCCAGCGTGCTCGGGCGGGCGCGGCCCAGCTTCTCCTTGAGCTCGTTGGAAAGCCCCGCCACCGCGGCGTAGTCCAGCGTGGCCGGCAGGGCGATGCGTCGCTGCGCGTTGACGCGGGCGATCTCGTCGTCCTGACGCTTGATGTAGCCATCGTACTTGGCTTGGATTTCCACCTGCGTGAGCGCTTCCGGCGCCACGTCGGCCAGCGCTGGAGCCAAGGCGGCCAAGTCCGCGGCGCGCACACCGGGCCGTTTCAGGCAATCGAGCAGGTTTGTGTCCTTCGACACCGCCTCACCGCAACGATCCGCCAAACGCTGCGCCAAGTCGCTCCCCGGCGCCACGGCCGTGAACGCCAACAGCCGCCGCGCCTCGTCGATGGCGCGGCGCTTGTCCTCGAACGCCCGCCAACGCGCGTCGCCAACCAAGCCGAGCGTTCGCCCCACCGGCGTGAGGCGCAAGTCCGCATTGTCTTCGCGCAACCGCAGCCGGTATTCGGCGCGGCTGGTGAACATGCGGTAGGGTTCGTCGGCGCCGAGGTTCACCAAGTCATCGACCATGACGCCGATGTACGCCTCGTGCCGCGCCGGCGTCCACGGTTCCAAACCGGCCGCCTTGCGCGCCGCGTTCACGCCGGCGAGCAGCCCTTGCGCGGCGGCTTCCTCGTAGCCGGTGGTGCCGTTGATCTGGCCGGCGAAGAAGAGGTTCTCAATGGCGCGCATCTCCAGCGAATGGTGCAGGCCACGCGGGTCGAAGAAATCGTATTCGATGGCGTAGCCCGGGCGCGTGATGTGGGCGCGCTCGAAGCCCGCGATGCTTCTCACCAAGGCCAGCTGGGCGTCGAACGGCAAGCTGGTGGAAATGCCGTTTGGATAGACCTCGCCGGTTTCCAAGCCTTCCGGTTCCACGAAGACTTGGTGCCGGTCGCGGTCCGCGAACCGCACCACCTTGTCTTCGATGGACGGGCAGTAGCGCGGGCCGGTGCCCTGGATGGCCCCGGCATAGAGCGGCGAGCGGTGCAACGCGCCGCGCACGATGTCGTTCGTGGCCGCGTTCGTGTAGGCGATGTGGCAACACAGTTGGCGCGGCCGCGATGCATCCGCGGCCGTGACATGGGACATCCGCGGCAGCGGCGTGTCGCCCCACTGTTCTTCGAGGCCGGCAAAGTCCACGCTGGCCGCGGCGATGCGCGGCGGCGTGCCGGTTTTGAGCCGCCCGGGCGCCACGGGCAGCGCGCGCAGCCGTTCCGCCAAGGCGTTGGACGGCGCGTCGCCGGCGCGCCCGCCAGCGTGGTTTTCCATGCCGATGTGGATGCGGCCGCCGAGGAACGTCCCGGCGGTCAGCACCACCGTGTGCCCGGCGAACTCGAGGCCCATCGCGGTTCGGGCGCCGCGGACGCGGCCGGCGGCGATGTCGAGGTCCACCACCGCTTGCTGGAAGATGTCGAGATTCCGCTGGCCTTCCAAGATGCGCCGGATGGCGGCCCGGTAGAGCGCCCGGTCCGCCTGTGCGCGGGTGGCCCGCACGGCTGGGCCCTTGCGCGCGTTCAACACGCGGAACTGGATGCCGGCCGCATCGGTGGCGACCGCCATCGCGCCGCCCAAGGCGTCGATTTCCCGCACCAGATGGCTCTTGCCGATGCCGCCCACCGCGGGGTTGCACGACATTTGGCCCAAGGTGTCGATGTTCTGCGTGAGCAGCAGCGTCTTCGCGCCGGATCGCGCCGCGGCCAAGGCGGCTTCGGTGCCGGCGTGGCCGCCGCCGATCACGATGACGTCGTAGGTTTCCTCGTAGCGCATCGGCCTTGCACCCGCTGCCCGCGGGCAGCCTATTTTCCTATGCAGAACGTGGCAAAGATCTCGCCGAGCAGCGCGTCGGTGGTCGTTTCGCCCACGATGGCGCCCAAGGCGCCGTGGGCGTGGCGAAGCTCCTCGGCCACGAGTTCGCCACGGGCTTCCGCGAGGCGGCAAGCCGCCCGCTTGAGCGCCGCGGCGGCGTCGTTCAGGGCTTCCACATGACGCCTTCGCGCCGTGAACGCGCCTTCCCCCACATTGTAGCCGGCCGCGGCCTTGAGCGCCGCGGTCAAATCCTCAAGGCCGGCGCCCGTCAGCGCGGACACGCCCACCACCGCCGGCGCCAGCTGCCCGACCGGGCCGTCGCGCAAGTCCGCCTTGTTGCACACCAGCACTTCGCCTTCGCTTGGGGCGGCGTTCGGGTCGTGCCGGTCGTCGAAGACGCGCACGATGATGTCCGCGCTGGCCATGGCCCGCTGCGTCCGCGCCACGCCCTCGGCCTCAATGGCATCCGCGGCCTCACGCAGGCCGGCGGTGTCCACTAGGCGCACCAAGAGACCGTCTAGATCGAGGTCCACCGTCAACGCATCGCGGGTGGTGCCGGGGATGGGCGTGACGATGGCGCGGTCTTCACCGGCCAATCGGTTGAACAGGCTGGATTTGCCGACGTTGGGCTCGCCAACCAGCACGGCCCGCACACCGTCGTTCAGCACCGCTCCCCGGCGCGTCTCGGCCAGCAGCGTGGCCAGCTCCCCCTCCAGGCGGGCGAGGCGCTCCGCCACGTCTGATGCGGAAAGGAAGTCGATGTCCTCTTCCGCGAAGTCGATGGCCCCCTCGCAGAAGACACGCAGCGCCAGCACATCGCGGTCCAAGGCGCGGACGCGCTTCGAGAACTCGCCGCGCAGGGACCGGGTCGCCGCCTTGGCGGTTTGGCGGGTAGCGCTGTCGATGAGGTCCGCGACGGCCTCGGCCTCGGCCAAGTCCAGCTTGTCGTTCAAGAAGGCGCGCTCGGTGAACTCGCCCGGACGGGCGCGCCGGGCGCCCAATGCCAACACCCGCTCGAGCAAGAGCTCCAGCACCACCGGGCCACCGTGCCCCTGCAGCTCCAGCACGTCCTCGCCGGTGAAGGAGCGCGGCGCCGCATAGAAGATGGCGATGCCGTCATCAAGGGGTTCACCGTCCGCCCCTCGGAAAGCGCCATGCACGGCCCGCCGCGGCGCCAAGGGGGCATCCAGCACGGCCGCGCCGATGTCGCTCACGCACGGCCCAGACACGCGCACCACGCCGATGCCGCCACGCCCGGGGGGCGTCGCCACCGCGGCGATGGTGTCCGTCGTCAGGCGCGGGCGCCGGCGGTGTCCATCTTCTCGATTCGGTAGGTGATGAACCACTGCTGCGCCATCGAGAGCAGGTTGTTGACCAGCCAGTAGAGCACGAGGCCGGCCGGGAAGAACAGAAACAACACCGTGAACATGATCGGCATCATCTTCATGATGCGCGCCTGCATGGGGTCCGGCATGGGCGGATTCAGGAGCTGCTGGCCGTACATCGACACGCCCATCAAGATCGGCAAGACGAAGAACGGATCCATCGCCGCCAAGTCGTCAATCCAGCCGACGAACGGCGCCTGCCGGAGCTCCACGCTCTCGTAGAGCACCCAATAGAGCGCGATGAACACCGGCATCTGCAGCAGCATCGGCAGGCAACCGCCGAGTGGGTTCGCCTTCTCTTTGCGGTAGAGCTCCATCATTTCCTGCGAGAGCTTCTGGCGGTCGCCGGCGTGGCGCTCCTGCAGCCGCTTCAATTGCGGCGTGAGCTTGCGCATCTTGGCCATGGAGCGGTAGCTGGCGGCCGACAGCGGATACAGGACGATCTTGATGACCAGCGTCATCAGGATGATCGCCACCCCCCAATTGGCGAACACGGAATGCATGGCATCCAACAGGTGGAAGAGCGGCACGGCCAGCCACCACAGGAAGCCGTAGTCCACCGCCAGGTTCAGGTTGGGCGCGATCTCCTCCAAGCGCCGTTGGTCTTTCGGGCCGGCGTAGAAGCCCGCCGTGGTCTGCCCGCGTTCGCCGGGGCCGACCTCGAAGGCGGGCGCGGTGAAGCCGACGATGTAGGTGCCGTCGCCGCGCCGATTCGGATAGCCGTAGTAATGGTTGACCAACGCCGCGTCGCCGACCCAAGCGCTCAGGAAATAGTGTTGCAGGACGGCGATCCAGCCGCCGGGCACTTCATGGCGGAACTCCTCGTCGTCCAAGTCATCGAAATCGACCTTCTCGTAGCGGCTTTCCGGCGTGGTGAGGGCGGCGCCCAAGTAAGGCCGCGGGCCCAAGTTGAAGCCCTCGGCGGATTCCGGCACCGAGGCGTCGCGCTTGATCTGCGCGAAAAGGTTCGCGGAAAACGGCTCGCTGCGCCGGTTCTCGACTTCGTATTCGAGGCCAACGTAGTAGTCGTCCGGATCGAAGTGGAACCGCTTGGCCACCGCAACGCCACCATCCTCGAAGCGCAGCGCCACCTCGCCCGGCGCGTCCATGAAGCGGTAGGTTTCGGCCGCCACCGCATAGAGTGGGCGTTCGCCTTGGGCATCCGGGCCGTCGCGGCCCACCAGCCCGCTCTGCGCGACGTAGATGTGCCCCGGGCGGCGGTCGAGCAGAATGAAGGGGATGTCGGGCTGTTCCAAGGTCACTGGGTACTGTGTCAGCCGCACACCCACGATGTCGCCACCGAGACGGTCGATCCAAACACTCATGGCGCGCGTCTCCACGCTGATCAACCGATCTCGTTGGACTTCAGCCGCCACCGCCCGTGGTGTGTCCGTGGGTGTGGCGGGCACTTCCGGCACCTCGCTGGGCGCGTCCGACACGGGTGAAGCCACTGTCGATGGCGCGGATGGGGCGTCGTCCAGCGCGTCGGTCGCCGCCACCGGCGGCTCGGTCGGCTGCGCTTCGGGAGCGCCATAATCTCCCTGCCACGCCAGCATCAGGAGATAGCCCGTCACGATCAATGCGACGATCAGGATGATTCGCTGAATCTCGGCGGAAGGCATGGGCTAAGGCACTCCGCCGCCGGGGACTGGTTCGGTTTCGAGGTTGGGAACCGGATCGACGCCGCCCGGCCGCCAAGGATGGCAGCTCGCTAGCCGCTTCAGCGCCAGCCAGCCGCCGCGGCCAACGCCGTGCCGCTCAATGGCCTCCACCGCGTACGCGGAGCAGCTTGGCCAGTAGCGGCAGCGGGGCGGCAGCCAAGGGCTCAGCGCCACGCGGTAGAGCCGAATCGGCGCGGTGACGACGAACCTCGCCCACCGCCTTGGGGCAGCGCTAGCGCTCATCGAGCCGCAACCACAGTTCCTCAGCCGCCCGACGCACATCCTTAGCTTGAGCCCCATCCACCGTCACCACGAAGTCGCAAGGTGGCAGGCGCGACCGCGCCAGCCGGAACGATTCCCGCACGATCCGTTTCGCCCGATTACGGTCGATGGCGCGGCGCAGCGACCGTTTTGGCGCGACGACGCCGAGGCGGGCGAAACCGTGCTCGTTGGGCCGCGCCAACAGACGCAACGGCGACGACCGCAAGCGCATCGCCGGCGCACGGAACACGGCATTGAAGTGCCGCTTGCGCGTAAGCCGCACCATGCTCGGAAAGGTCCGGCGAGCGGCCATGCACAATGCCGACTAAACCGTCAGGCGCTTTCTGCCCTTCGCCCGCCTCGCGTTGAGCACGCGCCGACCGCCTTTGGTGGACATCCGGGCCCGAAACCCGTGAGTCCGCTTACGCTTGCGCACACTGGGCTGATACGTCCGCTTCATGGCGCGTCTCCGCATTGCGCACAGCGAGATGAGGGAGCGGATTCTAGGCATTGTGCCGCCAGCCGTCAATTTTCGTGTGAAGCGCCAGAGTGCCCGATGGCGGCACTGGCGCACACGATGCGGGGCAACCACTGAAGATGTTCTAAGAGAAAGATGGTTGCTGTTGGCGCCTTGGCTGACTGTGGATAAGGGCGATCTCCCACGCTGGCTGTGGGTTTTGTCCTACAAAACAACGGGTGGATAGCGCATGGTGAAACGAGGTGCCGTTCCCGGTGTTCGCCAAGTTGGCGGAGTGTCCATGGGACTTATCCAAAGATTGCCCACAATCCGTTCACGGATGAGGCTGGCGGCGGATTGCCGCCGAAACGCCGCCGCCTGCCCGATTAATCTCTGTATGTCGTTGATTTAGATTGACAAAAAAATATTCCTTCGCCTTCTCTGTGCAAGCATGGCGGCAACGTGCATAGAATGGTCGCCAGAACGTGCGATCGTTGCTTGGGGGAGCGGAGAGTGGTGTGGGAGGAATGCGTTTCGCGCTTGCGGCAGGAGCTCTCGGCTCAAGACTTCACCACTTGGATTCGCCCCTTGCAGGTGCGCCGCAACGGCACCAACCTGCGCATTCTCGCCCCGAACACCTATGTGCTGGAGCATGTCAACGAGAACTTCTTGGGCCGCATCCGCGAACTGGCGGACCTGTACGGCGAGGTCTCCGATGTGGAGCTGGGCGTGGGCAGCCACCCCAGTGCGCCGAAGAAGCCCAAACGCGCCGAGCGTAGGCGTGGCGATGGCAAGCGCCGTCCCAACCGCCTGAACGAGGATTTCACCTTCGACGCCTTTGTCGAGGGGCGGTGCAACGAGATGGGCCGCGCCGCGGCGCTGCAGGTGGCGAACGACCCCGGCAATTGCTTCTCCCCGCTGGCCCTCTACGGGAGCACGGGCCTCGGCAAAACGCACCTCATGCAAGCCATCGGTCACGAAGTGTTGCGGCGCCAGCCGCGGGCGAGGGTTTGGTACATCCACTCGCAGCAGTTCGTGAAGGACTTCGTGAACGCGCTGCGCGAGAAGGCCATGCCGAAGTTCGAGCAGCGCTACCGGAAGATCGACGTGCTGCTCATTGACGACGTGCAGTTCTTTGCGAAAACCGAACAATCGCAGGATGAGTTCTTCAATGTTTTCAACTCCTTAGAGCAGAACGGCCATCAACTGGTCCTCACCTGTGACCGCTACCCGAAGGAGGTGAAGGGGTTGGAGGAGCGCTTGAAGTCGCGCTTCGTGAGCGGCCTTTCGGTGGAGCTCGACGTGCCGGATCTGGAAACCAGCGCGGCCATCCTGCTGAAGAAGGCGGAAGCCGAGGGCATCGACCTGGGCGAGGAAGTGGCGGTTTACCTCGCGGGGCGCATTCGCTCGAATGTCCGCGAGCTCGCCGGTGCCCTGCAGCGCATCAAGGCCAACGTGCAGTTCTCCGGCGCACCGGTCACCAAGGCGCTGGTGCGCGAGTCGCTGGCGGACGTTTTCGCCTCCCACCACCGGCAGGTGAGCATCGAAAAGATTCAGACCGTCGTGGCGGACTACTATCATTTGCGCAAGGCGGACCTCTTGGGCCCGCGCCGGAGCCGCTCCGTGGCACGGCCGCGGCAGATGGCGATGGCGTTGGCCAAGGATCTCACCACGAGCTCGCTGCCGGAGATCGGCCGGGCGTTCGGCGGACGGGACCACACGACGGTTCTGCATGCGGCCAAGCGAATCGGCGAGCTCTGCGCGAGCGGGCCAGACTTGGCGGAGGACTATCGAAACCTCAAGCGTCAGTTGACGCGCTGAGCACTTTGGGAAGCGAGGATCGGTGACGGCGAGATGAAATTCAGCACCAATCGAGAGACATTGTTGCGGCCGCTGGCCATGGTGACTGGGGTGATCGAACGCCCCAGTTCGGCCACGCCATTGCCCGTGTTGGCGAACGTTCTGGTCGAAGCGGACGAGAACGGCTTGTCGCTCACTGGCACGGACATGGAAGTGGAGTTCCATGCGCGCGTCGAGGAAGGCGTTGAAGTGGGCCAAGTGGGCCAAGTGACCGTGCCGGGCCGCAAACTCGCGTCCATTTGGCGCGCGTTGGCGGAGGGTGCCGAGGTGTCCGTGGAGAGTGGCGCCCAGGTGACGGTGCGGTCCGGCCGCAGCCGGTTCACCTTGGCGACGGCGCCGGTGGAGGACTTTCCCAAGGTGCCCGTCAAGGACGCCGTCGGCGAGCTATCCGTCACGCCGGAGGACTTGAAGCATCTCGTCGAGCAGACCAGTTTCGCCGTGGCGCAGAACGACGTGCGCTACTACCTGAACGGCCTGCTCTTGGAAGTGACCGACGCCCATGTGCGGGCGGTGGCCACGGACGGGCACCGTTTGGCCATGTGTACGCACCAAGGCGGCATCGAAGGGGCGGAGCGGGTGCGCGCCATCATTCCGCGCAAGGGCGTGGGCGAGCTGAACCGGCTGCTCGCCGAGGCCGAGGAGCCGGTCGCCATCGCCATCGGCGACAACGTGCTGCAGGCGCGGCACGGCCCATACACCCTGACGACGAAGCTCATCGATGGCGAATTTCCAGATTACGAGCGCGTCATTCCGCGCCAAGGCCAACATTCCATGACCGGCGATCGCGCCACCCTGCACCACTCGTTGACCGGCGCCGCCATCCTCTCGAACGAGACTTACCGTGGCGTGCGTCTCAGTTTCGACAAGGAGCAACTCACCGTGCGGGCGAACAATCCGGACCAAGAGGAAGCGGAAGACACCGTGCCGGTGGAATATGAAGGCGACCAGATCGAGATCGGCTTCAACGTCGATTATCTGTTGGACGTGATCAACGTGATTCCCGGCGAGACGGTGCGGTTGTCGGTGTCGGACGCCAACAGCAGCGCCCTCATCGACCTGCCGGATGAAGACCGGTCGCTGTTCGTCGTCATGCCGATGCGCCTATGACGTGGTTCTCGAACAGGTAGAGATCCGCCACGTTCGCAACGTCACGGAAGCGTCCTTCGACCTTTCGCCGCACCTGAATCTATTCGTCGGGCCGAACGGCGCCGGCAAGACGGCGCTGCTCGAAGCGCTGCATCTGTTGATCCGGGGGCGTTCGTTCCGCACCCGGGATGTGTCCGCGTTGATTCAGCGTGACGCGCCGAGCCTGTCTGTGTTTGCGAGTTGCCGAGACGAGGCGCGTGGTCGGGTGCGCGTGGGCGTGGCGCGGGACCGCTCCAACCAAACCGATCTCAGGCTGAACGGCGAGGCCGTGCGCCAATCGTCCGCCATCGCCGCGCTGTTGCCGGTACAGCTCTTGTTGCCGAACTTGGCCGATCTGGTGTTCGGCGCCCCCCGCGAACGCCGCCAGTGGCTGGACTGGGGAACGTTCCACGTGAAACAGGGCTACTTGGAGGCGCTGCGTGGCTATGTCCGATGCGTTCGTCAACGCAATGCGCTGTTGCGCGGCGGAGACCGGAACACCCTTGGCGCTTGGACGGAGCGCATGGTCGCCCTGGGCGCCCAAGTGGCCGAGGCGCGCGGGGAGTACTTCGCGGACGCCAAACCGGCGGTGCTGGCCGCCTTGGCGCAACTGGCGCCGGATATTGCGCTCAGCTTGGACTACCACCCGGGATTTCAAGGCCGCTCACAGGATGATTTGGCGCGGGAGGTAGGCGAAAGCATCGCCCGCGATGTAAAATCCGGCATCACCCACGTCGGGCCCCACCGGGCGGATGTCCGCTTGGGGGCCGAAGGCCGGGATGCGGCCAACGTGTTGTCCAGAGGCCAAGGCAAGGCGGCTGCGAGCGCCTTGCGGCTGGGGCAGGCAAGTGCGCTGTTGGAACGATTTGCGGCAAGGAGCCTGTTCCTGATCGATGACGTGTGGGCGGAACTGGATGGCCGCCACAGCGAACGCTTCTTCGAGTTGCTGAGCGGCTTGGGCTGCCAGATTCTCGCCACGTCCACGGACCGTCACGACATCGCCACCGCCTTCGGCGCCGAGCGGGTGAAGGTGTTTCATGTGAAACAAGGCGTGGTGCAGGGCGCGTAAACCGGCACCGCCGAGGCGCGAAAACGAAAGGGGGCCGCATGGCCGAGGAAACCTACGACTCCGGCAGCATCAAGGTGTTGCGCGGCTTGGATGCCGTGCGCAAGCGGCCGGGCATGTACATCGGCGACACCGAGGACGGCACGGGGTTGCACCACATGGTGCAGGAGCTGGTCGATAACGCCATCGATGAAGCCTTGGCCGGCCACTGCGACGAAATCGACGTCATCCTGCACCCGGGCGAAGCCGTCACGGTGACGGACAACGGCCGCGGCGTTCCGGTGGACATTCATGCCGAGGAGGGGGTGTCCGCCGCCGAGGTCATCATGACCACGCTGCACGCCGGCGGGAAGTTCGACGACAACAGCTACAAGGTGTCCGGCGGCCTGCACGGCGTGGGCGTTTCCGTGGTGAACGCGCTTTCGGAGGAGTTTCGGCTCACCGTGCGGCGCGATGGCAGCGTGTATCAACAGACCTACCGCGCCGGGGTGCCCGATGCGCCGCTCGCGGCGGTGGGCAAGACCGAGCGCCAAGGCACCGAGTGTTTCTTCAAGCCCTCGGCGGACATTTTCCGCAACATCGAGTTCCATTACGACGTGCTGGCCAAACGCCTCCGGGAGCTCGCGTTCTTGAACTACGGCGTCGCCATCCGCCTCAAGGACGAACGCTCCGGCAAGGAAGATCGGTTCCGCTACGAAGGCGGCCTGAGCGCCTTCGTCGAGTTCCTCAACGTGAACAAGACGCCCCTCAACGCGCTCTTCCATTTCTCCGAACAGCGGGATGACGATATTGGCGTGGAAGTGGCCATGCAGTGGAACGATGGCTATCAGGAGCAGGTGTTCACCTACACCAACAACGTGCCGCAAGGGGATGGTGGCACCCACTTGGCGGGTTTCCGCGCCGGCCTCACCCGCACCCTCAATCAGTACATCGAGCGGGAAGGGCTGGCGAAGAAGGCGCCGGTGCCAACCACGGGTGACGATGCCCGCGAGGGTCTGACCGCGGTGGTGTCCGTGAAGGTGCCAGACCCCAAGTTCTCGTCCCAGACGAAGGAAAAACTCGTGTCGAGCGAGGTGAAGACGGCGGTGGAGCAGTCCCTCGCCAAGCACTTCGGCGCCTATCTCGACGAGCATCCGCAAGATGCGCAGAACGTGGTGACGAAGATGATCGAGGCGGCCCGCGCCCGTGACGCGGCGCGCAAGGCACGGGAAATCACCCGCCGCAAAGGCGCGTTGGACTTGGCCGGGCTGCCCGGCAAGCTCGCGGATTGCCAAGAAAAGGACCCGGCGCTATCCGAGCTCTATCTGGTGGAGGGCGATTCCGCCGGTGGCTCGGCCAAGCAGGGGAGAGATCGCCGCACACAGGCGATTTTGCCGCTGCGTGGCAAGATCTTGAACGTCGAGAAGGCTCGTTTCGACAAGATGCTCTCTTCCCAGGAAGTGGCCACCCTCGTCACGGCGCTCGGTTGCGGCATCGGCCGCGAACGCGAGGACGGCAGCGCCAACGGCGGCGAGTTCGACCTTGAGAAGCTGCGCTACCACTACGTCATCATCATGACGGATGCAGACGTGGACGGCTCACACATCCGCACCCTGCTGCTGACGTTCTTCTTCCGCCACATGCCGGATTTGATCGACCAAGGCCACATCTACATTGCCCAGCCGCCCCTCTACAAGGTGAAGCGCGGTCGCCAAGAGCAGTACGTGAAGGACGACGACGAATTGGACGACTACTTCCTGCAGGCCGCCCTCGCCGGCTCCCGGTTGCATGTACACGCCGCGGCGCCGGCGATGTTGGCCGAATCCTTGGCTGGCCTCGCGGGCCGCCATCAACATGTCATGCGCCGCCTGAATGCGTTGGCGCGGGTGTATCCGGTGGCGGTGACGACGGCGATGCTCGACGCGCCGGGCCTGCCGCCCGAAGCATTGGTGGATGAAGCGCTTGTGCGAGCTTGGGCGCAGACGTTCGAGACCTGCCTGAACGCCGGGGGCGGCAGCTACACGGTGGACGTTCGGGAGGACTTGGAACGTGGCATCCACTGCCCGACGGTCATCGCCGCGGCGCGTGGCGCCACCGAAGAGACGCGCTTGGGCTATGACTTCTTCCACTCGCCAGACTACGCTGCGCTGCAAGCGTTGGCGGACGAGCTCGACGGCCTCATCGAGGAGGGCGCGTTCGCCGAGCGTGGCGAGCGGCGACGTCCGGTGGCGACGTTTGGCGAAGCCATCGCCTGGATGCTCGACGAAGCGCGGCGTGGCGTTGATCTGTCGCGTTACAAGGGCTTGGGCGAAATGAACCCGGAGCAGCTCTGGGAGACGACGATGGACCCAGACGCCAGGCGCATGCTGCGGGTCTCGGTGGCGGATGCCGTCGCCGCGGATCGGATGTTCAACACGTTGATGGGCGACCGGGTCGAGCCGCGCCGCGAGTTCATCGAGACGAACGCGCGCTTGGCCGTCAACTTGGACGTGTAGCCAAACCCTCCAGTTCCCGCATTTGCGCGGCTAGCCATTCCTCTGCTATCGCGTTGATTTCATTGTATTTTTTGCCATCCGGCGAGATGGGTGCCGAGATTCTGAGGCGCACCGTGCCGGGCCGCTTGGCGAAATGGTGCGCGGGCCAATAGCGGCCGCCGTCGTGCGCCACGACCACCACCGGCCGCCCGGTGTGGGCCGCCAGCGCCGCACCGCCAGGCTGAAACGGGCGCCGCTCGCCCCACGGCACCCGTGTGCCCTCCGGAAACAGCGTCACCCAAGTGCCGGCGTTCAGGCGTTGAGCGCCTGCCTTGAGCAGCCGCTTGAAGGCGCGGTTTGGCGCCCCGCGGTCGATGGCGATGGGGCGCGTCACCGCGAAGGCCCAACCGAAGAAGGGAATCCAGAGCAGCTCGCGCTTAATCAACGTCGTCTGCGGGCTGACGAGGGTTTGCACGAACAGCGTGTCCCAAGTGCTTTGGTGCTTCACCAGCAGCACACAGGGTTCCTTCGGCAGGTGCTCGCTGCCGGCGACCTCGGCGCGGATGCCGCAGGTCCATGCCAACCACTTGAGCACCAGCCGGGTCCACACGCCGATCACGAAGTCGAACCGGGCCTTGTTGGGCAGCAGCCAACCGACGGCCACCGACACGGTGCCCCAGACGATGGTGGCGAGCACGTAGCCGGCGTAGAACAACCCCGCCCGCACGGTTGCGATCACGCGAGGAGCGCCGCCGCGGCGGCGGCGAGGTCCGCATGGATGCGCCGCACACCCAAGGCGCGGGCCTCGCGTTCCGCCTCCCGGCCATAGCCGGAGAGCACCAGCACGGGTTCGCAACCGGCCGCGATGGCGGCCTCCATGTCGGAGACCGTGTCGCCGACGAAGCAGGTGGCGTGGGGCGGCACGTCGAAATCCCGCATGGCGGCGCGCAACAGCCCGGGCCGCGGCTTGCGGCAAGCGCATCCTTCGTCCGGTCGATGCGGGCAATGGTAGATGCCGTCCACATGGCCGCCGACGGCGCCGAGCGCGGCCCGCATGTGGTCGTGGATGGCGGCGAGGCCGTGCTCGGACAAGAGCCCCCGCCCGATGGGGCTTTGATTCGTGCAAACCGCCACCCGACGGCCGCCGGCGTTGAGCGCCGCCACCGCTTCTGGGCTCTGCGGGATGGGCAGCCACGCATCGGGCGCCAGCACGTAGCCGTCCGCATGGCCGGGCGGCCGCCGCGGGCGGCTGCGGTTAATCACGCCATCGCGGTCGAGCAACACGAGTCGATACATGAAGGGCGGGTGGACGGCGCACCGGATCGGCGGTCGGCGCGAGCATAGCAGCAGCGGTTCGTTTTATTGTAGGTTGCGCGGGTCGCGCCAAGGTCGATGGCAGCCAATGAACGTAGCCGCGGACGGCAAGGCGCGTTGCGCTTGGGGCCGCGCCGATCCCCTCTATCTCCGCTACCACGACGAGGAGTGGGGCGTACCGGTGTGCCCGCCGGGCACCAACATCTCCGCACAGCCGCTGTTTGAGCGCCTCGTTCTTGAAGGCATGCAGGCCGGCCTTTCGTGGCTCACGGTGTTGCGTAAGCGCGAAGCGATGCGCCGAGCGTTTCATGGCTTCGACCCGACAGCCCTCGCCGCCGCCGGTGAAGCGGACCACACCCGTTGGCTGGCCGATGCCGGCGTCATCCGCAACGCCGCCAAGCTCCGGGCGCTGGTGGGCAACGCCCGCGCCTTCCTTGCGCTCGACGATCCGGCGCACTTGCTGTGGTCGTTCGTGGATGGGCAGCCGCTCCAGAATCGTTGGCGCGAAGCGGCCGAAGTGCCGAGCGAGACGCCGGCATCCAAGGCGATGTCGCGGGAGCTCAAGCGCCTTGGGTTCAAATTCGTTGGGCCCACCATCTGCTACGCCTTCATGCAGAGCGTGGGCATGGTGAACGATCATCTGGTGTCCTGTTTCCGGCACAGTGAAGTGGTGGGTGCCATCTGGAAGGACGGCCGTGCGGGCTAGCTGGCGCGGATTGGGCATCATCGTCACGGCCCGGCTGATGGGCTGCCTGCCGCTCACCGCCGCAAGGACCCTCGGCACCTTCGCCGGCCGGTTGGCGTGGTGGCTACGCACCGAGAGCGTGGCGATCACCTGCGCGAACATCGAACGCTGTTTTCCGGAGCTCACCGCTGCCGAGCGGCAGGCGCTGGCCCGCCGCAGCGTCATTGAAACCTGCCGGACGGCGGCCGAGCTCGGCTTCGCCTGGCACGCGGGCGCCGCCGCCTCGCTCAAGGCCGTTGAACGGGAGGAAGGGCTGCAGCACCTTGACGCAGCGGTCGCCAGTCCAGGTGGCACCGTGATCTTGGCGCCCCACTTCGGCAACTGGGAGTTCTTGGCGTTCGCCTTGGGGCGGCGGCTCACCGCCACCTTCCTCTATGAGCGCCCCCGTGATCCGCTGCTCGAGAAAGGGCTCGTCAGGGCGCGTTCGCGCTGGGGCCTCGCCATGGTCAGCGCGGATGTGGCGGGATTGCGCCGCTTGAAGCGCACCTTGGCGGCCGGCGGCGTGGTCGGGCTGTTGCCGGATCAAACCCCGCGCCCGGACGCCGCGGTGGAGGCGCCCTTCTTTGGCGTGGAAGTGGCCACGATGACGCTGGCGCAGCGCTTGGTCGGCCCGCAAACCTTGGTCCTCATGGCCACGGTGCGGCGCTCGGCCAAGGGTTTTTCGCTCTGCTACGAACGGGTGGACGCGGCGGTGGGCGGCGCCGACCCCAAGGCGAGCGCGGCCGCGATGAACCGCGCCATCGAGGCCGCGGTGCGGCGCGACCCAGCGCAATATCAGTGGGAGTACAAGCGCTTTCGACGCCGGCGCCGCCGTTCAGCCGCGCCAATACGCGGGCGTCAGCAGCACGAGCAGGGTGAAGATTTCCAAGCGCCCGAGCAGCATGGCCAAGGCCAACAGCCACTTGGAGGGGGCGTTGAGGCCGGCGTAGTTCAAGGCCACGTCGCCAAGCCCGGGGCCTAGGTTGTTGAGGCAGGCGCCCACCGCGGAAAACGCCGATGTGAAATCCAGGGACGAGATGCCGAGCAGCACGCAGACCATGGCTAGAAAGACGATCATGTAGGCGGCGAAGAACCCCCACACGCCATCGAGCACCCGGTCCGGCACCACTTCCTTGCCGAGTTTCACGGGAAAGATGCCGCTCGGGTGAATGAGGCGGCGGATTTCGCGCACGCCTTGGCGGATGATGAGCAAGGCCCGCACCACCTTGATGCCGCCGGCGGTGGAGCCGGCGCAACCGCCCACGAACGCCGCGAAAAGGAGCAGCGCCGGCGCGAACGAGGGCCAGGCGCTGAACTCGGCGGTGGTGAAGCCGGTGGTGGTCATGATCGACACGGCGTGGAAGACGCCCTCGCGCAAGGGCGCCGGCGTGGCTTCAAGGCGCGTGAGTGTCCATGTCACCAAGACCGCGACGAACGCGAGGCTGGCGAGATAGGTGCGCAGTTCGATGTCTCTGAAGTAGTGCTTGGGGTGCCGCATGGCCAGGTAGTGCAGGCCGAAGTTCACGCCGGAGACGATCATGAACGCGATGGCGACGGACTCCACCGCTGCGCTCTGAAAGTGCCCCAAGCTCGCGTCGTGGGTGGAGAAGCCGCCGATGGCCACGGTGGAGAAGGCATGGCAGATGGCGTCGAAGGGCTCCATGCCGGCGGCCCAGTACGCCACGGCGCAGGCCAGCGTCAGCCCGCAATAGATGAGCCACAGCGTCCGCGCGGTCTCCGTGATGCGTGGCGTGAGCTTGGTGTCCTTCACCGGGCCGGGGGATTCCGTCCGGTAGAGCTGCATGCCGCCGACGCCGAGCATGGGCAGCACCGCCACCGCGAGCACCACGATGCCCATGCCGCCGAGCCATTGCAGCAGCTGCCGATAGAACAGGATGGCGCGCGGCAGCTCGTCCAAGCCGACGAGGACGGTGGCGCCGGTGGTGGTGAGGCCGGAGAGGGATTCGAAGGCGGCGTCCGTGAAGGAATCCGCCAAGCCGGGTGCCAGATACATGGGCAAGGCGCCAAACAGGCCCAACCCGGCGTAGAACAAAACGGTGATGAGAAACCCTTCCCGGCTCCTGAGATCGGCATCCCGACGCGGCAGCAGGCGCAATGCCGCACCGGTGCCGAAGGTGAAGGCGGCGGCGATGAGAAACGGCGTGATCACGTCTTCCGCGTAGATGAGGGCCACCGCCACGGGCACGGCCATGGCAACGCTGAACAGCATCAACAAGACGCCGGTGACGCGCAGGATGACGTGTAGGTGCAAGGCGAGGCCCGCCGCGCTAGAAGAAGGAGGGGCCCACCTGAAACAGCCGTTCCACGGCGCGTATGTGGCCCTTGTCGGTGAGGAACAGGATGACGTGATCGTCCGGCGCGATGGTCAGGTCGTCGTGGGGGATCAACACGGAGTCGCCCCGCACCACGGCGCCGAGGGTCGTGCCCTGGGGGAGGGGCAGCCGCCCGGCGGGGCGGCCGGCCAGCTTGCTGGTTTCGTGGACGACGGCTTCCAGCGCCTCGGCGGCGCCGTGCCGAAGGCTGTGGACGCGCACCACGTCGCCGCGGCGGACATGCTGGAGGATGGTGCCGGCTGTGGTGAGTTTGGGCGAAAGCGCCACGTCGATCGCGCCGCCGTCCATGAGCTCCACATACGCCGGTTTGCCGATGAGCGTCATCGCCCGGCGGGCGCCCAAGCGCTTCGACAACAGCGACGACATGATGTTCACCTCGTCGTCCTCGGTGACGGCGCAGAACGCGTCGGCGCGTTCGATGCCCTCTTCGAGCAACAATTCGCGGTCCGTGGCGTCGCCGTGGATGACGATGGCCGAATCCAGGTGCTTGGCGAGCTCGTGGGCGCGCCGCTCGTCGTGTTCCAACACCGTCACGGCGAAGCGTGGCTGGATGGCGCGCGCCAAGTTCTCGCCGATGCGCCCGCCGCCGGCGACGAACACCCGGCGAGTGCGCTTTTCGGCGCGGCCGAGCTTCGCCATCACGTCCGGGATGTGCGCGGCCGCGGCGAGGAAAAACACGTCGTCGTCCGCTTCGATGATGGTGTCATCCTGCGGGATGATGGGCCGGTCGCGGCGAAAGATGGCGGCCACCCGCGCCTCCACGTCGCGCATGTGGCGCCCCAGCGCCTGCCCAACCAGCGGCCCGTCGCGGCCCGCCTTCATGGCGACGAGCTTGACGCGGCCGTCCGCGAAATCCACCACCCGCGTGGTGCCCGGATGTTGCAGCAGTTCCGCGATCTGCTCCGTCACCACGCGCTCCGGGTTGATGAGCACGTCGATGGGCATGTGTTCGCGGGAGAAGAAGGTCTCCTCCTCGTCGTCCAGATGGCTGCGCGCTTGGTAGGCATCCGCCCGGATGCGGGCGATCTTCATGGGTGTGCGGAACATGGAGTAGCACACCTGGCAGGCCACCATGTTCACTTCGTCGTTCGGGGTCACGGCGATGAGCATGTCGGCATCCTTGGCACCGGCGAGATCCAGCACGTCCGGCCGCGATGCGTGGCCGGGCACCGTGCGGATGTCGAGCCGCCGCCGCAGCTCGGTGAGCCGCGCCTCGTCGGTATCGACGAGGGTGATGTCGAAGTCTTCGCTGGCGAGGTGCTCGGCCAGCGTGCCGCCGACTTGGCCGGCGCCGAGGATGAGGATGTTCACCGTTTGTCGATGCGCGCGTAGTAGAAGCCGTCGGGGCCGCCGCAGGTGGGCAGGAGGGCGCGGCCGGCGGCCGTGGGCCGGCCCCAATCCGCCTCGATGGGCGTCACCGCGGCGTCTGGCGTCGCGGCCGCGAATGTCGTCACCACCGTGTCGGTCTCCTCGGGGAGGATCGAACAGACACAGTAAAGCAGTGTGCCGCCGCGTGAAAGCATGGGCCAGAGGTTGTCGAGCATGGCGCGCTGCTTGGCCGCGGCGTGGGTGACGGCGGCGGCGCCACGCGACACCTTGATGTCTGGATGCCGGCGCAGGGTGCCGGTGCCGGAGCAAGGGGCATCGACCAAGATGGCCTCGAACGGCTCCCCGGCCCACCAGTTTCGGGCAGTGGCGTCGCCGACGAGGGTGTCGGCCAATTGGTGGCCCAGCCGCCGGGCTTCGTCCCGCAGGTGGTCGAGCCGCTGCGGGTCGGCGTCCAGTGCCGTCACGCGGGCATCGGGATGTCGCTCTTGGAAGTGGAACGCCTTGCCGCCCGGTGCCGCGCAGGCGTCCAGCATCCGCGCCCCGGGCTGCGCCGGCAACAGCGTCGCGGCTAGCTGCGCACCCTCATCCTGCACGGACACGCAGCCGTCTTGGAAGCCGGGCAGCGTGGCGGCGCGCTGGGGTGCGTCGAGCACCAGCGTGGCCGGCGTCAAGCCTTGCCGATGTGTCAGGCCGGCCGCGCCGATGCGCTGCCGATACGCTGCCACGCTCACCTTCGCCACGTTCACCCGCAGCGCCATCGGCGCCCGGCTGTTGTTTGCTTGGAAGAGCCTTGGGCAATCCGCCGGCCACGCCGCCTCGAACGCGGTGAGCATCCATTCGGGATGATCCCAGCGTTGCGCGGCGCTTGCCGGCGCCGGCGCCGAGCGGAGCAGGTGCCGGAGCGTCGCGTTGACCAGCCCCTTGGCCCAAGGCCGGCGCAAATGGGCGGTGGCCGCCACCGTCTCGGACACCGCCGCATGGGCTGGGATGCGGGTGTGGCGCAGCTGATACGCGCCCACCACGAGCAACGCATGGAGCGCCAAATCGCGGCGCTTGAGCGGCCGCGCGAGGCGGGCATCGACGCAACCGGCGAGGGAGTGGTAGTGCCGGCAGGCGCCGTACGCGAGCTCCGTCAAGAGCGCCGGCGCATCGGTGCCGAGGGACGTCTCCAGCCGAACGCCCCGCCGGCGCGCCGCATGGACGGCCAGCGCGGCGCGGGCGCGGAGCTGCGCCGGGCGCAGGCTAGACGCGGCCATGGAAGCGGGCCCCGGGCTTGAAGAGGCCGGGGTAGCCGTTGGCGGCGTCCGCGGCGGCCATCGGGCGGCCCTTGCCGCGAGCGAGTTGCACCGTTTCCAGCAACAACGCGCCGGCGCCGCAACCCACGCGGAAGTCGCGCCCGCACTTGACGAGTTCGCCCGGTGGGGCGCGGTCTGGCATCGCCTTGGCCGCGAGGATGTTGACGCGAACTGGCGCACACCCCTCACCCAGATACGCACAGGCGCTTTGCCGGCCGGCCAAGGCACGCACCTGGCGTTCGATGTCGATGGCGGGGCGCGACCAATCGATGGCCGCATCGGCGGCGGCGAGTTTCGGCGCGTAGGTGGCGTGGGCATCGTCCTGGGCGACGGCGGCGATGTCGTCGAGCCGCTCCAGGCAATGGAGCAGCGCCGCCGCGCCGGCCTCGGCAAGGCGCGTGGTGAGCGTCGCGCCGGTGTCCGCGGCGTCGATGGGCACTTCGCGGCGCAACAGCACCGGCCCGGTGTCGAGCCCGGCATCCATGCGCATGATGGAAACGCCGGTCACGGCGTCTCCGGCCATGATGGCCCGCTCCACCGGCGCGGCCCCGCGCCAGCGTGGCAGCAAGGAGGCATGGACGTTGAGGCACCCGCGAGCCGGCGCCGCGAGGGCCGCCGATGGCAGAATCAGCCCGTAGGCGGCGACGACGAGGGCGTCCAAGCCGGCAAGCCAGCGTTCTTGGTCGTGGAAGCGTTCGGGTGTGTACACCTCAAGGCCGCGCGCCGCGGCGAGGGTATGAACCGGGCTCGGCATGGGCCGCTTGCGCCGCCCGGCGGGGCGCTCTGGTTGCGTACACACGTGCGCCACCTCGTGGCGCGATTCGATGAGTGCCGCGAGGATGTGGGCGGCGAACGGCGGTGTGCCGGCGAAGCCCAGCCGCAGCGGTGGCCGGTTCGGCTGCGCCGCTTCGCCTGTTTCCGCGCTTGGGGAGGTCAACGTGCCGCCGCCCCTTGCCGGCGCATCTTCGCCAAACGGCGGCGGATGCGCTCGCGTTTCAGGCTGGAGAGGTAATCGACGAACAGCTTGCCATCCAAGTGGTCACACTCGTGCTGGATGCAAACGGCGAGCATTTCGTCCGCTGCCATGCGCAGCGGTTGGCCATCCCGGTCGAGGGCGGCCACTTCAATGTGTGCCGCGCGCGGCACCGTCTCGTAGAAGGTGGGCACGGACAAGCAGCCTTCGTCCCGCTCCTGAACGCCGGACGTCACCAGGAGCCGCGGGTTGATGAACACCAACGGCTCGTCCTTGGTGGCGGACACGTCCACGACGATGATGCGCTGGTGGATATCCACCTGCGTGGCCGAGAGGCCGATGCCGGCGGCGTCGTACATGGTGTCCAACAGGTCATCGACCAGCTTGCGGGTGGCGGCGGTCACGCCTTCCACCGGCTGCGCCTTGGTGCGCAAGCGCGGGTCTGGGAACTCAAGGATTGGCAACAGCGCCATGTGGCCGTCCAGCGCGTTGGGCCGCCCATGATACGGGGCTTAGGCCGTTGCCCCCAAGCGCGGGTGACGGCGCTGCGCGACAATGCCCGGCCATGGCGATGATCGAGCTTGGCGGCTTGCGGGTGCCGGCGGCGGCGCTGGCGTGGCGGTTCGTGCGGGCGTCGGGGCCGGGGGGACAACACGTCAACAAGGTGGCAACGGCGGTGGAGTGTCGGCTGAACCTCACGGCGGCGGGCTTGTCTGAGCCGGTGCGCGGCCGGGCGGAGCAGCTTGCGGGGCGGCGGCTTACGCGGGAGGGGGAGATCGTCGTGTTCGTCGATACGCACCGCATCCAAAGCCGCAATCGCGCCGAGGCGTTGCAGCGGTTGTCCGCGTTGCTGGCCGCCGCCAGGCGGGCGCCGAAGCGGCGCATTCCCACGCAGCCATCCAAGGCGGCGCGGGCCAACCGTCGGGAGGCGAAGCGGCGGCGCACCGAAGTGAAGACGTGGCGGCGGCGGCCGGAGGTGCCATGAGCCGGGCCACGCCGGCACCGCTCACGCTTCCCGTTCGAGCCACCGGAACAGTGCCACCGCCGCTGCCGCGCCGACCAACTGCGCCAGCACGAAGGCCGGCGCATGGGCCGGCAGGATGCCGGAGAACGTGTCCGTCCACGCCCGCGCCAAAGTCACCGCAGGGTTGGCGAAGGACGTGGAGGCGGTGAACCAATAGCCGGCGGTGATGTAGAGGCCCACCATCGCCGGCACGGCGTTCGGCCGGGCGCGCAGCGTGCCGAGGATGGTGGCCACCAAACCGAAGGTCGCCACGCCTTCGGCGAGCCATTGGCCAGCCCCCGCGCGGGCCTTGGTGGCGCTCTGCAGCAGGTCAAGGTCGAACATGGCGTGCGCGAGCATCATGCCGGCGAGGCCGCCGAGCGCCTGGGCGATGACGTAGGCCACGGCGAGGCCACCGGCGATTTCGCGGCGGAGCACGAAGGCCAGCGTCACCGCGGGGTTGAAGTGCGCCCCGGAAATGGGGCCAAACACCGTGATGAGCACCGCGAGCATCGCGCCGGTGGCGGCGGTGTTGCCGAGCAGGGCGATGGCGTCGTTGCCGCCGGCCAACGCCTCGCCCATGATGCCGGAGCCGACCACCGCGGCGAGCAGGAACAGCGTGCCGATGAACTCCGCGGCGAGTGGGCGGCTCATGCCGCCGAGCATACTGCGCCGGGGTTTCCATTCGATGACACGCTTGGCGTAGCATCGCCGGTTCCTCTGGCTTGAGCCGCCCGACCCATGGCAGAAATCGAACACCGCACCGTGCGGACGAACGGCATAACCATGCGCATCGCCGAGGCCGGCGAAGGTCCGCTCGTGCTGCTTTGCCACGGCTTCCCGGAGTCTTGGTACTCATGGCGGCATCAATTGCCGGCGTTGGCGGAGGCCGGCTATCACGTCGTCGCGCCAGATCAGCGCGGCTACGGGGAAACGGATGCGCCGCCAGACGTGAGCGACTACACCCAATTCCACTTGGTGGGCGACATGGTGGGGCTGGTCGCCGCGCTGGGCGAGACGCAAGCCGCCATCGTCGGCCATGACTGGGGGGCGCCGGTGGCATGGAACGCGGCGCTGTGGCGGCCGGACGTGTTCCGCGCCGTGGCGGCGTTGTCCGTGCCCGCCAGCGACCGACCGTCACAACCGCCCACCGCGGCCATGAAGGCCACCTTTGGCGACCGCTTCTTCTACATCCTCTACTTCCAAACGCCCGGCGTCGCGGAGCACGAGCTGCAGCGCGATGTCCGCGGCGCCATGCGCAAGTTCCTGTACAGCGCGTCCGGCAACTCGAAACGGGGCTTGCGGGGCATGGCCGAACCGCCGCACAAGTCCGCGTTCTTCCTCGAGCTGATGGAGGATACGGACACGCTGCCGCCGTGGCTCACCGAGGCGGATTTGGATTACTTCGCCGCGGCTTACCAGCAGCGCGGCTTCCGCGGCCCGCTCAACTGGTACCGCAACA
This sequence comes from Candidatus Azotimanducaceae bacterium, assembly GCA_965200505.1. Taxonomy (GTDB): domain Bacteria; phylum Pseudomonadota; class Gammaproteobacteria; order Pseudomonadales; family Azotimanducaceae; genus VXNE01. The sequence continues at coordinate 1,710,693 of OZ241343.1, read as the reverse complement.
TGGACCTCACATGGGAGTTCTCGGCGCCGTTCCAAGGCCGAAAAATCGAGCAGCCGGCGCTGTTCGTGAGTGGCGACCGAGACCTCATCGCCAACAACCCGAACTACGAGGCGAACATGCGCAAGGTGGCCGTCAACCTGAAGGATGTCGTCATCCTGCCGGGCATCGGCCACTGGACGCAGCAGGAAGCGCCGGCCGAGACGAACGCCGCGCTCATCGGGTTCCTGAACGAGGCGTTGCGCGCTTGAGGCGTGGGCCGGTGTACGACCGGCCGCCGCGCCGTCACTCGGCGTCGCGGCTTGGGTAATCGAATGGCGTGGGGTCGCTGAAGCGCGCCAGCACGTTGCCGGTGATGCGGGCGATGTCGTTGTCGTAGTCGTCAGTCGCCAACGCCCCGGCGAACGAAATCGAGCCGGTGGAGAAGACGGCGCCGCCGGCCGGCGTCTCGAAGAACACCAGGTCCGCCCTCACGTGCGGGTCGGCGGGATCCGGCGGCTCGGTGTAGTGGAACTCCTCCTTCACGCGCAGCATCCCGGGCCGGTGCTGCTCGGACGAAGCGAGGATCAGGGCGTGGGGCGGTGAACCCAAGCTCGGGTCCCAACGGTCAATTTCCTCCCCGGCGGCGCCGCCCCCTTGGGAACCGTGGTTGCCGATGATGCCTTCGGGCGCCTCCACGCCGGCCATGATGAACTTCGCCCGTGCGCCGAAGGCGTCTGGCCGCAGGCGGTAGTAAGTGCCGCCGTCGAAGCCTTGCGCGGCGAAGCCCACGCCCACCAAGTGGTTCGGCGGCCGTCCCTGGCGCCGCCACAAACCGCCATATTCGCCGGTGAAGGCGTGGTAATACTCGCCCGGTTCGGCGATCCAAGTGCGGGTGCCGTCTTCGGCGCGGCGCACCTCGATGATGGCCGGGTCGGCGGGGTCGAAGGCGATGCGCCAGTAGAAGCCGTTGCCGCCGAGGTACATGAGGCGCCCGCCCCCCGCCAAGTAGTCGCGCAGCCCATCCAGCATGGCGGTGGAGTAGTACTCCGGGTGTGTGCCCGTGACCACGGCGCGGTAGCGGCCCAGCAGGCTCGCGCCTTCCCGATGCAGGTCTTCATCCGTCGCCACGTCGAAGTGGGCGCCGATGTGCGTCAGCCAAGCCGTCACGCTCGTGTCCGCGTTGAAGGACCACGTCACCGTGCGCGGCTTCAAGTTCAACACCGGGCGTTTGCGCGACGAGTACATCACGCCGCTGCCATCGACGTGGTGTTCGTAGAGCGATTTGCCCACTTCCGGGTGCGTGAGGAAGTAGGCGTCGGACGGATTGCGGTTGCGTGAGAGCGACTCGGTTTGGTTGGCGTAGGCGGTGTAGGTGGCCGTGGCGGCGAGGTAAAGCACGGGCGCCGGCGGCGCATCCGCGGCCGGGCGGACGAAGAACACCGCATGGTCTTCGCTGCTGGCCGTCGTCAAGCGCACGGCATAGACGCCGCTCGGCAGGCTCGCGGGCACACGCCACTCGATGTCCGGCGTCCAACCGGCATCCGTGAGGTCATCTTCGTGGAAGTGGATGGCGGCATATTGGGCGGGATCGTCGCGCCAGCACTGGGTGGTTCCGTCCCAGCGTGTGCCGGTGACGGCGCGCGCCGGATGCTGGTGGGTAAAACCCCGGCGCCCGCCCACGGTGTCCACCAGCCGGGCGCTTGCCATGTCACGGCTGAAGTCCCACGCGGCCACCACGTTGCCGCCCTCCGCGGAACGCGGCGCCTCGATGCGGCCGTTGAAGCCGGCTACGCCATGTCGCGCCGCCAGCTGCCAATCCCCGGCCGGGCAACGGATGCCGAAGGCGCCGGTGGCCGAACAAGTGTGCTCCGCCGGCTCCGCCACGGTGAGGCCCCGCACCGCTGAGCGCAAGGTGGTTTGGGTGCCATCGCACTTGATGGCGATGTCATGCCAGCGGTCGGCGGCCACCGGCGCCGGAAGCCGCAGCACTTGGCCATTGGCCTCCAACGTGAGGCGCCCATCCTCGATGCTGAGCGCGAGGCCGCCGGGGCCGGAGACAACTGTCTGCCGCGGGCGATGCGGCGTCGTGGGCATGACGTCGCAAGTGAATGTGAGTGCGTTGAACGCCGGCAAGCCTTCGAGCGTGGCATAAGAGCCGGGTTCCAGCGGCTGGAACCGCGCCGGGTGGGTGCCGCTCAGCGAGGATTCGATGAGTTCCTCTTGATAGCCGGCGCCGCGCCGCCGGGTGTCGCCGCAAATGAGCCTCACCAAGTCTGCCTGGAACGTGTCGCCGGCTTCGCAGCTCACCATCACTTGCAGCCGCTCTCCGGGCGCCACGGAGAGAGGCTCAACATAGGAGACGATGGTTTTCGGCTTGGGCGGTTCCATCGGGCGAAGATCGGCGGGCCGGTCGATTGGCAATGATATGCTGGCTTGGCCACCTCGCCGATGACCGGCGTGGCGCTTCCCCGAACGCGATTACGCCGCCATGCTCGCCGCGCCAGCGTCAGTCTATCCTTCGACGCCCGGCGCGTCTCGCTTGGCGGCCGTCGCGCAGTGCTTCACCGATTTTCAAGCGGCGCTCCAGCGGGTGGTGCGGGCGCGGGCCGTGCGGGCCGGCTTGGCGCTCAGTTTGGCGTGGGTGGTGGGCTGGTTCGCGCTGGCGCTGCCGTTCGCATACCGCGTGGCGCAGTTGCCAAGCACCGAACGTCTGCTGGATGGCATCGCGCTGTTGCGCGGCCCGCTGTGTGTGCTCTTGGTGTGGTTGAGCGGCATGGCGCTGGCCCATGGCGGACGGGGTGGCGGCATGGCGGGCCGGCGGCTCGTGGCGAACGCCTTGGCGCTTGCCTGTGTGGTGCTCGCCTTTCTTGGCTTGGGAAGCCTCGCCGCCGGAGCCCTGCAGTGGCTGGATGGCCGTGTGGTGCCGGATTGGGGGCTGTACGCCACCGGCGTGGTGAACATCGGCTTCGGGCTGTGCCTCTGGGCCGGGGTCGTGGTCTCGCTGCAGGCGCTGGTGGGCGAACGGCGGCTCGGCACGTTGGCCGCGGCCCTTGCGCTTTTGGCGGCGCTGGCGCTGCCGAACCTGGGCGCCGAGCATCCGCTGCTCCACTTCGGCCCGCGCCCCATGCCGTATTCGCACCTTGCCGGCTATGGCCATCACGTCGCCCTCTTCGTCGCTACCGGCTTGCACCACGCGGCGCTCACGGCGCTCGTGATGCTCGGCGCGTGGCTGTTGGCACCACGGGTTCCCGGCGAGCCGTTGCGGAAGCGATTGGCGGGCTCCAAACGGCGTTTGGCTTCATGCACGGCGCTCTTGGCGCCCGCTACGGTGCTGTGGCTCGGCAGCGGTGCTTGGATTTGCCACACGGCTGCTTCGGCCGGGGCGTTGGGCGAACCCGTGGTTGAGCAGGCGGAAGCGGTGCCGGGACACGGCAAAGCCGGTGCGCAACCCGCCATCTTGGCCTTGGAGCTGGCCGTTGATCTGTATCCCCGCGAGCGGCGCATCAACGCGGCGGGCACCATGCTGCTGGCCAATGTCGGCACGAGTCCCATTGACGGGCTGGCGATCTACGTTCCGCCCCAGATGCAAGTTCACACGCTGGCGGTGCCGGCGCGGCTGGTGGGCGAGGATGCCCGCCTTGGGCTGCGGCACTATGCGTTCGAGAGGCCGTTGCGTCCCGTGGAGCGCGTGAGGCTGAGTTTCGACATGGCGTGGGCCGAAACCGGGCTGCGCGGCCCCAACGCCACGCCCCGGCTGCGCGTGAACGGCGCGTTCTTGCGAAGCGATGCGCTCCTGCCGCGCCTTGGGCGGCCGGCGCAAGCTGTGGCAGCGCCGCCACCGGCCGCGATGCGGTTCAAGGCACGGCTCGGCACGGCCTTGGATCAAATCGCCGTGGCGCCCGGCGAACTCAAGCGCACTTGGAAGGAGAACCACCGGCGGTACTTCGAGTACGAGACGGTGCGCCCCATCGCGCCACGCTTCACCGTTCATTCGGGGCGCTACGCCATCGCCAAGGGCACATGGCGGAACGTAGCGGTGGAAATCTTCCACGCCCCGGCCCACGCGGCGAACGTGCCGGCGCTTCTGGGCGCGGTGAAGGCGAATCTCGAGCGCTGCGCGATGGCATGGGGGCCGTATCCGTGGGCGGCCTTCCGCGTGGTGGAGACGCCCCATGCCCATTCGCCGCCGGCCCGTGCCGGCATCGCCGCCTATGCCGAGGGCTTTGCCTTCACCGCGGACTTGGCCAACCGTCCCCGCGCCGCACCCGTGTTCGATGCCATCGAACGGGACGTGGCGCGGCAGTGGGGGAATAGGGCGACCGGCTGCCCCATGCACGAGCCGGCGGCGTAGCCGCCGTCAAGGCGCCCGGCATCAAGACGCAACGGAGGTCCGTGCCAGCCGCCGGTCTGGCCGGATGGCGCCCAGCACGGCCAAAGCCGCCACGATGGGCACCGCGGCGGCGGTCAACACGCCGTGCCAACCGAAGAGATGCATCATCAGCCCGGCGCCCAAGGAACCCGCGGCAGACATTCCGAACACGCTGAAATCGTTGATCGCCTGCGCGCGGAAGCGCTCGGCCGGGCGATGCGCCTGCCCCAGCAAGACGGTGCCGCCGACGTAGAGGAAGTTCCAGCCGAGGCCCAAGGCGATCATGGCCGCGGCATAGTGCAGCACCTGCTGCCCCAGGAAGCCAAAGGCTAGCATCGCCACCAAAATGGCCGCGCCGGCGCCCATCACGCCGCCCACCCCGAAGCGGGCGATCAGCTGCCCGGTGAAGAGCGACGGCAAGTACATGGCGATCACATGCGCCTGCACCACCGCCGCCGCCATCGCCAAGGAGTGGCCGTCCCCGGCGTGCATCGAGAGCGGCGCCGCGGTCATCACCAGATTCATGGCGCCGAACCCGCCGACGCCGCCAATCACGGCTGCGAGAAAGAGCGGTTGGCGGACGATCTGGCCGATGGGCCGCGCCGCGTCTGCCGATCCTTCCTGCGACGGTGCCTCCACGTTGAGGTGCCACAGCACCACCGCAACGACGACGCCGGCGATGGCCAGCGTGGCGAACGTGCCGGCGAAGGGTGCGCCGGCGATCCAATCCCCACCCCAGTTGGCAAGGGCGGGGCCGGCCAATGCACCGCCCAGCGAACCCACAAGGACGATGGAAACGGCTTGGCCGGGCGCTTCGGGCCGGTGTTCGGCGGCGGCGAAGCGGTACTGCTGGGCGAAGGCGTTGGAAGCGCCCACCAGCGCCGCTGCCGCCAAGAAGAGCCCGAAGCTCGCCGCGGCCATGGCGAACGCCGCCAACAGATAGCCCAAGCACCCGATGCCGGCGCCGAGGGCGAAACCGCGGGGGCGCCCGACCTTGGCCATACTCCAAGAAGCGAGAATGGTGCTGGCCGCGATGCCCAGCACCAAGAACGACAGCGGCAAGGTCGCCAAGGCCGGCGAAGGCGCCAAGCGCTGGCCGATGATGCCGCCGAGCGTCACCATCGCGACGACGCCAGAGACAGCTACGAGCTGTGCGCCGGCCAGCGTGAAAAGGCTGCGGTCCAGCATGGGGGCGCGCTGCACCGGGCACTACCCCACAAGCCGTCTGATGGCTCCCGGCGGCGGCGCCCCCGGCGCCAAGATCAGCACCGCATCATCAAAGCCTGCCTCGGCGAAGCTGGCCAAGGTGTCCTTGATCTGCCCTAAATCCGCGTCCGGGGGCACTTGGATGGACGAGACGACGGCGCGGCGGCCGCCGTGGGCGCGGTACTCGCGCAACGCGGCCAACACCTGCTCCGAAGAGCGGTACAAGGCGGACGCGATCCAGCCGTCAAACTCACGCGCCGCCCGGCGTGCGCCCTTGCCCCACGAACCGAGCAAGAGGGGCGGGCCGCCCTTCGCGGCGGGCGTTGGCGCCAATGGCAGCTCGCCCAAATCCCCGCTCGCCAATGCCTCGCGCAGCTTGGGCATCATCGCGTTGAAACGCTCGAAGCGATCCTCGAAACGCTGGCCGAAGGCTTGGAAATCCTTCGCCGTGGAACCGGCCCCGACGCCGAGGATGAAGCGCTCGCCGCACAACTGGCGCAGCGAGAGCGCCCGGTGCGCGAGATCGCCCACGGAATACAACGGCGCTTGGACGATGGCGGTGCCCAATTCCACCGCATCCGTCACCGCGGCGGCCGAGGCCAACGTCAAGAACGGATCGGCGAAAGCGAAGCCGCGCCCAACCGCCTGCAAGCTCCAAAGGCTGTCAAACCCCTCCCCGGCCAACCGCACCGCCTGCTCCGCCGTCCACTTCGGATTGTTCGGCTCGGCAATGGGGCCGAGCAACGCGCCGAGCCTCATCGTCGCTTCCTCCGCCGCTTTCTGACCTACGATGCTGCCAAACCTAGCATGACACGTCGCCAGCCATCCGACCCTAAGCCCCCGTTAAGGGAAGGACGGTTGGATTCGGCTCTGTTTTGCCGGCGGTTGGTCGGCGCGTGGGATGGTGCGGGTCCAGGGCCGCTGAGGACCTAGGCGTTGGGCGGTCTCTCGACCAGGATCAAGCGCAGCGGCGCAGGCCGCCGCGCATGGGCATCATGCGCAACACAGGCACCGTGCGCCCAAGCAGTCCCTGCGGCGCGTTTCCTTTCGCGCCCGCCGAACCTCCGTCCGGCTTCGGGGCCCGCTTTACGCTAGACTGAGACGGAACGCGGCATCAAGCAACGAGACAGAGGGGGCTGGGACGGTGAAGGTCGTGGGCCTGATCGCATACGTCGTGTTGCTGGTGCCCATCTACGGTTTGCCGTGGCTTGGCTTTTGGCTCGCGGAAGCTATTTGTTACGCGCTGCTCGCGGCGATTGTCTTGCTGTGCAGCGCGGCGCGATGGACGGTCGCGTTGGTCGCCCTCGCCGCCGCGTTCGACTTGCTGCCCCTGCTTGATCTCGTGCCGTTCGTTCCAACGGTGCTGCTAGTCACTGCGTTCGTGTTCATGGCGAAGGCGCCGGGGCCTGTTGCGCGGGCGGGCAACCTGCCTTCCTAGACCCACGGTGAAAGGCTTGGGGTGCGAGCCGCCGCCGCCGTGCCTGCCCAGCCAGTTACAGAATAGACCGCAGCACCACCTCACCGATCTTGAGGTCGGCGAAGGCGGCTGGAACGGTGCGGATGTCGCCGTTGCGCAGCAACTCCACCGGATCCACGCCCTCCGACAGCTGCCCGGAGCTCACTGGGGTGGAGCGCCACTCGGCCGTGCCCTCCCGATAGTAGAGCTCCCCCCAGATTTGGCGGTGGTCCTCGGCGCCGAACAAGAGCACGTACTCGGGTTGTCCGTCATCGTTCAAGTCCATGCGCACCAAGGTGGCGTTGATGTGATGCGGATGCGAGCGGCCCATGGCGGCGCGGAGCCCGGGCGGAATCTCGAAGGGCTCGGGCCGCAACGCGATGCGCTCCCAATCCCGCTTGTCCGACCACGATGGCACCGGGTTGCGGATGTATTCGGCGAGGGCGGGGTTGGATTCCTCGTTCTCCGCGATGAGCGCCGTGCGCTCAAGCCACCCGGGCCGCGCCAGGTTTTCGTCCACATAGGCGAAGTCCAGTTCCATGAGATCGACTTCGCCGGCCTCCACCCGCGCCAACTGGCTGGCCAGCGATATGGAGCGGAAGTCCAAGATGGGGGTGTTGACCAGCACCATCAGCCCGAGCACCACCCAGCCCATCCAGATGTTCACCTTGGCGAAGCCGCCGGTCCAGCCGTTCCGCGAGCGCACGATGCTGATTGCGTAGCCCACCGAGAACGCCGCGAGCAGCACCGCCAGCGTCACCGCCCAGCAGCGCGCCACCGTCCAGCCGTATTGCTCCACCCGGAGCGAAAGGCCGTACAAGGCCAAGGCCGAAATGATCGGCAGGAGCGCCACGCTGCCATACAGCGCCCGATGCACGAGGAGCGGATAGCGCGAGCGCTCGCCGGTTTGATACACCGCGTTCACGCCGAACAGCGCCAAGCCGTTCAACGCCATCAAGAGCGCCGTGCCGGTGCCGGTGCGCCACAATGGCCCCAGCCCGGTGAACGGCAGGGTGGCGAGGAAGATGGCGACCACCAAGCCGAGCAGCGGCAACAGGAGCCGCATCAGCCCCTCCAAGAGGCTCACGATGGCGTCGATGACGCGGGTGAGCCGCCGGAAGATGAAGGTGCCCAGCCCGAACGCGATGGCCAACACCGGGAACAGGAACCAATCTTCGGTGAACAGGTCGATGAAGAAGTCGATGCCGATGGCGCGGAACAGCTCGCCCCACAGCATCAGGATGATGGCGACGCCCGCGGTGAGCGCCGCGGACAATGCCGTGACGAGGAAGTTCCGCCACGAGTTAGCGAACAACGCCGGGTAGCTGGCTGGCTGGCCGGCGGCGTGCTGCTGCAGATACATCAGCGTCTTGAAGCTCGCGACGAGCATGGTCAACACATACACGGCGAGCAGCGAGAAGATCGGGAACTCGCTGAACGGCGTCGCCTGCCAGCCGATGTAGATGCCGAGCAGCACGGCCACCGCCGCGGCGCCGCTGGCGAGCTTCAAAACGCGGGCGATGTTGCCGCCCTCCAAGCTCAAGAGCAGCAACGTCGGCCAGATGATGGTGAACGTCCACAGCGGCCAATTGACGGCCGGCGTCTGCAGCGGCCACGTCTCCTCGGTGGCGGTGCGCCATAGCCCCAACAGCGCCAGGCCTTGGCCGAGGGAGATGAGCACCATCAGGTTGCGCGGCAGCGACGGCCCATCGTCGCCGCCGTCGGCGCGCAGGAGGTGCCGTGCGAACGCCTTGGTCGTCTCCGTCAGGCTGGCCATGCTGGTTTGCTCCCCATCGGTGCCGAGGCCCAGCTCAGAAGGTGCGCCCCATCTCGAAGGAGAACCGCTCTTCCTCGTCGTAAGGCGCCGCGTTGAACGGCACGGCCAGCGCGAAGGTCATCGGGCCCATGCGCGTCAGCCAAGAGACGGACACGCCGGCGCTGTAGCGCAGTTCGTCCGCCGAGAACTCCGAGCAGCGCACGTTGATTTCCGCCGGGTCTCGGCCGGTGGCGGTGCCGAGGCGCTCGGCGGTGGGGCAGTCTGTGTTGAAGACGTTGCCGGCGTCGATGAAGATCACCGGCCGGAACTGCCGGGTGTTCTCCACCAAGGGCAACGGGAAGATGAGCTCGGCGCTGGCCTCCACCAGGAGGTTGCCGCCGATGGGCGAACCCCGGCGGCTGCTGAAGAAGGATTGCTCCCCCTCGGTGGCGCGGGGCCCCAAGGTGCTGTTCTCGAAGCCTCGCACGGAGCCGAAGCCGCCGGCGAAGAAGTGCTCGTAGAACGGGAAGGTGCGGGTGTCGCCGTACACGCCGCCGTAGCCCACCTCCGTGCGCAGCCGCAAAGACCATTCTTGGGAGAACGGGAAGTAGATGTCGCCTTCGTAGCGCAGCTTGTAGAAGGACAAATCACTCCCCGGCACGGCCACTTCCAGCGCCACGGACTGTGCGCGTCCGGCGGTGGGGAAGAGGCCGCGGTTCAGCGTGGAACTGCTCCACACCCCCTCGGCCTTGAAGTTCAGGAACGTCTCGCCTTCCCGATCGAGGAAGTCCGCGATTTCGAGGGCCGCGAATGCGCCTTCGGTGATCTCCGTCTGCTCCGCGGTCACGCCGAACTGCAGCCGTTGCGTCTCGCCGATGGGGAAGCCGAAGTTCACGCCGGCGCCGTAGGCGTCCGTGGAGAAGCGGGCGATGTGGCGGGCGTGAAAGTCTGACCGGCGGAAATACACGCTGTAGCCGCGGCTGATGCCGTCCGCGGTGAAGTAGGGGTCGAAGTAGTTGAAGCTCAAGGACTTCACGAAGTCGCTCCAACTCAGGTTCACGCCCAGGCTGTTGCCGGTGCCGGCGAAGTTGCGCTGCTGATAGCCGGCGGCGAGGATCAAGCCGTAGCCCTCGCTGTAGCCGACAGTGCCGGTCATGTTGCCGGTGGGTTGCTCCTTGACGGTGAACTCGACGTCGATTTGGTCATCGGCGCCGGGCACCGCCGGCGTCTCCACGCTCACTTCCTCGAAGAAGCCCAAGCGTTCGAGGCGCACCTTGGATAGGTCGATGGCCGCGGCGGACGCCCAGCCACCTTCCATTTGGCGCATCTCGCGGCGCAGCACCTCGTCGTGGGTGATGGTGTTGCCGGCGAAGGAGAGCCGCCGCACATAAGCGCGTTTGCCGGCGTCGATGTAGAACTTCACGTCCACCGTGCCGGCGTCGCGGTCGATCTCGGGGATGCCGGAGGCGGACGCGAAGGTGTAGCCGGAGTTGCCGAGCGCCTGGGTGATGCGTTCCTCGGTGGCGGTGACGCGGGCGCGGGAGAACGTCTGCCCCGGCGCCACCAGGAACAGGTTGCGGATGGCATCCGGTTCCACGTCGTTCAGTTCGCCGATGAGATCCACATCTTCCACCGTGTAGGTCTCGCCTTCGTCGATGTTGATGGTGACGTACACCCCTTGGCGATCCGGCGTGATGCTCACCTGCGCGGTGGTGATGGACATCTCGACGTGGCCGCGGTCTTGGTAATGGGCCTCGAGCTTCTCCATGTCGCCGGTGAGCTTCTCGCGGGAGTATTTGTCGCCGCCGCCAATGAAGGAGAACAAGCTCGGATGCTGCAGTTCCAGCCCCTCCAACAACTCGGCTTGGGTGAACTTCGTGTTGCCCACCACGTTGATGTGCTTGATGCCGGAGCCCTTGCCTTCCTCGATGTTGATGGCGATGGCCACCCGGTTGCGTGGCAGTTCATCCACGTTGGTTTCGATGCTGGCGGCGTAACGCCCCTGCGCCACATACTGGCGTTCCAGCTCAAGCCCCACGCGGGTGAGGGTGGCTTGCTTGAAGATTTCCCCCTCGCGCAGCCCTTGCGCGGCCAGCCCCTCCAACAGGGCCTCGGTCTTGATGGCCTTGTTGCCGTCGATCTCGATGGATTCGATGGCCGGGCGCTCTTCCACGGCCACGATGAGCACGTTCGCCTCGCGGGCGATGCGCACGTCGTCGAAGTAGCCGGAACCGAACAAGAGCCGCACCAGTTCCCGGACGCTCACGGCATCCACGTCGTCCCCGACATTCACCGGCAGCAGGTTGAACACGGTGCCGGCGGAAACCCGCTGCAGCCCCTGCAGCTGGATGTCCGCGACGCGGAACGGCTCAAAGGCCAGTGCGGATGAAGCGAGCCATGCCGCGGCAAGCGCCGCGAGGCGTAGGTTTCTGGTCATGCGGCGCTGCGCCACGGTGTCTCCTTTCTCGGCGACGGGTTAAAGGAAGCGTGTGATGTCGTTGTAGATCGCGAGCAACATCATGCAGGCGACGACGAAGAGCCCCATCCTAAGCCCCACCGCCTGCACACGCGGGGAAACCGGCCGCCGCGTGACCAACTCGGCGGCGCCGAACAGGATGTGGCCGCCGTCCAATATCGGTATGGGCAACAGGTTGATGACGCCCAAGCTGATGGAGAGCAGCGCCAGGATGCCGAGGAAGTTGCGCCAGCCGGAATCGGCGGAATCCTTGGCCACCTTGGCGATCATGATGGGGCCGGAGAGGTTCTTGGGCGACACGAGGCCCAGCACCATCTTCTTCAACAGGTTCAAGGTAAGCTGGGTGTTGGCGACGGTTTCCCGGGCGCCGGCGGCGATGGCGCCCACCGGCCCGGAGCGAACCGTGCGGGTTGCCGCGCCGACGCCGGCGAAGCCCACGGCGCTGCTGTCGTTGGCCTCGGCCGCCTCCGGCACCAAGGTAAGCTCCGCCGTTTGGCCTTGGCGGGCCACGCGCACCTGCAGCGTCTCGCCGGGTGCGCCCCGCACGGTTTCCACCCAATCCCGCCAAGCGGTGATCGGTGCGCCATCGACGGCGACCACCCGGTCCCAAGGCATGAAGCCGGCGGCGGCCGCGGCGCTCTCCGGCAGCACTTCGCCAACCAAGGCGGGCAACTCGGCGGAGATGCCGATGGAACCCAAGAGGTCTGGCTCCTTGACGGCTTCCTGCCAGGCATGCACCGGGATGGCGTGGTTGCGCGTCGTGGTTTGGCCGGGCCAGCGGGCTTCGAGGTCAATCTCGCCGGTGTCGCCGAGGCGGGCGGCCAACCCCATGCCCACGTCCATCCAAGTCTCGGTGGCGCGGCCATCGACCCGCACCAGTTCCTGCCCCGGAGCGAGCCCCGCCTTCGCCGCCGGCGAGCCTTCCGCCACCGCGCCGATGACGGGCAGAAACGCCGTCACGCCCATCATGGCGATGAAGGCGTACACCACGAACGCGAGCAGGAAGTTGGCGGCCGGCCCGGCGACGGCGATGGCGATGCGCCACGCCGGCGAGAGTTCATCGAAGGCTACGTCCTTGGCTTCGGCGCCCGCCGGGCGCTCGCTCGACTCGAGCATCTTGAGGTAGCCGCCGAGGGGAATCGCGGCGATTGTGAAGTCTGTGCCGCGGCTATCCGTCCATGTGTGGAGGGCGCGGCCGAAGCCCACCGAGAAGCGCAGGATGCGAACGCCCGAAGCGCGGGCGACCACATAGTGCCCATACTCATGCACCGTGACGAGCACGCCAAGGGTGAGCAGCAGGTAGAAGACATATTGAAGCGCTTCCACGGGCGTCGCCTGGATTCGCTACGGGGCGCTCGCCATCATACCAAGAAGAGCATCGCCCAAAGCGCGAAGGCGGGCGCGGCGGCGAGGGCGGAATCGATGCGGTCCAGCACGCCGCCGTGGCCGGGCAGCAACGCGCCGGAATCCTTCACGTCACGCGCCCGTTTCACGGCGCTCTCGAAAAGATCGCCGACCACGGCGATGAGCGCCAAGCCGAGCGCCAAGGCGAGCCATTGGCTCAAAGGCCCCCAACCGAACCACCAAGCCAAAGCCGCGCCGCTGAGCACGCCGGCCAGCAGGCCGCCGGCAAGCCCTTCCCATGTCTTGGCGGGGCTGACGTTGGGCGCCAGCCGCCGCTTGCCGAAGGCGCGGCCGACGAAGTAGGCGCCGGTGTCCGTGACGCTGGCGACGACGAGCGCCCAAACCACCAGCCACTCACCCGGGAAGGGCGGGGCGGTGGCGCCGGCATCCAGTTCCCGCAACGTCATCAGCCCGTGCCATGCGCCGACGAAGATGATTCCCCCCGCCGCGGCGAGGGTGGCCGGCCGGCGGGCCAAGCGGCGGCTCAAAGGGTAAGTGACGACGAACGCCGCGGCGCACACCCAGAAGGCGCAGGCAAGAATCAGGGCGACGAATTGCGCCGTTGGGTACAGCCACGTCGCCACCGCGGCGGCGAGGCAAGCCACCACGTAGCGGGCCTTGGCCCATCTGCCCTTGAAGCCGCACAGCGCGGCCCACTCGGTGAGGCCAACCGCCGCGCACAACAGCAGCAAGATGGCGAGCGCCTCGGCCGGCGTCCAGAGAATGAGCACGAGCAGCGCGGCCGCCAAGCCGATGCCGGTGGCGACGCGCAGCTTCAACACGCGCCATCACCGGCTGGGCGGCGCCGCGGGATTCGCCACTGGCATCCACAGAAGACGCGGACGCGGGCGGCCATCGCCAAGCGCCTGAGCCGACCCGTTCCAATTGCCACGCGGTGGTTTCCCTGGCCCACGGCGCGAACCCTAACCCACCTCGAAGGTGAATGCCTCGTAACCGGCGCCACGAATCGCCGTGGCGACGCCCTCGCCGTCCGTTGGGCAGAGCGCAATGATGGAACCACCGCCGCCGCCGCCGGTGAGCTTGGCGCCGGCAGCGCCGTTGGTGCGCGCCAGATGCACCATCTCCTCCAATTCCGGCGTGGAGAGTTGCAGGGCGTTGAGGTAGCCGTGGCAGAGGTTCATCAACTCGCCCAGCTCGTTGAGCTCACCGCCGCGCAGGGCGTCCGCGGCGCTCAGCGTCAACCCCTCGATTTGGTCGAAGAGCGCCTCGTAGCGGGCCGGCTCGCGCTGCCATACGGCGCGCACTTGGGCCACGGTGGCGGCGGTGAAGCTCTCCTTGCCGGAAACGCCCACCACCATGGGCGCGGGCCGCGCGACCGCCAACCGCTCGAAATGCGGCTCGCCGGTGTTGCGGTACAGCATGGGGGCGCCATACACCGCCACCGTGTTGTCCACGCCGGACGCGGCGCCGTGGGCGGCCTTCTCGCATTGGAAGGCGAGACGATTCAGGTCCGCGTCCGTGAGGTTCAGCGTGTAATGGGCGTCCAAGGCGCGCAGCACCGCCACGGCCAGCGCCGCGGAGCCGCCCAACCCCATCGCCCGGGGCAGGTGCGGAAACACTTCTATCGTCATGGCTTGTCCGCCCAGCTCCAAGTTCCCCAGCAAGGTGGCGAGCACTCCGGCGACGCCTTGCGGCCGCTCGTCCGCCGGCGGCACCCGCTGCTCGACGCCCCAGCGCGGTATCAGCAGTTGAACGCCGTCGCGCCCGTCCATCACACGCGCTTCCACCGCCAGCGGAATGGGCGCGGCCAAGGCGGCGCGGCCATACACCACCGCATGTTCGCCGAGCAGGATGGCCTTGCCGCAGGCGGTGCTGCGCGGTTCGTCCGAAGGCACCGGCTCGGGCGTGGCGGGTGGCTGCCGTCGCGCCATGATTTCTTGGGCTTTCCACACCTTGATCTCGCCGGATTCGATGAGGGCTTCCACCACTTCGTCGAAACGATCTGCCGGCACGCCGGCCGCGGCGGCGACGCTGCGGGCGTGCAGCGTCATGTGGTTCTGTTGGATGCCGGAGGTGGAAAGCGCCCGCAACGCCGCGTAGTTCTGCGCCAGCCCCACCGCGCCCATCACCGTGGCGAGCTCCGGCGCGTTGGGCGAGCCGAGCAGGCGGTGATTGATGCGCACCGTGGGATTGGTCTCCAGCGAGCCGCCCACGGTGCCCACCTTCATCGGCATCTCGATTTCGCCGATGAGATCGCCGGCCGCGTCCTTGCTCCAACGGGTGAGGCCGCGATATTGGCCGTCGCGCGCGGCGTAGGCGTGGGCTGCGGCTTCGAGGGCGCGGAAGTCGTTGCCGGTGGCGATGGCGACGGCATCCACGCCGTTCATGATGCCCTTGTTGTGGGTGGCGGCCCGGTAGCTGTCCACCCGCGCCAAGTCGCTCGCCAGAATGATGCCGTCGCGGACTTCCTCGCCGGCGTAGCCCTTCGTCTCCAAGTTCTGGGCGGGGATGCGCACGCTGGCCCGCACCAGCGCCCGGTTCGTCAGGTTGGAGAGGATGCGCAGAAACACCTTGCCGCCGCCGATGGACTCGACGAGGGTGGCGATGCCTTCGCACATGCCGTTCACGAGGTTCGCGCCCATCGCGTCCCGTGTATCGACCAGAAGATGCAGCACCACCATGTCGCGCCCATCTTCGGGCGCGACGTGATGGAACACCTCGATGTCCCGCGCCCCGCCGCCACGCGCGACCATTTTGGGATGCAGGCTGTTGGCGAGGCTCAGAATCTCCTCTCGGTGCGCCAAGAGCGCCTGCATGGCGGCGCTGGGGTCTGCCATGCCGACCAACTGCACTTGGCCGATGAGGATGGGGTCTGTCGCTTCGGCCTGAAAGCCGCCGGACAGCCGCGCCACCCGCGCCGCGCCGGACAAGCCGGCGACGATGGATGGCTCCTCAACCGACAAGGGCACCACATAGTCCTTGCCGTTGATGAGGAAGTTGAGCGCCACGCCCAACGGCAGGCCCAACACGCCCACGACGTTCTCAATCATCCGGTCTGCCACGGGCAGCGCCAAGGTGTGCTCGCCGGACGCCAGCGCGCGCAAATCCTGCTCGGTGAGCAGCCCGCGCTCCTTGAGCGCCGCCAAGCGCTCGTTGATGGCCATGCGGAAGAAGTTGGGGATGCGGGAGCCGCTCGCCGCCGCCGACTTGGCTGTCATATGGACTCTCCCGAACGACGGAACGCCGCGACGGGACGGGTTATAGGGCAGGCGGCGATGCCCGACAAGGCCAAGGCGGTGCAATTTCGGCGTAATGGGGGGCGTTCAGCCCAATCACTTGAGCGGCGGCCCGGCCGCCGCCTTTGCCGCCGCCGCGTCGAGGGTCTCGAGACTCAGCGGAGCATCTGGTCTCGGCACCATGCCTTTCAGACGGGCCACGGGTGCCGTGACGGGCGTGACGAGCAAGCCGCCGCCTTCCACCAGCGCCAGTTCAAGCTTGTCGCCGGGTTCAAGGAGCAGCTTGTCCCGAATCGGCTTGGGGATGGTCACCCGGCCCTTGCTGGTCATTGTTGCCTGCATCTACTTCACCGTGGCGTCAGAGCATCCAGATGGTCACGCTTCGCTCGTCGTCTAGGGGCTTGCTGACCTCCGCCTCGGCTCGATTATCTGAACCGCCCCCGCGGCGGTCGATCAGCACCAGATGCCCTTCCTCCGCCCTGCACCGCTCCATGTAGCCGAGGGTCTGCTCGACGCCGCGTTCGATGGTGCTCTCGAGGCTCTGGCGGTCCGCGTCCCGCAGCACCTTGCACTCGATGACGAACCGCTCCCACAGGTCCGACGGCTGCCCGGGCTCGCGTGGCCACAGCACCAGCAGGTCCGTGCGTCCGCGCCCCAGGCCGTACTCCCGCTCGATGCGCCCGCCGCCGTTCACGATGCGCTGCAGGTAAGCCTGCAGGATGAGCTGCGGGGCGGCTTCCCGGTAGTCCTTCCCGGTAGTCCTCGAACTGCCCCAGCCAGTGGCCCGCGTGCTCGGCGTAGAAGGTGGCGAACGCCTTGAGCAGCTTGCCCATGTCCAGGCGGCCGGCGGCGTCGACGTACCAGGCTATGTCCTCGTCCAAGCTGCTCTGCAGGATGTAGCCGAGTTCGCGCGGCACCACCTCTTGATAGATCGGATTGGCGATGCGCGGTGGTGCATCCAGTGCCAAGAGCCCCAAGTCGCGCACATACTCCAAATCCCGCAACTGGTACGCCGCGTCGCCGCCGGCGAGGATCGGCCCGACCACGCGCCGCACGCGCTCCTCCTCCAGCTTGTGCGCCAACTGGTCCAAGTGCGTGCGGCGCGACAGGATCAACTCCTCGCGGGCGGCGTGGATGGCGTCCGCGTCGATGGCGCGGGAGCGGTCGCGCCCGGCCCTGTCGTCGAAGCAGGCGCCGGCGCAGAGCGCGTTCACCAGCCACGGCTGGCCGCGGGTCTGCGTCCACACGGCCCGCCTCGCGGCGTCGGTGAAGGGCTGCCCGGTCTCGTCGGTGTGCTGTTCCATGAGCGCCGTCGCCTCGGCCTCGGTGAAGTCCCCCAGGCGCAGGGACTTGGCGGCGACGTTGAACGGGCTGCCGCCGGCGATCACCTCGCCGGCGCTGGACTTGATGCGGTAGTCCCTGATGTCCCGGACGCCGCACAGCACCACGCTCTGGGGGAAGCCTTGGGGCCGCCGCGGATAGCCGGCGCGGAGCTGGCGGAGCACCGAGAGCAGGGTGTCGCCGACCAGCGAGTCGATCTCGTCCACCAGCAGCACCAGCGGCGTCGGGTTCGCCAGGCACCAACGGGTGAGCAGCCCCCTGAGGGCGTTTTCCGGTCCCATGTCCGCCAAAGTGCGGGACCAAGTTTGGGCGGGATACTCGTCGCCCAGAAGCATCGCGCTGTCCGCGACGCTGCCGAGGATCGCTTTCATGCCGCGCCCCACGTCGTCCCGGGCCACTTGCGCGGGTTCCACGTTCACGTCCACGCAGCGGTAGTCGCCCGCGGCGCCGCTGTTCAGCAGGTCGCGCAGGGCGATGAGGGCCGAGGTCTTGCCCGTCTGCCGCGGCGCATGCACCACGAAGTAGCGCTTGTCGTGGATGAGCTGCAGCAGCTCCTCCGCGTCCATCCGCGAGAGCGGCGGAATCCCGTAGTGGTCGTCCGGTCGAACCGGCCCCTCGGTGTTGAAGCGGCGCATGGGCCGATTATGGCACCCGCCGCGGGGCTGGGCGCGGCCTGGATGGCTAGAGCCTCCAAAGGAACAGCCTGCGGCCGCCTTGCCCCCGTTGCTCGCCGCCTTGACGCGCCCGTTCCCCGGCGCGTTCGCGGCGGTCGATCAGCACCAGATGCCCTTCCTCCGCCCGGCACCGCTCCATGTAGCCGAGGGTCTGCTCGACGCCGCGCTCGATGGTGCCTTCGAGGCTCTGGCGGTCGGTGTCCCGCAGCACCTTGCACTCGATGACGAACCGCTCCCACAGGTCCGACGGCTGCCCGGGCTCGCGTGGCCACAGCACCAGCAGGTCCGTGCGTCCGCGCCCCAGGCCGTACTCCCGCTCGATGCGCCCGCCGCCGTTCACGATGCGCTGCAGGTAAGCCTGCAGGATGAGCTGCGGGGCGGCTTCCCGGTAGTCCTCGAACTGCCCCAGCCAGTGGCCCGCGTGCTCGGCGTAGAAGGTGGCGAACGCCTTGAGCAGCTTGCCCATGTCCAGCCGCCCGTCGCCGTGCAGGTACCAGGTCGGCTGCACGTCCAAGCTGGCCTGCAGCACATAGCCGAGCTCCCGCGGCACGACCTCCTGATAGATCGGATTGGCGATGCGGGTCGGCGGATCCGGCGCCAGCAGGCCAAGGTCGCGCAGGTACTCCAAGTCGCGCGTCTTGTGCGCCGCGTCGCCGCCGGCGAGGATCGGCTCGACCACGCGCCGCACGCGCTCCTCCTCCAGCTTGTGCGCCAACTGGTCCAAGTGCGTGCGGCGCGACAGGATCAACTCCTCGCGGGCGGCGTGGATGGCGTCCGCGTCGATGGCGCGGGAGCGGTCGCGCCCGGCCCTGTCGTCGAAGCAGGCGCCGGCGCAGAGCGCGTTCACCAGCCACGGCTGGCCGCGGGTCTGCGTCCACACGGCCCGCCTCGCGGCGTCGGTGAAGGGCTGCCCGGTCTCCTCGGTGTGCTGGGCCATGAGCGCCGTGGCCTCGGCCTCGGTGAAGTCCCCCAGGCGCAGGGACTTGGCGGCGACGTTGAACGGGCTGCCGCCGGCGATCACCTCGCCGGCGCTGGACTTGATGCGGTAGTCCCTGATGTCCCGGACGCCGCACAGCACCACGCTCTGGGGGAAGCCTTGGGGCCGCCGCGGATAGCCGGCGCGGAGCTGGCGCAGCACCGAGAGCAGTGTGTCGCCGACCAGCGAGTCGATCTCGTCCACCAGCAGCACCAGCGGCGTCGGGTTCGCCAGGCACCAGCGGGTGAGCAGCTCCTTCAACGCTTCCTCCGGGCCCACCCGCTCGAGGACGTCGGGCCAAATGCCGTCTGGGTAGTCGTCATCCAACAGGCGCGCGCTGGTCGCCAGACCGCTCAGGATGGCGCGCACACCTCGCCCCACGTCGTCCCGGGCCACTTGCGCGGGTTCCACGTTCACGTCCACGCAGCGGTAGTCGCCCGCGGCGCCGCTGTTCAGCAGGTCGCGCAGGGCGATGAGGGCCGAGGTCTTGCCCGTCTGCCGCGGCGCGTGCACCACGAAGTAGCGCTTGTCGTGGACGAGCTGCAGCAGCTCCTCCGCGTCCATCCGCGAGAGCGGCGGAATCCAATAGTGGTCGTCCGGTCGAACCGGCCCCTCGGTGTTGAAGCGGCGCATGGGCCGATTATGGCACCCGCCGCGGGGCTGGGCGCGGCCTGGATGGCTAGAGCCTCCAAAGGAACAGCCTGCGGCCGCCTTGCCCCCGTTGCTCGCCGCCTCGACGCGCCTGTTCCCCGGCGCGTTCGCGGCGGTCGATCAGCACCAGATGCCCTTCCTCCGCCCGGCACCGCTCCATGTAGCCGAGGGTCTGCTCGACGCCGCGCTCGATGGTGCCCTCGAGGCTCTGGCGGTCCGTGTCCCGCAGCACCTTGCACTCGATGACGAACCGCTCCCAGAGGTCGGACGGCTGCCCGGGCTCGCGCGGCCACAGCACCAGCAGGTCCGTGCGTCCGCGCCCCAGGCCGTACTCCCGCTCGATGCGCCCGCCGCCGTTCACGATGCGCTGCAGGTAAGCCTGCAGGATGAGCTGCGGGGCGGCTTCCCGGTAGTCCTCGAACTGCCCGAGCCAGTGGCCCGCGTGCTCGGCGTAGAAGGTGGCGAACGCCTTGAGCAGCTTGCGCATGTCCAGGCGGCCGGCGGCGTCCACGTACCAAGACATGTTCTCATCCAGGCTGCTCTGCAGGATGTAGCCGAGCTCCCGCGGCACCACCTCTTGGTAGATCGGGTTGGCGATGCGCGGCGGCTGGCCATCGTCGATCAGGCCCAGGTCGCGCAGGTACTCCAAGTCCCGCAACTGGTACGCCGCGTCGCCGCCGGCGAGGATCGGCCCGACCACGCGCCGCACGCGCTCCTCCTCCAGCTTGTGCGCCAACTGGTCCAAATGCGTGCGGCGCGACAGGATCAACTCCTCGCGGGCGGCGTGGATGGCGTCCGCGTCGATGGCGCGGGAGCGGTCGCGCCCGGCCTTGTCGTCGAAGCAGGCGCCGGCGCAGAGCGCGTTCACCAGCCACGGCTGGCCGCGGGTCTGCGTCCACACGGCCCGCCTCGCGGCGTCGGTGAAGGGCTGCCCGGTATCGTCGGTGTGCTGGTCCATGAGCGCCGCCGCCTCGGCCTCGGTGAAGTCCCCCAGGCGCAGGGACTTGGCGGCGACGTTGAACGGGCTGCCGCCGGCGATCACCTCGCCGGTGCTGGACTTGATGCGGTAGTCCCTGATGTCCCGGACGCCGCACAGCACAATGCTCTGCGGAAAGCCCTTGGGACGCCGCGGGTAGCCGGCGCGTAGCTGGCGGAGCACCGAGAGCAGTGTGTCGCCGACCAGCGAGTCGATCTCGTCCACCAGCAGCACCAGCGGCGTCGGGTTCGCCGCGCACCAGCGGGCCAGCGCTTGCCGCAGCGCGTTGTGGGGCCCCACCCGGCGCAGCTCATTGGGCCAGATGTCGTCCAAGGAGCCATCGCCAAGCTCCTCTTGGGCGCTCTCTCCCAAGCTGGCTAGGATCGAGAGCATGCCTGCCGCCACGTCGTCTCGGGTCAACTGCGCCTCCTCCACGTTCACGGTCACGCAGCGATAGTCGCCGGCTTGGCCGCTGTTCAGCAGGTCGCGCAGGGCGATGAGGGCCGAGGTCTTGCCCGTCTGCCGCGGCGCATGCACCACGAAGTAGCGCTTGTCGTGGATGAGCTGCAGGAGCTCCTCCGCGTCCATCCGCGAGAGCGGCGGAATCCCGTAGTGGTCGTCCGGTCGAACCGGCCCCTCGGTGTTGAAGCGGCGCATGGGCCGATTATGGCACCTGCCGGGCCCGTCAACGGCTAGGTGCGGGAATCAATGGATGTGCTGGTGTTGGCTCAGGTTGGCGTCTCATCGCCCGGCCGCCGTCAACCCGGATACTGCGTCGCCAGCCCGGCAACCGTGTCGTGGAACGTCGCTTCGATTTCGTCGAGGATCTCGGCCACCGGGCGCACGGCGTCGATGCGGCCGCACACTTGGCCGGAAAGGGCAATGCTGGCTTCCATGTCGCCGCCAAAGTAGAGGTCTTTCGCGGTGCCGAACTCCACCATCGCGTTGGTGGCGAGGTCTTTTTCCAAGCGCGTGGTCTTCTCCGTGCGCAGCGCCCGCAGCGCCGGCGAGTTGAAACGGTTCAGGAACACCGTGTCGGTCTCCCGGGCGGCGACGATGGCTGCCTTCCAGTTGCCATGCACCGGAGACTCGGCGGCGGACACCATGCGGGTGCCGAGTTGGATGCCCTCCGCGCCCAAGGCGAACGCGGCCGCCATCGACGGGCCATCGACGAATCCCCCGGCGGCGATGATGGGCACATCCACCTTGGAGCGCACCAAGGGCAGCAGCACCATGCTCGCCACCTCGCGGGGGTTCTTGAAGCCACCGCCCTCGCCGCCTTCCACGATGAGGCCGTCCACGCCGCAGGCCACCGCCTTCAGCGCCGTGGCGAGGCTCGGCACCACGTGGAACACAGTGAGCCCGGCGGATTTGATCTGCTCCGTGTAGCGCTCTGGGCTGCCGGCGGACGTGGTGACGAACCGCACCCCTTGATCGATGACGAACTGCACGATGTCTGGGTCGCGCACGAACGCCTGCGCGATGTTCACGCCGAACGGCTTGTCCGTTAGCTTGCGCATGCGTTTGATTTCTTGCCGGATCGCGTCCAGCTCGCCGGAGGATGTCTCGATGATGCCGAGGCCGCCGGCGTTGCTCACGGCGGAGGCGAGTTGCGAGCGGGCGATCCAACCCATCGGCGCCTGCACCATGGGGCGCTGCACCCCGAGCAGGCGGGTGACGCGGTTGTCGAACTTCATGCTTGGGTGCCCTGTGGCGCTGTGGAGCGAAGCAAAGGGCCGCAACATACGCGCAACTTGGGATGTCGCCAAGCCATGTGCCGGCGGGGAATTGCGAAGCGGTTGAACCGCACCCTCGGCGGTCGATCGCCACCAGGCGCCGAGTCGCTGGCGGGCGCATCGTCTTTGGCGGGATGACCGCCGCCAAGTGTTATAATGTCGCGTTTATCCGCGAACCTCTCGCCTCCCGTCAAGGGCGGCCGAACCAGCGACCCAGAGGTGCCATGGCCATCGAAATCCAGCAGCAGCAGTCCCGCTTGAAGAAGCTCATCGCGAAGGGCAAGGAGCAAGGCTTCCTCACCTACGCCGAGGTCAACGATCACCTGCCGGAAGACATCTCCGATCCCGATCAGATCGAAGACATCATCCGCATGATTAACGACATGGGCATCACCGTCTATGAGACGGCGCCAGACCCGGACGAGCTGCTCACCGCGGAAGAGAACGCCGCCGACGAGCTGGCCGCCGAAGAGGCCGCCGCGGCGCTGGCGGCGGTCGAGACGGAGGCCGGCCGCACCACGGACCCGGTGCGCATGTACATGCGCGAGATGGGCACCGTGGATCTGTTGACGCGGGAAGGCGAGATCGCCATCGCAAAGCGCATCGAGGAAGGCATTCGGGACGTTTTGGGGGCGCTCGCGTCCTTTCCGGGCACCGTCGATTACATCCTCGACCACTACGCCGAAGCGACTTCGGTGGGGAAGCTCTCAGACATTCTGGTGGGTTATCTGGACCCGGCCGATGAAGTGCCCACGCCGGCGCAAATCGCCGCGGCGCAGCAAGCCAAGGAAGACAAGGACAGCGAAGAGGACAAGGGGCCAGACCCGGTGTTGGCGCGTCGCCGCTTCGGCAACCTGCAACGCGCTTGGGCGCAGGCGCGCAAGAAGACCGCGGCCGAAGGCCGTGCATCCAAGACCGCCCAAGCCGCCATGGCGAAGGTGGCGGGTGCGCTGGCGCTCTTCAAGCTGGTGCCGCGCCATCACGAGGCCATCGTGGCCATGCCACGCGCCTCGCTGGCCCGCATTCGCCGCCACGAACGCGCCATCATGACGCTCTGCGTCACCGAGGCGAAGATGCCCCGGGCAGACTTCATCAAGGATTTCTCGAAGCATGAGACGTCGGTGGCCTGGCTCAACCGCCGCATCAAGAGCGAGGCGGGGTACAGCGAGGCGTTGGCCGAACGCAAGGACGAAATCGTCCGTGCCCAGAAGAAGCTGAAGGCGATCACCTTGGAAACCGGCCTCGCCATTTCCGACATCAAGGAGATCAACCGCCGCATGTCGCTGGGCGAGGCGAAGGCGCGCCGTGCCAAGAAGGACATGGTGGAGGCCAATCTGCGCCTCGTCATCTCCATCGCCAAGAAGTACACGAACCGCGGCCTGCAGTTCCTGGATCTGATTCAGGAAGGCAACATCGGCCTCATGAAGGCGGTGGACAAGTTCGAGTACCGGCGCGGCTACAAGTTCTCCACCTACGCCACTTGGTGGATTCGCCAAGCGATCACGCGCTCCATCGCCGATCAGGCGCGCACCATCCGCATTCCGGTACACATGATCGAGACGATCAACAAGTTGAACCGCATCTCGCGCCAGTTGCTGCAGGAGAAGGGGCGCGAGCCGACCGCGGAAGAGCTGGGCGAGCGCATGGAGATGCCCGAGGAGAAGGTGCGGCGGGTGCTCAAGATTGCCAAGGAGCCGATCTCCATGGAAACGCCTATCGGCGAGGACGAAGACTCCCACTTGGGCGAGTTCCTGCCAGACACCACCATCGGTTCGCCGGTGGACTTGGCCACCGGGCAAGGTTTGAAGGAAGCCATCCAGCAGGTACTCGGCAGCTTGACGGCGCGGGAAGCGAAGGTGCTGCACATGCGTTTCGGCATCGACATGAACACCGACCACACGCTGGAAGAGGTGGGCAAGCAGTTCGACGTGACGCGCGAGCGCATCCGCCAAATCGAGGCGAAGGCGCTGCGCAAGCTCCGCCACCCGAACCGCTCCGAACACCTGCGCAGCTTCTTGGACGAGCAAGGCGAGGCGCGTTGAACGTGGCGGGCGGACGGGGCACCGGGCCCATAGCTCAGCGGGTTAGAGCGGTCGACTCATAATCGATTGGTCCCAGGTTCGAGTCCTGGTGGGCCCACCAACTCGGCAGCGCCCGGCCAACGCCGTCGGCCAACACGCCTAGCGCGAATGTCCGCGGCAACCTATCTCCTCGAGTACCGCGTGCCCATCAGCGCGGCGCTCTTGGTGCTGTGCCTGGCGTCCATGTTCATCCTGACGAGCCAAAGCGGCTCCAGCTTCCCCACCTACATCCTCGCCCTCTACACCTTGGCGGGCTGCAAGCGCTGGGCCGGGCTGTGGCTCAACTGGACGTTCCTGTTGACGGTGGCGATTGCGCTGTACTTGGCGGTGAGCAGTTTCTGGTCCGCGCCCTTCGACGCCCGCGCAGCGCTCAGCCAGTTCATTCGCGCCGTGTTGACCGTCTGCTTCGTCGTCGCGGTGGCCGAAGGCTTCCGGGTAGATTGGTTCCGTGCCCGCCTCACCGCCACCGTCGCCCTTTGCGCAGGCGTCGCGGCCGCGCTGGCCCTCGCCGTTTACTTCATCGAGGCGCCGGCCGATGGCCGGGTGAACGGCATGGGCCAGTTGGATTCCCATGTGCCGGCGGCGCTCACCTTCGGCGTCGGCTTGGTGTGCGCGATCGGCTGGGCACTCGATGCCCGCTCGGTGGCGTTGCGGGCGTTTGTGGTCGCGCTGGCGCTGTGCGCGGTGCTGGCGATCGCGCTGTCGGGTTCGCGCAACGCCTGGGCCGCGGTGTCGTTCGGTTGCGTCGTCTGCTTGCTGGGCCGCTGGGTGCCGAACCGGCGCCATTTCATCGCCGCGGTGGCGCTCGCGGCGAGCGTCGCCCTCGGCATTGGCTTGGCACTCATGCAGGGCCCCTTGCAGGAATGGCTCTTGCCGCGCGGCGACAGCTACCGCGTGGAGATCTGGACGGAAACCCTGCGCCGCGTATGTGCCGAGGGGCTTTGGTTCGGCAACGGCGCATTGACGGAAGACGACATCTTGGCGCACGACGGTTTCGTCATGCAGCATCCGCACAACATGTACCTCTCGGTGCTGTTCCAAGGCGGTGCGTTGGGCCTGGCCGCGTTGGTCGCGCTCATCGCCGCCTCCCTCGTGGCCTTGTTCAAGCACTTTGAGGCGGCCCAAGCGAAGCTCGCGTTGAGCATCTATGCCATCACGCTGCCGGCTTGGCTGGTGGACGGCGCGGACCTCATCGACAAGATCGGCTGGACGTGGATGCTGTTCTGGCTGCCGGTGGCCGTCAGCGTGGGCCTCGCGGCCCGCCACGGCTTGGCGGACGCCCGTCGTTTCAGCGGCGGCTGATGCGCGTCACCGGCGGCGCTTCGTTGGCGCCGTCGCGCACCGGCTCGCCACACAGCTTCCGATAGATCGCGTCGTAACGTGTGCCCATGCGCTCGCCGGTGAAGAGGGCTTCAAAGCGCCGCCGGGCGTTGCGTCCCATCAATGCCGCCAAGTCTGGATTGTGGTGCAGGCGATCCATGGCGCGACGCAGCTCGGCCGCGGACCCAGGCGTCACCACCAAACCCGTCTCGCCATCGATGTTCACATGGCTCGTGCCCGAGCCCACTTCCGTGGAAATGAGCGGCTTGCCGAACATCGCGCCCTCCAGCAACGTCACGCCAAACGCCTCGGAGCGCAGATAGGACGGGAACACGATGCCGCGGCTAAGGTGCAGGAGCGCCACCTTTTCCGCATCGGGAACTTGGCCGGCGAATTGGACATTGGCGAGCCCAAGCCGCCGCGCCTGCACCTTGAGCCGCCGCTCGGTGGGGCCGGATCCGGCGATCACCACGTTATGGAGAGCGCCGGCCATGGCGTCCAGCAGGATGTGCAGCCCCTTGTAATACCGCAACACGCCAACGAACAGGAAAAAGCCCTCGCCATACCGCTCCCGCGCCGCCGCCAACGCCGCTTCCGACACGGCCGGATAAGTGTCCTCGCGCAAGCCGATGGGCACGATTTCCACTTTGCGCTCGAAGCGGCTCAGCACATCGCTGGTGGCGAAGTAGTTCGGCGAGGTGGCGACGATGCGGTCCACGCTGCCCAGGAAGCGATCCATCAAGGGCCGGTACAGCTTGCGCAACAGCCGTTGGCGCACGATGTCCGAGTGGTAGGTGACGAGCGACGGCTTGTCCGGTGGCCCCAAAGCGAGATGCAGCAGGTCGCCAAACGGCCAAGGGAAGTGATAGTGGATCACATCCGCCCAGCGGGCGAGGCGCCGATAGATGGCCAACGCCTCGATGGAAACCCCGCAAGAGGCCACGGATGCCGTTTGCCGCGCCCGGAAGACCCGCGCCTCGGCCCGCCTCACAGCCCGCCTCGACGCATCCATCGTAAGCGCCAACACACGATGCTCCGCCCCGAGCACCTGCGTGTTCACGCACACTTGCCGAATGGTCTCCTCCAAGCCCCCTTGGGTGTCGGGCAAGTAGGTGCGATAAACGTGCAGGACGCGCAAGCGGGTGCCTTCCGATTTGAGTTGCCGGCACCCGTGTGCCGACGGCGAACATGGGGGAGGGCTGCGACCGACTTCCGCCTAGTTTACCCGTACCCGGCAACCGCGCCGCTTTCAAGGCAAAGTGGGCAAGTGGACAGGCGACCGGGCTGCGGGGTGCCGCTTTGATGGTGCGCTGTCGGCGCAAGGGCGCAGATGATTTGACGCGGTAGTCTCCCGGAGGGTCTTGTTCCGATAACCCGCGTTATCGTAGTTATCCACTCCGCTCTCGGCCTGTCAAGCGCTTTCGGTTTCGGTCGGTTGCCCATGCGCCTCCGTGTTGTGCCGGTGACGCAAGCGGGCCACCACGCCCTCCGCCGCGGCCTGCGAGCGCGTGTAGCGGGCGGGCATGTCCGGCGACGCCCAGCGCCCCGCCTTCTGCATCGCCACCAGTCCGGCGCTGCGTTTCGCCAGCGACTGCGCCGAACCAACGCGCAGAGAGTGGCCGGACACACGGCCGCCAATACCCGCCGCCGCTGCCCGCTGAACGATTATCCGGCGTACCGAGCTTGCGCCTATCCCCTGTGACGCCACGGAGCCCGCGCGGTGAATGCGGCGAAACAGTGGTCCTTGTTGAACGTCCGCCGCGGCAGCCCACGCCCGTACTAGCTCCGCAGTGCGAGGGCCTAGGAAGAGCAAGGCTCCGCGGCCCTGTCGGTCGGTCTTGCTGCGGCGCAACAGCAGCCTGGCGGATCCGTCGTCTTCAAACACGATGTCGTCCGCTTGCACGTTCGACGCCTCCGAGACCCGCAGCAGCGCGTCAGACGCCACCGAGATCAGCGCCGCATCTCGCAAGCCTCGGATGTCGCGTGCGCCTGCCGCCAAGTCGCACATCCGGTCCGCTTCCTCCCAAGAGATGCCGCGCACTTGGTCGGGTCCCGCACGGGCCACCCGGCGGTATCGCCTGAGCGCCTCGGCAGTCTTTGCTCCCGCCGGCGAGCGGCCACCTAGCAGCCTGGCCCGCCGCTTCACCGCGGCGACCACATGTGCGGCGCTGGACACGCACCGCCCCTGTGCGGCCAGAACGGCAAGGTACTCCGCCAGCGTGGTGTCGTTCGGCGCTTCGCCCAGCCGGCGCTCACGAAGCCAAGCGTCTAAGCCCCGCAAGGCGGATTCATAGGCGCGCCGTGTGTTCTCGCCGACATCTCCGGCCGCCGTCAGCCGCCGTTCGCCCTCGGCAACGTCATGGTTGGAGACAGCGACAGACCTGCGCCCTGCCGACCCGCCTTGGGCGGGGCTCTCTGGCGGCTCAGTGGCGCCGGGCCGGTCTCCGGCGACGGGTGCCGCGACCGGCCCGGTTTGGGAAGCGATGGCTGTGCGATCAAGGAGGTCAGAGAGGGCCATGCGTTCTTCAGCCAGTCGCCGTAACAGCCCCGTTATGACGTACAACCGAGCCGCGAGAGGCGAGTGCCGCGTCGCCCCTGCTGCTTCGACGACGTTCCGGGTCCCTTGTGCCGCTGCGATCTCTGGGCCAAGCGCTGCGTCCAAAGTCATCAATCCTCCGTTCAAGCCACCAAATCTGAGGTTCGCACACCGCCGCGGCTGGATGTCGATAACGCGGGTTAACAGCCGTGGGGGAGCGCGCGGTGTACGTGCGAGAGAGGAATCAACTGTGAGAGGTCTAACGCGCCCGCATGGTTGGGCGGCCCGTCTCGTCCGCGTCGCGGCAATGGCAGTGTGGGTGGCGGCTGCCCCCATGTGCTTCGCGGCACCGGATTTGCCCATCATCGCAATCACCGAAATCCAAGCCTCCGTCGATAGTTCGCGTTGGGCGGACTACAAAAACTCCAAGGCGGCGAACTTCCAGAACATGCTGGAAACGCAGCTCGTGAAGGTGGGCAGGTTCAAGATCATCGAACGGAACCGCGTTGACGAGGTGCTCTCCGAACAAGCCCTGCAAGGCGAGTTCTCGGGCGCCAACACCATTCTCACCGTCGGTGCCGTGGACTACATCGTGTACGGCGCCGTCACCAAGTTCGGCAGCACGAAGAAGGCGCTCTCGACCCGGAGGTTCGCCACCACCTCGCAAATCACCGAGTTCGGCATCGACCTGAAGGTGGTGGACGCCCTGAGCGGCGAAGTGCGCAAGGCGGAGAACGTGGAGGTGAGCGTGGTGTCCGGCGATGCGACCGAGACGCGCGGCCTGTCGGTGGGTACTGGCGCCGCCGACCCGCTCGCGGACGTGCAGCGCGAGGCCGCGAAGAAGGCTGCCGCGGCCATTGCCGAGAGCATCTTCCCCATTGAGGTGGTGGCCTTCCAAGAGGACGCCTCGCGGGGGTGCTGCGCGTACCTGAACTATGGGGAGGCCGTGCTGACGTTCGGCGACCGGCTGAAAGTGGTCGAACAATCAGCGCCGCTGGTGGACGAGACGACCGGCCTGAACCTTGGCGCGGTGGAGACGACGATTGGCGTAATCGAAGTGACCGAAGTGCTGGAGAAGTTTTCGAAGGCGAGGTCTGTGTCCGGCGCAATCCCGCGCAAAGGGCAGGTCGCGCGCATTCTGCCGGGTTCAGCCATGCGACGAGCCACGCCGGCAGATCAGCGGCAACGCATGGGGCGGGAAATTTGACGGCGACGCATCCGCCTTGTCAGCCGGCCTGATTCGGGGGTTGGGGGGCCGGGAGGTGGAGGCCACCGACGGAGGGGAAGCAACGCGATGGCGTGTCACAGAAACATCCACCGACGCATCGGGCGGGCGTTCGCCACCGCCGCCGTTGCGGTGGTTGCCGCAAACGCGCTCGCACAGGCGAACGTGCCCGTCGTGGCGGTGGGCGGCATTGAATCGCCCTATCGGGACCTGGACACCGACACCATCCGAACCGCAATGGAATCCGCGCTGAGCAAGACGCGCAAGTTCAAGATCATGGAACGGGCGCGGCTGGACACGCTGCTTGAGGAAAGGGGTTTGTCCGTGACCGGCATCGCCGACGGAACTGCTTCCTACGGAGGGTTCAGCGGCGTTGACTATCTGGTGACGGGAAGGGTGATGGATGCCGGCACCGGGTCGGCCTCTGGTTCTTCAATTCCCATCTTGGGCGCGTTTGCCGGCGGCTGCGAGGCGATAGTGGAACTCGATGTGCGGGTGGTGGACGTGGGCACCGGCGAGATTCGTTTCAGCGAAAACGTGGCTGGTTCAGACCGCATTCGCGTGGACTATCCGGAGAACGCGGACTACGGCGACTCCTGCAGGTATGCAAAGCGCGGCCAAATCGCCGCGGCGTTGGGGAACGTCGCGCAGTCTGTCGCGGTGGCGACGGTGGAGAAGATCACGATGGCCTTGTTCCCCATCCGCGTCGTCAGAGTGGTGGACGGGCAGGCATATCTGAACTACGGGTCAACGTTCCTGTCCAACGGCAACTACTTGAGAGTGGTGACGTTGGGTGAGGGCTTTGTCGATCCCGACACCGGCGAGGTGCTCGGCGCAGACGAGGAAGACGCGGGGTTCGTCGTGGTGACGGACACGCGCCCGAAATACTCGGTGTCCGATGTCGTCTATGCCACGCGCCCCTTCCAAGTGGGCGACGTGGCGCGGCAAATGAGCCGATCCGAAGGCCGCGCCGTGAGGAAGATGTTGGCCGACCGCGAGCGGACGTACGCCAAGCGGGAATCCGCGTGCCGGCGGGCCGAAAAGAGCCGCGACCGGTCATGCGAGAAGAACGAAAACTCCTCGCGGTGCCGGCGGGCGCTGGCTTCCATTGAGGACAACTGCTGAGGGCCCTTCCGCTTTCGACCAAAGGAGATTCGAACCGTGAAACCCATCGCCGCAACGGCCATGCTCGCCCTGACCGCCGCCTTTGTTTCCACGATGGCGCAAGGGCAAGACGCCGAGACTTACCCGCCCACCGTTCCTTTGATGCTCCGGGCGGGGTCAGAGTACGGGCAAAGTTTCGTGCGGCTAATCAACAAAAGCGATTACGCCGGCGAAGTGGAGATAACGGCCGTCGACGATGGCGGAACCGCCGACTCCGTTACAGTCCAACTGGCCGCCGGCCAAACAATCCACTTCAACTCCGGCGATTTAACCGACGGCAACGCGAGCAAAGGCATTGAAGGCATAGGTTCGCCGCGGCAAGGCAATTGGCGTTTGACCGTCGATACGCTTTTGGATGTTCAAGTGCTTTCCTTCATTCGCACACGGGACGGGTTCCTAACCGCAATGCATGACGTCGTGCCGTGGCAACAGGTGGATTTGTTCGCGGGGATTTTCAATCCGGCGAGCAACACAACGCAAGAAAGCAGGCTGCGGCTAATCAACTGGGGCGCGGAAGACGCGAAGGTCGAGATTGAGGGAAAGGATGATGACGATGCCGTTCGCGGCCCGGTTTCGTTGACGCTGCGCGCGGGGCAATCCCGAACGCTCACCGCGGTTGACTTGGAGGAAGGGGCGCACGATTTAACCGGAAGTCTCGGCGACGGCATGGGCAAGTGGCAACTCACGCTCCGCGGCGAGCTCCGTTCGATGGTCGCGCAAAGTTTGCTTTACGCATCGTCCGGCCATATCTCCAACATTTCGAGAGATGGCTTTTCGGCAACGGAACGCCACGGCGGCGCAGACCACGCCGACTCTACAACTAACGCCACGCCCTTGGCCTTGAACGGCCACCGTTCGGGCAGGATTAACCGAAACGGAGACCAAGACTACTTCAAGGTTGAGATTCAATCGAGCGGCATCTTGATCCTTTACGCGGACGGCCCACTCGACACAGAGATTGTCCTGTACGACAGCGCGGGTCAGACCCTTTACTCCAACCGCTACGGTAACGATGACGGGGTAAACAATAACTTCCGCCTTCAACTCGATCTTGAGGCCGGCACCTACTTCGTGCGAGTGTATGAGCACGACGATGACGACACTGGGCCTTACACTGTTTACACTGACTTTTTCGATCATAAAGACGATGATCACGGGCGTACACTAAGTGACGCAACAAACCTCCGCGTTGACGGCCGGCAATCCGGCAGAATTCAATGGCTGGGCGATCAAGACTACTTTAGGGTCGCGATCAATCGTGCCGGCACCATGACGTTCTATGCGGACGGCCCACTCGACACAGAGATTGTCCTGTACGACAGCGCGGGTCAGACCCTTTACTCCAACCGCTACGGTAACGATGACGGGGTAAACAATAACTTCCGCCTTCAACTCGATCTTGAGGCCGGCACTTACTTCGTGCGGGTGTATGAGTACGGAAATAACGACACCGGGCCGTACACCGTTTACGCCGAGTTCACGCCAAACTAAACGCCCCGCGTTCGATCGGGAAGGGCGCTCACCGCCTCTTACCCTCACACACAACGGAGCCTGAAGCATGAAAAAACGTACCATCGGATACATCTTGGCGGCGCTGTCTGCCTTTGCTTCCATGATGGCGCAAGGGCAAGACGCCGAGACTTACCGGCCCACTGTTCCTTTGATGCTGCCAGCGTCAGATAGCTTTCTCCAAAGTTTCGTGCGGCTAATTAACGAAAGCGATCAAGCCGGCGAAGTGGAGATAACCGCCGTGGACGACGGCGGGAACGTCTTTGAACCGGTCATAATCCAACTGGCCGCCGGCCAAACAATTCACTTCAACTCCGGCGACTTAACCGACGGGAACGCCAATAAGGGCATTGACGGCGGCATAGGTGCGCCCATGCAAGGCAGCTGGCGCTTGAGCGTTGAGACAAACTTGGATGTTCAAGTGCTTTCTTTCATTCGCACCCGCGACGGGTTCCTAACCGCCATGCACGACGTGCTGCCGGGAACGGAGTACCTTAGCGCCAAGATTTTCAATCCGGCGAGCAACACAAGGCAGCAAAGCAGACTGCGGCTAATCAACTGGGGTGCGGAAGATGCGGCAGTGCGGATTGAAGGAATGGACGATGGCAATGCCGTTCGCGGGCCGGTTGCTCTGACCCTGCCCGCCGGCCACTCGCGCACACTCACCGCGGTTGACTTGGAGGAGGGCGCGGAAGGTTTGGAAGGGACGCTCGGCGACGGCATGGGCAAGTGGCAACTCACCCTCCGCGGCGAGCTCCGTTCGATAGTCGCGCAAAGTTTGCTTTACGCCTCTTCCGGCCATATCTCAAACACTTCGAGAGATGGCTTTTCGGCAATGCAAAGTGGCGACGACGGCCGCGCTCTCACCGGCAGCGGCGGTGCCGATTGCAGCGCCAACGTTTGCTACGGCGCCATTGCCGTAACGTCAAACAATGCGCTTTTAAGCGCCGCCGCGAAAGAGGGGGGAGCGAATGACGTACCGCTCGTGGCCGCGGTCACCTGGGGTTACAGTACTGAAATTGAGGCCAACGAACGCGCAATGGCAGAATGTGGGCACTCCCGGTGCGTAGTTCTCAGCTACAATCGGTTTCAGGGCAGGAGCTTCTACAGAGACTGCGGTGTGGCCGCCCGTGGTTGGGCAGAGGAGACCCCTACACACCGTCGGCATCGACGACAGAGTGTGTGGTATGGAGCCACACTTAGGGAAGCGCAATTCGAGGCAATGACCTTTTGCCGTGACTCTTACGACGATTGCGAGCTCTGGGAAGGCGTGGCCGTCTGCGCCGATGGTAGCCACCTTACCGGGGAATGAACCCGCTCGCATCAATCGAGAAAGGGGCGCTCATCACTTCCCCACCTTCTCCAACCGATAGTCGAAGATGCAGGAAGCGCCGAGCATCTCACGCACCCGGAGCGTGGCGGTTGCGCCGAGTGCGTCTGTGAGGCGCAGCGGCTCGTTCAAAGCGAAGTGGACGGGCTGCGCCATGCCGTCGTTGATGGCGACGTTGTCGGCGTAGAGGTAGAGGCGGTCTAGGTGGTCGAGGACGGGGTTCAAGCGGCCTTGAATTCCAAGTAGATGGCCCGTGCGGTGGGGAATGATGAGCGAGCCACCGTTCGAGGCGGTCTCCAAGGCGAGGGCCAAGTTGCCGTTTGGCATCCGGTCGGTGGCCACGGCCGCCGCGTGGCCGGGCGCGGCGCAGAACACGGTCATGGGAACGCGGGAGTGCAGCAGAAAATCCGCGTGGCCGAAGGCGTCCGTGCGGGCCTCGCGGAACGTCTTGTTCGGATAGAGCGCCAGCACGTGGGCGTCGGCCAGGGGTTGGCCGTTCGCGCTGGTCACCTCCACGCGCAGGGCGATGCCCTCCGGCAGCGGCGGGCTGGCCGCCGGCAGCGTGAGCTTCAATTCCCGTTCACTGATTAGCTCGAAAACGGGTTTGCGTCCGGCCAGCGCGAAGGTCTCGTCTTCAATCACGCCGATGCCCTCGCCACGCCTCTCGATGAAGTAGCGGCGTTCGCCGGCGCCGGCCGTTTCCCCCACTGGGCATTGGCCAAGACGTGAGGACAATAGTTGGTTGCGCGTGAACTGGCTTGTTCGCAGGTCCTCGACAGTCATCGAGTTGGCCAGCCCGCCGGGCGAGTAGAGCTCCAGCCGGTCGTCGAACATGAACAGCCGAATGTGCGAACCGGATACGGCATAGTCGCGATGTACCACCGCGTTCACCAGCGCCTCGAAGACGGCGCGGGCGCTGTATTGGGGCACGTCCCGACGTTGCGGATCCTTGTGCGCGGCCACGCGACGATTGCGCAGGACGAAGCGCATCGCTTCCTTGATCTGCGCATTGAGCGGGCCGGCCACATCTTGCGCATCCAATTGCCGATTGGCGTCCATCCGCGAACCGTCGTAGCGCACCGCTTGGATGTAAGCGTTCGGCAGCCACTCGCGGGGATCCTCGGCGCCGAGCAGCACCCCGCCGACCGTCGCGCGCAGCACACCTGCCGCGTCTTCCTTGACGAACTTCAGCTTGCCGAGCTGGATCTCCGCGGGTTCGTCCACCCGCGAACTCGCATAGCGGCGCCAATGCTCCGGCTGCAGCGAGTTGATGCCCGTGCCGGCCACCGGTTGCGCATCCACCCCAGTGGCGTCGGACTGCCCGCGGGCAAGCAGCAACCGGCGGATGCCGTCGGAATCCGTTGTGCGTTTGGCGTCGCCGCGTCGCCGAAAGCAACCTCCCGGCGAGCGATGCATCGTGGCCCCAGGCGACACGTCCACCACCAACACGCCTCCCTGCCGGTCTGGCGGCGTCGGCACACGGTGTGCGTCATACTCCACCGGCGGCCGGATGCTGTCGGTGCAGACTTCTCCAACCACGGTCATCAACTGGTTCAGTTGCATCGGCGTCAACGCTTGCGGTTTTCGCTGGTCCGTGACGCCCAGCACCAGGCGCCCACCGCCCGCATTGGCGAACGCCGCGATTTCATCGGCGATCACATCGCGGGCCGGCGCATCGAGACGGTGCCCTCTGAAGCGCACTTCCTTGAGTTCGAGAAGGCTGTCCTCACCCAGCCGCACCGCCTCCCAAAGCGCCGCCTCGTCCAGCCGCATCGTAGGTGTGGTGTGCATCCATCCAATCATAGCCCAAGCGCGACAGGCCACCCACAAGCAGCCGCACCCAATGAACGCGAGGCACGCCCCGATGCGTATCAACGCACCTTGTGAACCTCCGAGTTTGATGATGGCACTTCATATGCCGTAGCCTCGCCCCATGAGCCCTGAGTTGATGGCAGTGCTGGCGGTGTTGGGCGTCTTGGTCACGGTGGCCGGCCTAGTCCTATCGGTGCTGTCCAGCATCCGGGCCGCCTTGGCGCAAATCCGCCAAGAGGTCAGCGAGCTGCGCGATCGGGTGGCACGTCTTGAGGGAATGTTCGAAGCGTTTTCCCGAATGCGAGAGATCGACAAGATACCAGCCTGAGCGTAAGGCGGCGTGCGTAGCAACGCACCCATTCGCCTCGGGGAGCGCGAGAGGCCGGGCCCCTCGCAAGAAAGGCTCGCGCCGCCACCAAGAACCCAGCGTCTGGAACCGGTGCGCCGCCCCCGGCGCCAACCCGCGCCCGTTAAGCCAATTGGACCGACGCCCCCGGTTCGCCTCGGGGAGCGCGAGGGGCCGGCCCCTCGCAAGCAAAAAAGCCCCCCTCGCAAGCAAAGCCCCTCGCAAGCAACCCCCCTCGCAAGAAAAACCCCACCCAACCTTCCTTCCCCACGCCGCCTGTGATTGACTACCCCAATGGCCTCTCCCGAGCCCTCTCCGCCCATTCAGCCGGTGTTGTTGGCGGGCGGTGCCGGCACACGCCTCTGGCCGCTGTCGCGGGAGCGGTATCCGAAGCAGTTCCTGAAGCTCACGGGCGAGCGCTCGCTGATGCAGGAGACGTTGCTGCGGCTCAAGCCCTTGGATGCGCGGCAGCCATGCATCGTCTGCAACGAGGAACACCGCTTCCTCGTGGCCGAACAGTGCCGGGAAGTCGGCCAAACGCCAAGCGCCATCCTGCTCGAAGCCGAGCCGCGCAACACCGCGCCGGCCATTGGTCTGGCCGCCTGCCATGCGCGGGCGGGGGGCGACGATCCGCTGTTGCTGGTGGTGCCGGCGGATGGCCTCATCGAACGGGGCGACGCTTTCGTGGCGGCGGTGGACGCCGGCTTGGGTGCCGCGGCGGCCGGTCGCCTCGTGTTGTTCGGCGCCAAGCCGGCCGCCACCGAGACGGGCTATGGGTACATCCGCGCCGGGGCGCCGGCGGCAGGCCGCGCCCGCCAAGTGCTGGAGTTCGTCGAGAAGCCGGACCGTGCTAGCGCCGAGCGTTACATCGCTTCCGGTGAGTTCCACTGGAACACGAGCATCTTCCTCTTCAAGGCGAGCGCCATCGTCGCGGCCCTCGCCCGCCATGCGCCCGACTTGTTGGCGTGTTGTGAGGCGGCCATCGCCGGTGGCCGCGAGGATTTGGACTTTTTCCGGCCCAGCGCCGTGTTCACCCGCTCACCGTCCATCTCCATCGACTATGCCGTGATGGAAAAGACGGACGCCGCGGTGGTGGTGCCGGTGGAGATGGGGTGGAACGATGTCGGCTCTTGGCCGGCCGTGCATGGCATCGGCCCAGCGGACGCCACCAACAACGCCCTTAGCGGGGATGTGATCGCCGTGGACGCGAAGGATTCCCTCATCCACGCGACGCATCGGCTGGTGGCGGCGGTGGGCGTTCGCGGCCTAATCGTGGTGGAAACCGCAGACGCCGTGCTCGTGGCGGCCGAGGGCGCGGCGCAGCGAGTGAAGGACATCGTGGCGCGGCTCAAGGCCGATGGGCGCCCGGAACACGTCAATCATCGGCGCGTTTATCGGCCTTGGGGCTGGTTCGAGACCATCGATGCCGGCACTGGGTACCAAGTGAAGCGCATCACCGTGAATCCCGGTGCGCAGCTCTCGCTGCAGCGGCATCGGCATCGGTCGGAGCATTGGGTGGTGGTCAGCGGCGAAGCCCGCGTGACCCGCGGCGACGACACGTTCCGTTTGCGCGGCAATGAATCCACCTACATCCCGCCCGGTGCGCGGCATCGGCTCGGCAATCCCGGCAGCGCCCCGCTCGAACTCATCGAGGTGCAGGTTGGCACGTACTTGGGCGAAGACGACATCGAACGCTTTGCGGACGATTTCGGCCGCAGCGCCCCCACCTGGCAGATGGTGAACGGCGACGAGAACCCGCGCGACGCGGAAAGCGCATGACCCACGCCAAGGCCATCGTGCTCGCCGGCGGGCGCGGCACACGGCTGTATCCGGTCACTCGCAGCGTTTCCAAGCAACTGCTGCCCGTCTATGACAAGCCCATGATCTACTACCCGCTGGCAACCCTCATGCTGGCCGGGCTACGCGAGATCCTCGTCATTTCTACGCCGAACGACGTGCCCCGCTATCGGGAGCTGCTCGGCGACGGCAGCCAGTGGGGTGTCGCCATCGAGCATCGCCCGCAACACACCCCACGCGGGCTGCCGGACGCCTTCAACGTTGGTGCCACCTTCATCGGCGAGCGCTCGGTGGCGCTCATATTGGGCGACAACATCTTCTTCGGCGCGGATTTTCCGCGCATGGTGCGCGATGCCTTGGCGCAGAACCCGGGCGCCACGGTGTTCACGCATCAAGTGCGAGAGGCGCACCGCTTCGGGGTGATGCGCTACGAAGACGGCGAGCCGGTGGACATCGTGGAGAAGCCGGCGCACCCGCCCTCCAACCATGCCGTCACCGGCCTCTATCTCTACGACAACGACGTGGTGGGGATGGCCGCGTCCCTCAAACCCTCCGGGCGCGGCGAATTGGAAATATCGGATTTGAATCGGCGCTATCTGCGCGAGCGCCGCCTCGCAGTGCAGTTCATGGGGCGCGGCATCGCTTGGCTGGACACCGGCACCCACGATTCGCTCCTCGAAGCCAGCCAATTCGTGCAGACCGTGGAACACCG
Organism: Candidatus Azotimanducaceae bacterium; assembly: GCA_965200505.1. GTDB lineage: Bacteria > Pseudomonadota > Gammaproteobacteria > Pseudomonadales > Azotimanducaceae > VXNE01. The sequence goes on along the minus strand of OZ241343.1, from coordinate 1,672,664 downwards.
GCAGGGCTTGAAGATCGCCTGCCCGGAGGAAGTGGCGTGGCGCATGGGTTGGATAGACGACGGCCGGTTGGCCGCGCTCGCGGACGGCATCGGCGGAGCGTATGGCGATTACCTTGAAGGGCTGCTCGACACGCCGCCATTCACTTGAACGCCAACGGTTGGCCGCCCGGCTTGGGGCGGTCAGTGCGCTTGGGCGGCGGCTTCGAGAACGGCCAGGGTTTGCGCCGCCGTGGTGTCCCAGGAGAAGAGCGCGGCGCGGCGCCGGGCGTTGGCGGCTAGGTGTTCCCGGAAGGGCCGATCCGTGGCTAGGCGCAACAACGCCGAAACGATTTCTTCCGGCCGGGTCGGATCCACCCACACCGCGGCGTCGCCGGCCACTTCCGGCAGCGAACCAACCTGGGATGCGATGGCCGGCGTGCCGTGGCGCATCGCCTCCGCCAAGGGAATGCCGAAGCCTTCGTGAAACGAGACCAGCACCAAAGCCGTCGCCGCGGCGTACACGCCGGCGAGGCGCGCCGCCGGCAGCGCACCCAGATCGACCACGCGCCGCCCCAGGCCACTGGCTTCGATTTGGCGTTGCCAGCCGGCTTGCTTCCAGCCGGCGTCACCGGCCAGCACCAAATCATGGCCCGTCAACCCGGCCGCCACCGCGCGTCGAAAAGCCTCGATGAGCCCCGTCAAGTTCTTGCGCGGCTCTCGGGTGCCAACGAAGAGAAAGAACGGCCGCGGATGGGCAAACGGCACGGCCTTGGCCACGGTGGACGCACCCAACGGCGTGACGCAGACGCCTGGGCGCGGGTGCCAGCGCAGGATGCTGGCGCGGGTGTGTTCGGACACGGCGATCACGCGGTCCGCTTGGCGCACCGCCAAGGGCATGAGTGTGGCGTCGGCGAGCCGATTCAGCGGCCGCATGGTGCGCGGCGCCACGCGCCATACTAGGTCGTGTATGGTCACAACCGTCGGCAGGTCGCGCAGCGCCAGCGGCAGGTGATGGCGCGGCGACCAGAACACATGCGCCCGGTCCGCCCGTGCCCAGCGCGGGAACTGGAGATTGGCGCGGAGGAAGCCGCCCAAGCGTGGGCCGCCTTGGCGCCGCGGCCCTTTGGCTCTCGGCCGTTCGAGGGGGATGCGAAAGGTCGCGCCGAGGTCCGGCTGTTCCATCGGCCGATCCAAGTAGATGAAGAGTTCGCATTGGGCGGCCAGACGGGTCAGCAGTTCGCGGGTGTAAACGCCCACGCCGGTATGCGGATGTCGCAATGGCCGACCGTCCACCGCGACCCGCAAGGCCATGCCGGAGCCCTTTGCCAACGTTGCGCCGCGAAGGATTATAGGCACCCGCACTTGGCGCGATGCCTGTGAGCAAGGCGCAATCACCGATGGCGGTTGGCGCCACACCCCAGCACCCTACGCGCACCGGCGAACGCTTGGCTCGCGGACGGCGCGCGCGGCTTGGCCTCACGTTGCTTGCCACCCTGCCACGAATCGCCATGTGCGAAGGCGGTGTGCTGCCGTTTCTGCGCCACGCCTTTCGTTTGCTGAAGGCGCAAGGTGCCAAGCGCGTGGTGACTTGGCTCATCGGCGCCGCGGCCCATCAGCGTCGTGCCGACGCCAAGGGCTACCGCCGCTGGTTGGGGGAACAGCCCCCCACGGGACGGTCGAGCGCACCGACGATCGCCATCGTCGCCGTCGCCGGCATCGCCGCGGAGCGCTTGCCGATGTTCTGGCAACTTGCGCTGAAGAGCGCCGCGGGATGCGGCATGGAGGTGATCTTCCTGACGGACGCGGCGGCAGCCGCAGCCCTCGACGCGCTCGGTGCCCGGCGTGGCGAGTGCGCCGCACGGGTGGAAGTGGCACCGCGGGTGGATGCGGCCGCCATGATCGCCGCCGCCCGCCGCTACACCGCGGGTTCAGGCGTTCGGGCGCAAAGGTTGGCGGCGCTCTTCGGCCCCGGCTACCTCCCTACCACGGCCGCCTATCCCCCGACCGCCGGCGCCGTGCTCTATTACGGTGACGAGGATGCCTGCGACGCGCTAGGCCGCCCGCGGCAGCCGTTCTTCAAGCCGGGCTACTCGCCAGACCTCCTCATGCACCGCGATTATGTGTCTGGCGGCATGGCCATGACGCCGGCGTTGCTCGACCGCTTGCCCGAACCGTCACCGGCCGACCACCACAGTCTGGCGCTGGCTTTGGCCGAACTAGCGGAGCGGGTGGAGCGCCTGCCGGTCACTGTGGCGCGGCGCTGCGATCCGGGTTGGCTTTCGCCGCCGCCGGCAACGCCCGCACCGCCGGGCTATCTGCCCCGATTCTTGCGCAATCGTTACGGGCCGGATGCTCGGGTGGAACCGCGCCCGCCCGGCTGGACGGTGAGCTTCGGCAATGGGCAAGCGTTCGTCTCCGTGATCGTGCCGACGCGCGACCGGCTGGATCTGTTGGCGCCCTGCATCGATGGGCTCTACGGGAGCAATGCCGGGGACGATTTCGAGGTGATCGTCATCGACAACGGTTCGGAGGAAACCGCCACGCGGCGCTGGCTGGCCGCGGCGGGCGAACGGCATCCGCGCTTCCGGGTGCTTCACGCGCCGGGCGAGTACAACTGGAGCCGCCTCAACAACCTGGGCATCCGCGCGGCGCGCGGCGACGTGTTGGTGTTCCTGAACAACGACACCGCCCCTCGTTGCGAAGGCTGGTTGCGGCGCTTGGCGGATGTGGCCATGCGGCCGGACGTGGGCTTCGTCGGCGGCTTGCTCGTTTACCCGTCCGGCAAGATTCAACACGCCGGCGTGGCGCTCGGTTTCGGCGGCTGCGCCGAGCACATCTACAGCGGCGTTCCGCCAACCGATGGCGGCCATCTGTTCGTGCCGCCCACCGTGCCCCGCAACGTCGCCGCCGTCACCGGCGCCTGCGTGGCGACCTCGCGGCGCGCGTTGGACGCCATCGGCGTCTTTGATGAGGGTTATCGGGTGGCCGGCGGCGATGTCGAAATCTGCATCCGCGCCTTTCGGGCCGGGCGCTTGAACGTCTATCTGCCGGATGTGGAGTTGTGGCACCACGAGTCGCAGTCGCGCGGCCGCGTGGACCCACCGGCGGACATCGCGGCGCTCAAGGCATTGGTGGCGAGCGTCGGTGAAGACCCTTGGTACAACCCCCGCCTTTCGTTGGTCTCGACGTATCCCTGCTATCCGCTCTGAGCGGCGCCGAGGCCGAAGTGGGCCTGCACATAGCTCTCCAGCAGCGCCAAGGATTCCTCCACGCTGGCCGCGGTGGTGTCCACGATCAGCGCCGGATGCTCCGGCGGTTCATAGATGTCGCTCACGGCCGTGAAGTTGCCCAATGCGCCGGCGCGTGCCTTCTTGTACAAGCCCTTCGGGTCGCGCCGCTCGCAAGTGGCGAGGTCGGCGTACACATGCACCTCGTGGAAACGGTTGCCGGCTGCCGCGCCCACCGCGGCGCGGTCCGCCCGGTACGGGGAAATGAAGGCGCAGATGCAGACGATGCCGGCATCGGCGAAGAGCGCCGCCACATGGCCGACGCGGCGGATGTTCTCGCTGCGGTCTGCCGGCGAGAAACCCAGATCGCGGCTCAAGCCATGCCGCAGGTTGTCGCCATCCAAGGCATAGGCCGAGATGCCAGCGCGGAACAGGCGCTCCTCCAAGGCAAACGCCAGCGTCGATTTGCCGGCACCGGAGAGGCCCGTGAGCCACAGCACACCGCCCTGGTGGCCGTTCGCCGCCTCCCGTTCGACGGTGGCGACGCGGTGCTGCACCGGTGTGATGTCGGGCGGAGCGTCCATCGCAGGTGGCGGCGGCGAAAGCGCGCGGATGGTGCAATTCGCCGCCAAGGATTGTCAACCGCGAGCACCCGCGAACACCGCTTGGGTACAATTCGCAGCCATTCGGCCGGGGCGCGAGTGCCCCGTCGCCCTCGGTGCTCCGCCGCCCGCCACCTGAGCCAAGCGAAACGTGGTCCTGATCGAACGGCATTTGTGGCGCTACGCCCTGTATCGCGCCTACCTGAACCTCATCAGCGAAGCGGCGAAGTACTACCTCGGCTGGCTGTGGTGGATCTTGGAGCCGGTGGCGATGACCGCGGTGTTCTTCGTTGTCTTCACTTACTTGCGGCCGGCGGGGATGGAAAACTTCCCCTACTTCCTTGTCATTGGTGTCACGTCTTGGCTGTGGTTCGCCAACGGCGTGTCGAATTGCACGGACGCGCTGCCCGGCGCCAAGGGGATCATTTCCCAGATCCGCATGCCCAAGCTGCTGTTCTCCATCATCGCCGTGGCCTCGGCGAGCTTCAAGCAGGGTTTCGTCTTCACCATATTGTTGGTTTTCGTTGGCGCGAAGTTCGGTGCCAGCGTCCCTTGGCTGGCGTTTCCGGTCGTCGCCGTGGCGCAGCTGGCGTTGATCCTCGCCGTGGCCGGCACCGTCGCCTTGGTTTGTTGCTGGATGCGTGATTTGCGGTTCATCGTCCGCTCCGGCCTCACGCTGATGATGTTCTGCTCTGGGGTGTTCTTCGACATCAACGCCTTGCCGGAAAAGTTGGAGGCGTTGATGCGCTTGAACCCGATGGCGGTGATGATCGAGCAATATCGCATCATTCTGCTCCATGGCGCGTGGCCCGACATCGCTTGGTGCGCCACGGTGGTCATCGGCTCGGGCGTTTGGTTGTTTGCATTGCGGTGGACGTATGACCGTTTGGATCTTGAGCTCACGCGCCGGGTGATCGCCTGATGCGTTTGACAGACGTGTCGGTGACGTACTCCGAGCGACGGCTCTTCGCCAGGCCGGAGCGGGTCGAAGCGCTCAAGGACATTTCGCTCAGCGTGGGCCGCGGCGAGAAGCTCGGCGTCATCGGCGCCAACGGTTCCGGCAAATCCACCTTGCTGCGGGTGATGACGGGCGTGCTGCGTCCAGACTTGGGGCGTGTGGATGCCGAGGGCATGTCGAGTGCGTTGCTCTCGCTGAACGCCGGCTTCGACGGCGAATTGTCCGGTGTGCGCAACATCGTCATGCACGGCATGTTGATGGGGCTCAGCCGCGCCGAGGCCGCTTCCAGGGTGGCGGAGGTGACGCGCATGGCGGGCCTTGGCGACGCGATACACCGCCGCGTGAGCACCTACTCAACGGGCATGCGCGGGCGGCTCTGCTTTTGCACCGCCATCAATTTGGATCCGGATGTGCTGCTCTTGGATGAGATCTTCAGCGTCGGCGACCAGACCTTCCGTGCGCAATCGGAGAAGATGATGCTCGCGCGCTTCCGCGAGAACAAAGCCATCGTCTATGTCTCGCACAGCGTGGCCATGCTGCGCCGCCTCTGCGAGAAGGCGATCTGGCTGGACGCCGGACGCATCCGCGCCGCCGGCGAGGTGGAACCCGTCATTGCCGAGTATCAATGCGCCGCCCGCGAGCGCCAGAACAACCCAGCGCCGTAGCCGGCGCGATGCGCGGTGTGAGCCTTAGCCTACAGACACCGCCCCGGGCTTCCGGTAAAACGAGCCGCCATGTGCCAAACCTTGCGCGGGACGCGCCTGCCAGAGCGGTTGCTCGCCATTCCCGACCCGCCTTTGCGCCTTCATGTGCGTGGCGACGCGGCGGCGCTCGCGGCGCCAAGCGTCGCCATCGTGGGCAGCCGTCGCGCCTCCGCGGCCGGGCGCGAGGGCGCCCATGCGTTGGCGCGGGAGTTGAGCGCCGCCGGCCTCGTGGTGGTGAGCGGCTTGGCGCATGGCATCGACGCCGCCGCCCATCGCGGCGCCTTGGCCGCCGGGGGACGCACCATCGCGGTCTTCGGCGGCGGCCTCAAACGGGTGTATCCGAGTGGCCACACCGCGCTGGCGGAACAGATTGTCGCCGCCGGCGGCGCACTCGTTTCGGAGTACGCGGCGGAGCAGGCGCCGCGCAAACACCAGTTCCCGGAACGTAACCGGCTCATCAGCGGGCTCACGTTGGGCGTGGTGATCGTGGAGGCCACGGTGGCGAGCGGCTCCCTCATCACGGCGCGCATGGCGGCCGAGCAAGGCCGCGAAGTGATGGCGGTGCCGGGCCCCATCGCCAGTCCACTGTCCGGCGGCTGCCACCGGCTGTTGAAAAGCGGCGCCGCGCTCATCGAAAACGCGGAAGACGTGTTGTTCGCCATCGGCTATGAGGTGCCGCCGCCGACCGCCCCACGCGCCCCGCCGGCGGCGTTGGCGGGGGTGTTCGAGCAGGTGGGCGCCGCCGTCACGTCGCTCGATCATGTCGCGGCCGCCGCCGGCTTGCCGCCGGAAACCGCGGCCCAGGCGTTGGCGGAATTGGAGTTGCTTGGATTTGTCGCACCCCACCGCGGCGGTTATATTCGCTGCCCTTCCTGAGTTGGGGCGATTGGCGCAGCGCTGATGCCGTGGGTGGCCGTGCTGATGGGGTCCGAGTCCGATTGGCCGGTCATGCAGGCGTGTGTCGATGGCTTGGAACGGCTCGCGGTGCCGTTTGAGGCGCGGGTGTTGTCGGCCCACCGCACACCGGACGAGACCGCCGAATACGTGGCGGACGCGGAGGGTCGCGGCTGTGCCGCTTTCATTTGCGCGGCCGGCATGGCGGCACACCTTGCCGGGGCGGTGGCGGCGCGCACGGTGCGGCCAGTCATCGGCGTGCCGTTGGCGAGTGGCGCTTTGGCCGGCGTCGATGCCCTCTTGTCCACGGTGCAGATGCCGCCGGGCGTGCCTGTGGCGACGGTGGCCGTGGGCAAGGCGGGCGCGGTGAACGCCGCTTGGCTCGTGGCCGAGATGCTTGCGCTCAATGATGCGGCGTTGGCGCGGACATTGGCGGCCGAACGCAGCGCCGGCCGCGCCAAGGTGATGCGGCAGAGCGCGGCGGTGCAACGCGCCGCCGGCCAGTGACGGCGGCACTCGGTGTGCAGCGCTGCGCGTCGGCGTTGGCCGCGGGGGGCATTGTGGCGCACGCCTTGGAGGGCGTATGGGGGCTCGGCTGCGATCCATTCAATGCCGCCGCGGTGCGTCGGTTGTTGCGTCTCAAGCGCCGCCCGGCAAGCAAAGGGCTCATCGTCATCGGGGCAAACCCGGCGGCTTTCGCGGCCGAACTGGACGCGCTGGCGCCGGCAGCGCGCGCCGCGGTGCTCGATAGCTGGCCGGGCGCGGAGACTTGGATTCTCCCCTCGCGCAGGTTCCCGGCGTGGGTGACGGGCAGCCGGGCCGCGGTGGCGGCGCGGGTGCCCGGCCACGAACAGGCGCGGTGCTTGGCGGCGGCGTTTGGCGGCCCCATCGTCTCCACTTCGGCCAATGTTGGCGGGCAGCCGCCGGCGTTGACGGAACTCACGGCGCGACGCGCTTGGGGGCGGAAAGTGGATTGTGTGCTGCCCGGCGCCATCGCCGGCCGGCGCGGGCCATCGCGCATCCGCATGGCCGGAAGCGGCGCCGTGTTGCGATGAAACGGCGCTATGTGTTGATCGGCAACCCGGTGGCGCACAGCCTGTCACCGCGCATCCACGGCTTGTTCGCCCGCGCCACCGGCCATGATGTGACCTATGAGACGCTGCTCGCGCCGGTGTTCCGCCCGGCCGCGGCGCGGTTCTTCCAGGAAGCGGACAGTGGCGGCGCCAATGTGACGCTGCCGTTCAAGGAGGATGCCTATGCGTGGACGGTGGAGCAAGGCACGGTGACGGCGAACGCCGCCGCGGCCGGCGCGGTGAACGCCATCGTGGCGACGCCCGCCGGGCCGCGTGGCGACAACACCGATGGCGTGGGCTTGCTGCGGGACCTCACCGAGAACTTGGGCGTTGGGTTGGCCGGCAAGGCTGTGTTGGTGCTGGGCGCCGGCGGCGCCGCGCGGGGGGTGTTGGGGCCGCTGCTGCGCGCCCGGCCGCGGCGCTTGACGCTGGCCAACCGCACGGCCAGCCGCGCCCAAGCGCTGGCCGCAGCGTTCGATGGGGTGGAAGCCATGCCGTTGGCGGAGCTGGGCGGCGGCCATGACGTGGTCATCAACGCCACCTCGGCCGAGGCACAGGGTGAATCCCTCGCGTTGTCGGGAGCGGTGGTTGAAGGCGCGGTTTGCTACGACATGTTTTATCGGCTGGGGGCCGAGACGGCCTTCTGCGGTTGGTGCGCCCGGCATGGGGCGGCGCAGGTGGCGGATGGCTTGGGGATGCTCATCGAACAGGCGGCGGAATCGTTCTTGCTTTGGCGTGGGGTGCGGCCCGACACCGCGTCCGTGGCGGCGGCGCTGGCCGATGGCTGAGCCCGCCGCCCACGCGCCCGTTCCGCCGTCGATGGCGGAGCGTCGCTTGGCGTTGGCCGGCGTGGCGCTGGCCGCGTTGGTCGTTGCGCTGGGCGCCTACACGCGGTTGGTGGATGCGGGCCTCGGCTGCCCGGATTGGCCGGGCTGCTACGGTTTCCTCACGGTGCCGGCCACGGCGGGAGACATCGCCACGGCCGAGGCGCGGTTCCCGGATGCGCCGGTGGAGCCGGACAAGGCGTGGCCAGAGATGGTGCATCGATACTTCGCAAGCGCCCTCGGGCTGTTGGCGTTCGCGGTGCTGACGCTGGCTTGGCGGCGCCAACGCGGCGGCGCCCTGCCGGGCATGGGGCTCGGGTTGCCGGTGGCCCTCGTCGTGTTGGTGATCGTGCAAGGGGCGTTCGGCGCGTGGACCGTCACCCTCAAGTTGTGGCCGCAGGTGGTCACGGCGCACCTGCTTGGGGGCTTCGCCACGTTGGCGCTCTTGTGGGTGCATGCGCTCAGATTGGTTGCCGTGAGGCAGCCGCGGCCCCGCACGGGGTTGGCCGCGCTGACGCTTGGAGTGATCGCCGTGGTCGTGATGCAAGTGGCGTTGGGCGGCTGGACCTCGTCGAACTATGCGGCCTTGGTGTGCCCGGACTTTCCGCTCTGCCACGGGCGCTTGGCGCCGGACATGGACTTTGCGAAGGGCTTTGACGTGTTTCAGGACATCGGCCCGAACTATTTGGGCGGGGCGCTCTCCAGCGAAGCGCGGGTCGCCATCCAAGTGACGCACCGCGTCGGCGCCTTCATCACGCTGTTCGCGTCCGCATGGCTCGCCTGGCGCGTCGGCGGGGCGTTGGGTTGGAGCTTGGCCGGCATCGTCGCGGCGCAGTTTGGCCTCGGCATGGCGAATGTGCTGCTGGCGCTGCCACTGGCCATCGCCACCTTGCACAACGCCGGCGCCGCGGCGCTTTTGCTCGCCCTCGTTACGGTACACTTCGCCGCCCGTGCCGGCGATGCGGCCCGAAAAGCTGAGCCGCCCGCGTTCCACGACCCAACAGACCGATCATCCCGCCCGGCTTGATGCCGTCTTGTGCCCCGAATGAGTGAATTGAGCGCGCCCGCTCCTTGGCGTGATTTCCTGGAGCTGACGAAACCGCGGGTGGTGGCGCTCATGCTGCTCTGCGCGGCCGTCGGGATGGCCCTCGCGGGGCCAGGCGCCGATGCGTTGCCGGCCATGGCGTATGGCTTGCTCGGCATCGCCTTGGTGGCGGGCTCGGCCGCCGCGGTGAACCACATCGCCGATGCGGAGCTCGACGAACGCATGGTGCGCACCCAGCATCGGCCGGTGGCCACCGGGCGCGTGAGCCTCGCCGCTGGCGCGGCGTTCGCCGGGGCGCTGGGCCTGGCCGGCTTCAGTGTGCTCTATGTGTTGGTGAATCCGCTCACCGCTTGGCTGAATCTGGCCTCGTGGGTCGGCTATGGCTTGATCTACACGCTGTACCTGAAACGCGCGACGCCACAGAACATCGTCATCGGCGGTGTGTTTGGCGCCGCGCCGCCGCTGTTCGGTTGGACCGCGGTGACGGGTGAGGTGCATGCCTTCCCGCTGCTGCTGGTGCTCATCATCTTCGTGTGGACGCCGCCCCACTTCTGGGCGCTCGCCTTGGAACGCAAGGACGAATATGCGACGGCCGGTGTGCCCATGCTGCCGGTGACCCATGGCGAAGCGCACACGAGGCGGCAGATTCTCTACTACACCGTGGCGCTCGCGGCGCTGAGCCTCACGCCGTTCATGCTCGGCTTGAGCGGCGTGGCTTACTTGGTGGGCGCGGCGCTCTTGGGTGGGCGGTTCATCTATTGGGCCGCGGCGCTGCTCAAGGAACGGCCCGGGGCGCCGATGGCGACGTTCCGCTACTCCATCGTCTATTTGATGGCGCTCTTCGCGCTGCTCTTGGTGGACTTCCACCTGGCGCCGATGATGCATTTGGCGATGTCGGGCGTGGCATGAGCGCCGGCACGGTCCTCGTCACGGGCGGCGCCGGCTACATTGGCAGCCATACCGCGGCGGCGCTTCTGGACGCCGATTACGACGTGGTGGTGCTGGACAACTTCGCCAACAGCTCGCCGGCGGCGATCGCCGCCCTGCGACGCGCCACCAATCGCGACGTGGCCTTGATCGAGGGGGATGTGCGCGATGGCGCGGCGCTCGAACGGGCCTTTCGCGGCCACGAGATCAGCGCGGTGTGCCACTTTGCGGCCGCCAAAGCGGTTGCCGAATCCTTCGAGCAGCCGCTCGCGTACTACGACCACAACGTGGTCGGCACGTTGCGGCTGGTGGAGCAAATGGCCGCGCATGGGGTGAAGACCCTCGTCTTCAGTTCGTCCGCCACGGTCTATGGCCATCCGGCCAAGGTGCCGATCACCGAGGACATGCCCCTTGCGCCCATCAACCCGTATGGCCGCACCAAGCTGACCGGGGAGATGCTGCTCGGCGACCTGCATCGCGCAGATCCAGATTGGCGCATCTCCATCTTGAGGTACTTCAATCCCATCGGCGCCCACGCTTCGGGCTTGCTTGGCGACGCGCCCTTGGGAGTGCCGTGCAACCTGATGCCGTACTTGGGCGCCGTCGCGGCCGGGCGGCTGCCGCGCCTGTCCGTGTTCGGCGATGACTACCCCACGCCAGACGGCACCTGCATACGGGACTACATCCATGTGGTCGATCTCGCCAAGGGGCACTTGAAGGCGTTGCAGTGGCTGGCGCGCGCGCCAGGCCTCGCCATCCACAATCTGGGCACCGGCGCCGGCCATAGCGTCTTTGAGGTGATGCGGGCGTTCGAGGCAGCGTCGGGCCGCGACATTCCCCACACTGTCGCGCCACGGCGGCCGGGCGACACGCCGGTTTTGTATGCGGACCCGTCGCGTGCCGCGGCCGAATTGGGATGGCGCGCCGAACACGGCCTCCAGCGCATGTGCGAAGACGCTTGGCGGCATGTGGCGGCGTTGGCGCCGAGCGTGGCGGGTGCGGCGGAGTAGGGGGCGGTGATGGGGGATGGCGAGCCGTTCACGGCAGACTTGGCGGCGGCCTACGCGGCCGTGCGGGGCGAAACGGAAGCCCTGTGCGAACCCTTGGCCGTCGATGATTACTGCGTTCAACCCATGCCGGACGCGAGCCCGCCCAAATGGCACCTTGCCCACACGGCTTGGTTCTTCGAGACCTTCCTGCTGAAGCCCTACGGCGAACGCTACGCCCCATTCGCCAACGGCTACGAGCACCTCTTCAACTCCTACTACAACGGCGTGGGCGACCCTTATCCGCGCTTGAGGCGCGGTGCCCTGTCGCGCCCCACAGTGGCCGAGGTTTTCGCGTACCGGGCGCATGTTGACCGCGCCATGCAGGGGCTGCTCACCCGCGACGATGCGGAGGTGCGCGAACGGGTGGTGTTGGGCCTCAACCACGAGCAGCAGCATCAGGAACTCATCATCACGGACGTGAAGTTCAACTTGGGCGTCAACCCGCTGCGCCCGGCGTACCGCGCCGACTTGGACGCCCGCCCTTGCGCCGCCGCGCCGTTGCGCTATGCCGCGTTCGCCGGTGGCCTCTTGGAGATCGGCGCCGGCCGCGATGGCTTCAGCTTCGACAACGAAACCCCACGCCACAAGGTGTGGTTGCGCCCCTTCGAGCTGGCCGAACGGCCGGCGACGAACGGCGAATATCTGGAGTTCATCGAGGACGGCGGCTACGGGCAACCGGCGCTGTGGCTGTCTGAGGGATGGGCCGCCGCGCAGTGCAACGGCTGGCAGGCGCCGCTCTACTGGCGGCGGGAAGGGGGCGATTGGTCGGAATATCGGTTGTCTGGGCCGGCCGCGTTGGACTTGAACGCCCCGGTCACGCACCTGAGCTTCTTCGAGGCGGAGGCGTTCGCGCGTTGGGCCGGCGGCCGGTTGCCGACCGAAGCCGAGTGGGAGAACGCTGCCGCGAACTCGATGACGGCCGCCGGCGGCCACTTCAGCGATGGCGGGCGGCTCCACCCGCGTGGCGCCGCGAACGGGGGCATGGCGCAACTCTTCGGCGACGTTTGGGAGTGGACCGCGAGTGCCTACGGCCCCTACCCGGGCTATCGGCCGTTGCCGGGTGCCTTGGGCGAATACAACGGCAAGTTCATGGCCAATCAGATGGTGCTGCGGGGCGGCTCCTGCGCAACGCCGGCCGGCCATGTCCGCGCCAGCTACCGCAACTTCTTCTACGGGCAAGACCGCTGGCAGTTCTCCGGCGTTCGGCTGGCGCGGGATGTCGCCTAACGGCGCACGGCAATTCCGGCTTCACGACCTGCGGCCCAAACCGCCGGACGTGCGCGCGGAGGTGTTGGCCGGGCTCAAGCGCCCAACCAAGGCGGTGCCGCCCAAGTTCTTCTACGACGCCACCGGCTCACGCCTCTTCGATGCCATCACCCGCCTGCCGGAGTATTACCTGACGCGGGTGGAAACCAGCATCCTGCGCGCCAACGGAGCGGCACTCGCGGAAGCCGTCGGCGAGGGAGCTTGCCTCATCGAATACGGCAGCGGTTCGAGTGTGAAGTCCCGCTTGCTGCTGGAATCTTGCCGGCCGGCCTTGTACGTGCCGGTGGACATCTCGCTCACCCACCTGCTCGCTTCCGCCCGCACCATCTTCGAGGAGTTCGATTGGCTCTCGGTGTGCCCGACATGCGCGGACTACAGCCGCCCGTTCGCCCTGCCGGACGCGGCCAATGGGCTGCCCCGGGTGGGTTTCTTCCCCGGTTCGAGCATCGGCAACTTCGAGCCGGCCCGCGCCGCGGCCTTCCTTGCCGGCGTGGCGCAGGTGGTTGGCCCCAAGGGTCGGCTCGTTATCGGGGTGGACTTGAAGAAGGACGCGACGGTGCTGGACGCGGCCTACAACGACGCCGCCGGCACGACGCGAGCGTTCAACTTGAACCTGTTGAGCCACTTGAACCATGCATTGGGCGCGAACTTCGAGCTCGACCGGTTTGAACACGAAGCGGCCTACAACGAAGGCTCCGGCCGCGTGGAGATGCACCTCACCAGCGTGACCGAGCAGACCGTGCGGGTGGATGGCGCGGACATCGCTTTCCGCGCCGGCGAGCGCATTCACACGGAAAACTCGTACAAATACGCCCCGACGGAGTTCTTCGCGTTGGCCGCCGGCGCCGGCTTCGCCGCCCGAGACAGTTGGCAGGACCCGCGGGGGTACTTCATGGTGGCGCTGTTGGAGAACGGCGGGGGGTGAGGGGGGCTTCCCCTACTAACCGGGGGATCTGCATCCACAAGTCAAACTTCGCGCCAGGAACCGCCGCTAGGCCCCGGCGGCCAACCCGCGCCACCCAATTCAAATGCGCCGGCCACCCTCGTTCGCCTCGGGGAGCGCGAGGGGCCGGCCCCTCGCAAGGAAAAGGGCGGAGCGCGAGGGGCCGGCCCCTCGCAAGGAAAGGGCGGAGCGCGAGGGGCCGGCCCCTCGCAAGAAAAGGAGCGGTTTTGCTTGACGTGCGCGGGATTGGGCGAACATGATGGGTGTGTGCTCTCGGCATGGAGAACCCAAGCGGTGCGCAACGTGAGGCGGTGGTCGCTGATGATGCTTACGGCGTGGCTTGGGGTGGTGGCGGTGGCCAGTGCTCATGGCGCGGAGACAGCCCAACGCGGCCCCGACGTCACCCTCATCGAGGGCGAAGAGCGCACCATCTACGAATACCGGCAGAACGGCCAATTGCGGCTGGTGAAGATCGTCCCTCGCAATGGCCGCCCGTATTACTTGGCGCCGCTCGACCCATCCAAGGGCTTTGGAGACTTCGACAAGGCCGAATTCGTCGTGCCCCAGTGGGAGATCGTCCGCTTCTAAGCCCTAGCTGCTAAGCCCTAGCTGCGCACCGCGGCCCCAACCACCAACGCAAACGTCGCGCCAGGAACCGCTGCTAGGCCCCGGCGGCCAACCCGCGCCCGGAAACTGGAATATGCCGGCCACCCTCGTTCGCCTCGGGGAGCGCGAGGGGCCGGCCCCTCGCAAGAAAAGGCTCCCCCTCGCAAGGAAAGAGCGGAGCGCGAGGGGCCGGCCCCTCGCAAGAAAAAGTCTCTTATGATTCCACCGCAAGGGGGAACCAGCCATGTCGGACGAAAAGCCGCTGTTGCTCGTTGACGGGTCCTCGTACCTGTTTCGCGCCTTCCACGCGCTGCCGAATCTGACCGCCGCGGACGATTTCCCGACTGGCGCCCTGTATGGCGTGGTCAACATGCTGCGCAAGCTGGCCAAAGACTATGCCGGCAGCCCGGTGGCGGTGGTGTTCGACGCCGGCGGCAAATCGTTCCGCAACGACATCTATCCGGCCTACAAGGCGCACCGCCCCCGGATGCCCGATGAATTGCGCTGCCAGGTGGCGCCGCTGCACGAGGCGATCAAGGCGCTCGGCATGCCGTTGGTCATCGTGCCGGAGGTGGAGGCGGATGATGTGATCGGCACCTTGGCCAAGCAGGCGGATGTAGCCAAGCGGCGCACCGTCATCTCCACTTCAGACAAGGACATGGCGCAACTCGTCAGCGAGACGGTGACGCTGGTGAACACCATGAGCGAGACGACCCTCGATCGGGCGGGGGTGATGGAGAAATACGGTGTGCCGCCGGAGCGCATCGTCGATTATCTGGCGCTGATGGGCGACAGCGTGGACAACATCCCGGGCGTGCCGAAGGTGGGGCCGAAAACCGCGGCGAAGTGGATTCGCGAGTTTGGCAGCCTTGATGCGGTGATCGAACGCGCCGCCGAAGTGTCGGGCAAGGTCGGCGACAACCTGCGCGGTGCCTTGGAGCAACTGCCGCTCTCACGCGATCTGGCGACGATTCGCTGCGACGTGGAACTGCCGGTGGCGCTTTCGGACTTGGTGCCGCGGCCGCCGGATGTCCCCGCGCTCGCCACGCTCTTCGAGCGCTATGGGTTTCGCTCATGGCTTGAAGACCTTGGCGTCGAGGCGGCGGAACCGCTGGAACCCGCCGCCGATCGAAACTACACATGCATCGAATCCGTCGACGCGCTTGGGGCTTGGGTGGCGAAACTCCGCGATGCCGGGGCCTTTGCCCTCGCGGTACACACCGGGCCGCGCCACTACATGGACGCGGACATCGCCGGCATCTCCTTTGCCGCAGCGGCCGGTGAAGCCGCCTACCTGCCCCTCGGTCACCAACTGGCCGGCGCCGCGCAGGCACCGCTCGGCGATGCGTTGGCGGTGTTGAAGCCGCTCTTGGAAGACGCCGCGGTGCGCAAGGTGGGGCATGACCTCAAGTTCGCGGTCAACGTGCTGGCCAACCACGGCGTGGCCCTCGCCGGGGCGGAGTTCGACACCATGCTGGAGTCCTACGTCTTCAACAGCGTGGGAACGCGGCGCCACAACTTGGAGGATTTGTCGGCCAAGCACCTGAGCTTTAAGGCGGCGCGCTATGAGGACTTGGCGGGGCGCGGCGCCAAGCAGTTGGCGTTCGGCGCCCTCGCCGTGGATCAGGCCACCGCCTATGGGGCGGAACAGGCGGATTTCGCGCTGCGGCTGCACGGGGCGCTGTGGCCGAAGCTCGAGGCCACGGGCCGTCTGCAGTCCGTGTACACGGACATCGAACAGCCGCTCTTGCCGGTGCTCGCCCGGGTGGAACGGGCCGGTGCGTTGGTGGATGCCCGGCGTTTGGCGGCGCATGGCCGGGAGCTCGGGGAGCGAGTCGAGGCGCTTGCCGAGGAGGCGTATGCGGAGGCTGGCCGGCGGTTCAACTTGGGGTCGCCGAAGCAACTGCAGGAGGTGCTCTACGACGAGCTCAACCTGCCAGTGCATCAGAAGACCCAGACCGGGCAGCGCTCGACGGCGGAATCGGTCTTGGAGGAACTGGCCCTCGACCATGTGCTGCCGCGCCTCATTCTGGACCATCGGCGGCTGGCGAAGCTGAAATCGACCTATCTCGACGCCCTGCCGCGGCAGATCAAACAGCGCACCGGGCGCGTTCACACCACCTACGGGCAGGCGGTGGCCGCCACCGGGCGCCTCGCCTCGCAAGACCCGAACCTGCAGAACATCCCCATCCGCACCGCGGAAGGCCGCCGCATCCGCGCCGCGTTCGTGGCGCCGTCGGGTTGCAAGCTCATCGCCGCGGACTATTCGCAGATCGAGCTCCGCATCATGGCGCATCTCTCTGGCGACGCTGGTTTGCTTCGTGCGTTCCGCCAAGGCCAGGACGTGCATCGCGCCACCGCCGCGGAAGTGTTTGGCACCGCTCCGGAAGCCGTGAGCGAAGATCAGCGGCGCAGCGCCAAGACCATCAACTTCGGCCTCATCTATGGGATGTCCGCCTTTGGCTTGGCGCGGCAGTTGGGCGTCTCCCGCACCGTGGCGCAGGGCTACATCGAGCGCTACTTCGAGCGTTACCCAGCGGTGCGGGATTACATGCAGGGGGTGCGCGGCCAAGCGCGGGAAACGGGCTTCGTGGAAACCGTATACGGCCGGCGCCTGTACCTGCCAGACATCCGCGCGCGCCAAGTGGGCCGCCGCCAAGCGGCCGAGCGCACCGCCATCAACGCGCCCATGCAGGGCACCGCGGCGGATGTGATCAAACGCGCCATGATCGCGGTGGACGCTTGGCTGGCCGACGCCGGCTTGGACGCGCGCATCGTGATGCAGGTGCATGACGAGCTCGTGTTCGAAGCGCGCGAGGACGCGGTGGACGCGGTGGTGCGGGGTGCCGTGGAGCGGATGCAGGCGGCCGCGGACCTAGCGGTGGAACTGGTGGTGGATGTGGGAGTCGGGGATAACTGGGATCAGGCGCACTAGTTTCTTGCGAGGGGCCGGCCCCTCGCAAGAAAACTAAGCTGTGGCGTCGCCGTGGCGCAGGAAGGCTGCAATGTAGTGCGCGGCGACGTCGACACCTAAGCCGGTCACTGCCGAGAAGGGCAGGGCGACGACGTCATCGAGGGTCGCCACTCGCTCCGCGACGGCGCGTTCCACGCGCACCCTTGCGCCGTGGGCCAGCTTGTCGCATTTGTTGAGCAGGATGATGAGCGGCTTGCCGGCGGCCTGCGCCCAAGCCAAGAGTTGTTCGTCGAAGGGTTGGAAGGGGTGCCGCGCGTCCATGATGAGCACCACCGCCGCCAAGTTCGGCCGCCGCGAGAGGTAGGCGTCGATGGCTTGGCCGAAGCGTTGGCGGACGGCCTTGCCGGCGCTGGCGTAGCCGTAGCCGGGCAAATCGACGAGCCGTCCTCCGCCGGCGACGGCGAAGAAGTTGATGAGGCGGGTGCGGCCTGGCGTCTTGCTCACGCGGGCAAGGCGTCGCGCGCCGGCGAGGCGATTGAGGGCGCTGGACTTGCCGGCGTTGGAACGCCCCACGAACGCTACCTCCGGCTCGTCGTCGGCGGGGCAGTCCGCGAACGTCGCGGCGCTGGTGACGAAGTGCGCGGCAAGGGCCATGCGGGGGTATAATCGCGTCGCGGCGCTGTCAGGGATTCTAGCGCTCCGCATGTCTCCCAAGGTGGCCCACAAAGTGGACTAAAGCTGAAAGTGCTTCACATGCGTTTCCTGAGATGGGCGGCCGCGCTCGGCTTGGCCGCCATGTGTTCGGCGGCGGAGGTGGAAACCCTCGTCCTCGCTTGCGCCGCGTGCCACGGGCAAGATGGCGCGTCGGGGATCATGCCGGACTACCCGAACCTCGCCGGGCAGAACGAGCGCTACCTCTTGGAGCAGATGCGCATGATTAAGTCCGACGAGCGGCCGGTGCCCTTGATGGCGGGGCAACTCACGCTGCTTTCCGAGGAAGATTTGGCGGCCATCGCCGCCCACTACGCGGCCCTGCCGGCGCAAGTGGGGCGCTCCACGCCGGAGCCGTTGGACGCCGGTGCCCGCATCTATCGGGGCGGGGTGATGGCGAAGGGCGTCGCCGCCTGCACCGCGTGCCATTCGCCCACCGGCGCCGGCAACGCGCCGGCCGGGTTTCCGATGCTGTCCGGGCAACGGTTCGACTATGTGGTGGCGCAGCTCATCGCCTATCGGGAAGGCGAACGCAAGACGGACGAGGCCCACGGCGCCATGATGCGGCAAGTGGCGGCGCGGCTGACGGATACGGAAATCCGCGCGGTCGCCAACTACGTGCAAGGGCTGCATTGAGCGCCAAACGGGGGCGGATGCGCTTGCGTCTTGGCGGTGCGCGGCGTGGCCGCGGTTTGATGGCCGTGCTTCCCCGCTACGCCGCGGTCGTCCTGCTGGGCGTCTTGTGCGCCAATGCGTGGGCACAGGAGTTCGAGGCCGGGCGCCACTACGAGGTGTTGCCAGTGCCGGTGGAGACCGCCGGCGGGGATGCCGTGGAAGTGGTCGAGGTGTTCTCCTACGCCTGTGTGCATTGCTACAGCTTCGACCCGTTGATCGACGCGTGGCGGCACCGCCAGCCGGCCGATGTGTACTTCGAGCGGGTGCCGGCCACCTTCAACCCGATCTGGGAACAGCTGGCCCGCGCCTACTACACCGCCGAGGCGCTCGGCGTGACGGAAGCGCTGCACATGCCGCTCTTTGAGGCCATCCATGTCCATCGGGTGGACATCCGTGATGACGCGCTGCTGGCGCGGATCTTCCGGCGCTACGCGGATGTCGAGCCGGATGCCTTCGAGGACGCCTTCAACTCCTTCGGCGTGGACACGGAAGTGCGCCAAGCCGGCGCCTTGAGCCGCGCCTATCGCATCACCGCGGTGCCGACGCTCGTCGTCGCCGGCAAGTACCGCATCGAAACCGACATGGCCGGCAGCCCGGAACGGATGCTGGCAGTGGTGGACTTCCTCGTCGAGAAGGAGCGTTCCGGGGCCGGCGAAGGCTAGAGCCTCACCCGCAATCGGGTATTCTGCCGCCCATGGCGGAACACATTGACGAATGGGAGATTGAGCAGCGCGAGTGGCTTGAAGCCCTCGACGGCGTTCTGAGCGAACACGGCGCGGACGAGACGAAGGCGCTGCTGCGCCGCCTGCAGGACATGGTGTCCCGGCGCGGCGTGGTGGTGACGGACGCGGCGCTCAACACCCCCTACCGCAACACCATCCCCCTAACCGAGCAACCCACCTACCCCGGCAGCGTGGAGGTGGAAACCCGCATCGAGAACATCCTGCGCTGGAACGCCGTGGCGATGGTGTTGCAGGCATACGATTCCGGTTCGGGCGTCGGTGGCCACATCGCCACCTACCTCTCCGCCTCGACGATGATGGAGGTGGGCTTCAACCACATCTTCCGCGCCCCGGGGCCGGAATACGGCGGCGATCAGGTGCATGTGCAGGCGCACACGTCGCCCGGGGTGTATGCCCGCGCCTTCCTGGAAGGGCGGCTGAGCGAAGCGCGGCTTAGGAACTTTCGCCGCGAGATCGCCCCCGAAGGGGGTTTGAGTTCCTATCCGCATCCGCGCCGCATGCCAGACTTTTGGCAGATGCCGAACGCCAGCATGGGCCTTTCCACGCCGTGCGCCATCTATCAGGCGCGGTTCGCCAAGTATCTGGAGAGCCGCGGCTTGAAACCCCAGAACGGCGGCAAGATATGGAACTTCATCGGCGATGGGGAGTCTGACGAGCCGGAAGTGCTCGGCAGCATCGACGCCGCCGCCCGGGAGCAACTCGACAACCTGGTGCTGGTGGTGAACTGCAACTTGCAGCGCCTCGACGGCCCGGTGCGCGGCAACGGCAAGATCATCCAAGAGCTGGAGCGGGCGTTTCGGGGCGCGGACTGGCACGTCATCAAGGTGATCTGGGGCGGCGGTTGGGACGTGTTGTTCGAGCGCGACGTGAACGGCGTGCTGCAGGCGCGCATGGAACAGGCCGTGGATGGCGACTACCAGTTCTACACGGTGTCGCCCGGTGACGTGGTGCGTGAGCACTGGGTGGAGGACATCCCGGCGTTGCGCGAACTGATGGATTCGTTGAACGACGAGGAAATCCGCACCATCAAGCGCGGCGGGCATGACCGGCAGAAAATCTACGCGGCGTTCAAGCAGGCGATGGAAGTGAAGGGAAAGCCCTGCGTCGTGCTGCTGAAGACGGTGAAGGGCGATGGTTTGGGGCCGAAGTCCGAGGGCCGCAACACGGTTCACCAGAAGAAGCACCTCTCGGCGGATGAACGCTTGGCGCTCGCGGCGCGGCTCGACATTCCGCTGTCGGAGGGCGCCGTCACCGCGGCCGAGTTCTATCGCCCAGCCGAGGACAGCGAGGAGATTCGCTACCTCAAGGCCCGCCGAGACGCCTTGGGCGGTTTCCTTCCGGCCCGGAACGTGCGTTGCGAGCGCTTGGAGCCCCCGCCGCTGTCGTTCTTCGAGGACATGCTGCGCGGCTCCGGCAAACGAGAGGTATCGACCACGATGGCGGTGGTGCGCATGCTGCAGAAGCTGCTCCGGCACGAGGGCTTGGGCCGCTATGTGGTGCCCATCGTGCCGGACGAGGCCCGCACCTTCGGCATGGATGGCCTGTTTCCCCAAGCGGGCATCTACTCCCTCGAAGGGCAGCGCTACCAGCCGGTGGATGCGGGCACCATCGCGCCCTATCGGGAAGCGGAGGATGGGCAAATCCTGCAGGAGGGCATTTGCGAAACCGGCGCGATGGCGTCTTTCCTTGCGGCCGGCACGGCCTACGCCAACTACGGCCTGCCCATGATCCCGTTCTACATCTTCTATTCGATGTTCGGCTTCCAGCGCGTGGGCGACATGATCTGGGCCTGTGGCGACATGATGTGCAAGGGCTTCCTGCTCGGCGGCACCTCCGGGCGCACCACGTTGAATGGCGAAGGGGTGCAGCACCAAGACGGGCACTCCCACATCCTGGCCTCCACGGTGCCGAACCTCGTGAGCTACGACCCGGCGTTCGCCTACGAATTGGCGCTGATCGTGCGCGACGGCATCCGCCGCATGTATCAAGATTTCGAGGACGTCTTCTACTACATCACCGTCACCAACCAGAACTACCCCATGCCGGCGCTGCCGGAAGGGGTTGAGGAAGGCGTGGTGAGGGGCATGTACTGCCTGCGCCGCACGCCGGCGGCGCAGGTGAACTTGCTCGGCAGTGGCGCGATCATGACGGAGACCCTTGCCGCCGCTGCGAACCTTGAAGCGCTCGGCGTGACGGTGAACGTTTGGAGCGTGACGAGCTACAACGAGTTGGCGCGGCAGGGGGCGAGCGCTGAGCGGGCCGCCGTCTTGAGCATCGGCGGCGACGAGCAGCGGCCCTATGTCGAGCGAATCCTCGCCGGTGAGGAGGGCGTGTTCGTCGCCGCGTCCGATTACATGAAGGCGCTGCCGCTTTCGATCTCGCGCTGGTTTCCGGGTGAGTTCGCGGTGCTTGGCACAGACGGCTTCGGCCTCTCGGAATCCCGCGCCGCGTTGCGCGACCACTTCGAGGTGTCGAGCGATTGGATCGCCTTTGCCGCGCTTTCGACCTTGGCGCGGGCCAATCGGCTGCCGGTGGCGGTGGCGCGGGATTTTGCCCGCGAGAAGGCACTGGATTTGGAGAAGGCACCGGCGGTCTAAAGGGCCACCGGCAACGGCGCTGACGCCGTGCCAATTGCTTGGGCGCAGAATACCGCCCTTAGTCGTCCACTGGCGGCAGGTAGGTCGTGCCGATCGTGCGTCCACCGTTGCCATTGGGGCGGTTCACGTTGCCAGTCAGTGCTCGCCGGCCCAAGACCACGGCTTCGCGCAACGTGACGAGCGCCAACGTGCCGAGGTAGTCGCTGAACGTGCGCAGATCGCCAGTGTTGGCGACTTCCAGAGCGTTGATGTAGGCGCTCCGAAACTCGATGGAGATGACCGGCGGCGGCTCGCCCCGGCGGACGTAGGCATAGGCCATGAGCAGCCGCGACACCCGTCCGTTGCCGTCTTGGAATGGGTGTGTGCGAACGAAGCGGTGGTGCATCCAGGCGGCTTCCACGTACACCGGGTAGCGCTCCGCTTGGATCTCTTCGTGCAGGGCAAAGAAGCGGTCCATCTCGTCCTGCACCACGTCCGGCGGGCAGTACTCGTGCATCACGCCGTCCAGGCGGCGGGGGTTGTTGGGGCGGTTCTTCCACATCCCCTTGCGGCGGAACGGCACCTGCACGCGCTGGCCATCCGCGGTGATGCCGGCGACCGTCTCCTGATGCCGCGTCACCAGCTGGTGCCAAGTCTTCACCGTGTGCTGGGTGAGCGGCCGGCCGCTGGCGATGTCCTCGAACAGCATGGTGTAGGCGGTTTCCTGATCCACCAGCAGACCCTTGATGGTGCGGTCCTCGACGTTCTCCACCGTATGCGAGTGGACGACGCCTTCCAGCCCTTCGGCGATGAGTTGCTCGGTGATGCCGGCCTTCAAGGTGTACAGCCCCTCGATCTGCCCCGTCTCGATGGCGAACGCCCGCCCGCGTTCCTCAAGCCATTTGTCGATGAAGGCGCGGGGTTCGTCGCGGTCCTTGAGTTTGGCGCGAATGGCGGCCCATTCCTCGCTGAGCTCCGCATGGCCGGGCACGAGCCAATCCTGCGCACCCTCGGGCATGCCCGTGAGCGGCGTCCAGATTTCTGGGGGTTGTGGGTTCTGGGGCTGCATGACCACCTCCACGGGCTGCGGGGCGCGACCATGAGGTTGTGGCGTGCCCGGCGCCGCACCGGGGGCAAGAAATCTTACTCCAATATGCAAGCGCCGGCGGAAACTCGGACCTATCCGCTCTTGCCAAGCCTTCGGCGGGCTGCGCCCCGAGTGAGTGGGCGTGGGTGTGCAGACGGGGCTAGCGTCGCCGAGCGGGGCGGCGTTCCCTGGGCGCGGCGCCCGTCATGTCCATCAGCCGCTCGCCGAGGGGCTGCAAGTCTTCATACGCCGCGTCCACGCCGAGTTCCACGGGCTGGTTCACGACGACCTGGGACATGGAGAAGGAACCGCCGGCGGCATGGATGACGGCGCCGTTGGGCGCGTCTTCCGAGCACATGAACAACACTGCGGGGCTCACCAGCTTGGGATGGCGCTCGGCGGGCGGCTCGTCGATGTCGTCGGAACGGCCCGGCACGGTGTTGGTCATGCGCGTGGCGGCGCCGGGTGCCAGCGTGTTGACGCGCACGTTGTGGTTCGCCCCTTCGAGGGCGAGCACGTTCATCAACCCCAGCATGCCCATCTTGGCGGCGCCGTAGTTGGATTGGCCGAAGTTGCCGAAGATGCCGGAGCCGGAGCTCGTGAGCACGATTCGCCCGTAGTTCTGCGCATACATCAGCGGCCAAGCGGCGTGGGTCACGTAGGCGGTGCCGTTCAGGTGAACGTCGATCACGATGTCCCACTCGTCCAAGGTCATGTTCTTGAACGTCTTGTCGCGCAGGATGCCGGCGTTGTTGACGAGGATGTCGATGCGGCCGAAGGCGTCGATGGCTGTCTGCACGATGGAACGGGCACCATCGTGGTCTGACACGGACGCCTTGTTGGCCACCGCCACGCCGCCCAGGGCTTCTATTTCTCCCACCACGGCATCCGCGGCATCGCCGGCGCCGGTGCCGTCCACGCTGCCGCCCAAGTCGTTCACCACCACCTTGGCGCCACGCTTGGCGAACTCGATGGCGTGGCAGCGGCCGAGACCACCGCCGGCGCCCGTGACGATGGCGACCTTGCCTTCGAACTCACTCATGGGCGCCGCCCTGCTCGGTGCGCGGCGTCGCTCGGCGTACCGCGGTCAACTCGGCATCGGCGCCGCACGACAGCACGTAACCATCGTTGAAGGCACGGCGGAAGGCGACCCACAGGGAGAGGAAGATGAGCTTTGCGTCCGTGAGCGGCCCCATGCGCTCGATGTACAGCTTGTCGTAGCCCAGCTTCTCCGCTGGGTCTGTCCAATAGCCGCGCCGTCCGTAGGCTTGCGCGAGGCCGGCGATGCCGGGCTTCACCGCCAGGCGGGCCGCGAAATCCGGCGTCTCGCGGCCGAACGCCTGCGCCAACTCCGGGCGCTCGGGGCGCGGCCCGACGACGCTCATGTCGCCAAGCAGGATGTTGATGACCTGCGGGATCTCATCCAGATGAAAGCGCCGCAAAGCCCGGCCCACCCGTGTCGTGCGGGCATCGTCCAACGTCGCCCACACGGGCCCGGTGTGCGTTTCAGCATTGGCGACCATGGTGCGGAACTTGATGAGCAGGAAGGGCTTGCCGGAACGTCCGAGGCGCTGTTGGGTGTAGAAGATCGGGCGTCGGTCCTCAAGGAAGATCGCCAAAGGCACCAGAATGCCCACGAGGATCCAAAGCGGCAGCAGCGGCAGGATGGCCAAGGCAATCACGGCGAGATCGAACGGTCGCTTGTAGCGCTCCGACACGCCGAGTGCCGGCGTGGTTTGCGCGGCCACGGCTTGCGCCGAAGCGCCATTGGCGTGGCGCTCGGGCATGGGCGATGTGGTAGGCATACCTGCCTATTGTCGCACTACGAAGGCAAGCCAGACAAGGCGCGGGCGTGGGCATCGTTGGCGCAAGGCTCAGGGGCGGCCCTTGGCGGCGCTATCATCCGCAAAACAGGCGCTTCAAGGAGACCTCAAGGTCTTGGACAGCCACACCGCCCCGACCCCCATTCGCATCGAGCGGCAGGAGAACCGCACGGGCGATCCGCAGCTCGCCGACCAAGGCTTTGGCCGCCGGGCGAAGGAGAACCCGCTGCTACATTCCAGCGCGGCGGTGGAAGACATCCACGCCTTCTTCGGCGAGCATGGCTTCGCGGTCATCGGCGATTGCCTTTCGGCTGCCGAGCTCGAACACCTCAACGAGTTTTGTGACCGCACCCAGAGAGAGCGTCCTGATGCGTGGGGGTTGGGGGCGAAGCGCCGGCCCCATCATCGCTCCCACGGCCTGATGTTCGCCCAGCCGCTGCTCGATTACCCAGAGCTGGACCCCTACACCCAGCATCCGAGTTCCTACCCGGCGGTTTGCCGGCTGCTCGGCGGCGCGGACAAGGCGCGTTTCAGCGAGTTCAACTTCCGCGAAGCCCCGCGCAACGCCGGCCGCGGGCGGCAGAACTTCCATCACGACGCCACGCTGCCGGATCGCTTCACACGCGAGCCCTACATGCCGGTGGATTGGCTTTGCGCCATCCACTATCTCACGGACGTAGGGCCGGGGGCGCCGGCCTTCACCGTGGTGCCGAAGAGCAACCGCTTCGCCACGCTGCGGGAAGCCTACGAAACCTTGGGCGACGGCTACTTGGAAACACCCATCTTCGGCAAGGCCGGCACCTGCGTTCTCTACGACACGGCCACTTGGCACTGCCGCTTGGACGGCGACGGCAAACAGGGGCGCCGCACCTGGCATCAATACTATGCGCGAGGCGGTTGGCTGCCCAGTTCCCGGCAAGGGAAACCCTACCAACGCCCGCCCACGCCCTGCCTCACCAACTGGAATCTATTTCCGGAACGCTTGGCCCTGCACCCAGACCCGGCACGGCGGCTCTTCTTCTCGCACTGGAACACCGCGCAGTGTGAGTGGGTGGCTTCGGGTTTTGCTGATGCCGTGCGCGCCGCCATGCCGATGGGCCATCAATAGGTGCCGGCGCCGCCGGACTCAGCACACGTCCACGTCGCCGTCCGCGCCGAGCCGCACGGCGCGACCGCAGAACTCGTCCACCATCATGGCCCGCATCAGCCCGGCGTCTTCGCTGTTGGCCCACACCCGTTCGC
The DNA here is from genome assembly GCA_965200505.1 of Candidatus Azotimanducaceae bacterium. Classification (GTDB taxonomy): domain Bacteria; phylum Pseudomonadota; class Gammaproteobacteria; order Pseudomonadales; family Azotimanducaceae; genus VXNE01. Next base: position 1,646,796 of record OZ241343.1, on the reverse strand, counting down.
CGCTTGGGGTCAGGCAAGACAAATGGGCCACGCCCGGCTCGCCTTGGTGGTGCATCACCGTGTAGGACTCGATGCGGGCCTCACCCTGCCAAGCCGGCAGGCAGGTGCGTGAAGGCAAGGCGTCGATTTCGCCTTGCACATCGGCGCAGCGGAAATCCCGCTTTGGCGGCGCGCTCGAATACACGCCGTGGACATGCTTGTACAGGTTGCCCCCGTTGCCGGTGATGAGGCCGCGGGCGCCGGGCTGCTCGCGCAGCAACTCCACCATGCGGGCGATGCTGTGCATCACGTAGTTGTTGAGCGGCCCGCCGCCGAACGTGAGGCCGCCGGTGACGGTGAGGGGACGGTCTTGCGATAGGCCCAGCTCGTCGGCCGCCACCTGCACGGCCGAGGGAAAGCAGCTGTACAGATCGACGAACGCAAGCTCCTCGACCTGCGTTCCCGCCAGTTCCAATGCGCAGGCGCCGGTGATGCGGATGCCGGGCGAGGTGTGGAAGTTGTCGCGCACGGAGGCGGAGAAGTGGTCGTAGCCCTTGGCGCCGGACCACGGATACACCCACTTGGCCTCGGCCACGCCGAGGCGCTTCGCCCGCGCCGCGGAACACATGATGAGCGCCGCCCCCATATCGACCATCATGTTGGCGTTCATGAACTTGGTGTACGGGAAGCCGACCATGCGGTTGGATGAAGATGGCGTGCGGATGGCCTCGGCCGTCATGGCGTCGCGCATCCAGGCGTTGGGATTGCCAAGGGCCACCTCGTTGAAGCCGGCCCAGAGCTCCGAGACACGCCGCCGATGCGCTTCAATGGTCTCGCCGCGTTGGTGGCGGATGGCGTTGTCGTACATCGGATACACCTGAATCGCGCGGCGAATGTCCTTGGCCACCTCGTATTCGTGGTGTTCCGGTTGTTGCGGCTCGCCGATGAGCAGGTCATAGCGGCCGGGCGCTGGGATTTCCGGCAATCGCACCCCGGCGCGGCGCGCCTTGTTGGCGCTGTAGCCGTTCTCGGCGCCGGCAATCAGGACGAAATCCACCTGGCCATCCAAGATCTCCAAGGCGGTGCGATTGATGACGGCTTGGTTCTGGTTGCCGCCGATGAGCGTGCCGACGGTTTGGGCGCCGGACGCGCCGATGCGCTCGCGCAAAAGCGTGGCGGGGTTTTCGTAGCCCCACATGCCGCGGATAACGCGCACGGACTGCACCTCGGCGAGGGCGGTGGCGCCTATGCTCGCGTCCGCCGCGGCACGGCGGGTCGCGTCCATCATCATCTCGATGGGCTCGATGGCCTCGTTGAGGTTCTCGATGCGGTTCAGCGTTTGGCCGACGCCCACCAGCACCGGCGTGTTGGGATTGATGGCCACGTTGGCGCTACGCGACGTTCGCCGGCGTCAGCCCTGCGTCCAGCTGGCCTTGCGCTTCTCGCGGAACGCGGCCATGCCTTCCGCCGCCTCCTCGGAGCGGAACATGCGGGTGCTCCAAGTGGCCGTTTCCTCGAAGCCTTCCGCGATGGAAAGCTGAGGCACGCGCCGCACCAACCGCTTGCACTCCACCACGGCGTGCGGCCCGCCCAGGTTAATCATGTCGATTTCCTCTTGGGTGGCGGCGCGCAAGCTGTCCTTCGGGACGGCGCGGTGCGCGAAGCCCATCGCCACCGCGTCGGCGCCGGTGAAGCGCTCCCCGGTGAGGAAGAGCTTCATGGCGTGGTGCGTGCCCAGCTTCGGGATGCACACCACGGAGATCACCGCGGGGATCACGCCGATGCGCACTTCGCTGAACGAGAACATCGCGTCCTCCACCGCCAGCACGATGTCGGCGGCGCCCACGAGCCCCAAGCCACCGGCGAAGGCGTGGCCGTTCACCGCCGCGATGACGGGCTTGTCGCTCTCCATGATCGTCGTCAGCACGGTTGGGTAGGGCACCGACTTCCGGCCGCCGGAGATGGCTTGCCCGGGCGGGCTCTTGAGGTCTGCCCCGGAGCAGAACGCCGGGTCCGCGCCGGTGATGACGATGGAGCGCACCGCTGGGTCCGCGTTGGCCGCCAGCAGGTGTTCATGCAGTTCGCTCACCAACACCGCGGAGAGGGCATTGCGGTTCTCCGGCCGGTTCAGCGTGATCCAGGCCGCGCCGCGGTCGATGTCGTAAAGGGTTGCGTCAGTGGTTTGCATATCTCTTGGGCCTCTCGATTCAAGACTCCTCGTCGGCCGCCAATACGATCAAAAGCGCGCCGTTATCCACTTGGTCGCCGGCGCCCACCAGCACCTGACGCACCGTGCCGTCCCCGGGCGCCGTGATGCGGTGTTCCATCTTCATGGCTTCCAGCACCAACAGCAGATCGCCGGCGGCCACCGCATCGCCTTCGGCGACGTGAACGGCCGTCACATTGCCCGGCATCGGCGCCTTCAAGCCGCCGCTCACGTCGGCGCGGCCGGCGCTGGGGAAGCGTGGCTGTTCCGTCAACTCCACGTCGCCGAACGGCCCGTGCGCGAGCCAAACGCCGTCGCCAAGCCCAGTCACGGCGGCCTGCACACGGCGCCCGTCGATTTCCAAGTCGATGTCCGCGGCGCCGTTTGCGAACACCGCGACGGCCAGCGCTTCGTCTTCGACCTGCACTTTGAACGTGCCATCACGCTGTGCTTGGTAATGCACGGTGAGCTCGGCTTCGCCGCAGGTAAACGCCGTGGTTTGCGGCGGCATCATGGAGTTGCGCCAGCCAGTGCCGATGCCCTGCAGCACCTTGGCGGCGGTGCGCCGCAGGGACTGCCCGTGGAGCGCCGCGGCGATGGCGGCGTCGCGCAGTTCGCTTGCGTCAAGGTCGCGGGTGCGCTTGGGTGCCACGCGCTCGATGAAATCCGTGGTGGTGTCGCCGGAAAGGAAGGCCGGGTCGCGCAACGTGGCGACGAGGAAATCGCGGTTGTTCGTCACCCCTTGCAGCCGCGTCTTCTCCAACACGCGCGCCAAGCGGCCGGCGGCCTCGCGGCGCGTCGGCGCATGAACGATGACCTTGGCGATCATCGGGTCAAACTCGATGCTGACATCGCTGCCGGCCTCGATGCCGGAATCGAACCGCGCCCCGGCCGCCGGTTCCCAAGCGCGCACACGCCCGCCGGTGGGCAGAAAGTCGTTGGCTGGGTCTTCCGCGTAGAGGCGCGCCTCGATGGCATGGCCGCTGAACGCAAGGTCTTCCTGGCTGTAGCCCAACGGCTCTCCCTCGGCGATGCGCAACTGCTCGCGCACCAAGTCCAAGCCGGTGATTTCCTCCGTGATGGGATGCTCCACCTGCAGGCGGGCGTTCACTTCCAAGAACCAGAACTCGCCGCTATCCACCAGGAACTCGACGGTGCCGGCGGAGGCGTAGCCGATGCGCTTCGCTGCGGCGACGGCCGCGGCGCCCATTTGCGCCCGCAAGGCCGCGTCCACGGCCGGCGAGGGCGCTTCCTCGATGATCTTCTGATGGCGGCGTTGTATGGAACACTCGCGCTCGAACAAATGCACCAAGTTCCCGTGCAGATCGCCCAAGATCTGGAGTTCGACATGGCGCGGCGCCGTGAGCCAACGCTCCAGGAACACGGTGTCGTCGCCGAACGAGGCGGCCGCCTCGCGGCGGGCGCTCGCCACCGCATCGGCCAAGTCGGCTTCTGCCCGCACGATGCGCATGCCCCGGCCGCCGCCCCCGGCCGCGGCCTTCACCAGCACGGGATAGCCGATTTCGCCGGCGGCCGCCGCCAAGTCGCTGTCGGCGGCGAGTTCCACGGCCGGCAGGGTCGGCACGCCTGACTCGCGCATCAACGCTTTGGCGGCGAGCTTGTCGCCCATGGCGCCCAACGCCTCGACGGAAGGCCCCACCCAACGGATGCCAGCCGCCGCCACCGCCGCTGCGAACTGGGCGTTCTCGGAGAGGAAGCCGTAACCCGGGTGTACCGCGTCCGCGCCGCTGCGCTGGGCCGCATCGGTGACTTTGGCGATGTTCAGGTAAGTTTCCGCGGCGCCGCTGCCGTGCAGGGCGATGGCGGTGTCCGCCTCGCGCACGAACGGCGCGTTGGCGTCGCTGTCCGCATAGACCGCGACGGTGGCGATGCCCATGTCGTGGGCCGTGCGAATCACGCGGCGCGCGATTTCGCCCCGATTGGCGATCAAGAGCCGCCGAATGGGCTTGATGGCTACATCCGCCATGTACCGAACTCCTTGGTGCCGCGAACCTCGCCGTTGTGGCAGACGGACAAAGCGATGGCGATGACGGCGCGGGTGTCGCGCGGATCGATCATGCCGTCGTCGGAGACCCGTGAGGTGGCGTAGAGCCCCTTGGAGCGCTCCTCCGCCCAGTGCTCGGCGACGGCGACGCGCTCGCCGTTGGCCTCTTCGTCGAACTCCAGCCCACGGCGTTGCGCGGCGGCACGTTGCACGATGGTCATCACGCCGGCCATCTGCTTGGGGCCCATCACGGCGATTTTCGCGGTGGGCCAGATGAACGTGAAGCGGGTGTCGTAGGCGCGCCCGCTCATGCCGTAGTTGCCGGCGCCATACGAGGCGCCGACGATCACGGTGATGTGCGGCACCGTGGAGTTCGACACGGCGTTAATCATCTTGGAGCCGTTTTTGGTGATGCCGCCTTGCTCGAAATCCGTGCCGACGACATAGCCCGTGATGTTGTGCAGGAACAAGAGCGGCACGTCGATTTGGTTGTTGAGCTGGATGAACTGCGACGCCTTCTCCGCGGATTCCGAGAGCAATGGGCCGTTGTTGCCGAGGATGCCGATGGGGTAGCCGTGCAGCGACGCCCAGCCCGTGACCAACGTGGTGCCGTAGAGGGGCTTGAACTCCTCGAAGCGGGAGCCATCGACGATGCGGGCGATCACCTCGCGCATGTCGAAGGGCATGCGCAAGTCTTGATTGACGATGCCGAGCAGCTCTTCCGGGTCGTAAAGCGGGTCGTCGGCCGGCATGGTGGGGCCGGGCCCCAACTTGCGCCAATTGAGGTGCGCCACCACCTCGCGGCACATCCGAATGCCATCGAGTTCGTCCAACGCCAAGTAGTCCCCCAAACCCGAAGTGCGCGTGTGCATGTCGGCGCCGGCGAGGGCTTCATAGTCCGCATCCTCGCCGGTGGCCATCTTCACCAAGGGCGGCCCGCCTAGGGCCACTTGGGATTGCCCCTTGATGAAGATGTTGTAGTCGCTCATGCCGGGCTGGTAGGCGCCGCCGGCGGTGGAGGCGCCGAACACCACCGAAATGGTCGGAATGCGCATCTTCGACAGTTCGGTGATCTCATAGAAGAGCCGCCCGGACTCGGCGAAGTGCCCGCCCTCGCGCCGGATGGAGGCTTCCGGGTCACCCCCGCCCCCTTCGCCACGCAGATCCGCCCCGGCGGACTCCACGAACTGCACATAGGGGATGCGGTTCTTGCGGGCGATCTCCAACCCCCGCATCAGCTTCTTGCTGTTGAACTGGTTGAAGGCGCCGGCGCGCACGGAGGGATCGTGGCCGAGCACGAGACATTCGGTGTTCTCGATCACGCCGATGCCCACGATGAAGCCGGAGCCGACGGCATAGTTCGAGCGCCACGCCGCCAAGGGGCTGATCTCCAGGAACGGCGAGTCGCGATCCAGCGCCAAGCTGATGCGTTCGCGCAACGGCAGCTTGTTGCGGGAACGCAGCCGCGCCATGGCTTCGGGGCCGCCGCCATTCGCCGCTTCCGAGTAAAGCTCGTCGAGCTGCGCGAGCGTGTCCAGCATGTATGCGCGATTCTCGCGGTGGGCATCTGAACGTGGGTTCAGTTGCGTCTCGAGCACGGCCATTCGATGTTCTCCAAAGCTCTTGAGCGGCCCGTCACCCGCCGCATGGCGACCAAGGGGCCGGCGCGGCTATCTGCTGAGCGCGTCGTTGTTCTGCCAAGGGGCGATTTGCCCGTCATACACTTGGGCGCCGTTCCTGAAATGCGCCGCTTCGTCCAGCGTTTCCACGAACGGCATCTCGCGGGGATACAGGCGTTCGCCACGCGGCCGCGGCCCAGCCTTGGAGATGTGCCCCCACAAGGGGTGCCCCACCACCTCTTCCGCGATGGCCGCGGCCTCGATGAGCTTGTCCAGGTTGTAGCCGGTTTTGATGCCGAGCTCGTGGCACAGATCCACGAAGTCCTCCGTGGGCACATGGCCGGCGGCGCGACCATTGCCGCAGTAGGGGCAGCCCCCCATGCCGCCGATGGAGGTGTCGAACTCGCGCACACCCAGCTTCAGCGCCTCGTAGTAGCTGGCGATGGTGACGCCGCGGGTGTTGTGCAGGTGCATGTGGAAGTCCGTGATTTCCGGCCACCGCTCCTTGATGGCGACGATGGTGTCATGCACTTGGTTGGGCACGTTCCAGCCCATCGCCTCCAAGAACGAGCAGCGCCTCACTTCCATGCCGGCGGCGTGCCACTTCTCGATCATCAGCTCCAAGAGGCCCATCCGCTGCGCCATCGAGAAGGCACCCTCGAAGTTCGATCCGAACGGGTTGCCGATGGCCACCGAGCCGCTGCTCTCGCCGGCCGCCTTGGCGGCCGCGATGGTGGCGTCCATGGCGCCGATCTGCTCTGCTTGGGTGCGGTTGTAGTTGCGCCGCGCGAAGGTGTCGCAGAGCTCCACATGGGTGCCGAAGCGCCGCGCCCGCACGTCCAGCTTGGGATAGTAGGCATCCGCCCGGTCGAACCCGCGCTTGTTGAACACCGCGGCGGTGTACTTGATGCCGGGTTTGGGCTCGAAGCGCTCGGCGAGCTCATCGATGCAGCCCATCTGCGGCGTCCACTTGGGATGCGCGAAGGAGCCGATGCTGATGACGCTGGCGCCCGTCTCGCCCAAGGCGTCGAGCAGGCGCAGCTTCGCCTCCACCGGAATGTCGGCAGCCTCGATCTGCAAGCCTTCGCGCATGGTGTCGTCGTTGATGACGACGGATTCAGGAAACGCGCTCATCGCAAACTCCCCCCCGGAAACGCGAGGTGTCATTTTGCCATAGTGTGCGGGTGAGTCGAATGTGGCTTGAAGTGGCGAAGGAGTGCCGCCGAGCCCCGGGCTGCCGCCTCCCAGCCTCCGGTGCGGCCGGCGTTCGTGCTATACATCACACGGAACACGGGGCCGAAGGCAGATGGCGCGAACAGCAAAGTTGTTCTGGTCTGGGCGTTTCCAAGCGGTGCGCTTGCCCAAGGCGTTCCGTTTTGCGGGCGACAGGGTGCGCATCCGCAAGCAAGGCGCGGCCGTGATCCTCGAGCCGATCGCCACGGATTGGCAGTGGCTTGACGACATCGCCGGCAAGTTCTCCGAGGACTTCTTCCAGGACGGCCGGAACCAACCCCCGATGCCGCCCGAGCGCGACATGGGCCCGGCGTTCGAGTGATGGTGCGCCATGTCGGCGCATAAGGCCGGCTACAATCCTCCAAATCCGCCAGCATGGCCGCGAGCATGGCTGATTTCTTCGAGCAGCCCATCCTGAACTCGCCCTATGAGCGGCCGGGCGAGCATTGGGAGCTGGACGAGAACCGCCAGCCCACCAACAAGCGAATCGCCGGCCGGCGGCCCGCCTCGTTCATCGCGCCGGTGCCTAAGCCCCGCAAGCAACGGCGCCAACAAGCCGAAATGGTGCTCGACGAAGCCGCTGCCGAAGTCAGCAGTGACAGCCAGCGCTACGACCGCGAGGCGTACATCAACGCGTTGCGACGGCGGCTAGACGCTTGGCGCGAGTTGCCCACGCACCAGTGGGGGGTGACGCCGCAAACGGCCCGCCTGCTGCAACACTGGCGGCATCATTCCTTCACCCACATTCGGCCGTTCTTCTGCCAAGTGGAGGCGGCGGAAACGGTGATCTGGCTCACCGAAGTGGCGCCGCGTCTTGGCGGTGAGGCCCGCAACCTCCTGAAGCAATTGCAGGGCGCCAACGAAGGTGCCAATCCAGGGCTCTCGCGGCTGGCGCTGAAGCTGGCTACCGGCGCTGGGAAAACGACGGTGATGGCCATGCTCATCGCATGGCAGACCGTTAACGCCGTGCGGCATCCGGGCAGCCCCCGCTTCACGCGGGGCTTCCTAGTGGTGACGCCGGGCCTCACCGTCCGCGACCGGCTGCGCGTGCTTAAGCCGAACGACCCGGACAACTACTACCGGTCGTGCGAGTTGGTGCCGCAGGAAATGCTGCCAGACCTGCAGTGCGCCACCATCGTCATCACCAATTACCACGCCTTCATCCGCCGCGAGCGCGGCGAACACAAGTTCCTGGCGAAGGGCGGCCGCAAGTTGCTGCAAGGCCACGGCCCGGCGCTGCAGACGCAGGAGACGGGAGGCCAGATGCTGCGCCGGGTGATGCCCGAACTGATGGGCATGAAGCGCATCCTGGCCTTCAACGACGAAGGCCACCATTGCTACCGGGAACGGCTGGCGGAGGCGGATGAGGAAGGCGATCTCAAGGGCGAGGAACGCGACGAAGCCAAGCGCAATCAAGAGGCGGCCCGGGTGTGGATTTCCGGCTTGGAAACCGTCAACGAGAAGCTGGGGCTAAGCCGCGTGATCGACCTCTCCGCCACGCCGTTCTTCCTGCGTGGATCCGGCTACGCGGAAGGCACCCTGTTTCCGTGGACAACATGCGATTTCTCGCTGATGGACGCCATCGAGTGCGGCATTGTCAAGCTGCCCCGGGTACCGGTGGCAGACAACGTGCCCACCGCCGAAGTGCCCGTTTACCGTAACCTTTGGGAACACATCGGCAAAGACATGCCGAGGAAGGGCCGCCGCGCCAACGCCGGGGCCTTGGATCCTTTGGCGCTGCCCATGCAGTTGCAAAGTGCCCTGGAAGCGCTGTACGGGCACTACGAGCGCGTGTTTGCCGAGTGGGAGCAGGCGAAGATCGACGTGCCGCCGTGCTTCATCGTCGTCTGCAACAACACGGCCACCTCCAAGCTCGTTTACGACTACATCGCCGGCTTCCACCGGCAACGCGCCGATGGTTCGGCCGAACCAGTGCCCGGCCGCTTGCCGCTGTTCCGCAACTTCGACGAAAGCGGCGAACCCCATCCCCGCCCTCGCACACTGCTGATCGACAGCGAGCAACTCGAATCGGGCACCGCGTTGGAAGGCAACTTCCGCGAGTTCGCAAAGGACGAGATCGAGCGTTTCCGGCGCGAAGTGGTGGAGCGCACCGGGCAAGGCCGCCGCGCCGAAGACTTCACGGATGAGGAGCTGCTGCGTGAAGCGATGAACACGGTGGGCAAGGCGGGGCGGCTCGGCGGCGAGACCCGCTGCGTGGTGTCTGTCTCCATGCTCACCGAGGGGTGGGACGCCAACACCGTGACGCATGTGCTGGGTGTGCGCGCCTTCGGCACACAGTTGTTGTGCGAGCAAGTGGTGGGCCGGGCATTGCGCCGCCAATCCTACGAACTGAACGAGGCCGGCCGCTTCAACGTGGAATACGCGGACGTGCTGGGCATTCCTTTCGACTTCACCGCCAAGCCCACCATCGTGAAGCCTCAGCCACCGCGCAACACCGTGCGGGTGCGTGCCGTTCGCCCAGACCGGGACGACTGCACGATTCGTTTCCCGCGCGTGGCGGGCTATCGGGTGGAACTTCCCGAAGAGCGTCTCACCGCGTCGTTCGACGAGGGCTCCACGCTTGAGCTGACGCCTGAACTCGTCGGCCCCGCGGAGACGGTGAACGAAGGCATCCTTGGCCAGAGCGCCCTGCTCACTTTGGCGCACACCGCCTCCACCCGCCTCTCCACGGTGGCCTACCACCTCGCCAAGAATCTGGTGGAAACCAAATGGCAAGATGCCGACGGCACTCCGAAGCTACATCTCTTCGGCCAACTCAAGCGCATCGCCTCGCAATGGCTGCGTAGCCACCTCGACTGCCGGGGCGGCACCTACCCGGCGCAGCTTCTCTACAAACAGCTAGGCGATGAGGCTTGCGAGCGCATCACCCGCGGCATCGTCCGCGAGAACATCGGCAGCCGGGCCGCGACAGTGTTGTTGGATTCTTACAACCCGTTCGGTTCCACCGCCGATGTGGACTTCGCCACCGCCAAGGAGACGTACAGCACCGACCCGCGCCGGTGCCATGTGAACCACGTGGTGTGCGACAGCGGCTGGGAGGCCGAGTTTGCCCGCACCATTGAAGCGCATCCCCAAGTGCGTGCCTATGTGAAGAATCAAGGGCTAGGCTTCACCGTGCCATACCGCTTGGGCGGCGAGGCCCGCGCCTACCTGCCCGACTTTATCGTGCTGGCCGACGACGGCCACGGCGAAGACGATCTGCTGCATCTGATGGTGGAAGTGAAGGGGCGCCGCTTGGAGGATGCCAAGGCGAAGAAGGAGACCGTCGAGACGCAGTGGCTGCCCGGCGTCAACCGCTTGGGCGAGTACGGCCGCTGGAAGTTCTTGGAGCTTCGAGACGTGTACAGTATGCGGGAGGAGATTGATGCGGTCTTGGCTGGCGCGGCCAACATGGGGAAGTAGATGATGAACGACGAACCGGCGGAACAATCCCGAGGGGAGCGCCGCCACGTCGCCCTCGGAAGCCTCTACCTGGACCCGAACAACTATCGGTTCGCGGACCACCCAAACTACCGCAAGGTCAGTTCGGACGACGTATTCGAGGCAGACGTTCAGCGGCGCACGACCACGTTTGTTCTTGGGCGAAACCAAGCGAACGTCCGAGACCTCATCGCCAGCTTCAAGGAGAACGGCTGGCTGGAGCTCGACGCGATCTTGGTCGAAAAGCGGGGCCGTCGGTTTCTTGTGATCGAGGGCAACCGGCGCGTGGCCACCCTCAAGCACCTCCAGCAACGATACGCAGCGGAAGCTATCGAACTTGGCCGCCTGGACCCAACAGTCTTCTCGCGGCTGACTGTGGTGCTCCATGAAGACGCAGATGAACTTCATCACCTCGTGATGATGGGCCTGCACCACATCAGCGGTAAACGCCGTTGGCCAGCCGTCAGCCGCGCAATGGCGATCAACCGCCTTCACGAGCACCTCGGCGACGCCGACGCAGTTTGCAATTCCCTCGGCATCACCAAACGCGACTTCAACCTGTCAATACGGACACTTAAGCTCGTCGGTGCCTACAAAGAGAGTGATTTTGGCGACCAATTCAAGTCCGATCAATACAACCTGTTCCGCGAAGCGCTGGCCAGTCCGTCGATTCGCGATTGGCTTGGCTGGGACAACAACACACGGCAAGCGACCAATGGTGCCAATCTGGAGCGATTGTTCCAGTGGATGTCGACAGAACCAGAGCCCGAGAACGGCGATGAAGACGGCCCGCACGGCTGGGTCAGTGTCGATCCGGTGTTGACTACGGTTGGCCATGTACGAGAATTGGCGAAGATCATCGACGATCCAAAGGCCGTGAAGGAACTGGAGGAAACGCGCAGCCTGCAACAAGCTACCCTCTCCAGCGAGATACTGGTGAAGAACGACATCGAGCGCGCATTTGTGTCGTGTGACCGCGGGCTCGATAAACTCAGCAGCCAAGTCAGTCAATTGGAGGACGACGACCTCGATCGGGTTAATCAGATCATCGGGAGGTTCCAAGGGCTTGCCTTGGCTCACAAGCGGCGGCCTCTAGGGGACACGGCCGAGAGGATGCCTTGGGAGCCGTTTAACGAGTCCAGGTCTTCGCAATTCTCAACTGTTCGGGTTGACGCATACCGTGGTATCGCGGGAGTTTCCCTCGACCGCCTACGCCGGATCAACCTGATTGCCGGTGTCAACAACGCTGGTAAGACTTCCGTGCTCGAAGCGGTCCACTTACTTTCCCATCAAAACGATGAGACTGCGTTGCTGGACGCTATGCGCTGGCGAGGCAAATGGGAAGGTCGACCGGACCCAAATTGGTTGGTTGCTGAGATTCCGGAGCACATCTGCATCTCTGGAGATTTCGATCAAATTGAGGACAGCGCCGCGGCAGTGACTGTTCGGCGTACAGACGATGCGGAAGGCCGCATCGGCGATCAGGCATCGTTTCTGAAGCGGTACTTGATCGAAACCCGCTACGGTAGCTGGGCTCAGAGTACCGACGTGGCCCTGTTTTCCGACCGCCCCCATCGAGCACATTTCAATGGTCGCCACTGGCTCTGCCGCTGTGCGCTAACTAGCCCCTTCCGTGCCAATCGCATAGACGCGCTCGTGAAGGCTCATGACTCGGCCTTGGAAGCTGGGACGAAGGCAAAGGTGATCGATTTCATTAGGGAGAACATCGACTCACGGATCGCCAACATCGAGCTCGCGGATAAGCACCATCGGTTTTTGACGACCCATGTCGATTTCGAGCATGCCCCCGATCTGTCATCGTTCGGCGATGGTCTCTGGCGGGTGTTTGAGATTGGAATGTTGCTTGCCAGTGTTCGTGGTGGGGTGCTCTTGGTCGACGAGTTCGAGAGCGCCATTCATCCCCGACTGCTGAGGGATTTCACGCGGGTTGTCCAAGAGCTTGCGATTGAGCTCGACGTCCAAGTGTTTCTCACGACGCACAGCAAGGAGGCGCTGGATGCCTTCGTAACGAACAACTACAAGACGGAGGACATCGCTGCGTACGCTCTCCGACGCAGGCCGGGAGGCATTGATGCCCGCCGCTTTGATGGTGACCAGTTGCTGCTGCTTCACGAAGCGGCGGACTTCGATCTGAGGGGAGTGGCGTGAGGGCCGTGCTGGTGTTTTGCGAGGGCAAGCACGACATCGTCTTCGTTGAGCGAAGTTTGGGCGCTTGCGCCAACTGCAGAAGGATGAAGCGGCCCATTCGAGAGCTGCCGTCACCATTCGGAAGAAGCCAGGTAGGCAAGGGTTTGATCGTGCGAAGACTTGACGACCTAGCCGTAGAAGACATCGCGCTTTACGACAGCTATCCGCCTACGCCACAGTTCGAGTCCGTCGTAGAGGGACCGGAAAGGGACGTGATATTTGTGCTGATTCGCGTGGGCACCAAGGACAACGCGAAGGCGGCCTTGAACCTCATTAGAGGCACTGACGCTCTAATGCTTGCCCCCGCCGAGCACGACATCACAGAACACGCGGTGGCGTTCTTGTTCGATGCGGACGACGACGGGTTGAGCACGACCGTGGCCGCTTTCCGGCGCGACTACGCATCGTACTACGGAGACCTCGACGGCATGGAGCACGCGCAATGGCTGAGACCCAAGGCTGTGCCTGTGCCGGTAGGCCTTTATGTCTTCCATGCCGAGGGCAAGGAGACTGGCACACTGGAAAACAACGTTGCCCCGATGGTCGCCACGGAATGGCCGGAACGGTACGACGCGGCGAGTCGATTCATTGATCAGAACAGCATTCCAGGGCAGGAGGTCTTGAAGAACGAAGCGCGGCAGCTGAAGGCAGTGATCACCGCCGCAGGGCAATTCGATCATCCGGGGGGACCACTTGGAACCGTTCTTGCCCGCGGCGGCTTGCCGGCCGATCGGTATAGGGAATCCAGCGCGGCCAACGATCTTGTATCGTTTCTTCTCGCAACGCCTTGGCGAAGCATAGGCAGTGCCGGCGATGGCGCCGCGATAGGCGCGTCCGGGGGGTACCGCTGATGGCGCGAAAGGCCCGGAAGTCGAAACAAGTGGCAGCGCTGACGCATGGCGATGCGTCCCGTAAGAACATCCCGACGGCGGAGCATCAGGCGACGTTGGAAGAGGACAAGCGCAAGCCGCTTCCGGTGACTTACGAGCGCAACCGAGACCTCGACCCGCAGTTGATGTGGCGCGGTAAAGATGAGCAGGACTGGCAGAGCTTGGTGGTGCCGGCACCCCCGCTCTTCATTCAGGAGAAGGTGAAGCCCAAGGTGCTGATCGACGATCTCGTGCGCCGCAGCAAGGAGGATCAAGCGGCGGACGAGCCGCAAGTGGACTTGTTCGGAGACTTCAACGGCCTGCCGGACGACAACGCCCGCACCGAGTTCTACCAGCACGACGCCAAGTGGTCGAACCGCATGATCTTGGGCGATAGCCTGCAGGTGATGGCGTCCCTGGCCGAACGCGAGGGCTTACGCGGCAAGGTGCAGTGCATCTATATCGACCCGCCCTACGGCATCAAGTTCAACTCGAACTTCCAGTGGTCCACGACCAGCCGCGACGTGAAGGACGGCAAGGCGGAGCACATGACCCGTGAACCGGAACAGGTGAAGGCGTTTCGGGACACTTGGCGGGACGGTATCCACTCGTATCTGACGTATCTGCGCGACCGGCTGACGGTGGCGCGAGACCTGCTGACGGAGAGCGGCTCGGTGTTCGTGCAGATCGGCGACGAGAACGTCCACAGAGTGCGGGCGCTGATGGATGAGGTGTTTGGGGAGGATAACTTCTTTTCCCTAATCCACTATCGTGCTTTAACCCCGTTGGGGTCTCGGGGTCTCTCCAACGTGTACGACTACATTGTGTGGTATGCAAAGGACAAAACTCAAGCAAAGTACAGAAACGTGCAGGTTCCTAGACCAATGGAGGATGAGCCGGAGTTTGCTTTTAGAGATGATGGATCAGGCATGTACGAGAAGTTGCGCGAGCCCCCTAGTGGAGCCGCTGGAGTATTCAAGCGTTCGAGCTTGTACTCATCAGGCTACACGCCAACCTGTATCTTTGACTTTGACTTTCGCGGAGAGACGGTTCGGCCTACCGGACGAAAGAGCTGGCGAACGAACTTTGAAGGAGTGCAGAGGCTCATCAGGGCGAATAGACTATTCAATCTCGGATCATCGACGTACTACAGACAATTCTTTAGTGATTCGCCAATGCGCCAGATGGAAAACACGTGGACTGATACGGCAGCTGGTTTCTCAGATACGAAGGTCTATGTGGTACAAACGCACGACAAGATTGTATCTCGATGCATCTTGATGTCCTCTGACCCCGGTGATCTAGTCCTAGACCCGACCTGCGGTTCCGGCACCACCGCCTACGTTGCTGAGCAATGGGGCCGCCGCTGGATCACCATCGACACCTCCCGCGTCGCCCTCGCCTTGGCCCGCGCTCGCATCATGGGCGCTCGCTATCCATACTACTTGCTTGCGGACTCCCCCGAAGGCCAAGCCAAGGAAGCCGAACTCTCTGGCACCGAACCTTCCGAAACGCCAACCCACGGCGCGGTCCGTCAGGGCTTCATATACGAGCGCGTACCACACGTCACGCTCAGATCCATCGCCAACAACACCGAAATCGACGTCATTTACGACGAGTATCAGACCCAGCTTGAACCGTTGCGCAGCGCCATCAACCGAGCGTTGGGCGAACAATGGGAAGAGTGGCAGATCCCCCGCGGCTCCGATGATGCGTGGCCGAACAAGGCGCAGCAACTCCACGCCGAATGGTGGCAGCTACGCACCGCCCGCCAGCAAGCCATCGACGCCTCCATCGCCGCCAAGGCGGACTACGAGCACCTCTACGACAAACCCTACGAGGACAAACGGCGCGTCCGCGTGGCCGGCCCGTTTACCGTCGAGAGCCTGTCGCCGCATCGCGCGCTGCCCGTTGACGAGGATGGCGACGCCACTGAGGTGCGCGATCGCCACGCACCGTACCAAGCGAGCAACGGCCATCAGGATTACACGACGGTGATCTTGGAGAACCTGCAAGCGGCCGGCGTCCAACAAATCCACAAGGACAACCGAATCACGTTCGGGGCACCGCTTGAGCAGTGCGAACGCTGGCCCGGTGCCATGGTCTGCGCCATCGGTCGCTACACAGAAAGCGACGGGGGCGACGAGAAGCGAGCCGCCATCTTCGTCGGCCCGGAGTTCGGCACCGTCTCCCGCCCAGACTTGGTGGAAGCCGCCCGCGAGGCCGCCGACGCGGGCTGCGACGTGCTGATCGCCTGTGCCTTCAACTACGACGTGCAAGCGTCCGAGTTCGGCCAGCTAGGGCGGGTGCCGATCCTCAAGGCGCGCATGAACGCGGATTTGCACATGGCGCAGGACCTCAAGAAGACGAAGAGCGCCAACCTGTTCGTCGTCTTCGGCGAGCCGGACATCGACGTCCTGCCAGCCGGCGATGAGCTTCAAGTGAAGATCAACGGCGTGGACGTGTACCACCCGGCCAGTGGCGAAGTCCGCAGCCACGAGACGGATGGCATCGCCTGCTGGTTCGTGGACACGGACTACAACCAAGAGAGCTTCTTCGTCCGCCAAGCGTACTTCCTCGGTGCCAGCGACCCCTACAAATCCCTGAAGACCACGCTGAAGGCCGAGATCAACCCCGACGCTTGGGCCACCCTCCACAGCAGCACCTCCCGCCCCTTCCCCAAGCCGAAATCCGGCCGCATCGCCGTGAAGGTCATCAACCACCTGGGCGACGAGGTGATGAAGGTGGTGAAGGTCTAGCTGCCGCTTCCGCCATCTGGTAGCTCGGCGGGGGTAGGCTGAGACAGGCTTGACAATGTCACCTTTTGGCCTCATACTCCCTGACATGAGAGACGGGCCACACCGCTCGCTGCCTCTTCCTCCCCGCTGGAAGGGGGTGGCCGAGCGCTTTGCCAACTGCAACTACGAACCGGCGGAACTCTGCGATTCGTGGTGCCGAGCCATTGCGGACGACTGGAAGTCGGACGTTAGTCCCTCCTTCCTGAAGGCGGTGCTGCTGATTCTCCATCAGCGACAGCTGCACATGCAGTGTCCACTGACTGTCCAACTGGACGAGCTGCGTCCACAGGCTACCGGTTATCGCATTCGATTCGAACTTCTGGAGCGAACGCATGACTTCTTGAACGCTTCGGGACGCCCAGACGACTCGATAGAGGTGGTTGAAGGCGTGCTACGGAGCCAACTCGCGCGGCGAAGGAACCAGATCCTGCCCCATTATCGGCTCAGAGCCCCAAAGCTGGCTTCTCAGATTGAGGGCATGTTGGACCGCCTACAACAGGAGATCGAGTGGGGCTTGGAGCAGTTGGCTGGTCGAATCGCAAAGGGCATCGGGCCGGCAGTCGCCCCCGTTCTCAAAAGAGCCGGCTTGGACGACGGAGTGCCAGTGTGACCAAACGGAGAGAACCAACCGTGGCGGACCTGCCGAAGCACTGTGTAGAAGTCGTTGAAGCCGGGCAACGGGCAGCGCCCGGGTGGCAACCGTGCGAAATAGGTAGGGACATTAGCTTCGACACGAAGAGCTTGGAGTCCTACTGCTATGCTGATTGGCATCCAGCGGTTTACGACGCGTTCTTGCTCGCTGCGGCTGTCGAATATGGCGACCGTGGGAAGCGAAGACGGAGGGGAGCGTGGGGACGAGAAATTTCTGTACGCGTTAAGGTACATGACCCCGCCCGATGGGACGATGCAGATGTAGGTGGAATGCTTGCAGTCCTCACGGGCGATCGGTGGAATTTTGAGTTTATGCCGCGTGAAGAGCCGGTACCGCGTCCGCGGCAAGTATCTCTCACGATGGACGATGGCGCTAGTGCGGTCATTCCTTTCAGTGACGGCCTTGATTCCCTTGCTGTTTCTAGCCTCATGGAGCAGGAATACGGGCGGATACTAAGGGTTCGGTTGGGCAGGCTCCACAATCAGGACGACCGGCTACCCTTTGCGGGAGTACCTTTTCGAGTCACGAGCCCTCGTGCTCCCGAGAGCAGTTTCAGGTCTCGATCCTTCAAGTTTGAACTTCTTGCGGGCATCGCAGCTTTCCTTGCTGGGCTGAACAAGATCGTCGTAACTGAGAGTGGGCAAGGCATCCTAGGACCGTCGCTTCTTCCCCTAGGCCACGAGCACGAGGATGTTGGCTGCCACCCGCGCTTCCTAGATTGTATGTCGGCGTTCCTCAAGAGGATGTTCGGTGTCGACGTTCGCTATGTATATCCTCGAATTTGGCACACCAAGGGCGAGACGCTTATCGAGTACTTTAGGATATGTCCCGATCAAGGTGACGCTTGGCGGAAAACGAAGTCCTGTTGGCAGGATCAGAGACACTCGTCTGTAGGCGGCACTCTACGGCAGTGTGGCATTTGTATTGCGTGCTTGCTGAGGCGGATGAGCTTGTACGCTGCAGAGTGTGTTGAAAGTCCTACCGGATACGTTTGGGAGAACTTGGCGGAAAGTTCGTTTCGCAAGGGAGCAGCGAAGGGCTATGAGGCCCGGAGTGAGGTAATGCACGACCACTTCGTCAGCGCTGCCACCGGACTCGATCAGCTCGCAAAGCTGCACCGGTCGCCATGGGATCAACACACTCTCGACCGCCAAGTTCGAAGACTGTGCCGTTCGGCCAACCTAGTTGAGGGCGGCAGTTTGAGGGAAAGCGATGTTCGAGCGCGGGTCATGCGGCTCTTAGAACAGCACGCAAGAGAATGGAGGGAGTTCAAGGAGAGCTTGGGCAAAAGCTCTTTTCTAGTTCAACTAGTCGAAGGGGGGACGCATGGAAGTCCTTAGTGCGGTCGATCTCGGCAAGCGCTTGCGCTTGGCGCGGGAGCGCACGGGCTTCACGCAGGCGCAAGCTGCGGACGAAATCGAGATCGCGCGCACGACGCTTGTCGCCATCGAGAGCGGCAAGCGAAGGGTGCGCATGGAGGAGCTTCGTCGGTTGGCGCAGAGCTATGGCGAGTCCGTCAATGCCTTGATGCGCCCGGAAGCCGCACACGTCGATATTCTGCCTCGGTTCCGGCGTTCGGCTGGCGGTGGTGGTTCGGCCGCCCGTCAAGCCGCTGAGGTGCTCTCGAATCTTGTAAGGGCGGAAGTGGAACTCGAAAACGTGCTGGGCGTCGCACGGGTTCGTTCCTATCCCCCGGAGAGGCCCATCACGGTCGGGGACGAGCGCGTGCAGGCAGAGTCCGACGCCGCGGACATGCGCCATCGGCTAGGCATCGGATCGGCACCGGTTAGGGACATCGTGAGTTTGCTCGAGATCGACCTCGGCATCCGCGTTTATGTCCGGCGCGTCGGCTCGAGCGTGTCCGGTGCGTTCGCCTACGATGATGCTGTCGGCGCGTGCGTCTTGCTGAACGCCAAACACCCACGCGAGCGGAGGACGTACACGGCCGCCCACGAACTGGGGCACTTCATGTCCTGCCGGCAGACCGCCGAGGTCGCTTTCGATGGCCAGCGACGTTCCCGCGAGGAACGCTATGCCGATGCGTTTGCTCGGGCGTTCCTGACGCCCGCTCGAACCGTGATGGAGCGTTTTGCCGAGTTGACGCGGGGCTCAGGGTCGCTCACCCGCCGGCACGTCATCCTCATGGCGCACCTGTTCGGCGTCTCGCGGGAAGCGCTGGTTCGTCGCCTAGAGGAACTGGGCCAAGTGAAGCCCGGTGCCTGGGATTGGTTTCAGGCCAATGGTGGCATTACGAATCAACAGGCCAGCGAGGTGCTGAGAGACTTGATTCCAGAAGATGTGGAGCGCGTTGGTGCCAAGCAGCCCGGCACGTTGCGGTTGAATCTCTTGGCGGCGGAAGCCTACCGCCAAGATCTGATGAGCGAAGGTCAGCTTGCCGGCCTGTTGCGTCTCGACCGGATCGAGCTGCGCGAGATTCTGGACAGCGTCGATGCGGAGACAGACGTCGATGGATTGCCCCAGTTGTCTCGATGACCTTGCCACGCCGATCGTGGCGGATACCAGTGTCGTCATCAATCTCGTCGCCAGCGAGTTCGCGGGTGTGATGTTAGGCCCGTTGGGAAGCCCGCTACGGGTGCCGGGCGAAGTGCAGGCAGAGCTCGAAAGGGGACGCAGCCGGGGCCGCAAGGACACAGATGAGCTCGCGAGGCTCGTAGAGGGCGGCCAAGCAGAGATCGTGGCCCTGGGCATCGCAGGCATTGACCACTTCTCCGCCTTGGTGACCGGTGCCGTGCAGGACACATTGGACGATGGCGAGGCAGCGGCCATCGCTCACGCCCTGGAACACGGGGCAACGGTGCTGATCGATGAGAAGAAGGCCACGCGGCTCTGCGCGGAGCGGTTCCCTCACCTGCAAGTTGGAAGCACCGTCGATCTGGTTGGATACGCGGCCGTGCAGTCGGCGTTGGGCGCGAACCTTGCGGATGCCATCTTCAACATGCTGTTTGTGGGCAGGATGCGAGTGTCGCCACAACACTTGGATTGGGTCGTCGAGCAGATCGGGCCGCAGCGTGCCGCACGCTGCACGGCGCTGCCCGCGAAGTACCGACATGACGGCTCGCGGCCATAGAGCCCCGCCCCGGATACCACCGCGTTTTACCTCCACAGCGGCTTGAATGGGCACCCCCAAACTCCCAAACTCGACTGGGGCTGTTGACTTGGGAGGCTTGGAATGACGCGCCCGCGGGTTGCCGTGGCCGGCTTCACCCGCGGCGACGTGGCGCGCCAGTTGGCGCGGCTCGGCGCCTTCATGGCGATGGGCTCCAGCGCGATGAACGCCGCGCAAGTGGGCGAGGCGGTGTTCTTGGGCATGGTGGGCACGGAAGCCTTGGCCGCGATGGGCTTCGCGTTTCCGGTGGTGGTGACGCTGTTCGCGTTCGGCGGTGGCATCGGGGTGGGCGCTTCGTCCGTGATCGCGCGGGCCATGGGCGCGGGGCAGCGTGGGCGGGCGGCGCTGTTGGCGTCTCACGCGCAAGCCTTGACGTTGGTGGTGAGCGGTGCGCTCTGCGCCGTGGGCGCGGCGTTCGCCGCAGACCTCGCCACGATGTTGGGCGCGCGTGGCGAAGTGCGCGACCTCACCGTCGAATACCTGCGCATCTACCTCTTAGGGATGCCGTTCTTCCTGCTTGCCATGGTGGGTGCCTCGGTGCTGCGGGCCACCGGCAGGGCGGTTGGCCCGGGCGTCATCCTGACGGCCATCGCGCTCATGCAACTGGCGCTCTGCCCGCTGCTGGTGTTGGGTTGGCTCGGGTTCCCGGCGCTCGGTGTGGTCGGCGCGGCGTGGGCGTCCACGTTGGCGAGTCTTGGCGGGGTGGGGGTGCTGTTCGTGCTGATGGCGAAGGCGCGACTGCTGCGTTGGACAGCGCATGGCTGGTTGGCTTCCTGCGCGGCCGTGCTTCATGTGGGCGGCCCCGCCATTGCGAGCGGGCTCATCATGCCGGTCGCCATGCTGGTGGTGACGCGGCTGCTCGCCGGCCACGGCCATGAGGTGGTGGCGGGTTTCAATGTGGCGGCCCGCGTGGAGATGCTGGCGCACATGATCCTGTGGTCCGCATCGTCCTCGATGGAACCGTTCGTGGGGCAGAACTGGGGTGCCCGCCAATTCGACCGGGTGCGCTCGGCGCTGCGGCTCGTGGATGGCTTCTGCCTCGTGTGGGGCGCCATCACCTGCGCCGTGCTGTTGACGTTCGGCGGTTGGCTGGCGGGGTTGATCGACGCCAATCCGGTGGTGGTGGAAGTGGCCGAAGCGTTCTTTCTGGTGGTGCCGGCGAGCATTGGCCTCATGGGCGTGATGCAAGTGGCCGTCTCATGCTTCAACGCGCGCGGCAAACCGCTGCCGGCGTTTGTGATTTACGTCAGCCGCGCGTTCGTTTTCTATGTGCCGCTGGCCATCTTGGGCAACCAGCTATGGGGCTACCACGGCATCTTCATCGCCACCGCGGCGACCAACGTGCTGATGGGCATTGGCGCTTGGTATTGGGGCCGGCGCTCGGTGCGGCGGGACGCCGAAGCGCTGGCCGCTGCCCACTAGAAGTGCCGCGTTACACGATGTCCGCCATGTCCTCCGTTACTTTGTCGAATAGACTGGCCATGTTGAACCTCCGTCTGTGTTGAGGGGCCCATTCAGCACATCGCTGCAAAGCAGCACCGGTTCAGGGGCGTCGGTTGGTTTTGAGAGCGCGTTCCCAATCCGCGTCTGATTGGAACAACGCCCGGAAAACTCACCGGTCGGGTCAGTCTACGAGCTTGTTTGGTTTATCGAGCTCCACTTCGTCTGCGGGGGTCTTACACCAGTCGCCTTATGGCAAACCTTTCCCGAAGAATGGCATCCACTTGTCAGTGGATGACACTTTCACCATAAGCAATGCGCAGCGCGGGCGGCTCCCCCGCGTCTTGTCCAACCCCTTCCACCATTCCACGGCTCTTTCACTCCATCACGATCCGAATGGCCACGCCGCCCATCACGTCGCCTAGCTTGGCGTCCGTGCGGGGTGAGTCCTTGTGGTTGTTGTGGCAATTCACGCAGGCTTCGGCCACGGCGATGTCGGGGTACACGGCGGTGAAATAGCGCTGGCCGCCGAGCGCTTCCTCACCGTAGAAGTGTTGGCCGGGGTTGTCGGCCACGAATTGCAGCCCTTCCTCCTCCAAGGGCGTGCCGGGGCCGTTCTTCTTGTTCACCGGATGCAGGGAGAGCAGCGAATACGAGAAGTCCTCGGTTTGGTCCGCCGCCAGTTCCGCGCCGAAGCGAAACATCTGCGCTGGCAGCGGCAGCGCGGAATCGTCCTCGAAATGCTCCGATGCGGTGAGCAGCTCAGCATCCCGCGTGAGGCGCTGCACCACTTTGCGCGCGTACACCGCCCGGTCGGAAGACATCACCAGATACAGCATGTCCGCCGCCTTTTGGTAGGAAATGCCCTCGGCCGCAACCCCTACGCCCGCTGCCGCCAGCGTGAGGGCACCGAGGGCGATCTTGGCTGATTTCGAGGTTTGTTGTCGCATGGCGTTCCTCCGCGGGCCAGTATAGTCGCGCCTCAATTCCCATCGCCCGTTGCCCGCCGGAGCGCCCAATCCACGCTCTCAACGTGGACGCTGGGCTTGCCTTGGAAGTTCCGCGCCACCAGCGCCGTATCCGCCAAGGCGTCGATGGCGAAGGCGATGCCGTGGCAATCCAAGCACACGGGCCGAATCATCTTCTCGTTGGGCCGCAAGGTCTCGCTTTGATTGTGGCTGGTGAACACGTCGCCGCGCCGTTCAACCTTGGTCATGTGGCAGGTTGCGCAGCTTACGCCGGTGCCGGGTGGCGCGTCGCCGGCCAACTCCGCCCGCCATAGCGCATGGTGGGGGCTGTCGAAGTAGGCGCGGCTGTGGGCATCGTCGTGGCAGGCGGCGCAACCGTTCGCGGCCGCGTGTCGGGTATCCACGGCATGGGGCGAATGGCAGGTTCCGCAGTCGAGGGATCGATGAGCGGCGTCCCGGCGCATCGGCAGGTGTGCCTCGGCGACGGTCATCCGCAAGGGCCGCGGCGGGTCGGCGAACCACGCGAGAACACTCGGTGGCAACCGGCCATCCAAGCCGAGTGCGGCCAACCTTTGGTGAGGATCGCGGGCCGGTGCAACCAATGGGTGCCGGCGCATGCCGTGGCGGCCTTCGGCGAAGGTGGTCGCTTGCGCTTGGTGGCAGTCGCGGCAGGTGGTGGTGTCCGGCGCGGCGACCCAATGTGTCTCGACGGCCCCCATCGCCGCGTCAGATGCCAAACTCGGCGCATGGCAAGCGATGCAGCCCACACCCGCCGTCGCATGGCCGGAACCGCGCCATTCGCGTAGCGGTTGCGGGTCGGTAAGCGCTGCGGCTGGAGCTAGGTGTGCGCTTGCGGGCGTTGCAGCTTGCGCTGGTTTGCGTACGCGGGAAGCCGCGCCCAGCCGGTGTACCGGCGTTGCCGCAAGCCACGGCGCGGTGCCGTGGCGCACGAGGAAGTCCTCGTAGAGCGCCCGATTGTCGTGGTAGTTGTGGCAGCCGGCGGTTGCGCAGTTGTCGAAGGTCGCGGCGGCGTGGCTCGGCCGCGCCCGTCGCACGTCTTGGTCGCCTTCGGAATGGCAGGCCGCGCAGAAGTCTGCCGCCACCGTGACGGCGCCGGCGCGGGTGATCTCCGGCCGATGCTCAACATGGCAGCTGGTGCAAAGGCGGGCGTCGATGGCTTGCAGATAGCTGGCCATGCGGGGGCTGCGGAACAGTCTTGGCGCATGGCTGTCGTCGCCGATGCGCAACGCGGCCTCATGGCAATCGCGGCAAGTCTCGTTCAGCGCCTCGGTGGCGGCATCAGCGCCGGCGAAGGGCGGGGCGTCGTGGCAGGTCTCGCAGGCCAGTTCGATTTGGTGGTGGGCATCGGTGGTGGCGCCGATGAGCAGCGGCCGGCGGTCGCCCCCCACCAGCATCCAACTGGCGGCGAGCGCCGTGGCGCCCACGGCTGCCGCCACCCCACACACCCAGGCAAGCACACTGCGCGGCATCGGTTGCTCAATACAGATAGACGACGAGGATGTGAATGACGAGCAACGCCGGCAGCGGATAGAGCATGATGCGATGCAGCCGTGCCAAAGCCATCGGAACTCTGGGATTGATTCCCAGCCGGCGCAATTGCGCCGCCGCATATGTGGAGGCGCCGGCCAGTGCGCCAAGCAACAGTGCCGCCGAAAAGACCAACATGAGCGCGGCGTTGAGGTTGGCGCCCAAGCGAAATCCCGTGTGGGCAAACAGCAGCAGGACGCAACAGAGCCCGAACCCGACATGGCCGAGCCGCCACCAGTGCAAGCCGCCCCGCCGTGCCACCGGGCGCGCCTTCACGAGCAAGGCGGCGAGGATGCCGGCACCGCTCACGCCGAGCAGCAGGTAGCCGCTCCACTGCTGCCACAGACCGTCGAACCAAAGCAGCTTGAGCAGGCTCGGGGCGAGTTGATCCGGCACGGCCACGCGGGGCGCTAGCAGCGTCGCCGCCACGCCCAGAGCACCCAGCGCCGAGAGCTGCAGCATGAGGCGGCGAACACGTGCTGACCGTGCGCGAATGGCCAACAGCGTCGAGCGTTCCGCCGTGGCGATGGCATTGGCCACCTCGCGCCCGATCAAATCCATCCGGTGCAGTTGCTCGATGCGGGCGCGGCGTTGGTCGATCTCCCGCGAGGGGACGACGTGGCCGAGCAGGTCGCAGGCGTCCAAGAGCGAGATGAGCGCCACGTCCCTAGGCTCGGGGAGGTCGTCGGAAGCCAGGGTTTGGCGAATGCGCGAGTTGATCCCGCGCACGGCTTGGTCGTCCATCCTGGGATAGCGCAACCCGCCCAAGCCCCACGGGCCCTTTGCCCGCCGCGCCAAGCGCTCCCTGGCAACCAGACTGGACAACACGGCTTCATGGATCGCGCCCGCTTCGTCCATGCACAACTCGCCGATCCAAGTGCGCGTGTCCAACGCCGGGGCACGGGCCGCGAGCTTTGCCAGCACACGGTCGAGGGCCGGATGGCCGGTGGCGCTTGCGTCGGTGACGATGAGCGTCCGCAGGTCTGTGTCGATGCGTCCGGCGAAGGCCAACTCCATCAATACGGCACCGGTCAAGGCGCAGTCGATGGCGTCTTGGCGAATCGGCCGGGGTGCGCCAGCTTCGTCGTGCAGCAGCAGGACGAGTTCTTCGGCGAAGGTCAGCATCGCGGCGGCGCCACGGCTGGGGAGTGCTTGGCGCGGAGCCTAGCCGGCGTCCACCAAGATCGCTGGGGAGCCGGTGGGCAGATCGAACGTCATGCCATCTTCGGCCAGCACCACGTCGTCTGGGACGTCGCGCATGAAGATGGCTTCCATCAGCGCGTTTTGCGGTGCCGGCACCAAGTGATAGAAGGCGAGCATGCGTACGCCGGCGCGCTCGGCCATCGCCACCACCGCGGTGGTGTGGGCGTGGTAGTCCAATACATCCGAAAGCACCTTCGCCAGACGTGGGTTGGCTGGTGCGCTGGCTCGCGCCAAAGTCGAGATGAGCGGTTCGGAGAGGGCATCGTGAATCACGAGGTCTGCGTCCGTGGCGGCGTCTTCAAGGGTCGCCGTCACCACGGCGTCGCCGCTTATCACCACGGAGCGATCCTCGTAGTCGAAGCGGTAGCCAAAAGCTGGCTCCACGGGCGAGTGGTCCACCACGAACGCGGTCACGGTGAGGCCATCGGCTTCATGCACCACGCCTGGCGCGAACGAGACCAAGAGGCCGTGTTCGGTGCGCCGGCGATATTCGATTTCGCGCGCTTGCATCACGCCAATGGCCGGCGGCAGAAGTTCGGCGCCGTGATGGGCGGTGCGGTATTGCCGGTCCAATTCGTAGGCGCGGTTGAAGCCGTCCACCACCGCTGCCACACCCGGCGGCCCCACCACTTTAAGTGGCGCCGTCCGTCCGGCCACCCACGAGCCCAGGTTATGGTCGGGCAAGCCGCCGATGTGGTCGGAATGGAAGTGGGTGATGAACACCGTGTCCAGGTGTCGTGAAGACACGCGGTGCGCCTGCAGCGTCTGCGCGGAGCCGACGCCGGTGTCCACGAGATAGAGCCGCCCGTCGGCGATCACGGCCACGCACGCCTGCGCCCGATCCGGCGTCCCCAACGGTGAGGCGGTGCCGCACATGAACACGCGCATCGCATCCGCTGGTGGCCTAGGTGGTGTTGCCCCTGCCAGCGCGCCCATCAGCAGATCGAGGGCGAAGTCCTGCCCGGCGCGAGTGTTGAGTGCCGCCCAGTAGGCCGCCCCAGCCAAGATCAACAGCGTGATGATGATGGCGAGCAGCCAGCGCATCATGAGTCGGCCGTCAACACCAGCGTGCCGGTGGTGGAGAGGGTGCCGCCGGTGCCGTTCACCACGCAGGTGCGGGCGTTCGTTTGCTTGCCGGCGATGCCGTTTACGCCATCTTCCGCGGTGCCGGAAAGCTGCCGGTAGGCCTCCACCAAGAGCTGCATCCCATACATGCCGGAGTGGTTGAACGACAGGCCGCCGCCGTTCGTGTTGATGGGCAGGCGGCCGCCGGGCGCCGCGTGGCCTTCCTTCCACAGCGTGTAGCCCTTGCCGCGCGGCGCCAAGCCCAGCATCTCGGCGGTGATGCCGGCGGTGATGGTGAAGGAGTCGTAGATCATCGCCATTTCCATGTCGGCGGGGCCGAGGCCGGCCATCTCGTAGGCGATGGCGGACGAGCGCGACGCGGAGGTGGCGGTGAAGTCTTCCATCTCCAGCATGTTCTGATGCCCCATTGATTCACCGGCGCCGCTCACCCACACCGGATTCGTGCGCAAGCTGCGGGCGATCTCCGGCCGCGCCACGATGACGGCGCCGCCGTGGTCGGTCACCAAGCAGCAGTTGTAGAGGGTGAGCGGCCAAGCGATCACCCGCGCTTCGGTGACGTCCTGCAGGGTGATGGGCCCGCCGAACGGGCTTTGCTTCTTGCCGAACATCACGGCGCGCGGGTTGAGCTGCGCCCAATCGCGTGTGACCACGGCGATGTGGGCGAAATCTTCCGCGCTGGTGCCGAAGCGGTGGAAATGGCGCACCATCGCATGGGCGTATTGCGAGGGTGCGCCGAACAGGCCGTAGGCCGCCGTCATCTCGGTGGCGGGGCTGATTTGGCCGCCCCCGCGCCCGCCGCCGTAACCGCCGCCGCGGTAAGACCAACCGGCCTCGCCGTGGCTCACCAGCGCGATGTCGATGATGCCGGCGTGAATGGCCGCCAGCGCATGGTGGACGTGAATCTGGAACGAGCAGCCGCCGACCATGGTGGTGTCCAGATAGCGCGGCCTGAGGCCCAAATGCTCCGCCAATTCGCCAGTCCAGCCGGCGGAGAAGATGCCTTGGATGTCCGCGATGGGAATGCCCGTTTGGTCGCAGACGTTCCGAATGGCCTCGATGTGATGCTGCAGGGAAGTCACGCGCTTGCCCGTCAACTCCATCGGATAGCCGATGACGTTGGACTCCGCCGCCCCGACGATGGCGGCCGCGTTCTTGAGGTTCGCCACCATTCCTAGTCCTCCACCACGCGCCAGAATGGAATGTGCGTGTCTTCGTTCGCCGGCTCGAACTCCACCCGCGCCTTGGCGCCGATCTTGATGCTCTCCGGGCGTGTGGCGTCCACGCCGCGCAACACCGTCAACATGCGATCCCCCTCTGCAAGGTCGATGAACGCCGTGACGTAGGGCACCTCCTTCTCCCAGCCGCCGAAGGCGCGATGCTGCACGGCAAAGGTGTGGATGCGCCCCTCGCCGCTCGCCTCGATCCATTCCAGCGCCATGCTGTGGCAGAACGGGCAAATCAGCCGCGGATACCAATGCGTGCGGTTGCAGTCCATGCAGCGCGGCAGCATCAGCTTGCCGGCCTTGGCGCCTTCCCAAAACGGCTGCGTATGCTGCCCTTGCGGGGGGATGGGTTGTTCGTAGGCCACGACGAGTCTCTGGGCATCGAGCGAACGCGAACCCTATCACGGTTGGCCGCGGCATGGATGGCAGACCGTTGATCGAGTCGCCGGATGCCGGCGAACGCGCGGCCTTGCCTCCCGTGCTTGTGTGCGAGAATTGATGGCTTGTTGGAACCGCTGCCGGCGATGCCCCTCGCGCCCCCAAACCCAAAAAAGAAAGGCGGAATCCTGGTGCGGATCGCGAGCGCCTTCGGCAACGTCGCGCTGGCGTTGGTTTCGTGTCTGGCGGCGCTCCTGCTGTGTGAGTTGGGGCTGCGCTTGTTCGTGCCCAAGTACTCGCATCTGGCGGATGCCGCGTTCCTGCTGGATGCGGACCTGCTGTTCGTCCGCATCCCCAACCATCGCCATTTCCGGTGGCATCCAGACACCGGTGCGCAGATTCCGGTCTTCCACAACAACTTGGGCCTGCGGCAGCATCGGGACTTCACCACCGCGGACCTGGAATCCTCGTTGAACCTTGGTTTCTTCGGCGATTCCTTCACCGAGAACGTCGGCATGCCGGTGCATTTCTCGTTCACCGAGCCGCTGGACTACCTGCTGAACGTTGAAACCGAAGGGGGGATCAACGTGCTCAACTTCGGCGTGGAGGGCTACGGAACCGCCCAATCCCTCCTGCGCTATGAGATGTGGGCCGGCCGGGAAGCGCTGGACCATGTGTTCTACGTTTACTGGACCAACGATCCGGTGGACAACTTCGCCAATCGCCTGTTCCGCCTTGACGAATCCGGCCAGCTCGCGAGGGGGGAAGCGGCGCCTGGCCCGTTCGCGCCGCTTGCCGGGCTGCATGTCACCTACTTGGGGCTGGACGTCGCCGGCCGGTTGACCACCCATTTGAGCGGGATAACGGTGGCCGGCGAGGAGCGTAAACGCGAGTGGCTGCCGCGATCCTACCGCTACATCAATAACCCGCCACCGAGCGCGTACGTCTTGTTCCGGTTGTTGCTGCGCCGCTTCAAGGCGGCGGTGGAAGGCCACGGCGCGAGCTTCCATATGGTTTGGTTGCCGGCGGGGGACAGCGACGACGGGATCGGCCGGGTAGCCGACATCGTTCGGGAGGAGGGCGTGGAGTCCATCAATCTGCGGGATTGCTTCGCCGCACTCGACCCGGCCTATCCGCATACGCCGTGGGCGGATTCGCCGTATCGGTTCAAGCTCGATGCGCACTGGAACGAGGTGGGCAATCGGCTGGGTGCGGTCTGCCTGCATCGGTTCCTCGCGGAGCGGCTTGAGCTGCCGCGCCTCTCCGAGGCGGCGGTGAACCAAGCGCTGGACCGCTACTACGCGGCGTTCGAGCGGTCGGGTGCGGAAGGGTTCGCGGCGGACGACCCGGCGGCGGTGGCCATCCGTGCCAGATACGACGCGCTGGGCGGGGCGTTCCAAGAGGATCCCCGGTTTCATCGGGTGCCCCCGCCGCAGGCGCTGGTGATCCGCTCGCACTTCGACGTTTACCTGCATGATGGCTGGTTGGCCTATGTCCGGGAGGGTTGCGAGCCGGGAGATTTCGACCTGCGCTTCTTCCTTCACATCGATCCGGTGGACGAGGGCGACCTGCCCCCGCACCGGGCGGAGCATGGCTTCGACAATGGCGACTTCGCCCACCGCTTTGGCGATTCCGGCTGCACCCTCTGGAGGGAACTTCCGCCGTACTCGATAGCGGGTTTCCGCACCGGGCAGTTCTCAGGCGACGAGGAGACGGGGTGGGACAAGCTCTGGGAAGCGGAGCACATCCTCCGGCGTTGAGCACTTCTCGGCAGCCAAGGGAGGGGCAATCGATCCACATTCACGCCGGCAATCGGCTGGAGACCTTGGCGGCGCGGTTGGCGCAAGAGCTTGCGGAAGCGCCCTCGCATCCGCTGCTGCCGGAGCGCATCGTGGTGCCGCATCCAACGCTGGGCCGCTGGCTCACGTTGGAACTCGCCGAACACTTGGGCGTGGCGGCGCATCTCACGGTGGAGCTGCCGGCGCAGTTCGCGTGGTCCATCATGCGCGAGGCGGTGCCGACGCTGCCGGCGGAGCAGCCCTTCGCGCTCAAACGGTTGCGCTGGCGCATCTTCGAGGCATTGGCGGACCTCACCTCGGGTAGTGCGCCGGCCGGGGCGGAGGCGGTGCGCCGCTATCTGGCCGACGGCGACCCGCGCAAACGGTTCGAGCTGGCCGAGCGCTTGGCGGGCGTTTACGACCGCTGCCTGCTCTATCGGCCGGATTGGATTCGGGCGTGGGAAGCCGGCACGGCGCCGCATTGGCAGGCCCAGCTCTGGCAACGTTTGGCGGCGGGCCAAACGGGGCCGCGCCATTGGGTGGCGGCCATCGACGCATTCGCGGCGGCGGTGGGCAGCGGTGTGCCGCCGACGTGGCCCCGACGCGCGAGCTTCTTTGGCATCGCCGCGCTGTCGCCGTCCTACTTGGCCATGCTGCGCCACGCGGCCCAGCACATGGAGATTCATCTCTTCCTGTTGAGCCCCTGCCGGGAGTACTGGGGCGACATCGCGCCACGTCGCAGCATCCTCCGGCTTGCCGCGCCCGGCGACCCGGCCGCGCAGCACCGCGACCAAGGCAACGAGTTGCTCGCCGCCTGGGGCAAGTTGGCGCGGGACACCCAGTCTCTGTTGGCCGAACAGGAGCTGGCGCAGGGCACGCCCGAGGAAATCCATGACGAGCCGCCGGCGGAGACGGCCCTCGGCAAGGTGCAACGGGATGTCCTCGACCTCCGCTTGGCCGCGGAAGCCGCGCAAGCGGAGGCGCCCCTCGCCGGCCCGGATTCATCCCTCCAGATCCATGTATGCCATTCGCCGGCCCGGGAGGCGGAAGCGCTGCATGACAGGCTGCTCGGGATCTTCGACGAGCATCCGGACATCCAGCCGGCGGACGTGCTGGTGCTGACGCCCCACATCGACGAATACGCGCCGGCCATCGAGTCTGTGTTCGCGGCGGAAGGCGTCATTCCATTCAACGTCTCCCGGCCCCGGGAAGCATCCACCCGGGCCACGCAGGCGTTCCTCGATCTGCTGGCCTTGCCGGGTTCCCGCTACGGCGCGGAAGCCATGCTGGCCCCCTTGGAATCCGCCGCCGTGCAAGCACAGCTGGGCATCGACGCGGCGCGTCTCGGCGACATCCGCGATTGGGTGCGCGAGGCCGGCATCCGCTGGGGTGTGGACGCGGCGCACCGGCGCGACGAAGGGTTGCCGGCCACCCACACCCACACCTGGCGCTTCGGGTTGCGCCGCCTGCTGCTCGGTTACGCCATGACCGGGGATGATGTCTTGCATGAAGACATCGCCCCGAGCGCCATCGGCTTCGCCGGTGGCCAAGGGTCGGCGGAAGACTACGAGGCATTGGGGCGCTTCGCGCGCTACTGCGAGGACGCCTTCAAGCTGCGCGGCTGGATGAACGAATCGCTGCCGGCGCGGGAATGGGTGCGCAAGCTGCGCGAAGAGGCGGTGGCGCCCTTCTTCGCAGACCCGGAGCGGGTGCCGGTGGAAGCGGCGCGGGAGACGGCGTCCGTGGAGCGGCTCATCGCGGACTTGGCCGAGGAATGGGCGGCCCTCATGCCACCGACGTCAGCCTCGGGCGCCACCGACCCCACTGGCGCGAGGAACGTGGGGGCGGGGGCGGCGGAGCAGGCGGATCTCTTCGCCGCGGCCGCCCCCGCCCCCCTTGTCGCAACGCCGAACGCCAGCGCGGAAACGCCCATCCCCTTCGCCGTCGTGCGGGATGCGTTGCGAAGTGCCGCGGCAAGCGCCGCCCGCCCGTTGGCGCGGCTGGCGGACGGCGTGACCGTGGCGTCGCTGGCCACCGGGCAGACCTTTCCGGCCAAGGTCGTGTGCGTCATGGGCATGAATGACCGCGGGTTTCCGCGCTCGCCGATCCGGCTTTCCTTTGATGTGATGGCCGAAGACGATGCGCGGCGCGGCGATCGCAACGTCCGCGACGAAGATCGCTTGGCCTTCCTTGAAGCGCTGCTGGCGGCGCGGCGTTGCTTCTTGGTGTCTTATACCGGGCGTGGTCTGCGCGACGACGCCCCCATCCCGCCCTCCGTGTTGGTGGACGAACTTAGGGATTACTTGGCGAAACGCTTCCCCGGTGTCGTCTTCGCGCGCCGGCACCCGGTGCAGCCGTTCAGCCCCCGGTACTTCTCGGCAAACGAAGGCGAAGACAGTGCCGACGCCAAACTCTTCAGCTATTCGCAGAGCATGCTCGCCGCGGCCCGCTCCGTGGCCGGTGATTCGGGCGATGGCGATGTCACGAGCCGTTTCCTCGTCCCGCTGCCGGCGCCGGCCGCGAAGGGGGCTGTGGATTTGGAGGCGCTCATCGCCTTTGCGACGGCGCCGGCCAAGACCTTTCTCCGCCAACGGCTCGGGCTGCGCTTGGAGACGGACGACGCCACCTTGGCCGAAGACGAGCCGTTCGAGCTCGATGCGCTGCAGAGGTGGCAGGTGCGCGACCGCGCTTTCTCGCTCGGCCGGCATGGGCTTCCCCCGGCGCGGCTCGCCGCCTTGGCCGCGGCCAGCGGCGCCTTGCCGCAGGGTGCCCAAGGGGCGCTCGCGCAAGAGGAGGCGCAGCGGGATGTGGACGAGTTGCAGGCGGCGTTGGCGAGGCACACCGGCCGCTTGACGGCCATCGACATTCAGGTGTCCTTGGATGGCTACACATTGATCGGTACGTTGGAGGGCGTGGATGCGGCGGCGAACAACTTGATTTGCCACCGCATCGGCGCCGTCCAGCCGAGGCACCGCATTGAAGCGTGGCTCAAGGTGCTCGCGTGGGCCGCCACCGCCGGCGATCCGAACGCGCCACGTTGGGCGTGTTTCATCGGCCTCCGCGGTGGCGTGACGGAGGTGTGGCTCGAAGCTCCGCCGCCGGAGACGGCGCGGCAACAGCTCATCGCCTGGCTCGGCGCTTGGCGGTGCGGCCAGCGCGAGTTGCTGCCGCTGCTGCCGGAGGCTTCCTTGGCCTACGCGGAGGCGCTGGCAAAGACCGACGGGAACGTCCCCTCCTCGCTCGCTTTGGCGGCGGCGAAGTGGGCCGACAATCCCTTCCCCGACGTTTACGAGGGTTTGGCATACGGTGGCGAGGGGCCCTTTGACGCCCGTTTCGGCGAGCTCGCGGAGCAGCTCATGACGCCCCTCGTGCAGGCGGCGCGCAAGCAGCGGACATGACGGCGCCCACCACGATGACGCCATTCACTTTGCCCTTGGATGGCACCGGCGCCACACTCATAGAAGCCAGCGCCGGCACGGGCAAAACGTACGCCCTCACCACGCTGGCCGCCCGGCTCATCGTCGAGGCGCAACGCGAAATCAGCGACTTGCTGATCGTCACGTTCACCGTGGCGGCGACGGACGAGCTGCGGGATAGGCTGCGGCGGACATTGCGAGCCGTGCAAGGCGCCGCGGCCGGAGTGGGCGAGGGTTCCGACCAAGCGCGCGATCTCATGGCGCATTGGGCTTCCCTCGACATTCCCGCCGCCGAGGTGGGTCGGCGTCTCGAGCCGGCGGTGATGGATCTGGACCGCGCCAACGTGTTGACCATTCATGGCTTCTGCCAGCGGGTCATCAACGATTTCGCCTTCGACTGCGGCCTCCCCTTTGGCTTTGAGGTGAGCGGCGACGGTTTCGACGTGATGAGCGCGGAGGTGCGCGACCATTGGCGGCGCAGCATGGTGCCGGCGCCGAAGATGCGGGTGCAGTTCGCCCGCTCGAAGCGATTCCTGCCCAAGGTGCCGGGGCTGGAACTGTTTGGACCGCCGCGGAACCTCACCGATTGGGTGGCGAGCCACTCGGGCAAGCCGGGGCTGGAAATCCGTGGCGCCGCCCCCCTCGATGATGCCGCCATGCAGGGGCTGGTGGCGCAGGAGGCGCGGTGGGAAACGGCCCTCGAGGCGGCCCGATCAAGCGCCAAGGCGGCGGACGGGACAGCGGGCTTGGAGCAGGTGTTGACGGTGCTCGAACACCCCTTGGCCGTGGCGTTTGACCCGAAGGCCACGTTCGCCGCGCTGGCGAAAGCCATGCCTCAATCCGCCGATGGGCTAGGGCGCGACTTGGCTGCGCTGGACGAGGCCAGCGCCGCATTGCTCGCAACCTACGGCCAGTGGTTGCCGCGAGCCCGTCGCGCCACGTTGGAGGAAACCCGTGGGCGTCTCAGCCGCCGCATCCGTGAGGAACGCCTGCTCGGCTACGACGATCTCTTGCTCACGGTGCGCGAAGCGCTCAATCGCGTGCCAACCCTCGCGGCCCGGATCCGGCAGCGCTACCGGTTCGCGCTCATCGATGAGTATCAAGACACGGACCGCGCCCAAGCGGACATCTTTCAACGCATCTACGGCGGCGGGAAGGGCCCGATGGTGATCGTGGGCGACCCGAAGCAGTCCATCTACCGCTTTCGCAGCGCGGACATCTTCGCCTATCTGCGCGCCAGTGCGAGCGTGGCTGACGAGACGCGCCTCACGTTGGGCGAAAACTATCGTTCCGTGCCGCGTCTCGTCGAGGCGGTCAACACCGTCTTTGACTGCAAGCACCCGTTCGGCCTGCCGGAAATCCCCTTTTCTCCCGCCACGCCGGCTGAGGCCGGGGCTGGGTCGGGGTTGCGCGTGGTGGGCGACGAGGACGCGCCGCCCCTGCAATTCCGGATCATCCCGCCCGCCGCCAAGCCGCTCAACAAGAACGAAGCGGTGCCGTTGGCGGCCAGCCACGCCGCGGACGAGATCGCGCGGCTCTTGGCGGCGTCGGCTGAAGGCAATGTCAGTGTCGATGGTGAGCCCCTCGCTGGATCAGACATCGCCGTGCTCGTGCGAACCGGCGAGCAAGGCCGCCGCGTGGCTAGCGCTTTGGCGGTGCGCGGTGTGCGCAGCGTGGAAATCGGCACTGATGACGTTTTTGAGAGCCGCGAAGCCGAGCAGCTTGAACGCCTGCTGTGGGCCGTCGCGAGTCCACATTCCACGGGGCGCATGCGTGGCGCGCTGGCCGGCGACCTGTTCGGCTTGGATGCCGCCGAACTCACCCGCCTGGCCGATGACGACGACGTTTGGAACGCTTGGAAGGAGCGCTTGGGCGAGTGGCGCGCCACTTGGCACAGCGGTGGGGTGGCGGCGATGGTTCGGCAGTTGCTGAAGCGTTTCGATGCCACCGCCCCCTCGCCGGGGCGAGCGCCCAACGGCGGAGCGCGGCAGTTGCTGCGACATCCCGACGGTGCCCGCCGGCTCACCAACGTCATGCATCTCGCTGATTTGTTGCAGCAGGCGGAGGCGACGGGCCGCCTCACGCCACCCGGTGTCGCGGCGTGGTTCAGCCGTCGCCGGGGGCGGGTGACCGAACGCGACGAAGTGGCGCAGCTGCGTTTGGAGAGCGACGAGCAACTGGTGAAGATCGTCACGGTTCACCGCAGCAAGGGCTTGGAGTTTCCCATCGTCTTCTTGCCGTTTGCATGGGATGTGCGTGGCGCGACGAGGCGCGATTCGTGGGATGCCCAGTTCCATGTGCGGGATGACCCCGGTTTCGCCGAGGTGTTGCACCTGGCGCCGACGGATGCGGAACGCGGCAAGGAGCGGCTGGAGGGCTTCTCCGAGGACGTGCGGCTGCTGTACGTGGCGCTGACGCGGGCGCGTTTGCGGTGCGTCGTCACATGGGGGCGCGTCAGGGGATGGGAGTCGGCCCCCTTGGCTTGGTTGCTCCGCGAGCCCGCCGGCGACCAGCCGCGAGACCCGGTGCAGGCACTGGACGTCGTGCGGAAGGCGGCTAGGAAGATGACGCCGGAGGCGTGGCTCGCGCGTGTCCAAGCGCTGGTTGCGCGGTGTCCACATGGCATCGGGGCGGTGGAGCTGCCGGCGGCCTTGGATGCAACGCGGCTTGCCGCCGCGCCTTCGGCGCCGTCACAGCTTCGTGCCCGGCGCTTGAGCCGAGCGCTCGGCCGTGAGCGCCAAATGACGAGCTACTCTGCGTTGGGTGGCCGCGCCGGCGCGGCCGAGTCCGGGTTGGACCACGAGGCCATCGAACGCCCGGACCACGACTTGGACGCGGCCCTCGAGAGCGCCGATCAGTCTCTCTCGGAAAGCCCGGCCGTCGAGCGCTCGCCCTTCACCTTCCCCACCGGTGCGCGGGTCGGCAGTTGCCTGCACGAGATGTTCGAGCGGCGGGCCCGGGGTGTGCCCCTTGAAGAGGTTGTGAGCGAGGGCCTAGCGCGGCATCACATCGATCCAGCGTGGCGGAATGTGGCGATACGCATGGTGGAAAACACTTGGGCCGCGCCGCTCATGGCCGCCGCGGGCCCCGGCCTTGGAGACGCTTGGCGCATTGCCGATCTCGCGCGGCCCGTGCCTGAGCTGGAGTTTCATCTGCCGGCACGGCGCCTTGGGCGTGACGCACTCGGACGCGCCTTGGACGCACACGGCTACAGCCCGCCGTTTGGGCAGGCACAGGAAGAGACTGTGAATGGCTATCTGCGGGGTTTCATCGATTTGGTGGCGGAATGGCAAGGTTGTTGGTACGTCATCGACTACAAGACCAACCTGCTGGGGCGCGCTGGCGTCGAGTATTCGCCGCCGCGCTTGGCGGACGCCGTGCGCCGCCGCGGCTATCAACTGCAATACCTCCTGTACCTGCTCGCGCTGCATCGCCACTTGCGGCTGCGGCTGCCGGACTATGACTATGAGCGGCACATCGGCGGCGCGTTCTACCTTTTCGCCCGCGGCATCGATCCCGCCGCGAACGCCGATCCAGCGCGCGGCATCTTCTTTGACCGGCCGAGCGCCGCCTGCATCCATGCAATGGACGCCTGTTTCGCGGGGAGCGAGTCGCCGTGACGGTGGGTGCGAACCCACCCGCCGCCGGCCAAGCCGATGCTTTGCCGGAACTTGAGACGCTGTTGAACGCCGGCCTCATCCAGCACATCGACCTGGCGTTCGCCCGCTTGGTGGTGGAGTTGGGCGCGCCGAACGGCCAACGGCGCGAGCTCGCCCTGGCGGCCGCGTTGACAAGTGTGCAGGCGCGCGCCGGGCACACCTGCATGGAACTGCCGGTGTGCGCCGGCGTGGACGCGGCGGTGGCGCTTGGCGAACACGAGGCGCAGTCCGTCGGCGTCGGCTTGCCGGCTCTCGAACATTGGCGGGCGGCGTTGCTGGCGAGCCCGGCCGTCGCGAGTTCAAGCAGTGACATGAGGCCGCTGTTTCTCGACGCCGAGAACCGCTTGTACCTGGATCGGTTGCGCGAAGACGAGCTGCGCGTGGCGCAAGCCTTGCGGGAACGGGCGGCGCCGGCCGCCGACCTCACCACGTTGGACACCGCCGCGCAAACGTTGGAGGAGCGCCTCTTTGCGGCGGCGGTGTCCGAACATCGCCAAGCGGCTCGGGCAGCCATGCAACGCCACCTGTGTGTGGTCACCGGCGGCCCCGGCACGGGCAAGACGACGCTGGCTGCGCGGCTCATCGCGCTGTTGGTCGGGACGGGCCTCGCACAGCCGGAACGGGTGGCGTTGGCGGCGCCGACCGGCAAGGCCGCCAAACGGCTGCAAGAGGCCGTGGCGGCGCAATTGCGGGGGCTTGCCGAAGCGGTGCCGGCGTTGGCGCGCTTCGACGCGGATGCCACCACCATCCACAGCCTGTTGTTCCGCGCCCGCCGCGCCCCGCTCAAGCTCGATGCGCTCATCCTCGACGAAGCCTCCATGATCGATGTCACGCTGATGGCGCAACTGCTTGACACACTGCCGCCGGCGGCGCGGTTGGTCGTGCTGGGCGATGCGAGCCAGTTGGCTTCAGTGCAGCCGGGTGCCGTGCTGGGCGATTTGTGCGCCGCCGGCCGCGCCGTCGGTTCACCGCTCAACCCAACGCTGGTGGAGCTGACGCGAAGCCATCGCTTCGACCCAAGTGGCGGCATTGGTCGGTTGGCGGCCGCCATCGTGCAGGGCGATGGCGATGGCGCCCTCGACGCCTTGGGAGACGATGCCGCGTCTGAGACCCAGCGTGTGCCGCTTGCCGACATCCCTGCCTTCGAAGCGCTCGCGGCGCGTTACGCGCGGGAGTCTTGCGCACCGCGTGTTCGCGCCGTGCGGACGGATGGCGCGGTTGCCCAACCCTTCCCCACGCTGCGTGTGTTGTGCGCGCACCGCGTCGGGCCATTCGGCGCCGAACGATTCAACGCCTTGGTGGAACGCCAGCTGCGCTTGAATGGAGTCGCCGAGCGGGGCGCGGAGTTTTACGCAGGTCGCCCCATCATCGTCACCCGCAACGACGCCGCCTCGGGCCTCGCCAACGGCGATGTCGGTGTGGTGCTCAAGCAGGACGGCCAGGTGCGGGTCTGGTTTCCCGAACTCTCCGCGGCGTCACCTTTCTTGGTCGCGCCGTCCCGCTTGCCCGACCACGAGACCTTCTTCGCCCTAACCGTACACAAGGCGCAGGGCTCCGAATACGACGAAGTGGCGTTTGTGCCGGGCCCGGCGGATTCCCGGGTGGTGACGCGGGAGCTCTTCTACACCGCCGTCACTCGGGCGCGGCAGAAGGTCGTCATATACGGTGGCGGCGAGGCGGTGCGCCAAGCGGTGGCGCGGCGGGCGGAGCGGGCCACGGGCTTGGCCCGACGGTTGGCGCACTGACCCCGGCGCTCACTCAAGCAACGCCGCCAGCGCTTCCCACACCCGGTCTGGATGGACGCTGGCGAAACAGGGCGGTCGCACCGCTTGCCCCGCCCAATCGCGTGGTGCTCCACGATAGCGGCAAGTGCGCGCGAGGCAAGGGGAGCAGGGCAGGCTGGCCTGCAAGCTGCGGGCGCGGGCGCCCAGGCAGCCGGTGAGGCGTTGGTCGGTGGGGCCATACACCACCACCGTTGGGCACCCCAGCGCGGCCGCGAGGTGGGCGAGGCCGCTATCGACGCCGACCACGGCGCGGGCCCCGGAGAGCAGCGCGATGGCTTCATCCATACGCAGCGGCGGCGCGACCTCGCTGCCCGGCACGGTGCCGGCGATGCGCCGCGCCCGGTCATGTTCCGCCGTCGAGAGCCAAGGCAAGAGCGGCGTGAGCCCGGCATCGACGGCGCGTGCGGCGATGCGGCTCCAGAAGGATTCCGGCCAATGCTTGGTGTGCCATGTGGTGCCGTGGGTCAACACGCAGTAGCGATTGGATGGGCCTAGCGGCGTGAGGCCGAACGCCGGCGCCTCCCGCGGGCGTTGGTAGCCGATGGCCGTGGCGAAGAGGGCACGGATGCGGTCCACGGCGTGGTCCGTCCTCGGCGCCGCGGCTGAGCTTGAGTAAAGGAGCGTGGCGGCGCTTTCCCTGGCGCTGCCGCGATCAAACCCGGCATAGCCGGCCGAGCGCGCCAGCCGCGCCACGACGGCGCTCTTCAGCAGACCTTGGGCATCGATGGTCAGGTCATAGCGCTTATGGCGCAGGGCGCGGCGGAACGCCAGCGCCTCGCCGACGCTCGATGCCGCGTCCTTGCGCCAGCGGCGCAGCGCCGCGGGAATGACGCGCCGCACCGCGCGGTGCAGCGCCGGCACGGCGGCAAAGTCCTCTTCCACCGCCCAGTCGAAGGTGGCGCCGAGACGCGCCGCGTCTTCGACCGCCGGCAACGTATGTACGATGTCCCCCAACGACGACAGTTTCACCAAGAGGATGTGCGGGCCAGCCGTGGCGGCCGCCGCGCGCCCGCTGCCGTCGGCGGCGCCTTGGGGCGCGTGGGCGCCGTTATGCAGCGTGGCGGGTTCGCTCACGAGTTGGCCTGTTGGCGTTCGGTGAGCAGCGCGTCGAGCGCTTGGCACACTCGTTGCGGCGCCAGCTCGGTCAGGCAGCGGGTGTGTCCCAGCGGGCAGACGCGCTCGAAACACGGGCTGCACGGCGCCCGGGTGCTCAATGCCGTCGCCGCCGGCCCCAACGGCGGCGTAACGCTCGGCGAAGTGGAACCGAACACCGCCACCACCGGTCGGCCCAACGCCCCGGCGACATGCATCAGGCCGGAATCGTTCGCCACCACGCACTCGGTGATGGAAAGGAGGTCGATGGCGTCTGCCAAGCCCACCCGCCCGGCCAGATTCACTGCGCCGGGCGACCCCGCCGCCACAGCGTCGCAGATCGGGCGCTCGCTCGGTGCGCCGAACAGCCAAACTTGTCGCCCCGCCGCCAAGTTTCGCGCCGCCACCGCGGCGAAGTGCTTGGTTGGCCAGCGCTTGGCCGGCCCGAACTGGGCCCCGGGGCAAAGCGCCACCACTCGGTGT
Source organism: Candidatus Azotimanducaceae bacterium (assembly GCA_965200505.1). Classification (GTDB taxonomy): domain Bacteria; phylum Pseudomonadota; class Gammaproteobacteria; order Pseudomonadales; family Azotimanducaceae; genus VXNE01. The sequence goes on along the minus strand of OZ241343.1, from coordinate 1,606,601 downwards.
GGATCGAGCGCCAACTTGGCGCAGACGGCGGCGCGATTGCGCGGGTCCGCCAAGAGCTTGGGGCGGCGGCACGGGTGATGCACGGGCTTCGCGCCGGCGGCTGTCGCCAATGCGGTGAAGCGATCAACCAAGCGTGGCATCTTGGCGTCTGGCCGCCGCAAATCGTTCAACACGCCGTGGCGATGTTCGCCGCGCCAGCCGGTGCGCACTGGGATGCGGGCGAACCACGGTGTGAGGGCGGACTTGAACGAGTTCGGCAACACGATGGCGCGCCCGAAACGCAAACGGCTGAGCTGCCTGCCGGTGCGCCACCGCGCCTTCAAGGCCAAGGCGCCGTGGCCGGCCGGCAAGCGGTGGACCTGTGCGACCCCTGCTAGCCGCGCGGCGACCGGCAGCGTGGCGGGAGGCGCCAGCACATGCACTTCGGCACCGTCGCGCTCCAGAGCGGCGACGAGTGGTTGCGCCATCACCATGTCGCCAACCCAAGCCGGCCCGACGATGAGGACCCTCACCCCTGCGTTCGTGTGGCTGTGGGGCTCACTGCACCGGCGTGTGCCAATCCGGGTGTGCTTCCCGGCGCCCCCGCACTTGCTCGAAGTAACGGGATTGGAGGCGCTCGGTGACGGGACCGCGACGCCCGTCGCCGATGACGCGCCGGTCGAGTTCCCTGATGGGCAGCACTTCGGCCGCGGTGCCGGTGAAGAACGCTTCGTCCGCGATGTAGAGCTCGTCGCGGGTGATGCGGCGCTCGATCACCTCAAGGGAGAGCTCCTTGGCGAACGTGAGGATGGTGTCACGGGTGATGCCGGGCAGGCACGAGGTGAGCTCCGGCGTGTGCAGCGTGCCGTTCTTCACCACGAACAGGTTCTCGCCGCTCCCCTCCGCGGCGTAGCCTTCGTTGTCCAACAAGAGCGCCTCGTCGCAGCCGGACTCCAACGCCTCGCGCAGCGCCAAAATCGAATTGATGTAGTTGCCGTTCGCCTTGGCCTTGCACATCGTGATGTTGACGTGGTGGCGGGTGTAGGAGGATGTGCGCACGGAGATGCCGCGCTCGCGTGACTCGGGATCCATGTAGTCCGGCCACGGCCAGCAAGCGATGGCGACGTTCACCGAGAGCGCTTCGGCGCGCAGGCCCATCGCCTCCGAACCCATGTAAACCACTGGGCGCAGGTAGCCCTCGGCCAAGCCGTTCGCTTGGAACACTTGGCGTTGGGCGGCGTTCAGCTCGTCTTGGGTGTAGGGAATCGAGATGCCGAGGATGTGCGCCGAATCGAACAGGCGCCGGGTGTGTTCGCGCAGCCTGAAGATCTGCGCGCCGTTGGGGGTGGCGTAGGCGCGCACACCCTCAAAGACGCCGAGGCCATAGTGCAAGGTGTGGGTGAGCACATGAACCTGCGCCTCGCGCCACGCCACGAGCTCGCCGTTCATCCAGATGTATCCGTCGCGGTTCGCGAACGATTCGTCGGCAACCACCGTTGTCTCCCGCGTGTGGCCTAAGTGCGCCGCGGCAGTGGCTGATGAGCACCGCACATGGCCGGTCAACCCGCTCCGTGGCGGGCGTTGGCCATTGTAAAGGCAAACTCAAACGCCGAAGAGGCGCTGCCAAGTGTGCGCGATGTCATTCCGATACAGGGCGAGCAGGGAGGCCGCGCGGTCCGGGTCCGGCAGGTCGAGGGCCGCGCGATGCCACTCCGAACGGAGCCCCAGGTAGGCTTCGGTCAAGGCTTGGGCTTCCGTTGCGTCGATGAGGCCGAGGCGCGCGGCGGTCTCCAAGATGCGCACGTTGTCCGTGTGTTCGCAAAGGGCCTCGTGCTCGCTGGCCCAAGCGAGCACCAGGTATTGCACGATGAACTCCACATCGACGATGCCGCCGGGCGCCCGCTTCAGGTCCGGGCCTTCGGATGCGGCGTCGGCAATGCGCCGGCGCATGGCCACGATCTCTTCCTTAAGCCGCTCTTTGTCGCGCGGAGCGGTGAGGGCGGCGTGGCGCGTCTCGTCGAAGCGGCGGCCCAACGCGGTGTCGCCGGCCACCGCGCGCGCCCGCACGAGCGCTTGGCGCTCCCACGTCCAAGCTTCTTCCTGCTGGTAGCGGGCGAACCCGGCCATCGAGCTCACCATCGCGCCGGCGCGGCCGGAGGGCCGCAAACGCATGTCCACCTCGTAGAGCTGGCCATGCGCCGTCGTCACGGTGAGCGCATGGAGGAATCGGCGCACCAAACGGTGCAGCGCCCCGTGTTCGGCGGTGGGGAAGTCATGCAGGAACACCAGATCGAGATCTGAGCCGGGGCCGAGTTCCAAGCCGCCGAGCTTGCCGTAGCCCACCACCACGAAGCGCTCTGGCGGGCCGGTGTCGAAGACTTCGCGCCAGACTTGGGCGAGGGCGCCATCCAGCAACGCCTCCGCCAAGTAGGTGAGGTAGTCGCTCACCCGCATGAGGGGCAGGTGGCCGGCCATTTCCGCCGCCGCGGCGCGGAACAGGTGGGAATCGCGGAACTCCCGCAGCACGTCGAGGACGCGCCCACCGTCGCCCGGCTCCGCGCGGGCCAACCAGCCATCGAGGTCTCGGACGAGTTCGGCGCGGCTGGGCGGGCCGCCTAGCTGCTGCGGCAAGAGCTCATCGAACAACACCGGATGGCGCGCCACCTGCGCCGCGATCCATTTGCTCTGCGAAGCGAGCCGGAGCAAGGCATCGAGGGCCGGCGGGTTTTCGATCAAGAGCGCCAAGTACGCGGAGCGGCGCAGCACGGCTTCGAGAATGGGCGCCACTCGGGCCAGCGCCTGTTCGGCCGCGTCCGGTTCATCGGGAAGCCGGGCGATCAAAAGGGGCATCAAGCGATCCAGCCGCTCGCGGCCGGCGCCGCCGACGCTTGGCTTGTCCCGCGCCCGCCGCAGCCGGTCGAGCCAAGGACGCCAGGCATCCGGCGCCGGTGCGTCGCCGCGCCAAACGGCCGCCGCGGCGTCCGGTGCCGGCGCTTCGGGCGCCAGCGCCGTCTCGAAGTGGGCGGCGACCAGCGCCCGTTGTGCCTCGAGGGTTTGCAGGAACGCGTCGTAATCCGGCTCATCCATCATCCAAGCGAGGCGCGCTTGGTCCAAAGTCGCTTCTGGCAACTGGTGCGTTTGCCGGTCGCCGATGGCTTGCAGGCTGTGTTCGACGTCGCGCAGATAACGGTAAGCGCTGGCGAGATCGGTCGCCTCTTTGGCCTCCACCATGCCGAGCTGTCCCAGGCGTGGCAGTGCGTCCAACAGCTTCTGGCAACGCAATTCAGGGCGGCGCCCGCCCCAGATCAGCTGTTGCGTCACGGCGAGGAACTCCACTTCGCGGATGCCGCCCGGGCCGAGCTTCACGTTGTCTTGGATGGCGCGCCCACGGCGCTCCCGATCGATGCGGCGCTGCATCTCGCGCAACGCCGCCACGGCGCCGAAGTCCAAGTAGCGGCGATAGACGAAGGGCGCGAGCGCCTCGACCAGTTCCGCGCCCCGCTCAAGGTCGCCGGCGCAGGGACGCATCTTCACCAGCGCATAACGCTCCCAATCCCGGCCTTGATCGGCGTAGTAGGTTTCCAGCGCGTTGAATGACCACACGAGCGGCCCGCTCTCGCCGTATGGCCGCAAGCGCGTGTCCACGCGGAAGGCGCCGCCTTGCCCCGTTGGCGTGTCCAAGGCTCCGATGAGGGCCTGCGCCACCTCCACGAAGAACTGCTGATTGCTTCGGCCGTTGGCGGTGCGCCCGACGCCGGGATAGGCGAACAGCAAGTCCACATCGCTGGAAAGATTGAGCTCGCGGCCGCCGAGCTTGCCGAGCGCGATGATGACCAACCCCTGCTCGCCGCCATCTTCGTCCAGCGATGCGCCGTGGCGTTCAACCTCCCATTGGAAGATGCGTTGCAGCGCCGCGTCGATGAAGGCGTCGGCCATGTCGGAAGTGTGGGCGACCGTCTCCTCGAAATCCGCGAAACCCAGTGTGTGCCGCCAAACCAGGCCCACCATGAGGCGGTGGCGCAAAGTGTGCAGTGGGGCGGCGAGTTCCTTGGGCTGCCGAGCATCGGCCAAGGCTGCATCAAGGGCTTGTACCACTGCTGCCGCATCAGGCGGGCGCTCCCAAGCCCTTTCGGCGACGAAGCCCCGGAACCACTCGCCATCCAGTTGCGCCCGGGCCGCCAGGAAGTCGCTCGCCGCCAGCGCGGCGCAGGCTTCCACACTGTCGCCCAACCCCAGTGATCCCAGCAGGCGAATCTGGGTTTCGGCCAGGGCGGGCGGGGCGCTGCGTTGCGAGAAATCGGCCATCGTTGAAACGAGCCTCGGGCGACGTCTGGCGCAGACGCCATGGCGTCACCCGGTTGGGGTTGAGCATCCTAACGCTTACGGTCTGCGAATTGGCACCATCGGCACACGGCATCGGCCATCGCCAATGACCACTTCGGACAAGCGGCGCGTTTGACGGGCCGCCCCATGTCGTCGCAAAATGGCCATCAAGATTCCATTTTGCGACTCAAAATGGCCCTGATAGGTCGATTTTTCGAGATACCGGAACAAAGCTGCTTCTTGTTCGGCCCCAGAGGCACGGGCAAGTCCACTTGGCTGCGGCATCGGTTGCCCGATGCACTGTTCGTCGATCTGCTCGACCCCGTGCGCCACCGCAGCTTGGAGGCGCGCCCGGAGCGGCTGCGGGATTTGCTCGCCGGCACCCAGCGCGGAACCGTGGTGATCGACGAGATCCAGCGTGTGCCGGCGCTGCTCACCATCGTCCACGCGATGTTGGAGGAGCCATCGCCGCCACGCTTCGTGCTCACGGGTTCAAGCGCCCGCAAGCTGCGCCGCGGCGGCGTGGACCTGCTCGGCGGCCGGGCCATTCAATGCACGCTGCACCCTTTCATGGCCGCCGAACTGCCGGCGTTCGACTTGCACCGAACGCTGCGCACCGGCTTGATCCCGTTGGTGTGGGATGCGGCGCAACCCAGCGCGACGCTGGCTGGCTACGCGAGCCTGTATCTCGACCAGGAAGTGCGGGCGGAGGGCTTGACGCGCAACGTCGGCAACTTCGCGCGGTTTCTGGAGGCGGCGAGCTTCTCCCATGCCGGCGAGCTCAACGTCGCGGCCATCGCCCGCGAGTGCGAGGTGCCGCGCAAGGCAGTGGCCAGCTACATCGAGATTCTCCAAGACCTGCTGCTGGCGTTTACCCTGCCGGTGTTCCGCAAACGCGCCAAGCGCCAGACGACGGCGCACCGCAAGTTCCATCTGTTCGACGCCGGCGTGTTCCGCGCCCTGCGCCCGAAGGGGCCGCTGGATCGGCCGAGCGAAATCGATGGCCAAGCGCTCGAAGGCCTCGTGGCGCAACATCTGCGGGCATGGGCAGCGTATTCGGGCAGCGACGATGAACTCTATTTCTGGCGGACGCGAAGCGGTGTTGAGGTGGATTTCGTGGTGTACGGCGCACGCGGTGTGCGGGCGTTCGAGGTGAAGAACGCAAGCCGGGTGGAAGCGAAGGATCTGCGCGGGCTGCGGGCCTTCCGCGAAGACTATCCCGAAGCCCAAGCGGCCCTGCTCTACCGTGGCCGCGACCGCCTCCGCATGGGCGGCATCTGGTGCCTGCCGGTGGACGAGTTCCTGCGCCGGCTGGTGCCCACCCGCGGCTTGCTGGATTGGCTGGCGGACTAGGGAGCGCGGGGCGGCATGGCCAGCCCGGCACTCGCCGCCCGAGTTACGCCACGTTTATGACCGCCAACGCAATAGCGCTTCTTCCAACTCTCTGGCGAGCGGTTGAATGTCGCTGTCGTTGCGGCTGGCTTCCACTCGCGCGACGACGCGGCACACTTCGGGCAAGTCGCGTTCGAGGGCGTCGGCCAAACTGTGCATCTTGGCCTTGGCGATGGTCTGCGGGCTATCTGAGGCCGAATCGAAGATCGCGTCCAGTCGGTCCATGCGCGCCCGCAGCTCCCCAGGTTCGATGCCAAGCGCCGCGGCCAAAACAGGCTGGCCTTCGCCCTGCAACCGTTGCCAAACCCACATCTCCGGGGCTTGGTCACCGGGCAGGTAGCACACCGGCACCTGACGTTGCGCTTGGGCTTGGATCTCGCCGGCGATGGGGCTGCCGCGCTTGTCGCCGTCGAGCACGAAGACGAAACCCTCGAGCTGGCCGAATTTCCGAAATGCCGTCGCGTGAGCTGGAAACTCTTCGGCGCCAGTGTCCCTGCCGATGCGGACGGACTCTCGTTTCACCCGATGGCGAGGCAGCAAATCGTCGAAGATGCCTTGCAGGAGCCCTTCGGCGGCGTCGTCCTCGCACAATAGGTTGAGCGCCTCGCCCGACCGTCCATAGAGGGCGTCTTGGACCAAGTCTCGATAGGCGGGCACCACGGCAACCTTGCCGGCGTCATCGCGTTCGAGGAAGACGCGCCCGTGTTCCGGCACACATTCCAGCACCACTGGGCTGTGCGTGGTGACCAACACTTGCAGGTTGTTCAGCAAAGCCAGTTGCTGCAACTGCAGCATGAGCAGCTGTTGCACCCAGGGATGCAGGCCGGCTTCCACTTCGTCGATGAGCACCAAGGCGTCGCGGAGTTGGGCGATTTCGGCGGCCAGCCGCAGGATCGCCCGCTCGCCGGCGGCCATGTGCAATTCGGAGTAGGCGGCGCCGCTGGCCTGCTCGGCAAAGAGCAGGTTTTTCGCGCCGCTCGACAGCCGGACAACAGTGGCATAGCTGAACGGCAGCATGCGCTGTGCGAAATCCACCTGCAGCGCCGTCAACGGCGCCTCGGCCGGCGCCGCGCTCAAGTGCGACATGCCGAGAACGCTTCGCACCTCCGAAGGGTTGCTCAGGTTGCTGTGTGTCCGTAGGTAAACGGGGCGCTCTGGCTGCTTCGCGCCTTGCCGACCGAGGAAGCTCCGGCTCCAAGCCTTCGACCGCCGCCAGCGCATCGCGCGGCGACCGTCCGGCGTGGCGTACTGGAACTCGATGGTTGTTCGGGGCCGGCCGTCTTGGCGATCGCCGACGTTGGGGCGGTAGTCGGGAAACAACGTGGATGGCACGAAATCCCGCACGCCGGCGCCCGGCACCTTGTAGGCGCACGCGGCCGCAAACAACACTGTGGACTTCCCGCTGGCATTGCCGCCGGCAATGACGCTCACGGGATAGTCGAAACCGACGCGCAGATCGTCGATGCCGCGGATGCCGTCGATCGACAGTTCAGCGAGAAAGTGCGGGAAGTGTGGTTTCTTGCCCTGTAGCTGCTGCCAGAGCTTGGCGAAACGTCGCTCGATCATTTGCTGGTCCGTTCCATGTGGACGCACACTAGGCGGTCACTCTGGTCGATTCAAGAGACGCCGGCACGGCCACGGTGATCTTGGCGTCGCTGTGCCGTCCCCTCGCCCCGCCAGCCTCAACTGCTGCGTGGTGCTTTTGGGGTAAGGTAGTGGCATCCAACCAACGGCAGATGAGGAGCGGCCATGTCCAATAGGATGCTTGGAGCGACTATTGCGGCGGTGTGCGCGTGCGCTCCGTTGTGGGCCGGCGCCGCGCCGAAGGCGACGGTTGAAGACCTTGCTTGGATGACGGGCACTTGGGCCGGCCCGCTGGACGATTCCGGTCAAGTGCTTGAAGAGAACTGGATCGTGCCCCGCGCCGGCTCCATGGCCGCGCTGGTGCGGATGGTGGGGCGGGACGCCACCAGCATGGTGGAGCTCATCGTCATCGAAGAGGAGGGCGATAGCCTCGCGCTGCACATTCAGCAGTGGGATCCGGGCTTTTCGCCGCGCACACCGGCGGCGCAGAAGCTCATGCTCCGAGCCATTGGCGAGAACCGCGTTTCGTGGGAGGCCGTGGGCGAAGGCGGGATGCGCTCCCTCGCCTACGCCCGCCCGGCGCCCGACACCTTCACCATCGACGTCGAAACCGCCGACGGCAAGTTCCATGTCGAGTTGAAGGCCACCGGGGGCTTGCCCCTCGCGGAAGATAGCCCTCAGTCGGAGCGTTGACGGGCAGGCGTTCGGCGCTTCCTTTGCATGGCAGCTTGAGCCGGCGTGAAACTGGCTTTCTGCATCTATCGCTACTTTCCCTATGGCGGCCTGGCTCGGGATCTGGCCGGCCTCGTGGCGGAATGTGTTCGGCGTGGCTGGCAGGTGCGGGTTTATGCGCTGAGTTGGGAAGCGCCCTTGCCGGGCGTGGCGGTTGTGGCCGTGCCAGTAAAGGGATTGACCAACCCGGCACGCTATCGCCGATTCACCCGCTGGGTGCGCCGGCATCTGTCCGATCACCCGGTGGATCTGGTCGTCGGCATGAACAAGATGCCGGGCCTCGACGTGTATTTCGCCGGAGACTCCTGCTACGAGGAGAAGGCGCGGCGGGAGCGCCCTTGGCCCTATCGGCTACTGCCGCGCTATCGCCACTTCGCGGCTTACGAACGCGCCGTGTTCGGCGTCAACGGGGTGCGGATATTGGCCTTGACCGAAGCGCAACGGGAGGCGTTTCGGCGCTACCACGAAACGCCGCACGAGCGCTTCCACATGCTGCCGCCGGCATTGGGGGAGCCCTCAGCCGAGGGGCGCGGGGGGGCTGCCCCCGGCCGAAGAGAACATGTCGTGGCGCCCGGCGAGGCCGATGGCCGGGCTTGGCTCACCCGCGAGTTCGGGCTTGGCGAGGACGCCATCGCGCTGTTGTTCGTCGGTTCCGGTTTCCGCACCAAGGGCCTGGATCGGCTGCTGAAGGCGGTGGCCGCTTTGCCCGCGGGCTTGGCGCGGCGCGTCACGCTGTTCGTCATCGGCGCCGATCGCGCCCGCCGTTTCAAACGCCTCGCCCGGCGGCTCAAAATCGCGGAGCGCACCCGGTTTCTGGGCGGGCGCGATGACGTGCCGAGGTTCTTGCGCGCGGCCGACGCGCTCGCTCTGCCGGCCTACAACGAAGCCACCGGCGGCGTCATCGTGGAGGCGCTGGCGGCGGGGTTGCCGGCACTCGTCACCGAGGCTTGCGGCTATGCGCCGTTGGTTGCCGAGGCGCAGGCCGGCATCGTTTCCCCCGCACCCTTCGATCAGGGTCGCTTCAACCACGAGCTGGAGCGGTTGCTGACAGCGCCGCAGCGGGACGCTTGGCGTGTGCAAGGTCGCCGTTACGCCGCCGGCATCGCGCCGGGCGGGCGGGCGCGTGCCGCGGCAGACTTGTTCGAGCGCTTCGCCGACGGCGTGGCACAGCCAACGGTCGCCTTTTGCCTGCACCGTGTCGCGCCTGATGACGGCCCGTCGCGGGATTTCGCCAGCGTCGCGCGGGTGTGCTTGGCGGCCGGCTTCTCGGCGCGGGTCTATACGATGTCGTGGCGCCCCCCGCCGGCGATGCCGGCGGGCCTCGATGTCGCCGTGGCGCCGGTCGCGTCCATGACGGGCTACAAGCGGCTGGAACGCTTTGCCGCTTGGGTGGCCGCGTCGCTCAAGCGCCACCCGGCCGACTGCGTCGTCGGCTTCAACAAGATGGCGGCGCTGGACTTGTACTTGGTGACGGAGCCTTGCGTCGAACGGCTTGCCGATGAAGCGCGGCTGCGGCTTTACCGCAGCGCGCCGAGCTATCGGCAGCGGCGGGAGGCGGAGCGCGCGGTGTTCCGCGGCGCCACCCAAGTGCTGGCGCAGAATGCCCGCCAGATCGAGGAATATCGTGGCTACTACGATGTCGATGCCCGCTTCGTGGGGCCGTTTGCCGGGGGGCGTGGGGGAGCTGCCGACACCGTCCGCACGGAGCGGGAAGCGTTTCGCCGCCAACGTGGCCTTCCATACACCGCGATCCTGATGTTGCACATTGGCAGCGGCGGGCTGGACCGGGTGTTGCTGACGATGGCCGCGTTGCCCCGTGAGGTCGGCGAGCGGGCATGGCTCTTGGTCGTCAACGGCGGCCGCAGATGGCGCGGCATGGCGAACGGCCTGGGCCTTGCCGACCGGGTGATCTTTGAAGACGCTGCCTCCGTGGACGGCGCCTACTACAGCGGTTCGGACTTGCTGCTGCACTGGCCGCACAGGGATTTGGCGGCGCGGCCGGTGCTCGACGCCATCCGCGCCGGATTGCCGGTGTTGACCACCGCCGATGTCGGCTTTGCGGAGCATGTGGCCCGCGCCGGCGCCGGCATGGCGCTGGCGCCACCGTTCGACTTGGAGGAGAGCCGAACCCACTTGGCGGCGGCGCTTGCGGACGATGCGCGCCGGCTCGAGTGGGGGCGCAATGGCGCCCGCTACTTCGCCGGCACGGAGTTCGGGGCCGCGGCTCGGGTGGTGGACATGATTCGGGAGGTGGCCCATCGCCGTGGCCGAGCTGTTCCTGCGGGATGACCTGGCGCGGGCTTGGCGCGGCCGCGATGCGTTCGTCGCCGCGGGCACCCAACAGGGCGAGACGGTGCGGGTGGCGCATGGCCGCCGCACGGTGCGCTTCGAGACCGGTGGTGCCGCGTACTTCGCCAAGGTCCACGAAGGGGTGGGCTGGCGTGAAATCGGCAAGAACCTGTTTGGCGGCAAGCCGCCGATCTTGGGTGCTCGAAACGAGTACTTGGCTTGCCGGCACCTGGCCGCGGCGGGCATCGCGGCGCCAGTGGTGGCCGCCTACGGCTGCCGGGGCGGGAATCCCGCGCGGCGGCAATCGTTCATCGTCTGCGACGCGCTGACCGGCCGTGTCAGCCTGGAGGATGTGGCGGCGGCATGGGTGCAGCATCCGCCCGCCGCGAAGTTGCGTCGCCGCCTGTTGCTGGCGGTGGCGGACCTCGCCCGGGACCTGCATGAAGCCGGCGTCGCCCATCGGGACTTCTACCTGTGCCACATCTTGGCCGATGCCGAGGCAATGGCGCGGGGCGAAGTGCGCCTCGCCGTTATCGACCTGCATCGGGCCCGCACGGCCCGTCGCGTCACGACACGTTGGCGGCTGCGTGATTTGGCGGCGCTGCGCCACTCGGCGGCCGGCGTCGCGCTGTCGCCGCGCGAGGAGCTGCGCTTCTTGGCGCGTTACTGCGGGCTGCCGCCCCGTGCCGCGCTTCGTCGCCACGGGGCGTTGTGGCGGCGCGTGGGCAAGCGGGTCGAGCGTTTGGCGCGGCGTACCGAGAGGCGCGGCGAAGACCCGGCGGCGACCATGGAGGCACGGGCGATGCCGTTCAGCGTGGCCGTGCCACGCGCCGGCGGTGGGGCCGCCAAGCTGCGGTGCGTCAGCACACTGCGCCACATCCCGGGGCGGCGGCTTGTCATGTACGCCTTCGTGGACGACCGGCCGGCGGCGGTGAAGTGTTTCTTTGGCGCCGGCGCCCGCCATCGCTGCCGCGCCGAACGCGATGGCTTGCGCGCGTTGGCTGCCAGCGGTGTTGGCACGGCTGCGCTTTTGGCCACCGGACGTTGCGCGGGTGGGTATTGGAGCGCGACGACATGGCTGGCCGGCAGGCGGCCGGAAGGCAATGACTTGGCCGCGCTGGTGGACCTAACCGGCAAGTTGCACCGACACGGCCTGCTGCAGCGCGACGCCCATGCCGGCAATTTCGTCATGGTGGATGGCGCATCGCTGGCCTTGGATGGTGGCGGTGTGTGTGCCGGCGCCGTGGCGCGGCTCACCCTGCTTCTGAGCCGCGGCGCGAACCTCAAGAATCTGGCCTGCTTGTTGGCGGCGTTCGATGTTCGTGGGCCGGTGCTGGCAGCACACTACCGGCGCTACTGCGCGGCCCGCGGCTGGGCACCGCGAGTGGCCGAAGAGGCACGGCTCGGGCGCTTGACGCGCCACGCTTGGCAGCGCCGGCGGCGCGCCTATGTCAAAAAGACCGAGCGGCGAGGCACGGAGTTTGAGCGCTACGTCGGCCGGCAGCATGTGGCGATTTACCGCCGCGCCGCGATGTGCCCGGCGCTTGACCGTCTGCTGCAGGCGCCGGAAGCCGCGGTGGCGGCGGGGGAGCGGCTCAAGGACGGCAATTCGGCCACGGTGGTGCGCGTCTGTGTCGGCGCGGCCCGCTATGTGATGAAACGGTACAACGCGAAACCCGAGCGGGCCCGCCGGGCTTGGCGCAATGGCCATCGGTTGAGCTTTTGCGGCCTTCCCACCGCGCAGCCCATCGCGCTCGTAACGCCGCACGACCGGGGACCGGCGTATTTGGTGCTGGAGGATCTCGGTGACGACCGCCTTGACTTGCACGTCGCCCGAGATGGCGTGGAGGCCACGGTGCTCGACGGCGTCAAGCGCCTGTTCGACGGGCTGCGGGAGCAGGGCTTGACCCACGGCGACGCCAAGGCCACCAACTTCATCGTGCGGCGGGACGGGGTGGTGGCCTTGGTGGACTTGGATGCGTTGCGCCGCGCTTGGTTGCCTGGCGACCGCACACGGGACACACAGCGTTTCGTACGCAATTGGGAGGGGGCCGTGGCTGGTTCGTTCGCCGAGCGGCTTGGCCGGCCGGCGTGACACGACGGGCGTTGCAGCTCTGTCCGAACGACCACCCGCCGTTCGGCGACATTTGCGATGGTTTCGAGGGGGCCCTTACCCAGCTCGGCTTTGAGGTGACGACGGTGTTCTTTGCCCCCGCCGGCGTCGTCCCGGCTTCCACCTCACGCCGTTATGTGCCGCCGGCTGAACTGCGCCGCCTGGCCGAGGCTCAAGCGTTGGACTTGGTGCTGACGCATCGTTACAAGGGCTATCGCGCCGGCGTCGTGTGCGCTGGGGAGATGCAGTTGTCGCTTTCCCACGGCTTCGGCATGTTCAAGCGGCGGCGCCGCCGCTGGCGCCGCCGGCTCACCGGCCGGCGCGTGGCCTTCGCCGGCGTTTCGACGGCGGTTGCGGACGAAATGGCGCGGCACTTGGGGCGCCCGTGCGCGACGTTGCCGAATCCCATCGACGTGGTGGCGTTGCGCGCCCGCCTCATGGACCGGCAGGCGGCGCGTCGGGCGCTGGGGCTTGCGGCGGAAGACTATTTGGTGGGCGTCGTCGGGCGCTTGCATTGGTGGAAGCGGCCTCTGCTCGCGGTTGAGGGCTTCAGCCGCGCCCGATCGACATTGGGGCCGTCGGCCAAGTTGGTGTTCCTGGGCGATGGGGCGCTGGCTTCAAGCATCCCGCGCCGGCCGGACATCACTTTGGCCGGCTTCGTGCCGGATGCGTCGCGTTACTTGCGCGCCTTTGATGTGGTGCTGTCCACCTCCACGGAGCGCGAGGCGTTCGGCATGAGCTTGGTCGAGGCGCTTGCGGCGGAAGTGCCGGTGGTGTGCGCGGACCAACCCGGCCCCCGAGAGGCGTTGGGTGGCTGTGCGCGCTTCTTTGACGGCGCCGACGCCGATGGGCTGGCGGCGGCCCTTGGCGCGGCGCGATGCGGGCCGAACGACGCGCAGAGCGCCGCCGGCTACCGCCATGTGGCGGAGAACCTCTCCGTTCCGGCCGTGGCGAGCCGCTTGGCGGCGCTGGTGGACGCTTAGGGGCGCAGGTGCTCAGTACATCTGCGGTTGCGCAGCCACCGCCAAGGACGATTCGATGTCCCAGATCGCCCGTGTGATGGCGTGGCCGATGAGGTCCATCCGGCGCACTTGGTCGATGCGCTCGGCGGCCTGCTCCAGCTCGCGGTCGGACAAGAGCTCCTTGAAGATGCCGCAAGCGTCTGCCAAGCAGATGATGACGATGTCGCGCGGATCCGGCAGTTCGTCGGAGAACAACACGCTCATGATGCGCAGCTTAACCTCGCGCTCGGCGGTGCCGTCCACGATGGGATAGCGCCGGGCGCGGAACACCCACAGGAACCGGTCGTCGCGCACTTCCAAGATGCCGGCCCCGACGAGCTGATCCAAGGCGGCTTGGCGGATGTCGTTGGCGCGCCCGGCGGCGCGTTCCACCCAGTAGCGCGTGTCGTGCTGCTCGGTCGCGCCGGCAATGTCCGCCAACGTGGGATCCAACACGTCCGAACCGAGTGGCGTGGAGTCCACGAGGATGAGCTGCTTCAAGTCCGTGTCGATGCGGTTGTTGAGCGCCAGCTCCATCAACACGCCGCCGCCAAGCCCATAGCGTAGCGACCAGTCCGGCACGCGCGCGAACTTGCCGTCTTGGTCGTGCAGGAGGAGAAGCATGATCTCTTCCGGGAAGGTGAGCGCCATAACTTATGTCTCCTAGCGTTGCCTCGACGTGCGCCGGTCGGTGGCGATGTTACCGTAGCGGCGCGGTGTCGTGCGTGGTTGAGTGTTGGCGGCGGGCGGGGGTCAGGTGGCGGCTTCGCGTCGCCGGATTCGTTTCCGCCGCCGTTGCGCCGCACCATAGAGCGCCTTGCCCTCCGGATGGGTTTTGAAGCGCCGGTGCAGCCACAGGTATTGCTCTGGGCGGCGGCGGATTTCCGTTTCGATGGCCGCGTTCATGCAGGCGGCGTCGGCCAGCGCGTCGCCGCCCGGGTAGCTGTGCAAGGGGCTGAGATGCACGTCCCAAGTCTGGCGCGCCTCGTCGCGGAAATGGCTCATCAACACCACCGCGGCGCCGGTCATCTTGGCCAGCCGCGCACCGGCGGTGACGGTGGCGGCGGGATGGCCGAAGAACGGCGCGAACACGGAGTGGCGGCGGCCAAAGTCTTGGTCCGCGGCGTACCAAACGACGCGCCCCTGCTTTAGGCGTCGGACGACTTGGCGCATGTCGCTGCGCTCGATGACGGCCTCGTAGCGCCGTCGCCGGCCACGCCGCATCGCCCAATCGACCACGGCGTTGCGGTTGCGTCGATAGATCACGTCGAAGTTCACGCGTTCCGCGAGCAATGCGCCGGCGATCTCCACCGTGGAAAAGTGCGTGCCGGCCAACAACACCCCCCGGCCTTGCGCCGCGGCCTCCTCAAGCGCCGCCAAACCGTGCAATTCGACGCGGGGCGCTAGCGGTGCCAGCGAGCGCGACCAAGCGTAGGCGGCTTCGAGGAGGCCGATGCCGACGCCCTCGAAGGTGCGCCGAGCCAGCACGGTGTGGGCGGCGGCGTCGAGGTCGGGGAAGCAGAGCCGCGCGTTGGCTTCGGCGATGGCGCGGCGCCGCCCGCCGACGTGAAAGGCGAAGCGCCCCAGCTGCCGCCCCAGCGCGAATTGCCAGCGCAATGGCAATCGGCACGCGAGCCACATCGCGGCGACGAACGCCCACGCTGGCCAATGCCAAGGCGCGGCGAGACGGGCAGCGTTGTTCGACATGACGCCAATGTACCGAACTTGCGCCCACTGGTGCTGACGCGGCGGCCCGTCGCCCGTCGCGCTCGTCCACCGGCAGGCGGCCAGCACCGGCATCCGTTAACATTGCCGCATGGGGGGATTGTTGCCGCCGACCGTGTCGGCTCGAATCTTGGTGGTCGGCGACTTCATGGTGGACCGCTACTGGTTCGGCGACACCGTGCGCGTGTCGCAGGAAGCGCCCGTGCCGGTGGTGGACGTGGCCGACGTGGAAGATCGGCCCGGCGGTGCCGCCAACGTCGCGTTGAACATCGCCACGCTGGGCGCCCGGTGCGTCTTTGTGGCCGCGGTGGGGCGCGACGCCGCGGCGCGGGGTGTGCGCAAGCGGCTTGAGGCGGCTGGCGTGGAATGTGATTTCGTGGAAGTGCCGGCGTGGCAGACCACGTTGAAGATTCGCGTGGTCAGCCAACGCCAGCAACTGCTGCGGGCGGATGTCGAAGCGCCGCTGCCTGAATCCGTGAGCGAAGCCGTGCAGGCGCGGGTCGCCGCGCGGCTGCCAGACGTGGACGCCGTGATCCTCGAAGATTACGACAAGGGTGTGCTGGCGGCGCCGGAAGCCCTCGTTGAGTGCGCCAAGGCGGCCGGCGTCACGGTGTTGGTGGATCCGAAACACAAGCCGTTCACGCGCTACGCCGGGGCGGACGTCATCAAACCCAATCGCCGCGAGTTCCAACGCGCCGTCGGGACGTGGCGGGACGAGGCGGAATTGGCGGCCAAGGGCGAAGCGGTGCTGGAGCGCACGGGCGCCGGGGCGCTGGTCGTCACCCAGGGCAGTGAGGGGCTCACCGTGGTGCGCCGCGAAAGCGGGGCCAGCCATGTGTCCGGCCATGATGTGCAGATTTACGACCGCACCGGCGCCGGCGACACCGTGGCCGCGGCCTTGGGCGTCGGAATCGGCTTGGGGTGGGACCTGATGGAAGCGGCGCGGATGGCCAACGCCGCGGCCGGGCTGGTGTGCGCGAAGAGCGGCACCGCGTCCGTGAGTGGCGCCGAGGTCAATCGGGCCTTGGCCAAGCGCAAGGCAAATCCCTCGCTCGCGTCTTCTGTGGATTACGAGGGCCGTGTGTTGACGTCGGAGGAGTTGCTTGCCGCGGTGGCCGCGGCGCGGGAGCGCGGCGAGCGAATCGTCTTCACCAACGGCTGCTTCGACATCGTACACCCGGGGCATGTCGGCTACCTTGAGGAAGCGCGGCGGCTTGGTGACCGCTTGATCGTGGCCGTCAACGACGACGCTTCGGCCGAGCGGGTCAAGGGTGTGGGGCGGCCCGTGAATCCGCTGCGCTCCCGCATGGGGGTGTTGGCGCATTTGGGGTCTGTCGATTGGGTGGTGCCGTTCTCCGAGGACACGCCGGAGCGGCTCTTGGCCGCGGTGCGCCCGGATGTGCTGGTGAAAGGCGGAGACTATGCCGAGCGGGAAATCGTGGGTGCCGGCTTGGTGCGTGAATACGGCGGCGAGGTGCGCGCCTTGAGCCGGTTCGAGGGTTGTTCCACCTCGTCCATCATCCGCCGCATCAACGGGGGTTGAGCCGCTAGACGAAGCCGGCGGCGGCGATGTTTGCCGCCAAGTGGCCGGGGTCAATGGTGCCCATCAATACGCTGCTCACGCCCGGCTGGCGCGCCACCCACGCGAGGCTTTGCGGCGCCGCGCCGCCGCCATCCAGTGCCTTCTTCACCAACACGCCGCATCCCGCTGCGCCGGCTTCGCGCACCAGCGCCAGCTCGTCGCGGTGGCGCTCGCTCAGGGTGGACATGATGGCGTCGCAGCGGGTCAGCGCCGCCCGGCCGCCGGCCACGGTCTTATGCGAAAAACCCGTTGCGAGCAACTTGCCTTCACGCTTCAGCTCGTCCAGTGCGCCGAGCGCTTCGCCGGCGTGCAGGATGTCAAGGTCGGCACCGTCAGAATGGACGAACACGATGTCGAGGTAATCCGTCTTAAGCCGTCGCAGAGAGGCTTCGACGCTCTCCCTGATGGCGGGATAGGAGAAGTCGAACCGTGAGGCGTGGCCATCGAAGTGCTCGCCGGCCTTGGTGGACAACACCCAGTCGCGCCGCCGCCGGGCCAACAGCTCGCCCAAGCGCTGCTCGCTTGCGCCATAGGCTGGGGCAGTATCGACGAGGCGCACCCCCAAGGCGGCTGCGGCATCCAACAGTTGCCGCGCCTGACGCATGGAGGGCAGCGTGAACGGAGCCACCTTGAGTCCCTTGGCGCGGCCCAGCTTGGCCGTGCCGAGGCCGAGGACGGACACATCAATGCCGGTGTCGCCTAGGGGCCGTCCCGGCAGGGCAGCGGGCTGCCCGTCGCCGCCGTCGCCTAGGCGTGTGCCGTTCGGCGCTGTCACGCGTTGAGCGCTCTGAGCGCCATGTCGCCAAGCAGCGGGGCGAAGGTGAGTTTCACGGGCCAGACGGTGAGGCAGTTGCCGTGTGCCGCCACGAAGGCTTGGTGCGGACGCGCCCCTTGTGCCTGCGCCGGCTCGGCCCGGTCGATGCGCAGCGTGTCGAAGCGGCGCTCACGCCAATCCAACCTCGGCAGCGCCGCGCACAGCGTCCGTTGCGCCGCCGCCACTTGCGCCCGCTTGGAGCGCGTGGCGCCGGCGTCCGCGAGGCCGCCACCGATGATGTGGCGGTCGTCGTGGGTGGTGATGGTCAACGCGGGTTGCGCCATGCCTTCGGCAAGGCAGTGGGCGAAGATCGGCACCGGGGCCGGGCCGTGGGCGATCACTTGTTGGAGTGGTCGCCGCTGCATCGGGACCGGACATCCGGCGGCGGCCGCCAAGGCGGCGTTGCCGGTGCCCGCCGCGAACACGAAACGCCGCGCCCGCAGTGCGGCGGCGTCATTGCGCAGCGCCTGCACCTTGCCCCCGGCCACCACGACGTCGCCCGCTTGCACATGCATTTTCACCAGCCGCTCACCGAGTGGTTGCGCGAGCCGTTGGCACAGCGCCGGCACATCCACCACGAAGTCGGCGAGGCGCAAGAGCGTGCCGGTGCCAGGCTCGAACGGCGCCGGATAGTCCCGCGGCGGCACTGGTTCAGCACCGGCCCCTGACGCTGCCGAGAACACCGCGGGCAGCCCCTTGGGTACCCAGAGATGGCAGTGGGGTGCCAACAGGGGCAAGCCGCGCAGATCGATTTCGCCGCGCCCGCTGAGGCAACGGCGCCATCGCGCCGCCATGGGGGCGATGGCTTGGGCGGCCGATGTGGCGCCGCCGTCCAGCGTGTACTTGGCGCCACTGTGGATGATGCCCTGCGCGGCGCCGGTTTGGCCGCCGCCCACTGCGTCTGCTTCGCAAAGCGCCACATCGGTGCCCCGACGCAAGAGCAGGTTGGCGATCCAAAGGCCGGCGATGCCGCCGCCGACGATGGCGACATCGACGTCAATTTTGTCCATGCCATCCGCATTGAGGCACCGTGGCGGCGCAAGTATAAAAGGCGGTGCCATGTGGCCGCGCCTCGCCTACAACGTGTTCCTCGCGGCGGCCGCGCCGTTCGTCTGGCTGCGGCTCTTCGTCAAGGCGCGGCGCGAACCGGCGTACGTCGAGCGGCGCGGTGAGCGCTTTGGGCGGGTGCCGGCCGGCATCGGCCGCGGCGTCGTTTGGATTCACGCGGTGTCGGCCGGTGAGGTCAACGGCGCGGCGCCGCTGATTCGCGCCCTCAAAGGGCGGCTGCCCGATGAGCCCTTCCTGGTGACGACAATGACGCCGGCCGGCAGCGACGCCGTGCGGAAGCTGTTGGGCGACATCGTGCAGCACTGCTATGCGCCGTATGACTTCCCTTGGGCGGTGTCGCGTTTCGTGGCGCGGGTGGCGCCGCGCATCCTCGTGTTGATGGAAACCGAGTTGTGGCCGAACCTCATGCGCACCACGCGCCGGGCCGGCGCGCCGGTGGCGTTGATCAACGCTCGGCTCTCCGAACGTTCGGCGCGCGGTTACGCCCGCATGGGCAGGCTGACCGGGCAGATGCTTCAGGATTTGGACGCCGTTGTCTGCCAATACGACGACACGGCGCGCCGCTTCAAGGCGTTGGGCGCCGCGGCCGAGCGCGTCGTCGTCGCCGGCAGCGTCAAGTTCGATCTGACACCGCCCCCGGACATGGCCGATCAGGTAACGGCCCTGCGCCGCACTTGGGCGCAAGGTCGCTTGGTGTGGGTGGCCGGCAGCACACATCCAGGCGAAGACGAGATCGTGCTCCGCGCCCATGCCGCGTTGCTCCAAGAGTTCCCGCACCTGCTGCTCGTGCTGGCGCCCAGACATCCGGCCCGCACCCACGAAATAGAACGGCTCTGCGTTGGGCGGGGCCTTACGGCGCGGCGCTTGTCCAGCGGCCCGCCACGCGGGGCAGCCCCGCAAGTGTTGCTGGTGGATGCGATGGGGCGGCTGCTGGAGCTCTACGGCATCGCGGATGTCGCCGTGTTGTGTGGCAGCTTCGTGCCGATTGGGGGCCACAATCCCATCGAGGCGGCGTTGCACGGGGTGCCCATGCTGATGGGGCCGCACCGCTTCAATTGGACGGAAGTGGAACGGCGCTTCGCCGCCCAAGGCTGCCTCGGCTATGTGGCCGAGGCTACACTCAAGGCCGCGGTGGCTGCCTTGTTGGCGGACCCCGCCGAACGTGAACGACAGGGCGCCTTGGCGCGTGAGACGGTCGCCCGCAATCAGGGTGCCCAAGGCCGCTTGATGGCGCATTTGTTGGCGCTGATCGCCGACCGCGGCCACCCCGCGAGTGCAACGAACGCCGCTGGCTGAACCCCCGCGTCGTGCCTATCTCATGCGGATGCGCGTCACCGGATTGGCTTCGTCGCTGAACGACGACAGTTGCGCGATGTCGTCCGCGGTCAGCCCGCCGACGCTCTGCTTCAGGCGCAGCAGGTCCAGCACATAGTTGTAGCGCGAATCCGCGTAGTCGAATTGCGACGAGAACAAGCGCTGTTGCGCCTGCAGCACGTCAACGATGTTGCGGGTGCCCACTTCGTAGCCGGTTTGCGTGGCCTCCAAGGCGGATTCGGCGGACTTGATCGCCCGGATGCGCGCCCGCACGCGCACCACGCCCGTCACCACGGCGTGGAACAGGTTATGCGTGTCCCGCGCCACCACCAGCTCGCGTTCGCGCAGGTTCTGCTTCGCCGCCTCGAGTTGGTGGCCGGTCTCCCGATACGCCGGCAGGAGGGCGCCGTGGTAGAGCGGCATCTGGAACTGCACGGTGTAGGTGCGCCCTTCGCTTTCGTTGGAAAAAGCGAGGCCACCGGGATCGACTTCCGATGCGCCGTGGGACACGTTCAGGCTCACCGTTGGCATCAGCGCGGCAATGCCGGCGCGGCGCTGGCGCTCGGCGCCCGTCAGCGCTTGCCGCGCCGCCAGCACGGTGGGATTGGTCGCCAGCGCCGCCGTCACCCACTCGGCTTCCTCCGCCGGCTCTGGGTCCACAATTGGGAGCGCCCGGTCGAGCCGGGCGACGTCGTCATGGTTCACGCCGGTGATGGTGCGCAGCGTTTCGAAGAAAACGCCTTGGTCGCCGCGCGCTTGGATGCGCCGCACCTCGGCCGCGTCATAGGCGGCGGTGGATTCCAGCACGTCCGTGATTGCCACGAGGCCCACGTCGAAACGCTGCTGCACCTGTTCCAGTTGGCGCCCGACGGCTTCGGTTTCCGCCTGCGCCGCCTCCACCCGCGCCTGCGCCCGCAGCACGTCGAGATAGGCTTTGGCCACCCGCACGATGAGCTGCTGCTCCACCGTCGCGAAATCGTGATCCGCCTGCACCGAAAGCGCCTGGGCGCGGCGGAAGCTGTACCAATCCCGCGCATTGAACAGGGTTTGGCTGAGCTGCACGCTCCACCGCCGGCTGCCGGACCTGTCTTCCACCGCGCTGGCGGGCCCCAGCACATGCTCCTGATCGTTCTTGGAGCGGCTGCCGGAAAGGTTGAGGGTTGGCAGCAACTGCGCCCGCGCCTGTGGCAGTTGCGTCTTGCGGGCGAGGTAGTTGGCTTGGGCGGCGCCGAGCACTGGATCATTGCCAAGCGCCGCGTCAAAGAGCTCCTGAATGCTCGTGGCGTTGGATGGCGCCGCGAGGAGGAGCGCCGCGGCGAGGCCGGCGCGGCACACCGCGCGGAGGCGGCACGCTGCCGTGGCCTTGGCACCGCGTGGGTTCGGCGCACACGGCGGCACGTTCAATCCATGCATCGAGTCTCTCCCTGTTCGGCTCTCAAGCGGGGCGCGCGAATCGCCTACAGGCGGGCAACCAGCGTCACCTGTTGCCTCATGCGCTGCCGCCGTTGCAGGCGAGTTTAACAAAGCCGCTTCCGCCGCCCGTGGTCGGATGGATGATTTTTGCGTAAGCCAATGCCGGCGGTTGGTGCGACATTGGCGCTTTAATCGCGGTGCCGCTTTGGTTACATTGGATTGCGAGGGCAGGTGGGGCGCACGGCTCGGAATCCTGCGATGCCAACGGCAGGACGGCGGATTCGTGAAGCGACGACATTACGTCATGGACACGACTGCGCATCTCGCGGAGTGCGCGGCGAACTATGGGCGGCTGATGCGGCTCATGCCGGACGTCCACCAGACCGACGCCCGCTCGTTCAGCCTCTCCTTGGGCGGGCGCGAGCCACGGGTGCGCTTGGAGGTGGCCAGTCGCCATCGCTACACCACGGTGATTCGGGTGACGCAAGACGCCCCGCTCGGCTGGCGGGGCTTGGCCCCCGGCCTCGATGGTCTGCGCTTCGCGATCCGGATTTACCACGACTTGCGGTGCGCGGAAGTGATAGAGTGTCAGCATCAGCACGGCTTCAAGGCGGTGTACGACTATCCCAACCCCCGCATGCGCCACCGTGACGAGAAGGCGCAGGTGAATCGGTTCTTTGGGGAGTTCTTGGTGGCTTGCCTGGAACACGGCGTCTCCACGGATCAGCGGGTACACGCGTATGAAGCATGACGGCGGCGTTGCCGGCGCGTAGATGCCACTGACCCTGCTCCAAATCACCGATACGCATCTTTTTCCTGCGCCGCGCCAGACCCTGCTCGGCGTCTGCACTTGGGACTCGCTGGCCGCCGTGCTCGACCAAGCCTTGGCGGAACGCGCCCCCGATGCCTTGATCGCCTCCGGGGACATCGCCCAGGTGGGCGAGGCGGAAACCTACGAGCGCTTTCTCACCGCGGTGCGGCGTCGCTACGGCGGGCCTTGCCTGTGTGTGGCTGGCAATCACGATGCGGGCGAAGCACTCGCCGGCAGCCTGCCCACCGCGCCGTTGCGCCTCGGTGGTTGGGACGTCTTGGGCATCGACACGCACATCGAAGGCGAGGTGGGCGGCGCCGTCAGCGACGCCGAACTCGAACGGCTGGCCGTGGCGCTCAGCCGGCCCGGCGCGGATCACGCCCTGGTCGTTGGCCATCACTGCCCCCTTGAAGTGCAGGCACCGTGGCTGGACGTGCATCGCATCGCCAACTCGGATGCCCTGCTCGCCCTCTTGAACGGCTCTGGCCGCGTTCGGGCGTATGTCGGCGGCCACATCCATCAGGAACTCGATGTGGGGGCTAGCGCCGTGCGCGTCTTGGCCACGCCGTCCACCTGCTTTCAGTTCGCGCCCCGCTCGGAGCGCTTCGCCGTTGATGACGCGCTGCCCGGCTATCGCTGGCTGACACTCGACGAGAATGGCGGCATCGATTCGCGCGTGGGCCGTGTCTCGGCCGCCATGCCGAACCATCGCGCACCCGCGACTGTGTAGCCGTGGCGAAGGCATATTCCGCCGAGTCCATCCAAGTCTTGTCGGGCTTGGAGCCGGTGCGCCTGCGGCCCGGCATGTACACCGACACCACGCGCCCGAACCACTTGGTGCAGGAAGTGGTCGATAACTCGGTGGACGAAGCGCTCGCCGGCTTTGCGACGGAAGTGGAAGTCACGCTGCGCACCGATGGCGCCGTCGAAGTGATAGACGACGGGCGTGGCATGCCCGTGGACATTCATCCCGAGCACCAAGTGAGCGGCGTGGAGCTCATCCTCACGCGCCTCCATTCGGGGGGCAAGTTCGATGGCGAGCACTACCGTTTTGCCGGCGGCCTGCATGGCGTTGGCGTGTCGGTGGTGAACGCCCTCTCGGCTTGGCTCGAAGTGGAGGTGAAGCGCGACGGTGGTGCGTATCGGCAGCGCTTCGCGGCCGGCGAGCCGGCCGGCCCCTTGGAGCAGGTGGGCACGGTGGGGCGGCGCAACACCGGCACCCGGCTGGCCTTTCTGCCGGACGCGGCCTTCTTCGATTCACCGCGTGTGGCCCTCGCGCGCCTGCGCCATGTGTTGCGCGCCAAGGCGGTGCTGTGCCAAGGGCTGCGCATCAGCCTGACGGTGGAGCGCGAGGATGGCGGCGCGGACACGGAAACTTGGCGCTACGAGCAGGGCTTGAGCGAGTACCTCGCCAGTTGCCAGAGCGGCGCTGAGCTCACGCCGGCGGCGCCCTTCGTCCACGAGGCCGAAGGCGAGGGCGAAGCGGTGGCTTGGGCGATCCAGTGGTCTGCCGAACGCGGCGACCTCACCCGCGAAAGCTATGTGAACCTCATTCCGACGCCCTTGGGCGGCACCCACGTCAATGGTTTGCGCAGCGGCTTGACCGAGGCGCTGCGGGAGTTCTGCGAGTTCCGCGACCTGTTGCCGCGCGGCCTCAAGCTGCTGGCGGATGACCTTTGGGAAGAGTGCGCGTTCGTGCTTTCCCTCAAGCTCTCAGACCCGCAGTTCAGCGGCCAGACCAAGGAGCGCCTGTCGTCACGTCGCGCCAGCGCGTTCGTGGGTGGCGTCGCCAAGGACGCCTTCAGCCTGTGGTTGAACGAACATCCCCAAGAAGGCGCGAAGCTCGCCGAACTGGCCATCGCGAACGCCGGCCGGCGTGTGGCGGCGAGCAAGAAGGTGGCCCGCAAACGGGTGACGGCCGGCCCGGCGCTGCCGGGCAAGCTCACGGATTGCTCGGCGCAGGACGGTGAGCGCTCGGAGTTGTTCCTCGTGGAGGGGGATTCGGCCGGCGGCTCCGCCAAACAGGCGCGGGACCGCGAGTTTCAGGCCGTGATGCCGCTGCGCGGCAAGATCCTCAACACTTGGGAGGTGGATGCCGGCAGTGTGCTCGGCTCACAGGCGGTTCACGACATCTCGCTCGCGCTGGGTGTGGAGCCCGGCTCGCCGGACTTGTCCGGTTTGCGCTATGGGAAGGTTTGCATCCTTGCCGACGCTGATTCCGACGGCGCCCACATCGCCACGCTCCTCTGCGCGTTGTTCCTCAAGCACTTCCGGGCCCTCGTCGAGGCGGGGCATCTGCATGCGGCGATGCCGCCGCTCTACCGCATCGACGTCGGCCGTGAGGTGTTCTACGCCTTGGACGAGGAAGAAAAGCAGGGCGTGCTGGATCGCATCGCCGCGGAACGCAAGCGCGGCACGCCGGTGGTGCAGCGCTTCAAGGGCTTGGGCGAGATGAACCCGATGCAGCTCAGGGAGACGACGATGGCGCCGGACACCCGGCGTTTGGTGCGGCTCTCCGTCGATTCGGCGACCAAGACGCTGGAGGTGATGGACATGATGCTGGCGAAGAAACGCGCCTCGGACCGGCGGGACTGGCTGGAGGCCAAGGGCGACCAAGCGGCGCTGACATGAGCGAGACAGGCACGGCCACCGGCAACGGCGTGGAGACGCTGCCGCTGTGGGCCTACACGGAACGGGCGTACCTCGACTACTCGATGTACGTCATCAACGACCGAGCCTTGCCCCACATCGGCGACGGCCTGAAACCGGTGCAGCGGCGCATCATCTACGCCATGTCGGAACTCGGCCTCGGCGCCGCGGCGAAGTTCGCCAAATCCGCCCGTGCCATCGGCGACGTGCTGGGCAAGTTCCACCCCCACGGCGACGCCGCGTGCTACGAGGCGATGGTGTTGATGGCGCAGCCGTTCTCTTTCCGCTATCCGTTGGTGGACGGCCAAGGCAACTGGGGCGCCCCGGACGATCCCAAGTCCTTCGCGGCGATGCGCTACACCGAAGCGCGGCTCATGCGCCACGCCGAGCTGCTGCTGGCGGAGCTCGGCCAGGGCACGGTCGATTTCGCGCCGAACTTCGACGGCACGCTCAAGGAGCCGGCGGTGTTGCCGGCGCGCCTGCCGATGGTGCTCTTGAACGGCAGCACCGGCATCGCCGTCGGTATGGCGACGGACGTGCTGCCGCACAACTTGAGGGAGGTGGCGAGCGCCTGCATCCGCCTGTTGGATGAGCCCAAGGCGACAACCGCCGACCTGATGGAACACATCCGTGCGCCGGATTTCCCCACCGAGGCGCTCATCGTCACGCCGGCCGACGAGCTGCTGAGCAGCTACGAGACCGGCCGCGGCTCGGTGCGCACCCGCGCGCGCCATGTCGTCGAGGGCGGCGAAATCGTCATCACCGCGTTGCCCTATCAGGCATCGCCGGCGAAGGTGTTGGAGCAAATTGCGCAGCAGATGCAGGCGCGCAAGCTACCCATGCTGACGGATTTGCGGGACGAGTCCGACCACGAGAACCCGACCCGGCTGGTGCTCGTGCCCCGCTCCAACCGAGTCGATGTCGAGCGCCTGATGAGCCATCTGTTCGCCACCACAGACTTGGAGAAGAGCTACCGCGTCAACTTCAACGTCATCGGCTTGGACGGCAAGCCCAAGACGCATGGTTTGAAGGCGCTGCTCGGCGAGTGGCTCAAGTTTCGCCGCGAAACCGTGCGGCGGCGCGTCGAATACCGGCTGGAACGCATCGCCCGCCGTCTGCACTTGGTGGATGGCCTGCTCACCGCCTACCTGCACCTTGACGAAGTGATCCGCATCATCCGCGAGGAAGAGGACGCCTTGGCGCGGCTCATGGCGCGTTTCGGCCTCACCAACGAACAGGCCGGTGCCATCTTGGATCTGCGCTTGCGCCAACTCGCCCGCTTGGAGGAGGGCAAGCTCAAGGACGAGCAGGCGGCGTTGCGCGAGGAATCCGAAGAGCTCACCCGCACACTCAACTCCAGCGCGCGGATGAAGACGCTCATCAAGCGCGAGCTGGCCGAGGATGCCGAGAAATACGGGGACCCACGGCGCTCGGAGCTTCAAGACGCAACCCAAGCGCGGGCCTTTGCCGAGGAGGAGCTCAACGCCAACGAGCCGGTGACGGTGATCCTGTCCGAGAAGGGTTGGGTGCGCTCAGCCAAGCTGCACGATGTGGACCCGGAGAGCGTGTCATACCGGGCCGGGGATGGCTTCGGCGCTTACGCGCGGGGCCGCACTGGCGACCTGCTGCTGTTCCTCGATTCCACCGGCCGTGCGTACAGTGTGGCGGCGCACTCGCTGCCTTCGTCCCGCGGCCAGGGCGAACCACTGACCGGCCGGCTCAATCCGCCCGAAGGCGCCCGCTTCGTGGCGGTGGCGATGGGCGGCGCCGACGTTCGGGTGCTGGTCGCGTCCAGCGTCGGCTATGGCTTCGTGACGCCGCTCGGTGGCATGGTGAGCCGGGGCCGCGCCGGCAAGGCGGTGCTGCGGGTGCCGGCCGGCAGCGAGGCGTTGGTGTTGACGCCAGTGGCCGGCAAGGAGTGGGTGGCGCTGGCGACGAACCGCGGCCAACTGCTCGTGTTGCCGGTGTCGCAGGTGCCGGAACTGGCGCGCGGCAAGGGCAACAAACTCATCAACATCCCGCGCAACGCCGCCCAGGAGGGTGAATGTGTGGTCGGGGCTGTGGCGCTCGGCGAGCAAGACCGCCTGATCGTTCGCGCCGGTGCCCGACATCTCGCCTTGCGGCGCCGGGATTTGGAGGCGTACCTCGGCGAACGCGGCCGGCGGGGGCGCAAATTGCCGCGTGGCTTTCAACGTGTGGACGCGCTGGAGGCGCAAGCGCCGGAGAGCTAAGCGCCAACGGCGCTGGGTGGGTTTGGGGCGATGAGGCCACGGCGGGCAAGCTCGCGCCGGCACTGCTCCAGAGTTTGCATGCCGAACGCGGCGCCGGTCTGAATCGCGGACGCCATCTGCGCCGGCTGGTCCTCGCGGATGAGGTTCCTGATGGCGGGGGTGACGATCATCACCTCATGGGCGGCCACCCGGCCACCACCGCGGCGGGGCAGGAGCCTCTGCGCAACCACCGCCTGCAGGGATTCGGACACCGCCACCCGCACGGCCTGCTGTTCATCCGCGGGAAAGGCATCGACGATGCGGGCGATGGTGTTCGGCGCCGATGGCGTGTGCAGGGTGGCGAACACCAAATGCCCGGTCTCGGCGGCGGTCAAGGCGAGACGGATGGTCTCCGGGTCTCGCATCTCGCCGACTAGGATGACGTCCGGGTCTTCGCGCAGCGCCGCCCGCAGCGCCGCGCCGAAGCTCGCGGTGTGTCTATGCACTTCGCGTTGGCTGACGAGGCAGTGGCGGCTCTCATGCACGAACTCGATGGGATCCTCGATGGTGAGGATGTGTTGGCGGCGGCTGCCGTTGATGAAGTCGATGAGGGCCGCCACGGTGGTGCTCTTGCCGCTGCCGGTGGCGCCGGTCACCAGCACCAGGCCGTGCGGCGCTTGGGCGATCTGCTCGAACACAGGCCCCAAGCCGAGCTCGCCTAGGCTTGGCACCCGCGTCGGGATGGCGCGGAAGGCCGCCGCGGCACCGCGCTGGTGGTGAAAGGCGTTGACGCGGAAGCGGCCGCTGGCGGCGGCGCAGGCGTAGTCCGCTTCGTGGAATTGCTCGAACGCGGCTCGTTGGGCGGCGTCCATCGTATCCGTCACCAGTTGCGTCGCTTCCGCGGTGGTGAGCGGCGTGGCGCCAATGGGCTTGAGCTCGCCATCCACCCGCAAGCGCGGCGGCTCGCCGGCGGAAACATGCAAATCAGAGGCGCCGGCCTCCACGCTCAAATCCAAGAACTCCGCAATGCGCATCAGGTGTCCGCCCCAGCCAGTCGTCTCGCATCGTATGCTGGACGCGCCGCCCTGGAGTAGGCGTTCAAGCCCCAAGGACTGTGCGCCGGTTGCCCCGCGGCTTGTGGGCCGGCGCTCAAGTCGGGCCGGGTAGCCGTTTGGCACACGCCGGAAGCCAGCGGCAGGGGACAAGGCCATTGCGCGATTGCACCTGTTACCATGCGATGCATGAGGACTTGCGAGGCCACGGCTGCGGTTAGCTAGATCGCGAGCCTAGGCGTTAGGTGGGCAAGATGAACACCGCCGCTTTGCGTGTGCTGGCAGTGGTCGCTGTGCTCGGCGCGGCGGCAATAGCGCTTGTCGTGATAGACGACCGGGCCGCCGCTCCCACGCCATCGCCCAAGCTCTCGGGAGATCGCCCAACCGGGGTGGGCGAAGGGCATGTCTCTCGCATGGAAGAGATCCGCCGCCAGATCGCGGCAGACGCACGAGGCGATGTGCGCGAGGCGACGGTTCAAGCTGCGCCGATTGTCACCGCTCCTCAGTCCGATTCGGCCGAGTGGTTCGCCGCCCCGGTGCCAGCAGCGCCGGATGGCTATTCCTTCACTGCTGCGCCGACGAAAATGGCGTTGGCTAGCTACCGGGCAACACCTGACGGCACCGACGGCACCGAGCCCATCCAAGACCAAACCCCAGGCTTAGGCTGGCTCTTTGGCGATGGCGATGCGAGCGGTGCCCCGTTGGCGACCATCGCGGAGCTGGCGCGGCAGATGGAACGCGACTGGGTGTTTGGCTGGCTGCGCCTCGCCGATGGCGCCCAAGCGCAAGACGCGCGTAACGCTGTGGCGCCGCTTGGATTCGACGTTCTGGGTGCGGCGGGGCGATTGCTGCGCGTCCGCTTGCCAGCGAACGAAGCCAGCCTCGCCGCCGCCACGGCGTTGCCGAGCGTGTCGGGCCTGGGCATCGTGCCGCCCGAACGCAAGGCCCACGAGACGTTCAGGGCGGAGGTCCATGCCGCTCCATCCCGCCAGCTGCCCGTGCTGATCACGCTGATGGCGCACGATCGGGACGGTCGTTGGCGACGAGCGTTGCAGGCACACGGCGTTGAGGTCGGACGTTTCGATGCGGACATCCGCGCCTACACGGCCAATGTCGATGCCGCCGCCCTTGATGCGGCTCTGCAAGCCGACTTCGTGCTGGCCATCGAGCCGATGGAAATGTTTCAGGCCAGCCACGACACCGCGGTGCCGGCCATGGGGGCGGATGCGGTGCGCTCCCACGGCAACTCGCCGGGTCTTTTCCGCGGCACCACCGGCAGCAACGTTCCCATCGGCGTGATGGATACCGGCCTCAACGTCAACCATCTAGACATCGCCACCCATCGGTCGAGCATCTGTGGTGCGAACTTCGTTTCCTACGAACACAGAGCGGAAGATGCGGACTTGTGGGTCGATCAGAACGGCCACGGCACACACGTCACCGGCACCATCGCCGGCAACGGCTTCGCCAAGTCGCGGTATGCCGGCATGGCCCCTGGGGTGGCACACATACGCTTTGCAAAAGTGCTAAGCCGTGGCGGCTTTGGATTCTTCACCGAGATCTCCCGGGGCATGGACTATCTCGCCGGCGCTTCGGCGTGTGGCAATGACGCTGTGGCTGCAAAGCCGCTGGTCGTCAACATGAGCCTTTCGGGTACCAGCAGAAGATGGCAGGGCCGCACAACCAGCGAACGCAAACTGGACGCC
Organism: Candidatus Azotimanducaceae bacterium; assembly: GCA_965200505.1. Classification (GTDB taxonomy): domain Bacteria; phylum Pseudomonadota; class Gammaproteobacteria; order Pseudomonadales; family Azotimanducaceae; genus VXNE01. The sequence continues at coordinate 1,576,844 of OZ241343.1, read as the reverse complement.
GTGGTTTGGGGGCATCGGCAGCTCTACGTCGTCGCAAACTCAAATGCCGGCATCAGCGGTTTCTCAAACTACGGTGCGGCGAAGAACTCGTTGCCAGTGGGTGCTGTGTACGACAACGGCGAACTGGCCGGGTTCAGTAGCTGGGGGCCTACTTTCGACGGCCGTCTGGCACCGCTGCTCGTCGCGACTGGCTACTTGGTCTATTCGGCGCGAGGCCAGGGAAGTCGCGGAGGCTACAACGCGTTCAGTGGCACGAGCATGGCGTCGCCCTCCGTCGCCGGCGTCGCCGCGCTCCTGCTGGACGCCGTTGCAGGCTACCGCGAGCAGCCGGCGCTGACCCGGGCGCGGCTGATGGCCAGCGCCATCAAGCCGGATGCATGGCTCGATGCCAGTGGTGCCTTCCCTGCGGACAACAGCGAAGGGCCGGGCGTATTGCAGGCGCAATTTGGCCTCGGCAAGGCGTCGGCGCGCACCAGCGTGCTGCAGCGCAAGCGAGCGGACGGTTGGGAGAATGGTGCCGCGGTTTCGACGATGACAGCGGGCAGGTACGGCTACCAAGACATCGTGGTGCCTGAAGGTGCCAGCCGCTTGGATCTCGTCTTGGCATGGGACGAACCGCCCGCCGACACGATCGGCAACGCCGTGTTGAACGACCTCGACCTCTGGCTGGATCAGGGTGCGGACTGCCACACGGCCGCCTGTGGCGAGTACTCATCCACTTCCCGTCGCGACAACGTCGAGTGGATCATCGTCAAGAACCCAGCACCTGGCACCTACCGAGCCCACGTAGTGCCGCGGCGCGTGTACACCGCGCCCCCCCGTGCGGGGCTGGCGTGGATGATCATCCGCGGCGCCTCCACGCCGAATCTTCGCCTCGCCGTGGACGAGCGTCGCCGCACTGCCGATCAGCAATACCGCGTCGCGCTCACACTATCGGTGGATGCCTATGTGGCGGCTGGAGTGGAAGTTTTCGCTTACGGCTGCCGCACAGAGAGTGGGAACGAATGTACGCCGACCGTCCATGTGCTGCCGGTGAAGGGGGAAGACGGCGTCGAACAAGAGTCGCGGATATGGAACAACGAATACGCCATAGTCGGGGAAGTGGGCGTGGGAGAACGGCAGCGCATCGAGTTCGATGTGGATCTGGGCACCGAGCCTGCCGCACGGCTGTATTTCACAGCCAGCGCCCGGAACGCGAACCCGGCCTTGGCCTCGGTTGCATTCGCCTCCACCGCCGATCCCGATACGCAACCACCGCCCCAGGTGGTGCCACCGGAGAACGACCATTTCGCCGACGCCGCGGTGCTCGACGGCATTAGCGGAAACGTTGATGCCGACTTGCTAGCCGCCACTTTCGAGTCAAGCGAACCCGCAACGAAGGGAATTGGTCAGTCCCCTGCTGGCTCTGTCTGGTACCAGTGGACCGCGCCGGCACCGGGGGCCGTGAACTTCGGCACATCGGGGGCGCATGTCGATGTGTTCCAAGGCGACAGCTTGGCCTCGTTGACTCAGCTAGTAGCTGGTGATTGGAACGCCTCGTTCTTCGCCGAGGCGGGCCAGACGTATAGTGTGCGCGTCAGTTGCGACACCCAGAGCCCCTGTGGGCCGGCGCAGACACTACGCTGGTCGCAAGGGCCACGTCCTGCCAATGACGACTTCAACGCTGCAGTCGAACTGCTGGATGCAGAAGGCCGAATCGCCGGCGATAACAGTGGTGCTACGCTGGAACCTGGAGAGCAGGTCGGCACTGGGGCGGCCACGGTTTGGTATCGCTGGATCGCACCGGAAGACGGCGCATGGTGGTTCCTATCGGATGATTCGAACTCTAGAGTGCTGGTCTTCACGGGCGATCATATTGCGGCGTTGCGGCTTGTTTCCGGGATTCTGTGGGTCAACAACTGTAGGCTACGCGTACAGGCTGGCACGGAGTACCGCATTGCCGTTGCGGCGCGAGACGCCTTCGAAAGGGAACGAGCTTTTGAACTGAGCTGGGAGAAGTACGAGCGCCACGGGGATGTGGACGACTTCGCCAATGCCACCGAAATCGAAGGCGCAACCGGTTCCGAGCGGGTTTCTGCCGGCGATAGCGTGGAACCCGACGAGCCCCCGCAAACCGGCGTGAGGACGCGCTGGTGGGTTTGGACGGCACCGTTGAACGGCCGATTCACCTGGTACCTTTCCGACACTCGGCAGACCGAGTTCAAGGTCGCCGTCTTCGCACCGGCCGACGCCGAGGCCACCCCTTCGCTGGCGACCTTGGAACTGCTTGCCAGCACGGGCCCGGGGGTGACGGGCACCGAGTTCGCGTTCGATGCTGTCGGCAACCAGCGCTATTGGATTTCGGTGGGATTCCACGCCGGCGACGACGCGGCGTTCCGATGGTCCGGTTCTGCGACCCTGCACTGGGGCGAGATGCCAGCCAACGACGCTCTGGCGCAAGCGATCGCCATTGAGGGCAGCAGCGGTTCGACGACGTTTGCCAATCGGCTCGGCACACTCGACCCCGGCGAGCGCAACGGCGTTCTGGGGGGCTCTTCGCTGTGGTGGTCGTTCACGCCAGCAAAGGCCGGTTGGCACCGGTTTTGGTTGGACGGCACCACCTCAGCAACCGTAGCGGTCTATCGCGTCCGGGGTGCAGGACTCGATGGCTTGGAGCTCGTGGCGCGAAGCCATGGTGATTGGCAAGCGCCGGGCGCGGATGACGCGGCTGTCGCTATATTCGACGCCGCCCCCGAGCAACGCTACATAATTCGCGTGGGACAGCGTGGCGAGCGCGACGACGCCGAATCGACGCTGAGTTGGGAAGAGACGGACGCCCCGACTTGGCTCCGCTACGTCGGCCGGCAGCGAGCGTCCGCGCTTGGCTTGGGCGCACCGGGAACGGATGCGACGCCGGCCGCGACGTTCGAGGATCGCGGCACCGTGCTCTATGTGGCCACATCCGAAGGTGTGCATTTTCTCAGGCGAGACCCTGCGAGCGGAAGGCTCGGGCGGTCCCGTATCGTGAACATGAAGGAACCCAAGGCGCTGTTGTGGGATCGTGGGAGAAGCAAGTTGTACGCACTTGTCGATTGCGGTCTGCGGCAGCTCATGCCCGGCGACGAAGCCCGTCGGACGCTGGTGGACGAAGGTGTACTGGAGCGCATTGACGGCCAAGAGCTTCCCTGTGGCGACGCTCGTGCGGCGTTCCTGGACCCGACGGGTACATTCCTGTACCACGGGCGTTTGCCTGGCATCGACGTATATGCCATTGGCGAAACCGGGCTGACAGCCGTGCAGAGCGTGGCAATCGACGGGTTCGAGCATGCGGTGGCGAGCCGGGCTGGCACAGCGGTTTATGCCACGAACGGCCGTTCGTTGCAGGTCTTCACTCGCGACCCGGATACGGGCCGCCTGACTGCGGCCGGCGAGGTCAGCACGGACACATATGTCCCTACAATCGCCATCAGCGATGACGACGCCTACCTGATGGCGCTCGCCCTACATGGCCCCGCGGAAGCCTACAAACTCTCGGCCGGCTCGGGCACCCCACGACGCCTCAACACCCTTGCCGCGGTGGGCAATGCAACTTGGCGCGACATCCGCGGAGACTGCCGCTTCATCGCGGCAAGGGATGGCTCGGCGGCCTTTGATGCGTTCTGTCGCAATTCCGCGTTCAGCGCGGCCATCCGCGCCAGTGACGAGGGAGACGCCCCCACGCTCGAGGCCACGGACTATGTGGCCAACTGGCAAGCGGATCGCTTCAACAACTACATACCCGAGTTCAAGAGCCAAGCGCTGGCGAACAGCCCAGACGGGCGACACGCCTATGTCTATTCCGAAGGCGACATCCTGATCTTCGAGCGCGTCGGCAATCAGCCGCCGGCGGAGCAGTGATACGAGCACTGCTTGACGGGGTGTTGAGGTCGCCGCGAAATCGAACCTTCCTCGTGCGCGGCGGTTGTAAACTGCCACCCACACTCGGGCAGGTTCAGCCGTGGATTCCGTCGCTGCCGTCAAATCGAACCTCCGTTGCGCTGCGGCCACCGCCGGGTGCCGCGGTGTGCGCTTGGTCGCCGTGTCCAAGACGCGCTCGGCGCCGGAAATCGCGGCGGTGGCGGCGGCCGGCGTGGTCGATTTCGGCGAGAACTACCTCCAGGAAGCGCTGCCGAAGATCCGCGCGCTGGCCGGGCGCGGCATCGTGTGGCACTTCGTCGGCGCCATTCAATCCAACAAGGCGCGCGACGTCGCTCGCCACTTCGATTGGGTACACAGCGTGGATCGCTTGGCGATTGCCAACCGGCTGCACCGCGGCCGTGCCGGGGCCACGCCGCTCAACGTCTGTGTGCAGGTGAACATCGATGCCGATGCGAACAAGGCGGGTGTGGCGCCCGAAGCGCTTGCGCCACTCATCCACGGCATCCGCGGCCTTGATGGGCTATGTTTACGGGGCCTGATGGCGGTGCCGACGCGGCGCGACGGCCCAGCCGCGACGCGGCCGAGCTTCCTGCGCATGGCGACGTTGTTCGAGGCGCATCGGGCTGCCGGCGGAGCATGTTGGGACACGCTTTCCATGGGCATGAGCGAAGATTACTTGGAGGCCGTTGCGGCCGGCGCCACCTGTGTGCGCCTCGGCACGGCCATCTTCGGGCCACGGCCGCCGCGTGAAGCCGCGGCAGGGCGCCAGCGATGACGCGCATCGCCTTCATTGGCGGCGGCAACATGGCGTTCGCCTTGGTGGAGGGGTTGCGTGGCGCGGGCGAAGCGTTCGACATCGTGGTGGCGGACCCGGTGCCGGAGCAACTGGCGCGTTTTCAAGGTGTGGAGACCCAGGCGGACAACGCCACCGCGGCGGTGGATGCTGCCGCCATTGTGCTCGCCGTGAAGCCGCAGGCGCTGGCCGCGGCGTTGGAGCAATCGCGGCCCAATGAGGGCCAGCTGGTGGTCTCCATCGCCGCCGGCGCCCGCCTCGGTGCCTTGGCCGCGTTGACTGCGGCGAACCAACCCATCGTGCGCTGCATGCCCAACACCCCCGCGCTCGTCGGTGCCGGCATCACCGGGGCGGTGGCCAATCAGCACGTCAGCCCAGAACAACGGCGCTTGGCGCAGCGTGTGCTGGAATCCGTGGGGGAGGTGGTCTGGTTCGACCATGAGCGCCACCTCGATGCCGTGACGGCGCTCTCCGGCAGTGGCCCCGCTTACTTCTTCCTATTGCTTGAGAGCCTGATCGAAGGCGGTGTGGCACTTGGTTTGGATGCTGCGATGGCGCGGCGCCTCGCCGTGGCCACGGCACTTGGCGCGGCGCGGATGGCGGAAGGCGGGGACGTGGATCCGGCAGCCCTGCGCGAGCGCGTCACCTCGCCGCGTGGCACCACCGAGCGCGCCCTTTCCATACTCGATGCGCATGGTGCGCAAGCAGCGTTCCGCGCCGCCATGTTCGGCGCTTGGGAGCGCTCCCGGGAACTGGCCGCCGAGTTCGGCAAGCAGACCCAAAGATGACTGACCCGATCTTGTTCGTCCTGCAGTTCGCGTTGCGGGCGTTGGCCGTGTTGTTCCTCGTGCGCTTCATCCTGCAGGTGACGCGGGCGGACTTCTACAACCCCATCTCGCAGGGCGTGGTGCGCTACACGGACCCGGTGTTGAATCCGCTGCGGCGCGTCATTCCGAGCTACCAGAACTTGGATTTGGCCGCCTTCGTGGCGACTTGGGCCGTCAACATCGCCATCATCGCCGTCACCGGCGGTGGCGGCGGCATTCCGGCCGAGCTGGTGATGCTGCATGGCATGGCGGTGGGTGCCGTCACCGGCGGCGTGTACAGCACGCTCGACCTCTTCCTGAGCTTCTATTGGGTGGTGTTGTTCCTCGCCATCATCGCCTCGCTGCTCGGCGCCGGCCGCAACCCGGTGGTGGCGTTGCTGCAGGAAGTGTGCGAACCGCTGCTGGTGCCGGCACGGCGGGTGCTGCCGCCGCTAGGCGGTTTGGACCTCTCGCCGCTGGTGGTGTTCTTGGCACTCGGGCTGGTGCAGCGATTCTTCTTGCCGGGGCTTTTTCGGCTGCTCTTCTAGCCTGCCCCCGTGCGGCGGCCGGATTGGGCCGCCGGCGACGGGGCTAAAATGTGCCCTTTCGTCCTGTCGTCCCTGAAGAGGTGGAGCTCGAGACCCGTGGCGCTGCCGTCCGATTCCGTGGGCTTGGTCACGCCGGAGAGGGCGCGGTTTGGCCCCATCGCGCTGCAATCCGGCGCCCGGCTGCCAGAGTTCGAGCTGGTCTATGAGACATATGGAACCCTGAACGCCGCCCGCTCCAACGCGGTGCTCATCTGCCACGCGCTGTCGGGCAACCACCATGCGGCGGGCTACCACAACGTGGACGACAAGCGGCCGGGCTGGTGGGATGTGTGCATCGGCCCCGGCAAGCCCATCGACACGGAGCGATTTTTCGTCGTCAGCTTGAACAACTTGGGCGGCTGCCACGGCAGCACCGGGCCACGCTCGGTTGACCCGGCCACCGGCGAACCCTATGGCCCCACGTTCCCGAACGTCACCGTGAAGGATTGGGTACATACCCAATCCATGCTGGCAGACTGGCTTGGCATCGACGCCTTCGCCGCGGTGGTGGGCGGCAGCTTGGGCGGCATGCAGGCCATGCAGTGGGCCATCGACTTCCCGCACCGCATCAAGAACGCGCTGCTCATCGCCTGCGCCTCCAAGCTCTCGGCGCAGAACATCGCCTTCAACGAAATCGCCCGGCAGGCCATCGTGACGGATCCGGACTACCGCGACGGCCACTATGTGAAGGCTGGCGTCAACCCGAACCGCGGGCTGATGCTGGCGCGGATGTTGGGCCACGTCACCTATCTTTCGGACGACAGCATGGGCCACAAGTTCGGCCGCGAGCTGAAGTCTGGGGATTTGGGCTCCGGGCATGGGGTGGAGTTCCAAGTGGAGAGCTACCTGCACCACCAAGGGCGCGCATTCTCGAAGGCGTTCGATGCCAACACCTACCTGTTGATGACCCGCGCCTTGGACTACTTCGATCCGGCGCACGAATACAGCGATGATCTGGTGGCGGCGCTGGCCACGGTGCGCTGCCGCTTCCTCGTCGTCTCGTTCTCCACGGATTGGCGGTTCGCGCCGGAACGCTCCGAGGAGATCGTGGATGCGCTGGTCGCCGCGGCGAAGGACGTGGTGAGCGCCCGCATAGAGGCGGCGCATGGGCACGATTCCTTCCTGTTGAACGTGCCGCGCTACTTGGAGGTGTTGTCCACTTACCTTGACGGCGTGGCGCGGGAGTGCGCACCGGCGTGAGGGGGGAACTGCGCATCATCGCCGAACTGGTGGGCGAAGGCGCCCGCGTGCTGGACTTGGGCTGTGGCGACGGTGAACTCTTGGCCCACCTCATGCGCGAGAAGGGCGTCACCGGCTATGGGCTGGACAACGACGCCGAGAAGATCAACGCGAGCATCCGCGCTGGCGTGAACGTCATCGAGCATGACTTGAACGATGGCTTGCAGCGATTCCCGGATGGCAGCTTCGACGTGGTGTTGATGACGGACACCCTGCAGGCGGTGCGGGCGCCGGCGCGGCTGCTCGGCGAAATGCTGCGGGTCGGCGCCGAGTGCATCGTCACGTTCCCGAACTTCGGCCACTGGCGCTGCCGCGCCCAACTGGCCACCCGCGGTCGCATGCCGGTGGCGTGGCACTTGCCGCACACTTGGTTCGAAACGCCGAACATCCACCTTTGCACCTTCGCGGATTTCGAGCGGCTCTGCGAGGAACTGGGCGTCGCCATCGCCGACGGCTTCGTGGTGGATCGAGCGTATCGCCGCCGCGCTTGGATGAATCGCTTCCCCAACCTCACGGGCCAAACGGCGTTCTACCGCTTGGCGCGGGCTGGCCGATGATGAAGGCGGCAACGCGCGGCGCCGTGCGGCCTTTGGCCGTTCTCATCCTGTTGGCCGGCACCCTCGCCCACGCGGAGCAGAAGGCCGTGTTTGGTGAGCATGAACTGCACTACGTCGTGTTCAACACCACCTTCCTGAAACCGGAGATCGCAAGCCGCTACGGCATCACCCGCGGGCGCGACAAGGCGGTCGTCAACGTGTCCGTGCTGGACGGCGCCGGCCGCGCGGTGGCGGCGCCGGTGGCCGGCAAGGTGACGAACCTGCTCGGCCAGGAGCGCACTTTGCCCTTCCGGCGCTTCGACGAAGGCGAAGCCATCTACTATCTGGCCACGCTCACCTACGAGCACTTGGAAGCGCTGCGATTCGAGATCGTGGCGGAGTTGCCGGGCCATGGCCCCGCCCGAGTGCGCTTCCAGCAAACGCTGCACTTCGAGGAATAGCGGGTGGGTGCCGTCGCCACCGCGGTGCTCGCCAGCGCCAATGCCGGCAAGGCGGCGGAACTCAACGCCGTGTTGGTGCCGTTGGGCATCGCGCTGCGCCCGATGGCGGAGTTCGGCATCGCCGCGCCGGAGGAAACGGGCCTCACGTTCGTTGAGAACGCGCTCTTGAAGGCGCGACACGCCGCGGCTGCCGCGGGCCTTCCCGCCATCGCGGACGACTCCGGTTTGGTGGTACCGGCGCTGGGCGGCGCCCCCGGCCTCTATTCTTCGCGTTACGCCGGCCCGAATGCGAGCGCGGCGGACAACAACGCCAAGCTCATTGCCGCGCTCAAAGGCGTGGCGGACCGGCGCGCGGCCTTCCACTGCGCGTTGGTTTGGCTCGAAAGCCCGTTGGACCCGGCCCCCATCGTTGCGTTCGGCGTGTGGCACGGCGTCATCGTGGATGCGCCACTCGGCGCCAACGGGTTTGGCTACGACCCGCACTTCTTCTTGCCGACTCTCGGCGTGACCGCGGCCGAACTTCCCACCGCACGAAAAAACCAGCTGAGCCACCGGGGCGCCGCCTGCCGACAACTGGCCTCGGCGCTGGGCGAACGGCGGCCGCCCGGCGGTGGCGGCGGGCTGAACGGGCCACCCCGGTGAGCGGGCTCTACGTGCATGTGCCCTGGTGTGTGCGCAAGTGCCCGTACTGCGACTTCAACTCCCACCAAGCCAAGGGCGCTCTGCCAGTGGCAGAGTATGTGCAAGCGCTGCTGACGGATTTCGCCCAAGAGCGCGAGCGTGGGGCATTCACCGTCCATTCGATCTACTTCGGGGGCGGCACGCCGAGCCTGTTCCCGCCGGCGGCGTTCGAGACGCTCCTCGAGGCGTTCGGCGCCACGCCAAACGTGGAAGTGACGATGGAGGCGAATCCGGGCACCGTGGAGGCCAACGGCCCCATGCGGGCGTACCGCGATGCCGGCATCAACCGCGTCTCGTTGGGTGCCCAATCCTTTGACGACGCGCAACTGCGCCGCCTGGGGCGCATTCACGATGCAAGGGATGTGGAGCGTGCGGCGGCGGCCATCCATGCGGCCGGCTTCGCCCAATTCAACATCGACGTGATGTTCGGCTTGCCGGATCAAACGGTGGCGCAAGCGCTGGAAGACTTGCGTGGCGCCGCGGCCTGCCAGCCGACGCACATCTCCTGGTACCAGCTCGCCATCGAACCCGGCACCGCCTTCGCCCGCCGCCCGCCAACCCTGCCGGCGCAGGACTTGCAGGCGGACATGGCCGAAGCGGGGCAGGCGCTGCTGGCAGACCTTGGCTTCGCCCGCTATGAGGTGTCGGCGTATGCGCGCCCGGGCGCCCAAGCGCGGCATAACCTCAACTACTGGACGTTCGGCGACTACATTGGCATCGGCGCCGGCGCCCACGGCAAGCGCTCCGGGCCGGCCGGCGTGATGCGCACGGCGAAGGCCAATGTGCCGCATCGCTACCTCAAGGATCAGTCCGCGGCCGTGACACCGGTCGATGCCGAGAGCTTGCCGGTGGAGTTCATGATGAACGCGCTACGCTTGGTGGATGGCGTGCCGGAAGATTCATTCGAGCGCCGCACCGGGTTGCCCTTCGGGGTGATTGCGATGCCGGTGCAGCGGCTTCGGGCGGAGGGCCTGTTGCGCGAAGGCCGGCTGGCCCTCACACGCTTCGGCTACCGGCATTTGGACGAGGTGGTGTCCCGCTTGCTGTAGAGCAGGTCGTGGATGCCATGGCCGAGCTTCAGCCCGCGCGCCTCGAACCGGGTGATTGGGCGCGTCGCCATCGTGCGCTCGGCGAAGCGGCCCGTGCCCGCCACGTTCACCAGTTCGGGTTCGGCGTCGCACACGGCCAGCATCTGCCGGGCGTAGTGTTCCCAATCCGTGGCCAGCGCCAACGTGCCGGCCGGTTCCAGCACGCGCGCCACCTCGGCGACGAAGCGTGGCTGCACCAAGCGGCGTTTGTGGTGACGTGCCTTGGGCCAAGGGTCTGGGAAATAAATGGCGAGGTGGCGCACGGTCGCCGCGGGCCAACTCGGCAACACGAGGTGGACGTTCTCCTCGACGAGCCACACGTTGCGCAAGCCCTGCGCCTCGCACTTGAGCAGCAGGGCGCCGATGCCCGGTTGGTACAACTCGATGCCCACGCACTGCCAGCTCGGGTGGGCGGCCGCGAACTCGGCGAGGGCAGCGCCGGCGCCGAAGCCCACTTCCACCATGATGGGCGGCGTCAGCGCGTTGAAGCCCTGCAGGCGATGGCGCGGGGCGAGCTCCGCCAGCGCCCGCCGTTGCGCCTTCGTCAACTGGCCGCGGCGGCGGATGTAGCTGCGCCGGTCGATGCGGTCGGCTGGCGTGGGCGGGGCCGGGGTGGACAAAGGCGGCTCCACGTCGTGGGCGAAGACGCGCTTGGCTGGTGTGCCCGGTGGCGGGGTGGCGGCCCCCTTCAAGCCCGGGCGTGGCGGGCTAGGCGCGGCGGCTCAGGCCACTTCCAAATCCAACTTGGCGCGCAGCTTCTTCATGGCGCCGGCTTCCAATTGCCGGACGCGCTCCGCGGAAACGCCGTACTTGTCCGCCAGCGCTTGCAGCGTCGCCTTGTCTTCGTTCAACCAGCGGGCGCGCAGGATGTCTTGGCTGCGCTCATCCAAGCCGTCGAGGGCCGCGTGTAGCTGCCGGGTGGATTCGTCCGCCCAGTCCGCCGCGGCGACCAGCTCGGCGGGGTTCGCGGCCGTGTCGCCGAGGAACTGCGCCGGCGCCACCGTGTGGTCGTCATCGTCGTCCATGGCGCCGTCAAACGCCATGTCTTGGGCGGCCATGCGGCCTTCCATCTGCGTGACGACTTCGGGGGCGACGCCCAAATCCCGCGCGACATCCTCCACTTCCTGCTGGTTCAGCCAGCCGAGCCGCTTCTTGTTGCCGCGCAGGTTGAAGAAGAGCTTGCGCTGCGCCTTGGTGGTGGCGACCTTCACGATGCGCCAGTTGCGCAGGATGTATTCGTGGATTTCGGCCTTGATCCAATGCACCGCGAACGACACGAGGCGCACCCCGACTTCCGGGTTGAAGCGCTTCACGGCCTTCATCAGCCCCACGTTGCCTTCTTGGATGAGGTCTCCTTGGGGCAAGCCGTAGCCGGAATAGCTGCGCGCCATGTGGATGACGAAGCGCAGGTGGGAGAGCACCAGTTCGCGGGCGGCGTCCAAGTCGTTGTCGTAGTAGAAGCGCTCAGCCAGCTCGCGCTCCTTCCCGGCGTCGAGCACGGGGAAGGCGTTCACCGTCTGGATGTAGGCGTCGAGGTTCGCCCCGGGCGACAGGTGCTTGAGAGAAAGGACGTTCGATGTCATGACGTCATCTCCGACAAGTTCTTTGCGCCGGATTCTAGCACTCTGTGCGCACGAGTGCCAACACATGGGCGCCAAGTGCCGTGCCTCGCGCCATCACGTCACTTCCAAGCTGCGCAGGCGCTGGCGCGAGGCGATGAAGGCGCCGGCGATGCCCAAGAAACCGCTGATGCCGAGCAGCGCCACCATGAAGTCTGGCCCCATCCACTGCAATTCCAGTTTGCCGCCGTAGCTGTCGAACACGGCGCCGAGCGGCCCTTCGAGGGCGAGCAGCGCGGCGGCGATCAGCATGGCGGCGATGATGCCGCCGCCAAAGCCGTAGATGGCGCCCAAGTAGAGAAACGGCCGGCGCACGAACGCGGTGGCGGCGCCAACCAAGCGCTGTACGCGGAGCTCCGTGAGCCGCGCTTCGATGGCGAGGCGCACCGAGGATGAGGTGATGAGCGCGGCGCCCACGCCGAACAGGGCCGCGAGCATCCAAGCCAAGCGATCCACCATCGCCGAGAGCGCGGCCAAACGCTGTAGCCAGAGCTTCTCCACCACCACCTCTTCCACGGCCTTGGCGGCGGCGGCCTGTTCCGCCAAGGCGCCCAAACGGGCCGCCGGCACGCCGTCCGCGAGGGTGGCGCGCAGTGATGCCGGCAGCGGGTTTTCGCCCAGCAGTTCGAGTGCGTCCGCCACGGCGACGCTGCCGCGGAACTCGTCGAGGGCCTGCTCCGGCGTCACCACCCAGGCTTGGCCGATCTCCGGCAGGGCCAGCAGTTGGCGGCGCAGCGTATGGGCGGGGTCGCTGCCGGCGCCTACCTCAAAGTACACGGAGAGGCCCGGCCGGCCGCGCCATTCGTCGGCGACGGCGCCGAGGTTGCTTTGCAGCAGGTAGAGCGTGGCCGGCAAAGCAAGCGCGATGCCGATCAAAAGCCACACCAAGAGCGTGGTGCCGAGCCGCTCGCTCACGAAGACGAGGCTGTCCACGCTCACGCGCCGATGTTCGCGCAGGGTGGCGAAGGTGGGCCGTGCTGACCGCGCCCAAGGTTCGGCGGCTGGCATCAGCGGGCCTGCCCGGTGGCGCTCGTGGCGGCTTCCGGCGTGCGTTCGGGGGTTTGCCCCGGGTCGCTGTCGTGAATCAAGCGGCCTTGGTGCAGTTCGAGCACACGCACCCCCAGGGAATCGATGAGCGCATGGTCATGGCTCGCCACGATCACTGTGGTGCCGACGCTGTTGAAGTCCAGGAAAAGGCGCATCACGTCCGCCGACAGCGCCGGATCCAAGTTGCCGGTGGGCTCGTCCGCCAGGAGCACCTTGGGGCGGTTCACCACGGCGCGGGCGATGCCGACCCGCTGCTGCTCGCCGGTGGAAAGGTGTATCGGCAGCAGCCGCTCCTTTTCCAGCAGGCCCACCTTCTCCAAGGCGGCGCGCACACGCCGTCCGAGGTCGCGCTCACGCATGCCCGCCACGCGCAGGGGCAGGGCGACGTTTTCGTGGACGCTGCGATGATCGACGAGGTGATGTTCTTGGAACACGGTGCCGATGTGCTGGCGGTAGTGCGGCAAGCGCTTCGCCGGCAGCGCGGCGATGTTGACGCCGTTGACGAGGATGTTGCCCCGGGTGGGCGTCTCGGCGCCCAAGAGCAGCTTGAGGAACGTGCTCTTGCCGGCGCCGGAGTGCCCCTCGATGAACGCCATCGAACCGGCCGCGAAACTGACCGTCACCTCCTGCAACGCTTCGTGGCCGTTCTCGAAGCGCTTGGTGACGCGCTGGAACTCGACGCTACCCATCGTCGGGTTCGTCCAACAGCGCCGTCACGAAGGCCTGTGGGTCGAAAGGGCGCAGATCGTCGGCGCGTTCGCCGACGCCGACGAAATAGACCGGCAGGGGAGTTCGCCGCTTGGCGGTTTGCGCGGCGATGGCGAACAGCGCCCCGGCCTTGGCGGAGCCATCGAGCTTGGCGACGATGAGGCCCGTGAGGCCCACCGCGGCATCGAACTCGGCCACTTGGCTCAGCGCGTTCTGGCCAGTGACGGCATCCAGCACCAAGATGGCCTCGTGCGGCGCACCGGGGTCGAAGCGGCTCACCACGCGCTTGATCTTCGCCAGTTCCACCATCAAGTTCGTCTTCGCCTGCAGGCGCCCGGCGGTGTCGGCGAGCACCACATCCACGCCCCGCGCCTTCGCCGCGACCAAGGCGTCGTGGATCACCGCGGCGCTGTCCGCGCCTTGGCCTTGCGCGATCACCGGCACGCCATTGCGCTCACCCCAAACCTGCAGCTGCTCCACGGCGGCGGCGCGGAATGTGTCCCCGGCGGCGAGCAACACCGAGCGGCCTTCTGCCTGCAGACGCCGTGCCAGCTTGCCGAGGCTCGTCGTCTTGCCGGCGCCGTTCACGCCCACCGCCAGGACGACGAACGGCTTCTGGGATGCATCCACCGCGAACGGTCGTGCCATGGGCGTCAGTTGGCGTTCCAGTTCCTCGTGCAACCGTCGCCGCAGCGCGGCCACATCCGCGAGTTCGGCGCGCGCGACGCTGCGCCGCAAGGCGTCGATGGTCTGCATGGTGGCTTCCACGCCGACATCGGCGCTCAGCAAGGCCGTTTCCAAGGCATCCAACGCTTCGTCGTCAATGGTGCGCCGGCCGGCGAAGAGGTCACCCAAGCCGGCGGCGAAGCGTTGGCGCGTCTTGCCAAGGCCGGCCTTGAGGCGCCGCCATGTGCCGCCTTCGCGCTTTTCTTCGCGGACTGCTTCCGCCACCATTGCCCCACCTTGTTGGAGTTCGTCCCTCGCCGCCGGTGCTCAAGGGAACGGGAACGATCCGCATTATCGGCGGTAAGTGGAAGGGACGGAAGCTACGCTGCCCGGTCGGGGCCGGTGTGCGTCCCACCATGGATCGGGTGCGCGAGACATTGTTTGCGTGGCTTGGCTCCGGCATTGCCGGTGCCAACGTGCTCGATCTCTTCGCCGGCACCGGGGCGTTGGGTTTCGAGGCGCTGTCCCGCGGCGCCCGCCACGCGACGTTCGTCGAGCGCGACCCCGCCGTGGCCGCGGCGTTGCGCACTGCGGTGCGGCGGCTGGGCGCCGAAGCGGATTGCGACGTGATCGTCCGTCCGGCCGAGCCGTGGCTGAAGCGCCAGCGCGAGTGGCGGTGGGATTTCGCGTTCCTCGACCCGCCCTTCGGCAGCGGCGCCGCGCCGCGGGTGCTGGAGCTGTTGCGGGAACGCCCGGTCACGGTGTATCTGGAAGAGGCGGCCGGTGCCGACACGCCGACGCTGGGCTGGCAGACGCTGAAGGAGGGCCGCGCCGGCGCCTGTCGGTTTCGGTTGCTCCACTTGGACGAGGCAGTACACTAGGACGCCTGCAAACCGGCCCGGAGGAACCAGATGCGCACCGTGGTCTATCCGGGCAGCTTCAATCCCATCACCAACGGCCATGTGGACCTCGTCGAGCGGGCGCTGGGGCTCTTCGACCGGGTGACGGTGGCCATCGGCACGTCCGCGCAGAAGGATCCCGCCACCTATCTGGCGGATCGCATCGACCTTTGCCGGGCGGTGCTCGAGAAGTTTGGCGACCGGGTGGAAGTGGAGGGGTTCAACACCCTGCTGGTGGCGTATGTTCGCACCAAGGGCGCCAAGTACATCCTGCGGGGCTTGCGCACGTTGGCGGATTTCGAGTACGAGTTCCAAATGGCGGAGATGAACCGGGCGATGGATCCAGACATCGAGTACGTGTTTCTGCCCACGTCCTTGGAGTGTTCGTTCATCTCATCTTCACTGGTGCGCGAGATTGCCCAACTCGGCGGCGACATCTCGAAGTTCGCCCACCCGGCGGTGGCGGAACACTACCGAACCGAAGGCACCTGACCGCTCCTTCGCGCCAGGGCCGCCCTTCAACGGGAAGCCGGCGGCCGTAACGCGAAAACCGTCGCTCAGCACTGGCAGCGCGGGCAATACACGGTGGCGCGCTGGCCGAGCCGAATCCCCTTGAGCACGGTTCCGCAGACGTTGCAGGGCTGGCCGTCGCGCCCGTACACCAATAGCTGCGCGACGAAATAGCCGGGCGCTCCGTCGGTTCCCACATAGTCGCGCAACGTGGTGCCGCCGAGTTTGATGGCGGCGCTCAAGGTTTCCTTCACGGCCGCGGCGATGGCGTCGCACTCGGCCCGGCTCACCCGGCCGGCGGCCCGGCGTGGGCGCACCCCGGCCTTGAACAACGCCTCGTTGGCGTAGATGTTGCCGACGCCAACGACGACGCGGGCGTCCATCAGGAGGCCCTTGATGGCCACGCGCCGCCGCCGGGTGCGGGTGAAGAGCAAGGCGCCGTCGAACTCGGCCGCCAGCGGCTCCACGCCCAAATCCTTGAGGAGCCAATGGGATTCGCCGGGATGGGGCTGCCAGTGCAGGCTGCCGAAGCGGCGCGGATCCGTGAATCGCAGCAGCCGGCCGCCAAACGCGATGTCCACGTGGTCGTGCTTGCCGACCGGGGCGTTGTTGGAGACGACCCGCAAACGCCCGGACATCCCCAAGTGCAGGATCAGCGCACCGGCCTCCAAATGCAGCAGGAGGTACTTGGCTCGTCGGGCGATGCGGACAATCCGCTGGCCGGCAAGGTTGTCGGGCAGTGACACGGGCCAGCGAAGGCGCGGCTCGCGCACCACCACATGCGTTATGCGTTCACCCCGGAGGGCGGGGGCGATGCCCCGCAGCGTGGTTTCAACCTCCGGCAGTTCCGGCACGGAGGTGTTGTGGACGCGCCGGCCGGCGGGCTACTTGATCTTCGATTCCTTGTAGATCACGTGTTTGCGGATCACCGGGTCGTACTTGGTGAACTCCAGCTTGTCCGGCGTGTTCCGCTTGTTCTTGTCCGTCGTGTAGTAGTGGCCCGTGCCGGCAGACGACACCAGCTTGATCTTCTCGCGCATGGCTTACACCTTCTGGCCGCGCTTACGGAGCTCCGCGAGCACGACGTCTATGCCCTTCTTGTCGATCAGCCGCATGCCCTGCGCCGACACCTTGAGGCGCACGAAACGCCGCTCCGCGTCGCTCCAGAAGCGATGCGTGTGCAGGTTGGGCCGAAAGCGGCGCCGCGTCTTGTTCTGAGCGTGGGACACGTTGTTCCCAGACATCGGACGCTTGCCCGTGACCTGGCAGACTTGGGACATGATCGAACGAGGCTCCCTAGGGAAGGCGCGATTATGGCAGATCGGACGCGGGTGCGGCAACGGCACGTTGCCAACTAGGCTGTGGTCGATTCACCGGCCGCCGCTCACTTGGCCACTTTGCTTCGCCGACGCATCGAGAAGCACCAACAAGGACGCTGGCGAGTAGATCGGGATCGATGCTTTCGCAAAATCACGCACATTGCGCGTGGCGATCACGCTGGCTTGCACACGACGGGCGGATGCTGCAACAACGGCATCCTCGAAGTCACTCATCGAGCTTTCGGCGGCCTCCCGTAGCACGGGGCCGGTTACGGGCGCGACGTCGAGAATCGACAGGATCGTGCATACCTGCCGACGGGCTTCGTCCAGCCCAACCGCCTTGCGCGCGAGATAGAAAATCGTGGTGACCACGCTGGCGCAGATGTAGCCCTGAACGTCGCCGCGTTCTGCCCGCGAGAGCAGTTGGCCTGCTGGCTCGTCGAACGGTTGGCGCCGCAAAAGAACGTCAAGGACAACATTGGCGTCGAACATCACCCTCAAAGGTACTTCCTCTCCAGATGGGCGTGATAGTCCCTTTCGTCAACTCCAGCGCCCTCGAGGGCACCCATCAACTGTGACACCTTGGGTGCCAACGCCGAGGGCCGGGATTTGGCGGAAGCAATGGCGGCAAAGTAATCCGACACCATCTGCGAGACGGAGTACCCGGCTTGCCGCGCATGCTGCTTCGCCGCCTTGACGAGCTGGTCGTCGAGTCTGAGCGTCAGCTTGGTCTGCATCCCAAAGTCCCTCCGAGACGTACAATCGGTAGAGAACATACGTCTGGTGTGCCCATGTCGTCAAGAGCGGGGCACGACTAACGGTGCGGTGCCTCGCCGCAGCCGAGCAGCTCCTTCAGCACGGGGGGCGGCGGGCGTGAAGTGGCGGCGCGGCCGTGGCGCGCCGCCGCCACCACATGCGCGAACTCGCGCAGCGCTTGGTCGAAATCGTCGTTGACGATCAGATGGTCGAACTCCGCGTAGTGGGCGATTTCCTCCCGCGCTTGGCGCATCCGGTCGGCGATGATCTCGGTGTCGTCCTGCCCGCGCGCCATGAGCCGCGCCTGCAGCGTCGCCTTGGAGGGCGGCAGGATGAAGATGCCGATGGCATCCGCGAAGGCGGTGCGCACCTGCGCCGCGCCTTGCCAGTCGATCTCGAGCACCACGTCGCGCCCGCGGCGCAAAGCGTCCTCCACTTGGGCGCGCGCCGTCGCGTAGCCGTGGCCGAACTTCCGCGCGTGTTCCAGGAAAGCGCCGGCGTCGCGCATGGCGGCGAAGGTCGCCTCGTCCACGAAGTGGTAATGCCGGCCGTCCGCCTCGCCGGGGCGGCGCGGGCGCGTGGTGTAGGAGATCGACACCTCGATGCGGTCGTCCGTTTCGGCGAGTGCCTTCACGAGGCTCGTCTTGCCGGCGCCGGACGGTGCGGCGACGAGGAACAGCTTTGCGCTCACTCGATGTTCTGCACCTGTTCGCGCATCTGCTCGACAACCACCTTGAGGTCGACCGCGCGCCGGGCAGCGTCGTCCGAGGCGGCCTTGGCGGCGAGCGTGTTGGCTTCGCGCTGCAGCTCCTGCATGAGGAAATCCAGCCGGCGCCCTTGCGGGCCGCCCGCCGTCAGGCAATCGCGGCAGGATTGGCAGTGCAAAGCGAGGCGATCCAGCTCTTCCTTGGCATCCGCCCGTTGCGCAAGGAACGCCACCTCCTGCTCCAACCGCTCCGGGTTCGCGCGGTTGGTGAGTGTGGCCACGCGCTCAAGCAGCCGATCGCGCAGCGTTGGCGCGAGTGTGGCGGTGAGGGCCGCCAGCTCGGTGACGATGGCCTGCGTTTGGTCGAGCATGGCTTCAAGGATGCCTTCGAGCCTCCCGCCTTCCTCCAAACGTGAATCGACGAGCCGCTTGAGCGCCGCCTCGAAACCCGCTTGCGCCGCCTCGGCGAGTGCCGCCGCCGAGGCTGTCCGGTTCCCCGCCACGCCGGGCCAACGCAGTAGATCAAGGGGATCTGGGTGGCCGATTTCCGGAGCGTCGCGCCGAAGTTGCTCGATGGCGGCCAGCAGGTGCCGCAGCTTGTCCCGGTCGATGTTCAAGCTCGGCGCCGTTTCGGCTTGGGCCAAGCGCAATGTGGCATCGACCTTGCCGCGGCGCAGACCGCCGCGGGCCAAGTGCCGCAACACTGGCTCGATGCCACGCAATGCGTCTGGAAGGTGAAAGCCGAGTTCGAGGAAGCGGTGGTTGACGGAGCGCAGCTGCCAACTCAGCTCGGCAGACTCGAAAGTGGCGAAGGCCGTCATGCTTGCGAGCATGGGTGGATTTTAGGGGTTCTTGTCTTGCGAGGGTGGCTCTTTCTTGCGAGGGGTCGGGGCTTTTTCTTGCGAGGGGGCTTTTTTTGCGAGGGGCCGGCCCCTCGCGCTCCCCGAGGCGAACGGGCGTGGGTCGACGTGATTTGGGACCGTGGCGCGGCGTCGGCCGCCGAGGGTAATCGGCGTTTCCCGGGGGCGGGGTCTGGGGAGTCTTCTAGGGGTGGGGAGGGGTAGGGGGTGCTTGGGGCTATCAGGGGAGGGCTTTTTCTTGCGAGGGGCCAGCCCCTCGCGCTCCCCGAGGCGGACGGGCGGTGTCGGCGTGTCTGGGCTTATGGCGCGGGACGGCAGTCGTCGTAACTGGCGGTCCCTAGGGAGGCGTTGGTGAATCGTTGGGGGGCGCGGCCGACGCACCTAGGGAGCGGGTTCGCGAATCGTTTGGAGGTGCGTACGCCGGTGCTTCTGGGGGCGGGGATATAATGCGGGTTGGTGGGGAGGAGCCGACCGTGAGTGTGGTGCGACCTAGTGGCCGGCGGGCGGATGAGCTGCGGCGGGTTTCCATCACGCGGGGGTTCACGCGCCATGCGGCGGGTTCCGTGCTCGTCGCCATCGGGGACACGCAGGTCATTTGCACGGCGAGTGTGGAGGAGCGGGTGCCGCCGTTCTTGCGTGGCGGCAGGCGTGGTTGGATCACCGCCGAATACGGCATGTTGCCGGGCGCCACGCACACGCGTTCCGACCGCGAGGCGGCTCGCGGCAAGCAGGGTGGGCGCACGGTGGAGATTCAACGTCTCATCGGCCGTTCGCTGCGCGCCGTGGTGGATCTCAAGCGGCTCGGCGAGCGCACCATTCGCATCGACTGCGACGTGATTCAGGCCGATGGCGGCACCCGCACGGCGTCCATCACCGGCGGTTGCGTGGCCCTCGTGGATGCGCTGAACGGGGTGGCGCCGGAGGCTTTCGAGCAACTCGTGGCGGCGGTGTCGGTGGGCATGTATCGGGGCGAGCCGGTGCTGGATTTGGAATACGCCGAAGATTCCAACGCCGGTGCGGACATGAATGTCGCCATGATCGAGGGCAGCGGCTTCATCGAAGTGCAAGGCACGGCGGAGGGGGCGCCGTTCGGCCGCGAGGCGCTGGCGGACATGCTGGCGTTGGCGGAGCGCGGCATCACGGAACTCTTCGCGGCCCAGCGGTGCGCCTTGGGGTTGGCCGATGCGTCCTGAGCGCTTCGCCCAGCGGCTGATCGACGAAGGTGTGCTGCTGTTTGGAGACTTTGAGCTGAAATCCGGCCGCCGCAGCCCCTACTTCTTCAATCTCGGTGCCATCGACGACGGCGCGGCGCTGGAATGGCTCGGCGCGGCCTATGCGGATCTCGCCATGCGCTTGCCGACGCCACCGGACGTGGTGTTCGGCCCGGCTTACAAGGGCATTCCCATCGCCGTTGCCACGGCCATCGCGCTGCACCGTTCTCACGGCCGGCGCTTAGGCGTGGCGTTCGACCGCAAAGAGGCCAAGGCCCATGGCGAAGGCGGCCAACTGGTCGGCTGCCCCTTGGCCGGGCGGAAGGTGGCGATCGTGGACGACATCGTCACCGATGGCGGCGCCAAGCGCACCGCCGCCGATGCCATCGCCCAAGCCGGAGGCGAACTGGTTGGCATCCTCATCGCGTTGGATCGCCAAGAGTTGCTGGCGGACGGATACACCGCGACGCAAGCCTTGGAAACCGGGCTCGGCGCACCGGTGCGCAGCGTGGTGACGCTGGAACATGTCATGCGTTGCTTGGAGGAAGCAGGTGGCGATGCGCCCCACCTTGCCGCCATGCGCGATTACCGGCGGCGCCACTGCGCACCGGCCTGAGCGGGCGCTCACACGATCTGGGTGCCGACGCCTCCATCCGTGAAGATTTCGAGCAGCAGGGCGTGGGGTTCGCGCCCGTCCACGATCTGAACCTGCTTCACGCCGGCCGTCATGGCGTCCAGCGCACAGCGGGCTTTCGGCACCATGCCGCCGGTGATCGCGCCGGTCGCCATCATCGCCTCCACGTCGGCGGCGCTCGCCGAGTGTACGGTGGCGCCGTCTGGCGTGAGGATGCCGGCGGTGTCCGTCAACAAAATGAGCTTGGTGGCCTGCAAGTGCGCGGCAACGGCGCTGGCCACGAGGTCTGCATTGATGTTGTAGGACGCGCCCTCCGGTCCCACGCCGACGGGCGCGATGACGGGAATGAAGCCGCCGTCGAGCAGCGTGGCGAGCAGTTGGCCATGCACGGCTTCCACCTCGCCGACATGGCCCAAGTCGATGATTTCCGGCGCCTTCATGTCGGCTAAGTCGCGCACGAGTTTGCGGGCGCGGATGAGGCTGTCGTCCTTGCCGGTCACGCCCACCGCGCGGCCGCCCTCGGCGTTCACCAGCGAGACGATTTCCTTGTTGACGAGGCCGCCGAGCACCATCTGCACCACGTCCATCGTGGCCGCATCCGTCACTCTCATGCCGTCCACGAAGTGGCTTTCGATGGCGAGGCGCTCGAGCAGGGCGCCGATTTGCGGGCCACCCCCATGCACGATGACGGGCCGCATGCCCACCAACTTCATCAACACCACATCCCGCGCGAAAGAGTGCTTCAGCGCCTCGTCCAGCATGGCCGCGCCGCCATATTTGATGACCACCGTGGCGCCGTGGAATGCCTTGATGTAAGGCAGCGCCTCGACGAGGACGCTGGTAATGGTCTCCCGCTTCACTGCAGGGGTTCGAGTTGTGGCGCCAACGCGGCAAGCTGGTCGCGGAAGTGGGCTTGGATGCGATCCAAGGCGGCGGGCGTGTCGGCCTCGAAACGCAGGCTCAACATGGGGCTGGTGTTGGAGGCCCGCGCGAGGCCGAAGCCGTCCGCGTAATCCACGCGCACCCCATCGATGGTCGTGACCTCGCCGCCGTCGAAGGCGCCGTCCGTGGCGAGGCGTTCGATGATCGCGAACTTGTCGCTCTCGGAACTCTCTAGCCTGATTTCCGGCGTCGCATGGGAGTTGGGATAGCGCGAGAACAGCGTGTCCAAGTCCACTTCGGAGGCCGCCGCGATCTCCAACAGGCGGGCGCCGGCGTAAAGGGCGTCGTCAAAGCCAAGCCAGCGTTCGTTGAAGCAGATGTGGCCACTGAACTCGCCGCCGAGCGCCGCGCCGGTCTCGCGCACCCTCGCCTTGATGTATGAGTGGCCTGTGCGGCACAGGATGGCCTCGCCGTCGCGCTTCCTGATGACGCTGGCCAAGTGCCGGGAACACTTCACGTCATAGACGATGGCGGCGCCGGGATGGTGCTTGAGCACATCCTCGGCGAACAGCATCATGTAGCGGTCCGGCGACACCCAGTGGCCGCGGTTGGTCACCACGCCGAGGCGGTCTGCGTCGCCGTCGAAGGCCAACCCGACATCCGCGCCGGCGCGTTCCACCTGCCGGATGAGATCCTGCAAGTTGCCGGGTTCGGCGGGATCGGGGTGGTGGTTTGGGAAGTCGCCGTCCACCTCCGTGTAGAGCTCCAAGACTTCGCAGCCGAGCCGGTCATAGAGCATGGGCGCCACCACGCCCCCGGCGCCGTTGCCGCAGTCGATGGCGACCGTGAGGCGCCTGGCCACCTTGATGTCCGCGACCACGCGCTCGATGTAAGGCGTCACGATGTCCGCGTGTTCCATGTCGCCGCGTGGGCCGCCGGCGAAGTCTTGCTGTTCAATGCGGGTGTGCAGCGCTTGCACAGCTTGGCCGGCCAGCGCCCGTCCATCCACCACCATCTTGAAGCCGTTGTATTCCGGCGCGTTGTGCGAGCCGGTAATCATCACGCCGGTGCCGGTGCCCAAGGTGTGCGCCGCGAAGTAGAGAAGGGGCGTGGGCACCACGCCCACGTCGATCACGTGGCAACCGCTCTGAATGAGCCCATGGGTCAATGCTTCCCGAAGCGTTGGGGTGGAATGGCGTCCATCGCCGCCGACGGTGATGGTGGAGTGCCCGGCGGCGCGTGCTTGGGTCGCGAAGGCGCGTCCGATCTGCTCGGCGGTGGCTTCCGTGAGCGTGTCGCCGATGACGCCGCGCACATCGTAGGCGCGGAAGATGTCCGCGGGGGGCACCGCGGTCATGCCAGCCTCGGCAGTGGCTCTTTTCTGCGCGGCTGGGCCCTGTCACATTGCTCGTGGTGGATGGCGGCGATGGCGTCCACTAGCTGTGCGGCGAGGGCCTGTTTGCTTGTCCTCGGAAAGACCACTTCGCCGCCCCGTGTCACCAGCGTGACGGCGTTTTCGTCGCTGTCGAAGCCGATCGTCGCGTCGGAAACGTCGTTCACGATGATCGCGTGGCAACCCTTGCGGGTGAGTTTCTGCCGGGCGTTGCCAAGGGCGTCATGGGTTTCCGCGGCGAAGCCCACCACGCAAGGCGTGTCGCTGGTGGCCACGGTGGCGAGGATGTCCGGATTCTCTGTCAACGGCAGCGCCACTTCGGTGTTGCCGGCCTCGGTGCGCTTGATTTTGCGGGTGCGCGGCGCGGCCGGCCGATAATCTCCCACCGCGGCCACGCCGACGAAGATGTCCGTGCCCGGCAGCGCGGCTTCGACGGCGGCGAGCATCTCCCGCGCCGTGGTCACGCTCACGCGCTTGACGCCGGGCGGCGCTTCGAGGGCGACGGGCCCGCTCACCAAGGTGACGTTGCCGCCGGCTTGGGCCGCGGCCGCCGCCAAGGCATAGCCTTGCTTGCCGGAGCTGTGGTTCGAGATGAAACGCACCGGGTCGATGTGTTCCCGCGTGGGGCCGGCGGTCACCAACACCGAGAGCCCCGCCAGCGCGCCCTGCCCGGACGCGAAATGGCTGGCCAGCGCTTCCGCCAGCTCGGCCGGTTCCAACATTCTTCCGGGGCCCACTTCGCCGCAGGCCTGCTCGCCATGGGCTGGCCCCAAGATGGTGGCCCCGTCGGCGCGTAGCTGGCCAACGTTGCGCTGCACCGCGGGGTGCTGCCACATCTGCCGATTCATGGCCGGTGCCAAGAAGAGGGGCGCCGACGTGGCGAGGCAGAGCGTGGTGAGCAAGTCATCCGCGACGCCGCCGGCCAATCGGGCGATGACGTGTGCGGTCGCCGGGGCGATCAAGATGGCATCGGCCCACCGGGCGAGTTCGATGTGCCCCATCGCCGCCTCGGCTTCGGCGTCCCACAGGTCGCCACGCACACGCCGCCCAGACACGGCCTGCAGGCTGGCGGCCCCCACGAAGTGATTGGCGCCTCGCGTCATCACCGGGGTGATTTCCGCCCCTCGCGCAAGCAAATCTCGCACAAGTTGCGGTGTCTTATACGCACCGATTCCGCCAGTGACGCCCAATATGATGCGCTTTGCGTGCATGGGGAAATGATAACAGGGGCTAGGGGTGGCGCATCAGGCTCAAGCGGATGGAGAGGCATCGGAGCGGCCCCGGGAGCGGCTGCTGCGCCGCGGGCCGGCCTCGCTCACCACGGCGGAATTGCTGGCCGCGCTGCTGCGCACCGGGGCGCGGACCAGCGGCGTGGTGGACTTCGCCCACGGCTTGTTGCATCGGTTCGGCGGCTTGGGCGGCCTCTTTGAAGCGCCGCCGGAAGCCTTGGCGGCGGTGCCCGGCATGGGTGCCGCCAAAACGGCGTCCATCCTCGCGCTCAAGGGTCTCTTGGCGCGTTATGACGCGGAGGCGTTGCAGGCGGGCGCCGGCATTGGCTCCTCCGAAGCGGCCAAGAGCTACCTGCGCCATCGCATCGGGCACCGGTGCCGGGAGGTGTTTGGCTGTTTGTTCCTGGACGCCCGGCATCGCCTCATCAAGGATGAGGAGATCTTCCACGGCTCGGTGAATCGGGCGGCGGTGTATCCGCGTGAGATCATCCGCGCCTCGATGCGCCACAACGCGAGCGCGGTGGTGCTGTATCACAACCATCCGAGCGGTGTGGTGCGGCCATCGGCCAGCGACATCGAAATCACGCGCCGCATCAAGATGCTGTTGGACGAACTGGACGTGGACTTGGTGGACCATGTGGTCGTGGGCGGCGCGGCCATGCACTCGTTCGCCGAATCTGGGCTGATGGCCGTTGTCGATGGAGACGACGGCACCGGGGAGGCGGCCGCCCCGGTGATCGAGCATCGGGAGATGTAGCCCCCGTGCCCGGCGGGCCTACGCGAACGGATCCGTGCCGGTGCGCATGAAATCCCCCACGCGGCCGTAGTCCGCGTTGTGGCTGTCTTCGTAAGGGTACAGGGACTTGCCCACCACCCGTTTCAGCTCGGGGTACTTCTCCAAGAGCTGTGGCGACGTGGTTTCGTAGTTGTGCTGCACGCGCATGTAGGTGCGCATGTAGTTCTGCACCAACGTGATTCGCAGCCCCGGCTTGGTGCGCTTCTCGGACGCATGCCAAGTGGCGCCGTTCCAGATGGCGAGGGAGCCGGCCTTCGCGATCAGGGGCACGAACTTGTAGGGCGTGTTCTCCATGTTGGATTCGTGGGGCAGCGTCGCGCGCCCGTAGTGATGGCTGCCGGGGACGAACACGGTGGGGCCATCCTCGGGGCCGGCGTAATCCGTGCAGACCCAGGACGCATTGCACATGTGGGCGATTTGGCCGGCGCCGGGCGGAATGCCGTGGGAATCGCTGTGCAGCCCGATGCCTTCGGCCCCGCTGCCCTTGATGATCCACGTTTGGCCGGAGAACACGGCGCTCTGGCCCAGCAGCCAGCGCACCAAGGCCAAGTTCACCGGGTTGATGGCCGCCTCGACGAACACCTCGTCCTCCTCCAAAAGGTCCCAACTGTTCTTGAAGGCTTCGGCGGAGGTGAGCTCGCTGGTGCGGTAGTCCCCGATCTTGACGTCGTTCCGCTTCTCGCAGGCGCGGACGATGGCATTGCGCAGCCGCTCCACAAAGTCATCGGCGATGCACATCTTCTCCGGCGGCACGATGGTGAGGCCGTACGCTTCGAGTTCGGCAACGTGCTCCGCAAGATCGTACTTCCTGATCTCACCCATGAGATCGTCCACGTCTGGATAGGCTTGGTAATCCGCGAGGCTCATGCTTTGCTCCCTCTCTTGCCGGTCATCGGGTTGATGCCAAAAACCGGCACCGTCGCTCCGCCGGAATCCACGCAACCTAGCCGTTTGGCCCGTGCCGCGCAACACCACCTATGGGATTAGCGGGAATCAGGGCGCTTCTGCTCCCGCGGCCCGTCCCTACGATTTCGGGCTGGTAGCCGTCGATCGGGTCTCTTGGGCGCCGCCGCCGGGCTGAACCCTGGGGCGGGCTACCGCCCTCCGAGTTGGCGGAGCACCCCGGTCATGCGCAGTCGCCACGCGATCAAATCCGTGCTTACGGCGAACTTGGCCGCCAAGGTGTGCGCATCGGATGTTCGAAGCCTTGCCTGAAGCAAGCCGTCGCGGGGCACAAGCAGGCATCCGCCGAGCCATGTCGCCTCGTCTTCCTGTTCGCGGTCGAACGTGCCGCGAAAGAGCAGACCTTCATTTGACAGTTGCGTGCGGTCGGTGGCGTGGTTCAGGATCAGGTGCGCGAGTTCGTGGGCGAGGCTGCTCCGCTGCCGTGCCTCGCTGTGGCCGGAGTTCAGAATCACGAGCCGGGCATCGTCGCACGCAATGGTGACGGCGGACCAACTGTCTGGATCGACTTTGACGAGTTGCCGCCTGGCTGCATCCGATAGCGTTGAGATGTCTTCCGGGGTGGCAACCCGGACACGCAGATGATCCGCAAGAAGGCGGGGATTCAGCGGCGCGCAGGGTGCAACACCAAGGGCCTGCCGATAACCGTTGGCCGTGCGTTCGCACCACGCCTTGAAACCCCGGCGCATCAATCCTCCGGGCGGTTCTGCTCGGCGAAGGTCTTCTGCGCCTCGACGATCAGTTCTTGCAGGGCAGCGGAAGTCTCGCTGGAGAGGGTGGCGCTGCTGCGGAAATGCACCGCCGCGATTGGCACACTTCGGGCCTGCGGGTCGAACCCTAGCAAGTCTGCCGGGTCCACCTCCAGCCAACGACAGATGCGGGTGAAGTTGTCGAGATCCGGCAATCGACCATTCTCGACACGAGACAGGGTGGCCGGCGAGAGGCCAATCTGCCGAGCAGTGGCGCGAATCCCAACGTTGCCACGCTTCTCGGCGACCAAGCGGCTCAGCCGCTCGGCCAACGACGGTTTACCTGACATTCGCTCTCCAAGGGTGTTGACGAAGTGTTCGACTCGTGAGACGATGGTGCCCGTGTCTCACCTGTGGCGCACTTTGACAGAGGACGCGCACAGAATCAAACTCGGCCGTCGGCTCCAACGTCCGCGGCCCACAACCTGACAGGGTGTACGAATGACCAGCTCGAACGAACCGCGAACGAGGGCAGCGCCTGGTGATGTCGGCCAAGACGCAACGGTACCCGGAGGCCAAGCGCACGGCGTGGCGCTCGGGCCCACCGCCCACACTGGAGAAGGCGGCGACCCGCAGCCAGTGGAGCGGGTTGTGCTCCACGTTCGGGTGGATCGGCAAGACATCGAGGTCTTGCCGAGCGACCTGCACGACGGTGCGCTCACGGGGCGTCAGATTCGCGAGTTGGCAAGCCCGCCAATCGGCGCAGACCGGGACGTTTTCGAGATCGTACCGGGCGGCTCAGACACGAAGATTACGGATGAGGACACTGTGACCATCCGGGATCACCTTCGCTTCTTCTCCGCTCCCCGCAACATCAATCCCGGCCGTGGCAATGGAGAGCGGGCGCTGTCCGTTCTGAATCGGAGCCACGGCCCAAACCAAGGGAGGGTGCGCCATGCTGCCCAGTGACGACCGCGCCTATTTGATCGAACGGTTCCCGGCGTTTGACGAGAGCGTCGTGGACGGAATGTTGTGCGTGGTGCTGCCGGGCTACTCACCGCCATCCGGCTTGGCGCCGAACCGGGCGGACCTCTTGCTTCGGCTGTCGCCAAACTACCCCGACGTGCCGCCGGACATGTGGTGGTTCCATCCGGCGGTCACCCGGCTTGACGGCGGGGCGATTCCGAATACCCAAGTGACCGAGCAGTATCTCGGCAAGACGTGGCAGCGGTGGTCGCGCCATCTGGACGCGCACCAGTGGCGGCCAGGCGCGGACTCGCTCCACACGTTTTTGGCCGTTCTCAAGAACGACTTGGCGTCGGCCGCGGCCTGACGGGCTGAAAGTCGTGTCCGTCACGCTCGTGCTGCCGGACCCCATCGTCGCCGACTTGGCGGCGAAGGCGGCGTTATCCGTGGAAACGGGCGGCATATTGCTCGTCGCACCGCACTACACGGGCGAAGGAGCAGTCCGCCTGTTGGCCCGTTCGCTCCATTGGGTTCCCGAGCAAGCCTACGAGCGTCGGACAGCGACCGAGATGCTGATCGCCTCGGACGGCTACGTTGAGGCGCTGGCCGTGGCCGAACAGGACCAATCCGTCCCGCTGTGGGTGCATACGCATCCGGGGGGGTGGCCCGTGCGGAGCGCCAAGGACGAACGTGTGGACGAATTGATCGCGGATGTCTTCCGCCTGCGAAGCGGCTCCAACTGCTATGGGACGGTCATCGCCTCGCCCGCTCCAAACGGCCTCGCGCTGACGGGAACGTTCCAAGAAGCCGAGTGCGCGGCTAGGGAGATCGACCGTTTCTGGTTGGTGGGCGACAGATGGCGACTGCAGTCCGCCTACGGCACCGCCCTGGACTCATCGAGCGATGCAATGTTCGACCGCAACATCCGCGCTTTCGGCGAACCAGTCCAACGGATGATCGGGATGCTCCGCATCGGGGTTGTCGGTTGCGGTGGCACCGGCTCCGCGGTGGCGGAGCAGCTTGTGCGGTTGGGAGCGCGGCACCTGCTGCTGGTGGACGCCGACACGCTGAGCGCCAGCAATGTCACCCGGGTCTATGGCTCGACGCCGGCGGATGTTGGCAAGCGCAAGGCCGAAGTGTTGGCGGCCCACTTGCGCCGGATCGCTCCCGATCTCAACAGCGCGACAGTGGCAGGACGATGTACGTCGCGGCATGTGGCAGAGTCTCTGACTGGCACCGATCTGCTCTTCGGCTGCACGGACGACAACGCGGGCCGCTTGGTTCTCTCGCGGCTTTGCTACTGGTTTCTGACCCCCGTGATCGACATGGGTGTGTTACTCACCAGTGACGACGAGGACACCTTGGACGGCATTCATGGGCGGATCACCGTGCTGACCCCGGGAAGCGCCTGCCTCGTTTGCAGGGGCAGGGTTGACCTCGCTCGTGCTGCCGCGGAGACCCGCGCACCCGAAGAACATCGTCGCCTTGAGGCCGAGGGGTACGCGCCGGCACTTGATGGCGTGGAACCCGCGGTGGTCGCGTTCACCACGATGACGGCGGCGCTAGCCGTCTCGGAGTTGCTGGAGCGTTTGGTGGGATACGGTGGCTTGCCGCGGCCCAGCGAGGTGTTGCTACGAGGGCACGATAGGGAGCTGTCCACGAACGCGGCCATGCCCAACCCGGGGCACTACTGCCACGCTGCCGCCGGCAAGCTCGGCCGGGGCAGCACGGACCCGTTCCTTGAGCAGGTCTGGGCGGCATGACTCGGAGTTCTTTCGCGTCACGGCTAGGAGTCCGGCGGCTGCTCTTCACATTGCGGGCATACCGAGAGGCGCTGCGCGAACTCCTGACCTTCCGCCGCTGGCGACTCGAAGCGACGGTTCCCGACATGGACGAAGTTCCCCTCAACATCCGCCCACGGCGGGCATACCTTGTGGGAACCTCATCGCGTCCTAAGTGGTTGGTGTTCGACTGCGCCTGTGGCGGTGGGCATCGAATCCTCTTGAACCTTGACCCTGCCCGCCGCCCGTTCTGGACACTTCGGTTGTCCAAGATAGCAAGGGCACTCTCGCTACATCCGAGTGTGGACTACCACGACCATTGCCGGTCGTGCCACTACTTCCTCTCGAGCGGGCGCATCAAGTGGGTGCCCCCTCGATCCTTAGCCTCAACTGATACCGGAGTATCCAATGCCTGACCGAGATTCAACACCGACAGTGACTCTGCCAGAATCCCCCAGCGCCGTGTCAACGAAACCGCGTGGCCGTTCACCCCTACTCGACATTGCTCTACTCTACCGAACGCGACGTCGAAGGCTCATCCGAGAGATCGAGGCAGTAACGGGGCGGATGCTGCTATGTTATGTGAGTCTCGGGCCGAGCATCAGCCAACAAGACACCGATGACTTGATGAAGCTCCTCCGCAGAGGCGACTTGGGAGCGTCCATTACACTGCTCCTCGACTCCCCCGGCGGCAACGTCGACTCAGCGGAAAAGATGGTCCATCTCGTTCGTGAGGCGTGTCAGTCACCATCCGGCACGAACGGGGATTTGGAGATCGTAATCCCCAATCAGGCCAAGAGTGCTGCCACGATCGTCGCTCTCGGTGCAGACCGCATCCTGATGAGCGACTCATCGGAACTTGGGCCGATAGATCCCCAGATTCCGACCAAGGACGGCCATTTGGTGCCAGTCCTCGCACTGATCCGCGCCTATGAACAAGCAGAAGAGCGGTGCAAGAAGTATCCCGACAACGCCGCTTTCGCAGCCCAACTTGCAAAGTTCGATCCAAACGGGATCGAAATGATGCGACTGGCCGTAAAACGGGCGCAATCCTGCGCCGAGAGCCTGCTGATGCGGCGGGGCGGCAACTATACTTCCGCACCCGCGGCCTTGGTCGATATCGAACGCTTCCCATCACACGGCCAGATGATCGATTGGCGCACCGCTCAGCAGATCGGAATCCCCCATGTGCATCCAATGGACCAGCAAAGTGCGCTCTGGCAACGGTATTGGCACTTGTATCAACAGTTAAGGGCTGTCTGCGGAGCCAAGCGACGGATACTCGAATCCCGCGACGAGTCCCTCCTAATACCGTAGCCATCAGCCTCTGTGACGGTGCTTCAATGCTCCGCGTAACTCCCGCAACGCCTTCTTGAGCTCAGCGTTCTGCATCTCGATCTCCGCCAGCAACTCGTTCGGGGTACGCGAATCCACCTCGGTCTTGCGGCGTGGATTAACGGCCTTGAGATCGTAGTTACGCTCCTTGATTTCGTCCATCGAGACGGTCCAGGAGTTGTCCGAATCAGCGCGACGCGAAAGGAGCCCAAAGAACTCGCCAAAGTGCTCCGAAGTTAGCGGTGCCGTCTTCGTAAAACGCTCTCGCTCTTTCGGAAGCACCTCGTAGTACCAGATCTTCCTCGTCGGCTTGCCTTTCCTGAAGAACAGGATATTGGTCTTCACTCCAGACCCCGCGGTGGTGAAAACCCCCAGTGCCAGACTCACGATGCAGTAGAGGTCACACTCTTCCAAGAGCTTCCGTTTGGTCTGAACAAAGGCCGTTCCGCTGGTACGGAAAAGCAGTCCTTCATCAACAACCATCCCGGCGTGTCCTCCGTCAGCCAGCTTGTCGATCACATGCTGTAGAAAGAGCACTTGGGTCGAAGAGGTCTTGAAGGGAAATTGGTTTTGAACCTCGCTTCCTTCCTTGCCACCGAACGGAGGGTTGGTAAGGATCACGTTGAAGTGCGTTGGCGCACCATCGAACAATTGCCCGTAGACCGCAGTGCCGGTGAGCGTGTTGCCATGCCAGATGCGCGGGAAGTCGATACCGTGAAGCACGAGATTCGCAAGCCCGATGGGATAGGCTAGATTGTCCTTTTCCCGTCCGTAGAACGTCGCCTCGGCCAGTCGTTGTAGATCGCATGTTGTCAGGTTAGGCAAGTCGCGCATGTACTCGTGTGCTTGGGCCAGAAAGCCTCCAGTCCCGCAGCAAGGGTCATACACCGTGTCGCCGATCTTCGGCTTGATCACATGCACCATTGCACGAACGACTTCTCGCGGTGTGTAGAACTGCCCACCATCGTTGTTCTTCTCGCCCATCGAAAGCAATAGCCCCTCGTACGCACCGGAGAGCGCGAAGACGTGTTGATCGCTAATGTTGTCAAGGCGGATGTCATCTATTCGATCGATAACGTCAAGAAAGTTATGCTCCGTATCGACTTGCGTCTCCTGTACGTCACCCACTATCTGGCTGATGAGCTGTTGACGCGGCGTGGCACTTCGACGAGACCCAATTTGGTGTAGATGAGGCAGCAGATCATGCTGGAGAAAGTTGAAGACTTCGCCGAAGGATCCGCTCTGCAACTTCTTGCGGTGATTTCCCCGTGGGGATGCCCAACTGCTCCAACGATAGCGGCCAGTCAGCGATGGCTGGAAGTCGATGCCTTGAACCTTGGCGTCCTGTGCTTCCAGTTCCTCGCGCTCATCAAGGAACCGCAGGAAGAGCAGCCATGTGAGCTCCGGGACGTATTGCAACGCACCAGCGCAGTTAGACCGCCGCAGCACATCGCAGACGCGCTTGATCTTGACGTCCAATGCTGCCTGAGTATCGATAGTCGTCATGGTTCAAACGCTCGTTGAATGACCGCTTCGGACAAAGCATCAACAGCTCTAGCTTGATCTGTAGCTATGATGCGGACGTGTTCTATGGCAGCAGATTGCCGGACAAGGTTTGCGACAAGCTTGCGCTGCTCGCCTACGGGCGGTATCGGAATTCGGATGTGGCGTGCCGGGCCAACGTTCAAATGCCCTCCCGAGACGTGGCGCTGAATCTCATCGTAGCCAGCAACGGAACGTAGCCAATAGGCGACAATCTCAGGTTCAATTGGGCGGTCATCGTTCGGGCGAATTCCCAACATCTCGCCGGCGAAATAGGCCGGGGCTACAGGACGAGGTATTGTTGCTACAAACGTGACCTTCCGTCCGATTGTGGCCGGATCGTGTGCATCGGCACCAACGAGCACGGTACCCGGCCTCAGCCTTTCGAGCTTTCCCTCGTATGCGGTGTCCACGAACGTGTGGCGTCCGGCGACCCAGTTGACACCTGCCTCCGACAAGTCTCGATACCGAACCAGTCGGGCCCCCTTATCCGCATACCAGGTCCGTTTGGCCGTCCGGCCCTTCCGAATCTCGCAGAGGTCTCCAAGCTCTGCCCACCGCCAGCCCAGTGGTAGCCTCTTGGGCCAAGACGCTGCCGAAAACGCCGAGTGAAACAGCGCCCGAGGCATAGCCGCGATGTTCGCGAGCTGCGCGGTCGCGGCGGACCGCATGCGGTCAACAGTAGCGATCTGACGTTCAAGGAGATCGACGACCCGGCGCTGTTCCGGTGATGGCGGAACGGTTACGCGTAGTTTCAGAAACTCTCGCATAGAGGTCCTAGGCATTCGCGACCCCGTCTTTACGCGCATGGCGTGGTCAACGACGGCCTGTCGCCTGAGAACCCATGCGAGCCAACGCCGCTCGACAGAGATGGGCTTTAGCGGGATAATCTCGGTTGTGCATCGCCCGGAGAAATCCGGCAGAGCGACCTTATTCAGATACGGGCGGAGCCTGCCGTAGAGGACATGCTCGGTGGTAAAGTGGAAGTTGTTGCTTTTGGAGCTAGGGTTCTGAGCATCCCGTTCGCTTACCAAGACCTTGCCCGTAGATGCTTCAATATGCTCTAGTCCGATGTATGGCATCCGTGCGTAGGCTGGATCATTACTGCCAATGGCAAACCTGTCTTCGCGGCAGATGTCGTTGAGTTCTACGATGCGCCAACCGCTTGGCAGCTCGCTAGCCTTCAAGCCGCCCACTCCGCGTCAGTCGCCAACAGTCGGCGCTTCAGTTCGAGAATAGTGACGCCTTGGAGAGACGCTAGACCGCCGGCCTCGATAATCGAGGGTACCTTTCCCAAATGGGGGCTCTCCAGTGCGTCTGTACCGGCAACGCCAAACTGATTGGCCAGCGCCCCGAGAATTGTTGCCGACGATCCTTGCTCATCGAGCCATCCATCGATCCGTTCCGCACGGTCAATACGGCTGCGAATCGTCTCGCCCCAACCAAGAGCCGCTAGGACGTCGTAGCCATCCGCATCCAATCGATCCGCAACGCTGCGATACGCGCCCATGCTAACGCCACGCTTTCCTAGTTGCCTCATTAGCGAACCACGTTGATTGGGCTGCAACCAACGGTTGCGAAACTCCCCCAAGTCCACGATGTCGGCCCGCAGGGCGGCCGCGATCCGTTTGCCGTACTCCTCGAGCGTCAGGAACTCCCACTTGCCGTCGCCGGAAAAGGCGAGCCGCCGCTCGCCACCCTCGATACGCACTTCGACGCCTTCGACGCGGAAGGAGTCCGTCGGTTCCGAGGGACGTGAGGTGCGGCGTTTGTCCTGCTTCGTCTGCCGTTGCGTGAGCGGCGCATCGAGCAGCCGGGTCGCGTTGGTGTAGTCGTACACCGTGAAGTGACGCTTGCCGGTGGCCTCATCGATTCGCGTGCCACGACCCAACATCTGATGAAAGAGAATCGGGGATTGGATGTAGCGGAAGTAAACGAGGTTCTGAAGGCATGGCACATCGACGCCGGTGGTTATGAGATCGACGGTCGCGGCGACGAAAGCCCGGTGCCTGCTGCCGCGTAGGTCTGCAATCAGCTCGCGCCCTGCCTCTGCCGTGCAAGCGAAGGCGTAGGGCTCAACGGGTTGTTCGCGGTTGGTGGCTGCCCAATCGGCATAGAGGTTATTGATTGCTTCCACCACGGCATTGGCGTGGTCGATGCTAGCGCAGAAGATCAGCGTTTTCTGGTGCGGGCCGCCGGATGCGATGAGGTGGCCAAAGAGGTCTTCCGTCATGGCGCTCACTCGGTCGGGCAGGCGCAGGACCTTTTCGAGCAGGTCCGCGCCATACTGCTCCCGCAATTCACTAATCTCACGGGGCATACCGGTCTGTGGGTCCGTGACGCTTGCACCGGCAAGACGCAGCAGTTCTCTGTACACGCCTTCATCGCGATCCAAAGTGCCCGCCGTCCAGACGTCGGACCGCTCCACCTCCATCGCCGCAAGGTATCCGTCCTCCATCGCCTCCGCGATCGAGTACTCGTAGGCAGGCTCCCCGAAGTACTGGTAGTTGTTGGCCGAGATTGCCTCGTCTTCCACCACGCCCGCGGCGATGTCCCGGGGCGTCGCGGTGAGGCCGATTTGGATGGCGTTGGGATTGCGCTCCAACACTTGGCTCCATTTACCCCACGCGGAACGATGGCACTCGTCGATGATGATGTGGCTGAAGTAGTGATCCGGGTAGTGCTTCGAGAGGAAGGACGCATCGCCCTCTTCTCCGTCGATGCCGAGGGTCTGGTAGGTGGCCACGATGACGCGGGCGTTGACGGCCGGATCGCGGGTGGTGGCCTTGGCCGCGTCTGAGGTGAAGTACCCGGCAAGCGCCCCCAACGCTTGGTTGCGCAATTCGTCTCGGTCACAAAGGAAGAGTGCCCGTCGTAGCTGGCCGGCCATGGCCACTGCCCGAAGGATGCTGACCGCGACCCACGTCTTGCCGGCACCGGTCGCCAGCGGTAGCAAGATGCGGTTCTGCCCACGGGCTATGGCCTCCAACGCGGCCCGGCGGGCCGCCCGTTGGTAATAACGCGCGCCCTCGCGGGGCGGCGTCCAAAGCGGCTTCGCAGCATCGGAGCGTGGGTCGAGTGCTGCAATCTTGCCGCCGGGCCGATGCCAGCGGTCTCGGAGCTCTTCCCATTTCGGAAAGTCGCTCATGGGCAGCGGACCGCGGGCTGCACCAGTGCGGAGGTCCGCCTCGTGGAATAGATGCCCGTTGGTCGCGAAGGCGAACGGGACATGGTGTAGGCGGGCGTCCCGTTTGGCCTGCTCCATGCCGGCGTTCGGTGCAGCGCCCTCAGCCTTGGCTTCGATCACAGCGATCGGGATCAGCTCATCCTGAATGGGAATGTCGAGCAAATAGTCCGTGCGCCCTTGGCCGTGTTCGTAGCCCGAGCCGGTTCGCACGAGCGGCCCCGGCGTCTGTTCGCGACGGATCCAGTCCTCAAGCCATCCGCGGGCATGCAACGCGGGGTCGATCAGCTTGGCGCGTGTATCGGATTCGTTGAGGGGCAATTCCCAAACTCAAACCTTGCTGAGGCGGGAGCGTATCCACAGCGCTTCCCCTAAAGCAAGGGAAGCGCCGCGGCTGGCACGGCTACCGGAGCGTGGCGGGTCGGTCGTAGCCGCGGGCTGCTAGCGCGTTCGATATACAATCCCGGAATGTCGGCAACGCTCCTGCAACCGCGCTATCTGCTGCCCATCGAACCGGAGAACGTGG
This sequence comes from Candidatus Azotimanducaceae bacterium, assembly GCA_965200505.1. GTDB lineage: Bacteria > Pseudomonadota > Gammaproteobacteria > Pseudomonadales > Azotimanducaceae > VXNE01. The sequence continues at coordinate 1,540,535 of OZ241343.1, read as the reverse complement.
TTTGCGAGGGGATGGCGGTGGCGGTTCGGGAGGGGCGCATCGCCGCGGTGGGGCCGGCCGGGGAATTAGCCGGGCGCTTCCCGGAAGCCGAGCGGGTGGCGCTGGATTCCCATGTGCTGATGCCGGGCCTCGTCAACGCCCATGGGCACTTTGCGATGACGCTCTTGCGCGGGCTGGGTGAGTCGCAGTCTCTGGAGGCGTGGCTCAAGGAGACGATGTGGCCCCTTGAGGCGCGGTGGGTGAGCCCGGAGTTCGTCGCTGATGGCGCGGCGCTGGCATTGGTGGAGATGATCGCCTCCGGCACCACTTGCGCGAGCGACATGTATTGGTTCCCGGAAGTGGTGGCACGGGCGGCATCTGAAGCCGGCTTTCGTGCGCAGGTCGCCTTTCCGGTGGCCGGCATCGAAAACGTGTGGACGCACTCGGAGGAAGAGTGCGTGAGCAAGGGGCTTGAACTACACGATGCCTACCGCGACAGCGAGCTGGTGCGGGTGGCGTTTGGCCCGCACTCGGCCTATATGGTGGACCGCGAGGCGCTGCAGCGGGTGCAGGTGCTGGCGGACGAGATCGACGCCGGCATCCAGATCCACCTGCACGAGGACGCCGGCGAGGTCGCCGAGGCGCGCCGCCGCACCGGCGACACCTGGGTGCGTCTGCTGGACGACATCGGCATGCTCACGCCGGCGCTGCAGGCGGTTCACATGACGCAGCTGGACGACGACGAGATCGAGCGGGTGGCGCGGGGCGGTGCCCATGTGGTGCATTGTCCGAGTTCCAACTTAAAGCTCGCGAGCGGCTTGTGCCGCGTGGCGGACCTGAAGGCCGCCGGCGTGAACGTGGCCCTCGGCAGCGATGGTGCCGCGTCCAACAACTGCTTGGATTTGTTCAGCGAGCTGCGCACCGCCGCCTTGCTGTGGAAGTGGTCCGCCGGCGATGCCGGCGCGGCGTCTGCGGCCGAGATGCTGAAGATGGCGACGCTGGATGGCGCCCGGGCGTTGGGCTTGGGCGACGAGATCGGCTCCGTGCTGCCGGGCAAGGCGGCGGACCTCATCGCCGTCGATCTGGCGTCGCCCGCCATGCAGCCCCTGCACGACCCGCGGGCGCAACTGGTGCATGCGCAGGCCGGCCACTGCGTGAGCCATGTCTGGGTGGGCGGGCGCTGCCTCTACCAAGAAGGCCGCTTCCACACCCTTGATGTGGAGCGGGTGATGGCGCAAGCCGCGCAGTGGACGCGCCGGATAGCGCAATGAGCGCAGCGAACGTTGACCAAGAGGAGATCGCCAGGTTCGAGGCGCTGGCGCATCGCTGGTGGGATGCCGATGGCGATTTCAAGGCGCTGCACGACATCAACCCGACGCGCTTGGACTATTTGGCGAAGCTGCGCCCGCTGGCCGGGGCGCGGGTGATCGACGTCGGCTGCGGCGGCGGCATCTTGGCCGAGGGCTTGGCCGATTTGGGGGCCCAAGTGACGGGCATCGACGTGGCCGGCAAACCCCTTGAAGTGGCGCGCCTGCATGCCGTGGAGGCCGGCAAGGACGATCTCATCCGCTACGAGTCGGCAACCCCGGAAGCGTTCGCCGAAGGCGAGCCCGGCGCTTTCGATCTCGTCACCTGCCTGGAGATGATCGAGCATGTGCCAAACATCACATCCACGGTGGGTGCCTTGGCGAAGTTGGCCGCGCCCGGCGGCGAGGTGGTGATTTCCACCATCAACCGCAACCCGAAGTCCTACTTGCTGGCGGTGCTCGGCGCCGAATATGTCTTGGGGTTGTTGCCACGCGGCACCCACGACTACGCGAAGTTGGTGCAGCCGGCCGAGCTTGCCCGCGCCGCCCGCGCCGCCGGCCTCGTGGTGTTGGAGATCGTGGGGATGCGCTACAACCCGTTCACACGCACCTCCGCGCTCTGCCGCGACGTGGATGTGAACTACCTGTTGCGGGCACAGAAGCTGCCAGCCGCGCCGTGAGCGAGGCGCGGCGTCCGCCGAGGTATGGCCCGCCGCGCGATCTCTTGCGGGGGCGCGTCGTGTTGGTCACGGGCGCCGGCGCCGGCATCGGCCGCGTCGCGTCGCTCACCTATGCGCGCCACGGCGCCAACGTGGCCCTCTTGGGTCGCACCCGCGGCAAGCTGGAGGCCGTGTTCGACCTCATCGAACGCGAGACCGAGACGCGCCCGGTGATCGTGCCGGCTGAGCTGGACCGGCTGACGGAACCGGCCGCGGCGCAGTTGGCGGCTGCGCTCAGCGAGGAGTACGGCCGCTTGGACGGCATTCTCCACAACGCCTCCATCTTGGGCCCCCGTGTGCCCATCGCGCACTATCCTTTGGCCGAGTGGACGCAAGTGATGAACGTGAACGCCATCGCGCCATTCACCTTGACGCGCACCCTGTTGCCGCTCTTGGAGCAGGCCCCGGATGCGTCGATCATCTTCACTTCGTCTGGCGTGGGCCGGGTGGGACGCGCCTATTGGGGCGCTTACGCGGCCTCGAAGTTCGCCATTGAGGGCATGTCGCAGACACTCGCCGACGAGCTGGAGAACGCGGGGCGCATCCGCGTGAACGCCTTGAACCCAGGGGCCACGCGCACCGCCATGCGCGCCGCCGCCTACCCCGCGGAAGATCCCGCCACCCTGCCGGAACCGGCGGCGCACATGGACTTATATCTGTACCTGATGGGCCCCGACGCACGCGGCGTCACGGGGCAGAGCTTTGACGCGGGGACTTGGCAGGGGCCCCAGTGAGCTGCGTGGCGTGGCGCGGTGTGAGTTCGGGATAGGGAATCAAAAGCGACGGTGCATTGCGGCGGCCCTTGGCTGGCACGGCGGGGGTGGGCAGCCCCAACAGCGCGGAAAGGTCGCGCACATCGGTGGGGCCCATCTCGCTCACTTGCCCGCGCTTGAGCCACGGCGGCAGGACTACCGGGCCGAAGCGCACCCGCTTCAACCGAGTGACGGTGCGGCCGAGCGCGTTGAAGAGCTTGCGCACTTCGCGGTTGCGCCCTTCCATCAGCACGACGTGATACCAGTGGTTGGCGCCGCGGCCGTCGTAGTAGCGCACGTCCGAGAAGCGCTGCATCACGCCATCGATGGCAACGCCGGCCTTGAGTTCGGTAAGCGCCGCGTCACTGAGTTTGCCATCGATGCGCACGGCGTATTCGCGGTCGAGGCCCGTCGATGGATGCATCAGGCGATGTGCCAATGCGCCGTCGTTGGTCAGCATCAGCAGCCCGGTGGTATGGACGTCGAGCCGCCCGACGGAGAGCCACCGGCCGCCACCGAGCCGCGGCAGCAGCTCGAACACGGTGCGCCGTCCATCGGGGTCTCGCCGTGTGCAGACCACGCCTTCCGGCTTGTTCAGCACCCAGATGCGTGGCCGTGGCGGTGCCAGCGGCGGCAAACGGCGGCCATCGACGCCAATGCGGTCGGCCGACGTCACGCGGGCGCCGAGGCTCGCGACGTGGCCGTTCACGGTGACGCGGCCGGCGCGAATCCACTCCTCCATCTGCCGCCGGGCGCCAAGGCCGCGCTGCGCTAGGTTCTTTTGCAGTTTCTCCGACACGGCGCGGACATTCCCGCCGGCCTCAGCGGTCCGCGTGCAGCGGCACCACGGGCGCCAGTGGGCGCTCGTCGGGCTCGGGGCCGTCGGCTGCCGTCGGCGTGGCGTCTTGGGCAACGCTGGTGTCTTCCCTGACAGCGGCGTCCCCTTCGCGCTCCGCGGCGCTTGGCACTGGCGCATCCGGCTCCGCCTCGACATGGGGCTCGACCAACGCCCGGATTTCGCTGAGCGGCGGCAACTCGTCCAAGCTCCTCAAGTTGAAGTAGTCCAGAAAGGCGCGGGTGGTGGCGTACAAGGCCGGGCGACCGGGCACGTCGCGCTGCCCGACCACGCGAATCCAGCCGCGTTCCAACAGCGAGCGCATGATGTTCTGGCTCACGCTCACGCCGCGCACCGCCTCGATGTCGCCCCGCGTCGCCGGTTGCCGGTAAGCGATGAGCGCGAGCGTCTCCAACAGCGCCCGCGAATAGCGCGGCGGCTTTTCCTCGAACAAGCGGCTCACCCACGGGCTCAAGTCTTGCCGCACTTGAAAGCGATAGCCGCTGGCGACGCGCTTCAACTCGTAGCCGCGGCCATCGAGGGCGTACTCGATCTCGTTGAGCGCCGTTCGCACGGCTTGGCGCGGATCGCCCTCCGGCAGCTCCCCCGGCTGGAACAAGGCCATCAAACGGTCGATGGAGACAGGTTCCGCGGCCGCCAACAGCACCGCCTCGAGCACCCGTTCGATGTCTTTCTGCTCAAGCATCGGCAGCGCTTGGCTGGGCGCCACGCACATAGATGGGGGCGAACGGCCGATGTTGCACCAGCTCGATCAAACCCTCCCGGCAGAGCTCCAAGAGCGCTAGGAAGGTGACGACCACGCCGCGCCGCCCTTCGTCCAGCGAGAAGAGGGCACCGAAGGGCAGGAAGCGCTCGCTGGCGCCCACGCTCGCCAGCACGTGGGACATGCGTTCGCGCACGGACAGCGCTTCCATCTGCACGGCATGGCGTTCATTCAAGTCCGCGCGATGCAGCACGTCGGCCAGCGCCAGCATCAGTTCGCGCATATCCACGCTGGGCATGGGGCGCGTGACGACGAGATGCGGCGCGGTCGCGCTGCCGACGAACACGTCGCGCTCAAGACGCGGCAGGTCGCCGAGACGTTCGGCGGCGTCCTTGAAGCGCTCGTACTCCTGCAGCCGGCGTATCAGCTCGGCGGCCGGATCGTCGGGTTCCTCTTCGGCGCTTTCCGCGCGCGGCAGCAACAGGCGTGATTTGATTTCCGCCAAGGTGGCGGCCATCGCCAGATATTCGCCGGCCAAGGTGAACTCGAATGCCTGCATCAACTCGATGTAGCGGAGGTATTGGTCGGTGACTTCCGCGACCCTCACCTCGAGGATGTCGAGGTTGCGGCGCCGAATGAGATAGAGGAGGAGGTCCAAGGGGCCCTCGAACGTCTCCAGAAACACTTCGAGGGCGTCGGGTGGGATGTGCAGATCGGCCGGCAGGGCATCCACCACCTCGCCGCCCACCACGGCCAACATTTCTCCCGGCCGGTCGCGTCGCGCAGCCTCCAGCCGGGTGCCCGGCCGGTCGTTCGGCTCCGGCGCGGTGCCGGCGCCCGGGGAGCGCTCGTCGTGTTCGTCGCCGGCTTTCATCGGTGGCTGACGCCCACCGCGGCGCGCACGGCCTCCATCGTCTCCTTGGCCACGTCCCGCGCCGCTTCGGAACCTTCGACGATGATGGCGCGCACCAAGTTGGGGTCGCGCTCGTATTGTTCGGCGCGCTCGCGGAACGGCGCCTGCTCCTTGATGATGGCGTCGATCAAGGGCCGCTTGCAGTCCACGCAACCGATGCCCGCCGAGCGGCAGTTCTCCGCCGCCCAAGCGCTCACCGATGCTTCCGAAAGCGTTTTGTGCAGGGCGAACACCGGGCAATTGTCGGGGTTGCCGGGATCCTTGCGGCGCACCCGCGCCGGGTCGGTGGGCATGGTGCGGAGCTTGCGTTCCACTTCGGCCGGGTCTTCCCGCAAGCCAATGGTGTTGCCGTAGGACTTGGACATCTTGTCGCCGTCGATGCCGGGAATCACCGGCGTCTCGGTGAGCAGTGCCTGGGTTTCGGCGAGGATGATGCGGCCGCCGCCTTCCAAGTAGCCGAACAGCCGCTCGCGGTCGCCGATGGAGAGGTTCTGCTGCTCGCCCAACAGCGCCCGCGCCCGTTCGAGGGATTCGCGGTCGCCACGCTCCAAGTAATCGCGCCGGGCCCCCAGGTAAAGCCGCGCCGCCTTGCGCCCCATCTTGCGGATGGCCGCCTGCGCATGTTCCTCGAAATCCGGCTCTTTGCCGTAGATGTGGTTGAAGCGGCGCGCCACCTCGCGCATGAACTCGATGTGCGCCACTTGGTCCGCGCCCACCGGCACCTTGCCGGCGCGATAGATCAGCACGTCCGCGGATTGCAGCAGGGGGTAGCCGAGGAAGCCGTAGGTGGAGAGGTCCCGATCGTTGAGCTTCTGCTGTTGGTCCTTGTAGCTCGGCACCCGTTCCAGCCAGCTCACCGGCGTAATCATGGACAAGAGCAGATGCAATTCGGCGTGTTCAGGCACACGGCTCTGCACGAACAGGGTGGAAGCGCCGGGGCTCAAGCCGGTCGCCAGCCAATCCACCACCATGTCGAGGGTGTTCTGCTCGATGATCTCGGGGTTCTGGTAGTGCGTGGTGAGGGCGTGCCAGTCCGCCACGAAGAAGAAGCACTCGTACTGGTGCTGAAGCTGCACCCAGTTCTTCAGCGCACCGTGGTAGTGGCCAATGTGCATGCGGCCGGTGGGCCGCATCCCAGACACAACCCGTTGTTCCGAGTCGTTGCTCACAGGGATGCCAAGTAGCGATCGGGCAGCATCATAACTCCAACTCGACGAGGCCCGGGCGGGTGACGTTGGGCACCTCGCCGGTGAGGTCCACCACCGTGGTCGGGTCGGGCGAGCGGGTGCCGCCATCCAAAATGAGATCGACGGAGCCTTCCAAGCGCTGCCGAATCGCGTCGGCTTCGGTGAGGGCGCTTGAGTCTTGGGGCAGCACCAAGCTGGTGGACATCATCGGTTCGCCGAGCAGCGCGAGCAGGCCGTGGCTCACCGGGCAATTGGGCACGCGCAGGCCGATGGTGCGGCGCCGGCTCATCAGACGCCGGGGCACCTCGCGGGTCGCTCTCAGCACGAAAGTGATGGGGCCGGGCGTGTAGCGCTTGATGATGCGGTAGCTCGTGTTATCGACCATCGCGTAGGCCGCCAGTTCCGAGAGGTCGCGGCACATCAGCGTGAAGAGATGCCGCGGATGCAGGGCGCGGATCTCACGCACCCGGTCGAGGGCGGCCTTGTCGCCAATGTGGCAGCCGAGCGCGTAGGTGGAATCCGTCGGGTACGCGATGACCCCGCCGTCGGCGACGATGGCCGCGGCGCGAGTCAAGAGGCGCGTCTGCGGATGGGTGGGATGAACGCTGAAGAATTGGCTCACAGCCGGTATTATCCGCTAGTTATGAAGCAGTTGGTGGACTTCCTGCCCGTCATCGCGTTCGTCGCGGTGTATGCCTTCACGGACATCTTCGTCGCCACCGCCGCGTTGATGGCGAGCGCGGTGGCCCAGGTGGCGTTCTTCAAGCTCACCAAGCGGCCCATCAGCCGGCAAATGTGGGTGGTGATGTGGGTGGCGCTCGGTTCGGGGGGGCTGACGCTCGCCTTCCGGGATGCGCTGTTCATTCAATGGAAGCCCACCATCGTGTATTGGGTGATGGCGCTGGCGCTGGTGGGCAGCCGCTATGTGGGGCGTGGCGATTACGTTGAGCGGGCGCTCGGCAAGGCCGTCACGCTGCCGGCCCGGGCGTGGGCCCACGTCACTTGGGGTTGGGGGGTTGCCTTGGCCCTCGCCGGTGGCGCCAACCTCTTCGTCGCGTTTGGCTTCAGCGAGGCGGCGTGGGTGACGTACAAGTTGGTCTCCGCCTTCGCCATCCCGCTGTTGCTGGCCGTCGCCACGGGGGCATACCTCGTTGCCGGCGGGCACTTGGCGTCCGAGGCGGCGCCGGAGGAGGTCGAAGGGTGAGCGGGGCCGTGCGCGGGTTCCTCACGGCGGCGCTCGTGGCGTTGGCCGGGCAGGCCGGGGCCGAGGTCCGCTACATCTCGGATGAGCTTCGGGTGCCGCTTCGCGCCGGGCCATCGGGCGAACACCGCATCCTGCACTGGGGCCTGCCGAGCGGCATGACCCTCGAAGTGTTGAGCGAGGACGAAGCGGCGGGGTTCACCGAAGTGCGCACCGAGACCGGCATGACGGGCTGGTTGCCGCGCCAATATCTGGTGAGCGAACCCGTCGCCGCGGCGCGGCTTGAGGAGGCCAACGCGGAAATCGAGCGCTTGGGCGCTTTGCTCGAAGGGGGTGAATCCGCGGTGGCGACGGAGTTGGCGCATGTGCGGGAGGTGGAGGAGCTGAACATCGAGTTGCAGCAGCGCCATGACGCTCTGCAAACCGAGTTCACCGAGTTCCGCAGCCTGTTCGAGTCTGAGATCAACGTTCACGCGGAGAATCAGCGCTTGGCGGATGAGAACGCCGGGCTGCGCGGCGAAGTGGACGATTTGGCGGACGCCGCCGCCCGGCTGCAGGTGAACGTCGAACGGCAATGGATGCTCATCGGTGCCGGGCTGGTGTTGTTGGGCTTCCTGATCGGGTTCGCGGTCAAGTCGCGGCCGCGGCGCAGCGCATGGTCTTGACGGCCCTCTCGGTCAATGTCAACAAGGTCGCTTGGCTGCGCAACGCGCGCGGCGGGGAGCGGCCCTCGGTGGTCGGTGCGGCACAGACGGTGATTGACGCCGGCGCGCGGGGCATCACGGTGCATCCGCGCCCAGACCAACGCCATATCCGGCCCGCCGACGTGGCCGCCATCGCGGCCCTCCTGAAGCGGCACGCCAACGTGGAGTTCAACATCGAGGGGAACCCGGACGCGGGGCCGCGGGATGGCTATCCCGGCTTTGAGCGCTTGGTGGAAGCCGCCAAGCCGGCGCAGGCGACCTTGGTGCCGGATGCGGAGCACCAGCTCACCTCCGACCACGGTTGGGATTTGACGGATGCCGGCGCGGCGGCGCGGGTGAGCGCCTTCGCCGCCAAATGCCGCGCTTGGGGCATCCGCGTGAGCTTGTTTCTGGACCCGCACCTGCAACAGGTGGCCCTTGCCAAGCAGTGTGGCGTCGATCGCGTCGAGCTCTACACCGGCCCGTACGCGGAGCTGGCCGAGCGGTGCGGCCTCGACCACCCGGACACGCGGCGCTCGTTGGAAACGTACCGGGCCGCCATCGACGCCGCCAAGGCGGCCGGCCTCGGCGTGAACGCGGGGCATGATCTCAACCTCGTCAATCTACCGGCGTTCATTGCCTTGGGCGACATCGCGGAGGTGTCCATCGGCCATGCGTTGATTGCCGATGCGCTCTGCCTTGGCTTGCGCCCGGCGGTGGGCGCGTATTTGGCCGCGCTCAAGAAAGGGTGCGCGCGACAGGAGGCCCTCCTATGATTGCGTCATTGCGCACAGGCGCCGCATTGATGTGGTTGGTCATGGCTGTGTCGTCGGCCGCGGAAACGGAGCGTCCGGTGGTGGTGCTGGAGACGTCCATGGGAGACTTGGCCATCGAGCTCTTCCAAGCCGAGGCGCCACAGACGGTGGATAACTTCCTGGCCTTGGTGGATGCCGGCCACTACGCCGGCCTCATCTTCCATCGCGTCATTGCGGACTTCGTCATTCAAGCCGGTGGCCACAGCGCGGACATGGCTTACCGGGAAGCGCCGCGCACGGTGCCGAACGAATCGTCGAACGGGTTGCGCAACGAGCGCTACACCGTGGCGATGGCGCGGCTTGAGGATCCAGACTCGGCCGGGGCGCAGTTCTTCATCAACCTGCGGGATAATGACAGCTTGGATCATCGCCGCTGGAAGCCGGGCTACACGGTGTTCGGCAGAGTGACCGAGGGGATGCCGGTGGTGGATGCCATCGCCGCGGTGGACACCACCATGCGGAGCGGGATGCACGACGTGCCCGTCGAGCCCGTCGTCATCAGGAAGGCGAGGCGGCAATGAGGAAGGCGGTGCGAACGTTCGGTCCGGTGTGCGCGATGGCGGCGCTGATCGCGGTCGTGTGCGGCGAAATCTACGCTTGGCCGGTGGACGGCCACCCGCTGCCGCTGCTCGGCTTCCCGGTGGGCCTCTTCGGCACGCTGATCGTCTCTTGCGTGGGCTCCGCGTTGGCCGGCACCTACTTCGTGCCGCGCGAGGAGCGGTTCGACATCTACGACACGGAGGACGACGGCAGCACGGACGACGAGAACCTGCCGAATCCCACGCTGCGGCAGATTGCCATGTCCTGCGGGGTCGGCGTGTTGGGCGGCGTGTTGGGCGCCTTGTACCACCAACTGTTCCAAGACGGCAGCCACGCCGGTTTCGTGGCCACGATCTTGATCGCCAGCATGGGGTCGGGCTGCTTGGGCGTGTTGTTCGCGCCGCCGGTGGACGCGGCCGATGCCGCCGAAGAAACGCCAGTGCCACCCGCGCCGCCCGCCGAGGCGACGGTGGCAGCCAAGCCCCAAGACGCGGCCGGCTGACGCGACGTGAAACCGCTTGCGTTCGCCTGCATGGTGGCGGCGTTCATCGCCGTGGTGGCCGCCCAGGCGAGTTTCTGGCTTTTCGATGGCGACAAAGTCGGCGCCCTTGCGCTCACCGTGCTCGCCTGCATGGCCTCGGCGCTGGCCGGCGTTCGCTTGGCGCGGGGCACGGCGGCAACCGCCGCGGCGCCCGGTGCGGCGCCAGTGCCTGACGGGGCGGCGGTGGAACGCGGCACCGTCAAGTGGTTCAACCGCACCAAGGGCTATGGCTTCATCGTCCGCGACACGGGCGGGGAGCTCTTCGTGCATCACCGCTGCATCCAAGGCGCCGGGCGCGGCAGCCTCAAGGAAGGCGACCGGGTGTCCTTCGTGCCGGTGTCCCGCAGCAAGGGCTGGCAAGCCGAGCAGGTGGCGCTGGCCGACGGCTGAGCCGATGAACTTGCGCGCCGCGCTGACCGAGCGCTTCACACGCGCCTTCGCCGCCGCCGGCTTCGACGCCGCGGAGCCGGCGTTGCGGCCGGCCGGGCGCCCCGAGTACGGCGACTACCAAGCGAATGGTGCGATGGCCGCCGCGAAGCGTGCCGGCCGCAAGCCACGCGATGTGGCCGAGGCGGTGGTGGCCGCGCTCAATGCCGATGGCGTGCAGGACGTTGCGGAGCGCGTTGAAGTCGCCGGCGCCGGCTTCATCAACGTCACCCTGTCCCCGGCGTTCGTCGGGCAGAGCCTCACCGTGCCAAGCATCGAGCGCACACGATGCCCCGACAAGATCGTCGTGGACTACTCCTCGCCGAACCTTGCCAAGGAGATGCATGTCGGCCACCTGCGCAGCACGATCATCGGCGACGCCATGGCGCGCATACTGGAAGCGCTGGGCCATGCAGTCATCCGCCAGAACCACGTCGGCGATTGGGGCACGCAGTTCGGCATGCTGCTCGCGCACTTGGCGGACTTGGGCAGCGCCGGCGAGGGCGCCGCGACGGCGGAACTCCGCGACTTGGAAGCCTTCTACACGACGGCCCGTGCGCGTTTCGACGCGGACACCGAGTTCGCCGACCGCGCCCGGCAAATGGTCGTCGCCCTGCAGGCCGGCGACGAGACGGCGCAGGCGCATTGGCAGCGGTTCATTGATCTCTCCCTGTCGCATTGCCGGTCCATCTACGAGAAGCTGGGCGTCAGCCTGACCGACGCGGACTTGGACCCCGAGAGCCGCTACAACGCCGACCTGCCAACGGTGGTGGCGGACTTGGGCGCCGCCGTCACCGACTCCGAAGGCGCGAAATGCGTCTTCCTCGATGGCTTTGAGGCGCCGCTGATCGTGCAGAAGGGCGATGGTGGCTACCTGTACGCGACGACGGACCTCGCCGCCGTGCGCCATCGGCTGCGGCAATACGGCGCGAACCGCATCTGCTACTTCACCGACGCCCGCCAAGCGTTGCATTTCAAGCAGCTCTTCGCGGTGGTGCGCCTGGCCGCCTTCGCGCCGCCAACGTGCCGCTTGGAGCATCGGCCGTTCGGGACGGTCATGGGCCGCGATGGCCGGCCGTTCAAGACCCGCGAAGGTGGGCAGGTGAAGCTCTCCGATTTGCTGGACGAAGCGGTGCAGCGCGCGGCTCGCCTTGTGGGGACGAAGAGCCCAGATTTGGCGGCGACGGAGGCGGCCGAGGTGGCGCGGGTGGTCGGCATTGGCGCCGTGAAGTACGCCGATCTGATGCGCCATCGCGCCAGCGACTATGTCTTCGACTGGGACGCCATGCTTAGCTTCGACGGCAACACCGCGCCCTACCTGCAATATGCCTACGCCCGCATCCGCAGCCTGTTTCGGCGCGCCGGGGTGGAGATTGAAGGCGCCTCAAACGCCGCGCCGCTCATCGCCACCGAGGCGGAACATCGGCTCGGGGTCGCGCTGCTGCGCTTCCAAGAGACGTTGGAAGCCGCCGCCGCGGAGGCGCTGCCGCACTACCTATGCGGCTACCTCTACGGCTTGGCGGGTGCCTTCACGCGCTTCTATGAGACCTGTCCGGTGCTGGACGCCCCGGCGCCGGTGCGCGACAGCCGCCTGAAGCTCTGCGCCATCACCGGCGAGACGCTGCGGCGGGGGTTGGGCCTGCTCGGCATCGAGACCGCCGAGCGGATGTAGCCGCGGGCGTTCCCGCGCTTTATGCGCCGGGCGTCAAACCGGCCGGGATGGCTGCGGTTGCACCGTATATGAGCGCAAGTCCTGCACGAAATCCCGCAAGGCTTGGATGCCGGTGGCCTCGGCGTCCAAGCACCATTGGTGGAAGGCGTGCAGCAGGTCTTCCCCGCGGCTCTTGAGCGACCAAACTTGGCTGAGCTCCAAGCGCTTCTCGTAGAGTACGCGCAGCACCGGGCTCGCGCCCACCACGGCGGCGATGCGCCGCCGCTGGCCTTCGTCCACCAGCCCTTCGTGGCGGCAGAGTATTTCCTTCGAGCGCTTCAACAGCCGGCGCGTGGTTTGGTCCGCACGGCGGTACTCCTGCTCCACGAGGGGCGCCACCACCTCTTCGCCGTAACGCGCCATCACTTGGAAGCGGTCATTCAACACGGCCCAAGTCGTTTCCATGTCGATGGCCGTCTTGCCCTCCATGCGGGCCACGATGGGGCCGGTGGAAAGCGGTTTGGCGAGGCCGAAATGCTGCAGCACCCGAATCCACGCCCAACCCAAGTCGAACTCCCACGGCTTCACGGACAGCTTCGCGGAGTTGGGATAGGTGTGGTGGTTGTTGTGCAGCTCCTCGCCGCCGATGAGGATGCCCCACGGCGCGAAATTGGTGGCGGCGTCTGGACATTCGAAGTTCCGATAGCCCCAGAAGTGGCCGACGCCGTTGACGATGCCGGCGGCCAGAAACGGAATCCAGAGCATCTGCACCGCCCACACCGTGAGGCCCAACACGCCGAACAGCGCGAGATCGATGATGAGCATGAGGCCGACGCCCACCGATGTGTGCGGCGTGTAGAGCCGGCGTTCGAGCCAATCATCCGGCGTGCCCTTGCCATAGCGTTGCAACGTGTCTGGCGTGGCGCCGCGGCGGTAGTATTCGGCGCCCTCGAAGACGATGGCCGCCAAGCCGTGGATGCGGGGGCTGTGCGGGTCTTCCTCGGTTTCGGTGAGGGCATGGTGCTTGCGGTGTACCGCCGTCCACTCCTTGGTGATCATGCCGGTGGTCAACCACAGCCAGAAGCGGAAGAAGTGCTGCGCCGCCGGATGCAGCGTGAGCGCCCGGTGCGCCGAATAGCGGTGCAGGTACACGGTCACAGCCACGATCGTCACATGCGTCATCACGAGCACATAGACGATGAGCGTCGGAACGGATGGGCCGACCACGCCAAACCACCAATCCATCACGTTCACGCCGTCTCCTTGAATTGCGCGTCCTGCGCTGGTGCGAAGCCGGCCATTGTGGCGGCTCGTGGCGGAAGATACCACTTCCACAGGCAACCTGCCGGCCGCGAGCCTGGCCGGGACGCGGTGTGACCGGAGGAAGCCCCGTGACACCGCACCGCGTGGTGGAGGCGGCCCGCATCCGTTGGAATGGACGCCAGCCGGTCTCGGAAACGTTTGGTGACGTCTATTGCGATGGCGACGGCGTGGCCGAGGCGGAACGGGTGTTCGTGGCGCCGGCGCGGCTCGCCGAACGCAGCGCCGGCGCCGGCGTGTTCACGGTGGGCGAACTGGGTTTTGGCTTTGGAACCAACTTCGCCGTCGTTGCCGAGCGGGTGCTGCGTGGGTCGAACGCCCGTCTGCATTACATCGCGTTCGAGGCAGCCCCCGTGCCGGCGGCGGACTTGCGCCGGGCCGCCCGCCACACCGGCCTCGCCACGCAGCGCGAGTTGGCCGCGGCAGTGCCGCCACGCATCTCCGGTTGGCATCGGTGCCGGTTCGCCGCCGGGCGGGTGCAGTTGTCGCTCTTCTTCGGCGACGTCCGGGAAGGTTTGGCGGATCTCGAAGGGCGCTGCCCCGGCATGGACGCTTGGTTCCTGGATGGCTTCGCGCCGCCACGGAACCCCGCCATGTGGCGCCACGAAGTGTGCGCGGCGGTGGCCGCCTTGTGCCGGCCCGGTGCCACGGCCACCACCTATTCCTCCGCCGGCGTCGTCAAGGCGGCGTTGCGGAGCGCCGGTTTCCATGTCGAACGCGTCGATCAGCGGCCCCGCAAGCGCCATTCCCTCCTTGGCACTTACCCTGGCCAGTGGTCTCCGGTGCCGGCGCGGTTGCCGGAGGTGGCCGTCCTCGGCGCCGGCCTCGCTGGTGCCAACGCGGCGCGGGCACTGGCCGAGCGTGGCGTTGCCGTGACGGTGCGCGATGCGGCCGTGGCGGCCGGCGCGTCTGGCATCCCGGGTGCCGCGTTGCATCCGCGCCTGTTGGCGGATGGCGGCGCCGCGGCGGCTTGGCGCGCCCACAGCTATGCGTTCGCGGTGTGGCGCTACGGGGAGCTGCCCGGTGTGCGCCGCACGGGCGCGCTGCAACTGCCGGGGCCGAATGTCGATGCCGACCGGCTGGTCAAGATCGCGGCGGCCTTGCCCGATGATTGGTGCGTGGCGGTGGGGCCGCGCGACGCGGCCGAGTTGGCGGGGCTCGGCGAGTTGCCCGCTGGTCTGCATTTCCCGCATGCCGCTGTGGTGTCCGGGCACAGCCTCTGCGCCGCCCTGCTCGACCATCCGCGCATCGAGTTCCAATCCATGCGTGGCGATGCGCCGGCATGGGCCGGAGGTTCGGTGGAGGCGGCCGCCACCGTCCAAGTGCTCGCCAGCGGCGCCGCGGTGGCGACGGAGTTGCCCGAATTGGAAGTGACCGGGTTGCTCGGCCAAGCGGACCTGTTCGCCGGTGGATTGCGGATGCCGGTGCTGGGCGACGGCTACTGCGCCCCGGCCGGCGCTGCCTGCTGGACCGGTGCCACGTATGAGTACCGGCCTTGGGCGGCGGGGGCCGCGGCGGAGGCGAATGGCCGCCGCTTTGAGGCGCTCTTCCAACGCCCGCCGGGCCCCGCGCTTTCTAGCTTTCGAGGTACAAGAGCCGTCACGTCGGACCGGGTGCCCATCATTGGCCGCGTGGATGCGGCCACCTACCTCACCAGCGGCCACGGCTCCGCCGGCGTGGCGTCCGCGGCGCTCGCCGGCGAGTGGATTGCGAGCCTCATCTGCGGCGAGACGCCGCCCGTCACGCGCGAAGTCGAAGCGTTGTGTCGTGTGGGGCGTTTCCGCGAGCGTCAGCAGCGCCGGCCGAATCCGTTTCTGCCGTGGAGCGAACACGTCGATCGCAGCCCGCGAAAGCACGGGCGCCGATGACGCTGTCGATGGCTTCGATTTGGCTCAACAGCGGGGCGTCGGGTTCGGCGGCGATGTCGATCAGGTTGTAGGCCACGTCGTCCCGGCTCTTGTTCAGCATGTCAATGACGTTGATGTTGGCGTCCGCCAACACCGACATCACTTGCCCGAGCGTGCCCGGCACGTTGCGGTTGAGAACCGCGATGCGATGCCCTTCGGCTTGATCGAGGTAAACGTCGGGAAAGTTGACGGAGTTGACGATGTTGCCGCACTGCAGGAAGTCGATGAGCTGATTGGCCGCCATGACGGCGCAGTTTTCTTCGGCCTCCGTGGTGCTCGCGCCCAAGTGGGGCGTCGCGCGCGACCGTGCGCCGGTTGGCAGCGTGGTGCTTGGGAAATCCGAGAAGTACATCCGCAACCGGCCGCTTGCCAAGGCATCCGCCACCGCGTCCTCCACCACGATCTCGCGGCGGGCGAAGTTCAAGAGCGCGGCCCCCGGGCGCAAGGCGCCGAGCGCGGCGGCGTCGATCATCCCCACCGTGTCTGCCAAGGCGGGCACATGCAGCGTCACATAATCTGAGCGGGCGAGGAGCGCCTGCAGGTTGTCCATGCGTTGCACCCTGCTCGGCAGGCGCCAAGCGGCCTCCACGGACAGCGCCGGGTCGAAACCCACCACCTGCATCCCCAAGTCCAACGCTGCCCGCGCCACCAGCGAACCGATGGCGCCCAAGCCCACCACACCGAGGGTGCGGTCGTAGAGCTCGCGGCCCTTGAAGCGCCGCTTCTCCCCTTCCACCCGCTGATTGAGGGTTGGATCGTCCTGGACGTCCGCGAGCGAGCCGACGAACTCCAAGCCGCCGGCGATGTCGCGCGCGGCGAGCAACAGGGCGGCGAGCGTGAGTTCTTTCACCGAGTTCGCGTTCGCGCCGGGCGTGTTGAACACGACCACGCCTTGGGCGGTGCAACGCTCCACGGGCACGTTGTTCACGCCCGCTCCGGCGCGCGCCACGGCGGTGACGCCGGCGCCGAGTTCCCCCGCTTCGAGCCGATGGCTACGCAGCAGTATCGCGTCCGGATCGACGACATGAGCGCCCACCTCGAACTGTTCCGAGGGGAACCGCGTGAGACCGCGGGCGGCGATCTGGTTGTAGGTGCGAACCTTGAACATCGGGGGTCGGGCCGAAAAAGCGGCGCATTTAAGCACCGTTCGCGGGTACGCTCAATGGGCAGATGGGAACCCCGCTCGCAGTGCTCGCAAGCCGTTATCGCCAGCTGAACCGCGGTGCGTAACGACATTCCGCAGCGGTTTCAGCCAGAGTGACATTTCGTGATCCACGGTTTCACTTATACTGTAATCTGGGGTCTGTGGGTTACGAGGTCGAATACAAGAAGTCGCCGTTGGCCCGGCTGGCGAAGTTGGACTCCAGCACAAGGGCTCGCATCGTGGCCAAGGTCGCCGCGGTTGGTGAACACCCAATGGCACGGAATCCGAACGTCAAGTCCTTGACAGGCGTGGCAGGCCATCGGTTGCGGGTTGGTGACTGGCGTGTGCTGTTCGAGCTGGATCATGGCAACCGGCGACTCGTGGTCCGCGACATCGAGACCCGCGGCGACGCATACAGGAGGCGGCGATGAATCCAGTGCAGTTCGAGATCGAAGGGCGTACTTGGGCGCTGCTCCCATTGGAAGACTACGAGGAACTCCGGCAACAGGCCGAGGATGCAGCCGACGCCGAAGCGATGCGGCGTGCCCAAGGCCGCGATGAAGAATCCTTTCCGTCGTCGTTCGTTGAACGCCTGCTCCTGTCCGGCGAGAACCCGGTGCGCGTCTGGCGCGAACACCGCGGGCTGACTGCGGCCGAACTTGCCCGCCGTGCCAACGTCTCGAACGCGCACATCTCCGCCATAGAAAAGGGCGCATCAACCGGTTCGGTGCAGACCCTCCGACGCATCGCCGACGCACTGGACACCACGATCGATACGCTCGTGCTTTCGTGAAGATGACGAAACGCTGAGCGGTGTCGGCAGAGTAACCAACGGACGCGGGGGCGAGCGATCAGCGGCCGTCTATTCCCCGTGCCCGTTTAGCTGGAGCCGTGCTTTCGCGTCACTCCCTGCTAGTGGGCGGATCGGTGGGCTCTCGCTTTGGCGGCGCCGAAGGCTACGGACCCCCCCCCCCCCCCCCCCCCCGCGAGGGCACTGCCGTTTTCGGCCGTCTTCGCTGCGGTTTGGGTGCCGTTGCGCTTGTAGGGGTCTAGCCCCAAGACGTCCGCCACCACCGCGGCATAGCCGTCTATCGAGGCTTGGGCGGAATAGTGGGCCGCCCTCGCCTTGAGGCCGCTCGACGGCAGTGGATCGTCCAAGGTCTGGTGAATCGCCGTGGCCAAGGCGCTGGCGTCGCCCACCGGCGTCAACAAACCCCATTTGCCGGCTTCCAGAATCTCCCGCGGGCCAGTCGGGCAATCGGTGCTCACCACGGGTGTGCCGCAAGCCATCGCCTGAATGAGGGCGTTTGGCAACGCCTCGTAGGTGGAGGTGAGCACGAACACCTTCGCGCCCCGCATGTAAGGCAGCGGATTGAGTTGGAAGCCGGCAAAGTCCACCAAGTGTTGGATGCGGAGCGTTGTCGCCAGCTTGTCGAGACGCGCTCGTTCCGGCCCTTCGCCCAAGATGACGAGGCGCACCGGGCGGATGTCCGCCAAACGCGCCACGGCGCGGAGCAACGTGGTATGTCCCTTGAGGGCCACCAAGCGTCCCGCGGCGAGGATCACCGGCGGCCCGGAGTCCTCAAACCACGGATGCGCAAGGGGTGCGGCGGCCCTTTCGGCGTGGTCGGGCCACACGACCGGATCGTGGATGCGGCGCACCAAGTGGGCAGCGCGGGGAATGACGCGCTTCAAGTCCTCGGCCACGCCCTGGGACACGGCAACCACCGTGTGCGCGGAAGGAAACAGGCACTTCTCGAGTTTCATGGCCATCCGCTCCTTCAAGTTCGCGTCCGCATAGCGCAGCGAGAAGGCGCTGGTGCGCAACGCCACCACCGGCAGCGGTCGGCGGAGCAGCTTGTTGGCGAGCAGCGCCATGGCGTTGGTGTGGGGGAGGCTCACGATCAAGACGTCGGGGCGTCGCCGCTTGAGGTGGCGGATGAGCGGAAAGAGGCTCGACAGGGTGCGGCGGCAGCCCAAGTCCACCAGGCGGACTGACGCCGGCACCAACTCGAGGAAATGGCCGGCCGCGCTTGCGAGCACCAGTTCCACGGCAAAGCCGCGTTCGGCCAACCCTCTTGCCAAGTTCAGCATGGCGCGCTCCGGGCCGCCGCCGCCGAGCGAAGGAAGGTAGATGGCGATGCGTCTTCCCACGGAGCCCCCAAGCCGCCAGGCTGGCAAGAACGCCCAGCGCAATCGCTTCATTCTAAAGCATGAATCGGGTCGTGTTGCGAATAATCAAGGGCGGGTGGCCGGGCCTATGGCGTGGCCGCCCGCCGCCCCGCCGCGGCGTCAAGTTGCGCGGTGATGAGCGGCACGCTGTCGGGGGGCTGAAAACGCGCCAACGCACGTCGCCAAACGGCGCGGTCCCGATACAGCGTGGATACCGCGGCCACGAGGCCGGCGGCGTCGAGCGCCGCGTCTTGAATGACGACGCTGTACCCCAAGCGCTCGGCGTAGGCGGCATTCTCGATCTGGTCGCCGCGGCTCGCCGTTGCCGGCAGCGGCACCAACAGATTGGGTTTGCCCAGGCAGAGCAGCTCGAAAAGCGCGTTGGCCCCGGCGCGGGACACCACCACGGCCGCGGCTGCCAAGATGTCGCCCCAACCGTCCGCGACGAACTCGCGCTGGGCGTAGCCGGCGGCGTCGGCGCCGGGGTCGAGGTTGCCGGCGCCACGCACATGCAGGACATCAAAGGTCGCCGTCAACTGGGGGCGGGCGGCGTCGGCCGCGGCGTTCAGCCGGGTCGCGCCCAAGCTGCCGCCGACGATGACGATGACCGGCTTGGCGCCCGAGAAGCCGGCCGCCGCGAAACCCTTGTCGCGGTCGCCTTGGATGAGCGCTTGGCGCACTGGCGTGCCGGTCCACACCACCTGTGCCCGGTTTGCCTGGGTGGCGCTGAACGTCACGCACAGCGTTTTGAGGAACGGCAGGGAGAGGCGGTTGGCGAGGCCGGGGGAAAGGTCGGATTCGTGGGCCACGACGGGAATCCGCAGCAGCCACGCCGCCACCACGGTGGGAAACGCGACGAACCCACCCTTGGAGAACACCACATCCGGCTTGCGGCGCCACAGGATGCGCAAGGCTTGCAGCACACCCCAGGGCACACGCAACGCATCCACCGCGTTGGCAAGGGAGAAGTAGCGCCGGAGCTTGCCGGAGCGCACGCTGTCATATGCGATGCCGAGGGGCGCCACGAGTCGTTCTTCGAGCCCGGTCGGCGAGCCGATGTAGCTCACCTCCCAGCCATCTGCCAGGAGCGCCTCGATCACCGGCAGCGCCGGAACGACATGGCCGGCGCTGCCGCCACCCGTCACCACGGCGCGGCGCGGCATCTACAGGGCCAGCGCTTGCTTGACCAGCGGCACGGTGACGCGCCGGCCAGCCGCCAACGCCTCCCGGTCGATGGCGTCGAGCAGCGTCAAGAGCGTTGCCAGATCGCGTTTGGCGCGGAGCAGAAGGAACCGCACCGCGTCGTCACCCAACTCGATGCCGCGCTCCCGCGCGGCTCGCACGAGGGCGCCGGCGGTCGCCTCCTCCGTCAAGGCTTGAACTTCGAAGATCGCGGCGCCACGCAGACGGGAAGCGAGATCGGGCAGCGCGAACCGCGCCTGGGTCGGCGGGCGCCGGCCGGCGACCACGAGCACATGGTCGCGCGCGTCTTGTTCGTTGAAGAGGCGGAACAGGGCCGCCTCGGCGCGTGGATCGCCAAACCAGCCATCCACGTCGTCAATCACCACGCGCTCGAACGCCTCATAGCCATCCAGCGCCTTGGGCGCCGCGGCGGGCACATACACGCCGCCATCCTCCCGACAGAGGGCTTGCAGCAAATGCGTCTTGCCAATGCCGGGTGCCCCCCACAGCCAGAAGCAAGCGAAGCCCTCCCGTGGCCCCCGCAAGCGCTCCACCAACTCGGCGTTGGGGCCGGCCACGAAGCGGCTCCAGACAAACCGCTCGTGCCAAGGAAAGCTGAGCGGCAATTGCCGCGTCATGGCGACTGTCGCCACTGCCGACCGGCGCGTGTTCCCCAAGTGATCACATAGTCGAGGCCGGAGGTGATGGAGAGCAGTGCCACCAGCGCGAAACCCCACGGGTCGATCAAGGCCGCGGCGAACGCGGATGCCGGTGGCACCTCGATGAGCTTCACCAACACGGCGATCAGCATGACGATCTGCACCGCGGTGTTGGCGCGGCTGATGAAGGTGGGGTCGATTTCAACCTGTTGGAACTTCAAGCGATAGGCAAGCGCCCCGCCCATGATGACCACATCGCGGGCGATGGCGATGATGGCGAGCCACAGCGGGACGTGCCCTTGCAGCACGAGGATGACGAAGGTGGTGGCCACGAGCAGCTTGTCGGCCAGTGGATCCGCGAAGGCGCCGAAGCGCGTGGTCCACGCGTAGCGGCGGGCGAGGGCGCCATCGAGCGCGTCGGATGCGCCGGCCAGCGCGATGAGGAGGAGCGCGCTCATGTAATCGCCGCGCAGCAGCAGCCACGCCGTCGGCACGATGAGTGCCACCCGCACCACGGTGATGACGTTGGGAACGTGATGCACGATTCAGCGCCGGCGTTGGGGCGCGGCCCCGGCGGCCAAGGGGTCCAAGTCGTCGCCCAGCGGACGCAGCGGGGAACGCGAAGTGCGGCTTGCTTCCTGTGCCGCGGCGGAGGATGCGGCGGTCCACCAAAGGCGCATTGGCGCCGCGTCGTCGTTGGGGCTTGGCGCACCCGGCCCGGGTTCGAAGGCGTCACTAGCCGTGAGCAGGTTGCCCAAGCGCGCGCGGGAAGAGCGCGTGGCGACGCGCAGTGTGATCGCGTCGGCTTGCGCTTCCACCAGCTCCACACGATCTAGGAAGGCGAGCCCTTCAAGGTGGCGGAGCACCCCGGCATAGCCGGCGACGGAGTTGGCGCCACGCACTTCGAGCGTGACGAGGCTGGTCTCGGCGCCGGTCACCGCGAAGCGGCTCGCCAGCGCGTCACCGGCGGCGTCCACCGCTTGAGTCGCGCTGATCGCGGCGTCGGGCGTGGCGAGGGCGAATGACTGCTCAGTGTCCTCGAGCCACAGGCGCCAGTCCGTGAGCCAGCCGGCGGCGCGGTCGCGTCGGACACGGCCCAGGATGATGTAGTCGGGCCGGTAGCGGGCGGACGCTTCCCGAATGGTGTAGTCGTAGCCATTCAGGAGCGTCATGGGCTGGATGCGCTCTCGATCTTCCAAGTCCATCAGCGGCAGCAGGATTTCGATGCCGCGTTCGCTGGTGCGCTGGTGCAGAGCGGTGGCCAACGGGTGAGGTGACGCGCTCGCTAGGATGATGGCGCCGGCGGCGTGGAGGTCGTGGGCCACGGTGTCGGACCGGGCTGCGGGGGCGAGTGCCTCCGGCCCCGTCTCGGCTGTGGGCGCCGTTGCCGGCGCCGCGGGCGATGTGTCCGCCACCGCCTCCGGCCGCCGCACCCCCAGCGGGATGGCAAGGCCGGGTGGCGCTTCCGCCGCAACGTCGGGCTGCGCCGCCGGTTCAGCCAGCGTGTCCTCCACCACGATCCACGCCAACGCCACGGGGCGATCCGCCGCCCAGATGGGCAGCCGCGCCTCGGCGATCAGCTCGCGCAGCGCCTCGGGCGTGAAACTCACGGCGAGGCGCGTTTCACCGGCGTCGGCAACGAAGCTATAGCGTTGGTAGTAACGTTCGGGTGCGCCGAGCGCCGCCCTGATGGCCGGGGTGCGGGGCACCTCGGCCAAGCCGGTGAGCCGCGTCAGCATGGTGTCGAGGGCCCGCTGGGCGGCCGCGTGGCGATCGGCGGTGGTGCGCGATGGCACGGGCGTTTCCACCCGGTACAGCCACTCCAACACGGCGCCCTCGGCACCGCCGGCGCCGAGCGCCAAGGCAACGGCGAGCAGGGCGTGGGCGTTTCGTGTCCGGGCGGCGGCCAACATTGAAGTGTCAGTGGGGCTTCGGGTTTTGGGGGGCACCAAGCCCATGTTACAAACTGGCGAAGTGGGGTGAAAACCGGCCCCGGCCCTTCCGCTCGGCCTCATGCCATGCGGGCGGTGCCTTCTTGTGCCGTCTCAGGGCGCCACTTGAGGTCGAGTTCCCTGGCCGCCTTCACGTCATCCAAGCGCTTCACCGGCATGGTGTGCGGCGCGGTCTTCACGGTTTCCGGGTCGCTCTCCGCCTCGGCCATGATGTGCGCCATCGCCGCGACGAAGGCGTCCAGCTCCTCTTTGCACTCGGTCTCGGTCGGCTCGATGAGCAGGCACTCGGGCACCATGAGTGGGAAGTAGGTCGTGGGGGCGTGAACGCCGAAATCGAGCAGGCGCTTGGCCACGTCCATCGCCGTCACGCCGTGGCGTCGCGCCAACGCCGCCAACGTGACGATGAACTCGTGGCTGGCGCGGCGTTGCGGCCAAGCCAAGTCGAAGCCGGTCTCTGCGAGACGCGCCGCCAGATAGTTGGCGTTCAGGGTGGCGAACTCCCCGACCCGCCGTTCGCCATCGGTGCCGAGCATGAGGGCGTACGCCAAAGCTCGCAGCAGGATGCCGGCGTTGCCCATGAAGGCGGACAAGCGGCCGATGGACTGTGGCGGCTGCGCCCACCGATAGGCGCCGTCCGTGCGTTCGACGACCGGGCCGGGCAGGAACGGCGCGAGTTCCGCGGTCGCCCCCACGGGTCCGGCACCCGGCCCGCCGCCGCCGTGGGGGGTGGCGAACGTCTTGTGCAAGTTGAGGTGCAGCACGTCGAAACCCATGTCGCCGGGCTTCGCCTTGCCGAGGATGGCGTTCAGGTTGGCGCCGTCGTAGTAGAGGAGGCCGCCGGCGTCATGCACGATGTCCGCGATGTCCGTCACATGCCGCTCGAACACGCCGCAGGTGGATGGGTTGGTCATCATGATGCCGGCGGTGCTTGGCCCCGCCGCCGCCTTCAAGGCGTCGAGGTCCACGTCGCCGTCGTCGCGCACCGCCACTTCACGCACGGTGTAGCCGCACATCGCCGCGGTGGCGGGATTGGTGCCGTGGGCGCCGGCGGGCACTAGGATCTCGTGTCTCGCGGTGTCGTTCCGGGCGTCGTGCCAAGCGCGGATCATGGCCACGCCGGCGAACTCGCCTTGGGCGCCGGCCATCGGCGTCAAGGACATGGCCGGCATCCCGGCCGCCTCCTGCAAGATTTCCTGCAAGTCGTGCAGGCAGGCGAGAAAGCCTTGGCTGGCGCTCGCCGGCGCCAACGGGTGCCGGCCCAGGAAGCCCGGTTCGCTCGCCGCCCGGTGGGCGCCGCGCGGGTTGTACTTCATCGTGCAGGAGCCGAGCGGATAGAACTGCGAATCGATGGAGAAGTTCCGCCGCGACAGGTTCGTGTAATGGCGCACGGCCTGCAGTTCAGACACCGCCGGCAGCCGCGGCGCGCTTTGCCGCAACAGCTCGGGTGGCAGATCGGTCACCGCGGCCGGGCCCGGGCGCTGGGCGCCGGCGCCGCGGCCGGCTTGCGACAGGTCGAAGATGGTGCGGGAAGCCGTCATGCGTCCAGCACTCGCCGCAACTTAAGCGCGAACTGTTCGATCTCGGCCGAGGTGCGGCGTTCCGTCGCGCACACCAGCATGGCGTGGTCTAGGTCGGCGAAGTAAGGGCCCAGGGCGAGGCCGGCGAGCAGCCCTTCCTGCGCGAGCGCCTCCACCACCGGCACGGCCGGACGTCCCAAATCGATGACGCACTCATGGAAGAAAGGTGCTGCGAAGCGGCGCGGCCGCGGCAGCGCCGCCACCAATTCCCGCGTCTTCGCGCATGCCGCCGCCGCCGTCGCGCTCAAACCGGCGCCACCCATCAGGGCGAGGTAAATCGTGGCGGCGGTGACGAGCAGGCCCTGGTTGGTGCAGATGTTGGAGGTGGCCTTGGCGCGGCGGATGTGTTGTTCGCGGGCCTGCAGGGTGAGGGTGAAGCCGGGCTTGCCGTCCAAATCCTCGGTGCGCCCCACGATGCGGCCCGGCAACTGCCGCACCAAGGCTTGCCGGGTACACAGGAACCCGAACGATGGCCCGCCGGAGGCCATGGGTGCGCCGAACGGCTGGCCGTCGCCGCACACGATGTCGGTGCCGGCGCTGCCCCAAGCGGACGGCGGCTTCAAGAGCGCCAACGACAATGGGTTGACGCAGGCCACCAAGAGGGTGCCGCGGTCGTTGGCCCAATCCGCGATGGCGTCCACGTCTTCGAGCACACCGAAGAAGTTCGGCTGTTGCACGACCAATGCCGTCGGTGGCGCTGCGAGGCCGTCCAACGCGGACATGTCGAGCCGCCCATCATCGCCGTACGGCAGCGTGGGCACGTTGATGCCCTGGTTGCGGACGATGCTGCGCGTCGCATCGACGTAGAGCGGGTGTACGGCGCCGGCCATGGGCACGGTGCGCGGCCCGCCGGCGCGTGCCGCCTTGCGGTTGGCGCGCACCGCCATCAGCACGGCTTCGGCCAGGCCGGCGCCGCCCTCATAGACGGATGCGTTGCAGACGTCCATGCCGGTGAGCTCGCACAGCATCGTCTGGAACTCGTAGATCACCTGCAAGGTGCCTTGGCTGGCCTCCGCCTGATAGGGGGTGTAGGCGGTCATGAACTCGCCACGCCCGGCGAGGTCCCACACCGCGGCGGGTATGTGGTGGTCGTAGCTGCCGGCGCCGATGAAGCAGGGCCCCGTCTCGTCCTGTGTGGCGCGTTCCGCAAGGCGTTGGCGCATCTCCATCTCCGAGAGGCCCACCCGCGGGGCGCCCGGCGGCGCGCTGCGCAGGCGCGTCGGGATCTCGTCGAAGAGCGCCTCGAGGTCCGCCACGCCGATGGCCCGCAGCATGGCGTGGGTGTCGGCGTCGGTGTGGGGAATGAAGGGCACGGGCGTCAGTCTTCCCCGCCTTCCGGCGCTTCGTCGTCCGGCGCGTCGGTGGCGAGGCTCGCGCAATGTTCCGAGTAGGCGCGGGCGTCCAAGAGGCCATCGAGGTCCGCCGGCTCGTTCGGCTCGATGGCGAAGAACCAACCGGCGCCGTAAGGGTCTTCATTCACCAATTCGGGCCCGTCCTCCAGCGCCTCGTTCACCGCGACGACGGTGCCGGCCACCGGCGCATAGATGTCGGAAGCCGCCTTGACGGATTCCACCACCGCGATTTCCTGTCCCGCTTCGATGGCTTGGTCGGGCTCCGGCAGCTCCACGTACACCACATCGCCGAGTTGCTCCTGCGCGTAATCCGTGATGCCCACGACGACGCGGCCGTCTTCGTCGAGACGCGCCCACTCGTGGGTTGGCGCGTAAGCGAGCTCGCCGGGCAATTCGTTCATCAAGTGCTCCCTGTCGGAAACGTTGGGGCGCCGTGGCGCCAAAACGGCGGCCGCACGATGCGGGCCGGCCTGCGGTTGCCTCGTATCTCCACTTGCGCTTCGCCGGCGGCGTCGCGGGGCAACCGCGCCAGCGCCACGCTGCAACCCAAGCTGGGGCTGAAGGCGCCGCTCGTCACCACGCCTTCGCCGGCCGCCGTGGCCACCCGCATGTCCCGTCGCATC
This sequence comes from Candidatus Azotimanducaceae bacterium, assembly GCA_965200505.1. Taxonomy (GTDB): domain Bacteria; phylum Pseudomonadota; class Gammaproteobacteria; order Pseudomonadales; family Azotimanducaceae; genus VXNE01. The sequence goes on along the minus strand of OZ241343.1, from coordinate 1,514,374 downwards.
ACGCCGCGGCCGTCGAGCACCAAGCCGGTGAGCTTCACGGCGGCGCGTTGCCCGGCCAAGGCGTCCCGGCCAACGAAGGCCCGCTCCGGCGGCGCCCAAGCGACGCTCCAGCCGAGGTTGGATTCTAATGGCGAGGTGGTCTCGTCCATGTCTTGGCCGTATAGATTGAGTCCCGCTTCCAACCTGAGCGTGTCCCGTGCGGCAAGGCCGATGGGGGCCGCGCCGCCAGCGGCGAGGCGCCGCCAAAGGGCCGGCGCGTCGCCATTCGGCACCATCACCTCCAAGCCATCCTCGCCAGTGTAGCCAGTGCGCGCGATGAACCACATGTCGGCTTCCAGAGCGTGGAACCGCTTGAGCGCAGCGGCCGCGCCGTGCCCGGTGGCGGCCACGAACCGCTCCACCGCGGCGGGCCCCTGCATGGCGACGATGGCGAGGTCGGAGCGGTGTTCCACGGCGACGCTGAAGTTGCCGGCCCAGCGCTCGAACCAACCGTGTACGCGAACCCGGGTGGCCGCGTTGGCCACCACGCGGAACCGATCCCGGAGGCGGAACGCGATGACGTCGTCGATGATGCCGCCACGCTCGTTCAAGAGGGTGCCATAGAGTGCCTTGCCCGGCGCGTCCAGCCGCGCCACGTCGTTGGCGATGAGATGGCGCAGGAAGGCTTGGGCTTGCCCGGCGCCGCCCTCGCCGTCCAAAACGTCGATGATCGTCATGTGCGACACGTCGAAGGCGCCGGCGTCGGTGCGCACGGCGCGGTGCTCTTCGATCTGCGAGCCATAGCGCAGCGGCATGGTCCAGCCGGCAAAGTCGATCATCACGCCACCGGCGCGTTGGTGCAGGGCATGGAGGGGCGTTCGGAGCGCCATTGGGGGGCTAGAGGCGCTTGGCCAAGGGGCCGGTGCCCATGGCCTCCAGAATGAGTTGCCGTTTCACCGCCGCGGTTCCATCGATCCAGCGGACGCCGACGTTGCGCGCCCAACGCGCCACCGGGTCGCGCAGGCCGTAGGCGGTGGAGAGCGCCTTCATCAAGGCGAGCATGCCTTCGCTGCGCAGCCGGCGACGGGCGGCGAAGCCACGCCACAGGCCGGCGCGCCCCAAGTCCCCCTCGCCTTCGCTCGCCTTCCTTTGCACCCGCGCCACATCTTCCAAGCCGAGGTTCACGCCTTGGCCGGCCAAGGGGTGAACGGTGCGCGCCGCATCGCCCAGCACCAGCAGGCGCTGCAGGGGGTTGCAGTTCGCCACCACATGCTGCGCCAAGGGGGCGAGGGTGCGGCGGTCGAGGTCTTTGACGCGCCCCAAGGCGCCTTCCGAAGCCGCTTCAAGCGCATCGGCGAACTGCGTGTCTTCGAGGGCGGCCAGACGCTCGGCGGCATGGCGGTCGAGGCTCCAGATGAGTGAAACGGTGCGCGGGTGTGGCAGCGGCAACAGCGCGAGGGGGCCGTTGGCGCCGAACCGTTGCCGGGCCACCCCTTCGTGTGGCCGTTCCATTTCAACCACGGTGGCGATGGCCGCGTCGCCAGCACCGCGTGTGAGCGCCTTGACGCCGGCCAGCTCGCACATCTTGGAACTTGCCCCGTCCGCGGCGATGACGAGACGCGCCGAGACCGTGGGGGGTGCTGAAACGGGTGGCGCGGCGCCGGGCCGGTCGCGTTCGGCGAAGGCGAGCCGCACGGACGTGACCTCCTCGGTCAACCCCACCACGTCGCCGATCAGACATTCGACGTTAGGGCACTCCGCGCATGCCTGCCACAGCGCCGTGCGGGCCGGGCTCGCCTCAACCACCCACGCGAGGGCTTGGGCGCCCACGGCGTCCGCGTCGAACTCGATGGCGCCGGTGCCACATTCCTCCCACACCTTCATGCGGCGAATCGGCGCAGTCTCGACCCGGTTCCCCAACAGCGCCAAGGACGCCTCGGTGAGCGCCACCGTTCGCGTGTCGAACCCCAAACGGCCGGTTCGCGCTTGCGGTGCTTCGCGATCGATCAGCGCGACCCGCCGGCCGGTGCCGCCGAGAGTCAACGCCGCGACGGCGCCGACCAAGCCGGCGCCCACCACGGCCACATCATAGGCGCGGTCAGCCACGCATCAGCGCCTCGATGTCGTCGATGGCCTTTGGCACCGCGGCGGACAACACCTGCAAGTCTTCCGCCGCGGTGGGCGGCGCAGATGGCGTGGCGTGGGCTTCCCGCTCATCCGCGGCACCAGCCGCGCCGATCAACACATCGTCCTCGATGCGAATGCCCATGCCCCGCCAAGGCCGCTGCACTTCGCTCTCGGGATCGTCCGGAAAGTAAAGGCCGGGTTCGATGGTGAGCGCCATGCCCGGCTTGAGGGGCCGCCACGCGCCGTTGACTTGGTAGTCGCCGACGTCATGGACATCCATGCCCAGCCAATGGGAAGTGCGGTGAATGGTGAAGGGCTCATGGGCCTTTTCCTCTAGCACTTGGTCGATGTCGCCGGCAAGGATGCCAAGGTCGATCAAACCCTGTGCCAGCGCCCGCGTGGCGGCCTGATGGGGCGCATCGAAGCTCGCGTTGGGACGCGCCGCGGCGAGGGCCGCGCGTTGCGCCGTCAACACGACCTCGTAAAGGTCGCGCTGGGGTGGGGTGAAGCGACCATTGACGGGAAAGGTGCGCGTCACATCGGCGGCGTAGTACTGATGTTCGCAGCCGGCGTCGATGAGCACGAGGTCGCCGTCCCGCAATGGAGCGTCGTTCTTGCAGTAGTGCAGCACGCAGGCGTTGGCGCCGCCGGCGACGATGGACGGATAGGCCGGCGCCGGGGCGCCGCGCCGCATGAACTCATGCACCAATTCCGCCTCGAGTTCCGCCTCCGTCATGCCGGGGGCGCAATGGCGCATGGCGCGCAGGTGGCCGGCGGTGGTGATGTCGGCGGCTTGCGCCATCAGCCGGCGCTCCACCGGCGACTTCACCAGCCGCTGTTCATGCAGCAGCCGGCTCAGGGCGATGAGCTCTTCCGGCGCACCCCGCCCTTTGAGCGCGGCGACGGCCTTGAGCAGGCGCTCGTCCATGCCGGGATGGGCCCCGAACTCGACATGCACCCTCAATGCGCCGGCCAACAGCCCCGGCAAGGCTTCGGCCAGCTCGCCGCTGGGCCGCGCCTCGTCCAAGCCAAGCACCTGCGCCGCACGTTCCGGGCCAAGCTGCTCGCCCCGGTAGCGCTCGGCTCGTTCGTCCCGCGCTTGGCAGAACAGAACGCTTTCGCCTTCCTGCCGGCCGGGGGCGAGCACCAGCACACAGCCGGGCTCCTCGAACCCGGTGAGGTAGTGGAAGTCGCTGTCTTGGCGGAATCGGTGCTCGACGTCCCGGCTGCGATAGCTCAAGTCCGCGCTGGGAATGATGGCCACCGCGCCCGCGCCCATCGCCGCCATGAGCCGCGCGCGCCGGCGATGGTGTTCGGGCAAGCCGACGACTGGGTTCAACCGTTGCGCCTCGAAGCCGCGAAAAGTCGCATGATAAACGGCGTGGGGGCTTGCCCACGCCCGGTGGCCAAAACGAAAACGGCTATGATGCGGCATCGATTTGCCGTGTGCGCTTCCGCTCCCAACGACGGTCGGGGGTGGGCACGAACGTCGGCTCACAGCCGTCGGGATGCGGCACTCGCCAAGGGAGACAGCATGTGAACGAGGAAGCAGCCAACCAGCTCATTCTGGAAGGCGAGAAATCGCAGGCAGTGCGGCGCAAACTGCGGGAGCGCACACCGCGCTCCGCCGAACTGAAGTCACGCGGGAAGTCACTCTCACAGGAGATCGTGCGCACCGTTGACCTGCCACATCCGATCTACATCGATTCGGCGGACGGCGGCATCATGACCGATGTGGACGGCAACACCTACATCGACCTGACCATGGGCTTCGGCCCCTGCGTGCTCGGCCACCGGCCGGCGGCGGTGACCGCGGCCATCAAGGCGCAGCTGGCCAAGGGGTGGCATTTCGGCATACCCAACGCCCGCCAAGCCGAGTTGGCTGAACTGATCGAGGAGGCTTCGCCCTGCGCGGACAAGGTGGTGTTCTTCAACAGCGGCACGGAGGCGACCCTGAGCGCCATGCGCGCCGCCCGGGCATTCACGGGCAAGACCAAAATCGCCACCTTCGACGGCTGCTACCACGGCTCCCATGACTACGCCCTCGTCTTCGCGGCGCCGGATGGCGACCGCGACCGCCCCGCGTCGATGCGGGTGGGCGCCGGCATCCCCAAGACCATCGAGGACGACACCATGCTGGTGCTGCCCTACCGGAACGAGGCCGCGTTCGATTTGATCCGCGAACATCGGGAAGACTTGGCCGCCGTGTTCCTGGAGCCATCGCAGAGCTCCAACCCGCGGCTGGACAACGCCGAGTTTCTGCGCGGGCTGGCGGCCGTCTGCAAGGAGAACGACGTGCTGCTTGGATTCGACGAGGTGGTCACCGGCTTCCGCGTGGCCTACGGCGGCTGCCAGGAGTACTACGGCGTCACGCCGGACTTCGCCACCTACGGCAAGGCCGTCGCCGCCGGCCTGCCCATCGGCGCCGTGGCCGGCCGCGAGGCTGTGATGAACTGCTTTTCCGGCAAGGGCGACGCCCCCTGGATATTCTCCGGCGGCACCTTCAACGGCAATCCCCTGTCGATGACCGCCGGCGTGGCGGCCGTCACCGAAATGCGCGACAACAAGGAAACGCTCTACCCCTACCTCATGGAACAGGGCAATCGCCTAGCCGCCGAGGTCAACGACTTCTGCATGAAGCACCAGTTCCAAGCGTAACTCATGAACGCCGGTTCCACCTTCCACCTGCGGTTCCAAGGCACCGAGATCAACAGTTCCCGCGACTTAAGCGAGGACGGGAAGTGGGCGGAGCGGGAGTTCTACCTGCATCTGCTGGGCTACGATGTGATCATTCCCGGCATCCATTTAGCCTTCCTGTCCGCCGCCCATACGCCGGCGGACGTCGATACGGTCATCGGCGCCATGCAGCAATCATTCCTGGACCTGCGCGAGGATGGCTTGTTCTGAGGCGAATGGGCTTTGGCGCCACTTCACAACGGTGTCGGTTCGGGTGACACTAGCCTTGCGACGCGGGGAGCCCCGAAGGGCAAGCGAAGCCCCGCAGGCCAAGGAGCAAGACGGCGCTTGGAAGAGGCAAGTTCCACATCGGATAACCCGCCGCTGGAGGCGCGCATCGAGGAGCTCATTGAATTGAGCCGGCGGCTGGCGGCCGAAAACCACGCCTTGCGGACGCAGATGCGGTCGCTGGCCGCGCAGCGCGCCTCGCTCGTGGCGCGGAACGAACGCGCCGAGAGCCTCGTCGAGTCGATAATCGGGCGCCTGAAGGCGCTGGAGCAGGAGCCATGAGCAAGACGATCACCGCGACCATTCGGATCATGGACAAGTCCTATGAGGTGAGTTGCTCCCCCGAAGAGCAAGACGAGCTGATCGCCTCCGCGGCCATCGTGGATGAGCGCATGCGCGCGATTCACGACTCCGGCAAGGTGGTGGGCTTGGAGCGGATGGCGGTGATGGCGGCGCTCAACATCGCCCATGATTACGTCAAGAGCACCGCCGCCGCGGCCGAGAAGACCACCGCCCTTTCCGAGCGCATCGCGGCCACCATCGACGAAGCGAAATCGCTGCCCACTTGACGGGCCGTTTCGGGGCTATACTCGCCCACGGTCTCCTGGGGCGCTCGCCAGTCGGCGTCGTCCTTGAACCGTTAAGAAGTAAAAGGGGAGTCCGCTGTGGGCCCGGTGTGCAGGCCCAACGTCGGCGCCGTCGCCGTTTCGGGATGGTGTCCGCGGCGGGAAGCCTTGTGCGTCCATACGAGTCCCCGCTCTGAGCCGAGACGGTTCAGGGCAAGCACGGCAGCGGCGTCATCGGGAGACGGCTCATGTCGCGTGGCTGCGGCCCCGCGAAGCGCGTCCGTAAGGGCTTGTGCATGACGGGGCGTGGCAGCGGTGTGCGGAGGACGACGGCAACCTTGCGCCGGGCGTTGCGCACACGCCGTCGCGCCCTGCCGCAAGCCGAGCAGCAACGCCACAGCGAGGCCATCTGCCGCCGGCTCATCTCCTCGGCCCTCGCGCTCCGGGGCTGGGTGGCCGCCTATGCCGCGTTCGACGGCGAACCGGATGTCATGGGTTTCGTCGGGCGCCATCCGCGTTGCGCACTGCCCGTGGTGGAGTCCGCGACGCGCATGACGTTCCGCTCCCACCGTTGCGGCGAGCCGCTCCGAACAAACCGCTTTGGCATCGCGGAACCGGCGCATGGCGCAGCGGTGGCGCCGCTCAAACTGTCCGCGGCGTTGCTGCCGTTGGTCGCCTTTGATGATGCCGGCCGGCGCCTCGGCATGGGCGCCGGCTACTACGACCGCCGTTTCGCGTCCCGCCACACCGTGCTCGTCGGCGTCGCCCACGAGTTGCAACGGGTGTCGTCGCTGCCGCACAACGATTGGGACGTGCCGTTGGACGCTGTGGTGACGGAGGCGGGTTGGCACTGCTTCACGGCTCGAGGGCGCAACCTGACGCTGTGCTGATGGCCGGCGAGCCGTGCAGGTATGATGGCCGGATGAAGATGATCCACACACCGCCGGGGCATCATCGCCTTGGTGGCGGGGGTTGACCGGTGGGCTATCCGAAAGACCCGAAGCTGAGCGGCTTGGCCGCTGTCACCTTCCACCCAGACATCCCAAGCTGGGAGTTCGACATTGCCGCCACGCCGCCCGGTGAGGATTGCACGGAGATCAGCGATTGGCACCGCCGCCACGGATGGGGTGCCAACAAGGGCGGCCATGTCGCCGCGGCGGCTCGCGCGTTGATCGACCCCGCGCCGCTCCCGAAGATCAGTCGTTCGCGTGGCCAGTGAAGGGAGAGGCCCGGCGTTCGACACGATGACGCTGTCGACGCCGACGCCACGCAAGCTGATCGGTTGCTGGATGGAACAGGGCCGGGTTCAAGACGCTCGTAGTCCCGGAAGTCTGGCGCGAGCTGACGAAGAGCCAGGCGCCAGCATCGAGACAGTACCCCATAGCGGCTTGGGAGCACCTTGTCGGGCTGGCGGATTCCCCGTTCGACTGCGTCGAACTGACCGACGAGCAAAACGAGGTGGCCTACACCATCCGAGCCAGATTCACCACGGCCTGCTTCCCTAGCGTCCATCCGACGATGTTCCACAGCCACAGCGATGCCATCATCGTTTCCCAAGCGATGGCGCTGGGCACAGACGCCTTGGTCACTGGAGACGTCAAGACGATAGACCACTACGAGGTCAACCACATCGCAGCGCAGGTGCTGGGACGCAACGCGCCGTTCGTGACGACGTTGGATCACGCCTTGGGCACGGCTTACCCCAGCGGGCAAGCGGCGGAGCATTTCTTGGCCCTTGCGTTGGCGACAGTCGCGCCGGCCGAGCAGGAGACCGACTGGTCAGTGGACGCGGCACATCAGAGCCTCGAAGCCTTGTGCGCGGCGATGGCCGGCGCGAGCCTGACCACAACCGCGAAACGATTGGATACGCGGTGGGACGAATGTCGTGACTTGACGGCGCTGCTGGACAAGGCCCGTTCGATGGCGGCTCAATCCAACGCGCTTCGGTGTGAGAGAGTGCGAGCGCGAATGCACCGCCAAGGGTTGGCCGCGTTGCACGAGCGTTGACGAGGCGTGTTGGGGTTCCCGGAGCGGCCTCATACATAAAGCGATGGGTTGGGTCCAACCATGTCTGGGTGAGACGCTGCGCTATGATGGCGGCTTGGCGTGTGGAGCAAGCCGTGGCCGTTCGCAAAATCATCCGCATGGGGCACCCCAATCTGCGCCGGACGGCCCGTCCGCTGCTGCCGGAGGAGCTCGAGAGCGCGGAATTGCGGCGCTTGGTGGCGGACATGATCGACACCCTGCACGACTATGGCGGCGTCGGCCTCGCGGCGCCCCAAGTGAACGAAAGCGTGCGTTTGGTGGTGGTGGAGGTGGCCGGTGGCGCCAGCCGCTATGGCGAGTTGCGGCCCGTGCCGCTCACGGTGTGCGTCAACCCGGAAATCGACGTGCTGGACCAACAGACCGCCGGTGCCTGGGAGGGCTGCCTATCCATCCCGGGGTTACGCGGTTACGTCGAGCGGCCGCAAGGCATCCATGTGCGCTTCCTGGACTTGCACGGGCGTGAGCAATCGCTCAAGGCCGAGGGCTTTCTCGCCACCATCTTCCAACACGAGTTCGACCATTTGGATGGCCGCCTCTACATCGACCGCATTGACGATCCGACGAAACTGGCCTTTGAGGACGAATACGTTCGCTATGTCCTGCCGCGGCAAGAGGCGTTCGCGGACGGGCGGCACTGACGCTCGTCCGTGGGCGGGAACGCAAAGGCACCGCGGGACGCGCTGAAGCAAGCGGCGGCCGCCGCGGCCTTCGAGGCCATCGAGCCCCAGCTCATGCGGGATGCCGTGGTGGGTGTGGGCACCGGCAGCACGGCCAACCACTTCATCGAGGCGTTGGCCGCCGCCCGCCACAAGTTCGACGCCGCCGTATCCAGTTCCGAGGCTTCCACGGCGCGGTTGCGGGCGCATGGCATCCAAGTGCTGGACTTGAACGCGGTGGCGGCGGTGGCCGTCTATGTCGATGGGGCGGATGAAGTCGATCCATCCAAGGCGCTCGTCAAGGGCGGTGGCGGCGCCTTGGCCCGCGAGAAGATCGTCGCCGCCGCCGCGGACGAGTTCATCTGCATCGTGGATGGCTCCAAGCGGGTGGCGCGGCTCGGCAAGTTCCCGGTGCCGGTGGAAGTCATCCCCATGGCGCGGGGCTTGGTCGCCCGCAAGTTGGCGGCGCTAGGCGGGCAGCCGGTGTACCGGCAAGGATTCGTCACGGACAACGGCAACGTTATCCTCGACGTGCATGGCCTCGCCATCGCCGATCCGGACGCCCTTGAACGGGACCTCAACAACATCGTCGGGGTGGTGGCGCACGGCATCTTCGCCGCCGAGCGGCCGGATACGGTGTTGGTGGGAACGCCCGCTGGGGTTGAGCGATGTTGACTGGGCCGCGACGCGGTGCGCTAAGCCGCGGCCTCCATCGCAGGACCATATTCGCCCAGCGTCGCCGCGCCGTTTGAGCGCGCCCGCAGCGCCAATTGCCGTTGCGCGGCGGCGGCGTTGGCGGAATCCCCGGCCCACGCCAGCAAGGCGGGTTCCTGCAACGCCCGCCCGTAAGAGAAGCTCAACCGCCACGGGGCCTTGCCCAAGGCGTTCATGGCGTTAAGGTGCTCGGTCGCCCGCACCGCGCTTTGGCCGCCGGACAGGAAGAAGATGCCGGGCACCGCCGCCGGCACGGTGCTTTTCAGACAGGCTACCGTGCGCTCCGCCACTTCCGCCACACCGGCTTGGCTGGGGCAACCCTTGCCGGCCAGCACCATCGACGGCTTCAGCACCGAGCCTTCGAGATGCACGGACTGCTCGGCCAGCGAGGCATACAGCGCCCGCAGGCTGGCGCGGGTCGCGGAATCGCAAACGTCGATGTCGTGGTCGCCGTCCATCAACACTTCCGGTTCGACGATGGGCACGATGCCCGCTTCCTGACAGAACGCCGCGTACATCGCCAGCGCCCGCATGTTGGCTTGAATGCAGGCATCGCTCGGCAGGCCGGGCCCGATGGTGATGACGGCGCGCCACTTGGCGAACTTCGCACCCAACTCGCGGTATTCGATGAGGCGCTCACGCAGCCCGTCCAAGCCTTGGGTGAACTTCTCGCCCGGGTGCAGGGGCATGGCCACGGTGCCGGCATCCACCTTGATGCCGACCAAGCTGCCGGCCGCGTCGATCACTGCTGGAAACGGGGTGCCATCCGCCGTCGCTTGGCGGATGGTCTCGTCAAAGAGGATGTAGCCGGAAAGGTGTTGCGCGGCGCCGGGTGCGGTGAGCAGCAGCTCTCGATAGGCACGGCGATTTGCCTCGTCGCAGGCCACGCCGATGGCGTCGAAGCGGCGTTTGCACGTCGGGTGGCTTTCGTCCATGGCCAAGATGCCCTTGCCGGGGGCGGCCATGGCGTTCGCCGTCTCTTCCAATGTGCGCCGGGTCATGCTCGTGGTCCGTTCGCGGTGGGATGGGTGCCAAGTGTGTCCGAGTGGCGGCGGTTGGGGCAAGGGCAACGGGGCAAGGGCAAGCGCGAGGCCGTCCGCGCCCCTAGAGGCACTTGCTACACTGCCCATGGATATGGTTCCGCTGCGTGGCATGAAGGTTCTTTCACGCCGCCCCTCGGCGCGGCGGGCGGCCGCCCTCGTTGTGCTTGGCGTGCTGCTTGGGAGCGGAGCCCATTGGGTGGCGGCGGCGTCCGCTGAGTCGGGCCCGGCCGGGGATTCGTGGGATTGGGAAGCCTACGAGCGGCAGCGCGAGGCGGCCCATGCCCGCTTGGAGGCATCCGGCGAAGACACGATGTATGCCTCCACGCCGTCCCCGCCGCCCGCCCATCCCGTACATCTGCCGGCTCCGCATCAATATGTGGGAGCGACCCAAGAAACCATCCAACGTGTGCCCAGCGCCTTCGAGCTCGCTGCCGCGTCCGCCGCGGCGTCGGACGCGGAAGGCGGTGCGTTCCATGCCGTGCCGTTCTTGCCGACGGCCTCGGATGCGGCGCGGCAGGGTGTCGTCCGCGTCATCAACCATGCGAATGAATCCGGTGCCGTGGAGATTCACGCCGTCGATGACGCTGGGCAGCGAGTCGGGCCGTTGCGGCTCACCTTGGCCGGGGGTGCGGCGGTCCAGTTCAATTCGGCGGACCTCGAACAGGGCAATGCGGACAAAGGGCTCGCCACCGGCGTCGGCAGTGGCACCGGCGCTTGGCGCTTGGCGTTCGCGAGCGATCTGGACATTGAGGTGCTGGCCTATGTCCGCACCACGGATGGCTTGCTGGTGCCCATGCACGATGTGGTGATGCGGCGGGACGGCGAGCATCGGGTGGCGACGTTCAATCCGGGCGATGATGGTGGGCCAGAGGGCAAGCTGCGTTTGTTGAACACCGGCGATAAAGCCGCCGAGGTGACGATCACCGGCGTTGATGACGCAGGCGATTCGCCGGGCACCGAGGTGCGCCTCTCCATCCCATCCGGCGCGGCGCGAACCTTGACCGCCGCGGAACTTGAGTCGGGCGCCCCAGACCTTGAAGGGGCGCTCGGCGATGGCGAAGGCCATTGGCGGCTGGCGATTGAATCGACCAGTGATATTGATGTGGTGAACCTGCTTGCGGTTCCCAGCAGCCACATGGCGAATCTGTCCACCGCGCCGGATTTGCGCGATGGCGCTGGCACTCGGATGGTGCCATTGGTTCCACCAGCGAATGACCCCGCCAGTCGCCAGGGGTTGGTTCGGGTCATCAACCGGGGCGATGTGGCTGGAACGGTGCGGATCGACGCGGCCGACGGCTCTGACAGGGACTACGAACCCATCACGCTGAACCTAGGTGCGGGGGAAGCGGTGAACCTCAACTCAGACGACTTGGAGCAGGGCAACGCACTCAAAGGGCTTGCGGGCGGCCTTGGCGCGGGGGAGGGTGACTGGCGGCTTGCGCTCGAAAGCGAGCTGGACATCGAAGTGCTCGCCTACGTCCGCACCCCGGATGGCCTGCTGATGGCGATGCATGACTCAGCGCCATTGCGCGACGCTGCCTACCTCGTGCCCCTGTTCAACCCGGCCAGCAATCGCCAGCAGGCGAGTTCTCTCAGGATCGTCAATCGAGGCAGTGACGCCGCCGCGCTTACGGTCACGGGCATTGACGACCGTGGCCGGTCGCCGGGTTCCAAGGTGCGGTTCTCCGTGCCGGCCGGCGGAACGCGCACCGTCACCGCGCAGCAGCTTGAATCAGGCGAAGGCGTCGAAGGTGCGCTGGGCGATGGCGCCGGCAAGTGGCGGCTCGCCGTGGCGTCCGATCACCCCGTCATTGTGATGGGCTTGCTGGCGAGCCCGACCGGCCATCTGGCGAACGTCTCCACGGCCGGTTCCCGGCATGAGGCGCAAACCGCCGAGCAAGTGTTCAGCGAGTTCATCGCTGGTCCCATCGTCCAAGCCAAGTGCGCCAACTGCCATGTGGAGAACGGTTTGTCCGGGCACACGCGGTTGGTGTTCGAGAAGGGAGACGGGGCCGATCAGGAGCGTGCGAACCTCAGGGTGTTCGCCAACTTCGTCGCGACAGTGGAAGACGGTGCCACGCGGATCCTCAACAAGATTCGAGGCGTTTCGCACGGCGGCGGCATTCAGGTGCCTTCCGGCTCGGCCGAGTTCGAGAAGATGCGCCTGTTCCTCCAACTGCTCGGTGAAGAGGTGGACGCCGGTGGGCCACCAATCACCGCGAGTAGCTTGTTCGAAGGTGTGCGCATGGAGTCCGCGCGGCACACCCTCTATCGGGCGGCCGTGTTGTTTGCGGGGCGGATACCGACGCCCGAGGAACTCGCGCCGTTTCCGGGCGGCACGCCGCGGCAACTCTGGGACACGATCCGCGGCATGATGACCGGCCCGGAGTTCCACGAGTTTCTGACGCGCGGCGCGAATGACCGTTTGTTGACGGCTTCGCTGTACGACATCCTGCGAGCTGGGCACCGTGGCACAATCGAAAACGGAGACAAGGCCCGTTTCCTTGGTTACGAAGCCGAATCAGAGCGTGTCAGGGCCAGTTGCTCGGGCGGTAGTCGCTGCCTGAGGTATTGGCAGTGGCGAGCTCACGTTAGTTACGGTGCCCGGCAAGCGCCCGTCGAGCTGATCGCCCATGTGGTCGAGAACGATCTGCCCTACACCGAGATCCTGACGGCGGACTACATCATGGCAAACCCCACCACCGCCAAGGTCTACAGTGCGACCGTCTCGTTCGACGAGCCCGATAATCCGCGCGAGTTCCGGCCCGGACAAATCCAAGGCTACCGCCGCTATGGCGTCACCATGGAGGACTACCCGCACGCCGGCATTCTGAGCACCACCGCGTTCTTGCGACGCTATACAACTACGCCGACCAACCGCAATCGTGCACGGTCGCGTTGGACATACCACCACTTTCTGGGCGAGGACATCCAAAACTCGGTGCCGGCGCGCACTGCCACCGACGCGCTACTGGACACGCACAATCCGACTATGCACAACCCCGCCTGCACTGTTTGCCACATACCCTTGGATCCTGTCGCGGGTACGTTCCAAAACTATACGGACACTGCCTTCTATCGTGCGACAACCCATGGAAAGCACGCCTTGTTCGCCGTCTATGTGGTTCCCGAGGCGTTCGTCAAGCGCCATCCGGTCGAACCCAGCACGGACCCCTTTGAGGTCGTTGAGTATGCTGTTCCGATAACAACTGACAGCCGGATCGTCTTACGCCAGCTAGCGTTTGACCACGATCGGGACCGAGATACGCAACCGATTCTCTGGATCGATGAAGTCTCACTGCGGGACCAAGACACTAGTGCGCTATATCGCGTGGACATCCGGCAGGCAAATCGCAACTGCTGCTCCGCACACCCGAAAACCGGCAAGCGGGCCTTGCGGCTATGGGCGAATAGCATTGTCTTTGTGCCAGTTGACGTGCCAGACGGCCGCTACGACGTCATCACTCGGGTCTGGGCCGAAGACACGGGGGAGACGGGTCTGTTCGTGGCTAGTGCCAGACTTTACCGGGATGGCGACACTTGGTATCGGGACATGCGCGAGCCCGGCTTTCAAGGCGATAGGGCACCGGACGCGGATGCTAGCCTGCCTTGGCTTGCCAAGCGCATGGCGGCCGATCCACGCTTCTCGGAAGGAGCGGTGAAGTTCTGGTGGCCAGCGATTATGGGCAATGAAGTCTCGCGGCCGCCCGCCGAAGGCGATGCGGACTTCGAAGGGCGCTTGCTCGGTGCGACCGCCCAAGCCGCGGAAGTGGCACGTTTGGCGACCGGGTTTAAGCGCGGCTTTCGCGCCGGCTACCGGCCATACAACCTTAAGGACCTCTTGGTTGCGATGGTCCTGTCGCCTTGGTTCCGCGCGGAACGAGACGTCAACGGCAGTGGCGACGTCATACGCGCCGTCGCACTGCGCGACGCTGGCGCCAGGCGGCTGCTGACTCCGGAAGAGCTGGCCCGCAAGACCGCCGCGATCACTGGCTTTCAGTTGGGCCGTCAGTTGGATTCATTCAAGCGCTACTCCCCTCGGTTCCACGGAACGACGAGTGAGCTGACGAAGGATTTCAATCTCCTCTATGGCGGCATCGACTCGGAGACCAAAGTGGCACGCACCCGCGAGATCAACGACGTGATGGCCGCGGTCGCCAAGGTTCATGCCATTCAGTCGAGCTGCCCCATCATCCTGCGCGAGTTCTATCTGCTGGCCGATGATCGGCGCCGCTTGTTCGCGGGCATCGGTCGAGACACTGGGCCTGAAACGGAAGCGGGCGAAAGGGCGATCAGGAGCAAGCTCGCGGAACTCCACTACAAGCTGTTGGGCATCGAGGTTGGTCCCTCGTCCGCGGAAGTGAGCACTGCCTACAATCTATTCCTGGAAACACTCGAGCGTAAAAGACAGGAAGAGCATCCGGGAGCCACGCGCTTCGTAAACGAAAACCCCTGTTCCTGGAGTTCCGACGTCTTGCTATAGCAAGACGTTGTGGATCCACCTGTCATTTTGCGTGAAGACGAAAACGAGTCAGTGTATGAACAAAATGATCCAGACGGGCTGCGAGAGACCCATCGATCTTGGAAAGATGAGCAACACCTTGCGCGAACTTGGGTCGTCGTGCTCGCTTACCTCATGATGGACTATCGGTACCTCTACCTATGAGCAGGAACCTCTAAGCCATGCGTCGGCGCAGTTTTCTGAAGGGTTCGCTACAGGCGGGCGTGGCTGGCTCCGCGGGTTTGCGCTTGCCGCTCGCCTTGGCCAACGATGGCTATCTGAACTATCATGGCAAGTTGCTCCTCTCAGTGCAGGCTCGGGGCGGATGGGACCCAACTTGCTTTTGCGACCCCAAGACGAATACCCCCGGCGAATCCATCATCAACCACTGGGCGGAGGAAACCGACGAAATCCATTGGGCGGGCAACCTGCCCTATGCGCCGTTTGCCGACAACGCCGCCTTCTTCGAGAAGTACCACGATCGGATGTTGGTGCTTAACGGCATCGACATGCAGACGAATTCACACGATATCGGCATGGTGCATGCTTGGACAGGGCGTGGCAACGAGGCGTTTCCGACGCTTTCCTCGGTGCATGCCGCGCACCATGCACCTGACGCGACGCTGGCTTGCGCAAGTTTCGGTGCCTACACCCGCGGCGCTTCGCTGTTGCCGGTTGTGGATTTTAGCGGTGTCATTTGGGCGATCGCCATTAGCGCGCTCGCCGAACCAGAAAAGGGCTATCTCCACGCGAGCGATTGGGAGAACATCCAGCGTCATCACGCTGTTGAGATGAAGCGGTTGAAGAGGCAGGCTGAGGCAGATGCAATGCCAGCGAGGCAACGTACGCTCGCTCGTTTCGATGAAGCATTCGACGGTGTCGGCCTAGCGCCCTTCAAAGACGTATTGAGGAGTCTTGGACCGACAACTGCTTGGAAGGCGGCGATTGCCGCGTTCAAGGCCGGCGTATCCGCAAGCGCGGACATTGCCTACGGCGGCTTCGATACCCACTCGGACAACGATGACGGGCAAGCCACACGTCTGACCGGCCTAACGAGTGCGCTCGATGAAGTTTGGAATCTTGCCGAAGAACACGGCTTGGCAGATCGTCTGATCGTGGTGATCGGCTCAGAGTTCGGACGGACGAACTATTACAACGAGAGCGATGGCAAGGATCACTGGCCAATCGGCAGCCTCATCGTCATGGAAAAGCACCAGCCTTGGACGGATCGGGTGGTAGCCGCGACTGACCCGCTGCACTTCGCCTTGCCAGTTGACCCTCAAACGCTAGAACCGAATCGCAACGGCAACATCATTTATCCGAACGAGATACACAAAGCGCTGCGTCGCTATCTTGGCCTTGACGGTTCCATCGGCGACCGGCTGTATCCGTTCCGGGGTGTCAGAGACTTGGCGCTGTTCGAGCCGAGTTAGATTTTAGTCCGCCAGCAGCTTGCCCGGATTCATCACCCCGCGTGGGTCGAAGACACGCTTCATCGCCCGCATCAGTTCGATTTCCCGGGCGCTGCGCGAGAAGCCCAGGAAGTCTCGCTTGGTGAGCCCCACGCCATGTTCGGCGGAGATGCTGCCTTGATGCCGCTGCACAGCCTCGAACAGGCGCGGGCTCAAATCCTTGCACTGCGCTTGAAACGCATCAAGGGGAAGGCCCTCGGGCTTTAAGATGTTGAGGTGTAGGTTGCCGTCGCCGATGTGGCCGAACCAGCACACCTCGAAGGCAGGGTAGCTTGTGCCGATGATGTGATCTGCCTCCTTCAAGAACGCCGGCATGGCCGACACGCGTACCGCGAGATCATTCTTATACGGCGTGAAGCCGGCGATGCTCTCCGAAATGCCGTCGCGCAACGCCCATAGCGCTTGGGCTTGGCCCTCGGATTGGCTCATCACGCCGTCGGTGGCCCAGCCGCCTTCCAGCGCGGGCTCAAAGGCACCCATCCCCTCGGCCTCTTGCGCTGCATCGAACTCGATGAGCGCGTAAAACGGCGTCGCCGCGGCGAAGGGGCGCTGCCCGCCGCGATGGGCGAGCACTTTCTGGAGCGCAACCTCCGAGAAAAACTCAAAAGCCGATAGCGTCACGGCGGCCTGAAAGCGCTCCAGCACCCGCAACAGGTCCTCCACGTGCTCGATGCCGAGCACCATCACCCGCTGTCGTGGCGGCGTAGCCAAAAGCCGCACCTGCACTTCCACCACGAAGCCCAAGGTACCCTCGGCACCGATGAATAGATGCCGCAAGTCGTAGCCGGTCGCGTTCTTCACCAAGCCGTTGTTGCAGTCCAGCACATCACCGGCGCCGGTCACCACCTTGAGGCCCGCAACCCAATCGCGGGTGAGGCCATAGCGAATCACCTTCACGCCGCCGGCGTTGGTCGCCACGTTGCCGCCGATTTGGCTGCTGCCGGCGGAGGCGAAGTCCACCGGATAGAAGCAGCCCCGCGCCGCGGCGTATTCCTGCAGCGCCTGTGTGGGAACGCCGGGTTCGCAGCGCACCATCCGATCCGTCGCGTTGAAGTCGAGGATGCGGTTCATGCGGTCGAAGGAGACAACGACTTCCCCATTGGTGGCCACGGCACCGCCGGACAGCCCCGTGCGGCCGCCGGAGGGAACGAGGCCAAAGCCGCGTTCGTTGGCCAGGCGGGTGATGGCGACCACCTCATCCACGCACTCCGGGAACACGATGGCGAGGGGTGCCACGTCGAAGCCGCGCGTCCAGTCCGTGCCCCAGAATTGCAAGTCGGCCGGCGTGGTCTTGACGCGCTCGGGCGTGAAGATGGCAGCCAAGGCGTCGCGCATGGCCGGCAGTATAGCCACCGCGTTGCGGTCGCCGCCGCTACAGGTGTTCGTCCAAGAACGCTGCAACTTGGCAGCGAATCGCCGCGGTCTCGTTCACCAAGTGGTGGCGGGCGGTGGGCAGTTCCTTTAGCTCGACGGCGAACAGGTGCCGCAGCACGGCAAGATTGTGCGGCCCGTCCACCGTGCCATCACGCCCCCCTTGGACGACGAAGACGCGCTCCCGCGTGGGCGCATAAGCCTCGAAGCGCTTGATCCAAGCGGCCAAGGCCGTTGCCCATCGCACCGGCAACACCCACGTCTGCAGCGGGTCTTCACGCAGGAAGGCGAGAAAGTCCAAGTCATCGGAGTTGCGCGGCGCCCCGCGCGGCACCTGCTTCAAGAAGGGCCGCGCCAAGGTCAGCGTGAGTTTCGCCAACGGCCAACCCTTGGGCCGCACGAGGGGCGCCAACAACACGTTCTTGCTGAACGCCGGCCGCGCCGGCCGCATCAGCCGTTCCATCAGCACGGCGCTACCCATGCTCTGGCCCACCGCATGGACGGGTGCCGGCAGCGCATCTTGGGCAGCCGCCAGCACAGCGTCCAACGCCTCCACATACCAATCGAAGTGCTCGATGGTGGCCCGTGCCCCGCTGGACAACCCATGCCCAGGCTGGTCGTAAGCCACCACCGCAAGGCCCCGCCGCAGCAGATGGCGGATCAGGTGGCCGTACAGCCCCACATGGTCGTAGTAGCCATGCACCACCACGGCGCTGCCCCGCGCCGCCCCCGCCGGCGTGAAACGCTGCACCGCGAGGTGCCCGTTACGCCACGGCACATCGAAGAACTGTTGCCCCAATTCCAAATCATAGAAACGGCGGTAGTCCGCGCCGAAGCGGGCCTTCGGGTCGTAGCCGCCGTCACCGCGCACGCGCTTCAAGCACCTCGATGGCCGGCAGCGTCTTGCTCTCCACGAACGCGAGGAAGGCGCCGCCGCCGGTGGAAAGGTAAGAAAGCCCTTCGCGGGCGCCACACTTATCGATGGCCGCAAGGGTGTCCCCGCCGCCGGCAACGGAGAACGCCGATGCTTCGGCGATGGCTTCGGCAACTTGGCGTGTGCCTTCGCCAAACTGGTCCAGCTCAAACATCCCCAGCGGGCCGCTCCAAAGAATCGTGCCGGCATCTGCCAGCGCCGCCTTGGCCGCCCTGGCGCTGGCCGGGCCGATGTCTAGGATGCGCTCGTCTGAAGCCACCTCCCCACGCCGCCGCACCACCGCCGCAGTGCCGCCCCCCGGCACGCCCCGCGCCGTCATCACGTCGATTGGCGTTAACACGTCCACTTTCTCCCGGATGCGCCGCGCCACGTCCACTAAATCGGCTTCAAGGGCGGAAGCCCCCACCTGCCAGCCCTCTGCGGCCAGAAACACATTGGCCACCCCGCCGCCCACGATGATGCGGTCCGCCAAGTCCGCGAGCGTCTCAAGGGCGCGAATCTTGGAAGCCGCCTTGGCACCGCCCACCACCGCCACCAACGGTCGCGCCGGTTTGGCCAAGGCCCGCTCCAACGCCGTAACCTCCGCCTCCAACAACGGCCCGGCGCAAGCGATGGCGGCGTGGCGAGCCACGCCGTGGGTGGAGGCGTGGGCGCGGTGGGCGGTGGCGAAGGCGTCCATCACGAACACGTCGAAGGGCACCGCCATGCGCCGCGCCAAATCGTCGTCGTTGGTCAGTTCACCGGCCTCGAAGCGAATGTTCTCAAGCAGGACGACCTCGCCGGGAGCGATGTCGATGTCGAAGTTGCCACCAGCGACGAGCGCCACCTCCTGCCCCAGCCCGTCACCCAAGAGCGTCGCCGCGTGGGCCAACGAAAGCGAAGCATCCCACTCACCGGGTGTCGGGCGCCCAACGTGGGACACCACCATCACCGCGGCGCCGGCGGCCACGCACTCGCGGATGGTCGGCAGCGCCGCTTGGATGCGCGCGTCGTTCTGAATCCAGCCCTTCTTGATGGGCGTGTTGAGATCTTCGCGGATGAGCACACGCCGGCCGGCGAGCGGCACGTCGCGCATGGAGATCATCGGCATCCCGCGGCCACCCGCCGAATCGCCGCCACCACCGCATCCACATTCATGCCCACGGCGTTCATGGCCTCGGGGCCCGGCGCGGAAAGCCCAAAACGGTCGATGCCCACCACGGTGCCATCCAAGCCCACGAACCGGTGCCACGGGTCCGGATGCCCGGCTTCCACCGCCACGCGGCGGCGGCAATCGGGCGGCAGGACGGATTCCCGATACGCCACGTCCTGGCTCAGGAACACATCCACGCTGGGCATGGACACCACGCGCACACCCAGCTCCCCGACGGTTTGGGCGGCCGCGACGGCGAGTTCCACTTCCGAGCCGGTGGCGATGACGATCACGTCCAATGCGCCGGATTCCGCGCACAGCACATAGCCCCCCTGGGCGATGAGCGCCAAATCCGGTCGGGGTTGGCAGGCGGTCTTTTGCCGCGTCAGCACCAGCGCGGTGGGGCCGTCGGGCCGGTTGAGCGCCGCGGCCCAGGCGTAGGCTGTCTCCGCGGCGTCGCACGGGCGCCACAGCGAGAGATTCGGCGTGGTGCGCAAGTTCGCCAGCTGCTCGACGGGTTGATGGGTGGGCCCATCCTCGCCGACGGCCACGCTGTCATGGCTATAGACGAAGATGTTGCGCAGCCCCATCAGGCAGGCGAGCCGCACCGCGTTGCGGGCGTACTCCATGAATACCAGGAACGTGCCCGCGTATGGAATGACGCCGCCGTGCAGCGCCATGCCGTTGGTGATGGCCGTCATGCCGAACTCGCGGGCGCCGTAGCTGAGGTAGCGGCCGCCTTCGGCAAAGGTGCCGGCACCGGCCCAGGCGGTGCCATTGGAGCCGGTGAGGTCCGCGGAGCCGCCGAACAGCTCCGGCACGTTGGGCCCCAGCGCGTTGAGGCAAGCCTGCGACGCCTTGCGCGTCTCCACCGCTTGGCCCGAGGCTTGCGCCCGCTCGGCATAAGCGAACAGCGCCTCCCGCCAATCGGCCGGCAACGCGCCGTTCATGCGCCGCTCGAACTCGGCGGCGAGTTTGGGATGGGCGCCCCGATAGCGTTCCAGCATCGCCAGCCACGCGGCCTCCTGCTCGGCACCGGCGGCGGTTCCATCCCACGCGGCGTAGATGTCTGGCGGAATCTCGAAGGGCGCATGGGGCCAACCGAGGCGTTGTCGCGTCGCGGCGACCTCCTCGGCGCCCAACGCCGAACCGTGCGCCGCCGAGGAACCGGCTTTGTTCGGGGCACCGAAGCCGATCACCGTCTTACAGCAGATGAGCGTGGGCCGCTCGGTTTCCTCGCAAGCCGTGCGCAACGCGGCCCGGACGCTCGCGGCATCATGGCCATCCACATCTTCCAGCACCTGCCAGCCGTAGGCGCGAAACCGCGCCGCCACGTCTTCCGTGTGCCAACCCTTCGTGTCGCCGTCGATGGAGATGCCGTTGTCGTCGTAGATGCAGGTGAGCTTGCCGAGCTTGAGCGTCCCCGCCAGTGCCCCGGCTTCGTGGGAAACGCCCTCCATCATGCAGCCATCGCCGGCGAACACCCAGGTGCGGTGGTCAACGGGCGCCAGGCCCTCGCGGTTGAACTCGCGCGCCAACAGCGCTTCCGCGAAGGCCATCCCTACGGCGTTGGCGAAGCCTTGGCCCAGTGGCCCGGTGGTCGTCTCGACGCCCGGGCAATGGCCGTGTTCAGGGTGCCCGGGCGTCTTGGAGCCCAGTTGCCGGAAACCCTTGAGATCGTCCGTGGTGACGTCGTAGCCCGTCAAGTGCAGCACCGCATACAGCAGCATGGAGCCGTGGCCGTTGGATAGCACCACCCGATCCCGGTTCCACCAATGCGGATTGCCCGGGTTGTGCCGCAGCACCTCACGCCACAGCACCTCCGCCACGTCCGCGAGGCCCATGGGCATGCCGGGATGCCCGCTGTTGGCGCGTTCGACCGCATCCATCGCGAGCGCCCGGATGGCGTTCGCGCGGTCCCGTGGGGAAGGCATGGGGCGTCTTGAAGGCGTGGCGAAAACGCCAAGTATCCCAAAAAAGGGGGGTCGGTTTCGGTAAACTGCCATCGACGTGCCGCCGCGAACCGCGGCCAACGTGCGAAGGCCGGCTGATCGGAAGCAGTTGGAACCACGCTGTGATTCTGGAGGTAGGATGCTCTATGCGTAGTGCCCTCGTGTTGTGCCCCCCCCCCCCCCCCCCCCCCCCCCCCCCCCCGACGCTAACCCGCAGTTCGAGCGCTTGGGCCGCGGCCGTGGCCAGGATGGCCCGCTAGCCTCGTCGCCACGGCTGATGCTGGTTCTGGCCGCGGCTTGCGCGGCCGCCCCCCAGCCTATCGCCGCGCAATTGGTGCCCGTGGCGACGCCGCAGATCGAGCCGGTGGCGGGAAACGGCCAATTGGGCTACAGCGGCGATGGCGACCCAGCCACGGCGGCACGGCTTTGGGATCCGAATTTCATCGCCATCGACGCGGAAGGCGACGTCTATGTTGCCGAAGTTGGCAACCACACAATCCGTAAGGTGGACACCCGCACCGGATTCATCACGACAGCGGCGGGAATGGGTGGAAGCGGCGGCTACAGCGGCGACGGGGGGCCAGCCACGGCGGCGCAGCTAAACGCGCCCTACGGCGTTGCGGTGGATGACGAAAAGAACATCTACATCACCGAAAGCAACCGCATCCGCAAAGTGGATGGCGACACGGGGATCATCACGACGGTGGCGGGAACGGGCACCGGCGGCTACAGCGGCGACGGCGGCCCAGCCACAGCGGCGCTGCTGAACGGACCTTACGGCATCACAACGGATCGATCCGGCGATGTCTATTGGACGGAGTTCAGCAACTATGTGGTCCGGAAACTGGATGTCGAGACGGGCACCATCAGCACCTTCGCGGGAACGGGCAGCTCCGGCTTCTCCGGCGACGGCGGCCCAGCCACGGCAGCGCAATTCAGGGCCCCTTGGGGCGTGGTCTTCGACGCCTCCGGCAATCTGTACATCGCCGATGCGACCGGCACCTACCGCGTCCGCAAAGTGGATGCCGGCACGGGCATCATCACGACGGTGGCGGGCAACGGCACCTCCGGCTACTCGGGAGACGGCGGCCTAGCCACGGCGGCCCAAGTCGGATCCCCGGACGGGCTGGCCGTCGACGCGTTCGGCAACCTGTACGTCACGCAGTTCGATGAGCACGTCGTCCGCAGGCTGGATGCCCGTACCGGGATCATCACGACCGTCGCGGGAACCGGCGTTGGTGGCTACAACGGCGACGGCCCAGCCGCAGCGGCCCAACTCATGCACCCCGCGGGGCTGGCATTCGGTCCGGGTCTCACCGATCTGTACATCGCCGACCGCCGCAACCGCCGCATTCGGAAAGTGGGGCTGTTCGTCTTCGAGCCGCCGGTGCCGAACGAGCCGCCGTTGGCGGTCGGCTCGGTGGCCGACGTGGACTTTGACTTGGGCGCGACGGCGCGGGTGTCTATCGCGGGGCTCTTCACCGATGAGGCACCGGAGCAGTTGACGTACGCCGTGTCCTCGTCGAACCCGGCGGCGGTCGCGGCGCGGCTGGCCGGCGAAGCAGTCGAGTTGGAGGGCGTGGCGCACGGCGCGGCGACCATCACGGTGACGGCGACGGACACGCAAGACTTGAGCGCCACGCTCAGCTTCGTCGTCCGTTCAGGCATGACGGTCTCGTTCGCCGCCGACGCCTCGGCACCCGAGGGCGGCACGATCCGCCTCACGCTTACGGCGAGCCAGCCCGCGCCCGAAGCGCTTGCCGTGCCGTACGTCTTCACTGTCAGCGGCGATCCGTCGGCCGACGAATCCGACCACGCCGGCGGTGCCGGCGGCACGGCGATGTTCACCGCCGGCGCGACGCGGGCGGAGATCGCGGTGCCGGTGTTGGACGACGACGTGGTGGAGCCGGTGCGCGAACATTTCACCGCCACCCTGGCGGAACCGGCGGACGCCGCCGGCTACGGCCTGGGCCTGAAGCCCCAAGCGACGGCGACCATCGACGAGGGCGTCTGCGACCGCGACCCGGCGGTGCGCGACGAACTGCGCCGGACGCGGCCCTGCGAGGCCGTGGCGGATCTGTCGCGGTGGACGTCGCTGCGGCTGGCCGGCGCCGGCATCGAGCGGCTGCGGGGCGAGGACCTGCTGCAGCTCTCCAACCTGCTGCTGCTGGACGTGTCCGGCAACGAGCTATTGGCGTTCCCCGCCGCGGCGCTGGCGGCGCTGCCGAACCTGTGGTCGCTGCAGTTGCGGGGCAACCGAATCGACGCGCTGCCGGCCGGCCTGAAGCATCCGGCGCTGCGGCTCCTGGACCTGTCGGGCAACCGCCTCGCGGAACTGCCGGCGAACGCGCTGACCGGCTTCACCGGGCTGCGGCGGCTGCACCTCTCCGGCAACGCGCTCCCGGCGCTGCCCGGCGACGCCTTCACGGGCTTCGGCTCCCTGCAAGCGTTGCGGCTGGACGGCAACCGGCTATCGGTGCTGCCGGCCGGGCTGTTCGCGGGCCTGGGCCTGCTGGAGGAACTGCACCTGCACGGCAACCCGGGCGCACCGTTCATGCTCGCGGTGGAACTCACACGGACGGACACCGACCCGTGGGCACCGGGGCCGGCCTCGGTGGCAGCACGGGTGGCCACCGGCGCCCCGTTCACGCTGCATGCGGCGCTGGCTGCCGCGGACGGCACCGCCGTGGGCCAAGTGTCCGTGCCGGCCGGCGCCATCCAAGGCCCGCCGGCCGAGGTGGCGGATGGCGACACCCCGCTGACGCTCACCGCGGCGCCGGTGCCCGTGCCCGACGAATTGTGCCGGCAGGGGCTGCTGGATGTCCCGTGTTATTCGGGCTTCGCCACCGCCGCGGGTGCGCCGCTCACCCTGTACAAGGTGCCGCCCCGGGCGATGGCGCTGGCGGAACAAACGCTGGACGGCGACACGCTGCGGCTTCACTTGGCGGAGCGCTTCGGCGCAGCGCCGGGCGAGGCGTTCTCGTACGCGGTGAAGTCCTCTGACCCGTCAGTGGCAAGTGTGCGCGTCGAGGCCGGCGTCCTGCTGGTGGAGGCCGAGGGCGACGGCGTGGCCACCGTGACCGTGACGGCCACGGACGCCTTCGGCCAGACCGGCACGTTGACGTTCACGGTGCGGGCCACGCTGCCGATGCGCGGCGGCCTGCGCGGCTGGCGCTTGATATTGATCGAGGAACCGCCCAGCGCTTGAGCCCTCGGCCGGCGCCGCACGGCGGCCGCGGCGCCAGATCGACCCGCACATCCGTACATCGCGTTAGTGGTGTGGTGCGCTATACAATGCGAACCATGCCCGGTGCCAGCGTCTTCACTTCGGAATCCGTGTCGGCCGCGCATCCCGACAAGGTGGCGGATCAGCTATCGGATGCCGTGCTCGACGCCATGTTGGAGCAGGATGCCGAGTCTCGCGTGGCGTGCGAAACCCTCATCAAGACGGGCATCGTGGTGCTCGCCGGGGAGTTCCGTTCCAGCGCCCAAGTGGATTTGGATGGCTTGGCGCGGCGCGTCATCGGCGAATTGGGCTATGACGATCCGGCGCTGGGCTTCGACGCGGCCAATTGCGCCGTCGTCAACGCCTTGGGGCTGCAGTCCACGGACATCGCCCTGGGCGTGGACGCAACGCCGGAGCGCGAGCAAGGCGCCGGCGATCAAGGCATGATGTTCGGCTACGCCAGCGACGAGACGGACGTGCTGATGCCGGCGCCCGTCACGTTCGCCCACCGCTTGATGCGCCGCCATGCGAAGGTGCGCGGCAACGGTGGGGTGGCCTTCCTGCGCCCAGACGCGAAAAGCCAAGTGACGCTGCGCTACCACGGCGCCGAGCCGGTGGGCGTCGAAGCCGTTGTGCTCTCCACCCAGCATGCCCCCGATGCATCACCGGCGGACCTCGAGGAAGCGGTGATGGAGGAGATCATCAAGCCGGTGCTGCCGGGCAATTGGCTCACCGCGGACACGGCCTACCACATCAATCCCACCGGCAGCTTCGTGACGGGCGGCCCGGCCGCGGATTGCGGCCTCACCGGGCGCAAGATCATCGTGGACACCTATGGTGGGATGGCGCGGCATGGCGGCGGCGCGTTCTCCGGCAAAGACCCGTCGAAGGTGGATCGTTCCGGCGCCTATGCGGGGCGCTACGTGGCGAAGAACATCGTCGCCGCCGGCCTCGCCAAGCGCTGCGAAATCCAAGTGAGCTATGCCATCGGCGTGGCGGAGCCGACTTCCATTCGCGTCGAGACCTTCGGCACCGGCAAGGTGGATGACGCGACCATCGAGCGCTTGGTGCGCGCACACTTCGATCTGCGTCCGCGTGGCCTCATCGACATGTTGGACCTGAAGCGCCCGATCTATCGCGCCACCGCCGCCTACGGCCACTTCGGGCGCGAAGAGGGCGACTTCACATGGGAACGAACGGACAAAGCGCAAGCGTTGGCCGCCGCGCTTTAGCGCTCGCCGCCGGGCCTTGCCGGCGTGAGGCAAACCCATGACCCATGTCGCGTTCCTCACCGATCCGTTGGCCGGCTTTGATCTCAAGAAGGACAGCACCCTTGCCATGATGCGGGCCGCGATGAAGCGCGGTTGGCGGGTGACTTGCTTCGAACAGTCAGACTTGTGTTGGCGCGATGGGCGGGCATCGGCCACGCTGCGGGACATCTCCCTCGAAGCCGCTTTCCTTGAAGCCTTGGACCCCGCCGTGGCGCCGGCGCAGTGGCATCGGCTTGGCGCGGCGGAGGAAGTGGATCTGGGGGCGCCGGACCTCATCATGATGCGCAAGGATCCGCCGTTCGACATGGAGTACATCTACGCCACGTATTTCCTCGAACACGCCCAAGCGCAAGGCGCCGCGGTGGTGAACGCCCCCCAGAGCCTGCGCGATTGCAACGAGAAGTTCTTCGCGTCATGGTTCCCGGACTGTGTGCCGCCGCTCGTCATCGCCCGCAGCGCCGAGCGGCTGGCGGCGTTCCACGCCGAACATGGCGATGTGGTGTTCAAGCCCTTGGACGGCATGGGCGGCGCCAACATCTTTCGCGCCAAGCCGGATGATCCCAACTTGGGCGTCATCATCGAGAACCTGACGGCGCGCGGCACACGCCAGATCATGGCGCAGAAGTACGTGCCGGAGATCGTGGCGGGGGACAAGCGCATCCTCTTGCTCTCTGGCGAACCCGTGGATCATGCGTTGGCGCGCATTCCCAAGGCCGGCGAATCGCGGGGGAACCTCGCCGCCGGCGGCACCGGCGTGGCGCAGCCCTTGACGCCCCGGGATCGCTTCATCGCGAGCCGCGTGGGGCCAGAGCTCAAGCGCCGTGGCATCTTGTTCGCCGGCATCGATGTGATTGGCGACTACCTCACCGAGATCAACGTGACGTGCCCCACCTGCATCCGTGAGTTGGACGCGCAGTGCTCGCTCGACATCGCCGGCGAGCTGATGGATGGGCTCGCGGCGGAATTCGGCCTTTGATGAAGCAGGGCTTTGCTTCGCCACCGGCTGGGCGAGGCAGGATGGCCGTGGCGCTCGGCGTTGCCGTGGCGGCACACGCCGCGCTCCTCATCGGCGTGGATTCGCCCTTTGCTCCGCTCAAGGCGACGCCATACCCGATGATCGAGGTGACGCTCGCCGCGCCGCAGCCGGCGGCTGCACGGCACCCGGCGCCGCCCGTCAGTGCGCCAACGGCAGCGGCGGTGCGCCTGCCGCTGGCCGATGTCGGCACGAGCCCGGCTGAGCCGCGCCCAGTTGGGCCAGACATCGCTGTTACGCCGCCCGAGGTCGCCATGCATCGGCAAGCCGAAGCGCCGGCACCCCCCGCCGATGGCCCCCGGGCGACCTTGCCCGGTGCCTACGCGGGCTGGGTGCGAGACGTGGCGAAGCTGGGCGCCGCCAACGCGACACGGGGTGGGCCGCGTGTGCGCCGCGTCGATGCGTCGCTGCCCCAAACCAGCGAGGACGCCTACTATTTGGCGGCTTGGCGGCGCGAGGTGGAGCGCGTCGGCAACCTCAACTATCCAGAGGCGGCGCGGGCTCGGAAGCTCTACGGCAGCCTCCGGCTGTTGGTCGCCATCGCCGCGGACGGCAGCTTGCGCGATGTGCGCGTGTTGGAGTCCTCCGGCCATGCGCTGCTGGACGCCGCGGCGCTCAACATCGTCCGGTTGGCCGCGCCCTACGCGCCCCTGCCACCGGCCATGCGCCGCGATGCGGATGTGCTGGAAATCGTGCGTACATGGCAATTCCAGAAGCGGCGCGGCGGCCTCTTCGACGCGGTGTAGGCTGGGCGGCACGGGCCGCCGCGTTCGCGTTATGATGGCTTGGTGGAACGCGGATCACTCAAGAACCAATTCCTGCTCGCCATGCCGAACCCGCAGTCGCTAGGCGACTACTTCGGCGACTCCCTCACCTACATCTGCCGCCACAACCGGGAGGGGGCGTTCGGCTTGGTCGTGAATCGGCCGCTTGAGATGACGGTTGGCGAAGTGCTCCAGCAGCTAAGCCTGCCCTGCGATTTCGACGCATCCGCACGGGTGATCGAAGGCGGCCCGGTGCGGCGCGATTGCGCGTTCATCCTGCACACGGACGATGTGCGGGTGGAGCAGAGCCTTGGCGTGGGCAATGGCTTGGCATTGACCACTGAGATGGAACTGTTGAGCGCCATCGCCAGCGGCGGTGGGCCGCGCCACTTCCTGCTCGCCCTCGGCTATGCCGGTTGGGGGCCGGGCCAGTTGGAAGGCGAGTTGGAGCGCGACATCTGGCTGACCTGCCCGAGCTCCAAATCCGTGATCTTCGATGTGCCCTTTCAAGACCGCGTGAGCGCGGCGGCGCAGAACATCGGCATCGACTTCTCGCTCATGTCCGGCAAGATCGGCCACGCTTGACGCGGCATGGCGCATCTCGCCTTCGACTTCGGCTTGTCCAACATCGGCGTCGCCGTGACGGAGCCGCGCGCCGGCACCGCTTCGGCATTGCGTGATGTGAGGGCGCGGGATGGCGTGCCGGTTTGGCCTGCCTTGGACCGACTGGTGCGGGAATGGCACCCGGAAGGTTTCGTGGTGGGCCTGCCGCTCAACATGGATTCGACGGAGAGCGAAATGAGCGCCGCGGCGCGGCGTTTCGGCGCCCGGCTTGCAAAGCGCTATGCCATTGACGTGCGGTTCGCGGACGAGCGGTTATCCACCTTCGAGGCCGTGGCACGAGGCGGCGGCCACGCCGTGGCGGCGCAGGTGATCGCGGAGACGTGGCTCAATTCGGAGTGAGGTTCTTGCTTGCGAGGGGCCGGCCCCTCGCGCTCCCCGAGGCGAATAAGCGTGGCTGGCGTGTTTTGTGTTTGGGGCGCGGGTTGGCCGCCTCGGCTAGCTGGCGTTTCCCGTCGTTGGGCTTTGCGTTGATGGCTGAGGAAGGCTCCTTTCTTACGAGGGCACGCCCTTACGCTCGCCTTTCCGGGGGCGAACAGGGTGCCGGCCCGTTTTGGCATCGGGCTCAGATTAGCGGGTAGGAGTGACCGGCGTTTGCCGGGGGTGGGGGCCTAGCGGGTGCGATTCATCATCTACGGGGCGGGCGGCATTGGCGGTGCCGTGGGTGCTCGGCTCTTCCAGAACGGCGTGGATGTGCTGCTCATCGCTCGTGGTGCCCACTTGAGCGCCTTGCAACGCGAGGGGCTGCGCTTCGTCACCCCGTCGCAGGATGTGCGTTTGCGGATTCCTGTCGCGGGCAGCCCGGCGGAGGCCGGCTGTAAGGCCGGGGACGTGGTGCTGCTCTGCATGAAGAGCCACCAAACCGAAGCTGCGTTGCGTGAACTCCAGGGGGTGGCGGGAGACGCCCTGCCGGTGATCTGTTGCCAAAACGGTGTGGACAACGAGCGCATGGCGGCGCGGCGCTTCCGGCGCGTGTACGGCATGGTCGTGTTCCTGCCGGCGGAACACTTAGCGCCGGGCGAGGTGGTGCATGGCGCTGAAGGCCCGGCCGGCATATTGGATGTGGGCCGCTATCCCACCGGCGTGGATGACGTGGCCAGCCAAGTCGCCGCGGCGCTGACGGATGCCGGCTTCAGCGCCCTCCCAGACGCCGCCATCATGCGGCAGAAGTACGCAAAGCTGCTGGCCAACTTGGGCAATGCGGTGCAGGCGGCCTGCAACGAAGTGCCGGAACCAGTGATGCGGCTTCTGCGCGACGAAGCCTTGGCCTGCTACCGGGCCGCGGGCATCGACTGCGCGAGTGCCGCCGAGACCCGCGCCCGCCGCGCCACCGGCATCCGCATAGCGCCCGTGCCCGGGCGGAAACGGCACGGCGGATCGTCTTGGCAGAGTGTGCAAAGGGGCACCGGCAACATCGAGACGGACTTCCTGAACGGCGAGATCGTCCTGCTCGGCCGCTTGCACGATGTGCCCACACCGGCCAACTCGGCCCTGCAGCGCATCGGCAACCGCTTGGCACGCGAAGGCTTGGCGGCTGGCAGCTACGCCGTGGACGAACTAGTGCGGGAGATTGCGGCGGCACAAGCCGAAGCCTAGCGGCTAGCGGCGTGGTGCCGGCCGGCGCTCGTGTACTGCTGTTAACATCTTGGCGAGCTTGCCGGTGCGCGGTGGTGTGTGGCAGCGGATCAGCGGCTCGTCAAAGGGCTTCGGCAAACTTCGCTTCCGTGCGCAGGTAGTTCTCGCGCCCTGGGTTCTGATCCATGATGCGTCGCCAAGCCTCGCCGCCGAAGGCTTCGCGCATCCCCGCGTTCCGCGCCGCCATGGATTCCCAGCGGATGATCCAAGTCACCGTCGCGGTGCCTAGCTCGTCCTGTGGCTTACCGGCGACCTCCACGGGCTCTTCCGTCTTCACCCAGAAGCCCACGAGGTCCATGTGGCTGCGAATGTACGGCAGGGCCACATCGTTGGCCCAGACGCGGTACTCGGCGAGCCGTTCCGGGGCGTAGTGGTAGTTGCGGATTTCGTAGATCATCTTTGCTTCCGTGATGGGGCGGACTTCCAGTCGCTCAGATCGGATTGTCGTCCAGATGCCGCGCCAACGCCGCCAAGAATGACGCTCGGCGTTCGTCGAACTCGTCTCCCACCGCCGTCGGCCACGCGCTGTGCGTCACCACAACGAGGCGCCGCGCTGGATCGACATGGATGGATTGGCCGAAGATGCCCAGCGCGTCGAACTCGCCGCCGGCTTGCAACCACCAGAGGTAGCCATAGCCGGCGTACCCCGGCGCCGGCGCGGTCGATTCCGCCATCCAGCCTTTGGGCAGCACCCGCTCGCCGTTGGGCAAAACGCCATCGGCCAGCGCGAAGAGGCCAATGCGGGCGTAGTCGCGCAAAGTGGCGCTGATGCAGCAGCCGCCGAGCTCGCCGCCATCGGGGCCGTGGGTCATCCAATTGGCGGGGGCTTGCATGCCGAAAGGCCGCCAAACCTTGTGTGCCAGGTAGGTGGCGAGGTTGTTGCCGATCGCGGCCCGCAGCACGGCGCCCACCAAGTTCGTCTCGGCTGTGTTGTAGTTGAAGAGTTCGCCGGCCGCACCCACGCGCTCCTTGGTGGCCAACTCGCGGTAGAGGTCCACGAGATTCGGCGGCATGGTATTCACATCGGAGTCGGGGTCCGCATAGTCCTCGTTCCAGGCGACGCCGGAGGACATCCGCAGCAAATCGGCGATGGCCACGTCATCGTAGGCAGTGCCGGCGAGGCGCGGCAGGTAGCTCGTCACCTTCTCTTGGGCAGATTCGATGAAGCCGTCTTGAATCGCCGCGCCCACCAACATCGCCACGACGGATTTGGCGACCGAGAACGACACCCAAAGGCTGTGCTCGTCGTTGCCGGCGGCGTAACGCTCGAGGAACACCTTGTCGTTTTGCACCGCCATCAGGCCGACGATGTGGTTGCGCTCCATGAAGCCATCGATGTCCAAGGGTTCGCCATTGACCTCGAAGCTGAGCTGCTCGATGGGGGTGGCGGCCGGCAGCAGGGGCAAAGCGGCGTTGCCGGCGGCGATGATCCGCGTGGGATAGATGGACGCGATGTTGCGGAAGCCGGCCACCTTCTGCTCGGCGTTCCAGAAGAGAAACGCCTCGGGTGGGCCGAAGTGTCGCGCATCCTCGGCTGGGTCAACATGGGGCGGGCCGCCGAGCGCGGCACCGGCCAAGGTGACGGCGCCGACGGCGAAACCAAGGCGTGAGCGCTTGGCCAGCGCCCTAAGCTGATGGACCCGCTTCACTCGGCGCGTACCCGGCCGGAATCGCGCAGTGCTTGGCGCTGGCTACGCCGCGCCACGCCCATGGCGGCGAGGCGCTCCACGTCTTGGGGACGGATTTCCATGTAACGCTGCCGCCACTCATTGCTCCCCCACTCGAAGGGCGTCTGCTGGAACGCGCCGGGCGCGGTGGCCGTCTCCAGCATGTCCAGCGCCAAACCGATGATGGTGCGCTGCATGGCCACGTCATACGGCTTCCCGCACGGGTTGCCGAGCGGGAAATCCGTGAAGACATGGCGAGGCGCCCCGCAGTGGCTCACGATGTCCAAGGCGGAGCCGACGATCACCGTGGGTATGCCGGCGGCTTCCAATGTGCGGGCGACCAGACACACGGTCTGGTGGCAGACGGGTCACAACGGCACGAGCAGCGCCACGTCCACCCCGTCTTCTTGGCAACGCTTGAGGATTTCCGGCGCGTCCGCCTCGATGGTGCGGCGTTGGCTGTACTCGGTTGGAACGCAGTGGAAGCGCTCCGCCAGCCGGCCGATGCGTTCCGCCGCCACGAGCTCCCGCAACCGGTGGACTGGGCAGTAGGCGTTGAGATCCTCCATGTGCGTGGTGCGCTTGTCCCACGCCAAATCGTCCGCGTAAAGGCGCCGCGGCGGCTCAGCGGTGGTGCCGGAGGCCACGAAGCGCGGGTCTGACTCCACCCGGTCGTAGAGGGCCGCGGTGGTGATGATGCCCACCGTGGACTCGGCCAGCGGCCTCTTCAGCGGGGTGAAGGGCACGTCATCGTTCTGCGCCCAGCGATACGGCTTCTCGAACCCCTGCGCCTCGTAGTAGCGGCGCGTGCGGTCCATGTAGCGTACGGGTTCGGTGCTTGCGTGGTTCATGGCGGAATCATCGCAAGGTGGGGGATGGGGTGCAAGCGCAAGCGCGTGGTGCCCCGCGGGGCGATGCCGCTGGCCATGCAGGGGCGGCGAACGCCGAAGGCGATGGCTTCCCCCGGTGAGATTGCCGGACAGAGGTCGATCCGTTGAGTTCGCCAGTCCGTTGGCCTACCATCCTCGCCGAGCACTGGAAGCACCGGCGCATGTCCAATCTCAACACCCGAACCCGGCTGCTCCGGGAGATCGAGGAGCACCGTCACTCCAAGGTGGTCCTCTATGCGACAGGGGACAGAAGCGGGTTGGAGACCAGAATCGGCCAAGACGTCATTGATTTGTTCGTCGACCATTTGGACGAGATTGGCCCCGTGCCGAAGATATCGCTGGTTCTATATACATCTGGTGGGAGCACGTCCGCGGCTTGGAATCTGGTCAACCTCATTCGCATGTTCTGCGACGACTTCGAGGTGATAGCGCCAAGCAAGTGCATGAGTGCCGGTACACTCATTTCGCTCGGTGCGGATCGGATCATCATGACCAAGCAGGCGACCCTAGGGCCTATCGATCCAACACTCCAACATCCGCTCGGGCCGCAAGTGCCAGGCATGAGCCCGGATGCCCGTGCCGACGTAAGCGTAGAAGCAGTCAATGGCTATCTCGACGCCGTTCGTGCCTCCAACGGCGGGGCCGGCCACGAGGAAAGGGCGCTGCTGGACCTCTCCGACAAAGTCCATCCGTTAGTCTTGGGCCAGATTTTCCGGTCTAGGCAGCAGATACGCGATCTGGCGCATCGTCTTCTTGAGGGCCGGGTCAACGAGGGCAAGATCAGCCAGATTGTCGAGTTTCTTTGCTCGGCTTCCGGCAGTCACGACTACACGATCAATCGGCGCGAGGCGTCCGCGCTAGGGTTGACTATCGACAAGTGCTCCGAGACCCTCTATCCGACCTTGCGTGCCGTCATGGGTAGCCTTTCTGAACAGATGCGCCTCCGAGAACCATTGCAAATGAGTGTCTTTGCGGCAGCGACGGGAACGGTGGATTATCAGTATGTTCGAGCAGTCATCGAGAGTGTTGACCATGGCGGCCACCACTTTCTATCCGTTGGCCGAATGGAAGCCGCCGAATTAGTAAACCCAGAACATCCCGACATTAGGCAGCCAGCGGTGCGGGACAACAGAACATTCGAGGGCTGGAGGAGAGTCGATGCCGAACACTGACCAGAGCACGAACGCCGTGCGCTACAATCCACCCGAGACAGCCTGTCCGCCGGGCTTTAACCAGCCCGACACCTTGGACTGGTCCAGCTTGTTCGCCCAAGTGAAGAACCAGTTGGTCCTGATCCCAAGCCCCGCCGCCCCGCATTGGACGGTTGTTCCTCCTAAGGCAGATGACAGCACTGACGACAGCCAATCCGAGCCACCGCGTATCGGTCCATAGCTCTCCCTCAAACCACCCGCGACACCCCTCCATCCATGTTGATGGCGCAACCAGTCAGGTAGGAGGCGGCGTCTGAGGCCAGGAACAGGGCCACGTTGGCACATTCTTCGGCTTCGCCCATGCGGCCCATGGGCAGGCGTTTGCCGGCGTCCGCCACGAAATCGTTGAACGGCGCGTTCGAGCCGGAGGCTTCCCAGGCTCGGCGAATCTGGTCTGATTTGATGCTGCCGATCATCAAGGCGTTCACCAGCACGTTGTGGGGTGCGCCTTCGCCGCTCAACACCTTCGTGAGGGCCATGCCGGCGGCGCGGGAAACGGACGTGGGGGCCGAGCCGGGCGGGGGTGCCTTGGCGGCGGTGTTGAGGATGTTGATGATGCGCCCCCAGCGTCGCGCCTTCATGCCGGGGAAGGTGAGGCGGGCGAAGCGGATGGCGGCGAAGAGCTTGAGGTCGAGGTCTGCTTGCCAGATGGCGTCCGTGATGTCCTCGAACGCGCCGGTTTGGGATTGGCCGGCGTTGTTCACGAGGATGTCCACCGCGCCGAGCTCCCGCACCACCTTGGCGTGGGTGGCTTCGATTTGGGTGGCGTCCGTCACGTCGCAAACGTAGGCGTTGACGGTCCCGCCCGGCTCGGCCGCGATGGCGGCGAGCGCTTCTTCCAACGGGTCGGCGCGGCGGGCCAACAGGGCCACCTTCGCCCCGGCTTGGTAGAACGCCGTGGCCATGGCGCGGCCCAGCCCCAAGCTCGCGCCCGTCACCAGCGCGGTTCTGCCATCTAGGCGATGGTCCATGCGTCAAGCCTGGCGGCGCAGCCGCTGGCCGGCCATCGATGCGCCGGCGATGGGAATGCGCTCCGTCACCCGCCCGCCTGGCGCACCCATCGGCCCGTAGAGCTGCTCGATGAAGTGGATGTGGTCGCCCTCGAACGCCACCGCCGTGCTGGCGCGGGTGCCGTATTCCTTGCCGCGCAAGAAGGCGGGTGTGGCGCGGCGGGCGCTTTCCGGTTCGTGACCATCCGCCAAGTAGCCTTCGGATTCGTCAAGCAGCACATCGAGCAACGCTTCGGGGGGTGCGTCGTCGGGTAGGGCGCTGAGCGCCGCCACGCCACGGGCGGACTTCGGCCACACCTCCTTGAGCGGCGCGTTGGCGAGGCCATACGCACCGGGCGGCAGCACATGCGCCTCGCCGGTGCGGTTGCAGGCGTACACCAACTCGTCGCCGTCGAACACGATGAGGTTGAAGCCTTGGTAGCGGCGCCCTTCGATGCTTCGCGCATAGTCCAGCGCGGCATCGTTCCCCATGAGGAAACGCCGTGGCAGGTCGCCACGCGAAGGTGCGGGGCGGGCCGGCAAGTCGAAATCCGTGAAGTTCGTGAGCGCGGCGAAGCGCCCGGTGGTGGAAACGCTGAGCCAAGTGCCGCCGCCCGTGAGATCACGCCCGCCGAACACTTGCGGCGCGTCTTGCCAATAGCCGGCGGCGTCCGCGGGGCGGGCGTAGAACTCGTCCCGGTTCGCGGCCACCAGCAGCGGCCGCCCGGGGCGTTCGCAATAGGAGAACAGGATGAGGCACACTTTCCTGGACGCGGCGCGATGCTGCCGCGGTTAGAGGGCGATGCGCGAGCATACTCGATGCACTATCCGCAATTCGACCCGGTGATCTTCGGTTTGGGGCCGCTGCAAGTCCGCTGGTACGGCCTCATGTACCTGCTGGCGTTCGGCACCGTTTACCTGCTCGGCTTGAGCCGCCTCCGGGCCACGGGGTTCCAGCGGGCGGATTTGACGGATCTCATCTTCCACGGCGTCGCCGGCGTCGTCATCGGCGGGCGCGCCGGCTTCGTGCTCGTCTATGGCTTCGAGACCTTCCTCGACGATCCGCTGTGGCTCTTTCGCCTGTGGGAAGGCGGGATGTCGTTCCACGGGGGGCTCGTCGGCGTCTGCGTGGCCATGTGGCTTTGGGCACGGCGCCGGGGCAAGCGTTTCTTGGCGGTGGCGGACTTCATGGCCCCCCTCGTGCCCGTCGGTTTGGGTTTGGGGCGCGTGGGCAACTTCATCAACACGGAGTTGCCGGGGCGGGTGACGGACGTCGCGTGGGGCATGTACTTCCCGTGTTTCGCGGTGCGCGAGCATGCCCTCACCTGCCTTGGCGAATACGAGCCGGTGCTGCGGCATGTCTCAAGCGTCTATCAGGCATTGACCGAGGGATTGGCGCTGTTCGTCGTGACATGGCTCTTTGCGGTGCGGCCCCGCCCCCCCGGCCGCGTCACCGGCATGTTTCTCCTGGCGTACGGCGGCTTGCGTTTCGTCACCGAGTTCTGGCGTCAGCCGGACGCGCACATGGGGTTCGTCGCGTTAGACTTCCTCTCCATGGGGCAGGTGCTCTCCATCCCGATGGCGGCCATCGGCGCGTTCTTGCTGCTGCGCAAGCCGGCGGCGCCATGAAGCAGTACCTAGACCTCATGCGCCGCGTGCGCGAGCACGGCGTATATAAGGACGACCGCACCGGCACCGGCACCTACAGCGTCTTCGGCCATCAGATGCGTTTCGACTTGGCGGCCGGCTTCCCGTTGGTGACCACCAAGAAGGTGTTGCTGCGCCTCATCGTCCACGAGCTCCTGTGGTTCTTGAAGGGCAGCACCAACATCGGCTACTTGAAGGACCATGACGTCACCATCTGGGATGAATGGGCGGACGAGCACGGCGAGCTGGGTCCGGTATATGGGGCGCAGTGGCGCTCATGGCCCGGGCCAGACGGCGCGGCCATCGACCAGATGGCGCAAGTGGTGGCCGCCATCGAGCGGGAGCCGAACTCGCGGCGCCACATCGTGTCCGCTTGGAACGTGGCGGAGATCGGCAAGATGGCGCTGCCGCCGTGCCACCTGCTGTTCCAGTTCTATGTGGCCGAGGGAAAGCTCTCCTGCCAGCTCTATCAGCGCAGCGCGGACCTCTTCCTGGGCGTGCCGTTCAACATCGCCTCCTATGCCTTGCTCACGATGATGGTCGCGCAGGTGACGGGGCTGGCGTTGGGCGAGTTCGTCCACACCTTCGGCGACGCCCACCTGTACACCAACCATCTCAAACAGGCAGACCGGCAGTTGGCCCGCGCGCCGCGCCCCCTGCCCACCCTCAAGTTGAACCCGGCGGTGAAGGACGTGTTCGCCTTCACCGCGGACGATTTCGAGCTTAAGGGTTACGACCCGCACCCAGGCATCAAGGCACCCATCGCCGTCTAGGTCATGCGGGTTTCCATGATCTGGGCCATGGCCAAGAACCGCGTCATCGGGCGAGGCGATGGCCTGCCTTGGCACCTGCCGAAGGATTTGGCGTTCTTCAAGTCCGTGACGCTCGGCAAGCCGGTCATCATGGGGCGGCGGACATTCGAGACGCTGGATGGGCCGCTGCCGGGCCGGGCCAACATCGTCCTCAGCCGCAGTGGGCGCGACTATCCGGGCGCCAGCGTCGCGGCGGATTTGGACGGTGCCCTGCGCCTTGCCGCGGCGCACTGCGAGCGGGACGGGAAGCACGAGTGCTTCATCGCCGGCGGGGCGGACATCTACGCGCTGGCGGCGCCGAGAGCAGATCGGCTTTACGCCACCTTGATCGATGCGGAGCTCGAAGGCGACACCTTCTTCCCGCCGCTTGAGTTCAACGATTACCGCGTGGTCTCCACGGAGGACTTTGCGGCGGATGCGGAGCACGCCTATCCCTTCACGGTGCGCATATTGGATCGAATCCCTGTGGTGGACGGGTCCGCCACGCGGGGAGCAAAGCGATGAGATGCGCTCTTCGCAGGGCGTGGGGCCGCGTGGCGCTGGGCGTGGCGACGGCGTTTGCCCTATGGCCTTCGCCGGTCTTGGCGGAGCCAGTCGTGCGCGGCCAGCTGGTGCTCGACGGGGTGCCGCCCATTCCGGCCGACCTCACGGCGCGCCTCAACGCCTACCAGAACGCGCGTTCGGCGGGCTTCCTTGGCTGGTTGGGTGATGCCGCGCTCATCGCCACGCGGTTTGGCGAAGTCTCGCAACTACATCGCGTCAATGCGCCCCTTGGCATGCGCCGCCAACTCACGTTTGGCAAGGAGCCGGTGTGGGATGCCGCGGTCAGCCCGAACCCGCAGGCCAGGGGTTTCGTCTTCGCCCGGGATGTGGGCGGCGGCGAGTTCCACCAACTCTTCTGGCACGACCTTGAAACCGGCGCCGCCACCCTCTTGACGGACGGCAAATCGCGCTACTCAGGCGTGACGTGGGCGCCCGGCGGCTGCCGCTTTGCCTACACGGTGACCGGGCACAGCGGAGCGGATTGGGACATCCACACGCGCACACTAAGCGATGCCAATGATGATCCGTCGGGCGGCTGCGGGGCACCGGGCGGGGAGAGTGGCATCGCCGTCGCGGGGCGCGGGCCGGGTTGGTACGCCGCGGATTGGTCACCGGACGAGATGCGGCTCCTGCTGATCCAGTACATCTCCATCAACGAATCCCGGCTCTTTGAGGTACACCTCGAGAGTGGTGCCCTGCGGCGGCTCTTGGCGGATGCCGGCGCGGTGTCCATCCGCGATGCGCGCTACGGCGCCGGCGGCGAGGACCTCTACCTCGCCGCGGATTTGGGCGGTGAGTTTGTGGGCCTCCACCAGCTGCGCGTCGAGAACGGTGCGCTCACCCACCTCACGGCGGGCTTGGATTGGGATGTGGAGGCGTTCGTCCTCTCGCCAGACGGCGCCAAGCTCGCGTTCGTGGCCAACGAGGGCGGCTTGGGCCGGCTGCATGTGCTGAGCCTGCCAAGCCGGATGCCCTTGCCGCTGCCGGCCATTCCGCAAGGGCTGATCCACTCCCTCGCCTTCACGAGCCAAGGCGAACGGTTGGGCTTTGTGCTCAATCGCGCACAAATGCCGGGGGATGTTTACGCGGTCGATTTCGCCACTCGATCCCTCACGCGGTGGACACAGAGCGAGCTGGGCGGCCTCGCCAGCGTGTGGCGAGTGGCGCCGGAACTCGTGAGCTACCCCACTTTCGATGGCCGACGCATCCCGGCATTCGTCTTCCACCCCCGTGGCGAAGCGCCACATCCGGTGCTCATCGACATCCACGGCGGCCCGGAGAGCCAATATCGCCCCCGGTTCTCCCCCGCCACGCAGTTCTTCGTCAACGAGCTGGGCATGGCGGTGGTCGCGCCGAACGTGCGCGGCTCCAGCGGCTACGGCAAGACATGGCTCAAACTGGACAACGGCTACCTGCGCGAGGACAGCGTGCGCGACATCGGCGCCCTGCTGGATTGGATCGCGCAGGAAGAGCGCTTGGATGCGAGCCGGGTGGCGGTGATGGGCGGCTCCTACGGCGGCTACATGGCCTTGGCGTCGCTGGTGCATTTCGGCGACCGGCTGCGCGCCGGCATCGACCGCGTGGGCATCAGCAACTTCGTGACGTTCCTGGAAACGACGCAAGGCTACCGGCGTGAGCTCCGCCGCGCCGAGTATGGTGACGAGCGGGACCCGGCCATGCGTGAGTTCCTGACGCGCATCTCGCCGCTCAATCAAGTGGCGCGGATCACCCAGCCGCTTTTCGTCTCGCAAGGCTTGAACGACCCGCGTGTGCCGGCCAGCGAGAGCGAACAGATGGTGGCGGCGCTCAAGGCGCGTGGCGTGCCGGTGTGGTATGTGGTGGCGCGGGACGAGGGGCACGGCTTCCGCAAGAAGGTGAACCGTGACTACGAGTTGGCGGCCACGGTGCTGTTCCTGAAGCGCCAGGTGCTGGATTAGCGCCCTCTCCCCGCGCCGCGCCCCCATGTCCGCCATCGCCATCTGCGTGAACCCGATGTCCGGCCGCGATGTGCGGCGGCTGGCGGCGCGGGCTTCCAACATGACCCACGAGGCGAAGCGCGACATCGTGGCGCGCATCGCCGCCGGCGCGGATGCGGTGGGCGTCGAACACATCTACGTCACTCAAGAGCCGTTTCGCATCGCGTCGCTGGCCCTGTCGCTGATGCCGCTCTCGGCGCGGGTGCATGTGCTCAGCACACCGCTCACCCACAGCGCCGCGGACACCGAGGCCGCGGTGGCGGCGTTTCTGGCCCAAGGCGTGGATCACATCGTCTCCTTGGGCGGCGACGGCACCAACCGCGCCATCGCCCGCCACGCGCCGGACGTGACGTTGATTCCTCTCTCCACCGGCACCAACAACGTGTTCCCCACCCTGGTGGAGCCCACCATCGCGGGCATGGTGGCGGGCCTCGGCGCCCGTGGCCGCCTCACGAACGCGGCGCAGCGGTGCAAGCGGTTGCATGTGCGCCTGCCGAATGGTGTGGCAGACGTGGGCCTGATCGACGCCGCCTTTCTGGAGGGGGATTTCGTCGGCAACTTCCTGCCCTTCGATGCCGGCAAGCTGCGCCGGCTGTTGCTCACGCGGGCGGAACCGGACGCCATCGGCATGTCGCCCATCGGCGGGCTGCTAGAGATCGTGGAAGCTGGGGATGACGCGGGCTTGCTGGTGGAAATGGGGCCGGGCAGAACGGTGGCGGCGCCGCTTTCGCCGGGCCTGTTCGAGCGTGTGCAGGTGGAGCGCGTCACGCGCATCCCGTTCGACACGCCGGTGGTCTTCCAAGGCGACGGCGTGTTGGCGTTGGACGGAGATCGGGACCACCGGCTGCGCCCGGGCCTCGCCGCGACGGTGTCCATCCGCCGCGATGGCCCTTGGGTGATCGACGTGGCGGCGGCCATGCGTCAAGCGGTGGCGAATGGACTGGCCGAGGGGCCCGCGGCAGGCGCGGACCCGACGCCCACCAACCACTAGCGACCGCGCCCACGCGAAACATGGCAGACTACCCCGATGATCGTCAAACCCCGTGTGCGTGGCTTCATCTGCACCACCGCGCATCCAACCGGTTGCGCAGCCAACGTGCTCGATCAAGTCAGGCGCGTGTCGCCCTTGGTGAGCCGTCCCACGAAGGCGTTGGTGGTGGGCGCATCGGCCGGCTACGGATTGGCGTCGCGCATCATGGCGGCGTTCGGCGGGCGGGCGGACACCTTGGGCGTTTCCTTGGAGAAGGCGCCGACGCCCACCCGCACCGCCTCGGCGGGTTGGTACAACAATGCGGCCTTTGAGGCCATCGCGGCCGAACGTGGCCTCTACGCCCGCACCCTGGACGGCGACGCCTTCGCCGATGAGACGCGGGCGCGGGCGGTGGCCGAAGTGCGCGAGACGTTTGGGCAAATCGACCTCTTCGTGTATAGCCTCGCGGCGCCGGTGCGGCGGCACCCGTGCACCGGCGTGACGCATCGCTCCGTCATCAAGCCGTTGGGGGAGACATTCCACGTCAAGACGCTGAACCAAGCCACCGGCGAAGTGCATGAAGTGGCGCTGGAACCCGCGACGGATGCGGAAGTGGCGGACACGGTGGCCGTGATGGGCGGCGAGGATTGGGAGTTCTGGGTGGAGGCGCTCTTGGCCGCGGACGCGCTGGCGCCGGGCTGCAAGACCGTTTCCTACACCTACATCGGCAGCGAGCTGACTTGGCCCATCTATTGGCAGGCCACGTTGGGCAAGGCCAAGGAGGATTTGGACCGCGCCGCCGCCGCCATCCGCGAACGCTTGGCGCCCTTGGGCGGCGACGCCCGGGTGGCGGTGCTGAAGGCCGTGGTCACGCAGGCGAGTTCGGCCATTCCGGTGGTGCCGCTTTACTTCTCGCTGTTGTTCGACGTGATGAAGAAACAAGGCACCCACGAAGATTGTCTCGCCCACATCAACCGCCTGTTCCGCACCGGCCTCTATGGTGGGGACAAGCCGAACTTGGACTCGGCCGGCCGCATACGCATGGATGATTGGGAACTCGCCCCCCATGTGCAGGCCAAAGTGCGCGAGCGCTGGTCTATGGTGACGACGAAGAACGTGGCCAAGCTCGCCGACCTCAAGGGCATCCGCGAGGATTTCCTTAAGATCTTCGGTTTCGGCATGGCCGGCGTGAACTACGAAGCAGACGTTTCGCCAACCCTCGACCAACCCTGACCGCACCTTGAACTCCGCCTTCCTCAAGGCTTGCCGCGGCGAGCCAACGGACTACACGCCCATCTGGCTGCACCGCCAAGCGGGGCGCTACATGCCCGAATACCATGCCCTGAAGGGCGACACGGCGAGCCTCACCTTCTTCACCACGCCAGAACTTGCCGCACGGGCCACCATTGACGCCCAGCGCATCCTGGGCGTGGACGCCGCCATCGTGTTCGCGGACCTCCTGCCCATGCTCATCCCGATGGGGTTGAACTTGGATTACAAGCCCGGCGTCGGGCCGGTGTTCGAGCGGCCGGTGCGGTGCGCGGCGGATGTGGAGCGGCTCGCGGTGCCGCCGGCCGAGGAAGCCACGCCCTACATCGCCGAGACCATCCGCCGCACCCTCGCCGATCTGCCCCGGGACGTCCCCCTCATCGGCTTCGCCGGGGCGCCGTTCACCCTCGCCTCCTACGCCATCGAAGGCCAAGGTTCACGCAACTACGAGCGGGTGAAGCGCATGATGTACTCGGCACCCGCGGCTTGGCATGGGCTGATGGCCAAGTTGGTGGACGCCATCGCCGGCTATGTGGCACTGCAGGTGGACAGCGGCGCCCACGCCATTCAGCTGTTCGACAGTTGGGTGGGCTGCCTATCCCTCGCGGACTACGAGCGTTACGTGAAACCCCACACGGCGCGGCTGATGGCGCGCATCGGCGGCCGTGTTCCCGTGATTTACTTCGGCACCGGCAATGCACACCTAGTGGACGCGATGTTCGACACGGGGCCAGACCTCCTGGCGCTGGATTGGCGCACACCCCTCGCCGCCACATGGCGCAGGCTTGGCACGAAGGCCGTGCAAGGCAACATGGACCCGGTGGCGCTATGCGCGGACCGCGCCACGGTGGAAGCCCACGCCCGGGCGGTGCTCGCCGAAGCGAACGGACGAGCCGGCCACATCTTCAACTTGGGCCACGGCATCCTCCCCACCACACCGGTGGACAACGTGAAGTTCTTGGTGGATTTCGTCCATGAGGCATCGACTCGGTAGAGCTGGGGTCGGACAGCGCGATGGAGGGCCGTCGCGGCTGGCCCGTCGTAATCTCAAGATGACTGCTTTTGCACTTAGTGGAATCGACGAACCCCGCGTCCGTCAACGCACGCCGGATGTGGTACATGCTGATGTGGCGGCAGTTGTGCGCGGCCAGATTGCTGTAGCGTCGCCAGTCCGTCTTGTTCAATGCCGCCGCCAGCTCACGCTTGCGCTTATGCATGACTATGCCATAGCCGCACACATAGCGAACCTCGCCGAAGTCTCGAACGAGGCGCGGCCCTTCCTCACCGTAGAACGTCCGCTGCAGGAACCAGTCCGCCTCGCGCATCCGCTCCTGTCCGCAGAGCCGCTCCTTGCGCATGTCCACGGTGAACAGGTCAATCCACTCGTTGCATGTCTGCGCCGGGCGGTGATTGTTCACTCCCCGTTGCCACACCTGCCACAAGGCATTTATCTTGACTGGCTTGCCATCCGCGTTCACGAAGCAATCTTGCGGGAGCGTCTCGGAACGAAGCAGGCGCAGCCCCCTCACCCGATGCTTCGGGCTGCCCTTGCCATCGCTTTGGAAAGCCATGGGCAGAATCAAGCCGACGTAATCAGCAAAGGTGGCCGCGTGATTCACGAAGGCGAGCGCCAGCCACGCCCGATACCCGAACGGTGGATTGCCGACCACCGCGAATCGCTCGCCAGCAGGCGTCCACGAGAGGAAGTCTTCACAAAGCAAGTCTGATCTTGCCGGCGCCACGTCAATGCCAATCCGACGCGTTTTCGGCAGCAAGTCGAAGAATGCACCGTTCCCCGCGCTAGGTTCGATGAACGTATAGGTGTCCACCGGCGCCGAGTCGTCCGCCATTACGGCCAACAGGTCCCAATGGCATTGCCGCGCGATTTCGGGCCGGGTGTA
Organism: Candidatus Azotimanducaceae bacterium; assembly: GCA_965200505.1. GTDB lineage: Bacteria > Pseudomonadota > Gammaproteobacteria > Pseudomonadales > Azotimanducaceae > VXNE01. Next base: position 1,470,492 of record OZ241343.1, on the reverse strand, counting down.
GAACTGGTCCAGCCCCACGCTGCGGATGTCAACCCAAGAGGGGATCAGCGGATGGTCGTGCCACCGGCGGTTTCGCAGTCGAACGCCCGCCTCCACGCCGAAGTCCAGCAATGCTTCGCTCATGCCGTTACTCGATGGCCTTCAATAGCCGTAGCGCATCTTCAGGTAGTACTGCCCGCCGGAGAGGCCGAAGGGGGCTGTGGTGGGGTACTTTGAGCCCGCGTGGGTGGCGTAGCGGTGCTGTTTGGGGAAGTCGTCGAACACGTTGGCGGTGCCGGCCATCACTTCCCAACGATCCGAAATCGAGTAGCCCGCTTCCACATCCAAGGTGATCTCGCCGCCTGGCTCGATCCAGCGCAAGGGATCGTCCAAGTGGGCTTCGGCATAGTCGCCGTGGAAGTTGAGGCGGGCGAGGAAGCGCCAATCGCCCCGATGGTGGCGGGCGGACACGTGGCCCTTCCACTTGGGGATGGTCTCCTCCAGCTGCCGACGCCGCGTGGGTGCCAAGCCGCCGACCCGCGTCACCTCCGTGTCCGTGTAATTCAAGGCCAAGGCCAAGTCTGTCACGCCGGTGTCGTGCTCAAGGCGCCAACTGGCCACTAGGTCCAGGCCTTGCGTCTTGGTGTCGAAGTCGTTGGTGAAGAAGCCCACGGTGGACAGATCCTCGGAACCGGCGAAGTCCGCGGCGTTCAGCACACCAGCGCTGTTCAAGGTGTTGAGCACCCGGCTGGTCTCCGCGTCAGCGGCATCGATGGCGCCATCGCCATTGGCGTCCGCGGTCACTTCCATGTCCGCCAGCGACAGGCCGTTGCGCAGCCCGGCGGCCACCAAGAGGCCGCGAAAATCCTGCTGTTCCGAGATGGCGATGCGGTCTTCCACCTCGATGTTGAAGTAATCCAAGGTGATGTCGATGTCGCCGATCCAGAAGGAAGCGCCGATGGAGAGGTTGCGCGCCTCCTCGGCGTGCAACGAGAAGCGCCCGCCCAGCTCCGCGTTCACGAATCGCCCGGCGGCGCTGCTGAGCGGCAGGGTGCCTTCGTCCGTGATGACATTGCCGGCGAACGCGGTGGTCACGTTGGTGACGTTCGCTTGCCCCGCGGTGGGCGCCCGAAAGCCGGTGGAGTACGTGCCACGCAGGGTGAGGCGCTCCCCGGCCCGCCACAGTGCGCCGAGCTTGTAGTTCGTCGTGCTGCCGAAGTGGCTGTAGTCCTCCCAACGCAAGGCGCCCTGCACGGTCACATTCGCGGTCAATTCCGCCTCCACGTCCACATAGGCGGCGATGTTGTCCTCGGTGTTCGAGGTGCTGGCCGTGAAGCCGCCGAAGCCGTTGGAGCTTGAAGAGAAGCCTTGGCCGCCGGGAAACGCCGGCGAGGGTCGGGTCAGCGGGCCGAGCGCGTAGGAAGCCGGCTCGCCGGCGGAGACGTCGAACCGCTCCTCCCGTCGCTCGAACCCTGCGGCGATGTGCAGATCTTGATGCAGGGCGGCGATGGGCAGCTCGTAGGAGAAATCCATGTTGAAGTTGGTGTCGATCTGCTCATAGGCGCCCGGGTCGAACGCCGTGGGCGAGGCCGGCCCCAAACTCGCGTTCACCGTGTTGCGAATGTAGTAATCGATCTCGTTGTAGCCGTAGGAGTAGCTCACGTCGTAGAAGAGCCCGGTGCCGATGTTCAAGAGACCGCGCAAGCCCACCACCACCCCAACGTCTGTGCTGTCGCCGCCGAAGCGCGGCACGAACCCGCCCGGAAAGCGCTCGATGAAGGAGAAGCAGTTGTCGTCCGCCTGCACACTGGCCAATATGCCCGCATCCGGCAACAGGCCGCCCGCTGCCGTGAGCGGGATGCCGGCTGGGCAATCGCCGCGGTCGTTGCCGGTGAGGTCGCCAACGCGCACCGAGGCGGCGGGTTCGGCGACGATGGCGCCGGTGAGGGCGTCCCGCGCCACGCGGTCCGCGCCCACCACCACCGGGTTGCCGTTCGCCGGATTGACGCGGGGGCCCTCGAAGATGCCGGGGCGGCGCGTCGGGTTGCGGAAGAAGAAGCCGCCATCCACCGTGCGCTCGGCGTAGTTGCCAAAAGCGTAGAGTTCCGCCGCGGCGCCGAACTCATAGGCGGAGTTGGCGAAGAACTTCACGCTGTCCAGGATTTCGGGTTGCCCCCAGATTTGCGTCACCTTGCGTGTGATGCCGTTGACGCGGATGTCGGTGACTTCCGTGTAGCCGGCACCGATGAGGCTGGCGGCGTCGGCGCGTTGCACGGAACGGATGGTGCCGTCGGTTTCGCCGTATTCCACCGATAGGTTGACGAAGCCGTCGGCGCCCAGCGGCAGGCCGATGTTGCCGGCCACTTGGTAGTTGTCGCCGTCGCCAGTGTAGGTGGAGCCGGCCTTCACTTCGAAGGCGCCGCCCTCGGGATCGTCCCGCAACACGAAGTTGATGACGCCGGCGATGGCGTCCGAGCCATATTGCGACGCCGCCCCGTCGCGCAGCACTTCCACCTGCTTCAAGCCGATGGCGGGAAACACGCCCACATCGGGCCCCTGCGCGCCATCGGCGAGGCCACCGCCCAAGAACGTGATCACCGCGGCGCGATGGCGGCGCTTGCCGTTCAGCAGCACCAGCGTTTGGTCTGGCGACAGGCCGCGCAGGTTCGCCGGGCGCACGATGGTGCCGCCATCGGAGATGGGCTGGGTGTTCACGTTGTAGGCCGGCACCAACATCCTGATGATGTCCGAGATGTCCGAAGTGGCGTGATCGGTGAAGTCATCGCTGCCCACGGCGTCCACCGGCGCCACGGAATCTGCCGCGGAGCGTGCTTGGCGGCGGGTACCGACGGATACCACGACCTCCTCCACGCCTTCGAACGCCTCTTGGGCGGCCGCGGACGGCCCAACCACCGCCGCGAGTGCGAACCAGAGCGTGAAGGCACCTGCGGACACCCAAGCGCCGAGGCCGGGAAACGGGCCGTGCCCCATGCGTTGCGTGAAGGGCGGCCTTGTGCCATTTGCATCAACGCACCCACGCCTGTGCCCTGATGCGTTAGCCATCGGTCACGGCTCCTAAGCTCGCCGAGCTCACCAGCCGCGCGTATTTCGCCAGCACGCCCTTGTGGGCATAAGGATCGGGTCGCTGCCAGCGTTCGCGCCGCTGCGCCAATTCCGCCTCCGTCAAGTTCGCGTTGATCTCGCGCCGTTCGGCGTCGATGGTGATGGTGTCGCCATCCTCGATGAGGGCGATGGGGCCGCCATCGAACGCCTCCGGCGCCACATGGCCGATCACGAAGCCGTGGGAGCCGCCCGAGAAGCGGCCGTCGGTGACGAGGGCCACGTCCGCGGACAAACCGCGGCCGTTGATGGCGCTGGTGGGGCTCAGCATCTCCCTCATGCCGGGCCCGCCACGCGGCCCCTCGTAACGCACCACCACGACATCGCCGGCCGCCACGGCGCCGGCCATGATGGCCGCCATGGCCGCTTCCTCGCCGTGGAACACCTTCGCCGTGCCCTGGAAACGCAGCCCTTCGTGACCCGTGATCTTGGCCACGGCGCCATCCGGGGCCAAGTTCCCCCGCAACACCACCAGATGGCTGTCTGGCTTGATGGGGTTCGAGAGGGGCCGAATGATCGTCTGCCCCGCTGGATAGGGGGCAACATCCGCCAAGTCTTCCGCCAGCGTGCGTCCGGTGACGGTGAGGCAGCCGCCATGCAAGAGGCCGGCGTCCAGGAGGGTTTTCATCAAAGGCCGGATGCCGCCGATGGCGATGAGTTCGGACATGGCATGCCGCCCCGCCGGGCGCATGTCCGCCAGCACCGGCACGTTGGCGCCGATGCGCGAGAAGTCGTCCAACTCAAGGTGTACGCCGGCGGCGTTGGCGATGGCGAGCAGGTGCAGCACCGCGTTGGTGGAGCCTTCGAGGGCGATGCACACCGTGATGGCGTTCTCGAATGCCTCGCGGCAGAGGATGTCCGAAGGCTTGATGCCGCGCTCGATGAGGTGGGCGACGGCGGCGCCGGCGGCATGGCTGTCACGCCGCTTGTGGTCGCTCTCGGCGTTCTGCGCCGAGGAGTTCGGCAGTGAAAGGCCCAGCGCCTCAATGGCGGAAGCCATCGTGTTCGCCGTGTACATGCCGCCGCAGGAACCCGGCCCCGGAATGGCCGTCTGCTCCACTTCAAGCAGTTGCGCATCGCTGATGGCGTCCGCGGCGCGGGCGCCCACGGCCTCGAACACGGAGATGATGTCGCGCCGCTCCGCCCCCGGCAGAATCGTGCCGCCATAGACGAACACGCTGGGCCGGTCGAGCCGCGCCATCGCCATCGCGCAGCCGGGCATGTTCTTGTCGCAACCGCCGATGGCGACGAAGCCGTCGAAGCCCTGTGCGCCCACCACGGTTTCGATGGAGTCTGCGATGACCTCGCGGGACACGAGCGAATAGCGCATCCCAGGGGTGCCCATCGAGATGCCGTCCGACACGGTGATGGTGTTGAACACCAAGCTCTTGGCGCCGGCTTCGTCCGCGCCCATCGCGGCCGCTTCGGCGAGGGCGTTGATGTGCATGTTGCACGGCGTCACTTGGCTCCCAGTGGAGGCGATGCCGATCTGTGGCTTGCGGAAATCCTCCGAGGTGAAGCCGACGGCGCGCAGCATGGCGCGGCTCGGCGCCTGTTCCACGCCATCGACGATGATGGAGGAATGTTTGCGGCGTTCGGCCATGTTCGGCGGTTCTCCTTTACCTATGCCTAAGGTGCGTCTGTCCCTGACGGCCACCTACTGCATGGCGTTCGCACACCCCGGTGCCCGACGTCGGGCACACGCTACAGCGTGATGTCCCGTTGCCAATACTCATCCCCTTCGCGGCTGATCTCCGCCCGCGCGCCCTCGTTCCAAGACGCATCGCCAATGTAGGCACCTTGGTACTCGAAGGGCGCTTCGTTTGGGTGGCGCTGCCGCCGCGCGTCGATGGCCAGGGGGATCATCCGCGTCCGCCGCAGCACGTAATCCTCGGAGTACTTGATGGGCTTCACGCGATCCAGCGACGGGCATTTAAAGGCATGGACGTTGGTGGTTTCCGCGCCGATGGCGGAGGCGCGATTGTGGTAGCCGAGCACCATCGTCACCCGGCGCTCGGCGGATTGGTTCGGATACGAGCCGTGCAGGGAGCTGCGGTTCACCGCCCCGCAATCGCCGGGTTCGAGCAGCATGGGCACGGCGTCTTCCAAGTGCTCCGTGATGGGTGGGAACTCGCCGCCATCGGTGAGCATCCAGCGGCGATGGCTGCCGGGCAGCACCCACAGGCAGTTGTCTGGTGTGCAATGCGACCACGACACGGAGAGGTTGAAGCCGTGGGATTTGCCGACGCCATCGAGCCCCAGCAGCGGGGTGCCGTCTTCCCGCCAGTGCGTGCGGCCATCCTGATGCCACGGCGTCGGCACGCCACGCCCGGCGGCCTTGTGGAACACGGCCTCGTGGAAGGGCACGAAATCTGGCCCGTTGATGCTCGCGACCATCTTCAAGATGTCCGGATGCGCATAAGCGCGCAGCGCCGAATCCATCATCATCAAGGGGTGCGACACCATGCCGACGTGGGCCGGCGGGGTTAGGGATGTGTTCTTCGAAAGGGTGTAGTAGCCGGGGAACTTGACTGCGCGGCCGTGCTGATCGACCACACCATCTGGCGTGAGCGGGGCGTTGTCCAGCACCGCGTCGAACTCCGCGCGGAGTTCGGCGACTTCCGCTTCGTCCAGCACCCCCTCGAACATGTAGAAGCCCGTCTCGAAGTAGGCGTCCAAGATGTCTTGCGCGAGCCGCCCATCGGCGTCGAAGCGCATGGCGCCGCGGTTGCCGAGCCGCATGGCGCGTTCGCGGCCCGCTTCGCAATAGTCCTGCCAAGCCGGGTCTTGCACGGTGCTGTCGCTCATTCGGTTTCCCCCTCCGCCGGTTCGTGTCGGCGTGCCCCGGCCGCGGGCCGGGCGGTGCCGGCGAGTTCTTTCAACATCGCTTTGGAATTGCGTTGGAAATTGTACAGGGCTTGCCGTGAAGCTGGCAGTTCCTCGAACGTGGCGGGCCGGAAGCCGCGCTCGGCGAACCAATCTTCGGCGCGGGTGGTGAGCGCGACGAGGTGCGTGAAGCCGGCGTGAAGCGCCGTGTCTTCGGCGTGGGTGAGGATGCGCTCGCCCAGCGTTCTGCCACCGACGCGAAAGCGATGGCTCGGGTGCGTGGCCAAACAGGCGAGCTCAGCCGCGTCGCCATGCGGATACAGGGCGCAGCAACCGATGACGATGCCGTCGAGCTCGGCCACCAGGAAGCGTTCTATCTCGGCTTCGAGACGGTGCCTGGGGCGGTGCGCGAGGAGGCCTGCTTCCTCCAAGGGGCGGATCAGCTCGACGATGGCGCCCACGTCCCCCTCTTGGGCTGGCCGCATCGCACGGTAGTCGCCCTCGGAAATCTGGGTGCCCACGCCCTCGGCGGTGAAGAGTTCCTGCAACAGGGCACCGTCCGCCAGATGCGAAATGAGGTGGCAGCGCGGCACGCCGCCGCGCCCCGCGCGCAAGATCGCCGTGAGCCGCGCCCGCGTCGAGTTCGGGAAATCGCGCTCGGCAAGGGCAGCCTCCAACTCCGCCAGAGTCATCTCGCTGGCCGTGCCCACCCGCTCCACGGCGTCATAGACGATGAGTTTGTCTGCCCTGAGCGCCACCGCCACTTCGGCGGCGAGGGTTTCCGGCGACAAGGCGTACGCTGCGCCGGAAGTGGAGTAGCCGATGGGCGGCAGCAAGGCGATGGCGCTGGTCGTCAACAGGCGACGCACCTCGTTGTCATGGATGCGCCGCGGCTCGCCCAAGTGCGGCCGTTCCACGCCGTCGATGACGCCCACGGGCTTCGCCGTGACGAAGTTGCCCCCCGCCAACGTGATGCGGCTGCCACGCAACGGGCTGGACGGAATGCCGGTGGAAAAGAGCGCCTCCAGGCGGCTTCGCGCGGCACCGGCTGCAGCCGTCATGGCGTCGATGTCGGTACCGGCCGCGGCGTTCGCATCCACCCCCTCCGCGCCATGCACGACGACGAGGCGCACACCGAGCACATGCAAGAGCGCCAAGTCATGCGCCATGTTGACCAGATTGACGGACGCCACCGCATCCGCCCCGAGCATCACGACGAACGTCTTGCCCCGATGAGCGCTGATGTACGGCGTTGAATCGCGGAACCAGCTAACGAAGTCTGCGGAATCCATCGGGGCGGGCGAGCGAGGGGGACTCAGCCATTCTAGCGCCAGCGATCTGGGTGCGGTGATTGCCCACCTGCTCCGCGCTGATGGCGACCGCCTTTCGTGCGCCACCGTGCGCCGACCCTCGCCCATGAGGGCGGAACGCCGACGGCTCCCCGGGACGACTCGCGGCTCGGATGCGCAGGACTCGTTTGGCAAGCTCGCAAATCCGGAACATTAGTTCATCAGGGTCGCCGTCCAGATCGACTTCGGCGATCTCCAAACGTTTCCCGGCGTTGCGAACTCGATAGGAGGCGGGCGGACGCTCGCCCTTCGCGTAGATCAGCAGCCCTCCGGGAAGATCGCGCGCCGTTGCGTAGGCCAGTAGCTGGTAGAGGTCTGCATTGGGCACGTTGCTCTCGATGCGTTTGTACTTCGCGTCCCCGACGAACGTACAGCGAGGGCCATCCCACCAGGAAAGGTCGGGCTTGAGCGTTATGTGACCGTCCTCGTCAAGCGAGATGCGATGGCTTCTGTCTAGCTCGCTGTCCGACCGGAGCGTTTGGTCGGAAACGCGAAGGGCTTCCCGCAGGGCTCGCGTGACGAACCGCTGGAAGACGCGGTTCATGTCCATGTGGAACCCCGGTGCCGGGACGGCACCGCGCCCGGACTCGAACAAGCGCCGCCGCAGCACGAGTCGTGAGAGCATGACGACTTCCCGGTATCGCTCGTTCAGCCGGTCGAACTTGACCTCGGGCACATCGTGCGGGGGGAACTCCACGAGCGACACGTTGCCGAGCCTCGCAGCGACCTCTCTCAACCCGTCTCTAGCCTTCTGGTGGCGGAGCCGCATCCGACCAAGCTGCCAAGCCGCCGCTTTGACGAGCTGGTTCGCGACGATGTCCTCTGTGAACTCGTCGTATCGCACCTCTACCGGGAAGGGCTGGCTGAACCGTCGCCTGATCTGATCGCCCATCCTGATGCGGCCGCGCACCGTGTACAGTGACTCCTCTTCCGTGCGATAGCCATGCAACAACCCTCGTTCGAATGCCTTCCGGGCCGAGACCGCCAGCGACAGGGCCATGGCGTCCGGCAGCGTGTCTGCATCCTCGAAGTAGTGCCGCTCACCTAAGCGAAGAGTGAAGTCGTCCATGGCGTAGCACGCCAAGAAGATCAGCTTCGGGATGCCCAGCTTCGGACGAATGAGTACCGACAGGTCGCCAACCTCGAACGCACCGACCACTGGTCCGGGCGTGAGTAGGTAACGTCCTTCTTCGCCCTGCTCCGGCACAACTCCAAGTTGCGGCACCGAGGATGACAGAGCATCGCGTTGTGCTACACACAGCGGTATTGGCTCACTTGGCTCATACTCCCGCAGATCGATGTTCATGCGTCTTCGTCCGACCCCGCCAACTCGTCCGCCAGCGTGCCATCTCTTCCATCCTCGCCGGATTGCTTTCGGAGCCGTTCGAGCTTGAATTCCTCAAGCCGATCGGGTTCCCCGAACAGGTGCTCCTCGATGTACGGCATCACGCTGTGCTTCCAGATACGTTCGACCGCATCCTCGTCCAACCCTTCTTTCATGAAGTAGCTCGGCCCGATGGCGGCGTGACGGGAATTGAGCCGCTCGTTGGCTTCGGCGACTATCTTGGCCACCCACTCCATGTCGGGGGACCTGTCCGCCAGCCACCGCCCTAGCAATCCAGCGACAGGTTCTTTGTGAGGGTCGAACGAGACGAAGTAGAAACGGCGGCGCAGTGCGAGGTCGACAAGAGCGATCGAGCGATCCGCGGTGTTCATCGTCCCGATGATGTAGAGGTTGCCGGGCAACCCGAATTTCTCATGATGGTACTGAAGCCTGATACCCTGTTCGCGGTACTCTAGCAAGAAGTAGAGCTCGCCGAACACCTTCGCCAGATTGCCACGATTGATTTCGTCGATGATGAGAAAGTGCTTTGCATCAGGTTCATTCTCTGCGCGTCTCGCCGCATGGAGCAGCGGACCATCGGTCAACTCGAAACCTGCTTGGCCATCATCGAGCGTAGGACGGAAGCCTTGCACGAAGTCCTCGTAGGCATAGGATGGATGGAACTGAACGATGGTGACGCGATCCCGTGACTCCGCCAGACATTCCGCCACCTTCTGGGCGACGTAGGTCTTTCCTGTGCCCGGCGGGCCTTGGAAAATAATCTGGTGCTTGTCCTCCAACAGTGTCCAAATTTCCTTCAGGAAACTGGTGTCGAGCAGGAGTTTGTCGGCGAGAGAATCGAGCCCATAGCCTGATTCAGCATCGTCTTCCGCCGAAGCACCAGCGTTCGTGTGTGCGTGGCGCTCCACCAAGTCCAACCGTCCGATTTGTTCAAATACCGCGTTCCTTGCTTCTCCTGTAAGTTCGAAGACGGTTGGCCGTAGTAGCCACGAACTTTTGAGCTCTATCGTTCCTCCCCAAGATACGGCTCGCCGGTTGGAACACGGCCGCCCATCCTTCACATACTCCGGCTTGCCGACGATGCCGTAATGGATTCTTCCTTGTTCGTCCTTGGTCAACATATAGTCGCCGTCGTTGACTCTCTTGACAAATTTCCAGATTTGGGACGCTCTGTTCATTTTGTCCGAGTGATGCTCTCGGTACTTCTCTCTTACCTCTTCCTGAGTCGCGCACCTAGACATATCGACGTCTTCCATGTCAAAGTGGAATCCCACATATCCATGTTCGAGGAAATGGGTAGCCCATCTACCACTGAGCGCCCGCACCATCCATACGTTCGAACGCCGTTCTTGGCACAATTCGTCAAACTCGTTACCGTCCAGGACATGAATGCTGACAACTTTCCTGAGCTCCTTCCCCATTCCCCTTACGAAGTCTTTTAGTACCGGCAGCCATCGGTTGAAAGCCATGGTACGGTCATCTATTTCTCTGAACCCCAACTCTTTAAGTTTATTCCTCGTATATGTACTACCGTGGCGCTCGGATTTGCCGCCCTTATAGTCTTCCGCCGTGGTATCAATGTATCCTATGAATTTGCTCGGTGCAAAACCGATATCTCTGAAGTAATACCAGTGTTTGAATTTGCTCAGTTGGTGGTACGCGTCCGTTTCGCGCGCATCCTTGATCTTCGCGAAACGAACAGCGTTTTCCTTGACCTGTTCCAAATTCGTGACGAGTTCCAGTTCTCTTGCCATCTCCTTCACCTCTGCGCCATTTGTCTTACGCAACACCGGGTCTCCAGCATCGGCGCGGCGACAGTCCCCGGAGACCTCTTAGCCATGGGCCGGGCCCTCTTGCTCCCCCTTCGCCTTTAGCGCCAGCCCGCTTTCGGTGAGGACGTAGCGCTGGTTGGCCGCGTTGGGGTTGTCGGGATTAGTCATGCGCACGATGTTCGCGTCCAGCAGGGGCTTCAGATGGCGGTTGCGGAAGAACGAACGGTGCGTCAGTCCCGCCAAGGCCATCAATTCAGCCAAGCTCCGGGGAGTGTCGCAGGCGGCCATCACGCGGCGCTGCTGGTCGCTTAAGGGGGATACTTGGTCAGTGACCAAGTCCGGTTTGGCGGGTGCGGCTTGGTCACTGTGCTGGTCCGGGTGCGTCCTTTCCCTTTGGTCAGTGACCAAGTCTGGTTCTGCTGATCCCGCTTGGCCAGTGCGTTTGTCGGGCTGCGACACTCCTTTCTCTTGGTCAGTGACCAAGTCGCTCGCGGGCCGGCTTACTTGGTCAGTGACCAAGTCCGATTTGGCGGTTGCGGCTTGGTCAACGCGCCCATCCAGCGCCGCTCTATCCGCTGGGTCAGTGACCAAGTCGTCGCGGCTATTGCGCACTTGGTCACTCTTGGACTGACCAAGGAGCGGCAGGTCGGCACGTCCTTCGAGATGCTCTGCGAGGCGGTGCAGCCCGTCCTGTAGAGGCTGCAACACGCCCTGCACTTGGAGCGCTTCCAGCGTGTCGGAGGCTTCCGCTCCGATTCGTCCCGTCACCGCCTTCGCATCAACAAGCGAAACGTGCCCTTTGCGGCAAGCCAAGGCGAAAACCCGCGCTTGCGCACCGTTCAAGCGCAGCCCCAAGCGGGATTGGAAAAGACGTTGCTCCTCGCTCAGCAGCGCCTCCCGCGAGAAACGCACCTCGAACACCTTGTTCGTCTTGTCGTTGTCGATCACCGGCGGCACGTGGCCCAACTCTTGCCAGTTGCGGAAGATCGCGCGGATGCCGGTGCCTGCCTGCTCGCTCAAGCCCAGCCGGCGGAATGCGGCCACGATGTCGGGGTTGCGCACGTCCTTGGCGCCTGGCTCGAGGAGCGTGTCCGTGGTGGCAAAGGCGTCGCCTGGATTGCGGAACTCCAGCCGGTCACGGAACACGCGAATGGTCGCGTGCCGATGCTGTTCGCCATAGTCTTGATGGAGCAGCAGATTGATGGCTGCCTCGCGAAAGGACACATAGTCCGGCGGGTCATCATCGCGGCGAAGCGTGGCCGGATCGATGCGGAACGGACGATCGGACCGTCGCAGGTAGCGCTCGGAGAGCGTGAGCCACGCCTGCACCAAGTTCTCCTCGACCACGACGCGGTCGCTCCAGCGCAGATCGGGCGGCCAAGCATCGAAAGTGGAGTCGATGAACTGGTAGTCCACCACCGGCCGGTGCAGGATTTGACGCACATAGCGAGCACGTCCCAGCACCAACACCGCCGCCCGCGTGGGTGCCAGCCGGCCGTCCTGCTCGACGACAAGGCCCCACTCATGCAGGAACTCCATGTCGGAGGGCTCTTGCCGCCGGCCGGGATTGCGATCTTCGAACAAGCGCCGATACCAACGCAAGGAATCTGGGTCAAAGAATCTCTCCGCGTCCAACTCCACCACTTGGCCATCGTAGTCGGTGACGGCATCGCGCAAGAACCGCTCGATCTCGGGCATCGTGCAACGCTCGTCGCCAGCGCCGCGGCGGATGTAGGACTGGCGAATGTCACCACGGAGGTAGATCGGCTTTTCGCCCCTTGGCGATTCGGGAACATGGAACACCAGCAGGGTCTTGCCGTCCATCTCCTCGGCTTGTTCTTCCACCGCGATCACACGGTTTAGCTTGTCGCCGGCCCGGAGCGTGCTCAGAAAGTCGTTCTGCACCTTGTTCACTTCCGCCACGCCGACCACATCCAAGGCGCCGCCGGATTCTCGAACGCCAAACACCAGCCATCCGCCGGCCGTGTTGGCGAACGCCGAAACAGTCCTGTAGGCGTCCCGCGGCACGCCTCGGCGGGCTTGCTTGAACTCGATGTCCGACCACTCATGCTTCCGCAAGCGCTGGGCCAGCTCTTCACGGGTCAATGGCGCTGCGCTCCGCGCCGTGCTTGGCATCTGTTCGTCCACTGCGTTGCCCAAGTTGGTCTAATCGTTAAACCCTGTCCAACAACCATCCGCTCAAATGTCCACCTTGCGCACCGGGCCGTGGATGGGTTCGTGCTCGAACTCCACGCGATTCAGCGGCGATCGCGACAGGAGTTCGTGCAGCGTCGGTGAGACGCTGGCAGAGCGAAGCCTGTCGAACTCGTCGGTTGAGACCACCACCGGCATCAATGCACGGGAAGGCTCCTGTTGCATGTGATTTGTCACAGTAGCTGTCCCTCTGCGACCAAGTTGGTCAAGCGTATGCCGGTCGCGCTTGACGGTCAAAGCCTATCGCTGCGGGCTTCCCATCTCGTGGCGGACGGTGCCCCAACGGGGTGAGAATCCACCGTCGTGCCGCTTGACAGGCTTTGGACGCCTTCGGGACGATGGGCAGTTGGCACCGCCGCACGGCCACTAAACGGAGGATGGAACCACGATGAAGCACAGCGCTGAGGCACGACTTGCGGACTTCATGGCCGGATGCGTCCGGCGCAATCCGGGTGAGCGGGAGTTCCTGCAGGCGGTGCAGGAAGTGGCGGAGTCTGTCTTGCCGTTCATCGCCGAGCGGCCGGAGTACCAAAAGGCGCAGATTCTGGAGCGGCTGACGGAGCCGGATCGCATCATCACCTTTCGCGTCACATGGCAGGACGACGCCGGGCGTGTGCGCGTGAACCGCGCTTGGCGGGTGCAGTTCAACAACGCCATCGGGCCGTACAAGGGCGGCCTGCGCTTCCACCCCACCGTGACGCAGAGCGTGCTCAAGTTCCTGGGCTTCGAGCAGATCTTCAAGAACAGCCTCACGGGGCTGCCGATGGGCGGCGCCAAGGGCGGCTCGAACTTCAACCCGCGTGGCAAGAGCCAAGCCGAAGTGATGCGCTTCTGCCAAGCCATGATGCGGGAGTTGCACCGCCACATCGGGGAAGACACGGACGTGCCGGCCGGCGACATCGGCGTGGGCACCCGGGAAATCGGCTTCCTGTTCGGCGAATACCTAACCCTCGGCAACCGCTTCGCCGGCGTCTTCACGGGCAAGGGGCTGGCCTTCGGCGGCAGCTTGGGCCGCATCGAGGCCACTGGCTACGGCGCGGTGTACTTCCTGCGCGAAATGCTCGCCGCGGCCGGCGACGACATCGCCGGCAAAACAGCGTTGGTGTCCGGCTCGGGCAATGTCGCCCTCTACGCCATCGAGAAGCTCACCGAACTCGGCGCCAAGGTGGTCACCGCTTCGGATTCGGGCGGCTTCATCCACGATCCGCACGGCATCGATGGCGAGCGCTTGGCGTGGCTGAAGGAACTGAAGGAACGCCGCCGCGGGCGCATCCGCGAATACGCAGACCACTTCGGCTGTGCCTACCACGCCGAAGCGCGGCCGTGGGGCGTGCCGGCAGATCTGGCCTTGCCCTGCGCCACGCAGAACGAATTGCACGCCGAGGATGCCCGAGCCTGCGTCGCCAATGGCGTCATCGCGGTGGCCGAGGGGGCGAACATGCCCTGCACCGCGGAGGCGGTGGCCGCGTTCCGCGCCGGCAAGGTCAAGTTCGCGCCCGGCAAGGCGGCCAACGCCGGCGGGGTGGCGGTTTCCGGCTTGGAGCAAAGCCAGAACTCGCTGCGCATCTCGTGGTCACGCGAGGAAGTGGATGGACGCTTGCAGGCCATCATGCGAGACATCCACGAGAAGTGCCGGCAAGCCGGCACCGAGGCGGATGGCGACATCGATTACGTCCGCGGCGCGAACGTGGCCGGCTTCCGCAAGGTGGCGGACGCGATGTTGGCGTACGGCGTGGTGTAGCCGAGCGACGTCTAACTCACCCAAACCATTCCACCAGCTTCGCGCCCACCGTGTAGGCGGCGAAGCTGATGTAGGTGGCGGCGCCGATGCTCACCATCAGGATGTTGACGGGCTTGGGGCGCACCTCGGCCGGCAGGTGGCGCAGATTCATGTAGAGCACCATCGGCACATACGCGGCCATGGCGAAGCCGCTAATCATGGCGCTGATGAAGAAGAAGTCCAACGCGCTCACGTCGAACGCCTCGAAGAACCAGGTGGCACCGACGCCGATGGCGGAAAGCGTGAGCGCGATGGCGAGGTAGAGCTTGTTGGCGGCGAACCGATGCATGAAGGAGAAATTGGTGTGCAAGAGGTCCACCCACAGGCGCACCCCGCCATCCAGCCCGGTGAGCACCGAGCTGAAGAGCGCGGCGATGCCGATGATGAGGAACAGATAGCGCCCGCCGATGCCCATGGAGCCTTCAAGGATGATGGCCAAGTCCCACACCAGCTGGCTTTCCTGGGGCACGATGCCTTGCGGGTGCAGCACCACCAGGGCGCCGAACATGAACAGGAACATCGTGAACGTGTTGGCGAGCCAGAAGAGCGCCGTGGTGTCCAGCAGCACATAGCGGAACCAGTCGCGGAACCGGCGGATGTTCTCGGCGGTGGCGGTGAACAGGTAGCCGACCTCGCTGTCGCCGCGCTGCGCCTCGCGCAACGGGTTGACGAGGGCCGGGATGCGCACCCCCATGCCGATGCCCTTGTCGCGCAAGTAGTAGGCGTAATAGAGATTGCCGAGGCCCCCGGCGCCGGCGAACACGAAGGCGCCGAAGAAGCGCTGGAAGGTGAACTCGTCGTCCAAACGGATGGCGCCGAAGTTCACCACGCCCTTCGCCATCGTCACCACATCGCTCCACGCGCCGACGCTGAACGCCACCACCAAGAGGCCCGTCACGATGACCACCACCATCGCCATGATGGAGCGTTCGATGGTGGCGTAGATGCGTTTCGGCCCGAACACGATGGCCAGCGCAATGGCGAACACCACTGCCGTCCACAGCCAATCCGCGCCCGGCCCGTCTGGCCCAAAGATCAGAATCTTGAGCGACGTGCCCACCGCCCGGCCCCAACCGGGCAGGAAGGCGCCCACCAGCAACAGCGTGAGGAAGAAGTAAACCCACGCCTTGGAGAGCCGCGCAAAGCCCGTGAAGGCAGACTCGCCCGTGGCGATGGCCCAGCGGCCGATCTCGATGTTGATCCACAGCTGCAGGAACACGCCGAGCGCCGCCGCCCACATCATCTGGGCGCCGAACTTGGCGGTGATCCATGGCCACAGGATGAGTTCGCCGGACCCGATGGCGAGGCCCACCATCACCGCACCCGGCCCCATCATGCTGAGGTAGGTCTTGTCGCGTTTCGGCATGTCCGCCGTGCGCAGGGGTGGGATCGGGAGGGTCTTCATGTCGGGTCGGTCAAGCAGCGCATCGCTTTGAAGCCGAAGATGCGCTCAAGGGCGGCTACCAACGCCGTTCGCACCCGGCCCAAATCGTTCGGGCCGCCAAGGTCCGCCACCTGCGTCACCCGGATGCCGGCCAAGCCGCACGGATTGATGCGTTGGAACGGCGCCAGATCCATCGCCACGTTGAGGGCGAAGCCGTGGTAGGAGCAGCCGCGCCGGATGCGCAACCCCAAAGCGCCGACCTTGGCGCCCTGGACATAGACGCCGCGGGCGTCCGCACGGGCCTGGGCCGCGATGCCGAATGTCGCCAGCGCCTCGATCATGGTGTGTTCCAAACCCGCCACCAACGCCCGTGAAGCCAGCTTGAGGCGGCGTAGGTCGAACATCGCATAACCGACGACTTGGCCGGGGCCGTGGTAGGTGACTTGGCCGCCGCGGTCCGTCGCCACCACCGGCACGTCCCCGGGGGCGTGGATGTGTTCGGCGCGTCCCGCTTGGCCTTGGGTGAACACCGGGTGGTGCTCGGTGAGCCAGAGCTCGTCCGGCGTGGTGCCTTCCCTGGCTGTCGTGAACGCCCGCATCCGCTCATAGACAGGCAGGTAATCCGTCCTGCCGAGGTCGCGCACGATGAGTGTTGGTGGGGGCACGGACGCCACACGCGCTGGCAGCCTACAGGACGACCTTCACCGAAGGATGCGCCATCAAGTCCTTGTAGAGCGCCTTGATTTGCGGCTCGCCGGTGGCGCGGATGCGGAACCCGGCGGATTGAAAGCGGCCGTGACGGCTCGCGCGCAGGGTGACGGCGCTTTCCGGCACCGGCGCCGCATGGCGGGCGACCACCTCCAGCACATCGGCGACGAACGCCGCCCGCGCCTCGCCCAACACCCGCAAGGGGTAGTCGCAGGGAAACTCGATGACCGGCGGCTTCAACCGATGAACTCTTTGAAGAAAAGGTAAACGCCCTCGAACATCCGCGAGAAGAATCCCGATTGCGCCACCGCCTCTTGGGCGATGAGCGGCGCCGAGGCGATCAGCTCGTCGTCCAGCGTCACCCGCAGCTCGCCGAACTGCTGGCCGACGGCGATGGGCGCCTCCAAGGCGCGGGGCAGGTCCAGCGTCGCCCGCAGCTCGTCGTAACGGCCGCGTTGGATGGTGGCGAAGATGGGTTCCGCAACGCCTATCGCCACCTCCTTGGCCTCGCCATACCACACCTCCGCGGCCTGCAGCGGCGCGTCGGCGTCATAGAGCTTGCGCGTCTCGAAGTAGCGGAAGCCGTATTGCAGCAACTTCTGCGTTTCGCGCACCCGGATGGGCTCGGTCTCCGCCCCCATCAGCGCGGAGATGAGGCGCATGCCGTTGCGTTCCGCGGAAGCCACCAAGCAATAGCCGGCGGCATCGGTGTGGCCGGTCTTCACGCCGTCCACGGTGCGGTCGCGCCACAGCAGACGGTTGCGGTTCGGCTGTTCGATGTCGTTGTATTTGAACTGGCGCTGCGAATAGATGGCGTAGTGGTCGGGGAAGCGCCGGATGAGGGCCCGCGTCAGGAGCGCCATGTCCCGCGCGGTGCTGTGTTGCGCTTCGTTGGGCAGGCCCGTGGAGTTCGCGAAGTGGGTGTTCACCATGCCGATGCGCGCCGCGTGGTCGTTCATCATGCCGGCGAAGGCGTCCTCGGCGCCGGCGATGTACTCTGCCACGGCCACGCTCGCGTCGTTGCCAGATTGGATGATGATGCCGTGCAAGAGGTCGTCGAGGGAAACTTCCGTGCCCTCGCGGATGAACATCCGCGAACCCTGCGTGCGCCAAGCGTTGACGCTGACGGGCACCTGGTCGGTCAGGCTGATGCGGCCGGACTCCAGCTCCGCCGCCGCCACGAAGCTCGTCATGATCTTGGTGAGGCTCGCCGGTGGCAGGGTGACGTCGCCATCGCGCTCGGCGAGCACCTGCAAGGTGTCCGCGTCCATCAACACATAGCCGCGGGCCGCAATGTCCGGCGGCTTGATGATGCCGGGCTGGGCGCCGGCGTTGGCCGCCACCAACACCGCGCCGAGAAGCGCCGCGAGGCACCGGCGAGCGCTCACGGCCCCAGCCCCCCGAAATCGAGCCGGCTGGCAGCAGGCCCGCCGGCCACTTGCTCCCGTGCGCCACGCAGCGCCTCGGCGAGCTGGGTGACGGCCAGCGCGTACATCGAGCTGCGGTTGTAGCGGGTGATGACGTAGAAGTTGTGCAGGCCGAGCCAATACTCGTCGCCGTGCTCCGCCTCCATGCGGAAGAGCGCCGCTTTGGCGTCGTCCGCCACCGCGTCCACCTGCACGCCGAGGCGCTTGAGCTCGGCAACGTCGTAGTTCGGCGCCAAGCCCTCGTTGGCGGCGGCGCGGGCGCCATCGCCATCCACCTGCACGCGCAACGCCACGGCGTCGCCGTCGCGCCAGCCATGCCGCTCGAAGTAGTTGGCCACGCTGCCCACCGCGTCGGTGACGTTGTGCCAAATGTCGCGGCGGCCATCGGCGTCGAAATCCACGGCGTAGGCGCGGTAGCTCGACGGGATGAATTGGCCGAAGCCCATGGCGCCTGCGTACGACCCCATGATGGCCAGCGGGTCTTTCTCCTCCTCCGTCACCAGCAGCAGGAACTGCGTGAGTTCGCCCATGAAGAAGGCCGCGCGCGGCGGATAGTCGAAGGCCAGCGTCGCCAGCGCGTCCATCACGCGGTGGCTGCCGGTGACGCGGCCATAGCTCGTTTCCACGCCGATGATGGCCACCACGAACTCCGGCGGCACGCTGAACGTTTCATGGGCGCGGTTGAGCGCCGCCTCGTTGTCGCGCCAGAAGTCCACGCCGTCGTCGATGCGGGCGCGGGTGATGAAGATGTCGCGGTATTCGTGCCACGGCTTCACGCGCTCGGCGGGCCGGGAAATCGCGTCGAGGATGCGCTGCTTGCGCTCCGTCTCGGCGAACAGGGCCAAGAGCGCTTGGCGCTCGAAACCGTGCCGTTCCACCACGGAATCGATGTAGTCGCGCACGGCTTCGCGCTCGCTGTAGTCGGCGTGGCTCGCCGCGGCCAAGAGGGCCAGCGCGGCCACGAGGATTGTTCGGCGCACTCCCGCCCCTACCAGTTCCGATGCGTTTGAATGGACATGACGATGCCGAACCCGAGCAGGATGGAGATGGCCGACGTGCCGCCATAGCTCACCAATGGCAGGGGCGCGCCAACCACGGGCAGCAAACCGCACACCATGGCGATGTTAACAAAGACGTAGAGGAAGAATGTGAGCGTGACGCCGCTCGCCACGAGCCGCCCGAAGGTGTCCGACGCGGTGGTGGCGATGTACAGCCCCCGCGCCAGCACGGCGACGTAAAGCAGCAGCAGCAGGACGATGCCGATGAGGCCGAGCTCCTCGCCGATCACGGCGATGATGAAATCCGTGTTGGCCTCCGGCAGGAAGTCGAGGCGGCTTTGGGTGCCTTGGTCCAGCCCCTTGCCAAACACGCCGCCGGAGCCGATGGCCGTCTTCGACTGGATGATGCTCCAGCCGGCGCCGGTGGGGTCGCGTTCCGGATCGAACAACGTGTACACCCGTTCCCGCTGATATTCGCGCATGAAGGACCACAGCGCCGGCGCGGCCGCGGCGGCCACCGCGGTGGCGGCGAACACCCAACGCCAACGCAGGCCGGACAGCACGATCAGGAACAACCCGGCCGCGGTGAAGAGGGCGGTGGTGCCAAGGTCCGGTTGGCGCGCGATGAGCGCCGCCGGCACCAAGACGATGGCCAGGCAGCCCAACACGTGCAGGAAGCGTGGCGGCAGGCGGCGCTCGTTCAGGTACCAGCCGATCACCAACGGCATCGCCACCTTCATCAGTTCCGAAGGTTGGAAGCGGAAGCCGCCGGGCAACTCGAGCCAGCGCCGCGAGCCGTTCACCACCACGCCGAAGAATGGCACGGCGATGAGGAGCGCCAAACAGCCCAAGTAGATGAACGGCGCCCAGCGCAGGTAGGTGCGCGGTTGCACATGCGCCGCCACCACCATGACCACGACCGCCCCGGCCAAGCGCAGCATTTGGCCTAAGAAAGCGTCTTGCGCCCGCGACAGGATGACGAGCCCGAAGGTGATGATGGCGAGCAAGGAGAGCAACAGCACACCGTCGAGATGCATCTGATAGACGCGCCGCGCCACCTGCACCGATGGCCACGGCGACTGCCGCATGAAGCGTGTGGTGACCATGTCGAGCCCCCGGCCTTAAGCGCCGGGCTCCTCCGCGGCGCCAAGGCCCACCCCGTCCGTGACGCGGGCTTGCGCGACCTCCAAGGCCGGTGTGCCGCGCGCAGGGGGTGCCATTGCCGCGGGCGCGGCGGGCGCTCTCACGGCTTGGCCCGCCGGTGCCGCGGCCAAGGTGGTCGCCGATGCGGGTTGCGCTGCCGCCGGCTCGGGCGTCGCGCCGGCCTCTGCCGCTTGGGCTTCCAGCTTGGCGAGCCGCGGCAGGAGCCAAGCGTCGATCACGGATTTCGCCACCGGCGCGGCGACGGAGCTGCCGCCGCCGCCGTTTTCCACCAACACGCTGACGGCGATGGCCGGCGCATCCGCCGGCGCGAAGGCGATGAACCATGCGTGCTTGCGCTGGTATTCGTCGAGCTCCGCATCGTCGTATTCCTCGCCTTGGGCGATGCCCACCACTTGCGCCGTGCCGGACTTGCCGGCCATCCGATAGCCGATGTCGCGGCCGATGTGGAACCAAGCGGTGCCGTTCTCGCGGAACCCCTTGTGGCCACGATGCACCACGTCTTCCATGGCATCGACGATGCCTTCCCAGTGCGCTTCCGCCGGGCCGTGAACCCGGGCCGGCGCCGTGGTCGGAAAGCCCGGCACGGTGCCATCGCTCGACAGCAGCACGCGCGGTCGAATCCATTGGCCGCGGTTGGCGATCACCATGGCCGCGGTGGCGAGTTGCAGCGGCGTGGCCAGGAGATCGCCTTGGCCGATGCCGAGGTTCACCGAGTCGCCGGCGTACCAAGGCTCGCCCCGCGCCCCTTGCTTCCAAACCCGCGATGGCAAGAGCCCTGGATCCGCGCCGGCGATGTCGATGGAAGTGACGCGGCCATAGCCGAACTGGCCGGCGAAGTCCGATAGGACGTCCACGTCCATCCGCGTCGCCAGATCGTAGAAATAGACGTTGGACGAGCGGTAGATCGCCTTGCGCAGATTCACGATGCCTTGGCCGCCGGCGTTGCCGCGCCGCCAGCTCCAATCGCGATACACGCGCCCACGTCCCGGCAGCCGGAACTCGCCGCGGTCGTTGATGACGCGCTCCCAATCCGTGGCGCCCACGCTCAAGCCGGCCAGCGCGACGATGGGCTTGAAGGTGGAGCCGGGCGCGTAGCGGCCGCTGATGGCGCGGTTGAAGAGTGGCGTGTCCCGCGACGCCACCAATTCTTGGTAATGCGCTGGATCAACGCCCACGACGAACAGGTTGGCGTCGTAGCCCGGGTTGCTCACCAGCGCCAACACGCCGCCGGAGCGGGTGTCGAGGGCGACCACGGCGCCACGACGGCCTTCCAACGCCGCCGCGGCGGCGCTCTGCAACGCGGAATCCAAGTGCAGGGTGAGGTTCTGGCCGGCCACGGGCGGCGTGGCGTCCATCACCCGCCGCACCCGGCCGCGGGCATCCACCTCGACGCGCTGCCAACCGACGTGGCCGTGCAACACGTCCTCGTAGAACTTTTCCACGCCGAGGCGGCCCACGAACTTGACGCCGCGGTAGCGTTGCGCGTCCAGCCGCTCGGTGTCTTCCGCCGTCACCCGGCGCACGGAGCCCAAGGCGTGTGCCGTGAGTTCGGCGAACGGGTAGTGGCGCAGGTTTTCATCCGTGATCCGCGCACCCGGCCAGCGATGCCCATCGACGCGCACACGCGCCACCTCCGCTTCGGAAAGGTTGAGCTTCAGCGCGACCGGCTCGTGGGGTCGGCGGTGCCGCACCCGGCGGTGGAATTGCGCGATGTCCGCATCGTCCAGATCGACCCGTTCGCGCAGCGCGTCGATGAGGGCGTCCAAGTCCGGCACCAGTTCCACCACGAGCGCCAGCGACCGCACCGGGCGGTTGTCCGCCAACAGCACACCGTTGCGGTCGTAGATCAAGCCGCGATCCGGTGGCAGCGGCTGCACTTGGATGCGGTTCTCCTCGGCGCGGGTGGCGTAAGAGTGGTGTTCCACCACCTGCAGTTGCACGAGGCGCGCCAAGAGCGCGAGCACCAGGGCGAGGGAGATGAGGAAGATGACCACGGCCCGCGCCGCGAACACCCGTCGCTCGAGGCGGGTGTCCTTGAAGTGCAGCGTTTCGGTCATGGCGTGCGTACGAACGCGCGGCGGTGGGGCCGGCGCTTCAGGCCGGCTCTTCCGCCCCGGCCTCGGGCGTGGTGACGGCGACATCGCACCACAGGCGTTCGAGGTCGTAAAACGCGCGCGTCTCGGGTTGCATCACATGAACCACCACGTCGCCCAAATCCACCAACACCCATTGCGCCGCGGCGCGGCCCTCGATGCCGAGGATGCCCACCTGGCGCGCCTTCGCCGCCGCCTCGACGCTATCGACCAAGGCGCGGACGTGCCGTTCCGACGTGCCGCTCGCGAGGATCATGTAATCCGTCAGGTCCGAGAGCCGGGCGACATCCAAGGCGAGGACGTTCCGTCCCTTCAAGTCGTCGAGCGACGCGACCATCACGTCGCGCAGCTCCGCCGGCGCCACGAGCGGCCCTACGAGTCAGTCGCGGTATAAGCCATGCCGCCAAATATAGTGCCACACCGCTGGCTTGAGCAAATGCGATGCGTCCTCGCCGCGCCGCAAACGGCGGCGAATGTCCGTGGCGGAGACGTTGAGCATGGGGGCATTGAGCGTCAGTTGGCAGCCGGCGCCGCGGTGCCGTAGCGCCGTCGGGCCCAAAGCCCGGCGAAACCTGGCCAAGCCGCTGGGCGCCGCGCCCGGGCGCGCCAGCACGGCGACATGGCCTGAGCACGGCAGCGACGCGACGCCGCGCCAAGCGCCAAACGCCGCCAAGCCATCGCTGCCGAGCAGCCAGACGACGCTGCGCCGCGGGCCGCCGAACGCCCGTACCGTGTCGATGGTGTAGGAGCGGCCCCGGCGCCGCAACTCCACATCCGATGCCTTGAGCCCGGGTTCGTCGGCGATGGCGAGGCGCAGCATGCGCAGGCGGTGCGCCGCGCTCGCCACCGGGTTGCGATGCGGCGGCCGGGCGCTGGGCACCAGCGTCACCGCGTCCACGCCGAGCTCCGCGCGCGCCGCCTGCGCCGCGCTCACATGGCCAATGTGCAGCGGGTCGAAGGTGCCGCCGAAGAGGACGACGAGGTCGCGCCTCAACGCTCGCGCAGCTCGCCGTTGCCGAACACGACGAATTTGCGCGTGGTGAGCCCTTCGAGGCCGACCGGGCCGCGCGCATGCAGCTTGTCCGTGGAGATGCCGATTTCCGCGCCCAAGCCGTACTCGAAGCCATCCGCGAACTGCGTGGAGGCGTTCACCATGACGGACGCCGAATCCACCTCGGCGAGGAAGCGGCGCGAGCGCGCGTAGTCGTTCGTCACGATGGCGTCCGTGTGCCCGGAGCCGTAGCGGTTGATGTGCTCGATGGCGGCGTCGAGGCCGTCCACCACGCGCACCGCCAACACGGGCGCCAGATATTCCTCGCGCCAGTCCGCCTCCGTGGCCGGCGTCGCGTCGATGATGGCGCGGGTGCGTTCGCAGCCGCGCAGCGCCACGCCGGCGGCGTCGAAGTGCGCCTTCAGCCGCGGCAGCGTCGCGTCGGCCACCGCGGCCGCCACCAGCAGCGTCTCGATGGCGTTGCAGACGGCGAACTTGGAAACCTTGGCGTTCACCGCCACCGCTTCGGCCATGTCCAGGTCCGCGTCGTCGTCGATGTACACATGGCAGACGCCATCCAAGTGCTTGATGACCGGAATCCGCGATTCGTTGCTGACCCGCTCGATCAACCCCTTGCCGCCGCGCGGGACGATCACATCGACCCACTTGTCGAGTCCCAGCAGGTCGCCCACCGCGGCGCGGTCGGTGGTGGGCACGAGTTGCACCGCGTCCGCCGGCACGGCGGATGCGGCCAAAGCGCGGCGAATGCTGTCCGCGATGGCGCGGTTGGAGTGAATCGCCTCGGAACCGCCCCGCAGGATGCAGGCGTTGCCAGACTTCAAGCACAGGCTCGCGGCGTCTGCGGTGACGTTGGGGCGCGATTCGTAGATGATGCCGATGACGCCGAGCGGCACGCGCATGCGGCCGACTTGGATGCCGCTCGGGCGGTATTCGAGTTCGGACATGGCGCCGATGGGATCCGCCAGCGCCCCGACCTGCCGCACGCCTTCGCACATCCGGTCGATGCCGCGATCGTCGAGCACCAGCCGGTCCACCAGCGGCGCGTCCACGCCGTTGGCGATGGCGCACTCGACGTCGGCCTTGTTGGCATCGATGAGCGCCGTGCGGTCGCGGTCGATCTGCTCCGCCGCGGCCGAGAGCGCCGCGGCCTTGGCGCCGGCGCTCGCCGCGGCCAAACGGCGTGATGCGGCGCGGGCGCGGCAGCCCATGTCGCGCATGGAAACGGAAGATGGCGCGTTCATGCCCACGAATTATAGTCAGCGGCGTGGGCGGCCGGCCCGTGGCGCTGGGCAGGCGGCCCCATGCGGCGCCAACGTGGCCTCAACCGCGCAGCTTGTTCACCAAGCGGCGGATCTCGGTCAAGCGTTCCCGGGGCAGATTCATCTGCAGCAAGCCCTGCTTGGTCTCCGGCGGCAGTGGCAGCATGTCGGAGAGGCGCCAGCCGACGGCGCGGGCGTCCTCGAGGTCCAACTCGTCGCGCCAGCGATCCGCCATCAGCGGATGCTGCATGAGGTCCTGCAGGAGCGTCGCCAGCCACTCGAAGTCTTCACCCAACGGCGTCGCCCGTTCCTCCGGCAGCATCTCGACCTCGCCCACGAGCAGGTGGTCGCGCTGTTCCTCAGTGCCGTGGATGCGGAACTTGCCCTCGCCGAGCACTTTCACTGCCAGCGTGCCCGTGCTGGTCTGGTCGAAATCGACGATGCGCGCCGACACGCCGATGTTGAAGATGTCCGGTTGGCGGGCGTCCGGCCCGATGTGGGTGTCCGCGCCGCGGCGGATGAGCACCACGCCGAACGGGGCATCCTCGCGCAGGCATCGCCCCACCATGTCCACATAGCGTGGCTCGAAGATGCGCAACGGCATGCATGCGCCGATGAACAACACTTGCCCGAGCGGAAACAAGGGCATTGACCGTATGCCTGCCATGACGGGAAACGATAGCATGGCGGCGACGCCGCGCGCCGGCCGCGGGTGGGCCTGGGGGAGCTTCGCATCGACCCGCTGCAAGTCATCTGCTTGGCGCTCATCCAAGGCATCACCGAGTTCCTGCCCATCTCCTCCTCGGGGCACCTGATCCTCGCGGCCCGCGCGATGGGCTGGGAAGATCAGGGCCTGTCCTTCGACATCGCCGTGCATGGTGGGTCGTTGACGGCCCTCGTGCTCTACTTCCGGCGCGAATTGGCCGACTTTGGCGCTAGCGTCGCACGGCTCAGCTGGGATTCCAATGTGGATCTCCTGGCCAAGGTGGCCGTCGCGGCGGCGCCCATCGCATTGGCCGGGTGGCTCATCCAGCCCTTTGCCGAAACTGCGTTGCGCGACGTGGGCGTGGTGGCGGCCGCGATCATCGGCTTCGCCATCGCCCTGTGGTGGGCGGACCGACGGCGTGGCACGGGGGACTTGGCGTCCGTGACGTTCGCGCAGGCGGCACTCATAGGCGTGGCGCAGACCGCGGCGCTCATTCCGGGCGCATCCCGCGCCGGCGTGACGATCACCGCGGCGCTGCTGCTGGGGCTGTCCCGACAAGGCGCGGCGCGCTTTTCATTCCTGCTGGCGATGCCGACCATCGCCGGCGCCCTGTTGCTGGCCGCCCTCGACCCGGCGACATGGCAAGCCGAGGCTTGGCCGAGCCTGGCGCTGGGCTTCGCCATCGCCGGTGTTTCCGCCTACGCCTGCATCGCCGCCTTCGTGGCGCTGGTGAATCGCACCGGCATGACGCCCTATGTGTTGTATCGGCTCGCCTTGGGGTTGGCGTTGCTGACACTCTGGTGACGGGTGGGCGAGTGGCGTAGGCTGGTTAGAAGGGGATGTCGTCGTCGAAGTCGTCCGCCTCCGGGTTGGCGGCGGGCGCCGGTGCGGCCGGCTGGGGCCGTGTGGCGCGCCCGTCGCTGGGCGGTGGGGCGTACCCTTGGCCGGCATCGTCCGGCCCGCCGCCGGGGGCGCCGGCGCCGCGGGAATCCAGCATCTGCAATTCCCGGGCGATCACCTCGGTGCGAGACCGGGTCTGGCCGTCCTGCCCTTCCCAAGAGCGCGTCTGCAAGCGCCCCTCGACATACACCTTGGAACCCTTGCGCAGGTATTCGCCGGCGATTTCCGCCAGCCGCGCAAAGCACACCACGTTGTGCCACTCGGTCTGTTCGCGGCGCTCATTGGTGTTGCGGTCTTGCCATTGCTCCGAGGTGGCGACCGAGAAGTTGGCGACGGCGCTGCCGGATTGGGTGTAGCGGGTCTCCGGATCCCTGCCCAAGTTGCCGATGAGTATGACCTTGTTGATGCCGCGCGCCATGTCCTGTTCCCGCCCTAAGTCCGCATTGTCTCGGTTCGCCGAGAGGATAGCTTATCCGCTGCCCGGTCGTTCGACTGTAAGCCGGCAACCCGACCTCGCCGGCGATTGTCGCCCCGAGGATTGCGAGCCTAAGCCCAAGCCGTGGCGGCGAAACCGCCCGGCGCCGTTCCTTGAAGGCTGCGCCAAGCGGACATAGCCTTTGCGTTGACGACAAAGGGGGAGATGGCTATGGAGCGTGGCGTGTTGTCGGGTTTGCGCGTCGTCGAGCTGGCGCATCCGCATACCGAGTATGCAGGGCTCCTATGGGCCGCATGCGGCGCCGAGGTGTTTCTCGTCGAGCCGCCGGCCGGCGCCGCGAGCCGCCGCCGTCGCCCGCGGCTGCCGAATGCCGGCGAGTCGCCTCGCGGCGGCATCCCGTTCCTCGCCCGCAACGCCAACAAGAAGAGCGTGGTGATCGACCCGCGGGACGCGGACGACGTGACGCTGCTCCAGCGCCTCTGCGAGCGCGCGGACGTGGTGTTCGACGCTGATGGTTCGCCGTTTCGGGCCATTGCCGCGGCTGCGGCGGCCCCGGCGCACGTCACCGTGACGGACCGCTTGGGGCTCGGCGCTTCCTCCATCGTCAGCTTCGCCGCCAGCGGCGGCTTGGCGTCCAGCGGCTGGCCACATCAACCGCCATGCAACGCGCCGGCTTGGCTCGCCTTCGACGGCGCCGGCGCCTATGCGGCGGTGATGGGCATGGTCGCCGTGATGGCGCGACGTGGCGGCGGGGTACACATCCGCTACGAGATTCCCTTGGAGGAGGCGGCCGTCGCCGCCATCACGCCGTGGACGCGCCTGCTGCACTCCCACGACATGCAAGCCAACGGCCAAGGCACGGTGACGGCGCGGTTGGGGCCGAACGCCTTCCCCATCCACAAGGTGAAGGATGGCTACGTTCGCACGGTGGCGGCGACCTCGCGCCAATGGGAAGCGCTGGTGGCGTTGCTGGGCCGCCCCGAGGAGCTCGCCGGCCCTTGGGACGACGTGGCCTTCCGCGTGCAGAACGTGGACGCGCTCAGGATGATCTGCGACGGCCTCATGGCCGAGCGCACCGTGGAGGAGCTGTTCAATGGCGGCCAGAAGCTGGGCGTCACCATCACGCCCGTAAACTCCCTGAAGAGCTTCGCCCGCGACCCCCATGTTCGCGCCAGGGGGATTTTGACGGCCGTGGATGACCCGGAGTTCGGCGGCATGGAGGTGGTGCGGGCACCGTTCCGCATGCTGCCCGAGGAACACAATGCGTCGTTCGCGCCGGCGCCGGGATTGGGCGAGCATCAGGACGCGGCGCGGGCCATCGCGGCCTCGCCGGCGCCTTCGCTCCCGCCGCCGGTGCTGGATTTCGATGTGGAGCAGCCGCTCCAAGGCTTGCGCATTCTGGAACTGGGCGTGGGCGCGGTGGTGCCGGAAGCGGCGTCGCTCATCGCCTTGTTGGGCGCCGAGGTCATCAAGGTGGAATCCGCGGTGCATTTCGACTTTCTGCGCGCCGCCGGCGGCCCGGAGGCCGATGTGAACGCGAGCGCCCTCTTCAACCAACTGAACCTCGGTGTGCAGAGCTTCGCCGTGGACCTCTCGAAGCCCGAGGGCGTGGCGCTCTTGAAGCGGCTCGCGGCGCGTTGCGATGGGGTGATGGAAAACATGCGCGGTTTGGTGGCGGCGCGTTGGGGCCTGGATTACGAATCCACCTTGGAACTCAAGCCGGACATGGTCTATCTCGGCAGCCAAGGGCTGGGCCGCGGACCCTACGACGGCTACCAGACCTACGGCCCCAATCTGCAGGCGTTCTCCGGCGTCACGCATCAGTGGGCACACCCGGACGATCCCTTCCCCACCGGCGGCGCCTTGAATCACCCAGACCACATCGCCGGCAAGCAAGCGCTGTTGCCGTTCCTCGCGGCCTTGCATCGGCGTGATGCCGGCGGTTGCTTCGTGGATGCCACGCAGGTGGAGGGGGCGGCCTACCTCATAGGCGACCGCTTCCTTGCGCAGCACCACACCGCGGACGATCTGCCGCCGGCGGGCAACCGCAGCCCAGACATGGCGCCGCATGGCTGCTACCCCTGCCAGCCGGAAGGCGGCGGCGACGACGCGAAGGAACGCTGGGTGGCCATCGCCGTCGAAGACGACGCGCAATGGGCGCGTTTCGCCGCGCTGGTTCGGGAGGGCTGGACGGCGGATCCCAGCTACCAAAAGGCCGCGGGCCGTCTGGCGCGGGCGGACGAACTGGACGGGCACCTCGCCGCGTGGACGGCGGCGCAATGCGTGGCGGAAGTCGAACGCAAACTGCGCGGGGCACAGGTGCCCGTTTCGCGGGTGGTCACCGGCGATGACATGGCCGCCCAAGACAGCGGTTTCTTCCCGGCGGTGGCGCATCCCGTCGCCGGCACGCGCCGCTACACCGCGCTGCCGGTGTTGGACGGCGCCGGCCGGCGCCCCGCGACGCGGCGGCCGCCGCTGCTTGGGGAACACACCGAGCGGGTGTTGTTGCGCTTGCTGGAACTCGACGGCGAGGAAGTGGCGCGCCTCATGGCCGAAGGCGTGGTGGGCCGCTGATCCCGTGCTGTGGCGCAAGGGCCGCGCCGCGCGGCTCGGGACGGGCCGGTGGTTCATGGCCGCGCTCGCCGCGTGTGCTTGGAGCTGCGGGGCGTCCGCCTCGCCAATCGCCTTCGAGCGGCATGACATTCAGCTGGGGGGCGGCCCCGGCCAAGTCGTGCTGGCCGGATTTCTGCTCGATGGCGTGAATCAAGACATCGCCGTGATCGACCCGCTCGGCGATGGCCGCCGGCGGCTTCGCGTCTTCGCCTTCAAGGAAGGGGTTTGGGCACCGGGCATCGATGCCGAACTGCCGGGGCCGGCGGCTTTCGTGGACATCCTCAACGTGGCCGGCCGCGACCGCCTCATCGCCCACCAAACCGGGCAGCTCTCTTGGTTCGACCCGGAGGCGGGTGCCTTTCGGCCTTTGGCCCCGGTGCCGGCGGCCTACGGGCAATTGGCCGGGCGTGAATTGGCCCATGTCGTGGTGAGCAGGGACTTGAACGGGGATGGCCTCGAGGACTTGGCCGTGCCCTACGGAGACGCCTTCCAAGTGCTGCTCCAAGACGGCGACGGCGAGTTCTCCGAAGCGGTTGCCATCGGGCCGCCGCCAGGCGTGGGGCGACTCTACGAACTCGACGGCTATCGTTTCGACCCGTGGGCTTGGGGGCGCGTCCACCGAATGGACCAGAACCTTGATGGCAGCCCGGACCTCGTGTTTTGGACCGGGCGGCGTTTCGCGGCGCACTTGCAGCAGACCGATGGCGCCTTCGCCGCCGAGGCCAACTACTTCTCGACGGACGTTGCCTTCGACGCGGACGAATTGACTTGGCTCGCCGAGGGCCACTGGGACTTTCAGGACGGCAGCGAACTCCAGGGCCGGGTGTTGCACGCCTTGGATGACTTGGATGGCGATGGCATCGGCGACCTGGCCATCATCGCCGTCAAGGGCGACAGCCTGTTCGCCAAACACACGGCCTACGAGGTGCGGTTCGGCGCCCGGGGCGCCGACGGCCATATCGCGTTCGGGCAGGCGCCGGACACCGTGATTCCCTCGGATGGCATGCAGCTGGGCCTCACGCGGCACGATGTCGATGGTGACGGCCGCATCGAGATGATGTTCACCACGTTCGACCCGCATCTTCTGAAGGCGGTGGGCAAGATCGTCGGTGCCCTCCTCACCGGCGGCATGTCCTTCGACGTGGAGTTGTGGCGCCTCGCGGAACGCGCCTACCCCGAAACGCCGGACGCGCGCCTCAAGGTGCGGGCGGACAGCCCGGCCGGTGAACCGCCCGGTGGTTTGGCGACGGCGCTCAGGTCCCGCGCCAAGGGCGAGCCGAGCCACCCGCGCCCACCCTATCCAAGCGTCCTGTTGGGCGACGTGACCGGCGATGGCCATGCCGAACTCCTGATGCAGCGTGGCCGCAAGGCCCTGCATGTGTTTGAGGGAACGCCCGGCCAACGCCCGTTTCGCCGCAAGCCGCACAAGGTGGCCGTGGCGATGCCGGCCGACCATGAGTTCACTTGGCTCACCGACTTGAACGCCGACGGCAAGGCGGACGTTCTGATGCACCATGCCATCCGCCCGCCGCGCCCGGACGGCGACGAGGATGCCGATCCCGTCACCGTCAACGAAGTGACGATCTTGATGGCCCGCTGAAACGTCGGGAGGCGCCCTTGCACGGTGCTTCCTGCCCGCCTACATTGCGCCTTCCCTGGAATTTGAGGACTTGAGCGCCCCATGAGTGCCGCACCGGCCCTGTCTCTTGGCCAAAAGCGCGACCTGTATCGGGATGGCTATGTGGTGCTGCGCGGCGCCGTGTCGGAAGCGCTGGTCGATGCCGCGCTGGAGCGCATTCGGCGCGCCAAGAAGGGCGAGAACCTAGGCGGCGAAGCCGCCATGACAGACTTGCTGAACGCATCGTCCGTCGCACCGACGCTGCGCGAGGCCATGGGCGAGTTCGACCCGCCCACGGCCTGTCAGGTGGGCGTCATCAAGCGCAGCCAACCTGGCGACCACTTCAATAACTTGGGCTATCGGGATCGGGACATGCCGTACTACGGCGCTCAGACGCACATGGATGGCGCCATCACCATCACCATGCCGGATGGTGTGCAGCAGGGCACGCCGGAAGAAATCTACCGCCGCTACTTCGCGTCCGGCCCCCGGGGCGACTTGGGGCGCAGCCCAGATGTGATGGGCCACAACATGGTGCCGATGTTCGAAGACCCGGCGATGACGCTGGGCCTCGGCAGCTTCACCGCCTTCGTGTTCGTTTGCCTGACGGACCAGACGCGCCCCGGCTGCGGCCAGACGGCGCTGCTGCGCGGCGCCCACCACGAGGTGGAGAAGTTCTTCCGCTGGCAGTATGAGACCAACGGTTGCCTGGGGCCAGAAGGCCCCGGCTGGCCGCGCCTCAACCACGACGCGCCGAACCGCTGCGGCTTGGTGTACCTGCCGGAGGCGGTGCGCGACAGGTTCATCGACGAAACCTCCGAGCAGACGCCAGACGGCCAGCGCTGGCCAAGGCCAACCCAGATCCTCATGGCGCCGGGCGACGCTTGCATCGCCATGTACCACATCCCGCACTCCGGCACCCGCAACGAGCACGGCGAACGGTCGCGCAAGAACATCATCTTCCGCATCCGCAACAAGAAGCGCCAGCCAGACAAGGTGGTGAGTGGCGTGACCGACCATCCGGACCGCGGCCAACACGGCGAGTGGCTCGAGTACGAGGCCGGCAACGATCCATGGGAGCGCTCCAAGTGCGCCATGTGCGACATGTGGGCGGAATGGGAAGGCATGACCGACGTGGTTGCCGAGGCGCGGGCGCGGGATTCAAGGGCGGCCCATGCCGGCGGATGATGGACAGCCACCGGGCCGGCGCAAGGGGCTAACGTCTCAGCGGCTCTTGGCCCTGGCCATGATCTTCATTCTGGTGTCCATGGGTGCCCTCTTGTGGCACATGCCCACGCCGTGACGCTGGCGGGCGTCTAGTCCGTGGCCGTGCCTACATTGGCGCCTGCGACGATGCCGCCCGCCTGCGCTTCCTTCTTCAACAGGAAGTTGCCGATGGCGAGCCAATCCAAGTCCGTGCCCATGAAGCAGCGCCAAGCATCCTCGGGTGTGCAGACGATGGGTTCGCCGCGCACGTTGAAGCTGGTGTTCACCAACGCCGGGCAGCCGGTTTGCGCTTGGAACGCCGTGAGCAGGGCGTGGAAGCGCGGATTGGTCTCGCGGTGAACCGTCTGCACGCGGGCGCTGCCATCCACATGGGTCACGGCGGGGAGCCGCGCGTTTGCCGGGGGGCTGCCCGCCTCCCCCTCGCCGGCGCCGCCGTCGGTGCCTTCCTGCAGTTCACGCGCATGGGCCGTCACCAGCATGTAGGGGCTCGCGGTTTCGAGCTCGAACCAGTCCGCGGCGCACTCCGCCAGCACCGCTGGGGCAAACGGTCGGAACGACTCCCGGCGCTTCACCTTGAGGTTTAGCCGGCGTTGCATGGTGGGCGAGCGCGGGTCGGCGAGGATGGAGCGATTGCCCAAGGCGCGTGGGCCGAACTCCATGCGCCCTTGGAACCAACCCACGGCATCGCCGTCGGCCAGCGCGGATGTCACCGCGTTGAGGAGTTCGCCTTCGGACATCAGCGTGTAGGCGGCGCCGGCCGCGTCCAAGCATTGGCGGATGTCTTCCTCGTCGTAGGCCGGGCCGAGCAAAGTGCCTTGCATGGCATCCATCGCCCCGGCGCCATTCGCCGCCGGCCGCGCGGCGCCGAAGAGTCGGCATCCGGCCAACAAGGCGGCGCCCAAAGCGCCACCGGCGTCGCCGGCGGCGGGCTGAATCCAAACGTCGTCGAACTGGCCGTCGCGCAGCACCTTGCCGTTCGCCACGCAATTGAGCGCCACGCCGCCGGCGAGGCACAGGTGCTTGATGCCGGTTTGCCGAAACAGCGCCCGGGTGAGCCGCAGCACGGCCTCCTCCAACACCGCCTGCATCGACGCGGCCACATCCATGTAGTGCTGCGTCAGTGGCGCTTCGGGTTCCCGCGCCGGGGCGCCGAACAAGGCGTCAAAACGGCGGTTCGTCATGGTGAGCCCGGTGCAGTAGTTGAAGTGGCGCAAGTTGAGCCGAAACGAGCCATCCGCCTTCAGGTCGATGAGGTGGTCCAGAATGGTCTGCGCGTGTTTCGGTTCGCCGTAAGGCGCCAAGCCCATCATCTTGTATTCGCCGGAGTTCACCTTGAAGCCGGTGTATTGGGTGAAGGCGGAGTAGAGCAGCCCCAGCGAGTGCGGAAAGTGGATTTCCTGGATCACGTCGAGGGCTGTGCCGCGGCCGATGGCGACGGAGGTGGTGGGCCACTCGCCGACGCCATCCATCGTCAACACCACCGCCTCCTCGAACGGTGACGGGTAGAACGCGCTGGCGGCATGGGACAGGTGGTGTTCGGCGAAGAGCAGCCGTTCGTTCCAATCCACGGCCGGTTCCAGGGCTTGCAGCTGCCGCCGCAGCAAGTCCTTCTGGAACAGCTTGTCCTTCAGCCACACGGGCGCCGCGGCGGCGAAGGACTTGAGCCCCCGCGGCGCGAAGGCGATGGCGGTTTCCAGCAGCCGCTCGAACTTGAGGAAGGGCTTTTCGTAGAAGGCCACCCGGTCGATGTCCGCCAAGGTGAGGCCGGCTTGGCGCAAGGTGCAGTCGATGGCGTTGGCCGGATAGCGCTGGTCGTGCTTGACGCGGGTGAACCGCTCCTCCTGCGTGGCGGCCACGATGCGGCCATCCTCGACCAACGCCGCGGCGCTGTCGTGGTAGAAGGCGGAGAGCCCGAGGATGCGCAAGGGGGCCTTAGAAGATGGTGTAGATCATCGGTGCCACGGCGCTCGTCTCGGTCAACACGAGGAGCCCGCCCAACGCGAGCATGGTGACGACGGCCGGCAGCAGCCAGTACTTCTTCCTCACGCGCAGAAAAGCCCAGAACTCGGCCAGAAACGACATGGGGCACCTCCTAGGGTATGGCGCTCATTTTAGTTGGTCTTTGGGCGGCAGCGAAACGGAGGATGACGCCGGCAAAGCTAAAACTGCCGGTGCATGGACTCGGATTCCTCCGTGCGCGGCAGCCAGTAGGTGTCTGCCTCCGCGTCCCACTTGAGGCGCAGCGGGTCTTTGCCGAAGGCGCGCATCAGGAGGCCGGTGGGCGTAATCACCACGAAGTAGATGAGGGTGATGATGATGGGGCTCATGATGCGGTGCAGGATGCGCCCGAACGCCATCCACACGCGGTTCGCCGGCGCGAGCCATTGGGGCCGCGCCAGCGCCACCGCGGCCAGCGCCGCGGCCAAAGCCAAGAGCATCCACTTGGGCGCGGCGCCACCGAGCATGGGCCAAGCCCCGAAGGCGGCGAAGACCGTTGCCGCGAGGAAGCCAAAACCGCGTGGGGAACCGCCGGGCGGCGGCGCATCGTGCGGGTGGTCTTTTGTGGGCAGGTCGGTCACGTCGCGGTCAGCCGCCGAAGCGCTTGGCGAGCCGCAGGCCGTACTCGCGCCGGTCGTTGCTGTTGATGATGAGCACGGTGGGGTCCAAGTCGAGCTTCGCCAGCGGATAGCGTTCGTCGCCCAAGTTGTGGCCGTACAGCGTCACGCTCCAATCGCCGCGCTCATAGGTGGCGCTCACGTTGGTGAGATCCAAGCCCGGCATCCGGTTGAGCGCCGTGTTGATGGGCTGGCCGAACATCTCACCGCGATGGTAGTGGTCGAGGCGCACCGTGACGGTGCCGCCGTTCCCGAGCGGCCGGACGTAGCGGGGCGAAAGGGCGAGCGTGAAGTCCGGCGTGAGCGCCGGCGAATCGCCCGGCACGATGCCTTGCACACCTTCATCCACTTCGGAAATCTCGATGTCGAGGTGGCCGAGCGCGAAACCCACATCGAAGTTGGGTGAGAGCCGCCACCGCCCTTCGAGCTCGATGCCGGTGGCACGGGACGCCGCGGCGTTTTGCGAGAGCGTCAGGAACCCCGCTTCGATGAGCTCGTTCACCTGCACCACGAGGTCCCGGTAGCGCACATGGAACAGCGCCGCGTTCAGCGTGAGCACGGTGCCGAAGGCGCCCTTGAAACCCACCTCGAACGAATCCGCAAAGGTGGGGTCGAACGCTTGGAAGGTGGCCGCGCCGCCGAACGGCCGGGGCGGATAGCCGCCGGCCTGATAGCCCCGCGCATAGGAGAAGTAGGCGCGTTGGCCGCCGGCGGTGCGGTAAGTGAGCGAGACGTCGCCGGTGGCTTCGCCCCAATCGTCCTTGCGCCGGGCGGGTTGTGGGAAGTAATGCAATGAGCCGATGGCGTCCTTCTCGTCTTGGGTGTGGCGGGCGCCGAATGCCAGCGCCCAAGCGGGGGCGAGGTCGAAATGGACATGGGCGAAAGCGGCCACGCTCCGCGCCTTCTGCCAGAGGTATAGTCGCCCGTCGAAGTCGCTGGCGGGGATGACGGCGGGGCGGCCGTCGCCGACGCCGCCCGGGCGGAACACAAAGGGGCTGTCATTCGAGCCTTCCTCGGCGAAGTGGTAGAGGCCGGCTACCCAGTCACCCCACCCCGTGCCGCCGCTCAACTGCAGCTCGAACGTCGTCTGCTCGGCCTCGCCCCGCTCCGGGAACTCGATGAGCGTGGCGGCGACCTTCTCATTGTCGAGGCCCGCCTCGAACCAGAGCTCGCGCCGGGCGCCGATGGCTTTCACATGCAGGTTCGGCGTCGCGGTCCAATCGACGGTGAGCGCGTAACCCTTGGTCTCGTCCTCGGTGGCCATCAAGTCGTTGTTGAGCGAGAACGTGTCGTCTGGGTCGCGTGGCTGATCCGCTTGGCGGAGGCCGAAGCCGTTGTCTGGGTTGAAGACCTCCACGGCGTGGGGGGTGACGCCTTGGTCGGAACGCGCTTGGTCGGCACTGACTAGGAGGCTCAAACCCTCGGCGGCCTCCCAAGCCAGCGCCGCCCGGCCAAAGCCTTGGAAGATCTCCCCCACTTCGGCTTCTGGATTGGCGATGCCCAACGCCCGCCCCACGCCATCGCGGGACTTCAAGCCCCCCGAGACCGCGAGCGCCAAGGTGTCCGTGAGGGCGATGTCCGCGAAGAAGTTGGCGTTGCGCCGGCCCAAGCTGCCGGCTTTGAGGTCGATGCGACCGCGGCCGTCGCCCACCGGCTTCTTGGTCACGATGTTGAGGGCGCCGCCCAAGGTGTTGCGGCCGGACAGGCTGCCTTGCGGCCCGCGCAGGAGTTCGACGCGCTCGATGTTCGTCAAGTCCATGTTGGCGCCCATGTTGCGCCCCAAGTACACGCCGTCCAGATAGATGCCAACCGCCGGATCGGTGGTGATGATGTGGTCTTGCAGACCGATGCCGCGCACGAAGATGGCGGCGTGTCCGGTGCTGCCTTGGCCGAAGTTGGTCTGCACCACGTTGGGGGCGAACTTCTCGATCTGGTTGAGCTCGGTGAGGCCGCGCACGCGGATGCCGGCCTCATCCAGCGTGGTGATGGCGGTGGGCACGTCCGCCAACGCTTCTTGCCGCCGCCGCGCCGTGACCACCACTTCCTCAAGCCGCGAGGCGGCCGCGCCATCGCCGTCGGCGGCTTGGGCCGAAGCCCCCGCGAGCCCCAAGCCGAGCCCCAGAGCGAACCCAAGCCCAGACGCATGGCGAAGCCCTTCCTTGGCAGTGGCCATGAACCCAACGATCCCTGCCGGCAGCGAGTGGAAGCCGGCCATTTTATCGCTTGGCGCGGGCTTGGGCTTGGGCGACCGCACCACCGCCGGTGCGGACTTTGACCCCGTGCGGACAACGGCGCTATGGTTCGGCCATGAACCGACGCAAACTGCCGGCCGGCGTTCAGACCCTGCGGAAGATCCGTGAGGACGATTGCTACTACGTCGATAAGACAGCCCACATCCACCGGCTGGTCACGGAGTGTTCACACTGCTTCCTGTCCCGCCCGCGGCGGTTCGGCAAGAGCTTGCTGGTCGATACGATCAAGGAGCTTTTCGAGGGCAACGAGCCGTTGTTCCGCGGCCTCGCGATCCACGAGCGGTGGGATTGGACGGTTCGCCATCCGGTGCTGCGATTCAGCTTTGCGGGGGGCAGCTTCAAGGGCCCGCTCGATGCGAGGGAAGACTTCCTCGACCAGTTGACACGCCTAGAGGACAAAGCGGGCGTGGCGGCGCGTTTCTCGTCGCCGGCGCGTCGCCTTGCCGGGTTGATCGAGGCCCTGCACGAGCAGACCGGGCAGCGCGTGGTGTTGCTGGTGGACGAGTACGATCGACCGATCAACGACGCGCTACGCACGCCGGAGATCGCCGAGGCGCATCGGGACTTCCTGCGCGGCGTGTACGGCATCGTGAAGGATTGCGATGCGGACATCCGGTTCAGCTTCTTCACGGGCGTCTCCAAGTTCTCCAAAGTGAGCGTCTTTTCTGACCTCAACAACCTCACCGACCTCACCTTGGACCCGCGTTTCGCCGCCATCTGCGGCTACACGGACGACGAGTTGGGCACCGTGTTCGCCGCCGAACTGGCGGGGCTGCCCCGGGCAACGATCCGCGATTGGTACAACGGCTACAGCTGGCGTGGCACCGAGGCGGAAAGGATGTACAACCCCTACGGAATGTTGCTGTTCCTGCAGAACCGTGAGTTCCGGCCGTATTGGTTCGAGACGGGCACGCCAGCGTTCCTGCCCGACATGCTGCTCGAACGCCGGGTCGATCCGGCCGCGTTGAACGACCTCGTCGTTGGCGATGCAGACTTGGCCGCGTTCGACATCCGCCAACCCAGAACCGAGGCGCTGCTGTTCCAGACCGGCTACCTCACGATTCTGGGCGAGGAGCCCGGCGCGGCGGGTGTGCTCTACCGTTTGGGTTATCCGAATCGTGAGGTTCGCTCAGCGCTGAATCTGGCATTGCTGACGGCGATGGCACCAGACGTCTCGGCAACGACCGAATGCTCGCGCCTGGAACAACTGCTCGCGCTCCACGACTTCGCCGGCGTGGAGCGGGCGTTCCGCGCCTTCTTCGCCAGTGTGCCGCATGAGTGGTATGTACACAACAACATGGCCCACTACGAGGGCTACTACTCGGCAGTGTTCTATTCGCACTTCGCGGGTGCCGGCTTGGATGTCGTGGCCGAAGAGAGCACCAGCCGCGGCCGCTCGGACGTCGTCGTGCGCCACGCCAATGCCGTTTGGGTGTTCGAGTTCAAGGGCAATGGCGATGCCGGCGGTGCCTTGGCGCAGATCGAGGAGAGAGGCTACGCGGAGAAGTACCGACACCTTGGCTTGCCCATCCACCAAGTGGGCGTGACCTTCAGCGAACAGACCCGCAACATTTCGGCGTTCGAGGTGAGGGACGCCTAACGCCATTGGCGGCCACGGCCTTGACCCCATGTCCAGTGTGGGGAATCCGTCACCTGCATGGCGGACCACGCTGCCCGCCAAGGCACCCCTGCATCGCCCTCCTCGACAGCAGCGTCAGAAGGGCGGCAACGGCGTTGTGTTAGGGTGATTGCCGTGGGGTTCGGCGTCGCATCTCCGCACGGGCGGCGTGGGGCGGATGGCGAGAGGCAGGGGGGAACGACGATGGCACGAGGGCCAAGTGCGCTCGAAATCGATGCCGGGGAGGCGGTCGATCCCGCCGAATCCACCGCCGGGCGAGGGCGGGGCGCACTCAAGCTGGACCCGATTCTCTTCTACGCCACCGTCCTCCTCATCGCCGCCACCTGTGTGCCCATCGCGTTGGCGCCGGAGCAGGCGTCAGTGCTCGTGACGAGCATCTACGATTGGATTGCCGGCGAGTTCGGGCTGCTCTACCAATGGATGACGTTGGGCGCCGCCATCGTGCTCGCGGTGATCGCCTTCGGCCGTCATGGCCGCCGGCGCCTTGGTGGCGACGACGCGACGCCAGACTACAACCGCCTGTCTTGGATGGCGATGATGTTTTGCGCCGGCATCGGCGCCGGCCTCCTCTACTGGGCGCCCATCGAGTGGGCGTTCTACTTGGACGAGCCGCCGTTCGGCCTCGCCGCCGGTTCGCCGATGGCGCGCGAGTGGGCGGCCACTTACGGCATCTTCCATTGGGGCTTCTCGGCATGGTGCATCTATTGCCTGCCAGCCATCGCCATCGCCTGGCCGTACTACCAGCGGCGCATCCCCTATCTCCGGCTCTCCACCGCACTGGCCGGCCTGTTGGGCGACGACATCGGCAACCGCCCCTTGGGCCGCGCGGTGGATTTCGTGTTCATCGTGGCCCTGATCGCCGGCGCCGGCACGTCGCTGGGCCTCGCCACGCCGATGATTGCCGCCTGCGTCGGCGCCCTGTTCGGGATTCCGGAGTCCCTGGAGCTCGACATCGCCATCGCGGCGGTGGCGGCCGCGCTCTTCGCCGGCAGCGTCTATCTCGGCCTCGACCGCGGCATCAGGCGGCTCTCGGACCTCAACGCCGGCATCGCCATCAGCTTCGCGGCCTTGGTGTTGCTGGTCGGCCCCACGGCCTTCGCGCTGAAGCTCGGCACCAACAGCTTGGGCCTCACCATCCAACACTTCGTGCGCCTCAACACTTGGACAGACCCGATCTTGGCGAGCGGCTTCATCGAGAACTGGAGCATCTTCTACTGGGCGTGGTGGCTCGCCTACGCGCCGTTCGTCGGCATCTTCGCGGCCCGCATTTCGAGGGGCCGCACGCTGCGGGAGATGATCTTCGCCATGGTGGGCTTCGGCACACTGGGCTGCGCCCTGTTCTATGTCGCGCTGGGCAACACGGCGATGTGGATGGACATGCAGGGCTTGGCGCCGGTGGCGAAACTGGTGGCCGACGGCGTCGGCGACACGGCCATCGCCACCTTCGTGGCGGCGCTGCCGTTGCAGCCGCTCATGCTCGTGGCGTTCGTGGCGATGGCGTTCATCTTCGTCGCCACCACCTACGACTCGGCCTCCTACGCCATCGCCGCCGTTGCCACGCGGGGCTTGGTCGCCGGCGCCAACCCCGCGCGCTGGCACCGGGTCTTCTGGGCGCTGGCGCTGATGGCGTTGCCGGTGACGTTGATGACGATGGGCGGCCTGCGGGCCATTCAATCCGCGGTGTTGGTGGCCTCGGTGCCGCTGTTGGCCATTGGCCTCGCCATGACGGTGGCGCTCTTCAAGTCGCTGCGCGAAGCCTAGGGCGAAACGGCGCCGGCGGGCCGCGGGCGCACCGGGTCGCCAGCGGGTCCCTGCCCCCACCACCACTGTTCGAGCAGCGGCGTGGCGCTGGGCCAAACTTGATCCAACGAGTCTCCGGCGAACACCTCGCCGTTCTTCACCACATAGGCGATGTCGTCCGAGTGGCGAATGTCCGCCAACGGGTCCGCTTCCAAGATCACGAGGTCCGCGAGTTTGCCGGGAGTGACGCTGCCGATGTCTTGGGCCACGCCGATCATCTCGGCGCCGTGGCGGGTCGCCGCGAGCAACGCTTCGGCCGGGGTCAAACCGCCGCTCGCCAGCGCCCACAGCTCCCAGTGATAGCCCAGCCCCTGCAGCTGGCCGTGGCTGCCGACGCCCACCCGCCCACCGGCGCGGATGATCTTGGCGGCCTGCGCGGCGATGCGCCCGAACACGTGTTCATCCGGGTGCGTCCACGGGCCGCGCAGCGTCTTGGCGTCCAGCACATGGCGGGGCGTGAAGCGGTTCAGCTTGGCGTCGTGGCGGGGTGATTCGTGCACGTAGTAGTGGGTTTCCGCCGCCGGCCCGCCATAGGCGACGAGCAGCGTGGGCGTGTAGGCGAGCCCCGAACGCGCCGTGAGCCGGACGATGTCCGGATGCAGGTCCAGCACCGGGAAGTTGTGCTCGTTGCCGCTGAACCCATCGATGATGTGCGTGACGTTGAGTTTCATGTCCAACGAGCCCTCCGTGGTGGGCATGAGGCCGAGCGTCTTGGCCGCCTGCGCCAGCCATTGGCGCTGTTGGCGGTTGCCGGCGATGTATGCCTTCAGGTTCCGCACCCGGTAGTGGTCCTTGTAGCGCGACAGCACGGCCTCGGCATGACGCCGGGAGCGGAAGCGGTTGTCGTTGAAGATGCCCGGCCCCGTTGAGAGCGCGCGCGGCCCGCGCATGAGGCCGGCGTCGATGAGATCTTCGTAGGCGAGGATGTCCACGGTGCTCGGCTGCACGTCCAAGCCGGTGGTCACCCCGTAGGCCAAGTTGGCGAGGAAGGCCCAGTTGTCCTTGTCCAACACGCCGCGCGTCACCGGGAAGTGCGCGTGGGTGTCCACATAGCCGGGCACGATGTGCTTACCCGCCACGTCCATGACGTGGGCGGTGGCTGGGATGGCCACCTCGCCGCGCCGCCCCACCGCCGCGATGCGGTCGTTCTCGATGAGCACCACGGCGTCTGGGATGGGTGGCGCAAGGCCCTCGCCTTCGGTGGCCGCGGCCATGGTGATGACGGTGGCGCCGGTCAACGCGAGCACCCCCTGCGGTTCATGGCGCGGGCGGTAGATCTCGACGGCGAAACCGGTCACCGCCTCGTGTTCTTCCGCCAGCGGCCGGTCATCGCCGTCGGTTTCGGCTTCTGGCGTCGCCGCGTCTGGCGTTTGCGCCGCTTGGGCACTGACGGCAACGTTGCCACCCTCAGCTTCGCCGTTGTCAGCGTCTTCGGCCGCGTCCTTTGTGTCTTCGGGCTCGTCCGCGGCTTTGCCGGCAAAGTCGATGGATGCCAACGGCCGCATGTAGAAGTGGTTGCCAACACTCCAATGCACCGCGGTGCCGTCCGCGCTCCACGCGGCTTCGTCCACGCCCACGTCCGTGATGCGCCCGACCGGCACGGACGGCCGGCCGATGCGCGTCTGCACGTTCGCCAAGTGGCGGTTCAACGGCCGCGCCACATAGAGTTGGTTCGCGTGGATGGCAAGGATGTGGCGGCCATCCGGCGACAGCACCAACTCGCGGGCCGGCACGTCGTTCTCGGCCGCATACACCCCAGGGCCCTTCAAGCCGAAGTGGACGCGCCGATCGGTGCCGTCGAAACGCACGGACAGGAGTGCGGATTGACCCCTGAAGGCGAACAGCCCGGGCGAACTGTAGAGGTAGATGCGGTCGCGTTCCGGGCCGAAGTGGGGGCGTTGCGTGTCGCGCGCCGGCAGAACGACTTCGACCGGGCCGCCTCGCGCCGGCAGCCACACCACGTCCGCGCCCACCGGAGCGCCGAAATCCCACTCGCGTTGCCGCCAGTCATCGGCGGCCGCGCGCAGCGCGACGATGCGTTCGCCATCCGGCGACCAAACGGGTTCGCTGTAGAACGCGGCATGGTCGGTCAAACGTTGCGGCGTCCCCCGGCCCGACGACCGCACACGCCAGAGGTGTCCGCCCTCGGCAGCCCAAGTGACGTAAGCCAACCACCGTCCATCGGGTGACCACGCCGGTTGGAACGCGGCCACATGGGCAGCAGTGAGGGTGCGGGGCCGGCCATCGGCCAAGTCGCGCACATGCACCCTGCCGAGCGCCGAGAAGGCCATGCGCTTGCCATCGGGCGATGGCGCCAGCCCCCGCGCCAGCCGCGCCTTCACCGGCCCGATGCCGAGCCGATGCGGTGCATGGAGGCTTGGCCCGAGCGCCTGCTTCACTTCGAGGGTGAACGGCACCTCGGCCACCGCGCCGGTGGCCACGTCCACCCGGCGGATGCCGCCGGCCGCGGTGTAGAAGACGCTGGCGCCGTCTGGTGCGAAGGCGTAGCCGGGGAACAAATCCCGGGTGAAGCGCGACTCTTGCTCATCGCGCTGGGCGGGCCAAGCGAGCCACCGCGATTCGCCGGTGGCGAAATCCCTCAGCCGCAAGCCGCTCACGCCCTCGTGGCGTGTCGCGTAAACCAACTTCGAGCCGTCTGGCGACAGCAGCGGACGCATGGCGCTGCCCTGCGCTTGGGTGAGGATGTCCTCGACGCCATCGACCAAGTCGCGCCGCGCGATCTGCCACAGCGGCAAGCGCAAGTTGTAGCCGAAGCCACCGTTCTTGCGGGCGTAGTAGAGGTAGCGGCCATCCGGCGAATAGACGGCGCCCAGCGCGTTGGCGCGCTCGCGCACCGGCGTGTCGGCACGCGCCTTGGCCTTGGTGATGCGTACGCCGGCGCCGCCATCGACGTGGTAGGCCCACAACTCGAAGGTGCCGAGGCCCCAGCGTGTGCGGGAAACGACGATGTGCGAACCATCCGGCGCCCACGTCGGCGAGGCGAACTCGATGAGGCCGCCGGCGCGGCTTAGGTTCCGGGCGTCGCTGCCGTCCGCGTCTGCCACCCAAACATCCTCGGAACCGTCCCGGTCGCTCACGAACACGATGCGCTCGCCATCCGGCGAATAGCGTGGCTGCGAATCGAACGCCATGCCTTCGGTGATGCGCGTGGCGGCGCCGCCAGTGCTCGGCAGGGTGTAGAGGTCACCGACCGCCTCGATGAGCAAGGTGGCGCCGTCTGACGACACGTCCAGCGAGAGCCAAGTGACGGCGTCGGTCTCAAACGCGATGGTGCGTTCAGGCTTGAGCGGCAGCTCGGCGGCCGCGGCGGGGGCGACGGTCAATGCGCAAGCCAATGCGGCCATGTGGCGCCAGCGGCCACTCATGGGCGCTCTCCGAGCTTGCGTTCCAAGCGCTCCAGAGCCGCCCGCGCGTCTTTGATCTCCTCCAAGAGGTCCCGCGCCGGGTCGCTGTCGAGGGATTCCCGCAGCCGTTCCGTCTTCGCCTCGTCCAAGTTGTTCAGCACCACCGCGATGAAGAGGTTGATGACGACGAAGGTGCCCACCACCACGAAGCTCACGAAGTAGGCCCAAGCCCACCAGTGCTGCTCCATCGCGGCGTACATCACGTCCGTCCAGTCTTCCAGCGTGACGATGCGGAACAACGTGATGAGGGCGATTCCCAAGGTGCGCCAATGCGTTGGGTCCACGTCGTGGAACAGATGATAGCCGGCCACCGCGTAGATGTAGAAGATGATGGACATCAGCCACACCACGTTGAACATGCTCGGAATCGAACGGGCGAGCGTCGTCACGATGAGACGCAGCTCCGGCAGCGCCGAGACCAGCCGCAGCACCCGCAGGAGCCGTGCCAGCCGCGCCAGCGTCGCCAGCTCGCCGGTGGCCGGCAAGAGGCTCACCACGATGATGGTGAAGTCGAACAGGTTCCAGCCGTCCTTGAAGTACCGCGACGGCTTCGGATGCACGGCGATGATCTTGATCGCCGCTTCCAACACGAAAATGCCTAGGAACAGCTGGTTGGCGGCCTTGAACCACGGATGGAAGCGCTCGGTGAGGGTGGCCGAGGTGTCGAGCCCGATCACCACGCCGTTCGCCACGATGATGGCGACGATGCCCCA
Organism: Candidatus Azotimanducaceae bacterium; assembly: GCA_965200505.1. Classification (GTDB taxonomy): domain Bacteria; phylum Pseudomonadota; class Gammaproteobacteria; order Pseudomonadales; family Azotimanducaceae; genus VXNE01. The sequence goes on along the minus strand of OZ241343.1, from coordinate 1,426,118 downwards.
GTGGAACCACGGCGCCGCGGCGATTCTGCGGGCGAGTTCAACCATCGGCCGTCAGGCGCCGTCGGCGCCGTGGCGAAACCCGCCGTGCGCCAGCCGCGCCGCGTGGAAGATGGCGCGGCCCTTGTTCATGCTCTCCTTCCACTCCAGGCGGGGGATGGAATCCGCGACGATGCCGCCGCCGGCCTGAATGTAGAGCGTGCCGTCCTTGATGACCGCGGTGCGGATGGCGATGGCGGTGTCCATGTTGCCGTTGTAGGAGAGGTAGCCAACCGCGCCACCATAGACGCCGCGCTTCACCGGCTCCAACTCGTCGATGATCTCCATGGCGCGGATCTTCGGGGCGCCGGACAGCGTGCCCACCGGCAGCGTGGCGCGCAGCGCGTCCATCGCCGTCTTGCCCGGCGCCAAGGTGCCCTCGACGTTCGAGGAGATGTGCATGACGTGGGAGTAGCGCTCGATGGCGAACCGCTCCGTCACCTTGACGGAGCCAGTGGCGGTGACGCGCCCCACGTCGTTGCGCCCCAAGTCGATGAGCATGAGGTGCTCGGCGATTTCCTTCGGATCGGCCAAGAGTTCCCGTTCCAGCGCCAAGTCCTCCGCCTCAGTGCGCCCGCGGCGCCGGGTGCCGGCCAACGGGCGGTTGACGATGCGTCCATCTTCCACGCGGGCGAGGATTTCCGGCGACGAACCCACCACATGGAAACCATCGAAGTTCATGAAGTAGAGGTACGGTGATGGGTTCAGGCTGCGCAGGGCGCGATACAGGTTGATGGGCGCCGCGCCGAACGGCGTGGACATCCGTTGCGCGAGCACCACCTGCATGGCATCGCCGGCGCGGGTGTACTCGCGGATGCGCTCCACCGCCGCCATGAAGGCGTCGCGTCCGAAGGAGGAGGCGAAGTCCCGCTCTTCCGGCGCCGCCGCGGTGGGGCTCTCGGGCACGGACGGCACCGCCCCGGCAAGCCGTCCCGCGAAATCCTCGAGGCGGGTGCGCGCCATGCGGTACGCATCGGCGCCGTTTGGGTCCACGAGGCTGATGAGCTGCATGCGCTGCCGCAGGTTGTCGAACACCACGAAGTCGTTGGACGCCATCAGCAGGATGTCTGGTGTGCCCAGCGGGTCCGGCGGGGCGCCGCGGGCAAGCCGCGGTTCGATGTAGCGTACGGTGTCGTAGCCGAAGTACCCCACCAAACCGCCGCCGAAGCGGGGCAGGGGGGTGTCGGCCAGCGCCGCGCTGGGGGCTTTGACGGCGTTTAGGTAGCCCTCGATGAAGGTGAGCGGATCGTCCGTGCGCCGCGTCTCCACCACGGTGCCGTTCGTCTCCACGGTGCTGATGCCGTCGGCGACGCGCAGCACCGTCGGGCTCGGCAGCCCGATGATGGAATAGCGGCCCCACTTCTCGCCGCCCTCGGCGGATTCCAACAGGTAGGTGTAGGGCGCGTCGGCGAGCTTCAAGTAAGCGGACAGGGGGGTGTCGAGGTCCGCCAGAACCTCGTACACCACTGGAACGCGGTTGTGACCCTGCTCCGCGAGTGCGGCAAATTGACGTTCGTTCATGGCGGCATCTGGGCAGTGTGTTGGGACGCGGCCATGGCCGGGTGGCCCCCGGCGTTACCGCGGCGATGGCGGGCGCGACGGCCCGAGTGCCTTCATCGCCAGCGAGGATGTGCGTGTGCGCTTGCCACGTTGTGCCCAGCCCATGGGAGCAAGGCGCGGCAGGCTATATCAGCGCGGTTAGCGAATCAATGACGCGGTCGGCGCCTAGGTCTTCCGGCGCCACGCCGTGGCTGTAGCCGTAGCACACGCAATAGACCGGGCATCCGGCGGCGCGGGCGCACTCGACGTCCGTGGTGGAATCGCCGACGAACAAGGTGCGCGAAGGCGTCGCGCCGAGCGCCTCGCAGGCGAAGAGCGCCGGTTCTGGCGCCGGTTTTGGATGTGCGAGCGTGTCGCCGGCCACCACCACGCCGAAGTATCGCGTGAGGTCCAGCGCGGCGAGCAACGGGGTCGTCAAGAACGCCGGTTTGTTGGTGACGACGCCGAGCCCCGCACGGCCATGCAATGCGGCGAGCGCGTGCCGCGCACCCGGATAGGGGCCGCCGAGGTCCGCGATGTGGGCGCGATAGCGCTCCCGAAACCGCCGCAACATGGATTCGTAACGCGCCGCCGGCGGGTGTGGCTCGCCATGCCAAGCGAACGCCTGCTCCATGAGCCGGGCGATGCCATGCCCCACCCAATGCCGCGTCAGCGCCTCGTCCACGGCCGGGTAGCCGTGTTCCAGCAAGGCCACGTTGAGCGCCGCCATGATGTCCGGCGCGGTATCGACCAAGGTGCCGTCAAGGTCGAAGAGGTAGGCGTCGAAAGCGGGCGCGGCCATGGCCGCTCAGCCGAGTTGGGCGCGTAGCTCGGCGATGGCGGCGGCATAGTCCGGGGCGCCGAAGATGGCCGTGCCGGCCACGAACATGTCGGCGCCGGCGGCGCGCGCGGCGCCGATGTTGCCGGCGTGGATGCCGCCATCAATTTCCAGCCGCACTTCGCCGCTCGCGTTCGCGTCAAGGCGTTCACGCACCGTGCGCACCGCGGCAAGGCTCTCGGCGATGAATGTCTGGCCGCCAAAACCGGGATTCACGGACATGACGAGCACCACATCCACCAAGTGCAGGATGCGCTCCACCGCCGCCAGCGGCGTGCCGGGGTTCAACGCCACGCCAGCCTCGGCGCCCCGTTCGCGGATCAGGCTCAGCGAACGATGCGGATGCGGCGTCGCTTCCGGGTGGATGGTGATGCAACTGGCACCGGCGTCGATGAAGTCTTGGGCGAGCCGATCAACGGGCTGCGCCATCAGATGCGCCTCGATGGGCACCGTCACGCCGTGGGCCCGGAGCGCCCGCAACACCGGTGGCCCCACCGTGAGGTTGGGCACATAGTGATTGTCCATCACGTCGAAGTGGATGACGTCCGCGCCGGCGGCGAGCACGGCATCCACCTCCTCGCCCAAGCGGGCAAAGTCCGCGGCCAGCACGGATGGCGCGATCAATGGGGGAAGCGGCATCGGCGGATTCTACCGCGCCGGCCACGGCCCAACGCGCCTACTCAGCGAAGCGGCGGGCCGCCTTCAGCTGATCGTGGCTGCCGATGTCGAACCACACGCCGTCGAAGCGCTCGCCGGTCAGGTGCCCCACCGCGGCGGCGGCGAAGTAGAGTTCCCGCGCGATGTTGAACGGCCCCGCCGGTGCTTTCGCGAACAGCGCCGGGTGTACCACGGCGATGCCGCAGAACACGAGATCGTCGCGCTGATCCCCGTGATGCCGGGCGCGTTCACCGTCCAAAGCAAAGTCTCCCTGCGGGCGATGATCGGGCCTCGGCGTCAGCACGATGTGCGCGGCCGCCGGCTGGCAGCCGACCAGTGCCCGGAACGGGTAGTTGGTCCAGATGTCGCCGTTTAGCAGCAGAAACGGTTCGTCGCCCAGCAACGGCAGCGCGGCCCTCACACCACCGCCGGTATCGAGCAGCGTCTCCTCGCGGCTGTAGGCGATGCGTAGGCCGATGTCGTTGCCGTCGCCCAGCGCCGCGGTGATGCGTTCGCCCAAGTGGTGCAGATTAATCACCACCTCGGCAATGCCGGCGCGTTGCAGCCAACGCAGTTGGTGCTCGATGAGCGGTGCCCCGCCGATGGGAATCAAGGGCTTCGGCAACCGCTCCGTGAGGGGCAGCAGGCGCTCGCCGCGGCCGGCGGCGAGGATCATGGCCTTCATGGCGATGGTGCGGGGTGTGCGGCGCGCTCGACGGCGAGCCGTTTCGCCAGCGCCGGCAGCACATCGGCGTCGAGCCAAGCCGCGAGGGGCTTGAGCTCGGGGCGGTCTCCGCCGAGGGCGACCACGCGGCGGAGGGTCGGCGCGATGTCGGCCAGATGGCTGCTCCGCCCGTCACGCAAATGCAAGCGAGCGAAGATGCCGGCGGCCTTCAGGTGGCGTTGCGCACCGGTCAAATCGAAAGCGTGGTGGAAGTCCTTCTCGCCCATGCCGCAGTTCGCCACCGCCAAGTAGCGCGAACGCCACTGCGCCACCACCGCCGCCGGGAAGGCGTGGTAGCAATCCCGCAGCAGGGACACCAAGTCATAGGCCACAGGTCCCACCAACGCATCTTGGAAATCCACCACGCCCAAGCCGCCAGCGTCGGTGAGCAGCAGGTTGCGGCAGTGATAGTCCCGATGCAGCGTCGCTTGGGGCTGCGCTTGGGTGGCGGCGACCAACTGCTCCCAAGTGGCGGCGAGGAAGGGGGGCGTCGCCAGACCGAGGAAACGCCCCACCAGCCACTCCGAGAAGATGTTGAGCTCGGCTCGGAAACGCTCGATGGTGTAGGCGGGGATGGCGTCGGAGCGAATGGCCTGCATCCGCACCAGGTTGTCCAGCGCGAGCTTGAGCGTGGCACTGACTTTGCCCTCAGCATAGGCGCGTTCAAACAACGTCTCGCCGAAGTCCGTCACCAGCATGAACCCGCGTGGGTCGAAGGCGATGACCTCCGGCACCGGCACGCCGCCTTCGCGCAACACCCGCGAGAGACGGCGAAACTGCGCGTTGTCCTCCGTCTCCGGCGGCGCATCCATCACGATGACGCTGCCAAACACGCCACGGGCGCGGTAGAAGCGCCGTGTGCTCGCTTCGGCCGGCAAGGCGTCGAAGGCGGTAAGCGCCCCCAGTTCAGCGGCGCACCACGATTGGAGCTCAAGGCGACGGCGTTGCACCATCGAATTGTAAGTGGCGGGCGGCCCGCGAGCGGGCAAACCAAACCTACTAGCCGCCGTTGCTCATCCCCCTTGCTGCGCGATGCGACGGGCCATCCACTCCACAAACGCTTTTCGCGTCATGTGGCGCCGGCGGGCCTCCGAGTCCATGAAGGCGACCACACCTTCATCCAAAGTCAGGTTCGCGCGAACCGTGCGCCCGGAGAGGCGGATGAGCGGAATGGCCACGAGGATGCTTCCTTCCGACGGCGGCACGTTCTCCATCGGGCTCGCCTCGGCGATTTGCGCACCATCCCGCTCGGTTTCCATCACATAGTCTCGGAGGGCCTCTTCTGCGTTGACCAAGGCGTCGTCCATGGTCTCGCCCATGGCCACGATGCCCGGGAGGTCCGGAAAGGTCACTCCATACGCACCCGCTTCCCGGTCAACGAAGGCTGGGTATCGGGACACTGTTCTTCTCCTTCTTCCTCAGGCCCAGCCAGCCTTCTTCGCGATGGACCTCGCCACCGCCGGTGTGAGCCGCCGATGGCGAGGCAACGTCAAGATGCCTTCGATCTCGGCATGCCGGTAGATGTCATGAGCACTACCGTGGCGTGCCAAGAACCACCCTTCGCGCTCAAGTTGCTGCTTGACCCGCGCCGTGTTGGTCTCCACGAGTGCAGATACTTGCACGTTCGAGCGGACTGTCGCAATTCCAGCCCCGCAGCGCCAGTTGACGCTTCAGGTTCGTGGGCCGTAGCCTCCCTCGCGGCTTGTGGGAACTACAAGCCGGGTAGTTGACGGAGCCCGAACTTGCCCGCGTAGGCGTTCCCCATCAACCTCACACCGCCCAACAGGCACCGAGCCCCGTACGGCCGGCAAGCACCCTGCATGCCCGCGTCGCATATCATGCCGTGAGTGAACCCCCTCCATGCCGCGCTCTTGGTCGCTTTCTGCGCCACGTCGCTCTCGGCGGTGGCTGCTGACGATTCCCCAGGGGCCGGCATCGCCGCTACGCATTGGCTCTCCCGCGCAGAGTTCCCCGCGGAGCGGCGGACGCGCATTCCGTCGTGGTGCGAGGGACTCTACGTCGAGCGGCAGCGGCCCCGCGCTTTGGGGGCGGATCCGGCGGCGTTGCCCCTGCATGGGCGGGCCCGGCGGGTGAGCCACAGTGTGGGCGGCTTGGTGATCTTGGACGGTGCGGTGGTGTTGGAACAGGGCAACCGACGGTTGACTGGCGAGCGCGCCACGGTGACGGAGCTGGACCACCAAGCCCAACAGGTGGAACTCAGCGGAGGCGTCACGCTCACCGAGCCCGGCTTGGCGTTGGCGGCCACCACGGCGGAGTTCAGCGACCGAGCGGGGCGCGCGGAGGAGGTGGAGTTCCTGCTGTTCGGCCCCGGGTTCCGAGGTTCGGCAGACGTCGTCGAGCGTGCCGGCGAGACGACGCGGCTGTTGGGCGCCCGTTTCACCCGCTGCGAACCCGGCACCGCGACTTGGGAGTTGGAGACGCGGGAACTCGGGCTGCGGGAAGGCGCCGAGGCGTTGCAGGTGCGAGGCGCCACGCTCAAGTTGCGCGGTGTGCCGATCTTGCGGGTGCCGCGGTTGCGCCTGCCCGTTTCGGACGAGCGGCAGTCCGGCTTTTTGCCGCCAGATGTGACTTGGTCCCGCGACGAGGGCTTGGACTTGAGCGTTCCCTACTACTTCAACCTGCACCCTCAATACGATGCCACCGTGACGCCGCGCTACGTCGCCGAGCGTGGTGCCGGGCTGGAGCTTCAGGCGCGCGGCCTCACACGCTCCGCGGAAGCCGCCGTCGGCATCGCCATGCTCCCGGACGACGCCATGTATGCCGAGGACACCGGCCAGGATGACAGCGACCGCTGGCTTGCCACCGTCGAGCACCGCGGCCGCTTCGGGCCGCTCAGCACCATCATTGACTACACCGCGGCGAGCGATGTGGATTACCTTCGGGATCTGGGCTCGGACCTCGGCGTGGCGCGGCGGCCATTCCTCACCCGCTTCGCCACAGCCCGCTTTGACCGCGGCGGTTGGTCGGCCGGCATCAGCGGGTTGGGCTTCCAGTGGCTGGCGCCGCGTACCGACCCCTATCGGCGCCTGCCCGAAATCGATCTGTCGTACGTCGGCAGCAGGATCGGTGCCCTTAACTGGGCCATCGACTCCGTGTGGACGGCGTTCGATGCCCCCGCCGAACGCGGCGCGGCAGTCGATGGTCGCCGCCTGCACATCGAGCCGCGCGTCTCATTGCCGTTCATTAAGCCTTGGGGCTTCCTGAAGTTCGGCGCCGGCTACCGCTACACCGCCTACGATCTCGATGGCGTGGCGGCCAGCCGGAACCCGAACCCGGAACGGCGCATCGCCTTCGGCGACATTGATGCCGGCCTCTTCCTCGAACGGGGCGCGACCCTTGGCGGCGCCACCTTTGTGCAGACCTTGGAGCCCCGCGCCTACTACCTGCGGCAAGGATTCGCCGAGCAAGACCACCTGCCGCGCTTCGACCCCAGCGTCACGCCGTTCGCCTTCCAACAACTCTTTCGCCGCAACCGCTTTGCGGGGTTGGACCGCATCAGCGACGCCGATCAACTGGCGCTTGCCATGACCAGCCGCGTGCTCGACGCTGCGACGGGCACCGAGCGGCTTGCGGCCAGCGTGGGCACCGTGGTGCATTTCGAGGATCGGCGCGTGTCCCTAGGCGAGGGGCTGCCGCCACCGCAAGCCGACCTGCCCTTGGTGGCGGAACTGGCGGCGCGCGCCGGGCATTTCAGGGCCAGCGCCGCCGTCACTTGGGACACGGACCGGGGCCAGGCCGACGAGGTGGGCCTGGCGCTGCAATACCGCCGCGACAACCGGCGCATCGTCAACTTCGGCCACCGCCAGCGCCGGGCGGGGGCCATCGATCAGAGCGACGCCTCGCTCATCTGGCCCTTGAGCGACCGTTGGGCGGCGATAGCGCGGTTCGCCTATGATTTCGAGCAGGATCGCGCCAACGAGGTGTTCGCCGGTTTCGAGTACGCCACCTGCTGCTGGCAGGCGCGTGCCATCTATCGGCGCTATGTGGAGGCGCAGACGGGCCTGTTGGGGGACGCCGCCGAGGAGCGGGGCATCCTGCTACAGTTCGTGTTTCGCGGCCTCGCCGGCTTTGGCAGCGTGGAATCCAATTTGGCGCGGGGCATCAAGGGCTATCGGGAGGAATCGTATGCGGATCGCTAGCCGGTTCAATGCCTTGGCCGGGGGGCTCGCCCTCTGCGCCATGCCGCTGCAAGCCGAGGTCGAACGCTTGGATGGCATCGTCGCCATCGTCAACGAGGATGTCGTGTTGGCCTCGGAACTCATCGAGCGGCGCGACTCGGTGCTGGAGCGCCTCAGGCAGCAGGGCGCGGAACTGCCGCCGGAAGATGCGTTGATGAGCCAGCTCATGGAACGGCTGGTCATCGAAAACCTGCAGCTGCAGATGGCGCAGCAACGCGGCATCGTCATCGACGACGAGACCTTGACCGAGGCCGTCAACGGCTTCGCCCGCCAGAACGACATGACCTTCGACGAGTTCCGCCAAGCGTTGGAGCGTGACGGCATGAGCTACCGGCAGTTCCGCGAGGACGTGCGCCGCGAGTTGCAGCTGCAGCGTGTGCAGCGGCTGTTGGTGAACCGGCGCATCACCATCACGGACCAAGACATCGACGATCTCATCGCGTCCACGTTCTTTCAGGAGATGGTGTCGGACGAGTATCGCGTCGGGCACATCCTGCTGGCGGTGGAGGGCAACGCGCCGGAGACCATCGCCAAGGCCGTGCGGGCGGCTGACGCCATCGTGGCGGAGCTGCGGGATGGCGCGGACTTCGCGCAAATGGCGATGGAACACTCGGCCGCCTCCACCGCCCTCGAAGGCGGGGACTTGGGGTGGCGCCGTGCCGGTGGGCTGCCGAGCCTGTTCGCGGATCGCATCGTGACGCTGTCCGTGGGCGAAACCGCCGATCCCATCCGCAACAACTTGGGTTTCCACATCGTGCAGCTTTTGGAGCAGCGCGGCGTGAGCCAAGAGCGGCAGATGCAGTCCCTCGTGCGGCACATTCTGGTGCGGCCGTCGGCCATCCGCACGGCCGAGCAAACCCGCGAACTCGCGCACGATTTGCGCCGTCGCATCCTCGCCGGGGAAGACTTCGCCGAACTCGCCAAGGAACACTCAGACGATCCCGGCAGCGCACTGGGGGGTGGCGAGCTGGGCTGGACGGACGGCAGCGAGTTCGTGCCGGCGTTCCGCGCCACCATGGACGCACTCGAAGTGGGCGAGGTCAGCGAGCCGTTCGCCAGTGTGCATGGCTGGCACATCGTTGAGGTGCAGGGGCGGCGCGACCAAGACATGTCCGACGAGGCGCGCCGCAACATGGCGATGACAGTGCTGCACAACCGGCGCTTCGAGGAGGAACTGCAGGAGTGGCTGCAGGAAATCCGCGACGAGGCGTATGTGGAGCTGCGCATTGGCGAGGGTGCCGAGGGTTAGACGCCTCAGGGCATGGTCAAGCGCATAGCCGTGACGCCGGGCGAGCCGGCCGGCATCGGCCCAGACGTTGTCATCCAAGCCTTCCAACAGCCGCGCCGCGCGGATGCCGTGGTGCTTGCGGATCCGGACGTGCTCACGGCACGCGCCAAACAGCTAGGGCTGCCGCTCACCATCGACGAAGCGGCCACCCGCGCCGCGGGCCGCATGACGGTGGCGCCCTGCCCGGTGGCGGCACCTGTGGCGCCGGGGCGGTTGGACCCGCGCAACGCGGCGGGCGTACACAATGCGTTGGATCGTGCGGTGGCGGGCTGTCTGCACGGCGATTTCGACGCGCTGGTGACCGGGCCGGTGCAGAAGTCCGTGCTCAACGAGGCCGGCATCGCCTTCACCGGCCACACCGGCTTCCTGCGCGACGCCTGCGACGTGCCGGACGTGTTGATGCTGCTCGCCGCCGGGCCGCTGCGGGTGGCGCTGGTCACGGATCATGCTCCCTTGGCGGCGGTGCCGGGCTTGGTCACTCGCACACGGCTCGACCGGGCGTTGCGCCTGTTGCTGGATGGCCTGCGCGACGTCTTTGGCATCGCGTCGCCACGCATCGCGGTGGCGGGCTTGAATCCCCATGCCGGCGAAGGGGGTTGGCTCGGCCGCGAGGAAATCGACGTGATCGAACCGGTTTGCGCCGCTTGGCGCGCCGCCGGCGCGTGCGTCACCGGCCCCCTATCGGCGGACACGCTGTTCAACCGGCGCGGCGATGACGCGGTGCTGGCGATGTACCACGACCAAGGCCTGCCGGCGCTGAAACAGGCGAGCTTCGGACGCGCCGTCAATGTCACGTTGGGGCTGCCATTCCTGCGCACATCCGTGGACCACGGCACGGCCCTTGAGCTCGCCGGCACCGGCCGCGCCGATGTCGGCAGTTTCCAGGCCGCCTTCGAGCTGGTCTGTGGCGCGGCCGGCCAGTGACGCCGTAGCACATAGCCGCCGTGCCGCGCCTGCGCAAGCGCTTTGGCCAGCACTTCCTGGTCGATGCCGAGGTGGTGGAGGCCATCATGGCGGCGCTCAACCTGCGGAGCGACGAAGCGGCGCTTGAGATCGGGCCGGGGCGCGGCGCCTTGACCGGGCCGGCGAGCGGTGTGTGCGCGAGCCTCACGGCGCTGGAAATCGACCGCGACTTGGCGGCGCACCTCGACCGGCGATTGCCGGGTGTGCGGATTCAGGAGGTGGATGCCCTCACGGTGGACTACGTCGCGCTGCTTGGCCGGGCGCCGACGCGGGTATTCGGCAATCTGCCGTACAACATTTCGACGCCGCTCTTGAACCGCCTCTTCGACGCCGCAGCCGCCGGGGCGCCGATCACGGACCTGCACTTCATGCTGCAGGCCGAAGTGGCAACCCGGTTGGCAGCGTTGCCGGGCGGCCGCGATTGGGGGCGCCTATCGGTGATCGCCCAGCACCACTGTGAGGTGGTGCCTTTGTTCGACGTGCCGGCCGAGGCACTCGCGCCGCCGCCCAAGGTGTCTTCCACTTTCGTCCGCTTGACGCCGCGGGCGCCGCCCACCCCTGCCCGGGACATCCGGGTGCTGCGTCATGTGGTGGGCGTCGCCTTCGCGCAGCGGCGCAAGCGCCTCGGCAACGCGGTAAAGTCCTTGGGGTTGGATTTGGCGGCGCTGGGAATCGATGCGGATGCGCGGCCGGAAACGCTGCCGGTGGGGGATTTCGTGGTCATGGCCAATCAGCTCGTCGAGCTTGAGCGGGGCAGAGCGTGAGTGACAGCGGCACGACAGAGTTTGAGATTGCGGTCGAGACGCGCTACATCGCGGCCGAATCGGATCCGGACGCGAAGCGCTACGTGTTCGCCTACACCATCACCATCACCAACACCGGCGAACGCGCCGGGCAGTTGCTGGCGCGGCGCTGGGTCATCACGGACGGCGAGGGCGACGTGCAGGAAGTGGAGGGCGCCGGCGTGGTGGGCCGGCAGCCGCGCATTCCGCCCGGCAAAGCGTTTCGCTACACCAGCGCGGCGGCGTTGGCCACCGCGGTGGGTTCCATGGCCGGCCATTACCTCTTCTGTTGGGACGACGGCGAGGAGTTCGTGGTACCCATTCCGGCGTTCACCCTCGCCATGCCGAACGCCGTTCACTGACCGGGTGGCCACCTACGTCATCGGCGATGTGCAGGGCTGCTTCGCCGAACTGGAGGCGCTCTTGGCGAAGCTCGGCCATCGGCGTCGGCGCGACCGGCTTTGGTTTGTGGGCGATCTGGTGAATCGCGGGCCGGAGTCGCTGGCGACGTTGCGTTTCGTCAAGGGTTTGGGCGATGCCGCGGTGACGGTGCTCGGCAACCACGACCTGCACTTCCTCGCCATCGCCTTGGGCGGCCATGCGCCGCGCCCTTCGGACACGCTGGACGAGTTGCTCGACGCCAAGGATTGCCTGCGGCTCGCGCATTGGTTGCGCCGCCAACCGCTGTTGCACCGCGCCCAAGGCGTGGTGATGGCCCATGCCGGCGTGCCGCACATCTGGCGGCTGAAGAAGGCCAAGCGTCGCGCCGCCGAAGTGGAGACGGCCTTGCGCGGCGACGGCTGCGGTGAGTTTCTGAGCCGCATCTACGGCGACGAGCCTCGCGCTTGGCGCAAGTCCTTGGCCGGCATCGAGCGGCTGCGCGTCATCGTTAACTACTTCACGCGCATGCGCTTCGTCGCCGCCGATGGCACCTTGGAGTTCAAGGCCAAGGGCCCCGCCGAGGCCGCGCCGGCCGGCTTCAAGCCGTGGTTTGAGTTCCCATCGCGCGTCCGCCGCCCCATCCTGTTCGGCCATTGGGCGGCGCTGAACGGCGTTTGCCGCAAGCGCGCCATCGGCGTGGACACCGGCTGCGTCTGGGGCGCAACGCTGACGGCCTACCGCCTGGAGGACGGCAAGTTCATCAGCGTCCGGGCGGTGCGCTAAGGGGGTGCGGCGTCAATGTCCACGATGCCGCCATGCAGCTCGACTTCCCGCACCAGCCGTTGCATGTCCACCAAATGCTTGTACCAATCCAAGGTGATGGTGCGTGGCGTTCGCGCCACCCGACCGGCCGCCAACGCGGCGCAGATCTCCGCCACACCGTCCGTGGCCGAGAGCCGCGCCTTGTAGCCCAGTGCCTCGATGCGCTCGAACGCGACGCGGTAGCTGCGCTCGTCCGGGTCGCCGTACCACTCGATTGCGACATCCCGCGGCACCGCTTCCTGCACCAGCGATCCCAGCGGGCCGATTTGGTAGTTGTTCGCCGCGGAACCGACGTTGAAGATGCGGCCCCGCACGGCCTTCGAGTCCGCGTCCAAGAAGAACATGAGCGCACACGCCGCGTCCCGCACGTGCAGCATCGGCCGCCACTGCGAGCCGTCGCGCATGAGTGGCAGGCGGCCGCCTTGCCAAGCGCCGTATGTCATGCCGTTGATGGCGAGGTCGAAGCGCATGCGTGGCGACAGGCCGTACACCGTCGCTTGCCGCAGCGCCACCGCGCAGAACCGGGCGTCGGCCAAGCTCAAGACGCCGCGCTCGGCCAGCTCGTTGGCGCGAGCATAGGTGGTGAGCGGATTCGGCGGCGTCGTTTCGTCCACGATCACCCCGGGCGCTTGGAACCCATAGATGCTGCACGACGACGGCAGGATGTAGCGCCCCACGCCGGCCGCCTTGGCGAGGCGCGCGCAGCGAACCCGCGCTTCCCCGTTGATCTGCCAAGTCGCGCTCTGGAACAGCTCCCCCGATGGGTCATTGGAGATGGCCGCCAAGTCGATCACCGCGTCCACGCCCTCGAAGTGCCGCGGTTCCAGCCGCCTCGTGTCCTCCACCAGCACCGTGAGCCCGGGACGTGGCGGCAGCAGATCGCGGCCGAAGAAAAAGCGGTCCACGGCCCGTACGGCATGGCCGGCATCCAGCAGCATGGGTGTCAAAGTGGTGCCGATGTAACCCCCGGCGCCGGTCACCAATAACGTGCTCATGTCGTCGCGGGGTCGTAAACGAACGGCGTGGCGAAATCGGCGAGCCGAGGCTGGCGGCGATCACGCTCCGAGAGGATCGCCTCCGCCGCCGGGATGGGCCACGGGATGCCTAGGGCGGGATCGTTCCAAAACAGCCCATGGTCGTGTTCCGGGGCATAGCGGGCGCTCACCTTGTAGATGATCTCCGTGTCCGGCGCCAAGGTCATCAAGCCGTGCGCGAATCCTGCCGGCACGAACAGCTGATTCCACGCCTCAGCCGAAAGCTCCGCATGCACATGGCGCCCGAAAGTCGGCGAACCGCGCCGGACGTCCACCGCCACGTCAAACACGGCGCCCTTGGTGACGCGCACGAGTTTGTCCTGCGCAAACGGCGGTGCCTGGAAATGCAGGCCGCGCACCGTGCCGCGCTCGGCGGAGAAGGAGTGGTTGTCCTGCACAAAGGTGACGTCGATGCCGGCCGCGGCAAGGCGATCGCGGTTATAGACCTCGGAGAAAAAGCCGCGGTGATCGCCATGCCGCGCCGGCGTCATGCGCTTCACCGCGGCGATGGCAAGAGGCTCAACCTCCATCAGGCGCTTGGCTCGGCCACCGCAGCCGCCCCTCGATCGGCTACCAACGCTTCGAGGGTTTCCTGCAGCGCCGCCAGTTTGCCGGCGCCATCCACCGCGGCGCGGATTTCGGCGTCGCGGCCTTCCCGCCAGAGGCCGGCGGGCGCCAAGATGCGGGGCAGCAGCGCGGCGATGCGAGACGCCGCGGGGGTGCCAGTGAGCGCGTAGCCGAACCGTTCCAGCAACTTCACCGTGGCGCCGGTCTCAGCGAACGCCACAACCTTGAGCCCCAACGCCAACGCCTCCGCGGCCACGAGGGGATTGGGGTCTTCGCGGGCCGTCAACACGAAAACGTCGGCGCGGCGCAGTTCGGCGTAGGGGTTGCGCACCATCCCAGTCACATGGAAATTGGCCAAGTTGAGTTGCCGAAAGCGCTCCAACGTGGCGCCGTTCAAATCGGTCTCCGGCGGGGCCCAAGGGCCGACCCAGAGGAAATCGTGTTCTGGCAAGCGCTGCGCGACCTCCAGAAAGATGTCCGCCCCCTTGCGGGCTTGCGCCAAGCCAGACATCGCAATGACCGGCCGATCGCCTTCCACCAAGGCGTCTCCTGCGGCGTTGCGGGCAATGCCCGGCGGCAGCTTGCCTTGGGCCAGCACATGGTCAACGTCGATGAATATGCCGAAATTGAGGCGCTGCGGCGCCACGCGGCCGGTAAGCCGCTCCAAGTCATCGAGCGATTGTGGCGAAGCGCCGATCAACAAGTCCGTCCAGTCGAGTATCCGCGGTGTGCAGATCCGCGACAGCAGCGCCGGCAGGCTGCCTTGCGTCTCATGGGTGTGCAGCGCGACGACGGCACCGGCCCGGGCGCCGGCCTCACACCACTCCCCCGCCGCCACCGAATTGACATACACGAGATCCGGCCGCAGGCGGTCGAGGATTTCCACCGCGCCGGCCACCCGTTCGGCATAGGTGAGATCGCAAATCTCGTGACCAGTGCCCAACTCCTGGTAGCCGAGGCGCTCCCGGTCGTAACCCGGCAGGTCGATCAATGGCCCGCCTTGCTTGGCCAACAGCGTCACCTCGTGCGCGGTGCTCAAATGGGCCGCGACGTCGAAGCCGATGCGTGGCGCCCCGGTGAGGCTCGCTTCATGGCAGACGACGCAGACCCGCATCAATCCGCCCCTTGGCGCCACTCGAACCGATAGCCCATGTCGCGCACCACCGCGCCGATGGCCCGCTCCACGGCATGCGCCCATTGACCATCGCGGTGGAATGCGACGGAACCGCCGTCTCCAATCTCGAAATCCACGTCGCGCAATCCCTCGAACACCCGGCGCAGCACCGCGGCGCGAACGAACATCATGGTGCCGCTCAGGAACTCGACGGCGGCGGCGTCCTCATTGATGCCAAGCCGCCGCAGCGCCTCGAAATACCGCTCTGGATTGTCGTTCAGTTCCGTGTAGCGGCACGCCGCCGCTCCGAGTTGGCCAACCGTGCCATCCTCCTGCATCAACTTGACGTTCGCCGCGGCGCGTTCGCCGCTGCCGAGCAACGGCATCAAGAGTTTGCGCCGCCACCGCTGCGCTTCGCCGGGCGCCATGTGTGGGCTGCGCTTGGTGTGCAGCAAGCAAAAGATGTCGTAGTCCTCCATGCGGAGGTTCCTCAGCAATTGGAAGTGCCCGCCGATGTCCCGCCCAGCGTTCTCGCTGACATAGACCCGTGCCGCCGGAAACGCCGCTCGGATGTCGGCGAGGGACGCTTGGGTGAATGTCGCATCGACGAGATTGACGTAAAGGTCATACGTTCCACTCGGGAGATTGTCGACGTAGCCGGCGAGTTCTGGCCAGAGCTCGGGGTAATAGACGTGGGCGAGCACACACAGCGGGCGTCTTGCGCCGGCTGGGGTGGGTTGCAGTGCGGGTTGGCGGGTTGGCGCTCGTTTCTCCTCATCACGCAGCGTGTGCAGGCGGGGCTCCCAGCGGCCATGCAACATGTAGTGACGCAACGCCTCCAAGGCCGGCCGTTCGCCGAAGGGGCTCAAATCCGGGTAGAGGCTGATGTATTCCTCCGCCCGGAAGTCGAGGGGAATTTCCGCCGGGTGGATGCAGAACTCAGCTACGAACTCGCCCTTGGAGCCGGCCCGGGATTCGGCCCGCCCGTGTTCCTCGTAGTGCCGCGCCAGCGCGTCCTCGTCGAGTGGGGCCAGCTCGGGATAGAGCGCCCTGTAGAACGCGCCATCAAAACGAAAGACGTTTTGATCATTCAGGTTCAATCGATGCAAGCCGTCGATCATCGGGTCGATGACATTCGGCTCGATGGCCACGGGCAACCGGCCTTCAATGGCACCGCTTTCGAGGTAGTGCTGAAGCGGGTCCACGCCAGCCGATTTCACATCGTCGTTGTTGGCCAAGTACCAATCCGGATCAAACAGGATCGGCACCGCCCCCTTGCCCTGCGCGGCGCGGTGGCTGTAGTCCGCAAGATCGAGCCGACCCGCGGCGGCAAAGCCATCGGCGCGGGCATAGAGTGAGGCGTTGTGAACCGCGAGACGCTTCGGCAACCGGCGGCCCGCCCTGCCCTTGAGGCGTTCCTTGCGCGCTTTCCCCAACGGCAACAGACGCCACGCGAGCCGCGCCGGCACCATCACCCAACGTAGCACACGACGTCGGGAGGCAGCGCCAATGAAGCGCTTGATGGTGCGCAGCGGCCGGGTAATGCGCCATGAAGTGGAAGCGTGCAGCGCGTCAAGCTGCTTGGCTTGTTCCTTCGCGTGCGTGTCCAAACCCGCGATGTGCTCCGCCGCCTCGCTGAGCCGTTCGTCCCGCGCGGCCACCTCGCGTTCGAGGGCGCCGGCCCGCTCCGCCGCCTCGCTGAGCCGTTCGTCCCGCGCGGCCACCTCGCGTTCGAGGGCGCCGGCCCGCTCCGCCGCCTCGCTGAGCCGTTCGTCCCGCGCGGCCACCTCGCGTTCGAGGGCGCCGGCCCGCTCCGCCGCCTCGCTGAGCCGTTCGTCCCGCGCGGCCACCTCGCGTTCGAGGGCGCCGGCCCGCTCCGCCGCCTCGCTGAGCCGTTCGTCCCGCGCGGCCACCTCGCGTTCGAGGGCGCCGGCCCGCTCCGCCGCCTCGCTGAGCCGTTCGTCCCGCGCGGCCACCTCGCGTTCGAGGGCGCCGGCCCGCTCCGCCGCCTCGCTGAGCCGTTCGTCCCGCGCGGCCACCTCGCGTTCGAGGGCGCCGGCCCGCTCCGCCGCCTCGCTGAGCCGTTCGTCCCGCGCGGCCACCTCGCGTTCGAGGGCGCCGGCCCGCTCCGCCGCCTCGCTGAGCCGTTCGTCCCGCGCGGCCACCTCGCGTTCGAGGGCGCCGGCCCGCTCCGCCGCCTCGCTGAGCCGTTCGTCCCGCGCGGCCACCTCGCGTTCGAGGGCGCCGGCCCGCTCCGCCGCCTCGCGGATTCGCTCGTCGCGTGCCAGCACCTCGTGTTCGAGGGCGTCGATTCGCTGGGCGGATTCGCGGAGGCGCCCGCCCCGCCCCGACACTTCGTGTTCCAGGGCATCGATCCGCACGTCCCGAGCCGTAACCGTCTCCCCGAGCTCCGCCAATTGACCGTCCTTGGTTGCCAACTGACCGTCCTTGGCCTTGATGTCAGCCGCCAGGGCCTCCATGCCTTGGCGGAATTCGGCCAGCTCGCCCTCGAGCCGCGCTTCCCGCTGCCGGGCGCGAACGCCCAACACGAGGGGGCGGCGAAACACGGCCTCGGCCTCATCGAGGGCGGCCTTGGTCGCGTCGAGTCGCGCCGCATCGCCCTTGCGCACGTCGTCCCGTGTCCAGCGGGCGAGGATGGCGTAGGTGGACTTCACCCACTCGGCCACACCCGGCCCGTCGCTCACATCAGCGTCCGTTCGCACTTGGTGTTTCAGCTTCTGGGGCAGGTTTTCGTCGATCTCCAAGGTGGTCAGCGTGGAGCGTTTGGGCCAAGTGATGGACAACTGCCGAGCCAATCGCTCGGCCGCTGCTTCCCAGTTCACCAGCACGTCGTCATAGCGAATGAACGCCCGCTCATCGCCGCGGCAGTCGGCTTCGGCCTCCAACACGTTGCGCAGCCACAGGAGGGCGCCAAACGGCTCTTCAATGAGGTCGCGCCGCGCCAACGACGCGGCGACCTCCAACGGATTGCGCACCGGAAACACCAAGCGTGTCGTGGTGCCAAACGCCTCCAAGCTCTCCTTCCAGAAGGTGAGCAGGCGGCAAATCCGCGGGTCTTTGAGCACGAACAAGGGGCTGTCGCCGAATTCACGCTCAAGCGCACGAACGGCACGTGCATGGAACGGCGCAGCCGCCGGCGAACTGCACCAAGCGGGGTTGAACGGCCCCCAGTCATCCCACGATGAGCCGCCGGACGCCAAGATGGCATCGTTCAGCTCCACGATGACCTTTGATTCCCAATAGCCCAACGCATTGTGGGCATCCGCCTCCATGCAGGTACGCGGCGCGTCGCAGCCGACTCCCACGAGCATCCGCGTCAGCGCGGAAGTGCCGCTCCGATGCATGCCCGCCACCAGCACGGCCACTCTATCCATGCCGGGCGGCCTCGGCTGGGGCGGACCCCCTGACCAATGTCCCGTGGCAGAGACAGACGAGCGGCAAGAATCGAACCTTCACAGATTGCCCTGACCTGTCCCTGCTGGATTACGCCAAACCGACGAACCAGCGATTCTAACTTGGTGCCCCGATCTCCGCGATGGTACGCTGCCGCACGTCAACGCGGCTGGCCTACTGGCAACGACAGCGCGACCGGGGCACCGTCACCCATGTCTGAGATCGATCGGCTGCTGGCGTTCGGCCAAGAGACACTCATCGCCGCCGGCGAACTCGCCGCAGCCCATTTCCGCGCACCCTTGGCCGTTGAGAACAAGCTCGGCAAGGGTGGTTTCGACCCGGTGACCGAGGCGGACCGGGCGGTCGAAAGCCACCTCCGTGAGAGGATTCAAGCCCGTTACCCGGAGCACGGCATCGTGGGCGAAGAGTTTGGCGAGTACACCGGGCGCTCGGCTTGGAGCTGGATCATCGATCCCATCGATGGCACCCGTTCCTTCATGACCGGGCTGCCCGCCTGGGGCTGTCTGCTCGGCCTCCTGCGCGATGGCGAACCCGCCGCGGGTCTCATGCACCAGCCGGTGGTGCAGGAGACATTCGGTGGCGATGGCGAGCGGGCTTGGCTCGACCGCGCCGGCACGCGCCGCACCCTGCTGGCGCGCGCAGACGCGACTTTGGCGAGCGCCGTGTTGTGCGCAACGCATCCCAACCTATTCGACCGGGCGACGCTGGGGCGCTTCCAAGCGCTGGCGGAACGGGTGCGGCTGATGCGCTACGGGGGCGACTGCTACAACTACTGCCTACTGGCGCACGGCCTTGTGGACTTGGTGATCGAGGACGACATCCGCCCCTACGACATCCTGCCGCTGGTGCCCATCCTGCGCGGGGCGGGGGCGCGGATCACAGACATCGCCGGCGAAACGCCGCGCGGTGGGCGTCTGATCGTGGCGGCGGCGAGCGATGCCTTACATGCCGCGGCGCTCGCCGCGATGCGCCCATGACCACCGTTTGTGGCGATCTACGGAGCGGTTTGATTGGGCCCGCGCAGCCGCGGGCCCCAACGCACGTTCACCGCGCGTGGCTGGCAAGCCACGCCGGGGCCGACGGCGATTTCTAGTTCGCTCTCCACTTGGCTCCTTGGACGGCGCCGGCGCCGCCAGCCCATCCATGACGCCCTGTGGGCGCAGGTGGTGACGGAGTTGCCGTTGTGCGACGGTCTCCCGGCAAAGGGGCTGCACCAGCTGCGCGAGTTGACGACCCGCTTCATCGCCGACAAGCGCTGCTTCGGTGCCCAAGGTTTCGAGGTGGATGACTACGTCCGCGTCGCCATCGGCGCACAGGCCTGCCGGCTGGCCCTGAACTTGGGATATGACGCCTTGGCAGCCTGCCGCACCTTGGTGGTTTATCCGGCGGGATTCGTCGCGCCCCGCGAAGTGTGGGACGAGGATGGCATCGTCCACCGCGGCTACGAGGAGTTGGATGGCGAGGCGATGCATGGCGGCGCCGTGGCGCTCGCGTGGGACGAGGCGCGGCCTTGGCGCGAGGCTGCCGGGCAGGAAGCATGGACCGGCAATGTCGTGTTGCACGAGTTCGCACACAAGTTCGACGAATTGAGCGGCCATCACAACGGCCATCCGCCGCTGCGCAAGGGCATGTCCGCAGCGCGTTGGGCGGCGACGCTGTCCGCGGCCTTCGAGGGGCTCCGCAAGGCGCTCGACCGCGGTGAGTCACCCCCTCTCGACGACTACGCGGCACAGAGCCCGGCCGAGTTCTTTGCCGTGTTGGTGGAAGCGTTCTTCACCGCGCCTTGGATCGTCGCGGAACCGTGGCCGGCCGTGCATGCGCAACTGGTCGAGCTCTTTGGCGAAGACCCCCTCGCCCATTGGAGGACAGCACCATGACGCTCAAAGTCATCGGAGCGGGCTTCGGCCGCACCGGCACCCTGTCGTTGAAGCTGGCACTCGAACGGCTCGGTTTCGCAAAGTGCTATCACATGATGGAGGTGGTGGAGCAGCCGCATCATGCGCCCCTTTGGCAGGACGCTTGGCGCGGCGCCGAACCTTGGGGGACGCTGTTCGACGGTTACGCCGCGGCGGTGGACTGGCCGGCGGCGGCGTTCTGGGAACCACTCATGGCCTTCTATCCGGAGGCGAAGGTCGTCCTCACCATGCGGGAGGCGACCAGCTGGTACGAAAGCGCGAAAGTCACGATCTTCCGTTCCATGCAGGAGGGCTTGCGCTCTGGCGACCCAAAGCGCCGTGAGCGCATGGCCATGGCCAAGGAAATCATCGTCGACGGCACCTTCGGCGGCGATTTGGACGACAGGGCGAACGCCATCGCTGTCTATGAGGCCAACGTGGCGAGGGCGGAGGCCACGGTGCCTCGAGAACGGCTCATCGTGTTCGACCCGCGCGATGGATGGCCGCCGCTTTGCGAGGCCCTCGGCGTGCCGGTGCCCAACGAACCTTATCCGCGCGTCAACACCGCGAGCGAGTTCCACGACCGCTGGCGACGGGCCGACCGTGCCCACCATCGGCCAGCGTCGTCGCGCTGATCTCCATGCGGTTGCGCCGAGCAATCGGGGCTCGATGATGGAGCCGGCGAACCCCAAAACCGAACCCACCGAGGCACCCCGGCCCCTTGGAGTGTTGTAGTAGGCTACAAGCTCCCACCGCCAAGGGTGCGGCACCATGCGTTCAATTCCACGGTCCCATCCACGCCTAAATGTGCACCGCCGCCGGCGCGGCGCGGCGCAAGGCCAGCCGTGGTTCGCCTACGCAGTGGCTGCCGTGGCGCTCTTGGCGGGCACCGGTTGCAGTGCCGAAGCGCCGCGCACCGCCGAGCCGAGCCCTTGGGTGGTGCCTCGCACGCCCGACGGCAACCCGGATCTGAACGGCATCTGGCAAGCGCTGGGCACCGCCCATTGGGACTTGGAGGCCCACGCGGCGCGGCCTGGGCCATTCCCGCTGTTGGGGGCCTTGGGGGCGATTCCCGCCGGCCTCTCGGTGGTGGAGGGCGGCACGATTCCTTACCAAGACTGGGCGTTGAACCAACGCGACGAGAACCGCGCCGATTGGCTGGCACGGGACCCCGCGGTGAAGTGCTACATGCCCGGCATCCCGCGCGCCGTGTACATGCCGTTTCCGTTCCAATTTGTGCAGACGCCGGCGGCCATCCTCGTCGCCTACGAGTTCGCCAGCACCAGCCGCGTCATCCACCTCGACCGCCCGGGCGCCGAAGCGCCACTGCCATCTTGGATGGGGCACTCCCTCGGCCATTGGGATGGGGATTCGCTGGTGGTGGAGGTGACGGACCAAGTGCCGGACACTTGGCTCGATGCCGCCGGCAACTTCCACAGCGAAGCCCTGAAAGTGACTGAACGCTACACCCGCACCGGGCCGAACGCCATGCGCTACGAGGCGACCTTGGAAGACCCGCAGGTGTTCAGCCGCCCGTGGAAGCTCTCCATGCCGCTCTACCGGCGCTTGGAGGCCAACGCCCAAATCCTCGAGTTCAAGTGCGTGGAGTTCGCCGAGGAAGCGACTTACGGGCATCTCTACCATCCATCCACCAGAACGGAGGCAAGATGAACGCCGCAACCGGCCACCGGCTCGCCGCGCTCGCCGTCACGGCGGCGCTCGCCACCGGCGCAGACGACGCCCAGAGAACGGCTTGGGGCGTCCCAGACCTGCAAGGCACTTGGGATTTCCGCACCTTGACACCGCTGGAGCGGCCGGCAGCGCTTAAGGACAAGGAGATTCTCACCGCCGAGGAGGCGGCCGAAATCGAGCGCACGGCCGCCGAACGCCGCGCCGCGCCCTCGGAGGCCACTGGCCAGGCGGATGTGGACATCGGCTACAACGCCGGCTTCCTCGACTTGGGCACCAAACTCGCCGGCACGATGCGCACATCGCTGGTGGTCGATCCGCCCAACGGCCGGGTGCCGGCGCCAACGACGGCGATGCTGCATCGCTGGGCCGAATGGCGCGAGAAATGGAGCCGCGCGCCGCGCACACCGGCAGATCGGCCGCCGGCCACGCGCTGCCTCATCGGCTTCAATTCCGGCCCGCCGATGCTCGCCGGCGCCTACAACAACATCATGCGCGTGTTCCAAGCGCCCGGCTATGTGGCCATCCTGAACGAAATGGTGAACGACCACCGCGTGATTCCCCTCGACGGCCGGCCGCATGTGCCAGACTCCTTGCGGCTTTGGAAGGGCGACTCGCGGGGCCGTTGGGAAGGCGACCAGCTGGTGGTGCAGACGAAGAACTTCACGCCCCACACCACATTCCGCGGCTCCGGCATGAACATGATCTTGACCGAGCGCTTCACCCGCGTGGACGCCGACACGCTACGCTACGAGTTCACCGTGGATGACCCGGAGATGTTCGAGGCCCCGTTCTCGGTGGAGACGGAGATGAAGGCCACGGACGACGACATCTACGAATACGCCTGCCACGAAGGCAACTACGCCATGCGCCTGATGCTCTCCGGTGCCCGCCGCCAAGATGCCGCCGGCTTGAGCGACGACACTTGGCTGCCAAGCTGGTACAAGTGGATGCCGAAGAAGGAGGACCTCGGCGCGGAGTGAGACGCCGCGGCAGTGGCGTCCTCAGCCTTCGGGCAGTGTGGCCTCCTCGGCGCGGGCCGGCTCGTTGGGGTCGGCGCCATCGCGGGGCGCTCCAGTACCGGACGAGCCCATGAACAAACGGCTGCCGTCGGCGAACGTGATGTCGCGCCCGCTGCCGGCGCAAACCGGATCGCACACCCGGTCTTTGCTTTGGTAGCCGCGCACCACCACTTCCGTGCCCGGCATCAGCAGGCTGCGCGTCAACCCGCGCCGGAGCAGCGTGTTGGGGGTACCGGCCTCCAGCATCCAATCCTCCTCGGAGCCATCGGCGCTCCGCTCCCGCACATGCACCCACGCATGGGGATTGATCCACTCCACCTTCGTGACCACACCGCTCACGCGAATCGGCAGATTGGCGTCGAACTCGGCTGAGAAGGCGTGGTGGGCGTGGCTCACCGTGGCCGGCGCGAGCAGTGCCGCGGCAAGGGTGAGGTTACGGAATGGCACGGTCATCGCGGTCCTTGAACGAACCCGGAGGGCGGCCATTGTAGGCAAGCCAACTCGCCGGTGGGCGACACACATCGGCATCGTTCGGCGTGGGTCAACGGTTGTTGGTCATGCGCCCGCGGGCGTTCCTGAGCCGCGCGAGCAGCGCCTCGCCAGTGTGACATTCCACCAACCACAGGCCAGCCTCGTCCAGTCGCGACAGGTCGGATTCGTCGGCCAACAACGCCGTCAACTGATCCGCCACGCTGGTGCCAAACCGCCGCTCCGCCAGTTGCCCAAGCAGCGCGACACGCCCCTGTGCCGCGCCCCGCTCGATGCCCTGCGCCAAGCCACGCTCTACGCCTTCCGCCAAGCCACGCTCAACACCTTCCGCTAGGCCACGCTCAACACCCTGCGCCAAACCACGCTCAACGCCCTCCGCGATCTTCGCCTTCTCCCAGCGCTCCAGCGTCGCGTCCAACATCGCTGTCATGTGCCCTCCTCGTCTCTGTGCGAGCAGCCGCTCGAACTCGGCCAGCGGGGGCAGTTCCGCCGCCATGCCCCGGCGCGCGAGCGCCGCCTCGACCCGCAGATGCAGCCCGCGCCGCAACGCCGCGGAATCCGGGCCGCCGTGACGCTGGAACGCCGTCCGCAGCAGCCTCGGCAGCGCCCCGGCCCTCGCCGACTCCACCTCCGCCAGCGTCGCCAGCCGGCTGCCCGGCGCCAGCGCACGGCCCTGCGCGTCTGGCCCCCGCGCCAACAACTGCAAGTCCACCGTAGCATACATCGGGATCCGCGCCGGCGGCCCGTCCCCAACCAATGGCCCCAAGCACTCCGCGGCGGCCCGCCAAGGGCCCTCGCCGTTGTGTACCACGATGGAGAGCATAGGCGGCAGGGCGCCCTCCCGTTCCAACGTGCCGGCCTCGCGCAGGTCGGACTCGACCAAGTGCAAGTACTCCCGCATCCGCCAGGCCATGTCCAAGTCTTGATCCGATTGGAACTCCAGCAGCACCAGGACGTACGGGCGGCGACCGTCCTTGTGCGCGCCCTCCTTGAACTCGACGCGGCGGAGCTGGTCCTGCAGGCGAGTGCGGGTCTGCGCCGTCAGATGTTCCTTGTCGAGCGCGGTGGCGGTGCTGAAGTCCATCGTGGCGGCCAGTTCCGGGGCGACGAGGCACACCGTCTCCTCGAAGAGGCCCGGATCCAGGAAGAGCACCTTGTAGGGTGAGTCGCTGGATTGCATGGGGTTCTTCCGGGAGTCGTCGGCTGTGCTTCGCCCCCACTCTGCGCCATTCGCGCACCGAATAGTTGGCGCGGGCGAAAGTCGCACGCGAATTTCCGACATCTGCCATGGCGAGACGTAAGCCTGCGCCCCGGACGCCACACGGCGGCCCTCAGCCGGCGATGCGCAAGAACTCGGCGGCGAGCCGAGGCCCCGCGCCTTCGTCCTCGTGCTTGAAGAAGGCGAAGCCACGTTTCGCGCCAGTGGCCGCGGCGCGTTCCAGCCAAGCGCTCAAGTCAGCCGCGTCGTAGTCCGGCCGCCGCAGACGCAGATACAGCCAGTCTGTGGTGGCTAGCTGTTCCGGCACCGGCAACTGGCCCCCATCGGCCACCGCAAGCGCCGCGCCATGACGCTGCAGGATGGCGGCCACCTCGGCATCGAACCACGAGGCGTGGCGAAACTCCACCGCCGTCGGCAACTCGCGCGGCCAACCGGCCAGGAACGCATCCAACCGTTCGGCGTCCTTCCGCAAATATGGCGGCAGCTGGAACAACACGCAGCCGAGTTGGTCCTCCAAGTGGGCGACGGTGGACGCCAAGTGTCCGCACACATCCTCCACATCCACGAGCTTCGCTTGATGGGTGATGCGCCGCGAGGCTTTGACGACGAATCGGAAGCCGGCTGGGGTCGCTTCCCGCCAACCCGTCACGACCTTGACGCTGGGCAGGCGGTAGAAGGTGTTGTTGATCTCCACAGCCGGCAGCCGCTCGGCGTAGTAGGGGAGCATGTCGGCCGGCGCCAGACCCTCCGGGTAGAACGCGCCACGCCATGCCGGGTAACTGTAGCCGCTGGTGCCGGCGAACCATTGCATCGTGCCGCTCACAAGGCCGGTGCCGCACGTTCCATGCGCCTACGCGGCGGGCGCAAGCATCGTCATCACGGACAACGCCATGAGGGCCGCGCCCACCGCCCACGGTGCCACGCGATGGGTGCCGCCCCAAGCGCGGAGTTGCTCGATCCCCTGCGCGGGCCGGTTCCCCAAACGCTGCCGCACCGCCGCCACCCGCCCCCGCGCCCAACGGTAGTAGATGCCGTTGGCGTTGAGCGGCAGGTAGCCCAGGCGGAAGGCGATCATCAAGACGGCGAACGTCGGCCAAGCCAGGCCGTCCACGCCGAGCAGCGCCGGCGCCGTGCTCAAGAGCGCCGCCAGGTAAGGGTAGAAGAAGGCGATGAACGCCCATTGATACTGCTTGCGGTGGAGCAACCAGAAGAAGCCGAGGAAGAACGCGGGCCAATGCCAGGAGAGCGGTGCGTAGCCGCGTTCGGTGGCGCGATCAAGGTACGCCAAGTAGTAACTGGCATTGTCCGGGCCGATGAGCGCCGCATACAGGTCGCGCTCGCCATCTTGCCCGTCGCCCACGCGATCGGGTTCGTCGCTCATTTCAGTGCGCCGCGTCTTGTCCACACCACGCCGCGCACCATCACGGCGCCACCGCGGCCCCCTCGCCGCCGGCGAGGATGGCAAGCCCTTGGCGGTAAGCATCCTCCGCGCGGGTGCGCAATTCCTCTTCCGTGCGGCTGCCGATGGGATGCGCCACCAGTGCGAACGGATAGTTGGCGAGGCCTAAGGCGCGGGCGATGTTGCGCCCGGTCTCCCGGAACGGGTGGGTGCAGATCACCAGCGCGGGTTTGCCAAGCTGCTCGAAGGAGATGCCGTCATGCACACTGCACGTTGAGCAACTCCCTCAGTCGCCCACCGCGGTGATGAGGAAGTCCGAAGCGTCCGCCAGCGCCCGCAGATGCGCCGGGTCACAGGGCACGCCGGCGTTGCGCTTGTCGTGAAACAACCCTTCGCCGCAGCCTTGGCGGGCGGCGAAGAGCGCCGCCGTTTCGCGCAGCAACACATCGGCGTTGTGCTTGCCGTTGGTGAGCAGCCCCATCTTGAGCTCCTCGAAGCCCGTCACCCGCGGCGCCAGGCAGCGCTCCACGCTGTGGCGCTGCCCGCCCGGGTCCAACAATCGCATGGTCATGTCCCCTCCTTGTCCCTCTTGCCCTTCTTGCTCAGCCGTCAGCAGTCAATGCACACCCCGATGGGCTTGTGCTGCATCAAGGAACCGCGGGTGCGGCTCCACGACGGAATGAACGCGGAATGGCCACCCGCGTCACCCCCGGCCACCATGATGAGGATGTCGTCGGCGCCGAGCCCGCGATGGATTGCCTCGCGGCCCTGCGCCCGGTGTTCCCGCACCGAGAACTTGCCAACGGCCTGCATGGCCGCCACCGAGCGATGCGCCTGCCTGAACAGGTAGTCCGCGACTTCGGCGCGGCCCCAGCCCGTGCCGGCCACGATGTCCGCGTGTTCCGGCGCCAGCACCACCACCGATTGGCCGATGGTGATGGCGCCGAGGTTCGCCATCGAATCCGCCACACAGTCCAGAATGGACTCGGGCGTGTTGCCACCGTGGTTCTCCACGTTGTGAAAGCCGGCGCCGGCGAACACCGTCACGCTGGAGATGTCCTCGCCATAGCCCTGCGCCACGTTCAGCGGCGGCCACGGGCAGCGCTCGGCGCGTTCCGCGATGCAGAACGAATACTTGCCCGGATACCCCTGCGTGGATTGATCGGCGATGCCCGGCGTCATGCGGAACACGTTCAGGATGACGAGCCGCATGGCGCGCCCGATGGTGGCGTTGGCGCGATTGCCAGGGCCAAACACGTTGGCCGCGGCGTTCATGCCGAGCTCGGCCACAGCCGGCCCGCTGACGATGAGCAGCGGCGCCGAACCGCCGGTGCTGGCCGTGGAGGCGTGGAAGTTGTAGCCCGGCTCATTGGCCGCTTCGAGGGCCGCCACCAGCACGGGAAAATGTTCCGGCAAGCAGCCGGCCATCACCGCGTTCACCGCCGCCGCCAAGATGGAACACTCGTGGCCCGTGGCCGGATGCGCGGCGATCACGGTCTCCGGCGGGCGCCCTTCCATCGCCAGCATCGCCTCGACGCGTCGTTCCTCCGGCGGCACCACCGGCAGGCCATCCGTCCAGCCCTTCTCGTAGCAGAGCTCGATGGCGCCGATGGGGTCCAGCGCGGCGGTGTGTACCGCGGCGTGGTTGGCGAGCTGGGTCACGGAGCGTCTGGCGCGACGGTGCGCGTGCCGAAGTTCGCCGGCGCCACCACTTCCAGCACCTCGAAATCCGCCGAACAGGCGATCTCCCGATGCGGAATGCGCGGCGGCTGCAGCACGCAGTCGCCCCGCTCGATGCGGCGCACACCTTGCCCCTCATACTCGAACTCGGCCCAGCCGTTCAGCACCAACACCATTTGGAAATCGCAGTCATGCACATGCCATTGCTGCACGGCATCGGCGGAACGCTTGCCGTTGGCCTTGATGATGTGCGCCACGTAGTCGCCGTTGGTGGCGTCCGCGATGCCAAGATCGCGGTAATCGAATATCTCCCGCAAGCCACCGCGCCAAGCGGCCTCAGCCGCCTTTGCGTGGACGAATCGCCAATCCGCCATTGCCCGCTCCTCCCTGCCTCGTGCCTCCATGAAACCCGCGGCGCCTCAGGCGAACCGCGCCGGATCGCCAATCACGCCGTCTTGACGCAGCGCCTCCAACTCGCCTCCGGCGAGGCCGAGTTCGGACCCCAGCACGTCATCCGTGTGTTCGCCCAACCGAGGCGGACGCTCAAGGTCCACCTGGGAGCGGGACAGCCGTGGCGCGAAACCCAGCATCGGCACGCGGCCATGCACGGGCAAGTCCAGCTCGCGCACGAAGCCGCGTTCGGTGAGGTGCCGGTCGTGGTGCAGCTCGCCGGTGTCCAAGCAGGCCGAGCAGGGCACGCCGGCGTCGGCGATGGTGGCCATCGCCTCGTATTTGTCCCGGCCGCCCGTCCACGCCGCGATCTCGCCGTACAGCGCCACGCCATTCTCGATGCGGGCCGCGGTGGTGGCAAAGCGCGCGTCGACGAGCAAATCCGGCCGCTCGATGGCCGCGCACAGCGCATCCCAATGGTCTTGGTTGACGGGCATCAAATAGATGTAGTCGTTCGGGCCGAATGGCTTGCAACGGTAGATGTCCACCGGCGGCAAGCCGCCGGCGTTGCCACTGCGCGGCGTCGCTCGAGTGCCCCAGGCCGAGCCGATGAAGGCGCGGGTGCGCACGTAGTAGGCCATCGCTTCCTGCATGGAGAGCTCGATCTCCTGGCCTTCGCCGGTGCGCAGCCGCTGGATGTAGGCGGCGAGGATGGCCATGGCGGCCTGCACCCCGGTGCCGGAATCGCCGGTGGTGGGGCCCGGCATCATGGGCGGGCCGTTCGCCTCGCCGGTGATGGAAAAGGCGCCGGCGGCGGCTTGCGCCACCATGTCCATGGAACGGTAGCCGGCGTACGGGCCGCTCAGGCCGAAGCCCTTGATGCGGGCATAGACGAGGGCCGGGTTCACGGCGCTCAAGGCGTCGTAGCCGATGTCCAGCCGCTCGATGACGCCGGGGCCGTAGTTTTCCACGAAGACATCGAACTTCGGCGCCAAGCGCAACAGCAGTTCCCGCCCGGCCTCGCTGCGCAGATTCAGGGCGATGCTGCGCTTGTTGGCGTTCCAAGCGCAGAAGTACGCGGAATAGTCCTTGTTTTCGGAACGGCCCACGCCACGCCCCGGATCGCCATACTCCGGCGGCTCGACCTTCACCACGTCCGCGCCGAGCCACGCGAGCGCCTGCGTGCAGGACGTGCCGGCCTCGTACTGGGTCATGTCCAGCACCCTCACGCCATCCAATGCGGGCATCGCTGCTCCCTGCGTTCCACGAAAGGTCAAGTAAACGGCTTGCGCGGCTCGCAATCAACCGGGCCGGTCGGCCGGCGGGATGAAGCGGGCATCGGCGATGGGCGCCGCAAGGCCGGTCAGCGCCACGGCTCGATGACGACCTTGACGGTGCGGCCGTCGAAGAACGCGTCGAACGCCGCTGGCGCTTCACTCATGCCGAAGCGATGCGTCACCAGCTGACTCACGGGCAAGCCGCGACGCACGAGGGCCTCGAGTTCAAAGTGGTCCGCCGGGGCGGAGTACCAAGTGCCGATGACGGTGATCTCCTTCAGCGTGAAGTGGCGCATGGTGTCGATGTCGGGGCCCTTGTTCGTGACGCCGACCAACGCCATGCGCCCACTTTTGGCGAGAGCATCCATGCACAGCGTTTGCGCTTGCGGGTCCGCGGAACACTCCAAGGCGACATCAATGCCCCGCGGCCCAGCCACTTCGGCCAAGTGCGCCAAGAGGTCCGGCTGCTCCCGCGGGTTGATGCAAACATCGGCGCCACAAGCCTTGGCTCGCTCCAAGCGATAACTGTTCACATCCAGCGCGATGACGAAGGCGTTGAGGAAGCGGCACAGCAGCGTGGCGGCTAATCCGATCGGGCCTTGGCCGGTGATGAGCACTGTCTCGAAACCGCTGACGCCGAGGCGCTTCACGGCCCGGAATGGCGTGCCAACCGCGTCGCCGAACAGCGCCCCGGCCTCGAACGGGATGTCGTCCGCCAACGCCAGGCAACTCCTTTCGTGCAAGCGCACACATTCGGCGTGGTTGCCAGGGAAGCGGCGCGGGTCAATGGCGCCTTCGCAGAGCACCCAATGGCCGCCCAAGCAGTGGCGACAGTGGCCGCAAGGCGTGGCGGCGTGCAGTGCCACGCGGTCACCCTCCTTGAGGCGGGTGGCGGCGCCGGCGCGGCTCACCACGCCGGCCGCTTCGTGGCCGCCGTTGAAGCCCTGCGCCGCCCCCAACCCGCCGGCGTCTTCGTAAACGTGCCGCTCGGAGCCGCACACCGGCGAAGCCATCACGCGCACCACCACTTCCTCGGCGCCGGGTTCCGGTTCCGGCACGTCGACCACGTCCACGCGGCCCTCGCCCAACATCCGCACTGTTCGCATGGCTGGCTCTCCTGCAAAGAGACGAAACGACAGTCTAGCCGTGCTCGGTGTGCGCGGCACGTCGGCCACCTTGACCCGACGCGCCGGGCCGCGAGAGACTGCGCCCATTGCGCCTACCGACCCATGCGCAAGACCCACGCAACGCTGTAGAGGATTCGACCATGGCGCGAGGCCCCCGTTCACGTTCCGCTCTCATCCAGATCCAAGCCGCGCTGGTCATCGGCCTCGCGTTGCCCTTCGCGACGACGTTGGCCGCGGCGTTGCCCACCGTCGCGCCGGAGGAAGTGGGGCTATCGGCCAAGCGGCTGGAACGCTTGACGGCCTACATGAACCAAGCGGTGGCGAATGGCACGATGGTGGGCGGTTCTGGCCTCATCGCGCGCGACGGCAAGGTCGCCTATCACGAGGTGTACGGCTTGGCGGACCGCGAAGCCCGCCGGCCCATGACGCGAGACGCCATCTTCCGCATCTACTCGATGTCGAAGCCCATCACCAGCGTGGCGGTGATGATGCTCCACGAAGAAGGCCACTTCATGCTGAACGAACCCGTCGCGCGCCATTTGCCCGCGTTGGCGGACCTGCGCGTGGCCACCGCCACCGCGGACGGCGCCACGCCGGCGTCGGCTTCCGACGGCACGGTGACGACCGCGGCCGAAGGCGAGGGCGAAGACAACGCGGCGCCGGCGGCCCTCGACACGCGCCCGCCAAAGCGCCAACCCACCATTCGGGACCTGCTCCGCCACACCGCCGGCCTCACCTACGGCGTGTTCGGCGATTCGCCCGTGGACCAGCGCTACCGCGAGGCGGGGCTGCTCACTGAGGACATGACGCTCATGGACTTCGTGGCCAAACTCGGCCAGATTCCCCTGCAATACGATCCGGGCAGCCGCTGGCACTACAGCGTGTCCGTGGATGTCCAAGGGGCGTTGGTGGAGGCCGTCTCCGGCATGCCTTTTGGAGCGTTCTTGAAGGAGCGCCTGTTCGATCCGCTCGGCATGGTGGACACCCGCTTCACGGCGCCGGAATCCCTGTGGCCACGCATCGCGCAGCTTTACAGCCCGGCCGGCACCCCAGACGATGCGAGCGCCTTCCGCACGCCCAATCTCGGCACGTCCTTGGTGATCGCGGATGACCGCTTGAACCAAGGCTACCGCGAAGGGGCGTTGTTCGAGAGCGGGGGCGGCGGCCTGCTATCCACTTCGTCCGACTATCTGCGCTTCTGCCAGATGCTCTTGAACGGCGGCGAGTTGGACGGCGTGCGCATCCTCTCGCCCAAGAGCGTGGCGCTGATGTCCACGGACCACTTGGCCGGCATCGAGGGCTTCGGCAACGGCGCCGGCTTCGGTTTGGGCTTCTCCGTGGTCATCGACCCAGGCGCGGGCGGCGAGCTCGCCTCCAAGGGCACCTACGCTTGGGGCGGCGCCGCCGGCACCACGTTTTGGATCGACCCGCGAGAGCGCCTCATCGCCATCTTCATGACGCAGAGCATTCCGCATCGGACGGACCTGCGGTCAAAGTTCAGACCGCTGGTTTACCAAGCCGTCGTGGGAAACGCCCCCAAACGGTGGCGGAGGGAGGCCCGCCAAGCCCAAGCTAACGCCCGGTGAACTCGGGCTTGCGGCGCTCGACGAAGGCCCGCACGCCCTCGCGGAAGTCCTCGCTGGCGAACAGGCCGTTCAGATGCACCATCAGGTGGTCCACGGCCGTGTCGTAGGATTCTTCCAGCCCCATGCGCATCATGCGCTTGGTCGTCTGCACCGCCATCGGCGCGTTGTCCGCGATCTCGCCCGCCCACTCAAGCGCCGTGGGCATGAGCTCGGCATCCGGCACGACGGTGTTCACCAGGCCGATGTCCAGCGCCTCGGCGGCGCCCACGGTGCGGGCGCGGTAGTACAGTTCCGCCGCCTTCGCCCAACCGACCAGGCGCGGCAGCAGCCAAGTGCCGCCGCTCTCCGGCACCACATTGCGCTTCGCGGTGACGGCGGCGAACTTCGCGGCTTCGCCGGCGATTCGGATGTCCGCCAACAGCGTCATGTCCATGCCGTACCCGGCGGCGGCGCCGTTGACCGCGCACACCACCGGCGTGTCGATGTTCCACATCACGTTGATGGGCGCATCGCGTAGGTCGAAAAGCTGCCTAGGGCGGTTGGCGCCCTGTGCGGACTCGGCACCGCCGATGCCGCCCTGATTCACCGCGACGAGGTCCAAGCCGGAACAAAAGCCGCGCCCCGCGCCGGTGAGCACGATGCAGCGGATGTTCGGATCCTTGTTCGCCTCCACCAGCTTGGCGGACAGCTCCTCCAGCATCTCGCGGCTGATGGCGTTCAGGCGCTCGGGGCGATTGAGGGTGAGGATGAGGATCCGATCCCGCTGCTCCACCAGCAGTTCGTCGGTTCCGGACGCACTGATCGTCATGCGAATCTCCGTTGCCGTGGCAAGAACAGGCAAGTATCCCGCGGCGCGGCGGTGGGCGGCAAGGCAGGAGGGCGAACTACCGTGCGCCGCCTGACGCCGCGTAGATCGTCAGCCGCAGCTCCGAATGATCGAACAACTTGATCTCCGGCTCCCGGCCGGAGAGCGCCGTGCTGTTGTCCAAGATGATCGGCATGCCCTCGCCGCGCCGCTCCATCATGTGCCGGCGGGGCGTGGTGAGCCACGATTCGTCGGGAATGGGGCACCTGGCCAGCAAGCTGCACACGGCCTCGTTGCGCGCCGATTGACGGTAGCGCAGGCTCTCGACCGTGAGCGAGTTGGCGATGCCGCCGGGGGAGTACAGCTCCAGCCGGTTCTCAAACATGCGCAATCGAACCTTAGAGCCGTGGATGGAATAGTCCCGATGCGCTACGGCGTTGACGATGGCCTCAAAGACGGCCTCCAGGTCGTACTGGGGAATGTCCGTGCGGCCGAGGTTTTTGATCGCGGCCGTCTTCATGTTCCTCGCCACAAAGCGGCATGCGTCAACCACCTGACGATCGAGCGGGCCGACCACATCCAAGGCGTCGAGTTGATAAGGATTGTCCGCCGTGCCAACCCGAATGTCGTTGCCCCGATAGGCGACGGCCTGCACATAGGCGTTCGGCAACCAACGCCGGGGATCGTCGCTGGCCATCAGCACGCCGGCGACCGTGGGCTTGGCAATGCCTTCCACGCCGAGTTGAGCCAACCCCAGCTTGGCGAGGAACGTGGCGTCGTCGTCCCCCGAACGTTTGCCGAAACGCGAACACAGCGACGGGTTCAAGTCCTCCGTTTGGGCACGTGGCACCGCTTGTTCGTCGAACGGCGTCAAATGCTGTTCGCCACGCTCATTGAACAGCCGCGCCAACAGGCTCGGGGAAATCGTGCGTTTGGAATCCGCCACGCGGTGCATGTAACCGCCCGGGCTGCGATGCACGAACAAGCTGCGCGGCACATCCACTTTAACGATGGCGACCTCCTCGCCCGTGGCCGACGGCAGCCACAGGCGATCCACCACCACATGCTCCAAAGCTGGTTCGATGGAATCCATGCAGATGTCGCGGACACGCCGCACCACCGCATTGAGACGCTGCAAGGGTATGCCGACGATCTCCCGCGTCTTGTCCGACACGCCGAGGATGAAGACGCCGCCGTGGCTGTTGGCGAAAGCCGCCAGCCCATCGGCGAGTGAATTGGAGTGGGGGCCCCTGATCTCGCCGCCGGAAAAATGTACTTCCTTGAACTCAAGGAAGGAGCTCTCGCCAAGGCGAATCTTCTCCATGAGCTCTGCCCTGGTGTCAAGCATCCTAGGATCGCCGCCCATCTTCCTCAGCAGCCCGCGAGAACGTGCGTAGCTTGACCTTTGCAGCCGGCCTGTCAAGCGCTCACCTGCCCTACGCCGAACGCCGGCGTGGGCATCGAGCCAGAGGACGGAGGACCCGTCCGCTGCGTTCGAGGCTAAACTGACGGCATGGCACTGGAACTTCGCACGTTGCCCAGCGAGCGCAGCTCGCTGCCCCACTTCGCCGGGCGGAAGCCTGAGCTGGCGCGGCTCGGTGCATTGTTCGACGACGTTTTGGATGGCAACACCACCGGCGGCATTCAACTCGTGACCGGTGTGCCGGGTGTCGGCAAGAGCGAGTTGGGGCGCCAATTCGCCAAGGCGATGGAGCGCCGCGACGGTGTTGGCTGCCTTTGGCTCGACGTTGAGGAACTCGCACCCACGCAAACCATCGGGCTCTTTTTGGCCATCGCCAACGCGGTGGGCGAGCGGCGCTTGGCGGCGAAAATCGCCGGCATTGACGCCAAGATCACGGGCCTCTCCGTGGCGGCCCTCTCCGCGAAGGCGCAGGTCTCGCTGGATCGGGCCAGGCCCGCATTTTCCTTCGGTGCGCTGTTGCGAGAGTCCAAGGGCGCGGGGATGTGGAACAGCCGCAAGGGCATCGTCCTATTGATGGACGAACTGCAAACCGCACCGGCCGAAGCGATGCGAAATCTGCTCGTCCTGCACAAGGGCGACCACGGCTGCCCGATCTTCGCCGTGGGCATCGGCCTGCAACACACGCAAGACGTGTTGGCCAAGTCCAAGCAAGGGGCACCGGGGCTTTCCGGCATGAGCAAGCCCTTGATGTTGGCGCCCCTTGCGCCCGACGAAGCGGGCGAAGCCATCGCCGAGAACATGGCCGCTTTGGGATGCCGCATTCCGGACGACTGTGTGGAGGTGCTGGCCCAGGCGTCCCACGGCCTGCCCCAACACATTCACGGCTACTTGCGTGGGGCCTTGGAGGTGATCCAAGAACACGGGCACATCGCCGCCGGCGAAACGCTGGCGCAGGCCGTTGAGCGCGGGGGTGCGGAACGCACCCGCTACTATCAGGATCGCCTGCGTTCCATGCAGGTGAGGTCTCCGGACGAGGCCATGTTCCCTTTGATGAAGGCGCTGCAGGCTGCGAACCGCGACACGATGCGCGAGAGCGCGGCGGTGCAAGCCTACGCGGGCACGGCATTCGATGGCGGGGCCATCGTTGACGACGCCATAGCCCACGGGGTGCTGACGCGAAGTCCAGACGGGGAAGTGGGTTTCGGCATCCCTTCCTTCCGTTCGCACTTGGCCAATTTGATGCTGGCTGGGGACGGGGGCGACGCGGCCAACTCTTGAGCGCCAGCCCCCTGACCAGTTGAAGGCCAGCCGGGTAGTGGCGCAGGGCCGTCGTTCAAGTTGGCTCAGGCTTCCAGCGGTTCCACCCGCACACCCTCCCCCGCGAACGCCGCGTCGATGATCGAAAGCCGCGCCTCACTCGCTTCACGACACCACGCCGCCAACGCGCTTGCGTCATCGGAGATGGCAATCCCCATGTCTCCCCCGCCTGCCCCGCAGGGCTTGTAGAGGA
The DNA here is from genome assembly GCA_965200505.1 of Candidatus Azotimanducaceae bacterium. Lineage (GTDB taxonomy): Bacteria > Pseudomonadota > Gammaproteobacteria > Pseudomonadales > Azotimanducaceae > VXNE01. The sequence continues at coordinate 1,390,228 of OZ241343.1, read as the reverse complement.
CGCCGTGGCGGGCGGCCAACGCCCGGCCTTGCCGGTGTGGGGGGGAGAAGATGCCGATGTTGGCCGCCTCGTCCAAGGTTTGCAGCGCGTCGGTGTATGCGGCGAGCCGTGCCAGCATGGCATCTCCGGCATCAAAGACGCCCGCCGCCCGCTCCATCAGCCGCTCAAGCGCCGGCGGTTCGCCGCCGCGCCGCCAAGACTCGAAATGGGCCACCAAATCGCGCGTCTGCGTGCTCCAACCGGCGTGCGCGAACGCAGTGTGCAGATTGTCCGGCAGCCGTGCGGGTTCCACGCGCCCGTTCTGGAAGCGGATCACCCCGCCATGCCAAGCCGCGGCCACATCCAAGCCGCTGCCGGCGCCGCCTTGCATCGCCCGATGGGCCGCGATGAGTGGTTGCAGCTCGCAGTCTCGCCCGACGAGGGCCGCCAAGGCCGCGGCCACCACCACCAACGCCGCGGCGCTTGAGCCGAGGCCCAGCTTCGCTCCATCTTGGTAGCACGGGCGCGAGTCAATCTCGACGTGCAGGTGTTCTGGCAACTGGCGCCAATCCAAGCCGAGCGCCCGCCCCGCATGGCCAACCAGCGCCGCAGGGCCGGCCACCGCATCGCCCAGTGCATCGCGCCGGCATCGGCAACGCGCCTCGAAGCCACGGCTCACAAGCTGCCAGTGCCCGCTGTGCCGGGTTGTCATGCGGCAAGTCACGCGCCGGTCGATGGCCGCCACCAACGCCGGGGCGCCAGCCAGCACTGCGTACTCACCGGCGAGCACCAGCTTGCCCGGCGCACTGGCCGTCACGCCGTGCATGTGGCTCCGGCGCCGAGCGCGGACACCACCACCGCCTCCACCCCCGGCAACTCGGCGAGGCGCACTCGCACCGCCTCAACATCATCGGGCGCGCAAACCGCCTTGATTTGCGGCCCGGCATCCACCGTGAAGAACACCTGCAACCCCGCTTCGCGCAACCCGCGCACACAGTGCATCGCCGCAACCGTCGCGCCATTCCAATAGAGCAGGCCCGGCTCGCTGGCCAGCGCCACACCATGCATCTTCAAGCAGCTGGCTTCGGCGATGCGGGCGAGGGCCGCGAAATCCCGCGCCGCCACGGCTTGGCGCGCGGCCGCGTAATCCGCCTCCGTGGAAGTCAGCCAAGCGCCAAAGAAGGGCGAGGTGCGGCGCGAGCGTTCCATGCCGGCGGTGGAGCCGACCGCCTTGGGCGTGGTCGCCGTGATGCCGATGACCACGTTCAACGGCCAGGCGTCGGCCGGCAACAGCGCCTCGGCGGTCCAATCCTCGCCATCGTCGCGCAGGGCACCGAAGCCGCCGACGATGGAACGCGCCGCCGAACCCGAACCGCGCCGCGCCCACGCGGAGCGCTGCCTCGCGTTCAAGCCCAAGCCGAACGCGCCATCGATGGCGGTGACGAGGGCCGCAAACCCGGAAGCGGAGGAAGCGAGGCCACAGCCGGTGGGAAAGTCGTTGGTGCTGGTCACGCTGAGCGGCGGCAAGTCGAATTGTTCGCGCAGCGTTCGCAGGAACCGCGCCACCTTCGCGTCCGCCAAGACGCGGCCGTTGAGCGCAAAGCCATCTTGAGCCGCCTCGGCCACCGTCGTGGTCGTCGAAAAGGCGTCCAACGTGATGGAGAGCGACGGCGTGGCCGGTGTGTTGTGCGGCCCGGGCGCCTTGCCCCAGTACTTCACCAAGGCGATGTTGGGGTGCGCGATGGCGGTGGCTAGCCCGTGCATGGCTTCGGCGTGGCTGGTGACCACGGCAGCATAGCACCGGCCTCGTCGCCAGTCGGGTGAGCCATGTCGCGCGCCTTCTGCAGACGTGGCCCGCCAACCGCCCACCAGCGCGGATGCATCGCGTGAGCGCTTACGGTGTCTAATGGGGCATCCGACGGACGCGATGGAGAAGGCGATGCCGGCCCGCTTCGAGACCTTTGACGTGGATGGCTCACCGATGCCGGCGTATGTGGCGGGCGATGATGCAAGGTGCCCCGGTGCCCTCGTCTGCATGCACGCGCCCGGCGTTGATGACTTCATGCGGGACATCTGCCATCGCTTGGACGCCGCGGGTTTCGCGGCCGTGTGCCCAGACCTCTACCATCGTCAGGACGCCGGCGACACACCCGCGCTGGACCGCATGGCCGCGCTGCGAGACACCGAGATTCTCCGCGACTACGACGTGGCCAAGGCGCACCTCGCCCGCCTCGCCGACCCGGCGCGGCAGGTGGTGCTGGGATTCTGCATGGGCGGGCGGCTGGCATGGCTGTGGGCCGCGCACGATGTGGACGTGAGCGCGGCGGCCATCTTCTATGGCGGCAACTCGATGGTGCCGTGGGGCGGCGGCCAATCCCCGTTTCAGCGCTTTGCCGAGATCAGCTGCCCGATGCTCGGCCTCTTCGGCGACGACGACGAGAACCCGAGCCCCGCCGACGTGGACAAAATCGCCGCCGAGTTCGACCGGCTCGGCAAGACCTACCAGTTCCACCGCTACGATGGCGCCGGCCACGCTTTCCTGAACTTCATGCGGCCTTCGTTCCGACCGGACGCCGCCGCGGACGCCTGGCAGAAGTGCGTCGCCTTCCTGCGTTCGGAGACTGCATAGCCGGCTGCCGGTGGCACCCAGCCCCATCGCCGGCGCGGCGTGGCGGCCACGGCTGCAGCGTCGCTACGATTCCTGCGTCGCCAGCTCCACGTTGTGCCGCCAACGGATCGGCTGGCGGCACTTCGCGCACACCCGCCCGTGGGCCACGCTGCGCTGCAGGCGCTGGCGCAACCAGTGCCCGCCGCAGCCACACTCGCCAATCCAGTGCGCGATGGCGTGGGAAACCGTGTGCTGCGTCGCGCCGGAACCGCCCAGCTCAAGGGCCTTGGCGCGCCACACCGCGTCGTGGCCGTGCCGTTGTCCGACGATGGCGTGGGCGATCTCGTGCAGCAAGGTGTCTTCAATCTCCCCCCGCGTCGCCTTGAGGCAGAAGCTCACGGAGAGGTTGATGCGCTTCTCGCGGGGGCGGCAGACGCCGGCGCGGGAGGCCGCAAGGTCGAAGCCGAAGGTCCAATCCGCGCTCAGTTCGCCGGCCGCCACGCTGCGCCCCAAGTGTTGCCGCGCCAACGCCGCCACCTCGGCCAGCGCACAGTGGGATGGCGTCCGCTCAAGCACTTGCAGAAGGCCATAGGGGGCGTTCCAAAGCCGGCCATCCTGGGTGGCGACGGTGGCGGTGCCGCGCAACAGCCGCGTCACGGTGCCTTCCAGCCAAGCCCCGCGGTGGCGAAAACGCACCCGGCTGCCCACGGGGCACTTGGCGCCCGGAAAATCTGCGGTGATGGCGGCTGGCAACGCGCTGCGGCCGGGGGCGTTAAGCTGCCTTGCGGGCGATGTTGAAAATGGCGGTGTGGCGAATCTCCGTCTTCACGGTGCCGCCGGCCGCGTAAACGATGTAGAGCGTCACGAACTCGTGCCCTTTCCGGCGCCACTTCTCCACCGGCGTGGCCCGCACCTCCAACTCGTCGCCAATGCGCACCGGCGCATGCATGGCGACTTCCGAGCCGACATGCAGCCACGCCGGCAGCCGGAAACGGTTCGAGAAGGCCGTGTTGGCCGTGCTCAGGAGCGCGTGGGGATGCAGCAGATCGGTCTCTCGGTATAGCGGCAGGTCATCCGCCACTTGGCTTGCGTACAGCCGGTGTTCGTCCGCGTCCGGGCACCATTGAAATGCCGGGAAGGGCTGCCCCACATCAATGAGCGGCCAAGCCACCTCGGGCCGCTCCGGAACCGCCTCGCCGCCGGACACCGCGGCCATCGCGTCGCATGGCGCGACACCCCGTGTCGAGCGCAGCTCGGCCAACAGCTCGCCCCGGGCATGGCAGCGCACGAGCTGGCCGGCGCCTTCCGCCACGCACTCGATGCTGAGTTCGTCGCCATCGTAGGCCGGCTTGAGGAAGCGCGTCTTCAGTGTGTGGCCACTGAACCAGCCCGCGCCCAGCGCCTCGACCAGCGGCCGCGTCATGTGGCCGAACACCGCGACGCCCGGCACCAAGGCGCCAGTGAAGCCGAACTGGCGCGCCTCGCCGTCGCTGTGCATGCGATTCTCAGATTCTTCGGAGAAGTTGCGGGCGATGGCGGCGTGGACATTCATGCTCGCACCCTCATGCCGCGTTGAGACGCACCGCGGCGGCGAGCCGGTCCGCACGGCGGCGCAGATCATCCAAGTTCGTCGCGAACAAGCCGAGCACGAGCTGTTCGACGCCGGCATCCGCGTACGCGGCGGCCATGTCTGGCGTCACCTGCAAGCGTCCGGCACCCACATAACGCCGCACGGACCCCGGCTCGCGCCCGGTCTGCTTGAGGCGTTCGTCGAGCCGACCGAACATGGCCTTGGCGCCGTTCGGGTCCAAGTTGAAACCGTACCAGCCGTCACCCTGGGTGGCCACCCGGTTGAGCGCCGCCTCGCTCTCGCCACCGAAGAAGATCGGCGGATGGGGCCGCTGCACCGGCTTCGGGTTGAAGTAACACGGCGCCAACTGCACCGTCGGCCCCTCGAACGTGGCGACCGGCTGCGTCCACAGCGCCTTCATGGCGTCGATGTACTCGGCACAGCGGCGGGCGCGGGCGCCGAAGTCCATCTGCAGGTTCTCGAACTCCTCCCTCAACCAGCCGATGCCAACGCCGAAGTTCACCCGGCCGCCGGAGAGGTAATCCAAGTCCGCCACCAGCTTGGCGGTATAGACCGGCTGGCGCTGCGGCACCAAGCAGATGCCGGTGCCGAGGCGGATGCGGGACGTGTGCGCGGCGGCGAAGGTGAGCGCCGTGAAGGGATCGAGCAGGCCATCCGGCTCGCCTGGGATGCGGCCATCGTCCGTATAGGGATACGCGGATTCGTAGTTGGGGAAGAACAGCACGTGTTCCGGCGCCCACATGGCCGCGAAGCCCACGTCCTCAAGGTGGCGGGCGGCGCCGGCGATGTAGTCCACGGGCGTGCGATGGCTGAACGGAATGGCGATGCCTATTTCCATGCGCAGGTTCTCCTAAGCGGGTGGGCAGGCATCGCCGGACGGTTCATCGGGCGCGCCGCTCCGCCATCTGTTTGATGAACTTGATGAGCGTCAGCGTCTCCTGTGGGTCCATCCGGCCCACCGGCAGGTTGCTGTAGGCGGAACCCAACACCCGGCCGCTGCCCGTCAAGATGAACTCAGACGGCTGGATGTGGTCGCGGCGCTCCTCCCACCATGCGCCGATGGCGTCGCCCTGCGCCCGGTTGACGCCGTGGAACACCGGAAAGCTCAGATCCTTCGCCACCTCGCCCGTCTTCTCCTCGTCATCGACGGTGCCCGCATAGAGGCTGATGCCCTCCGCGCGGTATTCGTCCGCAAGGTTCTCGTAGCCGGCTAACAGTCGGCGGCAGTAGGGTCACCAGTGCCCGCGATAGAAGAGCGCCACCGCATACGGCGTGGCGATGTCATCCGGCAGCGTGACGGTCTCCCCACCCACCGCGTTGAACGTGAGCTGCGGGAACTGGCCACCGCCAGCGATCTGTTCCGCCATGAAGCCCTCCCTTGGCACCGGACGCGAGCCTACCATGCGACACCGGCCCGCAGACTGCAAGCCCGTTGTGCGATGAGTGCCCTATTGCCTAACTCGGTCAGGAGCCCGGCGGGCCATATGGCGCGGCCGGGTCGGTTGCACCGCCTAGGCGAGACCGCCCACAGTGGGGAAGCGCTTCGTCAGATCGCATAGATCGTGCGAGCCGATTCCAGGATTGCCCGGCGGCGGATGTGGTTACGGCTCTCCTCGACGGCTTCCCGTTCCACCAAGTCAACCTTCCGACCAACCATTCGGCTCAGTTCGTCTTCCATGCGCACCAGATCAAGGAGCGAATGGGCGCCACTCGGGACGAATCGCACCAGCACGTCTATGTCGCTGGCCAACCCGAAGTCATCCCTTAGCACCAAACCAAACAAGGCGAAGTCGCTCACGCCCCATTGACCGCAGAACGCCGCGATGTCCTGCTCCGACAGGCAGATGCGGGATGCAACTGTTGGGTCAATCGCCACTAGCCCATTGCCTCGTTTGCGCTGATGTCGAACCTCCAGCGTGGACTTCCAGAACGCGCTTCGCCCATCTCGCCCGAGCACGGAGATGATACACGGCAGCGGTGCCATGCGGTGCCGGGCTGCACCCTGCAAGCCCGTTGCGAGGGTGAGCCCATTGGCTGGAAGGCGCTGTTCCCGCAGTGGGGACGGTGGGCGCGGGCACCATCAGCTCAACGCGCCTCCCCGGTTTGACGGCGCGGCTTGCCGGCACGACAATCCGGTGCATGGCGACACGCTACCGGGACGAGGCTTGGCACGGGCTGCTGGATGCCGAGCGATTGGCGCGATACCACGGTGCGCTGGCGGCCGGCCTCTTGCGACGCCAGCGCCTGCTGGACGCGGTGGTGGCGTTCGGCGCCACCGGCGCCGTGGCATCCATGCTGGCCGCCGCGCCGCGCTGGGCCTCGGTGGCCGTGGCGGCGGTGGTGGCGTTGGTCGCGCTGTGGTCGCTGCTCACGCGGCCGGGCGAGGCCGGCGCGAAGCTGGCGCCAGCGGCCGGGGAACTGGAACGCGTGGCGTCGCGTTGGCGGCTCCTTTGGCACGACATAGACGCTCTAGACGACGACGAGGCGCGGCACCGCATCGAAGTGTTGTGGGAGGCGATGGAGCACTGCACCCGGGGCGCGGCCAGCCTCCCGGAGCGCCGCCGCTTGAACGAGCGCTGTGCCGGCGAAGCCAATGCGGTGATGCTGGCGCAGTACGATGTCGCGTCCTGAGTCGCCCCCCAAGGAGCACGGCGGCTGGCCGGCCCCGCCACCCAAACCGCCCAAACCGCCGGCCCCGCGGCCGCGTCCCGCACCGCCACCACCCAAGTCCGCTTCGCCGCCACCGTAGCCTTGCGCCAGACCTTGCTTGGCGTTTCCGGTGGCACGAAAGGTTGTGAGTACCGCTAGTTTCGGGGTGGCATCAGACCGTTGGCGCGGTCGCGCATCAACGTCTCGGTAGCTCCGGCGGCGCGGTACTAATGAGCTCCCCATCCGATACGGCAGTAGCGCGGCGCGGCATGGGCGGCTAGTGTTCGCGGAGAAGCGGATTGCGTACCGGCAGCGAGGGAAAGCGGCTGAAATCTCGGTCCGCGGTCCAGAACTCAGTGACCCCGTGGGTAAGGCAAAGGGCGGCGACCTTGGCATCGTGAACCATCGGCCCGAAGACCCTGCCCGCAGACAGCTGGCGCTTCAGAGTTGCCCAGTGCGAGTGGACTCGGCCAGCAAAGTGGCCACCGGCGACCTGAACCATGCATCGACTTGGGCGGTGGCCTGCGCCATCGTCGACGGCGGGTCGTAGATCCGCGGATGCGTCACGATTGCCAAGAATTCATGAACGCAAGGCCAGGGAAGGCCCCAAAGCACCTGGCCCGTCGCCAGCCGCTGCACGCTGGCGCTGGCTTGGGGATGCCACTCGGAGTCGTGCCGGTGGGCATAGACAAGGACATTCGTGTCGATGGCGATCAACCGCCTCGCCCCTCGTAAGCCGCTTCCCTGATGCGATGCCAGTCCGCACCTTGAAACTCCGGGCGCAAACCCCGCCCGTCGACGCTTGCATCCTGCAATTGGAACGGGGCAGGCTCTTCATCGGCGCTTAGGACATCGTGTAACCCTCTCTCGACGAGGGCGCGCAGCGTGGTCCCCTGCTTGGCTGCATGGGCCTTGGCCCTTTCGACCAAGTCGTCGGCCAGTTCTATGGTGGTCTTCACTATGGGTTCCCGTATATCTCTGGGTGGGCAGCCACCTTACCTTGTTTGGGTGCCGTCGATCAAACAGGGAGCGGAGTCTCGAGCTGGCTGGTGCAGGTCTTGAAGATCGCCCGCACCAGCGTAGCGGAGTGTGCTTGCGGCACCATAGCACGGGTTCGCGACAGGTGTTGCGGCCTGCTTGGAGAGATGGCGCAACCTCGCCTCTTTCGCTATCCCGATGCTGAACGCGATTTCTAGAGGATCACTGGTCATAGTGGACGAGTTGGATTCCAGCCTCCACCATCGCCTAACGGAAGCACTTCTTAAGCTCTTTAATGGCGCGACGAACCACAACGGCGCACAGCTGATCGCCACAGTCCACGACATGCTCCGTCAACTTGGATTGTCGGAGCAAGACTTGTAGTGTAGGTCGTCCCTGAGGCTGGAGGTCAGAGGGTCGAATGCGATTGGCTTACCCGGCAGTGCTCCGTGAACTGCCCGACACTGTGCTGGTGTCGTTCCCCGACGTGCCGGAGGCGTTGACGGAGGGCGAGACGGTAGAGGATGCCTTGCGTGAGGCGGCGGATTGCTTGGTCGCGGCTTTGGGAGGGTACGTTCAGGTCGGCCAGCCATTACCCGTGCCTTCGGAACGCCCGAATGTTCCACGGCTGCCTGCCTTGGTTGCCGCGAAGGTGGCGCTGTACCAGACGATGCTTGGCCAACCGGAGGACAAGGCCGGGCTGGCAGAGCGCATCGGGTTGTCCGAGAGCGCACTGGGACGGCTGGTGGACTTGGACTGCCGCTCGCCCATCGGCCAAGTGGAAGACGCGCTTCATGCGCTCGGCTTGGCGCTCTGCGTCGAGGCCAGCGCCGCGTAGCCGGCGGCCTCGCGTTTTCTCGGCCCGGAGCGCGTCCTCCGGTTCTTCGGCGGCGCTGCGCTTGGCGCCGGCGGCCGGATCCGCCTCGCCTGTTCGATGGCGGCTCGCAGGGGCTCCGCCTGGTCGTGACGAATGCCGCCGCGCAAGCGCCGCTCCACGTCGTCGTCGATCACCTAGGCGAGGCTGCCGAGTTCGCGCTTGATGGTCGCCGTCTTGCGCACCAGCACTTCTCCGGGTGGGCGGCGATGGCTGGGTCTGGGGTGGGCATGGGCTAGCCGCCGCGGCCCTCGTAGGCCGCTCCGTCAACTTGGGCTTCTGCTAGGGGCATGGGCAGGCAGATAGTCACACCCCTAACGAGGGCAATCCGGTCAGTGTTTCTGAATCAAAAAGTGAAAGTCTCCAAAGTCAACGGTTATCCTGCCTTTGTGTGGAAAAATGGCATGCATGTATTCTTCCACGAATTCAACTGGCTCCGGGCTCACAACCTATGGGCGAAGCCGTGGCGACGCGAGACAATGCACATTCACCATGTGAACGGAGACAAACTCGATTGCAAACTGCGCAACCTAGTTTTGTTCACCGGCCGAGAGCACATGGCCCTTGAATCACACAATCGCAAACGCCGCGGCAAGGGTTAGGACAGGAACGGCGAAGGTGGATGCGGGAAAGCCATCTAGGAAGGCGTGTGCGTTGATTTAAGGCGTGTTGGCAGGGGTGAGTTGCGGTGTCAAAGCGAGTCGCGCAACTGGGTTAGGCATTGACCGATGTTGGCAAAGTGATATAGCAAGAAAACACTGCCATATTCGACGCCAACCTCAATGGTCCATATATCGTCGGGTAGATCACCCTCCCATCCATAGTAATAGTTGCGTTCATTCGCCTTAACGCCCTCCAACCAAAAGTACGGTTTACTCCAAAAGGCATCGTCGTCCAATTCATCCTTAAACAGTGTTGGCTCGCCGTACTTCGCTGCGATTTCCACTGCCAACCAGTCGGCTCTCTCTCTATGTTTCGCACCGCCACTATCGTTGTGGAAGTTAACTATATCTATGTTGCCTCTCACCCCGCATACGCCGGCCCCTTCGGTGTGGAACGCCACAACTGACTCGAACGGCGCAGGTGGGTTCACCATATACTTGAAGCCAACCCCAGAGTCGGTAGCATAGCCGTCGGGCTCACCTTCGATTTTCTGCCCCATTTCGTAGCCGAACGGCCCTGCATTGGCCACCATCGCCAAAAGCAACGCGATGGATGCGATGGTGTTTTTCATTGTTCAGTCTCCGTTGTGTGTGGGCTTGAGAACACGCTTCACTTCCTCGCACACAGCGGCCACGGCGGCGATGAAATCGTGGTATTCCTTCTCCATGCCTATGCCACCATTGCCATACTGGCGCTTGCCCCAGTACGGCGGGCTCGTCATGCAGCAATCGAATGTCGCAGCCGGTAGCTGCCGTAGTACATCCAAGGCATCGCCCGTCACGAACAACGGCGACCGGCATGGGTCACGCAGATACCGGCGCAAACTGTGTCGCGCATCCGCGGCGGAGGCGATCATGCGGGCCCACCCATTCGTGCGCTCAGCGACGAGCTCGCTCCACGTCCATGCAAACCCGCTCTTGCGTCCGAAGTGGCCACTCGGCGATGCGGAATCGGAAGGCGCACCATGTTCCCTACATCCGATGCGTGTTTGTTGGACATTCTACAGGATGGCGCCAGCACTCCTAATCCACCCCATACGCCTGCGCCGGCAGCCACGTCACCAGTGCTTCCCAGTGGAATATCACGGCGAGGCCGATGAGTTGCAGCACGATGAACGGGGCGACGCCGCGATAGACGTCGCGGATGGCGACGCCCGGCGGGGCCACGCCCTTGAAGTAGAAGATGGCGAAGCCCACCGGCGGGGTGAGGAAGCTGGTCTGCAGGCAGACGGCGAACAACACCGTGAACCACACCGGGTCGAAGCCGAGGGCTGCCACCACCGGCGCCACTAGTGGCAGCACGATGAGGGTGAGTTCGATCCAGTCCAGGAAGAAACCCAGCGCGAAGGTGGCGGCCAAGATGCACACGATGATGCCGGCCGGGGCGAACGGCAACGACAGCAGCGCGCGTTCGATGAGTTCGTCGCCGCCCAGGCCCCGCAGCACCAAGGAGAACGCCGTGGCGCCGATCAACACCCCGAAGATGAAGGCCGTGGTGCGGGTGGTTTCACGCATCACCGCGGTCATCACCGGGCGGTTCAAGGCGCGGTTGGCGATGGCCAGCAGGAGCGCACCCAAGGCGCCCACACCGGCCGCTTCCGTTGGCGTCGCCAGCCCAAAGAAGATGCTGCCGAGCACTGCCGCGATGAGGAGCGCCGGCGGCACGATGGCTTTCGCCAAATCCAACACCGCGGCGAAGTCCACGCGCTCGGTCTGCCGCGACTTGGGGGCGCCGGCCGGGCGCACAAGGCCATAGGCCACGATGTAGAACACATACAAGCCGCCGAACAACAGGCCGGGGAACACCGCGCCCAAGAACAAGTCCCCCACGGACATCGCCATGCGATCCGCCATCAGCACCAGCATGATGCTCGGCGGAATGAGGATGCCCAGCGTGCCCACGGCGCACACGGTGCCGGCGGCGAGGGACTTGTCGTAGCCTTCCTTCAGCATCACCGGGGCACCGAGCAGCGCCAGCAGCACCACCGAGGCGCCGATGATGCCGGTGGTGGCGGCGAGCAGCACGCCGATCACCGTCACGGCGATGGCCAACCCACCGCCCACGCGCCCCAAGAGCCGCCCCAGGCTGGTCATCAGCCGCGCCGCGATGCCGGAGCGGTCGAGCAGGAGGCCCATGAAGATGAACATGGGCAGCGCCACCATCACCCAGTTCTCCATCACGCTCCAGATGCGCTCCACGCTGATGCTGGCGTAAGCCCAATCCACCCCGATGGGGATGCCGAAGCGCGTCTCCAGCACGATGGCGAGGGCGGTGAAGAAGATGGCGAGGCCAGCCAAGATCCACGCTATCGGGAAGCCGGTGAACACCAGCGCGATGAACGCCCCGAACATCGCCAGGGCCAGCACTTCGTTAGCGGGCATCGTCCTTCGCCAGGAAGAGATGTTTCCACAGCCGCGTGAGCCGCGACGCGGCCGCCAGCCCCAAGAGCGCCATGCCGACGAACAGCACGGATTTGATGATCCACCGATGCGTGAGCCCGCCCGGCGAGGGCGACACTTCGCCGGAAACGAAGCTGTCGGCGATGAAGGGCACCGCATGGATGAGCATGAGCGCGATGAACGGTGCCAACAAAAGCAAGAGGCCGTAAAGCTCCACCCACGCCTTCACGGTGGGCGGGAAGCGCTCGTGCAGCACGTCCACGCGCACATGGGCGTCCTTCTTCAGCGCGTAGCCGAGGCCCAACATGAAGCCGGTGGCGTAGAGGTGCCACTGCAGCTCCTCGAACTCGATGCGCCCCTCGCCGATGGCATAGCGCATGAAGACGTTGAGCGCGATGATGGCGAGGAGCGCGATCCAGAGCCACGAGACGGCCCGCCCGACGCGCTCCAGCAGCGCGTCCACCGCCCGCGAGAAACGGGTCTCAGGCAGGTCCAGGGCCGCCATTGCTTACTCGGGTCAGAAGTCCCGCGGCAGATAGGCGAGCTGCTTCCAGCGCGCGTATTCGTCGCGGAACGCGCGCTGCGAGGCGAGTATGACGCGGAAGTCCTCATCGCGATTCGCTTCGTCCGCCAGCACTTCGGCGGCGACGCGCTGCAGCTCCCGCAGCACCGCTTCCGGAAAGCGGCGCGTCTCGATGCCGCGGGCATCCAGCGCGGCCAGCACCGCGCCCTGCAGCGCCTCGCCACGCGCCAAGTTCCGTGCGACGCCGGCGGTGCAGCCCATCTCGAGGGTGGCGCGTTGCGCCGGCGCCAACGTCTCCCACACGGCCAAGTTCACCACGAGATGCGACGTGGTGAACGGCTGATGCCAGCCGGGAAAGTAGTTGAAGCGCGCCACCCGGTCGAAGCCAAGCGCCGCGTCCACGCTCGGCAGCGAGTACTCGGTGGCGTCGATGACGCCCTTCTCCAGCGCTTGGAAGATTTCGCCGCCCGGAATCATCGTCACGGAGGCGCCCAAGCGCTCGATCACCTTGCCGCCCAAGCCGGCGAAGCGGATCTTGAGGCCCTGCAAATCATCCAGGCGCTCTATCGGCTGGCGGAACCAACCGGCGGCTTCCGGCCCGATGACGCCGCACATCAGCGGCATCAGCCCATACTTCGCGTACAACGCCTCCACCAAGCCGCGCCCGCCGGCCTCGAACCACCACGCGGAATACTCCCAAGGCTCCATGCCGAACGGCACCGCGGCGATGAGCGGCGCCGCGGCGATCTTGCCCTGATCGTAGCCAAGCCACGTGTAGCCGGCCGGCACTTTGCCCTCGCGCACCGCGTCCGTGATGCTGAAGGCCGGCACGATCTCGCCCGGTTCAAACGGCGTGAGCGCCATCCGGCCGGCGGACGCGGCGCGGATGGCATCCGTGACGTAGAGCACATTGTCGCCAATCACCGGCAGGTTGGTGGAGAAGGCGGCAGGCACCCGCCAAGACAGCAGCGCCGCGGTGGCGGCCCCGGCGCTGCCGTCCGCAACCGGCGCCACGCCCCGATTCGGCGGCGCCAAGGACATCGCGCCCAACACGCCGACGCCGAAGGCCACGCAGACGGCGATGGCGGCGGAGCGATTGGTCAGGCGGGTCAAGGCGCCGCGGCCCTTGGCGAGCGCCATGCGGGGCCGCGCTCGGAGTGGGTGGAAGCCGCGCCACGTTCGCCTCGGTCACGGGTGTGGCGCATGGGCGCGTCTCGAAAAAGGGCGCGGGGGATTGTAACCTAGCGCTTTCCCGACGCGGCGCGGCAGGTTTGTAAGATGCATCGCTTGGCGCGACGCTCGCAGGGCGCCGCACATCCCGCCGCGCTCGCCCAAAGGCGCCGCGAATGTTGATCGGCATCCCCAAGGAGGCCGCCGCCGGGGAACGGCGCGTGGCCGCGACGCCGGCCAGCGTCAAGAAGCTCGTCGGCTTGGGCCACGAGGTGGCGGTGCAATGCGGCGCCGGCAGCGGCGCCGGATTTCCCGATGCCGAGTACGCCGAAGCTGGTGCCCGCCTGATCGACGATGGCGGCGCGGTGTTTGGCGCGGACGTGGTGCTGATGGTGCGGCTGGCGCAGGAGGACGCGCAGCGGCTCTCGCCCGGTGCCGTCTATGTGGGGTTCCTGGACCCATTCCGCGCCCCGGAGTTGGTGCAGACGCTGGCCGAACGCGGCGTCACTGCCGTGTCTATGGAGCTGATCCCGCGCACCACCCGCGCCCAGAAGATGGACGCGCTCTCCTCCCAAGCGAGCCTCGCCGGCTATGTGGCGGTGATCGAGGCCGCGTTCCACAGCCCACGCATCTTTCCCATGATGATGACGCCGGCCGGCACCATCCGCCCGGCGCGGGTGTTCGTCATCGGTGCCGGCGTCGCCGGGCTGCAGGCCATCGCCACGGCGCGTCGCCTCGGCGCCCGGGTGGAGGCGTTCGACACCCGCCCCGCGGTGGCGGAGGAAGTGCGCTCGCTGGGCGCCCGCTTCGTGGAAATCGACGTCGGCGACACCGGGCAGACGGAGCAGGGTTACGCCCGGGCACTCACCGCGGAGCAACTGGCCTTGCAAAAGGAAGGCATGGTGCGAGTCATCGCGCAATCCGACGTCGTCATCACCACGGCGCAGGTGTTCGGCCGGCCGGCGCCACGCATCGTCACCCGGGCCATGGTGGAGGCCATGCGGCCGGGCAGCGTCGTGGTGGACCTGGCCGTGGAGACCGGCGGCAACGTGGAGGGCAGCGAGGCGGACGCCAACGTGGACATCGGCGGCGTGAAGCTCTTGGGCCGTGGCAACCTGCCGGCATCGGTGGCCGCCAACGCGAGCGAGATGTACGCCGCCAACCTCGCCCATTTCGTCGAGACATTCACCGCCGATGGGGCGTTCAAGCTAGACCCCGCGGACGACATCGCAAGCGCCGCGACCCTCACCCGCGATGGCGCGGTGGTGGAGCGCGCGGGGCAAGGATAGGAGGGTTCATGGAGCTCATCGCCGTTTACTTGGCGTTCATCCTCGTGTTGTCCATCTTCTTGGGCTTCGAGCTCATCTCGAAGGTGCCGGCCACGCTGCACACGCCGCTCATGTCCGGCGCCAACGCCATCTCCGGCATCACGCTGGTGGGGGCGCTGGCGGCGGCCGGCGCTGGCGAGGCGCAGGATGGGTTGGCGACCGCCCTCGGGGTGGCCGCGGTGGCCTTCGCCACCATCAACGTGGTGGGGGGCTACCTGGTGACGGATCGCATGCTCGGCATGTTCCGCAAGCGATGACGGACGTCCACATCAATCTCGCCTACATCGTGGCGGCGGCGCTCTTCATCTTCGGCTTGAAGATGCTCGCTTCGCCGGCCACGGCGCGGCGCGGCAACCTGCTTTCTTCCATCGGGATGCTCGTCGCCATCGTCGCGACGCTCTTGGGCCAAGGCATCGTGAGCTATCAGTGGATCCTCGCCGGCGCGGTGGTGGGGGGCGTCATCGGCGCCTTGGCGGCGCGCCTCGTGGCGATGACGTCGATGCCGGAGATGGTGGCGCTCTTCAACGGTTCCGGCGGCACCGCGAGCCTGTTGGTGGGCTGGGCAGCCCTCGGCGACGAAGCGCAACCATCCACGTTCACCGCGGCGGTCGCCTTCCTCTCCATCCTCATCGGCGGCGTCACGGCCTCCGGTTCCATCGTCGCGTGGGCGAAACTGGCGGAAGTGGTCGCAAGCCGCGCCATCGTGTTTCCGGGGCAGCGCGTGGTGAACGGCCTGATCCTCGCCGCGCTGGCCATCGGCGGCGTGCTGTTCGCCATGCAACCGGCCACGGACGCACCGCTCTTCTACGCCCTGCTCGGCTTGGCGCTCTTGCTTGGCGTGATGGCCGTCATCCCCATCGGCGGGGCGGACATGCCGGTGGTCATCTCGCTCTTGAACAGCTATTCCGGCCTCGCCGCCTGCGCGGCCGGCTTCGCCATCGACAACAACATACTCATCGTTGCCGGCTCGCTGGTCGGCGCTGCCGGCATCATCCTCACCAACATCATGTGCAAGGCCATGAACCGCTCGCTGGCCAACGTGTTGTTCAGCGGTTTCGGCGCGGTGCAGGCGGCGGCCGGCAAGGTCGAGGGCGAGGTGAAGCCCATCAACGTGGAGGACGCTTACCTCATCCTCGAAGCCGCGTCTTCGGTGGCGTTCGTGCCCGGCTACGGCATGGCCGTGGCGCAGGCGCAGCACGTCGTGCGCGAACTCGGCGACCTCTTGGAAGCGCGTGGCACGGAAGTCACCTACGCCATCCACCCGGTGGCGGGGCGGATGCCGGGGCACATGAACGTGTTGCTCGCCGAAGCCAACGTCTCCTATGACAAGTTGGTGGAGATGGAGGACATCAACCCGCGCATCGAGAACATCGACGTGGCGGTGGTGATCGGCGCCAACGACGTGGTGAACCCAGCCGCCCGTGACGACGCCACCAGCCCCATCCACGGCATGCCGATCATCGACGTGGACCGCGCCCGCACCGTGTTCGTGCTGAAGCGCTCCATGGCCTCGGGCTTCGCCGGCGTCGATAACCCGCTGTTCTTCGGCCAGAACACGCGGATGTTGTTCGGCGACGCCAAGGCGTCGATTGGCGAGGTGGTGGCGCAGTTCAAAGGCTGACGCAGGCCGGCCAGAGGCCCAGCCCTAATCCCCTGTTAAGGGCAGGGTGGTTGGATTCGGGCTTGTCTCGGCGGCGTTTGGACGGGTCGCGGTGCCGGCGGCGCGTTGGCGCCGCGCCGTTGGCGTTTCCCAGGCGCGGTTTGAGGCGTTGGGGGGCGGATTGGGCCAGTCCGGGGCGGTGCTTGGGGTGCCCGGGCCGAGGGGGCGCCCCGCCCTTGGATTCCGGGCGTGCCTTGGCGGGTTCGGTTGGGGTTCGCCGGGGCGGGCGGGTCACTCGAGCTGGACGGCCGCGGCGTAGAGCCAGTCGAGCCGGAAGTTGGACTTGGCGAAGAGGAGGCGGTGGCGCCCGGCGGCCCTCACCAGCTGGGCGACCGTGCGGACGAAGTGTCGGATGAGGGGGCGCAGCCCGTGGCGGCGGGCGGACTTGGGCAGCAGGTGGAACTGCACGGCCCGCAGCAGCATCTGCGCCAGCTGGCCGCAGGCGTAAAAGAGCCGGTTGGCCAGCAGCCCGCGGCAGGGCGGGTGGTGCAGGTCCAAGTCCCGCAGCGGCCCCTTGAAGGCGTTCTCGTGGCCCTGCTTGCCGCGGTGGCGGCGCACCAGCTCGGCGAGCGGCAGGTCGTGCCGCGAGACGAGGATCACCGCGTGGGCGGGGAAGAGCTGGCCCTGGGCGGCGTCGGGGACCCTGCGGACCACGACGTACGGGTGCTCCACCCAGCCCTCCGGCCGGTGCCACGCGAGGATGGCCCGCTCGCCGGGGCCGACGGCCTCCCAGGCGGACTCCGGCAGCCCTTCGACCTGCTCCAGCACCGGGGCCTTCCACTTGGGGTTCGTGACGCTGACCGAGTAGTCCCATCCCCGTGCGCGGCAGAACTCCACGAAGCGCCGGCCGTAGTAGGCGTTGTCCGCCCGAACCCAGACGGGCGCACCCTCGGGCAGCAGCGGCGCCACGTCCGCCTCCAACTGCCCGCGCCAGCCATGCGCCGGGTGGACGCCGCCCGGATGCAGGCGCCCCGACGCCCACAGGCCGCCGACGAACACGCCGTGCAGCAGCAGCGCCCGCTCGGCGCCGTGGCTGGGGCCGGCCCCCTCGAACAGCGCGCCGCCCACCTCGATCTCGGTGCCGTCCACGAACACCGGGACGAAGCCCCGCTCCGCCACCTCATGTTCGACGACCGCCGGCGCGACCCGCCGCGCCAGGCGCCGCGCCGCCTCAAGGAGTCCCTCCACGTCCGACCCGGACGCCTTCGCCAGGAACTCGCCCATCCGGCGGCCCGACGGCGCGTGGCGCAGGCCCAGCAGCCGGCGGGCCGCCGCGTCGGCCCGCAAGGCGTCCAGGTCGCACAGCGCGCCGCCCCCCGACGCCAGCGACGCCACCAGCGCCCACAGCGACTCGCAGTCCGACGCGCCGCGCCGGCGCACCTTCACGCGGACGCCCTCCGACAGGTCCTTGAAGAGGCCCAGGCGCCCCGCCGTCAGCGCCAGCGCCGAGCAGCCGCCGAAGCCGGTCAGGCGGGCGTCCGTGAAGTCCTGTTCGACTCTCAGCGGACGGGGAAGTAAGCTCTCCATCGGCGCACCTGCAGGGTGTTTTGTCTCAACCGGCATCTTGCCGGAAAATCCCTTGCACGGTGCGCCTCTCAGCCCACTTCAACGATTCCTTAAGCGGGGATTAGGGGAGGCCCAGGCACTGCGCCGTCATGGCTGCGCCACCGTAGTATGATTCGCGCAACATAGCCAAGCGGCCGGTGCCACGTTGGCGCCGATGACAGCTCGGCTGGCGGCACACGATTTCGGCGTAAGATGGCGCATGTGCCTTCTCACACCCAGCCATGGAACAAGCGCCGCCCGAGCGAGGCGAGCGTGGCGGTCGCTTCCGTGAATGAAGCGGGGCCGCGAGGCCCCGGCATTGGGGCGCTTCCATCCGACGTGTACGCATCACTCGCCCACTTGGTCCGGATGAGCGACCGCGACCATCCCATGGTCTTCGCGGGGCGCGATCAGGAGTTCGAGTTGCTTGATTCGGCCATCTACGGCGCGCAACGCGGCGGGGTCGGGCGCACCGTGGTCGTGCAAGGCGTCCCGGGCGCTGGCAAGACCTCGCTGTTGAACGAACATGCGAACCGGCTCTCGGCACGCGGACAGGAAGGGCAACCGCCCGTCATTCCCGTGCCGCTGCGTCCGAACGATCTCGACGCGGCGCCAGCCGCCATCATCGAGGAGATCGACAGGCAGTATCGCGAGTTCGTCACTGTCGATGACCGGAGCGCGAGGCTGGACAGTGCCGCCAACAGCGCGATGCTAGCGGCCAGAACCTTGTTCGCGTCCTTCACCAAACGGGATTTCAGCGAGTTCAGGCCGTCCGCGCGAGCGCCCGCATCACTCCCGATAGCACTCGACGAATACGTCTCGTTCAGGGTTGGGCGCCAGGGAAGCACCATCGTGTTGCTTGTCGACGAGGCACAGAACCTGGAAGACACGCAGCATGTGCGCAGGCACCTGGACGCTTTGCATGGCGGCATCAGAGGCAACACGCACATGGTGCTCGTCTGCTTCGGGCTGGCCAACACGGTGGAGCGCCTCCGAACGCTGGGGCTATCGCGGCTTGCCAACGGACACGTCCGCACCATCGGCCCACTGTCGAACAAGGACGCTCACCGAGTGGTGATCGACACTCTCGACGTCGCGCTCTCGGGATACGCCTTCGGTGATGGATCGTCCGACGACGTCGAGCGCGAACGGTGGATCGGCAAAGCCGCGGGCGCCATCCTGGGCGAGAGCGCCAACTTCCCCCATCACTTGGCAAACGGCTGCCGTGGCTTTGCTGAGATCGTGTTGAACGAAGGCGTGGCGGCCGAGCCGCCCATCGAGACGCTACGCCGCAAATGCGCTCGATACAGAACGGACTACTACAATACCCGGCTCCTGCCGTGGGAACCCCACACGATTGCGCTGTCCTTGGCATTTGGCACCAGCGACGACGAGTGGATTCCAGCAACGGACCTCGTGAAGTCTCTAATGGCCTCCGACAACCGGGGGTTGCCCGTAGATCAGGCGACTGCCGTGAAGGTGATGGACGACTTGCGCGACAACGGCTACGTTGAAGAGCGAGCAGGATTGTGCCGTTCTGCCATCCCTTCCTTGAAGTCGCATTTCAAGGCCGCCCTTGGTGACCTGCGGCCGGACAACCAAGCGGCTCGACTGGTGTTGGACGCCCTGCCATCCCGGCGCGGCCCGCAAACTCGCGGTTTCGCCTGACGCCGTGGCGAAGCGCTGACGACATCGCGCCGACACCGGCGGAACATCCGACAGACGATTATCCCGCCACCGAAGGGATTGTCGATCAGCTAGATGCCGCCGTAGCCGTAGTTCGCCAAGGTCTATAATCATTACCCGAGTGGAGATGTCCCATGGCCCAGTTGCTTAGCGACCAAGAAATACGCAGTGTCCTCGGCACGATCATCAAGGATGGCGACCCCAGCAGCGTACGGCCGAACTCCTACGTCCTGAGACTGGGTTCGGCTGGCGAATACCTCACGACCGGCAAGATGTTTCACCTCGGCGAGGGCGCTAACGACAAGAAGGGCATCGTCGTCCCTCCGGGCCAATCCGTCGCGCTGACAGCCGTGGAAACCATCGACTTCAGGCGTGAAACCGTAGGACGGCATTTCCCCGACTGCGACCTGCACGCACTCATCAGCCCGACAACCGATCTCCAGCGCGAGGGCGTGGTAGCACCAACTACGCAGGTGGACGCGGGCTACGAGGGAACGCTCAACTGGACGTTGACTAACTCCTCAAGCGAACAACGGCGCTTTGTGTATAAGGAAAGGTTGTTTCGGGTGACCATTCTCAAGCTCGCCGATGGCGAGCGCCCAGCTAGCCTTTATGAAGGCGCCTACCAAGGCAGGAAGGGCTATGTGCGCTCAGAGCGGTCCGGCGCCCCGGTTGGCATGCGATCCAAGGACTGGGAAGAGTCCACCACCAAAGAAGGGCCGGAAGCGCTGCTCGAACGGCTCATCCAATCCGGCTTCCCTTGGAACGTGCTTGGTACCCGCCTGAAGACGATCGACAACCAGTTTCAGACCGTAACGAACGAATACGCGGACATTCGGGAGTCCTTGGAAAGGCTCGAGGGCAGCGTTCGCGAGTCCGTTGCGAGGCTCGAAAGCGACCTTCGCCAATCCGTCGGGAGGCTCGAAGGTGACGTGCGCGACATACGAAAGGAGTTGGCGCAAGTACCGGACAAGGTGCGCGGGATCGTGAAGGACGAGCAATACCGCTGGCTTGGCGGCGCTGCGACCTTGGCGATCGGGTTTGGCGGCGTGGCGCTGGCTGCCGCCAAGTCTCCGATGGTGGCGCAGTGGTTGGACCAGCATGGCAATTGGATTGGCGCCGGCATGGCCGTTGCGGCGCTGCTAGTCACTTGGCTGCTGTTCTGGCGCCGCTAAAGGACTCCACGACTTCGCCGGCCGCCGGCCAGTCCCTGCACCATAGCAACGCGTGGCGCGGATGCCAGGCGCCGGTTGGCGCCAAAGCACCGAGGACCTCCGCTCCACGGCCGCCCCCGGTGGTTCCGCTACAATGCGTGGCGGATTTGGAGGGGGATCCAAACGATGTCGGAACAGACCGACCGTGGCGAAGCCACGGAGGGGCCGGTGGCTGCCGCCGACGAGGGGGCGGGCACCCAGGTCGGCGGCGGCTATGCCGGCTACGTCACCGCGGTGCTGGTGATCGTCTATGTCTTCAACTTCATAGACCGGCAGATCGTCACCATCCTCGCCGAGGAGATCAAGGCGGACCTCGGCATCTCGGACGCGCAGATCGGCTTTCTCTACGGCACGGCGTTCGCCGTCTTCTACGCCATCTTCGGCATCCCGCTCGGCAAGCTCGCCGACACTTGGACGCGCAAGAACCTCATCGCCATCGGCCTGGGCTTTTGGAGCCTGATGACCGCGCTGTCCGGCACGGCACGCAGCTTCGGCGCGTTGGCCACCTACCGCATCGGCGTGGGCATCGGCGAGGCCAGCGCGTCACCGGCGGCGTTTTCCATGTTGTCGGATTACTTTCCGCCACGGCTGCGGGCCACGGTGCTGTCGCTTTATTCCAGCGGCATCTACATCGGCGCCGGCATCGGCATCTTCATCGGCGGCTGGGTGGTGGACGGCTGGGAGGCCGCCTATCCCGACCCAACGCAAGCGCCCTTGGGCCTCAAGGGCTGGCAGGCGGCCTACCTCACCGTGGGCATCCCCGGCATCCTGATGGCGCTGTGGGTGTATTCGTTGCGCGAACCACGCCGGGGCCAGAGCGAAGGGTTGGAAACCCCCACCCATCCGCATCCGTTCCGCGCCACCTGGCAGGAGTTCATGGCGGTGCTGCCGCCGTTCACCCTACTGACGCTGGCGCGCGCCGGGGGTGGCCCGGCGGTGCTGCGGCGCAACCTCATCGCTGCTGCGGCGATCGCGCTGGCTTCGTGGGGCCTCGTCGTGCTCACGGACGATCTGGCGCAGTGGCTCGCCTTGGGCGTGGGCACCTACGCGGCGTTCTCTTGGGTGCAGGCGCTGGGGCTGCGCGATCCGGCCATCTTCGCCATGATGTTCAAGAGCCGTGCCTTCATCTACACCATCATCGGCTTTCCAACCATTTCCATCGTCACCTACGCCTTCGCCGCGTGGACGCCGCCGCTGTTCCTGCGCGTGCATGGCATCAGCGCGACCGAAGCGGGGCTGGTGCTCGGCCTCTCCTATGCCGCGGCCGGTTGGCTCGGCATCATGTTGGGTGGCGTCGTCTCCGATCGGCTGAAGCCGCGCACCGGCAACGCGCGTGTTTACGTGGCCCTCGCCGCCATCGTGACCACCGTGCCGATGGCGGTCGCGCTGCTGGTGACGGACAACCTCATCGCCGCCTATGTGCTCAACTTCGTGTTGAGCATCACGTCGTCCTGTTGGGTCGGCGCCGCCGCGAGCACGGTGAACGACTTGGTGCTGCCGCGCATGCGCGCCACGGCGTCGGCGTTCTACATCCTGATGGCCACGGTGGGTTTGGCCGTGGGGCCCTACGCCGTGGGCGAGGTGAGCGACGTGCTGAACGCGGCCGGCATGGCGAGCGGCGAGGCATTGCGCACCAGCTTGATGATCTCCATCGCGGTGCTCGTCCTGCCCACCACGTTCCTATTGTTGCTGCTGCGACAGCTGATTCCAGAAGAGGCGAACCGGCTGGAACGGGCACGGGCCGCTGGCGAGCCTGTGGAGACGGCTGGCGCCGCTTAAGCGCTCGGCCGCCTAGCCGGCGCCGCCACCGCGCCATCGCCCTCGGCGGCGCCCAAGGGCGTGGGCCCTGACGCTTCCGCGTCGGTGACGCGCAACCCCGTCACCGCATTCGACAACTGCGACGTCAACACGCGGTCGCCGGCGGCCAAGGCGGGGGAGCGCACCAGCAGCTTCAACTCACTTGCCACCTTGAGTTCGCCGACCCGCTCCACGTCGATGCCGACGAGCAACCCATCCTCCACCAGGAACAGGCGATCCTGGCCGTAAACCGACTGCACTGGCACGGCCACTGCGTCACGCACCGGCGGCAAGCCGATGCGCAGGCTGACGGCGCGCCCCAAGTCCGGCGGCGCCACATCGGCGCTTAAGCGCACAAAGCCATCCACACCAGATTGGCCGGCCTCCACCGCCCCGACGAGGCGATCCAGCGTGCCTTGCGCTTCGCAGCCGTCAAACTCGACGTGGGCCGGTGGGCGTTCGCCGGCGGCGAGCGCGCGCTCGATGGCCGGCAAGTGGACATTGGGGATGTGGACCCGCACTTCCAACGCGGCGTCGTCGTACATCCGCACCACAACGTTGCCCGGCGCCACCAGCTCCCCGGGCGCCACCGCCAGTTCCGTCACCCTTCCCGCGAAGGGCGCCTTGATGCTGGCCCGCGCCAACCGCACCTGCGCCTCCTCCAAGGCCGTCGCGGCCCGTTCCAACCGCGCTTCGGCGCTCGCCAGCCGGTGCGGGAAGTTCTGCACCAGGTTCCTTTGCTTCGAGAGCGCGATGGCTTGGGCATGGTTTTCGTGCAACACGGCGTTCAACGTCTCTTCCGCGATGAGTCCCTGCTCACGCAGTTCGCGGCGCCGTTCGACCTTGGCCTGCGTCAAGCCGTGCAGCGTCTCCTGATGCGCCAACACCCTGCGCTCATCCTCGCCCAATAGTTTCAGCGCGGCGATGTCCGCCCGGGCTTCGGCGAGTTCCGACGTGCGACGGCGCGTCATCAGCTCGGCATCCGTCTCGTCCAGCTGCACCAACACCTGCCCCGCCTCCACATGCTCGCCTTCGCGCACCCGCACTGCATCCACTTGCGCCGACACGAGGGCCGTCAAACCTGCGGTGCGCGGCGTCTCCACCCGGCCATAGAGGCGCACCTCCGGTGACCATGCGCGAACCTCTACCGCCGCGCTGGTGACGGGTGTGGCCAGCGCGGCGGCCGGGCGACGATCCGGTTCCGGCGCGAACGCGATGAGCCCCGCGCTCGCCATGACGGTGACGAAGCCGATGGCGACGAGGGTTCGGGTCTTCGGCGCGAAGCCAAGCAACCGGCGCCGCGTCCAATGAATGGCTTGTCTCATCTCACACCAACCCCTCGGCACCCGCCCGCCGCGGCCGTGGCGGGACGCGCGCCCGCGCCGCGTCTGTCATGCGTTTGAGCTTGGCGCCCCAATCGATCAACACGGACAGCAGCACCGGTATCACGATCAACACCAACACCGTGCCATACAGCAAGCCGAAGCAGATCGCCGCGGCCAACGGCGTGAACATCGCCGCGACCGGCGCTTGCTCCAGCATGAGGGGCGCCAACCCAGCGATGGTCGTGGCGGAGGTGAGCAGCACCGGACGCAGCCGCCGGCACACCGCGTCTTCAATGGCTTGGCTCGGTGGCGCGCCTTCCGCCACACGCCGCTTGTACGCGCTCACCAAGATGATGGAGTCATTGATGATGATGCCGGTGAGGGTGAAGAGGCCCAACAGCGACATCGGGTTGATGTGCATGCCCAGCGCCGCATGGCCGAGCAAGGCCCCGGTGAGCCCCAAGGGGATGGCCGCCATCACCGCCAGCGGCCAACTCCAAGACGCGAAGCACCAAGCCAATACCACGTAGATGAGCGCCAGCGCGACGCCGAACTTCAGCATGAACTCGGTGGCTGCCTCTTCTTCGGCCAGGCTCAGCTCGTCCAAGCCCGTGCCGATGCGGTACTTGGCGACGAGGCGTTCCCGCAGATGCTCGTTGAAGTAGTTCACCACTTCGCCGCCGGTGATCGTGCCCACGTCCACATCGCCGCGAATGGTGAGGGTGCGCTCGCCGTTGTGGTGGCGGATGGCGTCGATGCCGCGCCGCGCCTCCACCGTGGCGACGCTCGCCAGCGGCAACATCTCGCCGTTCGGCGCCTTGATGGGAAACTCGCCGATGCCGGCCAGGTCGATGCGCTGCGCTTCGGGCAGCAGCAGCCGCACTTCGAGCTCGCTGTCGCCTTCCTGGAAGATTTGGATGCGGCGGCCGTCGTAGGCGGAGCGTAGCTGCCGCCCCAAATCCGCGGTGGAGAGGCCCAGCGCCCGGCCGGCGGTGGTGAGCTGGAGCAGCCACTGATCGTTGCCCCAAGGGGCGTTGTCGCGCACGTTCGAGACGCCCTCCAAGGCCATCAGCTCGCGCACCGCCTCGTCCCCGGCGCGTTTCAGCGTGGCGGCGTCCTCGCCTTTCAGCAGGATGGAGAAGTGCGAAAGCCAACTGCGCTCGCGGGCGATGGCGAGCGCATCCACGGCCGGGGAGCGTTCAACGTGCGAGAGCCACTGCGCGGCGAACCGATCCGCCGAGAAGTCGCGCCGCTCCGCCGAGACCAGCTCCACCTGCACTGAGGCGAATTGCGCGCCGGCCTTGTATTCGCCGTCCGTGCGGGCCGCGTTGCGGGTGACGAGGTGGTTCACCAGATTGCCGCCGCCGGCCGCTTCGTCCGCCGCCGCGAGCGCGTCTTCGAGGTGCGCGAGGAACGCCGCCTTCTCAGTTTCATCCGCACCCGGGACGAACCGCAGGTCTGCCCGCACCTCCTCGAAATCGATGTTGAGGTTGAGCTCCGTCTTGATCCAACCCGTCGTCCACAAGAGCAGCGTCACGACGAACATGCCGGCCGCGCCGGTGAGCACCACGCTGCGATTGGCCATGGCGTAGCGGACGAAGCGGCGGAAGCGCTGATCCCGAAAGCGGTCGAAGCCGGCCTCGAAGCGCGCCCGCCACCGGCTAGTGCCCACTTGCCCCCGCTCGAACGCATGGCGCAGGTGGCCGGGCAGCACCAAGAAGCACTCCACCAGCGACGCGCCGATGACGACCGCCACGATCACCGCGATCTCGCGCACCGCGGAATCATCCAAAGTGGCCAACGGAATGAAGGCCGCCAGCGTGGTGAGCGACGAGGCGATCACCGGCCCGAACATCCGCTCGGCGCCGGTGGCGGCGGCCATCGCCGGCAGCTCGCCGGCGTGAAACTGCGTGACGGATTCCTCGCCCACGACGATGGCGTCATCAACGACGATTCCCAACGCCATCACCAAGCCGATGAGGCTGACGACGTTCAGGCTGCCGCCCAGCCAATAAAACCCGAGCAAGGCGGCGAGGAACGTGGCCGGAATGCCCATCGTCACCCAAAACGCCGGCCCCGGGCGCAGAAAGAACGCCAACGTGACGATCACGAGGGCAAGCCCGGTGAGGCCATTGCGCAGGATGAGGCCCAGTTCGTCGCTGATGAAGCGCCATGCCTCCAGGAACAAGTTGAGGGACACCCCAGCCGGCAGCGTGGGGCGTTTCGCTTCCAAGTAACTCGTGAGGTTGCGCGCCGCGTCCAACGAATCGGTCGCCGCCTCCCGGCGCACGAAGAGCGCGATGGCGGGCTGGCCAGCCACCGTCATGTAAGGCTGATCCACCACGGGCCGGCGTTCGATGCGGGCGATGTCCCCCAAACGCACGAGGCCGCGCCCGGTATGCACCGGCAAGGCCGCGAACTCCTCCGGCGCGCGGCGCTGATCCAAGCTCCGAAGCTGGCGCGAGAGCTGGCCGCTGCCGATGGCGCCGCCGGGGGCGTCGTTGGAGAGGGCCGCGAGCCTGGCCGCCAGCTCGTCGAAGGTGAGGCCCAACTCCAAGAGTGTGCGCCCCTCCACCTGAATGGCGATCTCCTGCTCCGGCAGGCCGCGGAACTCCACGGCGTCCACGCCGCGGGTCAAGAGTTCGTTTTGCATCTGGCGCGCCAGCGGGATGAGTTCGCCCAAATGCCCGGCGCCGGTGACGAGCACCGCCGCCACCAAGTCTTGCTGGCGCACGGCGAAGACCGCCGGCGGCTCGATTTCCGGCGGCAGGCTGCGCAGTTGCGCCACCCGTTGCTGCACGGCGTCCACCGCGGTCTGCACATGGGCGTCCGGCTCCAGTTCGATCCGCACGAAGGAGTAGCCATCGCGGGTGACGCTCCACATCGTCTTCACTTCCGGGATGGTCTTGACGTGTTGTTCCACGGGGGTGGTCACCAGCTTCTCGACGTCCTCCGCGCTGGCGCCGCGCCAAGCGATGCTGGTGTTCACGAATTGCCGGGTGCCTTCGGGGTTGAGCCGCACCGTGATTTGCGACACGGCCCACACGCCGGCGAGGATCATCAGCACCATCGCCAAGTTCGCGGCGAGCCGATGCTCCACGAAGACGCGGATGAGGTTCATGGGCGCTTACCCAACATTTGCATCAAGGATGTGCAGCAATCGTGCCAAGTGGCTAAGTGTATGGAGTTGTTGGGATTGATCGGGGGCGACCGCCCCCAGTTGCCGTTTGTCGTGGCGGGGAGCGCGAAAGTTTGGCGAAAACACACGCTCGTCACCCTCATTGTGCGGCGGCGCCGCGAACCCGACGCTCCCGACGCCGCCCACAATTCGGGCAAAATAGCAGGTTCCCCAACGCCCCGATGGAGCCGCCAGCCCATGAGCCTCGACGCCTTCGCCGCCCGTGCCCCGCTCGACGTCGGTGGGCGGCGCTACCAGTTTTTCAGCCTGCCGCGCGCCGCCGCCAACGGCGCCGGGGACGTGGCGCGGCTGCCGGTGTCGCTCAAGGTGTTGTTGGAGAACCTGTTGCGCTCGGAGGATGGCGTGAGCGTGACCGCGGACGACATCGCGGCCCTGGCCGGCAACGCCGGCACCGGACGCGAAATCGCTTATCGCCCGGCGCGGGTGTTGATGCAGGACTTCACCGGCGTGCCGGCGGTGGCGGACCTCGCGGCCATGCGCAACGCGGTGGCGGCGGCGGGCAAGGACCCGGCCATCGTCAACCCCCTCTCGCCGGTGGACTTGGTGATCGACCACTCGGTGATGGTGGATCGCTTCGGCGACGCCGCGGCGTTCGAGGAGAACGTCGCCTTGGAGATGCGCCGCAACCGCGAGCGCTACCGATTTCTGCGCTGGGGCCAGCAAGCGTTCGACAACCTCCGCGTGGTGCCGCCCGGCACCGGCATCTGCCACCAAGTGAACTTGGAACACCTGGCCCGCGTGGTGTGGACGCAGGAAGCGGACGGGACGGCCCTCGCCTATCCCGACACGCTGGTGGGCACGGACAGCCACACCACCATGATTAACGGTTTGGGCGTGCTCGGTTGGGGCGTGGGCGGCATCGAGGCCGAAGCCGCCATGCTGGGGCAACCGATTTCAATGCTGGTGCCGGCAGTGGTGGGCTTCGAGTTGACGGGTGCCTTGGCCGACGGCGTGACCGCCACGGACTTGGTGCTGCGCGTGGTCGAGATGCTTCGTGAGAAGGGCGTGGTGGGCAAGTTCGTGGAGTTCTTCGGCGACGGGCTGGATGGCTTGGCGCTCGCCGACCGCGCCACCATCGCCAACATGGCGCCCGAATATGGCGCCACTTGCGGGCTCTTCCCCATCGATGCGGAGACCATCGCATACCTCAAACTCTCCGGCCGCCCGCCGGAGACCGTGGCCTTGGTGGAGGCTTATGCGAAGGCGCAGGGCCTGTGGCGCGACGGCGCCGCGCCGCCGGCGTTCCAAGACACGCTGAAGTTGGACCTGGCCAGCGTGGAGGCGTCGCTGGCCGGCCCACGCCGGCCGCAGGATCGGGTGGCGCTCTCCGATTTGCCGCGAGCCTTCGACGACACGCTGGCGCTGATGGGGCGCCGTGGCAACGGTGCCCGCATCCCGGCCCCGGAGGCGGACTACGACTTGGGCGATGGCGACGTGGTCATCGCCGCCATCACTTCCTGCACCAACACCTCCAACCCGGCGGTGATGCTGGGCGCCGGGCTGGTGGCGCGGAAGGCGTTGGCGAAGGGCCTCGCCGTCAAGCCGTGGGTGAAGACCTCCTTAGCACCCGGCTCCAAGGTGGTGACCGAGTACTTGGACAAGACCGGCCTCGGCGACGATCTCAACCGCTTGGGTTTCAACCTGGTGGGCTATGGCTGCACCACCTGCATCGGCAACTCGGGACCGCTGCCGGCACCGGTGTCCGCGGCCATCGCGGCCGGCGACCTAGCTGTTTCCGCGGTGCTGTCCGGCAACCGCAACTTCGAGGGGCGCGTGCATCAAGAGGTGCGCGCGAATTGGCTCGCATCGCCGCCGCTGGTGGTGGCTTACGCCATCGCCGGCACGGTGCGCATCGACTTGGCGTCGGAACCCTTGGGCCACGCGCCGAACGGCGAGCCGGTGCATCTGGCCGACATCTGGCCGAGCGACGCCGAAGTGCGCGCCGCGGTGGCGCAAGTGTCCGCCGAGATGTTCAACCGCCAATACGACGACGTGTTTTCCGGCCCCGAGGCGTGGCGCGCCGTGCAGGTGGAGGACGCCACCACCTATGCTTGGGAGAACTCCGCCTACATCCGCCAGCCGCCGTTCTTCCGCGTGGGCGACGCCGCCGAGCAAGCCTTGGCAGTGCGAGGCGCCCGCATCTTGGCGCTGTTGGGCGATTCGGTGACCACCGACCACATCTCCCCGGCCGGCGCCATCCAACCGACGAGCCCGGCCGGCGAATACCTGCAGCAGGCCGGCGTGGTGGTGGAGGAGTTCAACTCTTACGGCTCGCGGCGCGGCAACCACGAGGTGATGGTGCGCGGCACCTTCGCCAACATCCGCATCCGCAACGAGATGACGCCAGACAAGGAAGGCGGCTACACGAAGCACGTGCCGACCGGCGAGACCATTTCGATTTACGACGCCGCGGTGCGCTACCAAGGCGAGGACACGCCACTGGTGGTGTTCGCCGGCAAGGAATATGGCACCGGTTCCAGCCGGGATTGGGCCGCGAAAGGCACCCGGCTGTTGGGGGTGCGCGCCGTGGTCGCGGAGAGCTTCGAGCGCATTCACCGCTCCAACCTCGCCCAGATGGGGGTGTTGCCGGTGGTGTTCAGCGACGGCGCTTCACGGCGCTCGCTGGGCTTGACCGGCGCCGAAACCATCGACATCACGTTGCCGGCCGGCGTTGACGACATCACGCCCCGCCAAGCGCTGACGCTGGTCATCCACCGCCCGGATGGCGAATCTGAACGTGTGGCGGTGCAGAGCCGCTTGGACACCCAAGACGAGATCGCCTACTTCAAGGCCGGCGGCATCCTGCAATTCGTGCTGAACAAGCTGGTACACGCGGCGTAACGGCCTGCCGCCGCGAGTGCCAAGCCCGGCTCAGCGCAGGCGCTCGCAACGATAGATCTGGTCGTTGTGGTGGAACTGGCCGGCGGTGACGCAGGTATCATGTGCGGACGCGAAACCCAAGCCATAGGACGCGCCAATGGCGAATAGGAACGCGAGCGCGATCAGAAGCCACTTGAACACGCGCTCGATGCGCACGAATCTCGGCAGCATGATGCGCTTCTCGGCTTAGGGGGCACACCCCGGCCCGCCTTGCGACACGGCGGCGGGCCTCGGGTGCGGGTACTCGGTGCCGTGGCCGTCAACCGCCCGTCATGCAGAAGCAGTTCAGCTTGTTGCCATCCAAGTCGCGGAAGTAGCCGGCGTAGAAGGCGCCGCCACGCGAACCGGGCGCGCCTTCGTCCGCGCCGCCGAGTTCGAGCGCCTTGGCATGCAAGGCGTCCACCTGGTCGGGCTTCTCCACCAGCAACGCGATCATCGTGCCGTTGCCCACCGTGGCCGCGTTGCCGTCGTGGGGCTTGATCGCCGCCACCATCGGTTTGTCGAAGCCGGTGCCCCAACCGACCATGTGCTCCATTTCCATCATGCGCTTCACGCCCAACTCGCCGAACAGCGCGTCGTAGAAGCCCTTCGCGCGCTCAAGGTCGTTGGTGCCCAAGGTGGCGTATCCGATCATGTGTGCAATCCTCTTCCCATCCCGCACCGTAGGATGCCCGAAACCGAGGCGTGGATGAAGGGGCTGTTCGGGATCACCACCTTACTGGACGTCGGCGCCACTCGTCTGGCCCGCGACCGGACGCTGCTTGGCCACGCGCTGGAGGCCAACCCGGAAGCGAGCCTCCATCTTGAGGACGGCGAACGCGCCGTGATCCTCGAAGGACGGGTGGGCAAGACCACCCCCGACGCGGCCCTCGCCGCCACACTGGCCGCCCAAGCCAACGCCAAGTACGAATGGGCCGACGCGCCGGACTCCGCCTACCATGCCGAATCCCTCATCTTCCGCCCACGCAAAGCGATGGCTTGGACGCTCCTCTACAAGGACGCCACGCGGTTCACGTTCGACGAGAAGGCCCCCGCTCCGTCTCGGACGTAACGCTGGCGGCTTGTTCGTTGGTGTGTGGCCGCTACGCCGCGGCCAGCACCGCCTGCTCCAATCGCGCAAGGCCGGCCTCCAGCGTCGTCCTCGGGCAGCCGAAGTTGAAGCGCGCGAAGCCCGGTTGGCCGAAGGCGGCGCCGTCGTTGAGGCCAAGGCCGTGTCGTTCCAAGTGTTCCGCCGGTGCGTCCAAGCCTAGCGCTCGCATGTCCAGCCAGCCGAGATAGGTGCCTTCCACCGGCGTCATCGCCACGCCTGGCAGCCGGTCCACCGTGGCCTGCAGCGAATCCCGGTTGCCGCGCAGATAGGTGTTGAGCGCGGCCAGCCAATCCGTCTCGTCGCCGTAGGCCCACTGCGCCGCGGCGTATGCCAACGGCGATATGTGAGAGATGAGGCCGCCAAAGGCGCGGCGGAAGGCGGTGCGCAGCGGGCGTTGCGGGATGACGGCCACCGCCGAGCCGACGCCGGGCGTGTTGTATGCCTTGTTGGGGCTGAAGAGCGTGATGGTGGGCAAATCCGGCGCGAGGGTGGCCACTGGGATGTGGCGGCAAGTGGGCGCCAAAAGGAGTTCGCAGTGGATCTCGTCGCTCACCAGAATGAGCTGGTGACGGCGGCAGAACTCCACCAACGCCATGAGCTCGTCGCGTTCATACACCCGCCCGGTCGGGTTCTGGGGATTGCATAGGAGCAATGCACTGGTGTCGGGCCGAAGCGCCGCGGCCAGCCGCTCCATGTCCATCACCCAGCGTCCACCGTGCAACGCGAGTGGCACCGGGATTGACGCTTTGCCGACATGTCTCGGCACCGCCAGGAATGGGTGGTAAACCGGCGTGGGGATCAGCAGGCTGCCGCCGCCGGCGGCGTGTCCGGCGAGGTTCATGCCGGGGACGACGCCGGGCAGCCAGATGAGCCATTCCGCCGACACATCCCAACCGTAGCGGCGTTGCAACCAGCCGATGAACGCCTCTTGCGCCGGTTCGGGCGTGTCCGTGTAGCCCAGCACACCGTGCGCCAAGCGCTCGGCGACCGCGGCGAGGAGCCCCGGCGACGCCTTGAAGTCCATGTCCGCGACCCAGAAGGGCAGCACATCTGGCCCGTAGCGGCGCCACTTCGTGCTTGCGGTGCCGGCACGGTCAACCGGCTCGTCGAAGCCGTACGCGGTCACTGCCGTGCCCCGCTACTCCACCGTCACGGATTTCGCCAGATTGCGGGGCTGATCGACGTCCGTGCCCTTCAAGACGGCGGTGTGGTAGGCCAGCAATTGCAGCGGCACGGTGTAAACGATGGGCGAAAGCAGTTCGTGGGCTTGCGGCACCTCCACCACGGTGACGCCGTCGTCGTCGGCGATGCCCGCTTCAGCATCGGCGAACACATAGAGCCGCCCGCCCCGGGCGCGAACCTCCTCCAAGTTCGCCCGCACTTTCTTCACCAGCTCGCCGCCGGGCGCCACCGCCACCACCGGCATGTCCTCGTCCACCAAGGCCAGCGGCCCGTGTTTCAACTCGCCCGCCGGATAGCCCTCCGCGTGGATGTAGGAGATTTCCTTCAGCTTCAGGGCGCCTTCCAAAGCCACCGGGTAGTGGGCGCCGCGGCCTAGGAAGAGCGCGTGGTGGCGATGCATGAACTCCGCCGCCAAGCGGCGGATGCGGGCATCCAAGGCCAGCGTCTTGCGCACGATGTCGGGCAGCGCCCGCAGGGCGTCCACCAACTCCTTCTCCTTGGCCGCGCTCAGGCCCGTGCGCCGCGCCAGCAGGATCACCAGCATCATCAACACCGCCAGCTGGGTGGTGAACGCCTTGGTCGAGGCGACGCAGACCTCGGGGCCGGCCTCCGTCATGAAGGCGATCTCGGATTCCCGCACTTGGGTGCTCGTGGGCACGTTGCACACCGTGAGCGTGTGCGCGAAACCAGCTTCCTCCGCAATGCGGTGCGCGGCCAAGTTGTCCGCCGTTTCGCCGGATTGGGAGATGGTGACGAAGAGCCCGCCCGCCGGCGCCACCAACTTGCGGTAGCGGAACTCCGAGGCGATGTCCACGGTGCAGGGGATGCGCGCCAACTCCTCCATCCAATAGCGGGCGATGCAGCCGGCGTAGTGGGAAGTGCCGCAGGCGGCGATGGTGACGGAGCGGGTGTCGTCCAGCACCGCCTTCGCGTCGATGCCAAATGCCTGTTCCAAGACCCGCTCACGCCCCAAGCGCGATTCCAGCGTGGCGCTCAGCGCATCGGGCTGCTCATGGATTTCCTTCTCCATGTAGTGGCGGTGGGGGCCCTTGTCCGTGGCGTCACCGTTGTGTTGAACCCGCACCGTCGAGCGCACCACGGCGCGGTCGCGGGCGTTCCAGAAGGCCATGTCCGTGGCGGTGAGGTCCACCAAGTCTCCCTGCTCCAGGAAGATGAAGCGGTCTGTCACCGGGCGCAGCGCCAGCGCATCCGAGGCGATGAAGTTCTCGCCGATGCCAACGCCCACCACCAACGGGCTGCCGGCGCGGGCGGCCACGATGCGGCCCGGCGCGTCGCGGGCAATCACCCCCAAAGCGTATGCGCCCTCGAGCCGTTCGATGGCCTTGGCCACGGCCTCGAAGAGGTCTTCCTCTTCCTGCAAACAGTGGTCGATGAGGTGTGCGACCACTTCCGAATCCGTGCGTGATTCGAAGGTGTGGCCGGCGTCGCCGAGCTCGTCACGCAGCGCCTCGAAGTTCTCGATGATGCCGTTATGCACGAGGCAGACACGGCCCCGGGACATGTGCGGATGCGCGTTCTCCACGGCCGGCGCACCGTGGGTGGCCCAGCGCGTGTGGGCGATGCCCGTGTGGCCGCGCAGTGGCGTGGCTGCCAAGCTGTTCGCCAGTTCGCGCACCCGTCCCACGGTGCGGCGCCGCTCGATGCCGGCGGCGGCTTTGCCCATCACCGCGATGCCGGCCGAGTCGTAACCGCGATATTCGAGGCGTTGCAAGCCCTCAAGCAGGATCGCCGGCACATCCCGGTCGGCGACCGCGCCGACGATGCCGCACATCAGGCGCTTAAGCCCACTTCAGTGGTACACGCCGTCTTCGCTGCGTGTCGGGGTGCCGGCGTCGTCATCTGCGATATGGGTCTCGGCATCCACTTCAGCGCGGACGAACGCATCGTCGATCGCGCCCCTCATGCAAGCCGGGCACAGCCCTTCGGCCATCAGGTCTTGCACCACGGCGCCCACGAGGTCATAAACCGTCACCGAATCCTCGGCTTCGTCGTTGAACCGCCAGATGGCGTCTTGAACTACCTTCGAGATGATTTCCGCACGCGCCACATCGCGTGCCGTGCGCATCTTTTCTTCGGACATTCGGGACATTTCGGCGCCTCCTCGCGCAGAGTGCTTGGTGCGAATCTCGCTGTTCCGTTCGGCAGTTTAACGCACCGCGGCGGATGCTTTCAGCGCAAGGCCAGTTCGAGGTCGGCATGCTCGAAGGCGCTCGCCATGCGTTTGATCTCGGCCCCGGGCACACCCAGTTCCATCGCCACCGAGCGCCATCTCGCCGTCGCCTGCGCCACTTCGGCCGCAATGCGCCGTGCTAGCGCCAGCCGCGGCGTTGGCGGATGCGCTTGGGCAGTTGTTCGCTGGCGATGGCGAGGCCCGTCTCGTCGTGGCGGGGGTCGGCCAGTTCGGCCAGACGGTCGAGCAGGCCGAGGGCGAATAGTGCCCGGGCGTAGTTGCCGAGCGTCACACCGCCATCGCCCTTCTCGATGTGGCCCAAGGTGGTGCGGCTGATGGAGGCCCGCTCCGCCAGCAGCGCCATCGGAATGCGGCGCTTGAGACGCGCCTCGCGTAGGTCCGCGCCCAGTTTGGCGAGTGTGCGGCGCACCGGAATGGGCGTTGCGGACACGGGCTTGGTCTCCTGCTCGGCGGTTGGTGGTCGTGGACGTTCATAGGGGGCGAGTTCCGCTGACGCGGGCAAGTAGAGCGGATGCGCGGGGCAGCCGAGCTTGGTGACGCCGAGCGCCATCGTTGGCCGAATGATGCGCATCACCACGGCGTCGCGCTCCAAGTGCATGCCGTGGTTGCCCCATGCCGCCACCACGGTGCGGGTGCGCCTCGCAGCCCGCGCCCAGCGGAGCACGGCGTCGTTGTGTTCGCCGATGGCGGCGCCGCCGAACTGGCGCAGCACGGCGGGGCGCGTCGCCCGCAGCGCGAACAGGTTGACGACGGTGAGGTCTCGATAGCCCCAGCGCTTGCCGAAGGCCACACAGCGGCGGATGGTGGGGTCGTCTTGCGTCGCGTCGGCGGTGGAGGGGTTGAGCAGCACGAACACCAAACCGTCCTTGTCGGCTGGCCCCAAATCGCGGTGCAGCCAATAGCGGTAGCGCAGCCCGTCCACCTCCGTTTCCATCGGCACAGAATCGCAGATCATCGTTGGCCGCTCGTGTTCAGGAATCTGTAATGATGGGAATAATAGTCATAAACGCCTATTCAGGCCATGTTTCCGAGCTGTATGTCGTGGTGAGTCGCTGCCGCGGGCGTGGCGATGATGTGGCGGAGGCGCTTCGGGTGGGGCTGGCCGCATTAAGCCCGCTGGCGGTTAACTGCGGCGCTGCGCCGCCACCACGGTGGTGCCGACGAGATGGTCGTGCAAGGCGCGCCGTGCCCGGCCGGCCACGAAGCCGGCATCCACAAGGAACACAAGGCAAATCGCGGCGAAGGCAAACACGACATCAACGCCCACAATCAGCCCAAACACCAATGCCGGCAAAGCGAATGCCCGTGCGACCAGCCGCCACGCGGTCGGGGCGTCGTCCGATCCTACGGCCACGATGCGCACCCGCAGCGCCCACTTGCCCACGGTCTGCCCGGAGCGAGCCAACGGCCAGGCGTTCAGGATGAGGTAGGCCGCCAGCCCCAGCCCGATGCCCCGCACCAGCGGTTGTGGCCACACCCACGCTTCGGCGTGTTCCAGAACGCCCGTCACCAACATCAGGCCCAGCGCCAAGGTTGGCACCAGCGCGAAATCGATGAGCGTCGCCACCAGCCGTCGCCAGCGCTTGGCCAGTTCTGGAAGGGTTGGGTCTTCGAGGGCCACGGCTCATTCCTCCATCGGCCGAAAGGCCAAGAGGGCGTTGCCGCCACGCTGCCCGAACGAGCCATAGCCGCTTTGGATGTAGAGCATGTCGTCCACCACCAACGGGCCATGCACGTCGATGGCGCCGCCGATGGCCGAGGCGCCGTTGACGCTGTCGAAGCTCCGCCAAGTGTCGAAGGACCACAGCAGCTCGCCGGTGGCGGCGTCGTAGGCGCCCAAGTGGCCGTCCAGCGCACCGGCGAAGACCAACTCCTCGGTGGCGATGATGGCCGCGGACTGCCCTTGGCGACACTCGGTGCGCCCTTCGCAGCGGTTCGGGTTCGGCGTGGACCAACGCACCGCGCCGGTTGCGATGTCGAGGGCGTGCAAGCCGGGTTGCGGCACGTCGCCCATCGGCGGGCCGGCCGGCACGTCGCTGATGGGCACATACGCGAGCCCCAGCGATTCATGCGCCGCCATGCCCCAATGCACCCCGCCGAGATAACCGCCGCGGCCCAGCTGTTGCGCCCAGATGCGCTCCCCGGTGGCGGGGCGCATCGCATACACGCCGCCGGACTTCTGCCCGGCAAGCAGCAGAGGCTCGCCGGCGGGCGTGTGCGTCAACATGGGGGGCGCTCCGAAGTCATAGTCCGGCCCCTTCTCGTCTGGGCAATTCGGGTGTTCTAGGGAGATGGTGCAGGCCATGTTGAAGGCGTCGTTCGCGGTGAACTGCTCGATCCAAACCAGTGCGCCGTCCGCGGGCCGCATGGCGAGGATGGCATCGCTCGTCAAAGACGCCGGCGATGTGTAGTTCTCGCCCGTGCCGACATACAGCAAGCCTGTTTCGGCATCGAACGCCGGCGCGGACCACACCGGGGCGCCGGATGGCCCCCATTCCTCCACGAAGATGAAGTGGCGACCGGAGACACGCGGCTCGTCCGGGATGGTGTGTGTGCGCCACTTGAAGCCGCCGTCTTCCGCGTTCAATGCCACAACGGAACCGCGGAACGTGCAGCAGCCGTAGAACGGGTTCATGGCCAAGGCCAGCTCGAAGGAAGAGACGGGAACGTACAGCGTGCCGCCGTGGAAGAGCGGTGTGCCCGTGAGCACCGCCTGCGGATGATCCTTCACATCCACCTGCCAGAGCGTTGCGCCGGACGTGGCATCCAAAGCGTACGCGATGCCGTCCGCCGTGCCGAAGAAAAGCGCCGCTTGGCCCGCGGCTTGGCCAGCCACGATGCCGGTGCGTATGGCACCTTCCACGGTGCGCTGCCAACGAATGCAGCCGGAATCCCGCGCCAACGCGAACAGGGTGCCCGCCGGGGTGCCGATGAAGAGCGTGTCCGCCGAGACCACCGGCCAAGAGTGTGGCGACATGCCCCCATCCAAGGCAAACGCCCACGCGAGCCGCAGCGCCCCCACGTTGGCGCGGTTGATGGCGGCCTGCGGCTGAAAGCGGGTGTTGCCGAGGTCAAGCCCCCACCCCGCGACGGCGAAAGTGCCGACGTCCGGAGTGCTTGGGCAATCCGCCCGCGAGAGGTCGCCACCCGCGGCCAACGCCACGCCGAGGCCAAGTGCCAGCGCCCGTGCGGTCACTCCCTACCGACCTCTTGTAGGTATGCGAGTTGCCCTTTGCAAGTGATGGTGGATGAGACCATGACGAGCGCCGTCAATAAAGGTGGCAAGCCACGATGCGCTCGCCGAAGCCGGCGTCCGGCACGGGCTTCAAGGCCGGCGTCTCGGCGCGGCACACGTCCATCGCCTGCTCACAGCGGTTGGCGAAGCGGCAGCCGGGGCCCACGTTCACCGGCGACGGGATTTCGCCGCGGATGGCGGTAGGGGGGCGATGGCGCTCGGTGGCCGGGTCCGGCTCCGGGTTGGAGCCGACGAGCATCTGGGTGTACGGGTGCTTGGGATGGAAGAACACCCGATCCGCGGCGCCGAGTTCGATGAGGGCGCCCAGGTACATGACGGCCATGCGATCCGACACGTAGCGCACCATCGAGAGGTCGTGGGCGATGAACAGCATGGTGAGGCCCATGGATGCCTTGAGCTCGGCCAGCAGGTTCACCACCTGCGCCTGCACCGAGACGTCGAGCGCCGAGATCGGTTCGTCGCACACCACGAACTCCGGCTCCAGGATGAGGGCGCGGGCGATGCCGATGCGCTGCCGCTGGCCGCCCGAGAACTCATGGGGATAGCGTGAGAGATGCGACGCGTTGAGGCCCACCCGGGTGAGCCAATCCGTGACGCGCTGACGCACCTCCGCGCCGCGCAGCTTGGTGTGCAGCTTGAGCCCCTCGCCCACGATCTCGCCCACGGTCATGCGTGGGTTGAGCGAGGAGTACGGGTCTTGAAAGATCATCTGCATGGCGCGGGCGTGGCGCCGGAAGTGTGCCGGGGCGTAGCGTTGCGGCAGCGTCTCACCCTTGAACCGCACGGTGCCGGCGGTCTTGTCGTGCAGGCCCAGGAGCGTCTTGCCGAAGGTGGATTTGCCGGAGCCGGATTCGCCCACCAAGCCCACGATCTCGCGGGAAGCGATGGAGAGGCTCACGTCGTCCACCGCATGCACGGTTTGGTTCCGCGCCAGCGCGAAGTGCTTGGTGAGGCCCTCCACCTCGATGAGCGGCGTCACGAGGCGCCCTCCGGCGCGGCGTCGGCGGCGCGCTCGGCGTAATGCACCTCGGCCACCCGCTCGGCGCAGTCCGCGTGGTGCAGCCAACAGGCCGCGGCGTGGCCGGTGCCCAACGGGAACCTCGGCGGCGCCGCCTCGCACGCCTGCATGGCATGGGGGCAGCGGGCGAAATACGAGCAGCCCGGCGGTGGCGCGAACAAATCCGGCGGCGAGCCGTCGATGGGGGTGAGGGTCTGCTCGGCGTCTTCGCGGTTGGTGGGCATGGCGGCGCGCAGGCCCAACGTGTAGGGATGCGCGGAGCGGTAGAACACGTCGTCGGCGCTGCCGGTCTCCAAGATTTCGCCGGCGTACATCACGGCCACCTGATCCGCCATGCGGGCGACGACCCCCAAATCGTGCGTGATGAGCACGATGGCCATGTCGTTCTGGCGCTGCAGGTCACGCATGAGGTCGAGGATTTGCGCTTGGATGGTCACGTCGAGGGCCGTGGTGGGTTCATCGGCGATGAGGATGGCGGGTTCGCAGGCCAAGGCCATGGCGATCATGGTGCGCTGCAGCATGCCGCCGGAGAACTCGAACGGATATTGCCGGGCGCGCTTGTCCGGCTCGTTGATGCGCGTCATGGCCAACAGCTCCGCGGCCCGCGCCCGCGCCTGGCGGCGGCTCATGCCGCGGTGTACCTGCAACGTCTCCGCGATCTGATCGCCCACGCGCATGGTGGGGTTCAGGGAGGTCATCGGGTCTTGGAAGATCATGCCCACCTGGGCGCCGCGCACGTCCTCGCCGTCGATCACCGGGCTTTCGAGGAGATCGTGCCCGTTGAAGCGCGCGGTGCCGCCGGTGACGCGGCCCGGCGGCATGGGGATGAGGCCCATCACGCTCTGCACCGTGACGGACTTGCCGCAGCCGGATTCGCCGACGATGGCGAGCGTCTTGCCGGCATGCACGTCGAACGACACCCCGCGCACCGCCTGCACGGTGCCGCCGTAGGTGGCGAACTGCACCTCAAGGTCGCGCACTTCGAGGAGTGCCCGGGCGTTGCCTGTGGCCGTGCCGGCTTCGGCGACCGTCGCTCCCTCACTCATCGCCGCGCCCCCGCATCCTCGCGTCCAGCGCATCGCGCAGGCCGTCGCCGAGCAGGTTGAAGGCCAGCACCGTGACGCTGATGAACACCGCCGGGAAGATGAGTTCGTGCGGATGCGTCAGCATGGTCTTGATGCCCTCGTTGCACATGCTGCCCCAGGAGGGCGTCGGCGGCGCCACGCCCATGCCGATGAAGGACAGGAACGCCTCGGTGAAGATGGCGCTCGGCGCCGCGAACGTGAGTGTGACCAGGATGACGCCCATGGTGTTGGGAATCATGTGGCGCCCGACCAGGTAGTTGGTCTTCGCGCCCAGCAGCCGCGCCGCGCCCACGTAGCCTTCCTCGCGGATCTGCAGGATCTGGCCGCGCACCAGCCGCGCCGCCGCCGGCCAGCTCAGGAGCACCATGGCGAGCATCATCGGGGCGATGCCGTCGTCGCCACCCTCGATGCGGAACAGGATGCGGAACAGGATCATGAAGAGCAGGAACGGCAGCGCCACCACGAAGTCCGCAAAGCGCATCAGCGCCTGATCGACGCGCCCGCCGGCGAACCCCGCCACGCTGCCGTACAACACGCCCACGAACACGTACACCAGCGGCGCCACGATGCCGATGAAGAGCGACACGCGGGCGCCGTGCATCAAGCGCGCCAGCAGGTCACGCCCCAGGTAGTCCGTGCCCAGCGGATGCAGGGGCAGCGCCACCCGGTCGCCCGGCGCCACCGCATCAACGGACGGCGCCAAGCCGCGCTGCACCGCTTCCTCGGCGGTGATGACGCGCAGCGCGGCCACCTCGAGGGTGGCGTACACGGGCGCTTCGGCGCCGCGTTGATCCAAGGCCGTGACGGAGTAGAAGTAGGTGCGCGGCTGGATGTCCAGCCGATCCTCGAAGCTCACCTGGCGCGGCGCCAGCACGTCCGCCAGCGGCAGGCCCAGCGCGTCGTCCGGCGCTGGGTGCAGGATGTTGCGATAGACGCGATAGCCGGCCGCGCCGGGCACCGGCCGCCAAGCGAGCCGCACCGCCTGCGTGGTGGCCGGCGCCGCCAATGCCAGCCCCGCCGGCGGCGTGGTCAGCTGGTGGGAGGGCAGAAGGGCGTCGCCCTCAAGGGGCATCGTCACGCCATCCCACGGGGTGTGGGGGGCGACTATCACCGCGCCGCGATCGGCCCCGGGGGGCGCGGAAATCTGATCCAAATCCTGCACGGAGGGATCCACCCGCCAGAGCAGCGGGCCCAGGATGGTGAAGCCCAGCAGCGCGAGCACGATGTAGAGCGAGACGATGGCGCGGCGGTTGGCCTTGAGGCGCCGCCAAGCGTCCTGCCAATAGGAGAGCGAGGGCCGCGCGATGGCCTGCGCCTCGGCACGCGCCGCCGCCGGCGCGAAGGAGAGCTCAGCCGCCGCCATCATTCAAGCCGCACACGCGGATCAACCAGGCCGTACAGCAGATCCACCACGATCACCATGAACACGAGGAACGCGCCGTAGAACACCGTGGTGCCCATGATGACGGTGTAGTCGCTTTGCTGGACGGCCTCCACGAAGTAGCGCCCCAGGCCCGGAATGGCGAACACCAGCTCCACCACGAAGCCGCCGGTGGTGATGGCCGCGATGGACGGCCCCAGCACCGTGATGACGGGCAGGATGGCGTTGCGCAACTGATGCTTGACGAACACCCGGCTGGCCGGCAGCCCCTTCGAGTTGGCGGTGCGCACATAGTCTGAGTTCACCACTTCGAGCATGGACGAACGCATCAGCCGGGTGAGGAACGCCATCGTGCCCAGCCCCAGCACCAGCGACGGCGTGAGCATGTGCGTCATGCCGCCCCAACCGGCCACCGGCAACAGCGTGACGCCGAAGGCTTCGTTCAGGTTCACCAAGGCCAGTTGGCCAAGCGCCGCGAACACGAAGCTCGGCACCGAGATGCCCAGGATGACGAGGAACATGATGGCGATGTCTGGCAGGCGGTTGCGGTACAGCGCCGTCAGGGCGCCGAACAGGATGCCGCCGGCGCCGGCGAAGGCGATGGCGAGCACGCCCAGGGTGGCGGACACCGGGAAGTGTTCGCGGATGATGTCATTGACGCTGCGGTTCTCTTGGGAATAGGAGATGCCGAAGTCCCCCCGCAGCATGTTGCCGATGTAGATGGCGTACTGTTCGAGGATCGGCTTGTCCAGCCCGTATTTCGCCTCGAGGTTGCGGCGGATTTCCTCGGAAACGGCCTTGTCGCTGGTGAGCGGATCGCCCGGAATGCTGTGCATCGCCATGAACGTGGCGGTGGCGATGAACCACACGGTGACGACGCCTTGCAGCAGGCGCTTGAGGGTGTAGCGGAGCATGATTTTGCGCTTCTCCTGCAGCCTTGGCCTAGGCCAAGCGCACCCTGAGGGCAGCCGGCGTCAAGACAGCCACGCTGAGCGTTGGCGCGAGCGCCAGCAGGTCGCTGTCACCGGTCACCAAGGCATCCGCCGCCGAGATCGCCAATTCAAGGAAAATGCGGTCGTCGGGGTCGCGGACGGCCGGCACTTCCACTGATCGGTCAACCATGACGGCCTCGCACCAAGGCAGGTATTCGCCGAGCAACTCCTCTCGTTCGGCCTCGGCAAGTCGAAACTTCGGATAGCCGAGCACTCGAACGAGTTCGGTCGTGGTCTGAGCGCTGGCCAGCGGGGTGAGACGCCCGGACTGCCAAGCATCAACGAGCCAGCCCATCGAACGACCGCCAAACATCAGCGCGGAGACGATGACATTAGTGTCCAGCACCAAGCGGGGGCGGATCAGGCGCGTCGGCGGGCCCACGCCACCGCATCCTTCACATCCTCTTCGGTGATGCCCAGTTCCGCCAGCTTCTGGCGCACCGCATCCGCGCGACTGAGCCGCAACGGCACCAGAACGATCCGCCCGTCTTCCTCGCTGGCGCTGAAACAGTCCACGCCCGGGAACGACGCCAGCAGCTTGTCGGGCAGGGCCAAATGTCTTTTAGCCGTGAGTCTTGCCAGCATGGTGATGACCGCTCTCCGTCACAAGCCGGGATTGTAACCGCCCACCGGCGTGTTGCATGCGGCATGGGCTAGGCAATGCGTCCGCGGTGCTTCCGCCCAGCCCAGCCCAGACTGTCGGTACCATCAGCCCCCCACGATGTAGGCTTGCGTGAAGTCTGGGTCGGTGCCGACGGCGCGGCGCACCACGCCTTGCAGGCGCGTGTCCTGCACGTACACCGAGCCGCTCTCGTAGTTGGGCAGGATCACCGCGTCTTCGTAGATGATGCGCTGGATTTCGCCGAACGCCGCCATGCGCTCCGCGGTGTCTGGCGAGGTCTGCGCCACCTCCACCCAGCCGTCGAGGGTTGGGTTGACGTAGCGGCCGCGGTTGTTCTCGTTCCAGGACGCGAACAAGTCGCCGAAGGTGAGGGGGTCCGTGTAGTCCGGGCCCCAGCCGGCGAGCACCATGTCGAAATCCCCCGCGGTCATCTTCGCCAAGCGTTGCTTGAATATCTGCCGGTCGATCTTCACGTCGAGGCCCAAACGCGCCCGGTAAACCTCTTGGAAGTACTCGGCTTGCTTGTTCGCGGCCGGGTTGTCGCCGCTCAGGAACACCAGCGGCGGCCACTCCCCCGCGATGCCGAGTTCATTCGCGGCGCGGGCCAGGAGCGCTCGGGCCCGCGGCACGTCCACCCGGTGGTGCGGCGCTGGATGCTCCTGCCGCAACGAGCCACGCGCGCCTT
Organism: Candidatus Azotimanducaceae bacterium; assembly: GCA_965200505.1. Lineage (GTDB taxonomy): Bacteria > Pseudomonadota > Gammaproteobacteria > Pseudomonadales > Azotimanducaceae > VXNE01. The sequence goes on along the minus strand of OZ241343.1, from coordinate 1,346,637 downwards.
TCAGCCACACGGGAAACAGGGATTCACCCGGTAACACCCCCGGCACCTTAATCACCTTGTAAACCAGTTCGGCCGGGTCTGTGACCAGCTGAATCGCCCGGCGCAGGTTGAGGTTCGAGGTCAACCGTTCCGGGCGATGATTGAACTCGATGAAAAACACCGACCCATCCACGAAGCGCTTCAACTTCCAACGCCGCTGCAAGGCGTCTTCCAGCGTCTCGGCGTTCAACGACGCGATGGCGACCTTGCCATCCTTGAAGAGGTTCAACACGGCGTTCACGTCCGACGTGATGTAGGCGTGGTCGATGGCGTTGAGCTGGATGCGATCCTGATCCCAGTAGTGCGGGTTGCGCTCCATGCGCAGCGAAGCGCCATGCACCCAACGGGCGATGACGAAGGGGCCGTTGTACAGCAGGTCTTCGGCGTCCGCGCCGTAGCGCCCCTGGCGGCCCTCCCGGAACGCTTCCTTGATGGGGAAGTAAGTCGGGAAGGACATCAACTTCTCGAAGTGCGGCGTGGGGCGTTCCAACTGCACGAACAGGGTGTGGTCATCCAGTGCTTGGGCGCCGAGGCGCGCCGGCGGCAGCTCGCCGCGGTTGATCGCTTCGGCGTTCTCGATGGGATGCAGGATGAATGCGTACTCAGACGCCGTGGCCGGGTCCAAAGCCGTGCGCCAGGCATACACGAAATCATGCGCCGTCACCGGCGAGCCATCACTCCAGCGGGCGTCTTCGCGCAGCTCGAAGGTGGCCTCGGTGAGCGTGATGTTCCAACGCCACGCCACGCCGGGCACGATCTGGTTGTTTTGGTCGTAGCGCAGCAGCCCTTCCATCACGTGGCCGAGCACACGCCCACTCACTTGGTCCGTCGCGCGGGTTGAATCCAGTTGGGGTGGCTCGGTGCTCAAGGCGAGGGTGATGGTGCCCGTCTGGGCGTCCACCGCATCCGCCGAGCCGCCGCCGGCCGCTTCAGTCAGCCAAGCCAGCGCCCCCATCAGCAGCACGAAACCCGCCACGCCGGCGGCGCCGAGCAGCAACAGGTCTCGACCCCACGCGGGATGCAGCGAGGCGGTGGGCGGCGTGGCGCCCGCCACGGTGCCCTCGGAGGCGCGTATCCGGCGCCATGATTGCATGAATGTCGGCGCCTTCATTGCACCGTCCGCAGCAGGTTGCCCACCACCCGCTCCAAGTGCATGAGCGAGTTACATTCCTCGGCCTGATGCACATAGGCGGTGTATCTGCGCATCTCGGCGTCGCCCACCGTCCAAGTGCCACGCGGCTCGGGATTCAACCACAGCACCCGTTTGGCGCGATCGTACATCTCCTTCAATATCTCGGCGCGGGCATCACCGTAGTTGTTGCGGCCGTCACCCAAGATGATGATGGTGGTGCGGTTGTCCACGTCATCCAAACAGAGGCGCTTGAAGTCCTCGAAGGCTTGGCCATAGTCCGTGGAGCCGCCGCTGTAATCCCGCAACGTCTTGGCGATGGCGTCCTCGATGTGGTTGCGCTCAAACAGTTCCGTCACCTCCGCCAAATCTGAGGAAAAGGCGAATGACCGCACCTTGGGCATCACTTCCTCCAAGCTGTAGAGGAACATCAGCATGAAACGCGCGTAGTTCGCCACCGAGCCGCTCACGTCGCAGATGGCGAACACCTTGGGGCGATCCACCTTGATGGATTTCCAATGCAGGTCGAAGATGGTGCCGTCATAGGCCATGTTGTTGCGCAGTGTGCGGGTGACGTTGAGTTGCCCGCGCCGGAACACTTTCTTGCGCCGCGAATGTAAGGCGACCAGCTTCTTCGCCATCTTGAACACCACCTCTTGGATGAGGCGGAAATTCCGATGCTCCACATTGCTGAGCTTCACTTTGCGCAGGAGCTCTTCGCGCAGGCGCCGGCCGGAGACGTCCGCGTGCAGCAGGAACTGGCGTTCGACGTAATCCCGCACTTGCTCGCGCAGCCACTCGCGGCGCTTCTTGAGCTCTTGGCCCAAACGCCGCTGCGGGATGGAGTGGCTGCGCTTCAAATCCCCGAGTTCGCGCTGCAGGTCCGCGAGCCCCATCTCCTCCATGATGCGGCGGGTGTAGAGGCCCTTTTGCGTGAACACCTGGATTTCCTCCAGCTGCACGGCGCGCCCCGCATCGGCCATCTGCACCGAGAGTTCGGCGCGGCCATCCTGCATGAGGAGTTGGCCCAAGGCTGAGGTGGGCGTCGCCATTTCGCCTGGGCCCAAGTCTTCCTCTTCGTCTTCTTCGTGGCCGGGCTGCTTGCCCTTCTTCTTGCCGCCTTTGCCGGTGCCGGTGCCGCCGGTGCCTGGGCCCTCGCCCTCCCCTTCGCCCCCGGCGCCGCCCGCGCCATCCGCGCCAGCTAGGTCTTCCACCTCGATCGCGGCCGGCGCCCCGGCGACATCCTCAAACGCGAAGAACTGATCGAAGGTGGCGTCGAAGGTCTCCTTCTCGTCGATGGTCTTCGGCAGCATGAGCGCCAAGGCATCCTTCAGGAGGGCGCGATCCCGATAGCCCACCAGCTCCACGGCGCTCAAGGCGTCCAAGGTTTCCGCCGGCGACACGCGCACCTCGGCATTGCGCAGCGCGGCGATGAAATGGGTGAGGGCGCGATCCACGGCTGGCCGCCTTACCGGAAGTGCGGCGCCACCTCCTCTTGGAACAGCTGCGCCGGGGTGATGGTCTCGCGGCCGAAGAACTCCATCACGAAGGCGGTGCAGCCGAGCTCGATGTGCTTGCCGATGGCATCCACGCACTGGCTCGGCGTGCCGGTGATGGCGAGGGGGCCTTTCGGGTCGCCCATGTGGCCGCCGAAGATCTGCTGCGCCCGATCCGCCATCGGGCCGGCGCTGGCTTCATCCGGGGCGATGGTGACGAGGCATTGCTGGCTCACCACGATGTCGTCGAAGTTCCGCCCCACGGCGTCGCAGTGCCGCTTCAACACCTCCACCTTGTGCGCCAGATTCCCTTGGTGGCCGGCCAGATTGTTCCAGTAGTCCCCATGCTGGGCGGCGAGGCGCAACGTCACCTGTTCGCCGGCGCCGCCGATCAGGATGGGCACGCGGCGCGGCGGCTTCGGTTGGCAGACCACGTTCTCGGTTTGCACGAAACGGCCGGCGTAGCTCACTTCCTCCTCGTCTTCGCTCCACATGCGGCGCAGCAGCTCCACGGTTTCCTCGAGCTGGCCCAAGCGCTCGCCGGTGGCGTGGAAGGGCATGCCGAAGTCCGTGAACTCGCGCGGCATCCAACCGCCGCCCAAGCCGGCGATGACGCGCCCGCCGGCGATGTTGTCCGCGGTGGCGATCACCTTGCCCAAGTGCGCCGGATTGCGCATGCCGGCCGGGGTGACGAGGGTGCCGATTTCCACCCGCTCGGTGATGGCGGCGAGGGCCGAGACCATCGTCCACGCTTCGAGAATCGGCAGTTGCGGGGATTGCGGGCCGTACAGGTGGTCGCACACCCAGATGGAATCGTAGCCCATCGCCTCAAAGGCGCTAGCCGCTTCCGCCGCGGCCACCCACGGGCGTTTGATTTGCGGGATGGTCACCCCAAAGTGTGCTGCGGCAGTCATGCAAGGCTCCTCCGCTGGTTGGAACGGTTGGTGACGGTGCGGCCGGCCTCTCAGCGAGGGCGTGTGCCGGCGCCGCTCAATATAGCAGCCTAGCGCGGGTGTGCCCCAGCGCCTTGGGGTTCCGCTTGTTGGATGGTGGCCAAAGCCGATTCATACAGCGGCTGATCGATCATCACGCCGTCCACCAAGATGGCTGCCCCGCCGCCGGCCTCGAAGGCGGCGACGATTTTACGCGCCTTGGCCAGTTCCTCCGCCGGCGGCGCGAAGCCTTGGTGAATGAAGGGCACTTGGCGGGGATGAATGGCGCAGCGGGCGCGAAAGCCCAAGCCGCGGATGCGCTGGGTGTCGGCCAAGGCGCCGGCGTCGTCTTGGACGTCGGGCCATACGCCGTCGATGGCCAGCACCCGGTGGGCGGCGGCGGCGGCGACGATGCGCCCACGCGCATGGGCCAAGCCGTCCCACTGCATCGCCGCGCCGGTGTCCGCGCAGTAATCCGCGGAACCGAACAGCAGCGCGGCCACCTGCGGATGGGCGGCGATGGCGGGGGCGGCTTCCACCCCGGCGGCGGTTTCCAAGATGGCGATCAACGGCGGGGCGGGATCGAGCAAGGCGCCGATCAAGTCCATTTCCCTGGGCGCCGCGGCCTTGGGCACGAGCAATGCGTCAGGCGCATGGCCGGCCTCCGCCAGCGCCAGCAGGTCGCGCAGGCCATCGGCGGTGGCCAAGCCGTTTATGCGCAGAAACCGCCCCACTTGGGCGGCGCCCTGCATCGGCAAGCGGCCGATGATGGCCCGCGCTTCCCGCTTTTGCGCCTTGGGAACGGCGTCCTCCAAATCGAAGCAGACGGCGTCGGCGCCGGAATCCAGCGCCTTCTGAAACCGGTCGGCCCGGCTGCCGGGCACGAACAGCAGCGAGCGCAATGCGCCCCACCGCCAACTTTGCTGAGACTGGCTCATCCGCGCCTAACCATAGACGGCCCTCGGCAACCATAGCGACAATTGCGGGAAAAATATCACCAGCAGCAACAAAGCCAGCAGCAGCGCCAGGAACGGCGCCAAGCCGCGCACCAGGTCCGCGAACGAGGCCGTGGACAGCGACCGCAGCACAAACAGGGACAGGCCGATGGGCGGCGTGAGGGTGGCGATGCCCAGATTGACGATCACCACCACGGCGTAGTGGATTGGGTCTATGCCCAGCTCGTGCAGCGCCGGCAGCACCACCGGCAAGGTGATGAGGATGACGGACACCGCCTCCAAAATGGTGCCCAGCGCCAGCATGACGGCGCTGAGCAGCAGCATGAAGGCGCTCGGCCCCACCTCGAGACCGCCGACCCAAGCCGCGAACTGCGCCGGCGCGCCCGACACCGCGATGACATGGGCGAAGGGAAAGGCGAAGGCGACGATCATCATGATGGCGGCGGACTTCTGCATCGCCTCGGCGAGCGTGTCCAGCACGTTGATGCGCTCTTGGTTGTACACGAACAGGCTTAGGAGCACCGCCGTGAGCGCCGCCGCGGCGGCGGCTTCGGTGATGGTCAAGACGCCCGAGTAGATGCCGCCCAAGGCCACCAAGGGGATCGAAGACGCCGGCAGGCCACGCAACTGCAGGCGCAGCCAAGCGCCCGGCGGGGCAGCCTGCGCCGGCAGGTGGCCTTGCCGGCTGCGCAGCAGCGCCCAAGCCATGAACAGCCCGGCCAGCAACAGGCCCGGCGCCACCCCGGCCAGAAACAATTGCGGAATGGACTCATCCGCCACGACGCCATACACGATCAACACCAGCGAAGGCGGAATCAGAATGCCAAGGGTGGCCGACGCGCCGACGATGCCGGCCGCGAAGGGCTCCGGGTAATGCCGGCTGCGCATGGCCGGTATCAGGATCGCCCCCAACGCCAGGGCGGTGGCGGTGGAAGAGCCGGAAATCGCCGAAAAGAGCGTCGCCGCCAACACGCTCACCAAGGCCAGTCCGCCTCGGAAGCGTCCCACCCAAGCGTTGGCGGCCTCCACCAAGGCGTGGGCCGCGCCGCTCTTCTGCATGAAGGTGGCGGCGATGACGAAGAACGGCACGGCCACCAAGGTGCCGGAGTTCAACCGATCCATAATCAGTTGCGCCAGCCCGGGCAAGGCATGGCCGTCAGCCAGAAAAGCCAGCGCCGAGGTCGCCCCCAAGGCCAAATACACCGCGGCACCGCTCAGCAGCAACAGCAACAGCCCGGCGACGGGCAGCAGAATCATCATCCGCCGCCGCCAGCCGCCTCGGGCTTGCCGCCGGCGCCCGACAGCGACTGCCAGTAGCGCCACGCCATCAGCGCCATGCCCACCGGGAAGCCGCCGTAGTACCAGTAGAGAGGCAGCGCCAGCGCGGAATCGCTGCGTTCCCCGAGCTGCACCGACAGCGCCACGACCAGAGCGCCGGCGTAAGTCATCAAGGCACAAAAGGCCAAGCCAAGGATGGCCCCGGCGCGGGCCAGCGTGGCGGCGAGGCGTGGCGGCAGGACGCGCTCCAGAATGTCGGCGTGGATGTGGGCGCCTTCGCAGACGAGCAAGCCGCCGGACAGCCACATCGCCCAAACACTGAGGTAAATGACCAGTTCGTCCACCCAGCCCGCGGCGATGCCTGGCAGCAGGTGGCGGGAAAGCGCCGCGTAGCAGGCCAAAAGCAGGGATGCGCCGGTGAGCGCACCAACCAATTTGCGTTCGCCGTTCACGGGCGTTGCGCCAACGCGACCAAGGCGCCTTCCAGCAAGTCCACGTCCATGCCGATCTTGGCGGCCACCGTTCGTGAGGCGTCGTTCAGCCGCTGGCGCAGCGCGGGATCCCGGCTGTGCGGCAAGGCACGGCAGTGGACGCCGGCGCTCGCCAAGTCTGCCCTGGCCTCGGCTTGGATGCGCTGTGCCAATGCGCGGGAGGGTTCGGCCAGTTGCCGCCAAGCGGTGAACAGCAATGCCTGCTGATCTGCCCGCAGCCGCCGCAGGGCGGCGTTGCTGACCATGGGCACGTATTGAATCAGGTTGGCGTTGTCCTCCAGGCAGTGCTTGATGCCGGCATCCCAAAGGCGGGCGCTGCGCATCGTCTCATGGGTGGATTGAAGGGCGTCCAAACTGCCTTGGGAGAGTGCCAAGGGCACATCGGGAAAGGGCACCGCCACCGGCACGGCGCCCAACTCGGCAAACAGCAGGGCGGGGCCGACGCCGCCGGGATAGCGCAGCTTCAAGCCCACATAGTCCGCGCTGCCGCGCAGCGGCCTCTCGGTGGCGTAGGTGGCGGTGAACCCCAGGTCCAGCAAGGGCGCCAGCACCCTGACGTTCAGCGTCTCTTCAATGGCCGCGCGGACGGCGCCGCCAAGGGGGCCGTCCGTGACGGCGTAGGCGATCTCTGGCGGACGTCCGTAGAAGGCCGGCAAGGACAGCAAGCTGGCGTTGGGTTCGAAGCGGGCCACCTTGGAGTCGGCCGGCATGGCGAAGTCGATCAAGCCCCAAGCCAGCGCCTTGCCCACGTCCCGGTCGCTCATCAGTTGGCCGGCCTCGTAGATTTCCAGCAGCAATCCCCCGTCGGACAGCTCCGCCAGCCGTTGCCCGAAACGTCGCACCACCCCATTGCGGAAGTGGCTTGGGGCCGTGTCCAAGCTGGCCACCAAGATGACCGGGGCCGGTTGGCTTGGGCTCGGGCGGTGCAGGTCAAAGGCGATGCCAATGCCCGCCAAGGCCAGTGCGAGGAAAGTTGCGTGAAACTTGGCCGGTGCCTTGCTGAACACTCGTCAGCCGCTCCGGGAGGAGGCCTTGGACTTGACCATCGCGCCGCTAGTCTATATCTATACGGTTGTCCGGACAATTGGAGCGGCAAGGGCCCGGCCGGCCGCCGCGCGTTCAAGGCGAACACAACTTTGGCGGGAATCTAATGGCATTACCGTTGCAGGGCCTGCGCGTTTTGGCGGTGGAGCAGTACGGCGCAGCGCCCTATGGGACGCTGCAATTGGCGGCGCTCGGCGCTGAGGTAATCAAGATAGAAACGCCCGGCCAAGGCGACGTGTCGCGCAGCGTGGGGCCGTTCTTCCTGCCCGGCGATGCCGGCGGAAGCCTGTTCTTTGAAGGCCTGAACCACAGCAAGCGCAGCATCGTCCTGGATCTCCGCGCGGAGCAAGGGCGCGACATTCTGCTCAAGTTGGTGGCGGGCAGCGACGGCGTGGTGAACAACCTGCGGGGCGACGTGCCGCGCCGCCTGGGCCTCGACTACGCCAGCCTGCGCCAAGCCAACGAGCGGGTGGTTTGCGTTCATTTGACGGCCTATGGGCGCGACGGCCCCCGGGCGGACTGGCCCGGCTACGATTACGTCATGCAGGCCCAAGCCGGCTATTTCTCGCTCACCGGGGAGCCGGATGGCCCCCCAGCCCGCTTCGGCCTTTCGGTGGTTGACCTGCAGGCCGGGGTCACCATGGCCATGGCCCTGTTGGCCGGCGTGCTGCAGGCGCGGAGCGGCGGCCGCGGGCGGGACCTCGACGTGAGCCTTTATGACGTGGCCCTGCACAACCTGAACTACATCGCCATGTGGTCCCTGAACGCCGGCCATCACCAAGGCCGGGTGCCCCGCTCGGCGCACTTTTCCCTGAACCCGTGCCAGCTGTACAAGACCGCGGACGGCTGGATCTACCTGATGTGCAACAAGGAGAAGTTCTGGCGGGCGTTGTGCCACGCCATCGGCCGCGCCGATTTGCAGGAAGACCCGCGGTTCGCCACCTTCGCCGACCGGCTGCGGCATCGGGATGCATTGACCGAGGCGCTCGACGAAGCGCTCAGCGTCCAACCCACCGCGACTTGGCTGGAACGGTTCGGCAACGAGCTGCCGGCGGCGCCGGTGCTGAACGTGGAGCAGGCGTTGGCGGAGGACTTCCCGCGCACCACCGGGCGCATCCTCGAATATGAGGCCCGCGACGGCAACCGGGTGTACGCGCTGAAACCACCGGTTCACACCGCCGCCGAACCCCGCGTTGCGGCGGCGCCCGACATGGGCGAGCACACCGACGAACTGCTCGCCGAACTCGGCTACAGCGAGTCCGCCATTCACCGGCTGCGCGAGGCCAACATCGTTCAATGACGGACGAGCGCTTGACTTGGCCGAGGGGCCTGGCGCGCTATGTCGTGCTGGCGGACTGGTTGACCGGCAAGATCGAAGCCGGCCGCTACGCCGTCGGCGACTACCTGCCCACCGAGGCGCAGCTGTGCGGCAGCCATGACGTCAGCCGCTACACGGCGCGGGCGGCGATTCGGGAACTGAAGCGCCGCGGCTTGGTGGCCACGCGCCACGGGGTGGGCACCCAAGTGGTGCATGAAACGGTGAAGGCCGGCAAGTTTCAGCTGGCCTTTGATTCCGTTGACGAGTTTCTCGGTTCCGCTAGGGCACTGCGGCTGCTGGTGCTGAGGTCTCTGCGCAAGCCGGCCGATGAGCCGGTGGCCGCCATTCTGGGCTGTCGCGTCGGGGAGACGTACCTGCATGTGGAGGGACGCCGGCAAGCGGCCGGCTCCGAGCAGATCTTCGCTTGTTCGGAATTGCTGATCCCGAAGCGCTTCGCCGGCATCGACCAGCATCTCGGCCAGGGCCATGCCTTGGTGAGCGAACTGATCGAGCGACACTATCGGGTGAGCACCGGCCGCATCCACCAGACCATTGAGGCAGTCAACCTGAGCCAGCGCATGGCGGCGGCCTTGGGTGTGCCGCGGCGCTCCCCCGGCCTGTTGGTGCGTCGCACCTACTTTGACGACGCGCAAAACGCCCTGCTGCACGCCCGCAACAGCCATGGTGGAAAAAACGCCGTGCTGAGCATGGACATTCGCCGCGGACGGGATTGACCGGCGCGGATCGGCCGGCATCGCCCCAGGCAACTTCAGCCCGTCTCTCGAACCCGGTGCGCAAGCCCCCGAAAGATCGAAATTCGCTTGACATCTACAGTTGTCCGGACAACGATATGTCTGTTCACCTAGGCTAATGGGAGCAGACCCATGAACCGCACGATTTCGATGTTCGCCGCGCTTTGCACACTGGCCGGCGCCGCTTGGCTCGCCCCCGCCGGCAACGCCGAGGAACTGGCCTACTTGGAGGAAATCGTCGTGACGGCCACCAAAAGGGAGCGGAGCCTGCAGGACGTGCCCATTGCGGTGTCCGCCTTTTCCGGCGATGCCATCGAAGCCACCCGGATGCAAGGTCTGAACGACATCGCCATCCGCACCCCGAATTTCCTGATCGGCCAGCAGGGCCCCACGGCGCCCGAACTGACCATTCGCGGCATCGGCTCCACGGACCGCGAATCCGGCAGCGACCGCTCCGTGGTGGTGTTCGTCGATGAGGTTTACATCGGGCGCACCGGCGCCTCGACTTTCGATCTGTTCGACTTGGAGCGGGTGGAAGTTCTGCGTGGGCCGCAGGGAACCCTGTTCGGGCGCAACGTGGTTGGGGGCGCCGTCAACCTCGTGACCGCCAAGCCGTCCTCCGAGTTCGACGCCAAGGTGCAGGCCACCTATGGCCGCCGCAGTCTGACGGAGTTGAAGGCCATGCTGAACGGCGGCCTTTCCGACACGGTGGCCGCGCGGCTGTCGCTGTCCACCAAGTCCCAAGATGGCTTCTACAAGATGCGCAGCTTCGACGGCGACCGGTCCAACAACACGGAGGGCTACGGCGTTCGCGGCCAGCTCTTGTTCACGCCGTCCGAAGACTTGTCGCTGCTGCTCAGCTTGGACATCGCCGAGGACGAAGTGGAGGGCGTGGCCAGCAGGATCAGCCAAGGCGCCGTCACCGACGCGGGCTTCGCCGCGGCCTTGGCGCCTTTCGGCCCCTTCGTGCCGGCGGACGATCCCTTCACCACGGACAACAACAAGTTCGGCATGATCGACCGCGGCCATGTGGCGTTCATGGCCCGTCTCGACTGGGCCACCGCCATCGGCGACGTGACGGTGATCCCCGCTTTCCGCAGCGCCGAGTTCGATGAATTGCGGGACATCGCCGGCATCGGCTTCAACGCCGCCGGCGTGAGGGGTTTCGAGTCCACCGCCATCAACGACGAGAACTACGAAGCCCGGTCCTTTGAAGCCCGGATCGCGTCGCCCAGCGACCGCGGCGGCCCCTTGGATTGGATCGCCGGCTTCTACTATTTGGACGAGGAAATCGACCGCGACCAGATTCGGGAGCGCCAAGCCAACACCGCCTTCTCCCGGCCGCTGTTCGATCAGTTGAACAACGCCTCAAGCGTGGCCTTGTTCGGCGAGGCGACCTACCGGCTGGCGGACCGGGTGGACCTCACCCTCGGCGGACGCTGGACCAAGGACGAGAAGGATTTCGACCTCGAGGTGGTCAACACGCTGTCGGCGGCGGAACAGGCCGAGATCGCCGCCCGATTGGGCCGCGCCACCACCCTGAACCCCGCCCAGCAGGAGTACGTCGCGCAAGCGGACGAGAGTTGGTCCGAGTTCACGCCCAAAGCCACGGTGAGCTTCGACGTCAGCGAGGACGTGCTGGCCTTTGCCGCCTATTCCGAAGGCTTCAAGAGCGGCGGCTTCGTGGGCCTGGCGTCCACCAGCAGCCAAGCGGCGCGCTCCTTCGCCCCTGAATCCGCCGAGAACTGGGAGTTCGGCGTGAAGGCGACGCTGGCCAGCGGACGGCTGCAGGTGAACGCCAGCTACTATGCCCTCAAGTTCAAGCAACTGCAGTTGCGCGACCGGGTGCTCACCATCCCGGGCGACGTGACCAGCGCCATCGTCACCATCGCCAACGCCGCCGAGGCGGAAATGAGCGGCGTGGAGTTGGAGATGGTGGCGCTGCTCTCCACCGGGCTGACCCTGAGCGGCGGCTTCGCCACTTTGGACAGCGAGATCACCGAGGTGGCCGAAGGGTCCAATGTGGTGCTGGGCGCGGTCTTGCCGAAGGCGCCGGAGTTCACCCTGAACCTGGCCGCGGAATACACCGCCCCGGTGGGCCCGGGAACGCTTGCGCTGCGGGCGGACTACCGGCACACCGGCGAACACTACTTCGACCTCAACGAGCAGGCCGCCGGGCGGGAGGACGACTACGGCTTGCTCGGCGCCCGAATCGCCTATGCCGGCGCTGGGGACGCTTGGGAATTGGCCGCCTGGGCCAAGAACCTGACGGACGAGCTGTACCGCTCCCATGTGCAGAGCATTCGCGCCGGGCGGGCCGGCATCACCCAAATCGGCGAGCCGCGCACTTGGGGCCTGACCTTCACGAAACGGTTTGGCGGCTGACGGCGGCCATCGGCCAGTGTTCAGCGCCTACGCCGCCCTCGGCGCAGCGGAATATGTGGAGACGTTCGGGCTGGACTTCGAGCAGTTCCAGCCCGGACAGGTCTTCCGCCATCGGCCGGGCGTGAGCCTCAGCGCCCAAGACAACACCGATGAGTGCCTGGACACCCAAAACGCCGCCCAAGTGCATTACGACGCCCAGTACGCCGCCGCCACGGAGTTCGGCCAACGGCTCGGCGTCAGCACACTGACGCTGCAGAAGACCTTGGGCATGGCTTGGAAGACCTTTGCCCGCAAGGATCGGATCCTCGAGTTCTCCAACATATCGATGACGGCGCCGGTGTTCGACGGCGCAACGCTCTACGCCGAAAGCGAGATCCGCGCCGTGGAGGAAGCCGACGACCAATGCGGCTTGGTCTCCGTGGAAACCCGCACCTTGTCGGAACGGGGTGCGCCGCTGGCGGTCCTCACCTATCGGCTGCGGGTGTTCAAGGCGGGGAAGCACCCCCTTTACGGCCGCCCGGAGTTCGCCCAGCCGGCCAATGAGACCCGCTTCGCCGCCTATCGGCAGGCGGAGGACGGCGCCTTGGTGGAGCAAACCGGGCTGTATTTCGACGACTTCGCGGTGGGCGACTGCTTCCACCACCGGCCGGCCAAGTTCATCGGCGCCGCGGAGGGCCTGCTGCACGCCCGGCGCTCCTTGGATTGGAACCCAAGGTTCAACGACCCCAACCACAGCCGTGAGCACTTCGCCGACCTAGAGGCACCTTTGACGGAGGCATACACCATCAGTGCGGTGACCGCCGCCACCACCCGCACCCTGGGCCGGGTTGTGGCCAACTTGGAGTGGCGCGACCTAGTGCTGCATCGCTTGGCGCACCCCGGCGAGACCATCAGCTGCCGCACGACGGTGCGGGAGAAGATCGATTCGGCCTCCAGGCCGGACCAAGGCATCCTCCGAGTCGCCAGCGCGGCCAGCGGCACCGACGGCGAACCGCTGATGTCCTACGAGCGGGTGTTGTTGGTGTACCGGCGCGGCCAAGGCCCCTACCAAGCCGCCGGCTATTGAACGGTCGGCCCGGTCACACCCCGGCCGGCAAGTCCTTCGCCACCGATAGCTTCCACTCCGGCTCACGCTTCTCGAGGAACGAGGCGACGCCTTCGCGTGCGTCCGGCTGCTCTCGGAGCCACGGGAAGATGTCTCCCTCGCGCTTCATCATGTCCGGCACGGCGCTGCCGGCGCCCTCCCACAGGAAGCGCTTGGTGAGCGCCACCGACACCGGCGCCGCCTTGACGTATTCCGCCGCCATCGCCCGTGCCGTGTCCATGAGCTCATCCTTGGGCACGGCCTTGCTGACGAGGCCCATGCCGGCCGCTTCCACGCCAGTGATGATGCGCCCGGACAGCAGCAAGTCCGCCGCGTTGGACAAGCCGACCACGCGCTGCACGATGGTGTGCGAAGCCAGTTCCGGCATCAGGCCGCGGCGCACGAAGACGAAGCCGATCTTGGCCTGCTCGGCGGCGATGCGCACGTCGCACAGCATCGGATAGGTGATGCCCACGCCCACCGCGGGGCCGTTGATGGCCGCCAGCACCGGCTTCGGCACCTCATGCGGCAGCAACTCCGGGATGTTGCCGCGCGACTGGCGCTCGCCATCGCTTGGGCCGCCGGTCGCCTGCCCGCCGGTCTGCAGATCGAGCCCGGCGCAGAAGGCGCGCCCGGCACCCGTCAGGATGATCGCCCGTACGCCATCGTCATCCCGCGCCTCCGTGAGCGCCGCGCTGAGGTCCGCCGCCAACGCCGTGTTCCAAGTGTTCATCTTCTCCGGGCGGTTCAGCGTGATGGTGGCGACCCGGTCCGCCACGCCATAGAGCACCGTCTCGAAACCCATGTCGCCTCTCGTTTCGTCCGTGGTTGAGTTGGCCGATGCTATCACCCGATGGGCGAAGCACCGCGGAGTCGTAGAATGAACTCCCGCTGATTCCTCGGCAGTGGCCGAGGCCCCCACAGCCTAGCTGTTGAGCTCCAAATCCAAGCCCAGGCCATGACCACCCAGCAAGCCATCCTCGATCTGCGCCCCAGCGAACGGGTGGGGGACGCCTTGGCCCGCATCCGCCGCGACGCCGCCAGCGAAGCCGAGAAGGGGCGCTGGTTCGAGCATCTGTTCATGGCGACGGTGCGCGACAACCCGGAGTTCGACGTGGCGGACATCTGGCCGTGGCGGGAGTGGCCGGAGCGGGAGCGGCTGACGGGCCTCGACGGGCGCGCCCACGGCATCGACTTGGTGGCCCGGCAGACCGACGGCACCGTGGTCGCCATCCAGTGCAAGTGCCATGCCGAAGACGCCACCATCGCCAAGCGCCACATCGACAGCTTTCTGAACGAATCCGCTCGGCCGCCGTTCGGGCTGCGTTGGATCGTGTCCACCTGCGCATGGAACGCGGCCGCCGAGCGCACCATCGCCGGTCGGGCGCCAAGGGTCGCCCGCATCGACTTCCTGGACTTTCTCGACCACGAGATCCGCGAGTTCCAAAAGCCGCCCACGCTGCGCCAACCGAAGCCGCTGCAGCAGGCGGCCATAGACGCCGCCTATGACGGTTTGGTCACGCAGAGTAACGACCGTGGCCGGCTGGTGATGGCCTGTGGCACGGGCAAGACATTCACGGCGCTCCGGCTCGCCGAACGCATGGTGCCGGACGACGGGCGCATCCTGTTCGCCGCGCCCACCATCGCGTTGGTCTCCCAAGCCCGCCGCGAGTGGCTGACGCATCGCACGCGGGCGATGTCCGCGCTGGTGGTGTGCTCGGACAGCACCGCCGGCGGCAAGGGCGAACGCTTCGAGATCGGCGCGGACGATTTGGTGTGCGACGTGGCGACCGATCCGGCGCACATCGCGGAGCGGCTCGCCAAGCCGGGCGGCGGCGTCAAGGCTGTCTTCTGCACCTACCACTCGCTGCGCCAAGTGTGCGCGGCGCAAGCGCTGCACGGCGCCCCCCGCTTCGACCTCGCCATCGCCGACGAAGCCCACCGCACCACCGGCGTCGTCCGGGAGGACGTCGCGGGGCTCGGCAAGGTGGACTTTCAGGCATTCCACAGCGCGGCGCAGCTCGACGCGGACAAACGCCTCTACATGACGGCCACGCAGCGCATCTACTCGGCAAGGTCGGTGAGCGCCGGCCAACGGGCGGCGCAGAGGCGCGGGCTCGCCTACGAAGTGGTCGATATGGCCGATGTGGACGTTTACGGCCCGCTGCTGCATCACGTCAAGTTCTCGGAAGCCGTCGCCGCCGGCGAACTCTCGGACTACCGCGTGATCGTGCTCGGCATCCGCGAAGGCCAGTTGACGCCCGGCATCCGCGCCGCGCTGCGGGACAGGAACGTGCCGAAGCGGGCGTCGGACACAGACCTGTGCCGCCTGCTCGGCACCATGCTGGCCTTGAACGGCGCCGTGGAAGGCGAAGGCCGCCCCGGTGCGCTGCCCAGAAGCATCGCCTTCGCGTCCACCATCGCGCGCTCCAAGTGGTTCTCGGACACCATCAACGGCAACCTCGCCCTGAAGGGCCGTGTGACGCGGGCGCTCGCCGGCCGCGGCAAGCGCGCGGACCTTGAAGCCCGCCATCTGGACGGCCACAGCACCGCGCTCAAGCGCAACCACGAACGGCGCTGGCTGAACGACGCGCCCAGCAAGCACCAAGCGCGGATGATCTGCAACGTCAAGGTGTTCTCCGAGGGCGTGGACGTGCCGGCGCTGGACGCCGTGGCCTTCCTCGACCCCAAGCAGAGCCAGATCGACATCGTGCAAGCCGTGGGCCGCGTCATGCGCAAGGCACAGGGCAAGCGCTTCGGCTACATCGTGGTGCCGGTGTTCATCCCGGAAGGGGAGGGCGACATCGCCGAGTTGCTGGAGCAGCGCGGCGACGACTACCGGCACATCGGCTCGGTGCTGCGCGCCCTGCAATCCCATGACGAGCGGCTGGCGGAATCGCCGGCGACGTTCGTGCAAGTGCTCATCGACGATGGCAACGGCCCCGGCAAGGAGGGCGCCGCACCGCCAGCCGCCGAGCGGACCAGCGAAGTGCGCGACAAGGAGCGGGGCCCGGCCATTGAAGACATCTTCACCTTCCAAGCCGTGGAGCCCGGCATCTTCGCCAAGGTGATGGCCGCCTCCGGGCTGGCCCGGCCCGGCCAAGTGACGGCGGACGACATCGTGCGGTCGGTGGGGCTGGCGGCGCGGCGCATAGAGGATGATGCGGCGCTGCTTGAATCGCTGCGCCAAGCCTTGGACCTCACCGGCGTGAAGGATCGCGAAGTATCCACCACCGCCGCCCTGCTGTTGTGCAACGCCTGTCTGCTGCACCGGCGTTTGCAGAAGGAGTCCTCAGCGCTCGAAGGGCTGCCGGACCTTATGGCGATCGGGCGCTCCCACACCCCCGCTGAACGTCTAGCGGAAGCCTGGGACGTGATTCTCGCCAAGGACTACGCACCCGTGTTCCGCCCGGCGCTCTCCCTCATCGAGAACTCGCCTTCGTTCGACAGCTTGCGGGCGCCGGCGCGGATTCTGGCGGATTGCGCCGTGCATCTCTCCGACACCGTGGCGGAACTCGGCTACGACCACGCGGGCCCGCTGTACCACAAGATCCTCGGCAGCGCGGAAAGCGACGGCGCCTTCTACACCCACAACATCTCGGCGCTGATGCTGGCCGGGCTGGCGCTGCCGCCGGACTTGGTGGACTGGTCGGACTGGAGCCAAGCGACCTCCTTGCGCATCCTCGACCCAGCCTGCGGCACCGGCACCCTGCTGATGGCGGCGCTCAAGACCATCAAGGACCGAATGGCGGCGGCGCAGCCCATGACGCCGGCGAAGCTGCGCGAGGCACACAAGCAGCTCGTCGAAAACTCCATCCGCGGCTTGGACATCAACTACCAAGCCACCCAGCTGGCCGCCTCCAACTTGACACTGGGCGCCCCCACGGTGGATTACGAAGCCATGCACGTCCACACCATGCGCCACGGCCCGCAGCCGGATGGCTCGGTGGCGTTGGGCAGCTTGGAACTGCTGCCGGAAGCGGTGGGCGAGGGCCGGCAGCTTGACTTGGTGGGGCACGTCAAGCAGGCGGCGGTTTCAACCCAAGGCGCAGTGGGCACCAAAGTGCCGGACATACGGAACGTGGACGTTCTGCTGATGAATCCGCCGTTCACGAACAAGGGCAAACGCAATACCAAGTATTCGGCCGAAGCAACAGTGCGCGTCCGCCAGCGCGAAGCGACGATCAAGGCCAGTGTGCAGGATGGCGACCCGCAGGCCGCGGCGGTCATCGAGAGCAACAGCATCAGCACCTACTTCACGCCCTTGGCGGAGGCGCTCGTTGGGAAGCAGCGCGGCACCCTCGCCAAGATCGTCCCCACCACGGCATTCGCCAGCACTTCGGGGCAAGCGGAGCGCCGTTTCCTGGCCTCTCGTTTCCACATCGACATGGTGGTGACCAGCCACGACCCCAAGCGGCCCAACTTCTCCGAGAACACGGACATTCACGAGTCGTTGCTGATCTGCCGTCGGCGCGAGTGGTTGTCCCATCGGACCACGGCCTTCATCGCCTTGAATCGAATGCCGAGGTCGCCAGAAGAAGTGGCCGAATGGGTGGATGCGGCGATCCAGCGTGTGCCGCACCCCTGCCACCAAATCCACGAATGGCCGCCGGAACGCATCAATGCCGGAGACTGGTCGCCAGCGCTCTATTACGACGGCTACTTGGTCGCGCACAACGATTATCACGAAACGATGGATGAACTCTCTCCGGCCAGCGACTTGATCGTCACGCCAGTGATCGATCCCGGCCCAGTCTCCGGGGCAGTACACAACCCGCTCAAGACACCGCCATCGGGGGATGGCAACGGCCATCCCGTCGTCTGGCGACATCAGGCCGATCGCCGCCGAACCATGCGCGGCGAAGTCGAGTTCCATGTGGCGCCGAAGCCCGGCCGGCGCGGCTACGTCGAGTCCCGCATCCTGCCAAAGACAAGCTGCCTGCTGGTGACGCTGGCGACGTCCACGAGCACGATACGGACGACAGCGCAGATCCTCCCCGAACCCTGTTTCGGATCGGCTTGGACCGCGTTCCGGCCCAACGACCGGATTGCCCGACCCGACGAGGCCATGCAGGCGTGGTGCGCTTATCTGAATTCGACGCTGGGCGTTTTGTCCTACCTGCACCGGCGCGCCCGCAAACTCACCTACGGTCGCTACCGGCCGGCGCAACTGCACACGATCCCGCTCCCCGACCCCGCGAAGTGCGACCTCACGCCCTTGGCCGATGCCTTCCGTGACCTCCAGGACGCCGAGTTGCTGCCGTGGCCGAAGATGAACGAGTGCCCGGTGCGGGCCAAGCTCGACGCCGCGGCAGCAGCGTGTCTCGACATCGACATCGATTGGATCGCTTGGTCGCGCCGCCTGATCGCCGCCGAACCAACGGTCTCCAACCAGTCGGCCTACACCGGGCGCAACGAAAACTCGGTGATCGACTTTTTCTTTTGCGACCTCGATGAAGGCGTGAGTCTCGCTCGCACCCGCTTTTCGCCCCGAGACATGGAACCGCCCACGGACTTCGGGCCGTGAGCACCCTCTTGGATACCTGCGCCATCTCCGAACTGTACTGCGTCGAGCCGGAGCCAGCAGTCGAGTCGGCCATCGACGCGCTGGGGGAGGACGCCTACATCAGCGTCGTCACGATCAGCGAGATGTCGTTCGGTGTGCATGGGTTGCCCCCTGGCCGCAGGCAGCGCGAGCGCCTCGACCAGCTGGCCCAAACGGAGCGACGTTCGCTGAAAGAACCCTCGGCGTCGGTGCCGACATTGCCCGACTCTGCGGGCAAATCAGAGCCAGAACGCGGAGAGCGGGAATACAGATCGACCTAGCCGATGGCTTGATCGCCGCCACCGCCATCCATCACGGGATGGCAGTAATGACGCGCAATGCGAGGCACTTCGCTCCCACAGGCGTGGAGGTCATCAATCCCTGGCCGGCTTAGCGTCCACGCCTTACCGCCCACTCGCCACCACGTCCCCCGCTCCGACCGCCTGTCGCCGGGCGTTCAGCGCTTCCAGGATCTCCGCGTGGCGTTCGCGGGTGAGGTTGTAGTGTTGGTAGCACCACAGTGCCACGATGGCGAAGCCGGCCACCACCGGGCCATAGAAGAGCCCCAAATGGACGAGGGTGTCTGGCGGCACGTCGGCGGCGGTTTGTATCGCCACGCCGCGCGGCCAGCCGATGATGTCGAGGCCTAGGCCGCCGATGAACGTGCCGAAGCCGGAGGTCGCCTTCGCGGAGAAGGCCACCGCGCCGAAGAAGATGCCTTCCTGCCGAACGCCGGACTGCAGCTCGTGTTCGTCCGCCACGTCCGCCATCATCGAGCCGAACCCAACGAAGGCCAGCTGCAGGATGACGCCTTGCACCAACTTGAACATGAAGAGGGCCACGAACAGCTCCGTGGTGCCGTTGGCGGGGAGCCACTCCAGCAAGCGCAGCACCACCGGAATCACTTGGCACACCGCCCACACCGCGGTGCCCACGATCACGCCGAAGAGCTTGCCGGTGAAACGCAACAGCGGCACCGCCAGAAACACGCCGATCATCAATCCCACCACGGTGCCGCCCACGTTCAGCGTGAGCATCTGCCAATCCACCAGTTCCCAGAAGTACTGGTACATGTAGAGGTCCAAGGCGTTGTTCACGCCGGCCATCACGAACACCACCAACACCCCGCTGAACAACCAGCGGAACGAGCGGTTGGTGAAGCCGGCGGCGATGTCCAAGCCCAACTGCGCCACCACGTTGCGCTTCGGCTTGGGCGCGGGTTCGGAGAGGTGCGGCACCTCCTTCTGGGTGCCCCACGCCGAATACCAGATGGTGGCCACCATCAGCACGCCGAGCGTGATGGCGAAGGGCGCGTAGTTGCCAACGTCGGTCCGTCCGCCCCGCGCGTCCGCGAAGAAGTAGCCGAAGCCGATCAGCGACACCGCCGCCACGCCCAACGCCGCGAAGAACTGCCGGTAGGCGACGATGCGATTGCGCTCGTTGAAGTTCTCCGTCATCTCCGCGCCGAGCGCCAAATGGGGGACGTGGTAGAGCGTCATGGCGCCCCGCGTGAGAATCGCGAACACGGTGAGCCAAGCGGCAAGGCCCCATTCGCCCAACACCGTGACATCGCCGGGTGGCCAGAACAGCCCGGTGAACGCCAGCGCGAGGGGCAGCGCCGAGGCGTACATGAAGGGGTGGCGCCGGCCGAGCTTGGACTGCCAGTTGTCCGACAGCGAGCCGGCCAATGGGTCTGTCACGGCATCGAACAGCAAGGCGATGAAGAGCGCGAGGCCGGCCAGCGTGCCGGGCAACTCCAGCACTTGGTTGTAGTAGAAGAGGACGAACAGGTTGAAGGCCGTGTTCTTCAAGCCTTCGGCGAACTGGCCAACGCCGAACGCCAGCTTGCTGGAGAACGGGACCAGCCGATCCTTCGAGTTCGGCGCGTTCACGGTGAGCGAGCATATAGCAACGCCGCTGTGGGTGGGCGCGTTCGTAGGGTCGCGGCACGTTCCGCCTTCGCCTCGCCGCACCTGCGGCGCGATCGCGCTGTGCAAGTGCGCTTTACATTCCCGGCGGTTCGCAGCAATCTCGCAGCGGACACGCGAGGCGGAGAAGCTCCAGTGGCCACACTTTTCGTAACGCATGTAAAGGCAGACACGCCGCGGTGGTGACACCATGACTTCCACCACAACCTACGCCGCGGCCGCCGCGCCGGAAGTGGCGGCGATCTTCGACGCCGACAGCCATTTGATGGAGCTGCCGGATTTCCTCACGCGCAACGCGGCGCGTGGCGAGCGGGAGCGGTTGCCCAGCTTGGCGGACATCCGCTTGGCGGACGTGGGCGACAAGATGCGCACCTTTGAGGGTGCCGGCGGCCATGCGCCGGAGACGGTCGCGGAGCGCATGGCGCTCGGCGAACGCATCACGCGGGGGCCAAAGTGGCACGATGCCCTGGGCGCGTTCAACGGCAAGGAACGCGGCCTCGCGCTCGATCTGTTGGGTTTTCGGCGCCAAGTGGTCTTCTCTTCCTTCTGCGCCACGAAGATCTTCACCGCGCCGGACGATGCGCGCTACGCCGCGGCGGATGCGCACAACCGCTCGATGGCCGAGTTCTGCGCCGGCGACGAGCGCTTGATCGGCGTGGCCCTCGCACCGCTCGACGATCCAAGGCAAGGGCTCGCCACCATCGACGAGGCTTTGCGGCTGGGCCTCGGCGCCATTTGGATTCCGTCCCACGCACCCGGCGGGCGCTCGCCCGGCCATCCGCGGCACGACGCCATTTGGCGCCGGTTGGAGGACACGCGCACGCCGTTTCTGTTGCATGTCGGCAGTGCCAGCCTCTCCATTCCCGATGAGTGGATGAACGACGGGCGTCCGGCGCAGGCGAGCGCGCGTGGCGGCGCCGAAGTGATCGGCTCCAAGGACTTGACGGCCATCTTCCACTCCGCGCAGCGCTTCATCTCGGTGCTCGTCTTGGACGGCGTGTTGGAGAGGTTCCCGCGCCTCAAGGGCGGCGTCATCGAACTCGGCGCCGGCTGGGTGCCGGACACCATTCGGCGCTTGGACCACGCCGTTGACATCTGGGCCCGTTCCGAGCCGCACCTCGGCAAGTTCCAGCGCAAGCCTTCGGAACAGATTCGCGCGCAGCTACGCTTCACGCCCTATGCGTTCGAGGACGTCGGCGCATTCATGCGCGAATCCGCGCCGGAACTGTATCTCTTCTCCTCGGACTATCCCCACGCCGAAGGCGGGCGCGATCCCATCGGCCGGTTCCTGCGCTCTTTGGCGGACGCAAACGAGGCGGATCGTCAGCGCTTCTTCGCCGGCAACTTCAACGACCTGTACGCCGGCCAGTCTTGACGCTGGGCCGAATCACCGGGAACCAGCGGCCGATCCAAGCAAATGGATGCAAACGCGGTGGCAAGACGAACCAGCGGCTCTGCGGTCGAAGGCGGCCCGGCGCCGCCCGTCAAGAAGCCGAGCCAAGTGTTCGAGCCGCCGCACCTGTCGGCGCGAGGCCAGGTGCTCTCCGGCGCCGAGATCGAGTTCTTCGTCGAACACGGCTTCCTCGTGAAGAAGCGCCTCTTGGCAGCGAGCGCGGTGGATGCGGCCCTTGATCGCGCTTGGCGTCACCTGCTCGAAAACGTTCCGCTGGCGGACAACGGCGTGCTGCGGCAGGACGACCCTGGCACCTGGGTCAGCCCGCGATGGGCGCCGATGCCGCCCACGCCGCAGGCCGGGCCCCACGAGGGACGGGCGCCGCTTGTGTATTCCGGCGCGATGGTGCGGCTTCACGATTTGGGCGCCGCGGACTTCTTGGTGCGCTTGGTGCCGAACAACCCGCGGGTGCGGCGTGTGGCGACCGCCCTGCTGGGCGATTTGCGGCCCAGCCACCGAACCCGGGGCGTCTATGCGCTGTTCCCGACACGCCAAGAAGCCGATGAGCCCGATGAGACGGAAGCGACCGAGGCGCGTGTCGCGGATGCGCTGCTGCCACACACCGATCAGGTCTGCCAGCAGCTAAACGCCTGCGCGTATCTGGACGACGTGCCACCCCGCGGCGGCGGCTTCACCGTTTACCCGGGCAGCCACAAGGCGCTGTTCCATGCGCACCGCTTCAGCGCCAACTGGTCTCCGCTGCCGCACTTCGGCGATGTGATGCGCCAAGTGATGGCTGAAACGACGCCGCTTGAGCTCGCCGGCCACAAGGGCGACGTCATCTTCTGGCATGGGCGCACCGTCCACTCGTCCGGCCCGCACTTCGGCCGGCATGTGCGATGGGCCGTGTTCGCGGACTTCATGCACGAGGGTGAGACCCTCACCGATGACGAGCATCGCGCCTTGGGCCTCTTCGAATGGTTCAAGGACACCAAGCTCTTGCGCCACGACGTGGAAACCGCCGCTGGCACTGACCGAGAAGCGGCCCATGGGCGTCGCCATCCCATGTGGCGCGGCTGGCGCTTGGCGCCCCGCTAAGCAGCGGCGAAGCGACGCTGCTCAAACACACCCACAGCGCTGAACGGCGCGGTCGCTACACCCGCAGGCATGGCACGTCCGGGCTGGCGGGATCGACGGTCACGGTGCCCATCTTGGGATTGACGACGAGATCCATGTCCTCCATGGGCACCGAACCGAGCAGCACCTCGTCGCCGAGCACCAAGGCGCCGACGAAACAAAAGCGCTGCCCGAACCCGACCTTGAGCGGCCCCACATAAGGGACGCTGGCCTTACTGCCATCGGCCAAGACGATATTGCGGGTGGACTCCACCTCGAGGCTCAGCTGCGCGGCCACCTGCTGGGGTATGCACAACGTCACCGCCCCGGTGTCGGCCAACGCCTGTGCGCGCATCGGCGCCAGTTCCGCGCGCATCGGATTGCTGAGTTCGATGTCTGTGTACACCTGCCCCACGGCACACGCTCCGATTCCAATGTTGTGAGCCACATGGTGGCACGGCGGCACGGCATCGCCAAGTGGGACATTGCCGCCAATGCCTGTGGGAACACGCTGAAATCGGCGCCGGAACCGTTCCATCACAACGCGCTACACTCCAAGCTCCAACGCTTGGGAGGGTGCGCGATGGCGAACCTGCTTGAGACGCTGGCGGCCATCGTCGGCGAAGGCGGTGTGCTGACTGGCGCGGATGTCTCCGGCCGGGCGGTGGGCGTCTGGCGCGAGGGCGGTGTGCAGGCACAGGCCATCATCCGCCCCCGCGACACGGCGCAGGTGAGCGCCGTTCTCAAAGCCTGCCACCGGGCGGGGCAACGGGTGGTCGCGCAAGGTGGACGCACCGGGCTGGTCGAAGGCGCGGATGCGGGAACCGACGAAGTGGCCATTTCCCTTGAGCGCATGAATCGCATCGAGGGTGTGGACACCATCAACCGCACCATGACCGTCGAGGCCGGCGCCGTGCTGCAAACCGTGCAGGAACGGGCCGACGCGGCCGGGTTGATGTATCCGTTGGACCTTGGCGGGCGAGGCAGTTGCACCATCGGCGGCAACATCGCCACCAACGCGGGCGGCAACCGGGTGCTGCGCTACGGCATGACGCGAGACAACGTGTTGGGCTTGGAAGCCGTGTTGGCCGACGGCACCGTCGTTTCGTCCATGAACGAGATGATTAAGAACAACGCCGGGTACGATCTGAAGCAGCTCTTCATCGGCACCGAAGGCAGTTTGGGCGTCGTCACCCGCGCCGTGCTGCGCCTGCGCGAAAAGCCCCGCAGCCAAGAGACGCTGTTGGTGGCCGTGGACGAGTTCGACAAGCTGCCCGCGTTGCTGAAGCTGATGGACGCCCGCCTCGGCGGCGCCCTGTCTGCCTTTGAGGTGATGTGGCGAAACTTCTATGCCCTCGTCACCACGCCACCGGCCAGACAGCGCCCGCCGCTCGCCCAAGACCATCCGTATTACGCGCTCATCGAGGCGATGGGTGGCGATGCCGAGGCGGACCGGGCGCGGGTGGAAGCCGCGTTGGCGGAGGCATACGACGCCGGCCTGGTGGTCGATGCGGTGGTTGCCCAAAGCGAGGCGCAACGCCTGCAATTGTGGGCGATGCGCGACGACGTGGAGCAATGCGCCCGCTTCGGCACACTGCACATCTTCGACGTGAGCCTGCCAATTCCGCAGATGGAAGCCTATGTGGCCGCGGTGAATGAACGGCTGGCGGGTGCCTTCGACGCGTTCCACAATTTCGCCTTCGGCCACATCGCCGATGGCAACCTGCACTTCGGCATCTGCGGCATCGACAATGCGGACGCCAAGACGAAGGTGAAACGCGCCGTTTACGAGCCCCTCGCCGGCATCGGTGGCTCCATCTCCGCGGAACACGGCGTGGGGCTGGACAAGAAGCCCTTCCTCCACCTCTCCCGCAACGAAGCCGAAGTGGCCCTCATGCGGGCGCTCAAACAAGCGTTGGACCCGAAGGGCTTGCTGAACGCCGGCAAGGTGTTCGACGCAGCGCCGGCGATGCCGGCGGCTGGCCGTCGCGCCGCGTGATGGCACCCATGCTTCGCCACCGAAGGTGATGGCCGGCAAGGCATGACGCCGCTGCACTACCTCTCCCTGGCGGATCTCTGCCGACGGATCAAGAGCGGCGAGCTCTCCGCGGCGAACGTCGTGGCGGCGACGCTGGCCCGCATCGAGGCGCTAGAACCACGCCTCAAAGCCTATGTTCGGGTGCTTGGCGAAGACGCGCTGCGCAACGCCGCCGCCCTCGATGAGCGCCGCGCCAAGGGCGAACCGCTCGGCGCCCTGCACGGTGTGCCCATCGCGTTGAAGGACCTCCTTTGGACAAAGGGCGTGCCGACTGGCGCCGGCACTCGGGTCCATGCGGCGTGGCAACCGTCTGAGGACGCCTGCGTGGTGACGAAACTCAAGGAGGCCGGCGCGGTGATCGTGGGCAAGGTGAAGCTCACGGAAGGCGCCTTTTCGCACCATCATCCCGACTTCGAGCCGCCGGTGAACCCGTGGGCGGCAGATCGCTGGACAGGCGTTTCCTCATCGGGCTCCGGCGTGGCGGTGGCGGCGGGCATGGCGTATGGTGCCCTCGGCTCCGACACCGGCGGCAGCATCCGCTTCCCATCGGCCTGTTGCGGATTGGTGGGCATCAAGCCCACTTACGGGCGCGTGAGCCGCCATGGGGCTTTCCCGCTGGCCGAGTCCCTAGACCACATCGGCCCGATGGCGCGCACCGTGGAGGACGCTGCCCGGTTATTGCAGGCGTTGGCCGGGCAAGACCCTCGTGACCCCACCTCCCTCGACGCGCCGGTGCCGAACTATGCCGCGGCGTTGACGGAACGCCTGGACGGTTTCTCCGTCGGCGTGGATTGGCGCTATGTGAGCGATGGCGTGGCGCCGGCCACGGTGCAGGTGGTGCGCGACGCCCTCGCCATGCTGCAGGCGTGCGGCGCCACCATCGTCGAAGCGCAGATGCCCCGCTGCGACGACTTGGTGGCGGGTTGGGCCATCACCTGCGGCGCGGATTGCGTATTGGCGCATGGGGAGACTTGGCCGGCGCGCGCCGGGGACTACGGCCCGCAACTCAACGGCCTCTTGGAGTTGGGCAGCAAGGCGCAGGCGACCGACTATGCCCGCTTGGAACGGGCCCGCCACCGCTTCCGAAACGCGCTGGATCATGCCCTCGACAACGTGGGCGCGATGATCGCCCCCTGCATGCCCATGCCACCGCCGCCGGCGGACCGCCCAGACAGGCCCCAGCCAGACGGCGAGGCGCCGTTCATCCAATTCACCGCCCCGTTCGACTACTCCGGCCACCCCACCATCACCCTGCCCTTGGGCTTGGACGCGGATGGCCTGCCACGCGCCTGCCAGCTCATCGGCCCACGCCTAGGCGAGGCCCGGCTCATCGCGCTGGCCAGCGCATTGGAACGGGAAGCTGGATTCACCGAGCACCCAGCGTTGGATTAAGGCGCGTCGGTTAACGTTGGTCCACGATTTTGAGACGTCGCGGGCCGTTGCTCGTGACTAGACTCACGCTGGGATAGTGCTTGCTACGCACCCTAACGCCGTAATCGCCCCTTCCCTGCACCCACACATGACTGTGGCGATTGGCAAGGGCAAGCAGCGCTTCGTGGACCCCGCGGTGCCGCGAACCAAGGAAACGACCTCGCTTTTCTTCGGAGAACTTGTTCTTTTTCTTCCGATCGGTGGCACCTTCCATGATGAGAATTTCGAACGACTGGGCCAGTCTGTCGGCAAAGTCCGACTGGTGCGCAAAGTCCTCCAGATTGATATCCGTATCGCCACCGCTCTGCGACTCGATGCCCAAGTCCAACAACGCTTCCCAAAAGGCCGCCACGGGTTCCTCGCCAAAGAACTGATCGAGCGACCTATTCCTAGTCGTGGATACATGCAGTTTTTGTTTGGAGGAGATGTGGTCGTGTACATATGACTGATGTTGCCGCCAAAGTTGGTTACCATTCCACGGTATGGCGGCAACGTCCAACCAACTGACATGCCGGGCAGTAGGGTGTGCTTTGACAAATTCATCAAACTCCTTGACGGTTGGAAGAGCGTCTGCCTTATCCGGTGCCCACTGCCGTGCCCACTGCCGGTTGAACGGTGTGAGGTAAGCTACATCCACGTCGCAACTTTCGCCGAACTTCTGGACCAAACCACGGTAGTACCGGTCGAGCTGTTTGGGTGTGGCTGACGAGTCCGTTGTTTTGACCTCAATCCCCACTATCCGACGTTCCACCAAGTCGTGGATGAGAATGTCTATGCGTCCCCGCCCGGACATGTCCGCCGCCTCGCACATGGCGGGCAACTCGACTTCAGCCTCAATTTTCGGCTTTCCCGGCGCCTCCCAACCATCGGGCGTAGTCAACCGCCACACGGCGTCAAACAGTGAACGATCACCTTCAATGCTGTCTTGCAGCGCGTCGGCGAGGAACCGCGAGTGAAACGGCTCTATCCGCCGCGTGGCGCACCCGATGGTCTCGAAGATGTTCATGGTATCCCCTTAAGCCTTGCGTGGCACCGCACCCCCCTCAGGCGAAGCCGCAGACGCCTTGGTCGATCACCACATCGCCGTTCTGGTTGGTGGTGCGGAACAGCGCCTCGCCGCCATTTACCCACATCGAAACGGTGAGCTCGTCGCCGGGAATGACGGGCCGCGAAAACCGGGCGTTCATCGAGCGGAACCGGGTGGGGTCGCCGTCGCACAGCGTGTGCAGGAGCGCCCGGCCGGTGAAGCCGTAGGTGCAAAGCCCGTGCAGGATGGGCTTCGGGAAGCCACCCAGGGCGGCGAACGCCGGATCCGAATGTAAGGGATTGCGGTCGCCGGAAAGGCGGTAGGTGAGGGCTTGGTCCGCACGGGTCGCGTAGGTCACTTGGTGCGTCGGCTCGGCATCCGGGAACGCCACCTTCGCGGCCGGCCCGCGATCGCCACCCCAGCCGCCTTCGCCGCGACAGAAGATCGCCGAGCGCGTTCGGAAGAGCGGCTTGCCGGTGGCGGCGTCCGTGGCTTCGGATTCCATCTCCACCACCGCCGCGCTGCCCTTGTCCCAGATGGCCGCGATCTTGCCGCGGCTCTCCAGTTCGCCGTCCGGCGGGATTTCGCCCAACAGCTCGATGCCCTGCTCGCCATGCACCATGAGCGCCGGGTTGAAGCTGCCGATCTGATCCATCGGCACCCCGCCACCGCCCAAGATCACCGCGAAGGTGGGAAAGACGCGCTGTGGCGTGTCCTTGGTGTTCTCCGTGGTGAACGCCAGCTCGTCCACGCCGGCGCCGATGCCGACGGCGTAGAGCAGTGCGTCCTTGGAAGTCCAACTCCGCTTCGATGGGCCGCCGGTCGCGCCGACGGCTGCTGGATTGATGGGCATTTCGGGTTCCCCCTTGTCGATTTCCGCCACACGATGATCGGTGCGAGAATAACGCGAAACGGGTTCGCTGATGGCCCCACACCGCGCCGCCAAGCGGCGGGGCTTCGGCTTGAGGGAGGTGAGGATGGAACGTTCGCTGCGCGGCAAGGTCGCCGTGCTGGGTGTGGGCGAAACCACCTACTACAAGCGCGGTGGCGCCCCGGACGCCGAGGGCAAGCTCGCGCTCAAGGCCATCATCGCCGCCTGCGAGGATGCCGGCATCTCGCCGAAGAGCGTGGACGGCTTCGCCTCCTTCTCCAACGACCAGAACGATCCGTCGCGCTTGGCGGCGGCGCTCGGCATCAAGGACTTGCGCTTCGCCAACATGCAATGGGGCGGCGGCGGGGGCGGCGGCTCGGCCGCGGTGGGCAACGCGGCGGCGGCCATCGCCATCGGCATGGCCGAGTGCGTGGTGGTGTTCCGCGCCCTCGCGCAAGGCCAGTTCGGTCGCTTCGGGCAGGGGCCGCGCCGCAACGCCATCGCCGGCGACATGGCCTTCACCGCGCCCTACGGCCTGATGTCCCCGGCGCAGATGTTCGCCATGCGCGTGACGCGCTTCATGCACGATCACGGCGTTGAACAGGACGCCTTGCGCGCCATCTCCCTCGCCTCCTACCACCATGCGCAGAACAACCCGCGCGCGGTGATGCATGGCCGCCCCCTCGACGAGTCGAAGTACGACGCATCGCGCTGGATCGTGGAACCCTTCCGCCTTTACGACTGCTGCCAAGAGAACGACGGCGCCGCGGCGATGGTGCTGGTGTCGGCGGAGCGCGCGAAGGAAACCGACCATCGCCCCACCTATCTGTTGAGCGCCGTCGCCGGCTCGCACCATCGCGCCGGGGCCAGCGTCCACAACACGCCGGACTACGCCACCAGTTGCTTCAAGACGGTGGCGCCGCGCCTCTACGAGATGGCGGGCGTGAAGCCGGCGGACGTGGACGTGTTGCAATCGTACGAGAACTTCACCGGCGGCGTGCTGATGAGCATGGTGGAGCACGGCTTCTGCGAACCGGACGCATGCAACGAGTTCTTCGTGAAGGAGCGCCTCATCGCGCCCAGCGGCGAGCTGCCCACCAACACCAGCGGCGGCAACCTCGCCGAGTGCTACATGCACGGCTTGGGGCTCAACATCGAAGCCGTGCGCCAAATCCGCGGCGATTCGACGAATCAGGTGCCGGATGCGAACGTCGCCTTGGTGGCCTCCGGCCCCATGGTGACGCCGGTGAGCTCCTGCATCTTCGGCTCTGAGGCAACGCTGTGAGTTACCTCCGCCCCGGCCTGCCGAAGCCCATGCCACGCCCCGACGGATTGGACGCGCCCTATTGGGAGGCGCTTGAGCGCGAGGTGCTGATGGTGCAACGCTGCAAGGACTGCGGGGCCTGGCAGTGGGGGCCGGACTGGATCTGCCACCGCTGCCTAAGCGAGAACTTGGCCTTCGAAGCGGTGGAGCCGGCCGGCCGCATCTACAGCTTCGAGCGTGTGTGGCATCCAGTGCATCCGGCGCTTAAGGAGCAAGGCCCCTATCTGGTCGCGCTGGTGGAGCTGCCGCAGTGCGACGGCGCCCGCATGGTCGGCAACATCTTGGGCGATGCCCGCCAAGCGGTGCGCATCGGCGCGACGGCGCGGGCCGTGTTCGAGCATCACACCGAGGAAGACCCGGCGTTCACCCTCGTGCAGTGGCAACTGGTGTAGGCACCCGGCGACACCTAAGAGACAGGACAGCAACCTAAGGATGAGGAGGTCAGCATGACTGAAGCAGCCACCACCGTCTCGTATGCGGACGGTCTATATGACGCTTGGGTGGGGGAACTGCAGGGCGAGGCGTTCTTCGAGCAGGTGGCGCGGACGGCGGGTACCGAGGAACGCGCCAAGTGGGAGACCTTGGCGGAACTGGAGCGCGTCACCGGCCGGCGCATGGCGGGGCTCTTGAAGGCGCGCAACATGAGCCTGACGGTGCCGGAGGAATCCGGTGAGCTGGTGGCCGCGGCCCGCACCTACGCCGCGATGCCGTTCGCCGAGGCGGTCTCCGCCATGCGACCGATACTCGATGCCGCCATCGAGCGGTTCGAGGCGCTGCTCGCCCAAGCGCCGGCCGCGGAGCGGGAAACGGTGCAGTTCCTGGTGGACCACGAACAAGCCATCCTCTCCTTCGTGGAGCTGGAGGAGGCCGGCCAAGGGGCCGCATCGTTGGATGCGGCGCGGACGTTGATCGAGCGGGGGGACGGCACAGCCGCCCATTGAAGCCAAGGGGGAGCACTCGGATGAGCCAATTCACCCAAGCGGACAAAGAAGCGTTCCTCAGTGGCTTGCATGTGTGCATGCTCGCCATCCCGCAACCCGGCAAGGGGCCTTTGCTCGCCCCCATCTGGTACGACTACGAGCCGGGCGGGCAAGCCACGTTCATCATGGCGCCAGACAGCCGCAAGGCGCGGTTGCTCAGCGAAGGCACCCGGGTGTCCCTTTGCGCTCAGAACGAAGCCCCGCCCTACGCTTACGTTTCCATCGAGGGCCCGGTGGTCGCCATCGCGCCTTGCACCGAAGAAGCGCTGCGCGACATGGCGGTGCGCTATCTGGGCGAACGGGAGGGCGAGCAGTACGCGAAGGGCCTGCGCGGCGCCGACAAGGCGCGGCTCGTCAGCGTGCAGCCCGATGCTTGGTTGGGGGTGGACTTCTCCCGCACCTAAAATGGTGCCGAGCCGCCGGCGGGTTTTGGAAAGCCGGGGGCGGGGCGGGCGGCGAACCCCGCTCTTCCTAACTGGCCGCGGCAGCGGCCGCCTCGGCGTCTGCCACGGAAAAGCCAAGCCCGCCATGCATCACATGACCGGTGAGCGCTTGCAGTTCGGGGGTGAGCGTCGCCAGCACCTCGGGCGGAACGTCCAAGTATTGGTTCTCCTCTTGGCGCAACCAGCCCAGCGAGTAGGTGAGGATGACGCCATAGCGCCAATCGTTGGACGTGTTGGCGCCGCCGCCATGCAGCGTGCCACCCAACCAATACAGCACGGACCCCGCCGGCATTTCGGCCGATGCGACCTCGCCGGGCGTCGCCTCGCGCTCCGCATCCCAGCGGTGGCTGCCCGGCACCAACAACGTGCCGCCGTTTTCGGCGGTGAAGTCGCTGATGGCCCATATGGACGCGAGGATGAGATTCGGCCGCGGCACCGGGAAGAACGGGAACAAGTCCTCCTCCCTGTGCAGCACTTGGGCGCGGGCGCCCGGGCCGATGGAGACGGCGGCGGTGACGTGAAGCTGAATCCGCTCGCAGTTGGCGCTCAGATGGCGCTCGGCGAGTTCCCGCGACAGATCGTGCAGAATGACTTCGCGCACCGTCTCTGAACGGCTCACCAAACCCGTGACGCGCCGTGTGCGGCCGGGGTAGAAATACGTCGGATCATCCTGTTCCACGACATGGGCCGCGGCCAGTTCGCTCGCCAGCTCTTGCTCGACCCGCCGGCACCGCGCCAGCGGCAACGCATCGGTGACCACCAAGCAGCCCGCTTCGGCAAGGGCCCCATAGAGCGCATCCGGGGATTCGTCGCTGCTGAGCTTGGGGATTGCGCTTGTCACCTGATTCACTGGCATGGGCTCGTCTCCACACGTTGCCCCGCCAACCGGCGCGGGGGTTCATCGGCCACTAAATCACGCCCGTTCAATGGGCGCAAGCAGTGGTTCAGTCAGGCGTTGTCACGCACTCCGTGTGTGCCGGCCCGAAGCCGCGCCAACAGCGCCTCGCCGGTGGCGCATTCGAGAAGCCACTCACCAGCCTCGTCCAAGCGCGACAGATCTGAGACGTCGGCCAGCAGCGCCTTTAACTGGTCCGCCACGCCGGTGCCGAACCGGCGCTCCGCCTGTCGCCCAAGCAGCGCGACACGCCCCTGTGCCGCGCCACGCTCCACGCCCTCGGCGATCTTCGCCTTCTCCCAGCGCTCCAGCGTCGCGTCCAACATCGCCGTCATGTGCCCTCCTCGTCTCTGTGCGAGCAGCCGCTCGAACTCGGCCAGCGGAGGCAGTTCCGCCGCCATGCCCCGGCGCGCGAGCGCCGCCTCGACCCGCAGATGCAGCCCGCGGCGCAACGCCGCGGAATCCGGGCCGCCGTAACGCTGGAACGCCGTCCGCAGCAGCCTCGGCAGCGCCCCGGCCCGCGCCGACTCCACCTCCGCCAGCGTCGCCAGCCGGCTGCCCGGCGCCAGCGCACGGCCCTGCGCGTCTGGCCCCCGCGCCAACAACTGCAAGTCCACCGTAGCATACATCGGGATCCGCGCCGGCGGCCCGTCCCCAACCAATGGCCCCAAGCACTCCGCGGCGGCCCGCCAAGGGCCCTCGCCGTTGTGTACCACGATGGAGAGCATGGGCGGCAGGGCGCCCTCCCGCTCCAACGTGCCGGCCTCGCGCAGGTCGGACTCGACCAGGTGCAGATATTCCCTCATCCGCCATGCCATGTCTGGGTCGTGGCGGGACTGGAACTCCAGCAGCACCAAGACGTAGGGGCGGCGGTCGTTCTTGAGCGAACCGGTACGCAGCTCGACGCGCCACAGCTTGTCCTGCAGGCGGGTGCGGGCCAGCCCCGTCAGGTGTTCCTTGTCGAGGGAGGCGGCGGTCGTGAAGTCCAGCGCGGCTGCGAGTTCGGGGGCGACCAAGCGCACCGTCTCCTCGAAGAGGCCCGGGTCTTTGAAGAGCACCTTGTAGGGTGTGTCGCTGGACTGCATCGGGTCGTTTCCGGGAATCGTCGGGTGCCAAAGCGCCAACTGTGCCCCTTCCGCGCACCGAATTGGTGTCGAATTGGCACGGCGGGCGGATGTCCCACGCAAAATCAAGCAATCTGCCCGGCGGCGGGCATCCGCCCTGTTCGTTGCGGGGCACCGGCACCGAGCCGCACCGCCACCCCACATATCATTGGCCGTTTACCGGCAGCCAGCTGATCGACCCCTTGCCCATGCCGTCGGACAAATTGACCGGCCCGGCCACGGCAAGCAACGTCGTGTACGCCGCGCCGGCCGCAGAATCCGTGGCCACGGTGATGCGGCGCATCGCCTTGCCGGTGTATGCGCCGAGCCTGCTGGCCGCCATCGCGCAGAACGCCGTGCAGATTCTGCTGCCGCTCTATGCCTTGGATCTAGGCGGTGGCGCTGCGTTGGCGGCCGCCGTGGTGGGGTTGAGGGGGGCGGGCACCATGCTCGGCGACGTGCCGGCCGGCATGCTCGTCGCGCGCATCGGCGACAAGGGCGTGATGGTCGCCGGCCTGTGCGTCGCCGCGGCGGCCACCTTGGTCGCGGGCCTAGCCGGCGGCGCCGTGTTGCTGGGGTGTGCGGCGTTGGGGTTCGGCGGCGGTGTCGGCGTGTGGCTGTTGGCGCGCCTCTCCTTCATCACCGCATCCGTGTGCATCGAGCAACGGGGCCGCGTGATTTCGGTGATGGCGGGAATGCAGCGCGGTGGCGCGTTGTTGGGCCCGCTCATTGCCGGTGTGGGTGCGGAGATGTTTGGCTTTCGAGCGGTGCTCATCGGCGCCGGCGGCCTGTTGGCCGTCGCCCTCGGCCTCGTGCTCGCCTTCACGGCCAACACCCGGCCGGGTTGGGCCGGGCGCGGTCGCCGACGCCTTGCCCTAGTGGTGCGGCGCAACGCCAAGACCTTCGCCACCGCCGGCAGCGTCATGGTCATCCTCTCCTTCCTGCGCGCCGGACGGCTCTTGATGATTCCCCTCGTGGGCGCCGAGCTGGATCTCTCGACGGCGCAAATTGGGCTGGCGTTCAGCTTGTCCGCCGCCATCGACATGGCCATGTTCTACCCCGCCGGCATGATTCTCGACCGCTTGGGGCGCAAGTGGGCGCTCACGCCCGCACTGCTGCTGTTAGGTGCCGGCATCGCCGCGCTGCCGCTTGCCACGAGCTTCTGGACCTTCGCCGCCGCCGCGCTCTTGGCGGGCCTCGGCAATGGCTTCGGCACCGGCATCTTCATGACCTTGGGCGGAGACTTCTCACCGCAACGCGGACGCGGCGAGTTCCTGGGCGTGTGGCGGCTGGTCGGTGACGCAGGGGCCGCCGGCGGGCCGTTCGTCATGGGTGCCGTCGTGCAAGGCGCCACCCTCGCCGTCGCATGCGCCGGCACGGGCGCCTTGGCGCTGGTCGGCGTGTTCTTGCTGGCGGCGCTGGTGCCGGAGACGCTGCCCCGGCGGCAGCCTAGCGCCTAGGTTAGGCCGAAGAGCCGCACGGCGTTCCCGCCCATCACCCGCGCACGGGATGCCGTGTCCAACCCCGCCACGGATTGGCGAATCAGGGCCGGCGCATCCAAGCGTGAATCCACATGGGGATAGTCGCTGCCCCAGAGGATGTTGTCCGCGCCGACCAGTTCCAGCATGGCGCCGATGCAGCGCTCCTCCGGCTCCGCCACGAAGTAGCAGTTGCGGCGGATGTATTCGCTGGGCTTGCGCGGCAGCGGCGCCATGTCGCGGAAAAAGTGGTACTTCTCGTCCAGCCGATCCATCAGGTATGCCGCGTAGCCGCAGCCGGCTTCCACGCTGCCCACCTTGAGGCGCGGGAATCGCTCGAAGAGCTGATCGAGCACCAAGCTCGCCATCGCCGGGATGAGCTGCCCCGTGGCGCCCATGCTGAAGCCGAACACGAGCCCGGCGCCGCTCTCGCTCCAAGCCCGAAACGGCGCTGCGGCCCCTTCGAAGCGCACCACGACGTGCAGGCAGCCGGGGGCATCGGCATCCTGCAGGCGGGCCCAGATGGGGTCGAAGTGCGCCTCGCCTGGGCGCTTGCCGGCCACGGTTTCCGGTGGCACGAAGAGGCCCCGGAAGCCGAGCTTGAGGCACCGATCCAGCTCCTCGGCGGCCGCTTCCACGTCGCCCCAGTTGACCGCGGCGATGGCCACCACGCGGTCCGGCACGGTCTGCAGGAACTCCGCCTGCCAAGTGTTGTATGCCCGGCAGTAGGCGTTGGCGAGGGCCATGTCGTCGGTCGGGAACGGCAGGATGCCGATGGTGGGGAACAACACGCCGCGCTGCACACCCCAATCATCGAGGAGTGCCGCGCGGGCGTGTGGGTCGTAGCTTGCCGGTTCGCAGCCATCCGCGTAGCGCAGGGCGCCGGAAAACAGCTTGGGGCGCTCGACGTGGGCGCCGCCAAGCGCGGCGAGCACCCCTTCCAGCACCACTTTCTCGCCGATGATGAGCTTCTCGACGCCATCTTGTTCCTCAATGCGAATGGCGCGGTCGCGGTATTTCGGCTCCAGGTACCGCTGCCACAAATCTGCCGGCTCCATGACGTGGGAGTCGCAATCGATCACGGTCATCCATCAGCCTCCGGGGCGGCGCTTGGGCGTGAGACTATCACCCATGCATCACCGGCTGAGCGCTGGCCCCACGACGCCTCAAGCGCCAACCTCCACCACGAGCATGGGGTCGAAACGCGGGTTCTCCGCCGGCGTGTAGCCGCCGGGATTGGCCAGCACACGGGTGTCGCCCAACTGCTCATCCACGCTGTCGTGCATGTGGCCGTGAATCCAAAGCGGTGGCGCATGGCGCGCGATGAGCCGCTCCAAATCTGAAGCGAACGCGGGATTCAGGGGGTTGCCTGCATACCACGGGCGGATGGAGCGGGGCGTGGGCGCGTGATGGGTGACGACCACGGCCACCTCGCCAGCCGCTTGCGCCGCGCTGAGCTCGCGCTCGATGAAGCGTCGATCCTCCACATGCCGGCGCACGGACTCCGCCACGGTGAAGCGCTCGCCCCGATGCCGAATGGCGCCGACGAAATCCGACACGCCACGCGCCGCCACCGCCATGTCGCCCGGCGCGTGGGCGATGCCGTTCAAGTGGAAGTCCGTCCACAGGGTGGCGCCGATGAAGCGAACGCCGCCCGTGACGAGCGAGCGCCGGTCCAAGAGTTCGATGCCGACCCGCGCGCAAGTCTCGCGCAACCGTCTGCGAGCGGTGTCGATGTCGTGCCCGTAGAACTCGTGGTTGCCGGGCACATAGATCGTGGGGACGCCATCCAACGCGGCCGCGAGTGACTTGAGGCGCGTGGCGTCGTAGGGCGCGAAGTCCCCAGCAAGCACCACGAGGTCCGCCGCCGCGGCCGGGGCCGGCAGCGGGTTGTGCGCCTCGATGTGCAAGTCTGAAAGAACTTGGATTAGCACGTCACTGTCACCAAGGCAGAATGAACCACGCAGCGCCTCGCGCTCGGCGCCACACCGTCACGCTTGGCCCGCCCGCGGGCGCACTTCAAGCACTTCGCCGATGGCACGGCGCGGGTCGGTGGCGTACCACTCCGTCAGTTCCACCTGCCAGCGTCGCGCGCAACGCTCGGCCAGCTCGTAGAAGGTGGTGCGGCCCGGGTCCGCCAGCACCACGCGCTGCACACCGGCGCGCATGGCGCGGGAGACCAGATTCGTCAGGGGCCCCACCATGCGATCCCAGAAGCAGATGTCCGAACCGACCAAGAGCGCTTCCTCGCCCAAACGCGCGGTGCTGAGCTGCTCGAAGCGGCGCTTCAGGGGCATCACCTTCACACCATTCAGCGCGGCGATGAGCTCCAAGAACGGAAACACGTTGCCGTCCGCATCCACCGCCGTGACCTTGGCGCCGAACGCCTTGGCGCAAAACACGCCGGCGGCGCCCCAACCGCAGCCGATCTCCATGACACGCGCGCCTTTCCGCGGCGGCCGCTCGCGCAGGTAGTCCATCAGGAGGAAGCTCGATTCCCAAGTCTTGTTGCCGTGAACGCACGGCTTGAAGGCACCCTGCAGACGCCGCACGAAACGATGCCGCGAGCGCAACAGATAAACCCCGTAGGCTTGGTAGATGTGCGGTTCGGGCATCTGTTCGAGCTTCGGCATCGATGCGGCGCGGGTGCGGGATGGCTGCCGGCCATCGTAGCGGTTCAGGGTGCCGCTTAGAACCGTGGCGGTGCGCCGATGGCCCTTGGGGCGTGGCCTTCAAGCGGCCAAGCCGAGCTTCAAATCCGCCAAGAGCTGGTCCGCCAGCCGCAGGCTCAGTGCCGCGATGGTGAGCGTCGGGTTCGCCGTGCCGGCGGTGGGGAAGACGGCGGAGCCGGCGAGATAGAGGTTTGGGTGGTCGTGGCTGCGCAGTGCCGCGTCCACCACTGAAGCCTCCGGGCTGCCCCCCATTCGGCAAGTGCCGATGATGTGGCCAGCGCCTTGGAAGTTCGCTCCGTGCTGAACGTCCGTGGCGCCCAAGCGGGCGAACACATCGTCGTGTACCGCGCGGGCGGCGGCGAGGCCGGCGCGGGCGTAGCTGCCGATGTCGTAGTGGATGCGCGGCAACGGCACACCGTGGCCGTCGCGTTCGGCGGCGTCCAGCACGATGCGGTTGTCCGCCGACGGCAACTGTTCCGTGAGCGCCGCCAATTGCACATGCCGTGCCGTTTGGTGCGCCACCGCGGCGCGCAGCTCGGTGCCTCGAAGCCCAGCTTCGGCCAGAGTGCGCGGCAGCGTTGCAGCGCCACCGGTGGGCCAATTCCAACCGTCGTTGGAGATCTGGATGCGCAGGCTCGCCCGGTTGCGCCGCACCGCGCCGTCGCGAAGGTTCTCGATGCCCGAAGTGGAGATTGGCCCGCGGTAGGGCCACACCGGCTCGCCGGCCAAGGCCCAGCTCAATTGGATGGGGTGATCCATCAAGTTCCGGCCCACTTGGCCAGAGCGGTTGGCGACTCCGGCCGGGTTGCGCTCGGAACGCGAGTGCAGCAGGAGCCGCGGCGTTTCCACGGCGTGTGCGGCGATCACATAGGCGCGGCCGACGGCGCGCCCCACGCTGCCGTCCGGGCGACGCCAGCGAACGCCGGCCACGCGGTTGGCGGCGTCCACCTCCACCATTGTGGCGGTGGTCCACTCGTGGAGTGTGGCGCCTTGGCGCTGCGCCCGCGCCACATGGTCGGTGGCATCGTATTTCGCGCCCACCGGGCAAATCGGGATGCAACTCGCGCTGCCGCAGCATGGCAGGCGGCCGGCATGGGCGACGGAGTTGCGCGCCTGCGGCGTGGCGACCACTTGGTAGGGCGACCCTGCGAGCGCTCGGGCGAACACTTTGTCTTGGTAGGTGGTGGCGACTGGCGGCATTGGAAACGCGCCGGAACGTGGGGAACCCAAGTCCTCCTCCGAGTCCCCGGCGACGCCCAGTTCGCGTTCCGCCTCCACGTAGAAGGGTTCCAGCGCCGCGTAGTCGATGGGCCAGTCGATGCCGCGCCCGTAGCGCGTGTTGAGACGAAAATCGTTGGGCAGAAACCGGAGGCAAGTGCCCAGCCAGTGCCAAGTGGTGCCGCCGACCAGCTTCAAATAGGTGCTCTTGAACTGGTCCGGGCCGGTTTGCCGATACCAGTGGTCCGCGTCGCTGCTCAACGGATGATCGGCGTCTGCGCTCAGCCCATAGGGGCTTTCCAGTGTCTTGACGGGCGCGTTCAAGTAGCGGCGCGTGGACTCGCCCCGGTCCACATGGCCACCGGCCTCCAAGATGGCCACGCTCACGCCCTGCCGGGCCAAGCGCTCTGCCACCAGCGCACCAGCGACCCCCGAACCCACAACGATGACGTCGGCTTGGATGTCTCCCGTGCTCACGCCGCCGGCCGCTCCATGCCCTGCGGCGGTTCGCCCCACGTGCCGGCGCCGGCGCAGATGCCGCGCGGCATGGCGAAGCCTGTGGCTTGCCAAACTAGCGCGTCGCGCAACGCGGCCACGACGGGCCCGGTGGGGAGCGGCAGCGTGCCGGTGTACCAAGCCGAAATGATGTCTTCCTCCAGCGCCGGCACGGAGGCGCCGCCGAGGAGCCTCGTTAGCTGCGGACGCGGCCCGGCAGCGAACAGCGCCGCCAAAAGGCCGGTGGCGAAATCCGCGTCCAATTCGCCCGGCGCAAAGCCCGTCAAACGCGCCGAGACGGCGAGGAGCGCTTCCACCTCATCCGCATCCGGCACCGTTGCCCCCACCGCCGCAAGCGCTGGTGCCGCGCAGGAGAACGCGGCGAACGAGCGACGGGTGAGCGTAGGCGCCGAGCGTGTCATGCAGTGTTCCAAGAAGTGGCGCGGGCATTGCGCTGCCAAGAACGATGCAAGGTAACACGCACCGCACCGCGGGCAAAGGCGTCGGCACCCGCTGCGGAGACAGCACGACCATCAAGAAAACGTATCATCCAAGCTCCATCGCACCTCAGGGGACGCTTGATGAGCAAACTGTTCCTGTTGCTGATCCTGCTCGCCGCGCCCTTCGCGCACGGGGAGGACTGGTATCCCTCCAAGCACGGTGCCGGCGACACGCTGGGCGCCATCAATCACCTGGCGCCGGAACAGGTGGTCGCGGCGGCCCGCCTCGTCACCACCGGCAAGGCGTACCCGCTGGGCGTGGTGACCGGGTGGGACACGCCGGCGTATCCGCCGCGGCGCTACGCCATCACCATCATCCAGCCCGGCCAAGACACTGGGCCGACGATGGGCGCCAATCTCGCCACCGGCAATGACGATCTGCTGAATACTTGGATGGGCATCGGCAGCCAGCTCGACGGCTTAGGCCACATGGGCGTGAACCATGTGTACTACAACGGCCACCACGCGAAGGACATCGTGAGCGCCACCGGGCTGAAGGCGCTGTCCATAGACAAGCTGCCGCCCATCGTGGGCCGCGGGGTGTTGCTGGACATGACGCGCCATTTCGGCGAGAGCCCGCTGCCGGCGGGCAAGGTGTTCAACAGCGCGGCCATCAAGGCGCAAGCCAAGGCGCAGGGCGTCGCCATCGGCAAGGGCGACGTGGTGTTGTTCCACACCGGATGGCTGTCCGTGGCGGAGGACGGCGAGCGCTTCATGAGCGGCGAGCCGGGCTTGGGGCTGGACGGCGCGAAGCATCTGGCGAGCCTCGACGTGGTGGCCGTGGGGGCGGACAGTTGGGGCTTGGAAGTGCTGCCCGGCGAAGACGAGACGGTCGCCTTCCCCGTGCATGTCGAGCTGTTGGCGAAGAACGGCATCTACATTCTGGAGAACATGAACACCGCCGCCCTTGCTCAGGACGAAGCGTGGGAGTTCCTGTTCGTGCTCGGCCAGCCGCGCTTTGAGGGGGCTGTGCAAGCCGTCATCAATCCGGTGGCCATTCGCTGACTTCCCGGCGCGGCCGTTTGAGGACGGCTCGCACACTCGGCGGCGCCAATGTCCTACAGACGTGGCGCGATGCACAGGGTAGAAGCCGCCCTCGTCACTCGATGTGCGAGCGCGTGCGATGCAACTTTGGCGGCTCTTGCCCGGCCTTTGCGCCCTATGCCGCAGCGAGACCGGCCACGGGCTGGACTTGTGTGCCGCGTGTCGTGCCGACCTGGCGCTGAACACGGGTGCCTGCCAGCGCTGCGGACGCCCTACGCCGCGCTTGGACGGCGAATGCCCCGCCTGCCTCGTCACGCCACCGCCACAGACACGCACCGTGGCGCCGTTCACTTACACGCCGCCAATGACACGCCTCATCCACGGGTTGAAGCGCGGCAACGGGCTGCTCGAGGCGCGTGTTCTCGCCGAGTTGATGGCGCCCGCCGTGCTGGCCGACCCGCCCCCGGACGTGTTGACGCCGGTGCCGCTCTCTTGGCGACGGCGCATGGCCAGGGGCTACAACCAAGCCGCGCTGCTGGCGGCCCGTCTGGGACGCTTGGTCGGGGTGCCGGTGGATTACCGCTCGCTCAAACGCACACGCCACACCCCGCCGCAACAATCGCTGGATGCGCGAACGCGGCGGCGCAACCTGCGCAACGCGTTCCAAGCGTCGGCCGCCGTGGCCGGGCGGGATGTCGCCTTGGTGGATGATGTGCTCACCACCGGCGCCACGACGGAAGCGGCGGCGTTGGCGTTGCTGGCGGCCGGGGCAGGCAACGTTCGCGTTTGGACCGCGGCGCACACGCCGCTCACCTGACGCGACGCACACCGCTGGCGCCCGGGTGTCGAGCCAACCGAAGGCTCGGCGGCCCCGGCCGTGCTCAGCCGTTCCCCAACACGTTCACCACGATGCGCCGGGTGGTGCGCCGATGCCGATGCTCCCACAGGAAGATGCCCTGCCAAGTGCCCAGCGCCAAACGCCCATCCACCACGGGAATCGACAGGTGCGTTTGCGTCAAGGCGCCCTTGATGTGTGCCGGCATGTCGTCCGCGCCTTCCTCGACGTGGGTGTACCGCGGGTCGCCCTCCGGCACGAGGCGGGCCAAGAACGCTTGCATGTCGTGCAGCACCGCGGGGTCCGCATTCTCTTGAATCACCAAGCTTGCCGAAGTGTGGCGAATGAAGACCGTCGCCAGCCCCTGCCGTTGCCCCGCCGCCGCCACGGCCGCCTCGACCTTGCCGGTGATGTCGTGGAGCCCCTGTCCACGGACGGGAATCTCAAGCTCGGCGTTCATCGCCACGGTGCCCTGTTCCGGTCGGCGGCGTCGATTCTACGGCGATGCGCGGTGCCCGCGGATGACGAAACGCGGTGGTTTGTGCAAGCATTGCCGCACCCATTCGATGCCATCGGGGAGTTTCACCGTGCCCGCCTTCCTCATCGCCCATGTGCCAGTTCAGGACCGCGACGCCTTCCGCCCCTACGAGCGCGGCGTCATCCGCACCATCAAACCGTTCAAGGGCTGGGTGCTCGCGGCGGGGCCGGCTGACTCCGTGGAGGGTGACGAGCCGCCGAACCACAATGTCATCATCCGCTTCCCGACCATGGCCGACGCGCGGGGTTGGTGGGAATCCGATGCCTACAAGGAGATCATCCCCATCCGCCACGACCATGCGCCGGGCGCCACGGCGATGTTCGTGCAGGGGCTGGGGCCGGATGGCGACGTCTCCGGCATCGAGCGCTACCCGAAGCGCCACGCCCAAGTGCTGGGCAAGCGCATGGCCTACGTGGAGGTGGGCGAGGGCGACCCCATCGTCTTCCTGCATGGCAATCCCACTTCATCCTATCTCTGGCGCAACGTCATCCCACACCTTGAGGGGATGGGCCGCTGCATCGCGCCGGACCTCATCGGCATGGGGGATTCGGAGAAGCTGGAACCCTCCAGCAAGGACAGTTACCGCTTCGTCGAGCACCGCGAATACCTTGACGCGCTGCTCGATGCGCTCGGCGTTGCCGAG
The DNA here is from genome assembly GCA_965200505.1 of Candidatus Azotimanducaceae bacterium. GTDB lineage: Bacteria > Pseudomonadota > Gammaproteobacteria > Pseudomonadales > Azotimanducaceae > VXNE01. The sequence goes on along the minus strand of OZ241343.1, from coordinate 1,304,276 downwards.
AACGTCACCTTGGTGATACACGACTGGGGTTCCGCGCTCGGCTTCGACTGGGCGAACCTGCACCGGGACGCCGTGCGGGGCATCGCCTACATGGAGGCCATCGTCGCGCCCATCGCCGGGTGGGACGATTGGCCGGCGGCGGCGCGGGCCGCCTTCCAAGGGTTCCGCTCGCCGCAGGGTGAGGAGATCATCCTGCAAGGCAATGCCTTCGTCGAAACCATGCTGCCGCGCTCCGTGCTGCGCAAACTCGGCGACGCGGAGATGAACGCCTACCGGCGGCCCTTCATGGAAGCCGGCGAGGGGCGCCGCCCGACGTTGACTTGGCCGCGTGAGATTCCCATCGCCGGCGAACCGAAGGACGTGACGCGGATCGCCGCGGACTACGCCCGCTGGCTGGGCGCCTCGGATGTGCCCAAGCTGTTCGTGAACGCCGAGCCGGGCGCCATCCTAACCGGGGCCCAGCGCGAACTCTGCAGGCAGTGGCCGAATCAAACGGAGATCACCGTCGCGGGTTCCCACTTCGTGCAGGAAGACTCGCCGGACGCCATCGGCCAAGGCATCCGCGATTGGCTGGCCGGGCTCGGCTGAGCGCCCGGCCACGCCCTCCGTCCACTACAAGGGGCGATAGCGAAATCCCATGTTGTAGGTTCGCGGCGCCCCATAGTAGGCCAAGCCGATGCCCGGGAAGGCCGTTAGGTCGAACCCGTGCGTGATGTAGGCTTCGTCGGTCAGGTTCTTGGCACTGAAGAACAGATCCCATTTGTCTTCGTTGTCCTCAATGCCAATCGCCGCGTTCACCAGCGTGAAGGTGCCCTGTCGCAAGGCGTCCAGATTGTTGACTTCCACATGGTATGTGGAGCGGTAGCTCAAATCCGCACCGATCACCAACCAGGCAAAGCCCATTGGGTGCCGATACTGCAGGCCGAAGTTGCCGCTGAACTCCGGTGAGTTTATGGGCTCGAGCGCTTTGCTCACATCCTGCATCTGGCTGTTGATGAACTCCTTGTACTCCGCCTTCAAGTAGCCAAGATTCAGGCTGACCAGCAGATTCTGGGCTGGCCGGGCCAGCAGCTCCGCCTCCGCGCCGCAATGCCTCGCCTTGCCGGCGTTGGTGAACACTGTGGCGAAGCCGCCTTCCGGCGTTGCGGAGAAGCTGCTGAGCTGCAGATCCCGATAGTCGTTGCAAAAAACGGCCGTGCTCATACGCAAACGCCCGTCCGCCAAGCGCCCCTTCCAGCCTAACTCGTAGGTGTCGGCGACCTCCGGGTCATAGGGCTCCGCCTGTGTGGTCACGGCATCCGCGTTGCTGGCGCCGTTGTAGCCGATGCGACCGTCGAATCCACCGCTCTTGAAGCCCTGCGCGTAGGTGAAGTACGCAAGCCCCAGTTCGTCCGAACTGTAGCTCAGCGCCAGTTTGGGCGTTAGCTTGCTGAAGTTCTCCTCCAGATCCAAACTGAGCGCGAACGGGTTGGATGAGGCGGCCGGCGGGTTGCACTCGTCGATACTTGGCAAAACCGTGCCCAGAATGGCCAGGTTCTGGCAAGCCTTCCGACGCAGGCGTTTGGTTTCGTCCGTGTACCGAAGGCCGGCCGTCAGCTCCCAGTTCTGCGAGAGGAACCACGAGATCTCCCCAAAGACCGCCGCGGCCCGTACAGATTGGTCGTTCTCGCTAACCGTTCCGTACGGCGAGAAGAATACGCCGAAGTTGATCGGCTCCACATTGGCGATCCCATCCGGCGAAACGTCGTCCTCCGAAAAGTAGTATGCGCCCAACAGCGCGTTCAGCGCTCCACCGGAATCATGGGCAATCTGAAACTCTTGGCTCACTTGGTCTTGCCGCTGATCGACATGCACGCCGAAGATCTCGAGGCCGGTGCCGTCAAGGTCGATGTGGGTTGCATGCTGAAGGCGCCGGAAGGACGTGATGGACTTCAACGCGGTGGTGTCCGACAGCTGATAGTCGATGACGGCCGCGGCGCCGTCGGCCTCCAACCGCTCCACATCGTTGAAGTCCGCCTCAACATCAAACGGCCTTCCAGGTGTGAAATCCGCACTGGCGGCGACCAATGCCGGCCCACCAGTGACGCGCACCGGCGTGATGGAGCGATCCGGGTCGTCGACCGATCGGTCCAGTGACAGCCGGACGCTCAAGTCCTCACTCGACTCATAGAGTAGCTGCGCCCGCCACGCCAAGGTGTCCTTGTCGCCGTCCGTCTTCTTCGCGTTCCCCGAGAAGTGGTTCCGGTTGTAGCCATCGTGCGCGATCCGGGCGAGCGAGACTCGGCCAGACCAGCCCTCGCCCAAGGGGCCGCTCCAAGTCGCCTTCAGACGGTACTCGCCGTAGTTGCCAGCGGAAACTTCGGCCGCAAGCAGAGGAACGGACGAAGGCGGCGTGGAGACGTACTTGATGGCGCCACCAATGGTGTTGCGCCCGTAGAGTGTGCCCTGCGGGCCGCGCAGCACCTCCACCCGCTCCACGTCGATGATGTCCAGGAACGACCCTTGGGCACGGCCCAAGTACACGTCGTCCAAGTAAACGCCGACGCCAGGATCGGCGAAGGACAGCGAGTCCCTCTGCCCCACGCCACGAATGTAAATGATCGCGTTGGCCGCATCGCCCATGTTGAAGCTCGTGTTGGGGACGATGTGCTGAATGTCGCCTAGGTCATCGATCTGCATGCGTTCCAACTCGGCTGTGGACAGCGCACTAACGGAAAGAGGCGTGTCCAGCAGGTTTTCTGCCCGCTTGCGAGCTGTTACGACCACTTCCTCGATGTATGCGCTTTCGGAACCGCCGTCGGCCGCCTGACATGGCACCGCCGGCAACAGCAAGCAACTGAGGCCCAGCACCGGGCCTGTCCTCGTAGCGACAACCTTCATTACCGCGCGCATCACTCCCCGCCTCCCCAGCAGCTTGGGTTTCGCCGTGTGCGCCAAGGCTTGGGAATCGAGGGAGCGAAATCAATGGAAAAAATTGCGGGTAATGGCACGAGACGCCGGATCAATGGAGATGGTGTCCCTCCGCGAGGCGATCGATCAACGTCGCCGCGCCGTCCAGCGTGCGGGCGAAGTGGCCCACAAGGCGGCGTTCCAGGTCGCTAGACGGTGATATGCTGGCCATCCGGTGGTCTTGTCCGTTACGTTCCTTGGCGAGCATGCCCCGGCTGACCGCAAAGGCGACGCGCTTTTCTCGCGTTCTGACCGATCCGGTGGCCATGCAGTGGCAGGCTTCTCCCATGGTCAGAGGGCGATTCGACCAGCCACCGCGCAAGGAGCGGACGAACAACAGCCAGTACTCGTCCGTCCGGAAGCGTTTCTGGAACGCCCGATTCCAGTCGTCGGTGTAGCCGATCAAGAACTCGGCCCAAGGCAGGAGGCAGGGCTCGTCCAAGTTCGAGCCGGAACGCCCGATGTCGCGCAACAGCGGCACCGCGTCGCGCAGGAGGAGCCCGTGGTGGGAAAGCAAGCGGACCGCCTTGCCCAAACTTGAGCGAAAGTGTTCCCGGCCCAAGAGCAGAATGTCTTCCGTGGCTTCCAGGCAGGTGCGGCGTAGATCGGCCGGATCTTTAACCTTGATGCACCAATGCTCTGCCATCAACTTCTTCAGACGGTTCTCCCGCGTCTTGGAACACCCCGTCTTCATCAAGCGGTAGGCGTCGCCGACATTCAGCGGTTTACATTGCCAATGGCGCACCAGCGTGATGGTCAGCAGATACCAGTATTCTTGGGAATAAAAGTCGCTGCCGGTGTCTTCCATCCATGCTTGTCCGTAGTCCTCCATGTACTGCATCCACACTTGGAGGGTTTCCTTGCCGAATTGGTTCATGCCGTATTCTTGGCGGCGAGGCGTGAGCAGGAGCTAAGCCGCCTAAAGAAGAAGGGGCCACGCCAACGTCGGCCGGCGTGGCCCGCGACAAGCGCCCCCCCCCCCCAAACGCAGTGGAAGCCTAGGCCCGTGGTGCTCCGCTAGAGCGAGATGCGCACCCCCGCTTGGAAGCGCCGCCCGGTGTTGCTGGTGTAGCGTAGCTGCTCCAGTGTGGAGACCGGGCCGACGATGTTGTATTGGATGACGTTGTCGTCGCCCAAGTTGATGCCCTCGAACACCACCGAGATGCGCTCCGATACGTTGTAGCTGAAGCCGGCGTCAATCTGCGAGTACTTGCGCGTGAAACGTGGGTTGGAGCGCGTGTCCGAGACACTCACCAGGAAGGAATCCCGCTGATTCCACGCCACGCGCCCGCTCACCGGCCCCTTCTCATAGAACAACACCACGTTGTAGGTGTTCTTGGAGAGGCCCGGCACGTCGAACGTGGCGCCGCTGTTGGGGTTGGTGAACTCGGCATCCGTGGTCACGCGGGTGTAGTTCGCCTGCACGCCGATGCCGTCGAAGGGCGACGGCAGGTTCGCGAAGACATGCTGGAACATCAGCTCCACGCCGCCAATGAAGGCGCCATCCTCGTTGCGCGGCCCTTGGTATTGCAGCCGCACGTTGCCACCGCTTTCCACATCCTCAATGGGCCGGCCGGTGTCTGGATGGATGAAGTCCTCCAAGGTGGTCACCGTGGTGATGAACGATTCCACCCATTTGCCGAATCCGGCGATGGCTGCGATGGAGCTATCGGACAGATACCACTCCAACGAGATGTCCAGTTGCTCCGCGACATGGGGCTCAAGATACGGATTCCCCTCCTGCACCCGGCGGGTTGAGGCGAGCTTGAAGCCACCTGGGTTCAAGTCGTCGAAGTTGGGCTGCGCCATGGTCTTGCCCACGCCCCCCGCAACAGCAGATCTTCCCTCAGCTCGAACTTCAGGTTCACCGAGGGCAGCCAATAGGTGTAGTCGTTGTCGTGGGTTTGGAACTCGGCCGGCAACAACACGAAGCTGTACACGCCGGACGCTTCCGAGTACACGATGTCTTGGATGGGTTGGACGTTGCCCGTGGAAGCGCGGTCCACCTGCACCACACGCACCCCGGCGTTGCCGGAGAAGGGGATGTCGCCCAACGTGCCGGCCAGATGCCCCATGAGGTACAGGGCGGTGGTCTTCTCGTTGATGAAGAAGTCTTCGCTGCGGCTGTCCGATGCGCTTTGGAAGAGCGACTCCGGGATTTCGCCGCGGCGGTCCACGAAGTAGGTTTGGAACACGTCGTCCGGATCGGGCCACACCCAGCCGGAAGGCCAACTACCGGCGCCGTCGATGCCATCAAGGTAGTCGTCCACCGGGAACTCGTGCCATTTCACGTTCGCCAAAGGTTCGTTCAGGAAGACGCCGTGACGGGTGCCGGCCGTGAAGCTGTACTGGGAGTATTCGCGCTCCCGATCGCGGTAGCTGATGCCGGCCTTCACATAGGAGCCGTCGTCGAACTCGTAGGTGACGTCCGAGCGGAACTGCAGCTCGTTGTCCTCAGACACCCGGAGCGCCCTCCACAACAGCGCGAACGTGTAGATGCTGGGATCGTTCAAGTCCGCGTCCAGCGACAGTTTGGGAATGAAGCTGTTGCGGATGTCCCACGTCACCGGCACGCCGCCGGCGATGTCGTAGTAAGTCGATTGCTGCACCTGATCCACTTCCGCCATTGCGTAGGCCAAGTCGAAGTTGAAGTGCAGCCGTTCGCTGGGCGAGAACTCGAGGTTGACGCCCAGTTGGCGTTGATCCGTGGTGGTGTCGTGGTTGTATGGGAACGGCCGCGGACGCGCACCGGTGGTGTGGAAATACGTCACCACGTCATTCTGGTTCATATGCACTTCGGTGGCGCGGTTCGCCAACCCCGCCTGGCTGCGCAACGGCACCTGCAGGTCGATGTACTCTCGGTCGAACGTGGAGTAGAGCATGTCGATGTTGACGTCCAAATCCGGCCTAGGCCGCCACTGCAAGGCCGACGAGACATTGAGGCGCTGGCGCTCGTCGAGCACCAGCCCCAGCCGGATGTTGCCGGGGGTGTAGCCGCAGCCGGCACCCTCGGGCGCTGCGATCAAGGTGCAAGGCCGCAGTGCGTTGCCGTTCTCGTCCACGGCGCGGTTGAAGATCTTCGGTTCGTAGTCTGGCATGCCCATCCAGTCCTCCCGCACGGTGCGGTCGTCGTACGCGATGCCGATGAGGAAGCCCAAGGTGTCGTCCGCGAAGGTGTCGCTGTAGGCGCCGGACACGCGGTAGTCCGTGCTGTCGCGCAGCTCGTTATACGTGGCCAGCGCGGAACCCGCCAGCACCCGCTCGCCGCCCATGTCGAAGGGCCGCCGGGTGCGGATGTTCACGGTGCCGCCCAAGCCGCCTTCCACCAAATCCGCCTGCGGCGTCTTGTACACCTCCACCGCCTGCACCAGTTCCGACTGCATCGAATCGAAGTAGAACGTGCGCGAGTTCTGCGGCACACCGAACGAGCCGGCCGCGCCAATGCCGGTGGACATCGCCGTGCGCCCGTTCATCTGCACCCGCACGAATTGCGGCCCCAAGCCGCGAATGGACACGAGCGCCCCTTCGCCGCGCTGCCGGTCGATGGCGACGCCGGAGACGCGCTGCAGCGATTCAGCTAGGTTCTGGTCCGGGAACTTGCCGATGTCCTCGGCCACCAAGGCATCGACGATGTTGTCCGCGGCGCGCTTCATCTCGACGGATTGCCGCATGCTGCCGCGAATGCCGCGCACGACGATCTCCTCAAGCGGGCCGGCGGCCTCTTCCGAGGCGGCGGCTTCGCCGGCCGCCGGCAGCGCGAACGCCGCCAAGCACACCACCCAGCACACGGCGGCAACCCGCTGCGCCCTTGCCCGGAAAGCCATGTTCAGATCGTCCATTGGATTCCTCCCGTGTATGCGAATTTGCGGCATTTGGCCGGTCAGTCGAAAACGGGGGCCTCCTCAAACCTCGGCCCCCGCAACCCTGTTAGCACACATCCGCGGCAACGCGCAAGCCGAGCGTCGAGGCGAGCGGGCTGTGCCTCGCGGTCAAGCAATCAGGCCCCGGCGATCACTTCGGCCTGATCCTTCGGCACATAGAAGTAGGAGCCGGGCATGAAGTCGTACCCCAAGTCGCCGAGCAGCCGGCGTTGCCGGGGCGAGCAGCGCTGGGAGATGTCCGGCACGGCGTCGTAGTCGTAGCAGCGCACCCATAGCTGGCAGTAGTTGTACAGCAGGCATTTGCGCGCCTGCCCGGAGACGTTGCGGCACGGGCCATGCCACAGCGCGTGGGGGAACAGGTAAACGTCGCCCGCTTTGCCCATCAGTTGCGCCGCGCCGGCGGAATACGGGGTGATCTGGCGCTCTTCCGGCAGCGGAATCGGGCGCATGTGGCTGCCCGGGAAGACGGTGAGGTTGCCGCTGTCGGGTTCCGTCACGTCGCTCAACAGATACATGGCCTTCATGGCGATGGGCGGGCTGGATTCCGCCACCCGGATGCAGCGCAGCGATTCGCCCCCATCCGTGTGGGTGTAGCCGGGGAAGCCGTCGCCGGACGGGCGCGTGATGGCTTGCGTCATGCTGAGCAGGACGTTCGGCCCCATGATGTCCACGATGTAGTCGAAGATGGGCGCGCGGTCGATGAGGTCGATGAAGGCTTGGCCGTAGCCCAAGAGTTCGCGCCGGTCCATGAAGCCGTTCGGGTCGAGGTCCGGCGTGTGCGGCATGAAGCTGTAGTGGCCGATGGGCAGCTCCGGGCGGCGATCCGGCTCATAGCCCGGCAATTCCCGCACCCGATCCATCTCGTCCGCGAAGAAGGCGGCCTCATCCGCGTCGAGCACGCCTTCCAAGTGCAGGTAGCCATCCACCTGCCATTGCTGGCGCTGCGCCGGCGTCAAGGTTTGCATCTTCCGCATGGGCTGGCCATTTTCGATTCAGGTGCCGTTGCGCGGCGACGCGGGATGTGGGCCAGTGGCACCCGACATTGCCGCTCGTCCGGCAACGCGCCGAGTATCCGAGGCGGCCAAGCGGGCCGTCAAGCGAATCCACACGCTGGGCGGGCGGGTCGCCGTGTTAAGGAGGGATCATTCGTCGTCGGCCGCGTGCCGCCACGGCAGGAACGCCAGAATCCGCTCCCGGTGTACCCGCAGCCCACCGGCCGTTCGATGCAGCAGGTCTAGTTCCATGAGGGCCGCCAAATCGCGCATGAGTGTGCGGCGGGAGACGCCGGCATAGGCCCGCGCCACGTCTGCGTTCAGGTTCGTCAACTGGTCGAGGTCGGGCAGGTGGGTGCGCGAAGACAGCGCCAAGGCCAAGGTGCGACGTCGCCGATCAGTGGTGCCGCGCGCGTCCCGGAACTGCTCGTGGACGAAGTGTTCCCACGCCACATCCCACTGGTGGAAGCGGATCCTCTCCATCTGCTCCCGAAGGCCATCGACGAACCCGGCCAGCGCGTAGGCCACAAAGCCGTAGATGCCCTCCGGGGACCGGCTGGCGCGTTCCAGCTGCCGGTAATAGTCCGTGCGGGTTTGGTTGTAGTGGTTGCTGAGCAGGTGGCAGACCGGCTGTGGCAGGCCCGCCTCCAACAAGATCGAGAGCTCAAGGAGCCGTCCCGTGCGGCCATTGCCGTCGCCGAAGGGATGTATCCACACGAAGTACACATGGGCGAAGATGGCCTTCAAGATGGCGAACGCAGTGGCGTCGATGCCCGACGCGGCCAAGTCGTTCAGGACATCGCAGAGCCGCTCCAGCAGGAACCGGGCATCCCGCCCTTCGGGGCAGCGATACCGGCCCACGGACACGTTCACGGTTCGCACTTGGCCTGGCGCCACATGGTCTTCCACCTCCAAGCCCGCGAGCACTTGCGCGTTCATTCGTTCGAGCGTCGCCACCGTCATCGGAACGGCGCCCTCCGTGAGCAGTTGGTCAACGATCCCGTTGTACGCCGCCACAACGTTGTCGATTTCCTGTTTGAGGTACGCCCGCGAGGGTGGCAGGTTCAAGGTGCCCGCAACCGCCGCAAGCGCCTCTTCCTCAGACAACGTGTTGCCTTCAATGGCGGTCGTGGCCAAGGCGCCCTTCGCCAGATAGATCTGGTGGATCTCTTCGGCCACGCTCGGTGCCAAGGGTGCCATGGCGACATGGTCGCAATCGGCTACCACTTCACCCAACGCCAGCCAATCCGTGTGGCGCAGACGGCGCAGGTCGAACTGGAACGTGAGCCATGGATGTGTCCGCTGGTATGGCCTAGTGTTTGTCACGAGTTTTGTCACGTCACTTGTCCTGTGAATGTCGAGATATTTTAGACTGTTATGGGGCTGTTCGTAAGTTGTTGGCATGTTTTTGTCCAACAAGTTGTCCACCGAATTGACGCACACCATGGCGGCGTTTGGCCGCGGCATCCCCGCGCGGTGCCCCACACGCGGGCCGTAAACCAGCGCCCGCCGCTTGCGGTTTGCGCCATGCGCGGTATCGTCAGGCGGCTTCCCCGGGAGATCAACGCCCATGATTGCGCCCAACACGCTACGCGAGAAGCTGAATCGGGACGAGCCGACCGTTGGCACCCACATCATGTTCGCGGATCCCGATGTTGCCGAGATGGTGGGCGATTCGGGGCTCTTCGACTACGCCGAGTTCGTGGCCGAATACGGCGCGTTCGACATGAGCCTGCTCTACCACATGGCGCGGGCGGCGCAGTGTGGCGGTGGCTTGCCGTTGATGATCAAGCCCGATCAGGCGAGCCAGGCGTTCTGGGCACAGGCGGCGCTGGGCGCCGGCTTCAAGGCGGTGCTCTTCACCGATGTGCGCACGCCGGAAGACGTGGATGCCTGTCACCGCGCCATCGCGCCGGACACGCCGGAAAACGGCGGCTTCATGGGCGTGAAACTGCGCCGGCCGGCGCTGGCCGCCTACGACACCGAGCGCTATCTGGACGAGCTGCGCTCCGTCGTCTTCGCCATCATGGTGGAGAAGAACGTCACAGTGGAGAACATCGACGCCGTGCTCGAACGGGCCAAGGCCCGCGGCGTGGACATGACGCAGTGGGGCCCGGCGGACTTCAGCTTCTCCCGCGGTGCGCCGCGGCTCATGTCCACGCCAGACATCCGCCCGTTCGAGGAGCAGGTCATCAAGAAGTCGCTTGAGCACGGCCTCCGCCCACGCATCGAGATCGGCTCGGTGGAGCAGGCGCGGCGCTACATCGACCTCGGCGTGCGGGACTTCTGCATCGGCTGGGATCGATTCATCCTGCGCTCCGCGTTGGCGGACCTCGGCGCAGGGATGCGCAAGCTCACGGACGCGCTGTAGGCCAAAACGCGGCGCCATCGAGCGCGGCATCACAAACCCGCCAACCGACGGGCGATACGCCGGCTGCGCCAAGCGCGCGGAAGTGGCATCATGCCGCGCACGGGAACGCCATAGGCGAGGGGAACACATGGCTCACGATCTTGTCATTCGCGACGGGCTCATCGTCGATGGCCTCGGCAACGAACCGTTCCACGGCGATGTCGCCATCGATGGCGACCGCATCGCCGCGGTGGGTGCGGCGGCCGGCAAGGGCCGCGAGGAAATCGCCGCCAACGGCGCCGCGGTCACGCCCGGCTTCGTCGATCTGCACACCCACTTCGACGCCCAGGCCGGTTGGGATCCGCTGCTCACGCCGGTGTCGTGGCATGGCGTGACCACGGCGCTGTTCGGCAACTGCGGCGTCACCTTCGCGCCGTGCAAACCGGCGGATCGCGAGTTCCTCGCCGGCATGATGGAAACCGTGGAGGACATCCCCAAGGACGCCATCTTGAACGGCCTGTCGTGGGATTGGGTGTCCTACGGCGAATACTTGGGCGCGGTGGAGAAGCTCGACCCCGCCATCAACGTGATCGGGCTGGTGGGCCACTGCGCCTCGCGCTTCTATGTGATGGGCGAACGCGCCATCGAGGAAGACCCGACCGAGGACGAAATCCGCCGCATCGCGGCCTTGGCGGGCGCCTCCGTGCGCGACGGCGCCATCGGCTTCTCGTCGAACCGCCTGCCGGCCCATGTGCTGCCGGATGGCCGCTCCATCCCAGGCACTTTCGCCAAAAGCAATGAGTTGGCCGCCATCGCCAAGGCCGTTGGCGAGCAAGGCGGGATCCTGCAGTTCGTGCTGGACTACTCGAAGCTCGACGCCGAAATGGCGCTCATCGGCGAACAGGCGCGCCACGCCGGCACCAAGCTCCTGTTCAGCGCCCCCCACATCCCCGCCGAAGCAGGCAACGGCACACGCTACGACGGCGCCATCGCCGCCATGCGCGCCAAGGGCATCGACGTATACGCCCTCACGCTGCCGCGCAGCGGCGGCTTCCTCTCTGGCTTGAAGACGGACATCCTGTTCCCCACGCCGGCCTGGAAGGAGCTGCGCAAGTTGGGTTTCGACGCCCGCCTGGCCGCCATCCGAGACCCGCAGACGCGGGAGAAACTCGTGGCGGAAACCCGCGACAACCCGCAATTCGCCGAGGGCGCCAAGCAATACTTCTGGCTCGGCGACGAAGATCGGCCGGCCTACACACGGGGCCCGGAGCAGAGCCTTGCCAGCCTCGCCGAGCAAGCCGGGGAACATCCGGTGGAAACGTGGCTGCGCTACATGGATGCGAGCGATGGCCTGGCGCTCTTTCATGTGCGGTTCTTCAATCACGATTTGGAGGCCGTGAGCCAATTCCTCGCCGAAGAATGGGTGCTGCCCGGCATCGGCGACGCCGGTGCCCACGTCAGCCAGATCATGGATTCCGGCTGGACGAGCTTCATGCTCTCCCACTGGCACCGCGACCAAGGCCGGTTCAGCCTCGCCGAAGCCGTGCGCAAACTCACCAGCGCCCAAGCCCGTGTGCTCGGCCTGAACGACCGCGGCGCGCTCCAAGTGGGCAAGCGGGCGGACGTGAACGTCATCGACGTCGAGCGCGTGGCGGAACGCCAGCCGCAACTGGTACACGACTTCCCCGGCGGTGCCCCGCGGCTCATTCAGAAGGCCAAGGGCTACTTGGCGACGGTGTGCAACGGCGAAGTGATTTTGCGCGACGACGAACACACCGGCGCTCGGGCCGGCCGCGTGTTGCGCAATCCGGCCACCTGCCAATAGCCGGCCTGCGCTTCGGCGCCAGCCGTGTCCATCCACCGGCGGCCGCATGGCCGCCGGCAGGTGCCACGCCACAGGGTGCATGGCGATGGGGTGAACGCCGCCGGCCCGCCAAGCCACGTCGCCGAAGCGAGCACGGCACCACCCCACGCCCGCTGAGGCTAGGCAACGCCAGCGCTTGACGCAGCCATGACCATCGCCACGCAGGAACGTCGGCGTCGTGTGAGCTCGCGCACGAAATTCGCGTTCTCCGTAGGCTCTCTGGAAGAAGGCATGGTGGGCGCCGCCGGCGTCGCCACCATGATCTACTACAACCAGGTGCTGGGCGTCTCCCCCGCCCTGTGCGGCACGGCGTTTCTCATCGCCAGCATCGTAGATGCCATCTCAGACCCGTTGGTGGGTGCCTTCTCCGACAGCGTGCGCACACGCTGGGGCCGCCGCCATCCGTTCATGTTCATTTCGGCGTTCCCCTTGGCGCTCTCCTTCTACTTGATGTACCAGCCACCGGATGGCCTATCGGAATACGCGCTGTTCCTCTGGTTCACCATCACGATGGTGGGTTTGCGGCTGTCGAAGACGTTCTATTCGGTGCCGCACAGCGCGCTGGGCGCCGAACTCACAGACGATTACGACGAACGCACCTCCATCTTCGGTTGGAACTGGGTGGTGCTCACCGTTGGCTTGGTGTTGCTCGGCGCGTTCGTGCTGTGGGTGATCTTTCCCTCCACGCCGCACTACGCCAACGGCCTCTTGGATCCGGAGCGCTATCACCTGTTGGCCATTTTCGGCGGGGTGTTCTGCTTCATCGTCATCATGGCCTGCACCTTCATGACGGCGGATCAGATCCCCCTGCTGCACGGCGAGCAACGCCTCGTTGACCGCGCCGGCAGCTACTACCGCCGCTTCTTCAAGGACACGTTCGTGAACTTCCGTTCGCTGCTCGTGAACCCCTCCTACCTATCGGTGTGCCTGTGTTGGCTCATCCTGGCCACTTCCGGCGGGGTCATCTCCGTGGTCGCCACCTACACGTTCGTGTATGCCTTTGATTTCACCACCGAGCAAATCGCCCTGCGGGATTTCGTGCGACTGCCCGGCGCCCTCTTGGTGGTGGTGGTGTCCGCTTGGCTCACGCGCTTGATGGACAAGAAGTACACCGTGATCTTCACCATCTCCGTGACGGCGTTCCTCATCGGCCTGCCCTACTGCCTGCGGCTCTTGGGCTGGTTCCCGGAGAACGGCACCATCTGGCTGCTGCTCGCGTTCTTCGGCATCTGGGGGATCGGCTTCATCACGCTGGCCGTGGTGCCGGTGGTGATCGATTCGCAGCTCGTGGACGTGGCGGACGAGCATGAACTCAAAACCGGCAACCGCGCCGAAGGCGCCATCTTCGCCATCCGCACCTTCGCCATCAAGATGACCCAAGGCTTGGGCGGATTAATCGGCGGCTTCGGCTTGCAGATCATTGGTTTTCCTGAGGACGCCGCCACCCAAGGCGTCTCCCAGGAAGCCATCGACGGCCTCTTGTTCATGATGGGGCCGCTCTACTACATCATTGTCTATGGCGGCATGGGCTTTGCGTTCATGTACCGCATCGACAAGAAGCGTCACGAGGAAATCCTGCGCGAATTGGAGGCGCGGCGCCAAGCAAAGCCGGCTTAGTGTCGAGAGCCTTCCCACCGTGCGCGGCACCACGGCAGCCGGCACTTGGCCTCAAGCGGTTTGGGGTGCCGGCATGGTCCGCTTGGGGATTTCAATGGCCGGCGACGGTCCCCAACAACCAAGCGGTGAACGCATCGAGCCGACTTTGGATGGCGTCCAGCGTTTCGGGCAGCCGCGCCGTGAGCGAATGCAAGCGCTCTGCATTCAACGCGAAGCCGTAAACGTGCCGGAACAGGTGCCGAAAGCGCAAGTACTCGTCCAAGATCTCCGCGAGGCCCGCATCGATCACTTGGGGGCGAACTTCGGGAATGGCCAAGGCCATGTCCTTCACTAGCTGCCGGTGCCATTGCACGTCCTGCGGGACGCCGCCGTTCAATTCCCGGGCGATGCGCACGAAGATCCGCTCCACGCCACTGTAGAAGTCGTGCAGGATCGATCCCCGCGCCCGCAGCGCATAGCTGTCCCGCGACGCCGGCGCGGCGGCGACTTCCCGTTTCAGCTGGTGCAGCGCCTCCAATTCACCTTGGATTTCGGCCACTAGCCGCCGCACCAACACTTCCTCTCGCTTCACAGCACAACGCCTTCATCGTCCACGACTTGCCGCAAGCGGGGCGTGGCCAGCTCAAGTGGCGTCAAATCCAGCGGAAAGTCCGTTAGCGCCGCGGCCTTGGCGGACACGGCGTAGAAGGTGTCGGCGGCCAATCCCGACGCCACCAGATCGATGTCTGAGCGGTGCGTGAAGGGCTGCTCCACATCGAACGCCGAGCCAATGCCCACCACGCGCACGGCGCCGGCTTCGCGCAGGAACGCGGCGATGCGCCGGGCATCCGCCAACGCGCGGTCGCGATCGCCAGACTCAAAGTGCAGTGTACGGAGGTGTTTGAACAGCGTGTCCCGGTTCATCATGGAGCGCAGCCAGTGCCATGGGCGCGTTGGGAGCGGGTGCGTGGCGGCTCAAGCAGTGCGTCGCGCCAGCGCGTCGTGCAGGCCGGCGAGAAATGGCGCGTTGGCCATGACACCTTCGTCCCCCTCGCGTTTCATCTTGCCCTGCTCCGTGGCGCGGGCCACCGCTTGCTGCGCGGCTTCTGCCCCGGCCGGGTTGCCCTCAAACACGGTTCGCGCCAGCGGCACCACCGTCTCGTAGTCTGCCGTGATGACCAGGTCCGCGCCGGCGAGCAAACCGTGCCCCACCTCCACCGCGCCATCCTCGATGTGGATGAACCAGCCCGTGACGTTGCCCGGTTCGGTGGCGAGGGCCGGCGGCGCGTCGGTGAACTTCTCGCAAAACTTGAGGGAGAGGCCGCTCAAGTCGCGCCCGGCACATTGGCCTTCGACGTATTCCCGCGCCACGTTGACCCAACCCGCACTGCAGAATGGGTGTTTGTCTTCCTTCGTCATAGCGTCCCCCTCACTTGGGCCGGGTGTCCCGGTCGCGTCGGCCGGCCGTGATGTATAATGGCACTTTCTTGGCGCAAGCGCCCCGTGCGTGAAGCGCCAAAGGATCCAAGGGCGCGAAGCGCTTCACAACCGCTCGCGGCACCCGGGGGAGGATTCGACACCCATGCCCACGCAATTCGGCGCCCTCCGCACAAGCAATGCGGCCAAGGGCGAGGCACCGACAGGCACGGCGCCAGTGCCGTCCAGGCACCGAGTGCCGCCCGCTTGTCCGCTTCCAGAGGCGCCGGCGTAGCCGTGGCCGACGTAACGGAGATCACGCCGGCGGACGTCGTCGCGTTCTGGCTTGCCGACGCCGGCGACAGCCCGGCGGCGGCGGCGGCGCAGGCGGAGCGCTGGTATGAGGGCGGTCGGGAACTCGATCAAGAGGTGCGCGAGCGCTTTGGTCGGCTCCTGATGCGGTTGTCCGCGAACTCCCCGGCCGCGCAGACCCAACGCGAGCGCTGGGAGCAAACTGCCGAGGGCGCCTTGGCACTGGTCATCCTGCTCGATCAATTCTCGCGCCATTGCTTCCGCGGCAAGGCCGGCGCCTTCGCCAACGATGCGCTGGCGTTCAAGGTGGCGGAACGCGCGTTGGATGCCGGCCACGACGGGGCGCTCTCCATCCCGGCAAAGCTGTTCCTGCAACACCCGTTCCACCACAGCGAATCCATCGCCGCCCAGCGCCGTTACGTCGAGTTCACCAGCGAATTGGCGGAGACCGTGCCCGAAGAATGGGTGGAGTTTGTCAACGGCTTTGTGGACTACGCCAAGCGCCATCGCAACGTCGTTGCCCGCTTTGGCCGGTTTCCGCACCGCAATGCCGTGCTGAACCGGGTGAGCAGCGCCGACGAGCGCGAGTTCCTGCAAAGCGCGGAGCGGCAACGGCAGTAGCCGTCTCACGCTGGTCGCCCCAGGCGGGCCAATCGCACCACGCCCCCATGGCGCCACCCCGAGGGCATCGGGTCGTCCATCGTGCGTCCCGCTTTTCGTGTATCTTCGGGCTTGGGCGCGTGAAAAATGGGGTGCGCCATCAGTGCTCTGGGTGGTCGATAGGAAGGTCGTCAAGCACACGGTGCGGGCGGGCGCCACGCTGGTGGAAGTGCCCATCCGCATACGTTTTGAGTTCGGCTTGCGCGAGAAGCGCTTTGTCGCCGGAACGCTCTCGCGCACGTTTCTCTACAACCGCCCGGAACTGTTGCGGCGCTTTCCGCGCTTGGACGCCGAGCGGCTCGAGGCGGACATCGAGCGCGCGGTGGAACGCGCCTTGGTCGAACACCTCAAGTTCCGCGGCTATGCGAGTGGCGAAGTGAAGCTCTTCGACCCGCCGGAGCGCGTGGATTCAGAAGACGTCGAGACCCAAGCGGCGTTGGGTGGTGACACGGCGGGTGGGGAACCTGATCGGGAAGAGAACGCCACGCCGAGGATCATTCGGCCGGGTACGGTTCGGGAGGGGTGATGGGCCTGTATCAACGACATGTGCTGCCGAAACTGATCAACGCGGCCTGTGCGCAGAAGCCAATGGCGGAACTGCGGGCGCGGCTGGTGCCGACGGCGCGCGGGCGGGTGCTGGAGATCGGCTTCGGCACTGGCTTGAACCTGCCCCACTACGGTGCCGGAGATGCGGCGCCGGAGACGCTCACGGCCATCGAACCCTCGCGGGACATCGTCGAGCTGGCGTCCGAACGCTTGGCCGAAGCGCGGTTTCCGGTGCAGGTGACGGCAGCTTCCGCAGAGGAGATACCCGCCGAGGACGACACGTTTGACACCGTGGTCTCCACTTGGACGCTTTGCTCCGTGCCAAACGTCTATCGCGCCTTGGCGGAGTTGCGGCGCGTGCTGAAACCCAAGGGGCGGCTCATCTTCGCCGAACACGGCGCCAGCCCGGAGCGGCGCTGGCTCAACTGGCAACGGCGCATCGAACCGGCATGGAAGATCATTGGCGGTGGCTGCCATCTATCGCGCCAAGTCGATCAATTGATCGCCGGCGCCGGCTTTCGCATCAACGAGCTGGAAACGGGCTACCTGCCGGGGCCGAAGTTCGCCACCTTCACCTATCGGGGTGTCGCCGCGCCACGATGACGCCGCAAGCCCCGGTGCGGTGGCCGCATGACTTGGGACGGTGCCATCACGCGGCTGGAACATGAATATGGCCGCGCCGTTCAACGACATTCGCGTCATCGACGCCACCAGCCGCTGGGGCGAGCTGGCTGGCCGGATTTTGGCGGAACTGGGCGCGGAAGTGATTAAGGTGGAGCCGCCGGAAGGCTGCGAGAGCCGCCGCCTGCCGCCCTTCCGGGACGGCGAATCCCTCTACTGGACGGCCCTCGGGGTCGGCAAGCGCAGCGTGGTGGCGGAAGACGCCACGGCGTTTCTCGACGATGCGGACGTGTTCATCGAGTCCCGTCACACGCTGGGCGTGGCGGAGCGCTTTCCCCATGTCGTCCACGCTTCCATCACGCCCTTCGGCTGCGACGGGCCCGCGGCCGACGCGCCGGCCACCGAGCTCACCGTGGAGGCGGCCGGCGGCTTGGTGGGGCTGCAGGGCAACCCAGATCGTCCGCCGCTGCCGATGGGCGCCATGCCGCAAGCGGCGTTCCATGCCGGTGCGCAAGCGGCCGCGGACATCGCCATCGCCCTCCATTGGCGCGACGCTTCCGGCATCGGCCAGCACCTCGACGTGTCCGCCCAAGCGGCCGTGGTGTGGACCCTGATGAACGCCACCGGCTATCCCCCCAACACCGGCGCCAATCCGCCGGGCACCAGCGAGCTGCGCGGCACCGGCCCGCCCTTGGTGGCCGAAGGGCTCAAGTTGCCCGGCATCGTGCGGTGCGCGGACGGCTACGCGATGCTGCGCTTCCAAATGCCCATCCTTGGTGAACGCTCCTTGAACGACTTGTTGCGTTGGGCGGAACAAGAAGGCGCCGAGTTGCCCGCGGCCGTTCGGGGGCGGCGCTTCGAACACTGGCTCGCCGAGTTGCGGGGCGGCAGCTTGGATGTCGCCACAGCGAGCGCCGCGGCCGAGGTGTGCCGCCAGTTCGTCGCCACCAAGACGAAGCAGGCGCTGCAACGCTTCTCCGCCGAGCGTGGGTTGACCCTCGCGGCCATTCACGACGTGGCGGACTTGATTCAAGACCCTCACTTGCAGGCGCGGCGGTTCTGGACCGAACTCGGTGGCTTCACGCACCCCGGGCCCTTCGCCAAGCTCTCGCGCACACCGCTGCGCATTGGGCCGGCGGCACCCGCGTTGGGCGAGTTGGGGAAGCCGGCACCGCGTTCGAGGCACACCGGCGACCATGACGCGGGCCGAGAAATCTCGGACTCACCCTTCGCCGGCATCAAGGTGGCGGACTTCAGTTGGGTAGGGGTGGGGCCGATGATGGGCAAGGCCCTCGCGGACCACGGCGCCACGGTGGTGCGCATCGAATCCCCGGGGCGGCTCGACCTGCTGCGCGAGGCACCCCCGTTCAAGGATGGCGTGGCGGGGCCCGATCGCTCGCAGTTCTACGCCAACTTCAACACCTCCAAGCTCGGCATGACCCTAGACCTCAAGACTGCGCCGGGCCGCGAACTCGCGCAACGCATGGCGCGGTGGGCGGACGTGGTGATCGAGAGCTTTTCCCCCGGCACGATGGCCCGCTTCGGCCTCGACTACGCCACCCTCTGCGCGGACCGGGACGACCTCGTGATGCTCTCCACCTGCATGCGCGGCCAAGACGGGCCGGAACGCGGATATTCCGGCTTCGGCAACCAAGGGGCGGCCGTGGCCGGCCTCTTCAACCTGGTCGGCTGGCCGGATCGTCCCCCATGCGGGCCTTGGGGCGCCTACACGGACTTCATCACGCCGCGCTTCGGCATCGCGGCCCTCGTGGCCGCTTTGCGCCATCGGCGGCGCACTGGCCGCGGCCAATACATCGACCTTTCGCAGGTGGAATGCGGCATCCGCTTCCTGGCGCCGGCCATCTTGGATTACGTCGCCAACGGCCGCATTGCCCAAGCCTTGGGGCAAGGCTCACCGCTGGCTTGCCCGCACGGCGTCTTCCCCGCCGCCGGGCATGAGCGCTACGTCGCCGTCGCGGTGGAGACCGAAGCGCATTGGAAGGCGCTCGCCGACATTGTGGATTTGGGTTGCGACTTCGACGACCGTTTCAACCACGTCGAGGCCGTGAACACCGAGCTTGCCGGGTGGCTTGCGAACTTGGAGCCATTCACTGCCGGGAGGCAATTGCAACGGGCCGGTGTGCCGGCCTACGTCGTCATGCGCCCAAGCGACCTCCACGAGGACCGGCAACTACGGCATCGCGGCTTCTTCGTCACACTCGATCATCGGGAGATGGGCCCAACCCCCTACGACGGCCCGGCGACCCGCTACTCCGCCACCCCACAACGGCTCCGCTCCGCGGCACCGACATTGGGCCAACACAACGTGCGGGTGATGCGGGAACACTTGGGGATGTCCGATGCGGAGATTGCGCAATTCGCGCAGGAAGGGGCGCTAGGGGAGCCGTTCTCCGGCGCGGCGAATGGCTGACGGGGTGGCGCGCGCATCGTTGCGGCAACGCCTTGCCTCGCTACGGCTGTGGCGCAGCCGCGGGTACCGGGCGCCGCACAAACCGCTTCTGTTGCTATGGGCATTCGGGCGCTGCCTGCAGGGCAAGGATCGCCTAGCACCTTACCCGGTCGTGGAAGCCGAACTCGGCGAGTTGCTGTCCGCCTTCGGCCCGACGCGCCAAACCCGGCACCCGGAGTTCCCTTTCTGGCGTCTGGTTGGCGACGGCGTGTGGGAAATCGACCGACCGCATCTCGTGCGGCTGTCGGCAAGTGGTGATCCCCATGTGCGGGACCTGCGTGAGCACCGCATTCTCGGCGGCCTCTTGGCATCGGACTACGATGCGTTGCGAGCGGTGCCCCGGCTCGCTCGCGCGTTGGCGAAAGAACTCCTAGATGCACACTTTCCGGAGACGTACCACGCAGATGTGCTGCGGGCGACTGGGATTGGAGGAGCGGACATGGCGCATGGGCAAGCAGATACGAGGCAAGTGGCGGAAGACCGCCATGAGTACGAGACCACACGCCGCCTACGCCGCGCAGCGGCGTTCAGAACCGACGTGCTGAGCGCCTACGAGGAACAGTGCGCGGTCTGTTCGTTCCAAGTGCGGCTGAGAGGCGACGTGTTGGCCGTCGAAGCCGCGCACATCCACTGGCTGAGCCACGCCGGACCTTCCGAAGTGCGCAACGGGCTGGCCTTGTGCGCGCTGCATCACAACCTGTTCGACCGTGGGGCCTTCGCATTGCAGGACGATCTGGTGATCCGCGTTTCCCGGCACGCCGCGGGGCAGGGCCAGCGTGATTCATTGGGACGCTTCGACGGTGTGCCACTGCGCATCGTGCCCAAGGCGAGCGAGGATCGACCGGCCCCGGAGTTTCTTAGCTGGCACCGCGATGAGGTTCTCCGGCGTTAGGTCCGCCCTGCTTGGCCCCGAAGCTGGGCCTCAAGCTCCGCGACCCGGCGCTGGGCCGCGTCCGCCCGGGCGCTCTCCGCCTCGGCCCGGGCTAGCTCCGCCTCGGCCCGGGCTCGCTCCATCGCCTGCCCGGCGAGCGCGTCTTCGTGATGTGGAAGATCGGCGTTCGTCGTGGGGTCGTACCAACGCATGGCGAGGGCCCACGTTTCGTTCGGGGCCGCCGGCGGCACCCGCTTGGCCACATAGGCCCACAGCCCCAGCACATTGCTGTACACGCCGCGCTCGCCGTTTGGCAGCAGCCCTCTTCAAGGGGACGACGGTTCTCCGGGGTCATTGCGAAACCCCACAAGTCAGCACCCGTCGAGGCCAAGTCCTCGCCAGTCACGTCGAAGAGCAAACATTCGCGCACACCGATGCGCTGGTAACAGTCCAGCTTGCGGCCGATGTCGTGTCTCCAAGTGCTGCGCGACAGCACCTCCAGCACGAAGTCCGGCGCACCCAATGCATCCGCGTCAAAGTCTGCGCGAGTCTCGCGCCGCGGCACTTCTAGGGCCAAGAGCACGTCCGGTGCCAGCGTGCTCTTCTTCGGCTTGCCGGGCTCGCTGAACCGCAAGTGCAGGTCTTCGCCCACTTCAGCTTCCGGGAAGCGGTGCATCAGCGCCAGGCGCGAATAGCTGGTGGCGGCAATATGCGGTGCCCTCACGGGGATGCGCACTTCTTCCAAGGGCGGGTCCAGCGGATAGCCGTGTGATTCGGCCCTCACAGCGCGATCTCCACTTCTTCCACCCAACCTGCGCTGGTGCGCTCGGTGGCGATGAAGGTGTTCTCCAATGCGACGACTGCCGCCATTTCCGCCGAAGCCAGTGCGAGGGTTCGGTCCGCGAGCCACAGCGCCGCCACGGCATCCCGGACGGGTTCACCGCCGGCGCGGTAGATGCCCGGCCGGCAGTGCGATTGCACATAGCGGGCCACGCCGGGCACCGCGGCCACCTTGGGGCCGAATTCATCCCGGTAGGTGGCTTGGAATGCCTCCGGTGGCTGATCCGCCCGCCGTGAGACCAGCGCCATCAGCTTGGCGGCGCCGGGTGCCGCCACGCCATCCTTGATGACCCACTCATCGCAGATGATGGCGGCCATGCTTTCGGCGTCAATGAAGTTCGCCTCGTCCGCCCGCACCGCGGCCAACTCCGGCGAGCCGGCGCTGGCGCGCATCGCGTCCTTGTCCTCGAACCACACCTCGGCGATGCCATCGAAGCCACGGCCCTCTTCGGCACCGACCACATGGTTCTGCACATAGCGTTTAAGCCCCTTGAGGCGGCGCACCACGTCGGCGTGGTGCCCTCGCCAGTAGGCGCGAAAGTCTTCCGGCGCAATGTCGGCCCGGCGCTTGAAGAAGCTCGTTTGCTTAATCACCGGCAGCGCGTCCCCAGCCAACACCGCCTCTCATCGTAGCACGCGCCTGGCGAATCACCGCACACCGGGTGCGGCAAAACGAATACTTCCACTATGTAAAAATGCGCAATGCGATTGTACAATTTGACCATGTGGATCGACCGCCACATCGAACCCTTGCTCCGCCAGCGCGCCACGACCCGTCCGGTGGTGGTGCTCACGGGTGCGCGGCAGACCGGCAAGACCAGCCTGATGCGGCGCTTGTTCCCAGACCACCGCTTCGTGACGCTGGACCTGCCGAGCGAGGCCGAGCAAGCCGAGAACGACCCCAGCGGCTTCTTGGAGCGCCACCCACCGCCAGTGGTGGTCGATGAGGTGCAATACGCCCCGGGCTTCTTCCGGCACCTCAAGACGGTGGTGGATGACGACCGCAACCGCAACGGCAGGTTCTTGCTCGCCGGCTCGCAGCCGCTGGCATTGATGCGCTCGGTGGCGGATTCGCTGGCGGGACGCGCCGCCATCGTCGAGCTGGAGCCGCTCTCGTTCGCCGAAGCCAAAGCCGCCCGCCCGGCGCTCAGCGTCGAGGAGTTCCTGGTGCGCGGTGGTTTCCCGGAACTGCACCAGAACCCCGCCATCGACGCGCGCGGCTTCCTGCAATCCTACGTTGCCACCTATTTGGAACGGGACCTCCGGCAGTTTCTGCAAGTGGCCAACCTGCGTGACTTCGAGCGGTTCCTGCGCATCGCGGCGCTGCGTTCCGCCCAGTTGCTCAACCGGGCGGATTTCGCGCGCGACGTGGGCAAGAGCGGCGCCACGGCCGGTGCTTGGCTGTCCGCCTTGGAGGCGTCGCACCAGATCGCGCTGGTCGAGCCGTGGTACGGCAATCCCACGGTGTCGCTGGTGAAGCGTCCCAAGCTGTATCTGCGCGAGACGGGGTTGGCCGCCTTCCTATGCGGCGTCCATTCCACGCAAGCGCTGGCCGCGTCGCCCCTCGCCGGCGCGTTGTGGGAGACGCTGGTGTGCGCCGAAATCCGCCGCGCCCAAATCAATCACCGCGGCGATTGGCACTTCAATTTCTGGCGCGACCGGGCGCGGGAGGCGGACTTTCTGCAACACGAGGCCGGGCGGTTCCGGCTGGCGGACGCGAAGTGGACCGAACACCCCCCGGCGCGAGACGCCGCCGCGTTGCGCAAGGTCGCCGCACTGCTGCCGCCAGACGCGGTGCGGGCCGCCTCGATCTTCTGCCGCACACCCCACAGCTACCCCTTGGGTGATGGCGTGGACGCACAGCCACTGCTCGGCGCCGCGGCATGGTGCTGAGGTGGGGCACGACGAAATGGCAGAGCATCGCCAACGACGAATCCCGCCAAACCCCGTTTCAGCGGCGCACAAAGCTGCGCTACCACAGCAAACATCCTTGTGGTAGTGTGCGGGGCAGTGCGTTGCCTGTCATCGGCGAGCCGCGGCTTGGCAGCATCAGGCCCGATTCTCCGTTGGCAGGCGCCGGCGCACTGTGGCTTTCTCATCGGAGACAAGGGGATTACTGATGGAAATGCGCATCATCTTCGGTTTGGGCGCGTTGGCGGCGATCATTGAGGGGTTGGCGCCAGGCGTGGTGCCAATGGGCTTGCTGCCGCTCGTGCTCGTCGTCTTGGGGCTCGCCTACGGCTTCATGACCTTGGACGCGGAAGACTCCACGATGTTCGTCGCGGTGGCCATCGGCATCGGCGTCGCGTCGCAGGCGGACGTGCTGTCGCACATCCACTTCATCGGCAGTTACCTCGACGCCATCATGGATCAGCTTTCCCTGCTGTATCTCAGCAGCATCATGGCGATCGTGGCGACGCGGGTATATACGCGCGTCAAAGGCTGATTGCTGTCGCGTGGCGGCCCGCGCCGAGTGGCCGCCACGCGCCCTTCGCCTTGCGGAGGTGGGGTGCCGCGACGTTGAGCGACGCCGGTGCCCCGTCGCTGCCTTCCCTTCGTGGCGCACTCGCCGCCGCATGGTGTGGTGGCGTTCAGGTTTAGGCCGCCCGGCTAAGCCGTCGCCGCCAAGGAACGCCACTCACTCGCGCTGGAACGGGCGATAATGTGCCTGCCAGAGAGACGTCGGCCCGCCGCCCATGAGCGAGGACGCCCGCTTCTTCGTCGGACAAATCGTTGAGCACAACCGCTTCGAGTATCGGGGCGTGGTGTGCGGCGTGGACCCAGAGTTCAATCTGAGCGAAGCGTGGTACGAGGCGATGGCCAAGAGCCGCCCGCCCAAGGATCGGCCTTGGTATCACGTCCTCGTGGATGGTGCGCCGCAAACCACCTATGTGGCGGAACGGCATCTCGAGCCCGCATCGGACGCAACGCAGATCGACCATCCGTGGCTCGGCGCCTACTTCGACCAGTTCGACGGCGAGCGCTACTACCCCATCCAACGTCCGCACTGACGGAACCGGCGCTGCCGGCCCCGCAGCGCCCCGCCCTAGGCCACGCCGAACGCTGGCGCCGCGTTGTCCCAAAAGATCTTGCGGATGCTCTCCTCGCCGAGGGGTTGGCGTTCCAGATGCTCCATGCCCAATGGCCAGGTGCCGTCGGGATGCGGGTAGTCCGTGTTGAAGGTCACATAGTCGTCGCCAACCAACTCGCACACTGATGGCAGCATCATCTCGTCGCCCCGACATGCCACCAAGAAGTTGGACTTGAAATAGTCCGTCGGGCGCCGCTTGAGCTCGGGATGCTCCGCGTTGCCGGAGAACTCCCAGTGCTGCTCCATGCGCTGCAGCCAGTAGGGCAGCCAGCCGGCATCCGCTTCCACATGCACCACCGAGAGCTTCGGGTGGCGTTCGATGACGCCGAACCAGATGAGGCTCATCATCGCCACCATCGCCTCGAAGGGGTGCGCGATGATGTGTCCGGATGTGTGGGTTTCCATGCGGTCGCCGTAGGATGGCAAGTAGGGGGAGCCGGAGTCGTGGATGCACATCGGCAGCCCCAAGCCTTCCAATGCGCTCCAGAGCGGCTCGTAATCCTCATGGTAGAGATTGCGGCCAGCAGTGGGATTCGGGCGCACGTAGAAGCAGGCGGCACCCCGCTCGGCGGCGCGGCGGGCTTCCTCAATGGCTAGGTCTGGCGCTTGAATCGGCAGCATCGCGGCCATCCGCAGGCGGCGTGGCGACGCCGAGCAATACTCCAAGCTCCAATCGTTGTAGGCGCGGCACACCGCCGCCAAGAGCGCCGTGTCCTCAAAGGGTTTGCCGAGCATCTGGCCACCCACGGTGGGGTAGATCACTTGGGCATCCACGCCGTGCTCGTCCATGTCGCGCAACCGGCTCTTGGCGTCGAAGCCGGCCGCGCGCGCCGCCTCGTGCTTCTCCATGCCCCGCGCCGCGGCTTCCAAGAACTCCTTGGAATGCATGGGATAGCTGCCGTCTTGCTTGGTGATGGGCACCCCTTCGACCACCATGCCGGCGCGGCCGCCACCCATGTCGCCGATCTTGGGCGCGCGGTCGGCAAAGGGTGGGTCGATGTAGTCGCGCCAGATGGTCGGCGGCTCCATCTGGTGCGCGTCCGTGTCGATGATCCGATAGCCGTTGCGCATGGTTGTCACCCTCCCCGTTCAATGCCGATGTCAAGTAGCCTATCGTACTGCGCTTGAGCACCCTCGATGCGCGGACGGTTGGGGCGGGATGACGAGCGACGAACGCGACGCCGGCTTGCGGCGCCAACTCGAAGATCTGGACCGGAAGCTCGCCGCCGGGGCGCACTTGGCCGGCTGGAAGGTGGGCCTCACGTCCGGCGCTTCCCGAGACGCCATGGGTGTGGGTTTCCGGCCCTTTGGCCACATCTTGGCGGAGCGCGTCTTCCCCAGCGGCGCGGCGCTCACCCTTAGCGATTTCAACGCCATCGGCGTTGAGAATGAGGTTTGCTTCACGATGGGCGCAACGCTGGCGGGCGAGGTGTCGGCCGCGGCCGCGCGTACCGCGGTGACAAGCGCGGCGCCCGGGCTCGAGATCAACGAACCGCGGCTCGGTGGATCAGCGTCCGCGGCGGCACGGTTGGCGGACAACCTCTCCCAATGGGGCATCGTCGTCGGTGCCGAGCGCCCCCTTGATGGCATCGACTTCGACGCCTTGGAAGTGGCGCTACAGTGCGATGGCGGGGTGCAGGCAACGGTTTCCGCACGGGGCCACATCGACGATCACTTCGCCTCCATCGCTGCGCTCGCGGCGCAGTTGGGCCGTTTCGGGCGGCGCTTGGAACCCCGCCAGCGCGTCATCACTGGCGCCTTCGGGCGGCGTCCGGTGACGTCGCCGTCGCGGTGGCGCGGGAACTTTGGCGCGGCACTCGGCGTGGTGGAGGTTTCATTCGCATGAACCGCGGCCCGCCGGCGCCACGGCTGGGTGTGGAACCGCCCAAAACCGCGAAACGCACAAGCCACCGTGGGAGGGATTGAAGCATGGCCCCAAGCAAGGTACTCGTCATTCCCGGCCTCACGCTGCCGGAAGTCGCGCCGGCCGACTTGGCCCGCATCCGCGCCGCCGGCGATGGCGCCGAAGTGGTTGTGGCGAGGCAGCGCGATGCCCTCGCGCACATGGCGGATGCCGGCGTGGTGTTCGGCTTCGTCTCCCGCGAGATGTTCCTGGCCGCGCCCAAATTGCGCTGGGTACACGCCATCGCCTCTGGAGTGGATGCCTTCCTCTACGATGAGTTCAAGGCGAGCGACGTTGTGCTCACCAGCGAGAAAGGGCTGGTGGGGGAACACTTGGCGGACCACGCCTTCGGCCTCTTGCTGATGCTCACGCGCCAGTTGGCCACGGCGCAGCGCTTGGGGCCAGATGCTTGGAACCATCGCCCCGAGATGCGTCGCCAAGAGTTGGAACTCACCGGCTTGACCATGGGCCTGTTCGGCTTCGGCGGCACCGGCAGGGCGATGGCGCGCCGCGCCGCCGCGTTCGGCATGACGGTGCAAGCCCTCGACCGGGAGGCCGTGCCGGGCAGCGCTGAAGTACACAGCGTGGCCGGGCCAGACGGCTTCGACCACCTGTTGGCGACCTCGGACGTGTTGGCCATCTGCTGCCCGCTGACGCCCGAGACGCGGGGCAAGTTCAATGCGGACACGTTCGCCCGCATGAAGCGTGGCGCATGGCTCATCAACGTGACACGCGGCGAAGTGATGGTGGAGGAGGGCTTGGTCGCGGCGCTTGAGAGCGGCCAATTGAGTGGCGCGGCCTTGGACGTGGCCCCCCGCGAACCCCTGCCGGCCGAGAGCCGCCTGTGGACGTTGCCCAACGTCGCCATGACGCCCCACACCGCCGGCGCCAGCCAGTTCCGCGCCCGCCGCAACATGGATCGCTTCGTTCGCAACTTGGCCAACTTCGTTGCCGGGGCGCCCTTGGAAGGCGTGATCGACAAGGCACTGGGCTACTGACGCGGCATTGGCCGCCGCCAACGGCCCTAGTCAAACGCCAGCCGGTAGCCCACGCCGTACACCGTCTCGATGGGGTCGGCGCCGTTCGCCTTCAGCTTCTCGCGCAGCCGGCGCACATGGCTGTCGATGGTGCGGTCGCTCACGATGCGGCGCGGTGCGTAGGCGCCCCGCATCAACATCTCGCGCGCGACGACCTTGCCGGCGCGGCGCGCAAGCGTCGCCAGCAGGCCGAACTCGATGCGTGTGAGCGTGACGGCACGGCCGCCGATCTCCACCCGCCGCGCCGCGGTGTCGATCACCAAAGGCCCGACGGTAAGCGGCCGGCCGTCTTCGAGCAGCGCGTCGATGCGGCGGAACATGGCGCGCACCCGTGCCACCAGCTCGCGCGGGCTGAACGGCTTCACCATGTAGTCGTCCCCGCCGGCGTCCAGCCCGGCCACGCGGTCTGGTTCGGCGTCCTTGGAGGAAAGCAGCAGGATCGGCACGTTCGACACGCGGCGAATCGCCTCGCAAACCGCCATGCCGTCCAGTTCCGGCATCAGCACATCCAAGACGATGAGATCCGGCGACTCCCGCTCGAACGCCGCCAACGCCGCCCGCCCGTCGCCGGCCTCCAACGGCTCGAAGCCGGCGCGCCGCAACGCGAACGCCACCACATCGCGGATATGGGCGTGGTCGTCCACCACCAGCACTTTGCGCATGGTGTGGAAGTCTATGGCAACAACCCGTCACCATGCGCGGCTTTGACACCACCCCGGCGTTCGCATCGCATAATGGTGGCAACGAGGCGTGGTGGAGAACCGCATGGCAGGGTCGCTCGACGGCATACGGGTCATCGACATGACCACGATTTACTCGGGGCCCATCGCCGCGGCTATCTTGGCCGACCAAGGCGCGGATGTGGTGAAGGTGGAGGCGCCCCCGGCGGGCGATGCCATGCGGGCGCCGTTCCGCCATGCCCGCAATGGCTTGAACGGCTCCTTCGCGCAGATGAACCGCAACAAGCGTTCCATCGTCATCGACCTTGCCACCGAACCGGGCAAGGACGCCTTGCGGCGCTTGGTGGCCGGCGCCGACGTGCTGATGGAGAACTTCCGCCCCGGCGTGATGGAGCGCTTGGGGTTCGGTTACCAAGCGCTCAAGGCCATCAATCCCCGCTTGGTGTTCGCCTCCATCAACGGCGTGGGGCGCAGCGGCCCCTACGCCGGACGGCGCGTCTATGACGCCGTGATTCAGGCGATCTCCGGCGTGGCGGCACTGCAGGCGGACCCGGCCAGCGAACGGCCGGTGATGATAAACACGCTGCTCTGCGACAAGGTGACGTCCATGACGGCCGCGCAAGCCATCTGCTCCGCCCTCGTGGCGCGAGGCCGCACCGGCGCCGGCCAGCGCGTCGAGGTGTCCATGCTCGACGCGAGCCTCTTCTTCCTCTGGCCAGACAGCATGGCCAACTTCCACTTCGTCGGCGACGACGTGCCGCGCTTCCCGTACGGCAGCCATGCCTATTTCGTGCGCCAGACGGCCGATGGCCATGTGGCGACGATGCCCGTGCAGGCCGGCGAATGGGCCGGGCTGTTCCGTGCCCTTGAGCTGCCGAACCTGATGGAGGACGAGCGCTTCGCCACCGCACCGGCGCGCCAAGCCAACCGCGATGCCTTTCAAGCGCTGTTGGACGACGCCTACGCCAAGTTCCCCACGGACGCCCTGTGCAAGCGCCTCGAAGCCAACCAAGTGCCCTTCGCCAAAATCAACACCCGCGACGAGGTGATTGAGGACCCGCAAGTGAAGGCGATGGAAGCGCTCGTTGAGTTCGACCACCCGGTGGGTGGGCGCATGCGCCAACCACGCCCGCCGGCGCAATTCAGCGACACCCGGGCGGCCCTCTCCCGTCCTTCGCCCGTGCTTGGCGAGCACACGGACGAAGTGTTGCGCGAGGCCGGCTTCGCCGATGAGGAGATCGCCGCGCTGCGGGCCAACGGCAGCGTCCGTTAGCCGCCCAAGGCGCTGAGCCACCATCCAACATTCACCGCGCGCATCGTGACGGCGCGGCCGCGATGCGGCGGTTCAGCGCCCGTCGCGCAGCGGCCGGTTCGGGCCCATCGTCCAAGTGGGCAGGATCGAAAGCGCCAGCACGATGGCCAGCGCAATGAAGCTCTCGCGGTAGCCGAGCATGTCGCTCTGCTGATTCACCACGGCGAGCACATAGGTGAAGCTCAACTCGAACGCCTGATAGCCCACCAAGCCCAAGTAGGCGAGCTGTTCTTGAGCGAGGCGCATGAGCTCCATCATGGCGCTGTTGTCCCATGTCTGGGTCTCCATCGCCCGTAGCTGATGCTCGGCGCTGCGTTGAATCAGCACGAACGAGAGCGCGTTCACCCCTAGGGCGCCCCCAAACTGGCGCAGAAAGTTAATCATGCCGCTGCCGGCCGGGATGAGTTCCAGCGGCAGCGCGTTCACCGCCGCGGCGTTCAGCCCCGGGAAGATGAACGCCATGCCGAGGCGCCCGATGGTGTACCAGATCACCATGTCCAGAAGCGGCGTGAAGGCGTCCGCATCGCGCATCAGCCAGCACGCCCATGCCACCAACGCGAGCCCCACCGTGACGAGGCTGCGTGCCGACACGCGATCCGCCAAGTAGCCGGAGAGCGGAAACAAGGCCGCCATCGCAAGCCCCGCCGGCGCCATCATCAACCCCGCGTCCGTGGGGATGAGGCGCGACACCCCCTGCAGGAACAGCGGGAAGACGTAAGTGGAGCCGTACAGCCCAGCCCCCACGGTGAAGGTGACGAACGCGGCGCTGGCGAAGCGGCCGTTGCGGAACAGCCGCATGTCCAACAGCGGTTGCGCCGCTTTGGTCTCCCAACCGAGCCACGCCACGAAGGCGACCGCGCCCAAGGCCAGCGCGATGACGACGCGATCGTCGTGCCAACCCTCGCTTTGCGCCTCCGTCAAGGCGACGAGCAACGCCGTTAGGAAGGTGGAGCAGAGCACAAGGCCGGCCCAATCGAAGGGCGGCCGCGGGCCGCGCTCCTCCCGCGCTGGAAACAAGGTCAGCGCGAACGGCAGGCTCGCCGCGGCGAAGGGGATGGCCACATAGAACACCCAGCGCCACGAGAGGTTGTCCACCAGATAGCCGCCGATGGTCGGGCCGAGCGCCGGGGCGAGCACGGTGCCCACCCCCATGAGGCCCATGCCCATGCCGCGCTTCGACACCGGAAACACTTGCGCGATCAACACCATGGTGAGCGGTGTGACCACCCCGGACGCGGCGCCCTGCAGGAGGCGGGCGAGAAACAGCGCCTCCGCGGTGGCCGCGATGCCGCCCAACACGGAGGAGGCGATGAAGACGCCGATGCAGAAGACGTAGGTTTTGGCGATGCCGAAGGCGCGGATGCACCAAGCCGTCATCAGCATCGTGATCGTGCCGGCGGCCAAGAACGCGCTCACCAAGTTCTGCGCCTCGTCCATGGTCATGCCGAGGGCACCCATGATGTCTGGGATGGCGACGTTGACGATGGTGGCGGTGAGGAGCGTGGCGAACGAGCCGAGCACACTGACGATGCTGACGTACCACGGATATCTGGGGCCGATTCGTTCGTAAAGCCGGATGATGCCCGGCGTCGCTTCCAAGCCGGGTGGAACCGGGCTGCCGGCGGCGGGCGGCGCCGGTCGGCCCGCACCGGCGCTGGCCGGCCGCGGTGCCCGGCCGATCCGCCTCAAGGCGGCCCATAGCGCCCTCAAGTCCATCCGCTCACGCCCTCTTGGACTCTGCCGCGGGGTGCCGGGTCAGTCCCCCTTGGGCACCTTCACTTCCACCATGAGGCCCGGGCGCAGCCGCGGGTCCGGCTCGTCGAACGTGAGCTTCACTTCCACGCGCTGGGTGATCTTCGTGAAGTTGCCGCTGGGGTTTGGATTGGGCAGCAGCGCGAACTCGCTGGTGGCCGCGTGGCCGACATGCGCCACCCGCGCCGAATAAACCGCATCGGGGAAGGCGTCCACCCGCACTTCGGCGACCTTGCCGATGGTGAGATGGCGCAGCTCCGTCTCCTTCACCCGGGTCGCCACCCAGATGTCCGTGGGGTCGTGCAGCATCAGCACGCGTTGGCCGGCGGCGACGTATTCGCCCGGGTCGATGAACGTCTCGTCAATGACGCCGTCAATGGGGGCCTTGATGATGTGATCGTCGAGCTCCGTGGCAGCGCGTTGCTCCCGCAAGGTGACGGCGCGCCGTTCGCTGTGCAAGCGGGCGAGATCTGCCCGCAGGATGTCGATCCGCGCCCGCTCGGAACGCGCCGCGGCGAGATCCGCCTCGGCGCCACGACGCGCCGCGGCGCGGCTCGCCTCGCCTTGCTCGGCGGTGCGGAAGGCGTTGCGGCGGGTGGCCCAATCCTGCTCGGAGAGCAACCCGCGTTCACGCAGCGCGTCGGCGCGTTGGTATTCGTCATGGACGGTTTCGCGCATGGAGACGGCGGCCTCCAAATCGGATCCAGCCGCCGCCAGTGCGGATTCAGCCGCATCGATGCGGCTCGCGGTGCGCGCCTCAACGAACGCGATTTCCGCCTGCGCGGCCTCGATTTGCGCATCGAGCGTGGTGAGTTGCGCCTGTAGCTCGTCGCGCCGCAACCGCGCTTGCCGGTCATCCACGGCGATCAACTCGGCGCCGGCCGCCACACGCTCGCCCTCGCTCACCGGCATCGCCGTCACCCAACCGGCGACCCGGCTGCTCAGCAACACCATGGTCGCCCCGACCCGCGCGTCAACGACGTGGACATGGGCCAAGCGGTCGTAGAGCCACCAACCACCCAGCGCGGCGGCCAACACAGCAGTCGCTCCGAGCAAAGCCGCCCGTGCGGTGACGCGGCGTTTGCGCACCGGCGCGGGGCGCTGAGGGCGTTCCGGTTCGATGCGCGCGACTTCTGCCATGCGGGGCGTTCCGAACTGTAGCGAGCCAAGAAGCGATGCTAGCACCGCCCGGCAGCGGAGCGTTCCAAGCACGGTGGCCAGGGAGTTGCAGCGATTTTCGCCCCGGCATGACCCGAAAAAGTATACTTTTTCGCCATGTGTCCGTTGGATTATGCATACTTTATCGTCGAATGTGCCCGCTTAAGCGGGTCGCGCCAGTGGGTGGCAAGAAGGTTCCATGCGGCCAGACAGACGAACTCTCCCCGTTTTCGATTCACAAAAGTATACTTTTTCGTGACATAGACGTTCGATTATGCATACTTTATCGAACGGGCGTCGCCCAGAGCGAGGTGCGCCAGTCGAAGCGGCGAGCGATTCATGCGGCAAGGCGAAATCCAACAGTTGCTCGTGGCCACCAATCGTTGGTGGCGTGAGCCCAAGGGCTGGACGCGGAACGACCCGGACTTGCGGGAGGCCGCTCAAGCGGCGTTTCGCCACACGGCCGGCGTTCTGGCCGCGCTTCCCCGCGGCAGCCTCACGACGTTGCGCGGGCCGCGGCGCGTCGGCAAGTCCGTCGAGATCAAGCGCACCATTGAAGCGCTGATCGCCGGCGGCGTCGCACCGCGCAGCATCGTGCATGTGGCGGCGGACGGCTGGCGCGCGGCGGATTTGGCGCGGGTGGTACACGCGGCGGATCAATTGACGCCGGCAGGGCACCGCCACTGGTTCATCGACGAGATCACCAGCATCAAGGACGGTTGGCCGGAGCGCGTCAAGTGGCTGCGTGACAACGACGCGGCGTTCCGCACGGACACCGTGGTGTTGAGTGGCTCTTCGGCCGCCGACCTCACGGCCGCCACCAAGGCGCTGGCTGGACGGCGGGGGCCGGGGCGTGTACCCGACCGCTTCCTGCTGCCCATGGGCTTTCGCACCTTCGCTTCGCTCGCGAATGGCGCCGCCGAACAGGTGCCCCCCACCGACATCGGGCCGTTGACAGTGGCCGGATTGACGCCGGGGCAACTCGCGGCCGCCTGCCAAGCGCTAACGCCTTGGTTGGATTGGCTAGTCTCGCGGTGGGATGCCTACCTGCGGGTGGGCGGGTTTCCCGGGGCGCTCAGCGGATTCCTCACATCCCGCGACGTGGCAGACTCGCTGCCGAGGGCGTTGCTGGACGTCATTCATGGCGACGCCTTCCGCAGAGCCGACTGGTCGCGCACTCAGACCGCCTCGTTCTTGCGCCGCGTCGCGGATGGCCTGTGCTCCCCGGTGAACTACGCCGCCTTGGCCGACGATCTCGACATGGCACAACCGACCGTGCGCCGTCGTTTCGAGGAACTGCGAGAGGCGTTCGTCGTGTGGCCTTGCCATCGGGAACACCACCTGCGACCGAAGTTGAACGCGCGCGGCAAGTTCTACTTCCTCGACCCGATCTATGCACAGCTTGGGGGATCGCCACCTGACGATTCGCAACTCTCCGAACAGCAGCTCGGCATGGCGCTGCTGCGGGCCGCCGAGCGGGAGCAGCCCGGCGCCCTCGTGGATTTCGCGGCGGTGTTGCACCACCGTTCCAACACGCGCCGCGAAATCGACTTCGTGGGCCCCGCGTTCGGCGACTTCGCCATCGAATCCAAGTTCGTGGACGGACGCTGGAAGCGCGACGCGCAAACACTGGCCGCATCCCCCTGGCGCGGCATCGTGGCCACCCGCTCCGAATTGGATCTGCGTGACGACAAGGTGGTTGCGGTGCCCACGGCGCTGTTGGCGTGGCTGGTGGATGGCTGAAGCCGGCGGGACGCGGTTGCGGCAAGCGCCGAATAGTGATTTTATATACAGCATCCGTGCAAGGCGACATGGCACCGAACCATGCCCGTACAAAAGGAGTTCTGGAACACCGAGCAGGGCGAGGAGGTGCCGCCTCCCGTCGTGCAAGCCCCCGCACCTCAATCCAACATTCCCGGCCTGATCTATGTGCCGGATTTCCTTGATGAAGCACACGAACGACGCCTCATCGAATGGATCGACCAACAAGCGTGGAGCAGCGCACTGAAGAGGCGGGTGCAGCACTACGGCTGGCGCTACGACTACAAGGCCCGCGAAGTGGATGCTTCGATGCATCTCGGCGAGCTGCCGGTGGAACTGGCGGAGCTGGCCGAGCGCCTCTTCCAAAAGAAACTCGTGCCGCAGCTACCCGACCAAACCATCATCAACGAATACGAGGCGGGGCAAGGCATCGCGCCGCATATCGATGTGCCGGGCTTCTCGGACGTCATCGCCACGATCAGCTTGCTGGAGTCGTGGGAGATGGCCTTTCACGCTCCCCGCGGCGAAAGAGGCGACGGACGCAAGCGAGTGGAGGTGCTGCTCGAACGACGGAGCGCGGCCATCATGCGGGGCGAGGCCAGATACCAGTGGAAGCACGAGATCAGAAAGCGGCAGTCCGACCCGCCGCTTGAGGAAGGCGGCGAGCGTCGCCCGCGCAAACGTCGCATCTCGTTGACGTTCCGAAAAGTCCGAGCATCCGGCAAAAGGCTCTAACGCCCGCGCTCACTGCTGGCTGGTCACTGCAAGTTGGCCGAGTAAGGCAGTGTCTGCATGAAGCGCTCCATCCAGCGCCAGTTTGGGGTGTCGTTGGGTGTTGCCGGCAAGGCGATCGAGGTGTGGCGCAACCGTTTCTGGCTGCACTTCCTGCCGTAGTTGTATCGATACTGCTCCACGTTCAGCAAAGTCACCAGAAACAGCGCTGCCAATGGGCTCATGCGGAACTTGGGTGCCAGCACTTCCACATGATCGGATGCCGAGAATGGTCTCGCTTGGTACGAGCAGTAACCCATGACTGCACTGTCGATGGTCAACACGCCACCGTCTTCAGTGTAGTGGTCGTAGAAACCAGCGACGCCGTTGTTGGTGGCTTGAGTGGCCACATAGGGATGGTCGCCCGGCGGTAGGGCGGCGACCTCCCGCGGCGGCGTGGTCTTCGATCCGCGAACGGTGAAGAGGCTGACGATGGGAAACCGCCGCCACTTACTGACGTCGAGCACCGCTTGTCCATTGGCCGCGGCCGCATCGGATACCCGATTCAGCAACCGACTGCCGAACAAATAGGTAGTGTAGGTGTGCAAGGTGTCCTCGAACATCGCCCTAGTGAGGATGGCGTAGTCCGTGTCCATGTATGCCTCGGCTGCCCACTCGTCAGTTGGCGACAGGGGCGCGTTTACACATAGGCCGGCCTTTTCCGTGTGGTTCACCGCGTGGGTGATCCACTTCTCCTTGATGTCTTCCCAATGGCCGTGTGCGTCGTAGCGGCCACCAATCTTGCGCTTCTCGAAACCATCATCCTTGAAGTAACCGAGGAACACTTCTTTATTCTATGGATGGGCCCGATGCGCGGTGAACACCATCGCGCAGGAGACGACACCAACGTTGGAGTTGAAGAACAGCTCGTTCGGAAGAGATAGCACCGCATCGAGCGTGTGCTTGCGCATAAGCTGCTCTTTCTGCTCCACGACCGCTCGCTGCGTCGATAACGCACACTGCATCGGCACCAAGGCGATGCAGCGCCCGCCTTGAACGAGGCAGTCGAGATTGTTCAACACGAAACGGAGCTCGTCGGTGTCTTGCTTTTTGTCTGCCTTGTAGGGCGGATTGAGCAAACCTACAGTGGGTTTACGCTTGCGCATCTTGCGGACAATATCTTCGTCAAAACAGTCGCCCGGCTCGATATTGGATTTGCCGTCCTGATGGACGTGCATGTTGGCAACCGCCAGTGCGAAGATGTTCGGCTGAAGTTCCACGCCAAACAACTGCGATTGCTTGATGCGTCGCTCGACGCGCTTGTTGCCCTTGGCGTCCTCGATCATCCGCTGCATGGCGCTGATGAGGAAACCGCCCGTGCCCGCGCAGTTGTCGTAAACGATGGACTCGGCGTTGACGTCGGCAAGATCGGCGAACAGCTCGGTGATGTGCGGTGGCGTCAACACGATGCCGAGGCCCTTGTCGCTGTTGGCATAACGAAGGAACTCCACGTAGATTGACCCGAGCACGTCTCGATACTTGTGCGTTTTGACGAAGGAGTTGATCTCCTCGTCGATGCCTTGGACGATCTCCTTCAACGCGTTGTGCCTGCTGGTGAGCACCGGCGCCAATGGCAGGAATCCGATCTCCTGGCGCAGCATCTCCAAGCGGCGACCGTCCACACCCACTTGCTCCAGGTTGCCTAGCGCCGATTCCACAAGGAACTTCGCCAGCCTCTTCGGATCGTCTTCGGCGGCGAACCCGTGCGCGAATGTCGGGCGCTCCAAGGCGATGAGCACGGCGCTCACCAAGAGCGAGCGATTGCTCTCGGACACCTTGAGCGTGTGCAGCGTAGTATTGAGTTGCCGAATGTAGGTCTCCAAAGCGTCGTAATCCTGCCGGTACTTCTCCGGGTCGTTCCTGTAGCCGGCTACATAGTCGGCGGGCGGGAGCAGTTCGTCTCCGAACGCCGGCTTCGGCGACGGCGCCGATTTCAGGTGGAGATAGTGCGAGACGCGAACGCTCTTGCCGCTGCCGCTGACTCCAATGGCCAGCACATCGAACTCCTTGCGGAGGTAGTCGGCGTACAACAGCGCACCGTCAACGGCGTAGTCCGCGGGCCTAGCATGGGACTCGCTCTCGTGCATGCGATGCGACGCCTTGCACTCGATCACGATGAGCAGGTCAGGTGCGTCGCTCAGCTGGACGATGAAGTCCGGGTACCCGCGCCCTACGCCCGACTTGGACGCGCCCTTGAGGAGCTTCTGGATCCTTGGGGACGCCGACTGCTGCTCTTCGAGCACCACGCCATCACGCGCCTCAAAGCGGCGTCGCACGAAGCTCTCAGTTGCCCTTTCGTTCGCCATTGGCCCCCTCAAATTCGCGCCGCAGCGAGACCGCCCCAATCTGCTGCCCATCAGGGCCCGTGCGCCCCCTGCGTCGAGATACTGTATCAAACACCAGTTACTGGTGACTGTCAACCGCCGGCGCCATCGCCGCCTTGATGCCTCCTCACTGCAGTTCGTCCAGCCCCAGCCCCACGAAGGTGCCGTTGTTGCGCCAGGTGAGTTCGCGCATCAGGGCGGCGAAGCGGTAGGCGGATTGTTGCTGGCGCGGGGCGGCGGCCATGAAGATCACCGGGAAGCCCACCGCGTGGATGCGCACACGCCGCTCGCCGGTCTCGTCGGCGCGGTTGATGCGATCCACCGTATCGACCACCTCCTCGATGGAACCGCCGCTGTAGTCGTCGCCGAACACATAGATGCTGATCTTCTTGTCCGGCGCCCAGAACTGCATGATGGCCTTTTCGATGCCCTCCACCGGGCTTGAGTTACTGAACGGCGTCCACGTCTCCAAACGCCGCATGATGGCTTCCCGGCGCGTCGGCGAATCGGGAATCCAGCGGTCGCGGAAGTTGCTGAACATGTAGTCGCCCATGTCGTTCAGCACTTGGATGCCCTTCACGGTCGGGTAGATCTGCAGGGTCTCGCCGAGCTTGCGCACCACTGCGCCCCATGCGAACCGCTGCATGCTGCCGGAGGTGTCGATGACGAAGATGATGTACTCCGAATCCACCGTGATGCCGCCGATCACGTTGTCTTGGCGTTCGAAGCCGGCGCCGAGCAGGCGCGTCATTTCGTCCGTGAGGCTCTGCCGCGCCGCGGCCAATTCACTCCGCGCTTCGGCTTGGGTGTCGGCTTGTTCGCTCGTGGTGGCGTAGCGGCCGAGAATCTCGGAGAGTTCGCGGCGAGACTTCGCCAGTTCCGCCAAGTCTTCGTCTAGCTGGGCTTGGCCGTCCGTCACTTGCCGCGTCAGCGTGCGCGTCTGGCCACGCAGCACATGCACGGCGTCGCGCCGCTTGGCCACTTGGCCATCCAGATCGAGGCTCGTCTCCTCAAGCACCGTCTGCTGCACCGTGGAGGTGACGATCAGCAGCAGCACGATGGCACCGAAGCCACAGCAGATCACGTCCAAGAAGGACAGGCTGAACTCCTCCACAGCGCGGCGCTTGACGCGCTTCACGGCCAATCCTTGGAGGGCGCCAAGTACGCGCCGCCGGTGTTCTGCGCCAGCGACCAATAGGCCGCCGAGGCCGATGGGTCGCCTTCCATCGGGAACATGATGACATTCACGGGCAGGTCGGAAGGCACCCGCCGCGCCGCATCCTCGAAGTGCGCCATGCGTTGGCGACCCGTCACCGTGGCGGCGCGGGGGGCATTGGCGCCTTGGGTGGGCAGGCTATCGACGATGAGGAACAGGTTGTCCGGCGGCGGGTTCAGCTCGCTGACGGCGACGAAAAGGTTCTCCAAGCTGGTGCCGCCGTTCGGCGCGGTGGCGGCGATGCGCTCGATGGCGTCCGCCAGCGCGTCGGCGTCCGTTGTGTCACGCCATTCCGGGGAGCCCAACGCGCTCTTCGCCTCGGTGTTGAAGAGGAAGACCTGAAACACGCTGTCGATGGGCAACTGCGCCGCCAGCCATTCCACGGTGCGCACGGCGCGTTGCCACTTCGGTGCCTGCAGTTGCCGCTCGGTGCTCATGTTGCGGCGCCGGATGACGTTGACGAGGGTGGCGTCGAGCATGCTCGCCGAGGCGTCCAACGCGATGAGGATGTGGGTGCCGCCGACGAAAAGGCCGGTGAGGTATTGCCGGTCGCCCTCCCCCGCCACGAAGATCGGCGCCCGCCCGGCGTTCTCCTCCTCGATGGCGCGCAGCCGCTCCACCTCACGCTGTCGGGTCTCGACATCCGCCTTGAGCGCTTCGACGCTCTCTTGGCGGGCGATGGTCTCGGCCTCCAAGTCCTGCAGCGCATCCTTGCGGCGTTCGATGTCCGCCACCGCGGCGAGACGTTGCCGTCGCGCCTCGCCGACCCGGCGCCGCAACGCCTCAAGGCGCTGCTCCAAATCGACCAAGTTGGGCCGACCAGCGTCCAGTTCGTAATCGAGCAGCCGTATCTCAGACAAGAGATCCCGATCCAACGCCTGCACCGAGTCGCTGACCGAATGCTCGATGATGAGGAAGATCAGCACCACGGCGCCGAAGCCGCAGGACATCACGTCCAGAAACGCGAGCGAGAAAGCGTCCAAGCGCCGCCGCCGCGCCATGGCTCATCCCCCGATGACGCGCACGACGCGGAACTCGCGTCCACCGCTTTCTATGGTGGTGCCCAACGCCGCCGGTGCCGCGCCATCGACGCGGCGGCCATCGACGCTCACGGCGGCTCCGCCGTTGGGCAGCACATGGTGCCCTCCGGCGCGCCACACGATGCGGAACGCGGCGCCGGCGGCTTCCGGCCAACGCCGCGCGTCAAACGCCTCGGCGAGCGGCACCGCCACATTCCCGCAAAGCAGATGCGTTCCCAAGGGGGCCGCCGTGGGCTGCGGCGCCGCGTGGCGCGGCAGGGCCGTGACGAAGCTCACGCCGGCCGCCGCGGCCGGCAGCGCCGCCACGCTGCGGGCACCGTCACGGGGCGCCGCGGCCGGCAACGAAAGCACCTCGTGGCCGGCCGCGCCGAGGAGTTCGAGCAGCCCCGGCAACCGCGCCGTGCGCTCGGTCAACAACACTTGGGTGCCCGGGCTCAAGCGCTGCACGAGGCGCTCGTAGCGCTGTCGAGACTTCTCCGCGAGCACCCCCCAAGGCAACGCCACCGTGCGCACGTTGCCGCGGTGTTCAGTCTCCACGACCAGTTCCCGCTCACTGCGACTGGCCGCGTCCGCAGCACATGCATAAACCTGATCGAACACCTGTTGTTCCGTCTCGGCCACGCGCAGCGGGTCGAACCGGGTCTCCGCCACGAATCGGTCCGCCACCGCATCGACCCAACCCTCCACGAGGCGCAGGACGCCGGCCTCCACCTCCTCCTCGGCGGCTTCCCGCATCACGGTTTCCGCCACGACCAATTTCGTCAACTGTGCGCGGTGCAGCGCCACATCCACCACCTGGGCGCGATCGGCCAGCGGCGTCACCGCCGCCGCGGCCACCGCGGCGTCGATCAGCGCCACCACCGCAAGCCGCGCTTCCTGGGCGATGCCGAGCAAGAGGGAAAGCTGCTCCGGTGTGCTGGCGCTCGGCACCAGCGCGGCCACCGGTTCGTCGTCGGACAGGCTCGCCGCGGCCTTCAACCGCTTGAGGTGCCGATAGACCAAGTCCGCCTGATTGGCGATGCCCGGGGCACCGGGCGTCACCGGGTCCGCATTCATGCGGCCCAAGTATTGGCTCTCGGTGTGGCGTGGATGCAAGCGCGCCATGGCCAGCGCGGCGGCGCCGAACACCGGCTCGCGCCCTGCCAATGAAGCCACGGCCGGTTCTTGAAACAACACCTCGCCAGCACTGGACAGCGTCAGCTCGGCATCGTTCAGCTCCAAGACGTACAACGTCAGCGCACCTGCATGTGCCGGATGAGGCCACGGTCGCACCAAGTCTGCACATCCAACACCAGCCGTTCCTGAATGAGCTGCGCTTGATCCACCAGGAAGCGGATGAAGATGCTGATGACGAGGGCGACGAAGGTGGAGTTGAACGCCACGCCCAAGCTCTCGGTGACGCCGGCGATGTCGCCGCCCACCGCCTCGTAGGCTTGGCCCAAAGCGTCGCCGATGCCGCGCACCGTGCCGATGAAGCCGATGGAGGGAATGGCCCAGGTGATGTAGCGCACCATCGACAGCTCGCTGTCCAGCCGGTCAGACTCCGCCTCGCACACCTGCCGCACCGCCTCCGAAACGTCATGGACGTTGCGGGTGGACGCAAAGCGCTGCAGCGCCGCCAAGAGCGCCCGCGGCAGCAGTTGGTTTTGCGTTTCCGGCGGCAGCGCCTGCACCGGGCGGGCGTATTCGCGGGTGTCTTCCGGCAGGATGCTCATGCCCTCGCTCACCTGCACCAAGCGCGCATCGAGCAGCCGCCGCTCGCGCAGCGAATTGCGCGCCTTGAAGCCGATGATGGCGATGGCCCAAAGGCCCAACACGAAGCAGGACTCCTGCTCGTAGTCGCGCAGCACCACATACAGCGAGCGTTCCTGATCCACCGGTTCGCCGGCGGCGGATTGCGCCGCCCGCTGCGCCAAGATGGCATCGGCGTTGGGGCGCACCGCCGTGACATAGACGAGATGCACCACGATGATGGCCAGAATCAGCGCTACCGCTTGGTAGATGGACTCGAACGGCAGGCTTCTCTTCATGTTCGCCTCACACCCGTCGAAGCGGCGCGGTTGCCGCCTGCCGCCACGGCAGCAGTATGGATTTGGTGCCTCATGCGCTCAGATGTCCACCGGGAAGCGCACAGACAAGTCCTCGGAGATGTCCTCGGTGGGCACGAACACTTCCGGGGAGGGCTTCGCGTCCGGCGCTGGCTGGGCAGACGTTGCCTCGGCCGCCGGTGCTCCCTCGCGCTGCCCGGTGGCCGCGCCCTGGTCAGCACCTTCCTCCGGCGCCGTTCGTTCGGCAGCCTCGCCCAACGTCGGCGCCTCGTCCTGCGCTTGGGCCGCCGCACCGCCCAACGCAACCAGCGAAAGAAGCCACACCATGCCGCGCACGCTAGCCTGCCTCCGCGAACCGGGCAATGCGGAAGCCCACGTCGGGGCGTGCCTCCGCGCCATAGTCCCGAAACGCGAGGCGCAGTTCAGAAATGGCGCCATGCATCCAGCTAGACCCCTTGATGACATGGTAGTCGCCGGCCGGCGGCCCCAACGGGTTCGCCGGCTCATCGGGTTCGGGAATGTCGTAGTAGTCGTGTACCCATTCGGCCACGTTGCCGCCAAGGTCGTGCAGGCCCTTCCCGTTCGCGTCAAAGGTGCCCACCGGTGCGCTCACGATGTGGTTGTCGTTGTAGCCGAAGATGATGCGCCCGACCACATGCCGCGCGGAGGCATCCGCGTAGTTGCCGTGGCGCGCCGGCGGCGGCAGGCGCTCGCCCCACGGAAAGCGCAACAGCGGCGCCGCGTCCTCGACATGGCGCGCGGCCCACGCCCATTCCGCCTCGGTGGGCAAGCGGTAGCCCACCGCGCGGCCGACAAAGCCCGTGACCTTGCCGAACTCCACCGTGTAGAACGGTGCCAAGCCCTCGCGCTCGGAGAGCCAGTTGCAGTAGAGCGCCGCCTCCCGCCAAGCGACGTTGGCGACCGGCTGCGCGTCCTTGTCGAGATCCAAGGTCTCGAATTCACCGGAAGTGTGGCCACCAGCGAACTCACGGAACTCGCCGTTCGTGACCTCGCGCACACCGAGGTAGAAAAAGGCGTTGAGCGCCACCTCCCGCAGCGCCTCGTTGGCGCGGCGCCCCGGCTCGCGGCGCGATGCGCCCAAACGAATCGACGACGGCTTCAAGAGCAAGAGCTCCTGCCCGGCGGCGGTGGTGATGGTGGGCGTCAAGCGAGCGAAACGCGCTTCCTCCAAGGTGAGCAGACGCACCTTGAGCGCTTGGGTGAAACCGGGCTGCGGCGTCACCGAGCGGCGGTAGCCGGCATAGCCAGCCTTGCGCACCTCCACCTCGTGCGGCCGCACGGACAGGGCCAAGGTGCGGGGGCCTTGCCCCACCAATTCGCCATCGATCCACAGTTCGGCATCCGCCGGCGCGACCGTCACCTCCAGCTCGCCGGTGAGGGGCGCCAACTCCACGCGCAGGAACGCCTCGCGGCCCGATTCCGCGCGGACGCTGCGCGACACCGGCGCATGCCCGGCCAGGGACACGGCAACTTGATGGGAACGTCCGGGCGTCACCTCGATTTGTGTGGGGGTGATGCCCCGATACACGCCGTTCACCGTGATGCCGGCACCGGCCGGCGAAGACCGCACCGTCACCAAGCCATCGGCCGGCGCCAACGTCACCGGCGGCAATGCCAGCCGTTGTTCCGCGACGACATGCAGCACATCCCGCCACGTCTTGTGGCCGACCAGGCGCACTTCGAGGCGGCGTTCGCCACTCGGCACGCGCACCGGGCCGGGCGCCACGCCGACGGCCACGTCGTCCACATGGATCTCCGCGCCGGGCGGGTCGCTCGGCAGCGTCACCAAAGCCCAATCCGGGCGCAGCGTGTGGGCAACCGTTTGGCGCACCTCGCGCCCAGTGACCGAGGCGGTGACGCGCACCGGCTGGTGCATGTCGAGGGTCATCTCCACTTGCCGCGTGCCGGCGGCCACGTCCGCGGTGAACGGCGCCACGCCAAGGTCCTCGCCATCCACGTGCACCGCGGCGCCCGGTGGGGTCGATTGAAACGTCACCCGGCCCGGCAATGGGGTGAGCTCGAAGGCGAATGTCTGGTTGCGCGGCGGCCCCACATCCACCTCAGCCAGCAACGGCTGATGGCCGGCCGCGGTGGCGCTCACTTGGTAGCGGCCCTCCCGCAACAGGCGGATGCCGGAAAACTGCAGCTCGAAACCGCCGCTCACGGTAAGCGCCGCGGTGGCCGGAGCGAGGTCGAAGCGCACGGATTTCGCGGTGAACAAGAACCACAGGAACCAAGCCAGCGCCGTGCCCGCCAGCAGCGCCCCGGCCCGCCACGGCGTAAGCCACGCACGACCGCCGCGGGGCGTTTCGGGCGTTGGCGCGAAGCGCGTGGCTTGAATGGCGCCCGCGCCCGGCGCCGGATGTCCGCCAGCCGGGGGTTCCGCATCCAGCGCCCCACGCTCACCCAAAAGTGCCATGCCCTCAGATGCGCTCCTCGCACCGCACCGCCACGGGTGCCATGTCCGGGGACAGCACGATCTCCTTGCGCACGTCGCGGCACCCGTCGCGGCTGCCGACAATGGTGTAGCGGCCCGGGCGCAGGTTGAGTTCGCGGCGCTCGAAGGCGCCGAGGCGGCCCACCTTGTAGATCGTCACCGACGTGGCGTTGTCCGAAACGAGCACCAGCGGCAAGGGCTCGCCGGCCCGGGCGAGCAGCGCCGCAAACTCCGCCACCGTGGCCGC
Source organism: Candidatus Azotimanducaceae bacterium (assembly GCA_965200505.1). GTDB lineage: Bacteria > Pseudomonadota > Gammaproteobacteria > Pseudomonadales > Azotimanducaceae > VXNE01. Next base: position 1,260,110 of record OZ241343.1, on the reverse strand, counting down.
ATAGTCGGTGCCAGGTGCCGCGTCCGCCCGCGCCTTGGCGAGCAAGGTGCGCGCGGTTTGGAACGTCGCGTCCTCGGAGAGCGCCGCGGGATCACGAAGCAGCGCCTGCATCTCGGCGAGGGCCGCCACGCGGGCGGCGAGCCGCGCTTGGCCATCCCGGGCGAAGCGCAGCGTGGCGTCCACTTCAAGTGCCGCGGCGTAGCTGGCGAGCGCACCGGCCCAATCGCCACGCGCTTCGCGTTCGAGCGCTTCATGCTCATGGCGCCCGATCACGGCCAGCGTTCGCCGTTGTTGCGTTTGCCGCAAACCGTCCACCGCCGCGGGTTCTTGCGGCGCTTGCGCGAGGACTGCCTCGAACGCGCCTTGGGCGGCATCGTAGTCGCCCTCGCGCAGCGCCCTGAAACCCGCTGAGAGCCCCTGCTCCCGCGTCTTCCGCGCCACCTGCCCGCGCACTTCCACCAGCGCCGCCGCCAAACCCGGCGTGGCGGCATCCACCGCCTGAGCTTCCTCCAGCCGCTTGATCGCGGCGGCCATGTCGCCACGCAGACGGGCGCGTTCGCCCTCACGCATCAGTTCGAGGGCGCGGGGCTGCCGAGCCGCCCGATCGGCGCCGGCCAGCGCCGCTTGCGACTGCGGCCGAATCGCCAGCGCTTCGGCGAACGCGGCCGCGGCCGGCGCCGGTTGCCGGGCATCGAGCGCGGCTTCGCCACGCGCCACCGCGGCGTCGTGCAATGCGATGCCTCGCGCCCGCAACGCCACCAGTTCCGCCACCGCCCCCTCGTATTCCTCGAGTGCCGCCTCGTAGCGCTCTTGCAGGAACAGCTGGTCGGCCGCCACGGCGCGATCCATGGCGGCGCTGAGTTCCGCTTGGCCCCAAGCGGCGACGCTCATGTCTTCCTCCAGCGTGGCCTGCAACTCGACAAACCGCGCCAAGGACTCGCGGGCCGCCTGTTCGGCCCGTTCAAGCTCCAGTTGCCGAAAGGGCGGCGTGACTTCGGCAGCCGCCGGCGGCCGCCGGGGTGCGCTTGCCTCGCTCGACGCGGCATCAGGGAGGCGCGGCGGCTCCACCTGCCCCGGCAAAGCGAAGACGATCCAACCGAGCGCCGCCACCAGCGCCACCGCACCGACCGCCAACACGCTTGCGCGCGCCGACGGCAGGCCAAAGCGCCGCTTGCGTTGGCTGCCCCGGGTAAGGGGCGCCGCGGCCGGTTTGATCGTCTGTGGTTGCAAGGCTCGTTGCTCGGCTAACCGCGGCGCGGCCAAACGCGGCGCTGGAATCGCGCCTTACGCCGGTTCATCGACTTCCGCGGCGGCCGGCTCGCGAGCGCCTTCGGACGCCGATTCGGCCGACGCGGGCAAGCCGAGTTCCTCCAAATAGACTCGCTTCAGGATGCGCCGCAGCTCTTCGTACTGCGCATCCACGGCGCCCTGCAGGGTCAATGTCTGGTTTTCCAGTTCGATGGTGGTCGGCACGATCTCCGCTTCCGCCGAAATGCCAAGCTCCTGCAGCACCTCCGCATGGACTTTCGCTTCGGCGAACTTGTCGATGGCGGTCTTCAACAGCCCGGCGCCACCGATGATGCTGACCAGGCCGCCATAGCGGGTGGCCAAGCGGTCGCCTTGGGTTTGCGCGGCGATGCCGCCGAGCACCGCGGCGGAACCGGCCAGCACACGGGCGCGGGCTTGGCGGCGCGCCTGGTGGTAAGCGATGGCTTCTTCGTAGGTGGCGCGGCGCCAGTTCTGGTACGGCGTGAACATGTCGGCGGCGAATGTCTCGTAGTACTCGTCCAGCGTGTCGATGAAGAGGTACTCGCGCTCGCGGATGCGTCGTGTGCGCACCAGCATCGTGTCTTCCGCGGCCGGCAGCCGTCGCACGGTGACGCGGCCATCCGGGGTGGCGGCGAGGTAGTCGCCGAAGGCGTCCGGGGCGAAGTCGCCGGCGAAACGGAGCTCCGCGGTGCGCCGAATGGCGCGGATGTCGGCCGGCGTCAAGCTCGCCAAGTGCGCGAACATGTCATCGGCGAGGCTGCGATAGGCGCTCTGGAAGGGATCGATGTCGGCCGGCAAACTGCCGTCGTAGGCGTATTTGCTGGCCAGCGCCGCATATTCGCGGACGAACCAGGGCTCGCCCCGGGCATCCGTGACGGCGGCCGTCAGGCGCAGGCTCTCGCCATCCGAATGCTCGATGATGGCCGTGACCACCACGTCCACGGCATGGGTGCGCCGCGGCACCACGCGCACGGCGCCCCAGTTCCCCGTGGACTGCAGCAAGTTCTTCAGGAAGAACGCCATGTAGTTGCCTTCGGCGCGGCGCACTTCCGGCTGCACGTTGCGTTCTACCTGCTCGTCGTACCCTTCCGGCACGTTGGGGTCGAAGACCGCCACGCCCACGTCGAGCAGCAAATCCTCGGGCACCGCGTTCGCCGCTTGGCGCGGCGGCGTCATGTCAACGACGCGCACGGTCTCGCTGACGCAGGCGCCCAGCGCGGCGAGGCAGAGAAGCGCAAGCACTCGGCACCCGACCAGCCTTCGGCTGGAGACGCCGCGTTGCCCAACCTTTCGCGTCATCGTTGCCACTAACGCTCCCGGCAGCGCCGATACTCGTCCCAGAGCTTGTCGCGCAGCGCCGCATCGGTCTCCTGCATCGCCGCCTCGCGCAATTGGCGGCAAACCACGTCGTCATCGGTCGCGTCTGCCACGTCGGGCGGCACCGGCAGGTTGGGCATGCGGGCCGGCGTTGGACGGGGCGCACGGCGGCCTGGGCCGCTTGGCATCTCCCCTTCCGCCTGTTCCGCCTCAGCGCCGCCGGCCTGAGGCGTCTCGCCGTCGTCCCCGGCGCCGCCAGATGGTGCCGGCGTCGGCCGCTGCCCGGCGTTCTCGTTGCGCCGCGCCAGTATGGTGGCGCGCTCGCTCAGTATCTCGCCATCGAGTTCGCCCAGAGCGGCGTCGAGCTCGCCATCACCCGGCACCGGCCGCCCGCCACGAGCCTCTCCGTCACCCTCGGAAGCGGGCCGACCGGCGGCGGTGGAACCCGCCCGTGTGTCGCTCCCGGCCGGCTCAGGTAGTTGATTGCTGGACTCCCAGCCATCGTTGCCTTGGCTGGGCGAGCCTCCAGGAGTCGCGTCGCCCGCGGCCGGGCGACCATCGGTTTCGGATGCAGGCCGACCCGGGCTGGATGCATCCGCGCCTGGCCGACTCGTCGGCGTCGGCAAGTTCGACTGCGCGGGTGCCCCGGAGGGCAGGTCCGACGATGGCGTGGACCGCGAAGTCGGCAAGTTCGGCTGCGAGGCCGGGCCGGAAGGCGTCGGCAGACTCGGTTGTGAACGCGAACTGGCCGGCGAAGGCAGACTCGGCCGCGATGGCGAGCTAGAAGGTGTTGGCAGGCTTGGCCGTGAAGGCAAGCTCGATGGGGACGGCATGCTCGGCCGCGAAGGGGAGCTCGAAGGCGACGGCATGCTCGGCCGCGAAGGGGAGCTCGAAGGCGACGGCAGGCTCGGCCGCGAGGGTGAACTCGACGGCGACGGCATGCTTGGCCGCGATGGCGAACTGGAAGGCGACGGCATCCCCGACGACGGCGTGGACGGTGGCTGCGGCACACTCGGCGGCCGGGACGACGAGCACCCCGCCAGCGCAAGGGCGGCGGCGGCCACGAGTGTTGTGAATCGCACTGTCATGGCATCAAACCGTTGCAGATTGCCCGCCCCCATCCTAGCCGGCCAGCCTGAACCACGCCTGAAGGCACCCATTCCACGCATCGGCCCCTTCATCCCGCCGGCGCCGGCGGGTAGTGCGGGAAGCGGTATTCGATGCGCACGTCCCGCGTGGGCACCGGCCCGCCATCCGTCAACGTGGGCCGATAGCGGGCGCTGCGGGCGGCGCGGCGCACCCGATGATCCATCATGCCCTCTGGTTCCGAACGCAGCGTTTCGACATCGGCGACATGGCCGCGTTCCGTCACGGTCACGGCGAGTTCGACGATGCCGTCTTCCGGCGTGTCGCTAGCGGCGTCCTTGGGCCGCGCCGGTGGCGACGGCAGCGGCAGATACAGCGGCGTCGGCTCCAGCAAGGCATCGATGCGTCCTTCCGGCGTCGCCTCAAAGAGCTGCCAAACGCGCTGATACAGCGGCACGGCGCGGCTGTGCTTGTCGAACAACAGGTACCAATCCGCCAATTCAAGCATCGCCACCGCAATGACTTCCGGCGTCGCGTCAGGACGCCCCTGCAACTGCTTGACGACATCGATCAACGCCTGTTCCCCCGGTGAGAAGTCGTTGAGCGAGATTTGTCCTTGGCGGGCGTTCACGGCGGAGCGCCGCGCCGCGTTGCCCTTGCGCTCGCGCACACGCACCGGCGGAAAGCGCTCGTCCCGGAAGGTGGCGGCCACGCCCCGCAGTGCGCGGATGGTGCGCACATCGCCGGTCGGAAACTCGCGCAGGCCGATCTTGGCGGCGCGCCGATAGAGGTTGCGGGCGGAGAAGACGTTGTAGCGGGCGCGCAGCCACTCGGCGCGGGCGAAGAGGCCCGGCACGATGTCCGGGTGGTTGGCGCCGTAAGCCCGCACCAACACGTTGTAGGCGTACTCGTGCCGCGCATCGGCGGTGACGTGGTCGCCCATCGTCGCATGCACCACCGCCTCGCGATACACGATGTCCACTTGGCTCGGATCAAAGAGGCCATGGTTGATGCGGGCGATGTGCAACGCCCGATCGTAGGCTTCCAACGCCCCCGGCGCGTCCCCCAAACCGAGGCGCGCGTCGCCGAGCAACGCCAACGGGCGCGTGAGCGCCGGATCGTAGCGCGTTGTGGCGCGTTGCATCGCGTCGATGAGCCGTTCCGCCTGCGCGGCCGCGGCGGCGAACTCGCTGCCCGTGAGTTGGGTTTCGATGCGCAGCGTGGGATCTTCGGCTTCACCGGCCTCAAACGCCGCGGCAACCCCGCCAACCTCGCTGGATGCGCCATCCGCGCCGGCGCTGGGCGACGCGGCACAGCACACTGCCACCGCGGCCATCCAGCCAAAGCGTCGAGGCAAGGTCATGGCGCACGTCTCCCGTCGCGGCAAGCCACTTGCCGGCAGTGTCCTGCCGGGCAAGGAGGGAGTCAAGCGCTGTGCGCCGCACCATGGCCAACTTTCGCCGTGCGGCCTGTTTGCTATGCTGCACCGTGCGAGGGCCAAACGACATTCAGGGTAAAGACGCGACATGACGCGGCGGCCATAGTCAATCCATGCGCTTCTTCTGCACCGCCGGGCCCGTGCGCCCGGACGAGCACTACGCAATTCCGCCCTTGGATCGTTTGGAACTCGGCGACCTTCTGGAGCTGATACGGCGCAAACAATACTTCGTGCTGCACGCGCCGCGGCAGACGGGCAAGACATCAGCCCTGATCGCACTGCGCGACCACCTCAACAGCGGTGCCGCAGGCGACTTCCGTTGCGTAAGTGTCAACGTTGAGGGCGGGCAGGTGGCCCGCGACGATGTGGCGCGCGGCATGCGAGCCATTCTCAGCCAGCTCGCACAGCTGGCGCGGTTTCTCGGCGACACCTATCCGGAGGAGCATTGGCTGCGCATCTTCGATGCTTCCGGGCCGGAAGACGCCCTGCGCAACCTGCTCGCCGATTGGTGTGCGGCCAACCCCACGCCGTTGGTGTTGCTGGTGGACGAGATCGATGCGCTGGTGGGCGACACCTTGCTCTCCGTGCTTCGGCAGCTGCGCGCCGGCTACGAGCGACGACCCGCGGGTTTCCCGCAGAGCGTGATCCTGTGCGGACTTCGGGACATTCGCGACTACCGCATCCGCTCCAGCGCCGGCGATGTGATCGCCGGCGGCAGCCCGTTCAACGTCGCCGCCGAATCGCTGCGGCTGGGGGACTTCACCGAGGCCGAGACCTACGCGCTGATGGAGCAGCACACCGCCGAGACCGGGCAGCCCTTCGAGGCGGCGGCGTTGGCCGAGGTGTGGAGGCAGACCCAAGGCCAGCCGTGGCTGGTGAACGCCCTGTGCGCGGAAGCCTGTTTCAAGCGCAAGGAAGGGCGCGACCGGACACGGCCCATCACACAGGCGGACATCCACGCCGCCAAGGAAGCGCTGGTGTTGTCGCGGCGCACCCACCTCGACCAGCTCGCGCACAAGCTGGAGGAGGAACGGGTGCGGCGCGTGGTGGTGCCGATCTTAAGCGGCGGCATGGCGCGCCATGAAGTTCGAGACTTGGAGTATGTCCGCGACCTAGGGCTGGTGGACGCCGGCCAGCCGCCCCGCATCGCCAACCCCATCTACGCGGAGGTGGTGCCCCGGGAACTCGGCTATGTGGTGGAAAGCGGGCTGGACGAACGGGCCGCATGGTATGTGAACGCCGCCGGCCAACTGGACATGGGCAAGCTGCTGCGGGCGTTCGCCACGTTCTACGGCGAGCACGCGGAACACTGGCTGGGGCGGCTGGCGGACTACAGCGAGGCCGGGCCGCAGCTCATCCTGCAGGCGTACCTGCAGCGCATCGTGAACGGCGGCGGGCGCATCGAGCGGGAGTACGGGATCGGCCGCGGCGCGGTGGACATCCAAGTGTTGTGGCCGGCCGAGGCCGGGCAGCCTTCGGACCTGTGGACGCGGATCGTGGTGGAGTGCAAGGCGCTGCGACCGGGCGGCCGGCAGAGCTTGGAGGGCACCGTGGAGCGCGGCGTTGCGCAGACGCTTCGCTACATGGCGCAGTGCAATGCGAAGGAGGGCCACTTGGTGGTGTTCGACCGGCGCGACGAGCCGCGGTTCGGCGACGCCCGCGAGCCGACCACCGCCGAACGGGACGACGGCAGCGTTGTCGTGTGGCACTTGTGAGGTTCGCGCCTTGAGCGACCACGGCCGCACGATGCGCTTCTTCAGCTCCGCCGGGCACGGATGACGCCCTCGGCAACTTGCTCGCAGGCTGGCGCGAGCCCAACCGCCCAAACGGTTTAGGTGCCCTTGGCGTCGGCCATTGGCGCCGTCGCGCTTTCGCTATCATCCGCCGCCATGCGCGAGGCGGACTTCAGCATAGACGCGACGGGGCTCCTGTGCCCGGAGCCGCTGATGGTGGTGCGCAATCGCGTGCGCGAGATGCGTCCCGGCGAGCGGCTCCACATCGTGGCCACGGACCCTTCCACCCGCCGCGACTTTCGGGACTTCTGCCGTTTCATGGGCCACGAGCTGCAAGATCTCGGCGACGCCGCCGGCCGCCTTGAGTTCATCATCCGCAAAGGGGGCGAACCTTGAAGCCGGATGGCTGAACGTTGCGACGCCGTGGTGATCGGTGCCGGGGTGGTGGGCCTCGCCACTGCTCGCGCACTGGCCCGCGCTGGCCGCGAGGTGTTGGTGCTCGACCGCGCCGCCGCCATCGGCACCGAAATCAGCAGCCGCAACTCTGAGGTCATCCACGCCGGCATCTACTACCCGACGGGTTCGCTGAAGGCGCAGCTGTGTGTGCGCGGCAAGGCGTTGCTCTACGACTATTGCGAGCGCCACGCCGTGCCGCATCGCCGCCTCGGCAAGATCATCGTGGCGACGGAACCGGCGCAGGCTGATGTGCTGCGCGACTATCAGCGCCAGGCCCGGGTGAATGGCGCCGGCGAGCTCAAGTGGCTCACCCAGGCCGACGTCGAGCGGCTGGAACCCGCCGTGCGTTCCCACGCCGGGGTGTTCTCTCCCACCACCGGCATCATCGAGAGCCATGCCTTCATGCTGAGCTTGCAGGCAGATTTGGAACGCCGCGGTGGCGTCGTGGCGTTGTTGACCGAGGTGACGGGGCTGCGTCGCGACGGCGACCGTATAGACGTTCGCTGCGGCGATTTCGCGCTGTCGGCGGCGCTGCTCGTCAACGCGGCCGGCCTTGAGGCACCACGCCTCGCCACCGCTTTGGGCGGTGCGTGGCGGGCACACTTCGCCAAGGGGCACTACTACGCGTTGTCCGGCCCAAGCCCGTTCAGCCACCTCATCTATCCGGTCGCCGAAGCGGGGGGGTTGGGCGTTCACGTGACGTTGGACTTGGCCGGCCAGGCCCGCTTCGGCCCCGACGTGGTGTGGTCGGACGCGCCACGCTACGACTTCGACTCAAGCGCACTGCCGCGCTTCATCTGCGCGATTCGCCGCTATTACCCAGACCTCGACCCGGCGCGGCTGCATCCGAGCTACACCGGGGTGCGCCCCAAGCTCGCGCCCGAAGGCAAACCCAGTGCGGACTTTGTGATCGAAGGCCCGGCGGAACACGGCGTTTCCGGTCTCATCAACCTGCTGGGAATCGAATCACCCGGCCTCACGGCGGCGCTCGCCATTGCCGAGCGCGTGACGCAACTCGCCATGCCAAGGCGCAACTAAGGGGGAATGCGCTTCGGCACTAGCCAAGGCGTCACGGCGGCTAGTACTGGCGGCGCGTCTCCAAGAATCGCCGCAACCGGCCAATGCCCTCCGTCAAATCTTCGGCATGGGGCAGGAAGACGAGGCGGATGTGGTCTGGCTCCGGCCAGTTGAAGCCGGTGCCCTGCACGACGAGGATCTTCTCTTGACGCAAGAGCTCCAAGGCGAACTGCTCATCGTCGCAGATGCCGAAGCGCTTCACGTCCAGCCGCGGAAAGAGATACAAGGCGCCCTGCGGCTTCACGCAACTGACGCCTTCGATGTCCTCCAAGAGCGCATGGGCGAGGTTGCGCTGTTCGTACAGCCGCCCACCCTGGGACACCAAGGCGTCAATGCTCTGGGTGCCGCCCAACGCCGTCTGAATCGCATGCTGCGCCGGCACGTTCGCGCACAGGCGCATGGAAGCCAGCACGTCGAGCCCCTCGATGTAGTCCGCGGCGCGGTGCTTGGCGCCGCTCACCACCATCCAGCCGGTGCGGAAGCCGGCTGCGCGATAGGCTTTGGAGAGGCCATCAAAGGTGACGGTCAACACATCCGCGGGAATGGAGCCGGCGGGGACGTACTCAACGCCGTCGTAGATGACCTTGGCGTAGATCTCGTCCGCGAACACCATGAGGTCTTCCCGTTCCGCCCAGCGCACCATCTCCTCGACGCAAGCGCGATCGTAAACGGCGCCGGTGGGGTTGTTCGGGTTGATGAGCACCAGCGCCTTCGTGCGGCCGGTGGTGAGGGCGCGGAGGTGGTCCAAATCCGGCATCCAACCGGCGCCTTCGTCGCAACGATAGTGGCGCGGCACACCGCCAGCCATGCGCACGGCGGCCGTCCACAGCGGATAGTCCGGCGCCGGCAGGAGCACTTCGTCGCCGGTGTCCAAGAGCGCCTGCATGGCCATGACGATGAGTTCGCTGACGCCGTTGCCGACATATACGTCGTCCACATCCACACCGGGAATGTCCAGCCGCTGGCAGTGCTGCATGACGGCCTTGCGCGCCGAGTACAGCCCCTTGGAATGTTCATAGCCTTGGCTCGCCGGCAGGTTGTGTACCACGTCCCGCACGATCTCTTCCGGCGTCTCGAAATCGAACGGCGCCGGATTGCCGATGTGGAGCTTCAGGATGCGGTGCCCTTCCTCCTCCAAGCGGTACGCCTCGGCGGGCACTGGGCCGCGAATGTCGTAGCAGACTTCCGCGAGCTTGCTGGACTTGGTGAATCGCCGCCGCAGCGTGGGCATGATGTCGGCGACGGTGGCGACTGCTTCGATGCCTTGCACGGTGATGGCGCCTGCGTAGAATCCGCTTGATGCGGTGGATGGCGGATTGTAGCAGTTGAGGAGCGATGGCGATGGGCAAGGGTGAGCAAGCGGCGCTGGCCGATGGCGTGGCGCGTGTGGAGAAGACGGACGCCGAGTGGCAGGCGCAGCTGACGCCGGCGGAGTTCCACGTCACGCGGCAGGGCGGCACCGAGCCGGCCTTCACCGGCATCTATTGGGACACGAAGACGAAGGGCACCTACAACTGCAAGTGCTGCGACGCGCCGCTCTTCGACTCCGACACCAAGTACGACTCCGGCTCCGGCTGGCCGAGCTTCTACCAACCGATCACGCCGGACGCCGTGGCCACGCGGGAAGACCACTCGATGTTCATGCGCCGCATTGAGGTGCTGTGCGCAAGCTGCGACGCGCACTTGGGGCACGTTTTTCCCGATGGCCCCGCGCCCACCGGCCTGCGCTTCTGCATGAACTCCGCTTCGCTGGACCTTGATGCGGAGTAGCCCAAGCGGGCTCAGGAAGCCAAGGGAAACAGCTGCAGGGCGGTAAACAGCAGTGCCGCGACCGCGAGCGTGCCAAGCAGGTTCCTGTTCGTGGCCGCGATGACATCGGTCTTAGTGGCGAAACGTTCCTTGAAGTCTTCGCTTTGCTTTTGAAGGGCGGCCATGACCTCCTCACGGAGCTTCTCAAGGCCCTTCCGAAGCTCCTCAACGTCCGTCTTCGTGGCTTGTTCGCCCATCGAGCCGTTGATGACCTGCACCAAGACCTCGGCTTGCTTCGCGTCAAAGCCGCCTTTTTCTAGCTCCCGGAAGGCCGCGTGGGTGTCGAGCGGCATGGCTGCCTATCATCGCTGACTGCTTGGCAACATAACGTGGCGACATTCGGCGCGTCAACCGTTGTACGGGATTGGGAACCCCTTTACGCGAGGGAGCGGCGACGGGCGCGAAGCTCAGGAAAGAAGCTCAGGAAAACAGCTTCAGGGCGGCAAACAGCAGCGAGGCAACCAAGAGCGTGCCAAGAATATTCCTTGTCGTGGCAGTCGCGATCTCGGTCCTTAACACCTCTTTGGTGGTGGCTAAGTCCGCCTTGGTGGCGAACAGCTCCTTGAAATCGTCGCTTTGCTCCTTGAGGGCCCCCTTGAAATCGTCGCTTTGCTCCTTGAGGGCGGCCTTGAAATCGTCCCGTTGCTCCTTGAGGGCCGCTTGGAACTCGTCCCGTTGCTCCTTGAAGGCCGCTTGGAACTCGTCCCGAAGCTCCTTGAGGGCCGCTTGGAACTCGTCCCGAAACTCCTTGACGTCGGCTTTAACGCCGTCGATGTCCGCCTTGACGCCCTCAACATCCGCCTTCGTGGCGTGCTCGCCCATCGAGCCGTTGATGACTTGCACCAAGACTTCGGCTTGCTTCGCGTCAAAACCGCCGTTTTCTAGCTCCCGGAAGGCCGCGTGGGTGTCGAGTGGCATGGTTGCCTCGAATCGCTGATTGCTTGGCAACATAACGTGGCGACGCTTGGCGCGTCAACAGGTGTGCGGGATCACCACCTTCTGGACGGTGCCGCGCCCAAGGGAATCCCTTGGGCGCGGCGGTTCGGTAGCCTATGAGTTGCAGACAACATGGGAGACCGAACGATGCGGATGTTGGCACAGGACAAGTCGTTTTACCGGAAGCCGCGGGTGGACGGGACGGACGACCCGGAGGCGCTCCGGCGTCTGCGGATCGTGGAGGGCGTGGACCTGATGCGCGGGCGGTTCACGGCGGCGGAGGCGTTCGGGGTGTCGCGCGCCACCTATTGCATGTGGAGGCGGCGGCTGCGGAAAGGCGGCGTGAAGGGGCTGGTCCCCCGCAGCAGCCGGCCTCGGACGCACCGCGGCCGGCGGTGGACGAAGGCGGACGTCCGGCGGGTGCTCCGTCTGCGGCGCGAGATGCCGTGGGCGGGGAAGGCGCGGATCGCGCCGCTGCTTGCGGAGCGCTGGCCGGGCCGCGCCTTGAGCGAGGCGACGGTTGGGCGCATCCTGCGGTGGGCGGTGGCGAATGGGCGGGCGCGGCCGTGCTCGTTCTGCGAGGGGCGCGTCGCCGCGAAGCCGCGCGACAGGCACGTCGGCGTGCAGTTCGACCACATGACGACGCACATCGACGGCAGGACCTTCAAGGAGTTCCGGGCGGTGTGCCCGAAGACGCGGCGGCAGTACGCCAAGGTGTACTCGAGCGCCACGGCGCACATCGCCAGGGCGTTCCTGCGCGAAGCCGCGGCGCGGCTCGGCATCCGCGCCGTGCAGGTGGACGGCGGCTCCGAGTTCATGGCCGAGTTCGAAGCCGAGTGCAAGGCGCTCGGGCTGCCGCTGCTGGTGCTGCCGCCGCGCTCGCCGCAGCTCAACGGCATCGTCGAGCGCGCCAACCGCACCGCGCGCGTCGAGTGCTGGAGCCAGTACCGCGGCGAACTCACCTGCGCCGCCATGAACGAGGCGTTGGGCCAGTACCTTGACTACTACAACAGCCGGCGGCCGCACCGCTCGCTCGGCATGAAAACCCCCGCCGAGTTCGCTAGGATGGTCGCCGTGGCCGCCTGACCTCAATTGTCCAGAAGGTCACTGATCCCCCACACAGGTTCCACCGCATCGGGAAGCCTCGTTCAGTGGCCACTCAAAATCCGACCGCCAAGCCCTCCTTCCTGTGGTCCGAAGCAGCGCAATAGCCATCCGCCAAGCGGTAGATGAGCTGGGCGCCGCCAAACCGCTCCGGGGCACCGTCAACCACCGCGACGTCGTGGCCACGCTCCCGCAAGCCAGCGGCCACATCAGGCGCAAAGCCCGTCTCCAGCGCCAGCGTGTAGTCCGGCAGCACCTGCCAACGCGGCGCATCCGATGCCACTTGCGGGTTCTCCCCCAAGTCGAAGATGCGATGCACCATCTGCACATGCCCCTGATGCTGCATGTGCCCGCCCATCACCCCGAAGCTCATGCGCGGTGCCCCGGCCTCCGTGACGAAGCCGGGGATGATGGTGTGGTACGGCCGCTTGCCGCCGCCCACCTGGTTGGGATGGCCCGGTTCAAGCGTGAAGCCGCGCCCCCGGTTCTGCATGGCGATGCCGGTGTTCGGCACCACGACGCCCGAACCAAACCCCATGTAGTTGGACTGGATGAAGCTCACCATGCGCCCGGCGGCGTCCGCGGCGGTGAGATACACCGTGTCTTGGCTGGCCGGCAACGCCGCCGGCGGGGTTGGCGCGGCCTTGGCGCCGATGCTGCGCGCGGCCCGCTCGATGGCGCCTTCTTCCAACAGTTCCGCGACGGAGACGCGCATGGCGCGTGGCTCGGCGAAGTGGTCGAACGCGGCGCGGATGGCGATCTTCATCGCCTCGATTTGCAGGTGTACCGCTTCCACGCCGTTTGCCGGCAGGCCGGCCAAGTCGAATCGCCGCAGCAGGGCAAGGGCGATCTGCGCCGCCAACCCTTGGCCGTTGGGGGGCAGTTCATGGAGCGTTACGGCGCGGTAATCCTGTGCCGTGGGCGTCACCCATTCCGGGGCATGGCCGGCAAGGTCGTCCAAGCTCATGGCGCCGCCGTTTGCCGCGGCATCCGCGGCGATGGCTTCGGCCAAGGTGCCGCGATAGAAGGCTTCGCCACGGCTCTCGGCTATCTGGGCGAGGGAACGCGCCGTGGCCGGCAGCCGCACCCGCTGCCCCGGCTCGGGCGCTTGGCCAGCGGGCGCGAAGTGCTCGAGGAAGTTCGGAAAATCCGCATAGATGTCCAAAGCCATGCGCCAGTGGCGGGCGGTGATGTGGCCCACCTGAAAGCCCTCCTCGGCGTAGCGAATGGCGCTCTCGAAGAGCGTCTCGAAGGGCAACGCGCCGAACCGCTCGGATAGCGCCACCCAAGCGCTCACGGCGCCGGGCACGGTCACGGCGTTCCAGCCCCGGGTTGGCATCTCCGTCTGACCTGCGAAACGCTCCGGCGTCCAAGCGGCCGGGGCCCGGCCGGAAGCGTTCAAGCCATGCAACTCCGCACCGTCCCACACGATGGCGAAGGCGTCGCTGCCGAGGCCGTTCATGTTCGGTTCCACCACGGTGAGCGTGATCGCCGTCGCCAAAGCGGCGTCGATGGCGTTGCCGCCACGCCGCATGGCGTCGATGCCGGCCGCCGCCGCCAACGGCTGCGAAGTCGCCACCACGTTGCCCGCGAACACCGGCGCGCGGCGAGACGGATAGGGGAAGCTGTTCCAATCCAGTGTTGGCATGTCCGCGCTCATCTCTTCGGCCCATCCCCGTTGCGCAGCAAGTTCGCCGGATGGTACTGATCGGTCAAGGGGCGCTTGTCTCGGTTCCAATCCTGCTCGCGGCTGAACTGGCCGGGAAAGGCCGCGACGCGCACACCATAACGGCGCAGCTTGGAGCGCCACAGCCGCGCCGCGGCTTCGAGCTCGGCATCATCCGGCAACGGCGCCACGGACGCGAAGATCACCCGGTTCAGGCTGAAACCCGTTTTTAAGTTGATGAATGGGCCGAAGGCTTGAAAGTAAGTCTCGGATTCATGGTCGTACAGCCCGCTGTCGCGGAAGGTGTTGGCGGCCACCACGCCGCGCTCGGACAACAGGGCGCGGGTTTCCTGCAAGTATTCCACCGTCATCAGGTGCTCTGGGATGTACTCCGAGCGGAAGGCGTCCAGCATGATGAGGTCGTACCGTTTGGCTTCGCGGATGGCGCGGCGGGTGAAGACCCGCGCATCCTGCACCACCACCCGCATGGCCGGCCCCGGCTCGAAGCCAAAGAACCGCTCCGCGACGGCGGCCACCGCCTCATCGATCTCGACAACATCGATGTGCGCCGCCGGCAACAGTTCGGCGAGGGCCGTGGGCAGCGACCCGCCGCCCAAGCCCACGACGAGGATGTTGTTGGGGTTCGGCATCAAGAGCAGCGCCCCCATCATCATGCGCGTGTAGCTGAGCACCAAGTGGCGCGGGCGGCGCTCGTCCTTGCAAGACTGGCTGCGGCGCTCACCGCTGCGGCGGAACTGCAGGCAGACCCGCGAACCTTGGCGCGTGACGAGCACGTTCTGATAGAGGGAGCGTTCCTCGTGGATGATTTCGGCTTCCGCTCCGGGTGCCACCGCCGCTGCCCCGACCGCGGCGGCGAGCGTGACCCGCGCCCACCGCGCGGCATGGTTGGCACGGGGCCGGCGGCCACGGCTGCCTCGGCCGGCGAAGTTCATCGACTGCGACCGGCGGCGAACGCAATGGCCGCGCCGATGACCAGAGCCAGCGCCAAGCCGGTGACGATGGTGTTGGTCTCGAACCACAACACGAAGTAGAAGGACGTGGCCAGCGTGCCAAGCGCACTTCCCAACGTGGAGACGAAGTAGAGTGTGCCCGCCACCCGCCCGGCGGCCTCCACCGCATCGACCAGAAGCCGCACCGCGTAGGGGGAGATGACGCCCAACGCGACCGTGGGCGCACCGAACAGCACCAACGCCGCCGCCAGTGAGCCATAGCGCGGGTCTTCAATGCGCTCGAAGATCCAAGCCATCGCCGGTTCCGCGACATGGGCGAGCGGGTACAGGAGCACCGCCCCAACGAGAAACGCCAAGCCCAGCTTGCGCAGGCCCGGCCGCCGCTGCGACAAGCGCCCACCGAGCAGGTAGCCGAGCGACAGCGCCAACATGAAAACCGCGATGACGCTGCCCCAGATGTAAACGCTGGCCCCGAACCAAGGCGCCAACGCCCGCCCGCCAAGCAGTTCGAGGGACATGATGACGAAGCCACCGATGAAGGCTAGGAGGTGGACGGCGATGATGCTGGGAGGCGGCATTGGGGGATTGTACGGGGTTGGAAGGGGCCTATGGCCGACCGAGACCTTGTCAGCCGCGTAGAAACGCTCTGCTATGGCCTATATCAGAGCGTGGGGTCGCCGGTGCGCTATTCCTGCAAGAGATTTCCAAGCACTTCCAGTAACGCATCGGCCGGAGATTCACCGCGGACCTCAACTATGGCATCGCCATAGCCGCCCGCTGCGTCGGGGCTGACCGTAAAAGTGATTCTCCATTCGTAATCTTTCGACACGGCCCGCCCTGTTGGATCAAATGCTTTTCCGATCAAGGTAGCG
This sequence comes from Candidatus Azotimanducaceae bacterium, assembly GCA_965200505.1. GTDB lineage: Bacteria > Pseudomonadota > Gammaproteobacteria > Pseudomonadales > Azotimanducaceae > VXNE01. The sequence continues at coordinate 1,244,376 of OZ241343.1, read as the reverse complement.
TCGCAAGAATAAGTGTCCGTTTGTACGTCGTAATCGGTCATTCTCACATAGGTTGGCTTTAGGGCCATTTGTTCGGCTACTTCGGCGTCGCTAACGTCGTGGCCAAGAGCCCTGTAAGAGTCCGCTTGCAATTCGTGGCCAATCTCCGAAACAGTTTCAAGCACATGGTCGCTACCGCAATCCGGCGTTCCACAACCCGCCATTGCCAAAAGTAACGCGATGGACGCGACGGCGCGGTTCATTGTTCGGTCTCCTTTGTGTGTGCGTAAGGGTTAGGTTATTCTTCGGGGTCTGCAAGGCCGTGGTCCATCATTTCGGCTTGGAACAGCTCTAGGCACTCGTTAAACTTCTCCAAGACGTCCCCACTGTAATAGGTTCCATGTGCCGGTGTTTGGCGGGCCATTACATCCATCGCTCCCCGCAACGAGCTAGGAATGTTATGGTGATAATGACCCGAAAGTAGTTTAAGGGGTGTGGAGCCTATTGAACCGCTAGAACGGTTATAGGACTCTGCCAATTCCGTTGCGCAAATCGTAAGGGGCGTCAGTGCCCAAGCAAAACGTTTGCCCACTTCACGCAAATGGCTCGGCAACTGATTAGAGAGGCAATCATTCAATTGGTCGGTGCCTTCCTTAATGTGTCCACAAAGGTTTTCACGAAAAGTAGCGCGTACATCGCCAAGGTTTCTAGTGCGAATGTACCACGGCAACCACGATTCGTTGCCGCCAGATACCCTAACGTCGCGCCTTATCGTCGGCGGTGCGGGCGAAACCACGGGCGACAAGCCCACCACATTGCCATCGCGCCCGCTGGGCCGGTGGCCGTGGAACCATCGCACTGTTGCCTTGCCGTCAACGGAGACAACACAATCAAGTTGATTCGCCACCGGGGAGTCCGCGCCGATTGGTCGCCGTCCGTTGTGGTTCGCCATATCACCCCAAAGATCGCCGCTTGATCCGTTGCCGCATTCGTAAGTGGCCGCGCAGTATCGACCGCTGCCTTCTTCCTCAAGGCACTCAACTTGGCCGATCGTGGGAAAGGTGCCACTGCCTTGGGGCACTTGCATTCTGGTTGTCTCAGCGCTTGCCGACCACACGAAGACGGCCGCCAACGTGGGCGTGGCGATGATGCGGTTCACGGTGTCAGTCCCCGTCCCCGAGAGCGGAAAGCGCCGAGACTACGGCCCACAAAACCCCATCGTCAACCCGCCAAACCGCCCAGATTGCCCACGTCGCGATTTTCGGCCGCGGCAGGGCTAATCCACAGGATAGGGGCGAGAACGGCCCATAACGCGCCCTTGGGCCTCTGGGGCATGAATAAAGGCGTGACTGGTACCCCTTCGTCGTTCGATGCCGGCCGGCGGCGACGCGATTTTTTCACCTGCTTCAACCCGTCCCGCGCCGCCGCTTCCCGTTCTCGGCGGCGCTTGGCAGCTATGGCGAGCTGCCCTTTCGTCGGTTCGCAGTGGGCGGCCCACCGTTCCATGATTTTGTGGCGCTCGTCGGGAAACTTCATCGTCTTGTACGCGCCCATCGTGGCGTTCCGCACGGCGCGCGCCGCTTCCGCCACGTCGTCGGGAACGCGGGTCTCGGTGGGCTGCGACGCGCATATGCCTCGCCTCTCGACCGCGAATGTTCAAAGCACGGTTCGCTTCCCTTGTCCATCCAAAGACTTGACGCTAACTTAGGGTTGCTCTGCGAGAGAACAGCTTGCTACGAAGGACCTGACCGCGTGGTTGTGGATTGACAACTGACGGAGACTGGAAGACATCTTATGCACTTAGGCGTAACCCTACGCAATATGGGCGAGCAGTCCACACCGGCGACCATGGCCCGCTGCGCGGCGCTGGCGGAGGCGGCTGGCTTTGAGTCCATCTGGGTGGTGGATCACATCGCCATCCCGCCGGATGACGCGGAAGGTTCCGGCGGCCGCTATGTCGATCCGCTCATCGCCTTGGCGTGGCTCGCCGGTGCCACGCGGCGTGTTCGATTGGGCGTCGGTGTGCTGGTGCTGCCGTATCGGCCGGCGCTGCCAACGGTGAAGCAGATCGCATCCTTGCAGGAGCTCTCGGGCGAACGCTTGATCGTGGGGGCGGGCATCGGCTGGATGGAGCCGGAGTTTCGGGCGCTGGGTGTGCCCCGCTCGCAGCGCGGGGCGCTTTCGGATGCCACGCTGGACTTGCTGAACCGCTGCTTCGCCAACGACGAGGTGGAACACAACGGCCAACGGTTCCTGTTCCGGCCCCGCCCGGCCAAGCCGCCCGTGTTGATCGGTGGTGGCCCGCCCCATGCGTTGCGCCGCGCGGCCCGATATGGCGACGGTTGGCTGCCGATGGGGCTGCGCCCGGACAAGCTGGCGAAGCACTCGGCCACTTACAAGGCGTTTTGCGCCGAAGCGGGGCGCGAGCCCGGCCCGGCCACGGTGATGGGCGGATTGCCGCTCGATGATCTTGGCGAAGCGCAGGACACCTTGGCCGCCTACGAAGCCGCCGGCGCCAACCGTTTCGTGCATGGCGGGCGCTATGCGGATGCGGACGACTTCGAGCGCCGGCTCGAAGCGCTGGCGAGGTTGTCTGCCGGATGACGCGGCAGCGAGGCGAAACGGGGCGACTCCCCCGCTGGGCGACGCGGCTAAAACGCGGCCAGCGTCAACGCCCCTGCCAATTGGGCGGGCGCTTCTCGGCAAACGCCTTCGGCCCTTCCACAAAGTCCTCGCTCTGCGAGAGGGCCCGCACCGAGTCGTACGGCGTCTCCATGGATTCCTGCAGCGACGCCATGTCCAAGCTGCGATACACCACGTCCTTGCTGGCGCGGATGGAAAGTGGCGCACATTCGAGAATCCACCCGGCCCATTTGCGCGTTTCGGCCATGAGCTGGTCGGCCGGCACCACCGCATTGACGAAGCCCAACTCGTAGCCTTCTTGGGCTGGCACATGGCGGCCGGTGAGGATCATGCCGAGCGCCCGCTTGGAGCCAATCTGGCGCGGCAGGCGTTGCAGGCCGCCGGCGAGGGCCGCGAGGCCCACCTTCGGCTCCGGCAGGGCGAAGATGGCGTTCTCGGAGGCGATGATGATGTCGCAAGCCAGTGCGATTTCGAAGCCACCGCCCATCGACACGCCGTTCACCGCGGCGATGACGGGCTTGGTGAGATCGAAACGCGAGGTCAGGCCCGCAAAGCCGCGCGGCATCGGCACACGCTTGCCGCCTTCGGCTTGGTAGCGCAAGTCGTTCCCGGCGCTGAAACCGCGCCCGGCACCGGTGATGATGGCCACCCACATGTCCGCGTCTTGCGCGTAATCGTCGAACACCTCGCCCAGTTCCGCGTTGGCGGGCGGATGCAGCGCGTTTAGGCGCTCCGGCCGGTTCAGCGTGACGGTCATGATGTGATCGGCCTTTTCGACCTTGCAGAACTCCATTGGCTCCCCCCTTGGGCTGGACTTGGGACACGGTAACGCTCGCTGGCGAGCGAACGTTCACGGTGAGTGTGCCTACCCTAGCGCACCGGTGCAAGAGAACTGCCGGGCTAGGGCCGGACGGCTCGCGCCCGAGGTCACCAAGGCCTATCGCGGGGATGGCACTAACCGAAGTGCGCCTGCACCCATTCTTGGAAGCGGCGTACTATCGCGCTGTCCGCCATTCAATCAACAAGATCAAGCATAGAGCTCGAACTTACAGTCATCAAATCTCGCTTTGAGCTTCTCTCGTACACTCTCCAGCCCTCTAACCGACCGCCCATCGCTGAGGTTGTATCGTCCAACAGAGCTGAACAAGAGCAACTCCAGTGCGATACCAGGTCGCCATTTCGCGTCCGTCCAGCCGACGATGTTCCGATATCCTGAAACCACGACAGCTCTTGTGTCCATCATGAACTTTCGGACAACATCTTCCTTTACATTCAATACCCTACACCCGCCAAAATGTACCATGCGCCCTTCACAATCACCGACCAAATCGGCGACACGACCGAGGCCCAAATTGAGTTCGTTGGAAAGCGACACTCCGCCCTGCCGACCATGCGAAGCGATGTAGAGAATAGAGCCGTGCTTGCACCGGCACCACTCGTGCTTGATCCAGTACTTCATTTCCTCTTCCGTAGCGCAATCTCGGCGAGCGTAGTCCCACTCGCCCATGTCGCTAAGCAACTTGAGCATTGGTTCCACGGATGGCTCTGCCGTGCGCTTACCGTAGTCCCAATGCCCTTCAATGCAATAGATGCGTCTTTCGAGCCTCATGCCCAGTGCTCCATTCGTTCCTACCGCCTATCGCTTGATGCGACAAGGCCGCCAATTCCGCGTCCAATGTTCGTCCGCCTGCACATGGCCGACGCGAACGGTCTTACACACGTTGTGGGGGAAATCCGCTCCAGCGAAGCCCCGTGCCAGGCGCAGCACCACGCCTTCCCGTTCCCCGCCAAGCGCCGAGGGTTGGCGCTGGGTTTCGCCCATGAAGTCGCGGAGTTCGGCAATCGACTGGAAGCGGCCGCGGAACAGCACGGGCACCACGGGAATCTGTCGCTGTTCCGCGTAGCCTTCAAGATCTGCAAACGAGGCGAACGCACCCTCAGCATCGCGGAGCGCGAACGCATAGAAGGTGGCGGCCTCCGGCACGGGATCGTAGGCGATGCTGTGCAGGCCGTAGATGTCCTCGCCGTAGAGGTACACGCCCGGCTCAGACACCTTCCAAGCGTGGTGCTTCTTCACCATCGCCATCCACTTGCCCTCGGACGGTGCGGCCACGCTGCGGGCATACACCTGGCCACGATGCAGCAGCGTGTTGCCGCCGTCCAGCTTCTCCGTGGCCACCACTTCTTCGCCGACGAAGCGCTCCGGTGCCTCATGCACGGCATCGCCGCGGCCGATGGTTGGCGACCACGGCCAGTAGGAGGTGCTGGGGTACTTGACGTGGAGGTTCATGGCGACTCACCGCGCCCTTTGATCGGGCGCGGCGCACATGATAATCGCCTGTCGCGGTTCCCTACTTGGCACCATGCATCAGCCAAACGCAAGTCGAAGCTCCGATTCAGACCTCTGCGATGTCGCCTCCGCAGCAAAGCGGCTCACGCTTCCCGCCATAAGTCGTCGACGTTCGCAAGCAGGGCTTGGAACTGTTCGCGCTCGGACACCAGAGAGTGTCTGGCCACGGTATCTTGCGCGGCACAGAGCATGTCATCGTAGTGCGACGATGGCATGTCCAAGGCCGTACGGATCACGCTCAGCAACGATTCAGGCGTGTCGCGTGCCACGAAGCAATTCTTCGAATGGTGGCAGAAGCTGCGGTTGCCGACACAGTCGAGCGTGACAGTGATGCAGCCGCACGCCATCGCTTCCAGCGCGGGCAAGTAGAAGCCCTCCTCGGCCCCAGGCAACACTACGGCCACCGGGCTTTGCGCCAGGAGGCTCAGGAACTTCCGACGCTCCACGAAGCCGGTGATCGCGGTATGTCGTATCCCCGTTTGTCGCAGCCGCTCCGTCAGTTTAGCGGCCAAATCGGAACGCTTGTGTCCAGCGACAAACACGGGGAGCCGCTCGCCACCAGCTGTTCGGCGCTCCTCCGCACCCCGTTCCAATATCAGAGGCGGCACAACGTTGATGCCGTTTGGAATCGTCAAAAGTGGTCCGTTCACCTGCCCTGTTCCTTTGAGGGCGTCCGCTACTTGGGGGCTGACGCATATGCGAATGGCGCGTTCGGCCAGATAGCCGAAGAGCTCCGTTCCCTTATGGGCGTGGCGCACACCCTGAATCAAGTTGATTCGAGGATTGCGGAGGTCGTCTAATCCATGGGCTCGCAAGTGCTGCCAGTCGCCACCCGCCAAGAAAAACACATCGCCCCTTTTGGGATTCCAGTTGGCGACGAGTTCCTCTTTCCGCGCACCCCAGAGATCCCTGCGCTCACGGGCCACGGCGGCGCTCGCCGGCTCATTGGCGAAAGCAATTCTGGGCGCAAAACCGACAGTCTGTCGTACATGATTGAAATAGTCCGCATGCTTCAACTGCCCACCAGTAAAGCAATCGTGCCAGCGATGGAACCAGATGGTCCGTGGCAAGCGGCCTTGGCGCGGCGAGGGCTCGCAGTCGGTGGACGATGCCGGTGTCACGCAAGCGGCACCTTGTGCTGACCGGCCGAAGGCAGCAGCGTGTTGCCGGCGTCGATTTTCTGGTGGCCTAACGTCACAAAGGCATCGCCGCGGCCGATGGTTGGCGACCACGGCCAGTAGGGGGTGCTGGGGTACTTGATGCCAAGCCTCATCGCAGTTGAGCCAAGCCAGTTGGGGCGAAATCGTCGTTCGCGGTTGCGTTGTCAGCCCTGTGATCGGGCGCGATGCACATGATAATCCCCTGCCGCACTTCCTCATGTGGCCCCATGCATCTGCCAACGCAAGTCTCGGCAACGCGGTGTTGCGCGATGGTGTGCCTGAGTTTCGCCGCGGCCCTTCTCGGCGGCTGCGGCGACGCTTCCTGGCAGCGCTTGGGCGGCGCCACGATGGGCACCACATGGCAGGTCACGGCGCGTTGCCGGGCACCCGTTGCGCCGGCCATCATCGAAGCGACGTTGGAGCGTGTGGACGCCGCCATGTCGAACTGGCGCGAGGATTCGGAGATCAGTCGGTTCAACGCCACGCCCGCCGGCACTTGGGTGACGCTATCGCCGCCGCTCGCCGCCGTGATGCAGGCGGCGCTTCAGCTATCGGCGGAATCTGACGGCGCCTTCGATGTGACGGTTGGCGTCCTAGCCGACGCATGGGGCTTTGGGCCTGGCGCCCGCGGGGAACCAGCCGATGCCGCGGCGCTGGCAGCGGCCCATGCACAGGTGGGTTTTCGCCGCTTGGAACTGGTGGGGGATCGGCTGCGCAAGACGGCGCCAGTGCGCATCGATCTTTCTGCCATTGCAAAAGGTTATGGCGTGGACGCGCTGGCGGATGTGCTCGGCGAGCGTGGCTGTGGGAGCTACTTGGTGGAGATCGGGGGCGAAGTGCGGGCGCGGGGCGAGCGACCGGGCGGCGGGCCGTGGCGGGTGGCGATAGAGCAGCCCGATGCCTCGACACACCAGCCGCTTCGGGGTGTCTCGCTGACGGATCAGGCCATCGCCACCTCGGGCGACTACCGCAACTATGTGGAACGTGACGGGGTACGGCATTCGCACATTCTGGATCCGCGGCAGGGTGTACCCGTGAGCGGCGGGCTCGCCTCGGTGTCCGTCGTCCACGATTCCGCGATGTGGGCGGACGGCTACGCCACCCTCATCATGGCGCTGGGCACGGAGCGCGGGCTGGCCTTCGCCCAAGAGCGGCGGCTGCCCGCGTATCTCTTGACGCGAACGCCGGAAGGGCTGCGGCGCCACCAAACGCCGGCAATGGCGCCGCTGTGGGCTTCGGCACTGTCCGACTGAGCGCCCATCACCGCCACAACCGAGCGCTCATTCGCCAGGGCCGCAAAAGTCCAGTTCCCCCAAGAAGCTCGGCGCCGGTTCCACCCGCAGTCCGTCCGGGAAGGAGCGTGCCTCGGGCAACGCGCCCACCACCTGCACACGTTGCAGGCACTCGCCGGCGAAGAAGCGGCGCAAGTGCGGCGCCGGCGTGGCTTCCGCCCACTTCACTTCCACGAGCTGCCACGGTTCGCCGTTGCGGACGATGAGAAAGTCCACTTCGCGCCCGTCCCGGTCACGCACATAGTGCAACCCGATGTCCTCCCCAGCCACATCCTCGGCCCGGTGTGCCTCTTTCAGCAACGCGCAGGCAACCAAGTTCTCCAACCGAGCGCCATCGTCGCCGGCGGGCATGGCGCCATCGTAGAAGTAATACTTGGATGCCTTCAGCAACGAACGCGCCACGTTTCGGTGCCACGGCGCAACGCGAAACACCACATATAGGTTCTCGAGCAGCTCCAGCCATTGTTGCACCGTGTTGCGGCTCTTCTGCAGATCGCGCGCCAGCGAATCCGCGGAAATCGGGCTGCCGACGCGATGGCGCAGCATCTCGATGAGCGTTTCCAGGGATTGAACGTCGCGCACCGCGGAGAGCGCGAGCAGCTCTTCCCGCAGAATCGCGTCCGCATGGGTGCGCCGCCAGCGGCGATACCAGCGTTCGGACGCGCGCAGAAACGGCTCGGGGAACCCCCCCACCGAAAGCAGCCGCGCAAGGGCGGCGTCGGGTTCCAACCCAACTTGGGCAACCGCCTCCTTCACGTCAATGGGGTGCAGACGGAAGTGGAAGTAGCGGCCGGCCAAGGAATCTCCCGTGCGTCGGAACGCCGCCAAGCGCGCGCTGCCAGTGACCAAGATGGCCGGCGGCAGCCCCTCCACATCGTAGATGCCCTTCAGCCATACCTTCCAATCCCGCATCTTGTGCAGTTCGTCGAAGACGACCAACGGGCTGCGCCGGTCCCAACTCTTCCCCTGCAACAGCAGGCGATGCTCCGCCAAATCGTGGTTCAGGTATTGGTGGTCTGGGTGCAGATTGCGGGAGAGCGTGGTCTTGCCGCATTGACGGGGGCCGGAGACGAGCACGATCTTGTCCCGCAGATCGGCGGCGATGGCTGCTTGCAGATATCTCTCCACGGCTCGGCGTTTTGTCACCAAACTGACGAAAAGTCAAGACTTTTCGTGAGTCGGGTGACGAATTGCCAAGACTTTTCGTGAGTTGGGTGACGAATTGCCGAACTCCTGGCAAGCGGTGCCACCCCGAATCCGGCCGCATCGCGCACAGCATGTTCCCGCCCGTGTTCGGACACCCGCTGGCGAAGTTGGCGTTGCGTCACGCCGCGGTTTCCCCCTGCTAACATCGCCGGCTTCCCCGACGCCGCGAGGCGCCCCGTGTTCCGCCCCCTAGCCATCAACGTCGGGTTGCGCTACGCGCGCTCCAAGCGCAGCTTCATCTCGTTCGTCAGCGTGATGGCCCTCACCGGGCTCGCCCTCTCTGTGGCGGTGCTGCTGTTCGTGCAGGCGGTGGCGCATGGGTTCGAACGCGAGCTCAACCACCGGCTGCTCGGCGTGGTGCCCCACTTCACGGTGTTCGGCTTGAACCCCATCGCGGATGTGGAGGGCACCCTCGCCGCGGTGCGCGAAACCCAAGGTGTAGCCGGTGCCGCCGCCGTGGTGGTGGGCAACGCGCTCGTGGCGACGGACACGCGGCTCGTCGGGGTGGAACTGCGGGGCGTTCGTCCACGCGAATACGCGCCCGCGATCGAGCGTTTCGTGGAGCGGGGCGCACTCGAGGAACTCGCCGGCGGCACTTTCAACATCCTGCTTGGCCACGGGGTGACGCAAGCGCTCGATCTCAACGTCGGCGATGCCGTCACGGTGGTGTTGCCGGAGGCGACGGTGACGCCGTTCGGCGCCTTTCCGCGCCGCAAGACGTTTCGCGTCGCGGGCCTGGTGCGGACCCACTCGATGCTGGACGAGCGCTCCGCCTACCTGCACATCGAGGATGCGCAAACGCTGTTTCGGTTGGACAACGCCGTGCACGCCATCGAGGCCCGCATACAGCGCCCGCTCGAGGCCGCGGAAACCGGCGCCGTCGCCCGTGACGCGCTCGGCGCAGAGCGGTTCCGGCTCGTCACATGGTTCCGCTCGCTTGGGCCGCTGTACCGCACCATCCAAGTCACCAAGGGCACGATGTTCGTCGTCTTCTCGCTCTTGGTGGCCGTGGCCGCGTTCAACGTGGTGTCGAGCCTCGTCATGATCGTGAATGAGCGGCGCTCAGACGTGGCCATCCTGCGCACCGTCGGCGGGCGCACCGGGCTCATCGTCGCCGTCTTCGTGGTGCTGGGGTTCCTCATCACCAGCGTTGGCGCGGCGCTCGGCTTCGGGCTGGGGTTCGCGCTGGGCGGCCTGGCGGAACACGGCTATGCATGGGCGCAAGCGACGTGGGGGCTGGACTTGATGAGCCAATACCTCGTCCACGCCCTGCCCGTGGAGTTCACCGCGGGCGATGCGGCGCGCGTTGCGCTCACCGCCGGTGCTTCCGGCCTCTTGGCGACGCTCTATCCCGCTTGGCGGGCGGCTCGTGTCAACCCAGCCGAGGTGCTGAAGCATGAGTGACGCGCCACCCCTCAGTTGCCGCGGCATCGCCAAGCACTATGCCCAAGGCGGCACCCGCATCGACGTGCTCGCCGGCGTGAGTTTTGACGTGGCGGCCGGAGAGCGCCTGGCCATCGTCGGGCGTTCCGGGGTGGGCAAGAGCACCCTGTTGCACATCTTGGCCGGGCTGCTGGACGCGGACGCCGGCTCGGTTCGCGTTTGCGGCCAAGACATCACCGCCGCCGGGCCCGGGCGCCGCGCGGCGCTGCGCAACCTGCACATGGGTTTCGTCTATCAGCTACACCACCTGCTGCCGGAGTTCACGGCGTTGGAGAACGTCGCCATGCCGCGTCTCGTGGCCGGCGCCAGCTTCCGCGAAGTGGCCGGCGATGCCCGCGCCCTGCTGGCGGCCGTCGGCCTTGCGCAGCGCACCGAGCACCGTCCACACGAACTCTCGGGCGGTGAACGCCAGCGCGTCGCCGTGGCGCGGGCGTTGGCCGGCCGCCCGGCGGTGGTGCTCGCCGATGAACCCACCGGCAACTTAGACGGCGCCAGCGCCGCGCAGACGCTCGACGCGGTCAACGCGCTCGTCGCGGAAACCGGCGCCGCCCTAGTCCTCGTCACCCACGACGAAGCCTTGGCGGCGCGCATGGATCGAGTTGCGGTCTTGGCGGACGGGCGGCTCGGCGTTTGAGGCGGGCATCATGCGTTTCGCAAACACGCTCTGGATGGCCCGCCGCTACTTGTTCGCGCGGCGCAACGCCCACGCCACGTTCGTCAACTGGGCCTCGTTCACAGCCCTCGCCCTCGCGGTGATGACGCTCACCGTGGTGGCGAGCGTGATGAACGGCTTTGACGCGGAGATCAGAACACGGCTCTTGGGCGCCACACCCCATGCGATGGTGGTGGCGCCCGCCGGCACCGCGCTGGAGCGCTTGCGGACGCCGCCGGCGTTGCCGGAGGACGTGACGGTCACGACGCGATTCTTCGCCGGCACCGCCATGCTGAGCGCCCGGGGCGCCATGCAACCGCTGGCCCTCCACGCGGTTGATCTAAACGGCATGACGGGTTTGGACCTCATCTTTCGGAGCCTAGTGGAGGGCACCTTCTCGGCCACCTTGGCCGAACCCGGCGGCATTGCCCTTGGTGCGCCGTTGGCGCGTGCGTTCGGGCTCGAATTGGGGGATGCCGTGGTGCTGGCGCTGATGACGCCCGGCCCGGGCGGTGGCCGGCCACGGCTCGCACGGTTCACGTTGCGGGCGATGTTCGCCATCGGCGCCCAGCCAGACTATTCCCTCGCCGTGGTGCAACTGGCGGACCTCGCGCAGCGTGGCCTCACCGATGGCGGCGAGTTGGGGTGGCGGCTTCAGTTCGCGGATCCGATGGCGGTGCCCAGCGCCGCGGCGGATTTGACGGAGCGCTTGCCGGCGCAGTGGACTTTGCGCACCTGGGCGGATGTCCACGGCGACTTGTTCGAGGCAGTGAAGCTCGAAAAAGCGCTGATGTTCGCTTTGCTGGCGCTTGTCGTCGCCATCGCGGCGTTCAACATCGTCGCCGCGCAGACCATGCTCGTCTCCGACAAGCGTGCTGACATCGCCATGCTGGCGACGATGGGCGCCACGCCTCGGTTCCTCACCCATGTGTTCGTGACACAAGGGTTCGCCGTGGCCGTCGCCGGCGTGGTCGTGGGCTTGGGTGCCGGCGTGGTGCTGGCGTGGAACGCCGGCCCGGCCGCCAACGCCTTGGCCGCCCTGTCCGGCGGCAGCATCTTGGAGGGCACGGCCTTCGGCGCCCTGCCCTCGCAAGTGTTGGCCACCGACCTCGCGGCGATTGCGACGCTCTCGTTGGGGCTCTCGTTCCTCGCCGTGCTGCGCCCAGCGCGCCAAGCTGCCCGGGAGAACCCGGCGCCGGCGCTCCACGCGGGTTGACCGACACCGGCGGCGACGTGTTCGATGCAGACGAAGCACTATCACGGACACCGCCGCCGACTGCGCGAGCGGTTCGTCCAGAACGGCTTGGCCGGCTTCTCGGAACACGAGGTCATCGAGCTGCTGCTGACGCTCGCCATCCCCCGCAGCGCGGCACCCTCGACCGGGCGGCCGTCTATCCCCGCCAAGTGATCGCCGGCGCACTCAGGCGGGAAGCCGCGGCGCTGGTGCTTGCACACAACCATCCAAACGGCGACGTGGCACCAACCGAGAGTGACCGCCGCTTGACTGAAGCCATCGTGGACGCGGCGCAAGCGGTGCAGGTGCGGGTCTTTGACCACATCGTGGTCTCCGCCACCGCCGGCTTCAGTTTCCGCGCCGCCGGCTGGCTGTAACGCCCGGCCCGCGGTGCGCCACCACGGGTGCCTTGGCGGTCTCTGGCACCGCGTCAGCGCACCATCGAAGCCGGCGCCTTCGCCTGCCGCCGCGCCGCGCGCCGCGCCTGCCAACGCTTGAGCACATGGAACCGCCACAGGAGCCGTGCCGCCACCATCAACGTGAGCCCGCTCACCCAACCGCAAATCAGGCTGCCGAGCAGGAGCGGTTGCCAAGATTCCTCGAGCTGGCTGGTGAAGAAGGCCCATGACAGTTCGAAGTTCGTCACGGTCGCCTCCACGCCCAAGAGCCACGCGCCCAAACCGTAGGCGAAGAAGAACATCGGCGGCATCGTCAGCGGATTCGTCACCTGCACCAGCACCAAGGCGATGGGCAGGTTGCAGCGGCTCGCGATGGCGAGGCCGGCGGCCACCAGCGTCTGGCCCGGCAGGGGCAGAAAGGCGCTGAACATGCCGATGAAGCAAGCACCGCCCACCGAGCGGCGATGCAGGCGCCACAGCTCCGGCTCGCGTAGGAGATGGCTCACGGGACGCAGTAGCGGATGCTCACGCACGGTGTCGGCGTTTGGCAGATGCCGTTGCAGGAACCGGCGTGGCATAAGCGCATTATGCCCGCAAGCACCCCGTCCTCCCGCGCAAACGCCGACGCGAATGATGCGGCGCGGCACGACCAGCGAGCACCATGCGGCGGGCGCTGACCGGGTTCGCCGCCGGCGTCATGCTGGCGCATGGGCAGCCCGTGGCGCCGTTCGCCGCCATCATTGTTGGGGTGGCCGGCGCCGTCCTCTTGGCCTCGCGGCCTTGGCGCTTCGCCGCGGCACTGGCCATCGGCGCAGCGTGGGGCTGGTTGGCCATCGCCGCGGCGCTGCCGGACCGTCCAAGTGACTGTCCGGCGCCGGTGGCCCTGTCCGCGCACATCGCCGGACTGCCGGAGCGCCAAGGGCCGATGGCGAGCTTCGAGGTCATCTTGGCCGCAGACGCGGCGTGCGGCCTCAAGCGCGGCGACCGGATGCGGCTCTCTTGGACGCACACCGGCCAACCGCTTCTGCGTCCCGGCCAGCAATGGGGCTTGACCGCCCGCATTCGTGCCGCACGGGCCACGGCGAACCCCCACGCCTTCGATTACGAGCGTTGGCTCACGCGCCAGCGCATCATCGCCACGGGCTATGTGGTGGCCGGCCAACTCACCTTCGACACGCGCCACCCGGTGGACGATTTCCGCCTGCGCCTGCGCGAGCGCATCGCGTCGTTGGAGCTGGCCCACGGCGGCATGGTCCTGGCCCTGGCAACCGGCGACGGCGCCCTGTTACCGCCCGCCACATGGGCGCGGTTGCGGGAAACAGCCACCGTGCATCTCTTCGTCATCTCGGGCTTGCACATTGGCATGTTCGCCGCACTTGGCATGGCGTTCGGCAACCTGCTCACCCGAGCGACGCCGCTCACGCGCCGCTTCCGCGCCCGGGGGATCGCCGCCGGGTTCGCCATCGGCACCGCGCTGGCATACGCCACGTTGGCCGGCTGGACACTGCCCGTCACGCGGGCGGCGACCATGGCCGCAATCGCCGCGCTGGCGGTGAGCGTCGGGCGCCGGCTGGCCCCATCTACGGGACTCGTCACCGCGCTGGCCTTGGTGCTCGCCATCGACCCGATGGCGCCGCTTGACACCGGGTTCTGGCTTTCCTTTCTGGCCGTTGGCGCACTGGTGGCGTTTTTCGCGCCACGCGTCGGCGCGGCGAGGCGCAGCACCCTCCCGCAAGGCGGCACGGGGCGCGGGCGACGCTGGATGGCCCGCGCCGGTGCGCTCGTGCTCGCGCAAATGGTGGTCTCAGTCGCCTTCGCCCCGGCCATGGGGGCTTTCGTCGGACACTTCCATCCGTTGGCGCCGCTGCTCAACCTGGCGCTCATTCCCATCGTCACCTTGGCCGCGGCGCCGCTTTCGGCCGGCGGCGCGCTGCTGTTGCCTTGGTTGCCGATGCTCGCGGAACCGCTGCTCGTCGCCGCCGACATCACTTTGGGAGTCGTCATCAGGATTGTGGAGCTCGCGGCCGCGACGGCGCCGGTGGCCATTGACCCGCGGCCGGCCACGCTCGCCGCCGCGGCAGCGCTCGCCATCGCCTTCCTCTTGCCGTGGCCCTGGGCCAGCCGCGCCGCCATCGCCACCGCCACCTTCATGGTGATGGCGCGGGCGGCGCCGACCCCGACGAATGGCTTTGAGGTAGTGACGCTGGACGTTGGACAGGGCACGGCCGTGCTCGTGCGCACGACCAACCACGCACTCCTCTATGACGCTGGCGCCCGCTATCCCTCTGGGTTCGATGTGGGCGATGCCATCGTGGCGCCCTATGTGCGCCAAGCCCACGGCCGGGATGTCACCCTATTGGTGCTGAGCCATGCTGACATCGACCATGTGGGCGGGGCGCCGGCCGTGTTGCGGAACTTGTCGGTGCGCAGTGTCATTGCCGGTGAACCGGTCGCCGGCATAGCGGCATGGCCTTGTCGGCGTGGTGACGCATGGTTGTGGGATGGGGTTTGGTTTCGGACGCTCTCGCCCGATCGCCGGCACGACGGCAACAACGCCTCCTGCGTCATCGAAGTGGCGCATGGCGAGCGCCGCGCGCTCTTGACCGGCGACATCGACAGCTCGCTGGAAGTGACATTGCCGGTGCGCCCAGTGGATGTCCTCATCGCGCCGCACCACGGCAGCCGCACTTCGTCCACACGCGCTTTCGTGAACCGGGCGCGACCGCGGTTCGTGATCGTGAGCGCCGGGCACGGCAATCGCTTTGGTCATCCCCACCCCGAGGTGGTGGAGCGTTACCGCGCCGTCGGCAGCCACATCGCCTCCACTGCGGCGTTGGGTGCGATCGTCTGGCGCAGCGCGGCGCCTGAGGCCCTACAGGTGGCACGCGCCGACTGGCGCTACTGGCGCCGCGATGGGCGGCGCATGGCGCAATGACCCTGCGGGGACGGGAAGCGGCGAGACTCCCCTATAATCCGCCCGCCGACGGCCGCGCACACTCCGCGCGGGCCCGGCAGCGGAGGCGCAAGTGCTGGAACTCGTGCAATCCGGCGGTTGGCTCATGGCACCGATCCTGCTTTGCAGCATCGTGGCCGTCGCCATATGCCTCGAGCGCGCTTGGGCGCTGCGCACCACCCGGGTGGCGCCCGATGGGTTGGTCGCTGAGGCGTGGAGGCGGGCGCAACGGCGCGATGCGGCGGCCCCCGAGAGCCTTGCGAACTTCGGCGGCGGGCGGCCATTGGCGCGGATCCTCGCGGCGGGCATCGCGGAGCGCGGCGGCGAGCGCCGCCGCGAGCGCATGAAGGAAGCCATGGCCGAGGCTTCCGGCCCGGTCCTGCACGAGATGGAGCGCCATCTCACGGCGCTCGGCACCATCGCCTCGGTCAGCCCGCTGTTGGGGCTGCTGGGCACCGTCATCGGCATGATCGAGGTGTTCGCGCTGCTGGTCGGGGAAGGCACCGGCAATGCCGCGGTGTTGGCGGGGGGGATATCCAAGGCGCTCATCACCACCGCCGCCGGGCTTGCGGCGGCGATTCCGGCGCTCATCCTGCATCGCTACTTCCTGCGTCGGGTGGACGAATTGGCGGTGACCATGGAGCATCAGGCCAGCCGCCTCGTGGAGCTCGTTTGCGCGGCGCCGGAGCCGGTGGGGTGAAGTTCCCTCGCCGCCGGCAGCCAGGCGCGGCCATCGAGTTGACGCCGCTCATCGATGTGGTGTTCCTGCTGCTCATCTTCTTTATGACCTCCACCGTGTTCGCGCGGCAGTCGCGCCTCGACATCAACTTGCCGTCGGCCCTCGGCAACGCTGCCGCCGAAGCGCCGGCACCGCGGCTCACCATCGACGCCGGCGGCGCATATGCCTTGAATGATGAGCCGCTGCCGGATGGCGCGCGCGAAACCCTCGTCGCCGCGCTGCGGGCGGTCGGCGGCGAACAGCCCCGGCTAGTGGTCGCCGCGGACGCCGAGGCCGCCCATCGCACCGTGGTGGCCGCGTTGGACGCCGCCGCCCAAGCCGGCATCCGCCAAGTCGGCATCGCCACGGTGCCGCCCGAACCATGAGCACCCCAAGCGACGCCACGGCACCGGCCGCCAACCCCCAAGGCGACCTCGCCCGCTATCGGCGCCTGTTGCGCTATCTGACGCCGCATCTCGGCTGGTTCTTCCTCGCCGTGCTGGGCTTCTTGGCCGCCGCGGCAGGCGAGGCGTGGTTCGCGCGGCTGCTGGGCGACATCGTGGATGCCTATGAAGGGCGCGCGGTCGGCGGCGCGATGCTGTTCCCGGCGCTGATGCTGGCCGCCGCCGCCACCCGGGCGGTGGGCGCCGTGATGGGAGAGTTCCTCATGTCGCGCATCTCGCACCGCGTGGTGCATGAGCTGCGCCGCGAACTGTTCGAGAAGCTCCTCACGCTGCCGAGCGCCTTCTTCGAGCGCGCGGCTCAAGGCGCCTTGGTGTCGCGCCTCACCTACACCACCGCGCAACTGCGCGACACCGTGACGGACGCCATCAAGATCGTGGTCGCGGACGGCGGCAAGGTGCTGGTGCTGCTCGGCATGATGGTGTACGCCAATTGGCGGCTGACGCTCATCTTTCTCGCCGTGGCGCCGGTGGTGGCGTCCATCGTGCGCTTCGCGTCGCAGCGCTTCCGCCGCATCAGCCGGCGCATGCAGGATTCCATGGGCACCGTCACCCATGTGGCCTCGGAAGCGGTGTCCGGACACCGGGTGATGCGCGCCTTCGGCGGCGAGGAATACGAGCGGGGCCGCTTCGTCGCCGCGAGCGACCGCAACCGCCGCCAGAACGTGAAGATGGCGGCCGCCAAGGCGAGCAGCGCCCACATCATCCAGTTGTTCGTGGCGGCGGCGTTGGCGGCGTTGGTCGCCTTGCTGTTCAGGCCCGAGGTGGCGGCCAGCATGTCGTCTGGCGATCTGGTGGCCTATCTCGGCTATGCGGCGCTGTTGGCGAACCCCATCAAGCGATTGTCGGAAGTGAACGCCCGTCTGCAGCGCGGGCTGGCGGCCGCCGAGGACGTGTTCTGGCAATTGGATCAAGCGCCGGAGGTCGATGCCGGCGAGCGCGTGGTCGAGCGGGCGCAGGGGCGCATCGAGTTCCGCGACGTGGCGTTTCGTCACGAAGGGGCGACGCGGGACGCCCTCGCAGACGTGTCCTTCACCGTCGAGCCGGGCCAAGTGCTGGCGGTGGTCGGGCGCTCTGGTGCCGGCAAGACGACTTTGGCGAGCCTCATTGCCCGCTTCCACGACCATGGGCGCGGCGCAATCCTGCTCGACGGGCAGCCGCTTGCGAGCTATGCGTTGGCCAACCTCCGCGACCAGATTGCCTTGGTGCCGCAGCAGGTCACGCTGTTCAACGACACCTTGAAGCGCAACATCGCCTACGGGCGGCTCGGCGGCGCCGCGGACGCCGCCATCGACGAGGCGGTGCGCCGCGCCCATGTGGATGAGTTCCTGGGCGATCTGCCGGAAGGCATCGACACGATTGTCGGCGACGATGGTGCCCGCCTCTCCGGTGGCCAGCGGCAGCGTGTGGCCATCGCCCGCGCACTGTTGAAGGACGCGCCGATCCTCATTCTGGACGAAGCGACATCCGCGCTCGACACCGAGAGCGAACGCAGCATCCAAGCCGCGCTGGACGAAGTGATGCGCGGGCGCACCACCATCGTCATCGCCCACCGCCTGTCCACCATCGAACGCGCCGATGCCATTCTCGTTTTGGACCAAGGGCGCATCGTGGAGATGGGCCGCCAAGACGAGTTGCTCCGCGCCGGCGGCGCCTATGCCCAACTGTACGAATCCCAGTTCGCCAACGGCGCCGAGGCCAGTTCCCCGCCCCAGCCGGCAGCGCCGGCGAAGCTCCCCACGCCCTTTGACGAACCGGCGGCGCACCGCGCCGGCGCGTTGGAGCGGGCGTGGTACGCGAACCGTTTCTGGCCCCGGCTCTTGGCGCCGCTGGCTTGGCTGTTCGCGTTCGTCGCGCGCCGCCGGCGCAACCGGTTCGTGCGCGGGCGGGCGCAGCGCTGGCGGGCACCCGTGCCGGTGGTGGTGATCGGCAACGTCACCGTCGGTGGCGTTGGCAAGACGCCGCTCACCATCTGGCTCGCCAATTGGCTGACGGCGCGCGGGGCGAAGGTGGGCGTCGTCTCCCGGGGTTATCTCGGCGCCGGGCGACGCTTGCCGAAGGGCCGCTATCCGCTCACCGTGACGCCGCACACACCGGCTTCTCTGGCCGGTGACGAGGCGCCCCTCATCGCCCAACACGCCGGCTGTCCGGTGGTGGTGGGGCCAGACCGCGTGGCGGCGGCACGGCACCTCTTGGCCAATGCTTCCTGCGACGTGTTGTTGAGCGATGACGGCCTGCAACACTACGCCCTGCAGCGCGACCTCGAAATCGCGGTGATCGACGGCGCCCGCGGGTTGGGCAACGGGCGCTGCCTGCCGGCCGGGCCGCTGCGCGAACCAGCCTCGCGCCTGCGTGAGGTGGATCTGGTGGTGACCAACGGCGCCGCCACCGGCATCGTCGCCGATGAACACACGATGACAGCGCAGCCGGTGGCCTTCCGCCACCTCGTCAGCGGCGAGCGCGTGGCGGCCGAACAGTTCGTGGGCCGGGTCGATGGGCCGCTCTACGCCATCTGCGGCATCGGCAATCCGAACCGCTTCCATCGCACCTTGACGGAGCTCGGCTTGGCGCCCATCGGCCGCGAATATCCGGACCACCACCCCTTCATCGCCGCGGACTTGGCGGTGCCGCCCGGCGCCTTGGTCGTCGTCACAGAAAAGGACGCTGCCAAGATCGCCGAGTTGCGGCCAAGACCCGATTGTTGGGCGTTGGAAATCGAGATGGCGCCCTCGCCCGAACTGGAGGCGTCTCTGGCGGCGGCGCTCAAGCGAGTCGGCGTCGCCATATGACGTTCTGCGTCGTCATCCCGGCGCGCTACGCTTCCACCCGCCTGCCCGGCAAGCCGCTCGCCGACTTGGGCGGCACCCCCATGATCGCCCATGTAGTGAGGGCGGCGGCGCGTTCCAAGGGCGCGGAGATCCTCGTGGCGACGGACGATGAGCGGGTCCGCGACGCGACCCCGACCTCAAGCCGCGTGGGCGTGGCCATGACCCGCGGCGACCATGCATCCGGTTCCGACCGGGTGCTGGAAGCGGCGCTCAACGCCGGCTGGCCTGGCGACCGCATCGTGGTGAACGTGCAGGGGGACGAGCCGCTACTGCCGCCGGCGCTGATCGATCAGGTGGCCGCGGCCCTCGCCACCGCGCCTGGGGCCGGCGTCGCCACGTTGGCCGAGCCCCTCACGGAGAGCGCCCAAGTGTTCGACGAGAACGTGGTGAAGGTGGCCACTTCCACCAGCGGGCGGGCGCTCTACTTCTCGCGGGCGCCCATCCCATACGCTCGCGGGCGTTTCGGGGCGCCGATGGCCGGGCATCTCGATCCCCAATGGGGCCGCTGGCGGCGCCACATCGGCATCTACGCCTACCGCGTGGACACCCTGCGGCGGTTCGTGGGTTGGCCGCCGGGCGAGTTGGAAGCCACCGAGTCCTTAGAGCAGTTGCGTTTTCTGGAACACGACGTGGACATCGTGGTGCGCGACGCCGCGGCGCCGGCACCCGGTGGGGTGGACACGCCGGCGGACCTTGAGCGTGTGCGCGAAATGCTGCGCCAGCGCACCGGTGACCGCTGACGCCTAACCGTCAGCGCGGCTGCATGCGGATGCCGGCGTCCAAGCGGATCGTCTCGCCGTTCAGATAGGGGTTCTCCACGATCTGGTGGGCGAGCAACGCATATTCGGCCGCTTCGCCCAGCCGTTTCGGAAACTGCGTCATCTCAAGGAGCGGTTCCCGCACCGCCGGCGGCGCACCCATCATCATCGGGGTCTCGAAAATGCCGGGCGCGATGGTGCAGACGCGAACGCCGCCGCGGGCGAGGTCCCGCGCCACCGGCAGCGTCATCCCGACCACGCCACCCTTTGATGCGCTGTAGGCGGCTTGGCCGATTTGCCCGTCGAAGGCCGCCACCGACGCGGTGTTGATGATGACGCCACGTTCGCCATCGTCGCTCGTCGGCTCGTTTTTCTGCATCTGCGCGGCGCACAACCGCAGGGTGTTGAAGGTGCCGACCAAGTTGACCTGAATGACGCGGTTGAAGTGCTCCAAGGGCAACGCCCCGTCGCGGCCCACCGTACGCGCCGCGGCGCCGATGCCGGCGCAATTGATGTTGACATGGATGGCGCCAAACGACGCCATCACCGCCTCGATGGCCGCTTCGCCGGACGCCGCGTCCGCGACGTTGACCGCGAACGCCGCGGCGCCGGCGCCGATGTCTCCGGCCGCGGCACGCGCCAAGTCTTCGTTCAGATCGAGCAAGGCCACCTTGGCGCCCGCCGCCGCGAATCGCTCCGCGGTGGCGCGGCCCAAGCCCGAGGCGCCGCCGGTGATCACCGCCACTTTGTCTTTCAGGTCCATGTCTGATCCAAGCTCCCAGAATGACGCTCGTCGTAGTATAGCGAGATGGCCTGCTGCCCCGCGCCGCCGCCGCGGTCTCGCCCCATTTGACGCCGCCGCGGCGAAACGTGTCGCTGCGCGGCGCGACGAGCCTCGGCGTCGAGAGCATCGCCGACGAGTTCATTGCAACGACGGACGCAACCAGCGTGCTCGACGTCCTCGACCGCGCCCAGCGCGATGGCGCTCCGCTCACCGTCCTCGGCGGCGGCACCAACGTCGTGCCCCTCGCGCGCATCCAAGGACGAGTGCTGCGCTTGGCGCTGCGTGGCGTCTCCTTCGAGCGCTCCCGAGACGGTGCCACAACCGTCAGGGCGGCGGCCGGCGAGACGTGGCAGGCGCTGGTGCGGCAGTGCTTGGGCCGCGGCATCGCGGGCCTTGAGAACTTGTCCTTGATTCCCGGTGCGGTGGGCGCGGCACCCATTCAGAACATCGGTGCCTACGGGCGTGAGCTGGCGTCTGTCCTGACCGAGGTGACGGCGATCGATCGCCGCGCGATGGCCACGGTGTCGTTGCCGCCGGCGGCCTGCGCCTTCCGCTATCGGGACAGCCTGTTCAAGGCCACTGAGCGCTACATCGTCACCGGCATCACGCTGCGCTTGGGCAACATCGAACCCGAGGCCAGCTACCCAGACCTTTGCTTGGAGCTCGACCGCATGGGGCGCGATCCGACGCCGGCTTGGGTGGCGGAAGCGGTGGCCCGGGTGCGGCGCCGCAAGCTGCCCGATCCGCGCCGCATCGGCAACGTTGGGAGCTTCTTCAAGAACCCGACTTTGAGCTCCGCGGCACTCGACCGGCTGCGCGGGCGCATCGACGTGCGCGCCGCCCCAAGCGAGCGCGGTTTCCGAGTGCCGGCGGCGCGTCTCATCGAAGCATGTGGCTGGAAGGGCTACCGCGACGGCGCCGTCGGCGTATGGCCGCGCCACGCCTTGGTGTTGGTCAACTACGGCGGCGCGAGCGGCCGGCAGGTGCTGGATCTGGCGCGGCGCATTGCGGACTCGGTGGCACGGCGCTTCGACGTGCCATTGGCCATGGAACCGACGGTGCTCGGCCAAGACTGAACCGGCATGGCGCCCTCCCAGGTAAGCCGCCAATGTTCGACGGGGCGCGTGGCGCATCTGGCCACGCGCCCCAGCCGTCAATCGGCGCTCTCGACGGCTGCCAAGCGACGCGCCTCGCGCGGATCGTTGGAGGCGCGTGGAGCGTCGCTTTCGGCCTCTGCCGGCGCCGGGTCCGTGGCCGCCGGCACCGCGTCTCCGGCGGGTGCCTCGGCCTTGGCCGCCGGGGCTTCGAGCTGGGTGGTGACCGGGCGCGACGCCTCGCTTTCGGCGGCTTTGGCGCGGTTGCGCGGATCATTCGCGGCGCGCCCCACTTCGGCGGGTTGGTCGGCGACTTGCGGCGTTTGGTCCACGGTCGCTTGAGGCGTGACCTGCACATCAACAGCGGCGTCAGCGTCCCCAACTTGTGCCGGCGACGAGGCTGTCGGTGCCGGCTTCACATCGGGTTGCTCAACATCGCCGTGGTTGCGTGGATCATTGGCGGGCCGGGCCGCGTCCACTTCGGCGACTTCCGCCGCAGGCACTTGGGCGGTCTCCTCCGCTTGCGCCGCGAGCATCGCGGCGGCAATGGAATCTTCCTCAAGTGGGGCCGCTGCCGGCGCGGTGGGTTGGTCCTCGGTGCCCGGCTGGCGGATGGCGTTGCGATCCCGGCGCGGGCGGCGCTTGGGCGCTTCGCCGGCGGTGGGTGCCGCCGCCGCACGGCCCCGTGGTGCGCTCTCCCGCGCCTCATCGCCTTCCGTGCGTTCCGCCCGGACGCGCTCGGTTCGCGGGCGGCTCTGCCGGCCACGATCGTTGCGCCGCCGGCCTCCTTCGGCACGATCACCGCGCTCTGGGCGGCCCTCCGCGCCATCGCCCCGTTCCCGACGGCCCCCGGCGCGGGCACCGCGTTCCGGCCGGGCTTCAGCCGCATTGCCCGGTTCCCGCGCCTGCTCCTTGCCCCGCCGTTGGCGGCTGCGTGAGCGATCGCGACCGTCGCGCTCCCGACGGCCGGCCCCGTCGGTGTCCCGGCGCCGCTCGCGGCCGCCGGCGCCCGACGCATCTTCCCGATGGCCGCGCCGCCGCTGTCGCGCCGGGCGTGGGCTGGGCTTGGACGCTGGCGGCGGGGTCTCCTCGCCACCACCAAAGAGCGCGTTGGAAACGCGCCGCAACAGGGAGGGGCGCGACGGCTCGGGCGGCGGTGGCGCCGGCGGGTGAGGTGGGGTGACGGCCTTCACCACCGCATCCTCCTGACGCGCCGGTTGGCGCGCCGGACGGCGGCCGTTGTCGCGGCTCTTCGGCAGTTCCGCTTCCGCGCCGGCGTCGGCCAACTCGTAGCTCAGCACTTCGCTCTCGGCCTCCGCTTCGTCTTCCCGGATGCGCTGCACTTCGTAGTGCGGCGTCTCCAAGTTGGCGTTGGGCACGATCACCAGATGCGTTTTGGTGCGCGCCTCAATGGTGGCCACTTGGCTGCGCTTTTCGTTCAAGAGGTAGGCCGCCACGCTCAAGGGCACCAAGGCGCGCACACTGCTGCTGCGCTCCTTCAGCGCCTCCTCTTCCATCACCCGCAGGATCGCCAGCGCCAGCGAGCGAATGTCGTGGATGCGGCCTTGGCCGGCGCAGCGGGGGCAGATCTCGGTGGTCATCTCCTCCAAGGAGGGGCGCAAGCGCTGGCGCGACATCTCCATCAAGCCGAAGCGGGAGATGCGGCTCACCTGCACCCGGGCGCGGTCTGCCTCCAATGCCTCGCGCATCTTCGTCTCCACGGCGCGCTGATTGCGGCCGATGGACATGTCGATGAAGTCGATGACGATGAGGCCGCCCATGTCCCGCAACCGCAGTTGGCGGGCAATCTCCTCGGCCGCCTCCAAATTGGTGTTGAGCGCCGTCTCCTCGATGTCCGCGCCCTTGGTCGCCCGTGCTGAGTTGATGTCTATGGACACCAAGGCTTCCGTGGGATCGATGACGACGCTGCCGCCGGCCGGCAGCTTGACTTCGTGCTGGAAGGCCGTCTCGATCTGGCTCTCGATCTGGTAGCGGGTGAACAGCGGGGTGTCGCTCTGGTAGCGCTTGATGCGCTCCTTGTAGTGGGGCATGACGCGCTCGACGAAATCCCGCGCTTCCGCCAACGCCTGCTCGCCGTCGATCAGCACCTCGCCGATGTCGTCGCGCAAGTAATCCCGGATGGCGCGGACCACCACGTCGTTCTCTTGGTAGATGAGCGCCGGCGCCCGACTCTCGCTGCCGGCGGTTTGAATCGCGTCCCAGAGCTTGAGGAGGTAGTCCAAGTCCCACTGCAGCGCTTCGCTGCTCCGACCGATGCCGGCGGTGCGCACGATCACGCCCATGCCGTCAGGAATGTCCAGTGCGCTCAGGGCTTCCCGCAGCGAGTCGCGGTCTGCCCCTTCGATGCGGCGCGAGATGCCGCCGGCGCGGGGATTGTTGGGCATGAGCACCATGTAGCGCCCAGCGAGGCTCAGGAAGGTGGTGAGGGCCGCGCCCTTGGTGCCGCGTTCCTCCTTGTCCACTTGAACGAGGAACTCCTGGCCCGGCGCGATCAGTTCGGCAATGCCGGTACGCCCGCCCTTGGCGGATTTGGCGCCCCGGCCGGACTGGGCGACCAGATCCCGGGCGATTTCCCGAACCGGAAGGAAGCCGTGGCGCTCCGAGCCGAACTCGACGAACGCCGCCTCAAGGCTGGGTTCGATGCTGCTGACTTTCGCCTTATAGACGTTTCCCTTCTTCTGCTGATGGCGGCGCGATTCGATGTCGAGATCGTCGAGGCGCTGGCCATCCACGAGCGCGACGCGCACCTCTTCGGGCTGCGTCGCGTTGATGAGCATGCGTTTCATGTTGGTTGGATTCCGTGTGCAACGGCTTCGGAGGCGCGCTGGGGTCGAGGCCGCGGCACCGTCGGGTGCCGCCATCGAGTTCGCCCACGCCCTTGGTCGGGCTTGGCGTACGGAAAAGCCTTGCGTTGGAAGCGGCCCTCACGGGGCTGGCTTGTCGGTACGAGGCGTTCACTCTTTGAACTTGAACGATCCTTCGTTCACCCCGCATGCGCGGGGTTGCCTTGCGCAGGTTGCGGCTTTCACTCAAGCGCCGCAGCGCGGTGTCTTGGCGACGAATCCCGAACAGCACCGGTCGTCAGCCGTTGGTAACAAAAAGAGCGCGGCATCGAATGCCGCAGTCCAAGGCCTACTCATAGGCCAACCGCGATTTGGCGAGCCCTTGCATTGGCGGCCCGCCCAACCGCGGACGGCACTATAACAGACTTGCCCACCCCGGCGCCAGCGGCGTGTCGCTGCAACACACAGCCCACGAAACCCACACAGCCCACGGCGCTCGGGATCGCAACAATCGTGTATGCTTATACACATGCTGGCGGCCAACTCCAACCGCGCATCGGGGCATGGCCAACTGGCGCGAAGGGCAGATGCTCCGGGTTACGCCCAAGTGCGCCACGGCCTTGCGTTGCTTCTGCATGCGGATTGCACGGCTTGGCTGCGACGGCAAGGGGCGAACACCATCCACGCCGTGGTCACAGATCCGCCCTACGGCCTAGTGGAATACGCGCCGAAGGAGCAGGCGAAACTGCGCCGCGGCAAAGGCGGCGTGTGGCGCCTGCCCCCCGCTTTCGACGGCGCACGGCGTTCGCCCGTGCCGCGCTTCACTGTCCTTTCGCCAGCGAACCGCGAGGAATTGGCCGGGTTCTTCCGCGAGTGGGCCACGCTGTTGCTGCCGGTGTTGGTGCCAGGGGCAAATGTGGTGTTGGCCGCCAACCCGCTGCTCTCGCACATCGTCGCCGGCGCACTCGTGTGCGCCGGGCTCGAGCGCCGCGGCGAAATCGTCCGTTTGGTGACGACCATGCGCGGCGGCGACCGTCCGAAGGGTGCCCACGAGGAATACCGCGAGGTCAGCGCGATGCCTCGTTCGATGTGGGAACCGTGGCTGGTCTTCCGCAAGCCGCTCGAAGGCCGTGTCCAAGACAACCTCCGCAAATGGCGCTGTGGCGGATTCCGACGCCCGGCCGACGATCGACCCTTTGGCGACGTGATCCGTTCTGCGCCGACGCGCAAGGAAGAACGTGCCTTGGCACCACATCCGAACTTGAAGCCTCAAGCCTTCTTGCGCCAGCTTGTCCGTGGCGTCTTGCCCCTTGGCGAAGGCATCGTGCTGGATCCCTTCTGTGGCGCCGGCTCCACACTGGCCGCCGCCGAGGCCGTGGGCTATGCCAGCCTCGGCTTGGAGAAGGACGCCCACTACTTCGCCATGGCCCGCGAGGCCATCCCGCGCTTAGCGCAATACCAGACGCTGCGCCCAGCGGATCAAGGTTCGCGATAGACCCAACGCTCGCGCAGTTTCCGCAGGCCTTGTCTGTTCAGAGTCGCGGTCCGCGTGCCGAGTTCCCCGCGTGAGTTCCTCCGAAAGTCGGCAATCTCGACGCGGGCCAGATAGACCTCCTTGAACACCATCGGATGTCGCTTGCGAGCAGGCTCGGTGTCGGCATCCACGGCGTACACGAAAACGCACATCCACTGGTCTCGTGCGCCGTGTGTGTCAACTGCGCCACCTTTCTTGCGAGTCGATTTGATCTCCACGCCTTCCGTTCCCGCACTGACGGCGTTGTTCGGATACATGCCCTCGACCAGCAAGTCGGGATGGCCGTTGAAGTGTCGGTTTTGAGTCAGCGTCCGGGCGTGGTTGGCAAGGCTCGCCGCCAGCAAGTCCGAGACAACGCCTGACATTGCGGCCGGACGCAGCATGTCCTCCAACCACCGTAGCCCGCGGGCGACCAACAGACTGTTGACGTCGTGAAAGAGGTCATACACGTCCTGCATGACGGCTTGGAAGTCCAGTGACCGGAGGGAGTACGGCAGTTCGGCTTGCCGGTTAAACCCCGTTTCATGGACCGTGCTGCGCGGGAAAGACGGCCTAGGCTCCCGTGGCGTAGGCGCAAACGTAACGGAACATTCAGTCTAAAGGCTACATCTGTTTGGGAAGCATGGCTGGGCGTTAGCAGTGCAGCAGGGGCCAAGGTCTCTCCAAGTGCGTTCCGCCTTGATTCAAGCATATCGGGGCGGCTCGAACCATTCCCAGTGCTGCGCCTTTGTGTCGTTGTCCATGTTGGGCGCGCCGCGGGCATGTGCCCTGTCCGGTGCCCATACGGTGCGGCTGTCGAGGCTCAACCGCACGTTGCCGGAGCGGTCCGCCGCGCCGCCGTGCAGATGCGCGGCGGAGAAGGCGAGCAGCTCGCCGACCTTGATGAGCACGGGGGTGGCCGGCGCTTGCGGGTGTTCGGTCGCCGTCGGCAACAGCGGATAGCGCCGGTCTTCCCGCGCCCGCTCGAACTGCCAAGCGCCGCTGTCGTTCGAGACGGGCAGGCGGAACAGCGTCGGCCAGATCAGCATGGTGCGCTCTGGCGCGAGGCGATAAAGCGGCAGCCACCAGTTCACCTGCGCCGCGATGCCAGACCCCCAAGTGTCGCGGTGCGGTGGCAGAACGCCGATGCGGCGATGTGCCGAGTGGCCGCGGGCCGCGAGCGGCGGCACCACCCGCAGACGCAGACGGTCCTGCCAGACTTCCGGTGCGTAACCGACCGCCGCCAGCGTTTCGCGCCAGTGTCTGGCCACACATTCATCCGCCGCGATGAGCCTTCTCGCCCGCATGGCGCGTTCGCGGAACTCGGGGCCGGCGAACCGGGCGGCGGCGCGGGGTGGGTGTTGGCAGTCGAACGTCTCACGCAAGAGCACCCGTGCCCTACGGGCAAGACGCATCACGGGCGCCAAGCCGGAAAACACGACCAGCGCCCCATCGAATAGCGCGGCGCTCAGCGCTGTGGGCGGCGTTTCTGGCACCCACCGTTGGAATGTCACGTCCGCCGCCTGCAACATGCGTCTCGCGTGGACAATCGCACTCCCTGGCGTATGGTTGCGCCATGCCGGTCACGCATCACACCGTGGTTGACCATGCCGGCCAGCGCTTGGACAACTTCTTGACGCGGCACTTGAAGGGTGTGCCGCGCAGCCGCGTCTATGCGATGGTGCGCAAGGGCGAAGTGCGCGTCAACGGCGGCCGCGCCCGGCCCCATACGCGCTTGGCCGCCGGCGACGTGGTGCGCGTGCCGCCGCATCGCCCCTTCGAGCCCCGCGGCGGTGCGCCGGCTGAACGCTTGGTGGCCGAACTCGAAGCGTGCGTGATTCACGAAGATGCGCGGCTAATCGTGCTGGCCAAACCCGCCGGCGTCGCCGTGCATGGCGGCAGCGGCATCGCCAGCGGGGTGATCGAGGCGCTGCGCGCCGCCCGGCCGGGTGCCAGTTTGGAGCTCACCCATCGGCTGGACCGGGGCACTTCGGGCTGCCTTGTGATCGCCAAGAACAGGCCCACCCTACTTGCCGTCCATGAAGCCTTCCGCGCCGGCCGCGTGACCAAAACGTATGACCTCATCGTGACCGGGCGCTGGCCGCGGCGCCTCAGAACCGTGCAAGAACCGCTCTCGCGTTATGTGCTGCCAAACAGTGAGCGGCGGGTGCGGGTGAGCGCCGAAGGAGCGCCGGCGCACACGGATTTCGAGGTGCTGAGGACGGCCGCCGACGCCACTTGGCTGCGGGCCTTTCCGCGCACCGGACGCACCCACCAGATCCGCGTCCACGCGGCGAGCCGGGGCCACGCGATTCTCGGCGACGAGAAGTACGCCAAGCGCGAGGGTGGCCTCGGTGCGAACCGCCTCATGTTGCATGCGAGCGCCATCTCCTTGGCCATCGACGGCGAGCGGCGGCGGTACGAAGCGCCGCCGAGCAGCGCGTTCGCCGAGCTCTGGGAACGCTTCGCGGCCTCTTGACCCTCCCGGACGCCCGCTTGGGCGGGAACATTCCCAATCAGCCAGCGCCTTCTCCCAGCGCCGCAACGCCCTCCGCCCGCAACATCGCCCCGAGACGGATGAGCGGCAGGCCGATCAAGGCCGTGGGGTCCTCCGTTTCCATGCGCTCGAAGAGCAACACCCCACGGCCTTCGGACTTGATGGCCCCAGCGCAATCCAAAGGCCGTTCTAGCGCGACGTAATGGCGGATTTCCTCCGTGGTGAGCCGGCGGAAGAAAACGCGGGTCTCGTCAACATGGCGGTGCGTACGCCCGCCCCCGGCGTTTGCGACCACCAGCGATGTCCAGAAGGTGACGCTCCGCCCCGAAAGCGACTCCAGCATTGCCACCGCGTTCGCTTCGGTGCCGGGTTTGCCGAGTATGCGCCCACCTTGGGACGCCACTTGGTCCGAGGCGATGACGATGCATCCTTGCCGTCGCTCCGCCACCGCTTGCGCCTTGGCGAGGGCGAGGCGCAGCGTGAGGTGTTGCGGCGCCTCGCCGGGTTCAGGCGTCTCGTCGATGCCCGGCGCCACCGCCTCGAACGGCAGGGCCAAGCGCCCCAACAGTTCGCGGCGATACTTGGAAGAAGAAGCGAGGACGAGCGGCACGGCTGTTTGCGGTGGCGGAGCGGATGGGTAGGCGGGCTGGAAGCAGCGCCCGCCATCCTAACATTCGCTGTGGCGGCAACCCCCGGGGGGCGCAGCTATGGCCAGTTTCGCCCGGCTTCCTGCGCCAATGCCTGCAAGCCGGTGACGCGGATGCGAGTGGTCAAAGGGTAGGCGGCTTCTCCGGGGCAGACGATGGTGATGCGGTCCAGGCCAAGGTCTTCCAGCGCCGAATGCATGGAACGGGTGGGCTTCGGCGCAGAGGAATACTTGAACTCGAAGCCGAGCCGCTCGTTGCCGCGAACGATGAGGAGATCCAACTCCGCACCCGTGTGGGTTGCCCAGAAGTGGCACTCCGCGGCATCCGCGCCATGGCTCGCCACCACCTGCTCCAATGCGAAGCCCTCCCATGATGCGCCAACGCCGGGATGCTCTCGCAACGCCGCCGCGTCGGGCAGGTTCAGCAGCGTGTGCAGGATGCCGGCATCGCGGAAGTAGAGCTTCGGCTGCTTGACCTGTCGCTTGCGGACATTCGCATGCCACGGCTGCAGGGTGCGCACCATGAACGTGCCAACCAGAATGTCGAGGTAGCGTTTCACGGTGGGCGCCGAGACATCCAGCGAACGCGCCAAGTCCGCCGCATTGAGGACGTTGCCGTGATAGTGCCCCAGCATGGTCCAGAACCGGCGCAGCGTGTTGCCGGCAAAGCCGATGCCCAGCGCCGGCACATCCCGCTCGAGGAAGGTCGTCAGATAGCCTTTGCGCCAGATCATGCTGTCGGCGTCGGATGCCGCCAGAAACGCCGGCGGAAAGCCGCCCCGCAGCCACAACTTGGACACATCGCCCGCCTCGAATGCGGTGAAGGGAGAGAGCTCCAAGTAGGCGATTCGGCCGGCGAGGGTCTCCGAGGATTGCCGGATCAAATCGCGGGAAGCGCTGCCCAGAATCAGGTAGCGTTGGCGCGAACGATGCCGGTCGATCAACACGCGCAGCAAGGGAAACAGATTCTCCAAGCGCTGCACTTCGTCAATGACGATCAGTCCGGTCAGGGGCTCCAAGGCCAGTTTCGCATCGGCGAGCCGGTTGAGGTGCTCTGGGTCTTCGAGATCGAAGTAATGCACCGGTTCGTCGCCGTGGGCGGCGAGGTAGTCTTGCGCCAGAGTCGTCTTGCCGCACTGCCGGGGGCCCAAGATGGCCACGGCAGGATGGCTTCGGAAGAGCGTCCCAATCTGGGCGAGATTCGCGGACCGTTCCAACGTCGCTCCAATAAACCCGAAAATCGAAAGTTTAACTTTCGATTTTCATGGTTGTAAGCAGCATGTCAAGCGCTCGTCAGTGGCCCCGCGTTTGACGCCTGTGCCGG
This sequence comes from Candidatus Azotimanducaceae bacterium, assembly GCA_965200505.1. Classification (GTDB taxonomy): domain Bacteria; phylum Pseudomonadota; class Gammaproteobacteria; order Pseudomonadales; family Azotimanducaceae; genus VXNE01. Next base: position 1,213,639 of record OZ241343.1, on the reverse strand, counting down.
CGACACCCTATCATCCCCTCCGCCATGGCGGGGACTGCACAGGCAAACGCCGTCGGTGCGCCGGCGACGGCCAGCAAGGTGAATCCTTGGGAGTTGGCACACGCTGGCGGTTGCTGGATGGGCGATGTGCCTGCACAGCGCTTTGGGCGGCTGCAAGCGGCGGTGTCGTCGTTGGCGGATGACGCGCGAGTTGATCTACGCTTCACCTTGGACGATGGCGGCGGTTGCCAAGTCGTGGGCTCCGTCGGGGTGGCCGCGGAACTCACTTGCGAGCGTTGTCTTGACACCGTGCCCTACCAGCTTTCCGCCGAGATCAACGCGCTGGCGGTGGTCGGCGAGGAGGCCGCGGAGCGTGAGGCCGCGCTTGGGCGCGACGTCTGCGTTCTGGCGGGACGGGCAACTTGCATCGAGGCGTTGGTGGAGGATGATTTGCTTTTGAGCCTGCCCACGCAGGTTTGCGCGGAACCGGAACATTGCCCCCATGCCCCGGGGCTGTCTTTCCCCGCGCAAACAGCGGCGGTACGCCGCCCATTCGCCGCGCTGGCGACGCTGCACGTTACCAACGACACGGGGCAACCTTGAACCACACTTTGCCGCAACCGAGGGATTGACCGATGGCCGTTCAGCAAAACAAGAGCACTCGCGCCCGGCGCGGCAACCGCCGTTCCCATGACGCGCTGCCGAAACCCACGCTGTCCACAGACCCGGTGACCGGCGAGAAGCATCGCCGCCACCACCTCACGTCGGATGGGTTTTACCGGGGCCGTCAGGCGCTCGACCGCTGACATCCAAGGCTGCCGCCGCGACGCCGCGGATCGCCGTCGATACGCTCGGCGGGGATGCTGACGCGCAAGTCCTCGCCCAAGGGGCCCTCGATTACGCCGCGAACCACAACGTGACGTTGACCTTGGTCGGCGAACGTTCGACGTTGCTTGACATGGCGGGCGACCACGACGTGGTGCCGGCGTCGCGGGCGATCTCCCAAAGCGACTCGCTGCGCCAAGTGTTGCGTGGCGCGGAGGCCACATCGATGGGCCGCGCCTTGGCTCTGCTGGCCGAAGATCGAGTGGACGCCGTCGTGAGCGCCGGCAGCACCGCCGCCCTCATGGCGCTCTCGAAGCGGTGCCTGCCCCCGTTGCCCGGCGTTGACCGCCCCGCCATCATCAAGCCATTGGCCGGCGCGGACGGCACCCGCTGTTGGCTGCTGGACGTCGGCGCGAACCTCACCTGCGCGCCAGAGCGGTTGTGCCAGTTCGCCCGCATGGGCGCCGCGATGGCGCAGGCCGTCGGCGGCACGCCGGCGCCGCGCGTCGCGCTCTTGAACATCGGCGCCGAACACAGCAAGGGGCCGCTCGCCATCCGCCAAGCCGCCGAACTCCTGCAGATGGATCCGACCATCCACTTCGTTGGGTTCGTGGAAGCCAATGCCCTCTTCTCCGGCCGCGCCGACGTCGTCGTCACCGACGGTTTCGCCGGCAACATCGCCTTGAAGGCCATCGAAGGCACCGCCGGCATGGCCGAGGCGCTGTTGCGGCGCGAGCTGGCCGCCGGCGCCGAGCAAACGCGCTTGCGCGGCGCGTTGCGGCGGTTGAGCGCGGCGTACAATCCCCAAAACTACAACGGCGCCAGTTTGGTCGGCTTGAACGGCGTGGTCGTCAAGAGCCACGGCGGGGCGGACCGTGCCGGCTTCGGGCAAGCGGTGGCACAGGCCCATCGGGAACTGCAGGGGCGGGTGGTGGAGCGATTGGGCGCGAGCCTCGCTGCAGGCGCCGCCGGCACCCACTCAAGGGAATGGGGGCAAGCATGAGTTTAGGGTTCGTCTTTCCCGGCCAAGGTGCCCAAGCCGTCGGCATGGCGAGCGACTTTCTGGACAGCGACCCCTGTGTGCGCGAACGCTTGGCAGAGGCCAACGACGCGCTGGGGTTCGATTTGGCGGCGGTGATTCTGTCCGGCCCCGAGGCGCGGCTTGCCGAGACGGCGCTGACGCAGCCGGCGCTGTTGGTGGTGGGCATCGCGCTGTGGCAAGCGTGGCGGGGCCGGGGCGGCGCCATGCCGGTGGCGATGGCCGGGCACAGCTTGGGGGAATACACCGCCCTCACCGCCGCCGGCGCCATCGCCTTCGCGGACGCCGTGCGGCTGGTGCATGCGCGGGGCCGTTTCATGCAGGAGGCGTCGCCGGTGGGCGAAGGGGCGATGGCCGCCATCATCGGCCTTGACGATGACGAGGTGACGGCCTGTTGCGAGGGCGTTGCCGGCGTCGTGCAGCCGGCGAACCTGAACGCGCCCGGCCAGGTGGTGATCTCCGGCGCCGCGGCGGCCGTGGCGGCCGCGGTGGACGCCTGCAAGGCCGCCGGTGCGCGGCGCACCGTGCCGCTCAACGTCAGCGGCCCGTTTCACTGCGAGCTGATGCGGCCAGCCGCCGAGCGACTGCGCGAAGCCCTCGACGAGACGCCCATCCAAGCCCCCGACACCATTGTGCTGCACAACGTCAACGCGCTGCCGGCCGAAGGCGCGGACGCCATTCGCGGCCAGCTCATGGAACAGCTTTGCCGGCCGGTGCGTTGGAGCGACTGCGCCCGAGGCATGGGTGAACGCGGCGTCGAACGCATGGTGGAGTGTGGCCCCGGCAACGTGTTGGCGGGCTTGATGCGCCGCATCGACAAGTCCATCGAGGTGGTGGGCATCGGCACCCGCGCCGGCATGGAAGCGGCACTGAAATGAACAGCGCCGTCGGTTGCGCTCGACTTGAGGCCGGCCACGCGTGAGCGCCAGAGTCGCCTTGGTCACCGGCGCCAGCCGGGGCATCGGCGCCGCCATCGCCCAACGCCTCGCCGCCGACGGCCTCTTCGTCATCGGCACGGCCACCACCGCGGCCGGCGCCGAGCAGGTGTCCGCGGCCCTCGGCGAACACGGTTTGGGCGTGGCGCTTGAATTGCGCGACGAGGCCACCATTGATGCGGCGCTGGCCCGCGCCGCGCCCGGGCGCGAACCGCCGACGGTGCTGGTGAACAACGCCGGCATCACCCAAGACAACCTGTTGCCGCGCTTGGGCGAAGACGCTTGGCAGGCCGTGTTGGACACCAACCTCGGTGGCGTCTATCGGCTCACCCGCAAGCTGCTCCGCACCATGATGCGCGCTCGCTGGGGGCGCATCGTCAACGTGAGCTCGGTGGTGGCGCGCATGGGCAACGCCGGGCAGACCAACTACGCCGCGGCGAAGGCCGGCATCGAAGGCTTCACGCGGGCGTTGGCGCAGGAGGTCGGCTCGCGCGGGATCACGGTGAACGCCGTGGCGCCTGGCTTCATCGAGACGGACATGACGGCGAACTTGAACGACGCCACCCGCGCGGCGCTGACCGATCGCGTCGCCCTAGGGCGCTTGGGGCGCCCGGAAGACGTGGCGGCCGTGGTCGCGTTCCTCGTGAGCGACGCGGCCGCCTACGTCACTGGCGAGACGGTGCAAGTGAACGGCGGATTGCACATGGCATGAGGGGTGCTTACACTAGCGCTTCACGGCGGGAGGGCTGGGCAGCCAACAACGCGCTGCCCGGAGCAGGGACTCGGAGGAGACCATGAGCACCGTACAAGAACGAGTGAAGAAGCTGATCTGCGAGCAGCTAGGCGTCAAGGAAGATCAAGTCAAGGATGAAGCCTCCTTCGTCGAAGACCTTGGTGCCGATTCGCTCGACACGGTGGAGCTCGTGATGGCGCTCGAGGAGGAGTTCGAGACCGAAATCCCAGACGAGGAAGCCGAGAAGATCACCACCGTCAAACAGGCGATCGACTACATCCTCGCCCAACAGTAGCGCCTCGCCCGAAGGCAAACTGGGCCCCCAAGGCAACTGGGCCCCGCAGGCAACGCAAGCGTGGCAAAGCGCAGGGTAGCCGTCACCGGCTTGGGCTTGCTTTCGCCGATTGGCAACTCGGTGGAAGCGTCTTGGCGCAACGCGCTCGCCGGCGTGAGCGGCGCGGCCGCCATCGACACCTTCGACACCGCCGCGCACAGCGTCAAAATCGCCGCCGTGGTGAAGGACCTCGACATCGGCGACATCTTGGACCGCCGCGAGGCGCGGCGGATGGATCCCTTCATTCAATACGGCTTGGCGGCCGGCATCGAAGCCGTGGAAGACGCCGGTCTCACGGCTTTGGACGACGCCGGCCGGCGCCGGGTCGGCGTCGCCATCGGCTCCGGCATCGGCGGCATCAACACCATCGAAGACACCCACAGCACACTCTTGAAGGGCGGCCCACGCCGCGTGTCGCCGTTTTTCGTGCCGGCCAGCATCATCAACATGATCGCCGGCAACCTGTCCATCCGTTACGGCTTCGGCGGCCCCAACATCGCCATCGTCACCGCCTGCACCACGGGCACGCACAACATCGGCTACGGCGCCCGCACCATCCAATGCGGCGACGCGGATGTCATGGTGGTGGGCGGCGCCGAGCAGGCGACCTCACCATTGACCGTGGCGGGCTTCGCGGCGATGCGCGCCCTTTCCACCCGCAACGACGATCCTGAACACGCCAGCCGCCCGTGGGACAAGGACCGCGACGGCTTCGTGCTCGGCGATGGCGCCGGCGTGTTGGTGCTCGAAGAGTGGGAACACGCCCGGGCGCGTGGCGCCAACATCTATTGCGAGCTGGCCGGCTTCGGCATGAGCGGCGACGCGCATCACATCACGAGCCCGCCGGACGACGGCGCCGGCGCGGTGGCCGCCATGGCCAACGCCATGCATGACGCCGGCCTCGCCGCCGCGGACATCGACTATGTCAACGCCCACGGCACCTCCACGCCACAAGGCGACGTGGCCGAGACGCTGGCGATCAAGGCGGCCTTCGGGGCACACGCCGAGCGGGTGGCGATCAGCTCCACCAAATCCATGATCGGCCACTTGCTCGGCGCCGCCGGCGCGGTGGAAGGCATCTTCACGGCGTTGGCGGTGCGCGATCAGGTGGCGCCGCCCACTATTAACTTGGAGCATCCCAGCGAGGATTGCGATCTCGACTATGTGCCCAAGGCGGCGCGGGAAATGACCATTGACGCCGCGCTCTCCAACTCTTTCGGCTTCGGCGGCACCAACGGCACCTTGATCTTCACACGCGCCTGACGCAGCGGCCAGCGCATCGTAACGGCCCGGTGAGCGTCTTCCGGCCAAGCTACCGCATCCCTTGAGAGGGTTAGAATCGCCGGCATGTCCGGCTGGCGCACCGTGGTTTGGCTGGCGGCGACGACCCTCGCCGGCCTCGGCGCCGCCGCATGGGCGCTCGTTGCCTGGGCGGGCCGTCCGGGCCCCAACCCCGCTCCGGCCGTGGTGACGGTGGCACCCGGCAGCGGCGTTGGCGCGGTGGCCGAAGACTTGGCCGGCCGCGGCGTCATCCGCCATGCGCCGCTCTTCGCTTGGCTTGCGCGGCTGCGCGGGGAGGCGGCCTCCGTGCGCGCCGGCGAATACCTCATTCCGGCCGGCGCGACACCGAACGCCGTGCTTGAACGGTTGGTCGCCGGCGATGTGGTGGTGCGACGGCTCAAAATCCTAGAGGGCTGGGCGGTGCGCGACATGCTCGTGGCGGCCAATGACGCGCCGGGATTGGCGACGAACCTTGGGGAGGCCGATGCCGATGATCTGCTGGCGCGTCTCAATCTCGGCGACGGCCACGCCGAAGGCCGATTTTTTCCAGACACCTACCACTATGTGGCCGGTGACGCGGCGGCGGACGTGTTGCGGCGCGCCCACGCCAAAATGGGTGCCGTGCTGGCCGCTGAGTGGGCCGAACGCGACGAGGGCCTGCCCTATGCAAACGCCTACGCGGCCCTGACCATGGCGTCGATCATCGAGAAGGAGACGGCCCGCGCCGAAGACCGCCGGCGCGTCGGCGGCGTCTTCGTCCGGCGGCTGGCGCGGGGCATGCGCCTGCAGGCGGACCCGTCGGTCATCTATGGCCTCGGCACGGCCTTCGACGGCAACCTCACGCGCGCCCACCTCAACACCGACGGGCCTTACAACACCTATCGCCGCGCCGGCCTGCCGCCCACGCCCATCGCGCTGCCCGGCCGCGCCGCCATTCGCGCCGCGTTGCGCCCGGCCGCCGGCACCGCGCTCTACTTCGTGGCCCGTGGCGATGGCGCCACCGTCTTCTCGGACACCTTGCGTGAACACAACCGCGCCGTGCGGCGCTATCAGCTCGCCGGCGGATGACGCGCCGAGGCCGTTTCGTGACATTGGAAGGCACCGACGGCGCCGGCAAGACGACGGGCCTCGCCGCGGCTGAACGTTGCCTCAGCGAGCACGGCATCGACTTTGTGGCCACGCGGGAACCCGGCGGCACGCCGCTGGCCGAGGAAGTGCGGCACCTGCTCCTCGCCCCACGCGAAGAGACCATCGCGCCGCTGGCCGAGACGCTGTTGGTGTTCGCGGCCCGCGCCCAGCATGTGGAGACGGTCATCGCGCCGGCGCTCAAGGCCGGCCGCTGGGTTTTGTGCGACCGCTTCACCGACGCGACACGGGCCTATCAAGGCACCGCGCGGGGCCTACCCAACGCGACGATAGAGATGCTGGCGGCGCTTGCGCATCCCGGTCTGGAGCCGGACCTCGCCCTGTATCTGGACGTGCCGCCTGACGTCGCCCGCGCCCGCCTCAGCGACGCCATGGGGCCTGGGCGCGACCGCTTCGAGCGGGAAGGCGCGGATTTCTTCGAGCGTGTGCGCAACGGTTATCTGGCGCTTGCCGAGCACAATCCGCGCTTCTGCGTAATCGACGCGACGGCCTCCCGCGAAGCGGTGGCGGAATGCATCGTCGAGCGGCTCGAAATCTTGCTGGACGAGCGGCCGTGAGCTTGCCGCCGTGGTTGCACGAGCCGGACGCGGCGTTGCGCGAGCTCAAACAGGGCGGCCGCGCCCCGCATGCGGTGCTCCTGCAAGGGCCGGGCGGCTGGGGCGAACCGCTGTTGGCAGGCCGTTTCGCGTTGGCGCTGCTGGATGAGGACTTGGAGAAGGACGCCAGCGCCATCGCGCATCCAGACCTGCGCTGGGTGGAGCCGACGGCGCCCGGCGCGACGATTCGGGTCGATGCCATCCGCGAGCTGAATGCCTTCATGCACCAGACCGCGACGCAAGGCACCGCCAAGGCGGCGGTGCTGAACCGCGCGGAACGGATGAACGCGAACGCGGCCAACGCCCTCCTCAAGACCTTGGAGGAACCGCCGGCGGACAGCTATCTGATTTTGGTCAGCGACGCGCCGGCACAACTGCCGGCCACCGTGCGCAGCCGTTGCCAGCGTGTGATGGTGCGGGCCGGCACCGCGGCCCAAGCCGAGTCGTGGCTGGCCGCAGAGGGCTTTCCCGCCGAACGCGCCATGGCCATGCTGGCGGAGGTGGGCGTGGCGCCCTACCGCACCCGCGCGGCATTGGAACGCGGCGACGCCCCGCTCTGGGAAGCCTTGCAGTCCGTGGCGCAGGGGCGGGTTGCCGCGGTTGACCAAGCGCTCGCTTGGCGCAAGGAGGATCTCTTGGATCTCACCGAGCGTTGGCAGCGTCACGTCCATCGGCTGACGCGGGAGGCGGCCGAACCAATTAAGTTGTTGCGGTTCGATGCCGAGCTCACGGCGTTGCGCGCGGCGGCCGTGGCGTCGAGCGGCCTCAACACGCAGGCGCAGTTCGAGCGGTTGCTGGTGATGTGGCGCCAAGCGGCGGCAATGGCTTAGGCCACGCCGGGCGAATGTCTGCTGGCGGCCTGTGCCGCGCCATGCATCATGGTGCCCGCCACCCTCGCGCTTGGAGCGCCACTCATGTCCACGGCACCAGCCACCAAAACCAGGGCATCCAAACAAGGTGCCCTGTCGCTCACGATCAAGGATCGCAACGTCCTGTACGCAACTTACATGCCCTTCATGGCAAACGGCGGCTTGTTCGTGCCCACCGAGGACGAATACGCGCTCGGCGACGAAGTGTTCCTGCTGCTGCGGCTGATGGACGAGCCGGCGCCCATTCCCGTGGCTGGCCGGGTGGTGTGGATCACCCCGCCCGGCGCCGAGCATCAGCGCGTGGCCGGCATCGGCGCCCAACTCAGCGACGGCGACGACCTGCTGCGCACGAAGATCGAAACGTACCTCGCCGGCACCCTCAAGTCCGGCCGGCCGACGCACACGCTGTGAGCGGGTGGCCGCCCGGCGTCAGCATGGCGAGAGCCGATTCCCCTGCTAAAGGTGCCGCTTGAAGAAGTCCAAAATGGTCTCGTACCGATGGATGGCGACGTGGCGCTCGTGCAGGGCGTGTTTGGCGCCGGGGTAGGTCATCAACTCGAACAGGACGCCACGCTCCTGCAAAGCCTGCATCAAGCGGGTCGAGTGGGCGAACAACACATTGTCGTCCGCCATGCCGTGCATGAGCAGGAGCGGCCCGCGCAACCCATTGAGCCACGGGAACACGGCGCTTTGCCGATAGCCTTCGGCGTTGTCGTCTGGCTGGCCGAGGTAGCGCTCCACGTAGTGGGTGTCGTAGAGCGTCCAGTCCGTCACCGGCGCCACGCTGACGCCGGCGGCGAACACCGCCGGCGCTTGGGCCATCATCAGGAGCGCCATGTAGCCGCCGTAGCTGTGGCCGAACACGCCGATCCGGTCGCCGTCCACCCAATCGAGGCTGCGTAGGAAGGCGACGCCGGCGAGTTGATCGCGCACTTCCACATCGCCGAGCCGGCCGAAGAGCGGATCCTCGAAGCGCTTGGCACGTCCACCGCTGCCGCGATTGTCCATCTCGAACACCCCATAACCGCGCTGGGCGAAGAGCTGCGTGGTGAGCGGCCCCCACTCCCGGCGCACACGCTGGACACCCGGGCCGCCATAAACATGCACGATGACGGGAAGCCGGCCGCCGGCGTCCAATCCCGCCGGTGGCGTCAGCCGGTAGTGCAGCCGCTGGCCATCTTCCGCGGCGAGGCTGCCGAACTGTGGTGGGACATGGCCGGGGAGGAACGGGTGGTAGGGATGCCCCGGCGCCACCGCCCCGCCGCACACATGGGTGCGTTGCCCGTTCGTCAGATCGATGGCGTCCAAACGGCTTGGAATCTCGGGCGAAGTGCTCGCCACCACGCACACCTTGCCGGCCGGGTCCGCCGCGCCATCGTGCCAGGCGGCACCCTCCGTCAACGCCGCCGGCGGGCCGCCATCGCGGGGCACCCGGTACAGGTGCTGCGCGGTGGGGTCCGCAAGCCAACCGGTGACGAGGGCCGCGTCCGCATCCGCCCACAGCACGCGGCGCACACCACCGAGACCGCTCGGCCAACGTCGCAACTCGCCATCGGCGCCGTCGTGCAGGTAAAGGTCCGCGTGGCCATCGCGCTCCGAAGTCCACACGAAGGCATCGCCGGCGCCAATGAACGTAAGGTTGTCGTGCAGGTTGATCCACGCGCTGTGTGTTTCCTCGAACAACGTCGTCCACTCCTGCCCGCCCGGTGCCCAACGCTTCACCGCCAAGCGCCGCTGGTCGCGGCTCTGCACTTGGGCGATGAGCGCGCCGCTCGGTGCAAACGCCGCGCGGGCCAAGTATTCGAAGCCGCCGTGCCGCCAATCCAGCTCACGGCGCAGCCCCGGTGCGCCATCCGGGTCAATGGTCAGCATCACCAGCCGGACTTCGGCGTTCGCGCCACCGGCATGGGGATAGCGTTGGCCAACCACGACCACACCCTCGCCATGGGTCTCAAAGCGCTGCGTCTCGGCGATGGCCGCCGTATCGACGCGGATGAACGCGAGGCGCCGGTCGTCCTTGGCCCACCAGTGCCCGGTGAAGCGATGCATCTCCTCTTGGGCGATGAACTCCGGCAGCCCGTTGGCGACAGTGTCGTCCGCATCGTTGGTGAGGCGATGCTCGGCGCCGGTGGCGATGTCGCGGAGATGTAGATCGCCATCCCGCGCAAAGCTCACGAAGCGCCCGGTGCGCGACAGCGTGATGCCCTGCGCCTGCTCGCCGGGCCGGGTCAGGGCCGTGACCGCGCCGCTGCCGGCATCGCACAACCAGGCCGCGCCATCGACTATCGCCAGCACCCGTGTGCCATCGGGATGCCACGCATACCCGGTGACGCCGCCGGCAAAGCGCCGCCGCCGCTCCCGCTCCGCGCGCTCGGCGGCCGTCGGTTCCACCGCGTCCGCGGGCGCCACGACCATCGGCTCAAACTGGCCATCGCTGAAGTCGTAGCGCCACAAGCTCAGCCGCTCCCGGTTCTCTTCCTCAGGGCGCAGAAAGGCGACGTAGCGGCCACCCGGCGCCACCTTCAACTGGCTGGGCGTCGCGCCGGCGAGGGCCGGGTCTTGGAAGAGCCGCCGCACCGTGAACGGGGCGGCGGCGGCATCGCGCCGGCTCATTCGAGCCGCGCAAAGGCATCGCGCGTCAGGTTCTCCACGCCAGTCGCCGTCACCGCCACGTTGTCCTCGATGCGCACGCCGCCACATGGCAGGAACGCTTCCACCTTCGGCCAATTCACGTCGCGGCCGCGCGGTTCGGCGCGCAGTGCATCCAGCAAGAGTGGAATGAAGTAGATGCCCGGCTCCACCGTGAACACCTGCCCCGCCTCGACGACCCGCGTGAGCCGCAAGGCCGGGTAGCGCGTCGGCGGCGGCGCGAGGCGACCATTCGGCGCCGCCATCCAACCGCCCACGTCATGGGTCTGCAGACCGACCAAGTGCCCCAGGCCGTGGGGAAAGAAGGCGTCGGTGATGCCGGACTCAAAGGCAGTTTCGGCACCGCAAGACACCAACCCGAAACGATGCAGCAGCTCGCCCACATGGCGATGCATCCGCCCATGCAGATCGACGTAGGAGACCCCCGGGCGGATCTCCGCGATCAACGCCTGTTGCGCGACATCCAGCGCCGCCACGAGTTCCGCGAACTCGTCCGCGGCGGCGCTGTAGGTGCGGGTGATGTCGGCCGCGTAGCCCAAGTGTTGCCGGCCGGCGTCGATGAGGAGGCTGCGTCGTTCGGGGGGCGGTTCGGCATCGTAGAGCTGGTAGTGCAACACCCCCGCATGGTCGTTTTGCGCGACGATGCCCGGGTAGGGTTGATCCGCGGCCGTCTGGCGACTCGCGGCCAGGAACGCGAGGTGGACATCGAGTTCGCTCGCGCCAGATGCGAAGACATCCCGCGCCGCCGAGTGTCCGCGCGCACCGAAGTCCGCGGCGACGCGCAGCGCCCTCAGCTCGAAGTCGTCCTTGCAGGCGCGTGCGTAGTGGATGGGGTTCAGCAACGCCTCCGGGTTGACCGCCGCGAACGCGAGGTTGCTGTCCGCCACGGGCGGTGGCCCGACATACGCGACGCGCCCCGCCCCCGCAACGTGCGTGGCGAGGGCCGCGGTGAGCGTCTCGGCGGTGGCGTGGCTCTCAAGCGCAAACGCCTCTTCTGCCCAATCCGGCGGCGTGGGCGGCAAGTGCCAGTAGTCCGCCGGCTTCAAGAACAGCAGCCGCGGCCGCTCGCCGGGCCGAAAGAACAACGCGGAGCCTTCGGCGTGGGGCATGGGCGCCCACTGCGCGAAGTTCGGGTTGGGGCGAAACGGCGGCCCTTGATCGTCCTGAAAATACCACGGCGACGTCCCGGCCGGCACCACCACCGCATCAAACCCGGCGCCTTCAAGCGCCGCCTCCCAAGTGGCGGCGACCGCGGCGACATGGTACGCGTAAGCTCCGCGGTCGAAGCTCAACGCTTGATCGGTGTCCATGGTCTTTCATTCTATGGGAACCCAAGCGAAGGGCGACACGGGCGGACATCACGGTCTTGAGGGCTGCCGCGGGTGCTACGGGTATTGCGGGCATAGGGCTAGTGGGCTATCGTCCCGCGGGCTGGCGAGGCAGGCCCACTCGTGCTCGAAGCCGGACCACACTGCGAACGTCATGGTTCCCGTTGTAGAGGGAGGGGGCCGACGCGCAGCGCACACGGTGCGGCTATCGATGTTACCGCCCAAAGCGCCTTCGGGAGGACGGCACATGAAACAAGCGGCGTTTCGGGAGCTGGCTGACACCGCAAGGCCCGAGAACCCCGAAGGTCGAACGACGGTCAAGGTACTACCCGCAGCGGATGTGCTCGATACGCTCGCGTGTGCATCCAACGTGAAAGCGACCATTCTCGATCCTTGGTACAACAAGGGCATTGGCGGTGTACGGGAGGACTACAACGACTGGCTGGCGACCGTCATTCGCTCGGCCTGCCGCATTTCGGAGCATGTCTTCGTGTGGGGTTTTCCCGAGATACTGGCGCACCAAGTCACAGTGCTCCCCAGTGGAATCAAATTGGTGTCGTGGCTCACTTGGTACTACAAGAATTGTCCGTCTGTGATTCGCGGTTGGCGCTCGGCGCAAAACGCCTGCTTGCATCTTGCAGCCGATGAAGCGGTCACCTATCCCGAGCACTTTCTCGATGCTGGTCAATTGGCGCGGTGGAAAGCCGGCAAGATGCGCTTCGTTCCTGGTCCGCCCTCGGTGCTCGAAGCCCCCCTCAACGTTGGTTTCGTAGGCCGAGGCGAACAGACCGGACACCCGGCGCAGAAGCCGTTGTCCGTTATCGAACCGCTGCTCTTAATGGCAACACGACCAAACGACACCGTGCTCGACCCAATGTGCGGCTCGGGAACGACGGGTGAGGTGTGCCTGCGTCTTCATCGCCATGCAATTCTGTGCGATCACTCCCCCGAGTACCTAGTCGTCACTCGCAACCGAGTTGCAGCGCATCGGTGCGAAGACAATGGCCGGGGATAGAGACGCCACTGTCAAGGGTCCGTATACGCAACGGTCGGTTCGCGCCAGAATCGAAGCGTTCTTCCTCGACAACTTGGGGAAAATCGCCACACGCGAACAGCTCATCAAAGTGGCGACAGATCCTGAAACCGGCCAGTCGCCGGAAAACTGGCATCAACGACTCTCAGAATTGAGAACCGACAAGGGCTACACCATCTTGTCATGGCGAAATCGCGGCGACCTGAGGGTCAGTGAATACATGATGCCCAACGCCGAACGCCGCAACACTGCCGCTACGCGAACCAGACCGACCGCGGAGACGTGGCGGGCCGTCCTTGAACGGGCGAATCATAGATGTGCATGGAGTGAAGCTGGCGTTGTTTGCGGACAGAAAGACGGCGACATCGACCCGGTAGGGGGTGGGACGGTCAAGCTGACGCCGGATCACAAGAGCCCCCATTCGTTGCATGCCGATACCGACCCACTGGCCCCGTCAAAGTGGCAGCCACTGTGCGGACGGCATCAGGTGATGAAGAAGAACTATTGGGACGACGAAACCGGCTGGCTCAATGTGCCGGCCATCGTACAGGCAGCCTCCGAAGCTCAAAAGCGTGAAGTGTTCAACTTCCTGAAACGGTATTTCGGCGAAAGGGCACCTGAACGGAACCAACGGCGGTCCTGACAGAGAAGTCCCCAATGCCCTCGCTCTGCCTGCACTTGCTGATCGCGGGTGACGCCGCGGGCATTGGGCAATGGCGAAGCGCTCATGGGCCGCCGCGGGTGATCGGCGGCGGCACCTCGACGGAGAAAACGCCATGTGTCCAGAGTGAGCGCGGTGCTGCCGCCCCACAGCGGTGCCGCTCGACGAGTGTCAACGTTTCCGGCGGCTGCTCGCCCGATTCCTGCGCTCGGCGTTCCGCCGCCGTGGCAACCGCACACCCACCTGACCGCGGCGTTGGCCACCACTCCTTGGCAGTCGCTTTCTGTGGTATATATGGCCACATTCTTGACGGGCTGATGGGGGAGGCTGCATGGAGGACTACGCCTACGCGAGGCCGACCAGCGTGGCGGAGGCGATCGAGGTCCTCCAAGCCAATGCCGCGAGCGGGCGACGCTCGCAGCTGCTGGCCGGCGGCACGGACGTGCTGGTGCAAATGCGCTCCACGGATCGTGAGCCGCGCATGCTGGTGGACGTGAAGCACATCGCCGAGGCCAATCGAGCCGAAATCGGGGATGGCGAAGTGTTCATCGGCGCCGCCATCCCGTCCGCCATCCTGAACGAGGACGCTGGGCTCAAGGCGCTCTTTCCGGGCCTGCTCGAATCCGCGGACCTCATCGGCTCCACGCAGATTCAGGGGCGCGCCTCCATTGGCGGCAACCTCTGCAACGCCTCTCCCGCCGGCGACACCATCCCGGCCATCATCGCCAACGGCGGCATTTGCGTCATCGCCGGGCCCTCCAGCACACGGGAAGTGCCTTGCGAGCACTTCGTCACCGGCGTCGGCCGGAACGCGCTGCGCGACTGCGAGTTTCTGCTTGGCCTCAAGTTCAAAACGCCCGCGCCCGGATCCGGGGACGCCTACCTGCGTTTCATCCCACGCACCGAGATGGACATCGCCGTTGCGGGCGCGGGCGTTGCTTTGACGATGGACGCCGGCGGCACCTGCACCGCGGCGCGGGTGGCCATCGGCGCCGTGGCGCCCACCGCGTTGCTGGTGCCGGAAGCGGGCGACGCGCTCATCGGCACCCGGGTGGACGACGCGGCGCTCGCCGCCGCCGGGGCGGCCTGCTCGGCCGCCGCTTCGCCCATCGCGGACAAGCGCGGCACCGTTGAATATCGGCGCAAAGTGGTCGGCGTGTTGTGCCGTCGCGCCGCCGCCATCGCCCGCAAGCGGGCACTGGGCAACTAGGGGGAGCGATGAGCAAAGTCCATGTCACCTTGAGCGTCAACGGCGAGCCCCGCGAGATGCTGTGCGAGGCGCAGCAGTCGCTGTTGGACGCCCTGCGCGACGAGCTGGGGATGACCGGCACGAAGGAAGGCTGCGCCACCGGAGATTGCGGCGCCTGCTCCGTCCTCGCGGATGGCCGCCTAGTCTGTTCCTGCCTGATGCTCGGCGTCGAGGCGGAAGGGATGGACATCACCACCATCGAAGGCATCGCGGAAGGTTCCGAACTGCATGTGGTGCAGCGCAAGTTCCTCGAGGCCGCGGCCTTGCAGTGCGGCATCTGCACCCCCGGCTTCATCGTCGCCGCCAAGGCGCTGTTGGACAAGAACCCGAATCCGGACGAAACGACCATCCGTTATTGGCTGGCCGGCAACCTATGCCGCTGCACCGGCTACGACAAGATCGTCCGGGCGGTGCAGGACGCAGCCCAGGAACTCGCTCACGAAGCGTAGGGCTTGGAAGCAGATCACACCGAACACCGTTGTAAGGAGGCCCAAAGTGGCGGAAGCGCACGACTACAAGGCAATCGGCACCCGTCCAGTACGCCCGGATGGCGTGGACAAAGTGACCGGCCGCGCCAATTTCGGCGCGGACCTCAACCTGCCGAACATGCTGCACGGCAAGATGCTCAGGAGCCCCCACGCCCATGCCCGCATCAAGCGCGTGGACGTGAGCCGCGCCCTCGAGATGGAAGGCGTGTACGCCGCCTGTTCCGGTGCGGACTTCCCCACCAACGAGGCGACGACGGATTTGGCGAAGAACTGCATGGCGCGGGATAAGGCCCTCTACCACGGCCATGCCGTGGCGGCCGTGGCGGCCCGTTCGCCCTACATCGCGGAACGCGCCTTGGATTTGATCGAGGTGGAATACGAACCGCTCGCTCCGGTGCTGGACGTTGACGACGCGATGGCCGATGGCGCCACGTTGGTGGACGAGAACCTGCACACCAACGGCGACAAGGAAACGCCGCCAAGCAACGTGGCCGCGGTGGTGAAGTTCGAGCGTGGCGACGTGGAGCAAGGCTTCGCCGCGGCCGACGTGGTCGTGGAAGTGGACTGCCGCGTTCCCACCGCGCATCAGGGCTACATCGAACCCCACGCCTGCACCGCCACCATCAACGAGGAAGGCGAGGCGACCGTCTGGTGCTGCACCCAAGGCCACTTCGACGTGCGTTCGCTCACCGCCGGCGTGCTCGGCAAGAGCGTGGGCGAAATCAAGGTGATTCCCTCGGAGATCGGCGGCGGCTTCGGCGGCAAGACGATCATCTACCTGGAACCCATCGCGGTGAAGCTCTCGGAGATGTCCGGCCGCCCGGTGAAGATGGTGATGACCCGCGAGGAAGTGTTCCGCGCCACGGGCCCCACCTCCGCCACGCACTGCCGCGCCAAGGTGGGCGCCACTCGTGACGGCAAGATCACCGCCGCCACGGCGTGGCTCGCCTACGAAGCCGGCGCCTTCGCCGGCGCACCGGTGGGGCCGGGCTGCATGTCCATCCTGGCGCCCTACGACTTGGAGAACTTCAGCATCGAAGGCCACGACGTGCTGGTGAACAAGCCGAAGGTGGCCGCGTACCGGGCGCCCGGTGCGCCACAGGCGATGCACGCCATGGAATCCGCCCTCGATGACTTGGCGCGGCAACTCGGCATGGATCCCATCGACCTGCGCCTTGCGAACTGTGCCGAGGAGGGCACCCGCGCCCCCTACGGCCCGGTGTTCCCGGCCATCGGCTTCAGGCAGTGTCTGGAGGCCGCCAAGGTTCACCCCAACTACACCAAGCCCAAGGCCGAAGGCACGGGGCGGGGCATCGCCGCGGGGTTCTGGTTCAACATCGGGATGCAGTCCAGCGCCGAGGCGCGGCTTTCCGAAGACGGCACCGTGACGGTGGTGGAAGGCAATCCGGACATCGGCGGCTCTCGCGCCTCCATGTGCCTGATGGCGGCGGAGACGTTGGGCGTGCCCTACGAAACCGTGCGCGCCCATGTGGGCGACACTGAATCCACCGGCTTCTGCAACGTCACCGGCGGCAGCCGCACCACCTTCGCCACCGGCCTCGCCGTGGTGCAGGCGTGTGAGGACATCATCGCCCAATGCAAGCAACGCGCCGCCGCCACTTGGGACATCGACGTGGAGCAAGTGGATTGGGCCGATGGCCAGGCGGTGCCCAAGCCGGGCGTGAACGTGGACGCCAACCCGCTGTCCTTGAAGGACATCGCCAAGAACGCCGGCCGCACCGGCGGCCCGGTGTTGGGACGGGCCAGCGTGAACGCCCAAGGCGCCGGGGCTTCGTTCTCCGTGAACTTCGCCGACGTGCAGGTGGACCGCGAGACGGGCAAAGTCGATGTGCTGAGCTTCACCGGCATCCAGGACGCCGGCACCGCCATCCATCCCGCGTACGTGGAAGGCCAGATGCAGGGTGGTGCCGTGCAGGGCTTGGGCTGGGCGCTGAACGAGGAGTACATCTACGACGAGAACGGCGTGATGGAGAACCCGGGCTTCCTCGACTATCGCGTGCCGGTGGCATCGGACATGCCGATGATCGACGCGCAGATCGTCGAAGTGCCGAACCCGTCGCATCCGTATGGCGTGCGTGGCGTGGGCGAGACGCCCATCGTGGCGCCCTTGGCGGTGACGTCGAACGCCGTGCGGGATGCGCTGGGCTTCCGCATTCCAAGCCTGCCGCTCTCGCCGCCGCGGGTGCTGGAAGCCATCGACGCCCGCGCCGACGCCTAAGCGCCAACCGCGCCGTGGGCTTTCTAGGGCTGTCCTGGAGGCCCGCTTCGGCGCGGTGCCGCCCTTAGGGGAAGCCGCCACATGGCCAAAGTCGTCTTTCCGGACCATCTGCTGCAACAGACCGGCGGCACCAAGGAGACCACCGTGGAAGCCACCAACTTCCGCGGTGTGCTCCGCGCCTTGGAACGCCAGTGGCCCGGCATCGAGGACACCCTGCAGAAGACCGCGGTGGCCATCGACGGCCAGATCTATCAGGACGCCTGGCTGGAGCCCGTGCGCCCGGACAGCGAGATCTTCTTCATGCAGCGCATCGAGGGCGGCTGAGGGAGTGCTTGGCGGACGCTTGGTAAACCTCGGTTCCCTCTGCGTGGACAACGTTTACGCCGTTCCCAACATCGCCACCGCCGGCGAGACCGTTGCCAGCCTGAGCCATGCGGTGCATCCGGGCGGCAAGGGGCTCAACCAATCCTTGGCGGCAGCGCGGGCCGGCGCCACCGTGGCCCACTTCGGTTGCATCGGCGCCGACGGCCGTTGGTTGAAGGAAGCGCTGGCGCAAGCGCAAGTGGATGTGGCGGGCATCCGGGAAGTGCCCGGCGCATCGGGCCATGCCGTGATTCAAGTCAATCCGCAAGGCGCGAACGCCATCACCATCGCCGGCGGCGCCAACCGCCGCCTCACCGAGGCGGACTTCGACGCCGCCTACGCGAGTTTGGGCTCCGAGGATTGGCTGCTGTTGCAAAACGAAATCAACGACTTGGAGCGCGTTCTCGCCCGCGCTGCGGAAACCCCCGCCCGGGTGGCGTTCAATGTGGCGCCGGTGGACGGCCGCGAATCAACCTATGACTTGGCGGACGTGGACCTGCTGATCGTGAACGAGGTGGAAGCCGCGGCCTTGGCCGGTGTCGCGGAACCCGAAGCCGCGTTGGCGACCCTCTGCCAACGCCATCCCAAGAGCGACGTGGTGCTCACCTTGGGCCGCGATGGCCTCCTTCATGGCCGCGGCACGGCACACGCCTCACTGGATGCCTTCCCCGTGAAAGCCGTGGACGAAACCGCCGCCGGCGATGCGTTCGTCGGCTACCTAATGGCCGCGCTCTTGGCCGGCCGCGGGATGCAGGAAGCGCTGCGACGCGGCTCGGCCGCCGGCGCCTTGGCCGTGACCCAAGCCGGCGCCGCCACGTCCATTCCCGAGCCGGCCGCCGTGGCGGCGCTGTTGGGCTGATGCCGCCTCAACTTCAGCCCACGGCAAGTCCGGTCGCCTCACCTAACTCGGCCAGCGCCTGATCCTCGCTCACCACCTTGATGGTGTGCATCCCCAACGCCCGCGCCGGCTTCAAGTTGATGCCCAGATCGTCCAGAAAGACGCACTCGTCGGGTGCCACGCCCAAGCGCTCGCAAGCCCGCAGGTAAATCTCCGGGTTCGGTTTGCGGATGCCCTCGATGCTGGATTCCACCACCATGTCGAAAAGTGCCATCACGTCTTGCATCTCGGTGGCCCGGCCGGGGTCACGCGGCGCGATGGCGGGTTCGCTTGGCTGCAGGTTGTTGGTGATGGCGCCCACCCGGAACCGCGCCTTGCACGCCTTGAGCGCCGCGACCATGCGCGGGCGCAGGTCTCCGCTCAAGAGCTCCACCACCGCCTTGCCGCCCAAGGGATGCCCCAACGCGGCGCTTTCCGCCCGAAAGAGGGCATCGAACTCGTCCAACGTCACTTGGTTGGATTCGAACTGCGCCCAAGCATTGGTATCCGAATTGCGCGCGTTCACGCCGCGGATGAAGTCCTTGGGCAGGCCGGCATCCGCCTCGAAGCGGTTGAACGCCTCGAACGGGCTGGTCGTCAGCACACCGCCGATGTCCCACAACGTGGCGGCAATGGGCATGGTGCGGCTCCCTCTCGAACGCAGCGGCGGCACGGGCGGTGCGCGAAGCATAGCCGATTGATATAACCCACCCGGCAACTTGGGCATTGGGGAGGGCACCACAGTGGATTTGCAGGAAGGCGTCGCCATCGTCACCGGCTCTTCGTCAGGGGTGGGCGCCGCTTGCGCCCGGCAGTTAGCCGAGCGCGGCTGCCATGTCGCCATCAACTACTCGCGCAACGCCGCCGGCGCCGAAGAGACGCAAGCCGCGTGCGCGGCGTTCGGCGTGGAGACCATCGTGGTGCAAGCGGATGTGGCGGACGACGCCCAGTGCCGCGCCCTCACCAAAGCCGCCATCGACAAATGGGGCCGCCTTGACGCGCTGGTGAACAACGCCGGCACCACCAAGTTCAACGCCCATGAGAACTTGGACGGGCTCACGCGGGAAGATTTCGAGCACATCTATGCCGTGAACGTCGTCGGGCCATATCAAATGGCCCGCGCCGCCGCCCCGGCGATGCGCCGCGCCGGAAGGGGCGGCATCGTCAACGTCGCCTCCATCGCCGGCATCATGGGCGTGGGCAGCTCCATCGCCTACGCGGCCTCCAAGGGCGCCCTCTTGACGATGACGCTCTCGCTCGCCCGGGTGCTGGGGCCGGAAATCCGCGTGAACGCGGTTTGCCCTGGCTTCATTCAGGGCGACTGGCTGGAACAGGGGATGGGGGCGGAACGCTATGCCGCCACCAAGGATTACCTTGAAGCCAACGCGCCGCTCAAGCTCACCACCACGCCGGACACCATCGCCGAAGGGGTGCTCTACTTCATCGCCGGCGCGGACGTCATCACCGGCGAATCCCTCATCATGGACGGCGGGATGCACTTGAGCCAAGCCCGCCGCTGACGCGCCGGCCGCACGGTGCGGTTCACGAAACGGCCGGGGTGGCCCGCGCCTGCTCCGGAGGAAACACGCAGTAGAAGACGCTGCCCTTGCCCAGTTCGCTGTCCACATGCAACACGGACTGATGGCGCCGCAGCACATGCTTCACGATGGCGAGCCCCAGCCCGGTGCCGCCACGCACCCGTGAACCCGAGAGATCGATGCGATAAAACCGTTCCGTGAGCCGAGACCGGTGCTCCGGCGCGATGCCCATGCCTTCGTCCCGCACCTCGAAGCGCGGCCCGCTAACGCTGCCGAACCAACGCACGTCGATGGCGCCGCCATCCGGGCTGTAGCGCACCGCGTTGGTGACGAGGTTGTTGAAGGCGCTGTACAGCTCCGAACCAACGCCGCGCAACGCCAACCCCGCCTCCGCGTTCACGACCAGCTTGTGCGTCTTGCTCGCCAAGCGTCGCGCCTCGGTGGCGATGGTGTCCAGCATCTGCGGCACATTGACCACCTCGATGGTGGCCTCGTTCGGCAACGGCGCGGACTCCAGCCGCGTGAGCGTCAAGAGATCGTCCACCAGCGCGTGCATGCGCCGCGCCTGGGGCGTGAGTTTCGGCAACATGCCCTTCAGCGTGGCGAAGTCGATGTCCTCGTCGTCGAGCTCCTCCAGATAGCCGACGATGACCGTGAGCGGCGTGCGCAGCTCGTGGGACACGTTGGCGATGAAGTCCTGCCGCATGGTGAGCAGGCGATTCAACTCCGTGACATCCCGCGCCATGACGATGGCGCGCCCCTCCTCCATGGGGATGCGCCGCAGCTCGATGCGGCGGGATTCGTCCGTGGGCGCCGCGATCTCCGCCATCTCGCTCTCGATGTCGCCCTTCAACAAAGCCAAGAGGCGCGGATTGCGCGCCAGCGCCGCCAAGTTCTTGTCTTGGTCGTCGTGAGAGAGGCCCAGCACCGCCTGCGCGGCTTGGTTGTAGGTTTCGATGGCGCCGTCCGCCCGGACGATCACCCAGCCATCGGGCAGCGCGTCCGTCGTGCTGCGCAGGCGTCGCTGGGCGCCGAGCAGCGCCCGGCTGCGCCCGCGTCCCGCCAGAATGGCGCGATGCAACCGTTCGGCCGGGTGCCGCCAAATGCCGCCCTCGAGCCGTGGGCGGGCAAGCGGCCGGTGTGCCCAGCGGGCGAACGCCCGGTACTGAACGGCGTGGTGGAGCAGGATTGCGGCCAAGAGCACCACCAAGCCCCAAGCCAAGCTCTGCGCGAGCCAACCCACCAAAACAGCCGCGGCGCCGGCACCCGCTACGCTTGCCGCGCCGCGAGCGGTCACGGCAAACCGCTGGACGCGGGGAAGTGGTGGTGCGAGGCGCTTCGCGCACCGCCGCGGCGCCGAAGCCCGCGCCACGACAGGCCGCGCCCACGCCAGCGCGATGGCCGCCAAGTCACGCCGCTTCGCGGTTGGTGGAGAAGCGGTATCCCACGCCGCGCACCGTCTGGATGAGCTTGTCCATGCCGAACGGCGCCAGCGCCTTGCGCAGCCGCAGCACATGCACGTCCACGGTGCGCTCTTCCACATAGACGTTGCGGCCCCACACCTTGTCCAATAGCTGGGCGCGGTCGAACGCCCGCTCCGGGTGGCGGATCAACGTCTCGATCAAGCGAAACTCCGTGGGCCCCACATGCACCACAGTGCCGTCGGCGGTGACGCGGCGCCCGTTGCTGTCCACCTCGATGCCACCGGCGCGGAACTTGCCGTCGTCGGTGGCGCCGGCGCGGCGCAGCAAGGCCCGTACGCGGGCAACGAGTTCGCGGGGCGAGAACGGCTTGGTGACGTAATCGTCCACACCGGCGTCAAAGCTCTTCAATTTGTCCGACTCTTCGCCCCGCGCGGTGAGCATGAGCAGCGGCAAGTCCGCGGTGCGCGGATCGCGGCGCAAGCGGCGGGCGAGCTCGACGCCGCTCATGCCGGGCAGCATCCAGTCGATGATGAGCAAATCCGGCAACGCCTCGTCGAGCGCCCGGAGCGCCTTTTCGGCGCTGCCGGCGTCGCGCACAGTGAACCCGGCGCGGCCCAGCGAGAAGCAGAGCATCTCGCGGATGTCCGGTTCATCCTCGATGAGCAGCACCGAATTGCCAGCCATGGGGCCTCCGCAGCACACATGCGTGTTGGGCATTACACGACGGGATTATGACACTTGCGTTAACCCGTGGCGCACATTGACCAGCGCGAGTCAGCCTAGCCCATTTTTTCCGATCTGTACGCGGGCGGTTGCCGGGAGCAGCCTTGCGGTGCCTTTCCGGCACTACCGACAGCCCCATGAACGATTGCCGCCCGAGCCCCACGGGGATGATGTAGAGTGTGCCGAGTGAGAGGGTGCGCCATGCTGACGGTGTACATCAACGAAGCGTGTGGGTGCATGAGGGCCCCGATGCATGAGGCACGGTGCCCGATGGCGACCTTGGCTCCGGTGATGCGAGATGAAAATCAAACACAAGGGGCTGCGGCAGCTTGCGGAAACTGGGTTCGCGGGCTTCTGGAAACTGGCGCGCCACGTTCCGCTTTGATGCGGGCGAGGCAGTTGATGTTGATCTTGTCGATTACCACTGAAGGCAAGGGAAGGTTGATGGGTGCGACGGCAGACGATAGCGTTCGGATGGTCGACCCCGCGCATCCGGGTGAGGTGCTGCGCGACGATTTGGCGGCACTGGGATGGACGCAGTGCGAGGCTGCGCGCAAGTTGGGCTGTGCGCGGCAATCTCTAGGGGCGGTGCTCAACGGGAAGGCGCGGCTCTCCGCGAAGTTGGCGTTGGCACTGGAGGCAGGCGGCATTGGCAAGGCGCACATGTGGATGGCCATGCAATCGGCCTACGATTTGGCGCAAGCGAGGGCCGCGGCGTAAAAGGCGGGCGGAGAGGTGCCCTTTGCGCCATTCGGCATAAGGCGCACCCCGCGTCTAGAAGCCGTATTCGCCTGTTCGTGGACTATCTCGCCGAGAGGGCCGAGGGCCTGTTTTCAGAGATGGCCAGCACCCGCCGGCGGCTTCCTGCCCGACCAGCCGGCACCCTTGCACAACGCGCCCAGCCGCGCCTGCGTGACGCCCCAAAATAGGTTAGGCTGAACGTTCGCTTTGACGTGCCATAGAGTGCGCGGGCGAGGGCCGCCGCGGGCCGTCAAGCAAGGTCGGCGGTGGGGGCAAAACGGGGGAAGGGAGAGTTCACATGGTCTCGAACAGGCAGTTGCGCGCCGCGGACGGGTTTGCGCTGGCGGCAGCGGAGGCGTTGCCGGCGAGCCCCGGTGATGCCAAGGGCGCGGTGGTCGTCATTCAGGAGATCTTCGGCGTCAACGCCCACGTCCGCGAGGTTTGCGAAGGCTACGCGCAAGATGGCTACGCGGTGATCGCCCCGCACATCTTCGACCGGGTGGAGCGCGGCGTGGAGCTCGGCTACGAAGAAGCCGACATGGGACGCGGCATCGACCTGGCCTTCGCCAAGCTGAACCGCGACCTCACCCTGCTCGACTTGCAGGCGGCGGTGGATGAAGCCGGCAAGTACGGCAAGGTCGGCGTCGTCGGCTATTGCTTCGGCGGGCTGCTCACCTGGATCGCGGCCTGTGAACTCGAAGGCATCGCCTGCGCCTCGGCCTACTATGGCGGCGGCATCGCCGGGGAGCTGAACCGCACCGCCCGCTGCCCGGTCATCATGCACTTCGGCGAGCTCGACGCGCACATTCCCATGCAGGACGTCGAGCGCATCCGCGCCGCCCTGCCGGATGTGGCGGTGCATGTCTATCCGGCGGACCACGGCTTCAACTGCGATCATCGCGGCAGCCACGACGCCGCGGCCGCGGCCACCGCGCGCCATCGCACCTTGGCGCTGTTCGAGGAACACTTAGGCGGCGCGTCCTGACGGCGGCCGCGCCGGCCAGGGCGGATTGCGAACCGGACGCTTGACCATTGGCGGGCGGGGGAGATTCGGCGCCGTGGGATGGACGCCATTTGGGTTTACACTCCCCCGCATTGTCCTTGACACACTGGCGGGGTTTCGTGGATGCTCCCACGCGGATATTGCGGGGGTTCTCACCTTGGCGCCCTTGGGGGCATCGCGTGGCGGCGTTCGCGCCGGTGCCACGCCGTTGTTTGACCGACCTTTCACACAGGAAAACTCATGAACAAACATCGAGTTAGCAGCTTGGCGGCCATTGCGCTGGCATGGTCGGGGGCGGTCCTCGCCACCAGCGCCCAAGCCACCACGCTTGACGACGTCTTTGCCGTCGTGGAGCGCATCAACGAGCAGGCGCGGGCCTCGCAAGGCAAGATCGACGCACTCGCCGAGGAAACCCGCGAGCTCTACCACGACTACAAGACGGTGCTGAAGGAAATCGAGGGCCTGCGCGTTTACAACCGCCAGCTAGAAAAGCAAATCTCCAACCAAAACAGGGAGATGACGCAACTGGCGGAGTCCATCGACCGCGTCACCGTCATCGAGCGCCAGATCACGCCGCTGATGCTGCGCATGATCGACGGGCTTGAGCAATTCGTGGAGTTGGATCTGCCGTTCCTGGTGGAAGAGCGCCACGACCGCATCGCCCGCCTGCGCGAGATCATGGACCGCGCGGACGTGGCCGTCTCCGAGAAGTTCTCGCAAGTGCTGCGCGCATACCAGATCGAGAACGAGTACGGGCGCACCATGGAAGCCCACAGCCGCACCATCGAGGTGGATGGCGGCGAGCGCATCGTCGATGTGCTGAAGATGGGGCGGGTGGCGCTCGTCTATCAGACCAGCGACGGCGAAGAAACGGGCATGTGGGATCAGCAGGAGCGCCGCTGGAGGCCGATCAGCGAGGAGTTCGCGACGCCGGTGCGCAACGGCATCCGCATGGCGCGCAAGCAACTCGCGCCGAACATGCTCATCCTTCCCATCACGGCGCCGGAGTAACGCATCATGAACCCAGTGAAGATGACGACATCCCTCCCCGGCGCCGCCACTTGGTGCCTCGCCGCCCTGCTGGCCTTCGGCGCCGCCGCGCAAGACGCGCAAGAAGAGGCGGCACCCGCCGCCGGCGCGGACGACCTTGAAGTCGTCAAGGCCGATTCCTTGGGCGAGCTGCTGAAGAACGTGGAAGAGCGGCGCGTGGTGGAAAGCCAAGACCATGTGCGCCGCGAACGCGAGTTCGTGCAGCGCCGCGCCGATCAGCAGCAACTGCTGGACAACGCGAAAGCCGAGCGGCGCCGCGAGGAACAGCGCAGCGAGCGGCTGGAGACACGCTTCGAGGAAAACGAAATCCGCATCGGCGACATGCAGGAGCAGCTGGACAAGCGCTTGGGCTCGCTGCGTGAGCTGTTCGGCGTGCTGCAACAGGTGGCCGGCGACACCCGCGGCCTCTTCGAGACGTCCATCATCAGCTTGGAGTTTCCAGGCCGCGGCGAGTGGCTCGGCGAATTGGCGGCGAAGATGGGCACCGCGTCGCAACTCGCGACCATTGACGAGATGGAGCAGCTCTGGTTCGAGCTGCAGCGCGAGATGACGGAATCGGGCAAGGTGTCGCGCTTCCCCGCCACCGTCAACAAGCTCACCGGCGAACGGGTTGAAACCGAGGTCATTCGCGTCGGCGCCTTCAACGTGGTGGCCGATGGCGAGTACATCAACTACGACATCGAGGCGCGCGCCTTGGTCGAGTTGGCGCGCCAGCCGGCGGCGCGTTTCGCCAACACCGCGGAGGAAATGTCCGACGCCGCGCCGGGCGAGGTGGTGGAGTTCGCCGTTGACCCGTCGCGCGGTTCGATGCTGAGCCTGCTCATCCAAGCCGCCACCGTGGGCGAGCGCGTCGGCTCGCCGTTCGGCGGCATCGCCAATGGCGAGTGTTGGCTGCCATTCTGCGACGGCCAAGGCGGCTATGTCGGCTCGGTCATCATCTTGGGTGGCCTGCTCGGCGTGCTGCTCGCCATCGAGCGGCTGATCACGTTGACGTTGGTTGGCCTCAAGGTGCAGAACCAGAAGCGGCGGCCAGACGAGCCGAACGAAGACAACCCGCTGGGGCGCCTGCTGAACGTCTATATGGACAACCAATCCATTGACGTGGACACCTTGGACCTCAAGCTCTCGGAGGCGATCTTGAACGAGACGCCCCACCTCACGCGCAACATCTCGCTGATCCAAGTGATTTCCGTGGTGGCGCCGCTGCTCGGCCTGCTCGGCACGGTGATCGGCATGATCTTGACGTTCCAAGCCATCACGCTGTTCGGCACCGGCGATCCCAAGACGATGGCCGGCGGCATCTCGACGGCGCTGATGACCACGGTGCTGGGGCTGTGCGTGGCGATTCCGACGGTGCTGCTCCATTCCATCGTGGCCACCCGCAGCAAGGCGGTGATCCACGTGCTGGACGAAGAGAGCGCCGGCCTCATCGCGCAACGCGCCGAGGCGGCCGGGCGGCCGCTCGGGTAGGGCCGACACGATGTTCAACGACGCCTATCACGCCATCCTCGCCTACATGGAGCAGGGCGGGGATGTGCTGTACCTGATCGGCATCGTCACCTTCCTGATGTGGACGCTCCTGTTCGAGCGCATCTGGTACTTCCGCAGCGAGCACAAGCAGGTGATTCGCGCCGCCACGGACGAATGGGAGGAGCGCCCGGAGCGGCGCTCCTGGAGCGCCCAGGAGATTCGCACCGCGCTCATCTCCCAAGCGTCCGCCCGCATCACCGGCTCGTTCCCGATCATCCAGACGTGTGTGCAGCTTTGTCCGCTGTTGGGTCTGCTCGGCACGGTGACGGGCATGATCACGGTGTTCGACGCCATGGCCACCCAAGGCGGCAACGCGCGGTCGATGGCGGCCGGGGTGTCGATGGCGACCATCCCCACGATGTCTGGGATGATCGCCTCACTCTCCGGGTTGCTGGGGACGACGCTCTTGAAGCGCAAGATCGACTACGAGATCGAGTTGTTCGAAGAGCATCTCACGATGGATCATTGACGCGAGGGGAGTTGCATCATGCGACAAATCCGCAGCCACGCCCGCACGGACGACGAATCTGACCTGAACATCACGCCAATGCTGGACGTGGTGTTCATCATGCTGATCTTCTTCATCGTGACGGCCACCTTCATCAAGCAAGCCGGCATCGACGTGCTGCGGCCGGACGCGGAAACCTACATCCAGAAGCCCACCGTGAGCGTGTTGGTGGCGATTGGCCCATCCGGCGAAATCTGGATCGACAAGAAGCAGGTGGATGCCGCCCATGTGCGCGCCCACATCGAACGCATACACGCCGAGAACCCCAAGGGGGGGCTCGTCATCCAAGCCGACCGGGACGCCAAGTACGAGCAGCTCAAAGCCGTGCTTGACGCCGCGCGGGCGGCCAACTTGACCGAGGTGGCCATCGCCACGGAGCAATAGGGGGTAAATCATGGCCGTTCGATATGCGATTGGCGTCACCGCCGGCGCGGTGGTCACGTTTTTCCTGTTCCTGTTGATGCAGGCGCTCATCAAGAGCGACAAGAGCCCATTCTCTGATGCCGCGGCGGGCAAGATCCTCGATTTCGTCCGGGTGCAGGAGGATCAGGAGCTCATCACCAAGGTGCGCAAACCGAAGCCGCCACCGCCGCCGGACGAGCCGCCGCCAGACATGCCGAAGCCGCAGTACGACTCCGACGTCTCGGTGGGCGTGGACATCGGCGCCGTGCAGGTGGACGTGAGCTTGGATGTTTCCGGCGCCGGGGGCTTCTCCTCGGATGGCGAGTACCTGCCCATCGTCAAGGTGGCCCCCATCTACCCCCGCCGCGCCCAGACGCGCGGCATCGAGGGCTATGTGCTGCTTGAGTTCATCGTCACCAACACCGGCGCCGTGCGCAACCCGGTGGTGATCGAGGCGAAGCCGCCCGGCATCTTCGACCGTTCCGCGATTCAGGCCGCCCTCAAGTTCAAATACAAGCCGAAGGTGGTGAACGGCGAGCCGGTGGAAGTGGCCGGGGTGCGCAACCTCATCAAGTTTGAGCTGGAGGACGAATAGGGAGGGCCAGCCGATGCGTCGCAACACCTTCTTCGCAGGTCTCGCCGCGGCGGTCGCGCTCTTCGCCGCCGGTCCGGAGGCGCCCCTCGGCTTGGCCGGCGACGCCTTCGCCCAGGAAGAGCGCAAGGCCAAGACGCGGCGCGTGCCGACGATGACCGAGGCCACCTACAAGAAGCTCGCCGAAGTGCAAGAGTTCATGGACGCCAAGGACTACGACAGCGCCATCAAGGTCCTGGACGACATGATGGAACGTTCGCGCCGCTACAACGGCAACGAGATCGGCCAGATTTACAACATGTACGCCTTCGCTTACTACTCGAAGGACGATCTGCCCCGCGCCATCCAAGCCTACGAGCGGGTGCTGGCCCAAGGTGAGGACATCACCGAGGGGCTCGAGCTCTCCACCTTGGACAACCTCTCGAAGTTCCACTTCATGGAGGAGAACTTCAAGGAATCGCTCCGCTACACCGAGCTGTGGATGGAGAAGACGGGCGATCCGGCGCCCGGCGCCTACATCTTCCTCGGCCAAGTCCATTACCAGTTGCAGGATTTCCCGAGCGCCATCGACGCCATCGAGCGTGGCGTGGCGCTGGCGCAGCAACGGGGCCTCGAAGTGAAGGAGAACTGGTGGTCGCTGCTGCGCTACCTCTACTTCGAGCGGGAGGATTGGGACAACGTCCTGCGCATCCTGGAGATTCTGGTGCGCGATTTCCCGAAGCGCGACTACTGGCTGCAACTGGCCGGCGTCTATGGCCAGCAAGGCTTCGAGAAGAAGCTGATGTATTGCTACGAAGCCGCCCACGCGGCCGGCTTCATCAACCGCGAGCGGGATCTCATCAACTATGTCGGCCTGATGATGCAGGAGCAGGTGCCGTACCGCGCCGCCGTGCGGATGCAGGCGTCCGTCTCCGACGAATTGGTCGAGTCAACCTCGCGGAACTTGCAGCAATTGGGCCAGGCGTATCAACTGTCGCAAGAAACCGACAAGGCGATTCCCGTGTACGAGCGGGCCGGGGCGGAATCTGAGGACGGCGAAATCCTCGGCCGCCTCTCCGCCCTGTATCTGGAGAACGATCAGTTCGAGAAGTGCTCGGATGCCGCCGAACGCGCCTTGACCAAGGGCGGCCTGCACAACGAGCTGAGCACCAAGATCGTACGCGGCCAATGCGACTTCAACCGCGACCGCCTCACCTCGGCACGGCGCGTCTTCGTCGATGTGCGCTCCGAGGCGCGACGCGAGAAGAATCGCAGCGTGGAGCAGATGGCCGCGCGCTGGATCACCTACATCGATTCCGAGACGCGCCGCCGCCGGCAACTCGAAGAAGCGCTTTAGGCGTCGCGACGCGGCGCACGGGGCGAGCGCCGTGTTCACGGGCATCGTGCAGGGATGCTGCACCGTCACCGCCGTGGAGCGCGGCGGCGGCCTCACGCGCTTGGAAGTCGATTTGGGCGGCTTGGCCGATGGCCTCACGCTCGGCGCCTCCGTGGCCTTGAACGGCACTTGCGTCACCGCGGCACACCTTGCCGGCGCCATCGCCACCTTCGAACTGGTGAACGAAACCATCACGCTCTCCAACTTGGGCACCTTGGCGGTGGGCGATCGGGTGAACGTGGAGCGTTCGTTCCGCGTCGGCGACGAGGTGGGCGGACACATCCTCTCCGGCCACATCGCCGGCACGGTGTCCGTCTGCGCCGTGGCCGAAGCCGAAGGACATCGCCGGGTGACGGTGGCGGTGCCGAAGCCGTGGCTCAAGTACCTCATGCCGAAGGGTTTCATCGCCTTGGACGGCGCGAGCCTCACCATCGCGGACTTGGACCGCGCCGCCGCCACCGCCACCGTGAGCCTGATACCAGAGACACTCAAGCGCACCGTGCTGGGCCGCGTCGCGGTGGGTGACCGCCTGAACCTTGAGGTGGACAGCCGCACCCAAGCCATCGTCGATACCGTGGCGGAGATGCTGCATGATCGGGCGCTGGTGCGCGAGCTCCTCGCATGACCCTCGCCACCGAGCCATGCGTTCCCTGCCGCGCCGATGCGCCACCGATCACCGGGCCTGAGCGGGAATCGCTTTGCCGTCAAGTGCCGGCGTGGCGGCTGAGCGAACGCAACGGGGTGGCCGCTCTGGAACGCGCGTTCACGTTCAAGGACTTCGCCCAAGCGCTGGCCTACACGAACCGCGTCGGCGCGTTGGCGGAAGCCGCCGACCACCATCCCGAGATCGTCACCGAATGGGGCCGCGTGACGGTGGCCTGGTGGACGCACGCCATCGGCGGCCTGCACCGCAACGACTTCATCATGGCAGTGCGCTGCGACGCCGCGTTTTCGCGCCCGGAATGATGCAGGCGGCCAGGCTTGCCTATCTCAAGGCGTTGGACATCGACGTTTGGGTGTGCCGTGACCGCGCCGCGCTGGGCGAAAGCGACATCGGGCCCCAGCTGCGCAGCGAAACCCCCGCACCCACCACCGGGCACATCCTCCAAGGCGAGGCCGCAACGGATGGCGCCACCGCGACGGCACCCACGCCGGCGGTTCGACCTTCACCCGCGCCCGGCGGCCGCGACGGCGACACACCCACACCCGCCACGCCAGACCCGCCGGTGCAGTTCATCATCCGCTGCTTCAAGCAAGGCAACACGCTGGCGCTCGTCGATGCGCCACTGTGGCGGCACCGGCGGCTGCTCTTCGACATTGCCAAGAGCTTGGATTCAAGCGACGCAAGCGAACGCGAGGACATCGTGTTCGAGTGGCCGCAGCTCAAGTCCGGCGATGCCGGCGAAGCCGCCGCCGGTGCGGCCTTCCGGGCATTCCTGGGGGCGCAGACCACGGCGCGAACCCGTTGGCTGGCCGTGGGCGCGCGAGTCGCCAAGCTCCTTGGCGACGCGCCGCGAGATGCCCATGTGCTGCTCCCCGACGCCTTGGAGGACATCGACAAACGCGCGTTGTGGCGCGAGATCTTGGCGAAGCGATGAGGGCAGACGGCGTTCCCGCGGCCAACACGCCGGCAGCCGGGTCAAGGAACGTCTGGGCCACAAGCGCCCGCTTCGCCGCCATGCGGGTTGAGCACTTGGGCGAAGTGCAGGCGGTGGAGCGCTTGGCGCATCCAGTCGGCGCTTGGGACGTGGCCGCCTTCACCCACGCCATCCACCAAGGCCACGAGTGCCGGATGGCTTGGTGCGGTGAGCGCGCGGTGGGCCATGCCGTGATGGCCGCGGCAGAAGGCCAAGCGCATCTATTGAACCTGTGTGTGCGGCCGGCGGCACAGCGGCGGGGCCACGGCACGGCGCTCGTGCGCCATATGATCGAGTGCGCCCTGGGGCGCGGCGCGACCTCGCTGACCTTGGAGGTGCGCCCCTCCAACGTTCGCGCCGGGCGGCTCTACCACGCGCTGGGCTTTCGGGAAATCGGCCGCCGCAAGAACTTCTATCGCTTGCCCAAGGAGGCGGCGCGGCTGCTGGAGCTGCGCTTGGATGGAGACAACCCGGACAGCCCCGCACCGCGGCCCGGCGCCTTAAGCGATTCGCTATAATCCGCGCCGCCCCTCCTCTGGCGACGCCGATGACACTGCGCGAAGCGGTCGCTAGGCGGCGCACGTTCGCGATCATTTCGCACCCGGACGCCGGCAAGACGACCATCACGGAAAAGCTCCTGCTGCATGGCAACGCCATCGCGTTGGCCGGCACGGTGAAGGCGCGTAAATCCAACCGCCACGCCACGTCGGACTGGATGGCAATGGAGCAAGCGCGAGGCATCAGCGTCACCACGTCCGTGATGCAGTTCCCGTACCGAGACCGCGTGGTCAACTTGTTGGACACGCCCGGCCACGAGGACTTCTCGGAGGATACCTACCGCACCCTCACCGCGGTCGATGCGGCGCTCATGGTCATTGACGGGGCGAAGGGCGTCGAACCGCGCACCAAGAAGCTCTTGGAAGTGTGCCGCTTGCGCGACACGCCCATCCTCACGTTCATCAACAAGCTCGACCGCGACATCCGCGACCCCATCGAACTCTTGGACGAAGTGGAGGCGGCACTGGACATCGCCTGCGCCCCCATCACTTGGCCCATCGGCGCCGGGCGGGGCTTTCGCGGCGTGTATCACCTGGTGGAAGACCGGCTGCACTGCTTCGAGCGCGGGCATGGCCACGAACGCCACGACCACCGCACCATCGATGGCTTGGACAGCGCCGCGGCGCGGGCGTGGCTTGGCGACGATGGCGCCGCGTTCCAAGAGGAAGTGGCGCTGGTGCGGGGCGCGAGCCACCCTTACGACCGAAACGCCTTCTTGAGCGGCCGCCTGACGCCGGTGTTCTTCGGCACCGCGCTCGGCAACTTCGGCGTGGACCATTTCCTGAACCATCTGGTGGAGGAAGCGCCGTGCCCCAAGGCCAGCAAAGCCACCACCCGCACCGTCGCCGCCACCGAGGAGCGGTTCACCGGCTTCGTGTTCAAGATTCAAGCGAACATGGATCCCAAGCACCGCGACCGCATCGCCTTCCTGCGCGTCTGCTCCGGCCGCTACCGCGCCGGAATGCGTCTGCGCCATGTGCGCACCGGGGCGGACATCAAGGCGTCGGACGCCAAGACCTTCTTCGCCGGCGAACGCGCCCACGCCGAGGCCGCCTACGCCGGCGACATCATCGGCCTGCACAACCACGGCGCCATCCAGATTGGTGACACCTTCACCGAGGGCGAGACGCTGCGTTTCACTGGCGTGCCCAACTTCGCTCCGGAGCTGTTCCGCCGGGTGCGGGTGCGCGACCCATTGAAGTCCAAGCAGCTCGACAAGGGTGTGCGGCAGTTGGCGGAGGAAGGCGCCACCCAAGTTTTCGTGCCGGAGCGCCGCCGCGACATCATCGTCGGCGCCATCGGCGCCCTGCAGTTCGACTTGGTGGCCTATCGCTTGAAGGACGAGTACCGCGCGGATTGCATCTATGAGGAAAGCCGGGTGGCCGCCGTGCGTTGGCTCTCCGCGGACGACGACGCGCGCTTGAAGGAGTTCAAGGCCGCCAACGCCGGCCATTTGGCGACAGACGCCGGCGGCCAACTCGCCTATCTGGCACCTTCGCAGGCGAACCTCAAGCTGGTGCAGGAGCGTTGGCCGGACATTCACTTCGCCGTCACGCGGGAGCACGCGTGAGCGTTTCGCCATTGCCAAGCGCGTTGGTGGAGGCGTTCCGCGCCTTCGCGGCCGACGGCGGCAGCGCCGTGGATGGGGCCTTGTTGGTGTCCCGCATCGTGAAGCCCGACACCAACGGCGAGTGGTGCCGTCTGCGCTTGAGCGAACTGGCCAAAGCGGTGCCGGCCGAGGCGACGCCGGAAGCGCTCATCGACACCCTGCGCGATGAGGGCTTCTCCGGCGCCAGCGAGGGCTACTACCGGCCGGAGAACAGCTCCATCGAGCATGTGCTCGAGCACCGTGGCGGCCTGCCCATCGCGCTCGGCGTCATCGTCATTGGCGTGGCGGAATGTCTGGGCTTGGAGGCCGCCGGGGTCAACTTCCCGCGGCGCTTCCTCGTCACGCTGGGGGATGCGTTGGTGGACCCCTTCGAGATGGCTTTGACCAGCGAGAGCGAGTGCCGCGCCTGGCTGCGCCAAGAGCTACGCGGCGCGGACGGCGCACCATCGGAGCGGGACGCCGATGCCGCCTTCCGCCGCGCCGGACCGACGGACATCACGCTGCGCATGTTGAACAACCTGCGCATGTTGCGCCAATCCCGCCAAGACCCAGGCTATGCGCTGGCACTCACGGATTGTCAGCTGATGTTGAAGCCCGGTGACTGCGGGCTGCACATCGACCGGGCGGACATCTGGCTCAGCTTGGGCTCGCTGGAAATGGCACGGCAAGAACTCGCGCACGCCTTGGAACACGCCAGCCCACGCGCCAAGGCGCACATCGACATGAGGCTGAAGGCGCTGCCGGAGGGCTTGTCGGGCAGCGTGAACTGACGCCGCGGCGCACGCCGGATGCGCGGTGCCCAGCACGCGGCATCCCAAGCCACGCTGGCGCCCTGCTACCCCGTCATGTCGGCAAACGGATTCGGGACGCGCAGCGGGATGGACTTGCCGTAGCCCGGCACGCTGAGCTCATCCGCGCTCAAGCCCATGTCGCCGCCTTCAAGCACACCGTCACCGAAGCGATAGATGGGCGCCATCTCGCCGCGCTTCATCGCGGCGTCATAGGCATCGATGGCGGCCCGCACCCCGTCGTTGCGCTTGCCATGGGCCGCCATGGCCGCAGCGCCATGCTTGCGCCGCAGCATCTTGAGCGCCATGTGCGGCGCGAGCACCACGCCGGTCGCGTTGTTGCCGCCGAAGCCCTTGGAGTTGATGAGCGCGACATCCATCGCGGTGGGCTCGAACGGCACGTGGCGCGTCTCGAAACTCAAGTGGCTAGCGTGGACATCCTCCGCCACCGCGTCGATGGTGGTGATGCCCGGCAGCACACCTTCCGCCCAGCTGCCGACGGCGCAAGCGAGTTGATCGCCGGAAGCGGGCGCCAGCGAATGGCCCAAGAACGCCTTCACCGCGGCCACCGGCCAGCGTTCGATGCCGAAGGTCTTCGCCAACTCGTTCAAGATGTGGGATTCGGTGACGCGGTTCTGCGGTGTGCCGGTGCCGTGGGCGTGGATGTATGAACGCCGCCGCACACCGTCTTCGCCGACCACGGCGCGCGCCAACGCCAGCGCCTTGGCGACGGTGAGGTAGTTGCCGACGCCTGGCCCGGGAATGGACTTCTTGAACCCGTCCGCGTTCACGAACACGGCCGGCGCGGCGCACTGGATTTCGGCGCCGACGTCGAGGGCCAGCGCATCATCCATCACGACGGCGAACACCGCCGCTTCCGCCAGCGTGAAACCGCAGTTCTCGCCAAACGGCCGGCAGGCGCGGCGGTTGTCCACCGTGTCCGCGCCATCGAGGGCCATCAGGGCATCGTCCTCCGCCAACGCGCCCATCACGCGATAGCCCTCCACCACTTCCGGCACGATGGGCGCTTCGGCGCCGCCCACCAACGCCACCCGCAACCGACCGGCGCGTATCTCGTCCACGGCGAGCTTCAGGTTGTAGAGGAACGTGGCACAAGCGCCGATCACCGCGCCGGTGGAACCCACGCTGCCCACCACATAGGCGTTGATGAAGTCCGTCGGCATCTCCGCCAAGCCCAACGGCACCTGCTTGGAGGTGATGCGCTTGCCGGTCAACGGCGCTTGGAACATCCCGCCGGTGCCGGCTGGATCCAACTGCCCCATCGCGCTGCCGGCATACACCGCGAACTCGTCCGGGCGGACGCGGGCGCGAAGTTCGTCCCATTCCACACCCACGGAACGCACCGCGTCCGACGCGCCGAACACCGTGAGTTGCAGCCCGCGCGGGTGGTTGCGCGAGGGATACAGGCTCGCCGGGTCGAAACCGGTGGGCGCTTGGCCGGCCGAAGTCACCCGGGAGGCTTGGCGGTCCGGAAACAACACCTCGGCGCCACCGGCGGCGCACACCTCGGCATCGCCATCTGGCAACGCGCGCACTTGCCAGCCCGCCGGCAAGCGTTCCGGCAAGCGCCGTCGCGGCATCACGAACTTGAGACCTTCGCCGCCCGCGGCACGAATCGTCGCGGCACGATGGCACGCCACATCGGCCGGGTCGAAACATTCGATGCGGCGGATGAGGGTGTGGTCGCGGATGTGCTGGCGCGT
This sequence comes from Candidatus Azotimanducaceae bacterium, assembly GCA_965200505.1. GTDB lineage: Bacteria > Pseudomonadota > Gammaproteobacteria > Pseudomonadales > Azotimanducaceae > VXNE01. Next base: position 1,177,813 of record OZ241343.1, on the reverse strand, counting down.
CGCCGCGGCGGCCGGATCGTTCGCCAGCCCCATCAACGCCGCGAGGCTGGCATACGTCTCCCCCGCCGCCGACTCGCCCAGCGCGTCGATGACGATGCGGCGCAAGGCGTGATGGCCAGAGACGCGCCCGGCCGAATTGACGCCGCCGAGGCCCACGATGACGGGCAGGATTGACAACAACGCACCCACGGGAGAGGGCGAGCCACGAATTGTAGAGATTGGCCGGGGGATTTACACCATTGAGGGGATGGCGGCGTTGAAGGCGTTGGTTGACCCAGATGCGGGCCGCCAATAGGCTACCGTGACAAAGGAAGGCGGCAGTGCCGAGCCGGTAAGCCGCCTTCCATGGAGACGAATCGTGGACAGCGTATTCATCTACTGGGATAACTCCAACATCTTCATCGGTGCGCAATCCGTCGCCGTGGAGCGTGAAGGCCAAGGCGCACGGGCGCGTGTGCGCATCCACTTCGGCCATTTGCTGGAGCTTGCACGGGCAGGACGGCCCATCGAACATGCCACCGCGGTCGGCTCGGTGCCACCCGAACTCCGACATGTGTGGAACCGCCTGGAAAACGAGGGCGTCACCGTGCAGCTATTCGAACGCGGCTCGTTGCATGGTCGGGAGCAAGGCGTCGACCAAGCCCTGCAAACGGCGATGCTCCGCGACGGGTTCGACTACAACGGCAACCCCGGAACCGCTGTGATGCTCACTGGCGACGGTGCCGGATTCGACGACGGCGTTGGCTTCCATGCCGACTTGGAGCGAATGCGGGGGCGCGGTTGGCGCGTCGAAGTGTTGTCGTGGCGGCACAGCTGTAACCGGCGGATGCGCGAGTGGGCTGAAGCCAACGGCACGTTCGTTACCTTGGACGACTTCTACGAGAGCGTGACCTTCCTTGAATTGCCCGCCGCCGGGCAACCGGCGGCAGAGCCTCGCCACGCCGTTCCTGTCGATTTGCACAAGCGCCCCTACCCAACGCAGTCGGGCCATGCATGAGCACACGGCAAGTCTCGGCGGCGAAGTGCCTGCGCATCAAGAGATGCAAAGCGATGGGTGCTCGGTGACCATCACGAGGCGCGGCACTCGGTGGCCGTTCTGTCGCTGCTGCCGCCGACCGCGAGGCACCCGCCCTTTGCTTGGCATGTTGAGGGGTAGTGTGCTCGCGTACGAGGATCCCCTCACACTGGCGGCATCGCCCTCGGATTGGTCCGCGCAGTGCTGACTCTGTTGGACGCCCATGTGCCTCGGCAAACTGGGTCTATCGAGTCGCCGATTCTGGAGCGTGTTCCAGTATGTATGTCGTTAGCGAAGGAATGCCCACGCTCCAAAGCACGGGCGGCAGCTGGCCGGGCGGACGCCACATGTAGCTGAGGCGGTTCAGTCCCTCGCAAGCGGCGAACCGATCGGCAGCGTCCTCAATGCCGGCGGCCACGAGGGCGCTATCGATCTCCTGGTTGGACGCAGTGCCGTCCGTGGAGCTTTGGAAGAGCGGCGCGACCGCTGCGGCGGCCGATAACAGGCCGTCAGCCGCCAACTCTTGGTACCGGCCTTCGTAGTATTCCGCCACACGCACGGCCACTGCGCCTTGCATGGCGGCTGTCGCTGCGGTCGTGAGGCGAGCGTTGGGGTTGGCCAGATGCTCCTGCCACAAGGCATCTCCCCAAAGCTGGATGAAGTAGGGATAGTGTTGGTTGTTTTCGATCACGGCGGCCAATGCCTCCGGTCGATCGCCACGCCGTGCCGTGCGAATGGCTTCACCAGCGCGTCGCGGGCTGCCGCTTCCGTCAGGCGGCCCACGCCAAGCAACCCTTCTCCCAAGCGGCCCCGGAACGAGGTGTCCATCGCGTTGAGATGGGTCGGCAATCCAGGTGTGCCGGCGAGGACGAGCAAGAACGGCGCCTTCGCGCGCACCTGCTGACTGGCGTTAAGCAACGCGCCGCCGACATCCAGACTCAGCGTGTGGGCTTCGTCGAGCAAAACGACCAGCGGCTTGCGCCGGCAACGCACTGCCAGCTCTTTGGCCAGACTACGCCATCGGCTTCCAGTCGGCGCCCACTCGGCCGAGCCAACCGAAGCGATCCCGACCTTACGAGGCAGCAGCTTAGCCAGCCCCCGTCGCGGCAGCAGTGCGTCCATCAGCGCTTGGGGAGCGGGGATGTCGCGGGGCGTCAGCGCCAGCACCTCGACCGAGTTGGCGTCCATGCATGCAGCCTTGAACCAGTTCAGCAGCACCGTCTTGCCGTTCCCGCGCGGCCCCACCAAGACGACGTTGTGCGGCGGCGCGGCACCGCGCACCAAGTCCCCCAAGCAACGGGAGAGCACCGCCTGTTGCGCGTCGCGGCCCGCCAGTTCGGGCGGGGTGGCACCGTCGCCCGGTGCGAATAGACGTGGCTCGGTTGATGACATGGTGGTGAGCATACACGGCTCGTCAGGCCGGCGGTTGGCGCTCCCGATGCCCGTGTTAGGGGCTATTCCCGCGATGGCGGGGCTTCGCCAGGCGTGTCAGCGTTCCCGGAACCTCGGCATCAGTTCGGCGAAGTTGCAGGGCTTGAAGTCAATGTCGAGCTGGTTGACGAGGATCTTGTCCCAGCCGGTGCGGCAGGCGTTGCGCGAACCCGGCAGGGCGAACACGAGGGTGCCGTTGGCGAGGCCGGCGACGGCGCGGGATTGGATGGTCGAGCTGCCGATTTCGGCGTAGGAAATCTCGCGGAACAGCTCGCCGAAGCCCTCGATGGTCTTGTCGAAGAGCGGCAGCAGCGCTTCCGGGGTGCTGTCCCGCCCCGTGAAGCCGGTGCCGCCGGTGGTGAGCACCGCCTCCACGCCGTCGTCCGCAATCCACGCCGAGACGCGGGCGCGGATGCGATAGATGTCGTCCCGTTCGATGGCCCGCGCCGCGAGCCGATGCCCGGCCGCCCGCAGCCGTTCGCACAAGAGGTCTCCCGAAGGGTCGTCGCGCTCCGTGCGCGTGTCCGAAACGGTGAGCACCGCGATGGCGAGCGGTTGGCGCGTCATGGCTGGCCAATTGCGGAAACGATGGCGCTTACATTACATTAGCCGCCCGGTTCGCGCATTCGGATCGCTTGAATCTCTCTATGACCCAAGCCGCCGAGGCGGGCGACCGGCTGTTCGTCATCGCAGAACGCCTGGCCCAAGACTTCTCGCTCTTTCCCGACCCGGATGCCGGGGCGGATGGTTCCATGCGTGGGCTGCTGGCGGCGCCCGAGGCGGCCCGCCGCCGCACGGCGCTCGCCAACATGGATGTGGACTCGTACATCGAGGCCGTCATCGCCGCCGCGCAAGACCCGCGCCGTGCCGCCGCGCCGGCGATCATCCGTCGCTTGGGGGACGAAGTGTCCTTGGAAGCGAGCGACGGCCCGTTCTACGCCGCCTGCGTGCGCATGGATTTCGACGGCGACGCCCGGCTGGTGGGCTTCATCGCCCAAGACCGCTCCGTCAACAACGGCGTTTGGGGGCCGGCGCATCACGCCGCCGCGGCGCAACGCATCGAGGAGTGTTCGAGGCGCTCCATTCCCATCGTGAGCCTCATGGACACGCCCGGCGCGGACGCCGGCGCGGACGCCAACCGCGGCAACCAGGCGCACAGCATCTCGCGGCTGATCGCCGAAATGGCCAACACCGACGTGCCGAACCTCGGCATCGTGTTCGGCTTGGGGTATTCCGGCGGCGCCATTCCACTCGCCGCCAGCAACATGATCCTCGCCGTGCGCGATGGCGTGTTCAGCACCATCCAACCGCAAGGGCTCGCCAGCATCGCCCGGCGCATGAACTTGTCTTGGCAGGAGTGCGCGAAGATCGTGGGCCTGTCGCCGGTGGAGTTGCTGGAACAGGGCAACATCGATGGCGTCATCGACTACTCGCCCCTTGAGGACGATGACGCCGGCGTCGAGCGCCTGCGGCTCGCCATCGTCTCCGGCATCTTGTCCGTGGAGCAACGCATCAAGGCGTTCGTGGCGGAAAACCCGTACATCTTCGACCACTACCGGCGCAGCCTCGAGCGCTATCTGCACCCCACCGAGCGCCTGCAGCGCCTGCAGCGCAGCGCGGCGCTGAAGCTGACGCACACCCCCACCGAATACCTGAACGTGTTCGGCGTCGCCTATCGGTATCTGCGCTACCTGAGTTGCCGGCGGCGCATCAAGGCCACCTCCACCCACCAATACGGCCGCCTCGCCACGGAGGAGACGCCACAAGGGGAGTTGGCGGCGCGGGCGGAGCAGGAGCGGCGGCGCACGTTCTTCAAGTGGGCGCAAGACGCGGACCATGTGCGCTATGACGACGGCCTCGCGCGGGCATGGAAGAACTACACCGAGAAGAAGCAGGCGGCGCGTGAGGAGCGGGGCCGCGTCGCGCAACTGCTGCTCGGCGAGCCGATGAAGAACTATCGGGAGGCGCGTTCGCAGCTCCTAAGCGCCGTGGGCATGTACCTCTACAACCGCTGGAAGGCGGACGCGGCGGACAACTTCCGCACCCTGGGCGGCTATCTCGCCAACACGGAAGACGCGCGGGCGCTCTTGAAGACCGCCGAAGTCAACGACCCTTACGGGCTGGCCGTCGCCGTGGCGCAAGACACCCTGTGCGGCCCGGTGCTGCGACAACGCTTCTCCCACGAAGGCAAGAAGCTGTTGGCGGACGAGGGGCTGCGCGAGAAGGCGCAACCGTATGTGCGAGAACAACTGACCGCGGAACTGAACCTCGCCCTCACGGATGGCGCTCTGGACGATCTCGTGGCCAGCGCCGGCCTCGCCGAGGAGACCCGCGCCGCCGTGGCCCGCGCCACCTCGCCCATCGTCGTCAACCGGATCATCTTGGGCGCTCGATTCGCCGCGCACATGGAAGCGCCGCAGCAAACCGGCGCGCCGGTCGCGTTCGGCGACCTCACCGTGCTCGACATCCTGCTTGAAGACGATCTGCGCGAAGACTTCGCCGCCGAATGTGAGCACTTCGTGTCGTTCGACGCCATCTACGACCATGTGTTGGCGAACCTCGTCACCGTGGCCGAAGAAGCGGGGCGTTCGCGGGCGCTCTCGGATGCCTCGTTGGCCGAGCTGCTCGACAGCGCCTTCAAGGCGGCGCCGGGATGGCCGGAGGCCACAGCCGAGGGCGGTTCCGCCGACGAGTTGCGGCGGCCCTTCTTCGATTGGTTCCTGCGCATCGCCGGCGCCCGTCGCGCCGGGGATTTCTTCAGCGCCGTGGAGGAATGGAAGAAGGGCGCGTTCGCACAAATCTCCGACACCTTGTTCGTGGTGGTGACGTTCCTCTTCGAGCGGCTCGTGTCCTCGTGGCTGCGGGCGCAGTGGGAAGGACGGCGCTACGACGGGCGCATCCTGCCGAGGCGCATCGGCCGCCGGAAAGATTTCTGGAACCAACTCTCCATCGCCTACCGTGACATCCTCATCCAAAACACGTTGCGCCGCTTGAAGGGGCGCGGCGTGGGGCCGGAAGACTTCATCGAGCGGTTCTTCACGGACTTCGAAGAGTTGTTTGGAGACCTCTTGAGCTCCGACCCGTGCGAGTTCCCGGGTTTCCGCCTTTCCATGGACGCGGCGCTCAGCCGCGAGGCGACGCCCTGCGGCGTGGTGACCGGCATCGGCACCTTCGACGACGGCGCCGATGGCCAACGCATGGGCGCCGTGATATCCAACGCCCGCTTCCAAGCCGGCGCCTTCGACATGGCCAGCGCGGAGAAGTTCTGCAAGCTGCTCGTCACCTGCGCCGAACAACGCCTGCCGGTGGTGTGCTTCATCTCCTCCGGCGGCATGCAGACGAAGGAAGGCGCCGGCGCGTTGTTCTCCATGGCCGCCATCAACGACCGCATCACCCGCTTCGTGCGCGACCATGAACTGCCGGTGATCGTGTTCGGCTACGGCGACTGCACCGGCGGGGCGCAGGCGAGCTTCGTCACCCATCCCTTGGCGCAAACGTATTACTTTGCCGGTGCCAGCATTCCCTTTGCCGGGCAAATCGTGGTGTCTTCCAACCTGCCGGCGGACGCGACGCTTTCCAACTACCTATGGCGCACCGAAGGCACCATGCGCGGCCTCGTGCAACACCCGTTTCTGCCCACCTTGGATGATGAGTTGCGGAAGATTGATCCCGACATTCCCACACCCAAGGAAACCGTCGCCGGGGCCGTGCGCCGGGTGATGGCCGGCGGGTTCGACTTGGCGCCTCCCGTGGCGGCGCCGGACCGCCGCCCCGAAGTTTCGGAGGCGGATTTGGTGCGTCCGGTTGCCAAAGTGTTGGTGCATGCCCGCGGTTGCACCGCGGTGAAACTGATTCGCGTGGCGCAGCGCCAAGGGCTGAGCGTGGTGCTGGTGCAATCGGACCCAGACATGGAATCCACCGCCGCGGACATGTTGCGGGAGCAGGACGCCTTGGTGTGCATCGGCGGCGCCACGCCGGACGAAAGCTACCTGAACGCGCTCTCGGTGCTATCCGTGGCGGAGCACGAGGGGGTGGACGCGCTGCATCCGGGCATCGGCTTCCTCTCCGAGAGCAGCCAATTCGCTGAGTTGGTGCGTTCCCACGGCATCAACTTCATCGGCCCGCCGGTTTCCAGCATGGAGACGATGGGCAACAAGTCCAACGCCATCGCCACGGCCATGCGGCTCGGGGTGCCGGTGGTGCCCGGCAGCCACGGCGTGGTGACGGATGCGTTGCGGGCCGCGGACCTCGCGCAGGAAATCGGCTATCCCATCCTCATCAAGGCCGTGCATGGCGGCGGCGGCAAAGGCATCCAATTGGTGGAATCCGCGAGCGCCTTCCATGAGTTGTTCGGGCGCGTGTCCACCGAGGCGCGGGCGGCGTTCGGCAACGGCGACGTTTACTTGGAGAAGTACGTCGCTTCATTGCGCCACATCGAAGTGCAACTGCTGCGCGACCACCACGGCAACACGCGGGTGTTGGGCTTGAGGGATTGCAGTGTGCAACGGGACAAGCAGAAGGTGATTGAGGAATCCGCCTCCACGGCCTTGGGGGCGGACTTGGAAGAGGAAGTGTTGCGGCACAGCGCCGCCATCGCGGACGAGGTGGACTATGTGGGCGCCGGCACGGTGGAGTTCATTTACGACTTGGCCGCCAATGCCGTGTATTTCATGGAAATGAACACGCGCCTGCAGGTGGAGCACCCGGTGACGGAACTGGTGTCTGGCGTGGACATCGTTGCCGAGCAGTTCCGCATCGCCGCCGGCGAATCCATCGCGGACCTCAAGGTGAAACGCAACGGCTACGCCATCGAAGCGCGGGTCAACGCAGAGCGGCTCGCCATCGGCGCCAGCGGCGAGGTGTTGTTCCAACCGAGCCCAGGCGCGATCTTGGATTGCGACTTGCCGGAAGCGCCAGACATCGAGATCGCCAGCACCGCCGGCATCGGCAAGTTCGTTTCGCCGTACTACGACAGCATGATCGCGCAAATCATCGCACACGGCAGCGACCGGCAGGACACGGCGCACAAGCTCGCGGCCTATCTCGACCGGGTGAAGATCACCGGCATCGCCACCAACGTGCCCTTGGTGAAGCAGGTGCTGCGCGACCCCACCTTCCTCGGCGGAGACTACGACACGGATTACTTGAAGGGCTTCCTAGCGAAAACGGACACACCCTGCCTCATCGAAGAAATCGAGACGGCGGCCGGCGCCAGCGCCGGCGCGATCGACCGCAGCGCCATCGCATTGGAGGACAGCGACGAACTGCGTGTGCTTTCCCCCACCACCGGCATCTTCTATCTGGCGCCCTCGCCCGCCGAACCAGACTATGTGCAAGCGGGCCAGCAAGTGGGAACGGCCGACACCCTGTGCCAGTTGGAGGCATTCAAGATCTTCACACCACTGCGCTTGGCGGACTTCAACACTGGCGACGAGCCGCTGTACGAGGCGGAAAGCTATGAGATCGCCCGCATCAACGTCGCAAGCGGCCAGCAGGTGAATGCGGGGGATTTGTTGTTTGTGGTGCGGCCCGTGGGTTAGATGGCTAGATCGAACGGCAGGTCGCTGATGTCCCGCAGGCGCTGGCCATCGACCAGGGCATTCAGCAGGTCTAAATCCGAGTCCCCGACCGACGCCGTCAACTCCGGCAATGCAAAGTGGTAAACGCAGTCAATGTCGCCGGTCCCGAAAGCGATTGAGGCAATGCGCGAAGGCAACGGCTCGCCTACAACCACCACGACGTGTGGCGTCGATCCCTTGCGATTGCGTATCAAGTTCAAGCCTTCCGTCCGTGCGTTTTGCGACCGGTCGCTCCTAATCGTCCACTTACAGGACACGCTAGCGTGCAGTAGGCCAACTTGCGAGTTGGCGTCTCTGAGAGGCGTTCCTCGAGCCACCTCATCCCCGCCAAGCAAACGCACTTCCTTGTCTATCTCGGTATCGGCGACAGGTTTTCGACAAATGACGATATCCGGCTTCACGATGTAGTCCCCGAAGATAATGCGCAGCTCCCTGTTGTCTTCTATAGCGCGTTTTATTTCACGCAAGTGCCGGTACTGCTGATAGTCTCCGATGTCCCCTCCTAGCGAGAACTCCCAATCGCCCGGTCGAAGGTGGCGCAACGCGCCAAACGCCTTTTCGACGAACTCTTTGGTTGCTGCCTCAAAGTGGCGGCCCGCCGCTTGGCCAGGAAGGCGTTCCCGCTGCGGGTTGCCTCCAATCCGTGCAACAATGCCCCTAGCGATCGAGACACTGGCTTTGCTGCTGCTATCGGCGTTATTCGGGATCCCGCTCTCGTTCAGCCTCAGAACCTGACGCCTGATCCTTTGGTGATATTCGCGTCGTAGCGAATAAATCTCTCCGTGGCTCACTTCACAAGGCCAATCACATGCTCTTCATGCATTCGGTGCTCGATCTGGGATTCCCGCGCCCTGCCCCAACGCGCCGGCATCATGCGCCTATCGCGGTCCAACCGGCGTACGCCGATTTGCGCGAGCCGAAACCCCGCCTCCGTCCCAACGGCGGCGAGCCCCTTATGGGTCTCCACATCCATGCCGCGCAGAGTTGAACTGCCGACGACGATGACTGCCGCCTTGCCCGGCTTGAGCACGCGGTGCATCTCAGCGACCACGGTGGACATCTCGCCGAAATAACGGCGCAGCGCCGTGGCCTTGCGTTCATCGAGCCGCGCCAGTCGGCGCAACGTGGCCTCGCACTGGTCCGGCAGATCGCTCCATCGACGTTGGCCGCGGGCGTCGTGGCCGAGGTAGCGGGCGCGCAAGTTAGAAAGCTCGTCGATCTTCCAGCCCAACCACACCAGCGAGAACTTATGCGCCCGCATGTAGTCGATGGCGTTGTTGGCGTAAGGCGGGGAGGTCACGATCAAGTCCATGCTGGCGGACGACAGGCCGGTGTCTTCGGCACCACGGGCGAGGATTCGCGCAGAGCTGTCGCGCTGGGCCTCGGCAACCGAGGCAAGCACCCCCTTCAAGCGCTTGGTGAACTCGTCAAAGGCACACTTCGGTTTCTTTTCCAGCACCCGATGCGGGCGGGTGTGGGCCAAATCCCTCGCCAAGGACACGCCGCCGGACTTCGCGATGATGGTGGACGAAAACACCATATGGAGGAACTTCCATGCCGCCTCCGGTGCACAACATTCGATGGCGCGGAGTAGTGCCATCAGCTCCAATTGCTGCGCTGGCCGGAACCAGTAATCTACGAAGGCCCGCGTCCGGCCATCGAAGCGCTCGTCCAGCGCCGTTTCGAGCTCGCGCCGGCGCTCAGAGAAGTCGCGTCTTGCCTGTTCCACGACGGTGTGGCCGTCGCGCAACATCTGCTCGGCGTCCAACGGCACCAGCTTGGCCTCCGCGACCAAGCGGGCGAGCGGATCGATGTCGCAGCCCACCGCGACGCGGCCCAACTGCACAGCCTCAAGCAACGTGGTGCCGGAACCGAACATCGGATCGAGCACAACATCGCCCGGGGCGGTGAGCCGTTCGATGAAACGGCTGGGCAGCGGCGGTGGGAACTTGGCAGGGAACGGATGCCAAGCGTGCGCACCGCTGGTGCCGTTGACACCGTGGAAGTCGAGATCCGTGCGCAGCAGCGTGCGCAAGGTGGCCAGCGCGTCCGTCGGCACGTTCCCCATGTGGACATGATGGCATAGAGGGGGCGCTTGTGGAACGGCCGCGTCGCTGGCCAGCTCGGCCGCCGTCCGATCGGCGGCTCGGCCATGCAGTCCGGCGTGGTCAGTGCCATCGCGAAGTGCTCGCCTCGGCAGCGTCGCCGTCTTGGCCTGTCCCATTGCATGGCCAGTCCGCCGACGTGCGTCCGTGCCAAACTCCGGCCGAGCCACCACGAGAGCCATCGTCCACAGCGGACCGTCAAGCGTCATGGCACCCGCACACCTTCAGTCCGCGAGTCCGGCGGCGCGTCGACCGCCTCCAAACTGGGCTGGGCCGTGCCGTTTCTGTCGCCAACGCCCCGATAGGCCGCACCGGAGTGGCCACTGACCTACGATTCGTCTCACACCCCATGCCCGAATCACCCCACCACCGTCGCCAACCCCATCACGAAGCAAACAGCGCCCAAGGCGAGGATGACTTGGCCGCCGAGGCGGCGGAAGCGGGCCTCGTTGATGTGGGCCAGCCACCACGTTCCGACCCGCGCGCCCAAGATGGCGGCGCCGCACACGCCGAGCATGAGCCAGAGGCCAAGTTCGGCAGCACCGGTGGTGTCGGCCCCAGCCGCCGCGTCGATCATCCACCCGTAGTAGCCGAGCTTCGCCAAGTGCCCCAGCGCTTGCGTGAATGCCTTGCTCGCCACCACCTCATGGCGCGTCAGCGAGGACTTCAGGTAGAAGGCGTCCAGCAGCGGCCCGGAAGCGCCGGCCAGCAGTTGCGCGAGCGTCACCGCCGCGCCGCAGCCGAAGGCCGTGCCCGGTCGCGTGACGTCTAGGCGGGCCAAGCCGGGCGTCAGGCGGGCGAGCCACGGGAAAGCGCCGATGAGCATGAGCACGATGCCCGGTGGTGGCACGAAGCGGGCGACGGCGAACAACGCCACCACCACAGTCGCGCCGCCCACATAAGGCAGCATGATCGGCCAATGCGTGTGGCGGCGCAGCAACACCCATCGAGCGCCATTGGAGGCCGCCTGCGCGACCCCATGTAGCGCCATGGCCGTGGCCACCGGCAAAACCAGCACCAGCACACCCATCAACACCAGCCCGCCCGCCATGCCGAGCACTCCGGAAAGCACGGCGGTGGCGAACACGGCGATGAGGATGGCGGCGGCGATCAACGGTGGCACCTGCGAGTTGCGAGGCAGTGTGGCACACCCGGAATGGTGAACCTAGCGAATAATTGGAATAGCATCTTTTCCTAACGGGTAAGTGATCGCCCCTGCCGACGTAGCGTCCCCGAACGATGATCGAGAACCTCGAAACCCTCATCACCCTCTCCAAGACGGGCACGATGATGGAGACGAGCACCGTGCTGAAGGTGTCTCAAAGCGCCGTTTCCAAGCGCATCGCCGCCCTGGAACGCTATTACGGCCGCAAGCTCATCGAGCGTCAGGGGCGACGCGTGGCCCTCACCCACCAAGGCACGCGGTTGGTGGAGAAGGTGACGCCGCTCATCTCCGAGATGCGCAGCGTGTTCCTAGAGGACAACGCCCTGCGCAAGGGCAAGCTCATCCTCGGCGTTTCCGAGGCGATTCTCGCCAGTTGGGGCTCCGGGCTGTTCGCCCGGGTGCGCGCCGCCATGCCCGAGCTGGAGTTGGACTTCCACGCCCAACGCTCGCCGGTGGTGCTGGATCGCATCCGTTCCGGCGAATACATGATCGGCGTCTGCACCGGCTCCGCGGATGCGGACACAGACTTGCAGAGCGAGCTCCTGCGCTTGGAGCCGATGGTCGTCATCCCATCCGCATTGGCGCCGCTGGACTACGCGCCGGGCGAGCCGTTGGACGTCATCACCATCGAGTCCCGCTCCGGCGCTTGGGCCTCCATCGAGGAAGACATGCGGCGCCTGCACATCAAACGGCGGGCGTCTTTGGAATCCTTCTTCGCCGTGGCGCAGATGGCGCTGGCGGGGTTTGGCCACGGCCTCGCCCCGGCCGGCGTGGCCCGCACCCTCGGCGTTGAACCGGCAACCGTCATCGACCTCGGTGCCGAAGGGCTGAACCGCCCGGTGCGGTTCGTGGCCCGCAAGTCCATGTTCTCGCGCCCGCTGGTGCAGAGCTTCTACCAAGAAACCCTGCGCCGAGCGCAGCGCTTGTGAGGGGCATTTGGCGCTTTCGCGACAGGCTCGTAACTGCTGGCTCTCCGGGCGTTAGGGGATGATTCGGCACGTCTTCAGGGGATGATTCGGCACACTTCCAAGGGACGATTCGGCAAGCACGGCGCCACCGTTCGTGTATGCTCACCGGCAACACACACTCGATGAAACGGACGATGGGCTATCCGCACGATCCCAAGCTGAGGGGATTGGCCGCGGTCACATTCCGCAACACCGTGCCATGCTGGGAGTTCGACATCTGCGCAGTGCCGGATGGCGAAGAGGTGATGCAGGTGAGCGACTGGCATCGCCGGCACGGTCGGGCCAACAACAAGGACGGGAACATCACGCGGGCGGCGCAGACGGCCTTCGGCGCCAAGGACAAAGATCGAACCACCGGCCATGAACGATGACGTGACCGCGCCGGGGTTCAAGGACATCACCTACGCCATCGACGGGCCGATGGCGCTCATCACCATCAACCGCCCGGACAAACACAACGCCATCGCGTTGGCGACCCTTGAATCCCTGCACCAAGCCGTCCGCAAGGCGGCGGCGGACGACGCCATCGCCGCCATCGTCATCACCGGCGCCGGGGGGCGGGCGTTCGCTTCCGGCTCAGACTTGGCCGAAGTGGTCGAGCGGGACTTCAAGAAGGCGTTGGAGCCCATCGTGCAAGGGCTTGCGGATCAATTGGAGCGCACACCGAAGCCCACCATCGCCGCCATCGACGGCATCTGCATGGGCGGTGGCCTCGAAGTCGCCTTGGGGTGCGACTTGCGCATCGCCACGCCGCGCTCACGCTTCGCCACGCCGGAAGGCAAGCTCGGCATCATTCCAGGCGGCGGTGCCACCGCGCGGTTGCCGCGCCTCGTCGGCCGCGGCTGGGCGATGGAGATGATGCTGATGGGCGAACCCATCGATGCCGAGCGGGCCCTCGCCATCGGCCTCGTCACCCGTCTCGTGGAACCAGAACGGCTCATCCCCGAAGCCCGCAGCATCGCCGAGCGCATCGCCGGGTTCGCGCCGTTCGTGCCGCGCACCATGAAGGCGATGGTGAACTTCGGCATGGAAGCGAGCTTGGCCGGCGCCCTGATGCTGGAGAAGTACGCCCAAGGCGCTTTGGTGCAGACGGAAGACAAGGCCGAGGGCATCGCCGCCTTCCTTGAGAAGCGCGATCCCGCTTTCAAAGGCCGCTGAGTCTGGTAAATTACGGCGTGGTGCATCTGCGCCCAAGCCCGATTCACGCGCTGGGGCAAGCAGCGAGCGCACCACGAGAGAAGACGCAAGACGACAACGAGGAGGGGGAGTGATGGCCGTGGGCAAGTTCCCGGTGGAAGCGGGGCATGTGATGATGTTCGCCCGCTCCGTGGGCGACGACAACCAGATTTACTACGACGCGGACTACGCCGCCGGCACCGAGTGTGGCGGGGTGGTGGCGCCGCCAACGTTCGTGCAGGCAAGTGCGCAGTTCGACCCAGACTATTTCCTGCGCCCGAAGGTCGGCGAGCCGTGGTTCGGCTCCGGCGGGTCGCCCACCGGCGTGAAGCGCGAAGGCTCCGGCGGCGGTGGTGGCGGCGGCGGGCTGCATGCGGAGCAGCGCTACGTCTATCACCGGCATCCCAAGGTGGGGGACGTGCTCACCGCCACCACCAAGCCCGGCAAGACTTGGGAGAAGCAGGGCCGTCGTTCCGGCAAGCTGGTGTTCTCCGAAACCGTGACGGAGTACCGGGACGAGAACGGCGAGTTGGTGGTCACGGCCACGGGCGTGGGCGTGCGCACCGAGCGGCCGGTGGACCAAGGCTGAGGGCCGGTTCCGCGGCAGCACCCGGCTAAAGGAGGACGACATGGCATTGAAGGCAGCCAATCTCAAGGTTGGCGACAAGCACACCGAGCGCTTGGTGGAAGATCTGAAGCGCACCCAAATCGTTCAGTACGCCGGCGCGTCCGGCGATTACAACCCAGTCCACACGGACGAGCTGTTCACCAAGGAAGTGGCCGGCTACCCGACGGTGTTTGCCCACGGCATGCTCACCATGGGCATGACCGGGCGAATGTTGACGAACTACGTCGGCGACGGGCGCCTCACCGAGTACGGCGTTCGCTTCACCAGCCAAGTGTGGCCCGGCGACACGCTGGACGCCACCGCCACGGTGGCCGCCATCCACGATGGCTTGGTGGACTTGGAAGTCACCACCGTCAATCAAGACGGCCAAGAGGTGTTGAAGGGCACGGCCCAAGCGCGGGTGGATTAGCGCCGGGGCAACACGCGGCTCGCTCGCGCCTGCCGGCCGCCCGCCCGCCACGTCAGCGTTTCGATCACGCCTCGGGCGTTGTCGCTCGATGCTTGGCTTGGGCTACGCCGTTCTCTGAAAGCCGTCATGGCTTTCAACAGCTAAGGCACTGGCAAGTAACCGTCGGGCTCGCCCTTGGTGAAGACAGCCACGGCGTTGTGGGCGTGGAGGCTCTCGTGGTGCTCCACGCGCACCCAGAAGTCCACTAGGCGCGGGTCCGCACCCAACGCGGCCTTCACGCGACGGCCAGCGTCTTCGCAGAACATCAGGTTCTCGGCGTTCAAGCGGGCGAACTCTTGTTCGTCCTCGCGCTTCACCGCGGTTTGCACCGGCGTTTGCAGCGCTCCCTCCACCCGGTCGATGAGGTCGGTCAGTGGGAAGTGTTCTTGGGTGTGGTCCAGCTTCACCAACAGGCGGGCGATGCTGCGCTGGCTGTGGGGTGTGCCGGCCAAGCCATCGTCGGTGCCGAGCCACGCCTGCACGTCCTCCACCCGGGCCGTTCCGGTGGCGCCGAAATCCCGCTCGAAGCGCTGCTGCGCCAACTGCTGCGCCAGCGCCGCGGAACAGGGGCAGGTGCTGGAGTAGAAGATGCCTAGAGCGAGCTCCACCTGCGTCTCGCCAGCCACCCGCGTACCCTTGATGGAGGCGGGGTAGGCGTTCCAGCCCGAGTGGTCGCTGACGAGGGCCTTGCGCCGCAGGTGGTAATCGAAGTCGAACTGCACGAAGGCGCGCCCCGAAAGCTCCCGGTGAGATTCCAACATCGAGGCGAGCAGGAGCTTCAGCCCCGGCACGGAGAGGGGGCGCGTGTCCGCGTGTTCGTCCAGGATGAGGTACAAGCGGGACATGTGGATGCCGCGCGCGTCCGCATCGCCCAAGTCCACGTAGAGCTGCACCTGCGCCTGCACGTCGTGGATGGCCGCCCCGTCGCGGATTTTGAGCGGGCGGCGGATGCTGCTCATGCCCACCCAGTCCAGCGTGGCGGCACGATCCCGCACACCCCGCCGGGCAATGTCCGGCAGCTCGCTCGTCGGAGCGGCTTGAGAGCCATTCAACGCCGCACGGTTCACCTGACAACCTTCTTCATCCCACGCCACGCCCCGCTGGGCTTGGCACCCATATCACGCCGGCGAGTTTAGCGGAAAGCGGCCAGCGCCACCAAAAGGCGCTTGGGGCACTCGGCGGCTTGGCTCGGCCGTGCTTCGAGACGGACGCCCGCCCACCGGGTGCTGTGCCATCGTGCGCCCCGGGTTCGGTGCATGGCGTTGAAGGAACAGCCCAAAATCAGCCACCCAGCAAGCCGCTCTCTCTTCCGCGCCGAGCAGTGGAATCAGAACAGAGCGGCCCCGCGCTTGGCGTCACACCGTCGCTAAGTCCCGGCGCCCACGCTTCAGTTCGGGCTTGGAGTAGAAGTGGACGCAGGGGAACCCGAGGTCGTCCTCCACGGCGCGATACGCCTTGTCAACAATCTCCGTATGCACCGCCACCAGCCCGCGGCCGTTCAACTGTTCGTACTCGCCTTCGTAGATGAAGCTGATGTCAACGACGGGGGAATCGTCCTCGAAGCCGACGCCCGGCCAAACGTTCACCCGGTCGAGCTCGACATTGGGGAACTTGTCCTTGAAGGCCGCCTCAGCGATCTCCCGTATCTCCTGTTCGGTCATCCCACACTCCCTGCCGTGGTGGTCACCAAGGTCGCCGCTTAAACAGCACATGCACAGCGAAGGCGCGGCGATGCCCCGCATCGACTTGCTCGAACGCGGCGATGGCGTCTTCGACCCTGTCGATCACCCCCTGTACGTCCGCTTTCTCGTACCTGCTGTCAAGCGCATAGTCTGCCCTCTGCCGCGCCTTTTGCAAGGCGGCGAAGGTGTCGGCGAAGCCGCGCACTTCCGGCGGAAACGCGGCCAGTGCCGGCTTGTCCTCGCATGCTGTCCTTGCCTTGCCGTGTTCAAGGGCGCGGTACGTCTGATGCCATGCCGCGTCGCGGGCGCGGCCGTTGAGCGAGTTGGCCGCGCAGGCGGCCAGGCAGTGGAACATCGCGTAGTACGCGGTGCTGACGGCCCGGCGGAGGTTCGCTTGGGAGGGCCGCCGCGGGCTGAGTTCCGTGAGGCCACGGGCGGCCTCCAGCAAGTCGATTGGCTTCAACGCGGGCTCCCAGCTCGCCAATCAAGGGCATGAGGGACTGTAGGCTCACGGGCCACTCGCAAGCCAGTCGTTCGTGCCCGTGTTTGCGTACGACAACATCCACAGGATCTGTGCGCCGTGCCCCCCTTCGCGAGCCGCCCTCAATCGATTGTCAGACCGTTTCATTGAGTTGGGGAGGCAAGCTGCTCGTCGTGTTTGCCGAGTCGAATCGATAGTCCCAAGGACAAGGCTTTGCAAACGCAGCGATGGCCAGCTACCGCTGTTTCCACTTGCCGGAACCTATGAATTTGGCAGCACTTGGTTCGACTAAGGGGAGTCACACTCTACCGAGTGTGGCGGTCAGGGACACCGGCCATCATCCACAGCGGTTATCCGGCTCGCTGCGCGAGGCTTCGGCTCTCATCCTTGATGCGAGCGCGGCCGGAGCGTATCGCCTCGGCGCGGTCGTTATCGTGTCGTAGTGCGACGGAATCTTGCGCCAGGGCTTGAGCGTTCGAGATTACGGCCTCTAGGTTCTCGTCCACGTTGAAGGCGTTCGTCATCTTGACGGCGCAGTTCGGCATTGCGGCGCCGGTTGCCAAGCCGTCAGTGCATTTGACCAAGTGCTCATGGCAATCCGCCATGGACATCGAGCGGTGCCCCGCATCGGGCCATGACGAGGCCATAAACATGGTCAGCAGGTGTCTCGATCCTTCCCCGCCGACGTGCGTCGTCAGCAGGGCGTCGTCGGCGCTGGCGATGATGTTCTCGTTTGAGCCGAACACTGCTCGGACAAGCGCGTTCACTTCGGTGTGGTCGATGGACCCCATGTTGTTCGTGACAACCATGTCCACGCCGGCGGCAATGGCTTCGGCCAAGATATTTGCGTCTGGCAGGCGGGCGATGCGTTCCTTGGAGGGCGTCTTGGGGAAGCAGCGCAGGGTGAAGGAGCTCAGCATCTCGCCCGCCAGTTCCTTTTGATCTTCCGTGAGACCCACCAGCCTGTATGGTGACTCCGGTCTGCGCCAAGACGCTTCCCACTGGCTCTCATACAAGTCGTCCAAAAGACGCTGCTCTCTCGTGGGGTGCTCGCGCTTGAACGTCAGCTCCTTCTTGACCGTGGGCAACACGACCACTGTAAGGCCAGACAGTTCCATCCACAACAGCATCAGCCGTCGCGTCAGCGGCTGGCTCAAGAGGTTGGTGTCGAACGCCAGCCCCGGTCTCGTCATCGCAAGAAGCGGCGCGGCTTAGGTAGGCGCTCCACGTCGATGCTGTCGCGCAGGATGCCGAGCCTTGCCTTCTCAATCGTCCAGCTAGGCAGCGGGGAGAGTTCGCCGCTCTCGGGATCTGTCACGCAGGGATGGTCTATTTCGTGCGGATGGCGGACGTTGTGGAACGTGGCTGCCGCCAAGCCTTTGAGTTTCGGGTCGTGCGGGTATGGCATGGTCGGGTGCCGATGGGTTGGATGCCGTGTTGCGGTGGGAACTTTAGCACGGCTTGGGCGGACGAACAGGCCGAGGCCGTCGCCGGGCGCTCCGTGCAGCTTTGCGACAGGGCGTGGGACGCTGCGGTCGCCACGACCGAACCTCAATCCAGCGTCTTCATCTCCTCCAAACTGAGCTGGCGCGCTTCCTGTTCCAACATCACTGGCACGGCATCGCGCACCGGATAGGCCAAACCGCTCTGGCGGCACCATAGCTCGTCGTGCTCGGCGCGATAGACGAGGGGGCCCTTGCTCACCGGGCAGACCAGCAGATCCAAGAGCTTGGCATCCAGCATCGCCTAACCTTCGAAGGGGTCTTTGAGCACGATCGTGTCATCGCGCTCAGGGCCGGTGGAGATCATGTCCACGGGCGCGCCCACGGCTTCCTCGATGCGGTGGATGTAGGCGCGGGCGTTGGGCGGCAGCGCTTCTACCCGCCGCGCGCTGAGGGTGGATTCGCGCCAACCCGGCAGTTCTTCATAGATCGGCTGCGCCCGATGGTAGGACTCGCCGTCGAAACCCACATCCGCTTCCTCGCCATCCTGCCCGCGGTAGCCAACGCAGATGCGCACGGTTTCCATGCCATCGAGCACCCGCAGCTTGGTGAGGCAGAGGGCGGACAAGCTGTTCATCCGCACCGAGCGGCGCATGGCCACGGCGTCGAACCAGCCGCAGCGGCGCCGGCGTCCTGTGGTGGCGCCGACTTCCTTGCCCACCTTCGCCAGATGGGTGCCGGTGGCGTCGATGAGCTCGGTGGGAAACGGCCCCGCGCCCACTCGTGTGACGTATGCCTTGGCCACGCCGAGCACACCATCCAGATAGCGAGGGCCGAAACCCGTTCCCGTCGCCGCGCCGCCGGCGGTGGTGTTGGACGATGTGACGAACGGGTAGGTGCCCAAGTCGATGTCCAAGAGCGCTCCCTGGGCACCTTCGAAAAGGATGTTCTGGCCGGCCTCGCTGAGCGCCCAAAGCCGCGCCCCCACATCCACGACCATTGGGCGCAGGGCATCCACCGCCGGGCGCAGTTCCGCCAAGGTGTGCTCGAAATCGATGGGGCTTGCCCCGTAATAGCCGTTGAGCATGAAGTTGGCGTAGTCCAGCGCGGCTTCCAGCTTCGCCGCGAACTCCTGCCAGTGGCAAGCATCCCCCACGCGCAAGCCCCGGCGCGCGGCCTTGTCCTCGTAGGCGGGGCCGATGCCGCGCCCGGTGGTGCCGATCTTGCGTTTGCCCAACGCGGCTTCCCTGGCCGCGTCCAGTGCCAAGTGATGGGGCAGGATCAGCGGGCAGGCCGGGGAAATGCGGAGCCGGTCTCGCACCGAGACGCCGTGTGCTTCCAAGGTTTCGATTTCCGCGAGCAGCGCTTGTGGCGAGAGCACCACGCCGTTGCCGATGAAGCACTGCGTGTTGGGGCGCATGATGCCCGAGGGGATGAGGTGCAGCACCGTCTGTTCGCCGTCGATCACCAAGGTGTGGCCGGCGTTGTGGCCGCCTTGGAACCGCGCCACGGCACCAGCCTTGGCGCTCAAGAGATCAACGATCTTGCCCTTGCCTTCGTCACCCCACTGGGCGCCGAGCACAACGACGTTGCGGCCCATGGTTGGTGGTCGCGCGAAGGTGCGGGGTGGTTGGGGCGGCCGCGGCGGGCAGGGGCCGTCTAGCCCCGGCCGGCCCCGTTCTTCAAGTATTTGAAGAAATCGCTGTTGGGATCGAGGATGAGCATGTCGTCCTTCTCGCGGAACACCTGCGCGTAGGCGTTGATGCTGCGATAGAACTGGTAGAACTCCGGATCAGCCCCGTATGCGTCGGCATAGATGGCGGCCGCCCTGGCGTCGCCGTCGCCACGCAGTTGCTCGGCCTCCCGATAGGCTTCCGCCTCGATCACCACCACTTGGCGCTCGGCGTCCGCCCGGATGCCCAACTCCTGTTCGCGGCCCGTGGCGCGATGCTGCTGCGCCTCGATCTCACGCTCGGAGTTCATCCGCTCATACACCGCGCTGGACACTTCCGGCGGCAGGTCGATCTTCTTCACGCGCACGTCGATCACTTCCACGCCCATCTCCCGCGTCATCTCCTCGTTGAGCTGATGCGTGAGCTCCGCCATCAGTTCGTCGCGCTGGCCGGAAATCACCTCGTGCATGTCGCGGCGGCTGATTTGGTTGCGCAAGCCCTCGTTCACACGCTGCGCCAGCAGGTTCCTGGCGCGGGTGGCGTCGCCCGAGCTCGCCGTGTAGAACCGCTGCACGTCGCCGACGCGCCATTTGGCGAACGAATCCACGATGAGCGGCTTTTTCTCCAACGTGAAGTAACGCTCCGGACGCGAATCCAAGGTGAGGATGCGGCCGTCGAACTTCTTCGCCTCCTCGGCGATGGGCAGCTTGAGGTGCAGGCCGGGCTCCAAATCCGCCCGGGTCACCGCGCCGAAGCGCAACACCAAGGCGCGTTCCCGCTGATCCACGGTGAACACGCCATCGGCGATCAACAGCACGACCAGCGCCGCGATGACGCCGATCAAAATGGTGCGGACACTCATCTCGCTCTCCTTGGGATGTATTTTCGGGTCGTGGCGCCTAGCGGGCGTCGCGGCGGCGCTCGCCGTTCAGCCGCTCGCCCAGGGCGTCGTCCACCAAACGGCGGATTTCGGCTGGATCCCCGTTGCCGGCGTTGGCGCGCGCCGTCAAGCGATCCAGCGGCAGGTACAGCATGTTGTTGCCGCCCTCCACATCCACCATCACCTTCGTGCTCTGGCGCAGCACGGATTCCATCGCGTCGATGTAAAGCCGGTCGCGCGTCACGTCCTTGGCGAGTTCGTATTCCCCCAACAGCTTGGAGAAACGCTGCGCCTCGCCGTCGGCGCGGGCGATCACCTGGTCTCGATAGGCGTTGGCCTCCTCGATTTGCCGTTGCGCGTCGCCCCGCGCCTTCGGCACCACTTCCTCCAGATAGGCGTTGGCCTCGTTGATGTAGCGCTGTTCGTCTTCCTTGGCCTTCTGCACGTCGTCGAACGCTTCCTGCACTTGCTGCGGCGGGCCGCTTTGGTCGATGTTCACGGTGACGACTTGGATGCCCGTCTCGTAGCGATTGAGATAGGTCTGCAAGCGCTCCTGCACCTCGGAGCCCAAGGCGGCGCGCCCCTCGGTGATGACGAGGTCCATCGTGGAGCTGCCGGCCACGTGGCGCAAGGCGCTTTCCGTGGCGTGGTCCAAGCTCACCTCCGGATCGCGCACCTTGACGAGGTAGTTCACCGGGTTGTCAATGACGTACTGCACCGTCATGCTGATATCGACGATGTTCTCGTCTTCCGTGAGCATCAACGCCTGATGCTCATGGTCGTTGACGCGCGTGACGTTCACCTTCTCCACCCGATCCACGACCGGCGGGTTCCAGTGCAAGCCCGGCAACACCACGTCCTCCTGGGCCTTGCCGAAGCGGAACACCACGCCCCGCTCCTGCTGATCCACCTGATAGAGGCCCCAGAAGCCGTATCCCAAGGCGAGCACGGCCACGGCGATGGCCACCACCGCGAGGTTGACGCCACCGCCACCGCCGCCGCCGCCACCCTTCGACTTGCCGCGGCCGAAGATGCCGGACAGTTGCCGTTGCAGGTTGCGGAATGCCTCGTCGAGGTCTGGCGGGCCCTTGTCGCCGCCGCGGCTGCCCCACGGGTCCTTGCCGCCGGAATCGTTCCAAGCCATGCGCTGCGCGTCTCCAGAGCTGTCGCGACGAGTGTTGGGATTCTAGGAGTCGGTTCAGTTCCCTGCAACAAGGCCCGCGGAGCGCAGCCGCCGGGCTTCGGCGGCGTCCACGGTGACGGCGAGCGCCAAGCGGCCATCCTCGCCCACCGCTTCCGAGCGCACCGCGCCCAAGGCGTAAAGGTGCGCGCGGAGTTTGCCGGCGCCGGGCTCCAAGAACACCGTCAACGGCTCGGAGGTCACGCCGATGGCGGTGGCCAGCGCGGAGCGCAGGGCGTGGAGGCCAATGCCGGCGCTGGCGCTCACGGCCACCCGCCGGGGCGCCGTGATGCCGGGCGGCGCCGGGGCGTTGAGGCCGTCACTGACCTCGCCTGCCTCGGCCTCGCGCAGTAAATCCACCTTGTTCCACACCTCGATGGTGGGTACGTCGGCGGCGCCGATGTCCGCCAACACGCCGAGCACATGGTCGCGCAAGGCTGCGGCGTCGGGCGCCGCGGCGTCGATCACATGCAACAGCAAGTCTGCCTCCGCCACCTGTTCCAGCGTCGCCTTGAAGGCTTCCGTGAAGCCCGGCGGCAAGTCGCGGATGAAGCCCACGGTGTCTGCCAGCACCACTTCGCCGGCGCCTTCCACCTGCACTCGCCGCATCAGCGGATCCAAGGTGGCGAAGAGCTGATCGGCCACATGGGCGGTGCCATGCTGGCCTTGCGGCGCGGTGAGGGCATTGAACAGGGTGGATTTGCCGGCATTGGTGTAGCCCACCAAGGCGATGGTGGGCACACCGGTTCGCTGGCGGCGCCGGCGGCTGCCTTCGCGTTGGCCATGCACGCGCTGCAGGCGCTCCCGGACGACGCGGATGCGCGAGTTGAGCATCCGGGCGTCCAGCTCGATCTGCTTTTCCCCGGCGCCACGCAGGCCGACGCCGCCGCGTTGCCGGTCCAAGTGTGCCCAACCCCGCGCCATCCGGGTGCGGGCGTGGTTGAGCTGGGCGAGTTCGATTTGCAGTTGTCCTTCCCGTGTGCGGGCGCGGGCCGCGAAGATGTGCAGGATGAGCTCGGTGCGCGTCATCACCCGGCAGCCCAGGCGCGCCTCGAGGTTGCGCTCTTGGGCGGGCGTGAGGTCGTGGTTGGCGATGAGCAGATCCGCTTCGCCGGCGGCGAGCGCCGCGCCGATCTCATCGAGCTTGCCTTGCCCCACGAACCAGCGCGGATGTGGCTTCTCGCGGGTGCCTTCGACGCAACCCACGGGGGCGATGGCGGCGGACTCGACGAGTTGCGTGAGTTCCGCCCGCGCCGTGGCCAGCGCGGTGCCGCGCTCGCTGGCGGCGCCGTTGCCGAAGCCGATGTTCAGAAGGACGGCCTGCCGGCCGGCCTCCGGGCGTTCAAAGAACATGGTGTCGAGTTGCCTTGCCCGGTGCTGGGCGGCGGCCGCTAGGCCGCGGTGTCATCCTTGCCGCTCGCCGCCTGGCCGCCGGCCGGCGGGGCCTTCGGTGCCGGCAAGCGCACGTTGCGCTCAGGCAACACCGTGGCGATGGCATGTTTGTAAACCATCTGGCTCACCGAGTTGCCGAGCAGGACGACGAACTGATCGAAGGATTCGATCTTCCCCTGCAGCTTGTTGCCGTTGACCAAGTAGATGGAGACGGGAATGCCCTCCTTCCGCAAGGCGTTGAGGAAAGGGTCTTGCAGCGAGTGCCCTTTGGACATCGTGAATCTCCGCGGAAGCCGGGCGCCGCCATGCATCGGGCGCGGGGCGGGATGGCAAGCGTGGCATGGTCGCCTGCCGGCGCAGCGATTTCAAGCGCCATTTGGGCACGAACGCCGAGCAGGCTTGGCGCCGGCTAGTACCCTGGCGGTGGCGTGAACGCGAAGCCCTCCGCCTCCAGCAGCTTGGCGAGGCCGATGGTCTTCAGGTCTCCATATTCGGGGCCGATGATCTGCACACCGATGGGCAGCCCCTCGGCGCTTGGCCCAGTCGGGATGACGGTGGCCGGCAGGTAGCTGCAGATGGCGAGACCGGCCCAGAACACCTGCTCGAAGTAAGGCCGCTCGGCGTTATCGACCATCAAGGTGCGCTGGCCGAAGGGGCGATGGTCGTGCCGGAATGCCGGCGTCGCCATGATGGGCGCGATGAGCGCGTCGTAACGCTGGAAGAACTCGTGCCACTTCCAGCGCAGCCGCATGCGCGCTTCGTTGGCGGCGGAGTAGTCCCGAAAAGTGGCCGTTTGACGGCGCAGCGTCACGGCACGGGGGCTCGTGTCGTCCGCCTCGAGCGCCCGCGCTTCCTCTTGCAGCGCGTGATACACCTTGTCTGGCTGGCGCGACATCATCACCGCCTGCAGCAAGGTTTGATAAGTGCCGAAGGCGGCGTTGGCATCAAAGTCCGCCGGTTGCGCGTCGAAGTCCACCTGTCCACCCGCGCTCGTGATGGCGGCCGCCACCGCCGAGACGCGACCTTGGATTTCTTGCGTCACCGGCGCCATGTCGTGTGTCGTCCAGCACGCCACGCGGCATTGCCCAAGTTGCGTCTGGCGCGGGGCGCGAAGCCGAAGTTCGTAGCCGGCGGCCATGATCTCGTCCGGCCCCGCCATCGCTGCCACGCCGAGCGCCAAATCGTTGGCGCCACGCCCAAGCGGGCCGATCACCGACAAATCGGATTGGGACTTCACGCCCGGCAGCGCATGGCCACGCGGTGGCAGCAGCCCCCAGGTGGGCTTGTGGCCGAACACGCCGCAGAAGTGCGCCGGATTCCTGATGGAGCCGCCGATGTCCGAGCCGGACTCAAACCCGGTCATCCCCGCCGCCAGCGCCGCCGCCGAGCCACCGGACGAACCGCCGGGCACGCGCTCGACGTTCCAAGGGTTGTTGGTGACACCGTAGATGTCGTTGTAGCTCTGGAAGTCCGCCAAGTTGAGCGGCACGTTGGTCTTGCCGAAGAGCACCACGCCGGCGGCCTTGAGCCGTTGCACGCTCAGTGCGTCCTCACTCGGCACGTTGTCCTTGAGCGGTGGATTGCCCCAAGTGCTGGGCATGCCGGCCACGTCGTAGGATTCCTTGATGGTCATGGGCACACCGTGCAGCGGCCCCCACACCTCGCCCTTGGCGAGCGCCGCATCGGCTGCCTCCGCCCGTTGCCGGGCGCCGGCCTCGTCCATGGCGATGATCGCGTTCAGCTTCGGGTTGAAGCGCCGCACCCGCTCCAAGTAACCGTCGAGAAGCTCGGCGCTGCCCACTTCCTTGGCCTGAATCATGGCCGCGAGCTCGGTGGCGGTCTTGAAGGCGATGTCATCCATGCGGGTTCCTAAGCTCAGGGAAACAGGCAGTTTACAATGGCTCGGCGCGACAAAGGGGCGCAGACACAAGGCACCCGGACGCGGCACCGACCCTTGGCCGGGGGCACACAGAGGCACCATGCAGGACTTTCGCACCATCCACGAGATCGCCAAGGCGGCGCGCCGGAACCTCGACGACAACCTGTGGGACTACGTGGTGGGCGGTGCCGATGCCGAGGCGACGCTGCGCCGCAACCGGCTCGCGCTCGACGCACTGCAATTCAAGCCGCGTGTGCTGAACGATGTGTCCGCCGTGGCCATGACGACGGCCTTTCTCGGCAAGCGCCTGCGGCTGCCGGTGCTGTTGGCGCCGATTGGTTCCACGCAGGACTTGACGCCCGGCGGTGGCGCGACGGCTTGCGCCGCGGCGCAGTCTTTCGGCACGGCCATGATGCTGAGCTCCGCGAGCCAGCCGGATTTCGAGGCCGTCGCCGCCGCGGTGCCGGCCGCCACCGGCGAGTTTCCATCCTGCCGCATCTATCAGCTCTACCTCGTCGGCGACCAAGCGTGGATGGACGACATCATCGAGCGCGCCATCGCCGCCGGCTACGATGCGTTTTGCCTCACGGTGGACACGGCGGTCTATAGCCGCCGCGAGCGCGACATCGCCAAGCGCTTCGTGCCGTCCTCCGGGCGGCTCGCCGATGGCAGCGCGTTCGGCAGCAGCGGCCCGGTGGATTTCCTCGCCCAAGCCCGCATGACGTGGGACACCGTGGCGCACATCAAGGAAAAGTTCGACATGCCGCTCATGTTGAAGGGCATTCAGCGGGGCGACGACGCGGCGCGGGCGGTTGAGTGCGGGGTGGCGGCGGTGTACGTCAGCAACCACGGCGGGCGGCAACTCGACCATGCGCGGGCCGGCATCGATGCCTTGCCGGAGGTGGTCGCCGCGGTGCAAGGCAAGGCCACGGTGATCGTCGATGGTGGCTTCATGCGCGGCGCGGACGTGGCGAAGGGGCTGTGCCTTGGCGCGGACCTGGTGGGCATGGGGCGGGTGTCGGCGTTGGCGTTGGCCGCCGGTGGCGCCGAGGCGGTGGTGCGCGCCCTGGAGCTGGTGGAGGCGGAGCTCGGCATCGTGATGGCGTTGCTCGGCGCGGCGAACTTGGGCGACCTCACGCCGGACTTGATTGAACGCGCGGCGCCCTTGCCGGGCAACGCCGGCGTGTTGTCCAGCCTGCCGCTGGTTGGGGAGGGCTACTGAGCCTGCGGGACTGCCGGCGTTCTACAGGCGGTTTTACGGGCCGCCCTTCTTCGGAACCGGCATGGGAAACGGCATCACGTTCTGCCCCGCCGAATCCGTGATCTTGGCCGTGCCTTCCTTCTCCACCTCGTCGATGCGCACGATGGCGTGCATCGGGATGAAGCTGCGTTGCACGCCGGAGAACTCCGTGCGCAGCTTGTCCTCCGCCGGATCGATCACCATCTTCGCCTTCTCGCCGAAGATGTAGTCCTCGATTTCCACGAACCCATAAAGGTCGCTCTGGTAGATCGAGTGCGCGTACACCTCGTAGATCTGCCCAGCGTTATGGAAGTGGATGCGGTAGATGTTGCGTTTGCCGTCGGCCATGACGCCGTTATACGGGCATGGCGGCATGCTTTCAAGGTGGGCGTGGGGAAACCGCGATGCCGTGCGGTGACTTGGGCAGCGCCGTTGACCTGGCGAGCTGGCCGCGGCCGCCACCGCAGCGGTGTGGCTCAGTGGTTCGCGCCGTCAACCACGGGATACGGTGGATTGCCCCAGGCGACCTCCGGGTGATCCATCATCAAGTTGACGAAGTGCGGCACGAGGAACGCCATGATCTCGACGCCATGGCGCACTTGCGTCCGGTTCACGCTGCCATTCCACGTCGCGCCGCCATGCACCAACTGGTTGCGCAGGACGTAGAGCCTGTCGAAGAGGCCCTCCAACACCGTCACCGTGTCACGCCGGGCGAGCGCCCGCTGAACCTTGCCGAGCTGCCCGTTGAACCGTTCCCGCCAATCGGCGTGGCCCGCCTCGTCGTTGTGGTGGCGCCAAAACGGCTCGAACACGAACTCGTTCCGCAGGAAGTTGTGGATGGTTCCCGCGAAACGGCGCCAGATCGCGTCATAAACGGCCTGCTCTTGGTCTAGGGACACGATCTGGCCGAAGTACCACGCAAAGAAGTCGTGCGCGTGAAACTGCTTGTTCAAGTCCGCCCGTTGCGAGTAGGCGGCGTTGAAGGCCACCCAATGGGAGATGAACGCCAAGTCCGCGTCGTCCCGCGCGCCGGCTTGCTCGGCGGCCTGCAGCCAACTGATGGCGCGATGCACCCGCAGCGCCAACGCACCGCCCAACTGGCCGCGCAGCCGGCCTTCCTTCTCCTTCAGCGCCGCGTGACCGAGCGTTTCGTCGCTGCCCATGCCGAACGACGCCTACAGCTTGGAGCGGATCGTCGCCTCGCGGAACTTGTCCATATCCACCATGCCCGCAACGCTGCCGGTGCCGAAGAACAGCCGCTCGCCCAAGATCTGGCGCATGCCTTCGGGAGCGGACGCCATGTACGCAGCGTCCTTGAGCAGGTAGCTGTAGTCGTCAATGGGCTGGGTGTAGAGGCGCTGATAGGTGGCGTGCAGCACCGTCCGCACGCCTTCGACCTTGCGTTGCCCCGTGCCGTGCCAGACCGATCCATCCCACACCGCAACGCCGCCCTTGGGCACCTCGATGGGCACGGTCTCCGAGCGGGTTTCATCGGGCGTGGGGTGGCGCCGCAGCGAGTGGGAATCGGGCACGACGCGGGTGGCGCCGTCGTCCGCCGTCATGCCTTCGCAGGGAATGCAGAACGTGATGACGCAGTTGTGCTCCGGAAACGGCGCCGGCAGCCAATTCTGGTCCGCATGCACGCCGGCATTCTCGTTGCCCTTCGGCGTGATGGAACCCACGATCTGGCTGGCGCGAAAACCGTTGCCCACGCTCACCTCGGCGAACGCGAGGATCTTGGCTTTGGTGGCGATGCGGTCCACGGCCGGGTGCCGGCCCAACAAGAACGGCGCTGCGCGGGCCAAGCCGGGCACATCGCTGGCTTGGTCGGCGAGGCCATGAATGGCTTCACGAAGCGCGTCCATTTCCTGATGGGATGCCACGTCCTCGATCATCGCGTAGCCGTGCTCGCGGAAGTGGGTGAGGGCATCGGCGAGACCCAGCTCGTCAATGGTGGCCGCGAGGTGATCGGCCACGTCGTGGGGGCCGAGCAGCCCGTTGCTCTTCTGAACGCTCCGCGCCAAGTGTTTCAGGTGCTCTGGCGTTTGGTCGGCGTCTCGCACCGCCGTGTCTGTGGCCGGCTCTTGCAAGGCTTGTTCGCTCATTCTGCGCTCCTGTTGTTGTTCGTGTGTGGCAGGTTGCGCGTGGCCATCGGGTCACGCCGCTTCGCGGACACGATGGCCCGACGCCACAGCGTACTACCTCTTTGCGCTGTCTGCCCGAAGCGCAGCCGACACCGTGCGCTCGACGGTGCGCGGCTGCACGGCGCCGGACGGGTGTGGTGGTGTCCGAGCGCGCCAGAAGGCAATAGACTGCCCCAGCGTGACGATGGCCACGCTTCCCCAACGCGCCCCGCAAGCCGGCGATCTGGTGTGGGTGCGCTCGCGCCAGTGGCTGGTGGAGGAGGTGGTCCAGCCGCCCGAGGGCGGTTCGCCGCAAGTCTCCCTCGCCTGCGCGGACGACGATGCGCAAGGGCAGACGCTCACCGTGTTCTGGGATTGCGAGCTGGATCGCCGGATCCTCGAAGAGGAAGGCTGGGCCGGCCTTGCCGGGGATCGCTTCGATGCGCCCCGCACCTTCGCCGCGTTCTACAACACGCTGCGCTGGAACTGCACCACCGCCACCAATCCGGACTTGTTCCAAGCCCCGTTCCGCGCCGGCATCCAGCTGGATGCGTACCAGATGGAACCGCTGCGCAAGGCCCTTCGGTTGCCGCGCGTGAACCTCTTCATCGCGGACGACACCGGCTTGGGCAAGACCATCGAAGCCGGCCTCATCGCCCGCGAGCTGCTGTTGCGCCGGAAGGCGAAGCGCATCGTGGTGGCCGCGCCGCCTTCTGTTCTCGAACAATGGAAGATGGAGCTGGAGGATCGCTTTGGCCTGCTGTTCGAGATTCTCGACCGCGCCTACGTCTCCCGGATGCGCCGGGAACGCGGCTTCGGCGTGAATCCGTGGCGTACGCACACGCGCTTTCTGGTGTCGCACAAGCTGCTGATCGACCCGGCTTATGCGGACCCGCTCCGCGAGTGGCTCGGCCCCATGCTGCCCGGCAGCTTGCTGATTCTTGACGAAGCGCACCACGCCGCGCCTTCGTCCGGCGGCCGCTATGGCATCGAAACCAAAATCACCCGCGCCGTGCGCGACCTAGGCGGCCGCTTCGAGCATCGCCTGTTCCTCTCCGCCACACCCCACAACGGCCACTCGAACAGCTTCTCAACGCTCTTGGAACTGCTGGACCCGTACCGCTTCACCCGCGGCGTGAAGGTGCGCGGCAAGCAGGACTTGGAACCCGTGATGGTGCGCCGCCTGAAGGAGGACATCCGCGAAGTGCATGGCGGCTTCCCCAAGCGCAACGTGCAGCGGGTGGTGATCGACGATCTGCCGGAGGATGCCCCGGAACTGGTGCTTTCCCGCCTGCTGGACGAGTACCGCGGTGTGAGTGCGCTGCGTCACGCGGATGCGCCGCCCAGAGCGCGCACGGCCGCGGGCCTCTTGGTGGTGGGTTTGCAGCAACGGTTGCTATCTTCCACGGAGGCGTTCGCCCGCAGCCTGCGAGTACACATCGCCACACTGCAACGGCACCGGGAGAAGGCGCTGGCGGAAGGTCGCCGTGCCACGGCCGAGGATCAGACGTCGTTTCTCAAACCGGCGGATGCCGACGACGAGAACGCCGCGCTGGACGAAGAGACCGCGGAGGCGGCGGAAGCAAGCGCCGTGGAGAACATCACCCGCGCCGCCGTGGCCGCCCCCACCCAAGGGGCAAAGGGCGATGCGCTGTGGGAATGGGCGCAAGCGTTGCTCTCGCAGATGCGGACCATCGCGGAGGACGCCCGCCACCAACCAGACGCGAAGACCTGCGCTCTCATCGGCTGGATTCGAGCCAACCAGTGCCCAGCGTTGCCGCCGTTCGGCAAACGCCCCACCGGCGCCGCGCCGGCGTGGAACGAACGCCGCGTGTTGATCTTCACCGAGAACCGCGAAGGCACCAAACGCTACCTGAAGGCCATGTTGGAGCAGGCCATCGAATACACCGAAGACGCGGAAGAGCGCATCGCCGTGATCGACGGCCTCACCAGCGGCCCGCGGCGCAAAGAGGTTCAGCGCCGCTTCAACGCCCACCCCAAGGACGAGCCGCTACGCATCCTGATCGCCACCGACGCCGCCCGTGAGGGCCTGAACTTCCAAGCCCACTGCACAGACCTCTTCCACTTCGACTTGCCGTGGAACCCCGGCCGCATCGAGCAACGCAACGGCCGCATCGACCGCAAACTGCAATCCGCCCCCGAAGTGACCTGCCACTACTTCGCTTTGCAGCAACGCATGGAAGACCGCGTGCTGGAGGTGCTGGTGCGCAAGACCGAAACCATCAAGCGCGAACTCGGCAGCCTCGCCAAGGTGATCGATGACGACGTGGAGCGCCGGTTGCTCGCCGGCATTCCCCATAATCGGGTGGCGCAGTTGCAGGCCGGCATCGAACAGGCGGACTTGCCCGCCGCCGCCAAGGCCGCCACTGCGGAGGAGTTGGAAGACGCCCGCGAGCGCAAACAGGGCTTGGAAGAGCAGATCGAGCGCTGCCGAACGGTGCTTGAGCGCTCCCGCGGTTGGGTGAAGTTCGACGAAGACGCCTTTCGCGATGCCCTCTCGTGTTCCTTGAAAATGCTCAACATGGGGCCACTGCGCGAACACCGCGACGCTGCCGGGCGCACGGTGTGGGCACTGCCTCCCATCGCCGACCCACGCTGGATGACCACTTTGGATTCCCTGCGACCGCCCCGCAAACTCGATGAGAAACTCGCCGATTGGCGCAAGCAGGCACCCATCCGTCCGGTGGTGTTCAAGGACCCGGACGAGTTGGCCGCCGACACCGTGCATTTGCATTTGGAACAGCGCGTGGCGCAACGTCTGTTGGCGCGGTTTCAGTCCCAGGGCTTCCGCGAGCACGACCTCACCCGCGCCTGCCTCGCACAGACGCGAGATTCCATCCCCCGCGTGATTCTCCTTGGCCGCCTCGCCCTCTACGGCCAAGGCGCCGAGCGCCTGCACGAGGAGTTGGTGCCCATAGCGGCCCGTTGGCTGGCGCCTAGCCCCCGCCGCGGGAACTTGCGCGCCTATGCCCGAGACGCCGAAGCGAGGACGCTCGCCTTGCTGGACGAGGCGCTGGGCCGCGGTGCCGGCGCTCCGAACGAGGTAATCCAGCGCCGCCTGTTGGCATCGGCTGCCTCAGACATCGAAGCGCTGCGCCCGCAGTTGGAACGCCGCGCCAAGGAACACGCGGCGGATGCGGTTCGACGTTTGGGCCAGCGCGGCGAGAAAGAAGCGACCGACATCACCAACATCCTCCAAGACCAGCGGCAGCGTGTGGAGGAGGAACTGGCTCGCCACGACGCCGCGTTCAGCCAACGCACACTGGACTTCAGCCCGGATGAGACGCGCCAGTTGGAAGCCGACAAGCAACACTGGCAACGGCGCCTGGGCCAGTTCGACGAGGACTTGGCGCGTGAGCCAGAGCGAATCCGGGCGTTCTACCAGGTGCGGGCGCATCGCCTGACGCCAGTGGGCTTGGTGTATCTGTGGCCGGAGACGAACTGACGGAGACACCTCGGTCAGTCCGTGCGAGCCCGCCTCATTCCAAGCAGTAGTGAACTGCTTGTTCTACCCGACGTCCTTAGCGCTGCCGGCCGCCGACGTCGACCGCCCCCGGCAACGCGGAAGCGCCCTATCGAACGTTCCCACAGGTTCATGGCCTGCCTTTCGAGCGATTTCGACGATTAAGCAATCCGCGAGGGTGACCTTGGAATGGTCATGGAAGGTGTCAAGGGCGGCCTCTACAACATCGGCTTCTTGCAGAACGATCGCGTCGTGCTGCAGAAGCATCCGCACCGCCATTGCAAGTTGCTCCGAACTCAAGGCGTAAACGGATGCCGGCACCCACAGCGTCTCGGCCAGCACCAAGTGCGACACCCACGCCCCGGCCGCCACAAACTCGTCCGCCGCCGCCACTTGTTCATCGGCGTCGCGGACAACGAGCCGCACCAGCACGTTCGTGTCAACGGCGCGCATGCTTCTGCCGCATCAACGCTCGGATGCCGGCGTCCATTTCCTCAAGTGTGCGAGCGCGCGGTGGCAAAGTAGGCGAGGCGAATAGCGCATCGTGAATGTCCTGCGAGCTGTACTTC
The DNA here is from genome assembly GCA_965200505.1 of Candidatus Azotimanducaceae bacterium. Classification (GTDB taxonomy): domain Bacteria; phylum Pseudomonadota; class Gammaproteobacteria; order Pseudomonadales; family Azotimanducaceae; genus VXNE01. The sequence continues at coordinate 1,145,273 of OZ241343.1, read as the reverse complement.
GTCGCCCGTCTAACGACCACCTCTTCTCCCCGTTCGCACCACTCGATCTTGGACCCCGACGTGAGCCCCAACTTGGCGCGAATGCCCGCGGGCACGGCAACCTCACCTTGAGGCGTGACTTCAGACTCCATGTTCTTCATCAGTGCCTCTGCGTCGGACGCCGTAGCCAACCATTGTACTTCCCCCTTGCTTCTCACGATGCCGACGACGAGGCCGCGACGAAGCGCGGCCCGCCGAAGGCGGCGACGTCGCGGCGTCGCTACCGAACCAGCCTGCGCTGTGAACCGCCGCCAGCGCCGCCCTCTGCTAACCTTCCCTCATGCCAAAGCCAGACCCCGACATCGCCGCCCACTTGGAGTGGCTGGGGTTCGTGCGCCCCACTGGCCTCGTCGTCTCCGCAGCCGCCCTAAAGCGGCACGGTGCCATCCTCAACCGCCACGATGCCGAGGGCCAGCAGCGCTTGCGGGAATGCGTGGAGGAACGCGCCATCAACGGCGATGCCGAACTGCAACCCGTACTGCCGGATTTCCCCGCCTTCGCCCAAAACGTGCTCGATTGGCGCTTTTCCCCCAAAGCCTACGCCGGTACGCCCGAAGCGCCGCTGCCGCCCGAACTGCAAGTGCGCCTGCCAGATACGGGCGAGATGCTGCGCCCGCAGTTCGCCGTGCGCAAGGCCGCAGCGAACCAGCCCGCTAGCCGTCAAGCACCGAGAGAAATCCGGGACGCACCAACAGACCTCAGCAACGGCACCGCAGAATCCCCGTGGCAACTCCTCGTCTCCACCTCCGCCCCCACCCAAGACTTCGACACCGTAATCCGCACCAAGGGCGGCACTGATGCCTCCCCCCACGGCCGCATGGAACGCCTCCTACGGGGTACCGGCGCCCCCGCCGGCCTGCTCTTCAACGGCACATCCCTGCGCCTCATCTCCGCGCCACGCGGCGAGAGTTCCGGTTGGTTGGACTTCCGTGTGCAGGACATGGTGCAAACCGCCGGCCGCCCCATCGCCGCGGCCATGCGCCTGCTGCTGAGAGAAACCCGCCTGCTGACGGGGCCGTCACAGAAACGCCTCGCCGGCCTCTTGGCCGAAAGTCGCAAGTTCCAAAACGAAGTGAGCGAGCGCCTGGCCGAACAGGTGCTGCACGCCCTTTACGAACTGCTGCGTGGCTTCCAAGCGGCGCACGAAACCTCCAAGGGCGAACTGCTGGCCACGCCCCTCGCGCACAACCCAGACGACATCTACCGCGGCCTGCTCACCCTAGTGCTGCGCCTCGTCTTCCTGCTGTATGCCGAAGAACGCGACCTGCTGCCGCAGGACGACGCATACCTAAGTGGTTACTCCCTCGCAAGCCTGCACCAGCGCCTCACCGAAGACGCCGCCCAGCACCCAGACACGATGGATCAGCGCTACGGTGCCTACGCCCAGCTACTCGCCCTGTTCCGCATGATCCACGACGGCGCCCACTCCGGCGCCATGAAGCTGCCACCACGCCACGGCGCCTTGTTCGACCCGGAGCGCTACCGCTTCCTCGAAGGCCGCGGCCACCTCATCGGCGGCGCGCGGCAAGTGAGCGAGCGCATCGAAGCGCCCTGGGTGAGCGATGGCACCATCCATCGTGTGCTGGAAAAGCTCATCGTGCTCGGCGGCGAGCGCATCTCCTACCGCGCCTTGGATGTGGAGCACATCGGCTCCGTTTACCAAACCATGATGGGCTTCCGCCTCGAACAGGCGAGCGGCCGCTCCATCGCCATCAAGGCCGCCAAGAAGCACGGTGCCCCCGCCACTGTGGATTTGGAAGCGCTGCTGCAGCAAGAACCCAACCGCCGCGCCAAGTGGCTGCAGGACCGCACGGATCGCAAGTTCACGGAGAACACGCGCAAGGCCGTCGCCCAAGCCGAAACCATTGAAGACGCCCACGCAGCCCTCGATTCCGCCATCGACAAGGACGCCACGCCAGACTTGGTGGCCGCCAACGCCATCGTGCTGCAACCGAGCGAGGAACGCCGCCGCTCCGGTTCCCACTACACCCCGCGCGAACTCACCGAACCCATCGTTCGCACCACGCTGGAACCCATCCTGAACCGCCTGCGCGAAGAACAGGGCGGGGTGCCGCTGCCGGGACAAATCCTGAACCTCAAGGTGTGCGACCCGGCGATGGGTTCGGGCGCCTTTCTCGTGGAAGCCTGCCGCCAACTCGCGGACGCGCTGGTGGACGCTTGGCGCGCCCACGACGCCGTGCCCAACATCCCGCCGGACGAAACCGAGACCATCTTCGCCCGCCGCCTGATCGCCCAGCGCTGCCTTTACGGTGTGGACAGAAACCCCGTGGCGGTTGACCTGGCCAAGCTCTCCCTGTGGCTCATCACGCTGGCGCGGGATCACCCGCTCACGTTCCTAGACCACGCGCTGCGCCACGGCGATGCGCTGGTTGGCCTGACGAAACGCCAGATCGCCACGTTCCACTGGAAGGGCAATGTGCCGATGACGTACCAACCGGGATTCGAGGCGATGAAGGCAGATGAGCACCTAAGGAAGGCCGCCGAACTGCGCCAGCGCATCCGCGAAGCCCCCGACGACACGCCGGATAAGGAACTCCGCCACCTATGGGACGACGCCCGTTCCGAAGCCAGCAACGTGCGCCTGCTGGGCGACTTGGCATTGGCGGCGTTCTTCGAGGGCAAGAAGCCAAAGGAGCGGGAAGACCAGCGAAATGAGTTTGCGGCGGAGGTGGACGAGGGGAACCTGGCGCAATATCGAAGCTGGCTTGAAGACCTGCGAGATGAAGACCCGCCAATGGCGCCGTTTCATTGGGAGATCGAGTTCCCAGAGGTGTTTGAGCGGGAGAACGGGGGGTTCGATGCGGTGGTGGGAAACCCGCCGTTTGCGGGGAAGAACACGGTGGCGGCGGCGAACGTTGCGGGATACCCAGATTGGCTAAAGGAGTTGCATGAGGAGAGCCACGGCGCGTCCGACTTGGTGGCCCACTTCTTCCGCCGCGCCTTCAATCTCATCCGGCATGGCGGCGCGTTTGGCCTGATCGCCACCAACACGATTGCCCAAGGAGACACAAGAAACACGGGGCTGCGCTGGATTTGCGAGAACGACGGGGAGATTTATGACGTTCGTACCCGCGTGAAGTGGCCCGGCCTGGCTGCCGTGGTCGTGAGCGTGTTGCACATCTGCAAGGGAGCACTCCGTCGCACCAAGCACCTAGACCGAGAGCCCGTCGAGAAGATCACTGCCTTCCTGTTCCATCGAGGCGGCCACAGCGACCCAGCGCGGCTGAGGGCGAATGCTCGGCAGAGTTTCCAAGGCAGCATCGTCCTCGGCATGGGCTTCACGTTTGACGACACGGACCGCAAGGGCGTGGCCACGCCGCTTGCGGAGATGCATAGGCTGCTTGCGGACAATCCGCACAACAAGGACGCGATCTTCCCGTACATCGGCGGCGAGGAAGTGAACACCAGCCCCGCCCACGCCCACCACCGCTACGTCATCAACTTCCACGACTACCCGTTGCGGCGAGGGGACATTGGGGAGCTTTGGGCGGGCGCGGATGTGGAGCGACAGCGGGAACTTCGGCGAGAGGCCGTGGTGCCGGAGGACTACCCCGCGCCAGTAGCGGCAGATTGGCTGGAGTTGGTGGCGATCGTCGAGGGGAGGGTGAAGCCAGAACGTCTTGTGCAGAAGGATGCGGGTGGCAAGAAGCTATGGTGGCAGTTCTTGCGACCGCGCCCGGAGCTGACTGGTGCCACCCGGAGTCTGAAACGACTGCTTGCAATATCCAGCGTAGGCCAACATGTCGCATTCGCGTTCCTTCCGAGCCAAATGGTATACTCGCATGCGCTCTTCGTCTTTCCCTTCGACGGTTTGGCTGCATTCTGTGCCCTCCAATCCCGCCCCCATGAAATCTGGTCACGTTTCTTCGGCTCCTCAATGAAAGACGACCTCCGTTACACGGCCACCGACTGCTTCGAGACCTTCCCCTTCCCCCCAGACTGGCACACCCGCCAAGACCTCGAAGCCTCCGGCAAAGCGTACTACGACTACCGCGCCACTCTGATGATCGACAACAACGAGGGCCTCACCAAAACCTACAACCGCTTCCACAACCCCTACGAGGACGCCCCGGCCATCGCTAAGCTCCGCACCCTCCACGAAGACATGGACCGCGCCGTCCTAAACGCCTACGGCTGGCAAGACATCCCCACCACCTGCGAGTTCCTGCTGGACTACGACATCGACGAAGAAGAGTGGGGCGCCAGCACCAGAAGAAAGAAGCCCTACCGCTACCGCTGGCCCAACGAAGTCCGCGACGAAGTCCTAGCCCGCCTCCTAGAACTCAACGCCCAACGCGCCGCCACCGAAGGCCAAGCCTGATGGACAACAAGCTCAAACACCTAGCTTGAATCAATAGTGCTGCCGAGTAAGGAGGTGTAGTGAACAGTCTCTTCGATAACGCTGTGCAATCCATCGTACTCGGCGTTGACGACTACCAAACAGATGATCCGAAGCGGGCTTTGTCTGCTGTGCGGAATCTCTACGCGGGGGTTCTTTTGCTAGGTAAGGAAGTGTTGATCCGGCGGGCCCCCAAGGCGGACCCGGACACGCTGCTAGCGTGGCGGGTGGAACCCAAACCTGATGGGGATGGCGGCGTTACGTTCTCCCAAGTAGGCCATCGGACAGTGGACTTTGAGATGCTAGGAAAACGCCTAAAGGCATTCGGCGTGGACGTTGACTTGGGGCACATGAGGCAGCTAAGCGAGACTCGGAACAATATTGAACATCGATCCACCGCGCTATCTCCAGAGCAATTGAGGGAGCAAATTGCGGCGGTGTTTCCGATAGTTGTACAGTTGTTTCATCATGCTCAAGAAGAACCTAGCGAGATTCTTAAGGATGCTTGGCAGAAGATCCTCCAAGTTCATGAGGCCTACGAGGTCGAGGCGAAGGCATGCCAAGACACACTTGAGGCGATCAACTGGGCAAGGTCAGCCATGTCGGAGATACCGTTATGCTGTCCTGTATGCGGTTCGAGGCTCGTAGCACAACGCGACCCTGCCAATAGCGATCCATACCAGATGGCCTGCACCTGTAGGGCTTGTTTCAATGACCTCCGCACAATACATGTAGTCGAGGCGACACTGGGTAGCTACTTTCCCTCTGCGGAATACGTTGCCATGACCGGCAGAGATGAGGAGTCATTCGGTATGTGCCTAGGGTGTGACGGGAAGACCTATCTGTGGGGAGGCGAAGACGATGGCTGCACAGTATGTGGCGATGTCCTAGGTAAGTGCGTCCGATGCGGAGAGCAGCTGACTCCGTTGACGGTCACCCTCTCTGAATACGTCTACGACTGCTGTTCTTATTGCCACTACAAGATGCACAAGGACGACTGACCGAAACTTAAGGGATGAACGGGACGGCCCCCAAGACGCGACCATCTGCAGGTGACCCCGGCTTGCTTCCGCGACGTGTGCGCCATCTCGCCCGTCTTTGTCACGTAATCTCGGAGGGCTTCCTCGGCGTTCGCCAAGGCATCTTCCATGGCCTCCCCATGGCGACGATGCCCGGCAGGTCTGGAAAGTTCACACCGTGTGCATCGGCCTCGCCATCAACGAATGCCGCGTCGAGGCACGCTGGATAGCTCCTCACCTAGCAACTCGGCCTTCGTTACGCTCAGGCCAAATGCCTGCACGATCTTCGTGCGGACGAAGTCGCCCGGATGAGAGGGCATCATTTTCACGTCAACGCCAGTCACCACCGGCAATCCTCCGAATCCAGCCCGTGCCCGTGGCAGCGAAACGCTATGCGCCAACCACTGTCCCTTAGGTCGGATGGTCGCGATGGTACGCCGTCCTTAGCCAGAGTCCACCATGTTGCCGCTCGTACCCTCATCGGCAGTCGGCAACGTCACCCACACTGTCGAGCGGTGATTTTGCGCACGGCCACGAACATCATCAGGGTGCGCTCCGCGACGTTGGGACATCACAGCGCATATACGTCACGCTTGACTTACGTTAAAGTTGGCGTATGATGGCTGCCGCTGAAGAAGGGCGCAGCCATGCAAATAAACCCCGGTGGGCGCTTGGCCACGAAGGACGTGATCGGGCGCGACGACGAAATTGCCCGCTACTGGAGCGTGCTGGAACGCCAAGGGCTCGTCATTTCTGCCGAGCGCCGCATCGGCAAGACGCACATCGTTTGGAAGATGCGGGACGAGTGCAGACCCGGCTACCTGCCGTTCTACCAGGACCTCGAGGCCGTCCACACCACGGCGGAGCTCACGCGCTCGATCTACCAGACCGTTCGCCAGTCCTTGAGTGCGTTGCCCGCTCTGAAGGCGCAGTTCGCCAAGTGGTCTGCCCTGCTCCCCGACAGGATCGCTGGCGTCGATCTTCCCACCGGCGACAGCACCCGGCAGGCTCTGCTCGACGAAGCGTTCGACGACCTGACCGGCATCGCCGACGACAAGGTCATCCTGATGCTGTGGGACGAGTTCCCGCTCATGCTGCACAACATTCAACGGCGGGAAGGGCCGGACTCCGCCACGCAACTGCTCGATCGTCTGCGTGCGCTGCGGCTTCGCCATGCCGATCGCTTGCGCTTCCTATTCACCGGCTCGATCGGCCTGCACCTCGTCCTCCGTTCCTTGCGGAAGGCAGGCAACACCAACGATCCGGTCAACGACATGCTGTCGCGCACCGTTCCACCCTTGTCGGGTGCGGACACGTCGGCCCTGGCCGCGGCGCTGCTTCGGGAAACCCGCGCCGTGCGAGAGCAGGTCCCGGCCCTGGCTGCTCGGATAGCCAGCGAGGTCGGTGGCTTCCCGTACTACGTCCACCATATCGTGGATCAACTCTCGCAGCTGCGGCACCGGCCAACTCCCGAGGACGTGTCGTCCGCCGTAGAAAGCCTCGTTTACGACGCCCAAGACCCGGCGAACTTCAATCACTACGTCAACCGTCTCTCGTCTTACTACACCGACGAAGAGCGGACGCTGGCGCTGCTCGTGCTCGACACGATGGCCGCGCAGCCGTCCCACGTGCCGACCCCAGAGCTCATCAATCTGTGTCGGCACAAAGCCCCGTCCCTAGAGGACGAACGGCTGCGGGAAGTGCTGACGGTCCTTGCCCAAGACCACTACATCGACATCAAGAAGTCCGCCAGTGGCGCGGCTTACGATTTCCGTTGGCATCTGGTGAAGAGGTGGTGGAAGGAGAAACGGCTATGAGAGACGGCTTCCTTCGCGGCTCGCGCTACAGCCCAGGCAACATGGATCGTCAGTCCTTGGAGACGCTCTTCGTGGGGCGCAACGATGTGATGGAGGACGTCCTGTCGCGGGTCATGGAATCGGTAGGCGGCACCAACAAGCACTACATCCTGCTGGTTGGGCCGAGGGGTTCGGGAAAGACCCACCTGCTTGCGCTGGCATACCACCTGCTGATGGATCGGATCAAAGCCGCAAAGATGGACGACAAGGTCGCCGTAGCGCTGCTGAATGAGGAAGAGTGGGGTGTCGCGTCGTTCCTCGACCTTATTGTTCGAGTCCTCAGCGCTCTTGCTTACCAAGCACCGGAACTGAGCGCCGACATAGACAACATCTACGCAAGATTCTCGAAAGATCCTGCCAGTGCCGAAACCTTCGCTATTGAAAGACTCCGGCAACACACGCGCGGCAAGACCCTCCTGCTTCTCTGCGAGAACCTTGTCGATCTGTTCGACGGCCTAGGGGACGAAGGCCAAAAGCGGTGGCGCACCATCATCCAGGAGGACGGCAACTGGGCCATCGTCGCCTCCACACCGTCCCTATTTTCGGCGGTAGCGCTGCAGGACAACCCCTTCTACGGTTTCTTTACCATCCGCGCACTGAACAAGATTGGCTTCGAGACCGGAATTGACCTACTGGTCAAGAAGGCCGTTCACGAAGGTAAGATAGAGTTGGCGAACTTCCTAAGCCAGCCTCTAGGCCGGGCGCGTGTACGTGCGATCCACCACCTTGCCGCTGGCAATTATCGTGCGTATGTGGTCCTGTTCGACTTTCTCGACAAAGAGTCTCTCCGTGATCTCGTCCATCCTTTCATGGAGATGGTTGATGATCTGACGCCCTACTACCAGGATCGCATGCGCCAGATTCCGCCCGCGCAACGAAAGATTGTCGAGTTCCTGTGTCGCCAAAGTACCCCAGCGAACGTCAAAGACGTCGCGATTTCTTGCTTGATGTCGCACCAGACCACCGCCAAACAGATCGGCGAGTTAAGTAAGGCAGGCTTCATAACCCGAAATCGCATTGGACGCAACACGTTCTGCGAGCTCTCCGAACCGTTGATGCGGATCTGCATCGAAGTCAAGGATAGTAAGACGCAGCACTTCAAGTTGTTTGTCGAGTTTCTGCGTTGTTGGTTCACGAAGAGCGAGCTCAAGAAACGACACGCTGATATCGATCGAGATAGGCACGACGCCCAGCTTGATCTTCTGCATGTCGCCGAGGCAGTCAGACGCTCCCTTGCCGACGAGCACGATCCAGTCATAGAGGCACTGTCCGAGGAAGGGATGCGCGCTCGGGATGCCGGGGATTACCATGGCCTCGCGACGATTCAAGAGAAGCTAGTGCGTGACGGTGGTGGGGAAGCAACCGACTATCACATTTGGGGTTTGGCGCTGTTGAAGATCGACGAGGTCGTAGCTGCGATTGAGGTAGGACGTGAAGGTGCCTCGAAGTACCCTGAGCATGCAGACATTCAATGCTGCCTCGCGCTAGCGCTCTACGGAGCGAGCCAATTCGTAGAGGCGCTCACTACCATTGATAAAGCTATTACTGTTGATCCGGAGAGGGCGACGTACCCGAGCATCAGAGCCGGTATTCTGATAAGGCTGGAACGGTTCGAAGAGGCGATCCAAGCAGCGCAGGCTGCTCTCGACGTCGATCCAGAACATTGGCATAGCTTTAGGCAAATGGTCGATGCGTCCGTAGCGCTGAAGCGGTATGATGACGCTGAGGCATACGCCTATGAACTGGTCGAGCGTGCATCAGACGATCCAGACGCGCTCCTAGTGGCGGCCCGCGTCCACTTGATGCAAGACCAGTTCGCGAGCGCCCTTCAGATCGTTGACGCCATATTAGACGCCGACCCCGACAACTACCGCGCCCTTAAAGTGCGCGGTAGCGTTCTGTTCGAAATGGAGGACTACGATCGTGCCGTCGTCGACCGACAACGGTTCGTCGGTCTTCAACCGAAGTCTGTCTCAGCTCGCCGTCAACTGGCAGGTGCCTTGCTCTTGGCAGGTCGTTACGACGAAGCCCTTGATGTGGCGGAGCGCTTGATCGTGATGGATCCGACCGAAGGCCGCGGGCACCTCTTGCGCGGCATAGCAATGGCGATACTTGGTCGCCAGGGCGATGCGGTCACAGCCTTCGACGAATTGCTAGCCACCGAGGATTGCTCTTTGCTCTTGCTGGCTGCTTCGAACGTAAGGGAGTTTGGCGATTACACGTCGGCGCATCGATACCTTGATCGTGTTGCGGACCTGCGGCCCGATGACCTTGAACTTTGGATGGAACGTGTTCGCTTGAAACTCGACGAGGGTGACCTAGTAGGTGCCGCGGACAGTGCGGCCAAGATTGAAGCGATGCCAGGCAGGTCGATGCTTGGGCAGCTCTTCGTGGCCAGAGTACATGCGGCCACAGAACCCCTGGCAGGAGCGCTCGAAGTCCTCGGTGATGCCATCGAGCCCCGACAGTTCGGGGAAGACGAAGAACTGCACTTCGCTGCTGTTGTAGGCATTCTGACTAGGTCGTTGCGCAGTTTCGGCCCCCAGCACCTTGCCCAAGGGCTCGCCAAGCTCCAAGACCTACTGGGGCGTTTTGAAGAGGGGGTGATCGGCCGGGTGATAACCGACTTCCTGAAAAAGAACGTCAAAGATGGCTTTGCCGGACCACTGGAAGAGTGGGAGCGAGCACTGGATGGTATTGCCGCCAACCTAACCGATCTCTCAGACTGCCAAATACCCGTCAAGATGCTTCGGGCGGCGGTGACGTACACGAAGACCGGTGACGTTAGGCGCTTGATGAGCCTGCCGCTCGAGCAGCGCCAGTTGCTGGAGAGCATCCTGTCGTCAGACGCCGGCATGAGGGCCGGCTGACGGTGGGCGGATGGCCCTAGTTGGCTTGTTACGGAAGCCGAACTGGTGATCGGCTGGACAACGGACGGGTGTAATCCGGGCGGAGTGGCCTGCCAGATCATTCTGATCCCGCAACGCCCTTCCGCTAGACTTCCGCACCAAGCATCCACCCGCCTACTGCCATGGCCAACACCGACAGCGCCAGTCCCCCCGTCAACTCCGCCAAGGTTCGCACCGACCTCGCCCATGCCCTCAACATAGACCTCATCGGCCCACCCGCTGGCCACGAGCTCGCCGACGAACGCATTCCCGGGCGGGTGCGGCCTTCCAATTGGTATCTCACCGGCTTCCTCGTGCCCGCTGATGCGCCGCCGGAGCAGAACGCCGATGCGGATGAGGAGGATGAACTCGACGAAACGCCCACTACCAGCGGGTTGGCGGAGGAGTCGGCGGAAGAGCGACGGCCGGCCCGGCGCGGCTTCTTCCCGTCCTCCATCGGCATCAGTTTTCTGGTGGCTGCCGATGTGGAAGCGCTGGATGTCACGGCCCGCTGGGGCGATTACGTTCTGTCCGAACACGAAGGCGAAGATGGCGAGAAGGCGTCTGTGTGGCAGCGCGAGCCCAACGAGGCCACGCTGCGCCTTCGCACTGGCGACGAAGGCCCCCATGCCGTGCCAAACGGCAACGGTCTCGCCATCCATGTGCGCGAACGCTCCATAGACACCGCCAAGCTGCGGGATATGCCGGACGGTACCCGCGCTGTTTCCGTCTTCCTTGTGAACCAGCGCGAGCCCGCTGCGGAACTCCGCTTGGCGGATACAGCATATGCCTTCCAAGCCGAACTCGAAATCCGCAGCGAGCAGCCCTTCGTGCCGCGCCCGAACCCTCGGCGGCCGAAAGAAACCGATTGGGACGACCAAGTGGGAGACCTGCACTACGCAGACACGCCCGAGTACGCCACCGGCCACGGCGTTGCCGCCGATTGGGCGTTGCAGGGCGATGTGTGCCACACCGTGCGAACCACATGGATTGCCCGCGCGCACGTCCACCGCACGGACACCTCGAACGTGCCCGGCGCCGAACTGGGCATGGAAGCGCTGGGCGAGCTGGCGGATGGCGAGGCGGCCGAAGCCGCGTTGACGCCGCTGGTACGCGAGTACCGCGCATGGATCGAAGGTCAGCGCAGGCATCTGGCCGCGCTCGCTCCCGCCCGCCGCAAGACTGCCGAGGAACTGCTGCGGCAGGCCACCTTGGCCGCGGATCGCATCGCCACCGGCATCCAAACGCTGAAGCAGGACGAAGACGCGCTGGATGCCTTCCGCGTCGCCAACCGCGCCGTCGCGCTCGCTTTGCGGAAGCGCCTGCCCGATGGCTTCCCAACGGAGCCTCCGCAATGGCGCGCATTCCAACTCGCCTTCATCCTGCTGAATCTCGCCGGCATCGCCAACCCCAACGATCCCCACCGCGAAACGGTGGACTTGCTGTTCTTCCCCACCGGCGGCGGCAAGACGGAGGCGTACCTGGGCCTCGCGGCTATGGCGATGGTGTTGCGCCGCTTGCGCCATCCGGAAGCCAACGGCAAGGCCGGTGCCGGCGTTTGCGTGGTGATGCGCTACACGCTGCGCTTGCTCACGCTCGATCAGCTAAGCCGCGCCGCAGGTCTCGTCTGTGCGTTGGAACTCGAACGCGAGCAGAACGAGGCCCGCTACGGCGAGTGGCCCTTCGAGATCGGCCTGTGGGTGGGCAAGGCCGCCACGCCCAACGTGATGGGCAAGAAGGGCGAGCACCGCTCGGATTCCGCTCGCGCCAAGACGCGCCAGTTCAAAGCGAATCCAAACGCTCGCCCAGCGCCCATTCCGCTGGAGAACTGCCCGTGGTGCGGAGAGCGTTTCCAGCCGGATTCCTTCACGCTGCTGCCGAATGACGACCAACCCGCCGAGTTGCGCGTGGTGTGCTCGGACTTTGATTGCGATTTCAGTGGCGAGCGAACACTCCCCGTCCTCGGCGTGGACGAGCCGATCTACCAGCGCTTGCCAGCATTTCTGATTGCCACCGTGGACAAGTTCGCGTCCCTGCCGTGGGAGGCGAAGACCGGCAAGTTGCTCGGCGGCGCGGATCGTCACGATGGGCACGGCTTCTACGGCGCTGCTGATTCGACAAACCTCGGCACCAAGCTGCCGCGGCCGCTGCCACCGCCGGACTTGGTGATCCAAGACGAACTGCATCTCATCTCCGGCCCGCTCGGCACGATGGTGGGCCTTTACGAAACGGTCATTGACGCGCTGTGTGTTCGCGGCCTTGGCGAAGCCGAGCGGGGCCGTCCAAAGATCGTCGCTTCCACGGCCACCGCGCGCCAAGCGCAGAGCCAGGTGCAAGCACTTTTCGCCAGAGGCGAAACGCGCATCTTTCCACCGCCCGGCGTTCGGCGGCAGGATGCCTTCTTCGCCCACACCGTGCCGAGCGACGACGAAGCGCGGCTCTATCTCGGCATCGCCGCCACCGGACGCAACCCCAAGGTGTTGATGCGGCGCGTCTGGCTGGCGCTCATGGCGGCGGCGGAGAAGGCGTGGCGAGACGCCGGGGGCAAGAAGAACGAAGCGAACCCCGCCGACCCGTACATGACGGTGCTGGGCTACTTCAACAGCCTGCGCGAGCTCGGCGGTGCGCGGCGCATTCTTGAAGAGGAAGTGCGCAACACCGTGCAGCACTACGGCCAACGCAAGCGAGTCGGGGAACAACGCGGGTTGTTCCGGGATCGCCGCCGGCTCTCCGACGTGCTGGAACTCACTTCCCGCGTCTCCACGAACCAAGTCGCCGCCGCCCGCCGTAGCTTGGAGGCGGCCTTCCACGAGGATGGCCGGGTGGATTGGGCCATCGCCACCAACATGATCTCCGTGGGCTTGGACATCCAGCGCTTAGGGCTGATGCTGGTGCTGGGGCAGCCGAAGTCCCACGCCGAGTACATCCAAGCCACCAGCCGAGTCGGGCGCGACGCGCAGCGCCCTGGGCTGGTGGCGACGCTGCTCAACATGCACAAGCCGCGAGACCGCTCCCACTACGAGCGCTTTCGGCATTACCACGAGACGTTCTACCGCTCGGTGGAAGTGGGCAGCGTCACGCCGTTTTCCGCCCGTGCGCTGGATCGCGGCTTCGCCGGCGCCTTGGTGGGCCTCTCCCGCCACTTGGAGGGCCAACTGACGCCGGCCGAAGGCGCAGACCGCATCGCCGATGCAACCGCCGAACTCGAAGGTCGCCTGCTGGCTGCCTTTGGCGAACGCATCGACGCGCAGCCGTATGAGAACGACGCCGAACGCAACGATCGCCGCCGCAGTGTGGAAGGGCGTGTGCGGGAGCTGCTGCGGGCTTGGCAGGAGATCGCGGCGGACTACCACGAGGCCGGTGTGCGGATGAAGTACCAGCAGCACGAAATGAAGCAGCGCCGCCCGCTCCTGCGCGAGATGCTGGACACGCAGTTCGAGTCCGCAAGACACCGCCTGTTTCGCGCCAACCGCTCCCTGCGCGACGTTGAGCCGGAAGTCAATCTCCACCTGCGCGAACTCAGCGGGCGCGAAGTGGCGCCATGAGCCGCGCTTCTGGCAGCGTCCGCCAAAGCCAGGTCATCACCACCTACGGCCCTGGGGCGCTCATCGACTTGTCGACGCAACAGTTGGCTGGTGCCCACTCCCATGAAACCGAGGTTCCCGTCGTATAATCCGCCAACGTCGATGTCGCGTTCGGGAGAGCGCCCATGTACTCGTCGATACGCATTCGCGGCTATAGGTGCTTGGACGACTTCCGCATGGATGGGCTGGGGCAGGTCAACCTGTTGGTTGGTGCCAACAACTGCGGCAAGACTTCCATGTTGGAGTGCGTTCAGCTCTTGGCCACGCCGAACCCATCCGTGCTCCCCACCATCGCCGTTCGCAGGGGCGAGTGGCAGGTGTCCACCGGTGACGAGCGACGCTTCGAATACGCCGTGAGCATATCTCATCTCTTCGCGGGCCGAGATACGGCTGGCCAGGTCATTGTCACGGGCGAGCGAGCTGTTCAGCTAGGCGAAAACTCCGCCCGTGAGGAAGTCGAGGTAGGCGTAGACGGGTGCGTAGACAAGGGTCCGTCACGAGGTGACGAAGCATCGTCGTTGCACGTTCGCTGGACGGCCGCGGAGCGGCCAGTTGACATACCGTTAGACGCTGATGGATTGCTACCGGTGGGGTCAGTCCATGTGCGCAGGCTTGGCGACATCACCGATGGTGCCCAGTTCATTCGCAGTAGCGGCATGACTGCACGCGGCGTCGCGCAGCTCTTGGACGAAGTCGTGCTGACGGAACACGAAACGCTGGTCACACATGCTCTGAAAATCCTAGAGCCTAGAGTGGAACGCGTGGCCGCGATAGCGCATGAGCGGAACTATCTGTTGGCCGACGGTCCCGGTGGCATTTTCGTGAAGCTCCGCGGCGTCCAAGAACGCGTACCGATTGGCAGCACCGGAGATGGAATGTGGCGAATGCTCGGCCTTGCGCTGATGCTTGCCAAAGCCAAAGGCAGTGTGCTGCTCGTGGACGAAATCGACACGGGCTTGCACTATTCGGTGATGGAGAGCATGTGGCGAATGGTCTGCGAACAGGCCGCTGCGCTCTCTGTTCAGGTGTTCGCCACAACGCACAGCCGTGACTGCTACGAGAGTCTTGCGTCCTTCATTGAAGCCGATGAGACGCAACAGGAAAGGGTGACGATCCAACGCGTTGAACAACACCAGAATGAAGCCGTGAGGATCGGTGGTCGCGCCATTGTCTTGGCTGCCGAACGCGGTTTAGAGGTGCGGTGAATGTGGCCGCGTGTTCAACCAAAGAGATTGCTTGTAGAAGGGGATACGGACAAACGGGTCATACCCTTCCTCATGGAGGCTAATGGCGTGGAGTGGGGAACCGACCGACCTATCGTGTACATCGAACCGTACGACGGTATCGACCAGATGTTGAAGCCCGGGGCAATCGAGGGCGAACTGAGCGCAACTGGTCTTGAAGCTCTTGGCATAGTCGTAGATGCGAACGGGGATGCTCGCAGACGGTGGGCGCAAGTCCGGCACCTTTGTCTGGCGCAGTTGCCGTCGCTGCCGTCGGACCTTCCAGCGGAGGGCTTGCGGGTGACTCACGCCTCGGGGACTCGTTTTGGCGTGTGGATCATGCCGGACAACCGGTCGAAGGGAATGTTGGAGGACCTCTTGGTTCAGCTTGTTCCTACCGAATCCGAGAGCTTGTTTGCCTTGGCTGGTCGCTGCGTTGATGAAGCGGCGGATCATGACGCACCGTTCAAGCCGATGCAACAGACCAAGGCGAAGGTCCACACATGGCTGGCTTGGCAGGACGAACCGGGAAGGTCTTTGCATCAAGCGGTCGATCATCGCGTTTTGGACCCAACGAAAGCAGAGTCCAAGCCATTCGTCCGCTGGTTCCGAAGTTTATTCGCTGTGTGATTCACCGCGGTACCGTGTGAGCCAAGGTCGAGGAATGAATCTGGAACTGCGCGAACCAAGCGGCCCGGAAGTGGCACCATGAGCCGAGCCTCTGGCAGTGTCCGCCAAAGCCAGGTCATCACCACCTACGGCCCTGGGGCGCTCATCGACTTGCCGACGCACTCCGCCATCGTCGGCGGTTTGGACACTTGGCCCCAAGGCTTGCCGGAGATCGTGGAACTGCGCCTGTCCCATGCCTTGCAGCGCATCACCGACGTGCCCGCGCCCAAACTCTACGCCCCGCCGCCTGCCCCTTCGGAACCGTGGGCACCGGCCAAGGGCATTGGCGCTTGGCGGTTCCCGGAATGGTTCGTGGTGCAGGAACGGTCTGGCACGACGAGCGACGACGGGGGCCGTCCGCAGTCGCGCCGTCTGGTGCCGCGCAAGGCGTTGGACGAACGCGGCGAGTTCGAGCGCTTGGCCGTAGTGCCCACGCGCTTCGTGCGCGCTTGCCCACGCGGCCATGTGGACGATTTGGACTGGTACGCGTTCGTCCACGGCCCCGACTCACCCTGCCGCCGACAGTTATGGCTGGACGAACGCGGCACCACCGGCGGCCTTGGCGAGCTCACCGTGCGCTGCGAGTGTGGCAAGTCGCGCAATCTCTCCGAGGCGTCGGACATCGGCGCGAATCCTCTGGGCAAGTGTCGCGGCGCACGGCCTTGGCTCGGCCGCAACATGAACGAAGAATGTGATCAGATCAGCCGCTTGCTGATTCGCACCGCCACCAACGCCTACTTTCCGCAAGTGGCCAGCGTGCTCTCCCTGCCGGACGCCGGTGCCGCGGTGCAGGAAGCCATCATGGGCGTCTGGGACGTGCTGCAAGCCGTCGAGGACGCGCACCTTCTGAACACGTTCAAGGCCGTGCCGAAAGTCGCGCAAGCGCTGGCGCCGTTCGACGACGAGCAGGTCATCCGCGCCATTGACGAGGTGAGAACCGGCGCCGGGCAAACGCGCCCACTGAAAGAAGCCGAACTCGAAGCGCTGCTCCGCGCCCCCGAGGGCTACGGCGACGAACCGCCGCTGGACGCCAACTTCCACGCCTGCCGCCTGCCAGACTCGGCTTGGCGAACAGGTACCGACAATGGCGACCGCATTGCGTCCGTGGTGCAGCTGCACCGCCTGCGGGAAGTGCTCGCGCTCATCGGTTTCACTCGCTTGGACGCCGTGACTCCAGACATCCACGGCGATTTCGAGAGCGACGTGATGCGGGCGGAAATCGCCTTGGAACCGCAGTGGTTCCCGGCGGTGGAGAACCGGGGCGAGGGCGTGTTCGTGGAGCTGCGCGCGGAAGCGGTGGCGGCATGGCTGAAACGCCCTCCGGTGACGGCGCGGGTGGCACAGCTCGCCAAGGGCTATGCGCTGTGGCTGCGCGACCGCAACACACAGCGGCCCTTTCCCGGCGGTGCCTATGTGCTCCTGCACACCCTCGCCCACTTGCTGGTTCAGGCGTTGGCCATGCGCTGCGGCTACCCCGCGAGTTCCATCCGCGAGCGCATCTACGCTGAAGAAACGCCGAACGGCCGGCACTATGGCATCCTGCTCTACACCGGCACGCCGGACGCCGAAGGCACCCTCGGCGGATTGGTGCAGCAGGGCCGCCACATCGAAGACCATCTCGAATACGCGCTGCGCACCGCCACGCTGTGCTCCAACGACCCGATCTGCGCCCAGCACGCGCCGGACGAGGGCACCGGCTTGGAGAGCCGCCCGCTGCACGGCGCCGCCTGCCACGGCTGCTCCTTGATTGCCGAGACCTCCTGCGAGATGCGCAACGACTTCTTGGATCGCGCCTTGGTCGTGCCGGTGCTCGGCTTGGAGGATGCCGCTTTCTTCCAGTTGCCAGAGTGAGCGCCTTGAGGCCGAACGCCGGCGCTCGCCATACGCTCGCTGGCTGCGAGGAGCCGTCCCACCAAGCCTCGCTACAATGGCCCCGCCCCACCTCGCCAGTGCCCACCATGCCCCGCTCCCGCACAGACTTCCGCTACCACCTGCCACGCCGCTTGATCGCGCAGACGCCGCTGGCCGAGCGCAGCGCGAGCCGGTTGTTGGAAGTCCGGGCGGACACGCTCACCCACCGGAGCTTCAAGGAACTGCCGGCGCTGCTCCGGCCGGGCGATGTGTTGGTGCTGAACGACACCCAAGTGGTGAAGGCGCGGATGGCGGCGCAGAAGGACTCCGGTGGCCGGGCGGAACTCCTTTTCGAGCGTCTGGAATCCGAACACGAGGCGCTCTGCCAGGCCCGCGTGAGCAAACCGCTGCGGGCAGGCCGGCAGCTAATCGTCGGCGGCGAGGCCGTCGAAGTGCTGCGCCGCGTCGGAGAGTTCTACCGTCTGCGCTTTCGGCGCCCGGTGTTTGAGTTCTTGGCGGCGCATGGGCAGACGCCGCTGCCGCCCTACATCCGCCGCGCCGCCAACGGTGCCGACGAAGTGCGCTATCAGACCGTCTATGCCACGCAGCCGGGCGCCGTGGCGGCCCCCACCGCGGGGTTGCATTTCGACAAGCCGTTGCTGGAAGCCATCGCCGAGTCCGGTGTGGCGGTGGAACGCCTCACGCTGCATGTCGGCGCCGGCACGTTCCAGCCGCTGCGGAGCGAGAACTTGTCCGAGCACAAGATGCACTCGGAACGCTACATAGTGCCGGCCGCGGTCACGCAAGCCGTGAATGAACGTCGCGGCCGGGTGGTCGCCGTCGGCACCACCGTGGCCCGGGCGTTGGAGTCCGCCGCGGCGGACGATGGCCAAGTAGCGGCCGGGGCCGGGGAAACCACGCTCTTCATCGCCCCCGGCTATCGCTTCAAGGTGGTGGACGCCCTCGTCACGAACTTCCATCTGCCCGAATCCTCGCTGCTTGCGATGGTGGCAGCTTTCGTCGGCCACGAACGCATCCTCGATGCTTACGCGGCCGCGGTGGCCGCCGAGTACCGCTTCCACAGCTACGGCGACGCGATGTTCTGCGAGCGGGCGCCGCCGTCCGGCACCGCGCCGTGAGGCCGGCAGCCCAGCAAAGCACTGGCGCGAATCCCCCAGCATCCGGCACCGGCTCGGCCCAACGGGCGCCCGCTTTCTCATTCGAGGTGCTGGCGAGCGACGGCGCCGCGCGCCGCGGGCGGCTCGTCACGGCGCATGGCGTTGTGGAAACCCCGGTGTTCATGCCGTGTGGCACCTATGGCACGGTGAAGGCGATGACGCCGGAGGCGTTGCAGGCGGCGGGCACCCGCATCCTGCTTGGCAACGCTTTCCATCTCATGGCGCGGCCGGGGGATGCCGCCGTGCGGCGGCTGGGCGGGCTGCATCGGTTCATGCAGTGGCCCGGCGCCATCCTCACGGATTCCGGCGGCTTTCAGGTGTTCAGCTTGGCGGGGCTGCGCAAGATCACCGAGGAGGGCGTGGCGTTCCGCTCGCCGGTGGACGGCAGCCCGGCGTTTCTCTCGCCGGAGCGCTCCATTGAAGTGCAGCGCAACTTGGGGGCAGACATCGTGATGGCGTTCGATGAATGTGCCCCGTATCCGGCAAAGCACGCCGACGCGGCGGCGGCCATGCGCCGTTCCATGCGCTGGGCGAAACGCAGCCACATCGCCCACGGCGATGGCCCAGGCACATTGTTCGGCATCGTGCAGGGCGGCATGTTCGAGGACTTGCGCACCGAGAGCATCGCCGCCCTCACGGACATCGGCTTTCGCGGCTACGCCATCGGCGGCCTTTCGGTGGGCGAGCCGAAGGCCGAGATGAACGCCGTGTTGGCCGCCGTCGCGCCGCTCATGCCGACGGAGGCGCCCCGCTACCTCATGGGCGTGGGCACCCCGGCGGACTTGGCACGGGGCGTGGCCCTCGGCATCGACATGTTCGATTGCGTGCTGCCAACGCGCAACGCCCGCAACGGCCACGCCTTCACTTCCCAAGGCGTGGTGAAGATTCGCAACGCCCGCCACAAGGAAGCGGACGAGCCCCTCGATCCGGCCTGCGCCTGCCCGACATGCCGGCGCTTCTCCCGAGCCTATCTGCACCATCTCGACAGATGCGGCGAGATGTTGGGCGCCATCCTCACCACCACGCACAACCTGCACTACTACCACGCCTTGATGGCGCAATTGCGCGAAGCCATCGAACGGGGTACATTGGCCGTTCTGCTCGAATCCCTCGCGAACGGCTGGAACGAAACGCTGTGAACTTTCTCGAAACGGCGGCGCATGCCGCGGAAGCCGGCGGCGGGCCGGGCATGTTCCCGATGGATTTCCTCCTCATCGGCGCCTTCATCGCCATCTTCTACTTCTTGCTCTGGCGCCCGCAGAGCAAGCGCCGCAAGGAACATCAAGCGCTGATGGCGGGGTTGGCGAAGGGCGACGAGGTGGTGACGTCCGGCGGCGTCGCCGGCACCCTCACCAAGGTCGAGGAAGACTTCGTGAAGGTGAAGGTGGGGCGGGACGTCGAGTTGCGCGTGCAGAAGCAGGCCGTGAGCGCCACGCTGCCGAAGGGCACCTTGCGCGCCCTCGAGGATAAGAGCGACAAGGGCGGCCGGCGCGGCAAGTCCGGCCAAGACGCCCAGCAGGACGAGGCCCAAACGCAGCCTTCGGGCGATGGCTGATCGAGGCCTCGTTGGCGCCAACCTATTCGGCGTCCAACAAGCCGCGCGGGGGCCGCTGAACCGCTATCCCCTCTGGCGCTACGCGCTCATCGTGGCCATCGTCACCTTGGGCCTGATCTACGCGGCGCCGAACCTGTACCCGCCGGACTACGCCCTGCAAATCTCCGCGGACAACGCCACGCGGCCCATCGACGAGGGGTTCTTAGACGACGCGGCGGCGCTGCTCGAAGGTGCCGGCGTGGGCGTGGTGGGCGCCGAGGTCGTCGGTGATGGCGCGCTCTTGCGCGTGGCCTCCAATGAGGACCAGTTGCGCGGCCGCACCGTGCTGGACGAAGCGTTGAATCCGGCCGGCGAGGTGCGCGCCTTCGTCATCGCGCTCAACCTCGCATCCACCACGCCGGCTTGGCTGGACGGCATCGGCGGCAAGCCGATGGCGAAGGGGTTGGATCTCTCCGGCGGCATCCACTTCGTGTTGGAGGTGGACGTGGACAGCGCCGTCGGCAAGCGCCTTGACGACGAGGCGGACAACATCCGCGCCCGTTTGCGCGAGGCGCGGCTGCGCTATGTGCGCTCCGGCGGCATGGTGCGCGATGGCGCCATCCGCGTCGGCTTCAATGACGCCGCGGGGCGGGACGCAGCCTTGGCCTTGGTGAAGGAGGACTACGCGCCGCCGAATTACGTGGTGGATGCCACGCAGGTCGATGGCCGCCCGGGCGTCGTCATCGAAGTGGATGCCGCCCAAGTGGCGGAAATCGAGGACTACGCCATCTCGCAGAACATGGTGAGCCTGCGCAACCGCGTCGATGAGATCGGCGTTTCCGAGCCGCTGGTGCAGCGGCTGGGGCGCAACCGCATCGTGGTGGACCTGCCCGGTGTGCAGGACGCCTCGGAAGCGAAGCGCATCCTCGACAAGTTCGCCAACTTGGAGTTCCACTTGGCGGCGAAGCCGGACGACCGCCCGTCCGAAGTGGAGGAGATGCCCTACGAGGGGCGCATCCGGCGCGTCCAGCGCAGCATCATCGTCACGGGAGACCGGGTGACCAACGCCGTGCAGGGGTATGACCCGCAAACCTCCCTGCCGCAGGTCAACATCACCCTCGACAGCATCGGCGGCGAGCGCATGCACGACGCCACGGCGCCGAACATCGGCCACCCCATGGCCATCGTGTTCGTGGAGCAGAAGCCGGTGAAGCAGGCGGACGGCGGCGTGGTGCTGCGCAACGACCGGCGGCTCATCAGCGTGGCGACCATCCAGGCCGCGCTGGGCTATTCCTTCCGCATCACGGGGCTCTCGGCTCGCGAGGCGCAGGAACTGGCGCTGCTGCTGCGCGCCGGCGCCTTGGCCGCGCCCATGCGCATCGTCGAGGAACGCACGGTGGGGGCTTCGCTGGGCGAGGAGAACATCGAGCGCGGCATGTACTCCGTGGTGGCCGGCTTCGCGCTGGTGCTGCTCTTCATGCCGCTGTACTACAAGGTGTTCGGCCTCGTGGCGGACTTGGCGCTCACGCTGAACTTGGTGATCTTGGTGGCGGTGATGTCGCTCTTGGGCGCCACGCTGACGTTGCCGGGCATCGCCGGCATCGTGCTCACGGTGGGCATGGCGGTGGACGCCAACGTGCTCATCTTCTCGCGCATCCGCGAGGAGTTGAAGCGCTCGCCGCCGCAACGCGCCATTCAAGCGGGCTACGACCGCGCCTTCCTGACGATTCTGGACGCCAACGTCACCACGCTGTTCGTGGCGCTCATCCTGCTCTCCATCGGCAGTGGGCCGGTCGCCGGGTTCGCCGTCACCCTGGCCATCGGCATCGTCACGTCGATGTTCACCGCCATCATGGGTTCCCGCGCCGTGGTGAACCTCATCTACGGACGCCGCAAGGTGGCCGCCCTCGCCATCTGACCGCCATGGCCCCCGCCACCAACTTTGACTTCATGGGCGCCCGCCGCGTGGCGGCCGTGGTGTCCGGTGTGCTGTTGGTGATGTCCGCGCTCGCCATCTCCTTGGTGGGCTTGAACCGGGGGTTGGACTTCACCGGCGGCGCCTTGGTGGAAGTGGGCTTCGCCGAAGCGGCGGATCTCGCGGCGGTGCGCGAAGCGCTGGGCGCGGCCGGCTTCGAGAACGCGGTGACGCAGAACTTCGGCGCCGAAACGGAAGTGCTCATCCGCGTGCCGCCGCAGGCCGGGCAGGATCAATCCACCGTGGGCGACGAGATCATGGCGGCGCTGGCGGCGGCGTATCCCGGCGTCGCCTTGCGGCGCTCCGAGGTGGTGGGGCCGACGGTGGGCGAGGAACTCACGGAGCAGGGCGGCATCGCCATGCTGGTGGCGCTCGGCGCGGTGATGATCTACATCATGTTCCGCTTCACCGGCAAGTTCGCGGTGGGCGCGGTGGCGGCGCTGGCGCACGACGTGGTGGTGACGCTGGGCGCCTTCGCCGTGTTCCGCTGGACATTCAACTTGGCGGAACTGGCCGCCGTGCTGGCCGTGATCGGTTATTCCCTGAACGACACCATCGTCGTTTCAGACCGCATCCGCGAGAACTTCCGCATCGTGCGGCGCGGCAAGCCGGTGGAGATCGTCAACCGCTCCCTGAACGAGACGTTGGGGCGCACCTTGGTCACGTCCCTCACCACGTTGTTGGTGCTGGTCGCCCTGCTGCTGGCCGGCGGCGAGCAGATCCGCGGCTTCGCCACGGCGCTCAGCATCGGCGTCATCGTCGGCACCTATTCCTCGATCTACGTCTCCGCCAGCATGTTGCTGGCCTTGGGGGTGACGAAGGAAGACCTTGTGCTGCCGGAGAAGGAGGCCGCGGAGGAAACGCCGAGGCCATGATGTCCCTGCAACCGGCAGCGGATTCAGATTGTGCAAGTTGACGGCTGGCGGCCACGCCGGTTTGCATACTTCGCAACCTTCGCCATCGCAACCCTCCTCTGGTTGCCGGCGATGTACTATCTGTTGGATACGCCAATAGGTTTATTTGATCGACACCCGCACCTGGCAGACAAGGTTGCCAACTGGACGAGGTTTATCTCCCACCTAAGATTCCTATTCACTTCCACTGATCCAGAGGATTACCAATGGTTTTGGAGATTTCGTCCGTTCTTTGACGTATGGCACGGGCTCATATGGCACCACTTTGGTGATAGTTTCCTTCACTACGCTAATCGTTTGCTGTTTGCCTTCGGTACCCTGGCCTTCCTCATCGCCGCCTTTAGGCGTGTTTGTAAATCCACGCCGTGCGCTAAAACCCCATATCAAGTCCTTCCGTTGGCAGTGCTCGCCTACGTTTGGCTCTTCTTCCCGAACGGTGCCTTTGTTCTAAAAGAGACCGTGGAGCTCTACACAGTCTTTTTCCTTAGCGTCTGCAACTACGCGGCGGCGCTTATGCTAATGGGACCGGCGGGGAAGGGGGGTATGGGACATGCGATATTTGCATTTGGTTTTTTAGGTTTGTTGCTCTCTAAGGAACCCAACGTCGCCTTGGCCCCTTGGCTGCTTGTCTGTTATTTGGCAATCGCCAAAGCCAGTGGCCGTTTATTCGCGGGATGGATGGTCGGTGCCATTTTGGGGATGGCATCCCTTGTTGTGCTGGAGCGTATTTTGCTATTCGTGGAAGCGAACACGGTTCGCGGAGGCGAATACTTCATTCCAGCCCAGCCGATTCTAACGAGATTCTTTGATAATGCGCCCATCATCATCGAAGGGATCACTCAGTATCACACCAACCCCGTCATGACGCCGGCCATCTTGCTCATGCTTGGGTGCCTAGCATTTTTTGCACGGCGTAGTTTTGATAGGAAAGAGCTCGCGTTCATCATCCTGTTGATCGGTGAGTTCGCAAGCCTGTTTCTGGTGTTGAGCATATCGCATGGCACGGAACGCCGCTATTGGAGCGTGCTAATTCCATTGCTTGCATCTTTGTTGGCGTTTGCCGCCAAGCATTTGCTGGACGTCGCCAAATGGAGTCGAGAACTCACGCAAAGCACGGCCATTGGCTTGACTGCGTTTATTGGCCTCTTTGTGCTGTCCAACTACTCCAATTTTCTGTTTCAGTTCATCTCTCAACATAGTGAGCGTAATCTTGACCAATCCATGATTGACCAAGCCGTTTTGCTCGTCGATAACAACGAATACGTATCAGTCGTTACGAATGATGGATTGCAGTTCCGAGCGGCGGACCTCGTCCACCTTGCCGCGACGCGCTATGGAAGTGACCGCATACACAGAACACCGCCAGACGATCCGCGTACGCCATACTACATAATCGACATGGGTGGAGACGGGCTGCCGCACGATGTCAAGCCTCGCGTCACTAGCCAAGCCTACTTCGCCGGTCCGACAGACTATCGCATTTTGGATTACGCTGCGACGCTATCCGGCTTCTTGCAAGGACGAAGGCCCTACGCATCCCTACCGTCAACAGCCATTGCGCCTCTGGGTGACACAAAGTATGGCATATACGCCGTCGCACCCAACGGCAGCGGAGACCTCGTGCTCTCGGAGAAGGAGGCGGCCGAGGAAAGGCATTGAGAGGCCGAATTCGGACATCTGCTAGTCGTTGAACACGCCAAAAGAGGCGATTTAATGGACTAAACGGCGATTATCCGCCATAATTGGCGACATGAAACTCGAAACGCTGCAAGCAGATGGCGTGGTCCTCGCCGAGCTCGGGCGGCGCCTCGCGCGATGCCGGTTGAACGCCGGCATCACCCAAGCCGCCTTGGCGTATGAGGCCGGCATTTCCAAGCGTACGCTGGAACGCATTGAAGCGGGCGGCTCCGTGCAGCTCACCAACTTCGTGCGGCTGTTGCGTGTGCTCGGCCTGCTGGAGAACTTGGAGGCGTTGGCGCCGCCAGACGAACCCGGCCCGATGGACTTGCTGCGCATGAAGGGCAAGCGCCGCCGCCGCGCTTCTTCTCCGAGGCGCTCCGCCGAGGGCGCTGGGGCCAGTCGTCTTCCAGATCGAGGACGGTAAGCGATGCTGGCCGAAGTGCGGCTGTGGGGCCAAGTGGTTGGCGCCGTCTCGTTGGCGCCGGGCGAGACCGTCGCGGACTTTGAGTTCGACCCGAAGTTCCTGCGGCGGGGCTTGGCAGTGGCGCCGTTGACCATGCCATTGTCGCCGGGGGTGCATCGATTCCCCGCATTGCGCCGCGAGTCCTTCCACGGGCTGCCGGGGATGTTGACCGATTCGCTGCCTGATCGCTTCGGGCAGGCGCTCATCGATGTGTGGCTGGCCCGGCAGGGGCGGGCTCCTGATTCCTTCAACGCGGTGGAGCGCCTCTGCTATGTGGGTGTGCGCGGCATGGGAGCGTTGGAGTTCGAACCTGCTCTGGGACCGCGCCCCACACCGGCCGCGCGCCTGCAAGTGGCGGAGCTGGTGGAACTGGCCGGCCTCGCGCTGCGCCGCCGCGGCGAACTCCATGCGTCGTTTGCCACGCCAAACGGCCGCGCTGCCCTGCGGCAGATTTTGCGGGTCGGCACTTCCGCCGGCGGCGCCCGCCCGAAGGCGTTGATTGCGTGGAATCCGCAGTCGTCCGAGGTGCGCTCGGGAGACCTCGAGGCACCGGACGGATTCCAACACTGGCTGATGAAGCTCGACGGGGTGACGAGCGACCTTGATGAAGCCAGCGTCGGGACGCTCGGCTACGGTGCCATCGAATACGCCTACCACTTGATGGCCAAGGCCGCCGGCGTGACGATGACGGAGTGCCGCCTGCTTGAGGAAGGCAGCCGGCGTCACTTCATGACCCGCCGCTTTGACCGCCTGCCCACTGGCGAGAAGCTGCACATGCAGTCCTTGGGCGGCATGGCCCACTTCGATTTCCAGGCCGCCGGCACCCATGCCTATGAACAGGCACTCCTTGTCATTCGACGCTTGGGGTTGGGCATGGCCGCAGTCGAGGAGCAGTTTCGGCGCATGGTGTTCAACATCTTGGTGCGCAACCAAGACGACCACGCGAAGAACATTGCGTTCCTGATGGACCGCTTTGGCGATTGGTCACTCGCTCCGGCTTTCGACGTGACGTACGCATGGCAGCCGGCGGGGCGCTGGACCGCGCTCCATCAGATGACGATGAACGGCAAGCGCGACGATTTTGCCGAGCAAGACTTCCTGCACTGCGGCGAGGTTGCAGCCATCGGCCGCCGCCGCGCATTGGCCATCTGTCGGGAGGTGGCGCAAGCGGTGTCGGGCTGGCCGCGATTCGCGGAGCAAGCGGTGGTGGCAGCGGCAACGCGAGACAAAATCGCGCTCGCGCTGCGAACGGAACTCTTCAATTGAACACGGCGGACGAGGGCGCGGCGCTGCGTCCGAGGTGCGCGGAGCCGGTTCCGCCGGAGCTCGGACGCCTCCTGCCATAACCCGACTTCCGCCGCAGGCATGGCGAACTGGCCGCTACATGGATACTCACATAGCGTTGGACGACTCTCGCGCTTGACACGCGCATTGGCGATCGAATATGCTGCATTCAACTGGAAGGGCGAGAGGCCCGTGCATCCAATGATTCTGCATCCGATTGTGCCTGCCGTCAGGAAGAGGAAGCTCTTGGTTCCTGCGACGTGCATTTGTGGCACGGTTCTTGCCCCCCCCCCCCCCCCCCCCCCCCCCCGATTAGGGATAGGGGCAGCCGCAACTCCGCATAGCCGCCAACCCTGCGGCTCGAAGCCGCAGAGGCCCGCGCGGCCCTTCGGCAGACAACTCGACCACCCCAAAGAACCGTCTGAACGGCGGGGGCCGGTTCGACGGGCGCCGCGCATGCCGCTTCGGCCGCGCCCCGCGTCAGGCGCGGGTGAGGGTTAGTCGGCATGCCGAGGTTCGAGCGCACTTTCCTGTATGTGGCGGTTCTGGCGCTGGCCATCGCGGTGGGCTTCCTCGCCCATAAGGTCCAAGGCCGTTCGCAGGGCGGGTGTCCGCCGCAATCCGAAGATGTTTGGGCGCAGTTGGCGGAGCAAGTCAACTCCCTCGCTTCTGGCCTTGGCGAGTTGAAGGCAGCGGTGCTGGGCATGGAGCAGTCCCAAGCGACGCTTATTCGCTCGGAACTGGAGCGCCTTGCTTCGCAAATCGCGGATTCGGTGTACGCAAAGCTTCGGAAGGACGGTGCCTGCCTGTCCTCCGTCGGAAGTTGCCCGGAGCCCAAGCCAGCCTCGGTGGTGAACGACTTCACGTTCCTCTACGAAAACGCCCGCCTGAACGACGCCGGGGAAGTTAAGGCGGACAACGTTGGCGTGAAGCTGGCCACACGCCACGAGCGACGGCTGGAGATGCTGGAGCGCGCTTTCCGGCCTTGCCAGCAGGAGGGTGGGCCGAAAGTGTCGTTCAAGGTGACTGGCTACTCAAGCACCGCGGAGTTCCAAGAGGAATCGCCATCCGGCGGCCGGCGGCGCATGGCGAAATCCAACGAAATGAACCGCGCAACCGCCAATCTGCGCGCCGAGGTGGTCGCAACCCGCTTACGGCGGGCAGGCTTTGACGTAACCCACACTGACTGGAAGTTCTTTGAGGATCTGCAACGGCGCTACTTGGATGACTCGGTGCCGGGCGTTGATCAGCAGGCGCTCAACCGTTCCGTCTTCATCCAGGTGGGGCACGCGGGCGCATGTCACATCGAACGGCTGACGCCGCCCGCGCAACCATGACGCCAAGGCCAAAAACGGCTGCGGTTGGGTCGGGCTGTCCATCGGCGCAGCG
This sequence comes from Candidatus Azotimanducaceae bacterium, assembly GCA_965200505.1. GTDB lineage: Bacteria > Pseudomonadota > Gammaproteobacteria > Pseudomonadales > Azotimanducaceae > VXNE01. Next base: position 1,117,367 of record OZ241343.1, on the reverse strand, counting down.
TTGCTGGCGCTCAACTTGGTGCCCGCCCAGCGATGCCAAAGACGACGAGGGGAACTCAAGTCCGCCGTGACCATGAAAAAGAACGCCCACTTGAGACCGGAGCTCATTGATCCCGTGCTGCTGGATTCGATTTCGCCACGGAGTGCCGGAACCGGTCAGGCCGAGTGTCATCCTCGGTCTTGCTCAGTGCCTTTTCAAAATTGGAGACTCGAACCGTGAAACGCCCCATCATCGCCATGCTCGCACTGGCCGCCGCCTTCACTTCCACGATGGCGCACGGGCAAAGCGCCCCTGCCGCTCCTCAGATCACTTTCGCGACGAACGAACTAACTTCGACGACTCACGCGAACCTGACTTGGCTAAACCCCCAAGATTCGTCCATCACCGCCTATCAAGTGCGGCGCGGCACCGGCTCGCCGCCCACATTCAATTCTTGGGCCGCGGTTACGGGCTACACTAACCCCGCCACCATCACTACAGCCCGATTTTCCGGGCTCACAACCGGAGCGCGCTACGCCCTTGAGGTACGGGCCGTGAACAGCGTGGGCAACGGCCCGGCAGCCCGTGTGTGGTATAGGATGCCCGCTTCGCCCACCGCGACCGTGAACATTCCTGATGTGAACTTGCGGAATCATTTTGGCACGATTTTCGGCCTGCCGATCACCCAACAAAAAATAGGACGTGGGGCTTCGATAAACAAAGGGCTGTTTCTTGCCAATGACGGCATAGCTAACATAACAGGACTCGAATTTGGCATTAACTACCAGTACCTTTATCTTCAGGGCAACTCGATTACGGACATTTCGCCGCTCTTGAGGCTTCCTGATCTCGGTCCGCCGTCGCACTGTGGCAACTGCCGGGAGCCTTCACCAAGTACCCACAATGCAATGAAGGGGGGGCTCCTATTTGTGAACTTGAACGGGAACCCGTTGAACGCCGTATCGGTGAACACGCACATTCCGGCGCTTCGCCGGGCGGGTGTGACAGTGTGGTACGATGGCGGCGCAGTTGACGACGATACGCCACCGCCGCCGCCCAACGATCCGCCCGAAACCACCGGCACCATTGATGCGACGTCTTTGGAAACCGGACAGAGTGTTGCGTTCAACGGCCGGGATTACTTCAATGACCCCGACGGTTACATAACCGGCTTTTCCGGTTCGTCGTCAAACCCCGCGGTCGCCACCGTGGAAGCAAGCGGATGGGATACGCTCACCGTGTCCGGCGTCGCCGAGGGTTTGGCGGAAGTCACGCTAAGCGCCACAGACTCCGGCGGCCTAAGCGCGAGCCTCTCTTTCATGGTGACTGTCGGCAACCCCGCTTCGCTGGGCGGCGCGGGTGAATTGTCTGCGTTCGCTTCCGCGCCGGAAGGCGGCGTTGTGGAACTCAATGTGTCACTCGCCAAACCCCGCGATGCGGATGTCACGCTCACTTGGGCAATCGGGATTGACGATGACCCCGCCACCGCGGACGCGGATGCGAGCGACCACGGCGGCGCGGGGGGCGACGTTGTCATTCCCGCCGGCGAGACTGCCGCGGCGATAAGCATTGCCATCGCGGATGATGCCGACATTGAACCGGCGCGTGAGGTCTTCGTCGTTTCCTTGACGCCGCAAGACGGTTTGGCCTTGGGCGTCGCCACGGCCACCGTGCATGTTGAGGAAGGCGTTTGCGACCGCACGCCGCAAGTGGCCGACGAATTGCGCGGCGCGCGGGATTGCGAGGCGGTCACTTCGGCCGAACTCGAACGCCGCGTGTCGGTTCGCCTGACGGACGCCAGCCTCGCCGAATTGCGTCCGCTGGACTTCCTCGGCATGGCCGGCATGACGATACTGCAGTTGGACGGGAACGGCCTCTCGGAGCTCCCCAGCGGGCTGCTGTCCGGCTCGCCCGGCCTGCGTGTGCTGCACCTGCGTGGCAACCGCTTCGAGGCGTTGCCGGCGCGGGCATTGCGGCTGCCCGCCCTCGTGGAGCTGGACCTGGGCGGCAACCTGCTGCGCGAGCTGCCCGCGGCCCCGTTCGGCAACTCGCCGGAATTGGGCTACTTGTACCTGGACGGCAACCAGATCGAGACGCTGCCCGACGACCTGATCGCGGGCCTGCGGAACCTGCGCGTCCTCAAGTTGCGGGACAACGCCATCGATACGCTGCCGGATGGCTTCTTCGCCGGCGTCGGCAAGCTGTACCAGCTAGGGCTGCACGATAACCCAAGCGCTCCCTTCGCCTTGGACGTGGGGCTCGAGGCGAACGATGCCGCGGAGGACGCGGGCGCCGAGGGCGCGGCGTCGGTGCGCCTCAGCGTTCCACAAGGCGCTCCATTCGACATGGCCGTGCCGTTGACCGTGGAGGGCGGCACCCTCGCGGCTGAGACCGCCACCATCGCCGCCGGCCAGACGTCCGGAACGGCGGTGGAAGTGCGACAAGGCGAAGGAGGCGGCGCGGTGACGATTTCCATCGACGCCGCGCCCATGCTCCCGCCGGCGAGATGCGGCTTTTGGGACGAGGATCCGTGCTTCCAAGGCATTCAAGTGCGGCTGGGCGAACCGCTGACGCTGTTCGATGAGCCTGCGGGGGCGTCTTCGATGACCATACCCACTTTGAGGAGGTAACCCGTTAGCCGAGCAACGGGCGAAAAGACAAAGTGCCAAAGAGAGCCTTGAAAGAGTGGGCTGACATCGTGCTCTCCCGCTTGGCCGAAGCAAGCGTCTGGATCGGCCGGTGCTTGGCCTATCCGGTGCATGCGTTGTTCCGCATTGTTGCGCGGCTGAGTCTGCTGTTCGCCACTTTGGCGTCGATTGTGTCAGCTATCCTGCTGGCCTTGGCTGTCCTCACCCCGGTCTACCGAATCTTGATCGACGTCCTCGGCGATACCGAGCTGCTGCGATTCGGTGCGTTCCTTGCGTCCCTCGGTTTCACGGGAACTCTGGTGACGGTGATTGGTGACGCGGCATGGGCGCGAGCGAAGGAGCTCGGAAATTCGACGTTGGCTGCCATCAAAGGGGAGTGGCTGCCCGGCTTCAAGGTTGCCGACAGCATCGGAGTAACTTGGAGTCGGTACTTCGTAACCATTCCAAGTGCTATGCGCAAGTCGTTCCGTTCGTCATGGAAACTAATGATCATCCTTCTTGCCATCGCAGTCGTTTTGTTGGTCGCGTGGATCGGTCATAAGGAGCCCTCCATAAGTGAAGACACGCACCATGTGATCGTGACGCCAGCGCACGAAGTGAAACCGGAACAGGTGCGCGTGTATCTCCGTGAAGGATCCGTGTTTTCGATGCTGCACATGGAAGACGCGAAGTTCAGCAGCCCGAATTCGGGCCTCGGCGTCTGCTTGGACGACGCGCAGCGCCGGTGGCTCGATGAGTTCAGGCAGGCAATGATGGATTGCATGAAGGAGGAGCCCGATTTCAAGCGCCTGAACTGCAAGGATGGCGAAGAGCCTTGTCCGGTCCCGGTCCTCAGGGTGACAGGGTTCGCCAGCATCGCGCCGGAACAAGGCGAAGGGCGAAACCTCTGCGGTCAAGACAAGGACAAGACCTTCAACTGCAAGGTCGCGAACCTGCGCGCTCGTGCCGTCGGCGAGTTCTTGGCGTATGGCGAAGACGCGACCCGCTGGAACTGTCCACGGGGTAACGATCCCTTTGACGGAGCTAGTGTCTGCCCTGCCGAGCACTGCACCGGCGAAAGTCAACACCATCGCCTCGCCATCACAGCAGAAAATCCGCCCAAAAGCCGTTCCATCGGCATTGAAGTGGAACAATGGGCCAGCGAGTGTCAGATGCGTGGGGGCAAACCCGCCAATGATGGTGCGGTGCCCGATGCTCGACGGTACCGTGTCGAAGTGCTGAACCGCGCCGTCCACATTCGAGTTCTGCGGGATTTCTGCAGCGTACGCGAGTCCACAACGTAGTCCGCAAGCTGTCGCGGGAGCTCCCGTGGCCAGCCGCGTCCTGATGATGGGGGTCAAGCGTTTGGCGCTCAGCCCCGCAACAAGGTGCCGTCATCAGTGTTCCGCGCCGCCGCTCGGGCCACCTTCAACAGCTCCCGAAAGTTCTTCGGGTTCGCGGCCACCAAATTGCCCGTCTCCATGAAGCGGTCGCCGCCGGCCATGTCGCCGACGAAGCCGCCGGCTTCGCGCACGATCACGGCGCCCGCGGCCATGTCCCACGGGCTCAAGCCCATTTGCATGAAGGCGCTGGTGCGGCCCGCCGCCACGTAGGCGAGTTCCAGCGCCGCCGCCCCCATGCGGCGCAATGCCCGGCACGATTGGTGCAGGGTGCGCAGGATGTCGAGATAGGCATCTAGGTGCTCGGCGACATGGCCAAAGGGCAGGCCGGTGGCGACTACGGCGTGTTCCAAGCCGTTGGTCGGGGAGACGCGGATGCGCCTGTCGTTCAAGCGGGCGCCGGTGCCCCGGGTGGCGGAGAAGAGCTCGTTTCGCACCGGGTCGAACACCACGCCGTGCAGCAGCGTGGGGCCGGTGCGAACCGCGATGGACACGCAGAAGTGGGGAATGCCGGCGAGGAAGTTGGTGGTGCCGTCCAAGGGATCGATCACCCAGACGTACTCGGCGTCCTCGTTGGCGGCGCCGTGCTCCTCACCTTGCACGCCGTGGTCCGGATAGGCGCGCAGGATGGTGTCGATGATGGCGTCTTCGGCGTTTCGATCCACTTCGGACACGAAGTCCCGTGGCGCCTTCTCCTGCTTGTCCAACGCGCCGACGCGATCCATCGCCCGCGTGATGATGCGCCCCGCGCGCCGCGCCGCGCGCACGGCGATGTTGACCATGGGATGCATGGGGCGGGTGTGGGTTCCGGAGGCTTGCCGGGCAAGGGCGGGGCTATGCTACATCACCGCAGCATCGCGTCCCCGGGGGCTCAGCCATGAATCAAGTCCGCATCGTCCTCGTCGAACCCAGCCATCCGGGGAACATCGGCGCCGCGGCGCGGGCGATGAAGACGATGGGCTTCACGTCGCTCCACCTCGTGCGCCCGGCGCGGTTCCCCGATCCGCAGGCGGATTGGCGGGCAGCGCAAGCCGTGGACGTGGTGGAGAACGCGACCGTGGTGGACGCCCTGGAGGACGCCATCGGCGATTGCACGGTGGTGTTCGGCACCAGCGCCCGAGCGCGTCGCATTCCCTGGCCGAGCATGGACGCCGCGACGGTAGCGGCGCATCTCGCCGGCGATGGTGCTGTCGCCGCACCGGCCGCCATCTTGTTTGGCCGCGAGGCCAGCGGCCTCACCAATGCGGAACTGCAGCGCTGCCAGCACCACATCGTGATTCCCGCGCATCCCGGCTATCCCTCGCTGAACCTGGCGATGGCCGTGCAGGTGGTGTGCTATGAGCTGTTCAAGGCCGCCGGCGGCACCGCCCCGGAGGTCGCGCCGGACCGCCGCTTGGCCACCGTGGCCGCCGTGGACGGCTTCCACGCCCACTTGGAAGCGACGCTGCGCCGCATCGACTTCCTGAAGGACAGCGCCCCGCGCCAAGCCATGACGCGCTTTCGCCGCCTGTTCGCCCGCGCCGCGTTGGACGAGACGGAGCTGGGCATGCTGCGCGGGCTGCTCACCCATGTGGATGAACTGGCGGAACGCGCCGAGCGCTCCGGGGTGGGCGCGAAGCGGTAACGGAGCACCGAGCGCTTGGGGCGCTTCGGGCCGTGGCGGCGGGGCTTCGGGCCTCCGTTTGATCGACTTGGAATGTTTTAGCGCCCCGCCAAGTGCCGGTGCTCGGCTTTGGAGGATGCCGCGTTCTTTCAGTTGCCAGAGTGAGCGCCTTAAGGCCGCCGCTCGCCATTTGAGTCTGTCGATTGATGTGTGTTTCCATCAGCCTTTCGAGGAGAGGCTCGGCTGCTCCAAGGAGATCCCGTTGCTGGACGGCATGCCGGTGGCTGTGTACCCCGCGGTGCGCGGGAGGATCGCGCCGTGACTGGCGTGGTGGCCCGCTTGGCGGAGACGACGTTCGCCTATCGCGCCGGAGAGCCAGTGCTGGACATCGCCGAGCTGACGCTGGCGGCTGGTGAGAAGCTGTTCGTGGAGGGGCCGAGCGGCAGCGGCAAGAGCACGCTGCTCGGCTTGCTCGGTGGCATCCTCACGCCAACCGCGGGCACGGTTGAGGTCGGCGGCGAGACGTTGTCCGCCATGGGCGCGGCGGCGCGGGACCGCTTCCGCGCCGCGCATGTGGGCTTCGTGTTCCAGATGTTCAACCTGCTGCCGTATCTCTCCGTGGTGGAGAACGTTGCGCTGCCGTGTCGGCTTTCGGCGCTTCGCGCCGAGACGGCTCGGCGCAGCGGCGGTTCGATTGCGGCGGAGGCGGAGCGGCTCTTGCGGCGGCTGGGATTGTCCGGTGCCGATCTGCTGGATCGGCAGACCACTAGCTTGAGCATCGGCCAGCAACAGCGCGTCGCCGCGGCGCGAGCGTTGATCGGGCGGCCGGCGCTGTTGGTGGCCGATGAGCCCACGGCGGCGTTGGACGCGGCTAATCGCAAGCGTTTCGCGCATTTGCTGATGGAAGAGTGCGACGCCGCCGGCAGCGCGGTGGTGTTCGTCAGCCACGATCCGGCGCTCGCCGCGTCCTTCGATCGTTCGGTGTCGCTGCCGCAACTCAACCGCGCGTTTGTGGAAACTGCCGATGAATGAGCGGGCGACGCTCTTTGGGTTGGCGTGGAAGAGCCTGCTCAACCGCCGTTTGACGGCGGGGCTCACCGTCGCGTCGGTGGCGATGAGCGTGGCGCTGCTAGTGGCTGTGGATCGCATCCGCGCTGAAACCAAGGCGAGCTTCGTCAACACCATCTCTGGCGTCGATCTCGTCGTCGGCGCGCGCGGCGGGCCGCTCAATCTGCTGCTCTACGCGGTGTTCCGCGTGGGCGACGCCACCAGCAACATCAGCTGGGAAAGCTATCAGATGATCGCCGCGCGGCCGGAAGTGGCGTGGAGCGTGCCGTTGTCCTTGGGCGACGCGCACCGGGGCTTCCGCGTGTTGGGCACCACCGGCGACTACTTCGTCCACTACCGCTACGGCCGCGATCGCGCACTGTCGTTCAACATCGGCAAGCCGTTCGCCAATGCGCGCGAGGCGGTGCTCGGCGCGGAAGTGGCCGCGGCGCTGAACTACGCGGTGGGCGACAGCATCGTGGTGTCGCATGGCATCGGCGACGTGAGCTTCGTCCATCACGACGACGCGCCCTTCACCGTGTCGGGCGTCTTGGCGTACACCGGCACGCCGGTGGATCGCACGGTTCACGTGAGCTTGGCGGGCATCGAGGCCATGCATGCTGAACCTGGAGAGCACGATCACGGCCATGATGGCCACGTTGGCGACGAGGATCACGACGACCATGCCGAGCATGGTGACGACGATCACCACGACGCCAACACCGCGGCCGACTACGAGGCCGACGATCATGCCGACCACCACGGCGGCGACGACCACGACGAAAACCATCACGCCGCCGACGACCACCATGACGACACCGCCCACGAAGACGACCATCACGAACACGACCATCACGCCGACCACGAAGAAGAGGCTCACCCTGACGCCGAGGACCACCACGACCACGCCACCGCCGCCGTGGAACCCATGCCGGACGCCATCACCGCCTGCCTCGTCGGCCTGCACTCGCGCCCGCTGGCGTTGCGTTTGCAGCGCTTCGTGAATGAATACGATGGCGAACCGCTGATGGCCATCGTGCCGGGCGTGACGTTGCAGCAGCTATGGGACCTCGTCAGCGTGGCCGAGACCGCGCTGATCTCGGTGGCGGTGCTGGTGGTGATCGCCGGCTTGATCGGCATGACCACCATGCTGCTGGCCGGCTTGGCGGAACGGCGCCGCGAGATGGCGGTGCTGCGCGCCGTGGGTGCCGGCCGCGGCTGGGTGTTCGCATTGCTGATCGTCGAATCGGCGATGTTGGCCGCTGCCGCCGCCATCGTCGGCGCAGGCGCCGCGCACGGCATGATGTTCGCCGGCCGGGCGGTGCTGGAGGATCGTTTCGGCCTGGCGCTGGCCGGCGGGGCGCCGGGCGTCTTTGATCTCGCGGTGGTCGTGGGCGTGACGCTCGCCGGTGTGCTGGCCGCGGCGTTCCCGGCGTGGCGGGCTTATCGCTATTCGTTGGCGGACGGGCTCGCCGTGCGCGTGTAAACTAGCCGGCGGAGGCAATGGCCATGCGATTAGCTCTTCTTGGCGCAATGCTCGCTTTGTCGTGGGCCGCGAGCGGCGAGGTGCGCACTTTGGAGTGGGACGACTTGATGCCGCCCGGCGAGCGGGCGCCGCCGCAGGTGATCAACCACTCCGAAGTGCCCGTCTTTGACGACTTTCCCTACAGCGTGGACATCAGAACCGTGCCGGAGCTGGCCGGCGTGCGCGCTCGGCTGCCCGGTTTCGTGGTGCCGCTCGACATCGTGGACGCGAAAGTGGCAAGCCTGCTCTTGGTGCCGTATTTCGGCGCCTGCATCCACCAGCCGCCGCCGCCGCCCAACCAAATCGTCCACGTTCGCTTCGCCGAACCCATCGTCTTGGAGTCCATGTACATGCCGGTGTGGATCACCGGCGTGATGAAGCTGGAACGCTACTCCGGCCTTGCCGAATCCGGCTATGCGATGGATGCGGAGCAAGTGGAGGAGTACGTGTACGAGTAAGCGCCTGCGCCAAGCTGTTCGGCTGCGTTAGACCGCAGCTTGGCACATGCGACGGACGTCTGTGTTTCAATCGGGTGCAAGCACCGAGAGACGACAGCCATGACCACCATCGCCACGGAAGCCGAGCTGCGTGCCGTCATCGGGGCGGAACCGCCTGGCCTCGCTGAGAAGAACCAGCCTCGGCTGGACGCCTTCGGCATCGAGTTCATCGCCAAGTCCCCCTTCCTTGTGCTGTCCACGGCGGATGCGCAAGGGCGTGTGGACACGTCGCCGAAGGGTGACGGCCCCGGCTTCGTGCTGGTGGAGAACGAGCGCTCGATCGTCATTCCAGACCGGCCCGGCAATCGGCTGGTGTACGGCCACCGCAACATCCTCGCCAACCCGCAGGTGGGTGTGCTGTTCATGATTCCCGGCACACCGGAGACGCTGCGCGTGAACGGCCGCGCCGAGCTCTCGGCGGAACCGGCACTACTGGCCAAGTTGGCCGCCCGCGAGAAGCCGGCCGTGCTCGCGATTCGCGTCGCCATCGAGGAGGTGTTCTTCCACTGCGCCAAGGCTTTCATCCGGGCGCGGGTGTGGAAGCCGGATAGCTGGCCGGCGCGACACGAGGTGTCGTTTGGCAAGATGTATGCGGCGCGGAAGAACGCCGCCGCGGAAACGGCCGCGGCCATTGATGCCGCGGTGGCGGCGGACTACCGCGACAACCTGTAGCCGCTGCGCTCAGGTCTGCGCGGGACCCCGGAGAGGAAGTGGACGGCTTCAAGCTCTACATCAAAACCCACGGCTGCCAGATGAACGTGTACGACTCGTCGCGCATGGCGGATTTGCTGCGCGAGCGTTGCGGGGCGGCCGTGGTGGAAGCGCCGGAGGAGGCGGACGTGCTGCTGCTCAACACCTGCTCCATCCGCGACAAGGCGCAGGAGAAGGTGTTCCACCAGTTGGGGCGCTGGAATCCCATCAAAGCGCGGCGGAAAGACGTGCTCATCGGCGTCGGCGGCTGCGTGGCGAGCCAGGAAGGAGAGGCCATCGTCGAGCGGGCGCCGCAAGTCGATGTCGTCTTCGGGCCGCAGACGCTGCATCGCCTGCCGGCGTTGCTGGACCAAGCGCGGCGCGACGGCCGCCCGGCCATCGACGTGAGCTTCCCGGAAATCGAGAAGTTCGACGCCCTGCCGCCGCCGGGCGTGGACGGCCCGGCCGCGTTCGTCTCCATCATGGAAGGATGCAGCCGCTACTGCACATTCTGCGTGGTGCCCTACACGCGCGGGGAGGAAGTGAGCCGGCCGGTGGCGGATGTGATGGCGGAAGTGGTCAGCTTGGCGGAGCGGGGCGTGCGGGAGATCAACTTCCTCGGGCAGAACGTGAACGCCTACCGGGGCGCCATCGATGGCGACCATGCCGATCTGGCCGAACTCATCCACTACGCCGCGGAACTGGAAGGCATAGACCGCATCCGCTTCACCACCTCCCACCCGGCCGCCTTCACGGACGCGCTCATCGACGCCTATCGGGCAGTGCCGCAGCTCGCAAGCCACCTGCACTTGCCGGTGCAGGCCGGTTCGGACCGTGTGCTCGCCGCCATGAAACGCGGCCACACCGTGTTGGAATACAAGGACAAAATCCGCCGCCTGCGGGCCGCACGGCCCGGCATCGCGCTTTCCTCGGACTTCATCGTCGGCTTTCCGGGCGAGACGGAGCGAGACTTTGAGGACACCTTGGCGCTGGTGAAAGAGTTGGATTACGACCTCTCCTTCAGCTTCATCTACAGCCCCCGCCCCGGCACCCCGGCCGCCACCCAGCCAGACAACACGCCCTTGGCCGTCAAGCGTCATCGGCTCGCCATCCTGCAGGATCAACTGCGCCGCCAGGCCGACGCCCACGCGGCGGCCATGGTGGGGCGCGTGGAGCGGGTGCTGGTCACCGGCCCTTCCAAGCGCGACCCGGGCGAACTCCAAGGCCGCACGGAAAACAACCGCGTGGTGAACTTCCGCCCCCGCATCGGCAACGAGGACGCGGTGTTCCAAGATGTGCGCATCGTCGCGGCGCTGCCGAACTCGCTGCGCGGCGTGCCGGCGGATGCCGAACCCGACGCCGTCGCGCTTCCCCAACCGCCGGATGCCCGATATGCTTAGGTGCCTAGCAGGAGCTTGAACCGCACTTGGGCGCCAACTTAACGATGCGCGAGGATGACGCCTCGCGCACGACCCTCGATGGCTCGGGAGACCGACGCACGGAGCCTCCCCCGGCTGCGTCAACTGCGCCCGGGCGGGTGGGGCGCGACGGCGATGGCGGTGCGCTTGAAGCGGCGCGGGAACCAGCGCTCGGCGAACCACCCGACCACACCGCGGGCGTCGTGCTGGAACCGGAAGACACGCACCGCTTGGCGGCGCTCTGCGGGCCGTTCGATCAGAACCTCAAGCACTTGGAGCGGCGCTTGGGTGTGAGGATTCACAACCGCGGCAGCCAGTTCCGCATCAGTGGGCCCGAGGCGAGTGTGCAAACCTGCAGCGCACTGCTCGCCAAGCTCTACCTCGAAACGGAGGAAGCGGACGCCGTGGACTTGAACACGGTGCATCTACACCTGCAGGAAGCCGGTGTGGAGGCGTTGCTGGCCGGCGCGGAGGCGCCGCCGGCCAGCGCGATTCGCACACGCCGCAAGACCATCAAGCCACGCGGCGCCACCCAGCGGCGCTACGTGGAGGCGATTCGTTCCCACGACGTGAACTTCGGCGTCGGCCCGGCCGGCACCGGCAAGACGTACCTCGCGGTGGCTTGCGCCGTGGAAGCGCTGGAACGCCAAGCCGTGGGCCGCATCCTGTTGGTGCGCCCGGCGGTGGAGGCCGGTGAGAAGCTCGGCTTCCTGCCCGGCGACTTGGCGCAAAAGATCGACCCGTACTTGCGCCCGCTGTATGACGCGCTCTTTGAGATGCTCGGCGTGGAGCGCGTGAACAAGCGCATCGAGCGCAACATCATCGAGGTGGCGCCGCTCGCGTTCATGCGCGGGCGCACCTTGAACGGCGCGTTCATCATCTTGGATGAGAGCCAGAACACGACGGTGGAGCAGATGAAGATGTTCTTGACGCGCATCGGCTTCGGCTCCACCGCCGTCATCACCGGCGACATCACCCAAATCGACTTGCCGCGTGGCCAACGCTCCGGCTTGGTGCATGTGCTCTCGGTGCTGCAGGGCGTGGCGGGCTTGAGCTTCACCCGCTTCGGCGCCAAGGACGTGGTGCGCCATCCCATCGTGCAGCGCATCGTTGAGGCGTACGCCCGGGAAGATGGCAAAGGCGAGCAGGAGGCGGGCCGGGCATGAGCGCCATCGCCGCTTCTCTCCGCCAAGACTCGTGGGCCGACGGCCACGATGGCATCGACGTGCAGATCGCGGCCGCCCCGGCACCCGCGCCTGAAACCCTCAAGGCGTGGGCCCGCGCCGCCCTCGGTGCCGAGCGGCGCACGCTCTGCATTCGTGTGGTGAACGAAGCGGAGGGCCGGGCGTTGAATGAGCGTTATCGCGGCAAGCCCGCCGCCACCAACGTGCTGGCGTTCCCGGCGGACGCGCCCGGCGCCTTGGGCGATTTGGCCATCTGCGCCGGCGTCGTGGCGCGGGAAGCGGCGGCAGCCGGCACGGCGTTGCATGTGCACTTCGCGCACATGGTGGTGCATGGGGTGTTGCACTTGCGGGGCATGGATCACAAGAACGACGCCGAGGCGTCGCGGATGGAGGCGGCCGAGGTTCGCATCTTGGCCAACTTGGGCTTTGGAGACCGTTACGCGCCGCAATGACGGAACCGAAAGCCGAACCCAGGCGCGGTTGGCGGGATTGGGTGGCCGACCTCTTCTCCGGCGACCCGGTGGACCGCACCGAGGTGCTGGACATGCTGCAGGATGCCGCGGAGCGCGGCATCGTCAATGGCGAAGCGTTCGAGATCATCGACCGTACGCTCAGGTTCTCGGACATGCGCGCCCGGGACATCATGATTCCGCGCTCGCAGGCGGTGTTCATACGCGCCGAGGACAGCCCGCAGGAGTTCTTGCCGCAAGTGGTCGCGTCGCAGCACTCGCGCTTCCCGGTGATCGGTGACGACTTGGACGACATCAAGGGCATCCTGCATGCGAAGGATCTCTTGCCCCTCCTGCTCAAGGACGGGCTCGACGGCTTCGACCTCAAGGATTGCATTCGGCCGGTGGCGGTGGTGCCGGAGAGCAAGCGCCTGCATGTGATGCTGCAGGAGTTCCAGCAAACGCGGAACCACATGGCCGCGGTGATTGACGAGTACGGCCATGTCTCCGGCGTCATCACCATTGAAGACGTGCTGGAGCAGATCGTCGGCGAGATCGAAGACGAATATGACGTGGACGACGACAGCTTCATCAAGCAGCACGGCGCCGGCAGCTACACGGTGAAGGCGGTGACGCCGCTCAGGGAGTTCAACGAATACTTCCGGGCGGACTTCGACGAGGCGGCCTGCGACACCATCGGCGGCGTGGTGTTGAAGGAGTTCGGCCACCTGCCCGAACGCGAGGAGCAGGTGTCCATCGGTGGCTTCGACTTTCGGGTGCTGCACGCGGATCGCCGCCGCATCCGGCTCTTGGAGCTGAATCGCCGCGAGAAGCCGACGTCGTGACGCCGGCAGAGTCCGGGGCCTCGAGTACCGCCTTCCCCTCCCGCCTCTGGCAGGCCGGACGCACAGGTTGGCAGCGGTTCGTGGGCCGCTTCGGACCTCACATCACACCGCTCGTGGCGTTGGCCGCCGGCGCCGCTTACCCGCTGGGTTTCGCGCCCTACGACGTCTGGCCACTGACGGTGGCCGCGATGGCGGCGCTCTATTGGTCGCTGCGCCAAGCCGGCGCACGACGGCCTTTCCTGCACGGATGGCTCTTCGGCGTTGGCAAATACGGCGTGGGCGTGTACTGGATCTACGTCAGCATCGAAGTGTATGGCAATGCGTCGCCGTGGCTCGCCGGCACCTTGGTGGGGCTGTTCGTTGCGGGCATGGCGCTGTTCCACGGTGCCGCCGCATGGCTCTTCGCGCGGTTGCGTGGCGGTGGCGCGGTGGAGGCCCTCGCGTTCGCCGCCATCTGGACGCTCACGGAATGGGTGTTGACATGGTTCCTCACGGGCTTCCCATGGCTGTTCGCGGGCTACGCCATGCTGGACACGCCGCTCGCCGCGCTGGCACCCGTCGGGGGCGTGTTGCTGGTGAGCTTCGCCATCGCGTTCACGGGCGCGGGCCTCATCCGGTGGCGTGTTTGGCAGGCGCCGGCGTTGGCGGCGCTGCTCTGGTTCGCCGGCGTGGCGCTCTCCCAAGCCCCGTGGACCAAGCCGGGTGCGTCGAAGAGCGTGTCCATCGTGCAAGGCGTGGTGGCTCAGGAGACGAAGTGGCGCCCCGCATCGCAGGAGCCGATTCGAGAGCGCTACGCCGCCCTCTCCGAATCGGCATGGGGCAGCGACTTGGTGGTGTGGCCGGAAGCCGCCATCACCACCCCGCTGCACCTCGCCCAGCCGTTCCTTGACGACATGGCGGAACGCGCCAGCGGCAGCCTCGTGCTGGGGCTGATGGCGTTGGAGCGTGGGACGCTCGGTTGGGCTTGGTACAACGCGGCGGTGGCTGTGGGCGATGGCGACGGCCGCTACATCAAGCGGCGCATGGTGCCATTCGGCGAGTACCTGCCGTTTGGGGAGGCGTTGCGCGGCCTCATCGACTTCTTCAATCTGCCCATGTCTCGCTTGTCGCCGGGCGATCCGGAGCAACCCATGCTCCGTACGGGCGATCTGTACCTCGCCATGTCCATCTGCTACGAAATCGCCTTCCCGGAACTCGTGCGCGAAGGAGCGGCGCAAGCGGACGTGCTGGCCACGATCAGCAACGACACCTGGTTCGGCACCTCCATCGGCCCCCCGCAACACCTGCAGATCGCCCGCATGAGGGCGTTGGAGAACGGCCGCTTCGTGCTCCGCGCCACCAACGACGGCATCACCGCGATCGTGGACTCGCAAGGCAACACGGTGAGCACGTTGCCGCGCTTCGAGCGTGGCGTCCTGCACGGCGAGTTCCGCCCGATGCGTGGCGTGACACCGTTCGGGCGCTGGGGCAGCGCCCCGTTGGTGGTGGGGCTGGTGGTCTTTCTGGTGGTGCTCGCGGTGGCGCGGCCGCGGCTGACGGCACGGTCGCCTGCCGCATGGGCTTAGGGTTGCGGCCGGGGTGCCCCGGGCCTCGGTTTCACGCGGCGAATTTCGTTCTTGACAAGCCGCGACAAGGCTCTCCATAATCCTCGTCCCTGCCGGAAGCGGCAACAGGCGGAACAAGCGGCGGCAGCCGCCAAACGGAGATCGGAGCGAATCACGATGAAGAAAACACGACTCGGAAACCGATGCTGGTCGCTGTGCGCGGGGCTGGCCGTGTTGGCGCTTTCCTTCGGCACATCGGAGGCTTGGGCGCAGGAAGCCGCCACCACGCAGTCCCTCACCACCACCGTCAATCGCACCCTCGCGTCAGAAAGCCGTTTAGGCGGTTGCGCGGCTCGGCTCGGCCATGCGATCGCAGCGGAAACGGGCCTCAATTGCCCGGACAACTGGGTGACCTTTAGCTGCGATGGCACACACGCGGCCAAGTCAGACGCGATGCGCCTCTTCGACTCCGCGCAGCTAGCCTTCGTCACAGGGCGACGTGCCGTGTTGTGGGTGGACCAAGAGCGCAAGGCGAATGGCTTTTGTTTCGCCTCGCGCGTTGACGTGCTGCCGAACTAGCCAGCGTCGGCGCGGTGGCGAAGCTGCCCCGCGCACTTGCCCTTGGGCCGAGCGAGGTTCGGGTTAGCGCTGTCTTCCCGAGCCTGCTCAGGCCCCGTGGGGCCGACACACACCGAGTTCTCCGTCCAAATGTCGAGGCAAGCCCCGACGCCCCCATAAGGCCGTTCTCGGGCGCGGCCTTGATGCGCATGGCGGCTGAGCGGCAAGCGTATCGGCCCGGCGCTTAATCGGCGCGGACTAAATCAGAATCTAAGCGGGTGAAGCGCCAGCGAGTCCTTCTGTTGGGCGCGGCGGGCCGGCTCGGCACCGACGTGGGGAGGGCCCACGCCGCGGCGGGTGAGCCATTCGACTTGGTGAGGCTCGGCCGGCGGCAGCTGGACTTGGCTCGCCCGGATGTCGTGCCGGATGGTTTGGCGAAAGCGTCGTTCGATGTGCTCATCAATTGCGCGGCGTATCACGACACGGACCAAGCGGAAGACGACGCGGCGCTTGCCTTCACCGTGAATGGGCACACTGTGCAGCGTCTCGCGCAACTTTGCGAGCGCAAGGCCGCACGCTTCATCCATATCAGCACAGATTATGTCTTCGGCGGCGATGCGGTGCGCCGGTGCCCGTTGACGGAGGGCGACCCGACGGCACCAGTCAATGTCTATGGCGCCTCCAAGGCGCTCGGCGAGACGCTGGCTCGTCTCGCGCTGGAAGATCTGGTGATTCTGCGCGTCGCGTCGCTCTTTGGGGTGCCGGGGACCAACGCTAATCGGGGCAACTTCGTCGAAACGATCATCGGTGCCGGTCGGCAAAAGGGTGAGCTGCGCGTGGTGGACGATCAAATCATGTCGCCCACTTTCACGGCGGATGCGGCCGCCACGATTCTCAAGGTGCTCAAAGGGGGCTGTTCGCCCGGCACTTACCATCTCGTCAACACGGGTGCCACGAGTTGGTTCGGCCTTGCCAAGGCGATTGTGCAGCGTTCTGGCATAGCCGCGGTGGTAACGCCATGTCGCAGCGACGCGACTGGCCGGAAGGCGGCACGGCCGGCGTTCAGTGCGCTGGACAACGCCAAGGTGCGTGAAGAGTTTGGCGCCATGCCGTCATGGCAAGACGCCTTGGGTCGGTATCTCCGCGCAGGTGGCTTTGTGGAGAACGGACCACCTGCCGTTGCTGGTGGCGAGTGTGGGGCCGGTTCCGCCAGGAAGGGTCAGCACCCGGTGCCGCGACCCTTTCTATTTGGCGGGAGCCCAAGCCGCGACACCGCCTTCGTGGCCACGGAAGCGCTGTATCCGAGAACGCGCAACCTGGGCAACCTCGCGTTCCGCCACGCCATCGATCTGCATTTGGGGCCAAGACTGCCAGTGGTCGGTTGGACGGAACCCGAAGACCGCGTCAACGCCGCCGGCGATGTGGGCGTGGTGCCGGCGGCCAATCAACTGGGCCGCCACGGTGATTTCGGCCGCCTAGCCCAGCGGTTCGAGGCGGTTGACGTGCCCTTGGTCATGATCGGCCTCGGGGCACAAAGCGATGTGCGCTTCACCATCCCGCAAGTTCCGCCTAGCACGATCACTTGGTTGCATCGGGTGGTGGAGCGTGCTCCCAGCGCCAAGCCGAATCTGGCCGTTCGCGGGGAGTTCACGCGGGACGTCCTGCATCGTTACGGCTTGGCGGACCATGCGGAGGTGGTTGGGTGTCCCTCCCTCTTCATCAATCCTTCCCAGACGCTTGGCCTCGACATCGCCGCCCGCGTGGGTCGTCGACCACAGCGCATTGCGGTGGTGGCGGGACATCAGCAGTGGCGGCACTTGAGCGCCATCGAGCAATCCCTCGGCCGTTTGGTGAGCCGCACCAATGGGTCGTACATCGGGCAAGACCCCTTGGAAATGGTGATGTTGACGCGCGGCGAAGCCCGCCGCCTTTCAACACGGAGCCTGCAAGCCTGCCGCGACCATGTGTGCCCAGACATGGAATTGGAAGACTTCGTGCGTTGGAGCGAGCGCCACGGGCAGGCTTTCTTCGATGCGGCGGTGTGGATGGAACACTACCGGCGGTTCGACTTCGTGGTGGGCACCCGCATTCATGGTGTGATGCTCGCGCTGCAGGCCGGCGTGCCGGCTCTTTGCATCGCGCACGATTCCAGAACCCTTGAGCTCTGTGAGACCATGAAGGTTCCCCATGTGCTGGCGCGGGACCATCCACGGGGCCTCGCCGAAGATCAACTTTGGCCGCTGTTTCACTTTGACGGCGCGGAGTTCGACGCCAATCGGAGACGTTTGGGTGCCCGCTATGTCACGTTCCTGGAGGGCAACGGTTTGCAGGTGGCGGATTGGGTCAGGCTGATGGCGGAGCCCCCTCGTATGGAACAACCTAGCGCCAAGGGGGGAGCTGGAGGCAAGCGATGAGCAAGCCAGAGACACCGCAGTGCTTCTTGATTGGTCTGCAACCAAGGGTGGATAGCGCCTTCCTGCCGACGGACGTCGCGAGCAGGCGATGTGGCCTGAACACGGGCAACTTGGTGGCCAGCTTTGCGCTGTGCAGCCATCTGGATTTCCCGGAAGTGGTGGACATAGGTGCGCCGTTGAGGCAGATGAACCGCTCTGGGCGAGTTGGCGTGGTGCAGGGCGCCAATCAACTGGGGGCGCACTTCAATGGCGGCAGGTGGTTCCAGCCGATCACCGAAGTTGAGATCGGCTTGACCCTCGTCGGCGTAGGCGTTCAAGGCCCGCTGACGGAAAGTCCTGGCTCGGGACAGGAGTTCGAAGCCGAACCGGTGGCAGACGACGTCCCTCCTGAAGCGTTTGATTGGATTGCGCGCATTGCGGAACGTGCGCCCACAGCGGCCGCGAACATCGGTGTGCGCGGCAACCTCACTCAAGCGGTGCTCGCCGAGCATGGCTTCGGGGGGCGATTTGTTGAAGTGATTGGCTGCCCATCGCTCTTCATCAATCCAAATCCCCGTCTTGGAGGCGAAATCGCGGCGCGCGCCGGCACTCCCGAACGGATCGCGGTGCTGGCCGGGAACACGGCTTGGCAGGGCTTGCAACCCATTGAAGAGACGTTGGCGGGGCTGGTTGGCAAGTCCGGCTCCTACATCGGCCAGCATGGGATGAACATGATGAAGATCACCCGTGGCGAAGCCGAACAGTTGTCTAAGGAAGACTTGCAGAAGTGTCGCAACTACATCCGCCCGAGGTTGAATTCGGATGACTTTAAGGCATGGTGCAACGTCCACGGCAACCTATTCTTCGACGTGCCAGCGTGGCTCGAACACTACCGCCGGTTTGATTTCGTGGTTGGCTTGCGGCTGCACGGCGCTGTGCTGGCGCTGCAAGCGGGTGTGCCGGCGCTCTGCATCGCCCACGATGCAAGGATGCTGGAGCTCTGTCGAACGATGCGCATTCCCCATGTGTTGCCGGCGCAAATCGAACGCGGCATCTCAGCGCAGGACCTGTACCAGCTAGCGACCTTCGACGCTGACGCGTTTGACGCCAATCGACGTGCGCTGTGCCGCAAGTATGTGGACTTCCTGCGGGGCAACGGCCTCACCGCGGTGCAATGGCTTGAAGACCTCGCGGCGCCAATCCCTGTCGCGAAGGAGCCTTAAGCGCCGGGGAAGTCCGAAAGACCATCCCATGCGGCACCGCCGCCTATGGCACCATCTCTGAGCACCGCGCCAAGAGTTCGTCGCCGTCGTTGCACTCCATGATGGCGATGCCGGCGTGTTCCATCCGCTCTTCCGTGGGGTGGTCGCCGAGGATGGCCACCAAGCGGCCCGCGGTCTCTGCGCCGAACTTGATGGCCGCGAGCCGCCGCATCATGGCAACGTTCCGCCGGCGCTCCCGTTCGATGCCCCGTTCGATGCCTTGTTCGATGCCCCGTTCGATGCCCTGTTCGATGCCTTGCTTGACGCCTCTTGCCATGTGCAGCTCGCGGTATTCCCGGGACCACTTGGCGAACCGTGCTTGCGCGACCGTCGTCATGTCCGCTTCCTCCGTCTGTCCTTCCAGTTCCTTGAACGACGGCAGCGTCGGCGCCGTCCCATCCTCGTCCACCATGTCCGCCGCCAGCGCCTCCGCCCAAGCGTGGAGCATCCGCCGGGTGGCCTCGTCGCCGGCGCTCGGAAGCTGTCGAGAGCTGGGGAGCCCGCACCAAGCGGCGCTGCTGCCTATGGCGCCATCTCTGAGCACCGCGCCAAGAGTTCGTCGCCATCGTTGCATTCCACGATCGCGACGTGGGCGTGTTCCATCCGCTCCGCCGTGGGATCCTCGCCTAGAATGGCCGCCAGGCGGTCCGCAGTCTGTGCGCCGAATTTGACGGCCGCGAGCCGCCGCATCATGGCGACGTTCCGCCGGCGCTCCTGTTCGATGCCCTGTTCGATGCCCTGCTTGACGCCTCTTGCCGTGTGCAGCTCGCGGTATTCCCGGGACCACTTGGCGAACCGTGCCTGCGCGACCGTCGTCATGTCCGCTTCCTCCGTCTGTCCTTCCAGTTCCTTGAACGACGGCAGCGTCGGCGCCGTCCCATCCTCGTCCACCATGTCCGCCGCCAGCGCCTCCGCCCAGAGGTGCAGCACCCACCGGGTGGCCGCGTCGCCGGTGCCCGGAAAGCGCTTCCGCTCCGCCCGCAGCCGCAGTGCCAAGTCCCTGGGCGACTGGCCCAACTGCAGCCGCAGCGTCGCCGCGGCGCGGTTCGCCGGCGGCAGTTGCGCCAAGTGGGGGTCCGCCGCCAGCAGCCGTTCCAACGAGCTGAGAACATAGTCGTCAGACTGGTATGGCGCAAGCGCCCGCCACGCCGCCGCCGAGGGCAGCGCGGCCCGTTCGGTTCCGGCACCGGCCGCCGTCCACCGCTCGCTGCCGTTGTAGAGCACCAGCGGCAGCAGCCACGGCAGGCCGCCCTCGCGTTCCGCCGTGCCGTCGGCGACGAGCCGTTCCCGCAGCATGGCGCCGTAGTTCCGCATGCGCTGGGCCATGTTCCGGTCCACAGTGGATTGAAACTCAAGCAGCACCAGCACATAGGGGCGCGTGCCGTCCTTCAGGCTGCCCGCCTTGAACGGCACGCGCCACGTCATGTCGCCGAAGCGCTGCTCGAAGCCGGCGGCTCGGGCGCCGACGTGGGCGGCGGAGACCTCCTCGGCGGCGTCGAGGTCGAGTTCGGCCGCGAGATCGGGCACGGCGAGGCGCAGCAGGTCCGCGAAGAACTCCCGGTAGCGGTAGCCGAGTTTGTGAATCGAGTCGTTGTCCATCGGCGCCAATCTAGGCGCCGTGGACCTCGCCGTATGTAGCTTGCTGCCCCTATTCGCTGTGGGCCATCGCCGCAACTTCGTCTCCGGTCGTCCCCCTCTGCCATGGCCCCAATCGGCTAACATTGCCGGCTTCGCTCACGCCCCCCACCCGCGCCATGACCGTCGCCACAGACCGCTACGACCCGTTCGCCGTGGAGCGCAAATGGCAGCGAACGTGGCAGGAGCGCGGCACCAATCTCTTTACGGACGCGGCCTTGGGTGCCGCGGAGAACCCGTACTACAACCTGATGATGTTCCCTTACCCGTCGGCGGAGGGGCTGCACATCGGCAATCTCTATGCCTACACGGGCGCCGACGTGAACGGGCGCTATTGGCGGCTGAACGGCAAGGATGTGTTTGAGCCCATCGGCTTTGACGCCTTCGGCATCCATTCGGAGAACCACGCGCTGAAGGTGGGCCGCAATCCGAACGACCTCATCCCAGAGAACATCGCCAACTTCACGCGCATGTTGAAGCGCTTCGGCGGCATGTATGACTGGAACCATGTGGTCAACACCACGCATCCGTCGTATTACCGCTGGACGCAGTGGGTGTTCCTCAAGCTCTTCCACGGCGGTTTGGTGGAGCGCCGGGAGGCACCCGTGAATTGGTGCCCCTCCTGCCACACGGTGCTCGCCAACGAGCAGGTGCTGCAAGGGCTTTGTGAACGTTGCGAAACGCCCGTGGCACAGCGCCGCTTGCCGCAGTGGTTCTTCAAGATCTCCCAGTACGCCGAGCGGCTCCTGGACAACTTGGACGGCATCGATTGGTCGGCAGTCACCAAGAAGGCACAGGCCAATTGGATCGGCCGCAGCTTGGGCGCTGAGGTGGACTTCATGGCCGAAGGTGAGCCCATTCAAGTCTTCACCACCCGCCCAGATACCTTGTTCGGCGCCACCTACCTGGTGCTTGCGCCGGAGCATCCAGCGGTCGAGCGCCTCACCACGGCGGCGCAAAGCGAGGCGGTGGCGGCGTACTTGGCGGAGGTCTCGGCGCGGGATTTGGTGGAGCGCCAGAAGGACGACAAGGAGAAGACCGGCGTCTTCCTTGGCAGCCACGCCACCAACCCGGTGAATGGAACCGCCATACCCATCTGGGTGGCGGACTACGTGCTCATGGACTATGGCACGGGCGCCATCATGGCCGTGCCCGGGCACGATCAGCGCGACTTCGAGTTCGCGAGCGCCTTCAACCTGCCCATCGTGCGCGTCATCGCGGCACCGGGCGAAACGGCGCAGACGCCCTTGGCGGAGGCGTTCGTCGGCGATGGCATCATGGTCAACTCAGGCCGTTTCGATGGCTTGTCCGTGGCGGCCGGGAAGGAGGCCGTGGTGCGGTGGCTGGCGGACGAGCAGGGTGCGGCCCGCGCGCAGGTGAATTACCGGCTGCACGACTGGTGCGTCTCCCGGCAACGCTATTGGGGGCCGCCGATTCCCATTGTCCACTGCGAGGCTTGCGGCGCAGTGCCGGTGCCGGAGGCGGAACTTCCCGTCGAACTGCCGTATTTGGAGGACTTTCGTCCGGACGATTCCGGCATCGGCCCCCTGCAGCGCGCCAAGGACTGGTATGAAACGGCCTGCCCTAGCTGCGGCGCCGCCGCCCACCGGGAAACCGACGTGACGGACAACTTCCTGTGCAGCGGCTGGTATTTCCTGCGCTATCCCAGCACCGGCAGTTCAGGGCAAGCGCTGCACCCGACGCTCACCAAAAAGTGGCTGCCGGTGGACAGCTACATCGGCGGCAATGAACACGCGGTGCTGCATCTCATGTACGCGCGCTTCCTCACCATGGCGCTCCACGACCTCGGCGTGCTGGGCTTCGACGAGCCGTTCACGCGCTTCCGCGCCCACGGCCTGCTCATTTCCGAGGGGCGCAAGATGTCCAAGAGCCGCGGCAACGTGGTGTCGCCGGATGCCGTCATCGAACGCCACGGCGCGGACACCATGCGCCTATATCTCTTGTTCCTAGGGCCCTACGAGCAAGGCGGAGACTGGCAGGACAAAGGCATCCAAGGCCCGCGCAGCTTCTTGAACCGGCTCTGGCAGACGACGCTGGAGGCCCAAGATGGCGAGGCGGCGCCAGCCGTCGAACAGGCGCTGCACAAGACCATCAAGCAGGTGACGGAGCAGACCGAGGCGCAGCAATTCAACACCGCCATCGCCGCGATGATGGAATACCTGAACGTCGTGCGCGCCGGCGGCCGCACACCGCGCTACGCGGAGGTGGCGCCGCTCATCATCCTGCTCGCCCCCTATGTTCCGCACATCGCCGAGGAACTGCATGAACGCTTGGGGCATGACACGCCCATCTTTGGGAGCGCCGCTTGGCCGCGCTTCGACGCCGCGAAACTGGTGGCCGAGACGGTGGAACTCGCCGTGCAGGTGAACGGGCGGGTGCGCGGGCGCGTCACCGCCCAAGCTGGCGCCGACGAGGCGGAGGCTGTGGCGCTGGCCGAAGCGCATGAGAACGTCGCCCGCCATTTGGGCGGCAAGACGGTGCGCAAGACGATTTTCGTGCCGGGCAAGCTCTTGAGCTTCGTGGTCGGGTAGCGGCTTTGCGTTCCCGAGCCCTCGCCATCGCGCTCTTGGCCGCGGTGCCGCTCGCGGGCTGCGGCTTCCACTTGCGCGCTTGGGAACTCACCGGCACCTTCCACATCGAGGCGGAGGAAGCATCGGCGCTCGCCCGTGGGTTGGAGGGTGCGTTGCGCGAAGCCGGTGCCGGCATCGCCGCCGTGGCGGATGACGCGGACATCGTGGTGCGTTTGGCGGATGAGCGCGAGAGCCTCCGTGGCGTGTCGCTGACGCCCGGGGGCCGCGTGGCGGAATATGAGGTGGCGCTTGTGGTGTCCTTAGTCGTTGAAGACGCGGGCGGTGCCGCCATCGTGCCGCGGCGCGGGCTGCGCGCCGAGCGGGTGTACAGTTTGGACGTGAACAACCTCGTCGGCAGCCGCGAGGAAGAGCGCTTGATTCGCGAGGAACTGCGTGCGGAGTTGGTGCGTCGCATCGTTCGCAACCTGGTCGCGGCGACCGGTGCCGGCTAACCCGAAGGACTTGCCGCGCCGCTTGGCGGCGGGCCTCAAGCCGGCCTATCTCGTGTCCGGCGACGAAACGCTCCTCGTCCAAGAGGCTTGCGACGCCATCTTGGCAACCGCCCGCGGCCAAGGTTTCACGGAGCGCGAGCTCATCGATGGCAGTGCCGGGGTGGATTGGAACGCCACCTTCGGCGCCGCCGGCAACCTGTCGCTGTTCGGCGACCGGCGTGTGCTCGACGTGCGCATGCCGAGGAACCGCTTCGACCGGAAGGCATCGCAGGCGCTGCGCGACTATCTGGCCAAGCCGCTGCCGGACATCCTGCTCCTCATCCGCACCGAGCGGCTCGAGCCGCGGCAACGCTCCGAGGCGTGGTTCAAGGCCCTCGAGGCGACCGGCGAGGCGGTGCTCGTCTGGCCGCTCACGCCACGCGAATTGCCGGGTTGGCTCGACGATCGGTGCCGTGCCGCCGGCGTCACCCTCAAGCCCGATGCCTTGACGGAGTTCGTGGAGCGGGTGGAGGGCAATCTCTTGGCCGCCGTGCAGGAGATCGAGAAGCTGAAGCTCGCCGGCCTGGCCATGCCGGTGGCGGCGGATGCCTTGCGGGAAGCGGTCGGGGACGCTTCGCGCTACGACGCCTTCGAGTTATTGGACGCCGTGTGCGACGGGGCGGCGGCGCGGGTGCGCAAGATGCTGCATGTGCTGCGTCAAGAGGGGCGGGTGCGGGCGCCGATGTTGTTGGGGGCGTTGAACAGCCAGTTGCGCAGTGCGCTCAGCATCGCCGCCGGTAAGCGGCCGCGCCTCCCGCAACGCCGGCTGCAACGCCTGGAACGGCTCGTCAAGCGGGTGGGGGCCGCAGGCTTGGAGCAGGCGCTCAACGAATCCGCCATGCTCGACATGCAGGCGAAGGGGATGCTGCGCGGCGATGAATGGGCTTCGTTGGAACGCCTCTTGGTGCGCCTCGCCGGTGGGCGCAGCGGCTTGGGTTCGCTGGTGGCGGAGGCACCGCGCCTGCGCCTTGGTGGCGTCGCCTGACGGGAGCCGGCGTAGCCGCCGTGCGCCCCGCCGGCCTTCCCCTACGTCAATTCACATGGGTGCCGGCTTCGCGCCCCAACTCGATCAAGTGGAGCGAGCCGGCTTCCACCTTGAGCGTCGTGACGGAACCATTGTCCGGCGGGAAGGAGATGAGCGCGTCGGTGCCGGTCGCGGCCCCGACCATCACGTTGATGGCGATGAAGTGGCAGAACACCACGCAATCCTCTTCGTGGCCACGCGCCCAATCGATCATGGCGTCGCGCCATTGCGCCAAGCCCGCCTCGCGTTCGAGCGCCGGCCATGCTTGGCGCATCACACCGCTCAGCCAACGCGACCGTTCGGCGAGATCTTGCGTCGGCGAGGGAATCTCCGCCACACGCGGTTCGATGATGGGCGTGACGTGCCAGCGCTCGGCGAGTGGGGCCGCAGTCTCCCGCGCCCGCGCCAACGGGCTGGAGTAGATGGGCAGCGGTCCAGCCGGGGTCAAGGCGTTGGCCGTCGCTTCGGCTTGCCGGCGACCGGTGGCGTCCAGGCCGGGGTCTGCGTGGTCGCCGAAGCCGGCCGCGGCCTTGCCGTGTCGCACGAGATGGATGATGGGCATGGTCTCGCTCCTGCGGTCGGCGCGGCGCGTGGCGGCTGCCGGCCGTGGATTATAGGTAAGCGAGTGCGGCCACGCTGCGCGTGGCGAGCCGATTAGTGGCAGAATACGGGCTGCCCTCCGAGGAGCCGTGCCCCCGAATGAACGTCCATGAATCCGGCTTGTCGCCGGACATGGTGCCTGACGCCACCGTGAACGTGCGCGAAGCGTTCGGCATGGATCAGGACCTCACTGTGCCGGCGTTCAGCGAGCGCACGGACTATGTGCCGGACGTGGACGCGGACTACCAGTTCGACCACGACACCACGCTGGCCATCCTCGCCGGCTTCGCCCACAACCGGCGGGTGATGATTCAGGGCTATCACGGCACCGGCAAGTCCACCCACGTCGAGCAGGTGGCGGCGCGCCTCAACTGGCCCTGCATCCGCGTCAACCTGGACAGCCACATCAGCCGCATCGACTTGGTGGGCAAGGACGCCATCGTCGTGGAGGACGGCCAACAGATCACCGCCTTCAAGGAAGGCATCCTGCCTTGGGCATTGCAGCACCCCACCGCGCTGTGCTTCGACGAGTACGACGCCGGCCGCCCGGACGTGATGTTCGTCATCCAGCGCGTGCTGGAGGTGGAAGGCAAGCTCACGCTCTTGGATCAGAATCGGGTGGTGCGGCCGCATCCGGCGTTTCGGCTCTTCTCCACCACCAACACCATCGGCTTGGGCGACACCACCGGGCTTTACCACGGCACCCAGCAGATAAACCAAGGGCAGATGGACCGCTGGAACATCGTCACCACCCTGAACTACTTGGAACACGATCAGGAAGTGGACATCGTCTTCGGCAAAGCCAAGGCGTGGCAAGGCGCGGACGAAGGGCGGCGCGTGATCTCGAACATGGTTTCGGTGGCGGACTTGACGCGCAAGGGCTTCGTCAATGGCGACATCTCGGTGGTGATGTCGCCGCGCACCGTGCTGACTTGGGCGGAGAACGCGGACATCTTCAATGATTTGGGTTTCGGCTTCCGCGTTTCGTTCCTGAACAAATGCGACGAGTTGGAACGCCCCATCGTCGCCGAGTATTACCAGCGCTGCATGGGCGAGGATTTGGGCGACGCGACGCGCGGCATCACGCTGCGTTCCTAGAGGCCCAACCTTGCGCGAGGAAGAGCATCCGCTGGAGCCCTTCAAGCGGGCCACCACGGCAACCGTGCGGGCGCTTGCGGAGGACGACGAGCTGGATGTCACTTTCGGGCGCGGCAACCCGTCGTTGCGCGGCAATGTCATCCACATGCCTTTGCCGAACGTCGGCTGCACGGAGGGGGAGCTGAACGCCGTGCGCGGGGTGGGCGATGAGTTCGCGCTGAAGCTGCGCTATCACGACCCGGCCCTGCATCGCCGCCACACGCCCGGCGGCGGCCCGGCGCAGGAGCTGTTTGAGTGGGTGGAAAACGCCCGCGTCGCCTCCATCGGCACACTGCGCATGGAAGGCGTGGCGCGGAACTTGGACGCCTCCCTTGAATCCCTGTGCCGCCAAGCCGCGTTCGACACCATCACCGCGGAAACCGAAGCGCCCTTGAGCGTCGCCGTCGGTTTGATTGTCCGGCAACGGCTCACCGGCCGGGCGCTGCCGCCTTCGGCGGAGAATGTGGTGCGGTTCTGGCGCGACTATGTGGAAGAACGCGCCGGCCGCCACCTCGATCAGCTCACTGATTGCATCCAAGACCAAGCGCTGTTCGCGCGTCAATGCCGCTCCATCATGGCGGACTTGGGCTTCCCCGTGGAGTTGGACGAACCACCCCTTGAGGATGACGCGGACGCTGAATCCTCGGAAGAGAGCGCGGCGCCGGATGCGGAACTCTCACCGGAGGACGTGGTGCTGGACGACGACTCCTTGGGTGAGGAAGACGGCGAAGGTGAAGCCCAAATGGTGGAGATGGATGCGGACATGGACATGGATGAACTGTCCGCCCAATCCGAGGACGAGGACGCGCCCAGCATCACGCCGGACGAGGCCGGGCACATCCGCGTGGACGTGAACTACGCCCCGTTCACCACCGAGTTCGACGAGATCGTGCGCGCCGAGGAGCTTTGCCACGCCGAAGAGCTGGCGCGCCTGCGGGTGCTCCTCGACCAACAGCTCGTGTCGCTGCAACACGCCACCTCCAAGCTCGCCAACCGGCTGCAACGCCGCCTGCTCGCCAAGCAGAACCGCGCTTGGGAGTTTGATTTGGACGAAGGCATCCTCGATACCTCCCGGCTCACCCAGGTGATCGTGGATCCGATGAATCCGTTGGCCTACAAGCAAGAGAAGGAAACGAACTTCCGCGACACTGTGGTGACGATGCTCATAGACAGCTCGGGCTCCATGCGCGGCCGCTCCATCACCATCGCGGCGGTGTGCGCGGACATTTTGGGCCGCACCCTCGAACGCTGCTCGGTGCGGGTGGAAATCTTGGGTTTCACCACGCGGGCTTGGCGCGGCGGCCAATCCAGGGAAGAGTGGATCAACGGCGGCCGCCCGGCCAACCCGGGCCGGTTGAATGATTTGCGGCACATCATCTACAAGGCCGCGGACGACACTTGGCGGCGCTCGCGGCGCAACTTGGGTTTGATGATGCGCGAAGAGCTGCTGAAGGAGAACATCGACGGCGAAGCGCTCATCTGGGCGCACAACCGGCTTGTCAGCCGCTCGGAGGAGCGCCGTGTGTTGATGGTGATCTCGGATGGCCTGCCGGTCGATAACTCAACGCTGCTGGTCAATCCAAACAACTACTTGGAACAACACTTGAAGTACGCCATCGAGCAGATCGAAAACCATTCGGCGGTGGAGCTCGTCGCCATAGGCATTGGCCACGACGTGACGCACCACTACCGTCGAGCCGTCACGATCACAGACGCCGAGCAGCTCGGCGGCGCCATGACGGAGCAGTTGGCGGCGCTGTTTGATGTGGAGAACTAGAGGCGCCCCCTAGGAGCGACGTCTCAGGGCATGTAGGGGGTCGGCGACGGCCCTAGCTGTGTCTCCAGCACCGGCTGTGCCATGCGCACGAACTCGCACACCATCGGCCGCGTCTCACGCGGGTCGATGATGTCCTCGATGTTGAATGCTTCGGCGGTGCGAAAGGGCGACGCCAGCGCCTCGAGTTTGGCTTCGATCTCAGCTTGCTTGGCCGCCGGGTCCTCAGCCTCGGCGATGACGCGGCGATAGGCCGCCGAGACGCCGCCGGCAATGTGCATGGAACCCCAATGCCCGGACGGCCACGCCACCCGCTTGAACATGCCGCGAGGCCGGTCATGGCATTGGCCGGCGACGCCATAGAGCTGGCGGATGATGATGGAAATCCACGGCATTCGGGTGCGCAGCGTGGCGCAGACCATCTTGGCGCCGGCGCGGACGATGCCGAGGCGCTGCTGTTCCGGCCCCACCATGAAGCCGGGTTCGTCCGCGAAATACACCATCGGCAGGTGGAAGGTGTCGCAGAGCTGCAGGAAGCGGATGACCTTGGTGCCCGCGGCCACGTCCATCGAACCGCCCAAACGCTTCGGGTGGTTCATCATCACGCCCACGGGGTAGCCATCCAAGCGCCCGAAACCGACGATGCGCGAGCGCCCGTAGTGGGGTGTGATCTCAAAGAAGGAGTCTTTGTCCAACACGGCGCGCAGAACCTTGTGCGGATCGTAGGCGCGGCGCTTGTCCTTGGGAATGATGGATAGGAGCGCTTCGTCGCGCCGGGCGGGATCATCCTCGGTGGGTGCGCGGGGTGCCAGTTGCCACACGTTGGGCGGCAGGTAGCTCAAGAACCGCTTAATCATGGCGAATGCTTCGGTTTCCGAATCAGCCAAGTTGTCTATGACGCCGCTGTCGAACACTTGGCTGCGCTCATCGCCCAAGTCTTCCTTCGTGATGTCGATGCCGAGGGCCGCCTTCACCACCGGCGGACCGCCGGGAAACACTTGGCTGATGCCCTTCACCATCACGTTGAAGTGGGCGAGGCAGGAATCCACCGCCGGCAGGCCGGCGACGGAACCGAGCACCGCCGCCGCCACCGGCACTTCACACAGGAGATCTTCGATGCCGGGCGTGACGGGATTGGTGGGAATGTAGGTGCGCCCGATCTGCTCAAACGTCTTCACGCTGCCGCCGGCCGCGTCGAGCAGACGCACGAAGGGCAAGCGCCAATCCCGCGCCATGTTCTGCGCGTGGCCGCCCTTGTTGCCGACGGATGCGTCCGAGGCGCCACCCCGCACGGTGAAGTCGCCGGCGGTGAGCACCGCCGGGCGGCCATCCAAGTGGGCGAGGCCGATCACCATGTTGGACGGCTTCACATCCACCAACTCGTTGCCGTCGTAGGTGGCGTTGCCGGCGAGCCCGCCGATTTCCTGAAACGAACCCGGATCCGCCATCGCATCGATGCGTTCGCGCACGGTGAGCTTGCCCCGCCGCCGCTGTTCCCGAACGCCCGCCTCGCCGCCCATCTGCGCCGCGAACCGCCGGCGGCGCTCAAGCTCTTCGATTTCCGGTTGCCAAACCATGCGGGCTATTCGTTCCTAGACATGGCGCGACTGCGAATTGAGTTGTCCCTTGTCCAACCACCTCCTCAACAGCTCGTACAAGCTCAGAATCGCAGCAACGTGTATCGCCAAGTGAAGGATCTCCCAGACATCAACCAACCCGCCTTCGACGGCCAACCTGCGGGCCGGCTCAAAAGCTGCTACTACCAAGAAAGCTACGATCTGAAACAATCCGATTCGAGCGACGTCCAGAACGTTCGTGGCAAAGAGCCGCAGGCGTGATGCCTGCTCCAATAGTTTCTCGGAGTGCTTCTTTTTGGCGCGAACCTCCCGAAGTTCGGTTGTGAGAATTGCACACCAAGTCATGACCATCGCGAGCACGACGTAGAGGCCAACCGGTGGCAATGCGCCCCAGGTCATGTGGCGACCTTGCCGCGGCGAAACTCCTTGTCAAAGCGTTTGAGGTATTTCTTGAACACTGCGTTCCGTTCGGTTTGCCCGACTTTGGTGCAGTCATACAACTCATAATCTCGTGCCGCTTCGCCGAAATCGTGATCGGAGAAGTGGCCGATGCACCCAGCGTCGGCGATCTTGTAGTGAACGTTGAAGCCAGGGCGAGGCCCGGTTCGGTACCTCACTTGGAATCTATCCGCGTATTTGTTCTGCAGAAGGTGGACCATTGCAAGATCTTCTTCCACATTGAACAGGCACTTGACCACGAGGTCCGGACAAGCCTCAAGACGGCTTTCCACGGCCTGAATGACTTCACGGTCGTTATACAATGTGCGCTTCATGCAGTTGCCATCGTCGTGAATGACCAGCGAACGGGTGGCATGTCTCACGACCTCGATGAATGTTTTGACGGCTTGGTCGTCGTCATTGGTCCCCGTCTCGATCCGCACCTCAAGGGGTTGCCGGCGTCGCTGCCTGATGCTGTCAGCGACCAAGCGGGCCGCCAGCGCGACCAAAAAAAGTGTGCCTGCGATGAACAGCGCCAATTGAACGTCCACGTGGCCCCCCTCCGCCAGCATGCATCACCGAGGCCATTGCTCGGCACCTCATCAGCAAGCGCTAGGCTATACCGCTGATGGCCCACGGGCAAGAGAGGGCGAGACCGCTACATCTATGGCCGAATATGGCCCGGCGGCACTAGATGTGGAGTGTTGGCTGCCGATCTAGGCATCGAACGGTGGTAGCCGCGGCTTGACCAACACGTTGCGCAACGCGACGTACTGCGGCAGGCCGGCGCGGTAGGGGGGTGGGTCTTCGCCGGCGATGAGCGGCGCCAGGTAGCGTCGCGCCGCGGCGGTGATGCCGTAGCCGGTGCTGGAAATGAAGGCCCGTGGCAGCTTGCGCTCCCGGTTGGCCACCCGCGCCAGGGGCGTCTCGCCGATGCGCCAGCGATACGGTTCGTCGCCCTCGCGCACGATCACCGGCATCACGGCGTTCTTGCCGGCCAAGGCGAATCGCACCGCCGCCTCGCCCACCGCATAAGCCTGCTCGACGTCCGTGGCGGACGCGATGTGGCGCGCCGATCGTTGCAAGTAGTCCGCCACGGCCCAGTGGTGCTTGAAGCCGAGCTCGTCGCTCACTAGCTGGGCGAGGCGCGGCGCCACGCCGCCCAACTGCGCATGACCAAAGGCGTCCCGCGAGCCGGATTCGGCGAGAAACGTGCCGTCCGCGTGGCGGGCGCCCTCGGAGGCGACGACCACGCAGTAGCCGATGCGTCGCACCGTGTCCGCCACGCGCTGCAGGAAGCCCTCTGGGTCGAAGGCCACCTCCGGAAACAAGATGAGATGCGGCGCATCGTCGCGGCGCTTCCCGGCCAAGCCGCCGGCGGCGGCGATCCAACCGGCGTGGCGACCCATCACCTCGAGGATGAACACCTTGGTGGACGTCTCGTGCATTGAGGCGATGTCCAGGGCGGCCTCGCGCACGGCCACGGCGACGTATTTCGCGACGGAACCGAAGCCCGGGCAAGCGTCGGTGCCGGGCAGGTCGTTGTCCACGGTCTTCGGGATGCCGATGCAGGTGATGGGGTAGCCGCGTCGCTTTCCCAACTCGGCCACCTTGTTGGCGGTGTCCTGCGAGTCGCCGCCGCCGTTGTAAAGGAAGTAGCCGATGTCGTGGGCGCGGAACACGTCGAGCAGGCGCGCATACTGCCGCTCGCCATCTTCGCCGGCCGCGAGCTTGTAGCGGCAGGAGCCGAACGCGCCGCCGGGGGTATGGCGCAATGCGGCGATGGCGGCGTCCGTCTCGGCGCTGGTGTCGTAGAGCGCCTCACGCAATGCGCCCAGAATGCCGTTCTTGCCGGCGAACACCTTGCCGAGCCCCTTGCCGTGGCGTCGCGCCGTCTCGATGACGCCACAGGCGGTGGCGTTGATGACCGCCGTGACGCCCCCGGACTGGGCATAGAAGATGTTCCTCGGCGCTGCTTGGGCCTGGCTCGGCATGGGGTTCGGTCTGGCGATGGTGCGGTGGATGGTGGGCCAATTGTGCGACAATTTCCGCATGGCCGCGGTGCTGAACCTTTTCTGGAACCTCTGCCTGCTGCGTGTCGGTCCGGCGGCCATTCCCGCCTACACTTGGTTCGTGGTGGCCGTGGTGGTCGCGGACATCGCGCTCTCCACCTTCGTTGGCACGATGCTGGGCGGCGGCTCCGCCGGCCAAGCGCTGGCGCTCGCGGTCGTCTCCATGGCCGTGGTGGCCGCGGTCACTTGGGGTGGCTTGCACATCACGGGCCAGGCCGGCCGCTTCCCCGCAACGCTTGCGGCCCTCGCCGGCAGCGATGTGCTGTTGAGCTTGGTGCCGGCGGCGTTGGCGCCGTTCCAGGCGCTGCAACCGCTGTTCGTCATTGCCGTCTTCCAGCTATGGCTGATCGTGGTGTGGGGCTCCATCTATCGGCAAGCCTTCGACACCAGCTTGGCGTTCGGCGTCGTCATCGCCTTCGGCGTGGCCTTGGTCGCCACCTTCGTGGTAGGGCTCGCGTTGGGCGCCGTGCAGCCTGAAGCGTCGGCCGGCACTTGACCGGCAGCCTCTACTTCCTCGGCATCGGCGGCACCCTCATGGGCGGCTTGGCGCTGCTCGCCAAGGCCAAGGGCTACCGCGTCACGGGTTCAGACGGCGCCATCTATCCGCCGATGAGCAATCAACTGGCGGCGGCGGGCATCGAGGCCCACGAAGGCTTCGACCCCGCCCAGCTACGTCCACCGCCGGACCTCGTGGTGATCGGCAACGCCCAGCTGCCGCGCGGCCATCCGGCCATCGAACACATCCTGAACGAGAACCTGCCGTACGTTTCGGGCGCCGAGTGGCTCGGCGGCGCGGTGCTGCGGGAGCGCTGGGTGCTCGCCGTGTCCGGCACCCACGGCAAGACGACCACCGCCAGCATGGTGGCGGCCATCTTGGCCCATGCCGGTTTGGCGCCCGGATTCATGGTCGGCGGTGTGCCGCGCGATTTCGGCGAGTCCGCCCGGCTGGGTTCGGCGCCGTTCTTCGTGGTGGAGGCGGACGAATACGACACCTCGTACTTCGACCGTCGCTCCAAATTCGTGCATTACCGTCCGCGCACGCTGGTCATCAACAATCTGGAGTACGACCACGCGGACATCTTCGACAGCCTGCGCGCCATCCAAACGCAGTTCCACCACCTCATCCGCACCGTGCCGGGCGATGGCCTCATCGTCGCCCCCACGCGGGACCCGGCGGTGGACAAGGTGTTGCGGCAAGGTTGC
Source organism: Candidatus Azotimanducaceae bacterium (assembly GCA_965200505.1). Classification (GTDB taxonomy): domain Bacteria; phylum Pseudomonadota; class Gammaproteobacteria; order Pseudomonadales; family Azotimanducaceae; genus VXNE01. The sequence goes on along the minus strand of OZ241343.1, from coordinate 1,083,804 downwards.
TGGACGCCGGTGGCGCGCTTCGGGGCGGGGCAGCCGCCACGCCGCGCCTTCGAGGGTGACAGCGGCGAGTGGTGGCTGGCGGCCAATGTGGCGGCGGATGGCAGCGCCTTCGACGTGATGCTGAACGATGCCAACTGCGGCCGGGTGTCGTGGCCGCTAACCGGCGAGCACAACGTCGCCAACGCGCTGGCCGCGATTGCCGCGGCGCACCACGCCGGGGTGCCGGCCGCAGTGGCGGTGGCTGCGCTGTCCGCGTTCCAGGGCGTGAAGCGCCGCATGGAGGTGATCGCTCGGCGCGGCGCGTTGTGCGTATATGACGACTTCGCACACCATCCAACCGCCATCCGCACCACGTTGGAGGGGCTGCGCCGGCGCGTCGGCAACGAGCAGATCATCGCGGTGGTGGAGCCGCGCACCCACACCATGTCCTTAGGTGCCTTGCGCCACGATTTGGCGACATGCTGCGCCGCGGCGAACGAGGCCATCTGGTTCCGCGGCCCGAACCTCAAGTGGGATTTGATGGATGTGGTGCGCGACAGCGTGGTGCCGGCCACGGTGGCAGACGACGTGGACCGCATCGTGAACCGCTTCACCCGCCCGCGCCGCCGCCCGTGCCACGTCGTCATCATGTCCAACGGCGGCTTCGGCGGCATCCGCGAGAAGTTCGTGAAGAAGCTCGGGGGGCCGTAAGTGAAATCGGGCCCGAACCTATGGTGGCTATCTTACATGCTGGACCAGTGCCGTGACTCTTCGATTTCAAGACAGCGCCACAGGTGACCCCGACGTCTGTCCCGGCGACTGGTTCGACGAGCATCTCATCAAGGGTGCCCGCGCATTTCGTGGTCAGTTTGGCTTCTTCCGATTCAGCGCCCTGATAAAGTACGCACCGGTGCTGACAAGCATGGCAACGTCAGGTAAGCCAGTCCGCCTTGTATTGGGCTCGAATGTCACCGATCCGCTGACGATGGAAGATGTCGAGTCGGTCTTGTCGATCACCACTGCCGGTGCGGAGAGTGGCTTGACGGTCGTCGCGCTGCATGATGCTCTGTTCCACCCGAAGGTCGCACACGTTGTTCGATCCGACGGCTCCGCCGTGGCCATGGTGGGCTCCGCCAACCTCACCGTGGCGGCGCTGGGCACTAATGTTGAGGCGTGGCTCGAGCTCTCGTCGAGCAATGCGCTGACGAGAAAAGTATTGAGACAGATAGAACAAGGGACCGACTGGTGGCGTAATGCATCAGAGCGGGGGATCTTTCAGGTACGGAGTCTCGATGATGCTCTCCAGTTGCGGGCCGATGGCATTCTCGTTGATAGAGGAACCCAGCGACGTCGTTTTGCCACCCTGCGGCGCCACTCCGGGACCACGCAGAGTGTCCGGGGAACCAGACTTCGGCGCTGGCAGCCACCCGCCAGTGCTCTCTCGGAACCGCCGGATGGCGAGTCTGAACTGCTCGACGGCGTGCGCACTCGGCGTCGCCGAATCGTTCTGCGCTGGTGCAAGCAACTATCCGCATCTGATGCCCTGCAGACGGGTACAGGCACCCATCCCACCGGTAAGCTGCGGCTTGGACAGGCAGGCCACGACATCGATCAAGCCACTTGGTTCAGGCAGGTGATGTTCGGCAGCAAGAACTGGGTCACCTCCATCCGAGGGGCCAAGCAGTACGAGGAGTCTCACGTTCCGTTTAACGTCCGGGTGAAGGGTGCGAGATTCGGCAGGATGACTCTGCTGATCGACCACGCGCCACATCGAGCCGCAAATCAGCGCAATGTAGTGACGGTATTGTCTTGGGGTGCGGAGATCGGCCAGTGGCTGCGGCGCAACAGCCAAGTAGGCAAATGGGTGAGCATCGAACTGGATGACCGTGGGGAGTATTGGTTGCGAATCAACGAGCAAAGGCCCCGCTGGACACCGCGCCGTTCAAAGTCGCGTCAAGGAACGGTACGACGTGGTTAGGGATTGGCGATGCGCCGCTGCATGAGTCGAGCCCGGGCGCTTCGCAGGGTAGGCAGGAGAGCGGCATAGTTGGGGATCTGGGCGCAGAGTTCCTTGTCCGTCAATTCGATCAACCGGCCGTCGTCAACCTGTCGGCCGCCAATGCGGCGACTTGCCGCATCAAGCTGCGGAAGCAGATGCGCCGTCGAAACCAATGGTACTTGCAGCCGAGCTATTTCGGACGGCACGAGTTCGAGGACGCCTCCGCCGTACGTCCTACCCTCGATTTCGCCGGAGAGCAGTGTCAAGGTGTTCTGGAAGCCGGCAACGAGATCCGCCTCGTGTCTTCCGAACAAGGTGAGCATCTCGCCCCGATAGACCGTATCCGTTGTCAACACGTTTGCGCGATTGAGCAACAGTCTATGATGCCGGTGGGCACGTTTAGGCATCATCAGCCGGCCAGGCTTGATGTGCGGAACACGATACCAAGGAGATCGAATTCGGCACTTGTAGCGTTCGTGGAGTCCCAACTCTTCACCCTTGGCGAGATACTCGCGGGCTCGTCCATGACCGTTTGGTTCTGGATGCTGCGTGGAAAAGTCAAGAAGCCATGCACGACTGCCTCGTTGCCGCGCTTTGTCATGGTCCACTTGGGCAAAGATGATGCCAGGCGCATCCGCGCTTCGAGCGAGCAGCGGCTTGGACCAAGGCTGCAACTCGTATCGGGCCATTGTTGCGTCGTCGACCGTGAAGAAAGGATTGGCGCCTGTGACTATCGATACCTCCATTGACGCGACGGTGCCCAGCCGGGACATGCCCGGCAATCGGCATGCATCGTTGAACGCTTGAACTTCGCCGGGTGCCAGCAAGTAGCGCTGCCAAGACTCGGGCGATGCTGGCACACGGTGGCGCCAGCGCACCGGTCGGGTGCTGTGATGTTCACGGAAGGTGATTGACCGGTGGGCGGCCTTACGGTGAGCGCGCATCCCGCTGACTACGACGACGTCCTGCAAGATGCCAGGAAAGGTCTGGCGGGGAAACAAGTCCACTTGCAGCGATTTGAAGTTGCGGATTGCGAAGGCGCGGAACAACCCGCCAGAGACCGTGCAGAATAGCTCACTGGGCAGCACGAGCGCGAAGGCGCCACCGGGCCGCAGCAACGACAGGCTGATGAGCGCGAAGGGAATCCAAAGGTTCGAGACCCCACGCAACTTCAGCCCTAGGCGAGATGTGAGGGCCTCGGCAAGCTGCCTGTCTTCCGATCCCACGAACTGGTATCGGACAAAGGGCGGATTGCCCACCACGGCGTCAAAGCAAGGTTGTTGAGACGACGCCCATGAGAAAAAGGTGTCGTTCACGACCCGCCCGGATAGGTCGCACTCGCGCAGTGTGGCCTCGCACACCCCCGCCTCAGCAGGGTTCAGCTCGATGGCATGCAGCTCTACCTTCGATAGCCGCCGACGTAGCTGCAACCGCGCCAAACCACGAATGAAAGCGCCATCGCCGGCGGCTGGCTCCAACCAACGTCGTGGCGGGGAGTGCGCGAGGTCGGCCACACGGTCGAGGCACCAATCGACCAAGGGGGCTGTTGTGTAGTAGCCCCCGCGCAACTTCCTCGCCGACGTTTCGTAGCGCAGTTTCACGTGCCGATGCCGCGCCTTGGTGTCGTCATGCGGCAACTCCGGCTGCACCAAAGCGTGGTGCGCCGATACCGGCCAGCTGGCCCTCCACCTTCAAGATGGTCAGCCAATCGCCATCGCGCCGCCGCCTTCCTTCGCCGCCGTGTCGTTCGCCTGCTTCGCCTCGATGAGCGCCGGCATGTGGTCGTCCAGTTCATCCAGGGTCCAGAGGCCGCCATTCGGCTTCTCGAAGCTCTTGATGATGGCGGGTTGCTGCATGATGCCGACCAAACCGCTGGCGCAGTGGATGATCTGGCTGGAAATGCCCGCCGCGGCTTCCGTGCAGAGCCATGCCACCACCGGCGCGATGTGTTGCGGCCCCCCGGCGGCCATGTCCTGCTCTGAGGTTTGCTCGCCCCGCGCTTCCCGCAGCGGAATCGTCATCCGCGTGAGGGCGCCCGGGGAGATGGTGTTCACGGTGCAGCCATACTTGGCCAGCTCGATGGCCAGCACCCGCGAGAAGCCGGCGATGCCGGCCTTGGCGGCGCCGTAGTTGGCTTGGCCGAAGTTGCCGAAGAGGCCGGAGACGCTGGAGAAGTTGATGATGCGCGTGCCCCGCCGACTGGTTTCGCGGATGTACTTGGCGAAAGGCCGCGAGCAGCAGTAGTGGCCTTTCAGGTGGACGGCGATCACGGCGTCCCAATCGGATTCTTCCATGTTGAAGATGGATTTGTCGCGCAGGATGCCGGCGTTGTTGACGAGGATGTCCATGCCGCCGAAGTGGTCGACGGCGGTTTGCAGCAGCGATTGGCCGCCCTCTACCGTCGCCACGGATTCGGTGTTGGCGGCCGCCTTGCCGCCGGCGGCGCGAATCTCGCCCGCCACTTCCTCGGCGATGGCGCCGCCGCCGGTGCCGTCCGTGGCGCCGCCCAAGTCGTTCACCACCACGCTCGCGCCTTCCCCGGCCAGCGTCAGCGCGATCTCCCGCCCGATGCCCCGGCCGGCGCCGGTGACCACGGCGATTTTGTCGTCCAAACGTCCCATTGGTTGTCTCCCCCTTGCATGCAGGATGGCTTGTGTCGAGAGCGGCGAAGCGTCGCGGGTTTCGAGCCGCGTTCATTGGCCGGCTTGCCAAACCACCGCGCCACAAGAACGCCCAGCCCCACGTGACGGGCGCATGGCACTGCCCACATCGTCCCGCGGGCGAGCTTCGCCCCGTGAATTGGCATGGCATACTAAAGGCGAATGTACGGCGATGCCACCATTGCGTTGGTGCGGGAGCTCGCCGCGGGCGGCGTGGATCACATCGCCCTCTTGCAGCGCCATTCCGCCCGCGAGTTCAACCCCAACGTCCACGACTTGGTGAACCCCTTGACGGACGAAGGCCGGGATTTGGCGCGGCGCTTCGGTGAGCTGCTGCCGAAGGAATACACCCTGCGCGGCTATGCCTCCCCGCCGGAACGCTGTTTGGAGACGGCCCAGCTGGCGCTCTTGGGCCACGCCTCGAAGGGCGGCGCCACCACTCGCGTGCGCCCCGTGGAGGGCTTGGGCGTCTTCTATGTGCTGGATCAGATGAAGATGTTCCGCGCCATGGGTGATGCCGAGGGCCTCGGCGGCTTCGTGGACCGTTGGGTGGCCGGCGATTTGCCCAAGGACGTGATGATGCCGGCGGGCATGGCCGCGCGCCTCGTGCTCGACATCTGCGCGTCCAAGGTGGAGGGCGCGATGGCAGCCAAGCAGATTGATCTCTGTGTCTCGCACGACCTCACCGTGCTGTTGGTGCGCGATCAGCTGCTCGGCGAGCCGCCGGCGCGTGGCGCCGTCGAGTTCTTGGATGCCCTCGCCGTGTATCGGCGCGACGGGCAGCTCTTCATTCAGAGCAGCTTGGGGCCGGCCCGCGCCGTGGCTTGAGCGAGGGGACAACGACACCTGCCGTCCGGGCGTGGGACGTGCGTCGCCGTCTCGTTCAGGGCGGGTGCGCCAAACAGCGCCGCAGCCGCTCTTTCGCGCGGCTGGGGCTCACCCGCCTAAGCTGCACCGCGTCGCAGCCGAGATAGCGGGCGTAGTCCCACACGGCAGCGTTGAAGGCCGCGTCGAAGCGCTCCGGCAGGCCGTCATCCACATGCAGGTGTTTGATTTCGAAGCGGCCCGTGTCGCGCCACGCCTTGCAGTCCATGAGGCCGACCAGCGCGTCCCGAAACAACACCGGCAGGCAGAAGTAGCCCCATTGGCGCTTCGGCTCGGACACATAGCACTCGATGCGAAAGTCCAAGTTGAAGAGGGCCAGCGCCCGCTCGCGCTGAATCACCAAGTTGTCGAACGGCGACAGGATGCGGGCGAACGGCGCGGGTTTTGCCAGCTTGAGTTCGAGGGTTGCCGGCGTCGCGTAGAGGGGCGGGCCGTCCACGCCCCCCGCCGCCACCAGTTCGCCGGCCGCCAAGCGCGCGTCGAGCACTTCCTTCACGGCGGTGCGCAAGGGGGCGCTGTGGTGGCGGCCGTAGGTGAAGCTGCGCGCGGTCGCCGCGCCGTGGGCGGCCAGCGTGGTGTCGATCAAGTGCGCGGCCTGCTCGATGAGCGAAGGCGCGGTGGTGACGACGTGGGACGGCAACACCCGTTCCGCGAGGTCGTAGCGCTTCTGAAACCCGTCGCGGCCGACGCACATGATGTCGCCCTGCATGAAGAGCTGTTCCAGCGCCCGCTTCGCCGGCTTCCAATCCCACCAACTGGCGCCGCGCCGATGCTGCTCCTCGAAGTCCCGAGCCATCAGCGGCCCCTCGTCGCGCACCCGGTGCAGCACCCGGCGCATGAGCGGCTTGTCGCGGCAACGTGGCATGCCGTGTTCGGAGTTTTCGAGCCGTGTGTAGGCGCGCATCGCCGGCAACGCGAAGCGATAGTCGCGCATGGGCAGGAAGGCGGCGGCGTGGTGCCAATACTCGAACGCCTCGCCACGCGCCACGAGTTGGCTCGGCAGATCGTCGTGGTAGCTGCCGGCGCGGCTCCAAAACGTGTGGTGGTGTGCCCGCGCGACCACGGAGATCGTGTCGATCTGCACATAGCCCAGCCGTTCCAGCACCTGCAAGGCGCCAGCCCGGCCGGTGCCGATGCGCCGCTTGCCGAGCAACCCCTGCTGCTTGAGGGCGAGGCGGGCGAGGGCGGTGCGGGAGACTTGCGCCTTCATGTGTTCGCCGACCCGACAGGCGCGGAAGAGGGTGTCGCCACGCTGCCGGAACGGCGGTGAACGGTTTCGATCATGTATAGTCGCCTTGAATCTTGGAGGCTTGCCAGCCATGCCAGACTGCATATTCTGCAAGATTGCGGCGCACGAAATCCCATCGGACATCGTGTTCGAGGACGATCACGTCGTCGCGTTCAACGACATCGCCCCCCAAGCGCCGGTACACATCCTCATCATTCCGAAGGAACACATCGCGAGCGCCAACGAGCTCGATGACGGCCAAGCGCACGTCATGGGACGCTTGGCGCTCCGGGCGCAGGCATTGGCGCGGGAACGCGGCATCGCGGAACCCGGCTATCGCCTCATCGTGAATTGCAATGCGCAAGGCGGCCAAACGGTGTATCACTTGCACATGCATCTAATGGGCGGCAGGCAATTGGGAGCGCTCGGATGAGCAAGGTGGATGAACTGATTGGCGTCTTCGATCGGGGCCTGCGCGCCGTCACCGGCGTGACCGAGGCGAAGCGGGAAGCGCCGGCGGCCGAGGAGGGCGAGCTCACGGAGGCCGAGCGTCGCCATGCGGCGGCGTTGATGCGCGTGAACCATGTGGGCGAAGTGTGCGCCCAAGCGCTCTACGAAGGCCAAGCGCTCACCGCCCGCAAGCCGGAGGTGCGGGAGGCGCTGCGCGAAGCCGCCGCCGAGGAGGTGGATCATTTGGCATGGTGTCGGGAGCGCATTGACGAGCTGGGCGGGCGCACCAGCGTCTTGGCACCGCTCTTCTACGGTGCCTCGATGGCCGTGGGCGTCGCCACCGGCGCATTGGGAGACCGGCTGAGCCTAGGTTTCGTCGCCGCCACGGAGGATCAGGTGACGGCCCACTTGGATCGCCACTTGGAGGCGCTGCCGGCGGCCGACGCCAAGAGCCGCGCCATCCTGGAAGCCATGCGCACCGACGAAAGCCGCCACGGCGTCAACGCCCAAAAGGGCGGCGGCATGGAGTTCCCGCCACTGGTGCGGCAAGCCATGACGCTGCTGTCGCGGGCGATGACCGAGACCACGTATCGGGTTTGAGCGGAGTCGCGAACGGACTATCTCTCGCCGGCGGCGGTTGCCGCGACCGCCCTCAGCCTCGCGCTTCCCATCGTTAGCTCCCGGACGCTGCGCTCGATCCGCAGCCTCAAACCATCCTCGCCACGGTGTGACGACAAGGCCAGTGGCGGAGAGGGAGGGATTCGAACCCTCGATGAGCTGTTAACCCATACGCACTTTCCAGGCGCGCTCCTTAAGCCTCTCGGACACCTCTCCAAGCGGGCGATTCTAGCAAATTGAGGGGTGCCGGTTGTGCGGATTGGCGTCGTGCGTTGCCCGCCTCGGCGTCGGCGGATGACGTCTCCCGCCCACAATCGCTGCAGGAAGTCCTGCATCGGCAGCCGCTGCGGCCACAAGCAACGGCATGATGCGGTGTCGCGCCGGCGCACTCCGGATCGTCCTAGCCGCGGCCATCGCCGAACGGCGCAGGGGCACTTGGTGCTCCTTCTTCTGCTCCTGGGGGCACAGGGACGCCTTCTGGGCCGCGTTTCCGCCTAGCCCCGGGATTCATTCGCCACTGCCGGAAAACGCGACGTGAGCGATCTGGGCGTGTGGGGTTGACATGGGGGGGGGGGGCTCTGCTAGCGTGGCCGAGTGTGGCGCAGGGACAAATGCCAGTTTGCCCGGCACTGGCAGTGCCGAAAGCCGGGCGCTTTTTCGACAGCTAGGGAGACTCGAACCATGAAACGCGCTATCGTCGCCACGCTCGCCGCGGCCGCCGCCTTCCTATCTGCGCCCACGATGGCACACTCCGACATCTTGGGTGCTTGGTACGATCTAGATGCGACGGGGCAAGATGGGGTTTGGTCTGTTTCCATTGAAACCCTAAGCACCGCCAGTAACCAGACAATCACCGTGGATGGCGAAACCTATTACGCCGTGCGCGAAGCTGTTGCTACCGGCACTACGCAAATCGGCGTTCGGGGTGCCAGCGGCAGGACGGTGTACGCCCGCGTGGACTTGGAAAACATGGTGTTTCTTACCGCGACTAATGGTTTAGACATTCGGGCTCACCGTTTGCATAATCCCGCCGGTGACGAGTTTACCCTTGAAGCTGGCGGCGGGGACGGCCAAAACTGGGCGGTTACATCTTCGCTCGCGGGTCAAACGTTCACGCAGACACGACAAATCCGCATCGTCTTTACCTTCGCAATCCGGCCGACCGGGCCGGGCATAGTCACTCACACCGCGTATCTAGACTTGAGCGATGCCATCCACCGCAGAAACCCCTTGTACACCAAGTCAAGGGCCGTCATTTTTCCCGTGCGTAGCTTGCAAGACAACGTGACGCCCGGCGTGGCCACGGCTACCGTGGCTTCCGGTTTCACGAAACTGGCCGCCGCGGGTGCGAACACCTTGGGCACACTGAGCATTGCCGTGGGCGACGATCGCGGCAACGAATACTTGCACTTTTCCCGAGCAGTCGATGGCCTCGGCCTTCCAGCCCACGTTCACAATCTAACGGACATTGCCCAAGCAGGCGACCCCGCCACCGGGCGCGGCAGCTTAACAACGCTCCGCGGTGACTTCTCCGTAGGCACCTTCTACGCGAACACCGCGGCCGCGGCATCATGCGGAAACACGCCGTTGACCACGATGGCAAAAGACAAGGTGCTTGAGAAAGTCACCATCGCCGCGGCGGAAGGCATTACCTCGCTCTGCGTCGCCGTGCCGGCGACGAACACCGCCGAGATACCCGAAGGTGAGTACACCGTTTCAGTGGACTACGAAGCCTTGCCCAACCGCGCCTTTCCACCGCTAGACTTAGCGGAAACTTCAATCGGCCGCATACGCCGGGACGGCACACGGGTACAGATTCCTTTCCTAACAACCTACTCCGGCTACACGCAACGCGTCGTGATTGTGAACCGGAACACAAAGCCGGTCAGCTACACCTTCAAGTTCACCGCGGAAGATGGCGTTACCGCGATGCCGGGCGAAGCGGCGGAAGGCATGGTGCCGGCGCAAGGAAGGGCAGTGTTGAAGGCAACGGACATTGTGAGCTTGGAAGGCGGCAAGACGCGCACCGCGGCGACATTGGACGTCGTGGCGGAAAGCGGCACCGTTGACGTGGCCACGGTTCAAGTGAACATGAATGACAAGGGAACCGACACGGTGCTCTTGGAGAGCTTGGCTAACTGACCGCATCGGCGTCAGCGAATGATCTCTCCCGCCCACAATCGCCGCAGGAAGTCCTGCATCGGCAGCACCGTGATGTCGTCCCATTGCGCGGTGCGCTCGCCGAGATAGACGCCGTAGCAGGTGAGACGGTTGCCTAGCTCGGCGGCTAGGCGACGCAGGCCGCGGTTGAAGCGCCGTTGCCACTGCGACGATGCCTTCACTTTGATGGCCACGAAGCCGCTCGCCGTTTCGCACATGGCGTCCACTTCGGCGCCGTCATAGCTGCGCCAGAAGTGCAGCCGGTAGCCGAGCGATTGGTAGGCCAGCCATGCGCGCAGCTCGTTGAGCACGAAGGTTTCCGCCAGCGGGCCCAGCGCTTCCGGTGAGGGCGGATAGGCGAGCCGGCCGCTCAGGGCACGGGCGACGCCAACGTCGAAGAAGTAGAACTTGCTCTGTCGCACCTGCTTCGTCGCGGCCTTCAGCTTCCAAGGTGGCAGCCAGTAGCCGAGCAGCGTGTCCACGAGAATGTCGAAGTGGTTTTGCACTGTGTGGCGGCTGACGCCCACATCCCGCGCGATGCTGGTGGCATTGGTGAGCTGCCCGTTCTGCCGCGCCGCCACTTCCAGGAAGCGTGTGAAGGCACCCAAGTTGCGGGTGAGCGCTTCGGCCTGCACTTCGACCATAAGGTAGGTTTCCGCGTAGGTGCGCAGATAGGGTTGCGGGTCCGTTTCGGTGACGGCCATCGGCAACATGCCGAAACGGAGCGCGCGCTGAACGTCGAAGTCCGAGGCCAGCTCCGCGGACGTGAGCGGCGGCATGGACGCGGTGACTGCCCTGCCCGCCAGCAGATTCGCGCCGCCACGCCGCAGTTTTCGGGCGCTGGATCCAGACAGCACGAAACGCAACCCGCGAGACTCGATGAGCCGATGCACCTCATCGAGCAGCGCTGGTGCCTTCTGCACCTCGTCGATCACCGCCCACGCGCCGGGTGGCAGCGCCGACAGCTCCCGATAGAGGGCTTGCGGGTCTTTGCCGAGCCGCAGGGCTTCGCCGGTGTCCAGCAGGTCGTAGGTGGCGGCGTTGGGGAATCGATCCCGTATCCAAGTGGATTTGCCCGTGCCGCGGGGGCCGAACAGGAACGTGGAGCGAGTGGGCGTGGGGAGTAATCTTGCGTACATCGATAGCGATTTTACCGGAAAAACGAGAACGTCAGGTTCATTTTTGCCCGATTTGGCGCTCTGAGATCGCCGCGGGCGCAGAAAACCCACGAGCGCCGAATCCGCGCCCAAAAGTTGAATCCCGCAAACCCCGCCCCTAGAATACGCGCCTTCCTCACGTCCCCTTCGTCTAGAGGCCTAGGACACTGGGTTTTCATCCCAGTAACAGGGGTTCGACTCCCCTAGGGGACGCCAATCCGCCCGCCGGCGAGCGCTCGCCGCGTCGTGCGGTGCCGCGTGGCAAGTGGGGTGCGTCTTCCGCCGCTGGAGGCGCTGGCCCTCGCGGTTCAATCCGTCCGCAGCAACGCTTGGCCCACCCAATGCCGGGCGAAGTGGTGGGCGGCGCGGCCGCTGCGCACCCCACGCGCCAGCGCCCATTGCAGGGCGGCGCGGCGGGCTTCCTCATTCCATGCGCAGTTCGCGCCGTGTGCTTGGGCGAGCCGCATCAGCCAGTGGCGCACCACCTCCAAGTACTCGTCCTGCTTGAACGGATAGAACGAGAGCCAGAGGCCGAAGCGGTCTGAAAGGGAGATTTTCTCCTCCACCGCCTCGCCTTGGTGGATTTCGCCGGTGCCGCCCGTCGCGTCGAGGTTGTCGCGGTGATGCTCCGGGATGAGGTGGCGCCGATTGGACGTGGCGTAGATCAGCACGTTGTCGCCACGGGCGAAGACGGAGCCTTCGAGGGCGCTCTTGAACTGCTTGAAGGCGGGGTCGTCCGCCTCGAAGGAAAGGTCGTCGCAGACGATCACGAAGCGCTGCGGCGCCTCGCTCAGCAGCGCGGCGATCTGGCCCAAGCTCGCCAAGGCGTTCTTGTCCACTTCCACGAGGCGCAGGCCGTGCGCGTGGTAGCGGTTCAAGAGCGCGTGGATGAGGGAAGACTTGCCCGTGCCCCTGGCACCCCAAAGGAGCGCGTTGTTGGCCGGATAACCCGCCACGAACTGCCTCGTGTTCGCTTCGATCTGCGCCTTTTGGCGGTCGATCTGGAGGAGATCGTCCAAGTCGATGGGGTCGATGGCGTCCAAGGCGACGAAACGCCCCCCGGCCTCGGGGCGCCATGTGGCGGCGCGTGTCTCAGACCAGTCGAGTTCCGCCGCCGCCGGCACCAGCGCGGAGACCTTGCGGATGAGCGCGAGGCCGCTCGACACCAGCTCCCTTACGTTGTTCTTCATGGTGGTTGGGCGGCGGTCTTTTCGCCATTGTAACTGCGGCGTGGGGCCGGCCCCCGCACCTTGCCCGCTAGAATGAACCGCCAACCCACCCGCAAGCGGAGCCGGCACCATGACCTTGGCGGCCACCGTCGCTTTCGCCGCCTACTTCGTGGTGATCGCCGCCATCGCATATGGCTCGTTGCGGCGCTCCCGCGGCTTGGATGGCTACGCCATCGGCGGACGCTCGCTGAAGGCGCCGGTGGCGGCGCTTTCGGCCGGCGCGTCAGACATGAGCGGCTGGCTCCTGCTCGGCCTGCCGGGGGCGGTGTTCGCCTTGGGGCTCGGCGAAGCCTGGATCGTCGTGGGCCTCGTCGTCGGCGCTTGGTGCAATTGGCGATTCGTCGCGGCACGTCTGCGGCGCTTGAGCGAAGCCCTCGACAACGCCCGCACCCTGCCGCAGCTTTTCGCCCGCCGGGTGGGAGGCCGCGTGGGTGTGCTCACGGCCGTCGCCGCCGCCATCACGCTGGGCTTCTTCGCGCTCTACACGGCCGCGGGATTCGTCGCCGGCGCGAAACTCTTCGCCAGCGTTCTGGGCTTGGATTACGCCGTGGCGCTCTGGCTCGGCGTGGGCGTCATCATGCTCTACACGGCGGTGGGCGGCTTTCTGGCCGTGAGCTGGACGGATTTCTTCCAAGCGCTCTTGATGGTGGCGGCGCTGGTCGTCGTGCCGGCCTGCCTGTTGCTGGATTTGGGCGCCGTGGCGTCCTCCGTCGACGTCGCTGGGGCGGCGGGGGCGTTCAGCCTCGTCGGTCTCGTCTCCGCGTTGGCTTGGGGTTTGGGCTACTTTGGGCAGCCGCACGTCTTGGTGCGCTTCATGGCCATCGAGTCTGCCACTGCGGTGCCGCGGGCGCGGCGCATCGGCATGGGCTGGATGGTGATCTCCGGCATTGGCGCGATAGCGGTGGGGGCGTTGGGTGCCCGGCATCCGGCAGTGGCCGAAGCCGCGCAAGCGGACCCGGAAACGGTGTTCATCGTGGCGAGCCAGCTCATGCTGCACCCCCTCGTTGCCGGCGTCGTGGTGGCGGCGATTCTCGCGGCGGTGATGAGCACGGTGGATTCGCAGTTGCTGGTGGCCGCGACGACGTTGGTCGATGACGTGGTGCGTCCAGCGCGGCCACGCCTCACGGACGCTCGGGCGCTCTTCCTGAGCCGCGCCACGGTGGTGGGCGTCGCCGCATTGGCCGGCGCGTTGGCGAGCGATCCGGCGAGCAAGGTGCTCGGCCTCGTCGCATACGCTTGGGCGGGCCTCGGGGCGAGCTTTGGCCCGGCGCTCATCCTCTCTCTGTTCTGGCGCGGTGCCACCGCGAAGGGACTCATTGCGGGCATGGTGACAGGCGCCGTCACGGTGGTTGGCTGGCGTGGCTTGGAGGGTGCCCTGTTCGAGCTATACGAGCTGTTGCCCGCGTTCGCCTTGGCCTCGCTTGCCATCGTGGTGGTGAGCCGGTTTGATGACGGTGGCCGGGCGGGCGGTGCCGCCGGGCGGCTCTCCTGATCTCCCCAGTTACGAGCGGCGCTTGAGCGGCACCACGTTGTCGTTGCGGCGGACGTAGATTTGGCGCTCCCGGCCCGGCCCGTCGATGCCGATGCTGCCGTTCTCGAAGCGGCGCAATGCATAGTCCTGCGCGGTTCCGCCGTCTGGCGTCAAGGTGAGCACGTCGCCGGAGAGCCGCCACTGGCCGCGTTCGGCCCCGGCGCTGGTCTGCGCGGCATAGCGGCCGGCTGCGAGGCCGTCGCGGAACTCCAACAGCGCCGTCGCTTCGCCGCCGTCGAGTTCCCAAGTGCCGCGCAGGTTGAGCTCGCGCAGCCAGCGTTGCCGATTGGCGCTGATGCCGCGTAGCCAAACGAGCAGGCCAAGGGCCACGACGATGGCGAAGAGCCAGAGGATCATGCCGAGTTACACACGCAAACTGCCGGCGGCTAACCGCTCAGCATCTCCCGCTCGACGTTGATCAGCGTGGCGTCCAAGCGTTCCTGCACCCAGGTTTCCACCTCGCCAAGCGCCCGTTCCACCACCGTGGCGCTGGACGCCACCGCCACGACGTCCCACCGGGCGCGCTGATGCACGTCTTGATAGCCGCTCTCGCACACCGCCAGGTTCGGCGCCCGCCCGAACTTGTCTCGCAGACGCTGCAGACGGCTGCGCTTTTCCTTCAGCGAGGCGCAGCCGGGAAGGTGGAAATCGAGCCCTAGAACGCCGATGTGCATGGCTTGCGTCCGCCGCCGCCCTTCGTCAAGCCGCGCTCAGCCGAAGCCGGTGCGCGCGACGTCCCTTGGGATGAGCGGGTACGAGATGCCCGCCCACTTCTGCACCACCCGCACCACTTGGCAGGCGTAGCCGAACTCGTTGTCGTACCACACATAGAGCACGGCGCGGTTCTGGTCCACGATCGTCGCGGCGCCATCCACGGTGCAGGCGTAGCGGCGGCCGATGAAGTCCGATGAGACGAAATCCGGCGCGTCCACATACTCAATCTGCCGCTGCAGCGACGAGTGCAGCGCCGTGTCGCGCAGAAACTCCTTCACTTCCGCAACGCTCGTCTGCCGCGAGAGCGAGAGGTTCAGGATGGCCAGCGACACGTTCGGCGTCGGCACGCGGATGGCGTTGCCGGTGAGCTTGCCGGCGAGCTCCGGCAGCAGTTGCACCACCGCGGAGGAGGCGCCGGTCTCGGTGATGACCATGTTGAGCGCCGCGCTGCGCCCGCGCCGGTTCTTCTTGTGGAAGTTGTCGATCAAGTTCTGATCGTTGGTGTAGGCATGCACGGTTTCCATGTGGCCATGCTCGATGCGGAACTCGTCGTTCACCGCCTTCATCACCGGCACGATGGCGTTGGTGGTGCAGGAGGCGGCGGCGAGGATGCGGTCATTATGGCTGACGAGATGCGAGTTCACGCCAGAGACGATGTTCTTGATGCCCCCCTTG
Source organism: Candidatus Azotimanducaceae bacterium (assembly GCA_965200505.1). Taxonomy (GTDB): domain Bacteria; phylum Pseudomonadota; class Gammaproteobacteria; order Pseudomonadales; family Azotimanducaceae; genus VXNE01. The sequence continues at coordinate 1,068,519 of OZ241343.1, read as the reverse complement.
CCGGGGGCGGTCAGGATGACGCGGGCGGCGCCCTTGGCGGCCAAGTGCCGGCTGAGGGCGGCTTCGTCCCGCCATGCGCCGGTGTTGTCGATGACGATGGCGTTCGAGATGCCGTAGGACTCGTAATCCGGGGTGGCGGGGTCATCCGCGTAGATCATGTGGATGACGTTGCCGTTGGCGATGATGCATTGATTTTCCTCGTCCACCCGAATGGTGCCGCGGAAGCTGCCATGCACGGAATCCCGCCGTAGGAGGCTCGCGCGCTTCAACAGATCATCCGGTGAGGACTTGCGGGCGACGATGGCGCGCAGGCGCAGTTGATCGCCGCCGCCGGTCTTCTCGATGAGCAGGCGCGCGAGCAGCCGCCCGATGCGCCCGAAGCCGTAGAGCACGATGTCCTGCGGGCGCTCTAGCGGCGGCACATGGCGGCCGACGATCTCCGCGCACTCGCGGGCGACGAAGTTGGCGGGCGTGAGGCCGTTGGATTTCCCTTCGGATTCCTCCATGTAGCGCACCGTGAGCTTGCCCACATCGATGTGCGAGGGCCCCAAGTCCAGCTCAGCCAAGGCGGACAGGATCGGGTAGCTCTCGAACTCCGACAGTTCGTTCTGGGCGATTTGCCGAACGTAGCGGTGCGCCTTCATCAGTTGCGTAACACTTTGATTATGCAACGCTTTCCCGTAGCAGTACGCCACCACGTTGTTGCGATACAACTTGCCGATGATCGGAATCATCGCCTCGGCGAGCGCTTCGCGCTCTTTCCAATCCGGGAAGTAATCGTCAAGGGTCGGCAGTGCCACGTGACCAGTCGCCTATCGGTGGAGGGAGGATGGGGCGCATTATCGAGTCTGGCGGGTGTGCGGGCAAGGCGCGATGGCAAGGTTTGAGGCCGTTGCCCGGAAATCGAAGCCCACTTACGGGCCAGATGGTACGATTAGTCCGTAGATTCGCTTAGCCTCGTGTCGCAGAGTTGTCCTGCATGGACAACCCCAAAACGCAGTTCGGCCGAAACGTGCGGCGGCTGCGCGAAGCTCTGGGGCTCACGCAAGAGGCGCTTGGAGCCGCCGCCGGACTGGACAGGTCTTACGTCGGCGGCGTGGAGCGAGGAGAGCGCAATCCGAGCCTCTCAACCATCGCCCAACTGGCGCGAGCGCTACAGACGTCCGTGGCCATCCTATTCTCAGGGCCCGACGAGCAACTTCCGGCCTCCCGTTCGGACAACGGTGTGGTCGCGTTCGAGTCCGATGGTCAACTCACCGTCAGATTCAAGTACGATCAGCATGATGCCCAATACGTCCTTGACGGAACCCGTTCGGAGTTCGACGAGGTCCTGAACGTCATGCGATCAGGCCTTGCGGAACCAGGGAGCAGTGCCGATGCGGTCGCTGCCGCATTCATCGTCGCAACTTCGCAATGGCCGAATGCGAACCCATCGGACTTGTGGACTTTTTTGATTCGCCGCATCTACTGCGATCCAGCCAATCACCCACCGGCGAACGCTAGACTGAATTTGGAACAAAGCTGGAAGAGAACAAGCGGTTGGGCGCTCGAAAGAGTCTTTGTGAGGCATTACATGTCGGCGCTACAGCCCCATGGGATCGTGCTGAAGATCGGAACCAAGGCCGAGAAGGAGTCCTTTCTCGGAACCATTAGCGACCCGTTCTTAATCCCCGACAAAGCCGACATCTTAGTGACCCACCAACCCGACCGATCCGAAGAGCTGCTTGGTGTTGTTCATGTTAAGGCCAGCATTGCGGAAAGGCGCACGGATGACGTACCCATGAGCCAAGCCCTCATTCAAGCTGGATATCTCTCCATTTTCTGTACGATGGACTGCAAGAGCTTTCCGTCTGCCAACCCCGTAAATCGGGGAGAGTTCGGCGATGCCGCCAACGCCTCCCATAGCGAGAAACGGCGTGACTTTGAGGAATACGGACACTTTTCCGCGTGTTTCTCGTACAACTCCAACACAGTCCCCACGATGAGCAAAGGGGCCGTGGCGAGGATACGCATCTGCGACTTTAGAGATCCAGACGATGACTTCGTCCGGTTCCTGCGGGCCCACTCTGCGAATCGCTGAGCGGCAACGTCCGTTTCCTAGCCGCATCGTCTAGCCGTGCCATGGCCGCGGCCGCCTGTGCGGGTTCGATTTCGAAACCGACGAAAGTGCAACCGAGCTGCAGGGCGGCGAGCCCCGTGGTGCCCGATCCGGCGAACGGATCCACAACCACCACGTCGGCGCCGTGCCTGCCATACGCGTCGATGCAACGCTTCGGCAACTCCGTGGGGAAACGGGAGCGATGCTGTAATCCAGAGATGCTCTCGTTCGAGAAACTCCATACGCTCGACACCGGTGGAGAGGTCCGGAACGTGTGACGCTCGCTCCTAGCTAGCAAGTAAACAGACTCATGCTTGCGATGTGGTCGGCGACACTTGCCCTCAGGCATGGCGTTCTTCTTTGACCAGATGACCTCCCCGCGGTACAGGTAGCCGCGTTCCGTCAGCGCCATCAGGAGGCGCTGTGGAAGCATGAGTAGATTGCCATATCGCAGCCAGGGCACTTCTCTATCGACAAACGCCCGTCGTTTGAAACGCGGCTTTTTGTAAGCAGCGTTGTTGGGATCGAAACCAATCCCGTTAGGCCCCAAGGAGCTATATACATAGTCCTTTGCACTCCAGTTTACTGGCGTGTTGTAGGCATCTCCGAGGTTGATCCAGACAATGGCATGCTCCTTGAGCTTGGAAAGAAGGCACTCGAAAACGTTGGTCAAGAAGTCAACATATTCCCTAGGATCCTCCTCCGTGCCCACTCCTAGTGACTGCCGCTGGCCCCAGTACGGCGGGCTGGTAACGACCACATCCACGCTGTGTTCCGGCAATTTGGGTATCCAGTCGAGGCAGTTTCCATGCAATACAGACGCGCCCCTTAAGCTGATCTGCGACGATTTGGTGGTGGCCACGGTCAACTCCAATGTTCGTCTGTTGGCGGCCGCCCTCGGCCTCAAGTTCCCACGGGCCGGAGTATTCCGCCTTCTCTGACCGGCTGTCAACGGTCTTGGCGGGCTCACGAGCGAGCCGTGAGGCCCGGCGTAGGCAGCCGCTGCCACCCGCAGCGCTCTTGGCTTACAAGAAGAATGGACGATCTCCTACATACACTGGCGAAACGACCCCCTAGGTTGGCACCCACCGGACCGGAACACGCCGCCGCACAGCAGGTGCCCGATGACGACCCGAAAGCCAACGCCGCTGGCGCTCCGCCGCGCCTTGAACCGCGAGCTCGAACCCTGTGTTGTCGATCAGCATGGCTGGTGTGACCTGCATTACGCCGCCATCCTGAATCTGCCCGGCCTCGTCAACGCGCTGCTACGGCGCGGGGCCAACGCGCAGGCCCGGCTGCCGGAAGGCGACGTCGAGGACGAGACATTGACGAAGTTCCTCGCCGGCTTCGGCATCGATTTCGGAATCTGCGCCGGCGAGACGCCGCTGCACCTCGCCTGCATGGTCAACGCGGCACAGGCGGCGCTCGCGCTGGTGAAGGGCGGCGCGGACAAGCACGCCACATTGCCCGCCGTCTCCAAGTGGACGCCTTTGCACATGGCGGCTCGCTTCAACGCTCAGGACACCGCATTCGTGCTCTTGCTGCACCACGCGGACGTCAACCACCCGGACGAGTTCGACGCATCGCCGCTGCACGTCGCCGCCCTCCACAACGCCGTCGCCACGGTGGACCTGCTGCTGACGGCGGGCGCAAGCGTTCACATCAAGGCCCAAGACAACCTCACCGCCCTGCATGTCGCCGCGCAGGGGAACTCGCCGGGCGTGGCCGACCGGCTCTTGGACCACAGCGCGGACGTGAACGCGGTGACCATCGAGGAAGGGTTGACTCCCCTCGACCAAGCGGTGGCGAAGAAATCCCACGCCACAGCCGACCTGCTGCGCCGGCGCGGCGGACAACATACGGTGGAGGTTCGTTTGGCCCTGAAAGCGGTGTTGAAGGCCAAACTGGGCCAGCAGGAAGCGCTGGTGCCAGTTCTGGAACGCACTTGGGCGCGACGGCCTCCACCGCATCGGATGGCACAGCTGTTCTCGTACGCCGCCCTTGCCAAGGACCTCCTGACGGGTTTTGTGGCCAACTCGGAGCCGCCCAACTGGCTCGATCGCTTCGACCTCGACAAGATGGTGCTCGTGCCGGTGGACTGGGTGCCCTTGGAGTGGCGCTACGCCGATGTGACCTGGAGCATTCCGATCCGTCGCAACCGCAATAGGGTGAAGGCAACCCACATGTTGCTTGTCATCAAGTTCGCGGACGAAGTCCAGGTGGATGCGGACCAACGCTTCGGCCACCATGTCTCCGCCCTGCTGCGCATGTTGGACCGCCGCAAGGTGTACGGTGCGCCGAAACGCCCGCCGCTGGTGAAGAACGTGGTGATCCACCTCGGCCGCGATCGCTGGCCCGATGCACCCAACATGGAGCGCCTGTAGGGGGTGGCGGTCGGCAGAGAACGTGCTACTGTCGCGGGTGTCTATGACCTGACGTTGCAGCAGATCGAGGCAGCGCCATGAGATTGGAAGACCACGCCATTTGCATCGAACCGCTCCCCCTCGAAGAAGGCGGCGGCTTTCTGGTGACCGTTCCCGACCTGCCCGGCTGCATGGCGGAAGGAGAGACGATTGAAGCCGCCATCGCCGAAGCGCATGACGCCTTCAAGGCGTGGGCAACAGCGGAACGGGAGGACCGAGGCGATTTGCCGCCGCCCAAGACCTACAGCGGCCAGTTCGTGCAGCACATCCCCAAGAGCCTGCACCGCCGGCTGGCGACACGCGCCGCAGCAGAGGGCGTGAGCTTGAACGAGTTAGCAGCGACCTATCTCGCCCTCGGGCTGGCGGAAGGTGGCGGGGCTGGAGCGCAGAGGAGCGACGGCCAGTGAATTGGCACTCGTCAACCAGCGCTCTCGTGCGTTCGCCTACGCTGGGCCTGCTCGATGGCTTTGATGTACTCGTTGTCGATCCGTTCAATCGCGAACTGCGCTTGCTCCTTCCTAACGGTGGGGAAGTCGCGGAGGAAGTCGTCGATGGTGTAGCCGTCGCGAAGGTAGCCGAGTAGCTGGGAGACGCCCACTCGGGTGCCTGTGAAGCAGGCGACGCCTCCGCGAACTGCCGGCGTTGAAAGAAACACTTCGTCCGGGTGCGGTGGAAGGTTGGGGCGCTCGGGCACGGGCACTTACTTCAGATGTAGATCAAAGTCGCAATTGTCAAACCTCTTTTTCAGTTTTTCCTTCAAGCCCTCCAACTTTTTTCTGGAACTTCTGTTGTTCAAGTTAATCCTCGATTCCCTGATCTCGCTGAGAAGATTTAGGTCAAGTATAGCAGCAGGCCGCTCGGCCTCAGATGTCCACCCAACGTCGGCGCGGTAGCCTGATACCGCTACTGCTCCGGTATCTTCCATGAAGCGGGTAATGCGTTCCTTATCGCAAGCAAGTGTTGAGCAGCTACTGAAGTGAACAAGACTTCCTCTGCAGTCAATTTCCTCCATCGCGAACTGTTCGATCAGCACACCAGAAGATTTGCTCAGCCAAATCTGGCCTTCGCGACCGTGTGTTGCGAAATACAAAATCGACCCGGACGCACATCTACTCCACTCGTTCTTCATCCAATAGAACAGTTCGTCGGCAGTTGCGGCGTTACGTCTCACGTACTTCCAAAGACTCTGCCGTTGCAGCATCTGGAGCAATGGCTCCACAGATGGCTCTGTGGACGGATCACCTGCTACAGAGGGCTCTGCGGACTGATCATCTTCTTCGGGCGGCCAGTACCAGTGACCCTCAATGCAATAGATTATGGGTTGAAGGCTTGGTTGGTTCAGTTCCATGGCAATAGCTCCATCTAGGCATTCTTTGGCGCGAAGCGGGCGTCCCGCTAGATCGGGGCCCTTACCTACCGCAAACTCGCATTAATCCGGTCCAGCGCCGCCTGGCCCGGGCAGAGTTCGGCTTCGCCGAGGGCGTTTAGGGGGGTCTCCACGGTGTCTAGGATTTCGTGGCAGTCGCTGGCGTCTGGGTCCACATAGAGCAGCCCGGTCACCACTTCGCCGCGTTGTTGGGCTTCCAGCACGTGGGCTAGGGCGTGGGCGCGGTCGTGGGGGTCGTAGCTTTCGTCGAGTTTGCGGAGCTTCAAGCGTGAGCCGTCTGGCAAGGCCACTGTCTCCGTGGTGCCGGGGGCGTAGTCCACCACTGTCTCGGGGGTGGTGGCGATGAAGTCCTTGGGCACAAAATCGGCTGTGACGACGCTGGCGCCGTGGCCGCGCACGTAGTCGTAGCTTTTCGTCGAGCCGTTGTGGTTGTTGAAGGCGACGCATGGCGAGATCACGTCGATGAACGCGAAGCCGCGGTGCAGCAACGCGCCTTTCAGCAACGGCACTAGCTGCCGCTTGTCGCCGGAGAAGCTGCGGGCGACGAAGCTCGCGCCGATCTGCAGCGCCATGGACACCAGATCGATGGGTTCGTAGAGGTTCGGCACCCCCTTCTTGCTGGTGGAGCCCTTGTCGTTGGTGGCCGAGAACTGGCCTTTCGTCAGCCCGTAGGTGCCGTTGTTGTCCACGATGTAGAGCATGTTGATGCGTCGCCGCACGATATGGGCGAACTGGCCGATGCCGATGGATGCGGAGTCGCCATCGCCGGAGACGCCGATGCAATGCAGCTCGCGGTTGGCCAAGTTGGCACCCGTGGCCACGGACGGCATGCGCCCATGCACCGCGTTGAAACCGTGCGAGGCGCCCAGAAAGTAGCTCGGCGTCTTAGACGAGCAGCCGATGCCGGAGAGCTTGGCGAATTGGTGCGGCGGTATGGCGAGCTCCGCACACGCCTGCACGATGGCGGCGCTCACCGAATCGTGGCCACAGCCGGCGCACAAAGTGGATACCGCGCCCTCGTAATCGCGCCGGTTGAGTCCCAGCTCGTTTACGGGCAATTGCGGATGATGCACCCGCGGTTTGGCGACGAACGTCATGCGCCCAGCCCTCCCGGCACCTCTTTCAGACGTGGCAGGTTGTGTTTGTCGAAGTGGTCGATCACGCGCTCGTGGATCGCGTCGGCGGAAATGGCCAAGCCGCCGTAGTAGAGCACCGGCACGATCTTCGCCGGGTCGATGTCGAGCTCGTTCACCAGCAGCGTCTTCATCTGCGCATCGCGGTTTTGCTCCACCACGAAGACGAACTCGTGGTGCTCGATGAAGTCCGCCACGCTGGCCGCGAAAGGAAAGCCGCGGATGCGCATGGCATCCAAATGGGCGCCGTCGTTTGCCAAACGCGCCATCGCCTCCGCCATGGGCGCGGCTGTGGTGCCGTAGAAGATGACGCCGGCGCGGTGGCCGTGGCCGCTGATCTCCGGTGCCGGCACCAGCTCCGCCGCGGTGCGCCACTTCGTGACGAGGCGATCCATGTTCTCGGTGTAGGCTTCGGGCGCCTCGGTGTAGCGGGCGTACGCGTCGCGCGAGGTGCCACGGGTGAAGAACGCGCCTTTCTCCGGATGGGCGCCGGGCAACGTCCGGTAGCCGATGCCGTCACCATCCACGTCCAAATAGCGCCCGAACGCTTCGATGTCGTCCAAATCCGTCCGCGACAACACCTTGCCGCGGTCGTACTTGCGGCTTTCATCCCAAGTGAGGGGGGGCGACACCGAGTCATTCATGCCCAGTTCCAAGTCCGACAGCACGATCACCGGGGTTTGCAAGCGGTCCGCCAAGTCAAAGGCGTCCGCGGCGAACGCGAAGCTCTCCTCCGGCGTGGCCGGGAACAAGAGCGGGTGTTTGGTGTCGCCGTGGGAAGCATACGCGGCGGCCAAGACATCACCCTGCTGTGTGCGGGTGGGCATGCCGGTGGAAGGCCCGGCGCGTTGGATGTCGAACAACACCGCGGGGATTTCGGCGAAGTACGCGAGGCCCAAGAACTCAGACATGAGCGAGAGGCCGGGGCCGCTGGTGGCGGTGAACGCCCGTGCGCCGTTCCAGCCGGCGCCGATCACGATGCCGATGGCGGCGAGCTCGTCCTCGGCTTGGATCACGGCGAACTTGCGCTGCCCGGTGTCGGCGTCCGTGCGCAGTTGGTTGGCGTACTTCTCGAACGCTTCGGCCATGGACGTGCTTGGCGTGATGGGATACCAAGCGCAAATGGTGGCGCCGGCGTAAAGTGCGCCCAATGCCCCGGCGGTGTTGCCATCCACCATGATCTTGTCGTCCAGCAAGTGAGTGCGCCGCACTTGGATGGGCAGCGGGCACTGCAAGTAATCCTTGGCGTAACGGCGGCCGAGTTCCAAGGCGTGGATGTTGGGTTGGATGAGTTCGTCCTTGCCCTTGTATTGGGTGGATACCATGCCGGTGATCACGTCGAAGTCGATGTTCAACAGTGCTGAGAGCGCACCGAGATAGACGATGTTCTTGAAGAGCTTACGCTGCTTGGGGTTGGTGAACTCGGGCAGGATGAGCTTGGCGATGGGGATGCCGATGGCGTTGATGTCCGGCCGCAGCAGGCGCCGATCCAACCCCTTTGAGTTGTCGTGCAGGAGAAAACCGCCCGGCACCACGGCCGCCACGTCTTCGGCGTAGGTTTCCGCATTCATGGCAACCATCAAGTCCACGCCTTCGCGCCGCCCGCGGTGTCCATCTTGCGAGGCGCGCACCTCAAACCAAGTGGGCAGCCCCTCGATGTTGGAGGGAAAGATGTTGCGCGTGGAAATGGGCACACCCATGCGGAAGAGCGCCTTCGCGAACATCCCGTTCGCGCTCGCCGAGCCGGAGCCATTCACATTGGCGAAGCGAATGACGAAATCGTTATAGACGGTCATGCCGTTGCTCGTCCGGGTGGCGGCGTGGTCAGGCCGCGTAGGTGCCGAGTTGTGGGATGTGGATGGTGGACTTCTGCATGTCCCAAGCGTTGGTGGGGCAGCGCTCGGCGCACAGGCCACAGTGCAGGCAGACGTCTTCGTCCTTCACCATCACCCGCCCGGTGGGCAGCTCCGCCGAAACGTATAGGTCTTGCTCTGGGTTGCTCGCCGGTGCGGTGAGGCGCCCCCGCAGATCGTCCTCGTCGCCGTTGCTGGCGAAGGTGATGCAGTCCATGGGGCAGATGTCCACGCAGGCGTCACATTCGATGCAGAGGGGCTCCTCAAACACCGTCTGCACGTCGCAATTCAGGCAACGTTGCGCTTCCCGCGCGCCCAAGGCGCGGTCAAAGCCGAGCTCCACCTCCACCTTGATGTTGCCGAGCGCCTTGGATTTGTCCGCATGGGGCACGATGAAGCGCTTGGCCGGATCGTGCTCGGCGTCGTAGCTCCACTCATGCACGCCCATCTTCTGGCTGACGAGGTTCAAGCCCTCCGGCGGGCGGTCGCTTTTCACGTCCTTGCCTTGGCAGAAAAGGTGGATGGAGATGGCGGCTTGGTGGGCGTGGGCGGAGGCCCAGATGATGTTTTCCGGCCCAAACGCGGAGTCGCCACCGAAGAACACTTTGGGGTGCGTGGATTGCAGCGTCGTCTCATCCAAGACCGGGCAATCCCATTTGTCGAACTCGATGCCGAGGTCGCGCTCGATCCACGGGCAGTGGTTCTCTTGGCCGATGGCCATGAGGATGTGGTCGCACTCCATGTACACGTCCGGCTCGCCGGTGGGTTCGTAACGGAGGCGCCCGGTGTCTTCATCGCGCACGGGCTTCACGCAGCCGAACACCACGCCCTTCAACTTGCCGTTCTCGTGGATGAACTCCTTGGGCGGACGGTTGTTGACGAAGGGGATGCGCTCGTCCAACGCCTCTTCCTTCTCCCAATCCGACGCCTTCATCACCTCGAACGCCGAGCGCACGACCACGGTGACGGATTCCGCCCCCAAGCGCTTGGACGTGCGGCAGCAGTCCATGGCGGTGTTGCCGCCGCCCATCACGATCACCTTGCCGGAGATGGAGTGCGTGTGGCCGAAGGCGACGCTGCCCAGCCAGTCGATGCCGATGGAGATGTGCGCATCCACCTCGCGGCGGCCGGGCAAGTCCAAATCGCGGCCGCGGGGGGCGCCGGTGCCCACGAAGTAGGCGTCGTAGTTCATGTCCAGCATGGCCTTCATGCTGGTGATCTCGTGGTTGAAGTGGGCGTGTACACCCATGTCGAGGATGAGGTCCACCTCCTCCTCGAGCACGTCCGCCGGCAGCCGGAAGGCGGGGATTTGGCTGCGCATCATGCCGCCGCCGGCGGGATCCCGGTCGAACATGTCGATCTCGTAGCCTAGGGGCAGCAAATCCCGCGCCACGGCCAACGAGGCAGGGCCGGCGCCGAGCAGGGCGATGCGCTTGCCGTTCTTGCGCGTGGGCAATGCCGGCAGGTACGGGGTGATGTCGCCCTTGTGGTCTGCCGCGACGCGCTTCAAGCGGCAGATGGCGACCGGCTTTTCTTCCGTGCGCACCCGCCGGCAGGCCGGCTCGCAAGGCCGGTCGCAGGTGCGGCCCAAGATGCCTGGGAACACGTTGGATTCCCAGTTCACCATGTACGCCTCGGTGTAGCGTTCCTCGGCGATGAGGCGGATGTAATCCGGCACCGGCGTGTGCGCGGGGCACGCCCACTGGCAATCCACCACCTTGTGGAAGTACGACGGATCCCGGATGTCGGTGGCTTTCATGGTGTGCTGGCGCCGGGCTTGGCGCCGCCCCCTAAGAAGGAAAGAGAGAAGGCGTTCAACTGCGGGACGTGCTAACTCCCCCTACGCAACGTTGCAGCTTACCGTAACGCGGCGGCGCAATCCAGTGCCGTTTGCCGGGTGCGGGATCGCGCCAACTGGAAACAACGGTTGCCAATTTGAGCCCTAACTGGAAGAATAATCGACCCACTTTCGATCCAAGCCGTCCGCCCAGTGGCCCAATCGCTCACCGAAATCATCTTGGACGCGCAGGAGATGGCGCTGCCCACCGGCTCGCCACGGCGCATTGCCGCCACCGCCGTGCCCGGCAAGGCCCTGGTGTGCATCGGCCCACGGCGCAGCGGCAAATCCACCTATCTGTTCCAGCGCATCCAAGCCCTCGTCGATCGCGGCGTGCCGCGCCAGAACGTCCTCTACCTGAACCTCTTTGACGACCGGCTGCGGCATCTGCGGCAGGTCGGCTTGGACGCCGTTCTGGAAGCCTACTACGCGCTCTACCCGGACAAGAAGCAGGCGGAGACCGTCTATTTCTTCTTTGACGAAATCCAAGTGGTGCCGGATTGGGAACCGTTCGTGGATCGGCTGATGCGCACGGAGAACTGTGAGGTCGCCATCACCGGGTCTTCGGCGCAGTTGTTGTCGCGGGAAATCGCCACGCAGATGCGCGGCCGGGCGATCGAGTGGGAAGTGTTGCCGTTCTCCTTCGCCGAATATCTCGACCTGCAGGGCGTGGAGGCCGGCGAGCCACTCTCCACCCGGGGGCGGCTGCTGGTGCAGCAGGCGTTCGACCGGTATTGGGAGACGGGCGGCTTCCCCGAGGTGGCGCGATTGGACCGTGCCTTGCGCATCAAGATTCATCAGGAGTACTGGGGTTCCATGCTGTTCCGCGATTTGGTCGAACGCCACGATGTCGCGCATCCCCGTGCCGTGCTGGATTTGGCGCACTGGCTGGTCGATAACTCGGCGTCGCTGTATTCCGTCAACCGCCTCACCGGCTACCTGAAGGCGTTGGGCCATCGTGTGCCGAAGCGCACCGTTTCAGACTACCTGGCCTGGTTTGAGGATGCCTTCTACCTGTTCACCGTGCGCATCTTCGATGCCTCGCTGGCGCGCGCCAACACCAATCCCAAGAAGATTTACTGCATCGACCATGCGCTGGTGCGTTCGCTCTCGTCCGGCATCTTGGTGAACGCCGGGCACCTGTTGGAGAACCTGGTGTTCGTCGCGTTGCGGCGCGTCACGCCGGATGTCTTCTACTACAAGTCCCGCGCCGGGCGGGAGGTGGATTTCGTGGCGCGACTGCCGGATGGCGCGACGCTGTTGGTGCAGGCTTGTGAATCCTTGGAGGACCCACGCACACGCAAGCGCGAAGTCGCGGGGCTCGCCGCGGCGATGGCGGAACTCGGCCTGCCCACCGGCCGGATCGTGACGCACGACGGCACTGGCGTGGAACAAGTGGCGGTGGAGGCTGGCGTCATTGAGGTGGTGCCGGCGTGGCGTTTCCTGCTCGACTTGCCGGGCTTGGCCTGACTGCCAAGCCGCGTCAGCCTTCGGGTTTGCGCGGGTCGGGGTGGATGTCCAGCCGCGGCATCCCCGGTTCCTTCACATCGTAGCCGAAGCGGATCTTGTCCAACATGATGAGCGGGTCGCGCAGGTCCACCATGCCGGGGCCGGCGGCGCCGTAGCCGCCTTGGTAGCCCAACACGCGCTGCAGGCGGCGCGGCATCTTGGCCACTTCCTCGCGCGGCACGCCGATGTATTGGTTCTCCTGCTGGCGCAGGAAGGCGAGGTTGAAGTTCAGGTTCAGCCCCATGCGCGGCGCGTCGGTGGTGTTGGCGCCGCCACCGTGCCACATCGCGCCGCTCCAGCCGACCAGCGAGCCGGCCTTCATTTCGATCTGCAGCGTCTCGACGTCCGGCGGCTGGCGCACCGGTTGGTCGTGCCAGAGGTGGGAGCGTGGCACCAAGCGGGTGGCGCCGTTGGCCTTCGTGAAGTCGTCCACGGCGATCACCACGTTCATCAGGAACGGCCGATGCGGGCGCGGAATCGGCCAGATGCTGTCGTCTTGGTGCAGCGGCTGCGCCTTGGCGCCGGGCAGCAGATCGAAGAGCACCGCCGCGGACACCTGCACCCGGTCTTGCAACACACCCTGCGCCATCGCCAGCAGGCGCACGTCGCACACGAGGTCGTCCACGCAACGGGTCTTGGCGAGCAGGTTGTGGGCGCGCACCGTGGTGCGGTCCGGCGGCAGCAGTTCCCGCAGCGGGTTCACCTCGCGCCGCAAGTCCTCCCACAAGCGTGCCACGCGCTCGGCATCGAGCCAATCCGGGATGAGCACATAGCCCTCTTCCTCGATGGCCTGCAGCCAACCATCGAGCTCGGGCAAGACCACCCGTTCCCCATAGACATCAACGGCTTGGTCTTCGGCGCTCTCTGTGGCGGCTGCGGTCACTGGCGGGCTTTGCTGAGGAGGTGCGGGGATGATATGGAAAACGGCGCTGGGACGGTACGGCTGCCATCGCCTTGGGCGTGGTCGTATGCGGGCGGTGTCGGGTGGTCAGGCGCTGCCTCTCGACAGGGTGAGCATCGCCACGAGCGCCGCGATGAGGATCGCGCCGACCATGCCGTAGGTCACGAGGGTCTCCCAGCGGGCGTGGCGCAGCACGAGGGTTCGCACTTCGTCCGGCGCCGCGGCGGTGGCGAAGCTGTTCAGGCGGTAGCGGGTGAGGCCGTCGCGCTTGGGCAGCTTGACGAAGAGTTCGGGCACGGCGTCCAGCAGGCTCTTGGCGGAAAGGGCGGACATGCCCACCGCCAAGCCGATCTGGCGCGGATGCAAGCCCTTCGCCGGATCTTCGCGCAACGTCTCATACACCGCCAAGATGCGCTGCGTGCGGCCGCGGAAGCGTGGCCAAGCGCCGCCGATGGAGAACATGGGGCGATGATAGCGCGACACGAAGCCGCGCCCGTTCCCATAGAATCCGCGGCACGAAGCGTGGAACGCCGCCCCCATGCCTGGCACCAAGAAGCGCCGCCTCTTCGCCACACGTCGCGCCAAGCGCGCGGCGGACGCCGGCGAAGCGTATCTGGCGGATGAAGCCGAACACCTAGGCACCGAGCCCGATGAAGGCGGCACCGGCCGGCATCGCCGGTCTTGGGTGGGCGTGGCGCAGATCGCGGTGGTGCTCGCCTTGGTGTTGGTGGCCCTCTTCTTCGCCCGGGAACGTGGTGGCCCGGTGGCGGATGCCGCGCCGGCCCCGCGCCCGGCCGATGCGGCCGTGCCGCTGGTCAACGTCATCATGCCGGCCGTGCAGACGGCGGTGGTGACGGTGGAGGCCACCGGCACGGTGGCGGCGCGCAGCCTTGTGGCGCTGACGCCGCAGGTGGGCGGGCGTGTCGTCGAAGTGTCTGCGGCGTTGCGCGCCGGGGGCACCTTCGCCGCCGGCGAGACGCTCTTGGTCATCGACCCGGAGGATTTCGTCCTCGCCCGCAACCAAGCCAAGGCGGATGTGGCCGGCGCATTGGCGGACTTGCGCTTGAAGCAGGCCGAGAGCGAAGCCGCGAGCGCCAATTACGCGCTGTTGCGCCCCGGCGAGCCGGTGCCGCCATTGGTGGCCAAGCTGCCGCAAATCGAGCAGAGCGAAGCGCGTTTGCAGGCGGCCCGCGCCCGCGAGGCCATCGCCGCATTGGACCTATCCCGCACGCGGTTCTCCTTGCCGTTCGCCGGCAAGGTGACGCAGAGCAGCGCGGAACTTGGCCAAACCCTCACCCGCAACCAGCCATTCGGGCAGGCGTTCGCGTTCGAGGCGTTGGAGGTGACGGTGCCGGTGGGACAGGAAGATTTGCGGCGCCTTGCGCCGGCGGTTGGCCGCCACGCCGTTGTGATGAGCGGCGGGATGACGTTCGCCGCCACCGTGCAGCGTGTTTCTGCGGAGCTGGACGAACGCACCCGCTTTGCCCGCCTTTACCTGAGCTTCGACGGCGCCGAGCGTGTTCCGCCCGGCACGTTCGTGGACATCATGGTGCATGGCCCGACGCTGAGTGAGGTGTTCGTGCTGCCGGAGGCTGCGGAGCAGGCCGGCGGCCATGTCTGGCGGGTGGTGGATGGCCAACTCGCGCGGCAGGACATCAACATCCTGGGCCGTTCCGCCGAAGGCTTGCAGGTGGCGGCCTTCGCGCCGGGCCAAGGGGTGGTGGTGGGCGCCGCGCCGGGGGGACGGGAAGGTCTCGCCGTGCGGGTGTCCGGCAGCGCGGATCATGCCGGGGGCCAGGCCCGGATGCCGCGGCCAAGCACCGTCGGTTCGTGAGCGACGCGATACAATCCGGCGGCGCGGTCGCTCCGCGGCCGCAACGCCGCGGCCTCGTGGCCGCGTTCTCGCACAACATCGTCGCCGCGAACTTGGTGATGGCGGTGATGCTCATAGGCGGCACACTGTCCGCCATCGGCTTGACGGCGCAGATCTTCCCCACCATAGACCCCGGCGTCATCAGCATCACCGTGCCGTATCCGGGCGCCACGCCCACCGAGGTTGAGGAAGGCATCACACGCCGGGTGGAGGAAGCCACCCTCGGCATCGACGGTGTGGAGCGTGTGCTCTCCACCGCGTCGGAGAACCTCGGCGTGGTCACGGTGGAGCTCAAGGACCGCGTCGATAAGGTGAAGGTGCGCAACGACGTCGAAACGGCAGTGGACCGCATTGCGGACTTCCCCCCGGAGGACGCCGAAGAGCCGGACATCGTGGTCGCCGAGACCATCAGCGACGTGATGACGCTGGTGATGTCCTCGGAGCTCGGCGAGCGCCCGCTGCGCCAAGCGGCGGAAGGTTTGGAGCAGGAACTGTTGGCGCTGCCGGCGGTGTCCTTGGTGTCCCTGCTGGGCGCCCGCGACTATGAAATCGCCATCGAGGTGCGCGAGGAGGCGCTGCGCCGGCACGACCTTTCCATGAATCAGGTGGCGGCGGCGGTGCGGGCTTCTTCGCTCAACCTCTCCTCCGGGGAGATTCGCACCGGTGCCGGGGACTTGCTGCTCCGCACCAACGCGAAGCGCGAGCATGGCGAGGAGTTCGAGGACATCGTGCTGCGCACCACGCCGGACGGCGGCATCCTGCGGTTGGGCGACGTGGCCGTCGTGCGCGACGGCTTTGCGGACTTCGACCTCATCAACCGCTATGGCGGCCGCGACAGCGTGTTCGTGCGCATCCAGAAGTCCGAGGCGGAGGACGCCATCGCCATCGCCGAGGCCGTGAAGGGGCGCTTGGCCTCGTTCGAGCCGCCGCCCGGCATCGATGTCGCGGTTTGGGACGATCAAACGGAGGTGCTGAACAACCGCTTGAGCTTGTTGTTGCGCAACGGTGCGCTGGGCTTCGTGCTCGTGTTCCTGTTTCTCGTGCTGATGATGGATTTGCGGCTCGCGTTCTGGGTGGCGATGGGCGTGCCGATTTCGTTCATGGGCGGGTTCCTGCTGTTCGAGTACCTCGGCGTGAACATCAACATGGTGTCGCTGTTCGCGCTCATCATCGTCATCGGCATCGTGGTGGACGATGCGGTGGTGGTGGGCGAGAACATCATCACGGAACGCGAATCCGGTGAGTTCGCCGGCGCCGAAGCCTCCATCGTCGGGGTGCGTGGCGTGTTCGCGCCGGTGCTGGTCGGTGTGCTCACGACGATGGCGGCGTTCGCGCCCCTCTTGCTGGTGAGCGGCACCATGGGCCAGGTCATGGGGCAGGTGCCGGTGGTCGTCATCGCGGTGCTGGCCATGTCGCTCATCGAGGCGTTTCTCATCTTGCCGGCACACCTTTCGCACCGCGGCACTTGGAGCCGCTGGCCGTTGGACTTGGTGCAGGCGCGAATCGGCGCCAGTGTGCGGCGCTTCCGCGATGGCCGCTTGACCGACGGCATTCGCGCCGCGGTGCGGCGACGTTACCTGACGCTGCTGGCCGGCCTCGTGTTCGCCGGGCTGGCGTTCTCGCTCGTCGGCACCGGCGCGGTGCGGTTCATCTTCTTTCCCACCCTCGAGTCAGACACCATGCGGGCAACGTTGGAGTTCCCCGTGGGCACGCCGTTCGCCACCACCCAGGCCGCGGCGGCGAAGATCGAGCAAGCCCTGCATGAAGTGAACGAACAGGTGGGCGGCACCTCCATCAAGGCGGTGAGCGTGACGGTGGGCGGGCGCATCCAAACCGGCGACGGCGGCCCTTCCGGGGGTGGTGGATCACGCTTTGGCAGCCACATCGCCACCGTGCAGGCGCAGCTCAATCCAGAGCCGCTGCGCCAGCTTTCCGCGCGCCAACTCGAACGCTTGTGGCGCGAGGCCGTTGGCCCGGTGGCGGGCGTGGAGCGGCTTTCGTTCGTGGCGGACTTCTTCAGCGGCTCCACCGTGGAGTACGAGCTCTCGCATCGGGACGAAGACGTGCTGCTGGCCGCGGTGGAGTTCATCAAGACCGAGTACGCGAAGACGCCGGGGCTCACCGAGATTCAGGATTCAATCAGCCTCGGCAAGCGGCAATACGACATCGAACTGACGGCGGCCGGCGAAGCGGCGGGGCTCACGCCGGCGGGGGTGGCGCGGCAACTGCGGCAGCACTTCTTCGGCGCCGAAGTGCATCGCATCCAGCGCGGGCGCCAAGAGCTCAAGGTGATGGTGCGCTATCCCCGGGAGCAACGCAGCAGCGCGCGGGACTTCTTCAACGTGCGCATCCGCCTGCCGGACGGGGTGGAGGCGCCGCTCTCCACCGTGGCGCGGGTGCGCGAATCACGCAGCTACTCGGAGATCAACCGGGTGGATGGGCGCCGTATCGTCACCGTGTCTGGCAAGGTCGATACCACCGTCGCCACGCCAACCGACGTGAGCCGGGCCATCGAGGCACACTTTCCGACCATGCGGCGGGATTATCCGGGGCTGCAGGTGGCGCAGGCCGGCTTCGGCCGGGAGCAGGCGCAGGACATCGAATCCCTGAGCCGCCTCGCGGCCGTCGCGCTGCTCGTCATCTACACGCTGCTCGCCTCGCAGCTCAAGAGCTACGTGCAGCCGCTCATCGTGCTCGCCGCGGTGCCGTTCGGGGCCGGCGGGGCGTTCATCGGCCACTACCTGATGGGGTATGACCTGTCGTTCATTTCCATCTTCGGCGTGGTGGCGCTGTCCGGGGTGGTGGTGAACGATTCGCTGGTGCTGGTGGATCGCTACAACCGCTTCCGCGCCGGTGGGCTGGCGCCGATGGAGGCGGTGGTGGCGGCTTCCCAGCATCGCTTCCGCGCCATCCTGCTCACCACGGCGACCACCGCCTTGGGGCTGACGCCGATGCTGTTCGAGACGAGCATCCAAGCGCAGTTCCTCATCCCAATGGCCATTAGCCTCGCCACCGGCATCTTGTTCGCCAGCGTCGTCATCCTGTTCTTGGTGCCGGCGCTGCTCTTGATTCGGGAGGACGCCCGGCGGGACGAAGGTGCGCGCACACTGGCGCATGGCTGACGGTGCTTGGCCGACTTGGGATGGCTAGAACTGAAACTCCGGCAATTGCACCCGTAGGCCGTCCAACCCGTCGGTGACGGTGACTTGGCAGGAAAGCCGAGAGCGTTCCTGCCGTTCACTCGTCAAATCGAGCATCTCCGCCTCCCGCTCGCTGGGCGGGCCGACCACGCCGAACCAGCGCTCGTCGAAGATGACGTGGCAGGTGGCGCAGGCGCACTCGCCGCCGCAATCCGCATCGATGCCGGGCACGAGGTTGTCCACCGCCGCCCGCATGAGCGATTGGCCTTGCTCAGGCGTCACGGAGTGCTCGGCGCCGTTGTGCTCGACGAAGATGATGCGTGGCATGGGCGCGTATTTTGCCACGATGTGGTTGCAGGACACACGCTCACCCCTTGCGGTTCCCAGCCCGCCGACCACCGCCGGCGAAAGCGGCCCTTGACAATCTGCCGTTTTAATCTGATATTTCTGCTATGACTGACATATCTGAAACCAAACCCGAAGTCGAGACGCTCCCAGCGCCGGTGGAGAAGTTCATCCTGCATTGGGGCGACATGGGCAACCACTGGGGCGTCAACCGCTCCATCGCGCAGATTCACGCGCTGCTCTACCTCTCAGACCGCCCGCTCACCGCGGACCGCATTGCCGCCCGGCTGGGCATCGCCCGCTCCGGCGTGAGCAACTCGCTGCGTGAACTCGTGAACTGGAAGCTCGTGCGCCGGGTGCCGGTGCGCGGCGACCGGCGCGACCACTTCGAGGCGGAGACGGACCTTTGGGAAGTGGTGCAGCGCATTGCGGAAGGCCGCAAGGCGCGGGAAATCGATCCGGCGCGGGCCGCCTTGAAGGAGTGTGTCGCCGCGGCGGAAAACGACCCCGACGTGGACGGCACCGCCATGACCCGGCTGGCGGACATGATGGCCTTCATCGAAACGATGAACAGCTGGTACGAACAGATGCTCACCCTGCCCAAGACGAGCTGGGTGGCGCTCATCAGCTTGGGTTCGCAAGTGGTGCGGGCGCTGCGGCCGGGCGGTGGGGCGGGGCGGGCGGACGGAAGCGCCGGTCGCGCAACGTGAGGCCGCCGCTGCCACTTGATGTGCCGGCCGGCGAGCGCTGGCTCGTCACCGGCGGCACGGGCTTCATCGGCCGGCGGCTGGTGGAGGCGCTGACCGCGCAGGAGGTCACGGTGCTCACGCGCCATGCGGTGTGCGCGGCGTTGCCGGAAGAGGTGCGCGTCGTTGAATCGCTTGACGAAATCAACGCCTCGGCGCGTTTCGACGTCTTCGTCCACTTGGCGGGTGAACCCATCGCCGCCGGTCTTTGGACTGCCGCCCGGCGTGAGCGCATCGTCGCTTCAAGGCCACGGGTCGCGGAGGGGCTTCTGGCGCTGCTCGAACGCCTTGAGGTGAAGCCCAAGGCGTGGGTCAACGCTTCCGCCATCGGCTGGTATGGGCTGCGCGGGGACGAGTGCTTGGATGAGACGGCGGCGCCCGCCGATTGCTTCAGCCATCAGGTGTGCGCAGCGGCGGAAGCGGCCGCGGCACCGGCGTCTGCACATGGCGTGCGCGTGGCGCAGCTACGCATCGGGCTGGTGCTGGCGCGGGAGGGCGGCTTGCTGGCGCGGCTTTTGCCGGCATTCAAGCTCGGCTTGGGCGGGCCGCTTGGCACGGGCCGGCAGTGGATGTCTTGGGTCGAGCGGGATGATCTCGTGCGCCTCATCGCCCATGTCGCGGCGGACGATTCCCTCAGCGGCGGCGTCAACGCCACGGCGCCGAATCCGGTGGACAACGCGGCGTTCACTCGCGCCTTGGCACAGGCTTGTGGCCGGCCTGGGTTCTTGCGCGTGCCGCGGGCGCCTGTCACTTGGCTCGTCGGGGATTTCGCGCGGGAGTTGCTGTTTGGCGGCCAGCGCGTGGTGCCGCAGCGGGCGTTGGCGAGCGGCTTCGAGTTTCGTTGCCCAACGTTGCCGGAAGCGTTGGCGCAGGCGCTCTCGTGAGGCCGTCCGCAGTCAGCGCTGCCGCTTGAGCCATGGCTTTTCCACCACCTTGGCGGCGCGGGCACCATCTGGGAATTGCACTTCGATGCGCTGGTCCGGTTCGTCGAAGGGGCGGTTCAACATCACGAACGCCAGATTTCTTTCCAAGCGTGGCGAGTAGCCGGCGCTCGTGAGATAGCCGGCCGGTTGACCGTCCGCAGACACGGGCAGCCGGTGTTCATTCCCCGCCCAGAGCGGCTCGCCTTCGATTTCCGCGCCCATCATGCATCGTTTCAGAGGCTTAGCGGCCATTTCGCGCAAGGCGCTCTGGCCGATGAACGGCTCGGTCTTGTCGAGTTGCGCGGTCCAGCCCAAGCCAACCTCAAAGGGGTTGGTGGTGGCGTCGATGTCTGAGAGCAGGGCATAGATGCCGGCCTCCAACCGCAGGGCTAGGTGCGGTGCCCCGGCGGAGATGTCGAGCGGTTGCCCCGCTTCCCAGAGCCGCTCCCACAGTTCGTCGCCGCGCTCGCCATCGCGCAGAAACAGCTCGAAGCAACGCTCGCGGCTATAGCCCATGCGTGCCACCAAGAGCGGGATGCCGTCGAAATCGAACTCGCGGCAGCGGTAGAAGCCGAGGTCTCGTACCCAATCGCCGAAGAGGCCGGACAATAGCTCCGTCGAGCGCGGCCCCTGCACTTGCAATGGCGACACGTCTGGCTCGGCCACGGACACCGCATAGCCGCCGTTCGCCGCCAAGCCTTGCGCCCAGAGCAGGGTGTCGCCGTCCGCCAACGAGAACCAGAAGCGATCTTCCGCCACGCGCAGCACCACCGGATCGTTCAAGATGCCGCCGGCGGCGTTGGTGATGAGCGCGTAGGCGGCTTGCCCGACCTGCAGCTTGGCAAGGTCGCGGGGCGTCAGCAGTTGGGCGAAACGCAATGCGTCCGGCCCGCTCACCTCCAACTGGCGTTCGCAGGCCACGTCCCAAAGCTGCACCGCCCGCACCGCCCCCCAGTAATCCTGCCCCGCCGCTTCGGAGTAGGCCATCGGCAGGTACATGTGGTTATAGACCGTGAAGGCGCTGGCGCCGTGGCGCAGGGTGGCCAGGTGGAAGGGGGATTTTCGCACCCGCGGCCCGAAGGCGATGCGCGGTTGGTTGCCAGCCATGTTGCCGCCGCGTGGCTGAGGGCGCGGCAGTATAGCTTCACATGGAGCGCATGGGCCGGTGCTTGCGGACGGTTCCCGCGGCAGCCAAAATCCGCCCGCGCATATCCAAGGAGTGGGATTGATGGCGGACGCGAAGGCTTTGCCCAGGGTCGGGCGCTGGCTGGTGGTGGCGTGGTTGGTCGTCGGGGCGCTGGCGGCCCGCGCCGAGACGGGCGGTTTCCATGTGGGCGTTGCCGCGGCCGCGGACTTGCAGCGGTTCACTTACGACAAGTCCGTATATCTCCCGGCGGCACCGGATGACGTGACGAACAACGCCGACACCGACGATGGAACCTTGTGGACGCTCGGCTTGTTCGCCGGCTACCGCTGGCCCTTGGGCGCGAGCGGGCTGCACATGGACGCCGAAGTCGATGTGGCCGCGCATCCGAAGCGGCTCGAGGGCGATCTTCCCGGCACTGGCTACACATGGACGGACACTTGGCCCGAAGACTGGTGGCTCGAGCGCGACCGCAGCTACGGCATCACCGTGCGGCTTGGCGGCACATTCGCCGGCGGCCCTTGGGGCTGGCACGTTCTGGCGGGGCTGCGCCGCGTCGAGACGGAGTTCTCCGTCACCGAAACGGGCTGCCCCGGCCCCGATCTGCTGTGCCCACCCACGCCGCTGGCGAACTTCACCGAGGAAGTGGAGCGGAGTTTCAACGCCCGCTCCTTGGGCGTAGGCTTGGAGCGCTCGTTGGGCGAGCGGCTGGCGCTGCAATTCGACGTCCGCTACACAGACTACAAACGCAAAAGCTGGGATCGGCTGTTCGACGGCGGCGTGGTCATCATTCCCACGGAACTGGACGGCCGCGAGACATCCGCCATGCTGCGGCTGATTTGGCGGCCGTAGGTCGTAGGGCACATGGGTCTCGGAGCAGGGAACGTGCAATACACCATCGTCATTGAGCAGACGCCGAGAAACTTCTCTGCCTATGTGCCCGACTTGCCGGGCTGCATCGCCACGGGTGCCACAAGGGACGATGTGGTCCGCCAGGTTCGAGAAGCGATGGAGTTTCACATCGAGGGCATGCAGGAACAGGGCGAGCCGGTACCGGAGCCATCCAGATCACGGGATCGCGGTCGAAGGCGGTGAACTGAACGCCGCCCGTGCCGCCAACGCCAACTACCGCCTCGACCACGACGACCGAGCACAGAACCGCAACCGTCGCCTGCCGGCTAGGCCCACGCTTCTACGACTGGCAGCTTGCCCCGAGCGCAGACGAGGCACATCGCGAATGCCAACTCCCGCAACCTTGCTTGGCAAGCTAGAGTACACCCGTTTTGATGCGATCCACTCGAACTATTGACCGTCGAGCCGATAGCGAAGAACTTCTTCAAGTGGCGGAAGATCGAGCCAAGTACGAAGGCGACGAGCATACGCACCATGATCCGAACCTCTTCAAGAAGCCGTCTGTCCTGAGCATGGGCTCTTGACAACGGTAGCTACATTTGTAATCCTCGGTTGTTGCAAGAGGCTCCATCTACAGTGGTACCCTTCTAGCCAGTGTCGCCACTGGCCGTTACATGGCTCAGATCACATACGGAGATTGAGAACGATGATGACCTTCCACACCCCGCTAGGTCGCGCCGGGTCCGACCAAATCGACGCAATGGAGGAGAGCGTCAACGCACACATCGAGCAAATGTTCACGCAGCGAGCAAGAAGGGACTTGCTCTTACATGGCGTGGGAAAGGCTAAGACAGGTAGCTCTAGTCGCTTAGAAGCTCAGAAGCGAGAGTGTGATGGTCAGATTGTGTTCCATGCCGGTAGGGCGTTAGAGCTATCGATGCAGATTGTGTACGCACGAGGGGCAGATCGCATCATGGGACGAGAATATCCTGGCATCGACAAGAAGGCGTTGAGAAGAGACTTGAAGAGCCATAGCTTGCTTGGTCTATATACACGAGTCATTGACGAGTTAGATAGACCGGACTTGAGCAAGGCGTTTGAGCACAAGTATCAGGAAGCCATACATAAGGGTGTCATCAGCATTTACATTGGTGACCAGTTGCTTGTCAGCATGTATGGACAAGATCAGTGGCCATTCGCCGAGACATTGATGGGCGGACTCACGGATGGAGAAGAGCACACAATGGATCACTCGACGTTCAGAGACCTTTTTGTACGGCCGGATGGAACGTCCCCCTTCGCGCAGATGCCGGAGCACACGTTCAAGGAGTTTCTAGGGAAAGCGGACTCGGTGTATTACGAACGAGACGTGCCGGGAGAAGAGCACCGTCGGAATATGAGATGGGGTGCCTACGCTGCTCGCGACCACGAAGTTGGCAGGCCGTATGTGACCGTAGGGGTCTACCTTTTCTCTCGTCTGGTACAAGGAATAGTTCGGTTGGGCAAGGAACCATGGATTTGGCATCCAGATTTCTTGGAGAGAGCTATCGAGCGACGTCGCTACCACGTCAGAGAGAAGTTGAAAAATCTGGCAATGCAAACGCTAACGGAAAAAGTGGATTGGCCAGAGGTAATCTCTGCCAAACGGATGATGAAACAGTGGGACCATAAGCCGCGTCTTCCAGAGATTGGCAAAGGCAACTATGATCGTCTGCATAAGACATTGAAGTTTGACCCGCCAGAGTCTAGACCGAATGAGGATTCCGACTCCGGCGATTCGTGAACCAAGGCGCGACACTTGCGGTCAATTTCTCCCTGCCGGCTCGCCGCAAGGCCCCAGCAGGGTTCCCCTCTCTTGGACCCGCTTGAAACGCAGCATCAGCATGCTGGCGGGCGCGGCTCCAAGGTAGCGATGCTCCGGTGAACGCTTGGTGTCTCGGCGGGCTTCAGTCAGCGCTGACGAAGGTAGGGCCAAGGCGACCTATCGAGGCAGTGGCGAACGGTTGCCCTCTCCTGCGGATCCGCACCTCTTCGCCCCGCGAGACACGTTTTAAGCAGGGATGAGAGATGCGTCTTCGCCTCGAACGCGTGTCAACTTCGATCATGGCCCCTCCAGTCCTCTCATCGCTTACAAAGAGCACGTTCGCATCCGGCTTCGCGGGGCGGCCGTCCTATGGCGTGGAGCGGAAGTGCCGCTCGCCATACTTCGAGAAGTAGTAGAGCACAGAGCGCTCGGCTATGTCCGTCATCACTGCGAGCATTTCGCCCACACCCCACTGATCGGGGCGAAAGTAGAAGCTCCCGCGATTGAACCGGCCATCGGGCCCGCCGTTGTGAAGATATGTGGTATTAAGGTTCCCGAACATGGCGATGGTTGACACGCGGTCTAGGATCGACGAGTCTTCCTCGAAGTCGCACCCATAACCAAAACACACGAAAGGGAAAATGCTCTCGCGCATCAATGCCGTGCGAAGCCCGATGACATTCTTGCCCAAGCGCTCGATTGCGTTGCCCTTGGCCTGCCTTTTCAGGCCCTCCCGTATCCTCTGATCGTTGGTTCCTTGGTTCTTCACTTCCGAGATCAAAATGGGATACATTGACTCGTCGCCTCCGCTTGCTCTGAGGCAGAGAAAGCCCCCATCAGGTCGAATCGAAGTGTTGTCAAAGTGACAATGGAAGTCCATGCCCTCGTATGTTGATCGAAGGTCGCGAACGATGTCGGATAAGTACCATGTTTTTGAGTGGCGAAACTCCACGCCAGCGAACTTGCCGTCCAAGTAGGAAGCTGTTTGTTCAAGAGCCTTCACCAGCTCGGTTTCCTGTTGCTTGGACGTGGCATTGATGACAGTGCCGGTCCGCTGTTGGCGAAGCTGCGTCTTCCGAGCCATGCCTATCTCTCCACCAAGAATAGATGCTCCGTGACGTGAATGGTGCGCTTCCTCAGATTCCTGCTACCCCGGTAGGTGTTGTAGCGCGTCTCGAATGTTCGCACGGAGCCATGCCGAGACAGGATGGCGCGCATGTCGTCTGGCGTGATGAAGCCTTCGTCATTGAAGGACACGAGCAGAAAACGTGCGTCGAGGCCATCCACCAAGTCGTTCAACAATGGCAGGGATCTTGAGCGAACATTGTATCCGGACCGCTGCCAGTCAACCGGTATCCCCGACACGCGGCTTATCTCGTGGGGCCTCTCGTAGTGTACGAGGAGATTCAGCATGAAGTAGTTGGAACCGTAGGGATGCTGGTTGTAGGGCGGGTCAATATAGGCCAAGTCGAGGTCCTCGATGCCACGGACGACGTCGTTGGCGTGACCTTGATGTACAGCGTAATCGCACTCAAACCTGCTCAGGACGGGTAGTTCCAGTTCGATCAATCCTCGGATTCTCGTCAAGGCATCGGATGAAGTCCCACCATACTGCCCGACGCCAGTTTTTCGGTTCTTGTAGAATCCCTTGAAAACACCGGCGTTGTTCGCATGCACGGATGCCTTATGCAGTAAGGATGCGAGGAGTGGCTCTCTATGGTCAAGGGAGGCCTCGTTTATCAAGCGCCTGTAGTTGTCGAGCCGTCGGGCGTTTCTGATCGTATAGAACACCCGATCATTGGACGCTATGGCGTCTTCATCGTCGGGCGCATAGAGCTCCTCGATGAACCCTCGTGGCAGGCGCTCGGATTCCACTCTGGCATTGAGATCGTCGATCGTCTCCGCGAGCTTGACGAAATCCAGTGTCGTTCGGTTGCGGAGGTAGCATTGGGAGATGACGGTCGCATAGTCTTCGATGTCGTTGGTCGCGAGGTACGAGGCATGGGCCTTCAGATAGCGGGAGACGACGCCGGAGCCACTGAAGACATCGAACGCGCGCAGCTTCTTCTTGTTTAACCGCCGCTTCACCGCTTGCACCGCTTGACCAATGGGGACGAGCAAGGCGCGTTTGTTGCCGATGTAGGTGATGAGCTGCCGGCAGAGATAGTTCGGATCTTCGAGGTTGGGGGCGTCGGGGGCGCCACTGGGTGGAGACGTGCCCCCGAACAGTGGGAGCGAACGACCGAGCGGATGCGCGGACACGCGTTCGACTTGGCGGATAGCTGCTGTCATCTCTTTGTCGTGGGTCGATGGCCGCCAGTGGTGCCGTGGTTGGCATCGACGTCGGCGATGGTCGCCGAGTGAAGCTTAGCAGGTCAATCGCCATGAGGTCTGAATGGCGGCGGCCACGCGGGGCGGCCTTATCGCGGACGGCTCGCCGGTTGGCACTCGACGCGAGCGCCCACGTCCCCCTGCCGGGCCCAGTCGGCTACCATCGCATTGACGCTCGCATCCGAAGAGACCATGCCAAACCGACAACACCGCGCCCCCCGAAGCACCGGCTTCGACACCTTGGCGCTGCACGCGGGGCAAGCGCCGGATCCGGCCACCGGCGCTCGTGCCACGCCCATCTATCAAAGCGCGTCCTTCGTGTTCCCGGATACGGACCACGCGGTCGGGCTCTTCAACATCGAGCGTGCCGGCCATGTGTATTCGCGCCTCTCGAATCCCACCAACGCGGTGCTCGAGGAGCGCGTGAGCGCGTTGGAAGGCGGGGTTGGCGCGATTGCGGTGGCGAGTGGCCAAGCGGCGCTGCATCTCGCCATCGCCACCATCTGCTCGGCGGGGGATCACATCGTCGCGTCGCGCTCCCTGTATGGCGGTTCGCACAATCTCTTGGAATATACGCTGCCGCGGTTTGGCATCGAGACGACGTTCGTCGATCCGCGCGCTCCTGAAGCCTTCGCCGCGGCGGTGCGGCCGAACACGAAGCTGATGTTCGGCGAGACGCTGGGCAACCCCGGCCTTGAAGTGCTGGACATTCCCGCCGTCGCCGCGGCCGCCCATGCCGCCGCCATGCCGCTCCTCATCGACTCCACCTTCACCACGCCGTGGCTCTGCAAGCCGTTCGAGCTCGGCGCGGACCTCGTGATGCACTCGGCGACGAAGTTCTTGAGCGGCCACGGCGTCGTCATCGGCGGTTTGGTGGTGGATGGCGGCACCTTCGATTGGGAGGCGTCGGAGCGCTTCCCCACGCTGACGGAACCCTACGCCGGCTTCCATGACCTCACGTTCGCCGAGGAGTTCGGCCCGCAAGCCTTCATCACGCGGGCGCGCAAGGAGGGCATCCGCGATTTCGGCGCCTGCATGGCGCCCACCACGGCGTTCCACATCCTGCAAGGGCTCGAGACCTTGCCATTGCGCATGGAGCGACATGTCGCCAACGCGGTTGCGGTGGCGGAGTTCTTGGCCGGGCAAGACGCGGTGGAGAGCGTGGGCTATCCGGGTCTTGCGAGCCACCCAGACCACGAATTGGCCAAACGCCTGCTGCCACGCGGCGCCGGTGCCGTGTTCGGCTTCCATATCAAGGGCGGGCGCGCTGCCGGCCGCCGCTTCATCGAGGGCTTGTCGCTGTTTTCGCACTTGGCCAACGTGGGCGACGCGAAGTCCTTGGTCATCCATCCGGCCAGCACCACGCACCACCGCATGGACGCCGACGCCCTTGCCGCGGCCGGCATCGGGGAAGGGCTGGTGCGGCTTTCCGTGGGCTTGGAGGATGCCGCAGACCTCATTGATGACCTGAACCGCGCGTTGAAGCGCTCGCAACGCGCACCCAAAACGGCGCCCACAGCCGCCAAGGCAGTCGCCGCGTCATGAGGTTCGAGGTGGGTGGCAAGCGGGCGTTCGCGGGCACTGGCTCCGGCGCTCCGGCAGCGGACGCGCCGACGGTGATGTTCGTGCATGGCGCCGGGATGGATCACACCGTGTGGGTGTTGCCGAGCCGTTACTTCGCGCGCCAAGGCCATCGGGTGCTGACCGTCGATCTGCCAGGGCATGGCCGATCCGAGGGGCCACCGCTCCCGCGCATCGAGGCCATGAGCGCGTGGCTGGTTGATGTGTGTGATGCGCTGGGCGTCGCGCAGGCGGCGGTGGTGGGCCACAGCATGGGGTCGCTCGCCGCCTATCGCTTCGCCGCGGACCATCCTGAGCGATGCCGGGCCCTCGCGTTGCTCGGCACGTCCATCCCGATGCCCGTCGCCGATGCGCTGCTTGCGGCAGCGGAGGACGATGACCACGCTGCCATCGACATGGTCAACACCTGGAGCCACAGCCCCGGCGCCACCTTGGGCGGCAACCCGAACCCGGGCATCTGGTTGCTCGGCGCCGGCGAGCGCCTCATCGAACGCGCCGGTCCGGGCGTCTTCCATGCAGACCTCGCCGCTTGCAACGCTTTCGACGCCGAGTCCGTGGGGCCAGTGCGGGTGCCGGCGCTGGTGATCGCGGGCGAAGCGGACCGCATGACGCCGATGCGCGCCGGCCTTGACGTGGCGAAGTCCCTGCCCGAGGCGCGCGTCGTCACGCTGGCGGGTTCCGGCCACGCCATGCTCGCCGAACGCCCAAACGAGGTGCTGGACGCGCTGATCGAGATTTGCTGATCGGCCGACGCGATTTAGGTGGCCTGAACGGTCGGGTTAGTCTTGGGTGCGCCACCGTCCAGGTGGCCGTGCGCTCCGAGCCTCCACAGCCGGTTCGCTCCCTCGCCAGTGTGATAGGCTGGCAGCCTCACCAGATGTCAACCGCTTGTGCTTCGATGGCGTTGACCCGCAGACACGGAGCTTCGAGGCTAGGCAGATGTACACCCTAAAGATCGACAACTTCGGCAAGATCGAGCGCGGAGAGCTGTGCATCGGTGACTTCACGGTATTCGCTGGGCCAAACAACACCGGGAAGAGCTTCGTCTCCAAACTGCTCTACTCTGTCTTCAATGCGCTGAACGCAGACTTGACGCACGAGAGGCTTGCCCGTTTGGCGTTGTCTTTTCGGCGTGAGGTAAGGCAGCTTCGTCACGGCCCGCCTGCGATCGACCAAGAATTGCGCCTTTTGGCGGACAGAGTAACGAAGATTGCATCTTCCTACTCTAGGAACGATGAACCGCTGGATCACATCATCGCGCAGTTGGCCGACGCATTGGATGAAGCGAAGAGGTGGAGCGAGCGAGCAGGGAGACGCATTGGGGCTGATACCACGGACCAAGAGTTGCGTGTTCCCTTCGATAACTTGAAGACGTGGATCGATGACTTTGAGGATCCAAGTGCCTTTGCCTTGGCCGAGTTGAGGTATCGAACTGAGCAGAACTTGATCCAGAACTTTCAGGTATCGGAGATAGAAATGCTCAAGGGAATCGGGGGTGAAACCATGCAGGTTGACCTCGATGATGTGCTCCATATCACCGTTTCGGATAGCGGCGTCGAACTTGTGCCGGGGGCGGACGCGCTTGAGGCCATAGGCTTGGCATCGAACCTCATCTACCTCGAGTCTCCCGTATATTGGAAGCTGTTTAGGGCGCTCCAGTTCCTTGGGCCAGCGCGGATCACGTCTCGAGACCGCAGCCGACATACGCTGACCGGCGTACCGGGCTACTTCTATGATCTCGCCGACAGCCTCACTTTCGAGTATTCGGGCGAGGTCGCCTACCCAGGCGTCTGCGACATCCTTACGGGACAGGATGTCATCAATGGAAGGATTTCAGTTTCCGATCGTGGCGAGATGGCGTTCGAGGAGGCGGGAAGAAGCTATCCGCTCCAAACCGCGTCTGCCGGCGTCGCAAACATAGGTATTCTCGCGGCGCTGATCGATCGCAAGGTGATTGACCGGGGGACAATGCTATTCATCGACGAACCTGAGGCGCATCTCCATCCAGGCTGGCAGGTTGTGATGTCCAAGGCCCTATTTGAACTAGCTAAAGGCGGCGTCAAAGTCGTTATTGCGACGCATAGCGTCGACATCCTGAAATGGCTGGAAGTGCGGGTGAAGAAGAACCCAGAAGATGCGCGGTTCGTTGCGCTGAACCGCTTTCCGAATCCGGAGCAAAGCGATGATCCTCTGGACATCCGGATCGAGCAGATTAAGCAAGATCTGACCAAGCCGTTCCTCGATTTGTTCTTGGATCTGCCGTGACCCGACTCGAGAGCTTCATGGAACCAGTGGAGGCAAACCGGGCAAGGGTGCAGCCCGGCTGCAACGCCTATCGCATGGATGGTGGATCGCCCGACATGAGGATTGTGGCGGGATTGGGGACTTGTAACTGCTGCGACTACGTTACTTTCGATGGCACTGGGAGAATGGTACTGATCGAAGAGACGCAACTCTTGCGACAGATCGATAATCTCAGAAGAGAGTGCCGCGATTCGTCCCTGTCGCCGGACGAGGTCACCAAGCGTATTCTTAGAGGCGTGAAGCATGAGAACAGGCTGAAGGTCTATGGGTCCTTACTTGTGCTCTGCCGTCTGGCTCGCCGATTAACGGATGAAGCGGAAATTCAAGCGCTTGCTGGGCAAACGGATTTCTGGTTGGTCGTTAGCGACACTCTCAACGGCGACCAGGCGAGAGCTCTTGATTACATCCGGGGAGCGTTACTTGGTGATCTTCGCAGCGTCTTGGCGGGCGCGGTCGTCGGCGATGTGCAGATTGTGATGGCGTCAGAACTCGGCAGGAGGCTGCCTTCGCATCCATCTCTTCAGCCTGCTTAGGCGGCGAGATCGGGTAGGAACGTGGCAGCGAGGCGACTTCAACTTGCCCCACGTCGTGCGAGTCGCGCCAGCGCCGCTTCACGCGCTTCCCTAGCCTTCGCTCGCGTGGCTGCTGAAAGCGGCCCGCACCAATCCTCCAACAGCACCGCGTCCTCGTAGATCACGCGGTCGCCTTCGCGTTCCACCACATAGGTCGGCGTCACGATATAGAGCGTGCGCACATCCTCGTCGCCGTCGTTGCGCAATTCGAGCAGGTTGCCGGGTTCGGTGAGCAGCGCTTCGCCCGGGTTTACGATCACTTCGCGTGGCGGCGCGTCTTGGGCATCCTGTGTGCGCGTTGTCAGTTGTCCAGCGACAACATAGGTGAGCTGGGTCACCACTGGATGCGCGTGAATGGCCGAGCGCACACCGGGTGCCAAGCGTCCCACCGCCACGCTCACATCACCAAGCGCACCGGAGCCAAACGCGCCCGGCACCCCGTCGGTGGCGTTCAGGAAGGCATCGACTTCGGTGCCATCCAGCGCCGGGATGAAGCCGCCCGGCTTGAGCGCCCCGTCAAGTGTCAATGGACTCCCGGTATGTGCGCCAACGGTCGAATGATTCGGACATGGCCTGATGGCGCTCCGCCACCTGCGCCGAGAACTCTGGGTGCGTGAAGATGTAAGCCTCGTCTGCGATGATGCCGTGCAGCACCATGTCGCCGACCAGCGCCGGGTCGAGGGCGTTGCGCCGCATCTCCTCCAACAGCGTCTCGCGGCCTTCCTCGCCACTGCGGAAACTGGCGAGATCCGCGGTGTCCGTTTCCGCCTGCAACGCCGCCGGGCGGTTGCGGCCGGAATCGAAGATGTTGGTGTTCACCACGCCGGGGCAGAGCACGGAAACCCCGATGTTGTGGGGCGCCAAGTCCGTGCGCATCGCTTCGGACATGCCCACCACCGCGAACTTGGTGGCGTTGTACACGCCCAAGCCGCCGAAGGCCAAGTGGCCGGCCATCGACGCGGTGTTGACGAAGTGGCCGCCTTCGCCGTGTGCCTTGATGCGCTCAATGAAGGTTTGGGTGCCGTTGATGACGCCGTTCAAGTTCACGTTCACCACCCAGTCCCAGTCTTGGTAGGACATGGCGTCCGTCGCGCCGCCCACCGCCACGCCGGCGTTGTTGCACACCACATGCATCTTGCCGAATGTGGACTCGGTGGCGTCTGCGGCGCGGGCCATGGCGGCGCGATCGGTCACATCGACTTGGAGCGGGATGACGTCGGCGTTGGACGGGGCGAGACTTGCCACGGCCGCCTCCAACGCGCCTTCCTCGATGTCCGCGATGGCCACCTTCATGCCGGCCGCGGCGAAGGAACGCGCCATGGCCAAGCCGATGCCGCTGGCGCCGCCGGTGATGAACGCCGTCTTGCCGGCCACATCTTTCATGTTCCTGCCCTTCGCGTCATGGTTGGCGCTTGATGGTATCACCGCGGTGGCGATGGCAAGCGCGATGCGGTGGGACTCCCTCTATTCCCCGATGGCTTGCGCGAGGGCCGCTGCCAGCTCGTCCCACTTGCCGGCGAAGAAGTGGTCGGCGCCGGCGATGGTGCGCACGTCAAAGCCGGCACCGTGGCCCTCGAATGCCTCCAAAGTACAGAAAGTGTCGGCATCGCCCGCCATCACGATGGTCGGCGTGGTCGGCTGTGCCGCGTCTTCAAGGCGCAGCATCGCGGTCGGCGGCGCCACCAAGATGAGCCGCTCGACGTCGAGCCGTGCATGGCTGCGCCACGCGACGGCGGCGCCGAACGAATAGCCGGCGAGCCACAACCGAGCCGGTTCATGCTCCGCGGCGAGCCACGCGCACACGGCCAGCAGATCCTCGGTTTCGCCGACGCCATCGTCGAACTGCCCGGCGCTTGAGCCGACGCCGCGGAAGTTGAAGCGCAGCCGGCCGAAGCCTCGCGCCGCCAACACGCCATCCACCACGTCCAGCACCGCGTCGTCCATGCTGCCGCCATACAACGGATGCGGATGGCAGAGCACGGCCCACCGCCCGTCTCGGCTCGGTGCCACGATGGCCTGCAACGGCCCGGCCGGGCCAGGAATGGTCAAGCTGTTCATCGCCGTTTCTCCGTTTCATGGCCTGCGCCGGCGCTGGCCAAGGCAAGCGCTGGGCGGCCCGCCCCGCCGAACAGGGTAAACTCGCCACCTTCCCTGTTTCGACGCCGCGGAGGCACCCAGACTCATGGCCATGCAGCGCACCCCCCTCTTGATGTCGCGTCTCATCGACCGCGGCGCCGAGTTGGCGCCCAACGTCGAAATCGTCACCGCCACGGCATCCGGCACACGCCGCCAGACCTACGCCGAAAGCAGAGACCGCGCACATCAGCTCGCCCACGCGCTGAAGGACGCCGGCGTCAACATCGGCGACCGGGTGGGCACCTTCATGTGGAACGGCTCGCGGCATCTGGAGGCGTACCACGCCGTGGCCGGCATGGGCGCGGTGCTGCACACGCTGAACATCCGGCTCTCGGCGCACGATCTGGAATACATCATCAACCACGCCGAGGATAAGGTCATCATCGCCGATGCGGACACGCTGCCGCTGCTCGAACCCTTGGCCGGGCGCATTCCCTCCGTGGAGCGAATCGTGGTGGCCGTGGAGGAGGGCTTTGAGGATGCGACCACCGCGGCCGCGCCCACGGTGGACTACGAGGCGTTCATCGCCGGCAAGCCCACGCGCTACGAATGGCCAAGCATCCCGGAAACCGCGCCACTTGGCCTCTGCTACACCAGCGGCACCACCGGCCGGCCGAAGGGCGTGGAATACGAGCATCGCTCGCAATACCTCCACACGATGGCCATTTGCATGACGGATTCCATGGGCCTTTCCGCAACCGACGCGGTGTGCGGCATCGTGCCCATGTTCCATGTGATGGGTTGGGGCATGCCGTGGGCGGGGCTGATGCTCGGCTGCAAGCAGGTGATGCCGCACCGCTTCATGGATCCGGCGCGGGTGTTGCGGCTGATGGCGGATGAGGCAGTCACCATCTCGGCCGGTGTGCCGACCATCTGGCAGGGCGTGAAGGCCGCCTACGAGGCGAACCCCGAAGCCTATGACCTGTCGTGCCTGTCGCGCCTCACTTGCGGCGGTTCGGCGCCGCCGCCATCGCTCATCCGCTGGTATTGGGATGCCTTGGGCATCGAGATGATCCAAGGCTGGGGCATGACGGAGACGAGCCCGTTGGCCACCCTG
This sequence comes from Candidatus Azotimanducaceae bacterium, assembly GCA_965200505.1. GTDB lineage: Bacteria > Pseudomonadota > Gammaproteobacteria > Pseudomonadales > Azotimanducaceae > VXNE01. The sequence goes on along the minus strand of OZ241343.1, from coordinate 1,034,570 downwards.
TCACGGCGCCTAATGCAGCGGGCACACATCGACTTCACGCCGGACGAGCAATCCGCCAATGTCGCGAAAGCCGGCCAGGTGATGCCGGGGCTGGAACTCGGCATCTTCGACGACGAGTTCAATCGCCTGCCCCACGATGGCGAAGCGGTGGGCGAAATCCTCGTGCGCGGGCCGTGGATTTGCGCCGAGTACTACAAGAATCCACAGCCAGACCGCTTCCATGAAGACTGGCTCATCACCGGCGACGTGGGCAAGATCGACGCGGACGGCTACGTCATCATCTCAGACCGCTCGAAGGACTTGGTGAAGTCCGGCGGCGAGTGGATTTCCTCCGTGGATTTGGAGAACCACATCGTGGCGCTCCCCGGCGTCGCCCAAGCCTGTGTGGTGGCGCAACCGCACCCACGTTGGGAGGAACGCCCGGTCGCGCTGGTGATCTTGGACGAGGGCACCGAAGTGCCCACCGAGCGCATCCTCGAACACTGCGCCACCGCTTTCGCCAAGTGGCAACTGCCGGACGACGTGCTCTATGTGGAATCCATCCCCCTCACCTCCACCGGCAAAATGGACAAGAAGACGGTGCGCGCCGGGCTGGAGAAGCAGGGGTATCAATTGCCGAGCCTGCGGTGAATGGGGCGGGTCGTGATGCGATGAGTGGCGTTTTCGTTTACTGGGACAATTCGAACATCCATCACGAGGCGCAGCGCATCGCCGAAGAGCGGGATGCCACACCCGGTGCCCGCTACCTCGTGCGCATCCATTTCGACCACTTGCTGCGGCTCGCCCACGCCGACCGACCGTTGACCAAAGCCGTCGCCGCCGGCTCGGTGCCGCCGGAGATGCAGCAACTTTGGAATCGAACGGAAAGCGCCGGCGTTGAAGTGAGTTTGTTCGATCGCGGTTCGCAAGATCGCGGTGAACAAGACATCCCAGACCGGTGGTTGCAACTGCGGATGTTGGAAGACGGTTGGGCCTACAACGGCGACGCCGGCGTCGTCGCGCTCCTCACCGGCGATGGCGCCGGCTACGTTGAGGGCCGTGGGTTCCACAGCACACTGGAACGGATGCATCGGCGCGGCTGGCGCATTGAAGTGTTGTCGTGGCTGCACTCATGCAAACGCGACATGAGGGAGTGGGCTGAGGAGCACGGCGTATTCGTGCCGTTGGACGCCTACTACGACGCCATCACCTTCCGCGAGCCATCACGCCCAGGCCATGAACTCGCGCCGGCACGGGATGCCGCACCGCTGGATTTGTCTGAACGACGGATGGCCTAACGCCCCACCCTCACCGATCAAACGTCAATGCCATCCCGGGCTCGTTCGACTGCAACGCGCCATCGGCATAAGCGAGCCGCCCATTCACGAAGGTGTGCGTCACGCGGTGGCTGAAGGTTAGGCCGGCGAAGGGCGTCCAGCCGCACTTTGACCAAATCGGTTCCGCATCAACGACGGTTTCTCGGTTGGGGTCGATGATGGCGAGGTCCGCCCAGTAGCCTTCGCGCAGGAAGCCCCGCTCGCGCACATCAAACCGCAGCGCCGGGGCGTGCGCCGTCTTCTGCGCGATGAGTTCCGCCGGCAGGTGCTCGAACAAACTCAACAACGCGTGTTGCACGAGCGGCAGGCCGGCCGGTGCCTGGGCATAGAGTTGGTCCTTTTCGGCGCGGGTGTGGGGCGCGTGGTCGGTGGCGATGATGTCGATGCGCCCATCGGCCACCGCCGCCCGCAGCGCCAGCCGGTCCGCGCTGCCCTTGATGGCGGGGTTGCATTTGATGTCCGCGCCCTTGGCGGCGTAGTCCGCGTCGTCGAAATGCAGGTGATGGACGCACACCTCCGCGGTGATGTGCTTGCCGGCCATGTCCCCGGCGTCGAACAGCGCCAGCTCCCGCGCCGTGGTGAGATGCAGCACATGCAGTTGGCTGCCGTGTCGCCGCGCCAACTCCACCGCGAGGCTTGAGGACTTGTAGCACGCTTCGGCGGAGCGAATCTCCGGGTGGAGCGCAAACGGGATGGCGTCGCCGTAGCGTTCCCGCGCCCGCGCCTCGTTGGCCAGTATCGTCGGCGTGTCTTCGCAGTGGGTGGCGATCACCAACGGCGTGGAGGCGAAGATGCCTTCCAATGTCGCCGCGTCGTCCACCAACATGTTGCCGGTGGATGCGCCCATGAACACCTTGACGCCGCAGGCACGGGCCGGGTCAACTGCCTTGATGGCCTCTAAGTTGTCGTTGGTGGCGCCGAAGTAGAAGGCATAGTTGGCCAACGACTTGGCGGCGGCACGGCGGTGCTTGTCTTCCAGGGCGGCGGCCGTGATGGTCTGCGGCAGGCAATTGGGCATCTCCATGTAGCTCGTGATGCCACCGGCCAGCGCCGCTCGGGATTCGGTCGCGATCTCCGCCTTGTGCTCGAAACCCGGTTCACGGAAGTGGACTTGATCGTCGATCATGCCCGGCAGCAGCCACGCGCCGGCGGCATCGATTTCCCTTTCGCCGTCGATCACGCCGCCGATGCGCTCGATGCGGCCGTCGCGAATGGCCAAGTCGCCCTCCGCCACCGCGCCCTCGTTCACCATCCTCGCGTTCTTGATGACCGTTCTCACGCACCGCCCGCCTGTTGTTGCCACCGCGCCAAGTGTAGCCCTGTGTGGCCGGCGTCATGGCCGGCCGGCGAACAATGCCCCTACAATGCCGGCCATGCACCCCCCGCAAGTCATCGAACTGCTGAAAGAGGCGCTGCCGGCCGAGGGCGTCATCACCGAACCGGCGGCGCTGACGCCCTTCGAGACGGACGGCCTCACCGCGCTGCGGCAGAAGCCGTGGCTTGTCGCGCTGCCGGAGACCGTGGAGCAGGTGCGGGCGGTGCTCGCCATCTGCCGCCGCCATGCCGTGCCAGTGGTGACGCGGGGCGCCGGCACGGGCCTCTCCGGGGGCGCCCGGCCATTGGCGGACGCGGTGCTGCTCACGCTCACGAAGATGAACCGCATCTTGGAGGTGGATGTGGCGTCTTGCACGGCGCGGGTGCAGCCGGGCGTCATCAACTTGAAGATCACCGAGGCGGTGGCGCCCCACGGCCTCTACTACGCGCCAGACCCTTCGTCGCAGATCGCCTGCAGCATCGGCGGCAACATCGCGGAGAACTCCGGCGGCGTGCATTGCCTGAAATACGGCCTCACGTTGCACAACGTCCTCGGCCTCACCGTGCAGACCATCGAAGGCGAGGAACTGGTGCTCGGCGGCAAGGCGCTGGACGCGCCGGGGTACGACCTGCTGGCCGCGATGATCGGTTCCGAAGGGATGCTCGGCGTGGTCACGGAGGCCGTGGTGAAGCTCCTGCCGGCGCCGCTGGCGAAACGGGTGCTGCTCGCGGCCTTTGACGACATCCGCCGCGCGGGAGACGCCGTGAGCGCCATCATCCGCGGCGGCATCGTGCCGGCGGGCCTCGAAATGATGGATGCACTCGCCATCCAGGCCGCGGAAGACTTCGCCCATGCCGGCTATCCGCGGGATGCCGCGGCGATCCTCCTGTGCGAACTGGATGGCGACGAGGCCGAAGCGGAAGCGGATGCCGCCCGCGTCCAGGCCATCCTCACCGAAGCCGGTGCCACGGAGACGCGCCTGGCCCGTTCCGAAGCCGAGCGGGAAGCCTTTTGGCGCGGGCGCAAGGCGGCTTTCCCGGCGGCGGGGCGGCTTGCGCCGGATTACTACTGCATGGACGGCACCATCCCGCGTCGGGAACTCGGCGCGGTGCTCAACGACATCGCCGCCCTCTCGCGGCGCTACAACTTGCCGGTGGCCAACGTCTTTCACGCCGGCGACGGCAACCTGCATCCGCTCATCCTGTTCGATTCCAGCAAGCCGGGCGAAACGGAACAGGCGGAAGCGCTGGGTGGCGACATCCTCAAGCGTTGCGTGGCGGCCGGCGGCACGATCACCGGCGAACACGGCGTGGGCGTGGAGAAGCTGGATCAGATGTGCGTCCAGTTCGGCACTGAAGAGCTTGAGCAGTTCCATCGCCTGAAGGCCGCGTTCGACCCGGCCGGCCTGATGAATCCCGGCAAGGCCATTCCCACCCTCGCCCGCTGTTCGGAGCTGGGCGGCATGCATGTGCATGGCGGGGCACTGCCGCATCCCGAGTTGGAACGGTTCTAACGATGGCTGCCGGGCGCGACGATTCAGCGGCGCTGGCGGCGGCGGTGGCGGCCGCGAACGAAGCACGACGGCACCTCTACCTCCGTGGCGGCGACAGCAAGGCGCATCTCACCGGCTGTGGCCCCGGCGAGCCGCTTTGCGCCGTGAGCCACGCCGGCATCGTGGAGCATCGCCCGGACGAACTGGTCGTCACCGCCCGCTGCGGCACTTCGCTGCGCGAGCTCACCACGGCCCTCGCGGCTGAAAGCCAAATGCTGCCCTTCGACCCGCCACGTTTCGGCGGTGGCGGCACGTTCGGCGGGGCCGTGGCCGCGGGATTCTCCGGGCCGGGACGGCCTTGGCTCGGCGCCACGCGAGACGCAGTGCTCGGCGCCCGCATCGTCAACGGCTTGGGCGAGCCCCTGGCATTTGGCGGGCAGGTGCTGAAGAACGTGGCCGGCTACGATGTTTCGCGGTTGATGGTGGGCGCCTTCGGCACACTGGGGCTGCTGCTTGACGTGACGGTGCGAGTGCAGCCGCAGCCAGAGGCGGTGGCGACGCTGGCAACAAGCTGCTCCGCCGAGGCGGCCGCCAGCACTTGCCAGCACCTGCTGCGCCAACCGCTGCCCACCACCGCCACTTGCCACGTCGATGGCGTGTTGCGTGTGCGCGTGGCGGGCAGCGAGGCCAGCGTCCGACGCGCCTGTGACGAGTTGCCGCTGGATGTTGAGGCCGAAGGCGACGCCTTCTTCCACACCGTGCGCGACCATGCCCATCCGTTCTTCGCCCAAGCCGGCATGTCGGCGGTGGCGGAACCGACCGCCGGCGAGACGCTGTGGCGCCTATCTCTGCCCCGCGGCACCCTGTTCGACGAGCCGAACGCCTTGGTGGAATGGGCCGGCGCCCAAGCGTGGTGGCGAACGAGCATGGAGGCCGGGCAAGTGCAAGCACGGGCGCGGGCGTTGGGCGGATTCGCCGCGCCGTTCCATGCCGGCCGCTGGCCGCCGCGGTCGGCGTCGGTGCGCGAGGCGATGCAACGCATCAAGGCCGCCTTCGACCCCAACGACATTCTGAACCCCCATGTGATGGACGATGCGGACTGACCTGCCCGCCGCCTTCCTGGAAACGCCGGCCGGCGCCCGCGCCAACGACATCCTGCGTTCCTGCGTGCATTGCGGCTTCTGCAACGCCACCTGCCCGACTTACCAAGCGCTGGGCGACGAATTGGACGGCCCGCGCGGGCGCATCTACCTCATCAAGGGGATGTTGGAGACCGGCGAGCCCAACGCCGTCGCCCAGCGCCACCTAGACCGCTGCCTCACCTGCCGCGCCTGCGAAACCACATGCCCTTCCGGGGTGCGCTACGGCGAACTGTTGGAGATCGGGCGCGAGTTCGTGGAAACGGGCCTCAAACGGGGGCTGATCTCGCGCATCGTGCGCCATTGGCTCAAGGCCGTGGTCAGCGCCCCGGCCCGGTTGCGGCGCTGGCTATGGCTGGGCCGCGCTTTCCGTCCTTTCGCGCCGAAACCGCTGCAGTCGTTGATCGCGCCGCCGGGCCGGGCCGCCGGCACCACGCTGGCACCGGCCCAGGACGCCACCGTGATACTGCTGCGCGGCTGTGTGCAAAGCGTGATGACGCCAGCCGTCAACGACCATGTGGCGGCGCTCTTGGCGGCACGGGGCGTCGCCGTGCGGATGGACGCTGGCGAGGGCTGCTGCGGCGCCTTGGCGCTGCATCTCGGCGACGCGGCCGGCGCCCGGGCGGCGATGCGCACCAACTTGGATTCGATGGATTGGCATGAGGCGACGCGCATCGTCTCCACCGCCACGGGTTGTGGCGTCACTCTGAAGGAGTATGGCCAGACGTTGGGTTCGGAGCCCCACGCCACCCCCGCGCAGGCGTTCGCAGACAAAGTGTGCGACGTGGCGGAAGCCCTTGACGGCTTCGAGTTCGAGAAGGCGCACGACTACCAGCGCATCGCCTGGCATGCGCCGTGTTCCCTGCAGCATGGCCAGCGGCTCGGCGGCCGCGTGGAACGGCTGCTCACCGACGCGGGCTACGAACTCGTCCCGGTGCGCGACGCACACCTCTGCTGCGGCTCCGCCGGCACCTACTCCATCCTGCAACCAAAACTCGCCGAGACGCTGCGCCGAGATAAAGTGGCCGCCCTCACGGAACACGCGCCGGAGGCCATCGCCACCGCCAACATCGGCTGCCAGATGCACTTGGGCGCCGGCGCGGACGTGCCGATGCTGCACTGGGTGCAGTTGCTCAAGTGACCGTCGGGAGGCGCGGGCCGATCTAGGCCACCGCGCCACGCTGCCGCAGCCCCTCGACATCCTCCACGCCGAGTTCCCGCAAGAGCTCCTCTGTGTGCTCGCCGAGCATGGGCGCTGGCCGGCCCTCGCCGAGGGCGTGGCTCGCAAAGCGGGCCGCCGCGCGCGGTTGCCGAGTGGCGCCGGCGGCGGGGTGCTCCCCGGCCACGATGAGTTCGTTGATGGCGATCTGCGGATCGGTGAACAAGTCCTCCACGGACTGAACCGCCGCGCAGGGCACCTGTTCGGCATCCAGCCGGGCGAGCCATTCGGCAGAAGTGCGTTCGCGGAACGCTTCGTGCATCAAGTCGAACAGCGCGGGGAAGTTCGCGGCGCGCTCCGCCAGCGTCTTGAACCGCGGGTCTTCGGCCAGCGCCGGGCGATCCAAGGCGCGTGTCAGCCCACGCCATTCGTCGTCGGACGCGGCGAACGCCACGATGTGGCCGTCCTTCGTGGCGAATGCGGAATCGTAGGCATCCATGGACAGCGGCGCAGAGGCGCCGGCGCCCACCAACGTGTGGTTAATCATGCCGTCCGGCCACATCCAAGCCACCGTTGCATCGAGCATCGCCACCTTCACATGGTCGCCTTGGCCGGTGCGCTCCCGCGCCAGCAGCGCCGCGGTGATGGCTTGCGCCACGGTCATGGCGGTGAGCTTGTCCGGCAGGATGGTGCGCATGTAGCGGGGCGATTCCGGGCCGCCTTGGATGTGCATCACGCCGGACAGCGCCTGAATCACCGGGTCGTACACCCGCTTGCTGGTGTAGGGGCCTTGCTCGCCGAAACCGCTGATGGAGGCGTACACGATGTTCGGCTTGATGGCGCGCACGGCGTCTTCGCCGATGCCCATGCGCTCGGCGGCCCCCGGCCGGAAGTTCTGCACGAAGGCGTCCGCGCTGGCGATGAGCGTCCGCAAGATCGACATGGCCGGCGGCTGCTTGAGGTCCAAGACGATGGAGCGCTTGCCGCGGTTGTTGGTGAGGAAGGCGGCGCTGACGCCACCGCGGGCGGGCCCGGCGACGCGCATCAGGTCGCCGCTCGGCGCTTCCACCTTCACCACATCCGCGCCTTGGTCCGCCAAGAGCTGCGTCGCGTAGGGGCCGGAGACCATGCTGGTGAGGTCCACCACCCGAAAACCCTGCAACGGTCCCGCCATTGGAATCCCCCCTTGGCCATGCGTTGTGGGCTAGTATCGCCAACCGTGCGGGAACTGCAAAACGGCGTGGCCGGCACACCGACCACTCTAGGGGGAGGACGATGAGCGAAGCGAAGGTTGAGTTTGTGAGCGCGGCTTGGATCGATGCCGCCCGCCAAGTGCTCACGGAACTGGCGGCCGAGCACGGCGAAGCGGGCCAGGTGGTGAGCGTTTCGGAGGCGTTCACCAATGCGCCGCGGCACTTGGCCGGTGGCGATGTCGCCGCTTGGCACTTCGCCATCGACGGCAAGACGGCGCAGGTGGAGCCCGGCGAGAACCCGGACGCGGACATCGTGATACGTGGCGACTACGAGGCGGCGCTGCCCGGGGCGCGGCTCGTTTACACGCCGGAAATCTTGGCGGAAATGGCGGAGAACCCGCCGGACACGAGCGCGGGGGACGTCAAGGGCGACATGTCGCTACTGCCGGCGTACATCTCGGAGCTGCACAATCGGCTGGCGGTGATCACCGCCTGAGATCGAGGTGCCGCCGCGCCTTGGCGGCACCCCAACGTCTCGCTTGCCGGCGGTTTGGCGCCGGCGGGCGTGGCCGCGTTACTTCACCTCGAGGAGCTCCACCTCGAACACCAGCGTGGCGCCGGGGCCGATCTTGGCGCCCGCGCCGCGATCGCCATAAGCCAACTCGGGTGGAATGACGAGCCGCCATTTGTCGCCCACCTGCATTAGCTGCAGCGCCTCCGTCCAGCCGGCGATGACGCCATTCACCGGAAACGTGGCCGGCTGGTCCCGTTCCACCGAGCTATCGAACACGGTGCCGTCGATCAACGTGCCGTGGTAGTGCGTCACCACACGGTCCGTGGCGCCGGGGCTCGCCCCATCGCCTTCAACCAGCACTTCGTATTGCAACCCGGAAGGCAGCGTCACCACGCCCTCGCGCTGGGCATTCTCGGCTTGGAAGGCGGTGCCGTTCATCGGTGTGGTCTCCTCTGCGGGATCAGGCGCTTCGCTGGCTGGCGGTTCGGTTTCGGGCGCTTCGGCGGCTGGCGCGGCGGCCTCTTGGCAGCCGGTGAGCGCCAAGGCGGCGAGCAGGGCGCCGGCCAAGCGGCGAACGTGATGGTGGGGCATTTGCTGCATCCTCATGGGTGGTGCATGGCCATTATAGGGGCATGGCCGCCGAACGCCGGCAGCGGCGTGGCGTGTCAAGCGTCGCCGCGCCCTTCGCGCTCCGCCAGCTCGCGCCGCGCCAGTTCGTCCGCGATGGCCAACGCCTGTTTGCGCCCGACGTCCATGTTCACGACGTACTTGTCCGCAACCACCAGCGCCGGCACGGCGACCACGCCGGCCGCTCGCGCCGCGCCGTCGTCTTCCGCCACCAAGCGCACCACCCGCGGCGAATCCATCAGGGCGAGAAAGGCGTCGCGGTCGATGCCGTGGCCATCCACGTAGTCCGCGATGGCTTCGGCGGTCGGAAATTGGCGCTGGCGGTCATGGATGGCGCGGAAGATGCGCTCGTGGTTCACGGCCGCGGCGGCGTGCAGCGTGAGCGCCGCATGGGCCCGCGCCAACAGCGCCAAGCCGCTGTTGTACCGCACATGGGCGCGGCGCAACGTCACGCCTTCGGGCAGGCCGTCAGCGAAGGCTTGAACCAACGGGTCGAAGTTCCAGCAATGGACGCAGGCGTAGGAGAAGTACTCCACCACTTCCACGCTGCCCGACGTGCCGTGGTCGCCCTCGATCAAGCGGTAATGCCTGCCCTCGGTGGCGTCGCCCACGCCGATGCCGGCGCCGTAGTAGATGCCCACGCCGCCCAACACCACCACGAAGACCGCCACGGCGCCGATGATGGCGCGGCGCATGGCTTGCACACGCGCTTGGCGCTTGCGGCGCGATGCCCTGTCAGCCATGCCGTCGATTGTGCCACAATGATCCGCATGGCCGAGCGATACACCCTCTACAAGGACGATTGGTGCCCCTTCTGCCGGCGGGTGCAGGCGTTCTTGGCCGAGGCTGGCCTCGACATTCCGATGCGCGACACGATGCGCGATGCCGGCGCCCGGCGCGAGCTCGTCGCCGGTGGCGGCCGCGCCACCGTGCCCTGCCTCAAGATCGAGGCATCCGGCGAGGAACGCTGGCTGTACGAATCCGCGGACATCATCGACCATTTGCGTTCACACGCGCCCGCCAAGGCATGAGGCCGACGCCGGCGAACTGGCACAGGAGGTAGTGCATGAAATTGGGACTGATTGGCGGCTATGGGGGCCGCAAGCTCAGCGTTCCCTTGGATCACATCCGCCATGCGGAGGCGTTGGGCTACGACAGCGTGTGGACGGCGGAGGCATACGGCTCGGACGCCGTGGTGCCGGCGGCTTGGATTCTCGCCCGAACCGAGAAGATCAAGGTGGGCACCGCCATCATGCAGATGCCGGCGCGTTCCCCGGCGATGACCGCGATGACGGCCATGACGCTGGCGGAATTGTCCGGCGGCCGGTTCATCTTGGGCCTCGGCGCTTCCGGCCCGCAAGTGGTGGAAGGCTGGCACGGGGTGCCGTACGGCAAGCCCGTCACGCGGCTCAAGGAATATGTGCGCATCGTCAAGCAGATCATCGCCCGGCAAGCGCCTTCGACCTTTGATGGCGAGCAGTACCAGTTGCCCTACACCGGCGTCGGCGCCACGGGTTTGGGCAAGCCGCTTAAGAGCATCCTGCACTGCGAGGAGGACATTCCGATCTACGCGGCGAACATCACGCCGCGTGGGGTGCAGGCCGCGGCGGAAGTGGCCGATGGCGTGTTCCCCATTTGGATGGACCCGGACAAGTCCGCGGTGCTCGATGAGCCCATCAGCCAAGGCTTGGCCGCGGCTGGCCGCTCCCGCACCGAGTTCGACGTGGCGCCGTTCGTCACGCTGGCGATGGGCGACAGCGTGGAGGCCGCCATGGCGCCGCTGCGAGGCAACATGGCGCTCTACATCGGCGGCATGGGCGCCCGCGACAAGAACTTCTACAACGACTACGCGAAGCGCCTGGGGTTCGAGGACGCGGCGGTGAAGATTCAGGATCTGTACTTGGCCGGCCGCCGCGACGAAGCGATGGCGGCGGTGCCGGCGGAACTCATCGACGCCTGCCACTTGGTGGGCCCGGCCGGTCGCATCCGCGAGCGCCTGCAGCGGTGGAAGCAGGCCGGCGCGGAAGGCCGCGTGAGCACGATGCTGATTGGCGGCGGCAGCCGGGAAGCCTTGGAAGTCGTCGCCGAGGAGATGCTGTAGCGCCGTTGGCGTCAGCCACGTCAGCCCCCGCCGCCATACAGCCGTGCGCGTGGGGGTGACTCGCTCGGCATCCGTTTCGTTCAGCTACACCGCGCTGGCGGCGGTGGGCTGCGGGCGAACTCGTCAGCCCCGCGACATCGCCTCCACCAGCGCCCAGCCCTGCTCGGCGCGGCGTCGCGCGACGCCGGCGTGTTCAAGGGCCTTGGCCGAACTGGCGTTGCCGTCGAGGCCGCGCTTGTACACGCCCTGCACGATGCCCGCCGACCGGAACATGTTGTAGGCGATGTAGAAGTTCCAGTCCTCCACTTCGCCCAAACCCCGCGCGGCGCAATACGCTTCGAGCACCTCGGCTTCCGTGGGGATGCCTAGCGCCGCCCAGTCCGCGCCGGGCAGGCCGGCCTTGTCGGCCGGGTCGCCGTGGCGCTCCTGCAGCCAATAGCCTAAGTCCGCCAAGCCGTCGCCCAAGGTGGAGAGCTCCCAATCCAAGATCGCGACCACCCGTGGTTCCTCCGGATGCAGGAGCAGGTTGCCGAGCCGGTAATCGCCATGCACGACCACCGGCGGCACATCCGCCGGCAAGTTGCGCGGCAACCACTCGATGAGGTTGTTCATCGCCTCGATGGTCTCCGTCTCGGAAGCGATGTACTGCTTCGTCCAGCGGCTCACTTGGCGGGCGAAGTAGTTGCCGGGGCGACCGAAGTCCGCAAGGCCCACCGCCGCCGGCTCCACTGCGTGCAGCCGCGCCAAGATGGCCACCATGTCCATGTACACCGCCCGCCGCTCGGCGGGGCTGAAGCCGGGCATCAGCGTATCGGTGACGAGCCGCCCTTCGACGTGCTCCATCACATAGAACTTGGTGCCGATGACGGCCGGGTCTTCGCACAGCGCATGCATCCGCGGCACCGGCACCCCCGTGGGCCCCAGCGCGTCCATCACGCGATACTCCCGATCCACCTGATGCGCGGACGGCAACAGCGCCCCAGGCGGCTGCTTGCGCATCACATAGCTGCCGCTCGCCGCTTCGAGCAGGAACGTCGGATTGCTCTGCCCACCCTCAAACTGCCGCACCCGCAGCGGCCCGGCGTACCCCGCGACGCCATCGCTCAAGTAGCGATGCAGCGCGTCCTCATTAAAGCGATGCGCCTCGCGCACCGGGGTGATTTCGACATCGCTCATGGGCACTCCCCGTTCGTTCTCGACCCGCGGCAAGCATATACATGATTGCATGCGACCGTTCATGTCGCCATCTGGGCGTCGACGGAGTGTGCGGAGTTATCAAGCTGTGTGTGGACGGCACGGGCGACCCGGAGGCGCCTCGGCGGCGGGAAATCGCGGAAGGCGTGAACGTGATGCCGGAGTGGCTGACGGCCGCGGCACGGGATGCCGTGAGCGGAAAGCGTCGATCACGCTGCTGCTGCCGAAGCGAGCCGAAGGCGCTGGCCACCCAATCTCGCAGAAAACGAGACTTGAGATTGTCGCAGTGCGGCAAGGTTAGGTCATCCTTCGGTGTCTGCAAGGCCGTAATCCATCAACTCTGCTTGAAACAGCTCTCGGCACTCTCTGTATTTGTCCAGGACATTTGGTGGGAAGTTAGGCACAAAATCGTCATGGTTGTGGCGGGCGACTATTTCCATCGCATCCCGAACAGAATGAGCTGAGAAACCAGAACTCCGATTGATGAGTATGCCAACCGGGTGATAGGGATAATCGGGGTCGAAATTGGCCTCTCGATATGACTCCGCCAACTCCGTCGCGCAAATCGTAAGAGGCGTGAGTGCCCAATGAAAGTGGCGCCCCACTTCGCGCAACTCCCACGCCAGCGTACTTGAAAGGCAGTCATCCAATTGGTCTGTGCCTTCCTTAATATGTCCGCACCGTTCTTCACGCATCGTCGCGTAAACGTCGCCAATGTTTCGAGTGCGAATGAACCAAGGCAACCATAACTCATCGCCCCCGATCACCCTAACGTCGCGCCTAATTGTCGGTGGTTCCGGCGAATCCACGGAGGATAAGCCCACAAGCCCGCCATCGCGCCCGGTGGGCCTGTAGCCATGGAACCATCGGACGGTAGCCTTGCCGTCAACGGAGACAACGCAATCAAGTTGGTTTGCCACTGGGGAATCCGCCCCGATAGCTCGCCGGCCGTTGTGGTTTGCCATGTCGCCCCAAAGCTCGCCGCTTGAACCATTGCCACATTCGTAGGTGGCGGCGCAGTACCTGCCACTTCCCGATTCTTCTAGGCACTCAACTTGGCCAATCGTGGGAAACACGCCGCTGCCTTGCGGTACCTGCATGGTGGTAGTCTGGGCGGCTGCGTGACACGCGAAGGCGACGGCCGTGAGCATGATGGTGCGCTTCATCGTTCAATCTCCATTGTCCGAGGTGACGAGCCTATGGCCCCCGATCAGCGAGGTCAAGCCCACCAGCCCACCTGGCACCCATACGGCGCACATCGTGACCGGGCACGGTAAAAGCCATTTGGTTAGGCTGCGAACAGCGGCGCGGCGGGGACGATGGAGTGTATTGGGGGCCAAGGAGATGGGCGATGGGGTTCTTCTGCCTTCCATGACGGCGGCCCTGTTGCCGTCATGGAGAAATTTTCAAATTGCCCATTCCGCATCCAATTCCGCCTCGTAGTCGCGGGCACGTTCGATGTCTGCCTCCAGTTGACGAGCCCGTTCGGCAGCCCAGCGGCGCACAGCGGCAATCCTGTGGTCGGCCAACGCGCCAAGTGGTCCAAGATACTGCTGGTAGTACGTCGTCGTAGATCCCACCCAAGTGAAAGTACCGATATTGCTCCCGATCCCCGCCAACACGTCCCTACGGTCGCCGAACTCGTCGATGAGCCTGCTCGTCGTCGGATGGAGCGTCAGTTCATCGCCTTGGTTTGCCAACACAGGCAAGACGCGAACAGCGAATGCCGGTGCCGTTTCCGGATGGGCACGGCACCAGGAAAGCAACGTCTCTACGGGCAGGCTGAGGATGGGTGGTTCGTGATCTTGGCGAAAAGGCATACCTAGCGTTGTCGCCATGCCCCACGCCGTTTCTCGATCAGCAACGATCGCGGCACCGATGAGCGGCCAAACCACCTCTGGGAAGTCGGACAGTAGCTTACCGGTGACCGAACTCGGGAAGTCCACGGCAACGATGCGCGAGCTACCCATCATGATCGATGCCAAGTCGAGCGCGACAGCACGGGCGTCGGCATCCTCCCGGCCTTTCGCTAGCACCGCCTCCGCCAACTGTTCAAGGTGGTATGAAGCCATGGTCTCGGCGGGCCAATGTCCTGCTCGGGCGAACCTGGACACGCACTTGCGGATTTGTGGGCGTAGGCCATCGAGTTCGTCTAGATTAGCGTAACAGTAGGCATGGACTAGGCGAAGAGTCACTCTCAAGGCTTCGTCGCCCCGGAGCGCTAGCAGCGCTTCGAAAAGCGGTGTTACTTCTGATGGCCGGAGCTGTGTCAACCCGCCGCCAAACGACCAGTACGCCAACAAGGCAGGGGGTAGAAGTCCGTTCGTTAGGACCTCCATAGCGAGTTTGATGTCTGGCGTCTTCACGCCTAGGCAGCCGGAAATCCGGGGGAATACCGGTGCAAGCGTCGAGGATCGTGTCAATCTTCTCTTCAGCGGCAATGCTAGCCTTGGGTATTTCTGTGAAACGCCGACCAGATAGCCACTTAGCAAGTCGAAGTTGCGCTCCATGACCGGCGCATCCAGAATGGCTTGAGTGATCCGTCTACGCCAGACATACGGCTTGAACTGATCCGATAGCTCGCCAAGCACGTTGCCGAAGAGGAACGCTCTCCTCTGTTCGCCTCTGCTGAGCTGTGGCAAGGCGGCTTCTAGAATCTGAGGCTCCTGGGCAAGATCCTGCGCAAGACGTCGAAGAGCAGCTTCCTGTACTCTGCCACGTTCGCCAACGTCCATGTCTTTCTCGGCAGGGTAATCCCATGGCATGGCTGTCACGAGGAAATGAACGGAGTCTTGGAGGTTCTTTGGACGCAGGTACCGGAGCAGCGCTTCTGTACGTCTGATGATCTCCGGGCCATGAGAGCCAGCGTCGTACTTTAGGACGTGGCTTAAGCTCTCTACTGCCTCTGGCCAAACTCCGATAGTGGAGGAGACTTTGCGGACCGCATTTTCCAGAGAATCCATATAGTCTGGACCCACCCACGAACGGAGTCTTTGTCCCAGAGCTGATCGAGCCTCGTCGGTTGGCCAACTGGAGTCCTCTTTGGCGGCAATGCTAGCAAGGAAAGAGAGGCAGCGGATCACATACGCCCGCTCGGTGTCCCTCGTAGGTGGAAACCACGACGATAGAGCCGGTTTGGTGCCTTGAATCTCCGCACCGACCATCCGCCATGCTAAAGGCGTCAAGCTATGCGCCAAGGCTTCAACCACTATCTCGCGTTCAGTATTGTCGGCCGCATCTATCGTGTCGGCGAGAAAGTTTAGGCGAGCATTGTCGTCAGCGGCTGTGTTGCCTAAGCGAATCTGAAAGAGGCCGATGAACACACCAGTGGCGTTATTGGCGTACATCTCGGTCTCCGCAGCTGCGAGGCGCAGTAAGAGCCGGGCGGCTTGGCTGAAGGTGTTCGCGTGGAAGACGATCCGTTCCAATGCGGACACGACATGTCGCCGTGGATCTTCGACCAATGCGGATAAGTTTGCGGTCTTCTTCAGGGCGTCCTCGAGCCTCGGCAGCACGACGGCTGGTGCCACCTCCGCGAGGGCTGGCAACACGTCCCAGGGAATGGGTGGGCCGCCGGGCCGGCAAAGATGGCGGACCACGCTAAGGGCGGTGCCCGTCGTGTTTAGCCGAGCCAGCACTCTTGCGGCGGTCTTCCTTAGTCCTTCGAGATGGGGGTTTCCGTCGCTCGCCAGCAAGAGATCCCATTGAGTCTTGGACCATTCCTGCCACTGCCGTTCAGCAAGCCGCATGGCGATGGGGCGTGGTTGAAGCACTCGCTTTCGGCCCTTGCGCTGAATGACGCCTCGTTCGACCAGCCTGCCGATGCCGATGTGCAGAGCCTTTGGGGACAGATCGTGGCGAAACGAAGCAACTGTCGCGAGGTCGCCGCCTTCGGGCTCGACAGCGACCACACCGAACGCCGCCACGAGCGTGGCCGACCTTCTGACGACGGGTGCAGAGTCCCCGGGTTCTCGACCCAGAACGAAGGCATCGACGATGTCGTCGTCTTCGGCGTGTGCGATTGGCTTTGAGGACTGCCATGCTTTGGCGACATCAGTGGCGATCCGAGGAAATCCTTCTGAGAAATGCGCTAGCCGGCGGCCATCGTCGGATGGCAAGTTCGGCAACGTTTGGTCGATGATGGCCTTGACGATGGCGGGCGGTGCCTTCTCGACCTTGACGGTCGTTTCGTCAAGCACCGTAGCCGGGACTTCGTCGTCGAGGGTGAGCAACGAGAGCCTGCTGCTGGTGCGGGCTATTGTCCCGGCAAGGGTCCGATGCGTCTTCGGACTGCATCGATTGACGACCACGACAGCGCGTGAGCCGGTGTTGGCTAGGGCTTCAACGACCCGAAGAATTTCTGGAGTATTGGCTTCGGACTCGTCCGCATACATCACCAAGTCGCTAACGGCCGAGCCATCGCCCACATGGCCTAGCGCTTCGAGCGTCAGCCGAGACTTGCCGATGCCGCTCAACCCCACCAGGCGCAAAACGCTCTGCGGCGTCGCGGCCAATTCGCGCACACGGCCCTGCAATGGCGGCAGGCGCTCGTCTTCCACCCAAGGCGAGTTGTCGTGATCGCCTGCCCATTGCGTCCAAGAACGGAACGGCCCGACCATGCCGGGCTGTGTCTGCTCCTTCGCCCAGATCGCGACAGCGGGGTGCTGATTCGCCCAAGCGGCAATCTGATCCGCGTCCCAGAACGTGACTTGACCGTCTTTCACAGCAATGCCAGCGTCACGAATGGAGTTGCGAATTCGCTGCATACGGCTCTCGATGGTCTTCCGGGTGTAGGGGTGGGCGCACAACATTCTGTAGTGGCCGCCAGCATCCAGCACCTTGCGCACCATCGGTTGGACTTGCCCGTTCCGCAAGACATCTCGGCCCGCTTGCGACGGAGTGACTGGGCCTGCCTTCAACTGGAATTGGGTGAGCCGGCAGGGCAAAGAAGGCGTACGATCCGGGCCTTCCTGCCACTCGATGCGCCCGTCCTCGCCGCCATCAGGTGCCGTGATGTTGCTGGACACATGGATGCCATCAGTGGGCAGGCCGTGGGTGTCCGCTTCGGCGTGTAGTAGCCGCCGTAGCAACTCAGGGAATAGTCGTGGGTTGAAGTGCGCCACATGCTCGCCGTCGATGTGAAACGGCGAGGGCGATGCAGGTGATGGTTTGATCGGAAGCGACTTAAGGGCACTCAGTTGCTCGATCATGGTCGGGTCCCGCTCAAGCAGGCGCAGCAGCGTTACGACGGCGGCAGCGGGCTTGACTGCGCCTGTCTCGTACTTCGTGAACGCCCGCGGGCCGCCACCCAGCAACTCGCCGGCTTCCGCTTGGGAGAGGCCGAGGCGCTTGCGAATGGCGCGTATTTCCTCGGGTTCGATCGACATGGCCGATGCCTGGCCGCTGTTCGGCTCAGATGGCGATGTCGCAGCTCGCCTGTCCATCAGATGGCGAGGCATCGTCGCAACCCGGCTTGGACAGCCTGCGCATCGCACATTGACAAGGTGCCAGTCTTGCGCACGATCAGGTGGTCGTCGAGCGTGAAGAGCTTGAGACGACGTCGAGCGCGTTGATAGTGGCCACATTGGTGCCTCGTTCGGCAGTCACACCATAATGGTCACATAGACGGGACTAGGAAAGCAAGTCCTTCGATCGATCTCACCCAAACTTGGCTTAGACGTTGGCCCAACCTCAGAGATCCCGCCACGCCTCCTCATCCTGCGGCGAGTTCCATTCGTCGAGGGTTTGCGCCAAGCCCTGCAGGTAAGCGTCTTGGGCCACGGGCACCTTGCGGACGACTAAGTGGTCCGGCTGCACTTCAAAGGCTAGCGTGTCGCCGGCATGGAGATTGGCGGCCACACGCACACGCTTGGGAATCGTGGTCTGGCCACGGGCGCCGATTCGTGCGAGTTCCATCAGTAGCCCCTCTACGGTAGCCAAGCCCGAAGGAGTATATCGGGTACGCCGGCGGGCTAGACGGGGGTGCAGCGGTATCTTCCGCTTCCTTATGGCGGGGCAAGCTCGGCCTTGCGGACCCGCCGCGCCGTAGCAAGTGGTTCTATCGCGCCCAATCACGTCCGATCGCCAGCCCGGCCCGGTAGGCGTCTTCCGCGGCGGGCCCCGCGGCGCGCACTGCGCTGTCCAGCAGGCTGGGTATGCCTGCTTGTACGCCTTCTCCGGTCTCCCACAACGCGCCGCTGCGTTGCAGGTGGCGCCACACTTCGTCCGCATCGTCGCAGTGCGGTGTCATGGCGGCCAGCACCAGGTCGCAGGATGCGCCCTCGCCGAACCCGCGGATGGCACCCCAAGCCGCGGCCGTGGGCAAAGTGCCGTGCAATCTGAGTTCGCTGCGCCGGCCCTTGTAGAACTCGCCCTGATCCCGATGGAAGCCTTTGGCAGCCCGTTCCGCGATGGCGTTGTTGGCCTCAAGGGACTGTGCATGGTTCATCGCCTCAACCAAGTGCCTTCCGAACAACTGAATGAAGAACGGGTAGCCGGCAGTCTCCTGCAATGCGATGTTCAGGGCTTCTTCCGTCATGGTCGCGCCGTGTGTTTGCAGCGGCGTCAAAAAGGCGCTCGGCGCGTGCTCGGCTGCCAACCGGCCTAAGGGCATTTTGCGCCCCCGCTCCCAATGCGATGCCTTGGCGGAATGCAACACGTCTTCCAGCTCCGGCGTTCCCGCAAGCACGAGCAGCAGCGGAGCCCCGGCGGCCCGAAGCTCATGGCTGGCGTTCAGCAGCAGCCTGCTCGCTGGTGCCCCAAGCATGTGGGCTTCGTCAATGATTACCAAGCACGGAGCGCGCGCCAGCCGTGAAGCCAACGCTTGGGCGATGCTCCAAGTGCCGTCGGTTCGAGCGGGAAGAGACACCCGCAAGCCGAAGGCGGACGCACGGAAACCGCTCTCCAATACCTGCTTGCGCCATGGTTCCGGCGCCAGCAACTTGGCGAGCACCGCGTGGTCGCCGCCGCTCTCTCCGGCATTTACTCGCACCGGCGTCCAACCGCGGCGTTTGTCCGCGGCCAACTCTTCAAGCCACAACGTCAGCGCCGTCTTGCCGTTGCCTCGGGGGCCATACAGGACGATGTTCTGCGAGACGTTCGCCCGCCCTTGGCCATCCCTTTCGTCGAGTTCCTTGGCCGCATCCGCGAGGATCCGTTGTTCTGCCGCCCGCCCAGCCAAAAATGGCGGGCGGGCACCTTCGCCCGGGCGGAAGAGTTCACTGGGGATGCGTCTCTCTGGGGGGCTGCTCATGCGCCAGTCTCGCCGAGAGGTTTCGGCGCATTGTATGAAGACAGGCGTTCTTCTCCAATGAGGTGCGGCGGCACGGGGAAGCGGGTGCTTTGTCGGCGCACTTGCCATTCGCCACTAAGGCCGGTAGCTCGGCCCCTTGCCCGGTCCCAGCTGTGTCGCGAGCACGCTTTGGGCGTCGTTGATGAAATCCACGAGCAGCGGTCGGGTGTCGCGTGGGTCGATTATCTCCTCGATGCCGAAGGCGTGGGCGTTGCGGAACGGCGACGAGATGGCCTGCAGCCGGGCTTCGATTTCCTCGCGCTTCGCTTCCGGGTCTGTCGCGTTCTCGATTTCGCGCTTGTAGGCGATGGCGGCGCCCCCTTCGATGTGCATGGAGCCGCCGTGGGTCGATGGCCAACAATACCGCCGATAGAGGCCCGTGCCACGCTGATGCAGGCCACCGGCCACACCGTAGAGTTGCCGCAGCACGATGCACACATAGGGCATTCGGCTCAACGCCATGGTGGTGGTGATGCGGGCACCGGCGCGCACGATGCCGAGTTGCTCCTGTGCCTTGCCGACGGAGAAGCCCGGCTCGTCGGCGAAGTAAACCAGCGGCAAATGGAACGTGTCGCATAGTTCGATGAGGCGGATGGTCTTCTCGCCGGCGGCCACGTCCATGGAACCGCCGTTGAACTTCGGGTGGTTGGCCATCACGCCCACCGGATGGCCATTCAATCTGGCGAGGCCGGTGATGCGGGCGCGGCCGTAATACGGCCCCATCTCGAAGAAGCTGCCGTGGTCGAGCACGGCGTCGAGAATCTTGCGTGGCTCGTAGATGCGGCGGCGCTCCCTCGGCACGGCGGCGAGCAGCGATTCGTCGCGGCGCTGCGGGTCGTCCACGGCCTCGGCTATTGGCGGCGCTTTCCAAACGTTCGCAGGCAAGAACGAGAGGAAGCGTCGCACCTGGGCAATCGCCTCGGCTTCGTCTTGGGCGAGATTCATGATGACGCCGTTCTTCACTTGGATGCGCTCGTCGCCGAGGTCTTCCTTGGTGATCGTCTGGCCGGTGGCCTGTTCGACGACCTTGGGCCCAGCGACGAACACTTGGCTGGTGCCCTTCACCATCACGTTGAAGTGGCTGAGGCACGCTTGCACAGCCGGCAAACCGGCCACCGAGCCGAGCACGGCGGAGGCCACCGGCACATATTGCAGAAGCTCCGCGGAGAGATTGGTGCCGGCGTTGCCGGGCAGATAGGTGCGGCCCATCTGCTCGAACGTCTTCACGCTGCCGCCAGTGGCGTCCAGCAGCCGCACATAGGGAATGTGGGCCTCGAGCGCGAAACGCTCGGCGAAGCTGCCCTTGTTGGCGATTGCGGCATCGGCGGCGGCGCCGCGAATGGTGAAGTCGCCGCCGCTGAACGCCACCTTGCGCCCATTCACCAACACCGTGCCGGCCACCGAGTTGGCAGGTTTCAGCTTGGCCACTTGGTCGCCTTCCCATGTGGCGGTGCCGGCGATGGCGCCGATCTCGTGGAACGTGCCGGGGTCTTCAAGCAGCGCGACCCGTTCGCGCACCGTCAACCGGCCCCGCGAGTGATGGAACGCGACGCTATCCGCACCGCCCATTTCCTCGGCGAGCGCCACCTGCCGCCGCAGTTCGGCCACTTCGTCATTCCAGCTCATCGCGTCTCCCAGCGTTGCCCTCAGCCATCCGAGGCCGCGACGGTAGCTTATTGCGGTTCGTGGGGGCGGGCGAGCGCCCGCGGTTGCCGGCCAAGGCGCCAAAATGCGAACCTTGTACCCGGCTCGAAGACACCCGCGACGAACTCAAAGGGAGGGGAAAGATGGCGCATGCGAAGCGCGTGGCCGTGACATTGCCGATGGGGCCGCGCATTGAAGACACCATCGAACTCGTCAAGTGGGCGGAGGCGAACGGCTACCAGGACGCTTGGTTTTCGGATTCCGGGGCGCCGGATTCGCTCACGATGGCGGCGGCGGTGGCGCCGCACATCCAGGGCATGCGCGTGGGCTGCGCGGTCACGCCGGTATATACCCGCGCACCCTCGGTGTTGGCGGCCACCGCGAACGTGCTCGGCCAAGTGTATCCGGGGCGTTTCGTGATGGGGCTTGGCTCGTCGAGCGAGACCATCATGACGCGCTTCAACGGCATCCCGCTCGAAAAGCCGCTCACGCGGGTGAAGGAGACGGCCATCATCGTGCGCGAAATGCTCGCGGGCGGCCGCACCAACTTCAACCTCACCACGCTGTCGAGCAACGGCTATCGGCAAGCGCCGATGGACAATCCGCCGCCCCTCTACCTCGCCGCGCTGCGCCCCAAGATGATCGAGATGGCCGCCGAACACGGCGATGGGGTGATTTTCAACCTGTGGCCCAAGCGGGCGCTGCCGCGCATGATGGAACACGTTCGCATCGGTGCCGAACGCGCCGGCAAGCGGGCGGAGGACGTGGAGGTGGTGAACCGCAAGATGGTGATGGTGACGGACGACCCGGAGCAGGGCCGCGCCCGCTTCCGCCAGCACTTCGCCCCCTACTATGCGAACCCGGTGTACAACAACTTCCTCGCCTGGGCGGGCTACGAGGACACGGCGCGGGAAATCCTCGAAGGCTGGGCCGCCAAAGACCGCGCCCGCACCACGGGTGCCTTCACCGAGGCGCTCATCGACGAAGTGGCCCTCATCGGCACCGCGGACGAAGTGCGCACCGGCCTGCGCGAAGACGCCGCAAACGGCGTGGACACGCACATCGTGGCTCCGCTGGGGGCGTCGAGCCCGGAAGAGGCCCGGGTGACGTTCGAGGCGTTTACGGCGGGGAACTTCAGCTTCTAGCTGGGCAGTGCGGGGCAAAGACGCGCTGCGGGGAGCGAACCATGAGCGAACATCAAACGCGGTTCCAAGCCCTGCTGCGCGAGCTGTTCCAGTTCGACAGCGCGGATTTGGACTTCGGCATCTACCGCATCATGAACCACAAGCGGGACGTGATAGAGCGCTACATCGCCGAAGACCTGCCGAAGCTCATAGAGGACGAACTCTCCCAAGGGGCGCTCCACGAACAAAAAGTGATCGCCAAGCAGGTGGGTGAAGTACAAAGGGAGATCGACGAACTCCTTGGCCGCAAAGCGCTCGACAGCGACGGCAACCTGCAAGCGGCGTTCCACGAGACGCCGCTCGGCGAGCGCTATCTCGACTTGAAGCGCCGCCAAGAACGGCACTTGGCGCAGCAAGGGCTGGACTTCGGTGCCGCCCAGGCCACGCTCTATCAGCACTTGTATGGTTTTTTCAGCCGCTACTACGACGATGGCGACATCATTTCCAAGCGCCGCTACTCCCGCCGCGAGCGCTACGCCATCCCCTACAACGGCGAGGAAGTGCATCTGCACTGGGCCAACAAGGACCAGTACTACGTGAAGACCGGCGAGCACTTCCGGGACTACGCCTTCAAGGCCGGCGAGGTCAAGGTGCGCTTCGCCGTGGTGGACGCCAACGTGGAACAAGGCAACGTAAAGGGGGAGAAACGGTACTTCTTCCCGCGCCTTGGGGAGGCCGAGTGGCAAGAGGCGACACGGGAGCTGCACATCCCGTTCGAATATCGGCCCGCGACAAGCGCGGACAAGGCGAAGAACGGCCAGAACCATTTGCAGGAAGGGCTTATCGCGCAGGCGGTGGAGGATCTGCCCCAACACCTTGGCCCCGCCCCGCTCGCCGCCGTGACTGCCGAGCACCACCGCAACGATGAGAAGCCCGTCACCCTGTTCGAGTACCACATGCGCCGCTACACTCGGCGCAACACCACGGACTTCTTCATCCACAAGGACTTGAAGGCTTTTCTCACCCGCGAGTTCGACTTCTACCTGAAGAACGAAGTGCTGAACATCGATGGCGTGGAAACCACCGACCCAATCACCGCCGAAGGCTGGGCGCGGGGCTGGTTCCAAATTTTGCAGCTAATGAAGATGGCGGCCGGCCAAGTGATCGACTTCCTCTCCCAAGTGGAGACTTTCCAGAAGACGATCTGGGAGAAACGCAAGTTCGTGACGGACGCGCAGTATTGCATTTCGCTGCGCGTGATCGATGCCAGCTTCCACGCCGAGATCGCCAAGTGCGAAGCGCAGTGGGAGGAATGGAAGCGGTTGTACGCCATCGACGAAGCGGAGACGACGCTTTTCAATCATCGGAGCTCCGCCAAAGGCAAAGATGCCAAGCGAGTGGCGTTCCTTGCCGATCACCCGTCGCTGGTGCTGGACACGGCACACTTCGAGCAGCGCTTCAACGATGAGCTGCTTGCATCGGTCTCGGATGGCGATGGCTTGGACGAGCTGGTCGATGGCATACTTGTGCGGTCGGAGAACTTTCAGGCGCTGGGACTGTTTGGCGAGCTGTACCGCGGCGCTGCCCAGTGCGTCTATCTCGACCCCCCGTACAACACCGATGCATCGGCCATCCTCTACAAGAACGACTACAAGGACTCGGCTTGGCTTTCGCTCATGGCAGACCGGCTTGCGGCCGCCAAACCGTGGCTAACCCAAGGCGGCGTAGTCTGCGTCGCCATTGACGACGAGGAGGCGTCACGCCTGCGCTTGCTGATGCAGCAGTTGTTCGAGGCGGAGCTTGGCGTGGTGGCCGTGCGTTCCAATCCCGCTGGGCGCAAATCCAAGGGCCGGTTTTCGCCTAGCCACGAGTATGCATTTTTCTTTGGCGATGAGGCGTCTGCTCCAGCGGCGCTGGAAAAGACTGAGGGACAGCTGGAACGTTACCCCCTGTCTGACGAGGAAGGGAGATACGCTTGGACCAACCTCATCCGCAGCGGTCAGGGAGATCGTCGCGAAGACAGGCCCCGGCTGTACTACCCTATCTATGTGGCCAACGACGACTCGTTGCGCGTTCCTAAACTGGACTGGGACGACGAAAGCCAAGAGTACCGAATTCTCGACGAGCCACAGGACGGCGAGACAGCGGTGTGGCCGAACAGAATGGAAGAAGGCGTCGTCGTAGAGAAGAGATGGCATCGAGGGCCATGCACCATAGCGGATACGCTCGGCGACCATCGTGTGCGCCGGCTGCAAACCGGCATAGAAATCGACTTCAAGGCCCGGATGGACCTCGGGGCCAGCCCCAACACTTGGTGGGATGATAGCGAATATGCCTCCGCGAATCACGGGCCAAGATCACTCAAGGATTTGTTCGGCGAGAAGAACTTCGACTTCGCCAAGGCCGTGCGGTTGGTCGAGGACTGCCTTCGCGCATCCGGCTGCTCGGCGGACACGACTGTGCTGGACTTCTTCGCCGGTTCCGGCACCACCGCCCACGCAGTGGTGAACCTAAACCGGGAAGACGGTGGGCGCCGGCGTTTCGTGCTGGTGGAAATGGGGGAGCACTTCGACGACGTGGTGCTGCCGCGGGTCAAGAAGGTCATGTTCTCGCCGGATTGGAAGGCCGGCCAACCCCAAGCGTCGAGCGAGGAAGCAACTGAGCGCAGCCCACGCATCGTCAAGTACCTCCGCTTAGAGAGCTACGAGGACGCCCTCAACAACATCGAGTTCGCCGGGGCCGGTGTGCAGCGCATGATGGAGATCGAGGATTACGTCATCAAGTACATGATGGAGTGGGAGACGCGGGAGAGCGCCACGCTGCTGAACGTCGAGCAGCTCGCGCGTCCCTTCGACTACCGGCTTGCGACCTACGCCAACGGCAACGGCGGTTCCGAACGGGCGGATGTCGCCGAGACGTTCAACTACCTGCTCGGCTTGCGGGTGCGCACACGCAAGGTGTACCACGACGATGAGCGCAAGTACCTCATCTATCGCGGCGTGGCGGATGGGCAGGAGACGGTCGTGATCTGGCGCGAGACAGAGGGCTGGAAGCCGGCGGACTTTCGGCGCGATCAGCAGTTCCTCATTGCGGAGAAGATCGCTGACAACACGGACGCAGTGTATGCCAACGGCATCTGCTTCCTTGAAGGCGCGAAGGCGTTGGAGCCGCTCTTCAAGGAGCGGATGTTCGCGCCGCTTTCGTAGCGGGCGCCGCCATGCCGACGCGCAGACGGAGCCCTGCGGAAGGCAAGGACCTCTCCTACGGGCAGTTGGAGAAGCGTTTGGTGCTGCTGGCGTGGTTGAACCTGCAGTTTGGCTTCAAGACCAACGAAGAGGCGCTTGCCGACGCGAAGGAAGCGGCCGAGGGCTTCAATGCGGACGGGCGCAGCCACTTAAGCGTTCGATTGGAGACGCGGCAGAACGTGCAAGTGCCGGCGGCCGCTCTCACCCACTACGACCGCAACATCCGCGAGCACCTACGCGCCATCAACACCCGCCGTGTTGCGCCGATCACCCTGCGGTACTTCCAGTTTCTAGCCGTTCTCTACGCCGAAATCTACCTGGACTGGTTCTTTCGCCGCCCCGGGGAATTGCTGGACAAGCTCAACCGTTTTGAGTTGATCCGCAGCACGGATTCCCGGTTCCGCGGCGTGCGCGTGGATTTGGAATACACACGCGATGACTTGCGCAAACTGGCCTTCTGGATCGCCACCGGCGGCGGCAAGACGCTGCTGCTGCACCTCAACTACCACCAGTTCCTGCGCTGCAACGCCGCCCACGGCAAGCCGCTGGACAGCATCCTGCTGGTCACGCCCAACGAGGGTTTGAGCGAACAACACTTGGCGGAGATGCGCCTCTCCGGCATCCCCTGCCGCCGCTTCGATTTGCGCGAGAGTGGCTTGCTGGCCGGCGCGGAGGCGAACTCGGTGCGCGTCATCGAAATCACCAAGCTCACGGAGGTGAAGAAGGGCGGCGGCCTTTCCGTTCCCGTGGAGGCGTTTGAGGGCAACAACCTGATCTTCGTGGACGAGGGCCACAAGGGCTCCGGCGGCGAGCGCTGGCGCGGCTACCGGGACGCGCTGGCGGAAACCGGCTTCACCTTCGAGTACAGCGCCACCTTCGGCCAAGCGCTCACCGCCGCCCGCAACGAGGAACTCACCCGGGAATACGCCAAGGCCATCGCCTTTGATTACTCCTATCGCTACTTCCACGGCGACGGCTTCGGCAAGGACTTCAACATCCTGAACTTGAAGGACACTGGTGCGAAGGACACGGAAGCGGAGGGAGACGAGGAACGAACAGACCGCCTGTTGCTCGGCAACCTGCTCGCCTTCTACGAGCAACAACGGGTGTTCGCCGAGCACAAGAACGCCTTGCGCCCGTATCACTTGGAGCGCCCGCTGTGGGTGTTTGTCGGCGGCACGGTGAACGCCGTTTACAGCCGCAACAAGCGCAAGCAGAGCGACGTGCTCACGGTGGTGCGCTTTCTGCACCGCGTGCTGAACAATCCAAGCGGCTGGGCGCTGGCCGGCATCCGCCGCCTGTTGGAAGGCGAGAGTGGCTTGGAACGAGCGGACGGGCGAGACGTGTTCGAGGGCCGATTCGGCTGCCTGCGCGATGTGGGCCTGTCGCCGGAAGCGCTGTATCAGGGCATCCTCAAGGACGTCTTCCACGCGGGCATCAACGACGTGTTGCGCCTCGGCTTCGTGCGCGGGTCGAGCGGTGAGATCGGCTTGAAGGCAAACAACTCCACGCGCTACTTCGGGGTGGTCACCATCGGCGATGCAAGCAGCTTCCGCAAACTGGTGGCGGAGCGAGCGCCGGAGATATTGATGCAGGAGGAGGCCGTGCTCGATGGCCTCTTCGACACCATCAACAAGCCCGACACCAGCATTGAAGTGCTGGTGGGCGCCCGCAAGTTCATGGAAGGCTGGAACTCTTGGCGCGTCTCCAGCATGGGGTTGATGAACGTCGGCCGCCGCGAAGGTTCGCAGATCATCCAGCTATTCGGGCGCGGCGTGCGCCTGCGCGGCTTGCGGCATGGGCTGAAACGCAGCAGCGCCTTGGAAGGCACGCATCCCGAGCACATTGGGCTGTTGGAGACGCTCAACATCTTTGCCGTCCGCGCGGACTACATGGCGCAGTTCAAGGACTATCTGCAACGCGAAGACTTGCACACCGAAGGCGTGGTGGAACTGGCCTTGCCGGTGCGCCCGAACCAAGCGTTCCTGAGCAAGGGCCTGTTGGTGCCGCGTGTGCCGGGCAACGCCGCCTTCGGGGACGAAGTGGAGACGGCGTTGTCACCCCTCGCGGGCGCCAAGGTGTTTTTGGACCGGTCGCTACAGGCGCAGGCCATCGAGAGCGTGAGTGGCGCGTTCACAGACGAGAAGGCGCAGGCGGGGCGCAACCGGCGGATCCCTGCGGCCAGCCTGCAACTGGTGGATTGGCACCGCGTACATCTGGAACTGCTCGCCTACCGGGAACAGCGCGGCTACCCGAACCTCGCCTTCACGCCGCAGGACATCCGCGCCGTTTTCGAGTCCGCCGATCCGCTGTGCCACGAGCTCGCCGCGGAAGACAACCTTGCGGAACCCAAGACCCTCATGGACATCGCCGCACTCTCGGAAGCCGTGCTGGCGCTGGCGAAGAAGTACACAGACCGCTTCTACCAGCTGCGCCAAGAACGCTGGGCCAGCAAGCGGATGCGCTACAGCGAGGTGCGCGACACGGACGCCAACTTCCAAGGCTATGTGGTACGCGTTCCTCGAACTGGACAGGACGACGGCGATTCGGCGACGGGCAATGCTCGGCTGCTCGAAGACATCAGGCAGTTGATCGAAGAAGGCGAGCGCATCTACGAGCGCGAAACCGCCGAACTGCCGAACATCCACTTCGACCGCCACCTCTACCAGCCGCTGTTGGTGCAGCGCCACGCCAAGGTCACGTCCAAGCCGCCGGCGCTGAATGAGAGCGAACACCGCTTCGTGGAAGACCTGCACCGCTACTGCTGCCAAGAACAAGACGGTGGGCTGGTGGGCAAAGAGCTGTTCCTGCTCCGCAACCAAGGCCGCGGCCATGGCGTCGGCTTCTTCGCCCAACGCGGCTTCTATCCAGATTTCATCCTCTGGCTGAAAGACGCCAACACCCAGCGCATCGTCTTCGTGGAACCCCACGGGATGCTGCACGCCCGCGCCTACGCCCACGACGACAAAGCCCGCCTGCACGAGACGCTGGCCGAATTGGAACGCGAGATGGCCCGCTCGCACGCAGCCACCGGCGGCGAAGTGCGCCTAGATTCCTACATCGTCTCCGCCACCCCGTTCGAGGACTTGCGCCCCAAGTACGACGACGGCAACTGGGACTTGCAGCGCTTCGCCGCCCACCACATCCTGTTTCCGGTGCGCGACGAGAGCTACGACTACTTAGCGCGGATGCTGGCGACAAGCGCATAACGGTCGTCAGCGACGCTCATAGAACGGATCGGAATCGTCCGGGCGAACACAACGGTTTCACGCCACAACCGTTCCCCCTTAAGCAGGAGACCAGCTCTACGTGAACTTGGCGAAGCTCACCGAGGTCGGACTGGTGGCTTGCGCGATGCCGCGGGGCAACATGTCCTCCGCCTATCGGCCTCAACGTGAAGGACGTCTCTCGATGCGGTACGCTGGTCGCCGCTGACCGCAAGGGCTTGAGGACATGGACTACCGAAACGCCATTGCCATTGATCCAGGCAAGCGGGGCGGCAAGCCCTGCATCCGGGGAATGAGGATCACCGTATATGACGTGCTCGGCTATCTGGCTTCCGGGATGACCTACCGCGAGGTGTTGGACGAGTTCCCGTATCTGCGTGAGGAGGACATCCTCGCATGCCTAAGCTATGTGGCGGACCGAGAACGGTCGATGCTGGCCGTCGGAGCGGAGTGAAGCTGCTCTTCGACCACAACCTGCCGCCACGATTGACGCAAGGCCTGGCCGATCTGTTCCCTGGGCTAGGCGGCCTGTTTCAGCATGTGGGCCATCAGCGACGGGATGCCGGGGTGCCAGCGGAATGGCGCTTGCTGGTTGGGGGGCCGCCAGACGTAGCCCAAGCGGTTGAGCGCTTCCCGCGTGGCGTACCGTTTGGCGGCATCGTCGATGCCGGTTGTGGCAAGCGCGGCGTCCAGGTCTTGGTCCGAGGCCGTGTTCGTGTCGCGCTCGAACAGCTGCGCCACCGCGGCCGCTGCCGGCACCAAGTCTTCAGCCTCCAGCTCCACGAACCGCCGCTGGTAATAGTTCGCCACTTGCGCCGCCACGGCGGGTTGCACGGCCTCGGCGATTTCGGCCGCGATGGTCGTTGTGCCCGTCGCCAGATGGCGTTGCCACAACGCGTCGCCCCAGAGCTGAATGAAGTACGGGTAGTGTTGGCTTTGGGCGACGACGTACGCGAGCGCGTGAGCGTCAATGTCCACGCCGTGGGCGTTCAGAGGTTCGGTAAGCGCCTGTTTGGCCGCCGCCTCGCTTAGGCGGCCAATGCCGAGCTCGCCTTCGCCCAAGCGCGACCAGAAGGAAGCGTTCATGGCGTCCAGGTGCGTCGGCAGCCCCGGCGTGCCGGCGAGCACGAGCAGAAATGGTGCTTCGGCGCCGCGAACCTGCTGGCTAACGTTCAGGAGCACGTTGCCCACCTCGAGGTCCAGCGTATGGGCCTCGTCGAGCAGGAGCGCCAATGGGCGGCGGCGACAGCGCGCGACCTTTCGTGGCAACAACTTGGCAAGCCAGCGGCGTGGCGCCAGCGCATCTGGCAGCGCCGCTGGATTGGGAAGGGCACTTGGCGTCAGCGCCACCACATCCACAGCGGGTTCAGTCTCGGCGCAGGCGTCTTGGAACCAACGAAGCAGCGCCGTTTTGCCGTTGCCGCGAGGTCCCACGAGAACAATGTCGTGCGCCGGAGCAGCTTGGTCGCGCAAATTCGAGAGACATCGAGACAGCACGGCTTGCTCGGATGCGCGCCCAGTAAGGGCCGGTGGCGCCACGCCGCTGCCCGCCCGGAAAACCCGCTGCGGCTTCGACTTCATAGCCCTCTGAGTATAGGGCGTTTGGCTTGTGCCGTTTGCCCGCCACCGATGTTGCCCTCGCCAGAGTGGCAACGCCCGCCATGCTCATGTAGCGTTGGATTCAGCCCTCCGCCCGTGCCGCGTGGCGTCGAATTTTCATCGCCCTGCTAATCCCCCGCCGCGTCCTTTACAATGGCGGGGCGGCGTCGGGGCACCGGCAGTGTCCGCGTGTTCGGCAACAAAGTTCGGCAAGGGAGAAGGATGTGGTCAAGAAGTTGACGGCGGTCGCGTTGATGGCGGCGGCGTTTGGTGCCGCGGCGGAGCTTAAGGTCGCCGTCCTGAACGTGCAGCGGGCGCTCAGCGAAAGCGACGAGGCGAAGGCGGCCGCGGAGCAGATCCAGCAAGATTTGGAGCCGGACCGGGAAGCGTTGAACGCGCTCCGGGAAGAGATCGAGGCGCTGCAGGAGCAGTTGGAGAAGGACGCCGAGATTCTGGGCGACGAGGAAAAGCGCCGCATCGGCAAGGGCATCGAAGACAAGCGGCTGGACTTCGAGTTCGGCGCCAACAAGCTGCAGAAGGAGCTGCAGGATAGGCAAGAGGAAGTGCTGCGCGACATGGCGCCCAAGCTGAATGCCGTGCTGGACGATCTCGTGGAGATCGAAGGCTACGACTTGGTGCTGCAACGCGGCGGCCTCCTGTACGTCAACATCAAGCACGACATCACGCGCCGCGTCACCGAGAAGCTGAACGAGAAGCAGTAGCGGGCAACGGGGCGCCGCGAAGTGCCGCTCACCCTCGCCGAAGTCGCGTCGCGCATTGGCGCGCGGCTGATTGGCGACCCGGCGGCGACGGTGTGCGGCCTCGGGGCGCTGGCCGATGCCAAGCCCGGTGAACTCACGCACCTGTCGAGCGCCGCCTACCGGCGCCATCTCGCCACCACGACCGCCACCGCCGTCATCTTGGCGGAAGCTGACGCGCCGAACTGCCCCACCAACGCCTTGGTGGCGGCGCATCCCTACCACGCCTACGCCGTCGCCTCGACGCTTTTCGAGACCCGCCCGTGCCCGGTGCTCGGCGTACACCGCACCGCCACGGTACACCCGCGGGCGCGGTTGAGTGCCGGCGTGGCCATCGGCCCAAACGCCACCGTCGAGGCGGAGGTCGAGCTGGGCGAAGGCGTGGCAGTGGGCGCCGGCGCCTTCGTGGGGCGCGGGGCCGTGGTCGGCGCCGGCACGGTCATCATGCCCAACGCAACGCTGTGCCACGGCGTGTGCTTGGGCTGCCGCTGCGTCATCCACAGCGGCGCCGTCATCGGCGCGGACGGCTTCGGCTTCGCACCAGACGGAGCGGGGCGCCTGCAGGCCATCGCGCAACTCGGCGGCGTGCGCATTGGCAACGATGTGAGTGTGGGCGCCCTGACGGCCATCGACCGCGGCGCCATCCGCGACACGGTGATCGGCGATGGCGTCAAGATCGACAATCAAGTGCAGGTGGGACATAACTGTGAAATCGGCGCCCACAGCGTGCTTTGCGGCCAAGTGGGGCTGGTGGGCAGCACGCGCATCGGGCGCCACTGCATGTTGGGTGGCGGCGTGGGCGTCGGGGGCGACGGCCCGGTGGAGATCTGCGATGGCGTGATGGTCACCGCCACCACCCATGTGACGAGTTCCATCACCAGCCCCGGCCTCTACGCCGGCGGCACGTTGCACGCTCCCGCGCGGTCTTGGAAGCGCAACGCGCTGCGCTTCGCCAAGTTGGACGGCCTCGCCCGGCGGCTCGCCCGGCTGGAACGCAAAGTGGAGGCGGGGCAGGCGGACGAATGTGCCGGGCTGGAAGGAGCGGGGAGAGACTGATGGACAGCGTCGCCATCCACGAATACCTGCCGCACCGCTTCCCCTTCCTGCTGGTGGATCGGGTGACGGAGCTCGCCATCGGCGAGCGCGTGGCCGGCTTCAAGAACGTCTCCATCGGCGAACCGTTCTTCCAAGGCCACTTCCCGGGCCATCCGGTGATGCCGGGGGTGCTCATCGTCGAGGCGTTGGCGCAGCTTGCCGGTGTGCTGGCGTTCAAGACCCGCGGCAAGAAGCCGGCGGACGGCTATGTCTATTACTTGGCCGGCACGGATCGAACGCGCTTCAAGCGCCCGGTGATCCCCGGCGACCGGCTCGACATGGAAATCGAGATATTGAGCGAACGGCGCTCGGTGATGAAGTTCCGGGGCGTGGCGATGGTGGCCGGCGAGGTCGCCTGCACCACGGAAATCCTCTGTGCGGAACGGGACCTGAACGAATGATCGATCCACGCGCCATCGTGGACGTTGGCGCGGAACTCGGCTCGGGTGTGGAAGTTGGGCCGTGGAGTCACATCGGCCCGGGCGTGTCCATTGGCGACGACTGCCGCATCGGCCCCCACGCCATCGTCAAGGGCCCCACGGAAATCGGCCAACGCAACCGCATCTTCCAGTTCGCCTCGGTGGGGGAGGACACGCCGGCGCTCGCCTATGGCGGGGAGCCCACCAGCTTGCGCATCGGCGACGACAACGTGATTCGGGAAGGCGTCACCATCCACCGCGGCATGTTGAAGGATCGCGGCGTCACGGTCATCGGCGACAACAACCTGCTGATGGCCTACGTCCATGTGGGGCACGATTGCGAGGTGGGCAACGGCGTCATCATGGCGAACAACGCTTCGCTGGCCGGCCATGTGACGGTGGGCGACGGCGCCAACATCGGCGGCTACGCCGGCATCCTGCAATTCCGCACGGTGGGTGCCTACACCCATGTGGCGGCGTTTTCCTACGTCATTAAGGATGTGCCCGCTTACGTCACCGCCCTCGGCAATCCTGCCCGGGCCGTCGGCTTGAACGTCGAGGGCATGCGCCGCCGCCAAGCCGCGCCGGAGACGATCACCGCGTTGCGCCGCGCCTACAAGGTGGTTTATCGCCGCGGCTTGACGGCGCGTGAAGCGTGTGCCGCCTTGGAGGGGGACTCCGGACATTGCCCGGAAGTGGCGACATTCCTCGCCAGCGTCCGCGCATCGAGGCACGGCATCGTGCGTCCGCGCCGCGGCGCGGTGGGCGCGGAGTGAAGCGGCGGCGACACGCGCCGCGGCCTTCGCCGGCCAAAGGAGCGAGCCAACGCCGTCGCGCCGCGTCGCTGTCCCTCGCGCTCTTCATGTGCGCCCCGGCGGGTGCGCTCGAGCTCGCCGATTGCACCCTTTCGGCGGCCGAGGGTCGCGTCGAGGCACACGCCCGTTGCGGCCGCTTGCCGGTGCCGCTCGATCCAAGCGACGCGGCCGGTGAGACCATCGACCTGTTCGTGGCCGTGGTGCCGGCCGTCGCGCCGGAGGCCACAGGGGATCCGCTCGCCGTGCTGGCCGGCGGCCCAGGCCAAGCGGCCACCGAGCTGTACACTCTCGCGCAGCCCGCGTTCGCCCGTGTGCTCGCCCGGCGTGATGTGTTGCTGATCGACCAGCGCGGCACCGGCGGCTCAGCGCCGTTGCACTGCGAGAACATCGACGTTTGGGAGGGTTTGGCCGTGTCGGCGGACGATGTGGTCGCCGCCACCTTGGAGTGCCTGCGGCAACTCGAATCCGATCCGCGCTGGTTCACCACCAGCGCCGCGGTGCGAGACTTGGAGCGCGTCCGGCAGGCGCTGGGTTACGAGCGCCTCAACCTCTACGCCATCTCCTACGGCACCCGCGTGGCGCAGCATTACCTGCGCCGCCATCCAGAGCACACGCGCAGCGTCGTCTTGGATGGCGTGGTGCCGGCGTCCCTGGCGTTGGGCCCGGACATCGCCATCAACAGCCAAGCCGCCCTCGAGGCGCTGTTCGCCCGCTGTGCCGAAGACGCCGCCTGCGCCACGGCGTTCGGGGATCTGCCGACGCGCCTCGACGTCTGGCTTGAAGAGCTGGACGCGGCGCCGCCGGCGCTCGACCTGCCCCACCCGCTTTCGGGCGAGCCTGTCGCCATGACGTTGACCCGCGATGCCGCGGTGGGCGCGATTCGCCTCCTGCTTTATGCGCCGCCGACTGCCAGCTTGCTGCCGGCCATGCTGGACGAGGCATTCGCCGAACGCCACCAGCCCTTGGCGGCGCAGTTGGTCAACGTCGCAAGCGGCTTGGCGTCGTTCGCCTATGGGCTGAACTTCGCCGTGCTCTGCACCGAGGACGAGCCGTTTTGGGGCACCGTCGATTGGGCTGCCCAAAACCGCACCTACTTAGGCACCACCGGCATCGAGGTGCAGCGGCGCATCTGCGCCGAGTGGCCGCGCGGCTTCATGGATGAGGACTTGAAGGCCCCGCTCTCAAGCGACGTGCCGGCGCTGTTC
The DNA here is from genome assembly GCA_965200505.1 of Candidatus Azotimanducaceae bacterium. GTDB lineage: Bacteria > Pseudomonadota > Gammaproteobacteria > Pseudomonadales > Azotimanducaceae > VXNE01. The sequence goes on along the minus strand of OZ241343.1, from coordinate 1,000,098 downwards.
CTCTCCGGCGAGTTCGATCCGGTCACGCCACCGCGCTACACGCGCCTCGCCATGGCCGGATTCTCACGCGGCGTCGAGGTGTTCGGGCGCGGCCAAGGTCACGGCTTGCTCGGCAGCGGTTGCGTGCCCGAGCTCTTGGCGGAGTTCATCGATCACGCGGGCGAACCCGATTGGGCGCTCGATGCCGCCTGCGCGGAAGAATTGCGCGCCGCGCCCCTGTTCGCCTCACCGATGGGCCCGGGGCCATGATCGAAGTGCATGGCCTCGTCAAGCGCTTTGGCCGCGTGACGGCCTTGGATCACATGTCCTTCGCCGCCGCCGATGGCGAAATCACCGGGCTGCTCGGCATGAACGGCGCCGGCAAGTCCACCGCCTTGCGGATTCTCTCCACCGCCGTGGAAGCGGACGCCGGCACGGCTCGCGTTGACGGCTTGGACGTGGCGAAGAAACCCTTGCAGGTGCGCCGCCGCATCGGCGTGCTGCCGCACAGCGCCGGCCTCTACGGGCACCTTTCCGCGCGGGAGAACATCGCCTACCACGCGGCCCTGCATGGCTTGCGCGGCGCCGAGGGGGCAGCGCGGGTCGATGCCATCATCGAACGCTTGGGCTTGGGCGAGATTGCGGCGCGGCGGGCGAAGGGCTTCTCGCAAGGCCAGCGCATTCGCGTCGCGCTGGCGCGCGCGTTGGTGCATGACCCACCGGCGCTGTTGCTCGACGAACCGACCAACGGCCTTGACGTGCTCGCCACCCGCGCCCTGCGGGAGGTGATCCGCGAGCGCCGCGCCGCCGGCTGCTGCGTCTTGTTCTCCAGCCACGTCATGCAGGAGGTGGCGGCGCTCTGCGACCGCATCGTCATCGTCGCGGACGGCCGCGTGTCGGTGGCGGGCAGCGCGGCCGAAGTGCGCGTGGCGACCGGCTGTGAGGACTTGGAGGACGCCTTCGTGGCGGCGGTGGGCGGCGACGGGGCGCTCGTGTGAAGGGGCTTGGCGTCGTCTTTCGCAAGGAGCTGAAGGAAGCCCTGCGGGATCGCCGCGCCGCCCTGTCCGCGCTCTTGCTGGGGCCGTTGGGCATGCCGCTGCTCTCGGGCGGTGTCGTTTTCCTTGTTGCCGAGGATCGGGTGGAGGAAGCCACCGCGCCGTTGTCGGTGCCGATGGTCGGCGCGCTGGCCGTGCCCCGTCTCGTGACGCAACTCGAAGCGAACGGCATCGAGCCAGACCACGACACCTATGCGGACCGGCCAAGCCTCGAGGCCGCGGTGCAGGATGGGGAAGCGGAGGTCGGCCTAGTCGTCGCTGATGACTTCGGCGCCGCGCTGCAGTCCGGCGCACCGGCGCGGGTGTGGGTGTTGTTTGATTCGTCCCGCACAACGTCCGCGGTGCCCACGGCGCGGCTGAAGGGTGCCATCGGAGACTACAGCCGCGCGATTGGCGCCGGTCGCCTGCAGCTGCGCGGCGTGCAGCCGGCGATCGTCGCGCCCATCGCCCTGTTGGATGAGGACTTCTCGACGCCGCAGTCCCGCTCCATCTTGGTGTTCGGCATGATGACGTACTTCCTGATTTTCGCCATCATCATCGGCGGTTCACAGGTGGCCGTGGATGCCACGGTGGGCGAGCGCGAGCGAGGTTCGTTGGAGCCGCTGTTGGCGATGCCGGTTTGGCCCCGCGCATTGGTGGCGGGCAAGATCCTGGCCGCTTCGACCTTCATGGTGACGGCGTTGGCCCTGTGCGTCGCGACGTTCGCGGTGGCGTCCCGCTGGCTGCCGCTCGCCGAGCTGGGGATGGCCGCGAGCTTGGCGCCGGCAACCGCCTTGGGCCTTTGGCTGGTCGTCGCCCCATTTGCGCCGCTCGCGGCCGGTGTCGTGACATTGGCGGCGTCGTTCGCCAAGACGTTGAAGGAGGCGTGGACGTACAACGGCTTCGCCATGCTGGTGCCCACCTTGCCGATCATCTACCTGACACTCAAGCCGATGCCGGCATCGTGGCCGCTGATGCTGGTGCCCAGCCTGTCGCAACACCTGCTGGTGACGTCCTTGGTGAAGGGCGAAGGCGTGGCGGTCGGTTACGCCATGACGTCCGCGGCGAGCACCACGGCGATCGCCGCGCTGCTGGCGTGGGCGGCCACGACGCGTTACCGACGCGGCCGCCTGCTCGCTTAAGCCCTTGGCGGCGCCACTGCGCATCGGCATCGTCGCCGGCGAAGCCTCCGGCGACGTGTTGGGTGGCGGTTTGATGGCGGCGCTCAAGCGTCATGTGCCCACGGTGGAGTTCAGCGGCGTCGGCGGCCCCCGGATGCTCGCCGAGGGGCTCCGTCCACACGCTGAGCTGTCGCGCTTGAACGTGAACGGCTTCATCGATCCGCTGAAGCGCCTGCCAGACCTCCTGCGCATCCTGCGCGGCTTGGTGCGCCACTTCGCGAGCACACCGGTGGACGCGGTGGTCGGCGTGGATTTCAACGTCTTCAACCTGCTGATGGAACGCGCCGTGAAGCGCCGCGGCATTCCCACGGCGCACTATGTGAGCCCATCGGTTTACGCCTGGCGCCAAGGCCGCGTGAAGCGTGCGGCCCGCGCCGCGGACTTGCTGCTGACGCTCTTTCCCTTCGAGCCGGCGCTCTACGCCGGCGTGGGTGTGAAGGCGGTGTTCGTCGGCCATCCGCTGGCGGACGAAATCGCGCCGGACGCCGGCGAAGCCCCGGCGCAAGCCGCCGCTCGTGCCGCCTTGGGCTTGCCGAGCCAAGGCCGCATCGTCGCCCTGCTGCCGGGCAGCCGTCTGTCTGAGGTGGAGCGGCTCGGCGCCGTGATGTTGGAGGCCGCGCGGTTACTCGAAACAGACCTCAAGCCCTGTGCTTTCGTGGTGCCTTGCGTCAACGAAAGGGTGGCCGCCGCCATGCGCTCGCTCAAGGCCGGCTACCCGCACCTCCACCTGCATTTGGCCCACGGCCACGCGCAACCGGCGTTGGCGGCGGCGGACGCCGCGCTCGTCAAATCCGGCACGGCGACGCTGGAGGCGCTGCTCTTGCGCCGGCCGATGGTCGTCACATACCGTTTGGGGCCGCTGACTTACCGCATCGTCAAGGCGCTCAAGCAGCCGGGCTTCGTGGCGCTGCCCAACATCCTAAGCGGGCGCGAACTGGTGCCCGAGCGCTTGCAGGACGACGCGGAACCCGCAAAATTGGCTGCGGCATTGCTCGGTGAATTGCGCCGCGCCGAGCGGGAGGCGGATTATTTCGACGAGTTCGAGCGGCAGCGCTCGCGGCTGCGCCGCAACGCCTCGGAGCAGGCGGCGCGGGCGGTGTTGACGTTGCTGGGGCGGCGATGAGCCACGGCGCGGACTTGTTCGCCGCCACGGTGGGTGTGGGTGATGGCAAGGTGATCGCCGGTGTGGACGAAGCCGGCCGCGGGCCCCTCGCGGGGCCGGTGGTGGCGGCCGCGGTGATCCTCGATCCCCGGCAAGCCATCGTGGGCTTGAAGGATTCGAAGCAGCTGAGCCCCAAGCGGCGCGAGATGTTGGCGGGAGAGATCAAGGCGAAGGCGCTGGGTTTCGCCTATGGCCGCGCCGAGGTGGAGGAAATCGATCGCAACAACATCTTGGCCGCCGCGTTGGCGGCCATGTGCCGGGCAGTCAACGCGCTGCCGATGGCGCCGGACGCCGCGTGGGTGGACGGCAATATCGCCCCGGCGCTCTCCTGCCCGGTGGTGACCGTGGTGCGTGGGGACGCCAAGGTGGCGGCCATCGCCGCGGCGTCCATCCTCGCCAAGACATCCCGCGACGCGGAGATGGCCGCGTTCGGCGAGCGCCACCCGGAGTATGGTTTCGAGCGCCACAAGGGCTATGCCACGCGACGCCATTTGGCGGCCCTCAAGCGGCATGGGCCGTGCGACATCCACCGCCTGAGCTTCGCCCCGCTGCGGCGCCCCGAAGCCCAACTGGAGCTGGCGTGAGCCCCTTCGTCCATCTTTCCGTTCACACCGAGTACTCCATCGTCGATGGCATGGCCAAGGTGGGCGAACTGGCCCAGCGCGCCCGGGCGCTGGACATGCCGGCGGTGGCCATCACGGACGTCACGCGGCTCTTCGGGTTGGTCAAGTTCCAGGACGCCTGCCACGCCGCTGGCGTGAAGCCCATCTTCGGCGCCGACCTGCGCTTTCGCATCGACGAAGGCCATGTTGACCGTTGCACCGTGCTGGCCATGACGCGGAGCGGCTATGCCGGCCTGCTGGAACTCGTCTCCCGCGCGTGGGGCAAGGACGGCCATGCCGGTTTGGTGCGGCGCGAGTGGATTATCGACAAGGCGGACGGCCTCATCGTGTTGTCCGGCGCGGACAGCGACGTCGGCCGCACCCTCGTGGGCGGCGACTTGGAGCGGGCGGCTGCGCTGGCCGACGACTGGACGGGCGCCTTTGGGGATCGCTTCTATCTCGCGGCGCGGCGCACCGGCCGGGCCGGGGAAGACGAACACTTGGCCGCCGCGGTGGAGCTCGCCGCCCGCCGCGGTCTGCCGGTGGCGGCCACCAATGACGTGCGTTTCCTGCGCGCCGAGGACTTTGAGGCCCACGAGACGCGGGTGTGCATCCAAGATGGCCGCACCTTGGACGATCCACGCCGCCCCCGCGCCTACACCCCGCAACAATATCTGCGCTCGCCGGCGGAGATGGCCGAATTGTTCGCAGACCTGCCCGAGGCGCTCGAGAACACGGCAGAGATCGCCATGCGCTGCAACTTGGAGTTGGCCCTCGGTGCCTACCACCTGCCGAACTACCCCACGCCGGCGGGTGAATCCTTGGAGACGCTGCTCGACACCAGCGCGGCCAACGGGCTCGACGAGCGCTTGGCGACGCTGCCGGCCGATGGGGCGCCGGACGACGCGGCGAATGGCGCCGGCACGGCCGACCGCGCCGCCTACCGCGCCCGGCTGGACTACGAGCTGGGCGTCATCAAGCAGATGGGCTTCGCGGGCTATTACCTCATCGTCGCGGAGTTCGTGAATTGGGCCAAAGAGCATGGCGTGCCGGTGGGCCCCGGGCGGGGTTCCGGCGCCGGTTCGCTGGTGGCCTGGGCGTTGGGCATCACGGACATCGACCCCATCGCCTACGACCTCATCTTCGAGCGCTTCCTGAACGCGGAGCGCGTTTCCATGCCGGACTTCGACGTGGACTTCTGCATGGCCGGCCGCGACGCCGTGATCGGCCATGTGGCGGAACGCTACGGCGCCGCGTCCGTGGGGCAAATCGCCACCTTCGGCACCATGGCCGCGCGCGCCGTGGTGCGCGACGTGGCACGGGTGCAAGGCAAGCCGCATGGGCTGGCGGACCGGGTGGCCAAGATGATCCCGTTCGAGCTGGGCATGACCTTGGCCGCCGCGGCCGCCCAAGAGCCGGAGCTTCGGGAGCTCATCGACGAGAACGACGCCGTGGCCGAGATCTGGGAGATGGCCACCAAGCTCGAAGGGGTGGTGCGCAACGTCGGCCTGCACGCTGGCGGCGTGGTCATCGCGCCGTCGCGGCTCATGGACTTCGTGCCGCTCTACCAAGCCGATGGCGGCGTGATGTCGCAGTTCGACAAGGACGATGTGGAACGCGCCGGCCTCGTCAAGTTCGATTTCCTGGGGCTGCGCACACTCACCATCATCGACTTGGCGCAGAAGGCGGTGAACGCGGCGCGGGCGGCCCGCGGCGAGGCACCCATCGACTTCGCCGCGCTGCCGAAGGACGACCCGGAAACCTTCGCCATGCTGTGTACCGGCCAAACCACCGGCATCTTCCAGCTGGAATCGTCCGGTATGCAGGAGCTCATCCGCCGCCTGCAGCCCGACAGCATCCACGACATCATCGCCTTGGTGGCGCTGTACCGCCCCGGCCCGCTGGAATCCGGCGCCGTGGATGACTACATCGACCGCAAGCACGGCCGCGCCCCCGTGAGCTACCCGCACCCCCGTTTGGAAGGCGCCCTCAAGAACACCTACGGCGTGATGCTCTATCAAGAGCAGGTGATGAGCGCCGCGCAATCGCTGGCCGGGTTCAGCTTGGGGCAAGCGGATTTGTTGCGCCGCGCCATGGGCAAGAAGAAGCCGGAGGAAATGGCCAAGGTGCGCCAGCAGTACATGGATGGCGCCCACGCCCAAGGCGTGGATGCCGGGGTGGCCGCGAGCGTCTTCGACCAGATGGAGAAGTTCGCCGGCTACGCCTTCGTCAAGGGCCACGCCACCGCTTACGGCCTCGTCACCTTCCAGACGGCGTGGCTCAAGACGCACCATCCCGCCGCGTTCATGGCCGCGGTGCTGTCCGCGAACATGGGTGATCGCATCGAGAAGGTGGTGGGGTTGGTGGATGAGGTGCGGCGCATGGAGATCGCGCTCCATCCGCCGAATGTGAACCAGAGCGAACTGGGCTTCAAAGCCGTTGCCGGGGCGGCCGGCGACGAGATCCTCTATGGCCTGGGTGCCGTGCGTGAAGTGGGCGCCGGCGCGGTGGGCCTCATCGTGGCGGAACGCGATGCCGGCGGCGCCTTCGAGGATTTGGAGGACCTCTGCCGCCGCGTTGACACCGCGCGGGTGAACAAGGCCGTGCTGGAAGCGTTGATTCGTTCCGGGGCGCTGGATTGCCTCGGCGCCGCCGGCGAATCCATCGATGCCGTTCGGGCACACCTTTGGGAGCAAGTGCCGGACGCGCTGTTGGGCGCCGAGCAGACGGCCCGCGACACGGCCCTTGGCGTCACCGACATGTTCGGTGGGGCCACGGCGCCGAGCGTGCAAGAGACCGTCCGGGAATCGCCGCGGCCATGGACGCGGCGGGAACGCCTTGCCGCGGAGAAGCGGGCCCTGGGCCTCTACCTCACCGGGCATCCCATTGACGACCACGTTGGCGAACTGGAGCGTTTCCGGGTGCGGCGCCTCGCCAAGCTGAAACCCGACCGCAAGTTGCAGCGCGTGGCCGGGGTGGTGGTGTCGTACCGCACCCGGCGCGGCGCGATGGGCTTCGCGGAACTCGACGACCAAAGCGGCCGCGTTGAAGCCAGCGTGTTCGGCGAGACGTTCCGGGCGAACCGAGCCAAGCTCGCCAAGGATGCGGTGCTCATCTTCGAGGGCGAGGTGCAGGAGGATGACCGCTCCGGCGGGCTTCGGCTCCGCGCCAAGTCCATCCACACCATCGAGGAAGCGCGTGCCCGGTACGCGCGCGTCATCAAGCTCAGCATCGAACAGGACGCGATGGATGCCGACTTGGGCGAGCACTTGGCCGGCTTGCTCGAACCGCACCGGGGCAATGGCGCCCCGGACGATGCGCCGCGCTGCCCGGTGGTGCTGGCGTACCGGTGCTTGGAGGGCGAAGCCGAACTGACCCTCGGCGACGCTTGGCGCGTGGCCCCCACGGACAACTTGCTGGCGGCGCTGCGCGGCGCCTTCGGCGCCGAGAGCGTCGAGCTCACCTACATCGCGGCTTGAGGCGGCCGCGATGCCGCGTCATGCGACGACAGTGCGCGAGGCCATCGCCGCCGTGCCCCTTGGGCCGCTGGCGGTGGCGGTGAGCGGCGGGTTGGATTCCACGGTGCTGCTCCATGCGGCCAAACACGGCCTGCCGGGCCGCCCGCTGCGGGCGTTGCACGTCAATCACGGCTTGCATGAAGACGCACCGGCGTGGGAGCGCCATGCGCGTGAGCTCGCCGCGGCGTTGGGCACCCCGTTCGAGGCGCTCCACGTCGCCGTGGCACCGGGCAACCTGCAAGGCCAAGCACGCCGCGCCCGCTACCGCGCTTGGCGAGAAGCGTTGCGGCCGGGCGAGACGCTGTTGCTCGCCCACCATGCCGACGATCAAGCCGAAACAGTGCTCTGGCAGTTGGCGAGCGGGCGGGCACCCGTGGGGATGCCACGCGCACGTCCCCTGGGTGCGGGACAGCTGGCGCGGCCCTTCCTCAACGTGCGCCGCGCGACGCTGGCCACATACGCCGCCGCGCACCAACTGCGTTGGATCGAGGACCCCGCCAATGCGGACACCCGCTTCGACCGCGCCTACATCCGCCACGAAATCATGCCCCGCTTGGAAGCCCGCCTTCCGGACGCGGTCACAAGCATCGCCGCCAGCGTAGGGGCCGCGCTGCCAGCCCCACCCGCAACGCCACTGCCGACGGAGGGGCTGGACGCGGCAACGCTCGCCGCATGGCTCGGCGTACCGACCCCGCCCAAGCGTTTGCACGAAATCCTCCGTCAGGCGACGGCGCGTGAGGATGCCGCCCCGGTCATCAGGTTGCCCGACGGCCGGTCGGTGCGCCGCCACGCCGGCCACCTGCACCTCGTCGCGCAAATCACGCCTGAGCCCGAAGGACGGCTAGTGGTAGCCGGCGAACACACCGCGCTAGCGCACGGCGCGTTGTCTTGGCGCCGCGGCACAGCCGGCCTCGCCGAAGGACGTTCTTTCACGCTACGCTACCGCCGCGGGGCCGAGCGCATCACACCCGTTGGCCGTGGCCTCACCAAGCCCCTGAAGGCGCTCTTCCAGGAGGCACAAGTGCCGCCGTGGCAGCGCGCTACATGGCCGCTGCTGTTCGAGGGCGAAGCGTTGGCGGCGGTGCCCAACATCGCCGTCGCCGAAGGCCACGCCGTTACCGATGGCTGGCTGCCAACTTGGAAACCCACCTAGAGGGGAAGACATGGAGACGAAGACGGGAACTCACACGGTGCTTGGCACCAAGACCTTGATGAAGCGACTCGTTCAGCTTTTGCTCATCGCTGGCATTGGAGGCTGCGTTAATCCCACCTCACCGTCCTTGGACGACTTCTTGGAGTTCGCGCATCACGTTTGCCCGAAGTTCCCGGATGCCATAATCGCGTACGGAGTCGAGCACGAAGACCAGATTGACTCTTTAGTGATGCGGCCACTCGAGGCCCCGCCACCAGAACCACAAGGAATAGCACAGGTAGGGCCGAGGTTTTGGTTGAAGTGCGGCGGGCGTGTCAGGGACGTGGAGAGCGATTAGTCGGTGCAACGCCACGCTGCCACCTGCACCTCGTGGCACCAACTGCGCCCGAGCCGGAGGAACGCCTCGTGGTATCCGGCGAACGCACCACGCTGGCGCACGGCGTGTTTAGTGGCACCGCGATGCCGGCGGCCTCGCCGAAGGGCGTTCCTTCACGCTACGCCATCGTCGCGGCACCGAGTGCATCACACCGGTTGGCCTTGGGGGTAATCAAGCCCTTGAAGGCGCTCTTCCGGGAGGCGCGGATGCCCCTTGGCAGCACGGCATATGGCCGCTGCTGTTCGATGGCAAAGCGCTATCGGCCTGCCGGACGTCGCCATCGCCGAAGGCCGCGCCGTCACCGACGGCTGGCTGCCAACGCGGAAACCCGCCTAGCGAGGGAGGTCATGCGCTCGCCGCGGCGTTCGGGCTCGGCTGATCTCTCCGGAATCGAGCGACGAATCGCCTCGGATATCCGGCGGACTCGGCGTTGATGGCATAATCCCAAGCTGAATCAGAGAGTTATAAGAAAATGAAAAAGTTCGAAATTTCCCTTGACAGTGCGCGCTTCCCCTTCGTATGAAAATACGAAGGGGAAGCGCGGCGGCGTTTACGTCGCCGCGCTTCCCCTTCGTATGATCCATATCGCCTCGTGGATTCGACCGCGGGGCGAGCGGGGTGGCGGCCTGGTCGCCGCTCCAAACCGAAACCGAAAAAAGGAGAAAGACTGTGAGAGAACTCACTGATCTCGAAATGGGAAGCGTCGCTGGTGCTTCGGAAGACACCGAGGATCGCGCGGATCGTTTCTGCTCGAAGAACCCGAATGGGGAGTACTTTGACCAAGGCGCAAGCTACTCGGCCAGCGTCACGATACCCCTTCCGACTGGTTCCGTGTCCGTCAGCGGGAGATTCGGTGGCCCCGTCGTTTACGTGAAGTGCGGCGGGCGCACCGAGGACGCCGCGAGGGACAAGGAGGAGAAGGACGAGAACGAGAGCTGAGTCCGCCCGCTCCTTCCGGACCAAGATCTTGACGAAGCAATTCGTTCAGCTCTTGCTCGTCGCTGGCATCGGCGGCTGCGCCGGTGCCAGCGAAACTTCGCCTCCAACCAGTGGGGAACTGTTGGAGCGCGTCATCACGGAAACCCAGTTGGGGAACTTCGAGTCCGCATGGAATGCCTACGAGGCGTTCTTTGCGCATCCTCGCCGGAACTCGGTGCCTGTGGATACCTTTGGTCGTTGCTTCTACTGGTACAGGTGTCCCGGCGTTGGCCTTCTTGGCGCCTTGTTGGACAAGACTCCCCAAGATGCCGCGGGGTTCTGGTCGTTCTGCCCGGATTGGTCCTCAACGTACGTCGACCAGACGCCGGGGAAGCTTGAGGCGTTTCGGCGCCGCATGGACGGTTTTGTCGCCGCGGCGCTCGGTACGACCTGTTCGGAGTGGGGACAGCGTGAGGTTCGGTTTTTGGAAGATCACCCGCCTGTGAACGCGTTCACTCCGCAAACCGTCGCCTTGGTGCCGACCGGTCGAGCCGCTCCAAGTATAGACATTGAAGTGAACGGAAGGCCGCTAACCGCAATGCTTGACACCGGGGCGACCAGTATTTTGATGAATGCTCGGCTCTTTGCCCATGAGAATGATGGCGTAGAATATGTGAGTTGGTCACGCGGCACATACAGTTTGACCATGCACAAACCTATGGCGTTGCCCAAGGCGAGGTTGGAGAAAGTTCGGGTAGGCACCGAAGCGTTCAAGCGACTGCTGGCCACTGTGTTGGAGTTCCACATCGACGGAGAGCCGGTTCCGGCGGATCAACAGAACATCATCGGCATGAATTTTCTGCTCAAGTACGGTTCGGTTTGCTTCGATTGGGTCGAACAGTTGGTTCACTTTGGGACGATCGGTTCTTGTGGAAATGTTGCACCGTCGACTGCTCGCTTTCATGGCTCGTTCCAAATTGAGGTACAGGTTGAGGGAGAGCGGCGTCAGCAAGCATTCGCAAAGGTTGACACTGGATCTGATCTGACGTACTGCTCCGAGTGGTTCGGCGAAGGACGTAAGCATGAGTTCCGCTTTGGCGATCGTTTCACGTTCAAGGGGCACTGCATTTATGAGGCAGACGTACGCTTTGGAGAAGCGGATACGGGGCATCCCCAAGTAGTGATTGGCATGGACACGTTGCTGCAGTTCGCGGCCTTCGGCTGGGAACTGAATCCGTTTCGAGTTTACTCTGTGCCCAAGGAAACTGGGGAAGCCGAACCGACCAGCGGCCGAGGCAAGTGCGGAAGCGTGAACCCGAGGAAGTCTTGCACAGGATGAAAGCTGAACACACGCGCTTTCGGACCAAGACCTTGATGAAGCGACTCGTTCGGCTCTTGCTCATGGCTGGCATCGGCGGCTGCGCCGGTGCCGGCGAAACCTCATCTCCAACCAGTGGGGAACTGCTGGAGCGCGTCATGACGGAAACCGAGTCCGGTAACTTCGAGTCCGCATGGAGGGCTTATGAGGCGTTCTTTGCGCATCCTCGCCGGAACCTCGTGGATGTTGACACCTTGGCCGTTGCTTCTACTGGTACAGGTGTCCCGGCGTTGGCCCTCTCGGCGCCTTGTTGGACAAGACTCCCCAAGATGCCGCTGGGTTTTGGTCGTTCTTCCCGGATTGGTCCTCGACGTACGTCGACCAGACGCCAGGGAAGCTTGAGGCGTTTCGGCGCCGCATGGACGGTTTTGTCGCGGCGGCGCTCGGTACGCCCTGCTCGGAGTGGGGACGGCGTGAGGTTCGGTTTTTGGAAGATCACCCGCCTGTGAACGCGTTCACTCCGCAAACCATCGCCTTGGCACCGACCGGTCGAGCCGCTCCAAGTATAGACATTGAAGTGAATGGAAGACCGCTAACCGCGTTGGTTGACACCGGAGCATCATCCATTTGGATCAATGAGCGGAACTTTGCTCATGAGCTCGATGGGTTGGAATATGTGAGTTGGGCCCGCGGTACATACGGCTTGAGGATGCTCGAACCCAAAGCTCTTCCGAAGGCGAGGTTGGCGGAAGTTCAGGTGGGCTCCGAGACATTCAAGCGGCTGATGGCTACTGTGACGGAGTTTCACATCGACGGCGAGCCGGTTCCAGCGGACCAGCAGAACACTGTTGGCATGAATCTCATGCTCAAGTACGACGCAGTTTGCTTCGATTGGGTCGAGCGGCTAGTCCACTTGGGTAGGATACTTTGTGCCCAAGGAAACTGGGGACGCCGAGCCGGCCAGCGAGGAACCCGTTGCCGAAGCACCCGAACATCGCTTGGACGGCTCTGCCGGGCAAGTGGTCCACCGCCGAGGCCCAAGGGCCAAGGCACAACCCGAGGAAGTCTTGACAAGGAGAAACCCATGAGACTGCTCAATGAAGACGAGATGCGCCGCGTTTCCGGCGGTGTGGACGACAATCAGCAGGGCTGCGACGACCGCGCCCAACCGGAGCCGCGGCCGCCGCAGAGGCAGTGGTGGCAACCGGGGTACGGTGCCGAGCCGGACGCCGGCCCGGGCGTCAACCATTGGCGGTCCAACCAAAACTGGTAGCGCACACCGGGGCGCTGCCCTCTCCGAAGCCGGTGCGCCGCCCTCCCCCTAGGGCGGTGCATTGGCTGACGCCGGTGCCCAAGCACCAGCGTCGTCTTCGGGCGGGTCCCCCCACCGTGCTTCGGGGGAACCCGCCCACTCTAACTTGTTTTCGCACGAAGCGGCCAAGCGCATTGGGCATCGGCAGCGCCCGACGGCCGCATTGGAGGCGGGGTGTCTAGCCTATTCCGGGAAGAAGCCAACCAGCGGTTCCGGGTGGAGCCGTGGCAGCCGCCGCTGCTGTCGCGGCCACTGTCGGGCGTGGCACTTGGAGCGCTTGCGGTGTTTGCGGCCGGCGCCCTCGTCGCGTTCGCGACGCTGTTTGAGTTCACGCGCAAGGAGCAGGCACGGGGCCACCTTGCGCCGGCGTCCGGCTGGTCACGAGTGTCGGCGCCGCGGGCCGGGGTGGTGGCGCGGCGGCTGGTGGCAGCGGGGGACACGGTGGAGGCCGGGGAAGTGCTGCTGGTGCTCGGCTCCATCGAGGGGCTCGACGAGTCCGGGACGGTGGAGCGCAAGTTGCTCGAGGAGTTGGCGTCGCAACGCACAGCGCTCGAGGAGCGGGCACGGCTGATCACCGCACGGCTGAAGGTTGACCGGGCGCTGCACCACCGGGAACGCGCTGCGAAGGAGCAGGAGCTGCACGACCTAGAGCGCGAGGTGGCGCACCATCGGGCGCGGCTCGTGCGGGCGCGTCAGCAGCTGCGTGACGGCCTGCAGTTGCTCAGGGCCGGCGCGTTATCGAAGGCCGCCGTGCGGCAACTGGAGGACGACGTGCGGGTGCAGTCTCTCTCGGCATTGGAGGCCTCGCGTGGGGCGGGGCGGCTGCGCGCCGACTTGGCGGGGTGGGATGCGCGGCTGGAGCAGCTGGTGATGGCGGCGGACCGCGAGCGGGCGGCGCTAGCCGGTAGCCGGCATGCGCTGGCAATGGAGGAATCGCGGGTCCGTGGACGGGGCGCCGCGGGAGTGCTGGCCCCGCGGGGCGGCGTGGTGGGTTCCGTGCGCGTGTCGGCCGGCGACCAAGTGCGTGCAGGGGAGGCGCTGCTGGACATCGTTCCGGCCGGGGAACCGCTGCGGGCACGCCTCTTCGCGCCGACGGCGGCGATGGCGTCCGTGCGCCCCGGGCAGGAGGTACGTGTCCACTTGGACGCGTTCCCGCATGGACGGCACGGTGCTCAGACGGGGCGGGTGCTCGCCATCTCGGCGACCACGCTGGGTGTTGGGGAGGCGCACTTCGGGTTAGCGCCCGGAACGCCCGTCTTCCGCATTGACGTGGAGTTTCCAGATGGCATTCGCCTAGCGCCGGAGCATCGCGCTGCCTTGCGGCCGGGCATGACGCTTTCAGCCGATCTGGTACGGGACCGTGCGACCTTGGCAGACTGGCTGGCCGAGCCGCTGCGGGGCGCGTTGGGCCGCGTCTGAGTTACCGCGGCCATGCGGGTTCCCATCGTCCTGCAGGCGGACCGGGCTGAGTGCGGCCTCGCCTGCATCGCCATGGTGGCCGGCTTCCACGGCCATCGCGCCTCGCTGCGTGAGCACCGCGCTGAGTTCCGCGTATCGCAGCGCGGCGCTACCCTAGCCTCCATGCGGCGCTACGCCGAACGGCTCGGCCTCAAGTGTCGCGCCGTGCGCCTGGAGCTCGACGAACTGCCGCAACTGCGCCTGCCTGCCATCCTGCACTGGGAACTCGACCACTTCGTGGTGCTGAAATCCGTCTCGCGCCACAGGGCCGTCATCGTCGATCCTGCGGTGGGGGTGCGCCGCGCGTCGTTGGCCGAGGTGGACGGGAAGTTCACCGGCGTGGCGCTGGAGGTCGCGCCCACTCCGGCGTTCACGCCGAAGCAGGAGGCCAAGACCATCGGGCTGCGGCCATTCCTGCGGTCGTTCCGGGGCCTTGGCCGGCCCCTTGGGGGCATCTTCGCCATGACGGTGGCGCTGCAGGCGTTCGCGCTCGTCATGCCCCTCAACATGCAGTTCACGGTGGACCAAGGCGTCCGCCAAGGAGACCTGCATGTCGCCGCTGCCCTCGCCACCGGCTTTGGTCTTATCACCATCATCGGTGCGGCCATCGAATACTTGCGCGGGCTCTTGGTGCAGCACGTGGGGAACTCCTCGGCGTTCCGCATGGTCACTGGCCTCGCGCATCACATGCTGCGGCTGCCGGATGCGTGGTTCGCGGCCCGCCACACCGGCGACGTGATGTCACGCTTCGAGTCTGCGGAGCCCATCCGGAGGTTCCTCAGCACGGGGGCGTTTGCGCTCGTCGTGGATGGTGTGATGGCGCTTGGCTCGCTGGCGGCGCTGCTGCTCTACGCTTGGGACATGGCCTTCGCCGTGTGCGGCTTCATGGCGATTTTGGCCCTGCTGCGGTTGGGAAGTTACGCGCCGTTGCGAGACCTCACCCACGAGTCCATCGCGGCGGGGGCGCGGGAGCACTCCAGCTTCATCGAGAACATTGAGCGGCACCGCGCCATCCAGCTGCTGGGTGCCGAGTCGCAGCGCGAGGACGCTTGGGGGACGCGCTATGTGGAGTCGATCAACGCCGGTGCCCGGCTGGCGCGGTTCGGTCTCCACATTGGTTTTGCGGCGGCGGTGGTCAGCGGTGTGCAGGGGGTGACGATGCTGCTGTTCGGCGCCGCAAAGGTCATCGCCGGGGAGTTCACTTTGGGCATGCTGTTCGCGTTCACCTCCTACAGCGGCATGTTCGGCGGACGAGTTAACGCGCTGATCCGGGGTGCGCTGGAGCTGCGAATGTTGCGTCTGCACCGGGAGCGGATAGCGGACATCGCGTTGGAGGAACGCGACGCGCCGGGAGAACGCCCCGGCCGGCGATGTCGGCTACATGGTGCGCTGGTGGCACATGGGCTGTGCTTCTCGTACGGCGAGGCCGAAGACGCGGTGGTCGATGGGCTGGACTTCGACATCGCCGCCGGCGAGTTCGTGGCCGTCGCCGGACAGTCTGGTGCCGGCAAGTCCACCCTCGTCAAGCTGCTTTGCGGGCTGCTGCGGCCGACCTCCGGCCGGCTGCTGGTGGATGGGGTGGACTTGGCGCAGCTAGATGTCGTGGACTATCGCAGCCAGCTTGGCGTGGTGATGCAAGATGACGACCTGTTCTCCGGCTCGCTGATGGAGAACATCGCGTTGGACGAAGCGGGGGCGGACCCGGCGCGTGTGGAAGCTGCGGCGCGCATCGCCTGCCTGCACCAAGAGGTCGAGCGCATGCCGATGGGATACCTCACGCTGGTGGGGCACATGGGCTCCACCCTTTCCGGCGGCCAGCGCCAGCGGGTGATGATCGCCCGCGCCGTGCATCGTGCGCCGAAGGTGCTGATCCTCGACGAGGGTACCGCGCACCTGAACGACGCCCTGCAGCAGCGCGTGCTGGACAACCTGGCGCGCCTGACCACCACCATCATCGCCGTCACCCACGACCAGCGGGTGATCGAGCGGGCGCAGCGTGTCATCTGGATGTGAAGGCTTGGCCGCCGGTCGCCGCATCGTTTGAGCTTGGCCGCCACTTTCGTTATAGTCCGCTTCCATCTTGCATCGCAGCGAACGGCGTCGGGGGAGGTGGCGTTCGCCCAAGGTGGTGAGTTGACGCACTACATTTTCGTCACTGGCGGCGTCGCCTCTTCGCTGGGCAAGGGCATCCTCACCGGTTCCCTCGCCGCCATCCTCGAAGCCCGCGGCGTGCGGGTGAACATCCTCAAGATCGACCCCTACATCAACGTGGATCCGGGCACGATGAGCCCGTTCCAGCACGGCGAGGTCTTCGTCACCGCCGATGGCGCGGAGACGGACTTGGACCTTGGCCAGTACGAGCGCTTCATCCGGGCGCGGATGGGCAAGCGCAACAACTTCACCACCGGCAGCGTCTATGCCGAGGTCATCAAGAAGGAGCGGCGCGGCGACTATCTGGGCGCCACCGTGCAGGTGATCCCCCACGTCACGGACGAGATCAAGCGCCGCATCTTGGCGGTGGGGGAAGGCTTCGACGTGGTGCTGGTGGAGGTGGGCGGCACGGTTGGGGACATCGAATCGCAGCCGTTCTTGGAGGCGGCGCGGCAGTTGCGCCTGCAAATCGGCTTGGCGCGCACGCTCCTCATCCACCTCACCTTCGTGCCGCGTCTCGCCGCCGCGAGCGAGTTCAAGACGAAGCCCACCCAGCACTCGGTGAAGGAACTGCGCTCCATCGGCCTGCAGCCAGACATCCTCGTGTGCCGCTCGGAAGAGACCATCCCGAAGTCCGCGCGCAGCAAGATCGCGCTCTTCACCAACGTGGAGGAGAGCGCCGTCATCTCCTTTGAGGATTTGGGCACCATCTACGAGGGGCCGCTGAAGCTCAACGACGAGGGCTTGGACGACATCGTGCTCGCCAAGCTCGGCATGGAGTGTCCGGCGGCGGACTTGGGCGATTGGCGGCGCGTGGTGGCCGATCTGGCGAAACCGGCGCGGGTGGCGCGCATCGCCTTGGTGGGGAAGTACCTGGAGCTGCCGGATGCCTACAAATCCCTCATCGAGGCGTTGACCCATGCCGGCATCCAGACGCGCACCCAGGTGGACGTCAAGTGCGTGGATGCCGAGGCATTGGAGACCGAAGGCGTCGGCGCTTTGGAAGGCGCCCACGCCATCCTCGTGCCGGGTGGCTTCGGCAAGCGCGGCGTGGAAGGCAAGATCGCCGCCGCCGGCTACGCGCGCGAGCACGACGTGCCATACCTCGGCATCTGCTACGGCCTCCATGCCGCGATCATCGATTTCGCCCGCAACGTCGCCGGGCTGCACGGCGCCCACTCCACCGAAGTGGCGCCCAACACTCCGCATCCGGTGATCGGCCTCGTCACCGAGTGGCGCGATTCCAGCGGCGTCACCGAACGCCGCGATGGCGGCGAAGACATGGGCGGCACCATGCGCTTGGGCGAGCAGCGCTGCGACTTGGCGTCCGGGTCATTGGTGCGCCAGCTCTACGGCGCCGAGGGCATCGACGAGCGGCACCGGCATCGCTACGAGGTGAACGAGGGCTACGTCGAACGCCTCGAGGCGTTGGGTTTGCGCGTCGCCGGGCGCAGTGAAGACAGCTTGGTCGAAATCGTCGAATTGCCGGCCAACGATTGGTTCCTCGCCTGCCAATTCCATCCGGAGTTCACCTCTTCGCCACGGGACGGGCACCCCTTGTTCACGGGCTTCGTGCGGGCGGCGAACCGGTGCGCGGAACGCTTGGCGCGCCACGCCGAGGCGCGGCGGGTGGCAGTGCCGGCAACCACCGGGGCGGTGGCGGCGCCGTGAAGCTCTGCGGTTTCGAGGTGGGCAATCGCGAACCCCTGTTCCTCATCGCCGGGCCGTGCGTCATCGAGAGCGAAGCCTTGGCTTTGGAGACCGCGGCGCGGTTGAAGGAGCTGGCCGCCGCGGCCGGGCTGCCGTTCATCTACAAGAGCTCCTTCGACAAGGCCAACCGTTCCTCCGGCGCGAGCTACCGGGGGCCGGGCCTGGAGGAAGGGCTGCGCATCCTGCAGACCGTGCGCGACGATGTGGCGGTGCCGGTGCTCACGGACGTGCATGAAGACACGCCGTTGGACGAAGTGGCGGACGTGGTGAGTGTGCTGCAGACGCCGGCGTTCCTCTGCCGGCAGACCAACTTCATCCGCAACGTGTGCGGGCGCGACAAGCCGGTGAACATCAAGAAGGGGCAGTTCCTCGCCCCCGAGGACATGCGCCATGTGGTCGATAAGGCGAAGGGCACCGGCAACGACGCCATCATGGTGTGCGAGCGCGGCGCCAGTTTCGGCTACAACAACTTGGTGGCGGACATGCGCTCCATCGCCATTCTGCGCGACACCGGCTGCCCGGTGGTGTTCGACGCCACCCATTCGGCGCAGTTGCCCGGTGGCTTGGGGGGCGCCTCGGGCGGGCGCCGCGAGGCGGTGCCGGTGCTGGCGCGGGCGGCGGTGGCGGCCGGCGTGGCGGGGGTGTTCATGGAGACCCATCCGCGTCCGGCGGAGGCGCTCTCCGATGGCCCGAACTCTTGGCCGCTTGATCTGATGCCGGCGTTGCTCGACCATCTGAGCGCCATCGACGCCACGGTCAAGGCGCGGGAATACTTGGAGGAGCGGGTTGCGGGATGAGCGCCATCGCAGCGCTCACGGCGCGGGAAGCGTTGGATTCCCGCGGCAACCCGACGGTGGAGGCCGAAGTGCGGCTCGCCGACGGTGCCGGCGGCTGCGCAATGGCGCCGTCCGGGGCTTCGACCGGCGCCCGGGAGGCCGTCGAGCTGCGCGATGGCGACCCGGCCCGTTATGGCGGCAAGGGGACGCTCAAGGCCGTCGCCGGCATCACCCGGGAGCTGGCGCCGATGCTCATCGGCATGGACGCGCTGGATCAAGCCGCCATCGACGCCCAGCTCAAGAACTTGGACGGCACCCCGAACAAGTCCCGCTTGGGCGCCAATGCGATTCTGGCCGTTTCCTTGGCCACCGCGCGGGCCGCCGCCGCCCATCGCGGGGTGCCGTTGTTCCGCCACATCCACGATCTCCACGGCGGTGCCGGTGCCGGTTGCGCGATGCGCCTGCCGGTGCCGATGCTCAACGTGCTGAATGGCGGCGCCCATGCCAACAACAACATCGACATCCAGGAGTTCATGGTGCAGCCCGTGGCCATGCCCTCGTTCCGCGAGGCGTTGCGCTGCGGCGTCGAGGTGTTCCATGCCCTGCAGCGTGTGCTCGACGGTGAAGGGCTGTCCACCGCGGTGGGTGACGAGGGCGGCTTCGCGCCGGACCTGCCGACCAACGACGCCGCGTTGGACATGCTGGCGCGGGCCGTGGAGCGGGCCGGCTACCGTTTGGGTGAAGACGTGACGCTCGCCTTGGATTGCGCCGCATCCGAGTTCGAGCGCGACGGCCGCTACGTGCTGGCCGGCGAAGGCGAGACCTTCGACGGCCCCGGCTTTCGCGCTTGGTTGGCGGCGCTGGTGGAGCGCCACCCCATCGCCTCCATCGAGGATGGCATGGACGAGGACGATTGGCCGGGTTGGACGGCGCTCACCCAAGAACTCGGGCACCGGGTGCAGCTCGTCGGCGACGATCTCTTCGTCACCGATGCGGCGCGGCTCAAGCGCGGCGTCGAGTTGGGGGCGGCCAACGCCATCCTCGTGAAGCCCAACCAGATCGGCACCTTGACGGAGACGCTGGCCGCGGTGCGCACCGCCCAGGAACACGGCTACGCGACGGTGATCTCGCATCGCTCCGGCGAGACCGAGGACACCACCATCGCCGACATCGCGGTGGGCGTGGGCGCCGGGCAGATCAAAACCGGCAGCGCGAGCCGCTCGGATCGGGTGGCCAAGTACAACCGCCTGCTGCGCATCGAGGAGGCGTTGGGGGCGGACGCCACCTATCGGGGCCGCGCGGAGCTGGCGCCCATGCGGGGCGGCCCATGACGCGGCGCATCTTCCTGATCGTTGGCGTCGTCGTCATCGCGGCGCTGCAATATCGCTATTGGTTTGGCGATTCCGGCCACTTCGCCGAGCAGTCGCTCGGCGTTGAGGTGGACAAGGCGCAGCGCGAGAATGACCGCTTGGAGCAACGCAATCGCGTGCTCGCGACCGAGGTTCGCGCCCTGAAGACCGGCTTGGAAGCCGTCGAGGCGCGGGCGCGTTCAGACCTCGGCATGATCGGCGAGGGCGAAACCTTCTACCTTGTGGTGGAGGAGCCGCCCCCGGCCACGACGCGGTGATGGCGCCCGTTGCCAAGGCCAATGGCGCCACCGGCTCGGCAAGCCAGCCCGGCGGTTTGGCTGGACAGGCGGACGCCGTGTGGGCGCGTTGGCCTGCCGCCAATCCGGCCGCCGCGGCCGCCGGCGGCGCCTTGCGGGTGGCGTTGGAGGACTTCGAAGTCACGGAGACGCTGGCTTTCGAGCCGACCGGCGCCGGCGAACACCTTTACCTCTTCGTTGCGAAGCGGGGCCTCACGACGCGGGCGGTGCAGCAAGCGCTGGCCGCCGCGGCCGGCGTGGCACCGATGGACGTCTCGTATGCCGGCATGAAGGACAAGCGCGCCGTGGCGCGGCAGTGGTTCAGCGTTCGGTGCCCGCGCAACGAGACCTTTGCCGACGCTGAAGGCTGGACGGTGCTGGCTGCGGCTTGGCATGAGCGGAAGCTCCGCCGCGGTGAACTGCAGGCCAATCGCTTCCGCATCCGCATCCGCGACGTGAGCGGCCCCGTTGCCACCCATCTCGAACGGGTGGCGCGCGACGGCGTTCCCAACTATTTCGGCCCGCAACGCTTCGGCGCGGACGGCCGCAATGTGGCGCGGGCCGTCGCTTGGCTCGACGCCGGGCGCCCCGCCTTGAGCCACTTCGCCCGTGGCCTGCACCTCTCCAGCCTGCGCAGCTTCATCTTCAACGAGGTGTTGGCGGTGCGGGTGGCGGACGGAACGTGGCGGGTGCCGCTGCCGGGCGATGCGCTGGTCGGCGGCGCTGCAAGCGGGCCCCTGTGGGGCCGCGGCCGGCTGCCGGCCAGCGGCGCCGCGGGTGGCTTCGAGGCGGCAGTGGCGGGGCGGCACGAAGCGATCACCGGTGCCTTGGAACACGTCGGCTTGCGCCACGAGCGGCGCCCGCTCGGCGTCGCCGCGGCGCGCCTCTCTTGGCGCTCGGACGGCCACGGGCTCATCGTCGAGTTCAGCTTGCCGCCCGGTGCTTACGCGACCAGCGTTTTGCGCGAGGCGGGCCGATTCACCGATGCCGGCGGGCATGGCGTGGAGGCAGCCGCTTGAAGGGCTGGCGCCGCTCGAGCGGCATCTTTGGTCGGGGCTTGGCGATGGGGGTCGCCGAGGTGATTCCGGGTGTGTCCGGCGGCACCATCGCCTTCATCACCGGCATCTACGACCGCCTGCTGGGTGCGCTGGCCAGTTGGTCGCCACAGTCGGTGCGACAGTTGTTTCAGGAGGGGCCCGGCGCCGTGTGGCGCAGCCACGATCTCGCGTTCCTCTGCACCCTGGGCGCCGGCATGGTGGTGAGCTACTTGGCCACGGCGCGTGTCATCGGCCACCTGCTCGAACACTACGCGCCGGCGCTGTGGGCCTTCTTCTTGGGCCTCATCGCCGCCTCGATTCTGCAACTCCTGCGAGAGACGCCGCTACGCTTCGCCGCGACGTTCGGCGTTCTCGGCGCCGCGCTCGGCGTGGCAGTGGCGACATTGGCCGCCGCGAGTGCCAACCCGGGCTTGCCGCAGTTCTTCCTCGGCGGCGCCGTGGCCGTGACGGCGTGGATTCTGCCGGGCATTTCGGGTTCCCTTGTGCTTTTGCTGCTCGGCCTCTATGAGCCGTTCGTGGCCGCCGTGAACGGGTTCCAATTCGACATCCTCGCCGCCACCGGCGCCGGCATGGCGATCGGCCTGCTCGCTTTCGCCAAGGCGGTGTCGTTCCTGCTGCGCCGCCATCGTGCCCAAGTGATCGCCGCCCTCACCGGCCTGATGGCGGGTTCGATGGTGCGCTTGTGGCCTTGGCGGGTGGACGACGCCTGGCTCGGCCCCTCGGCCTATCGCGCCGTCACCGGCGCTGAACCCTTGCTGATCGGCGTCGTGCTCACCGCCCTTGCCGGCGTGGGCTGCGCCCTGCTCTTGGCTCGCAGTGGACAAGCGGCCAGCGCTTAGGCTCGCCCTCGCCTTGGCAGCCGGCCTCGGCGTGGGCTGCGCGGCGCCCGGCGGCGGCCCAGCGCCGGTGATCGACCGTTCCACGGCCGCGGCCGGCGTGCCGGATGAACATGTCGTGCAGGCTGGTGATTCCCTGTACCGCATCGCTTGGCGGCACCAGTTGGATTACAAGGCCATCGCGCGGCTGAACGGCATCGGCGCGCCATACACGATCTATCCCGGCCAGAAGCTCAAGCTGCCCGGCGGCAGGCCGCTTCGAGCCGGTGCGCCAGTGGCGAAACCGGCGCGAGCGTCATCGCGTGCGGAAACGGCCGCGAGGGGCAAGCAGACGCCGGCATCGCGTCCCGCCCAGCGTCCGTCGCGGCCGGCGGTGGCCCGGGCGCCGGATGTGCCGGCGCGTCCCAAGTTGCCTTCCCGAACGCCACCGGCAGCGCCGGCGAAACCCACGCCGCCGGCGAAACCTGCTGCGCCGGCGCAAGCCGCCCGGACGCCGCCCAAGCCAGCGAGGCCGGCGGCCAAAGCGCCCACGCCGGCCGGGTCCGGCAGCGGGCGGTGGCGCTGGCCCGTCAACGCCAAGCCGGAGCGCGGCTTTGGCCGTGGCAACAACGGTTTCGACTATACCGTGCCGCAAGGGCGTGGCGTGGGCGCCGCGGCGCCGGGCGTGGTGGTGTATTCCGGCCCCGGCCTCGGCGGTTACAAGCACCTCGTCATCGTGGAGCATGGCGGCGGCTACCTCTCCGCGTACAGCATCAACGCGGCGCCCGAAGTGAGCGAGGGCGGTGCCGTCACGGCCGGCGCCCGCTTGGCCGAGATGAGCGGCGCGAACGCCGTGGCGCGCCGGCTGCACTTCGAGATTCGGCGCAACGGTGCGCCGGTGGACCCGAGCAAGGTCATCGGGCGTTGAGGTTGGGCGACGCCGCGGCCCGCTTGCCGCCGCCAGCCGTTGCCGGGCGCGGTGCCTTGGCTTAGTCCTCGCGCCAGCGCGGTGGTGGCGGCGGACGCGTGCCGAGCCGCTCCCCGAGCCGCTCGTAAGGTGCCTTGTGCGCGCCACGCCACTCGAGTTCCGGCAGTGATTCCGCGAGCGGCACGTCCTCCACCAAGGTGGCGAGCCGCTTGTACAACGCGGCCTCCTCGCGCCGCGTCGCCAAGGTATGTGCGAGGCCCTTGGCGCCGCGCACCCCGGCGGGCCACTGCGCGGCGTCGGTTGGGATGGCTTCCAGCGAACCGAAGTGCCGCAACAGTTGCCCCGCGGTCTTGGCGCCGAAGCGTGGCACGCCGGGGATGCCGTCCGCCGCATCGCCCACCAACGCCAGCCAATCCGGCACCGCGCTCGGTGCGCAGCCATGCCGTGCGCGCACGCCATCCTCGTCGATGACGCGATGGCGCATGCGATCGACCTGCACCACGCGATTGCCGGTGACGCATTGGCCCAGATCTTTGTCTGGCGTCAAGAGGCGCACTTGGGCGACGTGGTCGCGAAAGCGGTGTGTGGCGGTGGCTAACGCATCGTCCGCCTCGAAACGGGCCATGCGCCACACCGGAATGCCGAGCGCGGCCACTACTTCTTCCACCAAATCGAACTGCGCCAGAATGACGGGATCGAGGCCCTCGCCGGCCTTGTAGCCGTCGAACAAATCGTTGCGGAACGATTCGATGGGGTTGTCGAAGGCCGCGGCGATGTGCGTCACGGCCTCGCGCGGGTCATGCAACAGGCCGACCACCGACGTCAGAAGGCCCACCGCACCGGTGACGTCTTGGCCATCGGGCGCCAAGTGGGTGGGGCGCTTGGAGTAGTGCGCCCGAAACAGCTCGTAGGTGCCGTCGAGGAGATGTAGCCGCATGGTTCCTGCGCTCGTTGGGTGCCCGGTGGCGACCGGGCGGTGTCAGTCAGCGTTCCAAGAGCGCTCGCTTGTTCGGGGCCTCACGCCACTCGGCTTCGTCCGGCGGCGGCGCCTTGGCCTCCGTGATGTTGGGCCACACCTCGGAGAGCTCCGCGTTCAAGGCCAGGAACTCCTGCTGATCGTCCGGCAACTCGTCTTCCGCGTAGATGGCGTCCACCGGACATTCCGGTTCGCACAAGGCGCAGTCGATGCACTCTTCCGGGTGGATGACGAGCATGTTGGGGCCTTCGTAGAAGCAATCGACGGGGCAAACCTCGACGCAATCCGTCAATTTGCACTTGATGCAGGCTTCTCCGATTACGAACGTCATGGGGGCTCCTCAGGGCAAGCCGCGTATTTTGGCATGGAAGGGTGCCGGCGGCCACGCGCGGCCCGTTGTAAGATGCGATTTCGCACGAAAATCATGTAAGAGCCGCTTCAAGCCAAGAGGCCCGTTGAATGCCGTACCCAAACGATCCAAAGCTCGAGGGATTGGCGGCCGTGACCTTCCGCAACACCATTCCACCGCACGAGTTGGATCATCCGGCGACCGACCCGCGCAGCGACGACGTGGCGCCGCTGCCCACTTGGCGGCGCTGGAAGGCGCTGCATCCCGAGTACCGGGCGAAGCCGCCGGCCGCGTTCTTGCCGACAGCGCAGCCACCCCAAGGCGAGACCGGGCCGGAGTGGTTGCCGTGTGGTCAGGTTTGGCGTTCGACATGATCTTGCTCAAGGACATCTGGCCGATGGCCGATTTGCGCGAGTACAAACTCCACTTCGCCGTCAACAACGGCAAACAACAGCCTCTGGATGTCTGGGTCCGAAATCCAGAGGACTGGCAAGGATGGCAGGAGTATCGCCAGCACCGTAACGACTTCAACCGTCCCTACATCTTCTCGGTCATGGACTTCTATCGGGAGAGGGACATCTGGCTCTTCGGTGGTGTCTTCCGAGTGATTGCTCGCCACAGTGACCGCTACGAGGTGGAGCTGACTTCGCGGGGCAAACCGTTCATCGGCCGACTGAAACTCAAGTCAGACTACATCCGAGGGCGGCTCAGGCGAGGAGTCAAGTTCGAGAATCACTACGAGTCGCTCGAAGTCGCAGAAGTTCTCCGGGAGCCCTTCTCGGGGCGGGATTTCCCAGGGTACCAGAGCATCGATCTCACCTTTCCGGAGCTCGAGAACCTGGTGGCCCGCCAACGGCCTGACTGGAGATCCGCGCTATCTCATGTGAACGGGGTGTATCTCATCACCGGCGCGGCGACCGGCAAGCGGTATGTCGGTTCCGCGTACGGCGAAGAAGGGATCTGGGGGCGTTGGGCCGAGTACGCGCACTCCGGTCATGGCGGCAACAAGCAACTCCGCGGGTTGGTTAAGCGAGACCCGACCTATCCCAGAGCGAACTTCCGCTACACGCTGCTGGAGTGCTTCCCGTTCGGGACGCCGGATCCGGAAGTTATCCGCCGCGAGGGGTTCTGGAAGGATGTCCTGTTGACGCGGAAGAAAGAATTCGGCTTCAACAGCAACTGACCTCCCCGCCGGCTCGAAGGGTTGCGGAGAAGCGTTCGCTTCTGAACGGCTGCTAGTGGTGCCTAGTCCTCGGATGGCTCTTCGGCGGCTAGCTGCCGCAAGTCGAACACCAGCTCCAAGGCTTGGCGGGGCGTTAAGTCATCCACCTGCACGTCGGCCAACCGTTCGCGCAGCGGGTCCGGGGGCGGTGCCGGCGCTTGGGCCGGGCCATCGGCCGACGTCGGTGCCAGGAACAAGTCCGCCTGCGCCGCGCTGGCCGCATGGGTTGCCTCCAATTCCTTGAGCCGCGCGCGGGCCTGCTCCAGCACCTCGGTGGGCACACCGGCCAGCTTCGCCACCTGCACCCCGTAGCTCTGGCTGGCGGGGCCTTCGCGCACGACATGCAGGAACACCACCTCGCCGCGGTATTCGGCGGCGTCCAGATGAACGTTGGCCACGCCGTCCAGCTCCGTCGGCAGCGCGGTCAACTCGAAGTAATGGGTGGCGAACAGCGTGAAGGCGCGCAGGTTCAGGGCCAGGTGCCGCGCCGCCGCCCACGCGAGCGCCAAGCCGTCGTAGGTGCTGGTGCCGCGCCCGATCTCGTCGAGCAGCACCAAGCTCTCGGCCGTGGCGTTGCGGAGGATGTTGGCGGTCTCCGTCATTTCCACCATGAAGGTGGAGCGCCCGCCGCTTAAGTCGTCCGCGGCGCCGATGCGGGTGAAGATGCGGTCGATGGGGCCGATCTCGGCGGCCGCCGCCGGCACGAAGCAGCCGGTCCAGGCGAGCAGCACGATGAGCGCCGTCTGCCTCATGTAGGTCGATTTGCCGCCCATGTTGGGGCCCGTGACGATGAGCATCCGGCGCCCCTCGCCCAAGGCCAGATCGTTGGGCACGAACGCCGCCTCAGATTCCGCTTCCACCACCAAGTGCCGCCCGGCCTCGATGTGGATGCCCGGGGTGTCGCTCAAGCGCGGGCAGGTGAGCCGCCACCGCTCGGCGCGGGCCGCGAAGGCCACCAGCACATCCAAGGTGGCCAGCCCGTCGGCCGCGTCGCGCAGCGCGGCGCCGGATTCGTTGAGCCGCGCCAGCAACGCTTCGTAAAGGTGCCGTTCGCGCTTCAGGGCGCGGGCGTGGCTGGTCAGCGCGTCGTCCTCGAAGCGTTTGAGCTCCGGGGTGATGTAACGCTCGGCGTTCTTCAACGTCTGCCGGCGGACGAAGTCCGCGGGGGCGGCCGCCGCGGCGCTGCGGGGCAGCTCGATGTAGTAGCCGTGGATGCGGTTGTAGCCGACCTTGAGGTTGGCGACGCCGGTGCGTTGCCGCTCGCGGGATTCAAGGTCGCTCAAGAAGCCGCTGGCGTTCTCGGTGAGGTCGCGCAGGGCGTCCAGCTCGGCGTCGTAGCCGCGGGCGATCACGCCGCCTTCGCGCACCACCGCCGGCGGCTCGGGCACGATGGCGCGGCGCAGCAAGTCGGTTTCCGCGGCGAAGTCCGGCAGCGCCTGAAACCGGCTGGCCAACGCTGGGGCATCGAGGCTTGACACCACAGCGACGATGCTGGGCAACGCCTCCAAGCCCAGGCGCAGCCGTCCCAAGTCCCGCGGTGAGGCGTTGCCGAGCGCGATGCGGGTGAGGATGCGCTCCAAGTCTCCCACCGCGCGCAAGTGGCGGGGGAGCTCCTCAATGGCGCCGCCGTCCTTGAGCGCCGCCACGGCTTGTTGCCGCCGCCGCACCCGGGCTGCGTCGCGCAGGGGGGCGTGTAACCACGCCTTGAGCCGCCGGGCGCCCATCGGCGTGGCGGTGGCGTTGAGCACGCCGTAGAGTGTGCCGGCACCGCTTGTGCCGTCGAGCCGGGCGTCGATTTCCAGGTTGCGGCGGGTGGCCGCGTCCAAGGCGATGTGCTCGTCCGCCGCCGACCGCTTGAGCGCGTCGATGTAGTCCAAGGCTTGGCAACGCGCTTCCCGCGCATAGCGCAGCACCGCCGCCGCGGCTTGCACCGCGGCCGTCACCCGCTCGATGCCGAAGCCGGCGAGGTCACGGGTGCCGAAGTGATCCAGCAGGTAACGCGCCCCCAAGTCCGCGTCGAAGTCGAGGGCGGGGCGGCGCTTGACGGGTTGTGCGAGGTCGATGTCCGCATCCTCGGCGAGCACCACCTCGGCGGCGCCGATGCGGGTCAATTCGGTGGCGAGGGCGGCGGCCGTCTCGCAATCGCGGATGCGGAACTCACCGGAGGATAGGTTGAGCCAGCTCAGGCCCCAGCCACCGCCGTCCCCATGCACACCGGCGAGAACGCTCTCGCGATCCGCGTCGAGCAGCCCGTCTTCCGCCAATGTGCCCGGCGTCACCACCCGCGTCACCTTGCGTTCCACCGGGCCGGTGCTGGCGGTGGGGTCGCCGATTTGTTCGCAGATGGCCACGGCCCGGCCCAGTTTCAGAAGCCGGCCCAAGTAGCCGTCCAAGCTGTGGAACGGCACCCCGCACATGGGAATGGGGCGTCCCCCAGAGCGCCCGCGCGCCGTCAGGGTGATGTCGAGGAGCCGCGATGCCTCCTCGGCATCCGCGTGGAACAGCTCGTAGAAATCCCCCATGCGATAGAACAGCAGGGCGTCTGGGTGATCGGCCTTGATGCGCAGGTACTGCTGCATCATGGGGGTGTGCGAGGCGCTGGCGGCGGTGGCGGGAGCGAGGGAGAAGGGTCGGTCTTGAGACAATGCTGAAACTCGCGTGGGATATCGCTGAAAAGCGCCCGGAGCGGCCTTGGCCGCGCTATTCTGTCACAACGAACGCGGGCAGAGACCAGTTCGCGGCCGAAGTGGGCGCGCTGGTTTCGCCACCCCGTTCGGTGGCCGGTGGGCGCCATGCCATCGCGCCGGCTTGGGCATCAGGTGTACTTGCACCCTGATATGAATGTATGTACAGTAACGGAAGTGGCGGCTTCCCGCCGAGGAGAATCGAATGACGAGCGCCGACAATGTTCGGGAACCGGGGCGCGACCGCGCCCTGAAGGCAGCCCTCACGCAGATCGACCGACAGTTCGGCAAGGGCTCCATGATGCGCTTGGGGGATCGCGAGCCGGAAGCGATCCCATCCATTTCCACCGGCTCGCTGGGGCTGGACATCGCGCTTGGCATCGGCGGCTTGCCGCGTGGCCGCGTGGTGGAAATCTACGGCCCCGAATCGTCCGGCAAGACGACGCTGACGCTGCAGGTCATCGCCGAAGCGCAGCGGGAGGGCGGCGTATGCGCCTTCATCGACGCCGAACACGCCTTGGATCCGATCTACGCCGAGGCGCTGGGCGTGGATACGGACAACCTGCTCGTCTCCCAGCCGGACACCGGCGAGCAGGCCCTTGAGATCTGCGACATGGTGGTGCGCTCCGGCGCCGTGGACGTCGTGGTCATCGACTCGGTGGCCGCCCTCACGCCGAAGGCCGAGATCGAGGGCGAGATGGGCGATTCGCACGTCGGCCTGCAGGCGCGGCTGATGAGCCAAGCGCTGCGCAAGATGACGGCGAACATCAAGCAATCCAACACGTTGGTCATCTTCATCAACCAGATCCGCATGAAGATCGGCGTGATGTTCGGTTCGCCCGAAACCACCACCGGCGGCAACGCGCTCAAGTTCTACGCTTCCGTGCGCTTGGACATCCGGCGCATCGGCGCCGTGAAGGATGGCGACGAGGTCATCGGCAACGAGACGCGCGTGAAGGTGTTGAAGAACAAGATGGCGCCGCCGTTCAAGCAAGCCGAGTTTCAGATTCTCTACGGCAAGGGCATCCACCGCGCCGGCGAGATCATTGACCTCGGCGTGAAGCAGGGCGTGGTGGACAAGTCCGGCGCTTGGTACAGCTACAACGGCGAGCGCATCGGCCAAGGCCGGCGCAACGCCGCCAAGTACTTGGACGATGAAGACGCCGTGCGCCAAGAAGTGGAAGCGAAGGTGCGTGAGGTGCTGCTGCCCCCGGAGGTGACTGGCGCAAGCGCAAGCGACGCGGGCGCCGGCGCTGACGTCACCCTGCTGTCGGAGCGGGCGGCGCGCACGTGAGTTGGCCCCGCCGCGCCGCGGCGGCCGCGCAGGATGACGCCGCCGCGCTGACCGGGCGGGCCCTCAAGTTGCTCGCCCGGCGCGAACACTCGGCGCTGGAGCTCAAGCGCAAGCTCTTGCGCAACGGCGACGACGCCACGGTGCGGGCCGTGGTGGAGGGGCTCGCGCAGCGCGGCCTGCTGTCGGACGAACGTTTCGCCGAGAGCTTCGTGCGAAGCCGCATCGAGCGCGGCCAAGGGCCGGCGAAAATCCGCGCCGAGCTCTTGGCGCGCGGCGTGACGGACGCCCTCATCGAGGGCGCCCTCAGCCAAGCCGCCGAGTTCTGGTTTGAACGTGCCCGCGCGGCGCTCGCCAAGCGCTTTGGCGCCGCTCCGCCAGTGGATGCGGAGGAATGCGGCCGGCGCACACGGTTCCTGTCCATGCGCGGCTACC
Organism: Candidatus Azotimanducaceae bacterium; assembly: GCA_965200505.1. Classification (GTDB taxonomy): domain Bacteria; phylum Pseudomonadota; class Gammaproteobacteria; order Pseudomonadales; family Azotimanducaceae; genus VXNE01. The sequence continues at coordinate 970,047 of OZ241343.1, read as the reverse complement.
CGGCCGACATCGCCTATCGCGTCGCGTCCGGTTCGGAGGCCGGCCAGCCCGTATAATCGGCGGTTTTGCCCCATGCCCCTTGCCGGGCCCCGAGCCAATGCAAACGGCGGATGTTCGCTCCGCGTACCTCGAGTTCTTTCGCGCCCGCGGCCATCAAGTGGTGCCGTCAAGCGGCCTTGTGCCGGCGAATGATCCCACGCTGCTCTTCACCAACGCCGGCATGGTGCAGTTCAAGGACGCCTTGGCGGGGCGTGAAGACCTTGGCTTCAAGCGGGCGGCCTCCTGCCAGGTCTGCGTGCGCGCCGGCGGCAAGCACAACGATTTGGAGAACGTCGGCTACACCGCGCGTCACCACACGCTCTTTGAGATGCTCGGCAACTTCAGCTTCGGCGACTATTTCAAGGAAGAAGCCATCGCCTGGGCTTGGGAGTTCGTCACCACAACGCTCCAGTGGGGCAAGGAGCGCCTGTGGGTGACGGTCCATCCGACGGACGCCGAGGCGCGCGCCTTGTGGACCAAGAAGATCGGCTTGGCGCCCGAGCGCGTGATCGACCATCCAGACAACTTCTGGGCGATGGGCGAGACGGGCCCCTGCGGCCCCAACACCGAGCTCTTCTACGACCAAGGGCCGAGCGTGGCCGGCGGCCCACCCGGCTCGGCGGAGGAAGATGGAGACCGCTTCCTGGAGTTCTGGAACTTGGTGTTTCCGCAATTCGACCGCCAGCCAGACGGCGAACTGGCACCGCTCGCGCAGCCCGGCATCGACACCGGCTTGGGCCTTGAGCGCACCGCCGCCCTCGTGCAGGGCGTGCTCGCGAATTACGAGGTGGATCCGCTCAAGAGCCTGGTTCTGAGCGCCGGGGGCTTGGCCGGTCTCCGCGACGCCGGCGAGATGCTTGGCAACGCCTCCTTGCGCGTCATCGCGGACCACATCCGCGCCGCCGCCTTCCTCATCGCCGAGGACGTTCTGCCGGGAAACGGCGAGCGCAACTACGTGCTGCGCCGCATCGTGCGCCGCGCCTTGCGCCACGGTCATCGGCTGGGTTTGAGGGAGCCGTTCTTCCACCGCTTGGTGGCGCCGCTTGCCGAGCAGATGGGCGCCGCCTATCCGCGCATCGATGAACGGCGGCGCCACATCGAGAACGCGCTGCTCGCCGAGGAGGAGCGGTTCGCGGACACCTTGGCGCGCGGCATGGAGCGGTTGACCCGCGCCTTGGATGGCTTGGCCGATGGCCAGCTGCCCGGCGCCGTCGTCTTCGAGTTGTACGACACCTTCGGTTTTCCCACTGATCTCACCGCCGATGTGGCAAGGGAGCGCGGCGTGGCATTGGACATGCCCGGCTTCGACGCGGAGATGGCGGCGCAGCGGGCGCGTTCGCAAGGGGCGGCGCAGTTCTCGGCCAGCGATGCACAGCGCGTCGAGGTGGATTCGGCGGTGTGCTTCGAAGGCTACGACGCTTTGGACGGCGCGGCCGCGGTGTTGGCCCTGTATCGCTCCACCGCGGCCGGCCCCGAGAAGGCGGAGCTGCTCGAAGCCGGTGAACAAGGCATCGCCGTTCTCGACCGGACGCCGTTCTATGCCGAGGCCGGCGGCCAGGTCGGGGATGCCGGCGAGCTGGTCGGAGAGAGCGGCCGCTTCGCCGTCACCGACGTGACCAAGAGCGGCGATCAGCACCTGCATCGAGGCGCGGTCGCCAGCGGCGCCTTGCGCGTCGGCCAAGCCGTGGTGGCGCGGGTGGAGGCGGAGCGCCGCCGCGCCATCGCGCTCAACCATTCGGCGACGCACCTCCTGCACGCGGCGTTGCGACGCGCGTTGGGCGATGGCGTGACGCAGCAGGGCTCGCTGGTGGCCGCGGATCGCCTGCGTTTCGACTTTGCCCACAACGAGGCCGTGACTGCACCGCAATTGCGCGCCATCGAGGTGGAAGTGAATGACCGCATCCGCGAGAACTCGCCCGTCGTCACGGAGCTCATGGCGTATCGGGACGCCATCGACCAAGGCGCCATCGCCCTATTCGGCGAGAAGTACGGCGACCAAGTGCGCGTGCTCACCATGGGCGATGGTTACTCCGTCGAACTGTGCGGCGGCACCCATGTGCAGCGCACCGGCGACATCGGCTCGTTCGCCATCGTCTCGGAGGGCGGCATCGCGGCCGGGGTGCGGCGCTTGGAAGCCGTCACGGGCGCCGCGGCCCTCGCCCACTTCCAGGCAGCCGAGGGCGAACTGGCAGCGATTGCCGGCGTCGTCAAAGCGGCGCGGTTGGAATCCGCCCAAGCCGTGGGGGCCCTCGCGGCGCGCGCGAAGTCTCTGGAGAAGGAAGTGGAGGCCATGCAGCGCCGCTTGGCGCAGGCCGAAGGCACCGCCTTGGCCGCTCAAGCGCAGGCGGTGGCCGGTGTGAAAGTGCTGGGCGCCCAAGTGCGCGGTGATGGCAAGGCGCTCCTCGCCACCTTGGACAGCTTGAAGGATCGCTTGGGCAGCGCCGTCATCGTGCTGGGCCAAGCCGACGCCGGGCGCGTCAATCTCATCGCCGGCGTCACCCCGGATTTGACGCATCGGTTCAAGGCCGGCGACGTGATCGCCTTCGTCGGCAAGCAGGTCGGCGCCCGTGGCGGCGGGCGCCCCGACATGGCGCGCGCCGGCGGTGGCGACCGTCCAGAGGCGTTGCCGGCGGCCCTCGCGTCCGTGGCGGACTGGGTGCAGGCCCGCGCCGGCTGAACGCTAGTGGCCCGCTACGTCCACAAGTACGGCGGCACGTCGCTGGCGGATGCCGAGCGCATCCTCGCGGCCGCGGACCGCGTGGCACGGACGCTGACCGCCGGCCACCAAGTGGCGGTGGTGTTGTCGGCGATAGGCGGCGAGACGGATCGGCTTGAAGGCTTGGCCCAATGCATGGCCGGCCGCCCGGATCCACGCGAACGGGATGTGTTGCTCGCGTCCGGCGAACAGGTGACGATCGCGCTCTTGGCGATGGCGCTCATCGAGCGTGGGTTTCCGGCCAAGTCCTACCTCGGCTCGCAAGTGGCCATCCGCACGGACCGCGCCCACACCCGGGCGCGCATCGAACAGGTGGAGGTAGAGGCCTTGCTGGCCGACCTCGACGCCGGCGTCACGCCCGTGATCGCCGGCTTCCAAGGCATCGACGCGGCCGGCGACGTGACGACGTTGGGCCGCGGCGGTTCCGACACCACCGCGGTGGCCGTGGCAGCCGCCCTCGGCGTGGATGAATGTCGCATCTATACGGACGTGCCCGGCGTCTTCACGGCAGACCCGCGCATCGTGCCGGACGCCGTGCGCCTCGATGTCGCCACCTTCGAGGAAATGCTGGAGTTGGCCAGCCTGGGCTCCAAGGTGCTGCACCCGCGTGCGGTGGAGTTCGCCGGCAAGTACGCGATGCCATTGCGGGTGCTGTCGAGCTTCGACGACGGGCCGGGCACCCTCATCACGACGGAGGAAGGAAGCATGGAAGAGCCCTTGGTGTCTGGCATCGCTCACTCCCGGGACGAAGCCAAGCTCACGCTGCTGGGGGTGCCGGACGCGCCCGGCACAGCGTCGCGGATTCTGGGGCCGATCGCCGAGGCCGGCATCGAAGTCGATATGATCGTGCAGAACGTCAGCGTGGAAGGTTCGGCGGACTTAACCTTCACCGTGAAGCGCGGCGACTATGAGCGGGCCCTCGAGCTGCTCGAACCGATGCGGGACGGCTTGGGTGTGCGCGCCGTGATCGGTGACGACCGCATCGCCAAGGTGTCCGTGGTGGGCGTGGGCATGCGTTCCCACGCCGGCGTCGCCACGCGGATGTTCGATGCGTTGGCGGCGGAGAACATCAACATCGAGATGATCTCCACCTCGGAGATCAAGATTTCCGTCATCGTGGCGGAGCGCTACATGGAACTGGCGGCGCGAGCCGTCCACGGCGCCTTTGGCTTGGCTGGCAGCGGCGGTCAAAGCGGCTGAACCAGCGCGTGGTGCCGCGTTTTTGGGTGCCGCAGCGCAAACCGACGGCGGGCGAGTGTGCGTTTTGCGCTCGCCTGCGTCACAATAGCGGCCAAGACATGGGGTGGGTCGCGTGGGTGCGCAAGCGTCCAAGCGATCGTTGCGGGGATGTCGGCTTGGATGCGCCGCGGCCACGGGGGGTGGCCGATGGCGCGAAGCGCCAACGCGGCCCCGGCAGGCGTTCGCGTCTGTCCCATCGGTTGTTGGCGACGCTCGGCCGGCTAGCGCTTTAGGGCTGGCGGGCAGTCGCCACCAGTGCGCCCAAATCGGGAATGGACGCCCGGAACGCATCACAAGGGGGTGCCGTGCTTATTCTTACTCGGCGGACGGGCGAGACGCTCATGATTGGCGACGATGTGACCGTGACCGTGCTCAGCGTCAAAGGCAATCAGGTGCATCTAGGCATCAAGGCGCCACGCGAAATTCCCGTGCATCGGGAAGAGATTTATCGCCGCATTCGCGAAGAAAGTGGCGACCGCGAAGAGAGCGGCGACGCACGCGAGCCTTAGCCGCCGGCGCCGGCTCAACCGCCATGCCGGCGCGTGTTCGACACGGCCAGCAGAATGGCTGGCGCCACGCCCAGCAACAGCAAGGTGAGGGCGGCCGTGGAAGCCTCCGCGAGGCGCTCGTCCGAAGCGAGCCGATAGGTTCGCGTGGCCAATGTCTCGAAATTGAACGGCCGCAGAATGAGCGTGGCCGGCAGTTCCTTCATCACGTCGATGAACACCAACAGGATGCCGCTCGCCACGGCGCCGCGCATCAACGGCACATGCACTTCACGCAGCGCCCGCCCGGGCCCGGCGCCGAGGCTCCGCGCCGCGTCGTCCAACCGCAGGTGGATCTTCTCGAGGCCACTGTGGCAGGCGTTGTAGGCCACGGTGAGGAATCGCGCCACGTGGGCGAACACCAGTGCGGCGATGGTGCCGGTGAGCAGGAGGCCCACGCCTAGGTCGAAGTGGGCGTTGAGCCAACGCGCCAGCGACTTGTCGAGGGCGGTGAGGGGCACCAGCAAGCCAACCGCCAGCATGGCGCCGGGCAGGGCGTAGCCGAGGGTCGCCGTGCGGACGGCGAGGGCCGTGACGGGGCTGCGGCTCAGGCGCTCGGCATAGGCGAGCGTCAATGCCAAGACGATGGCGAGCAGCGCACTCGCGCCGGCCACGCCGGCACTGGCGCCCACGAAGTTCCCGAAGCCACGGCCCAACAGCGGATCGCCGACGAGCAGCGCATAGCGGGCGAGGCTGGCAAGCGGCACGAGGAAGCCGAGCACCACCGGCAACGAGCAACCGATGGTGGCCATTGCGGCGCGCCAACCATTGAGCGCCACTGGCGTTGCCGCGGCGCTGCGCCCCAGCGGGTTGCCCACGCGGCCGCGGCGGGCGGCGCGCTCGGCCAAGATCAAGATGGCGGACACCGAGAACAGCCAAGCGGCCAGTTGCAGCGCCGCGCCACGGTCGCCCATGGCGAACCAGGTGCGGAAGATGCCGGTGGTGAAGGTGGCGACGCCGAAGTATTCCACGACGCCGTAATCCGCCACTGCCTCCATCATGGCAAGGGCCACGCCCCCAACGATGGCCGGGCGGGCGACCGGCAGGGCGATGTTGGTGAACGCTCGCGCCGGCCTTGCCCCAAGCACCCGCGCCGCCTCGAAGAGCGCGCCGGCCTGCGTTGCGAAGGCGGCGCGGGCCAGGAGGTAAACGTATGGGTAGAGAACACAGCCCAGCACCAGCGCGGCGCCGCCGAGGGAGCGGATGGGCGGCAGCGCTCCATCCCAACCGGCGTCGCGCAACGCCGTTTGCAGCGGCCCGGCGAACTCCAGCAGATCCGTATAGACATAGGCCGTGACGTACCCCGGTGCCGCGAGTGGCAACACCAGCGCCCAGGAGAGCACCCGGCGGCCGGGAAACTCGCGGGTGGCCACCGTCCAGGCCGTGGCCACCCCGATGAGGGCCGCCAGCGCCCCCACCGCCACGATGAGCACCACCGTGTTGACGATGTAGTCCGGCAACACCGTTTGCCTGAGATGCGGCCAAGCGTCGCCGGCCGGCGCGGCGAACGCGAACAGCACGACGACGATCGGTGCCGCCAGCAGCGCGGCCAAGCCGCAGGCGACGATGCTCCATGAGCGGTTCATGGCGGCATTTTCCCACGCCGGCGGCCAACCCCCGCTAGACTGCGCCGCGTATGAGCCTTTCGTTCGAGGGTGTGGGCCACCACTTCGGCGCCGCCCCGGTGTTGCGTGACGTCACATTGCTGGCGCCCGCCGGGGAAATCACCTGCCTGCTCGGCGCTTCCGGCAGCGGAAAAAGCACACTGCTGCGGTTGGCCGCCGGTTTGGAACCGCTGCAGGCGGGGCGCATCCTGCTCGATGGTGAAACCCTCGCCGAGCCCGGCAACGTGCCGCCACCGGAGCGGCGGCCGGTGGGGCTCGTGTTTCAAGACCATGTGCTCTTTCCCCACAAGACGGTGCGGGAGAACGTCGAGTTCGGCTTGCGTCACCTAAGCGCCGAGCAGCGCCGGGCCGTTGTTGGCCGCAGCTTGGAGAGCGTGGGCTTGAGCGCCTTCTCGGACCGCCATCCAGACACCCTCTCCGGCGGCCAACAGCAACGGGTGGCGTTGGCGCGGGCGTTGGCGCCGGCACCGCGCGTGATGCTGCTCGACGAGCCGTTCGCCAATGTGGACGTGACGCTGCGCCGCGCATTGCGCGAGGATGCCCGCATGGCGTTGCGCGACTCGGGCGCCATCGCACTGGTGGTGACGCACGACCCGGATGAAGCCCTCGAGTTGGCGGACCACATCGCCATTCTGGGTGGCGGCCGCATCCTGCAGGTCGGTACGCCGGCCGAGCTGTGGCGCACACCGGCTGAAGCGTCCGTGGCGGTGCTGTTCGGCCAAGCGCAGCGTTTACGCGGCGCCTTCCAAGGCGGAGCAATTGCCACGCGCTTCGGTGCCTTCCCTTGGCAAGGCCCCGGCGCCGAGGGGGCGCCGTGCGATGTCGTCACGCGGCCGGGCGCCGTGCGGCTGCACAAGTCCGCTGAAGGCGCGGTGGTGCGGGATGTGCGGTTCCTGGGCGACCGTTATCTGGTGCTGGCGAGTGCCGGCGACGAGACGTTGCGGGCCAGCCTCAAGGACTTGGCCGACATCGCCGTGGGCGATCACGTCACGGCCACCTTCGACCTCGCGGACACGTTCATCTATCCGGCCCCCGCGCCCTGAAAAGCGCTACCATTGCAAATGATTTTCATTTGCAGGGAGAACACCCCCGATGCGTCGCCTCGCCATGCCCTTCGCGTTCCTGCTCACCGCGGCAACGTTCGCCACGGCGAACGAGGTGAACGTCTATTCCGCCCGCCACTACGACACGGACCTCGCCCTCTACGAGCGCTTCGAGGAGACCACCGGCATCGCGGTGAACCTCATTGAAGGCGGCAGCGACGGCCTGATGGAGCGCATCGTCAGCGAGGGCGAGTTCAGCCCGGCTGACCTGCTCATCACGGTGGACGCCGGCCGGCTCTGGCGCGCCCAGGAGCAAGGGCTGTTTCAGCCCATCGATTCCGCGCTGCTGAACGAACGCGTTCCGGCCCACTTGCGCGACCCGGGCGGGCACTGGTTCGGGCTCTCGAAACGCGCCCGGGTGATCGTCCACAACAAGGCAGCCGGTTTGCCGGAAGGCGTTTCGCGCTATGAGGACTTGGCCGGGGAGCAGTTGCGAGGCCAAGTTTGCATGCGCTCATCCGGCAACATCTACAATCTCTCGCTGTTGGGTTCGCTGATCGAACACCACGGCGAGGCGGCCGCCCAAACATGGGCCGAAGGCGTGGTGGCCAACTTCGCCCGCCCGCCGCAAGGCAACGACACGGCGCAGTTGCGCGCGGTGGCCGCTGGGGAATGTGGCGTGAGCATCGCCAACAGCTACTACGTCGGCCGCCTGCTCGGCTCGGAGGCGGCCGCGGACCGTGCCGTGGTCGAGCAACTGGAGGTGCTCTTCCCCAATCAGGCGGACCGCGGCGCCCATGTGAACATCAGCGGCGCCGGCGTCACGCGGCACGCCCCAAACCGCGCCGCCGCGGTGCAATTCCTGGAATACCTCACCAGCGATTTCGCGCAGCGGCTGTTCGCCGAAGGCAACAACGAATACCCAGTGGTGGGCAGGGCCACCGGCCCGGTGGCCCAGCTCGGCACGTTCAAGGAAGACGCCGTGAACGCCACCGTGTTCGGGGCGAATCAAGCGTTGGCGGTGAAGGTGTTCGACCGGGCGGGTTGGAAGTGAGCTAGGTGCGCTGCCGCATCTGGCGCGTGCGCGGGAGCGCAGCTGCCATCGCGCGCACTGGCGGCATTGGCGAGCCGGGCATTGACCCGTGATAATGGTCGCGGCACTTCCGTGGCATGGGACGCCCCCACGATGTTGGCTCGAACCACGCCCCCGCGCCTAAGCCACGCGGTGCGCAATCAGTTGCAGCCGCAGGATCGGGCGGTTCACGACTGGTACCGCTTTGTGCTTTCCTTCCCGCCACATCTGGTGCGGGACTATGTCGATCGCTTCGGATTGGCGGCCGGCGGAACCGTGCTGGACCCGTTCTGTGGCACCGGCACCACTTTGGTGGAGTGCAAGAAGCTGGGGCTTGCGAGCATCGGCGTGGAATCCCACCCGATGGCGCACTTCGCCAGCGCCGTCAAAGTGGATTGGAGCGTGGATGGGGAAGCGCTTCGACGGCAAGCGGAGACGGTGGCAGCGGTTGCTTCAAGAACGCTGGCCCAACAAGGTCTGCGGGATTGCCACGAGCCGTCGTTGTTCGCGGAGGACGCATTGGAGCCCAGTGAGGGGCCTTCGCCGCCGCTGCGTTGTCTGCCGATGGAGCAAAGCAGGTTGTTGCTCAAGAACTCCATCAGCCCGCTGCCCCTGCACCGCACACTGGTTCTTTTGGACGCGATAGACGAGCACGGCAACGGGCCGATCCGCCGTTGCGCCCGGCTGGCCTTGGCGACTGCCTTGGTGCGCCGCATCGGCAACCTCAAGTTCGGTCCCGAAGTCGGCGTCGGCAAAGTCAAAGGCGACGCGCCGGTCATTGACGCTTGGCTGCAAGGGATGCGCACGATGGCGGCCGATTTGAGTGAGTTGCGAGGCCGCGCCGCCGTGGAGGCTCGGGCATTGCGGACAGATGCGCGGGATGCGGGCACCGTACTTGAACCAAGAAGCGTGGACGCGGTGATCACGTCGCCTCCCTATCCCAACGAGAAGGATTACACGCGGACAACCCGCTTGGAGTCCGTGGTTTTGGGCTTGCTGCGGGACAAGCGCCACTTGCGCGAGCTCAAACAAGGTTTGATTCGTTCCAACACGCGGGGCGTGTACAAAGCCGACATGGACGATCAGGAAGTGGCCAACCATCCGGCCATCCGCAAGATCGCAAAGGCTATTGAGCGTCGTCGGCTGGACTTGGGCAAGACATCGGGTTTCGAGCGCCTTTACCACCGCGTCACACTGCTTTACTTTGGCGGCATGCGGCGCCACTTGGCATCCCTGCGTCCCACCCTCAAGCCCGGTGCCAAGCTGGCCTACGTCGTAGGCGACCAAGCATCCTATCTGCGCGTGATGATCCGCACCGGCGAACTACTGGCGGACTTGGCCCAGTCCCTCGGCTACCGGCTCGTCGGCATTGACCTATTCCGTACCCGCCCGTCAACCGTCACCGGGCAGCAGTTGCGAGAACAGGTGGTGCTGTTGGAGTGGCCCGGTGAGTGATAACGCCCGCGTTGCCGGGCCTCATCTGTCGATTGATTGGTGCCCAATGGATACGCGAGGAGAACGTGGTTGTATTGTTCGAGTTCGAAGAGGCCGGTAATGACATCCGAGTGGCCTCGGAGAAACACTATCGCTTGGTCCCACCAGACGCCATATCGGACGCGGAGTTGAATAGGTACAAGCAGCGACTCTCCGATGGCTGAGGCCGAACCAAGGAATAGGTCATGGGAGTGAGATCGTGACTGGCATTGAATCGGAGGCAAGGTGCATCCGCTAATCGAGAACCACCGGGCCGAGGTTCTCGCCCTTGCCGAGCATCATGGCCTTTGCAACGTGCGGGTATTCGGCTCCATGGCGCGGGGGGATGCAAACGATGCCAGCGACGTGGACCTACTGGTGACGCTGCCGGCCGGTCAATCGGGGTTGGCACTTGGAGGGTTCTTGATGGACGTGCAAGATCTTCTACATCGCAAGGTGGATGTGGTCACGGAACAAGGTCTTCACCCCGCGTTCCGCGACCGTGTGCTAAGAGAGGCTCAACTCTTGTGATCGTGCCTCACTCCTCTAGCCGGCTGGCGAATGCCACGCGGTGGCCGTCCGGCGTTTCGATGGTGAAGTCTCTCAGGCCGTAGGGTTCGTCCATCGGTGGGCGCAACACGGATGCGCCGCGGCTTTTGAGTTCCTCGTGCAGGGCATCCACGTCGTCCACAAACACATAGGCGTCGCCCTCAAAGCTGCCGCGGGCGCCGGCGAACACCGAGCGACGCCGAATCTGCAAATGCACTTCGCTGCCGCCGCGCCGCATCACGGCGTACACCGGCGGTTCGCCCTCGGGCCCGTACAGCCCACCGGGGCACTCGAAACCAAGCACGTTCTGGAAGTAGTCCGCCGCCTCGGCCACGGACTGCACACCCAGCACTGGCGCTGCCTGCCACGTCATTGCTTGTACCTGTGGATTCGACTGAGGTGATTCTACGGCCAACATCCTTGGGCGCTGAGCGGCGGGAGCACCACGGTGGTGAATCGGTTGCCGCGTGGCCCAAGCGTGGGCAGCAGGTTTGCCACGTTTCGCTCACCATGCCAAGATGCAATGATGTTGGCACAGACGCCTCAGCCGTGGCAACTCGGTTTTCTCGCGGTTTTGTTCTTCGGCGCTATGAGTTGTTGACCCACACGCACCTCCAAGTGCGCCCATGGAGCCTCTCGGACACCTTTCCAAGCCGAAGATTCTAGCGTCGAGGAGCGTTGGCATGCCCGTGTCCCTCGCCCTTGCCGCCGTGTTGACGGCCGCCGGCACCAGCGCCACCGAGCGGGTGGCGGACGCCCACCCGCGCTGGGAGCTGGTGTGGGCCGATGAGTTCGAAGGCGACCGGCTGGATGCGGCCAAGTGGAACGTCCAAGTCGGCGACGGCAGCCGCGAAGGCATACCCGGCTGGGGCAACAACGAACTGCAGAGCTACCAGCCCGGCAATGTGGCGGTGCGCGACGGCCATCTGATCATCACGGCGCTGGCCGAGGCCGCTGGCACCCACAAGTACACCTCGGCGCGCATCAACACGGACGGCAAGTTCGCGGTGCGGTACGGGCGCGTCGAGGGGCGCATTCGCACCCCGGCGGGGCAGGGCTTGTGGGCCGCGTTCTGGATGCTGCCGACCAACTCGCCCTACGGTACGTGGCCGGCCAGCGGCGAGATCGACATCATGGAGGCGTTCGAGCGCCAGCCAGCCCCGTTCGTCCAAGGCGTCGTCCACTACGGCATGGCTTGGCCGCGCAACGTGTACGCCGCCAAGCGGTACGAAGGCGTCGATCCCGCGGACGCCTTCCATGTGTACGCCTTGGAGTGGGATGCCGAGCAACTACGCTGGTTCGTGGACGACGTCCACTTCCACACCGTGCCGAACACCACCTACTGGAACTGTTACAAGGACGCCGCCACCAATGCCTACCGACGAGGGCCGGAGTCTGCACCGTTCGATCAGCCGTTCCACCTGCTGTTGAATCTCGCCGTGGGTGGCGATCTGCCGGGCGACCCGGTGGCCTCTGCGTTCCCCGGTGAGCTGCGCGTGGACTATGTGCGCGTCCATCGCTGTGCATCGGACAGCGAAACCGGCCTTGGCTGCGCCGGGCTGGCCGCCCCCTTGAACCCTGCGGTGCAGCCGACGGCGGCGGAGAGCGGCCGCGAAGCGGGGTGTGGTCTCTATGTGAATGGCAGCCCCGCCCAGGGTGCTAACCAGTGAGCAGCCCGTCCATCGCTGACGGTGGCTCGCGGCATGAGCGCACAAATCGTGTGGGTGCCATCGCACGCAAACGCGGGCTGGAACAACGGGTTGCCTGCGGCCCGGCGGTCTAGATTGCCATCCATCCAAAGTTGGCAGGGTGGGCACCGCGTTGAAGCCACTCGATTTGATGGAGGCCGCCCGCGGCCTCACGGAACTCAGCCCGCGGCGGCCTTCCCAGGCGAACCTCCGCCGCGCCGTCAGCACCGCGTATTACGCGATGTTCCATTGTCTGGCGGCTTGCGCGGCCAACTCGCTCATCGGCCGCACCCGTGACTCGGCGTGGCACCAGACCTACCGCGCGCTTGAACACGGCAAGGCGAGGCGCGCATGCGAAAATCAAAGGGCAATGGCCGCGTTTCCGCCGGAGGTACGCAAGTTCGCCGACACGTTCGCGGCCTTGCAGAAGGCGCGGCAGCAGGCAGACTACGCACTTGACGGCAGGTACGAGAAAGGGGACGTGTGCGCGACAATCGACATCGCGGAGGGTACCATCGCCGGGTTCGAGCAGGCCGATGCACGGAGCCGTCGCGCCTTCGTTGTGCATGTGCTGTTCAAACGGCGATCATGGTGACGGCCACGGCAAAGGAGCGAGAGATGACTGAACAACAGGTACGGGAAATCGCCAAGGCAGCCTTCGAGGGCAAGTTCCCAGAGGTCAAGCTGCACAGGGTGAACGTCTGGCCGGGCTTCGGCTTCGAGGACGACTCGCCCGTGGTCGATGTGAGCATCATCTACGACGGCAAGTACGAGCAGTTGAACGCCGGCGGGCTTGCGGACGTGGTGACGGAGGTCGTTGACAAGGCGTATCGCGAAGCCGAGCACAACCTCGGTTTCCCCTGCCTCCACTTCTTCGCCAAGGCCGAACTTAAACGTAGTCGGCGCGACCTCGCCACGGTGTGACCCTAAGGCCCCTTGGGTTGACACCACCGCTTCGCCGCGTACTATCGGCGCTTCGGCGCATGGAGCGCGGAACATTGGATGGAGAAGGAACATGGAAGGAACGAAAACCCACCAAGAGCTGCGGGCGGAGCTGATCGGCAAGGCCGCCGCGGACGATGGCTTTCGGGCCAAGTTGGTCGCCGACCCCAGAGCCGCCGTCAAGGAGGCGTTGAACATTGACCTGCCGGACTCCATAACGGTGCATGTACACGAGGATGGGCCGCTCTCGGCGCACTTGGTGCTGCCGCCAAGCGCCGACCTCAGCGATGGGGATTTGGAAACTGTCACCGCCGGCCATGCGTCGGGGAACATCTACGAAAAGCCGTTTCGGCATAGGCATGGCTCCGGCGATAGTTGGCACACTTAGGACCGGGCTGCGCCGCGTCAATCGGGAAGGGGTGCCAGTCACCCCTTCATGCCCCAGAGGCACAGGAAGCGCGCTTGGGCCGCTTTCGCCCCCACCCCTTGGGGATTGCCGCCGCCTGAATATGCGTCCCCGGGCCTTTGGGCGCAACGTGGCGTTGACGCGACCAGCGAGGCGAGCTACTGTCGGCCCTAATCCGCTTCCCGTCGAGGGAGAGCCGGTGCCAAACCGATACGGAGACTTGCAATGGCCACCTACTATGCCCGTGTTAGAGTCGAAGGCACGTCAACCCCGCAGAAAATCTCCGTGGAAGCCGGCGGCCCAACGGAAGCGAAGAAGCTGATTGAAGCCCGCTTGAGCAACATCAAGAACTGGGCTCAATGGGCCAATATTGGGCAGCAAACCGCCCCTTGGTTCTAGTAGACACGGTTTGGCCTCCCCAATTCAGCACCATGTTGGGCCGGGAACGCGCAACACTCTGCGCGAAGTCCCTTAAATTCGTTCGCAAGTCAAGGCATTGGAAGAGGGGCGTGTCCATACTGATAAGACGTTCCAAGATAACCTTTTGACGATGCGGGCAAAGATGCTTGCGAGAAAGCAAACCCCGAAGATCACCGAGCCAATGTCTTGCTATGGGACGGGCCAATGCTGGCCAAGGTGATCGTGGAAAGCGGCTTAGAGCTAACAAGGGCTGGCGGCATACCAACATGATTACCAAGCGCCGGAAGTTGAAAGCGCCGCCGTGCGATTCCCTACGACGATGAACCCGTGACGGCGGACGACCTTGCCGCCATGAAGGAAGGAGACCGCGACCGGCAGGCAGGGTTGTACACCCTAGCGTCCGTGCGGCTATTGCTAGCGAGAAGTCTCCCGTAGCCTTGAACGCACGTCGAGGGGCGAATTTTCCAGCCCACTGCCGGTGGCGTGGCGAAGCCCCCTCGTTTTCGGCTCTATCATGGCAAGGCAACTCGGCCGTTTTTGATTATTCAGTAAAATCAATTCGTTACGGGTGTCATTGGCGGAGAGGGAGGGATTCGAACCCTCGATGAGCTATCAACCCATACTCCCTTAGCAGGGGAGCGCCTTCAGCCGCTCGGCCACCTCTCCAACGGTGCGATCGCCGCCTCGCCACCAACGTGGGGCGGCGAACGGGATTCTATCAGTCCCCGGAGCCTTGGGCACAACTGGCGCTCTCGCTACACCACCCCCGCCTTGCGGAACGCCTCGATCTCCGCTTCCGCGTAGCCCGCTTCTTGGAGAATCTCGTCTGTGTGCTCGCCGAGGGCTGGTGCCGTGGCCGCTGGGGCGAGGGGTGTGGCGCTCATGCGGATGGGCGTTCCCACCACGCGATGGGTCTTGCCGTCCGCGTCTTGGGCTTCGGCGAAGTAGCCGTTTTGCCAAGCGCCTTGATCGGCCGCCACTTCCCGGTAGTCGCGCACCGGCGCGTAGCGCACACCCGCTTCGCCGAGGGCGGCGCACCAATGCGCCGTCGTCTGGGTCTTGAAGGCGGCTTCCACGATGCCTGCGAGCCATGCCATGGTTGCCGGCGTGGGTAGTGTCTGCCGCAATCGTTCGTCCAAGGCCAGTTCCGGTTGGCCCAGGGCGGTGAAGAAGGCGTCCAAGGTGTCTGGAGGCATGCCGATGAGGCCGATCCATCCATCGGCGGTGGGGAAGATGCGGTACAGCGCCGGCAGCAGGGGGTGGCCGTAGTTGGCGCGGCCAGGCACTTGGTCGGTGAGCAGGAAGTGGGAGTATTCGGCCGCCTGCGCCCAGATTTGGCCGCCGAGCAGGGAAACTTCCACCCTTTGGCCCCGCCCGGTGCCGTGGCGGACGTGGAGGGCGGCGAGGATGCCGGCAACCATGTTCAGGGAACCGATGTGGTCGGCGATGGTCACACCCACGGGCGTGGGCGGGTCGCCATCGCGTCCAGTGGTGCTGATGAGCCCGCCCGCCGCTTGGCCGGCGAGGTCTGCGCCTTCCCGGTGCGCGTCCGCCCCCAACGGGCCGAAGGTGCTGCCGGCCGCCCAAATGATGCCTGGATTGGTGGCGGCGAGATGTTCGTAACCGAGCCCCCAAGCCTCCATCGTGCCGGGTTTGAAGTTGCTCACCACCACGTCCGCGGTGTTGGCAAGCCGCTTGAAGATGTTTGCGCCGGTCTCGGTGCGCAAATCCAACGTCAAACTGCGCTTGCCGCGATTGCATGCCGTGAAGTACGCGCTGCGGAAATCTTCCGCGGAAAGTGGAATGAAACGGGCCTGGTCGCCGAAGCCGGGCAGTTCCACCTTGATGACTTGAGCGCCCATGTCGGCAAGCAACGCCGCCGCTTGCGGCGCCTGCACGAGCATGCCCGCGTCGATCACTTGGACACCCTCTAAAGGCCTCGTCATGGCAGCTTCCCCTGTGTCGCGTTGATGGGCTGGCGAAGCTACCTGCAAGGTCGGCGCCTGTCCACCACGGTTGGGTGCCGGCCGAGAAGTGGCTGGGTGCTACAGGGCGCTCAAGCCGCGTTGGGTGATCTCGCCCCGCTTCAGCATCGCCACCCAACGGTCTGCGAGACGTGTCGGTTCCGGCATTCGATAGCCTGTGCCGCACTTCAAGGTGAGCGTGGCGGCTTGCGAAATGGAACACAAATGCCCGGGGCTTGAGTAGATCGGCCGCGTGGCGTCGCGGGTGCGCACCACGGTGCCCACGCGCTCACCCCGATGCGTGAGCGGAACCGTGGCGCCGCGCGCCGGCCCCAAGTTCCCGTGTTCGCCAACCAGCAAGGACTTGGCCGCCCCGCAGGCGGGGATGCCGACCACCACGCCGAGGTGGCAGGCGAGGCCAAAGCGCCGTGGATGGGCAATGCCTTGGCCGTCGCACATCAGTGCATCCACCCGGTGGCGCACCTTCCTGAGCGCCCGCAGCAACACCGCGGCTTCACGGAAGGAAAGCAGCCCGGGAATGTAGGGAAAGCGGAATTTGGCGCTCGCCCCCCGCGCTTCGACCATCCTTTGCGCCTTTGCGTCCCAGACCACGACGACGGCGAAGGCGCGCTCCGCGGTGAAAGCGCAATCCAGCCCCGCGACATGGCGAACGTCGCCGGCGGTTGGCGTGAGCGACACGCGCGCCGCGAGCCGGCGTTGCGTGGCGATGGCGACCTGCGGCGACAGCGATTGGCCATGCGGCAAGCGCGGAACCTTCACGGTGTGGTTCCCTTCACCGTGGGTTTTGTGCAGAATAGGGTGCTTGGGCGGGAATAGCTCAGTTGGTAGAGCACCACCTTGCCAAGGTGGGGGTCGCGGGTTCGAATCCCGTTTCCCGCTCCATGTCCTTCACACGGTTTCCGCTGCCAAACGTCGTTCGACATGCGGATAGGTGCGGCCCGCCGCAGATCGCGCCGCGTCAATTTGCCGGGAAATGCAGGACGGCGGCGCCCATCGTGGGCACCGCCCGCCCCCAAAGTGCCGTTACGACGCCTTGTACTTGTTGTCGGCGTAGCCCACTTCGCCGGACTTCTTGATCGTCGCCAACACGTTGCTCACGGACTGCTTGGCGGAATTGGTGTCGATGCGGTCGCCTTTGGCTTGCAGCGCGGCGATGATTTCGCCGCGGCCGATGCCTGCGGCACCCGCTTCCTTGATGATGTCGACGATCTGCACCCGGCGTACGGACTTGCGGCCGATCCGCCCCGTCTTGCGGGCCTTGGCTCGCTTGCCACGCTTGCCGGGCGGCCGCCCACCGCGCTTCGGGGCGCCGGCGGGAATGCCGGCCACCGCGGATTCAAACGCATCCATCGCGGAGATCTCGGCGTCGATGCGGGCCAGCTCCTCCTTGGCTGAACCGACATCGCGCTCCAAAGCACTGATGCGGTTGCCAACGTCCTTGCGTCGCTGGAGCAAACCTTTCTTCGCCCCCGACGCGTTGTCTCGAAATGTCTTGAAGTCCATAGCCACCGGTTGGTCTGTTGCAGGCGCGCAAACAATGCCCTAAAGGAAATCTGAAAGCAATAGGCATCGAACGACATTTTTTTCCGATGGCCGCCGGTGCCTTTTCCCGATGGCCGCCGGCGCTGCCGCGTGGCGTTGAGTGGCGCCATCAAGCCGGCGCGTTCGCGGGGGTTTGCGAAGCCCGCGGATTTCGCGCATCATCCTCGCACTGTGGCGGGCCGCGGCAGGAAAGGCGCGTTTTGGGGAGGATTGGCAAGGCAAGCGCAGCGTGTGCGCTGCAGCTGTTGGCGTGGCCGGCGGCCGCGGCGGCGCTCGCGCCGGGCGCGGTGGCGCCGGCGTTCGCGCTGCCGTCGTTGGTGGCGCCGGACCAGCGCGTGACGCTCGCGGCGCATCGCGGCAAAGTGCTTTACATCGACTTCTGGAGCGCATGGTGCGCACCGTGCCGGGAAGCGCTGCCGGCGTTGGCCGCGTTGCGCGAGCAATACCCGCGGGACCGCTTCGAGGTGATCGGCGTCAACGTCGATCCCACGCCGGAGGCGGCGCGGCGGATGCTTTCGAGCATGGACGCCAACTATCCGATGGCTAGCGACACCGCCGCGGAATCTGCGACAATGTACGGCGTCGAGGCGCTGCCCGCCGCATTCTTGGTGGGGGCAGACGGCATCGTTCGCCATGTGCAGCGGGGCCCCGTCGCCAAGGACATCAACGGGATCAAGGTGCGCTTGGCGGCCTTGGTCGAACCCGAATCGGCGCAACCTGAAGTAAGGAAAGCCATGACGTCGAATGCCTTTGACGCGCCTCGCGCAGCGGCGGAGCTTGCCCCCCGCGGAGGAGCGCGGCGCGAGGGGCTTGCCCCTCACCAAAACGAGCAGCGCTTGGGAGCCGCGACACCATGACCACCGCGATCATCCTGCTCATCGTCGTCTTGGGCTCGGTCGTGTTCAACATGCTGAGCCCTTGGTGGTTCACGGACATCGCGTCGAACTGGGGCAACATCGACTTTGCCGTGTTCGTCACGTTCTGGATCTGCGGCATCGCCTTCGTGCTGGTCGGGCTGTTCATGGTCTATGCCGTGTGGAAGTACCGCCGCAAGGAGGGTCAGCGCGCCGCCTATGAGCCGGAGAACAAGCGCCTCGAGTGGATTCTCACCATCGTCACCACCGTGGGCGTGGTCGGCATGTTGGCGCCCGGGCTCATCGTTTGGGAGGAGTACGTGGATGTCCCGGACGAAGCGGCGCAGATCGAAATCGTCGGCCAGCAGTGGAATTGGAGCTACCGGCTGCCGGGGGAAGACGGCCTGCTCGGCGCCGCGGACGCGCGCCGCATCACCGCCGACAACCCCTTTGGCCTAGACCCGGAAGATCCCACCAGCCACGACGACGTGCTCATCGCGCAGGCGACGCTGCACCTGCCCATCAACCGGCCGGTGAAGGCGCTGTTGCGCTCCAAGGACGTGCTGCACGACTTCTACGTGCCGGAGTTCCGCGCCAAGATGGATGCGGTGCCCGGCATGATCTCCTATATGTGGTTCACGCCCACGAAGGCCGGCACCTACGAAGTGTTGTGCGCGGAGCTGTGCGGCGTCGGCCACCACACCATGCGCGGCATGGTGGAGGTGGACGAAAAGGAAGATTACGACGCCTGGTTGGCCAGCCAGCAGACGTTTGGCGACACGCTGGCGCGGCCGGCCGGCGACGTGGCGGCCGGGCAGGCGGCCTATGTGGTGTGCGCGGCATGCCACGGCAATGCCGCCGAGGGCAACGTCGCGCTCAACGCGCCGAAGCTCACGGGCCAGAGCGCCTGGTATCTGCGCCGCCAGCTAGACGCCTACAAGCGCGGCATGCGTGGCACCCACGAAGACGACGAATACGGCCAGCAGATGGCGCCGATGGTGGCGACGCTCTTCAATGAAGCCGCGGTGGAGAACGTCATCGCCTACATCCATTCCCTGCCGGACGAACCGGCGCCGCACACCGTCACCGGCGACGTGGCGCGGGGCGCCGATCTCTATGTCGGCTGCGTGGTGTGCCACCGCGGGGACGGCAGCGGCAGCCACGGCACGCTGGCGCCCCGGTTGGCGGGCATGACGGATTGGTACTTGGCGCAGCAGTTGCACAACTTCCGCGCTGGTGTGCGTGGGCACCTGATGGAGGACACCTTGGGCCGCCAGATGGTGCTCATGTCGAAGCAATTGCACGGCGACGAGGCGATCAACGACGTCGTCGCCTACATCAACACGCTCTGATCCGAATGGCGTCGGGAATGTCGGGAAAGGCAGGCGTTTGAGGCGTTTTGGGGTAATGAAGGAGAGAGCCGATGGCCGTTGAAGCGCAAGTCCCCTATCAGGAGGCGATGGAGGTCCATCACCCCCATAGCTGGATCACGAAATACTGGTTCAGCCAAGACCACAAGGTCATCGCCATCCAGTACGGCATCACGGCCATCGGCGTCGGTTTGGTGGCGCTGGCGCTGTCCGCGCTGATGCGGCTGCAGCTGGGCTTCCCGGACACGTTCGACTTCATCGATCCCGAAGCCTACTACCAGTTCATCACCATGCACGGCATGATCATGGTGATCTACCTGCTGACGGCGCTCTTGCTCGGCGGCTTCGGCAATTACCTCATTCCGCTCATGTGCGGCGCGCGGGACATGGTGTTCCCCTTCGTCAACATGATCAGCTACCACGTTTACTTCCTGTCCGTCATCGTCCTGTTGGCGAGCTATTTCGTGCCCGGCGGCCCCACGGGCGCCGGCTGGACGCTCTATCCGCCGCAGGCCATCCTTGAAGGAACGCCGGGCGTGGATTGGGGCATCCTCACCATGCTGGGCTCGCTCGCCATCTTCATCGTGGCGTTCACGATGGGCGGCCTCAACTACGTCACCACCATCCTGCAGGCGCGCACCCGCGGCATGACGCTCATGCGCATGCCGCTGTCCGTGTGGGGCATCTTCATCGCCACCGTGCTCGGCCTGCTGGCGTTTCCGGCGCTGTTCGTGAGCGCCATCATGATGATCCTGGACAAGACCATCGGCACCAGCTTCTTCATGCCGGCCGTCTCGTCCCTGGGCGAGACGCTCGACTACAGCGGCGGCAGCCCGCTCCTGTTCCAGCATCTCTTCTGGTTCTTCGGGCACCCGGAGGTGTACATCGTCGCCTTGCCGGCGTTCGGCATCGTGTCGGACCTCATCAGCACCCACGCCCGCAAGAACATCTTCGGCTACCGCATGATGGTGTGGGCCATCGTGGCCATCGGCGTGCTGAGCTTCATCGTCTGGGCGCATCACATGTACGTCTCCGGCATGCACCCGTGGTTCGGCTTCTTCTTCGCCACCACCACGCTCATCATCGCGGTGCCGACGGCCATCAAGGTGTACAACTGGACGCTCACCCTGTGGCGGGCGAACATCCACCTCACGGTGCCGATGCTGTTCGCCATCGCCTTCATCATCACCTTCGTGATGGGCGGCATCACCGGGCTGTTCCTCGGCAACGTCATCGTCGATGTGCCGTTGTCGGACACCTACTTCGTCGTCGCCCACTTCCACATGGTGATGGGCGTGGCACCGATTCTGGTCATCTTCGGCGCCATCTACCACTGGTATCCGAAGATGACGGGCAAGATGCTGAACGACACCTTGGGGCACATCCACTTCTGGGTGACGTTCCTCGGCACCTACATCATCTACTACCCCATGCACTACCTCGGCTTCGTCGGTGTGCCGCGCCGCTACTTCGCCAACGGCGAAATGGCCATCATCGATTCGTCCGTGGAGATGCTGAACCAGAGCATCACCATCGCGGCGTTGATCGTGGGCGTCTTCCAGATCGTGTTCCTCTGGAACCTGATCTACAGCTACTATCGCGGCAAGGATTCGGGCCACAACCCGTGGAAGGCCACGACGCTGGAGTGGCAGACGCCGGAGACGCCGCCGCGCCACGGCAACTGGGAGGACAACAAACTTCCCACGGTGCATCGCTGGGCCTACGACTACAGCGTGCCCGGCGCCGAAGACGATTTTGTGCCGCAGACCGTGCCGCAGGCCGCGCCGCGGTCTGACGCTTGAACAACCATTATTGATCGCCCGCCTGCCGGCCGAGCGCATCGCGTCCGATGCGTTGGGGCCGGGGCTTGGGGCGGCGTTGAAAGGAGCCAAACACCGGATGGCTGAAGCAACCGGATTGCGCAATCTCCAGGTCGTGGAGGACTGGGCCGCAGACATCGAAGTGTTCCGGGGGGTGCCCTGGGGCAAGGCGATGATGTGGATCTTCCTGCTCTCTGACACGTTCATCTTCACCTGCTTCCTCACGGCGTACATGACCGTGCGGATGACCACCGCGGAGCCGTGGCCGAACCCCAGCGAAGTGTTCGCGCTGGAGGCGTTCGGCGTGCCGGTGCCGCTCCTGCTCATCGCCATCATGACGTTCATCCTCATCACGTCGAGCGGCACGATGGCCATGGCCGTGAACATGGGCTATCGGCGCAGGCGGGGGCCGGCGGCGCTGCTGATGGTCATCACCGCCATCCTCGGCGCGTCCTTCGTGGGCATGCAGGCGTTCGAGTGGACGAAGCTCATCGTCGACGAAGGCGTGCGGCCGTGGGGCAACCCCATGGGCGCGCCGCAGTTCGGCTCGGCCTTCTTCATGATTACCGGCTTCCACGGCCTGCACGTCTCCGCCGGGGTGGTCTATCTGGCCATCGTCGCTTGGAAGGTGTGGCGTGGCCACTACGAGCAGCAGGGCTACGACATCGTGGAGATCACGGGCCTGTATTGGCACTTCGTCGATCTCGTCTGGGTCTTCATCTTCGCATTCTTCTATCTCTGGTAGGGGCAGTCATGGCAGCAGGAACAGGCCAACAACATCCGATCTCGGTTTACTTCTGGATTTGGGCGCTGCTGTTCGTCTTCAGCGCCTTTTCCTACATGGTCGATTACGCCGGCTTCCAGGGCTATCTGCGCTGGACGCTCATCATCGTGTTCATGATGCTGAAGGCCGGCTTCATCGTCGCCATCTTCATGCACATGCGCTGGGAGCGGGTGGCCCTCATCACCGCCATCTTGGTGCCGCCGGGCGCGTTGCTGGTGCTGGTGGGGTTGATGGCGATGGAGTCCGACTACACGTGGGCCACGCGCATCCTCTATCTCGGCGAAGATCCGGCGCCAGTGCCGCTGCCGCCACCGTCGCACTAGCCGGCGTCAGGCGGCGAGGCGGTTGGCGGGCCGCGCCGGCCCGACGCGCCCGCGCCGAAAGCGAACCTAGGCGGGTTTCGCCACCCAGACGTTGCACCAGCCTTTGGCGGCCACGCTTTGGCCGGGGAAGATCGCGCACGGCGCCCAGCCGTCTGCCTCTTCTTCGGTTTTGTAGTGGATGCAGTTGTCGCAAAGCTGCATTTGGCCTTCCGGCGTGGCGCGTTTCGGATACCGCGTGACGTCCACGTCATTCGCGTCGTGGCGGTAGCCCAAGGCCACTGCCGTGGGATGGGTCTCCTCGATGCGGGTTTGCGCCGCGGCGCCGCGGGCGATCAGGCTGGCGGCGGGGATGAAGGCCGCCCACTTCGCCGTGGCGCCCATGAAGCCACGGCGGCTCAAAGTCTCTCTTTGCGACATGGTTCCTCTTGGTTCTCCGAATGTGTGGTTGGAGGCGACCCAACCCAGCCACACCTCGGCGCCCGAGTCCGCTGCTGCCGCTGCTCCCTTCCGGGCCTGACGGGGTTCACAACTTGTCGCCGCGAGGGGGCCGGCTTGGGTCACCATCGCCGCGCCCATTGTAGTCGCACTGCCATGCCGGACGCGAACTAATGTCGGCCATCCGCGCCCCGCGCCGGCACACTTGGGCATCTGCAGGCTCAGGCGTCGTCGTCCTTGGGTTGCAGCCCGTACTTGCGCAGATAGCCGCGCAACTGGTGGTAGGTGAGGCCCAACAGCTCGGCCGCCTTGCGTTGATTGTGGCGGGCTTGGCGCATGGCCGCCTCCACCAAGTCGGTTTCGTATTGGGCGACGGCCTGCTTTAGGTTCCCCGGCAGCCGCTCCGCCGGCGGCGGGGCCGACGCCGCACCGTCTGGCGTTGTCTCAAGAGCGGTGCCGGGTGCCGGCCGGAAGGGGGACTCGAACGGGTCGATGGTCACGTCGTCCACGGGCTGTTCCGGCTCCGTGCGATACACGGCGCGTTCCACGACGTTCTTGAGTTCGCGCACATTGCCGGGCCAGTCGTGGCCGCGCAGCCGCTCGAGGGCCGCCGGGCTGAAGCCGGGGAAGTATTCGCGTCCGAGCTCCGTCGCCATGTTGATGGCGAAGCCTTCGGCGAGCAGCTCCAGGTCGGTGCCGCGCGCCCGCAGCGGCGGCAACGTGATGACATCGAAGGCGAGCCGGTCCAACAGGTCGCGCCGGAACTTGCCGGCGGCCGCCAAGCGTGGCAGATCCTCATTGGTCGCGGCGATGAGCCGCACGTTGATGCGCAGCGTCTTGCTGCCGCCCAAGCGTTCGAACTCGCCATATTCGATGACGCGCAGCACCTTCTCTTGGACGAGCCCGGAGGTCGTCGCCAACTCGTCCAGGAACAATGTGCCGCCGTCGGCGCGCTCGAACCTACCCACATGGGGCCGCGTCGCGCCAGTGAACGCGCCGGCTTCGTGGCCAAAGAGTTCGCTTTCGAGCAGCGAGTCTGAAATGGCCGCGCAGTTCATCTTCACGAACACGGCGTCCCATCGGTTGGAGAGGTAATGCAGGCGGGCGGCGATCAGTTCCTTGCCGGTGCCGCGCTCGCCGACGATGAGGATGGGCTTCTCCAGCGGCGCCGCCCCGGACACCTCGTTCAAGGCCTGCAGGAAGGCGGGAGACTCGCCCAGCAGCTGCTCTTGTTCAGTTTGCATGGTTGGATTTTAGCCAACGTTTGGCTAATTCAACCACATCGCCGTGGACGGTGTACGCCAAGATCGGAAAAAGAGCGAAGAAAAACAGCGTGTTGCAAGGATGTGCCCGCGTTGGCACGGATTGTGAAAGGGCTTGGGCAGACGGGGCGAAAGCCCGCGGCGCACACCGTCGCCGAGTTGCCGACCCGCCGACCCGAACAGGAGACGCCCCGAGGGCGGCTCCCTTGGCAACGAAAGGAGGCCATGCAAAATGAGCGTATTTTCCCGCCTGACGGACATCGTCAACGCCAACCTCAACGCCATGCTCGACAAGGCGGAGGATCCGGAGAAGATGGTGCGCCTCATCATTCAGGAAATGGAGGGGACGTTGGTGGAGGTGCGCACCACGTCCGCGCGCGCCATCGCCGACAAGAAGGAGCTGTCCCGTCGCCAGGCGTCGCTTCGGAAAGAGGCGGCGGATTGGGAGCGCAAGGCGGAACTCGCCGTGCGCAAGGCGCGTGACGACCTCGCCCGGGCGGCGCTGGCGGAACGGAACAAGGCCGCCGCGGCCGCCGAGGCGTTGGCCGCGGAGCTGGAACTGCTCGATGGCACACTGTCTCGGTTGGGCAGCGACATCGCCGCGCTGGAGGCCAAGATCAAGGACGCGAAGGCGCGCCGCAACGCCATCACGTTGCGTGGTCAGGCGGCTGAGACGCGCCTGCAGGTGCGGCGTCAGCTCTCGGACCACAACATCAACGACGCGATGGAGCGCTTCGACCTGTACGAGCGGCGCATGGATGACCTCGAAGGCCGCGCGGAATCCTACGACATGGGCCACAAGACGTTGGCGCAGGAGATCGAGGGCTTGGAGGACGAAGAGCGCCTTGACGACGAGCTGGAGCGGCTGAAGGCGCGTGTCAGCAAGCCCGACGCCGCCGCCGGCGAATAGGGCCACACCGCCATGGACGGATTTGTGTTCGCGTTCGTGCCGACGATCATCTTCTTGGTGGTGGTCGCGCCGCTGTGGATCTTCCTGCACTATCGCAGCAAGCACCGCGACCGGGCCGCGTTGTCGGACGACGAGCGGCTGGAACTGGAGCGCCTCACGCAGATGGTGGGGCGGATGGGCGATCGCATCGAAACGCTGGAGGCCATCTTGGATGCCGAGACGCCGGATTGGCGCAAGCGTGACGGCGCCCAATGAGGGGGAGGCGACAGTGACGCGAGCGACCGACCACAACCCCCGCTCGGAGCGCGCCTTCGGCGACGCCGCGAGGAACTTCCAAGAGGCGGCGGAAGAGTTCGCCGCCAGCGCCGCCAATCAAGCGTCGGAGCGGGCGGCGGAGTTCTTGGACGAGGCCGCGGCGCGGTTGCGCGGCGAGGGCGCCACAGACACTGGCGACGCCGCGGCGCAAGCGGCCCTAGGCGGCCGCGCCGGCCGCCACCGGGCTCGGTATGGCCATCGCTACGACGACGGCGACCGAACCTACCGCCAGCGTGGCGACGCGGGGCTGCCGCGCCGGTCGCGCCGACTGTATCGGGATGTGGCGCGCCGCCGCATCGCCGGCGTTTGCGCCGGCATCGCCAACTACTTCGGCGTGGAGACCTGGGTGACGCGCTGCATCGCGGTGACGGGGCTCATCTTCGTCGGCCAAGTGACGCTGCCGGCGTATCTGGTGGCATGGATCGTGATGGAACGGGCGCCCTTGCCCGGCGAGCCGAGCCGCCGGCGCCGGGACGAGGCCGAGCCGGCGGCGCCGAGGCCGGAACTCGGTGACGGATTCTCTCCGAGGGGGCGGCTGAGGGCGCTGCAGGCGGATGCGACGGAACTCGAATTGCGCCTGCGGCGGATGGAAACCCACGTCACTTCGGGTCAATATGAACTGCAACGCGAGTTGCGCGACATCGAGGCAAACTGAACGCTCATGGACCTCTTCCTGTTCATCTTTCTCATCGTCTTGGTTGGCTGCGCGAGCGGCGTGGCGAACGAATGGCTGAAGCGCCGGCCGCCGCCGGCGAAGAAGGACGTGGATCCCGGCCTCGCCCGGGAAGTGCAGGCATTGAAAGCCCGCATCGAAACGCTGGAACGCATCATCACGGATCGGCGCTACGGCCTCGAAAGGGAGCTCGATGCGCTGGATGAAGAGCGCCCCCGCGCCGCGGGGTAGGGAAATCGCGCTCGATGGCGGCGGGCACGGCTTGATGCCGCCGGCGTACATCAGCCGCGTTCGGGTTCGCCGCCGCCCGGTGCATTGATGGTGCGCCGGCACACGCGGTCCGGAAAGTCCGTGAACACACCCTTGGCGCCCCAGCCGGCGAGTTGCTTGGCGCGTGCCGGATCGTTGATGGTGTAAACCAGAACCGGCACTCCGGCGTCCTCCGCCGCGGCGATGAACGCTTCGCTCGCCAAGCCATCCGCCACGTTGATGGACCAAGCGCCCATCGCCTTCGCCAGCGCCACCATGTCGCCGCGGCGGCGGTGGAAGAGCGGTGCGCAACGAGCTTCCGGGCGGCCGCGCCGAAAGTCCGCCAATTCGGCCAAGTCGAAACTCGACACCAGCGCATCCCGCTCGCCACACGGCCAGCAGGCGGCCAAGGCGGCGCCGGTGCCTTTGCCCTTCAACTCGATGTTCACGCCGGCTTCCGGCGGCAGGCAGGCCAGCACCTCTTCAAGCAGCGGTATGTGCTCGCCGCCGCCGGCGTCCAACCGCCGCAGCGCCGCCAAGCTGTGCCCGGCGACGTCGCCGTGCCCATTCGTCGTGCGCGAAAGCGTTTCGTCGTGAATGACCACCAGCCGGCCTGCCACGCAATGGATGTCGAACTCCACCGCATCCACCCCCAGTGCGATGGCGCGCCGGAAGCCGAGCAGGGTGTTCTCCGGCGCAAGCCCGGCGGCGCCGCGGTGGCCGAAGATCAGAAAGTCGCCGGCGAAACCCATGGGCCATGCATCATAGCGGGAGCAGGGCGCCGCATGGCGTGGCCGGCCGCGGGAAACGCTACAATCGCCGGCGATGAGCTATCAGGTGCTGGCCCGCAAATACCGGCCACGCAAGTTCCAGGACGTCGTGGGCCAAGACCATGCGGTGCGGGCCCTCGTGCATGGGCTGGATGCGGACCGCCTGCATCACGCCTATCTCTTCACCGGCACACGGGGCGTCGGCAAGACGACGTTGGCGCGCGCCTTCGCCAACTGCCTGAACTGCGAGCAGGGCGTGAGTTCGACGCCGTGTGGCGAATGTGGCGCCTGCGTCGAGATCACCGCCGGGCGCTTCGTTGACCTCATCGAGGTGGACGCCGCGTCGCGCACCGGCGTGGAGGCCACCCGCGAGCTGCTGGACAACGCCCAATACATGCCGGCGCGTGGGCGTTTCAAGGTGTATCTCATCGACGAGGTACACATGCTCTCCACAGCCAGCTTCAACGCGCTGTTGAAGACCTTGGAGGAGCCGCCGCCGCACATCAAGTTCCTGCTCGCGACGACGGACCCGCGCAAGGTGCCCATCACGGTGCTGTCGCGCTGCCTGCAGTTCAACTTGAAGAACATCCTGCCGGAACGCATCGCGGCGCACTTGGGCGAGGTGCTCGAAGCCGAGGCCATCGAGTTCGAGCCGCCGGCGCTGGACGTCATCGCGCAGGCGGCGCAGGGCAGCATGCGCGATGCGCTGTCCATCGCGGACCAAGCCGTGGCCTTCGGCGGCGGCGCCTTGAAGGCGGATGACGTGGCCACGCTGCTCGGCGTCACCCGCGGCGACGAGGTGGCGGCGCTGCTCGGCGCCTTGGCGGATGGCGACAAGGAACGCCTGCTGGGCTGCGCGGCGGACTTGGCGGAGCGCGGCGCGGACTTCGCCGACGTGCTGGCGAACCTGCAGCGCGCCTTCCACGACTTGGCGATGGCGCAGGCCATCGGTGGCGAGGCGACGCCGGGGGTGCGTCCGTTCGTCGAGCGCATGCAGCCGGAAGACGTGCAGCTCTACTACCAAGTGGCCCTCCTGGGCGGGCGCGACCTGCAGTACGCCGCCGATCCCCGCGTGGGGTTCGAGATGGCGCTCATCCGCATGGTGGCGTTTCGCCCCGAAGGCAGCCGATTGTCCGGAGATCGCGCCGCGGCGGCCGGCGCCGCCAAGCCGGCAGCGCAAAGCGTCGCCACCGCGGAAGCCACCGCCGCGGCCCCGGCAGCACCGCCCCGGGCGATGCCGAAGCCTCCGGCGCGGGAACGCGCTCCAAGCCCCGCGGCGTCCGCCAAAACGGACGACACCGCGCCGGCGCCCCACACGCCAGACGCCGCACCGCCGGCGCCATCGCCAGACGCGGCGCAGTGGCACGAGCTGTTGGCGGCGCTGCAGCCCACCGGCATGGCCGCCGCCTTGTTGCAGCACTGCCTCTTGGTCTCGCGGGATGCGGCCGAGTGGAAGTTCCTGCTCGACAAGGCCCAGGCAACGCTTCTGAGCGATGCCCGCCGCGCCGCGGTGCGCGCCGCGGTGCGCGCGTTCACGGGCCACGACGCGGCGGTGGCGTTCGAGATCGGCGCACCGTTCGGGGAGACACCGGCGCAACGCGAGGAACGTGTGCAACAAGAGCGACAGGCCGCGGCTGAGGCGGCGTTGCTTGCGGATGAGCATTTGCAGGCGCTGAAGCGGCGTTTTGACGCGAGCGTGGACGTCGTGCGGCCGTTGCCGTCCGCGAACTGAAGCCCGAAGAAGGGGGCATGGCGATGGACTTGAAGGACCTCATGCAGCAAGCCAAGGCGCTGCAGTCGCGCTTGAGCGCGGCGCAGGCGGAGGTCGCCAACATCGAAGTGACCGGCGAGAGCGGCGCCGGGCTGGTCAAGGTGACGCTGACCGGCCGCTACGAGGCGCGGCGGGTGGAAATCGACCCCGCCGCGTTCTCGGGCGACCGCGAGCTGCTGCAAGGGCTCATCGCCGGCGCCATCACGGACGCGGCACGGCGCGTGGAGTCCGAGCAGAAGTCGCGCCTATCCGCCCTCGGCCAAGGCCTGGGCCTGCCGGCCGGGTTCAAGCTGCCCCTTTGATCCGCGTCAGCCCCTTAATCGACCGCTTGGTCGAAGCGCTGCAAGCGTTGCCGGGCGTTGGCCCGAAGTGGGCCACGCGCATGGCGCTCAGCGTGTTGCAACACAATCGCGAGGGCGGCGGCGCCTTGGCGACGGCGCTTGCCGACGCGGTGGCGCGGGTGACGCGCTGTTCGGAATGTCGCATGCTGTGCGAGGCGGACGTGTGCGCCATTTGCCGCAATCCGAAACGCGACGGGCGGCTCTTGTGTGTGGTGGAATCGCCAGTGGACGTCATCGCCATCGAGCAAGCGGGTGGCTACAGCGGGCGCTATTTCGTGCTGCATGGGCGCCTGTCGCCCATCGACGGCATCGGTCCGGCGCAGCTGGGCTTGGACGAGATCGCGCAGCGGGCGCGGGAACGGGGCGTCGAGGAGGTCATTCTCGCCACCAACCCGACGGTGGAGGGCGAGGCCACGGCGCATTACATCAGCGAGGCGCTGGCCGGCGGGGCCGTGCGTCTCACCCGCATCGCCCACGGCGTGCCGTTGGGCGGTGAACTCGAGTACATCGACGGAGGCACCATCGTCCATGCCCTTGCGGGACGCCGCTCAGTCTGAGCTCATCAGCACGGACTCAGCCCTCGCCGCCGTTGCCGCCGGCTGGGGCGAGGTGGTGGGCGTGGACACCGAGTTCGTGCGCGAACGCACCTTCTTCCCCATCCCGGCCCTGTATCAGATCGCCGGCGACGCCGGGGTCAGCTTGGTGGATGCCTGTGCGGAGCAGGGCTTCGGCCCGCTCAAGACGTTGTTCGCCGCGCCGCGCCCCATCAAGGCGATGCACGCCTGCTCGGAGGACTTGGAGGTGGTGGATCGGCATTTGGGCGTGACCCCCGCCGGCATCGTTGACACGCAACTCGCCCACGCGTTCCTGGCCCCGGAACTGTCCATCAGCTACGCCGGGCTGGTGCAAGCCCATCTCGGCCTGGTGCTCGCCAAGCACGAGACGCGCTCGAATTGGCTGCAGCGCCCGCTCTCCGCCAAGCAGTTGGCGTACGCCCGCGAGGACGCCACCCATCTGGCGCCCATCTGGTCACGCTTGGCGGAGCGGTTGGCTGAGACGGGCCGGATGGGATGGTTTGCGGAGGAAATGGCCAAGCTGCTCACGCGCCCGGCAACCGACCCGCTCGACTACTACCGCGGCATCCGCGGCGCCGATCGTTTGTCGCGACGCCAGTTGGCCGTCATCCGACGCTTGGCGGCGTGGCGCGAGGCGGAGGCGCGGCGCCGCGACGTGCCGCGCAACCGGGTGGTGGCGGACGCGCAGCTCTTGGCGCTCGCCAAGGCCGACGGCGCTGCCAAGGATTGGGTGTCCCGCTTGCTGCCCAAAGGCGCGGCGCGGCGCTACGCCGGCGACATCGACGCGCTGCGGGAACGCGCCTTGGCGGAGGACGATCCGCCGGCGCCGCTGCCCGGGCCGCTCTCCCCCCGCCAAGGCGCGACGCTGAAGGCGCTGGTGGAGATCGCCACCGAACGCGCCCACGGGCTGGGCATGGCCGCGGCGCTGCTCGCCCGCAAGCGCGTCCTGCGTGAGTTCGTGCGCCAGGAAGGGGCTCCGCTTGCGAGCCTCGGATGGCGCGCCGAAGCCTTGGGCGAAAGCCTTCCGGCCATGTGGCGGAGGTTGGGCCAGTGAGCGCGCCGTTTTGGGAAGCCAAGCCCTTGGCGGAGATGACCGAAGCTGAGTGGGAATCCCTCTGCGATGGCTGCGGACGCTGTTGCCTGCTGAAGCTGCAAGATGACGTGAGCGGTGAAATCCTGCACACCGCGGTGGCCTGCCGTTGGCTCGACTTGGACGCCTGCCGCTGTGGCTGTTACCCGCAGCGCCACGCCAAGGTGCCGGACTGCGTGGAGATCAGCGCCGCCAACGTGCGGACGTTGGGGTTCCTGCCCGTGTCCTGCGCATATCGGCGCGTGGCCGAAGGGCGCGGCCTCGCTTGGTGGCATCCGCTGGTGTCCGGCGACCCCGGCACCGTTGCGGCGGCCGGCATCAGCGTGGCCGGCAAAGTCGTTTCCGAGGCCGGCGTCCACCCGGACGAACTGGACCGCTACGTCATCCGCTGGGTGGAGGCGTGAGCGGCCACGCGCTGGGCTGGCTGGTCGCCGTGGTGGCGGCGGTGGCTGGCGCGGTCTGCCTTTGGTGCGCGATGAAGCCGTGGCGTTCCCTGCGCTGGCTGGGGGCGCTGCTCGCCGTCACTTGGGCGCTGCTGCCGTGGCGCTTCCAACACGATCCGGAGCGCTTTGCGCCGGCCTTCATCGTGGCGGCGTTCCGTTGGCTCTTCGAGGCGGGGGCGGACCCAGGGCCGCCGGCGCGGGCGCTGCTCGTGGCCACGGCCGCGGCACTGGCCGTGTTTCTCGCCGGGTTCGCCTTGAGCGGCATGTTCCAAGGGGGACGTGCCAGAAGGCGCTTCATGCGGTAAAGTTCGCGTTTGGCCGTCGCTCGGCGTCGGTCGGCAAGCAACGGCTTTGGGAACCTGAATGATCTTCGACAGTACGGAAACCTACATCTCCACCGACGAACTCTCCATGGCGGTCGATGCGGCCGTCAAATTGGAGCGGCCGCTTTTAATCAAGGGCGAACCCGGCACCGGCAAGACGCTGCTGGCGGAGGAGGTCGCCAACACGCTGGGGCTGAATCTCATCCAGTGGCACATCAAGTCGCAGACGAAGGCGCTGCAGGGCCTTTACGAATACGACGCGGTTTCCCGGCTGCGGGATTCGCAGCTGGGCGACGAGCGCGTGGCGGACATCCGCAACTACATCAAGCGCGGCAAACTGTGGGATGCGTTCGACGCCGACGAGCGCGTGGTGCTGCTCATCGACGAAATCGACAAGGCCGACATCGAGTTCCCGAACGACCTGCTGCAGGAGCTCGACCGGATGGAGTTCTTCGTCTATGAACTGAACCAAACCATCGCCGCCAAGCACCGCCCCATCGTCATCATCACGTCGAACAACGAAAAGGAGCTGCCGGACGCCTTTTTGCGACGCTGCTTCTTCCACTACATCAACTTCCCGGATCGGGAGACCATGGGCCGCATCGTCGAAGTCCACTTCCCCGAAATCAAGCAGGAATTGGTGAGGGAAGCGATGGAGATCTTCTTTGATGTGCGCAAGGTGCCGGGCCTCAAGAAGAAGCCATCCACTTCCGAACTCATCGATTGGTTGAAGCTGCTCATGGCCGACGACATCCCGGACGAAATCCTCACCAACCGGGATCCGAGCAAGGCCATTCCACCGCTCTATGGCGCCTTGGTGAAAAACGAGCAGGATGTCCATCTGCTCGAGCGGCTCGCCTTCATGAACCGTCGCGACAGCCGAGGCTGACGGCCATGCTCATCAACTTCTTCCTGACGCTGCGCAAGTACAAGGTGCCCGTCACCATCCGCGAACTGTTGGATTTGGTGGATGCCATGCGCCATCGGGTGGTGTATTCGAGCATCGACGACTTCTATCTTTTGAGCCGCACCGCAATGGTGAAGGACGAAAAGAACTACGATAAGTTCGACCGCGCCTTCGGTGCCTACTTCAAGGGTTTGGAAGATCTGCATGGCCTGTTGGAGTCGTTGATTCCGGATGAGTGGCTGCGGCGTGAGTTCGAGAAGTCCCTGACGCCGGAAGAACTGGAGAAGATCAAGTCCCTGGGCGGCTTGGAAAAGCTCATCGAGGCGTTCCGCGAGGCGCTGGAGGAAGCCGAGCGGCAGGCCCAGGAGGGGAAGGACGGCGAGGAGGGCGACACCGGCGAGGGCGACCGCCCCGGCCGCGACGGCCCCGGCGGACGTGGCAAGGGCAAGAAGAAAAAGGCCCGCAAGGTGTGGGATGAACGCCAGTACAAGAATCTCGACGATTCGGTGGAGCTGGGCACGCGCAACATCAAGATGGCGCTGCGGCGGCTGCGCAAGTTCGCGCGCACCGGCAGGGAAGAAGAGCTGGACATGGACAACACCATCCGCTCGACCGCGCACAACGGCGGGATGCTGGACATCAAGATGCGCCCCGAACGCAAAAACACCGTGAAGGTGTTGTTGTTCTTGGACATCGGCGGCTCGATGGACGCGCATGTGAAGGTGTGCGAAGAGCTGTTCTCGGCGACACGCACCGAGTTCAAGCACATGGAGAGCTTCTACTTCCACAACTTCATTTACGAATCGGTGTGGAAGGACAACCGCCGGCGCATGAACGAGCGCCTGCCGACGTGGGAGATCCTCAACAAGTACGCGCGGGACTACAAGGTGGTGTTCGTCGGCGACGCCACCATGGCGCCATATGAGATCACCCATGCCGGCGGCAGCGTGGAGCATTGGAACGAAGAGCCGGGCGCCTTGTGGATCGCGCGTTTCATGGCGGCCTACGACAGAACCGTTTGGATCAATCCCACGCCGCAGGAGACTTGGGAGTACTCCACGTCCGTGGGGATGACCCAGGAACTGATCGAAGGACAGATGTATCCGTTGACCGTGCGCGGCCTTGAAGAAGGCATGAACTTCCTCTCCAAGTGAGGCCGCGGGGCGGGCCGGTGCCCGCCGGTTGGGCATGACGAAGTCCGCGCGCCCAACCCGCGCCCACCCGACCCAAGTGCCGCGCCCGCTGCCGGCGGTCTCGTTTCCGGCCGACTTGCCCATCTCGGCGCGCATCGACGAAATCGTCGAGCTCATCCGCGCCCATCCGGTGGTGATCATTGCCGGGGAGACTGGTTCGGGCAAGACGACGCAGCTGCCCAAGGCGTGCATCCGCGCCGGCCTCGGCGCCCGCGGCCTGATCGGCCACACCCAGCCGCGCCGCTTGGCCGCCCGCGCCGCGGCGGCGCGCCTCGCCAAGGAAATGAACGTGCCGCTCGGTGGCGCGGTGGGCTTCGCGGTGCGCTTCGAGGAGGCGGTCAGCGCCGCCACCCTCATCAAGGTGATGACGGACGGGCTGCTGCTGGCCGAGACCCACCGCGACCGGCGCCTGGACGCCTACGAGGCGCTCATCATCGACGAGGCCCACGAGCGCAGCCTCAACGTGGACTTCCTGCTCGGCTACGCGAAGCGCCTGTTGCGGCGGCGGCGCGACCTCAAGCTCATCGTCACCTCGGCCACCATCGACGTGGAAGCGTTCCAAGCGCACTTCGACGGCGCCCCGGCGGTGTCGGTGAGCGGGCGCGGCCATCCGGTGGACGTGATCCACGAAGGGGAAGCCGCCGACCAGTTCGAGGCGTTCGACCGCTGCTTGGCCGAGATCAACCGGCGTCCCGCCGGCGCGGCGCGGGACACCTTGGCGTTCCTGCCGGGGGAGCGGGAAATCCTCGATGCCGCGCATTGGTTGCGGCGCACTTGGGGGGAACGCTTTGAGGTGCTGCCGCTCTACGCCCGCCTGCCGGCCAAGGAGCAGCGCCGCATCTTCACGCCGGGCGCCCGCCGGCGCGTGGTGCTGGCCACCAACGTGGCGGAAACCAGCATCACCGTGCCGAACGTGGGCTATGTGATCGACTTCGGGCTGGCGCGCATCGCCCGCTACAGCCACCGCTCGAAGATTCAACGCCTGCCGGTGGAGCGCATCTCGCAAGCAAGCGCCGAACAACGCGCCGGGCGTTGCGGCCGCGTCGCGCCGGGCACCTGTTTCCGGCTCTATTCGGAGGCGGATTTCGAGAGCCGGCCGCGCTACACGGCGCCGGAGATCAAGCGTTCCAATTTGGCTGCGGTCGCGCTCAGGATGTTGGATTTGCGGCTCGGCGACATCGAGCGCTTCCCCTTCATCGATCCGCCGGATCCCCGGGCCGCGCGGGATGCGCTGCGGAGCTTGGGAGAACTCGGCGCGGTGCAAGGTGCGCCGAACGGTGCGGATGCCGATTTGCCGCGACGGCGCGAAGTGGCCGACCACGCACCGCCCGACCATGCTGAGCGCACCGCGCCGCGCCGTGGCCGCCGTGCCGGCACCCAGGGTGCAACGCGCCTCACCCGCATCGGGCAGACGATGGCGCGCCTGCCGGTGGATCCGCGCTTGGCGCGCATCCTCATCGGCGCGGCGCGCACGGGTTGCCTGCGCGAGGCGCTCATCGTGGTGGCGGCGCTCTCCGTGCAAGATCCCCGCGAGCGCCCGCCGGAGCAACGCGAGGCGGCGGACGCCGCGCATCGCCAAGACGCGCACAAGGATTCGGACTTCGCCAGCCTCATCCAGCTTTGGGATGCCTTGGAGACGCACCGCGCGAACTCGACCCGCGCCGCCTTCCGGGCGGAGCTCACGGGCCGCTTCCTGGCCCCGGCCCGCGTTGCCGAATGGCGCGCCGTGCATCGGCAACTGCTGCTGCAGGCCAAGGCGCTCGGTTGGCAGGTCAACCGCCGATCGGCGGATTACGAGAACCTGCATCGGGCGCTCTTGATCGGTTCGCTGGCCTTCATCGGCCGGCATGACGAAGGCGGCGTCTATGTCGGTGCGCGGGGCATGAAGTTCCGCATCTTCCCCGGCTCGCCGGTGGCACGGCGCACACCGCAATGGCTCATGGCCGCGGAGATCGTGCAGACCCGGCAGACCTATGCGCGCTCGGTCGCCAAGGTGGAAGCGCACTGGGTGGAGGCGGCGGCCGGGCCGTTGCTGAAGCGCGCCTGGGATGATCCGCATTGGGATGCCAAGCGTGGCGAGGTGATGGCGTTCGAGCGCGCCACCGTATATGGCCTGCCCGTGGTCGAGCGCCGCTTGGTGCGTTACGCGGAAGTTGATCCGGCGGCGGCGCGGGAACGCTTCGCCCACGAGGCGCTGGTGCCCGCCACCTTGGGCGTCGCCGTCGGCGTCGAGGCGCCTTTCCTCGTGCGGAACGCCGCCGTCGCCGGTCGCATCGCCGAACTGGAGGCGCAGCGCCGCCGCCAGGACCTGATGGTGGGGCAGGGCGCGGTGGCGGCGTTCTATTTGGAACGGCTGCCGAGCGAGGTGTGTGGTGGCAAAACGCTGCGCGATTGGCTGGCCGTGGCGGAGCCGGCGGCCGTCGAGCGTTTGGCCATGACGGAGGCGGATCTCCTCGCCCGCCTCGATGTGGGGGCGTCGGCGCTGGACTATCCCGCCATCCTCGACGTGGACGGCTTGGCGCTGCCGGTGAAGTACCGCTTCGCGCCCGGCACGCCAGACGATGGCGTGTCCGTGCAGATCGGCCTTGGGGCGTTGCCGCAGCTCTCGCAAGCGCCCCTTGATTGGCTGGTGCCGGGGCTCTTCGAGCGCAAGTGCGCGGCGCTCATCAAGAGCCTGCCGAAGCGGTTGCGGCGGCGCCTGCCGCCGGGCGGCGCCACCGACGTGGCGCGCGCCCTCTCCGGCGCGGACCGTTATCGCAAAGGCGCCCTGCTCGCCGCCATGGCGGCACACTTGAGTGAGATGTTCGGGGTGGATGTGGGGGCCAAGGATTGGCGTCCGGCCGCGGTGGAACCGTTTCTGCACCTCAACGTGCAGGTGCTCGACGGCCGCCGGCGCCTCATTGACCAGGATCGGGACGTGGCGGCGCTGCGCTCGCGTCTCCATGCCCGGGTCGAGCGTGAAGCCGCCGCGCCCGCTCGTGAAGACTACGAGCAGCGTGGCCTATCGGCGTTTCCGGAGGGCGGCGTGCCGCCAAAGCTCAGCGTCGGTGCCGGCGACGGGCAGACCATCGCCTTTCCCGCCTTGCGCGACGCCGGCGACACGGTGGATCTGGTGTTGCTCACCGGGCGCGCCGACCAAGCGCGGACGAACCGCCGTGGCTACAGCCGATTGGCGCTGCTCGCTGAACGCAAACTGGTGCGCCAGTTACGCCGGCGCGTGGCGGACGAGCCGTCGATGAACCTGCGCTACGCCGCCCTCGGCGCCGCGACCGCGCTCGCCGACGAGCTAACGCTGGCGGTGTCTTGGGCCTGCTTCTTCGAAGGGCGGCCGCTGCCAACCGACCCAGACAGCTTTGCCGGCCGCGTCGTCGAATGTCGTCATCGGCTGGCGACCCTGTTCGGCGACGCGCTTGAAGGGGTCCAAGCCGTGCTCAACCGCCACGCGGAGGCCGCCCGCCGCATCGCGGCCCTCACCTCTCCGGCGTTCGCCGCCAGCCGCGCCGACATGGAAGCGCATCTCGGCCGCTTGGCGCCGGCCGAGTTCTTGAGCTGCACGCCCATTCAACGCCTGCCGGACATCGCGCGCTACCTCGATGCGCTCAGCCATCGCGCCGCCAGCCTGCAAGGGCGGGTGCGGCGCGACCTCGACCACCTCGCCGAAGCGGCCCGCTGGCAAACGCGGCTGGAAGCCTTGGCGGCCGTTACGCCAGAGGCGGCGGCGCGCGTGGCGGTGCTGGTGGAGGAGTACCGCGTTTCGCTCTTCTGCCAACGCTTGAGCGTGGGCAAGGCATCGGCGCAGCGTCTGGAGCGCCTCCTCACGCCGCTGGAGAAGGAAGCCGGTTTGCGTTGAGCGCCGCGCCGGCGGCGCCCCGCGGCTGGCCGTTTAGCTCCCATCCTCCCCTGCCGAGCTAGCCTTCAGCTTCGTATCCGTCGAGGTGTTCAACACGAATGGCAGCGCGATGGCGAGTTGGCCTAGCGGCACGGCCACCACGGCCAGCGGAAACTCGAAGCGGCCTCGCGTCAGCGTGTGCCAAGCAAGTAGAGCAATGCCCCCCAGCAAGGCGCTCGGCGCCAGCACGCTGAAGAGCACGCCGATGGCGCTTTCCCGCAAGGCGACTCGGCTCGAGGCGTGGAAGAGCCATGCGGGGAAGGCCGCCCAAGCGATGAGGGCAAGGAAGGCCCAGCTTGAGGGCGGCCAGACATTCCAAGCCACCAAGGCCACGGCAGCCAGCCCGCTGCCCAAGGCCAAGGCCGGGCAGTGCTTGGCGACTTGCCCTTGCCAGTGCGCGATCAGGAGGCCCGCTTGTGCCAAGCCAGCGGCCCGCGGGAATCGTTGAAACCCCAGATGTCGTCGTAGCCCACCAGTTTCTGAAAGCGCTCGCCATTGCGCGCCAACATCGCTTCGCTGATGCGCCCGCGGAAGCTCTCCTGCGCCCGGTAGTGGCCGCCGCAGTAGTAGGCATTGATGGAAAGCCGCAAGCCCGGGTTCTTGCGCGGGAAGGCGCCATGCCAAACATTGCCGTGGAACACCAGCACCGAGCCGGCCGGCGCCTCCACCGGCACCGCGTCTTCCACCCCCTCGCCCGGCTTTGGATGCCGGCAGAGCTTGTGTGAGCCGGGCACGATGCAGAAGGCGCCGTTGTCCAAGGTGTAGTCCGTGAGGATCCAGTTCGTGTTGAACACGTGGGGGTTGCCCGGCAGCGGCCCGGCGCGATACAGGCTGGAATCGTTGTGCAGGCCCAAGTTCGGGCCGTAGCCCGCCTCGTTCTGCCACTTGATGAAGCAGGTGAGCGACGAGAGTTGGCAATCCTCGCCGAGGTAGTAATCGATGATCGGCAAAGTCATCCGGTGCTGGATGATCTCCTCGAACACCGGGTCTTCCTCCAAGAAGGAAAACAGCAGGTATTGGCTGTCGTTGGCGCCCACCACGTCCATCCGGCCGTGGGCGCCCGTTTCGATGTCGTGCTTCACGCCGGTGCGCGCCTCGGCGATCCGCAGCACCGCTGCCCGCGCCCGTTCCAGCAAATGCGGTGCGCCGATTTGCTCCGGGGTGAGGATCGTCAGCCCGTAGGCTTCGAGTTCCGTCAGGTGCTTCTCAAGCCCCTGTTCCTTGATGACCTTGTAGGCGGGAGACATGGTTGACGTGCCGTGCCAGCGATTCGTGTCCATCGAGCGCTCGTCCAAGCCAGAGAAGGCTCCGAGTATAGCCCCGTGGCATCGGGGTGGAGACGGCGGGGCCGAGCGTTGCGCCCAGCGCTTGGGCGCCTCGCCAAGCGTGGCGTAGAATCCGGCCTCGACGAACGGGGAGGGGGCGATGGCGGAACGAATCGAGCGCGTGGATGCGGTGATCGTCGGCGCCGGCTTTGCGGGGCTGTACATGGCGCACCGGCTGCACCAAGCGGGGCTTACGGTGCGCGGCTTCGAGGCCGGTGGCGGCGTCGGCGGCACTTGGTATTGGAATCGCTATCCCGGCGCCCGTTGCGATGTGGAGAGCATGGAGTACTCCTACCAGTTCGATGCCGACCTGCAGCAGGAGTGGGAGTGGACGGAACGCTACGCCGGGCAGCCTGAAATCCTGCGCTACGCGAACCATGTGGCGGATCGCTTCGATCTGCGCCGCCACTTCGCGTTCAACACCCGCGTCACCGCCGCGGCGTTCGCCGAGAACGCCAACGCCTGGCGCATCGAGACAGACGCCGGCAACCGTGTGGTCGCGCGGTTCTGCATCATGGCGACGGGCTGCCTCTCCTCCACCAACACGCCGGCCATCAAGGGGCTGGACAGCTTTCGCGGGAACGTCCACCACACCGGCAAGTGGCCGCATGAAGGGGTGGACTTCCGCGGCCAGCGCGTCGGCATCATCGGCACCGGCTCGTCCGCCATCCAAGCAATTCCGGTCATCGCGAGCGAAGCGCGGCACCTCACCGTCTTCCAACGCACGCCCAACTATTCGATTCCGGCCCGCAACGGGCCGCTGCGCCCCGAGACGCAGCGCAACGTGAAGGCCGAATACCCAGCCTTCCGCGCCCGCAACAGCAAGATGCCGGGCGCCCTTGGCGCGGACATGCCCATGCGCCCGGGCGGCGCCTTGGAGGACGACGCCGAAGCGCGGCAACGCCAATATGAAGCCGGTTGGGAACGTGGCGGCTTCGCCTTTCTGATTGGCTACAACGACCTGTTGATTAATCCCGAATCCAACGAGACCGCCGCGCAGTTCGTGCGCGACCGCATCGCGGAAGTCGTGGAAAACCCAAGCACCGCCGCGCTGCTCTCGCCGCACAACGTCATCGGCTGCAAGCGGCCATGCTTGGACACTGGCTACTACGAGACATTCAATCGCGACAACGCCACCTTGGTGGATGTGAGCGAAACGCCCATTGATGAGGTCACGCCCGAGGGCGTGGTGGTGGACGGCCAAACCCACGCGCTCGATTGCCTGGTGTTGGCGACGGGTTTCGACGCGATGACCGGCACGTTGAACCGCATCGACATTCGCGGCCGCGGCGGCCAAGCGCTCAAGGACAAGTGGTCTGCCGGGCCTGTCACCTATCTGGGCCTGGCGGTCGCCGGCTTCCCCAATCTCTTCATGATTTCCGGCCCGGGCAGCCCCTCCGTGCTGACCAACATGCTGGTTTCCATCGAGCAGCATGTGGATTGGATCGCGCGTTGCATCGGCTACCTGCGCGAACACTGGCTCGCCGCCATCGAAGCGACGCAGCGCGCCGAGGACGAGTGGGTGGCGCACGTCAACGCCGTTGCCGGGGAGACGCTCTATCCCACCTGCAACTCTTGGTATCTCGGTGCCAACGTGCCGGGCAAGCCCCGCGTGTTCATGCCGTATGTCGGCTTTCCGCCCTATGTGGAGCGATGCGACGAGGTGGCGGCCGGCGGCTATGAGGGCTTCGCGCTGAGCAACTGAGGGCACCCTGCCACTTGCCCCGGCGTCTCGCCCAAAGCCCGCTGCCCCACGCCCCTCGCCCGAACGCCCCTCCCTGGCGAACCCGCGCCCCCAACGCGCCAACCTCTGGTATGTTACGGGCGTGGACTCGAGCGAACGGAGGCTCAAAGATGCGCCGCAAACTGCTTTCCATGCTCGCCGGCCTGGCCGCGGCCTTGGCGCCGGCAGCTTTCGCCGACATTCCCCGCACCGCGGACGGCCGGCCAGACCTGAGCGGCGTTTACGACATCGCCACGCTCACGCCCCTGCAAAGGCCGGAGGAGTTCGGCGACAACCTGTATCTCTCGCCGGAAGAGGCCGAGAAGGCGAAGGACATGGCGGACGACCTGGTGAAGAACCTCATCGAGCAAGACGCCCAGCCGAGCGACCCGGACCGCACCGCCCCGCCGGTGGGCGGCGACGGCTCGCAGGGCGCGGCCGGCAACGTCGGCGGCTACAACGCGTTTTGGATCGATCCGGGCAGCGACGGCTTCGCCATCGACGGCAAATACCGCACCTCGATCATCCACGATCCGCCCAACGGCCAATTGCCGCAGCTGACGCCGGCCGGCCAAGCCAACGCCATGCGCGTCTTCAGCCTGTTCGGCGAGAACACCGGCGAGGCTTGGTGGATGAAGCAGGAGCGTCCGTTCGGCCCCTACGACGATCCGGAGATTCGCCCCTTGGGCGAGCGCTGCCTGCTCGGCTTCGGCTCCACCTCCGGCCCGCCGA
The DNA here is from genome assembly GCA_965200505.1 of Candidatus Azotimanducaceae bacterium. GTDB lineage: Bacteria > Pseudomonadota > Gammaproteobacteria > Pseudomonadales > Azotimanducaceae > VXNE01. The sequence goes on along the minus strand of OZ241343.1, from coordinate 928,686 downwards.
TGCTGCCGGTGCTGTACAACAACTTGAAGCGCATCGTGCAGACCCCGGATTACGTGATGATCCTGAACGAGATGGTGCATCACGCCCGCATCATTCGCTTGAACAGCGAGCACGGCCCCGACGAAGTGCGTCAATGGAATGGGGATTCCATCGGCTGGTGGGATGGTGACACCCTGGTTGTGGAGACCAAGAACTTCCGCGACCAATCCGGCCTTTACATGTTTGGCGCCTCGAAGGACCTGCATGTCACCGAGCGTTTCCGCCGCGTCGATGCGGACACGCTGAGCTACAGCTTCACCGTCAACGACCCCACCGCGTGGGAGCAGCCGTGGAGCGGCGAGTATCCGTGGCCGGCCACGGACACCAACGTCTATGAGTACGCCTGCCACGAGGCGAACTATGCCCTCGGCAACATCTTGCGTGGCGCCCGGCTGCTCGAAGCGGACTATGAGGCGAGCCTCGGAGGGGAATGAGGATGAGCGAAAACAAGATCCTGGACGATCCACGCATCGAACCCCGCATCAAGGCGATGATGGGGGCGTTCCCCATCCCCAAGATGGAGAGCGTGGAAAGCCGTGAAGAGGCGTTGGCGCAGGCCAACACGCCCGAGGCGCGAGCCGGCGACGAGGCGATGAAGGCTTTCATGGCCACCTGCGACACCGAGGAGATCGCCCCGTCCGCCGGCCTCACCGTCACCAAGCTGGAAGTGCCGTCGGAACCGGACGGCAACACCATCAACATCCAGTTCATCCGCCCCGATGGCGATGACGCGAAGCCGTGCGTCTATTACATCCACGGCGGCGGCATGATGATGATGTCCTGCTTCGACGGCAATTACCGGGCGTGGGGCCGGATCATCGCGGCGCAGGGCGTCGCGGTGGCGATGGTGGACTTCCGCAATGCCCTCACACCGTCCTCAGTGCCGGAAGTGGCGCCCTATCCGGCCGGCTTGAACGACTGCGTTTCCGGGTTGAAGTGGGTGGTGGCCAATGCGGACAAGCTCGGCATCGACGCCGGCAACCTCATCGTCGCCGGCGAGAGCGGCGGCGGCAACCTCACGCTGGCGACCGGGCTGCGGCTGCTGCGCGATGGCGACATCGGGCTCATCCAGGGTCTGTATGCGCTGTGCCCGTACATCGCCGGCCGCTGGCCGCTGCCGGAGAACCCCTCCTCAACGGAGAACAACGGCATCCTCTTGGATTTGCACAACAATCGCGGCGCCATGGTTTATGGCATCGGGGAGCTGAACCAGCGCAATCCGCTCGCGTGGCCCGGCTTCGCGCAGGAAGACGACGTGCGCGGCCTGCCGCCCACCGTCATCAGCGTGAACGAGTGTGACCCGCTGCGCGACGAGGGCGTGAACTTTTACCGGCTGCTCGGCCGGGCCGGCGTGAAGGCGCAGTGCCGTCAAGTGATGGGCACCATCCACGGCACCGAGATCTTCCCCATGACCTGCCCGGACATCAGCCGCGAGACGGCGCGCAGCATCGCGGACTACTGCCGGGGGGTGACGCGGTAGCGCAAGTGCCCCGAGGAGAGAGACGGGGCAGAGAGGCGCGATTGAGCGCCTTCGACCTCGCCGCTCGCCATAGCTTGGAGGAACGTGCATGAGCACTGAGCATGCCTTTGTCGGCGCCGTGGAACTGGCTCGGCTCATCAGCGCCAAGGACATCAGCGCCTTGGAGCTGACGCGGCTCTTCATCGAGCGCATCGAGCGCTTGGATGGCGATGTGAACGCCGTGGTCGTGCGCACTTTCGAACAGGCTTTGGAAGACGCCAAGGCAGCCGACGCGGCCCTAGCGCGGGGGCAGCGGTTGGGGCCATTGCACGGCGTGCCCATGACCATCAAGGAATCCTATGTGATGGCCGGCACACCTGCCACATGGGGCATCGAGGCGTATCGCGACAACGTGGCCGCCAAGGACGGCCTCGCCGTGCAACGCTTCCGGGCGGCCGGCGCCCACTTCCTCGGCAAGACCAACGTGCCCGTCGATCTCTCGGACATACAGAGCCACAACCCCATCTACGGCACCACCAACAACCCGTGGAACCTCGAGCGCACACCCGGCGGCTCGTCCGGTGGGAGCGCGGCGGCGATGGCGGCGGGCTTCTCCGCCTTGGAGGCCGGCTCGGACATCGGCGGCTCCATCCGCACACCGGCGCATTTCTGCGGCGTTTACGGCCACAAGCCCACTTGGGGCATCGTGCCGGAAGCCGGCCACGAGCTGGTGGAGGGCTTGCCGGACCCGGACGTTTCCGTATGTGGCCCCCTCGCCCGCAGCGCGGAAGATTTGCATGTGGCCTTGGACGTGATGGCCGGGCCCATGGAGCGGCAGGCGGTCGGCTGGCGGCTCGACTTGCCGGCCGCGGACGTTCCAACCCTCGCCGGCCTCCGCGTGGCACTGTGGCCAGACGACGACATGGCACCCGTTTCGCGGGAAATCGTGGACAAGGCCGTGATGGTGGGCGAGGCGCTGTCGCGCTTGGGCGCCCAAGTGTCGGCCTCCGCGCGGCCGGACATCGACCTGCGCAAGACACACAACGTGTTCCGCAGCCTCTCCGGGGCGACGATGGCGAGCGGGCAGCCGGCGAGCCGCATCGCCGAAATCCAGCGCTATGTGGACACGCTAGACCCGGCCGATGATTCGCCGCCGGCAGTGAGCGCCCGCGCCGCGGTGATGTCCCACCGTGATTGGATTCGGCACGACTTCCGGCGCGAGAAGCTCAAGCGCGCCTGGGACGCCTTCTTCCGCGATTGGGACGTGGTGATCGCTCCGCTCACCACCGTCACCGCGATACCGCACGACCACCGCCCCTTGGACGAGCGCACCATGCGCGTGGACGGCGTGGAGCGCCCCTATTGGGAGCACATCTTCTGGGCCGGCTGGCCAAACGTGGCCTGCCTGCCGGCCACCGCGTTCCCGGTCGGGCTTTCAAGCGAAGGATTGCCCATCGGCCTGCAGGCGGTGTGCAGTTCCTACCGAGATCACCGCGCCATCGAGGTGGCACGGCTGATCGGACAAGAGATCGGCGGGTTCATGCCACCCGCGGCGTTCGCGGGCTAGGAAGCGTGGCGGCGAGACAGGAAGGAGGCAAGCATCCTCTCACAGCATCATCCCTCAAGCACCGGTTGGGCGCGTTCCTCGGAGATGTGATAGGTAGGGCAGTGCCCCGGCCCCTTGTGGCTCCGTTGCGGCGTTGATGCGCGTGAACCATGTTGGTGAAGTGTGCGCCCAAGCGCTCACCGCCAGCCAGCCGGAGGTGCGGGAGGCGTTGCGCGAAGCCGCCGCCGAGGAGGTGGATCATCTGGCTTGGTGTCGGGAGCGCATTGGCGAGCTGGGCGGGCGCACCAGCGTCTTGGCGCCACTCTTCTACGGTGCCTCGATGGCTGTGGGCGTCGCCGCCGGTGCTCTGGGAGATCGGCTGAGCCTAGGCTTCGTCGCCGCCACGGAGGATCAGTGACGGCCCACTTGGAGGCGCTGCCGGCAGCCGACACCAAGAGCCGCGCCATTCTGGAAGCCATGCGCACCGACGAGAGCCGCCACGGCGTCAACGCCCAAAAGGGCGGCGGCATGGAGTTCCCGCCACTGATGCGACAAGCCATGACGCTGCTGTCACGGGCGATGACCGAGACCATGTATCGGGTTTGAGCGGGCCTGCGAACCGTTTATCGCTCGCCGGCGGCGGTTGCCGCGACCGCCCTCAGCTTCGCGCTTCCCATCGTTATCTCCCGGACGCTGCGCTCGACCCGCTGCCTCAACCCATCCTCGCCAAGCTCTGGCGCGACCTCCACCATCTTGTCGGCGAATGTCGCAAAGAACCGCTTCGGGATGTGAGGGTTGTTCAACGTGGCACCGCGGTCGTTGAGGTAGCGGGCGCGGAGCCTGAGTATCTGAAGCATCCGTTGTGGACTGTAGCCGTCTTGGAGATCCATCTGCGACAGATAGTCGCTCTTGCTCCACTGCCGCTTGTACAGCGCCTGCGCATCTTCCAAGGTGTAGGCTGACTTCTCACCGCAGACTACATGTAAGTCGTCGATCCCGAGCTTCATGGCCGCTCGCTCACCCAGAAGGAAGTCTGGGGCGATGTAACGCTCGATCCGCGAGACCCAAGGCTCCATGTCGTCGGGCCCGAGCGCGAGCATGCGTTTCAAGGTGACGCCATCGGAGTCGTAGAACCCGACGAGCCACACGCGGGACCGCCACTTCTCGATGTGCTCGGGGCCAACATCCCGTGCTGTCGAAACCGACCCAACGGTCGTCGACTTCAACTCGACGGGTACGGCATAGCGGCGACCACCGACCGCGAAGTCCAAGTAGGCGTCGATGCCAGAGCGGTGGGCGCGTGATCGAAGGCCGACGAGTTCGCGCATTTCGGTCTCGCGCTTGTCATCTTGAACAGCCACTCAGGTGGTCTGGCAGACGGGGCGAGCTTGCTCGTTGTCGTCGACGGGGGCGACGGGGGCTCCGAGGGCCCTCGCCACGGCCTTCGCAATGGCATAGGCGACTGGTGGACACACAGAGTTGCCAATCTGGCCAATCACTTGATAGGCCGCACCCGCGAAACGCCAGCTCTCCGGAAAGCCCTGCAGCAAAGCGCAATCCTGCACGGCCAGCCGGAAATGCCCGTTCTCCGGCGGGAACTTCGCGGCGGCTTCGCGATCGCGTTGCACACCGTTCGGCCAGATCTTGAGCCGAGCCCATACCGCTTGGCTCGCTTTGCTGTTCAAGATGCTCGTTGACTTCCTCGGCCCGGTGAACCCGGATCGGATGGTCGGTGCGCAGCAATCGAAGCCGATGTCCGGTAGGCCAAGGGCAGCCCTTGCGCCAGTCGTGCGCTCGCGACGGTCGAACAGGTCGGCGGCGACACGGTGTGTGGGTGCTGGAACACGGAAGTGGCCGGCCGCCGCGCGGCGCCGAAACCCGACGAAAAACACTCGCTTTCGGACTTGGGGCACACCGAAATCCGAGGCAAGGATGCGGAACGTGCTCACTTGGTAGTGGCTGGACAGCGGCTTGAGAATCACGTCGCTGACGTACCGGCTGAATCTCGAATCCAAGAGACCCGGGACGTTTTCCGCTAGGAATACCGCGGGTTCCATCTTGTGTACCGCGTCGATGAAGGCCGGCCACATGTCCCGCGGGTCATGGCTGCCGTGTCGCTTGCCGGCGATGGAGAACGGTTGGCAGGGAGGCCCCCCGTGAACGACATCCACTTGGCCTCTGAAGCGCGACCAGTCGCGGGCCTGCACGTCCCCTTCTTGGCCGCCCAACACCGTCCAAGCAGGGCGGCTCTGGCGCAACGTTGACCCGCAGATGTCGAGGATGTCGAAACTGGCGACGTGCTCGAACCCGGCCCGCTCGAAGCCAAGGTCCAGCCCACCGCCGCCCGAGAACAGCGAGAGCGCCCGCAAGCCGTGCGGCGCCAAGGCCGGCATGAGCGTTTCAGGATCTAGGTTGGGCGTGTTGACTTGGCTTGATCCACCGGCGAGAGCACCGTTGCCGGCGGCGATCTTCCGCTGCCGGGAGCGCACCGACACCCGCCGATACCAGTCTCTGCGTTCCTCGGAGATGTGATAGGGCATTGCCCGACCCCGTGTGGCTCCAGCTATGGTACTTGGGTTGCCGTAGCGTGGTCACGGCATGCGCCGCCCGCCCGTCGCGGAACGCCGATGGCTACTTGCCGGCGAGTGGCGGATGGTGAATCACCTGCACCGTGGTGCCTTCCGGGTCTGCGCAGTAGAAGCTGCGGGCACCGTCCCGATGCGTCTTTGGCGGTGCCAAGATGGGTACCTTGGCGGCCGCCAGGAAGGCGTGCCAAGCGTCCACGTCCGCCGGGCGGTGCGCGATGAAGCCAATGTGGTCGAGGCGTTGTCCGGCCTCGGCAGGATGCGCGTCGGCCCGGTGCAGCGCCAAGTTGTCGTTGCCCGAGGTGAGGTAGCAGTTGTCCGCGTCCGGGCGCCATTCCACCCGCATGCCCATGAGTTCCGTGTAGAACCGTTCCGTGGCCTCGAAGCGCTTGGCGAACAGGGCGACATGGCGCAGTCCGGCGGTGGCCGGCGGGCGGTTTGCGGAAGCTGACGGTGGCGTCGCGTCGGCGTCGGCTGGCGGCACACCTTCCACCAAGGTCAAGTCGGTGGTCGCGACGCGGTGGCGAATGGCCTTCACCGGGGCATAGTCCGGGTCGTTGACGAACGCTCGGGCGTTCTCAGCGCTCGGAAACTCCAGCACCACCAGGCGCGACGGCCGCCAATCGCCCTCCAAGGTCTCGTGTGTGCCGCCCCGCACCAAGTACTTGCCGCCATGTCGGGCGATGAGGGGTGGGGCCCGCTTCACATATTCGGCGTAGGCCGCGGCATCCCGAACGTTGACATCGACGATGAGGTAGGCGCTCATGCGGCGGCTTCCCGCGCTTTGGGCGTGCCGAAGAGTGCCCGCAGCGCGGCACCCGGGTCGTCTTCGCGCATGAACGCCTCGCCCACCAGGAAGGCGTTCACGCCGGCCTCGCGCAGGCGGCGCACGTCCGCCGACGTGCGGATGCCACTCTCAGTCACCACGCGCACGCCGGCGGGAATGGCGTCCAAGAGCTCAAGGGTGGTGTCGAGCGACGTGTCGAACGTGCGCAGGTTGCGGTTGTTGATGCCCACCAATTGGGGTGACGCCGGCAGCACGGCCTCAAGTTCCCGTCGATCATGCACTTCCACCAAGGCGTCCATGCCCAGCTCGGCGGCGAGCTGGCTGAACTCCGCCAGCCGTTGCGGCGGGAGCGCGGCGGCGATCAACAGCACACAATCCGCGCCCAATGCCCGCGCCTCGAAGAGCTGGTATTCGTCAATGACGAAATCCTTGCGCAAGGTGGGCAGCGAAGTGGCTAGGCGGGCTTCGGCGAGATGGCCGTCGCGGCCCAGGAAGTAACGCTCGTCCGTGAGCACCGATAGGCAAGCGGCGCCGGCGGCCTCATAGCTGCGGGCGATGGCGGCCGGCTCAAAGTGCTCGCGGATGACGCCCTTGCTGGGGGACGCCTGCTTCACTTCCGCGATCACGGCCGGTGTGCGCTCGGCCAAGGCCGCGGCGAAGCCCCGACACGCATCGGCCGCTGCCGCCGCGGTGCGCATGGCCGCCAACGGCCGCTGCCGCCTTCGCGCCGCGACCTCCATCGCCTTGTGCTCGAGAATGTCGGCGAGGATGCTCACGCTTCAACCATCAAGTTGGTGAGCCGAACCAACTCGGCGAGACGTTCCCGGGCTTGGCCGCTGGCGATGACGTCTTGGGCCATCGCCACGCCGTCGGCCAGGTTCAGGACGACACCGGCCGCGTAGATGGCGGCGCCGGCATTGAGCGCCACCAATTCGGCGGCCGGCGAGGCTTCGTGGGCGAGGGCCGCGCGAATGAGTTCAGCGCTCTGTGCCGGCGAGGTGGCGCGTAAACCGTCTGCGTCGTGGCGGGACAAGCCAAAGTCCTCGGGCGCCACGTCGTATTCGCGCACGGTGCCGGCGTCTAGTTCCACCACATGGGAGGGGCCGGCAATGGACAGCTCATCCAAGCCATCGGCATGCACCACCAAGACGCGGGCAGCGCCCAACAACCCAGCCACTTCCGCCACGGTGCGTTGCCACGCCGGCGAAAAGACGCCGATGAGCTGGCGTTCGGCGCCGGCGGGATTGGTCAATGGGCCGAGCAAGTTGAACACCGTGCGCACCCCCAACTCGCGCCGTACCGGCGCCGCGTGGCGCATGGCGCCGTGATGCGCCGGCGCGAACATGAAACCGATGCCGGCCTCTTTGATGCAGCGGGCGATCTGCTCCGGCGTGAGGTCGAGGTTGACGCCGAGGGCTTCGAGCGCGTCCGCGCTGCCGCTCTGGCTGGTGGCGGCCCGGTTGCCATGTTTGGCGACATGGGCGCCGGCGCCGGCGGCCACGAACGCCGCCGCGGTGGACACGTTGAACAGCTTGGCCGCGCCGCTGCCGCCGGTGCCGCAGGTATCGACGAGGTTGGGCGCCGTGACTGCCACCTTGGTGGAGCGATGGCGCATGGCTTCCGCCGCGCCGGCGATTTCCTCAGCGGATTCGCCATGCATCCGCAATGCCATCAACACGGCGCCGATCTGCGCCGGCGTGGCGTCGCCGGCCATGATGACGTCGAACACCTCCCGCGTCTCGGCGCGGCTCAAGCCGTGGCCGGCGATCAGGCGCTCAAGGGCTTCGTTGATTGAAAGCGGCATCCGTCAGCCTGTGCGAGTTGCCCTCACGCCGTCGCCGTCAAGAAGTTGCGCAACAGGCCATGCCCGGTATCCGTCATGATGGACTCCGGATGGAATTGCACACCCTCCACGGGGTGTTCGCGGTGCTTGACGCCCATGATCTCGTCCTCGGCGCCGTCCGGGTGTTGCGTCCACGCCGTGACCTCCAAGCAATCCGGCAGGGTGTCCCGCGCCACCACCAGCGAGTGGTAGCGCGTGGCGATGAAGCCATCCGCCAACCCGTGGAACACGCCGGCGCCGCCATGATGGATGGACGAGAGTTTGCCGTGCATCACCTCCCGGGCGCGCACGATGTCGCCGCCATACGCTTGGCCGATGCTCTGATGTCCCAAACAGATGCCGAGGATGGGCAACTCCGCCCCGAACCGCCGCACCACGGCAACCGAAATCCCCGCCTCGTTCGGTGTGCAAGGCCCCGGCGAGATGACGATGCGCTCCGGCGCCAGCCGCTCGATGTCCGCCAAGGTGAGCTCGTCGTTGCGCCGCACCGTCACCGTCGCCCCTAGCTCGCCTAGGTACTGCGCGACGTTGTAGGTGAAGGAGTCGTAATTGTCGATCAGGAGTACCACGGTGCGGCCACCCCGTCCTCGGGTAACGGCCCGAAAGCCTACTGGAACCGGACGGGGTTCGCCATCGCTCCGCGTTCCACCAGCAGCAACCCTTCACAAGCACGAGGACATCGTCCCTCCCGAGACACGATGGTTGCGTCCTATCTTCATCCACGGTAGGCTTCCTTATGGCTCGATTGCCCGTGCCTGTGGGAAGGGCCAGAGGGGATGTACTATGACGGACACGACCGACGAGTTGGCCTATGAGGACGGTGTAGAACTAGAGCGGGAAGACGAGGCCCACGACGAGATTACTACACCGTTCGACCCCGGCAAAATAAGGGTTCGCACCATCAACGTCGTTGTGGATCAAGTGGTTCAGCGTATTAGGCATGGGGAGATCGACCTCGCCCCGGACTTTCAACGGCGTACAGGCATTTGGACTCTGCAGGGAAAGAGCAGGCTGATCGAGTCGTTACTGCTACGCATCCCGATTCCAGTGTTCTATGTGGCTGCCGACAGCGAGGATAAGTGGCAGGTGGTTGACGGAATCCAACGCATATCAACCATCAATGACTATGTGGCTGGCGAGTTCTCCCTGCGGGGTTTGCAATACTTGGGAGAGGAGTACGCTGACGTCAGGTACTCAGACCTACCCCGATCGATGCAGAGACGCATCAACGAGACTCAGCTGGTAGTGAATGTCATCGACCCCGGCACACCGGAAGAGGTCATGTTCAACATCTTCCATCGCATCAATACTGGAGGCGCCGCGTTACGGGGCCAAGAAATTAGACATGCCTTGCATCCTGGTCCCGTCCGAGAATATCTTAAGGATCTGTCCTGTAGCGTTGAGTTTCTGGCTGCCACGAATGGATCTGTGAGCCCGACTAGAATGGCTGATAGAGAGTGTGTATTGCGTTTCTTGGCTTTCCACATAGACCCTTGGGAGGAGTATACGTCCAACGATCTCGATGGCTACCTGGGAGAAGCTATGGCGAAGATTAACTGGATGGAAGAGTCGGAACACGATCAGATTGCCAGTGTTTTCAAGGCGGCTATGGGTGCCGCACTAGCCATATTTGGCGAACAAGCGTTCCGAAAGCCTCCGACGGACAAGGGGAAAAAGCGGCCGATCAGTAAAGCGCTGTTCGAGACGTGGAGCATAGGACTCGCTCGCTGTTCTGAGATTGAACAGAGGCGACTGGCTCGGCGGAAACAGAGGATCGTGAACCAATTCCGTGAACTGTTGGCTGACGACCATGAGTTCGATAGGGCCATATCGTATTCGACTGGAACGCCCAAACGTGTGCTGAAGAGATTTAGAACTATCGATGAACTGATCCATCGGTGCCTCTCATGATGTTGGAACGAATCACATTGAAGAACTTCAAGTGCTTTGAAGCACTGGATTTACATATGGTGCCGCTCACGCTGCTATGTGGCCTTAACGGCATGGGAAAGAGTACCGTCATCCAAGCCGTGCTCACTTGGTTGGGGTCGAGGCATGGGAATCGGCTCCGAGTTGGTGGTACATTGAACTTGGGCTTAGGCTCCGGCCGAGACGTGCTCTATGACGAATCGAACACCGACGTGGTCGAGCTGCAGGTGGAACTAGCTGGTGTTGCCGAACCTTGCAGGTATCAATACGCTCTGCAGGAGGATGGCGATCTTGTTTTACTTAAGGGTCAAGAGCCTGACCAGGCAGACGAAGAATATCAGTTCATGTATGTGAACGCAGAACGGGTGGGGCCACGGAGGACGTATCCGCGCTCACGACTTGATCGCAGCATTGGGGAACGAGGCGAATATACGCTAAGTTACATCAGTAATCATGCATCGGACTTGCTCCCAGTTGGCGATCGACGCTGTGAAGGATTGCCTAGCCGCACGGTCCGTGAAACGCTTATGCGATGGTTGCAGGAAGTGTCGCCCGGGGCCCGGCTGGAGTTCGACGTTCGAGACGACGCCGATACGGTCATCGCCGGGTTCACCTTCGAGAGGCAGGACGATGTACATAGCCGACGCTACAGAACTACGAATGTCGGATTCGGGCTGTCTTATGTACTGCCAGTGCTTGTGGCGTTGCTCTCGCCGCGGGGTACACTGTGTCTGATCGAGAACCCGGAAGCGCACCTGCACCCGCGAGGCCAGGCGAAGCTCGCCGAGCTTGCGGTTCGAGCGTCGTTGGCAGGCGTACAGGTCGTCGTTGAGACGCACTCCGATCACTTCATGGATGGTGTGCGGGTGGCGGTGCGGGAAGGTCTCGTCACTCCGGCGGATGTTGCCTTCCACTATTTCGAGCGTCCGGACGGCAAGAAATCTATTGTGGTGACGCCGGAGATCGATGAGGACGGTAGGCTATCACAGTGGCCAGTGGGCTTTTTCGATCAGCATGACGAGGCCCTATCGCGGCTGCTTCGGCCGAGATGATGCCTCGTGAGATGGTGCTCAATCACGCGAGTGTACATGCCCAGGGCGTGTCGCGGGAGTGTGTGTCGAATTGGCTGCGCGATCTTGTGAAGGGAGTAACGACGCTACAAGGAAGGCAAGTCGTCGGTAGCGGGTGGCGCATGTCCAAGCTACCACCAGAGATCGTCTGCCAACCGGGATTTACCCTCTGGGATGCTTTCCTTGATCTGCGCAATCGCGGCCATAGGGACGATTACGCCTTTCTTTCGGGGCTGTCCACTAGAATGCCGCTTTTGGATGGGGTGCCCGCCCACGTTAAGAGCCGCTACTTGGGCTGCGAGGGTCTATCGCTGACACCTGAAGAAGGTGATCCGCTTCTCCTGGGTGCGATTTGGGACTCTGTGGCCGTCGGGCTGCCGTCGAAGGATGTATGGGACAAGGATCGGGTGACAGTGGAGTTCCGGGAGTTGCTACCGGAAGAGTCTTGGGCCGACACTGCGAAACAGATCGACAACCTGACCCGGTTGGCCCATGCTGACCCGATTTTTCGGCGTCACCAAGAGCGATTGGTCAGAGATATGGATTCTAGGTCGTTGTGGGTCAGCCGCGAGACCGTGTTTCCAGACCTGATGTTTGGCCCCGGTGTCGAAAGGAACTTGGAAGAGGCCAACAAGCTCCCCGCCATCGTCGGCAAGCTCATCGACCTCGATCGTGCGGTGGCAGACTGGGAGGGAGGACCGGCACCGAAGTGGCGAACTCATGTCACGGACGAGAGTCAAACCGTTCGTCAGAATCCGAAACTCTCTAAAGAGCGTCGTTTTAGGTCGCAGGATGGGACCACGCGGCTCTTCACTTGGCATGCGAGGGTTGGTGGTGACGTGCGCATTCACTTCCGCATCGATGGCGTCAAGCGGGAGGTTGAGATCGGCTACATCGGTTCGCATCGTCGGCTGAGTTGAGCGAGCGTGGAACTCGCATTTCGCCTCGCCGCGACATTGCTGGTGGCATACGCGGGCATTTGCCTCGCGCTCTTCTTGCTGCAAGGGCGGATGATCTTCTTTCCGAGGCCGCAGCAGGTGATGCCGGCCGCGCCGGGCGTGGTGCCGGTAACTGTGGAACGTCCGGATGCCACGCTGCGTGGTTGGGTGACGAACTCGGATTCAGAAGGGCCGCTCGTCATCTACTTCGGGGGCAACGCGGAGGAGCTCTCAGAGGCCGTGGCGACCTTCGCCCGGTTGAACGCCGTGACGGCCCTGGTCAACTACCGCGGCTACGGTGCCAGCGACGGTGCCCCGACCGCGGCACACCTCGTCGCGGACGCGGCGGCAGTGGTGGGGGAGATGCGACAGCGCTTCGGTGCCGGGCGCAAGACGATTCTGCTGGGGCGCAGCTTGGGCAGCGGCATCGCCGCGCTGGCGGCGCAGGCGGCCGGGGTGGATGGCCTCATCTTGGTGAGCCCGTATGTGAGCATCGAACGCATTGCCCAAGGCCGCTTTCCGTTCGTGCCCGTGCGCTGGCTGCTGCGCCACAACATCGACGCCGCCAACGCCATCGGAGACTTGCCGCGCCACCTGTTGGTGATGTACGCGGTGGCGGATCCGGTGGTGCCCACCGCGGAATCCCGCGCCTTCGTGGCCCTGCTCGGCGAGAGGCCGCAGGTGGTGGAGTTCCACGGTGGGCATGGCGTGCCTTTGGAGACGCCGCCAATCTGGCCGGCCATCACCGCTTTCTTGGCACAGTCCGCGACGGGTGCCGGCACCCAGCGGACCCGGTGAGCGGCGGGGCGGAGCACACGAGCTCCACCCCGCTTTTAGCAGCCGCTCAGCCGCGGATGAACTCGCGGATCACTTCGCCCGGCCGGTTGCCCGTGTATTCGCCGTGCTCGATCACCACTTGGCCGGCCACGAGCGTCGCATCGTAGCCCTTGCTCTTCACCACCAGACGCCCGCCGTTGTGCGGGAAGTCGTTGAGGTACTCCGGGTGGCAGGAGCGCAACGCCTCATAGTCGATGACGTTGATGTCGGCATGCCAGCCCTCGCGGATCTCGCCGCGTTCCCGCAGCCCAAGCACTTGCGCAGACTTGCCGGTGATGCGATGCACCGCTTCGGGCAGCGAATACACGCCGCGGTCTCGGGTGAGTTCGCCGAGCAGGAAGGTGGGCGAATCCGCGTCCGTGAACTGGCCGACGTGGGCGCCGGCGTCGCCGAGCATCGGCACCACGTGGGGCATGCGCATGTAGGCCCACTGGTTCTCAAGCGAACCGCCGAAAGCCCACAGGTTCCACAGCTCCTTGCCGTCTGAGGCGATGAGGCGGTCCACATACACCTCCACCGGATCCTCGCCGGCGGCATCGGCAAGCTGTTGCAGGTTGTTCTTGTTCTCCAAATCGAAATCCGGGTACTCGCCGGTGCCCATCGGGTGCAGGATGTGCGCCGTTTGCCCAAAGCCGCCGGCATCCTTGGCCTCGTCGATGAGCCGCCGGCGCGTGGCCGGCGCCTTGAGGGCGGCGACCCGCTCCGCAATGCTCGGCAGCCGCATCAGTTCCTGCCAGCCCGGTGTGCGCAGGAACGCCTGCTGCGCCAGGCCAAAGAAGGAACCGCTCGGGCGGGTGTGGCAGATGGACGTGATGCGCCGGCCGGCCTCGTTGTTGCGGCCGAGGAAGTCCTGCCAGCTCGTCACGCCGCCGTCGCCCTTGGCGCCGGCGCCGCCGGAAAAGAGCACTTGGCAGCCGAGTTCAGCGCCGCGCTCGAACATCTCGCGCTCGATTTGGTGGCGGGTGCGCATGTCCGGCGCCACTTGGAACAGGCCACCGCGCCCGCCGGCATCCACCACGGCTTGTTGGATGGCCTCGGTTTCGCGGGGATTGGCCCAAGTGCCCGGCGTGAGGCGCCCGTCCGGGACGCGGTGGCCGAGGAAGCGGGAGGTGGAGAAGCCGACGGCGCCGCCGGCCATGGACTCCTTCACGAGCGCCACGATGTGCGCCAGCTCCTTGTCGTCCGCCTGCACGCCTTCGTCGCAGCTCTTGTCGCCCATCGCCTCGAAACGGATGGCGGAGTGGCCGACCAGCCCCACCACGTTCAGCGTCGGGCGCAGCGCCTGCACGCTGTCCAGATATTCGCCGAAGCTCGTCCAGTTCCACGGCAGGCCATCCATGATGGCGTCCGCGGCGATGTTCTCCACCGCCTCCATGAGCTTGGCCAGATAGCGCCGGTTGTTCTCGGCGCACGGCGCGAAGGTGACGCCGCAATTGCCGATCAGCGCAGTGGTGACGCCGTGGTAGGAACTCGGGCGCATTTCCGGCTCCCAGCCGATCTGCGCGTCAAGGTGGGTGTGCAGGTCGATGAAGCCGGGCGTGACGAGCTTGCCGGTGGCGTCGATGGTCTGCCCAGCCGGTTCCCCGGCGAGATCGCCGACCCGGCTGATGCGCCCGCCGTCGATGGCGACGTCCGCGCGTTTCGCGGCCGCGCCGCTGCCGTCCACCACGGTGCCGCCCGATATGATCGTTTCATGTGACATAACGTTGGATGCTCCCAAGATGCCCAAGGTGCCCACGACCAGATGCCTCAAGGCCGTAGGCGATGTGCGAAGCATAGCGCACACGCGAGCGTGGGGAGAGGCGGGAGGTGCGTGGGCCTACCCCCGCAGCGCCGGGCGCACGCGCCGGCGTGGGCTAACATGACTTGACGTAAGCCGCGGGCGTCGCCGAATCGAACGCCCGCCCAACTCAAGCGGGCGCAAGGCGGCCCGCGCGGAAGGAGGGGCCCGATGGGTTCAGCGCTCCAAGCCGAGCGTGACGTGCGCAAGCGGGATTTGGCGCTCGGCTATCGCATCTTCGCCGCCCTGGGTTGGGGGGATTTGGGCGACGGCCACATCAGCGCCCGGGATCCAGAGCGTGAGGATTGCTTCTGGGTGCTCTCCGACGCGACGCCCTTCCCCCAAGCCAACGTGGATGACCTCGTGCTGGTCGGGCCCGATGGCGAGGCCCTCGAAGGGCCGGGCAACGCCAACCCGCCGGCGTACTTCATCCACTGGCCCATCCTCGCCGCCCGCCCAGACGCGATGAGCGCCGCGCACACCCATACCCCACACGGCACGCCGTTCTCGGCGGAGGCTCGCGGCATTGAACCCATCACCCAAGAATCGTGCATCTTCTTCGAGGACTGCGCCGTCTTTGACGACGATGAAGTGCAGGTGCAGAGCGTTGACTGCGGCGGCCGCATTGCCCAAGCCTTGGGCCGCTGCCGCGGCCTCGTGCTCAAGAACCACGGCCTGCTCACCGTGGGCGCCACGGTGCGGGAGGCGGTGGCATGGTTCGTCACCATGGAGCGCGTCGCCCAAGCGCATCTTGCGGCTCAGGCACCGCGCCCCATCCCGGCGCCGGCGGCGCGGTTCGCCAAGGCAGACCTCGCTACACCCCACCATGCGCGGCGCATGTTCGACTTCCTCGTTGGACATCACTTGCGGGCGCAACCGCATCCACAGAACCCTTGAACCCACCACGGAACGGTGCCGCCACGCCATGAGCGCCAAGTTTCGTCGCGCCAGCTTGTTGGCGGCCGCGGCGCTGTTCCTCGCCGGGGCCGCCAATGCGGATCAAGTGGCGGGACCGCAACTGCGCTGGGATGTCTCGCTCTGGGGCAAGCCCCGCGCCGGCACAGCCATTGCGGAACTGCTGGCCGCCGAAGTGGGGGCCCGCACGGATGGCAACTGGCGCATGATGCTGCACTACGGGGAAGCGATCTCGAAGGCGCGGGAGAACCTGGATGGCATCGCCATCGGCGCCTTCGAGGCGGCCTTGATCTGCAACTTCTACCACCCGCGCAAGAATCCGGCGCTGATGGTGCTGACCATGCCGTTCCTGCCCATGGGGAACGCCGCGGACGCCCTGCGTGTGCGCGAAGCCGTGCTTGGCCATGCCGCGGTGCGCGAGGAGCTCAAACGTTGGAACGCCATGCCGTACGCTTCCGCGATGATGCCGCAGTACGAGTTCCTGGGGCGTGGCGAACCGCCGACGCGCCTTGAGGACTGGCGCGGGTTGACGGTGCGGGCCGGCGGCGGCCTCGGCCAAGCGATGCGGCGGGTGGGCGCCACGCCCACGAGTTCCGCCGCCACCGAGGTGTACACGGGTGTGCAGCAGGGCACCATGGACGCTGCGGCGTTCCCTTTCACCTACTCGCACATCTCTTACCGCATCCACGAAGTGTCGAACTGGTTCACGGGGAACTTGTCGCCCGGCACCTCTGAGTGTCCGCTGGTGTTCAACATCGATGCCTACGAGGCGTTGGCGCCGCAGTACAAGGCGCTGTTGAAGGACATACGGGCGGGCTTGATCCAAGGCCAGATCCAAGCCTATGTGGATGTGGACAAGGAGAACCTGCCCATGCTCAAGCGCACACTCTTCGAGGTGCGCTATTCCGATGAGGAGTTGGCGCGTTTTCGCGCCTTGGCCGGCCAGCCGGTGATCGACGACTGGATTGCCGAGAACCAGGATCGCTTCGACGCCCGCGGCTTGGTCGAGACGATCTACGCCGCCGTCGGCCGATCCTATCCCCCGGTTGTGGACGCGGCGGGCGGCCCTTGAACGCCGGCGAGGACATCCGCGACGGCTTTGGCCGCGCCATCGGCCGTGTCGATCGTGCCTTGGGGGTGGTGGAGAACGGCCTCAACCTCTGCGCCGGGTTGTTGATCTTCGCGCTGATGCTGTTGGGCGTGGTGCAGATCATCTTGCGCGCTGCCTTCCGGGCGCCGATCTTCGGCTACATCGACGTCGTGGAGACCGCGATGGTGGGTTTCGCCGTGCTCTCCATCGCCTTCGTGCAGCGGGTGGGCGGCCATGTGCGCATGGAGCTGGTGGTGGCGCGGCTGTCGGGGCGCTGGCGGTGGGGGGTGGAAGCGTTTGGCACGGGCTTGGCGGCGTTCATCGTCGCGGTGCTGACTCCCTACGCCTACCAGCATTTCCAGCGCGCCTTCGAGTTCGGTGACAGCACCATCGACATCGAGCTCGCCACCTGGCCGGCCAAGCTGGTGGTGCCGGCGGCCCTTGCGGTGCTCTTGGCGCGGCTCATCGTGCAGCTGGCGGCCTATCTGCGGCTTGCCGTGAATCCTGACTTGATGCCGGTGGCGGCGCCATCGGTGAAGGGCGCCGAGGAACGGGCAGCCGAGGAAATCCAACTCGCCGAGGCGCCCAAGGCGTGACATTCGGCATCGACGACACCTGGATCGGCATCGGCGGCATCTTGCTGCTCGTCGCCTTGGTGGTGGCTGGGGTGCGCGTCTATGTCGCGGCGGCCCTCACCGGGTTCCTGGGCTTGCTCGCCATCAAGGGTTGGAGCGTGGCGGGTGCCATCGCCGGCACCATCCCACATTCCAAGACCGTCACCTATCCATTGTCCGTGTTGCCGCTCTTCATCCTCATCGGCTTCCTCGCCTTTCATGCCGGATTGACGGCACGGCTCTTCGAGGCCGCGCGGCGTTGGGTGGGCTGGGCGCCGGGGGGCTTGGCCGTGGCCACCGTGTTCGCCAGCGCCGGGTTCGCGGCGGTGTCCGGAGCGTCCACGGCCACGGCCGCGGTGTTCTCCCGCGTCGCCATCCCGGACATGCTGAAGAACGGCTACGGCGAACGGCTCACGGCCGGCGTCATCGCCGCCGGCGGTACGCTGGCGTCCCTCATCCCGCCATCCGCCATATTGGTGATTTACGCCATCATCGTTGAGGAATCGGTCGGCAAGCTGTTGTTGGCCGGCTTGGTGCCCGGCGTGGTGTCCGTGTTGATCTACACGGCGCTCATCGTCGGCATGTGCGTGTGGAAACCGGCGCTGGGGCAACGCATCGGCGGCTTCACTTGGCGGCAGCGCTGGGCGAGCCTGCCCGGCGCCATGCCCATCGTGTTGGTGGTGGGCATCATCTTCGGCGCCCTCTATTCGGGCGCGGCGACGCCCACCGAGGCCGGCGCATTGGGCGCGATGGTGGTGTTCGCCATGTATGTGTGGCAGGCATACCGCCGGCGCGCCCTGCGCCAGATGACCGGGCGGCTGCGCGACGCGCTGATGGAGACGGCGCGCCTCACGGTGATGATCTTCACGCTGGTGTGGGGCGTGTTCCTGTTCGTGCGCTTCCTCGGCTTCGCCGGGTTGCCGGCCACGTTCGCGGATTGGGTGGTGACGCTGGACTTGCCGCCCATCGCCATCATGGTGTGCATATTGCTGGCGTATGCCGTGCTGGGCATGTTCATGGATGCCATCGGCATGCTGGTGTTGACCTTGCCGGTGGTGTATCCGGCCGTGATCGCGTTGGGCTACGACCCGATCTGGTTCGGCGTGATCGTGGTGAAGATGGCGGAAATCTGCCTCATCACGCCGCCCATCGGCCTCAACTGCTTCGTCGTCGCCGGGGTGGCGCGGGAGCTCAAGGACGACGCCGGAAACTCACTGGCCATCCCGCTGCAGGAAGTGTTTCGGGGCATCGGCCCATTCTTCGTGGCCGATGTGCTCACGGTGGCCGTGCTGCTGGCGTTCCCAGCCGTGGTGCTGTGGCTGCCGAACACCATGGGTTGAGGGTGGGGGTGGCTGAACGCCCACAAGAGCAGTGGAAGCGTGGTAGGATCGGTGCGCCGCCCGAATCAGCGAGCCGTGGGGATTCATAGCGCGTGAGGTCGGGTCCGCCAAGCGCAAGAAACGCAAGATGCTCTCCGAGACGGCCTGTAAGGACACGCAGGCCACCACCATGCGCCGCGCCGCGGCCAAAGCGCTCCGCAGGGCACGGGGCATCGAGGCCAAGGCAGTAGCCCAGCTAGACCAGCGGGCCATCGACCTAGCCGCCATCGCCAAGCTCCCCAAGCCGCTCCGCCCGTGGGCCAGGGTCCGCGCCCTGACCGAAGTTGGGCTTAATCGGTTCTGTTTCCGTTGTGTGTTAACCCGCACAAGTGCAAGGATTTAGTCCGGCGTTAGGTTGAAGTGAACGGTGTACGGCCCCGTTGTTTCTTCGTCAAACCCCGTGACTTGGAGATAGACAGTAACGTTATCGGGCAAAACGTTCCCGAATATACGAAAGCTGAAATTGAGCCCCTCACCGCTATCGTCGTCAGAGAAGATGCGACTATCGAGATCGTTTATGTATGCAGCGCCCTTTGTATCGGTTGGGCCAGTTGTGTAGAGCGACATGGTGCCTCTTTGGTTAAAGACAAGCCTAAACCAATCTTCGTCCGTTCCATAGTCAATCCTGCCCGATAGCGAGCTGTTCATTCGTAATTCTGTCGCGGTTTGGAGTGTGTTGCCGTAGTCGTCGCTAGTTTCGGCACCGCTAGTTTCGGCGGCCAAGTAACCCTCCGCTGATAAGTTGGAGATATGTCCGGAGGAAGCGTAAAGCAAGTTTTGCCCGGTTATCGAACCGAGGCTACCTTGGTAGCCAACTGGTGAAACCCGAACAGACCACTTACCCGTACCGTCGCCGAGCTTGCCGAATAAGCCTGTCGCCCCTTCCTCTAAATCAATCGCCGTGAACATACGGGATTGCCCGGCCGTAAGTGTCAACTCAATTGGCCCGCCATGCTTTCCCTTTATCGTCCCACGCATCAATCACTATTACCTCGTTCTCACTACCCCAATTGATTAGGCGTAGCACACTTTGTTGCCTAGTGTTGCTTGCAGGGTTGAATGTACTGGCGTAAAGGTCGCGGAAACTTTGCCCTTGATACTCTGTCAGTACGTCGGGCGTGGCAGTTAGGAATCCATCGCGTGTGCGTATGAACGATTCAACCAGCACAAATTCGAGCTCTCCGACTTCAACGCGCAAGCGCCAGTTACCTTCACGTATTGGACAGCATGACGGTGGCGCGGGTGTGCCTATGCCTTCAATGCCCTTGCTCGCGTTGCCGTTAGTGAGGTCGTCAGAGTTGAAGTGGAACGCTTGGCCGGGAGCCAATGTGATTGCAAATGGATCAAAGACGTTGCCCGCGTCGTCAATGGCGGTTATACGCACCGTGACTTCCCCAAGATCGTGGTTTCGTAGGCGCACAAAACTTTGGCCGTACTCCGATCCCGCCGGCAGCATCAACGGAACCGTAACGCCGTGGTTTGTCTCAATTGGCAGTCCATGCGCCATCGTTGAAACGAGGGCGACGCCCAGTGCGAGCGTGGCGATGATGGCGCGTTTCATGTTCAGTCTCCGTAGTCGAAGCGAACTTGCGCGACAGTAGCTCGCCACGCCGGTCGCGTCAACTCCACGTCGTGCCCGTGGCGCGTTTTCCGGTTTCGGTTCAACCCGCGCAAGCGCAAAGGTTAGTCAGTCTCTGTCGCCACCGCCTGCCCATCTTCCAAAAGCAACCACCGCCAACCATTGAAGAATCCGGGGCCGCATAGGTACGATGGGCAATCGTCGGTGATTGTGACTGTGAATGTCTGCGTTGTCTCCCGGCCGTGGTAAATGCTCCGCAAGGCTATGTCCGCTTCGCCCACCGCCACCGCGGTAATGACAAGGCGGCCATCGCGCACCGCTACACGCACCACATCGGTGTCGCTCGATGCAACTGTGAATTCAATATCGCTCAAGGCAGGGCCGGAGAAGTAGGATGCCAAGTTGATTGCCGTTGCGCCTTCCTCTGTCGAAACCGCATCGCGCAAGGTGATTGCCCTTGTCTGCAAGTCTCCAACCACATTGACGGTGAACGTCTGCTTGGCGCTCTCGCCATCGCGCGTCGTAGCAGTGACGGTTACTTGCGCGGTTCCCGGTGCCGAAGGCGTAATCAAAAAGTAACTTCTAACAGTCCCGATTTCCCGTTCTCTCATCCAACCCAGACTAGTAGCATAACTTCCAACAGCCAAAGTCACTGTCTCGGAACTAGTATCATGGCCGGTAACGTCCATTATCCGGCTAGTGCGAAAGTACTCGTCAATGTTGATAAGATGCCATTCTTCATCAAGGAAGAGCGTAATCGGTTCAATCCGTTCAATCGTAATGGCGGCCAACTCTCGTAGATACCTACGGAAGTCGTCGGTCAATGAAGGTAGCGTTTTAGCTATGTAATCTAGGTAGTTGCGCGAAGAAACCTTAGATTTTTCGGTCATCGCGTTAACCACTTGCGGCTGTTTCTCGAAAAGATAGCGCATCAAAACATGGCCCCAACGGTAAACGTCAATGGAGTGGAATTTCGTAAACACTTCGTAGGGGCCCGGCAGGTCGTCGCCGATAACCTTAATGTCACTCCAAAATGTCGCCCCCCCCTGCCCCAAGACTGTGCCTTCCATGCCTTTCGTGTTCAAGGTACATGGCCAGGCCCTCTATCACTATTGATCTGCGGCCGCCTTGGGCGCTTAGAAACCGATAGTCTAGATGGTGTATATATTCGTGTTCGAGTAGTACGATTTCATCAACGGTTTTATACACGAGAATGGTAGGGTGAGGACTCCATGTATCACACACATTAAAGTAAATGCCAGAGAACCCACGATCATGGCCATAGACGCTCCTATAGTAATCATGCATATTTTGGTAGCTACTGAAAGTAAATATCTCTACCTTGTTGTAGCACTCATAGTCCCGAGCAGGGTTCGCGGGATCGGTTTGCATTTTGGCGTGAAAAAAGCCCTCCGTTTCCTTCAATAGGTTGCAGGCGGCGTCGAACCCATCCTCCGGTACGTCTTGGGCGCGGAAGGTTGCGGCCACTTGTGGGCAGTCATGCACGATGGGCAGGGTTTCCCGCGTTAATTGATTGTATTCGCTGTCTTTAAGCAACGGCCGTATGTCGCCGCTTATGATGTCTGCGGCGGCCCAGTTAGGAAACTGCATCAACGCGCCCAGTGCGAGCGTGGCGATGATGGCGCGTTTCATGTTCAGTCTCCGTAGTCGAAGCGGCTTGATGCCGAGACTACGGCACCGCCGTCGCCATCGCAACCCGTTCGAGTGAGCGCCGGTGCCAACTGACAGGGGCGATACCCGTTCGCGTTCCACCTTCCCCGTTTTCGTTCGCGTTCCGCACTGCGATTGCGGATTCCCAACAGTGGAAACGATGGACAATTCCCGTTCGTTACGTCGGCTTCGGCTTCAGGCATTCAGTCAAGCCAAGCCGTCGCCCGCGGCGTGTCTATCGGCCCATGGAACTCCTTGTAGTCCAGTATCGCCAAGCTGTCCTTGAAACCCCAAACGACCACGGCCACCGACAGCCAGCTTTGTCCCGCGGCGCCGGCCTGCACGTCCACGCCCGCGGTGACGTGCTGCGTCCAAGGCGGCGCTCCGCCCGGCATTGGCTGCCGCAGCGCCCGCCCGCGGACTGTTCAGGCGCCGTCCACGGTGTTCTCGAACGTGAACCCCCCTTGCGTCATCACCAGCCGATGGCGCTCGCCGGCGGCGTTGGCGTCACATTCTTCGTAACCGGCGTCCCCCTTCCACATGGCGACGCGCACACCGTCCGCCCGTTGGCCGATGCGCGTCTCATAGACGCGGGCCGGCCGGGCGCCGAAGTGCGCGAGGATGGCATCCACGGTGTCGTGTTCCGCGAGTTGATGCAGCGTCACCCAAGTGGGGGGCACCAAGTCGATGTCGCCGGCGGCGTGGCGCTGCAATGCGGCGGCGGGGGCGATCCACTGGTGGTCTTCAATCTCCCCGCCATCGACGGCGACCTCATGGTCTGCGGCGCGGGCCGCGAAGAACCAAGTGGCGAAGCGCTTCGGCGTATCTGGCGGTGGCGTCCAGTGGGCGAACCACACGAAGTCTTCCGGGGCCGCGGCGATGTCTGCCTCCTCACGGGTTTCCCGCGCCGCGGCATTGCGCGCAGCCGTCTCGGGCGTCGCGCCATCGGCGCCGTCCTCGGCATCGATGCGCCCGCCCGGAAACACCCACATTCCACCGAAGGCGATGCGGGAGTTCTTGCGCAGCATCAACACTTCCGGCGTGACTGCGTCCCGCAGCAGCACCACCGTGGCGGCCGGTGTCGCCGGCGGGCCGTCCGCGGCGTTCGGCCGCGTGGCGCCGCCGTACATGTCGTTGCGATGACGCGGCGGCTCGCTGGTGGCAGTCATGGCCCACCCCTTCATCCTTGGAACGCGAAAGCATATCGTGCCCATAGCGCTTGCCGCCAACGGAGGGGGTAATCCCGTCGATCCGGCCGCTTTCGAGCCGCCTTGGCGCAGCAGGGGAGTGTGGCAGCCGCGTTGGCCGTCGCGACGCTAACAGGCGAGCGTGGTCGCTCTGCGCGGGACGCTGGCCAGCGTATAATCCCAGTCCGCCGCCGCCTCGGTGAGGATGTGGCGGTCCTCGGCCGGCAACCTTGCCGTGTCGCCTTGGAAGTAGCCCAACGCCTTAACCGCCTCGACAGCGGGGAAGGTTCTGCCGAACAAGGTGGCTGCCGCACCCAAGCCGTCGCGCAGCGCGAGGCCGGCGCGGAGAATCGCGGCCAAGTCCTGGTAGTCACGCACCTGCACACGCTGCAGGAGCACCTTGAGTTTGGTGGCGAAGATGTCCAGTGTGGAAGCCACCTGCGTCACACCGTCAGCGGTATGTGCCGGCTCGCCCACGCGGCCGAAATCCAAGCCGCCGAAGAACGAGACCTTCACAGGCCCGGATGTGGTGACCGAAAGCGTCAATGTGTCCGGCTGTCGTTGCAGCACATCTGCGCTCTTGGCCAATGGCAGCCGCAGCAGCCGCTCCGAATCAAGCGGCTCGCTGGTGAAGAAATCGAAGTCCACGGACGCCCGGTGTGCCAGACGCAGCGCCAGCGCCGTGCCCCCATATAGAACAAAGTTGGCCGGCACTTCCGCAAGCGCTGGCCAAAGCTCACGCTGTGCCTGGTCAAGGACCCCCAGCCGGGCGTGAAACGTCACACCGGCAGGGGTCTGGCCGGCAACGGCGGGCACCGCGCCATGCCCAATTGCAGATGCCAGAAGCGCCACGAACGCTCGTTGAAGACGCCCACCGGCGGATTCCTAAGGACGCGCCGCAATGCATCGCGGGAAGTGTGCCGACGCAGCCACTGCACATCGTCCAAGGTACCAAGAGTCATGATCTGAGCCGCCAGCAGGCATGGGTCTTCCAATGTCTGCTCCGGTGTCTGCCACCAAACGTACTTCCGGGCCATCGCCGCACCGCGGGGACCCTGCAGTTCAAGCCGCTCACCGTCGGTTTTCGCAGCGTCGCCATCGGGCAGCGGTTGGCGGGTGGGCACGAGCGAGCGCATCGGATCTCCTTGGCAGGAGTGTAAGACTGAACCAGCCGGCGCCAACCCGCAAGCGTCTGTTGGCCGCGGTCGCCAATCCCCCTCTACACCTCCGAGGTCAAACCCTGTTCCCCAACAGGCGTTTCCATTGGGTGCCCACTTCGCGCGTTGCCGGCCGTCGATCCAGCAGCCAGCCCAGCGTTTCACCGCAGCCTCTGCAGAAGGCTTCGCTGTCGCTGGCGTCGATGGCTTGGGGCTCGGCCCAAACGCGCCCGGCACGCTCGTCGCAGCTCGCCAAGACCAAGATGCAGTCGTGCCGGATGGACTTGAGGCCGCGTATGTGGACGGAAATCGGGTGTTCCGAGGAAACGACATATGCGTTCATCAGCCGGAATCCGGCGTTCTTGAGCGCGATGGTGAGGGAAGCCCAAGCCTTGTCGTCCCAATGATGGAATGTGAACACCAAGCGGCCCGTGCCGCGCTTCAACACGCGGTGACAATCGGCGAAGATGCCCTCCAACACAGACATGAAGTTGTCCGTATGGTGTGGTGTGCCGGCCGCCACGGCGACGTGGTTGTGGTCGTAACGCCATGTCGCCGCATCCGGAACCAAACGGGACAACCAAACACGGAAGAAAGTTGCCAAGTCTGCGTACTGCACACTGTCGTAGTAGGGCGGATCGGTCACTACGATGTCCACGGAATCGTCGGCCAGCGGCAGCGCTCGGGCGTCCTTTTGCATCACCCAGAATCCGCCGCCTTGGCGCGGTAGGTCGGATTGCGAACACACCTCGTCGCCGGCATCCGTCTCGCCGAGGATTGGAACCCATTCGCTGCCGCCATCCGGGCCGCGCCGGCGTTCCACGGGCGCCGCGGCCCAGCGTCGCCCACGTTCAATGCGGTCGTGGAAGAGTTGTCGCAGGTTTCCAGACGATTTGATTGGGTTGACCGGGTTGTTCTCCAACACGGTGTATTGAAACGAATACGCATGCAGCGCGAACGTGTGGCGGATGGCGCCCGGACGGCGCTTGTGCCAGCCCTTGTAGCCGCAGAGCATGGAGTTGAACTCCAGCGAGGTGGAAACCAGCATCGCCAAGTTCAGGCGTTCGGGTTCCGGGTGGCGGCGCAAATGAGTGATCGCGCTGTGCAGATAGAGGAGTTGCCGTGATGAGAAGACGTCCAGATACGACTTGATGTTGTGCCGGATCAAGTCCGCGGACTTGGGCCCGGCGCGAACGAGAAAGTCTTCCGCGGCGCCGAAATCCAGTTTGGCCCGCATTCGATCCGCGGCGGCGATCACGTCAAGGTCATGTTGGCTGGGCACACGGTGGAATAGGCCGTGCCGCGCACATTCACCCACGATAGCGACCAGCGCATGACGGGCAGGAAAGGGCAGGTGGCGCAGTTCTTGGTAAGTCTCGCCGCACACGGGGCACTGCTTGTCGCGCTTCTGGATCAGGTGCCGCGCGCCGGGTACACGCTCGCGTGGCCGCACACCCGCGTAAATCTCGCCGCTGGCGGGATCGAGCCGAATGGTGGTGCGGTCTTCCTGCCGCAGGTCGTATTGCTCCACTTGCACCACTTCCCCGCACCCGCACCGCTTGCGCACACCGTGGAGGCAATGGCGGATGTCGGTTTCGGCTTGGCAGATGGGGCAGTGGGTTTGGAAGTGGGGCTGCAAGTCCGCTTGGAGGTCATCGAGAAAGCCGTCGAAAGCAGTGCGCAGCGCCGACAGCGGTGTGCGCGACAGCGACGCTCGGGCTTGGAGCACGGGGATGGGGTCAATGTCCGCGCCAACCACGTTGGCGCCCAGCCGGATGGCCTCGTGCAACGTCGTGCCACCGCCCATCATCGGGTCAAGCACGGTCAACCCTTCCAACCCGCCTGGCGTGTAGTAGCCCGTGCGGTCGTCGCAAGGCGCAAACTGTTTGAGGATGGTGCGGAACGTGGAGCCACAACGCCGCGCCCACCACTTGTGGAGGTAGGTGTTGGGCCGGAACAGGTGCTTGTTGTACACCTCTTGGCGTGACAGTCCATCAACGAAGCGCTCCGGGAACTGCCTGTCGATGCGGTGGCTGGGCGTTGCCGGCGGGCCGGTGCCGCAAGGCGCTTGGTCTTCGAGCTGGTCGCCAGCGGCTTGTGCGGCTTCGGCGGTAATGCGCTGGCGGGCCATGCTGAGGCTCCGGCTGTTGGTGCCCGTTGGCTAGTGAATGGTGACCGTCGCTCTGGGCGACAGCAGCATACGCTGGTCGCCATTGTAGCCCCGCGCTAGCGTCCGGTTATGGACTATCGGCGTTCATCGCGTTATCGCCCATCGACCAAACCGTGCGTACCTGTTGACCGACGGTTGCGCCGCGGAGACCATCGCCCCTTGAGGGCAGGGCCTCTCCTTGGCCTGTGTGGGTACGCTTGTGTCGCGTTTTGGAATCTGTGAATGGTACGGGGAGCCCTTCGCGGCCATGCAAGCAGCGCGGCGGGAGTCTCTTGCCCGCATAGCCTTGGCAGGAGAGGAGGCCGCGTTGCCGGTTTGCCCGTTTCAGCGGAACCGACGTCCGTGTGCCAAGCCGGGTGGGGTCTGTTCCATTCGCCTCTACGAACAAGGGCCGGACGACTCCCTTGGCGAACCAGCGGGCCCTCCTGTCATCACCTGCCCAAGGCGCTTCGACCAGCACAGTCTGCCGGCGCGATGGCTTGGCGACATTGCCGGCCTAAACGATGTACAGGTGGCCACCGAGGTGGGCTTCATGAAGGGAACCGCGACTGGCAAGCCGGCCGGCAAGATAGATATGGTGGTCGCGGGCACTGCTGACGGTGCGTTGCGGTGGTTTGGTCTCGAAGTCCAAGCCGTCTACTTCTCTGGCAAGGGCATGCGGTCTGAATTCGAGGGGCTGCGTGACCGCTGTGGCCAAGCCGTGTTTCCCAACGCCGTTCGTCGTCCAGACTGGCGTTCTTCAAGCGCGAAACGCCTGATGCCTCAGCTTCAGGTCAAGGTGCCGACGCTACGTCGCTGGCAGGCAAAGATGGCAGTGGTGGTGGATGAGAGCTTCTTCGACTCGATTGGCGGCCCAAGTGCCCTCGTCTCGCACGATTTAGGGGATGGCGACATCATCTGGATGGTCGTGGGCATGGCGGCTGAAGATGGCGGCAGCCATCGCTTGACCCGCCATCATTGGGAGGTGCAAACGCTGGAAGCGGCTTCGGAGAGGCTGTTGGCTGCACAGACGATTCCGCAGCGGTTGTTCCTCGAAACGTTGCGCTCGAAACTCCAGCCCATCGAGTAGTCTTGCCTGCGCCCGCTGCCGGTGGCGGGTGTATGCGGCCGTGCCTCTGGCTCTACCTCTTCTCCGCGGTCACTAGAAACTGCGGCAGCACGAACAGGTATTCGCCGGTGGCGATGGCTTGCTCGGCGGCGTTGAGCAGGGCGTTGGCTTCCGCTTGGGGCATGCCACCGCCCACTTCGATGTAGCTGACCATGTTGCGGAGCACGGATAGTGCCCGGCCGTCCCGGTCGGCGAAAGCGTGAATGTGCGTCTGCACGTCTTGGAAGCCGTGCCGTGCCAGCAGGCCGGGTGCTTTGCGGCCGATGTGCGGCTCCTTGAAGGCCGGCGCGGCGGCGTCGAAGAAGCGCTCCACGGCTACCTTGCCCCACGGCTCCACGACGACGAAACCCCAATCGCTGTCTATGATGTGGATGCGGCCGCCGGGTGCCAGCACACGTTTGATTTCGTCCAAGGTCGCATCCAAGTCGGGCACGTATTCGAGGACGTTCTTGCAGATCGCCCGGTCCACCGCGGCGTCCGGCAAGGGAATGGCGGTGCCCTCCACATGATGGAAGGCGACGTTGGGGCGGCCGGCGGCGCGACGGGTGGCGTCGGCCACGAAGCGGGCGTTGAGGTCCACGCCATGTACTTGGCCGCTTGGGCCCACGATGTCTGCGATGGCGAGGGCCATGAAGCCGGGGCCGGAACCGAAGTCAAGCACGGCGAGCCCTTCCGACAAGGCGGCCGGCTCCAACAGCGCGGCATTGCCCTCGCGCCACTGGAACATCTGCTCATAGCGGGCGATGCGTTCTTCTTCGATGTGCTTCCAGTGGTCGGTGTAGAAGGTGTCGCTGGCCATTGTTTCAAACTCCATGCTATCGAGAAGTCAGCGTATCAGCCGCGCCAAGAACCGCCAGCGCCTACTGGATTACTGGAGGCAGACAAAGCCGTCGCTAATCGCCAGTTCACCGCTGCCGTTACGCGCTTGGTAGGCCACCACGCCGGCATCGCAGGCCGTTTCAAGTTGGAGGGTGGAAGGCATAAGCACCATCGCCGCGAGCCGGCCGCCGAGGCGTTTCACCCGCGAAGGATCGCCATCCGCGTAACGGTTGACGATGCGGCTCACGGCAAGGGCCATGGTCGCCGTGCCGTGCAGAATGATGTCCGGCAGACCTGCCGCGAGGGCCACCGCGCGGTCCGTGTGGATGGGATTCCAGATGCGCGCGCACTCCGTGTAGATGTGTGCGGCGCCGGCCGGAATATCGATGTCTTCCCGCAGCGCATCCTTCAGGTGCGGCGTCGGGGGTGGCACCGGAACATCTTCGGATGCGCGGTCTTCGCCTTTCACCGCCACACCGCGGTAGATGCCCACTTGGTGGGTTCGGGCAATCAGCTCACCCGTTGCCTGGTCCCGTGTATCCAATCGGATGGTGGAGGCGGCACCGGGGCGGATTCGTTGCACGCGGACGTATGTGCCTTGCGTCACCAGGGCGTCGCCGGCCCGAATCGGCCGGTAAAGCTGCATGTCGTGGGAGGCATGAACTGCGCGAGCGGCTTCCTCCCGGGTCATGGATGCGAAGCCGTCTATCTGCCGCGCCTCAAGTTGAACCGGCCATTCCAGGCAGACGGGAAACAACGGATGCGCGAGAACGGTATGCGCCTTGGTGTCCATGTACAGCGGATTCTGGTCGCTGAGGCCGGCCGCGTAGGCCATGAGCCAGCGTTCGTCCACCGCATGGGTCAGGGCGTTGGTGCTGGCGCCGACGATGGTTGAATTGAGCGGCATTTGATCCTCCTAAGCCAGCGCGTTGAGGTAAGGCTGCGGGTTCCACATCGGCCAGCGCTTCTCCGTCCTGCGGATGGTCTCCGGCGTCCAGAAATCGGCGCCGGGTTGCGGCACGCCGATGCAGCTCAACTGATCGGGCGTGCAGTGCTCGAAGAAGATGTGCCAAGGCCGCAGGAAGTTGATCGGCCAAGCGCTCCAGCCAATCATGTCGTTCCCCGCCGCCTTGAAGCTGGCCGTCAGGGTGTAGCGCACACCCTGTGGCACGGTCAGATTCGTCCCTCGATGGTAAACGTCAATGCCGTAGGCGAAGATGGACCCGGCGGGGCCGGCGCCGGAACGCTCCCGCTCCTTGAGCGCTGCCTGCACTTCCTTCGGGCCAAACGGATCACGCTCGCCGCCACACACGGCGTTGCTTGCGGAGAGCGGCACATAGTGAATGGCGCCGAGGGCGTCGGTGACGTCGGTGATGTAGATCATGCAATTGATCGTGCGCTGGCGCGGCGACTCCGCCGGCACCGTCAGCGTGTGGTTCTTGAAGTCGCAATGAAAAGTCTGATCGAAATCAGCCTCACCCGTGAACTTGGCCCAGGAATGGCTCTGATAGAGATGCACGTCACGGGTGCCGAGGGCGGCACGGGCCAGTTCAATGAGCGCCGGATGCAGCGCCAGCAGGTTCAGGGCCGGAGAGCAGTCGAACGGCATGTCGTCGAAGTGTCGGAACTGGTCCTTCGAAAAGACGCCGATCTCTCCCGCCTTCTTCTCGTTTCGCGCGGGTGCCGAAACGTCCTGGCGATCACCGTAGAGCGCCGCCATATCGACTCGACAGGGTTCCATCTCTGCCGGCGTGAAGAATCGTTCCAGCAACACGCCACCTTCGCTCTGCCAAGTGTGCAGTTGCTCGGCCGTGAATCGATGCACCCGCTTCTCCGCCCGACCTTCAGCATGGCCTTGTCTCGAACGGAGTATAACCAGCCGTTCTCGTCGGTCCGCACGATGTCACCGGGGAGGGGCTACTGATAGGCTTGGCGATGCAGGGTTGACCCTTGTAAATCAGGCACTATACTGCCTGATTTACTATGGTAAATGTTCCTCGCAGGTTGCATGCGGCCGTCGAATTCGCCTTGGCGGAACAGCCGGCGGTGGGCCTCCTCGGGCCACGGCAAGTGGGGAAGACCACCTTGGCGCATCACATCGCCCGTGGACGCGATGCCGTCTATCTCGACTTGGAGAATCCCGAAGACCTCGCGCTGCTGAGCGAGCCGCGGGCCCTGCTCGCCGGTTACGCCGGCAAGCTCGTCATCCTGGACGAGGTGCAGCGCCTGCCCGGTCTGTTCCAGACGCTGCGCGGGCTGATTGACGAGCATCGACGTGCCGGCCGCGGGGTCGGATGCTTCCTGCTGCTGGGTTCCTCATCGCCCGATTTGCTGCGGCAGACCGCGGAGTCCTTGGCCGGCCGAATCGCCTACCGGGAGATTGGGCCGCTGGACGTCGGGGAAATCGGGCAGGATGAAGTGGACAAGCTGTGGCTGCGCGGCGGATTCCCGAGTGCTTGGCTGGCTGGCAGCGATGCGGCCAGCTTCGTTTGGCGGCTCGACTTCGTTCGCACCTACTTGGAGCGGGACATCCCCGTTTTCGATTCCCGCATGCCCGCGGAGACCTTGCGGCGCCTGTGGACGATGTTGGCGCACAACCAAGGTGCGCAGCTCAACACCGCGCAACTGGCCTCATCCCTCGCCGTGCATGTGCGCACCCTGAACCGCTACGTCGATCTGCTCGTTGACCTCCTGCTGGTGCGTCGTCTGCCGCCTTGGTCTGGGAACGTGGGCAAGCGCTTGGTTCGCTCGCCGCGCCTCTACCTGCGGGACAGCGGCATCGTCCACGCCCTGCTTGGCCTGCGCCGGATGGAGGATGTGTTGGCGCATCCGGTGGCGGGTGGCAGTTGGGAGGGCTTCGTGATCGAAAACCTGCTCGCCGTCGCGCCGCCTTGGGTGCAGCCGTTCTTCTACCGCACCCAAGCCGGCGCCGAGGTTGACCTGCTGCTGGAGTTCGATCCCGCCAGCCGTTGGGCGATTGAGGTCAAGCGCTCGGCTTCCCGCACGGCGCCATCGAAGGGCTTTCACACCGCCTGCGCCGACCTTGAGGCGCAGCGTCGCATCGTCGTTTACGGCGACAACCGGGCGTTCCCGCAAGCCAATGGCGTGGAGACCCTGCCGCTGGCTGAACTCATGGAGGAGTTGCGGGCAAAGGGCGCGTAGCGCTGCCCAACCGCGCAACATCGCGGCTTTGCTAGGGCCGCAACATCGTGTTTGCCACTCGCGCAAGGGTGAGGGTTAGGTGCAACCCCAAACCTTTATGACGCAGTTTGTACCGCCGCGCTTTTCGCATTCACTCCGCGCCATCACTTCCGCGGTGGCGCGGTCTTTCTCTGTCCATGCCCAACCATTGGCAGTTGAACCCGCGGCTTGATCGGCCGAATACGCGGCGCAAGCGTTGTGGAAGCGCATGACAACGCTACATTGCCCGCCCCGTTTGCCGCACTCTGCCAAGGCGCGGCTATCCGCGGCGTCTTGGGTATCGAACTTGTACGCCCAACCCCACATTCCGCCTTGGTTTTGATCTATGGCCAAAGCGCCGTGGGAAAGAAAAGCGCCGAAAACATCATCTTCAACCAGCGTTTCTCGCGTTTCCCCATCGCTATGGGAGACACAGCCCACCATCGCCAAAAGCAACGCGATGGATGCGATGATGGTTAACGTGGCGACGGTACGTTGCACGGTTCAAGTCTACCATACGTTGCACGGTTCAAGTCTACCAAGAGTCGAAGCAGATTGATGCCGAGGCTCATGCTGGCCGTCATCACGGAGGAATTGTTCGCCCCCTTGGAGGGCCTGAACCCGATGGATCAGGCCAAGGCGCCCCTGCGGGATCGGTGCAGATTCGCCGTGGACAGCATCTGGATTTGGTACAACAACTCGCGACAACAACTCGCGGTATCCCGCCGTTTGGGACATCATCCTGGCCGCCCGGCACGATGCGGAACTGATGGCGAGCATCCGGGCTTGGCGGGTCGCTGCCGCGAAGGAACTCGATGCGGCTGTCGTGAAGCTGTTCCCGGAGTTTGCCTTCACGCCCGAGCGGCTGAAAAACCTGCAGCACTTTGTGACTTCACACCTCAGAGGTGTGCGATTCATGCGAATCTACGAGGACCATCGGCTGGAGATCGACGAGCAACTGCGCCTGCTGGCGGAAGCGCTGCGGCAGATGGTCGAGGCCACGCCGCGCAAGTAGCATGGCTCGCCGGATGGAGGATGTGTTGGCCATCCGGTGGCCGGCGGCAGCTCGGCTGAGTGCCCCAAGTTGAGTCTATACTGCCCTGTCATCGGTACTAGCACAGCCGGCGAAAATGGCGGATTTGCGAGAACGGGCGAGCGAGACCCACCGGTTGTTCAAGCCGGCACAGGGCAGCGCGGCCGACGGAGCCATCGCAGAGGACATGGAACGCCTTGAACAAGATGTCTTCGGCAAGGGCAGTGTCTTCGACCCGCATTATGTGCAACCGCTGGACACGTTTGGCCCGGAAACCAAGCAGCGCCCGCCCTATGACGCCGATTTGCTTGGCGCGATGCTGGACCAGTACTGCGCCGGTTACGCCTGCAAGCCGGAGCCGAAACAATTGGTGGCGTGGGCGAGAGCGGGGCAAATCCCGGATTCCCGGTATCGAGCAACCATTAGGGAGTTCTTCATCCAACTCGATGGGGAGGACCTGCTCGACCTGAAGGCACGGGGCGGAATGAGCCTCTACGAGATGGCGCGCCTGATGGTTCACTGCGAGGTCACGCATTGGCTGTCCGTTGAGTTCATCAACCAATGGTCGGAACTAGGATCAAACCCGCTGCCGGAGGGCGTCGAGAAGTTGGCGATGCATGGGGGCCTTGACGAGGCGTGGTGACGGACACTGTCAGCCTCCCTAACGGGCCGGATGAATCGCTGCAACAGGCGGTGCGCTTTCTCTCCAGTTGGATAGCGCCACCGGACTACAGATTGGGGGGCGGCACGGCGTTGGCCGCGCTCTGGGGCCATCGACACAGCACGGACATCGACTTGGCCGCGAACGCGGACGTTTTCGAAGATCGGATAGGCAGCCACTTTGAGGCAATCCACCAGGCGCTCCAAGCGGAACGCTCAAGGGGAACGATAAAGGGGCTGCGCGTCACCCGGAACATGCTGGCCTGGACACTGCCCTCAGGCCCGGTCGCCTTGTTGCGCAGCCGATTGAGCCTAGAGGAGTTCTCGCCGATGACGCACAAGGAAGAGAACACCGATGTCCCTCTGGCCCCTGTATCCGCGATCCTGTACGGGAAGATTCACGGACGCATACTGTCTGCGGGCCGCTTGGTGCAACGGGATGCCTACGACCTTGCGGTTGCTTGTTTGGTGGACAAGGGCGCGGTGGAGGAGACCCTTGCCCTGATACCGGCGGAAGACAAGGAATCCATACTCACGCGGATCAGGGATGCCCGGCAGGACCGTGCGGCGGATGACCGCACCCTTCTGGCACCAAAGTACGCGGAGTTGGCCAAAAATCCGTGGGGGGCGCTCGTCGCCGTGCTACGCGACACGTTCGGGTGCGAGTAGGCAAGCGAAGGGTGCCCTCCCGCTTAGCATCACGTTGACCTGCCCACCGCAACATGGACAAGTAAGGCGTCGGCCGTGTCCTGACCCGAGGCGAGGCCGCGGCCACGCGGCACCCTTCTGGAACCGAAGTATCCCGAGTTGGCCAAGGATCCGTGGGGGGCGCTGGTGGAGGTGCTGGGCGACACGTTCGGGTGCGACTAGGGAGTAAACGAGCCCCTCCCGCTGGACATCACGTTGACGCTAAAATCAACTCCGACAGCCGCCTCAGCGCCTCGTGTACCTCCTTCGGCAGCGTCTCCGTTCTTGCGCCAAGAGTGGTCGATGGGCCAGTGCATCTGGCTTGACGACTGGCGACTAGCGGAAACCGCCTTTCAATCGTTATAATGGGGACAATAGCTGGAGGGCGTGTGGACGACATTCGCGACGTTTTCTTGTCGGCTCGGCTTGGCATCGCCCGTGCGGTGTCGAAAATCGTGCCGCCCCACGAAGTCGAAGACAGCCAACCGGCTAAGAGGACAGTATGAAGTCGTGGAAGCACTTGAGGTTCTGTTGGCCGGCACCGGGCTCTCCATTTCAATGGGCACCCAGGGGCAACTCAGCGTCGTCGAAGAAGTCGAATCGAATGGGGAGACAGTCGTGAAGAAGCCGAAATCGATATTAGCGAGAATTGGTGCTGTGTTGGCCGGCGCGTTAGCTGGTTCAAATGCGATTGCAGATGAGCCCAGTGGTACGAACGCGCAGAACAAAGGTGTTTTTGAAGAAATCGTCGTCACTGCCAGCAAGCGTGAAGAAAGCCTCATGGAGGTCGCGCAGTCCATTCAGTACCTGTCAGGCGAGGAGCTGGAGGGCTCTGGCGTGCAGTATCTGGACCAGATCGCGCAGCTGATTCCCGGCGTATCGCTGGCGGCCGGCGGCCCGGCCAGTCGCCGCTATAATGCCCGGGGTACCGGTGCCTCCAGCACCACCAATGACAGCGCCGTTGGCTTTTATATCGATGGCATGCCGTACTACATCGTCGACCTGCCCCTTGGCCCGGACGCCGAGGTCTTCGACCTGGAATCCATTCAGGTGCTGCGCGGGCCCCAGGGCACCCTGTACGGACAGGGCGCAATGGGGGGCACAATTCTGATTACCACGGCCCAGCCCGATCTTGAACAGTTTCGCGCTCGGGTACGTGCCGGCGCTTCGCGCATGCACGAAGGCGGCGACGGCCATACCTACGATGCCAGCATCAGTGTACCGCTGATTGAAGATGTGTTGGCGGCGAGCCTGACCGCCGGTGCCTCCCAGGATCCGGGCCTGGCCGAGGGCATTGATTTACCGGGCCGTGATCTGGACGAAGTCGACCGCTGGTATGCGCGCCTTAAAGTGCTGTGGGAGCCATCGGATGAACTGAGCATCACCGGGCTCATTCAGCACCGTTATCTTGACCAAAGTGAAACCCGCTCCCTCTATGCGAGCGTCGATCCGCCACTTCTAGGGCGCACTGGCGGCATTGAAGGCGGCACGGAAATCGAAGTGGACATGTTCGGCCTCAACATCGAGTGGGACGCCGGCTTCGCCACGCTGACCAGCACCACCAGCTACCTGACCTATGAGGAGGCGACTTTTATTGGCGCTGCCTTCTTTGATCCCAACTTTGGCGATTTTCTTATTGACTTCGCACCCGATCGTGACGTCGAAACGTTTAACCAGGAACTGCGCCTGACCTCCAATGGCGATGGAGAGTGGGACTGGATCACCGGCGTCAGTTACACGCGAGGCGAGAATCCAGAATTTCGAGTGGTCAACACTCTAGAGCCACTGGCCTTTGCCAGCACGACAACCGATCAAACCGTCACCGAGAGCTCGCAAATGGCCTTGTTCGGTGAAGTCTCACGTTCGTTCAAGGATGGATTGATCACACCGCTGATCGGTTTGCGCTATTTCCGTGACGACCGCGACAAAGAGATCATCTCGACGTTCGAACAGGGTGGCTTCGAGCTTCCGCTAGACAACGTTGATGAAGATGAGCGATTCAGTCTGGTCAGTCCCAGATTCAATCTGCGCATCACGCCATCTGATGAGATCATGATCTTCCTCAACATCAGTCGCGGATTCCGCAGCGGCACATTCAACTCACCGACCGACGTAGCGAACGCTGATGCATTATTCGGCGTACCTCTGGACGTGGCGGTGCCCGAATCCATCCTCTGGAACTATGAAGTGGGTGGTCGCTTCAGTCTTTTTGATGGCACTTTGCTCATCGAACCCAGTCTGTACCTGGCCGACTACGAGGACTATCAGTTTGCCGGTACGCTCGGCATCTTTACCGCGATAATCAGTATCGAAGAAGTCAAAGCCACCGGTGCCGAACTGCTGCTGCAATGGCATACACCGGTTGAAGGTTTATCGCTGTCCATGGTCGGTTCGGCAAACCGCACCGAGGTCGAGGCGATCGACGCCACTACCGATGCGTTACTGGCGGGTCTCGCAGACGGTGAGCAGTTGCCGTGGGTGCCGGAATGGGATTTTCGCATCGGTGTGGACTATGAGCGGCCGGTGATGGGCGACTGGACTGCGTACGCCAGCGCCTCCTATTTTCGCCGTGACGGCCAGATTGACTTCAACACACCGCTGACCTCCCCCGTCGTTTCTGATTTGAGCCTGCGCCTTGCACTCGCCAACCAGAACTGGCGGGCAACCCTTTGGGGCAAGAACCTCACCGACGAAGAAGGTCCTTCTGCGCTTCAGGGCGGCACGTTTGGCCGCTATGATCGGCGTTCGGTAGGTGTGACGTTGGAATACACATTCGATTGAAACAGTTGGGATCAGCGTCCAGGAAACCGGCACACGACATCCGCTCAGGGTGAACGTTCTACGTGTTTGAGGATAAGTCGGAAAGGAGAGAAGAAATGACGGAACAAATGTCAGAACAAGAGGCAAGTGAGGATCTCATCGGGCAATTGTCCGCGAATCCTCTGGCACCCGGAGAGGTGTCCGCCTCACTGCGGCCGCGCATCGATGAGCTCGATCTGTGGCGCAACGTCGAGGAGCTGCGAGAGCACGGAGCCACCGTAGTCACCGACGCCATCCCCCACGACTTGCTCGACGAGCTCCGGGCCGTGATCCACGAGGAGATCGAACGCTTGGGGACACATGAACACACAGGAGCTGGGGCCGGCCATGCACAAGGTGTCGCCGAGTGCTCCATGCTGCTCGGGAAACCGGTGGTCGATCGAGTGGTTGCGTTGCCCAAGATCCAAGCCATGTGGGAGTTTAATGTCGGGATGGGTTTTCGCGCCGGAACCATGGCCGGGACGATCCTGCAGCAAACCGAGCCCGGCGGAGAATACATGGGGGTTCCGCTCCACGCCGATCATGCCTGGCTTCCGCAACCCTGGCCTGAGCACATCTGCGTCTCCACCATCTGTCTCCCCTGCGAGGGAATGACCGAAGAGGAAGGGGCGACCCGTTTCGTTCCGGGCAGCCACAGGCACCGGCGCTTGCCGTCTGCGGCGGAAGCCGCGGAGGGGGACAGCGTTCCGCTTGTGGTCCCGAAAGGGGGCTTTGCCATGTGGAACGGCTCGACCTGGCACGAGACGGGTGTGCGTACCGTTCCGGGCGTCCGCACCATATTGCATGCGAGTTGTCAGCGCCTCTACACGCAGCCCGTCGAGGACTACACGCATCTGTTGCGCGACGAGGCGTATATGGCCGCTGCGTCCGAGGCGATCCGTGGCATGGTCGGTGCCGACCTGCTCTTTGGATCCAAAAGCCCGCAGGGCGTCGTCCCCGACCCCGACAAGACGTTGAAGACGCTGCTCATGTCGCAGCAATGAGCCGGGCAGAGCGGGAAGGGAGTAGTCAAATGTCCGATCCAAAGAAGGTCGAGCTCGCAAGCCCGGAATGGTACGAGCTCGCGACCAAGATCCTCGCCGAGGTGGCGCGGGAGTGCGGAGAGGATGACTTCCAGCTGAGCGTCTGTGAAGTGTTCATCGACGCGCCGAAGGAGTACGCCGACGAAGACGGCACAATGAGCTGGTGCTTCTACATCGACGGTAAGGACGTGCGGTGCGAGAAGGGGAATTCGAAGGACGTCGACCTCTACATGCAGGGGAGCTGGGACCCCGCTGACGCACGGCGAATCTACACCCCGGACTTTCTCGAAGAGCAGGCGAAGAACCCGACTCCGCCCGAGGACCCTAACTTGGCGATCGAGGGTGACATGGAAAGGCTTCCGCCTTGGATCATCGAGTTCCACAACCGCTTGGCGCCTTACACGGCCTGAGTCCGGCAACGGCGCTGCGTTTGCAGCCGCCACAAGGAGACAGACGATGAGATTAGGCGCCCCTTTCGCTGCAGAGGTGTTCGCTGCGGAGACCGACGACCCGGCCGCGCTGGCCAA
Source organism: Candidatus Azotimanducaceae bacterium (assembly GCA_965200505.1). Lineage (GTDB taxonomy): Bacteria > Pseudomonadota > Gammaproteobacteria > Pseudomonadales > Azotimanducaceae > VXNE01. The sequence continues at coordinate 890,255 of OZ241343.1, read as the reverse complement.
AGGGCACCGCGCCAAGGGCTATCGGGCTGCGTTTTGCCCCGACATCTCGCTGAAAGACCCCGGGCACATCCGCGCCGTCGAGACAGCTTTCGCCGCGGAGGATGTTCTGATTGCGGAACTTCATGGCCTGACCTCCTTTGAAGAGGCCGGCAATCTGATCGACCCCGATTCGGAAAAGCGCGCGGCATGGCACGAACATCTCTGCGAACGCTTTGCATTGGCCGACGAGGTCGGTGCCCGGTGCTTCCTGGAAATGCCCGGAACCTGTGATCCCAACTCGTTTCACATGCCCCATCCAAAAAACCTGACCGATGAATGCCGGGACATGATCGTGGAAAGGGTGCGCGAGGTAGTCGACGCAGTGCGGCCCCGACGAACGAAATTCGCACTGGAGATGATGCCCTTTATCCACCCGAGCGACCCCGACAGCTATGTTGCATTGCTGAAGGCCGTGGACCGGGAGAGTTTCGGTGTGCATTTCGATCCGGTGAACATCCTGAACTCGCCTGATCGCTGCTTCAACAACGGCAAGCTCATCAAGGAGTGCTTCGACAAGCTCGGTCCTGCCATCCTGAGCTGCCACCTCAAAGACGTGAAACTACTGCCCGCCGCGTTCCCCCTCGGGATTGAGCACTGCCTGGCGGGACTCGGTCTCGTGGATTTCCGGACGTACCTGAGCGAGCTGAATCGCCTGCCGCCCGATACGCCGCTAATGGCGGAGCCCATACCGGGCCTGCAGGAACACGACTACGACCTCGGCAGAGACTTCATCACCGGTGTTGCGGGCGAGATGGGCCTATCGTTCCTTTAGACACATGCAGACGTTCGTTCGAAGACGCGGCTGGGTCATCGCTATGGGGTTGCTGGTCGCGGCATGCGAGCAAGCAGCGGAACGACCCGAGCCGGTGGACCCCGTACTGGCGGCGGATGCGAAGACGCCTGAGCACCGAGCGGCTCCGGCCAGTGCGACGGACGCGAGCGCGCCGCGCCACGCCTACTTCGGCGATCTGCACATTCACACGCAGAACTCGATCGACTCCTACTCCTTCGGTGTCCGAGCCAGCCCCGACGATGCCTACCGCTTCGCCAAGGGAGAGGCCCTGACGCACCCACTCGGCTACTCGATCCGACTGCAGGGCGGAGCGCTCGACTTTCTCGCGGTCACCGACCACGGGGAGTATCTTGGCGTCGCAGCTGCGCTGTCCGACCCCGAACATCCCCAGGCCAGCCACCCGCTGGCGGTGAAGCTGCGCAGTGACGATCTGCAGGAACGCTGGGAAGCCGGTCTCGCACTCGACGGGTGGGTGCGGGGCCAACCCGTCGCCCGCTTCGACCCTTGGCCGATCGTTCGCTCGGCCTGGCAACAGACGGTCGAGGCGGCCGAGCACCACAACGATCCCGGGCGCTTCACAACCTTCGTCGCTTACGAATACTCCCCCACGCCCGGCGGTATGAGCCTTCACCGCAACGTGATCTTCGCCGGCAACGACGTGCCCGCGCAGCCGTTCACCGCGGTCGACTCCCTCAACCCCGAAGACCTCTGGACGTGGCTCGACGAGCAACGGGCCAATGGAATCGAGGCGCTGGCGATCCCGCATAACCCCAACTGGAGCCAGGGCAAGATGTTCCCGCGCACCAACTGGGCTGGCGAGCCAATCGATGCGGCTTATACGGAGCAACGACGGCGCAACGAGCCGCTGGTGGAGATCACACAGAGCAAGGGGACCTCGGAGACGCATCCGGCGCTGTCGCCGAACGACGAGTGGGCCGGTTTCGAGGTCTGGTTCAAGAACTCCATGGCGTTTGGCGCAGACGGATCGTGGGTTTTCACCGACGGTGCGACCACCGGCGCCTACGCCCGTGACGCGCTACGGACCGGTCTCGAAATGGAGCGCGAGATCGGAGCTAACCCTTATCTCTTCGGCTTCATCGGTGCGACTGACGGTCACAATGCGGCCGGATCGTTGGAGGAGGATCGACACTTCGGCCAAGCAGGCATCACCGACGGTACGCCCATGGCGCGCGGCAGTATGCCTGAGAGGACACTGGGACCGAGTGAGATTGACCTCGGAATCGATATGATCGAATGGGGCTCCTCGGGGCTGACCGGTGTTTGGGCAGTGGAAAACACGCGCAAGTCGATCTACGCGGCCTTGCGCCGCAAGGAAACTTTTGCCACGTCTGGACCGCGTATATGCGTGCGGTTTTTCGCCGGCTACGATTATCCCGACGATCTGCCGAACCAGCACCACACGGCCGAACGAGCGTACGCCGGCGGCGTGCCGATGGGCGGCGAACTCGCGGCTCAGCCCGGCAGAGCGCCGCGCTTCTTCGTACAGGCCAGCCGCGACCCGCAGGAAGCCTGGCTTCAGCGAGCACAGGTCATCAAGAGCTGGATCGACGATGCCGGCGAGACCCACGAGCGAGTCTTCGACGTCGCCTGCTCCGACGGCCTCACGCCCGACCCGACGACGCACCGGTGCCCGGACAACGGAGCAACCGTCGACCTCAACAACTGCTCGATCTCGCGCGACAAGGGAGACGTGGAGCTCGTGGCCTTGTGGAGCGACCCGACGTTCGATCCGACCAAGCGGGCGCTCTACTACTTAAGGGTGCTGCAGAACCCGACTTGTCGCTGGTCGACCTGGGACGCTATCCGCGCCGGCGTCGAGTCGACTTCGAAGGTGCCCGCGACGATCCAGGAGCGAGCCTGGAGCTCGCCGATCTGGATCGCCCCCGCAGTGTGAGGTCTGTAGTCTGCAGCGGCATCGATGGGGAAACCGGCAGCATCGAGATCGGCAAGAAGGCGGACCTGGTGATCGTCGGCGAGAACCCGCTGGACAACTTCAAGGTGCTCTACGGCACCGGCGCCCTGCGCCTGGACGCCGACAACAAGCTAAAGCGCGTGGGTGGCGTCGAGTACACCATCAAGGACGGCATCGTTTACGACGCCAAGGAACTGCTCGGCGACATCCGGGAGATGGTGGCGAAAGCCAAGGCGGAAGAGGGCGTTGCGGAAGGCGCGCTGCCCTTGGAAGGGATTTAGCGCACTTCGGTTGCGGTTACATGCCCCATAGAGCGCGAATGCCCCGGGTGTAAGCGATGGGCATCACGGTGAGGTGATCCTCATCCGGGAAGATTTTGACTGTCAACTCTAGCGAGGGGTACTGGCGGACGGTAAGCCGCTCGGCCATGGTCGCCACCGTGGAGACAATTTGCGCTGCGGACCAGATCGGATGGGCGGCCTCGGCTTCACCGGCACTGAGAAAGACCTTGGCTTTCAGGTCCTTGTTCTTCTCGTGCCAACGCTCCTCCATGTCGAGCCAGGGCTGGTAGGCGGCGGGACTGCTGATGATGTACTTGTCGAAACTCTCCGGCTTGTTGAGCAGGACATAGAGCCCGAACTGTCCGCCGCCCGAGTGGCCGGCGTAGCCCTGATCGTTCAGGTCCATGCGGTACTCCCTTGCCAGCATTGGCCGCAGTTGATTCACCAGAAAGTCGAGAAAGCCGGGCGCACCGCCGACGGCGCCATCCGGCATGGCGGCAAACATCGCCCCCATCAGCGACTTGTCGGGGATGAAGTCGTAGCTTCGGCGGCGCTGGAACTCCGCTGCGTTGACATCCGCCGGCGCGCCGACCGCCACCACGATCAACTCCGGCGCATAGCCCAGCGCATCGCCTGTCAGTGCCGCCTGAATCAATTCGAGGGCGTTGTCGGTGATCCAGAGGGTTGGGTACGCCGCATCGGCATGGTGATAGCTGGCGGGCAGATAAACCCGCACTTCGTGGTCCCACGCCCACCCGTCGGCGCGTACCTGGCGCACGGATTCGACGGTGCCCCGGGCCGGAATCCGGCTCTCCGGATCGAAGCGATCGATGACGTTGTCGGGCATGTTGTAGGCCTCCATCTGTTCGCCAAGATCGTCGGCGACAGCGCCAAGGCAGCACAGAGACAAGGGCAGAATCATCCCCTTTATGACTTGTTGAATCAGATGGGTCATTTCAACCTCCCGGTCGGATTGATTCAATCGCTGCCGGACTTCCCGAACGCAAACCCTGGATCCTGATCGGCGAAGGCATCGGGGATGACGCGCCCCTCGGGGCGCCTTGCCGCATCCTCCATCGGCAGATCGAGCCGGGACCCCTTCGGGCCGCCGAAGAACAGGGTGAGCACAGGGACGGGATCGCGCTCCGGCACGTACAGGTTGTCCCGGTCGGTTCCGGCGACCGTCAGCCGCAGGCGGCTCCCGGCAGCGATCGAAACCGAGACGGGGTAAAGCTCGAGCGCGGCCGTCATGCGCTCTCCGGGGCGGACCTCGAGCAGGTCCGCTGCGGCCTGGGAATGCCAGGCGGGCCCGGCGTGGGGCCGCGGGCTCTCGCTCACCTTCCGGTGGCGCAGGTTCAACCAGCCCTCGGTGACGTATTCGGCATTGCCGTTCGGCATCACCTGCTCGAGCGTCGCGTGAATGGCGCCGTCGGAGGCCGTGGTGGCGAGTTCCAGGAAGAGCGTGGGCGAGCCCGTGATTTCCACGTCCGCGGCCAACGCGGGGCCGGTGAAGGTCGCGCAGCGCAGCGCCCGGTTGTTGAGGTCGGGATGCCGAATGTACTCGTCGTGCAGCATGAAGCGCATGCGCCCGAGGCTGCCGAGGCCGATTTCGTAATCGACCCGGTACTCGGCCGTGGCTTCGGGGCCCGCGTTGCGCTCCAGGCCGCCGTCGAGGACGGATGCCAGGGTGCCGCTGGGGGTGTCGTTCAGGAACCATGACTCGGTCTCGACTTCCGGCAGCGGCCAGCGGTCGGTGCCTTTCCAGACGGCCCGGCCCTCGAGGTCGGTGGTCGCGAAAATCACGCCTGGTTCGTCGGCGATGCCGTTGTCGATGCCCTTGAGCCAGTGGTCGAACCAGCGCAGCGGCTCCATGGTCGGCAGCACGCCGTGGTTCCAGGGGCCGACGATGATGCGCTTGGGGCCACTGAGCGCCTCGTAGAGGTCCAGGCACTCGCCCGCAAAGGTCATGTCCCACCAGCCGGTCTGCAGGTACACCGCGGTGCCGGAGCGGCTGATGCGCTCGAACTCGTCGAACACGTTGCGCAAGGGGCCGAGTTCCGAAAAAGGCGGCGGTGGCGCGCCCTCGGACGCGCCGGCGATGTAGGCGTCGCTGGTCATGTGCTCGAGCGTGGCGGGGTCGTTGGCATCCGCGTAGGCGGGCGCGCGTTCGGCAATCGCCTCTTCGAACAGGCGTTCGCCGTCCGGTCCGTCCACCGGCGCCGCCACATCCGCCCCGTCCTGGCCCTTGCGCATTGCCGACCAGTCGCGGGCGAAGCCGATCATCGCCAAGCCGCCATCCATGATGGCGTTCATGACCGACGGCGGAATCTGCGGCACGATGCAGGCGAGGTGCCTGGGCTGGAAGACAGCGGTTGCGAGCTGGATCACGCCCTCCCAGGAACCGCCGATCATGCCCACCTTGTCGGTGGCCCATTCCTGCCCTGCGATCCAGTCCACCACCTGCGCGATGTCGGCCGCGATGCGCCAGGTCTGGTTGGCGTGGGTGCCGAAGGAGGCGCCCGTGCCGCGAAAGTCGACGCTGACCACGTTGTACCCGTGGTGGATGACCTGCTGGCAGGCGGGGCGCTGCTCGTAGGCCGTGATCAGCGCGCCGACCGGGAGATGGGCCGTTAGCTGCGCGTATTTTGGCGCATTGAACTCGTTCTTCTTCTTGTAGTACGCGCGCCGGTACCCGGTCGCCTGCACCACGGTCGGTCGCGGCCCGGCGAGGAGTGTCCCGTCGCAGGTGGGGCGCAGGATGTCCACCGCAATCCGGCAGCCGTCATCGACCGGTACGTGTACGGAAGAGCGCGCGTAACCGTTGGCGACTTCCTTGGAATAGCCTTCGTAAACGTTGATCGTGGATTTCATGCTTCAGACTCCTTCAGATTCGTACATTCAACTCGATACCGATGGTTCGCGGCCACGGTCGGATCGGTTCGCCTCCTGACGGGATGAAGGCGACGAACTGACTCACGGCGCCGTCTTCGTCGAACAGATTCTCGGCTGTCACGAAAAAGCTCCATTTTTCCGCTTCGACACCTGCCCGGGCGTTGACAAGAGTTGTCTTGTCGGATCGGAAGACCCCGCTGAGTGAACGATCCTCACGTTCCGTGATGTGGCTGAGGGTGCCCAATACCGACAGGTGCAGTCCACGCGTAACTGGCCGGCGGTAGCCCGCCAGGGCGGAGAGCGTCAGGTCCGCGGCCTGAAAGTACGAATCGCCGTCCGAAATGCCGGCGCCCGGTACGTCCGAGGCGTATTCCGTATCGGAGATGTTGGCCGTCAGACCGAGGGTCAAGCCTTCGATGCCCCGGTAATTCACGGCGATGTCGATGCCCTTCCCATCTACCGACGCCGCGTTCTGGTTGTTGGCTGCAATCACCCCCGGGTTGACCACCTGATCGACGTATTGAACGAAGATCTGATTGTTTTTCCAATCGAGAATGTAAGCCGTCAGCTCGAGATCCAGGTCGCCCTCCAGCAAACCGAATTTGGCCCCGATCTCGTAGGTCGTCACCTCGTCCGGCTCGACGGCCGGTTCCACCCCCTCGATTCCATTGGCGAGCGCGGTGGCGAGCGCAGTGCGGGTATTGAATCCTCCAGCCCGATAGGCTTGGGCGAAGTTGACATAAATCAGCGCATCATCCGTCGGCCGCCAGGCGAGGTTGGCCCTGCCCGTGAACTTCTCGAAACTGCCCGACGGCGTGTCGGACGGGTCGAGATTGCTGACCGACGCCCGGTCGTCCGACGCGTAGCGCCCACCCAGAGTCAGTGCCCAGCGTGTCGAGAGATCGTAGGACGCCTCGCCGAAAACGGCCCACTGTTCGACGGAACTGTCCGTGCCACCGGTGGGCACGAAGGTAGGGTCGGGCGCGCCGGGGAACAGCAGCCCGAACCGGAAATCGGAATACATGTCGTTTTCCAGGTAGATGCCGCCCAATACCCAGTCGAACGCCCCTTCCTGCACGGACGCGACGTTGATCTCCTGTGCGAATGTCTCGACATCGAACAACAGGCTGAATACGCCGACCACGAAATCGTCGTAGAGCTGCAGCGACTCGTATTCCAGGTAGGAGGTGCTGCTCGTGATCCTGTATGCCTCCGTTTCGTACTCCAGCACCAGGCCCAACAGGTCGAACTCGTTTTCCGCAACGGCCCAGTCGTTGCTTCGGGAAACGGTCGGTTGCGTGAAATCAGGCCCGAAGGTCAAGGGATTGGTCAGGAAGAGCGCTGCATGGCGCTCCAGGTCTTCGTTGGCAAAGCGGTTGTGGGTGGTGTTTTCGGAGTGCCAGTAGCTGGCCACGGCAGAGAAATTCTCGACCGGCTCGATCAGCAGCTTGGCCCTGTAGGAGGCGTCGTCGTCTTCGTTGAAGTCGTCGTTGTCCTCGAGCGGCCGGTCGATGAAACCGCCGTATTCCACGTTTGAGCCGACAAGACGCAATGCCACCTTGTCCTGGAGCAGCGGGACGTTTACGGCCCCCTGCAGCCGATGGTTGTCATCGCCGCTCTTCGTTCCCGACCAGGCTGCGGTTGCCTTGGCCTCGAACCGTGTCGGGTCGGGGCGCCCGGTGATGATGCGGACCGTGCCGCCTGCGGACCCAAGGCCGAACAGCGTGCCCTGCGGCCCGCGCAATACCTCGATCCGGTCGAGGTCGTAAGGGTTGAGGTCCGGATTGACGTTCTGGCCGATACGCGTAAACGGCAGGTCGTCAAGGTAATATCCGATCGGAGAATCGCCCAGCGCACCGGCCACGCCGCGTATCGACACGCCGCCGCCCTGGCCGCCGACCTCGGCCACCGACACCCCCGGGGCCAAAGCGAACGCCTCGAATACGGAGTTGATTCCCCGATCCTCCAACTCGCTTCCGGCGATCGCCGAGACCGCGAGTGGCGTATCGAGCAGCGTGGTCCCGGTACCCCTTTTCAAGGCGGTTACGACGATTTCCTCGATGACTTCATCGGCGTCGCCTTCCTGAGCGAACCCGGTCACCGAAAACAGCAATGCCCCCCCCCCCCCAACAACAGACCAATGGCAAACCTTCGATGGCGCATGAACATGTCCCCCTTCGTACAATTGCGTTCGCCCCACGGCAGTTACATGAGGGCGTTATCCCTGATGGACGCAGCAATCGGTGGATTGCCTCAGTTTCTGCTCACCAGGTCTTGCCGTCGAGAAAGTCCAGCACCCCGGGTAGCCAGGCATCGAGCGGTAAATCCATGTGGTCGTAGCCTTCGATCACGTCGACTTTCCATCCGGCGGCCTCGAGCCTTTCCCGGTTGGCGATTATCGGTTCGGCAATGGGAAACACATGTCCCATCGAAGGGACGCCCACATCTTCCGACCCGACGTAGAGATACAGCAATCCGGCCCTGTCCCGCATGAACTCGACGGCGGCTTCTTCGTCCCAGGCGGCGCCAACGATATCGGCATAGAAGTTCGTGTTGGAAGCGATCACCTTCTGTGCCGCCGTCCCGGCCGGCAGGGCGCTCGATGACGCGCGCGAGGTTTCCAGGATTTCCTTGTACGGGGCGTCCAGAACGGGCCAGCCGCCAATGGCAAGGCCCGCACAGCGCTTGGTTCGACTCGCGACATGTATGCCGAAGCCCGCGCCCCAGGAGTATCCCATGGCAACGAACCGATCGATCCCGGCAGCATCGGCCACGGCCACATAGTCCTTCGCCACGGTTTCCGGCTTCAAGTCCCCGGGCAGGGGGCCGGTGGACCGCCCGGTGCCGCGGGGATAGTCCACATGCAGCACCTGGTAGGTGGCAGTGAGCGTTTCGACCAGTTCCCGGTAGATGTCCGTGCCGCGACCCGGGCTGCCCAGTTCCTGCATGATGCGATCCCAGCCTTCGGTCCAAGGGTAGCCCACCCACAGGGTAGGCGCATCGGTCGGCCCGAGTAGGCGGTAGTGGATCCGGATGCCGTCATCGGTCTCGGCGAACCCTTCACTCGTCGCTTGCATGGGTTCGCCGTTCACGGTCGAGGTAGGAAGGAGCAGGCCAGCCGCCAGCACGATGGCGAGGCTCTTGAGGGTCAGGCCCGATTGGTTCATTGTCTGTTGCCAATAGGCGCGGGCGTTACCGCGAGAGTCCGGGAAGATGGCATTGACCTGACCAGATTGTCAAGTTGTTGGGTTGACCGTGTAGCGAACAAGCGAAGTGTCCGGTGCTAGAACACGCGAAGTGGCCGGTTTAAGGTGTCCCCGTTCCTGGCAACGGATCGGTGGCGGATGGGCAGGACACAGCTGAAGGAGGAACTGCAGGTGTCCGCTAAGGTCAATTTTCGCGACGACGGATATACGCCCTCCCCGCTTGTGATCGCTAGCGCCATTGGCTGCCGAACCCACACTATGCGAATCGGCACCAATCTGATGCTGCTGCCGTTCTACCACCCAGTGCGGGTGGCCAAAGACGTGGCTACCCTCTCCCTGCAGCGCTTCAGGGTCCGATACGTCGCATTGAAAGCCCTTTCCACCTAGGGAGTAAACGAGCCCCTTCGCGCTTGACATCACGTTGACGCTAAAATCAACTCCGAACGCACGTTCGACGAAACGCATCGGGGGAACCGGGGATGCTGAAGCGCCTCGTGTGCCTCCTTCGGCAGCGTCTCCGTTCTTGCGCTAAAGCGTGGTCGATGGGTCAGTGTATCTGGCTTGATGACTGGCGGAAACCCGTCTGTCAATCGTTACAATAGGGACGATAGCTGGAGGTTGTGTGGACGACATTCGCGACGTTTTTCTGTCGACTCGGCTTGGCATCGCCCGTGCGGTGTCGAAGATCGTGCCGCCTCACGAAGTCGAAGACATCGTTCAAGAAACCTATGTGCGCCTGTGTCAGGTGGGTGCGCCCGAGCAGATCCGTCATCCGAAGTCCTTCTTGTACAAAATGGCCCGCAACCTCGCGCTTGACAGCCTAAAACGCGCCGAGAATCGCGTGACCGAACAGTGGAACGAGGATGTCGAAAGCAGCGGTGCCATCGCCGGGATGGAGGCTGACGAGACTTTTGAGCAAGCTGCTTCAAGCGAGGAGTTCGGCCACTTCTGTGAGGCCGTGCGACAGTTGCCGGTGCAGGCGCGGCGCGTCTTTGTGCTAAAGAAAGTGTATGGGTATTCCCAGCGGGAAATCGCCAGTGAGTTAGGGCTGGCGGAGAGCACGGTTGAGAAACACGTGGCGCTTGCGGTTAGACGGTGCGCTGCCTTTATGAAAGAGCACGCGGGGCGCAAGACATTCCAAGTCGATCAAACGGAGGCCCGCGGTGGGTAGTGTTTTCCAGCTCGACCAAGCGCGGAAGGACGCCGAGCGACCTGTGGCGGAGGCGAGTGCGTGGATCGCGAAAATGGACAAGGGCCTGTCCAATGCCGACGCCGATGCGCTGTTGGCTTGGATGCGGGCCGATCCGAGGAACGAAGCGGAGTTGCTTGAGATGGCGCGGATGTGGGACAAGATGGATGCTTTGGCACGCTTGTCGGAAGTGTTTCCGTACGCATCGGAAACCGGTTCCCCACCTGTTCGCGGCATGGGCCGTCGGATGGCGATGGCGGCCTCGTTCGTCGTGGTTGTCGCAGCGTTCGTGATGGCGGCCTTGATCCTGAATCCATACGAAGACAAGCCCCCGCCAAGTCTGGCTTCCGCCACTGCGGCCTATGAAACCGCCATTGGCATCCCATCCGCCATTGAGCTGCCGGATGGTTCCTTGATCACGCTGAACACGAACAGCCGCGCAGTCGTCAGTTTTGGTGAGCGGCGGCGCATCGTGAAGCTGGAGCGGGGAGAGATGCACATTGATGTTGCGCAGGACCCGACAAGACCGCTCAGCGTCATTGCGGGCGGGCGCATCGTGCAAGCCGTCGGCACCGCGTTTAGCGTGAAGATTGACGCTTCCCAGCGGGTCGAGGTGGTGGTCGCCGATGGCCGAGTGCAAGTTGGAGTGCATGAGCAAAGCACGGCCGACATTGGCCAGGTGGAGTCCCTGGATGATTTTGATGGCCAGTGGTTTCTCGTCGCTCAGGGTGAACGTGTGGTCTTGAACGCTGACAGCGAGACGGTGGAAGCGCTTGAACCGGAAGAGATGGAAGTGCATCTGTCCTGGCGAAACGGCAATCTGATATTTCGGGGCGAGTCGTTGGCGGCTGCCGTCGCCGAAGTGGGGCGCTACACCCCGGTCGAGTTCGTCATAGAGGACGAAAATCTGCAACAAGTTCGCGTGGCGGGTCTGTTCAAGGCGGGTGACGTGGCTGGGTTCCTGTCGTCGTTGGAGGCAAACTTCGACATCGTGTACCGACGTGCTGACGATGAGACCATTCGTCTTTCCGCCGCGAAGAGCCGCAACACGGATGCTCCAAAGTAGCTGGCTTTTCTCCCCATCAAATGTTCATCGACTGGCGGATTTTTCCCCGCCAATCGTCTTATCCGCCAACAGGTGCTCGGTTGAGGCCAGGATGTCTGATGCTCGGTTTGTGCATTGCTCTGCACACCCACGCAAGTGACACGCAGACTTTTGACATTCCCAAGCAACGCGCGGACCTTGCGCTCATCGCGTTTGCGGAGCAGGCGGATCGGACTCTACTGTTCTCTTTCGACGAAACCAGCGACAAGACAGCCAACCGGCTAAGCGGACAGTATGAAGTCGTGGAAGCACTTGAGGTTCTGTTGGCCGGCACCGGGCTCTCCATTTCGATGGGCACCCAAGGGCAACTCAGTGTCGTCGAAGAAGTCGAATCGAACGGGGAGACAGTCGTGAACGTGAAGAAGCCGAAATCCATGCTAGCCAGAATCGGTGCCGCGCTTGCCGGCTTGGTGATTGGTTCTAGCGCACACGCGCAAGCAGGTGACGAAAACGCTCAGAACGCTAGTGTCGTTGAAGAAATCGTCGTAACGGCAACCAAACGCGAAACGACGGTGATGGAGGTGCCTGCATCGGTGACGGCGTTTACGGCCGAGCAGTTGGAGGAGCGCGAAATCGAGAGTTTCCTCGACCTGAACGTCAATGTGCCAAACATCAATTCGGGGCTCCATTACGGTCAAGTGTTCATGACAATCCGCGGGGTGGGTTTTTCCCAGGGGCAAGGTACGGCCGACCCAGCGGTTGCCCAGCATGTGGATGGCATCTATCTACCTCGGACTGCTTCCCTACGCGGTGCGTACTTCGACCTCGAATCCATCGAGGTGCTCCGAGGTCCTCAGGGGACTTTGTATGGGCGAAATTCAACGGGTGGCAGCGTGAACCTCGTCACGAACAAACCAACTGAAGAATTTGAAGGTCGCATAGGCGTGCTGTACGGGGACTATGATCGCGTCCAGGTCACCGGATTGGTTTCAGGCCCGATTGCGGAGAACGTGCTCGGTCGTGTGTCCGTTATCTATGACGACCGTGATCACTACACAGAAAATCTACTGCCAGGCTTTGATGACGTCGATCACGAGGAGATCAAATCCATTCGCGGCGCGTTGCGCTTTTCGCCTAGCGACACACTCACGATTGACCTCAACGCGCATTACGAGGAGCGCGAAGGGAGCATGTTGTTCGATTCCTACACCGAGCCGAGCGATCTTCTCTTTCCCAACCTGTTCACCAATGCGCTGTACTCGCTCGAACCCCACAAGACCTATTCGGATGTCAATACGAGTGACAACCGAGAGGGCCTGATCGCTTCGCTGTCGGTCGATTGGGCATTTAGCGAAAACGTAACGTTGATCGCAAAGAGTGGATATGTCACCAGCGAATTTTTCGCGGACACGGACAACGATGGGATTGCGGGGTTTGCGGTGACGGCAGTAACAGGGCATGACTCAGACACGTTCTCACAAGAGCTGAACCTGCACGCTTCGTTGATGGACAACAAGCTCGACCTGCTGGCCGGATTGTACTTTTACCGGGATGACCTGGAGTGGTTTACCGATCTGCCACTCAACTTCCTGGACGACCTGCTCGGTTTGCCACCGCTTACCAGTTTCGTGTCTTCCCGCTTTGAGCAAGAGACGGAGGCTTACGGCATTTTCGTCGATGCGACCTACAACGTTTCAGACGACTGGCAAATCTATGGTGGGGTCCGCTTCAGCGAGGAAGAAAAGGAGGCGTTGATGGAAGCATTGCAAGTAGTGCCAGTCTGCGGCTTTGGCTTGCCCGCTAGTCAACTCAAGAACGATTGGGACGATGTCTCTTATCGGGTGGGCGTGCAGCATGATCTGTCTGAGCAAGCAAACATCTATGCACAGTATTCCAAGGGCTTTCGGTCCGGCGGCTTCGACACCAGTTCGTGCAATGACGAATATGATCAGGAGAACGTAGGCGCGTTTGAGGTTGGTTACAAAGCAACGTTCGCGGATGGTCGCGTGGCCCTGCGGTCGAGTGCCTTTTACTACGACTATCAAGATTTACAGCTTTCTCAAATTGTGGGCCTTCAGTTGAATGTTGACAACGCGGCGAAATCCATAGTTTGGGGTATCGAACTCGAGACGCAGTTCCGCGTCTCCGATCAATTTCAGGTTGCGGTTAACTACGCGCATTTAGACGCCACTTACGACGATTATGAGGACTGTGACGGGTTACTTTTCCCTGGCAATTGCTTAGCATTCGCGGTCGGGGGTGGGTTTGCAGTCTTTGAGGACGTGTCAGGAAATCCTCTAAATCGAGCCCCGGAGAACTCCGTTGGAGTGACAGCGGATTACATCGTACCTCTAGGAAATGGGGGAGAGTTTGGGGTTACGGCACAGTGGACGTGGACAGACGACATTCAGTACCGACCCTTTAACAACGAAGATGATCAGCAAGATGCCTTTTCGATCGCGAACCTTTTTCTGACGTACACCCCGAGCGGCGACTCCAACCTGAGGTTACGTGGATTTGTGAAGAATTTAACCGACGAAGAATACATTACCGCACTGACCGCGACCACGTCGGTGTCCGTCAATCTGCTCACCATGCCCTGGGCGCCACCGCGCACATGGGGATTGGAGGCGATTTGGGAGCTTTAGTTGGGCGCAACTGCACATAGAGGAGAGTTGGAAATGGTTAGAGGATCCACACACCTGTCCCACATTGTTGGTGTTTTGCTTGCGATGGTTATTGGCATGACTGCAGCTGGGGCGGTACAGGCTGACGGGATGACGACTGAAGAAACCAGGGCGATGATGACGAAGTTCTTGAAATACCTACATTCCGGTAAACAGGAGGACATTGTAAAGTTCAGCGAATTTTACGCGGATGACGTTGAGGCTCATTACCACACAACAGGACCTTTGGGAAAATACTTCTTCGGTCGTGAAGCCTTTTTGAACTTCTACCTGAAGGGGGCTGAACAGGTCAATTTTGAGCATGGTCTGAAGGTTGATAGGTACTGGGTCGTCGTTGAAGGCAACATAGCAGTGGTAAGGAACCGCACTCGCGGCCACAGATATGGCGCGCCGTTTGTTCAAGAATATGTACACGTCTATTACTGGGAAGACGGCAAAATCGTGCGTATGGAGGGCTTTAACAACGCCGAGGCCAAAAAATCAGCACAGGACATTGCCAAACGTAAAGCGGCCAACAAAGCAGCGATGAAGTAATGCAACTGGCGGATTTAGATGTGGCGGAGATCGAAATTCATGATCCGGACTTCGTCAATGACCCCCATGCGATCTACTCAGCGGCCCGGAAAAAGAACTGGCTAGCCAGATTCCCCATGGGTTACGTGCTGCTTGATCAGCAGGCGATGAGGGACTTCCTGATGGACGATCGCTGTCGAACCCCGATCAGAGATATTTCCAAGATGGTCGGAGTCGAGAAGGGCACACCGTTCGAACGCTTCTATGATCATTTTTTCTTGGCGCTGGATGGTGAAGCCCACAAACGCCTTCGCAGGATTTTGGCACCTGCGTTTACCGCGCAGGAAGCTGCGAAGTACCGTTCATTTATGGGTGAGACCATCAACAAGATCCTTGATTCACTGGATGGGGCAGCAGAGTGCGATTTCACGAAAGTCGCAGCGCGATATCCGATCACTGTGATGTGCGACGTCCTTGGTGTTTCAACCGATGATATTGAAAGGTTTGAAGAGTGGGTGATCGTGCTATCAGATGCATTCAGTCTGAATGAAGAAACGGTTGCCAAAGTGAACTGGGCACTGGCCCACTTGTTTGACTATGTCGATGAACTGGTTGATGCGCGGCGCAATCGAAGTGAGGCAAAGGATGACCTGCTGCAGACACTGGTTGATCTCGCGACTGATGGCGAGAGCTTATCCGACGAGGAACTGCGCGTGTTGCTGATCAACCTGATTTCCGCTGGCTACGATACAACAAAAAATCAGTTGATTCTGATGATGAAGGTGCTGCTGGATCACCCCAAGGAGTGGGGCAAACTGGCAGACGAACCTGGTCGCGTAAAGAAGGTAGTCGATGAGTCCTTGAGGTTTTACAACCCAATTTCAGCAACGTTCCGCGTAACCAATGCTGACATCGAATACCGTGACACCTTGATTCCGAAAGACACCATGCTAATGCTGCCGCTCACCTACGCGGGCCGCGATGAATCATTCTATGACTCCCCAGATGCGTTCAATCCAGACCGGGACAGGAACAGGATCATTACCTTTGGTCAGGGAATCCATTTCTGTATTGGCATGTTTATGGCGAGAGCCCTACTTGAAGAAGCGCTGTCAGTCCTGGTTGAGAGAATGAAGAATCCCCAGCTTGCCGGTGCGGCTGTGTTTCGTCACTTCTCGGGGATGGTCGGAATGGAAGCGCTGCCCATCAGTTTTGAGCCTGCCTAGGGAGATCCATCATGCAACTCCTATTCCTTTCGATCACGCTCGCGATTCTACTGCTTGTTACCCAAGCGCCGCAGGCGGAACCCATCCTTGACTGTGTCCCGAAAGGGAATGCGCGGCCGATCTGCGAGTTTACAAATCCCGAGGACATGGTCGCACTCCCGGGGGGGCAAGCCATCCTGCTTGGAGAGTATGGCGGCTCGTCGGAAGTTCCGGGCAGGCTCGTGGTCTTTGAACTCGAGAGTGAGAAGCAACACACCGTGTTCCGCGGTGGCCAAGGCAACGGTGCGGCCGAGCCAGGCTGGGGACACCCGAATTGTGCGACACCGCCCGGGAGGGCGTTCAACGCGCATGGGATTGACCTCGTTCGCCGGGACGATGGGCGTTTGCAGCTTCTGGTTGTTCAACACGGCAGCCGCGAAGCCGTCGAGCTGTTCGAGGTGATTGGTTCGGGTGCCGACTGGCGGGTGGAGTGGCGTGGCTGTGTACCGGCACCCCCCAAGGCATGGCTCAACAGCGTCGCGGGAGTCTCCAACGGTGACTTCTACACCACGCAGATGACTCCGCTAGGCTTCGATGTGACCCAGGACATATCGAGAGATGTCACGGGCCATGCATTTGCTTGGTCGCAGTCTGAACTGAGCTTTCGAAAGATTGGCGGGACCGATGGCGCGATGCCCAACGGCATCGTCACCTCACCCGATGGCCGCATCATCTACATGAACGCGACCGCAGAACATAGCGTACGGAAGATCGAAGTCGCGACCGGCCGTGAACTGGGCCGCGCGATGGTTGACACACCCGACAATGCCCGGTGGACCTCTGATGGTCGCATCCTCATTGCATCTTTACCCAGAGACATCACCGCGCAGGACTTTGCGGCTTGCGTGAGTATCGAACAGAGAGCATGCGGTATTCCGTTCAAGATTGTCGCGCTCGATCCCCACTCGATGACGATCGTCGAAACCTTGTACGCGAACGAAGGTGCGCCTATGGGAACCGGAACAGTTGGTCTGCGCGTTGGCGACGAGCTCTTTATCGGCTCGGTCCACGGCGACCGGATCCTGCGCGTGAATCTAGCAACGACAGACGTTGAAGAAAAACTGGCTGAGTTGATGGCGATCTACGGCGACTCGACCATTTGGCCAACGGAAGAACAATGGCGCAGTATCTTGCTATATCCCAACAAGCAGCCCATTGTGACCACAAGTTTTCTGCAACTGCCTACTGGCGAAGTGCATGATGAGAAGGTGGGTTTTCGTGGCAGTGTGGCTGAAGCACTGGCAAAGTACATTGAAGCCACTACGCCCATAATCGAGCGCATCGGCGTGAAACCCGTTTATGTGAGTGGCCTGCCACTCACGGTTATCGGTGATGACAGCAATCAGTGGGATGCGGTGGCCGTGACACGGTACCCAAGTGCAGAAGCCTTCATCGAGTTGCATCTAGACCCTGTATATGTTGAAAAATCGGTGCCGTATCGCCGGTTGCATACCAAGCGAGTTATCATGCTGTTGTCACAGGAAGCCCCCGAGCTTTTGACTCAGGAGTGAATGATGGATCAGTTGTCTGACGAAGAACTTCGTGCGGTGCGAGAATCACTGGACAAGCAGGCAATTTATGAGAACGTTGTCAAGTACTGCCGCGGCGCGGATCGGTTGGATATGAACTTGCTTAAAGATTCATATTGGGAAGATGGCACGGACGATCACGGTGGTTTCGTCGGGAATAGCCATGATTTCTGTGAATTCGCAGTTGCGAGTAAAGGCATGTTCAAGAGCGTCAGTCACCATGTAAGCAATATCCAAATTGAACTGTCGGGCAATCGGGCAAAAGTTGAAACCTACTTCATAGCCGCCCATGTGATTCCAGGTGCGGACTCAGAGGAAGATCACTTTTGGCTGCTGGGAGGGCGATACAAGGACCTCTACGAAAAACGCGCAGGGCAGTGGAAAATCCTTCACCGGGTTTGTCTTTGGGATTGGAACCAATATCAAGCAAGTCGGTCAGAGTGGGATATGTTTGGGCTTGCCGACAGTGCCAACCACGGAGGATTTGCACCTGATGATCCGATCTATAGCTGGTGCGCGGAATGAGGTTGAACTAGGCGGCCATTATGTTCGCAATGAGATTGCAGAGGCCTGGCGGGTTGGAGCATCTCCAACGCTTTGAGGTGCAGTCGCGAGCCCCAAATCCGGGCGAGATCCAAGTGCGCATCGAGGCCAGTTCCTTAAACTACCATGACTATGCAGTGGCTTCTGGGCAGATCGAAGTAGCCGACGGGCGCGTCCCCTTGTCTGACGCTGCGGGCACCGTCACCGCCATTGGCGAAGGCGTTACGGAGTATGAAGTAGGGGATGCCGTTTTGAGTTGCGCCTGCCCAAACTGGTTGGATGGTGAACCCACTGAGAAAAAACTGGCCGGCATAGTTGGAGAGCAAGTGGACGGTTTTGCCACACAAACGGTGACCCGGCCCTACCATTCATTCACGAGAGCGCCGGTCGGGTATAGTGCAATCCAATCCGCGACGCTGCCAACTGCCGCGACGACGGCATGGCGTGGGTTGATGGATCAAGCGGGTGTTCGGCCTGGTGAGGTCGTGCTTACGCAAGGCACCGGCGGCGTTTCGGTCTTTGCCGTGCAGTTTGCGAAGATGGCAGGTTGTCGGGTGATTGCGACGTCGTCGTCAGATCAAAAACTAGAAAAGCTACGCTTGCTCGGCGCCGATGAAGTCATTAACTATCGAAGCACGCCTGATTGGGGAACGCATGCATTTGAGTTGACGGATGGCCAAGGCGTGGATGTCGTGATGGAGGTTGGTGGTGCCGGCACGCTGCCACAGTCCATTAGAGCCATTGGCATCGGCGGCCGCATCTCGCTCATCGGTGTCCTGGCTGGCTATTCCGGGGAAATCTCGACCGTGGAATTGCTTGCCAAGAGCGCTGTCCTGAGAGGCATAGCGGTTGGGAGCAGACAAAACCAACTTGATATGATCCGTGCCATTGAAAACTGCCAGATTGAGCCTGTGATCGACGCTCAGTATGGTTTGGAGGACTTGGCAGACGCCTTTCGCTATCAGGAATCCCAACGACACTTCGGGAAGATCTGCATAAACGTCTCTTGAAACTGGTGTCTAGGCGCGGAACTCGGCAAGCGCATCAACCGGCATCCCCCGGAAGCCCGACATACCGATCATAGAACTCGGCGTAAGTTGAGTAAGTGAAGTCCAGACCCTCCTTGCCAATAGGCGTTTGGCCTGCGATCGTCTCGAATCCATGGAAGCAGTCTTTGAATTCCTTGAACGTTACTTCCACACCTGCATTCTTGAGGCCGTCGACGTAACGAACCGTTTCCCAGTAAAACGGGTCCAAGGTGCCTACAAACGTAATGGTTGGGGGGAAGCCAGCATAGTCATTGTTCCGCATCGGGGCCGCATACGGAGGGATGTCCTCACCTGCTTCGAGAAGGGCCGCTAGGTAGGCTTGCCAGCCGATTCGATTCAGCGTGGTGTTCCAGCCCGGACTATCCAGCTCGCGTTGCGGATCGTCCGGTTGCTGATCGTCGATCATGGGATAGATTGGCATCTGAAACGCGATGTCAAACTCACCCGCGTCCCGAGCCTTCAATGTCAGTGCCGCAGTCAGCCCACCACCCGCACTATGCCCCGCGACGATTACCTTGCTTGGATCGACACCGAGGTCATCTGCATTTTCCACCGCCCAAAGCAGCGTGTCGTAGCAATCATTCAAGCCAGCGGGGTACGGCTTGGTGTAGGCTTTCCTGTAGTCTGGGGCGACTACCACACAGGCGCGCTTTTCGATGAACCTCTTCACGGAATCGTTGGCGAGTTCTGGAATCCCCGTGATGTATCCACCACCGTGGATGTAGAGCAGCAGTGGCAACTTCTGGCCGATTGGGTGATCGACAGGTCGATGCACGTTCACTCGAATATCGTAGGCATCATCACGGCTGGGAACACTGGCCTCGGAAGACTCGACCCCTTCGATTGGCTTTCCGATCAGAAATCGCTTTGTGAGAAAGGTCATGATTGCCAGCGTCCATCTGCGTTTCAACAGCGGGAGCAGCAGGGTGAGCGGCCGATACTTGGGCTGCAGATCTTCATGCAGCATTTCTTTCGTTACTTTCACTACTTACACCAGCTTAAGAAGGCACCCGTCGTGCCGAAACGTTACCACAACGCCAATCGCTTCACACCCTCCATGGACGTAGCTTTTGTTTGTGTTCCGTAGTACAGTTCCCCCAGTACGGTTGAGGAGATGATCCCATGCCCCATTACGACTTGGTGCTAAAGTCTGGAACCGTCGTCGACGGCACCCAGTTCCCCCGCTACGTCGCAGACATCGGCGTCTCGAATGGCCGCATCGAGAAGATCGGATCCCTCGGCGACTACACCGCGACCCGCGAGATCGACGCGGAAGGGCGAATCATTGCCCCGGGCGTGATCGATCCCCACACCCACTACGACGCCCCGATCCACTGGGACCCCTACTGCACGAGCTCCAGCTGGCACGGGTGTACCACCGTCGCGGTGGGCAACTGCGGATTCGGCTTCTCGCCCTGCCTGCCTGACCATCGCGAGCGCTACATGCTGATGATGGAAAACACCGAGCAGGTGCCCTACGCCGCGATGAAGCAGGAGCTGGGCTGGGACTGGAGCACGTTCCCTGAATGGATCGAGCACATGAAGCGACAGCCGCTTGGCGTCAACCTCGCCAGCTACATCCCGCTGAGCTCCATGCTCATCTACGTGATGGGCATTGACGCGGCCAAGCACCGGCTGGCCAATGCCGCGGAGCGGCAGCAGCTCCAGGACATGCTGCACGAAGCCATGGACTGCGGCGCCATCGGCTTCTCGCTCTCCCATCAGGGCGACAGCAACGGCCACGTTGACATTGACGGCACGCCGATGCCCACGGATTCCATGCCGGTTGAGAACGCCTACGCGGTCGCCGACGCGCTTCGGGAACGGGGCGAGGGATGCATCCAGATCCTCTGCGACAGCCCCATCGCCGACTACCGCCACGTCGCCGAGGAGTTGGCGAGTCGAACGGGTCGGCCGATCATCAGCAACCTGGTGGCGCCCTTTGGCCCCATGCCGGACTTCCACCCAAGCCGCCTCGAATGGCTCGACAGTTGCGAGGCGCGCGGCCTGCCGATCTATGGCCAGAGCCTGGTTTGCCGAATCTGGACTGAGTTTCGAGTTCGAGAATGGAATTTGTGGGACGCCATCCCGATCTTCCGCGAGTTCAGCGTTAGCGACGATAAGGCGAAGCTTGCCAAGGCGGGCGATGCCGAGTACCTGGCGCGAATGCGCGAGGGCTACGACCCTGACGCAATGGTGGCCTCGGGCGGCTCGCTCGAGTCGTTCATCCTGCACCGGAGCCACAGCGCGAGCGGATACACCCAGTTCGAAGGCAAGCTCGTTGGCGAGATCGCCGCGGAGACCGGGCGGCCGGTCACCGACGTGTTCTTTGAAATCGTCGCCCAGTCGGGTCTCGACGCCGATTTCCGCACGACGGAGCTTCTCAGCCAGGATGCCGCAATGAACGCTGAGATCGCCCGCCACAAGCGCTGCATACCGGGCACTTCGGATGGCGGCGCCCACGTCAAGTTCTTCTCCGGGGGGCATTACTCGACGGAGATGATCGCGTGGCTGGTGCGGGAGGAGGGGGCCTTGTCGCTTGAAGACGCGCACTTCCGGCTGAGCCAGCTTCCCGCCCGGATCCTCGGGCTCCACCGGCGCGGCACCCTCGTTGAGGGCAATGCCGCCGATCTCTACATCTACGACTATGACTCGATTGGGTACGAGCGTGACAACTACGCCATTCGCAACGACCTTCCGAACGGTGACTGGCGGCGCATCGTGCCGGCGCAAGGCATCGACTGGGTCATCGTCAACGGCGAGCCGATCTTCAACAACAGTGAGACCTGCGGGCAAGCGCTGCCCGGTCAACTCGTCTCGAATCAGGGCCCCGAGATCGACGCGCGTCTGAGCAGGGCGGCCTGACGCCGAGACCATCAGAGCGCCCTGCTGCCGATAGGTCCGCCATCGGATTTCTGCGGGCCCGTCCCGCTTGACATCGCGTTGACGCTAGAATCAACTCCAACGCGCATTCGACAAAACGCATCGGGGGAACGGGGAATGGCGAAACTGCTCGAATACCGCGAACTGCCGCTGGCCGACCTGCTCATCGACAAGGGCCAGGTGCGCACCCGCAACGTGGACAAGGAGGTGGACGCCCTCGCCGAGAGCATCCGCCGCCAAGGGCTGCTGCAGCCCATCGTGGTCTGCGAGGCCGAGCAGAAGGGCAAGTGGGAGATCCTGAGCGGCCAGCGCCGCTACCTCGCCCACAAGTTGCTCAAGCGCAAGGCCATCAACACCGCCGTGCTCGACGCCCGGGTGGACGAAGCGGAGGCCAAGGCCATCTCCATCACCGAGAACCTGGTGCGGCGCAACCTCTCCGGCCCGGAGCTCATCGACGGCATCACCTTCCTCTACAACAAGTACGGCAACGCCAAGGCCGTGCATGAGGCCACCGGCATCCCCTACAACGACGTGCGGCAGTACGTGAAGTACCCCCGGCTGAGCGCCGGGTTGAAGAAGCTGGTCGAGAAGGGCGAAGTGGACTTGAAGGTGGCGCTTGGCGCCCAGGACTTGGCGGAGCGCCGCGACGGCAAGGTGGGAGAGCGCGACTTGGCCAAGCTGGCGCGTGGCATGGACGCCATGTCGCGGGCGCAGCGCACGAAGTTCGTGAAGACCGCGGCCGACAGCCCAGAAGCCTCGGTGGACGAGCTGCTGGCCGGTGTTGAGGGCAAAGCCGAGGAGGTCTCCCAGATCATCGTCACCCTGCCGAAAGCGGCGCACGAGGCGCTGAAAGCGCGGGCCAAGGAGCAGGGGGTGACCCAGGACGTGGCCGCCGCCACGATCCTTGTGGGGCAATTGACCGCGTAGCGCCTTTTGCGAGGAAGGAAACACCTGCTCTTCGGGCGCGTCGTCCTGCGGTTCATCCATCGGTTCTAGGCCAGCGAATGGAGGACGAATGGCTGATCTCATACGGCATCGCGGTGCGCTCTCCCCATACTTCAGGCGATAGGTGCCATTCGGCCGCCGGCAAAGGGCGCAAACTGACTCGCGCATCTGAACAAGAGCGGAGTGACATGATGGCCACCCGGTGGCTGATGCCGGCGACCTGTTTGGTGATGGCGGGCCTTTGCCACGGAGAGGTCACGGCGTATCACGGTGCGACGCTCATCGATGGGACACGCAATGGTGTTCTGGAAAATGCCACCGTTCTGGTGCAAGGAGACCAGTTCATCGCCGCCGGGGCCGATGTGTTGATTCCCAAAGATGCAGCCGTGGTGGATGTGACCGGCAAGTGGATTGTGCCGGGCTTGATCGACGCCCATGTGCATTTCATGACATCTGGACGGATGTACACACGCCCCGCTTTCTTTGACCTGACAGACAAGGTTCCCTACGAAGAAGAGGTCGAATGGATCAAATCAAACATCCCCGCCACGTTGCGGGCGAATCTGTGCTCCGGCGTGACTGGCGTGATTTCGCTGGGCGGCCCAAGCCTGGAGTACGACACGCGCGCCCTTGCAGAGCGAACCGCGGCCGCGCCTACGGTTTTCGTGGGGCACGGCGTCATTGCGTCGCTGCCAGAGTTCGTGGCGAGGGAGATGATCCCGCCATGGGATGGCGAACTCACCCTGAAACCGGCGATGTCGGCGGAGGCAGGGGCCGCCCATGTGCGGGAAGGGGTGGCCCGAGGCGCAGACTTAATCAAAACCGCGATCGACAATCGTGGCAGCCGAATGTTCGGTGCGCTGCTTTGGTACGTCGGATGGCGCGAGTTTCAAGGTGCGGTCGTTGAAGAAGCGGCAAGACACGGCCTCAAAGTGACGACCCACGCCCATGCGTTGGCGTATGCGCATGGGGCGGTGGAGGCCGGCGCCGCCAGTCTTCAACATGTGCCGGCGGATCAGCCGGTGGATCAAGCCTTCATCGATCTCCTCAGCGCGGAGGAAGTGGTGTTGGTGCCGACACTCGCCATCCGCAAGCGCACCTTCATCGAGCTGTTCAGCAAGGATTTGGAGCTATTGCCCATTGAACTTAGCTGCTCTGTGCCGGGCGTGGTGGATTCGTGGCAAGAACCCATCCCGCCGGCGGATGGGCAGTCCCTTCGTTATCGGGCTCAAGGCAAAATGGCGGCCGCGAATGTCAAGGCTCTGTACGAAGGGGGCGTTGCGTTGGCCGTGGGGACAGACACTGGGATGATTGGGATTGCCGCCGGTTCCGGCATGCACCTCGAGTTACGGGACATGCAACGGGCGGGGGTTCCAGCGGACTACCTAATCCATGCCGCCACGTTCAACTCCGCCCGCATTGCGGGCCGGGAAGATGAGTACGGCAGCATTGAAGCAGGCAAGTTTGCCGACTTCCTGATTCTTGGGGCGGACCCATTGGCAGACATTGGCAACCTGCAAGAGATTGAGTGGGTTGTGAAGCACGGCAGAGCTTTTGCCCAGTCCGAATTGTTGCCTCCGCAGCCGCCCGCGACGGTACACTGAGTAATCTTTTGGCGCCTGCCTGGAACGTCACGCTTGCCTAGGGGGCAACAGCAGGCCCGCCAGACTGTCATAGAAGGCTTGGCGGCCCGGAGATTGGGAGAGGCCCACCAGCATTTCCGCATCGGTGCCGCAGGGGTTATGCACGGGCATGTCTTGCGTTGCGCACCGATAGATCAGGTCCGCGACCTCCTGTGGATCGGCGGTTCGCTCGCCGCCGTGATGGTCCGCCACGATGGCCCCGAAATGCGCTCGCAGCCTCTGCGCCAGCCCAACCACTTGCGCATCACCCGCTTCGAGATTGTCCTGAACGTTGTCGTTGAACGACGTCGCGTACGCGCCGGGCAACACGGAATGAACCTTGATGTTGAAATCCCGGCACTCAAGGGCCAGCGCCTCGGTGAAGCCCTCAACGGCCCACTTCGACGCGCAGTAGGACGTTTCCAGCGGAATGCCGATCATGCCCGCCATCGAGGTGACGTTAATCACCGTGCCGCCGCCCCGCTGCCTCAAGATGGGCATCACCGCCCGCGTGGTGTTGAACACGCCGAAGACGTTGGTGTCGAACATGGCGCGCACGGATTCGTCGCTGGATTGCTCCAATGCCGCATGACCGCCGTAGCCCGCGTTGTTGACGAGCGCGTTGATGCCACCGAACGTCTTGAGCGTTTCCGCGACCGCGCCGTCGATGCTTGACCGATCGGTCACATCCAAGCGAGTGACCAACGCGTTCTCCAAGCCGTTCAGTTCGCTCTCGGCTTCCGGGCGCCGCATGGTGGCCGCAACGTTCCACCCGTTGGCCTGAAAGGTGCGAGCCGCCAGACGGCCGATGCCGGTGGAACAGCCTGTAATCAGAACGGTTTTGGTCATGGTTTACGCCGTCAGAGGCACGGGGCCCCGATGTCTTGTCCTTGCGTCGCCGTTACGCACG
Organism: Candidatus Azotimanducaceae bacterium; assembly: GCA_965200505.1. Classification (GTDB taxonomy): domain Bacteria; phylum Pseudomonadota; class Gammaproteobacteria; order Pseudomonadales; family Azotimanducaceae; genus VXNE01. Next base: position 864,931 of record OZ241343.1, on the reverse strand, counting down.
GGCAGCCATTCAATACGCGGCAGGTTCGTGCTGGAACTGCCTGTGGATTTCAATGAGCCCGGGTGTCAGCGCCGCGAGCCAAGCCAGCAAGGCGAGCCCGAACCAGCCGATCGGCAGCACGATCAGCAGCACCAACCACAATGCCGCGAACCCGCAAATGCGCCGCATCATGCCCGCCCGATTGAAAAACTGCCTGTCGCCCGCACGGGTGAGGGGAAAGGCTTTGGGCCTCAAGAACCAGCCATGTGCCGTCAGCAGCAACAGGAACTTGGGCCAGGATAGCGTCTGGGCTCCCATCTCAGGCGTCCGATCAAGCGCCGCATCCTCGGTGCTCCCCTGCCCTTTGCGAATCGCATCCCAAGTGTATTCCGCGGATGGACGGGCACCGGCGCCGCTCATGTTGCTGTACTTGGGCACACAGCGCCAGCGATAGAGGATGCGGCCGGTCTTGTCGATGGCGATCACCGCGGGTTGGTAGTAGCCATTTGGATGGCTGGCCCACGAACGCGCCCGCAGATGGCCGTAGTTCTCGTTGTAATACACATCCAGCATGCCCCTCTCTTTGAGGTTCTGGCGAATCTCGTGGTGCGGATCGCCGATCACGGGGATGCTCATGTCCCATGCGGATTCGGCCTCGCTGGCCAGTGAGTGTGGCTCGCTGGTGATGCCAAACACTTCACCGCCGGCCGCTCGTATCGCTTCCGCGACGCCGGTCTTGTCGTAGCTTCGCAACTCGAAGCGACAGGGCGGTCACCACAGCCCGCGATAGAAGAGCAGCAGCACGAATTCGTGCTTCTCCAACTGGCTCTGCAGCCAGTTTGCACGGATGCCCGCCGGTGGGTCGAGCAACGGTGGGATCTCGGGCGCGGCCTGATGGACGAGCTCGAAATCGTATGCCTCGCCCTTGGGCACCACACGCACCTGTTCGCGTGCGCAGACTTCACCGTCGCAGAGCACCAGCCCCATTTCAAAGGGCTCGGCGACGTTGACGTCCTCGACATCGACCAGCCCGGTCAGCTCAAAACGCTGCCGCTGCTCTTCGTTGATCCACGCCAGCGCCGCCGCCGCGGGTGCCCGCAAGGCTTCCGGTATGGTCTCTGCGGTTCGCATGTGCAGTTCTGGCCTATCCCGGCCATGCTAGCACAGACGCTCCCCACAGCCGCTCTGACGCCCCGCCGCACGCAAGCGGCCGGGCACCATGCGTCCGCCCTTGGCCGAGTGCGCCTTTCAATGGCCGCGGGCTAGGTGTATAAGCATCCCATGAAAGCGCTTCATGCCAAGGGCTTCGCCCGCGCCATCGCCACCGTCGCCGCGGTGTTCGCCGCGGCCCCCACCGTCATCGCGGAGGAAGCCGAGCTCACCGCCTATGACCTGGTGGCCGCCGCCCTCGACCAAGCCCGGGGCGACACCTCCCACACCGAGATGACGATGCAGATCAAGCGCCCGGACTGGGAGCGTTCCACCTCCATCGTCGCTTGGAGCCGCGGCCGCGAAGACACCCTGATGCGCTTCACCGCCCCCGCGAAGGACGCCGGCAACGCCCTCTTGAAGCAGGGCGACAACATGTGGACATACACGCCCAAGCTGAACCGCACCATCCGCCTGCCCTACAGCATGCGCTCGCAGAGCTGGGCGGGTTCGGATTTCTCCTACAACGACCTCTCGCGCAGCGACAAGCTGCTCAAGCACTACGAACTGGAGATCGTGGAGCGGCGCGAGGAGGAAGGCCGGACGATCTACACCATCGACGCGGTGCCCCGCGACGATGCGCCCGTGGTGTGGGGCAAGGAGGTGTGGGTGCTGCGTGACGACTACGTGATGCTGGAGCAGCGCTTCTACGATCAGGAACTCGCGCTCTTGAAGCGCATGACCACGCTGGAAATCCGCGAGGTCGGCGGGCGCAACGTGGCCACGCGGATGCGCATGCAGAAGCTCGACGAACCGGATCATTGGACGGACGTCATCATCGACGTGGCCGAGTTCGACATCGACTTGCCAGACCGAATGTTCACCGTCTTCGAGCTCAAAGCCGGCGCCAGCTAGATGGCGGAAGCCATCCTCCCCACCACCTCCGCGCCGGCCGCCAAGGCCGCCCGCGGCCTCTTTGCCGTCATCGCTTGGCGCAACCTGTGGCGCAACTCGCGGCGCACTTGGCTCACCGCCGGTGGCATCGCCTTCGGCCTCGCCATCGTGGTGTTCATCATGTCGTTCCAGGCCGGCGTTTACGACGCCGTGATCGACTTGGGGTCCCGCTTTGGCGGCGGCCACGTGCAGGTGCAGCACCCGGGCTACAACGACGACCCGCGCATCCGCAACTCGATGCCGGGCGGCACCGAGTTGACGCGCCGCTTGGAAGACTTGCCGGAAGTGGTGGCCGTGGCGCCCCGTGCGGAAGCCTTCGCGTTGATCTCCGCCATGAGCGCGTCCGGCGAGGAACGGAGCTTCGGGGCGCAGGTGATGGGCGTCGATCCGCAGTTGGAGCCGAACGTTTCCGATTTCGCCGCGAGTTTGACCGCGGGCACCTACTTGGCGTCCGCCGGTGACGCCGCGGTGGGCGCCGGTCTCGCCCGCAATCTGGGCGTTGCCGTGGGCGACGAGCTGGTGGTGCTCGGCAACAGTTGGGAAGGGAACGTGGCGGCGGTGGCGCTCCGTGTCGGCGGCATCTTCGAGACGGGCATCGCGGATGTGGACCGCTCCATCGTGATGATGCGGCTCGCCGCCATGCAGGAAGCGTTCGACATGGGCGACGCGGTGCATCGCGTGGTGTTGCGGGCGGCGTCCATTCCCGCGGTGCCGGCATTGGCGGACGCGGTGCGCCAGACGCTCGCGGGAGAGGGGCTCGCCACGTTGGATTGGCGGGCGCTCATGCCAGACATGGAACAGAGCGTGCGCCTCGACAGGGTAACGGGCGACGTGATGTTCGGCGTGTTGTTGATGCTCGTCACGTTCACCATCGTCAACGCCTTGGTGATGACGGTGTTCGAGCGCACCCGCGAGTTCGGCATGTTGCTGGCCATCGGCATGCGCCCCGCCGCGGTGATGGCGATGCTGCAGATCGAGGCATTCGCCATGTGGGCACTGGGCACCGCGATGGGTGTGGGCCTCGTGTTGGGGCCGGTGATCTACCTGCAGGCGTTTGGCTTTCCCTTGGGCGACGCGATGGGCGACATGGGAGGCGCCGTGGGCTTTGCGCTGCCGGATCGCCTGCACACGGCGCTCGACGCCCGCGCCCTGTTGCTGTCACCGGCGGTGTTGTGCGTCGCCACGCTCGCGGCGGCGTTGTTTGCGTCGCTCCGGTTGCGCTCAATGCGGCCGGTGGACGCGCTACGGGAGGAAGACTGATGTCCGACATCGCCATTGCCGCGCCCGCGCGGCGCAGTGCCTCGGCGGATGGCTTGGTGACGATGGCGTGGCGCAACCTTTGGCGGGTGCGCCGTCGCACTTGGCTCGCGGCTTCCGGCGTCGCTTTCGCGATCTTTTTCGTGGTGCTGGCGGTTTCCATGCAGCGCGGCACGTTCGGGATGATGATCGACACCTCCACGGGGCTGCTTTCCGGCCACGTTCAGGCGCAACATCCCGCCTATCAAGACGATCCCCGCCCCCGCAACACAGTGCCGAACGCGCTGGCGTTGCGTGACGGCATCGCCGAACAGCCCGGTGTGCGGGCGGCCACCCTGCGCGGCATGGCATTCGCCTTGGTGTCCGCCGGCGTGGAAGGCCGCGAGCGCACCTTCGGCGCCCAAATCCTCGGCGTGAATCCCGCCACGGAGTTCGCCACGATTCGCCAAGCGTCCACCGGCCGCTTCATCGATGGCCGCGGCGAGGCGTTCATTGGCGCCGGGTTGGCGCGTAACTTGCGCGCCGCGGCCGGCGATGAGTTGGTCATTCTCGGCACCGCCAAGGAAGGCGGCGTGGCGGCCCTCGCGGTGACGCTTGCCGGCACGTTCGAGAGCGGCATGGCGGCGCTGGACCGCGCCACCCTGGTGCTGCACTTTGACGACTTCGCCGAAGCGTTTGGTTTGGGCGACGAAGCCCACGCCGTGGCCATCCTGACAGACGACGCGGACGCCGCCGAGGCGGTGGCGGCACGGTTGGGCGACGCCTTCGAGGATGCCGCGGCGCCCATGCGTTTCCTCAGTTGGCAGACGCTGCAGCCGGAGATCGAGCAGTTCATCGCGCTGAAGGCCTGGGGCTCCTATCCCATCTTTGCGCTCCTCATCGTGTTGGTGACGTTCAGCGTGATGGGCGCCTTTGTGATGGCGGTGTTCGAGCGCACCGCGGAGTTCGGGATGCTGAAGGCCATCGGCATGACGTCGGGCGCCATCCGCCGCATGCTGCAGCTGGAGGCGCTGTGGATGAGCGTGGTCGGCGCGGCATTGGGGGTCGGCATCTCTTGGGTGGTGATCGCCGGCATCGGCTCCGTGGGCTTGACCCTCGGCGAGGAATACAGCGACATGCTCACGCGCTTCAACATGCCGGATCGGCTCTACCCGAGCTTCAGCTACTCCTCGGCGCTCGGCATGGCGGTGCTGATGCTGGTCACGGTGCAACTGGCCGCGCTCCTGCCCACCCGCCGCCTGCGCAAGTTGAACATCGTTGAAGCCTTGCGGGATCAAGAGTGAGCCGCGCGAACGGCAGTGGGTGTCTAGGCCGGCCGCCGGTGCCGGCGCGGCGGGTTTCGTCAAGGAGGGATGGCGGTGAGTCCAAGGCTTCTGCTGCAGCTTAGCTGGCGCAACCTGTGGCGCCGCAAGCGCCGCAATGGCCTCTTGCTGGCGGCCATTTCATTCGCCATCGCCGGCGTGGTGGTGCTCAACGCCCTCATCCGCGGGATGCAGGTGCAGATGGCGGACACGGCGGTGAACAACATGAACGGCCATGTCAAGGTGCTGGCGCCTGGCTATCGGGACGATCCGGGCATCGCCAAGAGCTTCGACCTGGCCAAGGAGTGGCGGCCGGAAGCGCTTGAGGGCGTCGAGGCGGAGATGGTGCTTGGCTGGGCGACGCGGGTGCGTGTGCCGGCGGTGGTGATGAGCGAGCGCGAGACGCGCGGCGTGCAGTTGGTCGGCATCGACCCGGCCGCGGAGGACATCTCCTTCATCGGCGACGTGCCCGTGGCTGGTGAACGGTTGTCTGGCCCGGAGGATGGGCGCTTGTTGGTCGGCCGGGCATTGGCCGAGCAACTGGAGACCCGTGCCGGGCGGCGCATCGTGCTCATCACGCAGGGCGCCGATGGCCGCAATCGGGAGGCGGGATACCGCATCGCCGGGCTGTACGACGCCGAGGGCGAAAGCCTGGAGAAGGCGTTTCTGTTCACCGGCATCGCCAACGTGCAGAACTTGCTGGACACCAGCGTCATCACCGAGTTGTCCGTGCGTCTCACCGAAAGCCAGCACGGGCCAAGCGTCTTGAGCCGCATGATCGACGCGCTCACCGGGCTCGACGTGCTCACCTGGCAAGACTTGGAGCCCGCCGCCGCCGCCGTGCATGAGTTCGTGGACATCGGCATCGCCATCTGGTTTCTCATCATCATGGGCGCCCTCGCATTTGGCCTCATCAACACGTTGGTCACGGCGGTGATGGAGCGCACCCGCGAGCTCGGCATGTTGCGCGCCGTGGGCATGCGGCCGCGGTCGGTGGTGGCGCAGGTGGTGGTTGAATCCATGCTCATCATGGTGCTCGGCATCGTCATTGGGCTGGTGTTTGGCATCCTGCTGTACTGGCCGATGGCGGACGGCATCGATCTGTCGGCGTTCGCCGCCGCCACGGAGCAATTTGGCATCGCCGCCCTGATGTTGCCGAAGCTCGAAGCGGGGGACGTCTGGCTGGTCGTCTCGCTGTCCATCGTCATTGGGTTGTTGGCGAGCGTCTATCCGGCGTGGCGTTCGGTGAAGATGACGCCGTTGGAGGCCATGCGCCGCTAAGCCGGCCATAGGGAGAGCACGTGTCTGATCTGGTGGTGAGTTGCGAGGGCGTCACGCGGGTTTACGCAGACGACGCGGTGCCGGTGCATGCCTTGCGCGGCGTGGATTTCAGCGTGCGGCGCGGGGAGTGGACGAGCCTCGCCGGGCCGTCCGGTTCCGGCAAATCCACCCTGCTGCATGTCATCGGCGGGCTGGACCGCCCCACCACCGGCGATGTCAACGTGGATGGGCAGGCGCTGGGCGAATTGTCCGAATCCCAGCTCTCCGACCTGCGCCTCAACAAGATCGGCTTCGTCTTCCAAGCCTACAACTTGATTCCGGTGCTCTCCGCGGTGGAGAACGTGGAGTTCATCATGCAACTGCAAGGCGTGGGCGCGGCGGAACGCCAAGAGCGGGCGCGCGAGACGCTCAAGCGGTTGGGCTTGGACGACATTGGCGACCGGCACCCGAGCGAGCTCTCCGGTGGCCAGCAGCAGCGCGTCGCGGTGGCGCGCGCGGTGGTGACGGAGCCGGTGCTCTTGCTGGCGGACGAACCGAGCGCCAATCTGGACTCGAGCACCACGCAAGACCTGCTGGAACTGTTGCGCAACGTCAATGAGCAGCACGGCGTCACCATCGTCACGGCCACCCACGACCCGATGGTGATGGATTACGCCAAGCGCCGGGTGCGCTTGCGCGACGGCGCGATAGAGCAAGACGAGTCCTCGCCGGGGGCATGACCATGCGCCGCGGGCGCTCTGCCGGGTGTGGGGTGCGGCGGCTCGCGCCAGCCCGGCGCCGATGGCGCCATCTGCCCGGTTGGGCGGGCGCGGCAATCCTCTGCGCCGCCGCCAACCTGCCGGCGCTGGCCGCCGGCCCCGAGATCAAGGCGCGGCTGAAGTGGCTCACCTCCGGTGCGAGCCTGCCGGCGGAGGATGTGCTGCGCCGCCAGGATGGCACCCCCGCCTACGATCACAGCGGCAGCCTGCGTGTGCTGGCCCGCGCCGAGGCCGGCGGCGCCGGCAGCCGCGACAGCCAGTTGCGCTTCATCGCGGACTATTCCCTCGCGTGGCTGTCCGGGGATTCGTTCGCCTTCGCCAACGCGCCGCAACAGACCTTGGAGCAAATCCCCACGGAAGACGCGCGGCGCCTGATGAACCTCACCTGGGTCATCGACGATGGCCGCCGCCATCGCGCCGTGCATCGCTTGGATCGCTTTGCCGTGGAGTACCGGCGCCCGAACTTGTCCGTCACGCTGGGTCGGCAAGTGGTGAGTTGGGGCAGCGGGCGCGTCTTTCAGCCGATGGATTTGTTCAATCCCTTCGCCCCCACCACCATCGACCGGGACTACAAGCCCGGCGACGACATCGCCCTCGTCGAGCGGCGCTTCGGCAACCACGACCTGCAGTTCCTCTACGTGGCCCGGCGTGACCACGCCGGGGACATTGAAGACGACGTGGCGAGCTATGCCCTGAAATGGCACGCCCTGTTTGGCGGCGCCGAAGTGGAGGCGGTGGCGGCGCGCCACTACGCGGACGACTTCCTGGGCCTCACCTTGCGGCTGCCGTTGGGCCCCACCGTGTTGCGCACCGACGTGACGGGCACACGGCTCGATGGCGACGACACTTGGCGCGTGTCCGGCATCGCCAACATCGACTTGGCGTTCGACCTGTTCGGGCGCTCGGCCTTCGCCTTCCTCGAATACTTCCACAATGGCTTCGGCGTGGCCGAATTGCCGGCGTGGCAAGGCGACTTGCCGGTGCCGTTGCTCGAACGCCTCGGGCGCGGCGAGCTATTCAACCTGCAGCGCGACTATTTGGCCTTCGGCGCCACCCTGCAATGGCATCCATTGCTCAGCCAGTCGCTCACCGTCATCTCCAACCTGAACGACGGCTCAAACCTGCTGCAAACATCGGTGAACTACGAACCCTCGGATTTCACGCGCCTGCAGGCGGGCTTCACCACCGCGTTGGGCGACGCCGGCGAGGAGTTCGGCGGCGCGCCGGTGGCGCCGGGCATCACCAGCGGCGGGGGAACGCGGGGGTTCCTGCGCTTTGTGTACTTTCGCTGAGCGTTGGCGCGGCCCGGCAATGGCTGGGGCGGCGCGATGAAGCCCGGCCACCAAGGGTTCAAGCGCTTGGCGCCGGCGACCCGTCATTCCATGCAGGGCTTGCGGGCGGCGTGGCGCTTTGAGTCCGCCTTTCGGCAGGAGTGCGTGGCGGCGCTGGTGCTAGTGCCTTGCGCCGTGCTGCTCGGCGAAACATGGAGCCAAGCCGCGCTGCTGATCGCCGTCACCGGGCTGGTGCCGCTCACCGAGCTGCTGAACTCGGCGGTGGAGGCAGTGGTGGATCGCGTGGGCGAGGCGCATCACGAACTCGCCGGCCGCGCCAAGGACATGGGTTCCGCGGCGGTGTTCGTCAGCTTGGTCGTGTGGGGGACGACCTGGGCGTTGGTCGCGCTGGATCGATTCAGCTGATCCGGCGCGACGGGCTCAAGGTCTGCCGGCCGCGAGCGCGGCCTCAGCCGATGGCCGTTCGCGCTTCCTCCGCCACCACTTCGCTCTCGATGTGGCCCAAGCCGTCGATCTCCACGCGCACCGTGTCACCGGCCTTCAGCCACGGTGGCGGCCGCATCGCCGCGGCAACGCCGGACGGGGTGCCGGTGAAGATGACGTCGCCCGGCAGCAGCGTACACGCCTTGGTGAGGTGGGCGATTTGGTCGAAGCAGTCGAACACCAAGTGCTTCGTGTTGGATTCCTGCCGCTTGTCGCCGTTCACGAAGCAGCGCAGATCGAGCGTGTGCGCGTCCCCCACTTCATCCGGCGTCACCAGCCACGGGCCGAACGGCGCGTGGGTGTCGAAGGACTTGCCGATCTGCATGGTCGGCGCGGCCCGCTGCCAATCCCGCACGCTCACGTCATTGCCACAGCAGAAGCCGGCGATCACTTCGGCGGCGCGTTCCTTCGGCACGTGCTTGGCGCGTTTGCCCACCACGTAAACCAGCTCGGCTTCGTAATCCAGCGCGTCCGACACCGCCGGCTTGGCGATGGGCGCGAAGGGCGGGTTCACCGCCGTCACCTGCTTGTTGAACCACACCTGCGTCTTCGGCGCTTCCATGCCGGTCTCCTCGATGTGATCCCGGTAGTTGAGGCCGATGGCGAGGATCTTGCCGGGGCGCGGCACCGGCGCCTGGAGTTCCACTTCGTTGATGCCGAGCGAGTGATCGGTGTCGGTCTGGCAAGCGCGGGCCCGCGCCATTGCCGCATCGCCGGCGGCGAGGAAGGCCGTCATGTCCGTTGGCAGCTCAGGCGCCGCGGCGCTGAGATCAATGACCAGCTCGCCGACGACCACGCCGATGCGTTCCCGTCCGCCGTGGCTGAAGGTGGCGAGTTTCATTGGGTTGTCTCCTTATGCTGCGGATGCAGCCCCGCGCTGGTGCGGGTGCTGTGTGTTCAGAACGAAATGGTGCGCGTGGCCGGCCATCTCCGTGAAGATGTCGTCAGTGCGCGTGCGGGTGCGTTTGCGCGTCTTGTAGCCGTGGTCGCCGTCGTCCAGCCAAGCCAACGTGCCGCCGACCCGCTCGACCACTTCCTTGAGCAACGTGGCATCCGCCAAGGCGTCGCGGGTGCCGGACAAAAACAGCAACGGCTGCCGCACGGCGTCCAAGTGGGCGGCGCGGTCCACGCTCAGGCGGCCCGCCGGATGCAATGGAAACGACCCCAAGATGAGCCCGGCCACGTCCAATGGCCGCTCCGCCACCGCGTGGGTGGCCATGCGCCCGCCGAAGCTGTGCCCGCCCAAGAACAGCGGCCCCACAAAACGCCCCCGCGCGAAATCGAGGGCCGCCTCGATGGTGGCGATGGCGACGGGCTTCGTGTCCACGCGGGACTTCTTCGCTTCCTTGAAGGGAAAGTTGAAGCGCAGGGTGCTGATGCCCACCGCCGCGAACGCTTGGGCGATGGCCTCCATGTTCGGGTGCCGCATGTCCGCGCCGGCGCCGTGGCCGAACACCAGCGTGGCCACTGCCGCCGGCGCACCGAGATGCAAGGCGCTCACCCGGGCCACCGGCGCTTGGGCAAGGGGAATGGCGTGTTCCGTGGTTTCCACGTCGCGGCCCAAACGCCCGGTCAGGATGGCTTGAGCTCGTCCGCGGTTTCGATGATGCGCCCGACCAAGCCGTACTCCACGGATTCCTCGGCGCTCATCCAGTGGTCGCGGTCCGTGTCCGCGTTGACGCGCTCCAAGGGCTGGCCGGTGCGTTCCGCGATCACGCGGTTGATGCGCTCGCGGGTCTTCAGAATCTCGCGGGCATGGATTTCGATGTCTGAGGCGTCGCCGCCGAAGCCACCGGCCGGCTGATGGATGAGGAAGCGGGTGTTGGGCAGGGCGAAGCGGTGCTCACGCTCCGCCGCGAGGTAGATGTGGGTGGCGATGCTGCCCACCCAGCCGGTGCCGACGGTGCGCACCACCGGCTGCACGTAGCGGATCATGTCGAAGATGGTGTCGCCGGATTCGACATGGCCGCCGGGCGAACTGATGAACACCGTGATCGGCGTGTCGTCCTCGAAGGAGAGCGCCAACAGGCGTTCCGCGGCGCGTTGCGCCATGGCCTTGTCGATCTCGCCGAAGATCGTCAGGGTGCGGTGCTTGAGCAGCGTGTTGTCGAGGAAGGCGAACTGCTTCGCCGCTTGCGCGGCTTCCTCAACGCCATCGTTTCGCGGCATTGGCAACTCATCCGGGGAAAGCCGGCAATGCTACCATGCCGTGGTTGGTCGAGACTTGGCGCCACGGCCATCGCCCCGGCGAGACGAGAACAAGCGACGAGGAGAAGCCATGCCATTGCATCCGGACTACGAGGCCATGCTGCGGCAACTTGCCGAGGCGGGCGGGCCGAACCTCATCGAGATGGAACCGGCGGCGGCGCGGGAAATGTTCCGCGCCATGCAGCCGGCACCGGCCGAGCTCGGCGAAGGTGTGCGGAACGTGTCGATTCCGGGCCCGGCCGGCGAGCTGGGGCTGCGCATCTACTCGCCGGCCGGCGACGGGCCGTTCCCCATTGCGATGATGTTCCACGGCGGCGGCTGGGTAATCGGCGATCTCGACACCGCGGACGGCCAATGCCGCGGGGTCCGCGACGGCGCGGGTTGCGTGGTGGTATCCGTGGATTACCGGCTGGCGCCGGAGCATCGGTTCCCGGCCGCCGCGGAAGATTGCTACGCCGCCACCTGCTGGGCGCGGGAGAACGCGGCATCGCTGCATGGCGACCCGGAACGCTTCGCGGTGGTGGGCGACAGCGCCGGCGGCAACCTCGCCGCGGTGGTGGCGTTGATGGCGCGGGACCGGCGCGGCCCCGCCATCGACTTGCAGGTGTTGGTCTATCCGGTGACGGACGGCGTGACCTTCGACACCCCTTCCTACCGCGACAACGCCGATGGCTACATGTTGACCACCGAGGCCATGCACTGGTTCTGGGATCAATACGCGGACGCGGCCGAACGCGCCAACCCCTACGCTTCGCCGGCGCGGGCCGATGATCTATCCGACCTGCCCCCGGCTTTGGTGCTCACCGCGGAGTTCGACCCGTTGCGGGACGAGGGCGAAGCCTACGCCGCCCGCCTTGAAGCCGCCGGCAATCGGGTGCAATGCGAACGGCTGGACGGGTTGATACACGGGTTCTTCTCCCACGGCGCGGTGGTGCCGGCGGCGCGGCCGGGAATGGAAAAGGTGTGCGCGGCGCTTCGCGCGGCGTTTGATGCATAAGGAGCCGAGCCATGTCTGACACAAAGCTCGCCATCGTCATCGGCGTGGGGCCGGAGGATGGCTTGGGCGCCCAACTCTGCGCCCGGTTCGCCGGGCGCGGGCATCGGGTGTTCATGGCGGGGCGCTCCGGGGACGCCCTCACGGCGTTGGCGGAGAAGATCGGCCACGGCGCCACCGCGGTGCCGACGGACACCACGGACGAGGCCCAAGTGCAGGCGCTCTTCGACGCCGCCGCCAGCGCCGAGGGCGACTTGGCCCTCGCCATCTACAACGCCGGCAACAACACCCCCGGCCGCATCATCGATATGGAGGCGGGCTACTTCGAGCGGGCGTGGCGCGTCGGCACGTTCGGCGGCTTTCTGTTCGGGCGCGAGGCGGTGCGCCGGATGCAGGCGCAGGGCGAGGGCGGCACGCTGCTCTTCACCGGCGCCAGCGCGTCGTTGCGCGGCCGCGCCAACTTCGGCGCCTTCAATGCGTCCAAGGGCGCGCTGCGCAATCTGGCCCAAGCGATGGCCAAGGAATACGCGCAGGACGGCATCCATGTGGGCCACGTCGTGATCGACGGCCCCATCGGCGGCGAGAAGATCAAGAAGGGCTTCCCCCAGTACGCGGAGAAGCTGGGCGAAGCGGGGATGATTAACATCCAAGGCATCGTCGATGCCTACGAGTACCTCTACGACCAGCCACGCAACGCGTGGTCCTTCGAGGTGGACGTGCGCACCTCGCTGGAGAATTGGTGAGCTAGGGCGGCGGCACTGCGCCGCCCCAGCCAAGCGATCGCCCTTCGTCGGCTCCGTGCGGAGTTAGGCGTCGGGCGGCCCCTCGACGAGGATCAGGCGCCAGCCGCGCAGGCCGCCGCGCATGGGGAGCGTCGCCCGCACCGTGAACGCGAGCGTGCCCATCTGCCCGTGGGCGTCGGTGGCCGTCACCGTCACGGTGGCCACGCCGTCGCCCTCGGCCTCCACCACCAGCACGCCGGCCTCGACGCGGACGCTCGCCACCGATGGGTCGGAGGACTGGGCCGCGTAGGTGAACGCCTCGCCCGGCGCCGCGTTGAAGCGCTCCGCCAGGGGAAGCCGCAGCGCGTCGCCGTCCAGCGCCTGCTCCGGCAGCGCCGTGGCCCGCGGCGGAACCTTGTAGAGCGTCAGCGGCTCGCCGGCGACGGTGGCGAAGCCCGAGAAGCACGGCACATCGACCAGCCCCTGCTCGCAGCGGTCGTCCGGGACGGGCTCCGGCCGCGCGGTGAGCGTCAGCGGGGCGCCGCCGTCCGCCACCTCCACCGGCTCGCCTTGGGTGGCGCCGGCCGGCACGGACGCCTCGCCCGCCGGGCCGCCCGCCAGCGCGGCGCGCAGCGTGAACGGGGCGCCTTCCGCGACCCGCGCCGCCACCATGGCCGGGCCGGGCATCCACGGGTCGGCGTCGGTGCGCGTGAGCCCGACGGCCAGCATGAAGGGGGCGCCCGGGTTGCCGTGCAGGCGCAGTTCCTCCAAGGCGCCCAAGCCCGCGAACAGGCCGGCCGGCAGCGTCTGCAGGGCGTTGCCGTCCAAGCGCAGCGCCCGCAGTGAACCCAGGCCCGCGAAGGCGCCGCCCGGCAGCGCGGCGAGCGCGTTGCCGGAGAGGTGCAGCCGCCGCAGCCCGGTGAGGCCGGACAGCGTGTTCGCCGGCAGCGCCGTGAGGCGGTTGCCGGACACGTCCAGCAGCCGCAGCGCCGGATGCTTCAGGCCGGCCGGCAGCGACGCGATGCGGTTGCCCCGTAGCTGCAGCGACCACAGGTTGGGGAGCGCCGTCAGCGCCGCGGCGGGGAACGCCGCCAGCCGGTTGTTGGAGACGTCCAGCAGCAGCAGGTTGGAGAGCTGCAGCAGGTCCTCGCCGCGCAGCCGCTCGAGGCCCGCGTCCCGCAGCCGCAGCGACGTCCACCGCGACAGGTCCGCCACCGCCTCGCAGGGCCGCGCCCGGCGCAGCTCGTCGCGCACCGCCGGGTCGCGGTCGCAGACGCCCTCGTCGATGGTCGCCGTCGCCTCGGCCTTCAGGCCCAAGCCGTAGCCGGCGTCCGCCGCCGGCTCCGCCAGCGTGGCGATGAAATGCTCGCGCAGCGGCTCGACGTCGTCGTCGTCCAGAATCGACACCGTGATCTCCGCCCGCGTCGCGCCGGCCGCGAACGTCGCCGTGCCGCCGGCGCCGCCGCCGCGGTCGGACGAGTCGGCCGCGTCCGCCGGGTCCGGGCCGGCCGCCAGCAGGTACGGCACCGCCAGCGCCGCCGGCACGGGCCGGCTCGCCGTCAGCGTCAGCCGGATGGTTCCCCCCTCCGGCGCCGAGGCGTCCGCGGCGAAGGACACCGTCACGCCGGAGCGCACCTCGAAGCCGAGCGAGGCGCTGAGGCCCTCGGGGTCCGTCGCAGTCACCGTCACCGTGGCGCCGCCGTGCCCCACGCCCTCCACCGCGACGGCCGGCCACGCCAGCCGCGCGGCCACCACCGCCGGGTTCGACGACGAGACCGCGTAGGTCAGCAGCTCCGGCTCCTCGTCCGTGAACAGCCCTGCCAGCGGCACCCGCGCCGTCGCGCCGAGGGCCAGGTCGATGTCGTCCACCGAACCCGCCGCCACCGGCGGCTCGTTCGGCAGCGGCGGCGCGTCGTCGTCCGCCACCGTCACCTGCACGCTGGGGATGGCCAAGGTCGCCGGGTAGCCGGCGGCGGCGCAGGCGGTGCTGATGGAGTGGCGCAGGGTGACGCTCTCGGTCTCGCTGTCGTCGTCCTGCCCGGCCGTCACCGTCACCGTCTGCGGCGCGTTCCAGGTCGTGGTCGAGAAGGCCAGCGCCGTCGGGTCCACGGTGAGGTCCGGGTTGCCGCCCGACACGGAGACCCCCACGCCGCCCGTGCAGCCCGTCGGGGCCTCGCTCAACACCAGCGTGTACGTGCTCCGGTTGGCGGCGCCCGCGCCCGGGTCCTCGTTCAGCGACAGGCTGCGCCGCGACACCAGCACCGACGGCGGCGTGGGCGTCACCGGCAGCGTGCCGGTGGTGAGGTTGCTCGGGCCGGAGTGCGCCGCCGCCAGCACCGTCACCGCCACCGTCGACGCCGCGTTGAAGCCGTAGCCGGTGCCCGTCGCCAGCGCCAGCGTGGCCGTCGTGCTGCCGGAGGCGCCGCCGGACACGCTGCCGATGGAGAGGCCGGCGATGGTCGGCGCCGTGACCAGCTGGAAGCTGGACGCGGAGACGCCGGAGCCGTAGGTCGCACCGACCAGCGTCACGGTGAGGCCCGCGCCGTTCAGGTTCGCCTCGGTGAGCGGCGACGGGCTCGACGCCAGCGACGCGCCGGCGTTCACCGTGACCGTGAAGGTCAGCGTGGCGCTGTCGGTTCCGAGCATGTTGGTGTCCAGGTCCGTCGCCGTGATCGTCACCGTCACCGCGCCCGCGGTGGCCGCGTCCGGAGTGCCGCAGACCTCGCGCGCCTCCGTGCCCGCGCAGCCCGGCGTGTCCGTGCCCGTGGCGTCGAACACCAGGCCGCTCGGCAGGTTCGAGGCCGCGTAGCTCAAGGTGCCGTTGCCGCCGCTCGCCGCCGGCACCACGAAGTCGGTGATGGCCTGGCCGGCGGGATAGGTCTTGGCGGTGACGGAGCCGGAAAACGTCGGCGCGGTGTCCGCCGCCACGCTGTAGGCGAACGACAGGGTGGCGCGGTCGCCCGGGGCCATGTTGGTGTCCCCGTCGTCCGCCGTGATGGTGATGGTGCCCGTGCCGGCGACGCTCGGCGTGCCGCAGATCTCCCGCGCCTCCGTGCCGGAGCAGCCGCCCGAGTCCGTGCCGGTGGCGTCGAACACGAGGCCCGTCGGCAGGCCGGACGCCACGTAGGTGATCGTGCCGTTGCCGCCGCTCGCCGCCGGCACCACGAAGTCCGTGATGGCGGCGTTGAGGATGAACGCCTTCTCCGGCACCGAGCCGGAGCCGAACGACGGCGGCGCGTCCGACGACACCGTGATCGTGAACGTCAGCGTGTCGCGGTCCGTGTTCATGGTGTTGGCGTCCGAGTCCCGCGCGGTGATGGTCACGGTCGTGGGACCGCCGAGGACGGTCGGGGTGCCGCATATCTCCCGCGCCTCGGTGCCGGTGCAGCCGGGCGTGTCCGACCCGGTGGCGTCGAACACGAGGCCCGTGGGCAGGCCGGACGCCGTGTAGGTGATCGTGCCGTTGCCGCCGGTGGCGGCCGGCACCTGGAACTCGGCGATGGCGGCGTTGACGCCGACGATCCGGTTGTTGACGGAGCCGCTGCCGAAGTTCGGCGCCGTGTCCGTCTCCACCGTCACGGAGAACGTCAGCAGGCCGCGGTCGCCGGCGCCCATGTTGGCGTCCCCGTCCTGCGCGGTGATGGTCACCGTCGCCGCCGCCGCGGCCGTGGTCGGCGTGCCGCACACCCGCCGCGCCTGGCTGCCCGGGCAGCCGGGCGAATCCGACCCGGTGGCGTCGAACACCAGCCCGTCCGGCAGGTTCGAGGCCGCGTAGTCGATCGCGCCGTTGCCGCCGCTCGCGGCCGGCACGGTGAACGCCGTGATGGCCTGGCCGGCGACGTAGGTCTTGGCGGTGACGGAGCCGCTGCCGAAGGACGGCACGAGGTTCGCGGCCACGGTGACCATGAACGTCAGCGTGGCGCGGTCGCCGGAGGTCATGTCGCTGTCCGCGTCGTCCGCGGTGATGGTGACCGTCACCGCCGAGGCGGCGGTGGTCGGCGTGCCGCAGACCTCCCGCGCCTGATTGCCCGGGCAGCCGCCCGAGTCCGTGCCGGTGGCGTCAAAGATGAGGCCCGTCGGCAGGCCGGACTCCGTGTAGGTGATCGTGCCGTTGCCGCCGCTCGCGGCCGGCACTTGGAACTCCATGATGGGGGACGCGGCGATGTAGGTCTTGTCGGTGACGGAGCCGGAGCCGAAGGACGGGGGGGCGTTCACGGTGACGTCGAACGTCAGCGTGGCGCGGTCGGTGGCGGTCCTGTCGGTGTCCCCGTCCTGCGCGGTGATGGTGACCGTCTGGGCCGTGGTGGCCGTGGTGGGCGTGCCGCAGATCTCCCGCGCCTCGCTGCCCGTGCAGCCGGGCGTGTCCGTGCCGGTGGCGTCGAAGACGAGGCCGTCCGGCAGGTTGGAGGCGGTGTAGGTGATGGTGCCCTCGCCGCCCGTGGCGGCGGGCACCACGAACTCGGTGATGGGGGTGTTGATGGCGAACGTCTGGGCGGTGACGGATCCCATGCCGAAGGAGGGGGCGGTGTTGGCGACGCGGCCCAGCTGCCCGACCGCCGTGTGCCCGCCCCAGGTCAGCACCGGGTACTCGGTCGACGTGCCGAAGTCCCAGGCGGCGTCGTCCGCGTCCACGCGGCCGTCGCCGTCGGTGTCGTAGTCGTCCCAGAACGCGAAGATGCCCGTCGCCGCGGTGGGGCCCTTCAGCTGGGCGGTGGTCTTGCCGTCCGAGTTCGGCGAGCCGCTGCTGGACGACTTGCCGGTCGTTTGGGTGTCCCAGTAGGCGTCGCGGCTCGTGATGTAGGTTGTGGACGGTTGGGGAGGTTCCGCCACCAGGCCGCCGTCCGACGAAACCCTGGTCGAACTCCTCGTTCCACTCCCCGACACGCTGCCAACGGCAAAGCTGTTGTAGATCTCGCATGCGCCAAAGGTCATGTTGTCGCCTGCGCCGGACTGTGAATCCGTGGCATTGGTTGATTCGCCAATGAAGCCGGCCACGTTATACCCGTACCCTATTGCGACATTCGTGTAGGTGTTCTGTATGGTGGCGCCTCCGCAGTTTCCCGCCAACCCGCCGGTCGGGGTCGTCCCGGTGCTATGGGGCGTGACTGACCCCGTCACGTAAACTCCGGCCAGCGTGCTGGATTCGATGCTGGCGGCGAGCGTCCCCGCGAGGTCCCCCGGGGAACCACTGCCACTGCCGTCGCCGATGTCAACGTCCAGCAAGGCGAGGGATTCGATGCGGGCGAACCGGATCGTCGCGAAGAATCCGAAACCGGCACCCGTTGAGGGGAACTCGTCGCGGCTGTAGAGGTTTGAGATGGAGTGGCCGTTGCCGCGCAGCGTGGCCGTGAACGGGGACGACGTCTTTTTCGCTTGGTCGCCCAATGGGTCCCAGCCTTTGCCGCTTCTCCAATAGGCGTCTCCGGAGTCCGCCATGCCGTCGCCGTCGGTGTCCAGGTCGATGTCCGCCATCAGCTCGTAGCCCGTGCAGTTGCCGGTCTGGTTGGAGTCGCTGGTGTCCGGGCAGCCCATGCCGGCGGCGGGGCTCGGGAAGGCGCTGGTGCCGCCGGTGGAGTAGCCGGAGTTCAGCGACGAGCCGTTGCCGTCCAGGTCCCATTGCACGGCGTTGAGCTGCGCGTGGTTGCTGATCTCGATGAGGCCGTCGTCGTCGGTGTCGTAGTCCGTGCCGGTCCTCGAGTCGTCGTCCTTCACCGTCGCCCGCACCGTGCGGTTCGCCGTGGCGTTGTCCGCGTAGCCGCCGCCGGTGGCGACGTTGGTCACCAGCGCCACCTCGTCCACCGTGTCCGTGTTGTCCGCCACCGCGGTCAGCGTGACCGTCTGCGGGGTGCTCCAAGTGGTGGTGGTGAAGGTGAGCGTGTTGGGCGAGCGGGTGACCGCGGCGGTGTGGTCGCTGGTGACGGTGACGGTGACGTTGCCGGTGGGCGGGCTCTCCAGCGCCACGGTGTAGGTGCCGGTGCCGCCCTCGGTGAGCGCGACGGCCTTCGCCGAGACGTTGACCCAGCGCGCCAGGCCGACGGCCTGGGTGGAGGTGGTGAGCGCCGAGTTATGGCTGGTGCCGGCGGCGGCCACGGTGACGGCGATGGTGGCGGCGGTGTTGAAGTCCGAGCCGTCGTAGTGCAGGCGCAGGGTGGCGACGGTGCTGCCGGTGTTCAGCCCGACGCTGTGGACGGTGAGGCCGGGGATGGTGGTCGTGAGCGTGAAGTGGGAGGCGGCGACGGTGCTCTGGTAGGTGGCGCTGGTGAGGGTGACGGAGACCGTCGCCCCACGCAGGTTGCCTTGGTTCAGCGTGGCGGGGCTGGATGCGGTGATGGCGGCCGACTGCGCCAACGCCGGCGCGCCGGCGCACAGCGCCGCCAGCGCTAGCAGCCCGCGAGCGAGGAACCGGCTAAGCGCCGCCATGCCGGGCCGGAACTTTGGCCCCCGACTTTTTTCGGGGGGGGGGGGGGGGGACTCCCCACCTTTACTGCGGCAAACACCATCCGCTCCATCTGCTCTATCGCCAATATCGCCAATTGCCAGCCATGCCCCACAGCGCTCTGTGTGGCACAATTATAGGCGGTACGACAATTCTGGGACAATCACCATGCGCCCTTGGCTTCTTGGGAACATGAAATCGCCGGCGCGGCGCTGCGGCGCGCTCGCCATTGCGCTGGTCGGCGTCGCGCAGTGCGTCTTGGCGGTGGAGGCGCCCGGCGCCGCACGGCCCGAGGCGCCCGGCGCCGCACGGATCGACGCGCTGGATTGGCCGCTGCCAGTCGGCGCCGTGGCAGCGCAATACGAACCGAGCCTCACGGCGGCGGGAAGCCCGCCGCCGTTGATGGAGACGCCGCTCGGCCTGGTCGTCAACAAGCCGGGGGTCTCGAGGGGGTTCACCCTGTTCACGAACGGTTCCGCCGGCACCTTCCTCATCGACAACGCCGGGCAGGTGGCGCATCAATGGGAACACGCCCTGGTCAACGCCAAGCTGCTGCCGAACGGCAACGTGATAGGCACGCTGACGGGGTACCTGTACGAGATGGACCCACAGGGCCAGCCAGCATGGGAGTACGAGCCACCGCAGCCCATGCACCACGACTACCTGAAGCTGCCGAACGGCAACGTGCTGTTGCTGCTGACGCGCAACCGCTCCGCCGAGGAGGCGATCGCCGCCGGCGCCAATCCGCAGTTCGTTGATCCGGAGCGCGGCCTCACCCACGACGAGCTGGTGGAGGTGCGCCCAACCTATCCGGTCGGCGGCGAGGTCGTCTGGCGGTGGTCCGTGTGGGACCACCTGATCCAGGACTTCGACCGGACGAAGGAGAACTACGGCGACGTGGCGGCGCATCCGGAGCGGGTGGATCTGAACTACGCCCTGGCGGAACTCTCCCGCACGGACAAACAGGCCGACCGCGCGGATTGGCTGCATGCCAACGCCTTGGACTACCACGCGGAACTGGATCAGGTGCTGATCTCGGCGCGGAACTTCAGCGAGATTTGGGTGGTGGATCACAGCGTGACGCAGGAGGAGGCGGCGGGCGGCACGGGCGGCCGGGCCGGTCGCGGCGGCGACCTGCTGTACCGCTGGGGCAATCCCCGCGCCCACCGCGCCGGCACGACGGCCGAGCAACGGCTGTTCTGGCCGCACAGCGCGCACTGGATCCCGCCCGGCCTGCCGGGGGCCGGCAACATCCTGGTGTTCAACAACGGCGACGAGTTCGAGGGCTTCGAGAGAAACTACTCGACGGTGGTGGAGTTCGAGTATCCCGTGGCCGCCGGCAAGCCGGTGGCGCCGGCGCGTGGCCAACCGTTCGCCCCAGCGCGGCCGGCGTGGGAGTATGTCGGCGATCCGCCGGCGAGCTTCTTCTCCCAGCGCACGTCGAGCGTGCAGCGCCTCGCCAACGGCAACACGTTGGTGCTGGCCGGCCTGCAGGGCACGATGTTCGAGGTGACGCCGGGCGGCGAGATGGTCTGGCAGTACATCAATCCGCTGGACACGAACATGGCGCTTTCCCAAGGCGATCCAGTGCCGATGAGGCTCCACCGCAACCGTTGGGTGTGGGCGAACATGCTGTTCCGCGTGCGCAAGTACGCGCCGGACCATCCCGGGCTCGCGGGCCTCGACTTGGCGCCCAAGGGCGCCTTGGAGCGCGAGCGCGCGCAAGGCCCGTCGCGCATCGTGGCAGGGCAGTTTCTGGAAGCGGCGAACCGAGTGGGCAGCCAGCGGTAGAGGCCGAACCCGCGGTTTGCGGCGTCGCCATGGAGCGCGACCGCGGCGCAGGGTGCGAGGCGGCGTTCAGCGAGGCCGTGGTGCCGAGGAGAGGACTTGAACCTCCACGGGGTTACCCCCACTAGCACCTGAAGCTAGCGTGTCTACCAATTTCACCACCTCGGCGTGAAGCGGCAGGCCGTGCAGCGCCGTGCGCCCCGGACCGGACGCGCAATCTACTTTCCCACCGGCAGGTTGTCAATTTGAGCACCCCCAAGAGACGCTCGCGGGGCAGCCGTGGCACCCGCCTGCCGGCCGCGGCGACGTTGACCGCGGCGGACGTGCGTGGCGCCCTGCAGACCCTCGGCGCCCCCACTTGGCAAGACTTGGCGCGGCACCTCAGGGCGGGCAAGGGTGCCGCGGCGCATCGGCTGCGGCGCCTCCTGCGTGGCCTCGAACACGCCGGCGAGGTGCGCCGCGACGAGTGTGGCGCCTACGCGCTCGACGCGGACGCGCTCACCGTGGTCGATGAGGTGGTCGAAGCGGCAGGGTTGCTCAAGCTGCGCGACAGCGGCGCCGAATTGCCGGCGACGGCGGGCGTGCGCCCGGGAGACCGGGTGGAGGCCCGGCGCGGGGCGCAGGGTTTGGCGGTGCAACGGATCGTCGAGCCATCGGCGGTGCCCGTCATCGGCCATGTGGTCGAAGGCTGGCGCGGCAAACGCTTCGTGGAATCGCTGGACCCGGTGGTGAAGGGCGCCATCGACCTTGAAGAAGACGACGGCAGCGCGCGAGACGGCGACATCGTGGCGGTGCGGCTGCTGTGGGGCAATGCGCCGCGGCGCGGCCGCGGCCGCGGCGAGGGGCGCACCCGCTTCGCCGGACGCATCGTGCGGGTGTTGGAGACGCGCAATGAGGCCGATCGGGCGGCCACCGCGATGTTGGCGAGCCACGCCGTGCCGGTTGAGTGGCCGGCGGCGGTTCCCCAAGCGGCGCCGCGCGAAGTCACCGCGGCGGACACCGCCGGCCGTCTGGACCTCACTCACCTGCCGTTCGTCACCATCGATGGCGCGGACGCCAAGGATTTCGACGACGCCGTGTTCGCCGAACGGCGGCGGCGCGGCGGCTGGCGGCTGCTGGTGGCCATCGCGGATGTGGCGCACTATGTGGCGGCCGGCTCCGCGCTCGATGTCGAAGCGCGGCGCCGCGGCAATTCGGTTTACCTGCCGGATCGGGTGATTCCCATGCTGCCGGAGGCGCTGTCCAACGGCATTTGCTCCTTGAAACCCCACGAGAAGCGGTTGGCGCTGGTGTGCGACATGCAGGTGTCCGAGGCCGGGCGCATCGGCCGCCACACCTTCGCCGAAGCCGTGATCCAATCCCAGGCGCGGCTCCGCTATGACGAAGTGGCCGCCTCGCTCAAGCGGGGCGCCGCCAACCACCGGCCGCGCGGCGCGCCATCCCTCGCCGCGCTGCACGAAGTGCATCAAGCGTTGCGCCGCCAGCGGGACGAGCGCGGCGCGTTGGATCTGGACGCCCACGAGACCGTGCTCACCTTGCGCGACGGCCGCGTGGCGAGCATCGCGCCAGCCGCCCGCAACGACGCCCATCGGCTGATCGAGGAAGCCATGATCGCGGCGAACGTCTGCGCGGCGCGGGAGCTGGAGCAAATCGGCGCCCTGTATCGCATCCACGAGGCGCCGACGGGGGACAAACGCCTGCAACTCGCCGATGCGCTGGCCTTGGGCGGCGTGCGGTTGGGCGCCGCCCCGCTCACGCCGAAGTCCGTGCAGGCGGCCTTCGGCTTGGCGTGTGAACGTTCAGCGCTGCCGCATTGGATTCTCACGACCATGCTGCTGCGCTCCCTGCCGCAAGCGCGGTACGACCCGGAGAACCGCGGCCACTTCGGCTTGGCACTGCCCAAATACGTCCACTTCACGTCCCCCATCCGGCGCTACGCGGACTTGGTGGTACACCGGATCATCAAGGCCGGTGCCGCCCCGCCGCCGGATTGGCTGGCCGAGACCGCCACGCACATCTCCATGACCGAGCGGCGGGCGGATGACGTGAGCCGCGCGGTGGCGGATTGGCTCAAGTGCGACTTCATCGCCCACCGCGTGGGGGAACGGTTCGCCGGCACCGTGGTGGGCGTGACGGAGTTCGGCCTCTTCGTGGAACTCGATGGCGTCGGTGTGCAGGGCTTGGCGCACGTCTCGCGGCTGGGATCGGATTACTTCCATTTCGTGCCGGCGAGCATGAGCCTCGTCGGCGAGCGTTCCGGGCGCCGCTACACGTTGGGCGACGCGTTGGTGGTGGAGTTGGAGGAAGTGTCCGTCGCCGCCCGCCGCGTGGGCCTCGCCATCGTGCGCCGGGCGTCCAAGCGCCGGTGAAACCGTGAGCCAACGCGCCCGCGGGCAGCCGCCCGACAACGCGCACCGCGGCCGCCGGGCACCGGCGTCGGCCGATGCCCAAGATTCTCCGCCGCTCCAAGACGAAGACTGGGTGCATGGCGTTCATGCCGTCCAGCACCTCCTCGACGCGGCGCCCGGCCGGGTGCGGCGCTTGTGGATTGGCGATGGCCGTCGCGGCGGGGCCGCCCTCAGCGCGTTGTTGGACGCCGCGAACGCCGCCCAAGTGCCGGTGGAGCGCGTGCGACGGGCCGCGCTGGACCGCGTGGCGCCGGGCGTCCACCAAGGCGTGGCGGCGCAATGCCACGCCATCGCGCCGGCCACGGAGAAGGACTTCGAGCGGCGCTTCACCAGCTTCCAGCAACCGCTCCTGCTTATCTTGGAAGGCGTGCAAGACCCGCGCAACCTCGGTGCCTGCCTGCGCACCGCGGACGCCGCCGGCGTGGATGCGGTGTTGCTGCATCGGCGCCACGCCGCCGGCTTGACCGGTGCCGTGGCCAAGGCGGCGAGCGGTGCCTTGGAGCGTCTTTTCATCGTCTCCGTCGCCAACGTCGCGCGCCGCATGGCGTGGCTCAAGGCGCGCGGCGTGTGGATCGTGGGTGGCGACGAACGGGCAGACACGTCGCTCTTCGATTGCGAGCTGCCGTTCCCCCTCGCCATCGCGCTCGGCGGCGAAGGTGGTGGCTTGCGCCGCCTCACCCGTGAGCGCTGCGACCTCTTGGTGCGCGTGCCCATGGCCGGCGCCGTGGCGAGCCTCAACGTGGCGGTGGCGGCCGGCGTGTTGCTGTTTGAAGCGGCGCGGCGGCAGCGGTAGAATCCGCCCTTTCCAACACACTCCTTGCCGCACCTCGGCCGCGCCGAAGGCGGTACACCCAAAGGGAGGCCGCAATGCGACACTACGAAGTGGTGTTCCTCGTCCACCCGGACCAATCCGAGCAGGTGCCGGGCATGATGGAGCGCTACCGCGCGATGATCGAACGCAACCAAGGCGTGGTGCATCGCATGGAAGATTGGGGGCGGCGCCAGCTGGCCTATCCCATCGCCAAGATCCACAAGGCGCACTATGTGCTGATGAACATTGAGGTGACGAACGAGATCCTCGACGAGCTGACGAGCGCCTTTCGCTTCAACGACGCGGTGCTGCGCAACCTCATCATCAAGCGCAAGGAGGCCGTGACCGACGTCTCGAAGATCTACGAGCAGGAGCTGCGCGAGCAGGAGAAGGATCGGGAGCGGGAACGGCGCCGCGAAGAGGAAGCCGCCCTGCGGTCCGCCCGCCGGGATGTGACCGCAGAACGCGACGGCGCGGCTGACGGGGCCGAGGGTGCCCCGGAACAGGCACCGGCGCCCGAGGGGAGCGCGGAAGCGGCACCGCCACCGGCCGAGGCTCAGGCACCGGCGCCGGCCGAGGTTGCACCGCCCACCGAGGCTCAGGCACCGGCTGATGCTGCACCGCCGACCCCGGCACCGGCCAGCGAAGATGCCACGCCGGCACCGGCAGCCGGCACCGAAGACGGCGCGGACTGAGGGAGGACGATCATGGCGAGGGGTTTTCGACGCAAGCGCTACTGTCGCTTCACCGCGGAAGGCATCAAGGAAATCGACTACAAAGACCTCGATCTCTTAAAGCCCTACATCACGGAGACCGGCAAGATCGTGCCGAGCCGCATCACCGGCACCAGCGCCCGCTATCAGCGGCAACTGGCCACGGCCATCAAACGCGCCCGCTATCTGGCGCTGCTGCCGTACACAGACCAACACAAGTGAGCCCAAGGACTAGAAGCCCTTGAAAGTCATACTGTTAGAGCGCATCGCCAACCTCGGCGACTTGGGCGACGAAGTGGGTGTGCGCGGCGGCTACGCCCGCAACTACCTCATTCCCCAGGGCCGCGCTGTCCGCGCCACGGACGACAACCGCGTCGCCTTCGAGGCGCAGCGGGCAGACCTGCAGGCCGCCGCCGATGCCCGCCGCGATGCCGCCGAGACGCGCGGCGACCGCTTGGCGGACGTCGCCGTCACGCTGATGGCGCGGGCCAGCGAGGAAGGCAAGCTCTACGGCTC
This sequence comes from Candidatus Azotimanducaceae bacterium, assembly GCA_965200505.1. Lineage (GTDB taxonomy): Bacteria > Pseudomonadota > Gammaproteobacteria > Pseudomonadales > Azotimanducaceae > VXNE01. Next base: position 839,881 of record OZ241343.1, on the reverse strand, counting down.
CGTCGGCACCGTGCAGATCGCCCGCGCCCTGACCGAGCGCGGCATCGAGGTCTCCAAGGCGGAAGTGCTCATGCCCGAAGGCGTGATCCGCTCGGTGGGGGAATACGAAGTGGAGATTCAACTCCACGCCGACGTCACCCGCGCCGTGACGGTGCATGTGGTGGGGGAGTAGCCACGCCGAAGCTCACCGCGGGCGGATTCCGCCGAGTGCCCAAGCCCCACGCCGGCGGCCTGCCCCGGCGTCAGCCTCCCCGTTCCCATAACCCATCCACCCGCCGGGCGGCAGGGCATCCCCATGCCATGCACAGGGCGCGCCCAGCCTGCCCAAGCGTTCCGCCCAGTTTGCCGCACAGCCTTATGCTGCGCCCCGCACTTCGCAATTGAACGTCTCCATGGCCCAGACAGCGCCCGAAGCCGCCTCGCCCACCCGCCTCAAGGTCCCCCCTCACTCCATCGAAGCAGAGCAGTCCGTGCTCGGCGGCCTCATGCTGAACAACGAAGCATGGGACACCATTGCGGATCGGGTGCAGGAAGCGGACTTCTACCGCGCCAACCACCGGGTGTTGTTCCGTGTGATGGGGGAGCTGGCCAACGAAACCGAGCCGTTGGACGCCGTCACCTTGGCGGAGGCGTTGCGCACGCGCGGCCTCGTCGAACAAAGCGGCGGCCTCGCGTACTTGGGGGAACTCCTGGAGGCTACGCCGGCGGCGAGCAACGTGGCGGCCTACGCGGACATCGTGCGCGAGCGTTCCATCCTGCGCCAGCTCATCGGCGCCGCCAACGACATCGCCGAATCCGCCTATGCGCCGGAGGGGCGCCCCAGCGGCGATTTGCTGTCCCTCGCCGAGCAGGCGGTGTTCCGCATCTCGGACGAACGCCTGCAGGGCGCCGGCCCACAGCGCGTGGAGCCGCTGTTGGAAGGGGCCAAGGCGCGCATCGAGGAACTTTCCGGGCACACCAACCCGATCACGGGCGTGTCCACCGGCTTTTCGGACTTGGACGAGAAGACCGCCGGGTTCCAAAACTCGGACCTCATCGTCATCGCCGGCCGCCCCTCGATGGGCAAGACGGCGCTGGCGGTGAACATCGCCGAGCGCGCCGTGATGCACACCGAGGACGGCGGCGGCGCGGTGTTGTTGTTCTCCCTAGAGCAGTCCGCGGAACAACTCGCCATGCGGCTCCTCTCCGCGTTGGGGGATATTGACCAAGGCCGCATGCGCAGCGGCCAATTGCATGACGACGATTGGCCGCGGTTCGACAGCGCACTTAACCTGATGCGTGGTAAGCCGCTCTACATCGACGACACGCCGGCGCTCTCGGCCCTCGACATCCAGGTGCGGGCGCGGCGTGTGCAGCGGGAAGCGCCGGGCCGCCGGCTGAAGCTCATCGTGGTCGATTACATGCAGCTCATGCGCCCGGCGGAGAAGGCTGAATCACGGGCCCGGGAGCTCTCCGAGATTTCCGGCCGCCTGAAGGCCATCGCCAAGGAGATGGGTTGCCCCTTGGTGGCGCTGTCGCAGCTCAACCGCGCCCCCGAGGCGCGGGAGAACAAGCGCCCGCGCATGTCGGATCTACGCGAATCCGGCGCCATCGAGCAGGACGCGGACGTGATCCTCTTCATCTACCGCGAGGAAGTGTACGAGCCGGAAACGGAGGACAAGTTCGCGGAACTCATCATCGCCAAGCAGCGTAACGGCCCGACCGGCATGGTGAAGCTCACCTTCATCGGCAGCCTGACGAAGTTCAAGCCGTATGCGCATGACGACTATGCCGACACGCCCGAGGCCTAGGCGTGGCCGCCAAAGCTAAGGCCGCCTACGTCTGCGCCGATTGCGGCGTGGAACACGCCAAGTGGCAAGGTCAATGCTCGGCGTGCGGCACTTGGGACACCTTGCGCGAGGTCGCGCTGACCGCGGCGCGGCCGGCCGGCGGCTATGCCGGCGCGGCGGCGCAAGCCACGCGCTTGAAGGCGGTGGAGACGGCCGCCCGCGAGTGGCTGGCCACAGGCATGGGGGAGCTGGATCGGGTGCTCGGCGGCGGATTCGCGCCCGGCGCCGTGGTGCTGATGGGGGGCGACCCCGGCGCCGGCAAGAGCACCCTGCTGCTGCAGGTGGCGGCGGCGCTGGCGGAGCGCGTGCCGGTGCTGTACGTGAGCGGCGAGGAATCCCTGCAGCAGATCGCGGAACGCGCCCGGCGCCTGCGGCTGCCGTTGGATGACCTCTTGGCCGCCACGGAGACGCGCGTCGAGGCGATCGCGGCGCTCATCGCCGACGAGCGGCCGCGCCTCGTCATCGTGGATTCCATACAGGTGATGCACGTCGAAACTTCCACCAGCGCGCCGGGCAGCGTGACGCAGGTGCGGGAATCCGCGGCGCTCTTCACCCGCATCGCCAAGCAGACGCAGACGGCGGTGGTGCTCGTTGGCCACGTCACCAAGGAGGGCAGCCTCGCCGGCCCCAAGGTGCTGGAACACATGATCGACTGCTTCGTCATGCTCGACAGCCCCGCCGGCAGCCGCTTCCGAACCCTGCGCGGCCACAAGAACCGCTTCGGCCCGGTGAACGAGTTGGGCGTGTTCGCCATGACCGAACGCGGCTTGAAGGAGGTGTCCAATCCGTCCGCCATCTTCCTGCAGCGCCCGGACGAGATGTCGCCCGGCAGCGTCGTCACGGTCACATGGGAAGGCACGCGGCCGTTGTTGGTGGAACTGCAGGCGTTGGTGGACGACGCGCAGGGAAGCTACGCGAAACGCGCCGCGGTGGGGCTGGACACGCAGCGCCTGGCCATGCACCTCGCCGCCCTGCACCGCCATTGCGGGCTGTCGCTCGCGGATCAGGACGTGTTCGCCAACGTGGTGGGCGGCGTTCGCATCATGGAGACCGGCGCCGACATGGCGCTGGTGGCCGCCGTGCTGTCCAGCTTCCGCAACCGCGCCCTGCCGCGAGACCTGGTGTGCTTCGGCGAGATCGGCCTCACCGGCGAAGTGCGGCCAGTGGCGAACGGCCAAGAACGCCTGCGCGAGGCGCAAAAGCACGGCTTCACCCGCGCCATCGCCCCCCGCGCCAACCTGCCGAGGAAACCCATCGACGGCATCGAGGCCCACGGCGTGACGACGTTGAGCCAGACCTTGGAGGCGCTCAGCGGGCTGGCTTAGGCGCCGTCAGCCGACCAACAAGCCGCCTATTCGTCTATGCACGGCCGTGTCTTGAACAGCGCAGCCTTACGGCGTCATACCTTCGCCAAGTCCCGCCGTCCACGTATCAGTTCAGGCTTGGAGAAGAAGTGGACGCAGGGGAAGCCGAGGTGGTGCTCGACCCCGCGATAGGCTTTGTCAACAACCTCCGTCAGCACGTCCGAGAGGCCCCGGCCGTTCAACTGCTCGTACTCGCCCTCGTAGATGATGCTCACATCAACAGTGGGGGAATCGTCTTCAAAGCCGGTGTCCGGCCAGACGTTCACACGGTGCAGTTTGACGTCGGGGAACTTGGCCTTGAAGGCTGCCTCGGCGATCTCCCGTATCTGCTGCTCGGTCATCTCTCGCTCCTTGCCGTTGGCGTCACCAACGCCGCCGCTGGAATAGCACATGCACAACGAAGGCGCGGCGGCTACGCGCATCGACTTGCTCGAACACAGCGATGGTGTCCTCGACCATGTCGATTATCACTCGAACATCCCCTTTTTCGTACCTGCCGTCAAGCGCATAGTCCGCCCGCTGCCGTGCCTTCTGCAAGACGGCGAACATGTCGGCAAACTTGCGTACCTCTGGTGGAAATACGGCCAGCGCCCTTTGATCCTCGCATGCGCTCCTTGCCTTGCCGTGCTCAAGCGCACGGTAAGTCTGATGCCACGCGGCGTCACGGGCGCGGCCGATGAGCGAGTTGGCCGCGCAAGCCGCCAAGCAGTGGAACAGCGCGTAGTACGCGGTGCTGACGGCGCGGCGGAGGTTCGCTTGGGAAGGCCGCCGCGGGCTGAGTTCCGCGATGCCGCGGGCGGTCTCCATCAAGTCGAGTGGACTCACCGCGGTACCCGCCTTGCCAACTCAAGATGGAAGGCAATCTAGACCGCCGGGCTGCAGGCAACCAGTCGTTCTAGCCGGCGTTTGCGTACGACGGTGCCCTCATATTCGTGCGATAAGGCCCACGCGGGCTTGCGCCAAGCCGTCAGCCGATGGGCGGGCCGCCCACTGGTCGGCGCACCGCGCCATCGCCCCCCGCGCCAACCTGCCGAGAAAGTCCATCGACGGGATTGAGGCGCACGGCGTCACCCCCTTGAGCCAGCCTTTGGAAGCGCTCAGCGGCTTGGCTTAAGTCAGATGGTCAAGATGGGCGGTCAGCCGACCAGCAAGCCATTCACTCGCCCACGCCCGGCGGCATCAGAACAGAGCAATCCCACGCTTTGGCGTCAAACGGTCGCCAAATCGCGGCGGTCACGTTTCAATGAGGGCTTGGAGAAGAAGTGGATGCAGGGGAAACCGAGGTCGTCCTCCACGGCGCGATACGCCTTGTCAACGATCTCCCGCTGCACGTCCACGAGGCCACGGACATTCAATCGCTCGTACTTGCAGTCGTAGATGATGCTCACATCAACGACGGGCGAGTCGTCCTCGAAGCCGAAGCCCGGCCAGACGTTCACCCGGTCGAGTTTGACATCGGGGAACGCGCCCTTGAAGGCTGCCTCGGCGATCTCCCGTATCTCCTGTTCGGTCATCCCACACTCCCTGCCGTGGTCGTCACCAAGGCCGCCGCTTGAACAGCACATGGGCAACGAAGGCGCGGCGGCTACGTGCATCAGCTTGCTCGAAACGGACGATGGTGTTCTCGGCGATTTCGATTGTCGCTAACACGTTTTCTTTATCGTACTTCACTTCAAGCGCGTAATCCGCTTGATGCCGCGACTTCTGCAGCGCGGCAAACACATCGGCGAAGTCACGCACGTCCGGCGGAAATGCGGCCAGCGCCGGCTTGTTCCCGCAAGCTGTCCTTGCCTTGCCGTGCTCAAGCGCACGGTAAGTCTGATGCCACGCGGCGTCACGGGCGCGGCCGATGAGCGAGTTGGCCGCGCAAGCCGCCAAACAGTGGAACAGCGCGTAGTACGCGGTGCTGACCGCGCGGCGGAGGTTCGCCTGGGAGGGCCGCCGCGGGCTGAGTTCCGCGAGGCCGCGGGCGGTCTCCATCAAGTCGAGTGGATTCACCGCGAAGCCTCCCGGCCGGCCAAGAAGGTATGGAGGGAACTCTAGCCCGCCGGGCGATGCACGCCAGTCGTTTCAGCCCGCTGTTGTGTGCGACGCCACCTATCGGTCTGTGCGACCGCGCCCACGCGGCCGCCATCCGCCGATCCCGCTGGCCGAGGGCTGGGCCTTCACCTTGGTGTAGGATATTCGCCTAACTCCCCGTGCGAGAAAGCTCATGGGCCGGTGGCGTCTCGCCTCACTCGGCATCCTCTTTATCGCGTCCATCAGTGCCGCGGGCAACCCCTGCGCTCACGGCCCGTGCGTGGCGGGCACCGTGGTGGGCATCGCCGATGGCGACACGGTGACGCTGTTGGTGGACGAGGCTGGCACCAAGCGCCAGCAGCGTGTGCGGCTTACGGACATCGACACGCCGGAGCGAGCCCAACCTTGGGGCACCCGCGCCCGCCAAGCACTGGCGGACAAGGTGTTTCGGCGCCAAGTGCAGGTCGCCTCGGGCGGCGAAGACCGCTACGGCCGGTTGCTGGGCCGCATCTACTTGGATGGCCGCGACATCAATCGGGAGATGGTGCGCGAAGGCCATGCTTGGGTGTATCGGCGCTACTCCTCAGACCATGCGCTCTTGCAGGACGAAGACGCGGCGCGAGTCCGCCGGGCGGGGCTGTGGGCTCTGCCAGACGCGAACCGTGTGCCGCCGTGGGAGTGGCGGCGCGGTGCCCGTAAACCCAACACGAGCACGGCGGACGCCGGGTCCGGCGCATCACGCCGAGTGGCGGCCGCACCTGCCTCGCCGCGGCAGTTGGCCCTCGCACCCACGGTGCCCGCCTCATTCACCTGTGGAGACAAGCACACCTGCCGCGAAATGACCTCGTGCGACGAGGCGCGCTTCCACCAAGAGAAGTGCGGCATAGCGCGCTTGGATGGCGATGGCGACGGCACACCGTGCGAGCGGCTGTGCCGAGACGACGAGTAATGGCGGCGTAGCACGGCACCTACTACTCGGACCCCATCCACTCCGGCGTTTCGCCCACCAAATCCGCCAGCGCGGACGCGAGCGGGCTTTCGGAGACATCGCCCAGACGCCCCATCGCCGTGATGAGGCCGCCATCCACCACGAAGGCTTGGCCCGTGACGATGAGTGCAATGGCACCAAGCAAGCTCCTTGCAGCGTTATACTCCACAGTGTCTCGACACCGACGGAGGCTGCCATGGGCTATCCGACCAACAAGGAGGGGCTGCGCGGCCTCGCTCGCGCCACCTATCACTGCACCGTGCCCATTGAGGAAATCGCGCACCCTTTCGTGCCTCCTTGGGAGGATCAGCCGCCCCAACCGTCGTGGCGACGGCACCAGATGCGCAAACTCAATCGCGCCGTTCGAGACGGTCACGAGGGGCTTGGCCCAACGGCGGAGAGCTAGGGCAGCGGGCTGTTTGGGAACGCGGCGTGGACGACAGCATCGCATTCGACACCAACATGCTTGCGAAGCCCACTCCTCGACGCTTGATGACGCTGTGGCTTGAGCAAGCTGGTTGCCGAACTCTAGTTCTGCCCCGCGTCTATGAGGAACTTACGGTGCCCACGTTGGCGCGGGGCAACAAACGGTACGAACGCCGGAACATTCAAGCGGAAACGTGGGATCAGGCGATCCACACGCCAGACTCGCCTTATCTTTTGGTGGAAATGAGCGACGATCAAAAAGACGCGGCTGCGGAAATTCTGCTGAGGTTCAACCTCAGGTGCTTCCCTTCCCTCAACGAAGTTGGAGAGATAGCCCGAAGCGCAGACGCGGAGATCATCGCCCAAGGGTTAGCGTACGGGGCCGATGTCATCATCACCAACAACATGCGGAGCATTGACCACCTTGAAGTGAACGCAGTCGCCGCGGCCCACTTCGGGCGCAACTCGAGCCTGCTCATCACTGCGGACGCCGCCATGCTATCGGCCCACCCATCGGGTGAGGCATCCCGCCACTTGCTAGTGACGGCTTTGGCGTCGTGTTGGCCAGACCATCTGCTTCCGCTCGACATGGACGAAGCCAAGTCGGTTCTAGACAGCTTATGCGTTAGGCTCGCTTCGGGGATGAATATGCCGGACGTAGCGCAGCGGCTGCTCAACGCCTATGACATCGACGAGGACTTGGAGGAGATACTGCTTGATGCGCACACAATGGCCTCGAAATCCGCAGCGCTCGCTGTTGAGAGACGGCGAGCCGACCTGCGGCGCAGCGCTGTCGAGTGAACCCGCACCCGGCCTTTAGAGGGCATCCCGCTACGGTTTCTCCCCCAAATGCACCACGTCGATGTTGCCCCAGTGTTCCCGCAGGTACTCAGCGACGAGGCGCCGGTGGCACTGATGGGGTTGGTCTTCGCTGCACAGTAGGCAGCCCTCATCCAGCAGCTTGGGATCCACTGTCTCCTCGATGCGGCGTTCGCGCATGAGCTCGAGGAAGCGCTGTTCGTAAGTGGGCCAATCAACCTCCGCTTTCCGGTAAGCGGAGAGCAGCGCTTGGGTGGGTGCGAGGACGGGAAGGTGTTTGTAGTCCATGCCGCCGATTTCCCGCAGGAACCAAGCCAAATCGTCCCGTTTGGCGAAGCCGGCCAGTTGCGATGCGTTGTTCAGCCGCACGTCCACCACGCGCTTAACGCCGGCGTTCCGCAGCAATTCGAAGAAACGCTGCGCCCGTTTCTTCGTGAAGCCAATGGTGAGTAAGCGCATGGCAGTCACTCCGTCATGTCCGCATGGGAACGCGCATGGCCCACCCGCGTCGTTTGATCCCGAATCGCGGCCGCCACCAGGGCGGCGCGGGATTGTCGCAGCAGATCGCCTTCGGCGGGCAAGCGAGCGGCCGACAACAGGCGATCCATGGCGCGGGCATGGCTCTCCAAGTGGCCGTCTGAATGGATGTGCCAGACCATCAAGCCACGAACGTCCAGTGCCTGCGCAACCAAGAGTGTACGATGGCAGTGCAGCGGTTCCCGCTCCGCGCACATCAGGGCGATGCGGTGTTTCGCCATGCCCTTCTCCAACCGGCACAAGCCGTCCTTGAAGTTCCGCGTTTCGGCAACCCGTTCGTAGCAGATGCGGCCCTCGACGTAGCAAGCGGGATCGTCGCTGCGGCCGCCAAGTTCGCGGCCAAGATAAACATAGGCGATGCCGGCTGCTGTCAAATCGCGGCGCAACGCATCGCGGTTGAATTGGGGATTGAAACGGCTGTACGGGGCCGAGCGCACGTCGGCCACAGCCTGCACCCCATGCTGGTGGAGAAGCGCCAGAAAGCCCTCCGCCCCGTGGTTGGAGTGGCCAATGGTGAATACCTCGGCCATCAGCTGGCCTCAATCACTGCGGCGATGAGTTTGTAGCAGTACCCTTGAAACGGTTCTCCCAAGCTAATCGTGAGGAAACAGCGGCCAAGACGATACTCACCGTCGAGCTTGGCGAGATAGTGACGTTCGCAGATCGGGTCCGTCACCCACAGCGAATACTCCCGCTCGGCGTGGCGAAAATGCCCTTGAACACGCCGTTTGCGGTTGCCAAACGCTTCGCCGGGCGCGAACACTTGGAGCACCAGCTCATTCACCTGAACCAAGCGTAGCGAACTCTTCAATTGCTGCATGGCCTGTGACGGGATCTTGTCGTTGCTGCCTTGGTGCGTGCTGAATCCGTCGAGCCACAGGGACGCAATCGGATCCAACAGATCCGATAACTCAAACTGATGGATGCGGGCCACCCTTCGCCAGTACCACTCGTCGTCCAAGAGCCAGTTTTCGCTTTGCCACCCGGCACCCACTGGCTTGATTACCGGCACATCGATTACATCCAGCACTCGGGGGTCGCTCCCATCCTCGTATTGGCGCTCGTACTCTGAAACTTCTTGGCCTTCCCGTTTGCTCACCGGACGAATCCAATCCCCCGCTCCCTGCTCATCGTGCCACTCGCGGCCGGCGATGCAGCGCCCCGCCAACTTGCGGGAATTGGCTAGGCAGACGATGCGCTTGCTGGTGGCCATCCGCCGCGGGTCCCGCTAAGCCCACATCACCAAGCGCAGCTCGGCGTCGTCAACTAAGCTATAGGTCGGAGGTCGGCCGGAAAGTGCCTCGCACTCCTCGAGAATGATGGGTACGCCATCGCCCCGCCGATCCATCATCCTTGTGCGACCCAAACCCGTCGGGGCCGGACATCGCGCCAGCAACGACACAATGAGCTCGTTGCGGCTCGATTGCCGCAAATGCAGACTGTCGGTGGTCATTGTATTGGCCAAAGCGCCCGGCACCAAGAGTTCCAACCGGTCATTGAACATATGCAGCCGGATGCGTGTGCCGGCCATCGAGTAGTCGCGGTGCGCCACGGCGTTGACGAGCGCCTCGAACACTGCCCGCTCACTGAACTGCGGGCGTTCGGCGCGCGCCGTCTCCTTGGTGGCGCGGACCATCATGTTGCGGCGCACGAAGTGCAGCGCCTCGACCACTTGATCGTCCAGCGGGCCGCCGATGTCCTTGGCATCCACTTGGTAATCCACATCCGTGCGCTCGCCCGCATAACTCACTGCCTGCACATAGGCGTGTTTCAGCCAGCGTTGGGGCTGCTCGGTACACATCAGCACTCCAGCGAGCGTGAGCTCCATTGTGGCGTCTCCGCCTGCGATGCCCAGCTTGCGTAGCATATCGCCCGTTGTGCCGCCTTGGCCAAGGCTAGGCACGGCGTTGCTTCGAAGGAAGCGCTCGGTCAGCGAGTAGTGCAGATCACTGAGCCAAGTGCCCGGAACGATAGATTCGTCAAAACGAATCACGCGGCTTTGGCTACGCTCCTGAAGGATACGCGCCAACACGTCCGGTGCCATCTTTCTCTTGGAGCTGCCGATGCGTCGAAAGTACCCACCTGGGCTCTCGTGAACAAACAGGCTGCGCGGCACGTCGATGCGCAGCACGGGGGCCGGAGCGCCGTCCGCCCCCGGCAACTCGAGCTTGAGGATGTCCGCATCCAGCGGTGGCTTGATCGAGTCGTTGCAGATTTCTCGCACCCAACGCTCGGCGGTGTCCAGGTCCTCGAGGGTCATGCCTTTCACGCGATGTGTCTCGTCATCCACGCCGAGCACCAACGTGCCGCCGCGGCCGTTGGCCAGTGCGGCGAGTTCGTCGGCCAAGCCGGCGCGGTGGGGCGAGTACACGCGGTCGCCAACCACGTTGATGCTCTTGAGCTCCAAGGCGGAGTCTTCGCCGAGGCGAATGCGCCGCGCCAGTTCCTCTGTGGAGGGATCACCCACGTTCTGAGCCGCTGTTTCGTTGCCAGAGGCACCTGTGGGGCATGGTCGCACAAAACGCCCAGCATGGCGCAGCGGGCTCTGCCGTATTCAGAGGTCCACAGCAAGGATTGGGGCTTAGTCGTTCCGCGCCATCCTAGCGACGGTCAACCGTGCCGGGTGTCTCACTCAGACTGCATCCACTCCGGCTGTTCGCCCACCAAATCCGCCAGCGCGGACGCGAGCGGGCTTTCGGAGACATCGCCGAGACGCCCCATCGCCGTGATGAGGCCGCCATCCACCACGAAGGCTTGGCCCGTGACGAACGTGGACTCGTCACTCGCCAGGAATAGCGCCATGTTCGCAATGTCCACGCCCTCGCCGGCGCGTGGGATCGGCTGCAGGTTGCTGAAAGCCGGCCGCAAAGCGTCTTCCACGGACACGTTCAAGCCCGCCCGCGGCTGTTGGCCGAAGAGGAAGATCGGCGTGACGATGGCACCCGGGCAGATGGCGTTCACGCGGATACGCTGCGGCGCCAGTTCGACGGCCACGGACCGGGTGAGGCCCATCACGCCGGCCTTCAAGGCGCTGTAAACCGGTGCCCCGCCACTGCCGCGCAGCCCGGCGATGCTGGCCGTGGAGATGATGCTGCCGCCGCCCTGCTCGCGCATGACGGGCACCGCGTACTTCATGCCGAGAATCGGCCCGGTGAGCAGGCAGGCCACGGTGTTCGCGTAGGGCTCCCCCATGTCCGTCTGGTCGATGGGGCCCACCACGCCGCCAAAGCCGGCGTTGTTGAACAGGCAATCCAACCGGCCGTAACGCTCCACGGCGAGGCCGATCATCGCCTGCACATCCGCCTCGACGCCCACGTCCGTTCTGATGAACGCCGCGGCATCGCCGAACTCGGCCGCGATGGCCTCGCCCTTTTCCACTTGCAGATCGCCGATGACGACCTTGGCGCCTTCCGCCACGAACCGCCGCACCGTGGCGGCGCCCATGCCGCTCGCGCCGCCGGTGATGACCGCGACCTTGCCATCGAGCCTTGCCATGCCTGTTCCCCCCTAAGCTGCCGTGAACGGCTTCGGGAATGTTACCCGCCAAAGGCCAATGCCGCGGCGCGGGCGACGTCGATGATGGGCGTGGGGTAGATGCCGAAGACCAGGATGCCGCCGCCCAACGCCACCACCACGGCCACACCTTCCCAAGCGGGGCCGTCCTCGGCCGCCGGCGACGGCGCCGAGCCCTCGGCGGGCGTCTTGGTCATGGTGAAGATGATCCGGAGGTAGTAGTAAACGCCGATGGCGCTGCCGATGACGAGGGCCCACACCAGCGTCCACAACTCGCCTTGGGCGCCGGCGGCGAACAGGTAGAACTTGGCGATGAAGCCGACGGTGAGCGGGATGCCGGCCAACGAGAGGGCCGCCGCCGCCAGCGTGGCGGCGAGCAGCGGGCGTCGCCAAAAGAGCCCCTCATAGGCTTCCAGCCGCTCCACGTCCGCGCCGCCCACCTCGCTCGACAGGGCGGTCATCACGCCAAAGGCCGCGAGCGTCATCAGAAAGTAGCCGGCGAGATAGACCATGCCCGTCTCCAGCGCCATCGGCGCCCCCACCACGGACGCCGCGAGCACCACGGCGATGAGCAGGTAGCCGATGTGGGCGATGGATGAGTACGCCAAGATGCGCTTCAAGTTGTCTTGCAGGAGCGCCAGCAAGTTGCCCACCACCATTGAGACGACGGCGATGAGCACCACGCCGAGCACCAGTGGCGCAGCCTCCAGCGCACCCGTTTCCACCACGTAGCGCAAGAGCAGCGCCACCACCGCGCCCTTCGAGACGGTGGCGACGAACCCCGTCACCGGCGCCGGCGCCCCCTGATAGACGTCCGGCGTCCACATGTGGAACGGCACGAGGGAGAGCTTGAAGGCGACGCCCACGAGGATCATGGCTTGCCCCGCCACCGCCAGCAGGCTGCCGGCCGCGAACACCGCGTCGAACGCCATCGAGCCGGTGGCCGCATAGGCCAAAGCCATGCCGAAGAGTTGCGTGGTGGACGCCACGCCGGAAAGCACGAGGTACTTGAGCGCCGCCTCGAGGGGCGCCGCGCCTTCCTCGGGGTAGGCGATCATCGCGTACAGCGAGATGGACAACACCTCCAGCCCCAAGACGAAAGCCGCGAAGTGCGTGGCGCCCGCCATCGCCATCGCGCCCAAAGTGGCGGTGAGGAGCAGCACATAGAACTCCTCTCGCCGCGCATGGGTCACACGCCGCTGCCAGTAACGATAGCCCAGCAGCGCGGAAGCGATGGCGGCCAGAAGGAAGAGCGCGTTGAAGAAGTTGGCGTAGGCGTCGATGGCGAGGAAGCCGTCGATGACGCGGGCGCCGACGCCATTCGACGCCGGCAGCGCCAGCAACGTCGCGACGAGGGTGGCGAGCGTCAACCCCAGCGCCAAGTCATGGCGCCGCGCGAACGAGATGGCCAACAGCAACACCAGCGTGCCGCCGATGAGCACCAAGTGCGGCGCCAGGGCCTGCAGGTCGGCGCCGGTCATTCGTGCCAACCCCGGTGGCGGCTCGCCGCGCGGCGTGTTTCAACCAAGCGAGTCGTCACGGCGCCACCCACAACGTCTCGATCACGGGGGCCGCCAAGTCCAGCAGCGGCTGCGGATAGACGCCAATCCAAACGAGGGCCAGCATCATCAACGTCATGGCCGTCATTTCGCGCAAGCCAAAGTCGCGCATGGTCGGCACATCTGGATGCGGCTCGCCCTGGAATGAACGCTGCAGCAACACCAAGCCATACACCGCGGCCACCACCACGCCCAACGCGGCGGCGATCGTGAGCGGCACATTGGCTTGGAACGCGCCCAGGAGCACCAAGAACTCGCCGATGAAGTTACCGAGCCCAGGCATCCCCACCGAGGCGACAACGAAGAACATCGTCATCACCCCCATGCGCGGCGCCCGCATCCACAGCCCGCCCATGTTCGTCATTTCCCGGGTGTGCAGCCGCTCTTGCAGCGCACCCGCCATCATGAAGAGGGCCGCGGTGGAGAAGCCGTGGGCGATCATCGTGACGATGGCGCCTTGGATGCCGAGCGTGTTCACCACCCGGGCGCCATCCACCTCCAGGAACGCGAAGGCGCCGAGCAGCACGAAGCCCATGTGGGCAACCGAGCTGTAGGCCACCAGCCGCTTGAAGTCAGACTGGCTGTACGCCATGTAGCCGCCATACAGGATGCTCAAGGTGCCGAGGAACATGGCCCAATTGGCGAAACTCGCCGATGCCTCCGGAAACAGCGGAATGACGAAGCGCAACAGGCCGTAGGCGCCGGTCTTCAGCAAAATGCCGGCGAGGATGACGCTGCCGGCAGTGGGCGCTTGGGTGTGGGCGTCTGGCAACCAAGTGTGGAACGGCACACCGGGCAGCTTCACCACAAAGGCCACGAAGAAGCCCAGCATCAGGTAGAAGGCCACGTCTTGGTTCAGTTCCGCGCCCAGCAGGTCGTTGTAGTTGAAGGTGATGAGGCCCGTGGCGGCATGGTTGAAATAGACGAGGGCAAGAATCGCGAACAGCATCAAGAGGCCGCTCACTTGCGTGAACAGGAAGAACTTCATCGCCGCGAACGCCTTGTTCTCGTGTCCCCAGATGGCGATGAGGAAGTACATGGGAATGAGCATCACTTCCCAGAAGAAGAAGAACAGGAACAAGTCCAGTGCGGTGAACACGCCCACCACGCCGGCCATCACCCACAACACGTTGAATTGGAAGAACCCGGTGCGTTCCTTGGTCTCCGTCCACGACGACACAACGGCCACGGCGCCGAGGAACAGCGTCAACGCCGTGAGCATGAGCGAGAGGCCATCCATGCTCAGGATGACATGGATGCCGAAGCGCGGAATCCACTCGATGTATTGATTCGCGTAGGCGTAGCCGCCCGCCCAAGCGTTCGCCACATAGGCACCGGCGGCGAGGAAGGTGATGAGGCCCACCCAGCGCGGCGCGTTGGGGTTGATGCGTTCCACCGCCCAAGCGATCACCCCGCCCACGAGCAGGAACAAGATGAGGCCGAGGATGTTCACCAGGCGTCCAAGACGATCAGGAAGGCGACGATGAGGCCGAGGGCCATGTTTGCCGCATACCAACGCAGTCGCCCGCTCTGGGTGAGCGACATGGCGTAGTGGGCGCCCCGCGTCACCGCGGCCACCACCCGATAGGCGAAGTCCACCGCGTCCGCCTTGTTGAGGTGGGCGATGGCGATGAAGGGCTTCACGAACACGCGGTCATACACCCAGTCGAAGCCCCAACCGCCGAACCAGAACCGCCGTGTGGCATCGCCGAACTTGGATGCCACCAAGCCATCGACGTTGATGCGCCGGTCGTAAAACAAGAGCCAGCCCAACGCGATGCCGATGAACGGCGCCGCCATGGTGGCCAATGCGACGGTGCTGGTGTGGTCCGCCTCGCCCAAGCCGCCATCCGGCAACACCGCCGCCACGGCGTCCAGCCCAAACCAGCCGCCGCCGATGGCGAGCAGGCAAAGCACCGTCAGCGTTCCCCACATGTTGATGCGGGAGTGGTCATGCGGCTCGCTTTGCGTTTCGCCAAAGAACGTGAGCACCATCATGCGCGTGGTGTAGAGGGCGGTGAGCAATGCGGCGAACGCGGCGCCGGCCCAGAACAGCCAACCGGCGGGCTGGTGTTCGAAGCTCGCCAGCACGATGGCATCCTTGCTGTAGAAGCCGGAGGTGAAGGGCAACGCGGCCAGCGCGATGGAGCCAATCAACATGCCGGCAAATGGCACTGGCAGCTTGCGCCACAGGCCGCCCATCTTGAACATGTCCTGCTCGTGGTGCAGCGCCAAAATCACAGACCCGGAAGCCAGGAACAAGAGCGCCTTGAAGAACGCATGGGTCATCAGATGGAAGATGGCCGCGGACCACGCGCCGACGCCCAAGGCCAGGAACATGTAGCCGATCTGGCTCATGGTCGAATACGCCAACACCCGCTTGATGTCCCGCTGCGTCAACGCCGTGAAGGATGCGATGAGCAGCGTCACCAAGCCCACCACCGCCACCGCCAGCTGCGCGGTGGGCGACAGCAGGAACAGATCGTGGGTGCGGGCAATGAGGTAAACGCCGGCCGTCACCATTGTGGCGGCATGGATGAGAGCGGAAACCGGCGTTGGGCCGGCCATCGCGTCCGGCAACCAAGTTTGCAATGGCAGTTGGGCGGATTTGCCCACCGCGCCGCCGAGCAAGAGCAGCGCGATGAGCGTCGCCATCGTTGAACCATCCGGCCACAGCTCGCGGGCGCCGGCCATGGACGCCTGCACCTCCATGCTGCCCACTTCGCGGAACAGGAGGAAGAGGCCAAGCAACATGGCGGTGTCGCCAACGCGGGTGACGACGAACGCCTTGCGCGCCGCATAGCCATTCTCCGGCTGCGCATGGAAGAAGCCGATGAGCAGGTAGCTGCAGAGGCCAACGCCTTCCCAACCGAGAAACAGCACCAAGAGGTTGTCGCCCAGCACCAACATCAGCATGGCGAACACGAACAGATTCATGTACGCGAAGAAGCGGCTGTAGCCGCCCTCGTTCCACATGTAACCCGTGGCGTATAGATGGATGAGGAAGCCCACGCCGGTGATGACGCCCATCATCACCAATGACAGCCCGTCCAAATACAGGCGGATGCTGGGTGTGAAGCCGCCGACGTCCATCCACCGCCACAGCAAGAACCATTGCGGCTCGGCGCCTTGGGCGTGGTAATCCATGCCGACCACGAGGGCCACCAGCGCGGCCAAACCCACCGAACCGGCGCCGACGATGCCGGAGAACCATTTCAGGGGGCGTTCTTCGGAAACGAAGAGGCCGGCGATGAAGAGCGCCAAGAAGCCCAGCAGCGGCAGCGTCGGCACCAGCCAAAGGAGGTCCACGGCCGGCGCCCTAGCCGTTCAGCTCGCTCGCCGCGTCCACGTCCAGCGTGTCGAAGCGACGTTCGAGTTGCAGCACCAGCCCCAAGGCCACCGCGACTTCCGCCGCCGCGATGGCCAATATGAGCATGAACATGATCTGCCCATCCGGCTGGCCCCACTTGGCGCCGGCGGCGATGAAGGCCAGCCCGCAGGCGTTCATCATGATTTCCAGCGACATGAGCAGGAAGATGACGTTGCGGCGCACCAACACGCCGGCGAAGCCAATGAGGAACAGCACCGCCGCCACCAGCAGCACATGCTCCATGGGCACGGCCACGGCGGTCACGACGGTTCCTCGCGACGGTCTTTCATGTACCGCCGCCCCAAGTGGTAGGCGCCCACCAAGGCGGCGAGCAGCAGCATGGCCGCGAGTTCCACGGCGAGCAGGTATTGGCCAAACAACGCTTCGCCAACGGCCTTCGGCCCCACCGGAGAACCCGTGTCGCCGATGTCTGAACTGGCGATGACGAAGATCGTCTCGCCGAACAGAATGGCCGTGAGGATGGCCGGCCCAATCCACATGCCCGGATCCAACCAAAGCCGCTCGCGGTCGATGGAGCGGCGGCCCAAGTTGAGCATCATCACCACGAACAGAAACAGCACGACGATGGCGCCGGCATAGATGACGATCTCCAACGCGGCCGCGAACGGCGCCCCAAGCAGGAAGAAGATGACGGCGATGGCCAACAGCGCCACCACCAGATAGACGAGCGCATGGGCAGCGTTCAAGCGCGTCACCACCAACGCCGCGGCGGCGATGGCGACGGCGGCGGCGATGTAGAAGAGCGTCAACTCCACGGCGAATCGCCCCCGGTCACGGCATGAGGCTCCGTGTGTCTTCTGGCGGCTGCTCGTTCTGCGCTTGGCCCTTGGCCTTGCCGGCGATGGTTTTGCCGGCCACGTTCCAGAAGCTGTAGTCCGGATATTTGCCGGGGCCGCTGATGAGCAGATGTTCCTTTTCGTACACCATGTTCGAGCGGTCGAACTCCGCCAGCTCGAAATCCGGTGTGAGTTGAATCGCGTAGGTGGGGCAAGCCTCCTCGCACATGCCGCACATGATGCAGCGCGAGAAGTTGATGCGGAAGAACTCGGGGTACCAGCGCCCGTCCTCCTCGCGCTCGGTCTTCTGCAGCGCGATGCAATCCACCGGGCAGGCCACCGCGCACAGGTTGCAGGCGACGCAACGCTCTTCGCCGTCTGGATCCCGCGTCAACACGATGCGGCCCCGATAGCGCGGCGCCGCGTAGGGCATCTCTTCGGGATATTGGACGGTTTCGTTGCGCATGAAGGTGTGCTGCAGCACCGTCCAAATGGTTCGTAGTTGGCTCCACATGATGTACTTGCCTACCTGCCCGTTCGCCCAAGTCAGTCCGCCGCGGCCAGCGCGATGGCACCCGTGGCCAGCAGGTTGACCAGCGACAAGGGCAACAACACCTTCCAACCCAACGACATGAGTTGGTCGTAGCGCGGCCGTGGAATGGCGGCGCGCAACAAGATGAAGAAGTTGATGACCAGCGCTGTCTTGAGGCCGAACCAAACCACCGGCGGCAAGAAGCTCGGCCCCAGCCAACCGCCGAAGAAGAGCGTCACCACCAACGCCGACGTGAGCATCATCGCCAGATACTCCCCGGCCATGATGAGGCCGAACTTCATGCCGGAGTATTCCGTGTGGAAGCCGGCGGTGAGCTCGTGTTCCGCCTCCGGCAGGTCGAACGGCAGCCGATGCGATTCCGCGAGGCCGGCGAGAAGGAAGATGAAGAAACCCAGGAACTGCGGCAGGATGTACCACATGCCGCGCTGCGACTCCACGATGTCCACGAGGCTGAACGAGCCGGCGTGGATGACCACGCCCATCAGCGAGAGCCCCATGAACACCTCATAAGTGAGCATCTGCGCCGCCGCCCGCAAGCCGCCGAGCAAGGCGTATTTGTTGTTGCTCGCGAGCCCCCCCAACAACACGCCATAGACGGCGAGCGAACTCATCGCCAGGAAGAACAAGATGGCGATGTTGGAATCCGCGATGTAAAGGTTTGGCCCGAAGGGCACGATGACATAAGCCATCAGCATGGAGCCGGCGACGATGGCCGGCGCCATGATGAAGAAAACACGGTCGCCAAACGGCGGCAGCCAATCGTCCTTGGTGAGGAGTTTCACCATGTCCGCCAACGCCTGCAGCACGCCAAACGGGCCCACCCGGTTGGGGCCGAGACGGTCTTGCCACCAGCCGAGCAGGCGCCGCTCCCACCAAACGAGGAACAAGGCCAACACCAAGGCCCCCACGGCGATGGGCAGGATGAGCAAGTAACTCCAGTTGAGTTCCATCGCTAGCCCTTGGCGATCACTCGTGCGGCCGTAGCGCTTGGCGCCACGTAATCGGGATCCGCCGTGAGTTTCACGGCCCCGGTGAGGGGTGGCACACCCGGCAATCCGGCGGCGATGCCAACACAGCCGGCGGCGATGCCGAGGTCGAGCCGCGCTTGGAAGCTGGGCTCCACACCCTCCACCCGCACCCCCCCACCGGCAGGAACGCCCAAGGCTTCGGCATCAGCAGGGCACAACAAAACATAGGGCGCCGCCATGCGTTCCACGATGGGCGCCGACGCCGCCGCGAGTTCGTCGCTGCCGAACACATCGCTCACCCGCGCCACACGGAAATGGCCCGCCGCCACGGGTTCACGCTCGCTTGGTGCCGCTGGTCGTGCCGCCTCGGGGGGCGAGCCTGCAACATCCAACAGCCGCACGCCTGGGTCTCCACCCGCCAATGGCCCGCCCACTTCCTGTTGGAACTTGAAGACGGACTGATTGGAGTTCCAGCCCGGCGCCCAAACGTAGGGCACCACGGCGCCGGGTTGATCGCCCACGTTCTGCCCTTCCATGGAGTAAGAAAGGGGCGTTTCGCCGTCCACCGTGGCTTTCGGCTCATGGACGCTCACGTCGGCGCGCATCGCCGTGCGCCCGCTGTAGCGGTGTGGTTGACGCGGAATGCGCGTGTGGGCACGGGCACGAAAATCCGCCTTCGGGCTGATGCCGGCGAACGGCTCGAACGCGCCGACGGCGCATGCCGCGCCCACGGCATCGATGTCCGGCCAATCCATGTCTTCGCGCCCCATGCGTTGCCCGATGGCCGCGAGCCAGCGCCACGCCGGGGCGATCTCGTCCGTGGGCTCGAACACTTGGTAGAAACGCTGGGCGCGCGTCTCGTAGTTCACGAAGGCACCCGTCTGCTCCGCATACGCCGCCGCCGGCAGCACCAACGCGGCGGCTTCCGCGCTGGCGGTTTCCAGCACGTCCAGCATGATGGCTTGCCCCAGTTCGATGTCCTGCGCCGGGGCGCGGCGATGCAGGTCATTCTCCAACACGATGGCCGGCGCGCCCTCGCGCATCTGTCGGAGTGCCTCGCCCAAACCCAGCTCGCCGCCAAGCAAGGCCGCGCCGAAGCTGTTCGCCTCTGGCGCGACGAAGGCGAGCATGGCATCGCGCCCCTTGCGTTGCAGCGCCCAAGCGATGTTCGCCGCGGCACGGGGCAAATCCGCGTTCCGCGCTTCGATGCCGGCAATGACGAGGGGACGCTCGGCGGCCGCCAAGGCCCGCGCCGCGGCATTGATGAAGCCATCGTCTTCGGCGCTTGCCTCCGGGATGGCCTCGGCAATGGCAGACCCAACGCCCGCCAGCTCCGCCGCCATGCCGTGGTGCGTGGCCGTGGCCAAGCCGTCGAGCCGTGTCGAGGCCACCGCCGCGATGAACAAGGGGCTCTTCGCCGCTTGGCCGTGGCCGCGTACGCCGGCGTCTTGCCAATCGGGGATGCCGGCGGCCTTCGCCATGTCGAAGGCGACGCCCCGCACCGCTTGCCGCGCGGCGAGGGCCATGCGTGGCGCGGTGTTCGAGATGTCCTCGCCCAGGATGAGCACGGCGTCTGCGCCTTCGATGTCCGTGAGCGAGGGCACGCGGAAGCCGCCGGCGCGATAGGCTTCCAGCGCGGCGTCCAACGCTTGGGCTTCGTCTTCGGCCAAGCCGGTGCAGAAGTTCGCCGCGCCGACGAGCTGCTTCAGCGCGTGGTTCGCTTCCACCGATGCGCGGGGGGAGCCGATGCCAACAGGTTGCTCACCAGCCTTCAGCAACTGCACCGCGGCATCGAGGGCCGCATCCCGCCCAATCGCCTCGAACACGCCATCCTCGGCGCGCCGGCCAGCGTGGCGCAGGCGCTTGTCGTGGTTGACGAAGTGCGAACCGTAGCGCCCCCGATCGCACAGGAAATAGCCGTTCACCTCGCTGTGGTAGCGATTGTGGACGCGCTTCAAGAGGCCATAGCGCTCGGCCGGGAAAGTGTTGCAGCCCACCGCGCAATGTGGGCAGATGGACGGCGCGGACTGCAGATCCCACTTGCGCGTGTAGTGCTTGGCGAAGGGTTTGTCGGTGAACACGCCGGTGGGGCAGACCTCCACCAAGTTGCCGGCGAACTCGCTCTCGAGCACACCGTCCTCGGCGCGGCCGAAGTACATTCGCCCGCGGGAACCGAAGGCGTCGAGGTCCGTGCCGCCCGCGTAATCCCGGTAGTAGCGCACGCATCGATAGCAGGTGATGCAGCGGTTCATCTCGTGGCCGACGAAGGGTCCGAGATATTGGTTCTGCCAAGTGCGCTTCGCCCCGCCGTAGCGGCGCATGGCGTGGCCTGTCATCACGGTCATGTCCTGCAGATGGCACTCGCCGCCCTCCTCGCACACCGGGCAGTCGTGCGGGTGGTTCTCCATCAACCACTCGATCACCTGCTTGCGGAAATCCGCGGCGAAGGCGTCGGCGACGGAAACGCGCATCCCATCCTGCACGGACATCATGCAGGCCATCTGCAGGCGCCCGCGCTGGTCCTCTTCGTCCGCGTACTGAATGACGGCGCAGAGGCGGCAGGAGCCCACGGAACCCATGGCCGGGTGCCAGCAGAAATAGGGCAGATCGAGCCGTTGCGAAAGCACGGCGTGAAGCAGGTTCTGGCCGGCGGGAAGGTCGTAATCCTTACCGTCAATGTGGACGCGGGCCATAGCTCAGTGGGCCCTCAATGCGCCAAGTGCAGAGCCGGCAAACCTCCCCGCGCCTTCGCGCAGGCAGTGCCAATCGCTCAGAGGCGGCGTCCGCCGCGCGGTTTCGGGCACCCGCCCCTCCGGAATCTGCAAACTGACCGCGACCTCCTCAAGCCGCGCCGTTCGTGCCACGCGCGACGGCAGTGCGGGCCGCCTTCGAATACCCGGGAAGATTACCGATTGGCGGCGGTGAGGGCAAGGGGCAAGGGGGCGCTGACAGTACAATCGGGGGACAGTGCCGTCACGCCGCGCCTCGGTGCGACGCAAGCGAAGCAAGGACCTCGCTTTGCCCAGCTTCTTCGAGCAGCCGATCCTCAATTCGCCGTACGGACACCCGCGGCGGCATTGGGAACTCGACAATGGCCGCCCCACGCACCGCATCGTCGAGAGCCGCCGCGAAGCATCCTTCATCACGCCCATTCCCAAGCCCAAGGGCCGTCGCCGGGGCCAGCGCGAACTCGGCCTGGACCAAGCCGCGGCGGATGTGGACACCGCCACCCAGCAATACCAGCACGCGCACATCATCAACGGCGTGCGCCGGGAGGTGGCCGCTTGGCGGCAGTTGCCGGAACACCAGTGGAAGGCGACGCCCGAGACCGTGCGCCTGCTGCGCCACTGGCGGCACCATTCGTTCGCCGGCGTCCGGCCCTTCTTCTGCCAAGTGGAAGCCGCGGAAACGGCCATCTGGCTGATGGAGGTGGCGCCGAAGCTCGGCCGCGGGGCCCGTGGCTTCCTCGAACACCTGCAAGGCGCCAACGAGCAAGCGAACCCCGGCCTCAGCCGCCTCGCGCTGAAGCTCGCCACCGGCGCCGGCAAGACCACCGTGATGGCCATGCTCATCGCTTGGCAAGCCGTGAACGCCGCCCGCCGCCCGAACAGCCCCCGCTTCACCCGCGGCTTTCTGGTGGTGACGCCGGGCATCACCATCCGCGACCGCCTGCGGGTGTTGTTGCCGAACGACCCGGAGAGCTATTACGCCGGCCGTGAACTGGTGCCCACGGACATGCTGCCGGACTTGGGCCGCGCCAAGATCGTCATCACCAACTTCCACGCCTTCATGCGCCGCGAGCGGGTGCAGCTATCCAAGGGCACAAGGCGGCTGCTGCAAGGCCAAGGGCCGGCGCAGGAACTCGCCACGTTGGAAACTGAAGGCCAGATGCTGCAGCGGGTGTGCCCGGAACTGATGGGCATGAAGAACGTGCTGGTGTTCAACGACGAGGGCCACCACTGCTACGCCGCCAAACCCGAGGACGCGAGCGAGGAGGGTGTGCTCAGGGGCGATGAACGCGGCGAAGCGCAGAAGAACCAAGAGGCGGCGCGGACATGGATCAGCGGCCTGCAAACGCTCTCATCCAAACTCGGCGTGAGCCGCGTGATCGATCTTTCCGCCACGCCGTTCTTCCTGCGCGGCTCCGGCTACCCCGAGGGCACGCTGTTCCCGTGGACGATGACGGATTTTTCGCTGATGGACGCCATCGAGTGCGGCATCGTCAAGCTGCCCCGGGTGCCGGTGGCGGACAACGTGCCGAGCGGCGAGATGCCGAAGTTCCGCGAACTGTGGGCACACATCGGCAAGCGGATGCCGGGCGCCGGCGCCAGGCGCGGCCTCGACCCGCTGGCGATTCCGGCGGAGCTGCAAACCGCCTTGGAAGCGCTCTACGGCCACTACGCGCAGACGTTCGAGGCGTGGCGCGGGGCGGGCGTGGGCGTGCCGCCGTGCTTCATCGTGGTGTGCAACAACCAAGCGACATCCAAGTTGCTTTACGACTACATCTCGGGGTTTTTCGTTGGGAGTGGGGAAGGCGAGGCAGGCGGGGATGCACCCCGGCTGGAACAAGGCCGCCTGCCGCTGTTCCGCAACTTTGACGAACAGGGCCAGCCGCTCTCCCGCCCCAACACGCTCTTGATCGACAGCGAGCGGCTCGAATCCGGCGAAGCCTTGGACAAGAAGTTCCGCGCCATGGCCGCGGACGAAATCGAGCGCTTCCGCCGCGAGCGCGTGGAACGCACCGGTGACTTGGCCAGCGCGCAGAACATCTCAGACCAAGACCTGCTGCGCGAAGTGATGAACACCGTCGGCAAGGAAGGTGCCCTGGGCGGCGCCATCCGCTGCGTGGTCTCCGTCTCCATGCTCACCGAGGGCTGGGACGCCAACACCGTCACCCATGTGCTGGGCGTGCGCGCCTTCGGCACCCAACTGCTGTGCGAACAAGTGGTGGGCCGCGCACTGCGCCGCCAGTCTTACGAACTGAACGAAGACGGCCTGTTCGGCGTGGAGTACGCCGACGTGCTGGGCATCCCCTTCCACTTCACCGCCGAACCGGTGGTGGTGAAGCCGCGCCCGGTGCGCCAGCCGGTTCACATCAAAGCGGTGCGGCCGGAGCGCGACGCCTGCGAGATCGTCTTCCCGCGGGTTGTCGGCTATCGCGTGGAACTGCCGGCGGAGCAGGTGTCCGCACAGTTCAACGAAGACTCCACGCTGCTGCTCACCCCGGAGCTCGTCGGCCCGTCCATCACCCGCAACGAAGGCATCGTCGGCGAAGGCGTGGACCTCACCTTGGAGCGCCTGAACGCCTACCGCCACAACACCATCGCCTACCACCTGACGAAGCGCCTCTTGGAGACCAAATGGCGCGCGCCGGGTGAATCGCCCAAGCTGCACCTGTTCGGCCAGCTCAAGGCCATCGTGCTGCATTGGCTGGCCGCGCATCTGGTCTGCAAGGGCGACACCCGGCCGGCGCAGTTGCTGTACTTGGCGCTCGCGGACATGGCGTGCGAGCGCATCGCCAGCGCCATCGTCGCCCAGCACGTCGGCGAGAAGCCCATCCTCGCCACCCTCGACCCCTTCAATCCGCAAGGCACCAGCGCCGACGTGAGCTTCCACACCGCCAAGCAGACCATCTGGCGCACGGACGCCAGACGCTGCCATGTGGATGGTGCCGTGTGCGACAGCGATTGGGAGATGGAACTGTGCCGCCTGCTGGAATCCCACCCCAACGTGCTGGCGTATGTGGCGAACCAAGGCCTCGGCTTCACCGTGCCGTACCGCATGGGCGGCGAAGCCCGCACCTACGTGCCGGACTTCATCGTGCGCCTGGACGACGGCCAGGGCGCGGACGACCCGCTGAACTTGGTGGTGGAAGTGAAGGGCTACCGCCGCGAAGACGCCAAAGTGAAGAAGCAGACGATGGAGACCTACTGGGTGCCGGCGGTGAACCAGCTGGGCGACCACGGGCGTTGGACGTTCGTGGAGCTGAAGGATGTGCATACGATGCGCGGGGATTTGGATGGAGTGCTCGCGGCGGATTTCGGCAAGTTGCTTGCGCCGGCGCTGTCGCACAGTGGATGATGCCGCTCGGCGCGTTCGACAAGGCTCGCTCCATGACCATCAACGAAGACGCACTCCGAAACCTGTGCGAACGTCTGTGCCAAGACGTGAGCGTTGATCGACGTCCTGATGGTGCGTTGATACTGCGCACGCAGTTCCGCTTCCCCGATGGCGATGGGTTCTCCATCCATCTCTCGGAAGCGCCATCCGGCGGCCTTCGCCTTTCGGACAGAGGCCACACGCTCATGCACATCAGCTATGACCACGATGTGGATGCGCTCATGGGCGGCGCCCGCGGAGCGCTCTTGGAGCGCATCGTCGCCGAGAGTGGTGTGCAGCGTGAAGGCGGCGCATTCTGCTTGGATACGCCTGCCAACAGGCTGCCAGAGGCCCTGCATCGGCTGGGGCAGGCGCTCACGAGAATCTACGACCTCGCGTGCGGGCTTGAACGGCCGGTTGGCGCGAGCCTTTAGGTGCAGTATGCTGGACGCCAAGTGGCAGCCACGCCTGCGCCTTGCCGCCGCTCATGTGGTCGCGGGAAACGTCGCCAATGGCCGCCGTCTGCGGCGGGCATAGCAAACGGAGGTATCGACAGCGTGAACAAGCGTGAGGAAGGCAAGAGTCGCCCCCGGTTCCTCGAGAGTCTGTTCCCTAGGCAGCGCCCAAAGCACGAGTGGGAGCATGTCTATGTGACGCGCAACGGTACCCGCTACGTGGACGTGAAGGAACTGCTTGAAGACGAGCACGTGAAGGCCCTCATCGATAAAGCGGCCAAAGTCGAAGTTGAATCGCCAGGTCAGGACACGCTGGCGGAGCGCCGAGGCCAAGATGGAGGGGATCGTTGAATCTGGGTATTTGGCTGGTACCCGTTCTGCTCGGATTCGCCATCCTCAACTTCACGCACTACCACCGACGCGCCTTCACCGCCACAACCGGTTACCAGTTTTTCTTCTCGGCCGCAGCGGCTGGCGCAATCCTTCTCACGGTGGCCCACCTTACAGTGCTCGCGGCAGATTCGCTTGCCGACACCTCGAACTTCCAAGCTTGGTTGAAGTTCAAGGCGTTCTGGAAATACGCGGTGCCATTTGCGCACTCCGGCAAGTTGGCGGCGGCAGCACTGTGGGGGCTGTTCTACGTCTTGGCGATGAACGCGAGGATAAGCGACCAAGACGCCGCTGCCCGGTGGGCCGAGGACACTGAGGGCCGTGCGGAATCCCTGCTTCGCCGGTCCTTGGAAGATCGTACTCTCGTGGAAATCGCAATGAAGACAGGGCGCTCCTACGTCGGATTGGTGTTGCGCGGCAATAGCCCGAATGTGAATTGGTCTGGCGATGTGGGCCTTCTCCCGGTGTTCAGCGGCTACCGTGACAGCGACACGCGAAGCCTGCGCCTGACGAACAACTACGCCAAGTTGCAAGACCTCGAAGAACGCGAAGTCGTCGTGATGCGATCCGAGATCGCCTCGATACGGCGCTTCGGCTTGGATGCCTACCGCGCCGTCGAGTCGGGCAAAGCCGAGTTGTCAACGGCCCACCCGCTCTAGGCACTGTCACCGCGTCCATGGCTAGCAAACGAAAGCGGACGCCGAAGCGCGTGGAGGCGTTGACGCATGACGATGCGTCGCGCAAGAACATTCCCACGGCGGAGTACCAGACGGCGTTGGCGGCGGACGACCGCTCGCCCATCGAGGTGGCCTACGAGCGCACCAATCGGGACTTGGACCCGCAGTTGGTGTGGCGTGGGAAGGACGTGCAGGACTGGGCCGATCTCGTGGTGCCGGCGCCGCCGCTATTCATTCAGGAGAAGGTTCACCCGAAGGCGCTGATCGACGACCTCTTGCGGCAGAGCGCCGAGACGCGGGCGCGTGGAAGCAAAGATGCGCCACAAGTCGATCTCTTCGCGGACTTCAACGGTCTGCCGGACGACAACGCCCGCACCGAGTTCTACCAGCACGACGCCAACTGGGCGAACCGCATGATCCTCGGCGACAGTCTTCAAGTAATGGCGTCCCTGGCCGAGCGCGAGGGCTTGCGCGGCAAGGTGCAGTGCATCTACATCGACCCGCCCTACGGCATCAAGTTCAACTCCAACTTCCAGTGGTCCACCACCAGCCGCGACGTGAAGGACGGCAAGGCGGAGCACATCACCCGGGAGCCGGAGCAGGTGAAGGCGTTTCGGGATACTTGGCGGGATGGCATCCACTCGTATCTGACCTATCTGCGCGACCGGCTGACGGTGGCGCGGGATCTGCTGACGGAGAGCGGCTCGGTGTTCGTGCAGATCGGGGACGAGAATGTACACAGAGTGCGGGCGGTGATGGATGAGGTGTTCGGGGAGGACAATTTTCTGTCCACGATTCGATTTAGAAAGAAGACCATGCCGCTAGGCGCGAAGTATATCGAGGAGATGTACGACTTTATCCTGTGGTACTCAAAGGATTACGGAAGTGTCAAGTATCGTCGGCTATTGGAGCAGAAGGATTACTCCGATGACTTTCATTGGAATAACTATGAAGATGCCGGGCTAGCGAGACACCATGTGACGAGACGTGAACTGGATGAGGGTTTTGTGTTCTCGCCGCAGATGAAGAGGTATCGCCTCGTTTCCTTGTGGCCTGCGTCATTCAACGCTACGGCCGTCTTTCCAGTTCGATTCCGTGATGCAGAGTGGGTGCCTCCCACTGGACAGTGCTGGCCCACGTCGCCAGAGAACATGATGCGGCTAATTGAGGCCAACCGAATTGAAGTTGAAGGACGCAATCTCCGTCTAGTTATGTACCAAGAGGGAACAGAGTGGGCCAAGGTCACGTCTACTTGGTCGGACACTATTGGTGCTAGGGGGAAGTCGTATGTCATCGAGACGTCGCCAGAAGTCGTCAAGCGATGCATCCTAGTGACCACCGACCCAGGCGATCTCGTCCTAGACCCCACCTGCGGCTCCGGCACCACGGCCTACGTCGCCGAGCAGTGGAGGCGGCGCTGGATCACCATCGACACCTCCCGCGTCGCCCTCGCCTTGGCCCGCGCCCGGGTCATGGGCGCCCGCTATCCCTACTACTTGCTAGCGGATTCACTGGAGGGGCGGCAGAAGGAAGCCGAACTATCGCGCAAGGCGCCGTCCGAGAGCCCGACTCGGGGCGCGATCCGTCAGGGCTTCGTCTATGAGCGCGTACCGCACATCACCCTCAAGTCCATCGCCAACAACGCCGAGATCGACGTCATCTTCGACAACCACCAAACCACGCTGGAACCGCTGCGCGAGAAGCTCAACAAGGCACTCAAACAGGAATGGGAAGAATGGGAGATTCCGCGCAACGCGGAAGCCGAGTGGCCAGAGAAAGCCCAGCGACTTCATGCCCAGTGGTGGGAGCGGCGCATCGAGCGGCAGCGGGAGATCGACGCTTCCATCGCCGCCAAGGCGGACTACGAACACCTCCACGACCGCCCCTTCGAGGACAAGAAGCGCGTCCGCGTGGCCGGCCCATTCACCGTAGAGAGCCTGTCTCCCCATCGCGTTCTGGACGCGCTTATGGACCCCCCCCCCCCCCCCCCCCGAACGCGGATGGCGTCACGGAGCCGAGGGCCGTGTACCAAGTGACTGGCGGCGAGAAGCGCGACTTCGCCGCCATCATCCTCGACAACCTGCGCACCGCCGGCGTCCAGCAAGCGCACAAGGAAGACAGGATCGCCTTCACCGCGCTCACCCCTTGGCCCGGCGATGCCGTCTGCGCCGAAGGCCGCTACCCGGAAGGCGACGAGGAGACGGGCAGCGAGCGCCGCGCCGGCATCTTCGTCGGCCCGGAGTCGGCACCGTGTCCCGCCCAGACTTGGTGGATGCCGCCCGCGAAGCCGCCGAAGCCGGCTTCGACGTGCTCATCGCCTGCGCCTTCAACTACGACGCCGGCGCCTCCGAGTTCGCCAAGCTCGGCGCGTTGTCCGTGCTGAAGGCGCGCATGAACGCAGACCTGCACATGGCCGAAGACTTGAAGAACACCGGCAAGGGCAACCTGTTCGTCGTGTTCGGCGAACCGGACATCGCCGTGGAGGAAGCGGACGGCGGCCAACTGCGTGTGCGCGTCCACGGTGTGGATGTCTATCACCCCGGCTCCGGCGACATCCGCAGCGACAACGCCGACGGCATCGCCTGCTGGTTCGTCGATACGGACTACAACGGCGAGAGCTTCTTCGTCCGCCACGCCTACTTCCTGGGTGCCAACGCCACCGATCCGTACAAGTCCTTGAAGATCACGCTGAAGGCCGAAATCGACGCGGACGCTTGGAACACCCTCTACAGCGACATGTCGCGGCCGTTCGAGAGGCCAAGCTCCGGCCGCATCGCGGTGAAGGTCATCAACCACTTGGGGGATGAGGTGATGAAGGTGGTGAGGGTTTGACGGGCACACCGATGTATGCTGGATGATCTCGGTCACATCGACTGGGATGCCGTGTGAAGGCTACGACATCGGCGCGAGCCAACGATCAAAGAGCAAAGGCTGCTCTCAGCTTCTTCAACTCACCCCTCATGGAAGCGGGAAGTCTATAGACGCGAACATCCAGCTTGTCCGCAAGCCGACGTACGTTCGGAGAGAGCTCGGTCTCTACCACAAGCAACGATTCCACCCTTTGGCCAGTGTTCTCCGCGTTCACTTTAGCCTTCCCGACAGCACCGTACTTGACCGATTGGTAGAGCCCTCGCTCGATGTCGGGGTCCTTTGACGTGCGTGACTTGACCTCGATGTGCCAGATCGTCCTAGCATTCCGAGCGGTGACATCCACTTTGTCACCGCTCGGAAGCGCATACTCCATCTGACGATCAACCAACGATGCACCGCACACGTTGGCGGCAACCTTGTAGATGTATTCCTTCAAGGTCTTGTGATTCCTTCCTTCACCTTTGCCGCCAAACTCCTCGGGGTTCACTTCAGCGTCATTGGCCGGATCAACTGGCGTGGGAAAGCGCTCGTCTAGGAGCCTCCGACCAAGGTCAGTGGGGTAGAGTCGGTGGTCATCTCCAGGTCTCAAGAGCCGAGCGGATTGCAACCAGCCCCTTCGCCACCAGATCTCCCTAATGTTGGATCCGCCGCTGAGTCCGCGCTTCTTGCCACGTTCATGCAATTGCTTGTCGGTCGCTCCTTCGCGGGCTTCATACAACATGTCTAGTATGTAAACGACATGGGCATTGATTACCTCGATAATTTGACGATTCTTACACAATCCCTTGGGGAAATTGCATTTGATGCGGCCGTTCTCTTCTGCCAAGAGGCCAGACCTAAAGAGCGAGTTGATGCCAGTTACGGCGATCCCAGGACTATACTTTTTGGAATACCAGGACTTGAGGTCCTTCTTCGTCAAGGCGGACTTCGAGTCAACGTAATTGCGGATGCCCTCAAGTGTCTCAATGTAGCCATCGTAGCCGCCGTTCAAAGGATGTATGGACTTCGCTTTTCTCCCACTTGTCACCATTTTGCTATCTCCTCGTCCACTCAGATCGGGGCAGGGGGCGATACCGGCAAGCACCGGACGCCGGATGCTTCGGCGCGTTCCGCGTCTGGCGGGTCGATGACGTATCCGGCGACCACAGCCAAGGCTTCCGAGTCGAATACCGCGGACAACGCATCTGCGCTGGCTCGGACGCGCTGAATGTCGTTCGCGTGGACTCTATACGACGCCTCCACCGCGATCCAAACCGGTGCGCGATCGTCGCGCCGCTGCGCATGCAGGATGAAGTCCGTCGCTTCGATCCTGGCGTCCTGCCCTTCGGTGATCCGGCCGTTCTCGAGGGCATCCTCTAGGCGGTCCAGAAAGTCCCTGTTCGGCTCCTGCACCATGCTCTGCACGATTTGAGCCCGCTTCAGAGCCAACGCCCCGCTAATGAGCGGCCGGATCTTTCGGTGCAAACGGTGCTCCAAGTCGCTGCCCTTGAGATAGGCAACGTCGGTCTTGAGGCCGGCAACGTCGGCTCTGAGTTCGGCGATGTCCTGCTCGATGCGGTCCAACCTCGCCGGCATGCCGAGGAACTCGTTGGTCAAGAGCGTACGCAGCAGCAAACGCTGAGCGTCCGGGTTGGCCTGCAACTCGGCGATGATGCGGGCGACGAGGGAGGTCGGGTCTAGTCGTTCTTCGGCGGACATCGGAAGCCATGTGCCGCAGCCTCGGCGGCAGATGCGGGTGGACAGGCAATTCTACACCTGACCGGAGCAGGCTTGGGCGGGATTGCGGGGGAGCGCGAGGGGGGTGCGCCTCGCAAGACAACCCCGGCGGTTGGGCGGTTTGCCCGCGCCGCGCCTAAGGGCTACCGGGGAAGTGGCCCCATGGCGATTCCGAGGACATCACCAGCGTCATCCCGTCGCTGGCCCGAGCGGCATGGTGTGGGAGTGACCATCGCGCAGCTTTCGTCCGTAGAGGTCATGGGTGTGGCCGGCGGCGATTCCTTCGAGGTCCGATTCGGTTAGGTCGGCGCTGGGCGGCAGCACCAGATGCGCCGTCAGCGGCGTCTCCTCGTGGACATGCACCGCCACGGATTCCGACAGGTCCAAGCCCAAGGCTTCCTTGATGGCCGCCTTCGGATCCTCGACGAGTCTCGATCGGAAGCCGTCGTCCGCGGCGGCCTTGCCGATCAATTCCGCCCGCAATGCTTCTTGGGTTTTCGCTCCTTCCATGGGCTTCTCCTCCAAAAGGCTGGTTCGTGATCCTTGCGCGAGTCGTGGAGTCTCCTCCAAGCCATCGCTTCCCGAACCTACCGCAACGCACGGGAATTGTCCAACACAGAACGGGCACGGCAAGGCACCGAGCCCTCAACGCCGCGTTCACCGATACGGGCAAGCGCCGGTGCGGATGTGTTCCTCGAAATCCTCACGGAAGTATTTCAGCGCGCTCGCCAGTGGCTCGATGGCGCCGGGGGCGTGCAGGCAGAAGGTGTTGGTCGCGCCGCCGATGAAGGCCGCGTTCCGGTCGAGCAGTTCCAAGTCGCCTTCCTTGCCCCGGCCTTCTTCAATGTCGGTGAGCAACTGCTCCACCCACGGCAGGCCCTCGCGGCACGGGGTGCAGAAGCCGCAGGATTCCTGGGCGAAGAAGTGTTCCAAGTTGCGGCACATGTCCACGGGGCAGATGGAGTCGTCCATGAGGATCATGGTGCCGGTGCCCATGCGGCTGCCGGCCTTCTGAATCGTGCCGTAGTCCATGGCCAAATCGAAGTGTTGCTCCACGAGGAAGTCCGTGGAGGCGCCGCCGGGCAACACGCCCCGCAGCGCATAGCCATCCTGCATTCCGCCGGCGTGTTCTTCGACAATCTCCCGGATGGTGGTGCCGATGGGCAGTTCCCATAGGCCGGGTTTCTTCACCCGGCCGGAAACGCCGTAGAGCTTGGTGCCGGCGTCGTCGCCGATGCCGAGTTCGTGGTACCACTCGGCGCCGTTGCGGATGATGGCGGGAACGTTGCAGAACGTCTCCACGTTGTTCACGATGGTGGGGCGGCCCCAGGCGCCGCTGGCCGGCGGAAAGGGTGGCTTTTGGCGCGGCTGGGCGCGTTTGCCTTCCAAGGCGTTCAAGAGCGCGGTCTCCTCGCCGCAGATGTAGCGCCCGGCGCTGCGGTGGATGCGCAGGTCGAAGTCGAAACCGCTGCCGAGGATGTTGCGGCCGAGGTAGCCCTTCGCCGCCGCGGCGTCGATGGCCGCCTGCAGCTGGCGGTACGCATCGTGGTATTCGCCGCGCAGGAAGACGTAACCCTGGCTCGCCTGTATCGCCCACGCGCCCACGATCATCCCCTCGATGAGCAGGTGCGGGTTGCATTCCATGAGGTAGCGATCCTTGAAGGTGCCGGGCTCCATCTCGTCCGCGTTGCACACGAGGTATTTGGGGCCGCCCTGGGCGGCGTCGCCCTGGGGCACGAAGCTCCACTTGAGGCCGGTGGGGAAGCCGGCGCCGCCGCGGCCGCGCAGGTTGGCTTCCTTCACCGCGTCGATCACCGCCTCCGGCGTCATGGACTTGAGGGCCGTCCGCGCCCCGGCGTAGCCTTCGTGGGATTCGTAGGCCGCCAAGTCCACCGCACCGCCCACGGCGTCCACGATGCCGGTGAGGGGCGCTTTAGCGAGGTTCATGGCAGCACCCTCTTTTGCGTCTCGTCATTCATAGCGGTCGAAGGTTTCCGCCAACCGTTCCGCGGCGACATGGCCGATCAAGTCCTCATCGACCATCATCGTCGGCGCCCGGTCGCAGGCGCCCAGGCACACGATGGGCAACAGCGTGAAGCGTCCGTCCGCGGTGGTCTCGCCCAGCCCGATGCCCAAATGTTCCTCAACTTGTTTGCGTAGCTTGTCCGCGCCCATCACATAGCAGGACACGCTGTCGCACACCATCACCACATGGCGCCCCACGGGCTGGCGGAAGATGAGGTTGTAGAACGTGGCGATGGAATCGAGCGCCGCCACGCTCATGCCGAGCAGGTGGGCGATGGCGGCGAGGCTCGCGTCAGACACCCAGCCGCGTTGGCGCTGCACGATCATCATGGCGTCGATGGCGGCGGATTCGCGGTTGGGCAGATGGGCACATTCCGCCTCGATTTCCGCCGTCTCCTCCGGGGAGAGGGTGGGTATGAGGCCGGCGGCGTCCAGGTCTTGCGCGGGTTCGCTCATCGGTCCACGTCCGCCATCACGAAGTCTATGCTGGCGATGATGGCGATGAGGTCCGCCACCATGAAGCCGTTACTGATTAAGGGAATCATTTGCAGCGCCGGGAAGGACGGTGTGCGAATGCGGGTGCGGTACGCCATTGTGCCGCCGTCCGAGATGGAGTAATACGTGTTCCAGCCCTTCGTCGCCTCGATGGTGGTGGCGGATTCACAGGGCGGAATCACTGGCCCCCAACTCACGTTCAAGAAGTGGTGGATGAGCGTTTCGATGTCTTGCATCGTGCGCTCTTTGCGCGGCGGCGTGGTGAGCCGATGGTCTGATTTGTAGGTGCCGCCCGGCATGTTCCGCGCGCATTGCTCGATGATGCGCAGGCTCTGGCGAATCTCTTCGGCGCGCACCACGGCACGGTCGAACACGTCACCGTTCACCGCCGTCGGCACATCGAACTCCACCTGGTCGTAGCCGCTGTAGGGGCGGTTCTTGCGTAGATCCCAGTCGTGGCCGGTGGCGCGCAGGGAGGGGCCGGTGATGCCCCAGTCCAGCCCTTCCGCGGTGGTGTAGGCGCCGATGCCGATGGAGCGGCGCTGCAGGATCTTGTTCTTGAGCGCCATCTTCTCGTAATGGTCGAGGCGTTTGGGCATGTACTGCACGAAATCCAGCACCATCTTGTCCCAACCGTCCGGCAAGTCTTGGCAGACGCCGCCGATGCGGAACCAGCTAGGGTGCATGCGCCCGCCCGTGATCGCCTCAATGATGGAAAACAGCCGCTCTCGGTCCGCGAACATGTAGAACACCGGCGACATCTGCCCAACGTCTTGGGCATAGGTGCCGTAGAACAGCAGATGGCTGGCAATGCGGAAGCACTCGGAGAGCATGATGCGGATGAATTGCGCCCGCGGCGGCACCTCGATGCCGGCCATGCGTTCCACGTTCATCACATACGGCAGGTTGTTCATCACCCCGCCCAAGTAATCCACGCGATCCGTATAGGGAATGTAGGTGTGCCAGCTCTGCCGCTCCGCCATCTTCTCCTGGGCGCGGTGGTGGTAGCCGATGTCCGGCACGGCTTGCACGATCACTTCGCCATCGAGTTGCAAGGCGATGCGGAACACCCCATGTACGCTGGGATGGTTCGGCCCCAAATTGAGGAACATGAAGTCCGTGTGCTTTGAGGCGCGGCTCATGCCCCACTCTTCCGGCACGAAGCGCAAGCCATCCTGCTGGGATTTCTGAAACTCCGGCGTCATGGTAAAGGGGTCCATCTCGGTCGCTCGCGCCGGGTGTTCCTTGCGCAGCGGATGCCCTTCCCAATTCGGTGGTGTGAGAATGCGGCGCAGGTTCGGGTGCCCATCGAAGGTGATGCCGAACATGTCGAACGCCTCGCGCTCGTACCAGTCCGCCACCGGATACACGGAAGTGACGGAAGGCGCGCTCGGCTGCTCACCATGCAGGGCCGCCTTGATGCGCACGTCGCTGTCGTGCTTGAGCGACATCAGGTGATAGAAGACGGTGAAGTCCGCGTCGGGCTGGTCGGGCCGGAACTGGCGGGTGCGCTCGTCGATGGCGGAGAGGTCGAGCAGCAGCTCGTAGCCTTCCTCCTCCTTCAGGCAGCGCAGCACCGCCGGCGCCTGCGTCGGCGCCACCCACAGCGTGGGGATGCCGTCCGCGGTGGGTTGCAACGCGCAGCCCTCGCCGAACCGCCCCCGCAGCACCGAAACGATGTCCGGCTCCGAGAAGGGCTGGGCGACGGCGGCCTCGCTCATGCGTCGCGCCGCTTCAACAGCGCATCCGAGAGCGGCGCGTCGCCCACGGTGGTTGGCTCGTCGAGATGTGAAACCTGCATCCGCGCCGGGGTGCGCGCGTCCCGCTGGCTGGGCGCGTACTTCGCCACCGAGCCATCCTCGCCGATCACCCAAGAGAGCGGCCGATGGGTGTGCTTGATGGATTCCTGCAGCAGCGTCAGCCCCTGCATGAACGCCTCCGGGCGCGGCGGGCAGCCGGGCACGTAAACGTCCACCGGCAGGAACTTGTCCGCGCCTTGCACCACGCTGTACACGTCGAACATGCCGCCGGAGTTGGCGCACGACCCCATCGAGATCACCCAGCGTGGCTCCAACAGTTGCTCATACAGATGCTGCAGCACGGGCGCCATCTTGCGGAACACCGTGCCAGACACCACGATGAGGTCCGCTTGGCGCGGCGTGGCGCGGATGACTTCGGCGCCGAAGCGCGCGGCGTCGTGGCGCGAAGTCAGCGCGGTGGCCATCTCCACATAGCAGCAGGAGAGGCCAAAGTTGAAGGGCCAGATGGAATTCGCCCGCCCCCAAGCCACCAAATCCTCAAGTTTCGCGGTGAGGAAGCCCTTGGCGGCATCTTCCTGGTAGGCGGCGTCCACGGCCGCCATGGGCGCGTCCGCTTCCGTCTTGATGAGGCGCCACTGCATCGGCCGCTACACCGTTTGCGCCGCTTCCGCGTCGGTGGCCGCCTGGGCATAGCGCGGCGAGCGCGCGAAGCGCCCCTTCAGGCCCCAATCCAACGCCCCGGTTCGGTATTCATATACGAGGGCGATGAGCAGGATGGTGATGAAGATGCCGGCGCCGATGTAGCCGCGCCAGCCCACCTCGAAGAAGGCCACCGCCCAAGCGATGATGAAGATGGTCTCCAAATCGAAGATGACGAAGAACATGGCGATGAGATAGAACTCGATGGAGAAGCGCATCTCTTCGGCTTCGCCCACCGGCACCACGCCAGACTCGAACGGCATCGTGCGTGCGCCGCCGTGGCGCGCCTTGGCGCCGATGAACCACGCCGCGGTGAGCGTGACCGCGATGAGCGCCGCCACCGCCAGCGCATACAGCAGGAACGGCAGGATGTCGGGGCCTTCCGGCATGGCTGGCGCGGCACACTCCAAACGATAGATCGGGGCGCGGCGGCAGCCCCGCGAAACAGCCGGCGATGTTATCACACGGGCATCCCAGGCAGATGGCCGCGGCAGCCGCGGGCGGGCGGCCCGACATCGCGCCGGGCATGGCGGCCGCGCTTCCCTTTCCGCAGCCGCCGGCGTAGCCTCACCGCACCGCCAAATGAGAACACCGCGATGCAGCGCATGATTCCCCTTGCCACCCTCGCCATCGGCCTTGGCGCCGGGGCTTTGTTCGGCGTCGCCTACGCGGAAAGCAAGGCCGAGCCGGCCGCCTATGTGCTCGTCTCCGGCCGCGTCATCGACGAGGAGGGGTTGGAAGCCTACGGCGAAGCCGCCGGGCCGCCCGCCCAAGCGGCCGGCATCGAAGTGTTGGCGCGGGAAGATGCGGACGCCCTCACGGTGGTGGAAGGGCGCTGGCCCTTCGATGGCTCCGTCACGGTGGAACGGTTCCGCTCGATGCAGGCCTTCAAGGATTTTTGGAACTCACCCGCCTACCAAGAGGCGATTCAACTACGCGCCGGCAAAGTCGAGATCGACTTCATCGTCGCCTTGGAGGGCATGGAGTGAGCGTTGTCAGCATCCATATCGCGCCAGAGCGCGGCGGCCCCACGCAGGAGATCGACAAGGGCGAATTGGTGCCGGGCCGCGGCATCGCCGGCGACCATCATTGGGCGCATCCCAACGGCGTGCCGGCCGCCGAAGTGACGCTCATCGAGGCGGAGCACGTCGAGGCGTTCAACGCCGACACCGGCCAGGCCATCGAACCCGCCGTCACGCGCCGCAACATCGTCACCCGCGGCGTGGCCTTGACGCCACTCATCGGCAAGCGCTTCACCTTGGGCGAGGCGCTGCTCGAAGGCTTGGAACCTTGCGACCCGTGCGCGAGCCTAGGCCAGCGTCTTCAGACCGAGAGCCTGTCTCCCGCGGCCATCGTCAAAGCATTGCTGGGCCGCGGTGGTTTGCGCGCCCGGGTGGTGCGGGGCGGGGCCTTCGCGCCCGGTTCGGAGGTCCGCGCAGTCGAATGAAGGGGGATGGAAGCGTCCCGGCGCGTCCGCCCGCGGTGCTTGCTGCCGCGGCGCTGCTCTTGAGCGCGGCGCTGGCGCTCGCCATCGGCTGGGCGGTTTGGCCGGAGCAGGTGGTGAGCAACGGCGCGCGGGTGTTTTTCGTCCTGCTGTGGGCGACGCTGGCCTACGGCGCATTCCGCGGCTTCGGCTGGGTGCGGCTCGCCATTGCCGCCACGCTCATCGCATGGCTGTGGGGTGCCGGCAACTCCGGCGCGTTGGGCGACGCCATCGCCGGCGCGGCGCTGCCGGACCTCGCCAGCCGCGCCATGCAAGTGGCGGCGCTGGCGCTCTTGTGCCTGCCCACGGCGCACCGCTGGTTGACGGCCGTGGCGAAGGGGGATTGAGCCTTAAGCCATGTCCCCGTGCGGTGCCCACACCGCGCTCGCCATCGCCACGTTCTTCGCCCCGATCAAGTGCTCTCGGTGAGCTGCAGCAAGATGCCGTGGGTCGATTTCGGGTGGACGAACACCTGTGGCCCGCCCTCGCCGATGAGCCGCGCGCCGCTTTCCTTCAACGCGGCCACGGTGGCCGCCATGTCGTCCACCGCCAGCGACATCGTGTGCATGCCCTCGCCGCGTCCTTCCAGCGCCTTGCCCACCGCGCCGTTTGGATCCGTCGGCGCCACCACCTCGATGAAGCCGCCGTTCGGCAAGTTGAAGAACGCTTGCTTGATGCCGAGCGCGGCGTTCTCGTCGGTGCGGTCAAGGGCTAGCCCCAAGCCGTCGCGGTAGGTCGCCACACCCGCCTCGAAGTCCGCCACGCGCACCACCATGTGATCGAATCCGGTTATCGCCATCGCTTGTTTCTCCTCAACCACTCCCACAATCGGCGCCGCTCAGTTTACCCGGCGGTGCGGCGGCGGGTTAAGATGCCCGCGACCCTTGAGCGGATTGGTTCAGGGCGCGGACGACCACGAGGCCAAGCACCATACGCATCGAAGGCTCGCCGAGCATCTCCACGGCTGCGCCCACGCCGCCGGATCAAGCCGCAACACACGGCGCCATGCCGAACGGCGAACATCCCGCCGCCGCCTTCCGCGATCCCGCGTTCATGGCCAACCGCGATGCGCCGCTGCACCGTTGGGTGCCGTGGATCGCCGGTTACTCCAAGCATTTCGTGGCCGATGCCTTGCAGCGCCATTTGAGCGCACCCGGGGTGGTGCTGGATCCCTTCGCCGGCGTTGGCACGACGTTGATTGAAGCGGACTTGGCCGGCCACGAGGTGATCGGCTTTGAGATCAACCCCTACGCCGTCTTCGCGGCGCACACCAAGCTGCAGGCGCATCGGTTGCCCGCCGAGGGATTGCGCGAAGCGGGTCGCGCGCTGGTTCGGTTCGCCGAACGGGCAGGGTGCGCCCAACCCAAAGCGCAAGCGCCGGCCGGGTTCCGTACCCGGGCACCGTTCTACAGCCCCAAGGTGGAACGCAAGGTGCTCTTGGCGCTGGACTTCATCGCCACGCAGCCGAAGCGCATCGCGGACGCCTTGCGGCTGGCCTTCGCGGCCACGATGGTCGATTACTCCAACTACTCCTATGAACCCAGCTTGGGGCGCAAGGCCGCGGTGGGACGCCCCGAGGTACAGGACTTCCCCGTGTTGGAGCGGATCGGCGGCAAGATGGCGCAGATGGCCGAGGATGCCGCTTGGCATCGCGCCAACCGGAACCGCCACGAGCGCCCTGATGGGCGGGTGATCGAGGGCTCTTTCCTCACCGACCACCGCGAATTGACGCCGGCAAGCGTCGATCTGCTGGTGACATCGCCGCCCTACCTCAACAACTACCACTACAACCGCAACACCCGCCCGCACCTGTACTGGCTCGGCTTCTGCAGTTCCCCCAAGGACTTGAAGCGCTTGGAGACGTTGAACTTCGGCACCTATTGGCAGAACGCAAGAGACCGGGACAGCGTCGCCTTGGCACCCGCCCTCCACGACCCGGAAATCCTCGAAACCCTCGCCGCCGTGCGGGGCAAGCACCCGGAGAAGGGCATCTACGGGGGCCACGGGTGGGCGAACTACGCCGCGTTGTATTTCAACGACTGCGCCCGTTTCGCCGCGGCGATGCGATGGTGCCTGCGGCCCGGCGCCACGGCGTTGGTGGTCATCGGCAACAGCATCCTGCAGGGCGTACATGTGCCGACAGACCGCTTCCTCGCCAAAATCGCTGCCGCTTGCGGCTTGGAAACCGTGGCGGTTCACACGCCCCGCGACGCCCGCGTGGGCAGCAGCATCGTCGGTTCCAGCGTCCGTGCCGCCGGCGCCAACGGCCAGCGGCTCTACGAATCCATCGTCGAGCTGCGGCGTCCCTAGCTGATCGCGCTGGAAAGGCGTCGCCCGCACCCATAAGGTAAGCATCGTCGCAACGCAGGAGCACCATGATGTCAGAGGGCCTCACCAATCACGAGATCACCGTCGCCTTGCAGGGCGGTGCGCTGCTCGGCCCGTTCCGCGCCACTTGGAGCAAGGAGATTCTCTCCGATGTGCGGGAACTGACGAAGGATTACGATGCGTTCCTGCAGGGCGAGCCGCAGAAGCGCTTCAAGTACCACCTGCACGACACCCGTGACCCGCACCAGCCGATCTCGCACTCGTTGATCCTCAACTTCGCCCATGTCACCGCCATCTATGATCGGGTGTTGCTGCAAGAGCATTGAGCCGCGCCGGGCCTTGCGCCGCCGGCAGCGGGCCTGATGCACGGGATGCGAACCCGCAACGCGGCATAATTGGCGCCACGACACAACGTTCAGTCAAGGAGAAGGAAAGCTGATGTTCCCCATGTTGCGCGCCGTTGCGCTGTTCTCGATGGTGCTGGTGGGCGCCGGCGCCCAAGCGGACAAGTTCTCCGCGGCGCCGGTGCTGAAGGAAGCGACGCCGGCCGTGGTGAACATCTCCGTGCGGGGGCGGCGCGTGCAGCGCAACCCACTGCTCGAGGATCCGTTCTTTCGCCGCTTCTTCAATGCGCCGCAGCAGCGCAGCGTGCCGGTGCAGAGCGTCGGTTCTGGCGTCATCATCAATGCGGACGAGGGCTTGGTGGTCACCAACCACCATGTGGTGAAGAACGCGGAGGCCATCGTCGTCACCCTGCTGGATCGCCGCGACTTCGAGGCCACCTTGGTCGGCAGCGACGCCGGCACCGATGTCGCGCTGCTGCGCATCGACGCGGACGATCTGACGGAGCTGCGCCCCAGCGATTCGGAGGCGTTGGAAGTGGGGGACTTCGTGGTCGCCATCGGCAACCCGTTCGGCCTGCAGCACACGGTGACGCTCGGCATCGTGAGCGCCTTGGGCCGCACCGGCTTCAACTTCGATGCCAGCTACGAGGACAGCTACCAAGACTTCATTCAGACGGATGCCTCCATCAACCGCGGCAACTCGGGCGGCGCCCTCATAGACTTGGAGGGTCGCCTCGTCGGCATCAACACGGCCATCATCTCCTCGTCCGGCGGCAGCGTCGGCATCGGTTTTGCCGTGCCCACCCGGATGGTCTCCGCGGTGGTGGCGCAACTGCTCGACCACGGCGAAGTGCGGCGCGGCCAGCTCGGCGTCATCATTCGGGACGTGACGCCAGACTTGGCGGAGGGTTTGGAGCTGGATGAAGCCCGCGGCGCCCTCGTCTCGGAAGTGATGGAAGGCTCGCACGCCGAAGACGCGGACATCCGCCCCTACGATGTGATCGTCAGCGTCGATGGCGAGGCCATCGAAGGCGCCAACGATCTGCGCAACCGCGTCGGCCTGGGCCGGGTGGGTGAAGAAGTGGAAATCGAGCTCATCCGCGATGGCGAACGGCTCACGCGCCAAGTCGTCATCGGCGAGCGTGGCATGACGTTGGCGGCCGGCGGCGCGGCCACGCAACGGCTCGAAGGCGCCACATTGCGCGACATCTCGCCGGAGCACCCGCTTTCCGGCGAAGTGCGCGGCGTGGAAGTGGCGCGGGTGGAGGCCGGCAGCCAAGCCGCCCGCCAAGGCTTGCGCGCCGGCGACATCATCTTGGCCGTGAACCGACGCCGCGTGTCCAGCGCCCAGGAGTTCGTGGACATGGTGGAGAACTTGCCCCGCACCCTCGCCCTCTATGTGCAGCGCGGCGAACGGCGCATCTTCATCGCCGTTCGGCCGTGACGGATGCGGCCGCAGCGACGACACGCGCCGCGGGCAACGCTGAGGACGGCCGATGCAACGGCAGCTCGTGGTGTCCACGAACCTGCGGTCGGTCGGGTACGACGCAGCGACGGGAACGCTGGAAGTGAAGTTCGTCAGCGGACGCATCTACCGCTACCATGGCGTCCCGGAGAGCGTGTACGGGCAGTTGCTGCAGGCAACTTCCAAGGGGCAGTTCTTCAACGCGCACATCCGCGACGGCTACGTCTTCTCGCGGCTTGGTTGAGGGAGCAGTGCTGTGTTTTGGCACTCACCCCAACCGTCCCGCGAGGGGCATTGACAACGCCCCGCTTATGGTAGTGTTGGCGCATGGACATTGAGCAACGGCGGCGGGATCTCGAGACGCGCCGCGCCGAACTGCGCGAACGGATGGAGCGCGTGGCGAGCCACACCCAGCACCGCTCGGAGCCGCTCTCGGCGGACTTCGCGGAGCAGGCCGTGGAGCTTGAGAACCAAGGTGTGCTGGTGGCCATCGACGGCGAGTTGAAGGCGGAGCTGCGCTCCATCGACCTCGCCATCCGCCGCATCGATGCGGGGGAGTACGGGTTCTGCGCGAGTTGCGGGGAAGAAATCAGCGAAGGACGGCTGAACGCGATGCCATCCGTGACGCTGTGCATTGCCTGCGCCGAGCAAGGCGAGCGCGGCACGGCCGATTAGCCGCGCCGCCTGCGGCCCAAGGGCCGCTCATGCGCATCGTCACGCCGCTGCCTGTGAGTCTGCTTCACGCTTCTTGAACGTGAGCGCCCCTTCCGCCACATCCACGGCGATGGCGTCGTGAATGCCGAACTCGCCCGCCAACAGCGCTTTGGACAGCGGGTTCTCCACCTGCTGCTGAATGGCGCGTTTCAGCGGGCGGGCGCCGTACACCGGGTCGAAACCCGCCTCGCCGAGTTGGTCCAAGGCGGCGCTCGACACCTCCAAACCGATGTCTTGGGCGGCCAGCCGGTCGCG
Organism: Candidatus Azotimanducaceae bacterium; assembly: GCA_965200505.1. Classification (GTDB taxonomy): domain Bacteria; phylum Pseudomonadota; class Gammaproteobacteria; order Pseudomonadales; family Azotimanducaceae; genus VXNE01. The sequence goes on along the minus strand of OZ241343.1, from coordinate 797,363 downwards.
CAGATAGCGCACTTGGATTTCGGTGATCGCCCGGATTTGGGAGCGGTCCAAGGGCCGGAACACCACCGCCTCGTCGATGCGATTGATGAACTCCGGGCGGAAGTGCGCGGTGACGTTCTCCATCACCTTCGCCTTCATCGCGGCGTAGTGCTCGTCTCCGGCCAAGCCTTGGATGATGGTTGAGCCGAGGTTCGACGTCATCACGATCACGGCATTGCGGAAGTCCACGGTGCGGCCATGGCCGTCCGTCAGGCGGCCGTCCTCCAACACTTGCAGCAGGATGTTGAACACATCCGGATGCGCCTTCTCGATTTCGTCGAGCAGCAGCACGGAGTACGGCTTGCGGCGCACCTTCTCGGTGAGATAGCCGCCTTCCTCGTAACCCACATAGCCCGGCGGGGCGCCGATGAGGCGCGCCACGGAGTGCTTCTCCATGAACTCGGACATGTCGAGCCGCACCATCGCCTCCTCCGAGTCGAACAGGAACTCGGCGAGGGCCTTGGTGAGCTCCGTCTTGCCGACGCCCGTGGGCCCCAGGAACAGGAACGAGCCGTTGGGCCGGTTCGGGTCTGCCAAGCCGGCGCGGGCGCGGCGGATGGCGTCCGAGATGACGGCCACCGCTTCGTCCTGCCCCACCACGCGCCGATGCAGGCCTGCCTCCATCCGCAACAGCTTCTCGCGTTCCCCCTGCAGCATCTTCGCCACGGGAATGCCCGTCCAAGCAGACACCACCTCGGCGATCTCGTCCTCCGTCACGCTGCTGCGCAGCAGCTTGAACTCGCGCTCGTCCGGGCTGGCCGCCTGCGCCAGCCGTTTCTCCAACCCCGGAATCACGCCGTATTGCAGTTCGGACATGCGCTGCAAATCGCCCTTGCGGCGCGCGGCGTCGAAGTCCTGTTGGGCTTGCTGCAGATCTTCCTTCACCTGCTTGGCGCCCTGCACCGCGGCCTTCTCGCCGTTCCAAACCTCGTCCAAGTCCGCATATTCCTTCTCCAGTGCGGCAACATCCTCGTTCAGCCGCGCGAGGCGTTCCTTGGAGGCATCGTCCTCTTCCTTCTTCAGCGCCTCCTGCTCCATCTTGAGTTGCACCAAGCGCCGTTCGAGGCGATCCATCGGTTCTGGCTTGGAGTCGATCTCCATGCGGATGCGGCTCGCGGATTCATCCACCAAGTCGATGGCCTTGTCCGGCAATTGCCGGTCTGAGATGTAGCGGTGCGAGAGGGTGGCCGCGGCGACGATGGCCGGGTCTGTGATGTCCACCCCGTGATGCACTTCGTAGCGTTCCTTCAAGCCGCGCAGGATGGCGATGCTGGCCTCGACCGAGGGCTCCTCCACCAACACTTTTTGGAAGCGCCGTTCGAGGGCCGCGTCCTTCTCGATGTGCTCGCGGTACTCGTCCAGCGTGGTGGCGCCCACGCAGTGCAACTCGCCCCGCGCCAGCGCCGGTTTCAGCATGTTGCCGGCGTCCATGGCGCCCTCGGCCTTGCCGGCGCCCACCAAGGTGTGCAGCTCATCGATGAACAGGATGATGCGGCCTTCCTGCTTGCCGAGCTCCGTCAGCACCGCCTTCATGCGCTCCTCGAACTCGCCGCGGTATTTCGCCCCCGCGATGAGGGCGCCGAGATCGAGGGCGAGCAGGCGTTTGTCCTTCAGCCCCTCGGGCACTTCGCCGTTGACGATGCGCTGCGCCAAGCCTTCGACGATGGCTGTCTTGCCCACGCCGGGCTCGCCGATCAGCACCGGGTTGTTCTTGGTGCGCCGTTGCAGCACCTGCACCGTGCGGCGGATTTCGTCGTCGCGCCCAATCACCGGGTCCAGCTTGCCTTCCGCGGCGCGGGCCGTGAGGTCGATGGCGTATTTGTCGAGGGCTTCGCGGTGTTCCTCGGCGCCGGGGTCGGAGACGCTGTCGCCGCCCCGCGCTTGCTCGATGGCGGCGGCGATGGCCCGGGCGTCGCCGCCGTGGGCCAGCAACGCCTGCGCGGCCGCGCCACCCACTTCCAACAGGGCGAGGATGAACAACTCGCTGGATAAGTATTGGTCGCCACGCCGCTGCGCCAATTTGTCCGCGACGTTCAAGGTGCGCGCCAGTTCCTTGCCCACCTGCACGTCCCCCGCAGCGGCGCCGGACACTTGCGGCAGGCGTTCCAACGCCTCGTCCAAGGCCGCCCGCGCGCCTGCCGCATCCACGCCGGCGCGGGCGAGGATCCCCCGGGCGCCGCCATCGCGCTGGTCCAGCAGGGCGGCGAGCACATGGGTGGGTTCCATGAACTGATGGTCGCGCCCCACGGCGAGGCTCTGCGCATCCGCGAGGGCGGTCTGCAGGCGATTCGTCAACTTGTCCATTCGCATCGTCAGTGTCTCCTGCCGGTGTGCCGGCACTGATTTCTGCCTTGGATGCTAAATGGGGGCTGGCCACGGCATTGCAATGTCGCGTTGCCGGCGATGCGAGGGATGGCACCCCGCGGACGCTCGCCCGTGGGGTGGTTTCGTGCCGCCTTTTTCTGTGCGGCTTTGCGGGCCGAAGCCAGCCGCCGGGCCGTGAAGCCCCGCCGCTAGATCGTCAGGACGCCCCGGTCGGCACTTGGTTGAAGGGGATGCCCTTGTCCACCCGCACGTCCTGCGGCATGCCGAGCACCCGCTCCGCGAGGATGTTCAACATGATCTCGTCCGTGCCGCCGGCGATGCGGCCGCCCGGCGCCGCCATGAAGGCGCCTTGGAAGATGCCGGCGCGCTCGACGAACTGCGGGTCCACGATGGCGCCGGCGCCTTCGAGCAGGTCCATGGCGAAGGAGGCCATGTCCTGCGTCTTGGATGCGCCCACATACTTGCCGATGGAGTTCTCGGGCCCCGGCGTCTGCCCCCGCGACAACGCGGACATCGAGCGGTAGCCGGTGTAGCGCAGCCCCGCTTCCTGGGCATACCACGTTGCCAGCTTGGCCCGCACGCGCTTGTCCTCGATGGCCGGCCGGTCATCCAAATCCACGCGCTTGGCCAGTTCGTAAACTTGGCGGAAGCCAACGCCGCCGCCACCGCCGCCGATGGCCGCCCGTTCGTTCATCAAGGTGGTGATGGCCACTTGCCAGCCCTGCCCCACGGCGCCCAAGCGCTGCGAATCTGAAATGCGCACGTCCGTGAAATAGACCTCGTTGAAGTTCGAGTCCCCGGAAATCTGCTTGATGGGCTTCACCTCAATGCCGGGGGACTTCATGTCCACGAAGAAGTAGGTGAGGCCCTTGTGCTTGGCCACGTTGGGATCCGTGCGCAGCACAAGGATGGCGTAGTCGCTGTAGTGAGCGCCGGAAGTCCAGATTTTCTGGCCGTTCACCACCCACTCGTCGCCATCCTTCACCGCGCTGGTGCGCAGCGCCGCCAGGTCCGAACCGCCGGCCGGCTCGCTGAAGAGCTGGCACCAAATGTCTTCCCCGGAAGCCAAGCGGGGAACATAGTGCTCCTTCTGCTCCTCGGTCGCCCAAGCCATCATGGTCGGCGCCGCCATGCCTTGGCCGATCATGAAGAAGCCCGTGTCCGGGGCACCGGACTTGCCTTCCTCCTGCGTCAGGATGACCTGTTCCATGGGCGAGGCGCCGCGGCCGCCGTATTCCTTCGGCCAGCGGATGCAGGCCCAACCGGCGTCGAACTTGCGCTTCTGCCAGAGCTTCGCCCGGGCCATCTCGTCCAAGCCCTTGAGCTCATCTTGGGTCGGCACGTTCGCGGCGAGCCAGGCGCGGGCCTCGGCGCGGAAGGCGGCCTCGGCGGGGGAATCGTTGAAATCCATGCTGTGGTGTCCTCTCTTGGCCCGTGCTCAGGCCGCGTCGTTCCGTTCGATGGCGGCAATCAGCCGGTCTTGCCAGACGCCTTCGCTGCCGATGTTCACAGACAGGAGCTTGGCGCGGCGGTAGTGGAACTGGCAGTCGAACTCCCAAGTGAAGCCCATGCCGCCATGAGTCTGGATGTTCTCCTTGGATGCGTAGTAGTAAGCCTCGATGGCGCTCACCCGCGCCGTGGCCGCGGCCAGCGGCAGCTCCGCCGCCTCGGTGGAGAGCGCCCATGCGCCGTAGTAGCCGTTCGACCGCGCCAAGGTGTTCTTCACATAGATGTTGGCCAGCTTGTGCTTGATGGCCTGATGCCCGGCGATGGGGCGCCCGAAGGCGTAGCGGCCCATGGCGTATTCCTTCGCCTGCTCCAAGGCCGCGTTGGCACCGCCGATCTGTTCCCAAGCGAACAACACCGCGGCCCGATCGAGAAGCCGTTGCGTGAAGCCCCAGCCGGCGCCCTCCGCGCCCAAGGGCTCGGCGGCGGCACCATCGAAATCCAACTTGGCGTGGGAGCGGCTGGGATCCAACGTCTGCACCGGCGAACGCGCCACGCCGGCCCCGCTCAAGGGCACGAGCTGCAGGCTGGCGCCATCGCCGGCGTCGCTCTTCGCCACGACGATGGCGAAATCCGCCACGTCGCCATCCGCCACCGGCATCTTGGTGCCGCTCAACTTGCTGGCGGCGACAGTGGTTTCGAGAGAGCGGGGTGAGGCTTGGCCGGGTTTCTCCCCCAACGCGAAGGTGCCGATGGCTTCGCCGGCGGCGAGCTTCGGCAACCACGCCTCCTGCTGTGCCTCGCTGCCGGCCAAGAGCAGCGCCTCGGTGGCGAGGTAAACGGAGGACGAGAACGGCAGCGGCGCGATGGCGCGGCCCAGTTCCTCCGCAATGACGCAGAGCTCCAGATACGAGAGCCCCAACCCGCCATGCCGCTCCGGAATCGTGGTGGCCGTCCAGCCGAGCTCCGCGACTTGCCGCCACAAACCCGCATCGTAAGGCGCATCGCCCTCGAGAATGGCGCGCACGGCGCTCGGCGGGCAATTGTCGGCCAAGAATCCGCTCGCCTGCTCGCGCAGCAGATTCTGCTCCGCGGAGAACTCGAAGTTCATGCTCCTCCCCTACTCACCAAACCCCGTGCCGGAAGGAACGCGATTGTACGATGGGCCGCACGGATTCTCATCCCGCACATCTCTTTGACGCAAAGCGCGTCGGCGTGTATGTTCCCCGTCCGTGCTCACGTCACGTCAACTCTTTGGCAGCCCCGCCGCGATCAGGGACGTGGGCACACTCCCTGCGAGGTCGGCTGCCAACCCAAAAGGAAACCACATGAGACTGCTCCACGTCTTTGCGTGTCTTGTGCTGCTCGGCATTGCCGGGTGCGTCTCCGCTCCCGAAGGGGTGCCCCCATCATTCGTCGATCCCGCCAAGTACGCCCACTACTCTTGCGCCCAAGTGACGGCTGCGAAGCAGGAAGCGTCCGTTGCCTTGGCCAATCTGAGTGAGAAGCAGTCCGGCGCTCGTGCCCGTGGCATCGCTTACAACCTGCTGCTCATCCCGGGAGCGGGCGCACTTGCCAAGGACAGAGCCGGCGAGATCGGCCTGCTCAAAGGGGAACTGCTGGCTCTCGAGTCCGCCATGCAGACCTGTTCGAACTGACGCCGGCACCGGCGGCTGCACCGCCGCGACCGCGCCGTGGCGGTTGCGAACCTTGGCGAGCAGACCTACTTGCGGTGGACGTGGGGTTGGCAGGTAGTCATTGGCTGAGGCGACGTCGTGGCAACCGCCGGCTTGGTTTCAAGCTGCAAGTGGACAAAGCGGTTCTCAAGCGAACGTGAACCGCGTGGCGTCCTTGTAGAGGAGCGTCCAAGCCATCGCTTTGCGTGGGCGGAAGATGAGGGATTCGGCTTGGTACGCGGAGTCCGGCGCGTCGGCCCATTCGTATTTGGCGTTGGCTTGCGCGGCCAGTGTGGCGGCTAGGGCCGCGTCGGGGGTGGTCTTGCCCACCCGTCCTTCGAGGATCACGGCGCGTTCGCCGTCCTCAAGATGGAGGCTCGCTTCCGGGTTGGCCTCTAGGGCACGTCGCCACAGGGATTCGCGGTCGCCGGAAAAGTAGAGGCAGTTGTTCACCCACATGCCGTCGATGGGGCGGGTGATGGGGCGGCCGTCGCGGAGCGCCAAGGCCAGCCAATAGTGCAAGGCCGCGGCCAGGCGCTCGTTTACGTCGTGCCATTCAAGCAGCGGCGAGTCTTCCGGCAGGCCATAGCCAGACGGCAGGCCAAGGCGGCTCGGAACGGGGTCGGCGGCCATGGGCGGCGCTCCTTGGAGACGATGGGTGCCAGTGTAGCAATGCGCCGGGTGTGCCCGTCATGTCCAAAGGTGGGCCAGCGGCAGCGCGTGGAGGTTCGGGCCGAACGGTACCGCCTCGGTGCCCAGATACAGCGCGACGCCGCGCACGAACCGCTTGCCGGCCACGTCGGCCAGCGTCTGCAAGCCGTTGAAGTGCCGTGGGCGCAGCGTGGCCACACACTTGACTTCCACGCCCACCAACCGGCCGGCGCGATCCTCGATCACCAGATCGACTTCCGCGCCGCCCTCGGTGCGGAAGTGGAAGAGCCGGCACGGGCGCTCGCACCACCCTAGCTGTTTCGTCACTTCCATTGCCACGAAGTTCTCCAGCGCGTGGCCAAGCAGCGTCCGGTCGCGGGCCAGACGAGTGGCGTCGACGTCCAGAAGGTGCATGAGCAGGCCAGTGTCGGCCAGCAGCAGCTTCGGCGCCTTCGCCAGCCGCTTGCCCACGTTGGTGAACCACGCCGGCAGGCGACACACCAAAAAAGTCGCTTCCAAGAGCGCCATGTAGCGTTTCAGCGTGGTCTGGGGCAAGCCGAGGGAGCGCGCGAGATCGGCGTGGTTGATCAATTGCCCCACCCGTGCGGCGAGCAATCCGAGCAAGCGCGGAAGGTCGAGCAGCCGGTCGATGTTGGCCAAAGAGCGCACATCGCGTTCCAGCACTGTCGTGACGTAGGCGTCGAACCACGCGCTGCGCCGCCGACCGGCGCGGCGGGCAAGGGCGTCCGGATAGCCACCCCCGCACAGCCGATCGATCACCTCGTCGTCCGCGCATGGCGCCACTGGGGGCGGCGCCAAGTCTTCGGCGAACAGCCGATCGATGAACGTCTCCCGCACACCTTGCGTCTCGCCTTGCGAGAAAGGCCAAAGCGTGTGCAGTTCCATGCGCCCGGCCAACGAATCCGCGAGCTTCGGCAGCGCCAACGCCCCGGCCGAACCCGTCAGCAGGAATTGGCCAGGCCGTCGGTCCGCATCCACGGCCGCCTTGATGGCCAAAGGCAATGCCGGTGCTCGCTGCGCCTCGTCGATCACCGCCGGGCGCGCAAGCCCGGCCACGAAGCCATCGGGATCGTTGGTGGCCGCGGCGAGCACCGCCGCGGTGTCCAAAGTGAGGTACGAGGCGAAGCGCTGTTCCGCGAGACGCTGCGCCAAGGTGCTCTTGCCCGTCTGGCGGGCACCTTGAAGGTACACGACGGGCGTGTCATCCAAGGCTTCGAGCAGTCGCGTGGCGGCATGACGGGCGATCATGCCGAGCAATCTTACCATTAAGTGGACGGAAATCAACCACGGTGTGGACGAAAATCAACCACTGTGTGGACGATTTCCGGACACCAAGGGCGCTCATAGAACCGCGGCCGCAGTGCGCCCCCCCAGGCTCAATCCGTCTCGGATTCCAGCGCCAGCGCCCGCTGGCAGGCCGGCCGCGCCATGCATCGTTCGCCGTAGGATTCCAGCACTGGCGATTCTTCCAACAGGCCGAATTGCCGCATGAAGTGGACGCTCGAACCGAGCATCACGTCGGCCGCGGTGAACTGGTCGCCGAGAATCCATGGGCCATCGCCCAAGCCGGTGGCGAGGGTGGCGATCATCGTGTCGAAGTCTCCCCAGCCGGAGGAAAACCGGTTGGGGGTCACTTTGTTGAAACGCTCCCCAATCGCCGGCTCGATCACGCCCGGCGTGTAAATCATCCAATAGAGGTAGGCGCCGCGCTGGGGGGCGTCGATGGCCGGTGTCAGGCCGCAGGCGGGGTAGCGGTCCGCGAGGTAGAGGCAGATGGCGGCCGAGTCCGCCAGACGCACCGCGCCATCGGCCAAGGCCGGCACCTTGCCCATCGGGCTCGCGGCGAGGAAGGCCGGGTCGCGCGGGGCTTCGGGATCGCCCACGTCTATGGTCACCCGCTCATAGTCCAGCCCGGTTTCCTCAAGCATCCAAACGGCACGTTGGGCGCGCGTCTTGGGGCACCAGAAGAGCTGCATGGCGTCCTCCTAACTCAAGAGGCGTCCAGTGTAAGGGAACTGGAGGATTCGCTTCGCGCTTGGCGTTCCCGCCGTTCGGCGGATGGGGGACAATGCCTCTCATCACTCCCGTGAGGAAGCGCCATGCCAGACATGCCGACGTTACGCCCAGACACTTGGCTGCGGGCCGTGCAGGAAGAAATCGTTGACCCAGAGCGCCCCATCATCGACCCCCACCATCACCTGTGGGAGCAACCGCTGCGCTTCGGCACCTACACCTTGAGCGACCTGCTGGCGGACACGAACTCCGGGCACAACATCGAGAAGACGGTGTTCATCGATTGCGGCGCGAGCTACCGGGAAGGCGGGCCGGAGCACATGAGGCCAGTGGGGGAGACGGAGTTCGTGGCGCGGGTGGCGCGGGAGAGCGATGGTCTGTTGGCCGGCATCGTCAGCCACGCGAACCTGCGCTCAGAAGCGCTTGAAGACGTGTTGGCGGCCCATGAAGCCGCCGGCGATGGCCTCTTCCGGGGCATCCGCCACGCCGGCGCCCACGACGACACGTGTACGCTCTTCAATCCCGGCCGCCGTACGCCATCCCCCTATGGCGAAGCGGATTTCCGCGCCGGTGTGCGCACGCTGGGTCGCCTCGGCTACACCTACGACACTTGGCATTTCTTCCACCAAAACCAAGATTTCCTGGCGCTCGCCCGCGCCGTGCCCGAAACCACGATGGTGTTAGACCACTTCGGCACACCGCTGGGCGTCGGTGCCTACGCCGGCCGCCAAGACGAGATTTTCGAAGGCTGGCGGGAGGACATTGCCGCCATCGCCGAGTGCCCCAACGTGGTGGCCAAGCTCGGCGGCCTCGCCATGCCAGACAACGGCTTCGGCTGGCACGAAGGCAGCCGTCCGCCCACCTCGGACGAGTTCGTCGCGGCGCAGAAGCGTTACTACCTGCATACCATCGAGTGCTTCGGGCCAGAGCGGTGCATGTTTGAGAGCAACTTCCCGGTGGACAAGCTCTCCATTTCCTACCCCGTGATGTGGAACGGCATGAAGAAGCTGGTGCAGGACTTCAGCGAGGCCGAGAAGCAAGCGATGTTTCACGGGGTGGCGGCGCGGGTTTATCGCTTGTGACGCCGCGCTCACGGGCGGCCCGCCCAGACGGCCTGGTGGGCCGCATGGCCGTTTGAAATCTCCCCCGCCGGCTTGTAGCTTCGCAGCATCCCGCCACGAGGCGCATGCACCGCCATGCCCGGCAACGTCTTTCTCATTGGCATGCCCGCGTCGGGCAAGACCACCGTTGGCCGCCGCCTCGCCAAGGCGCTCGGGTTGCCCTTCATGGACACGGACAAAGTGATTGAGGCGCGCGCCGGGGCGGAAGTGGCTTGGATTTTCGACGTGGAGGGCGAGGATGGCTTCCGCGACCGGGAGGAGGCGGTGCTCGACGAACTGACGCAAACCGATGGCGTGGTGCTCGCCACGGGTGGCGGCGCTATCCTGCGCCCCAAGAACCGGCAGTGTTTACGCGAACGCGGCGCGGTGGTGTATCTCAACGCGCCAGTGGAGCGGCTGTTGGCGCGAGTGCGGCACGACACGCGGCGGCCGTTGCTGAAGGGGCCGGGTCGGGAAGAGCGGTTTCGGCGCTTGAACGCTGAACGCGCGGAGCTCTACCGGCAAACGGCGCACATCGATGTTTCGGTGGCGGCCGGCTCGGCGCGGGCGATCTCGGAGGACATCGTGGCGCGGCTGGCCACGCTCAACAACCCATGAAGGACGCCCACGAACTCGTCGTCGATTTGGGCGACCGCGCCTATCCGATTTGGATCGGCACCGGCCTCTTGGGCCGCACCGGGTTGCTGGCGCCCCACGTTGACGGCGAGGCGCTCATCGTCACCAACGCCGCCGTCGCCACCCATTACTTGGCACCGCTCTTGGAAAGCCTGCCGGCGAACCTGGTCGCGGACACCATCACCTTGGCGGAAGGCGAAGCCACCAAGACCTTGGACGCGGTGTCCGCCATCATCGACAAGTTGGTCGAAGCCCGCCATAGCCGTGCCACCACGGTGATCGCCTTGGGTGGCGGCGTGGTTGGCGACGTCGCGGGCTTCGCCGCGGCCATCTACCAGCGCGGTGTGCGCTTCGTGCAGGTGCCCACCACGTTGCTGGCGCTCGTGGACTCCTCCGTCGGCGGCAAAACCGGCGTGAACCATGCCGGCGGCAAGAACCTGATCGGCGCGTTCCACCAGCCGGCTTGCGTCATCGCGGATGTGGCGGCGCTCAAGACGCTGCCGGCGCGAGAGTTGCGCGCCGGGCTTGCCGAAGTCGTGAAATATGGCGTGATCCAAGACGCGGGCTTCTTCGGTTGGCTCGAAGATAACGTGGAAGCGTTGCTCGCCCGGGAGCCGGCCGCGCTCATCCACGCCATTCGCCGCTCCTGCGAGATCAAGGCGGCGGTGGTGCAGGCGGATGAGCGGGAAGCCGGCAGCCGGATGATCTTGAACTACGGCCACACCTTCGGCCACGCATTGGAGGCGGCGACGCAGTACCGCGCCCTGCTGCACGGCGAAGCCGTCGCCATCGGCATGGTGATGGCCGCGCACTTGGCCGAGCGCTGTGGGCGGTTGAGCGCGGCCGCCGTCAGTCACATTCGCGCGCTGCTCGTTCGCTGCGGGCTGCCGGTGGTGCCGCCAGCGCTGGATAGTGAGACGTTGTTGAGCGCGATGGCCATGGACAAGAAGGCCCTGGGCGGCCGCATCCGCTTGGTGTTGCCCGATGCCATCGGCGCCGTATCCGTCACCACGGACATCCCGCGTGACGCCATTCTCGAAACGCTCGAGGCGTTTCGGAAGCAGGCGGAATGTGCTTGAGGATGGCGTTCGTGGCGGGCACGGAGCGGTGTGGGCCCGCGCCGCTGGCCAGAGGGCGCCGCTACGCCGGTTCCAGCACACGCACCGTGCCGGCCGCGCCATCCACTTCCACGCGCTGGCCGTCGCTGAATCGCGTCGTCACATCCTGAATGGCGGTGACGCAGGGCTTGCCGTATTCCCGCGCCACCAGAGCGCCGTGCTGCAACTCGCCGCCATGTTCCAGAATCACCGCCGCGGCGCTGATGAAGAGTGGCGTCCAGCCGGGGTCTGTGGTCACGGCGACCAATACGTCCCCCGGCTCAACGGGTTTCTCGAACGGGTGGTTGAGCACCTTCACCGGGCCTTGCGCCACGCCGGGGGAAACGGCGGTGCCCACCAGCGCGCCGTCCCGAACCGGCGGTTCCAGCCGGAGAATGCGCCCGCGCGAATCGATGAACATCGGGAAGTGCGGCACGGACTTGAGCCTTCGATAGTGGGCACCTCGTTCCGCGGCCGCGGCGCGTAGGTCGAAGCTGGCGTCGCGCCGCGCCCGTTCCACGTCGTCCAGGGTGAGTTCGAAGATCTGTTCGGGGCGGTCGAGGCGGCCTGCCTTCATGAAGGCTTCGGCTTGGTGCAGCACCAACGCCCTCGCCCGACCGAAGATCTGCATGACGTGATGCTTGAACAACTCCCGCGCGGCACCGTAGTTCGCGCTGGCGGCGTGACGCTTGCGCAGCTTTCGCGCCTTGCGCCGGGGCAGCGCCGCAAGGAGATTGTCAAAAGCCGTTCGGCGGCGCTCGGCTTGGCGTCGCGCCAGTTCGCGGGGGTTGCCGGCGTCACCGGCGGCCACCAGGCCGGCCATCTGCCGCAGGGCGATGCGCGGGGCGTCGCCATACTTGGGATTGGCGAGCTCCATCTCCAAGGGCCCGCGGCAACCATACAGGCCCTCGAACTCGTCCCACTTGGCCAAGAACGGCGGCGGCAACTGGCGCTCGCGGAGCTTTTCCTCCAAGGCGCTGATGTCGTCAAACTCGGCGGCCGGCAGAAGCTGCGCCATGTCGTGGAGGATGGTGCCCATCTGCACGATCATGTCTTCTTCGTGGCTGGTGGACACCGTGTTCGCCCAAGCGACCTGCTCCGGGGACTTGGGGTTCGCCAAGCCGCGAATGCGGTATTGGAGGTAGAAGCTGTAGGCGAACGCCGGCATGGACGAAGCCGCGATGGTGTTGCCGGCGCGTTGGGCGCTTTCGAGCACGTCCTCGGCGATGGGCCTTGAGTGATCGAGGGGTCGCGCCATCCACTCGTTGAACTCGGCGATGGTGCGTTGGTAGGTGGCTTGGAAACGGCGCGGCCAAAACGCCGGCGCGAACAGCCCCAACAACACCCCACGCATGCGCCAGTACATGGCCAACAGGCTGCCGACCACGCGCCACGTTCGCGCATGGAGCGGCGGCTTGGCGGGACGGTAGCGCTGCATCTCCGGCGTGGCGAGCAGGGCGCCAATGATGGGGTTCTTCAACGAAGACATCTCGGCCATGCCGGGTTTGGTCATCAAGTGCAGGTACATGGAGACGTCGAGGTACAAGCGGCAGATCGCGGTGTGCATGCCGAAGCGCGCCGCATTCGCCACCGTGAACGGCGTGCCGAACATCCACTTGAAGAACAGCTCGTACAGCAGGCTGGTCACATCCTCAGAGAGGGGCGTGATCGCGGTGCTCATGGTGATGGCGTCCGTCAAGTAGCCATCCACGTAAAGCCGTCGAGGCGCGCCTGGTTCAGTGAGCAGAGACTCGTGCAAAGGCACCCATGCCGTCACCGGCCGGGCTTGCAGCCAATGCAGGCGCCCGCCCGCGAAGGCCCATTCCACGTCCACCGGATCATCGAACAAAGGCTCGATGCCGCGCACCCCTGCCAGGATCTCGGCGACCTGGGGCGCCGCGAGGCACAACTCGCCGGGGCGGTCGCCGCCCTTGTCGCCGGCTTGTTGCGAGACGATGGTGCCCGAGACCTTGTCCACGACGACCGAATCCGGCGTCAGCGCCCCGCTCACCAGCGCTTCGCCGAGACCCCAACTGGCGTTCAACAGAAGTTCGTCGTAGTCGTTGGTGAGGGGGTTGATGGAGAACGCCACGCCAGACACGTCGCTCTCCACTTGGCACTGCACGATCACGGCGATGGCCGGCCGCAAGCTCTCAAAGCCGCGTTCCACCTTGTAGCGCAGCACCCGCTCGGCCAAGCAAGACGCGAAGCATTGGCGCACGGCCTCTTCCACGGCGGCCGGCCGCACGCCGAGCACGGTTTCATAGAGGCCGGCGAAGGAGGCGCTGGCTTGGTCTTCCTGTGGCGACGAAGAGCGCACGGCGTAGGGGCCCGGGCCGAGCGTTTCGGGAATGGAATCAAGGAGCGATTGGCGTTCAGCGTCCAGTGGCAGTGCCGGGACGCGCTCCTGCACCGCCTCGCAAGCGGCCGCGAGCACACCCGTCTCGGCATCGTGCCGTGCTGTCTCCAGGGCGTTGCGCCAACCCTCGTCCGCGGTCAGCGCTTCGAGCCACGGGGCGAAGAAGGCCGTCGTCATCACCACGGCATCCGGCACCTGCAAACCGGCTTGGCGGAGCCGCAACAGGCCAGCCACCTTGCCGCCCACCACATCTGCGCCAAGGCCCGCGAGGGCATCCAGCGGTGCTGAAAGCGGCGGCGTTGGAGCGGCGTGGGAAGGAGCGCTCATGGGCGTGCGACGGGTGTGGCGGCTACGCTCTCCCGCACCGCCACCGCCGCGAGGCGAGTGTTCTTCGGACGCGCCGCGGCGCTCGTCGCCATGCGCCTATTCCTCGTCGGAGCGGAACGCCTTCACGAGTTCCTGCTGATCCGCCGCCGGCACTTGCGCGTAGTGGCTGAAGGCGATGCTGAAGGTGCCTTCGCCACCGGAGAGGGACTTTAAGCGTGAGTGGTAGCCCTGGATTTCCTTCAGCGGCGCCTGCCCGGCGATCTCGATGCGCCCGCCGGGCAACACGTTGGTGCCCTTCACCGAACCGCGCATGCCGGAAAGGTCGCCAGCCACATCGCCCATGCAGTTCTCGGGCACGGTGATCGAAGCGTCCACCACCGGTTCCATCACGATGGGCGCCGCCTTCTTCACCGCATCGACAAAGGCGCGTTTGCCCGCCTGCACGAAGGCGATCTCCTTGGAATCCACCGAGTGGTGCTTGCCGTCGTACACGGTGACGCGCACGTCCTGCAGCGGGTTGCCGGAAATGGCGCCTTCGTCCAGCACTTCCCGTATGCCCTTCTCCACCGCGGGGATGAACTGGGACGGGATGACGCCGCCCACCACTTGATCGACGAACTCGAAACCGCCTTGTCGCAGAGGCTCCACGCGCAGGAACACCTCGCCGAACTGGCCGGCGCCGCCGGTCTGCTTCTTGTGGCGATGGTGCCCGTCGGCGTTCTTGGTGATGGTCTCGCGGTAAGCGATGGAGGGCAGCGCCGTCTGCACCGTCACGCCGTGGCGCTCGGCCACGTCGTCCAAGGCGGTGCGGAGGTGGATTTCGCCGATGGCGCGGAGCACCGTCTCGTTCATGCTGGCGACGTGATCCACGCGCAAGGACGGATCCTCGGCACACAGTACCGCCAACGCCTCGTTCGCCTTTTGGGCGTCCGCGTCCGTCTCGGCGCTGATGGCGCGGCCGTACATCGGTTCCGGCAACGCCGGCAGCTTGAGGCGAATGTCGTCCTCGTCATGGGAATCGTGCAGCAAGTCGCCGAACGACAGCTCCTCTGCGCGCGGGATGGCGCAGATGTCGCCGGCCACGGCCGCGTCCACTTCCTCGTGTTGGGCGCCATTGAGCTTCAAGAGGTGGCTCGCCTTGATGGGCTTCCTCGCGTCGCCCACGAACAGTTGCGCGCCGCGCCGGACGGTGCCCTGATGGATGCGGAAGGTGGCCAAGCGGCCCCGGAACGGGTCGATCTCCACCTTCACCACGTGGGCGACGACGGACTTGTCCGCATCTGGCGACACAGCGGCCGGGTCGTCGCCATCGCCATGCGTGAAGGTGGGAGGATTGCCCTCCTCGGGCGAAGGCATGAACTTCGCCAACACGTCCAAGAGCTCGGGCACACCGGCGCCGGTGGCCGCGGAAACGAAGCAGATGGGCAGCAGGTGGCCTTCCCGCAACGCCTTCTCGAAGGCTTCGTGCAACCGTTCCGGCGCCACCTCGCCCTGCTCTAGGTACTCCTCCATGAGATCGTCATCGACCTCGACGACTTGATCGACGATGCGCTCGTGGGCGTCCGCGACGACGCCGAAATCCGCCTCTGCGCCGCCATCCTGAAAAAACACGTCCACGACGCTCGCGCCACCGCCGGCCGGCAAGTTGATGGGCAGGCACTCGTTGCCGAACGCTTCCTGCAGGCTCGCCAACGTCACCGCCGCGTCCGCGCCCTCGGCGTCCGTCTTGTTGACGACGATCATGCGGCACAGGTTGCGTTCCTTGGCCGCCTCCATCACCCGATGCGTCATGGTCTCGACGCCGGCCGCGGCGTTCACCACCAGCGCGACGGTCTCCACCGCCGGCAGCACGGACAACATCCGCCCTTGGAAATCGGGATAGCCCGGCGTGTCGATGAGGTTGATGTGGACGTCTGCGTGGTCCAAGTGACAGAACGATGCGTTCAGGGAGTGCTTGAGGCTCTGTTCCCGTGGCGCCGCGTCTGAAACGGTGGTTCCGGCATCAACGGAGCCCTTGCTGGAAATCTTGCCGGCGGCGTGCAGCAGCGCCTCCGCGAGCTCCGTCTTGCCGCTGCCGGCATGGCCAGCGAGCGCGATGTTACGGATGGCTTGGGTCGTGTAGGCCACCTCGGTCCTCCCCTCCCGTATGGCAAGCGGGGGAATATAACCGCAATTGGCAGGCAGCGTAGCGCCGGATTCGGCAGCGCTACGCGGTGAAGCGTGGGCTTGGAGGTTGCGCGCGTGGATCGGCCGTTCACTCGCCGCAGGGTTGGCGAGCGGGCCGCCGATGGGATGGCCTAACGGATTTGAGCGCCCTATGGGCCGAACGCATCGACCATCTTCCCGCCGCAGCGAATCAGGACGATCTGATGCGGAGTGCCGCGATAGCTGATGCGGTGCTTCCGCAAGGCCTTTAGTTGCGCTGGATGAACGCGTCGCCCGCGGGCAAGCACGGGCACGAAGTTCTTGGCATCTACCGTAGGTAGCGATTGCGCGAAGTTTGCGCCGCCCTGCAGTTGTCCGGCGACGTCCGCGGCCTTAAACAAACCGCTCTTCAGTTCGATGGCGGCGATTCGAGTGGTATGGCCATAGTCGAAAACGGCCAAATAGTCGCATCGCGGCCCACCGGCCAATCGTAGTTCGACACAATCCAAGTTGATGAGCACCCGCGAAGTGGGCGCACCCTTCATGGACACCCCGCAGCCACCGGCTCTGCATTGGCGGACTTGGCATCGTGACGGAATACTGGCCCGAATCTTGGCCGCGATGCCATTCACTTCGTGCCGCCCTGTTGCTGGGAATTGAAGATGTGCGCACCCTCGTTGTATAGAGCATCGCTCACTTGGTCGTAGTCCGTGGGAAACAATCCTGTCTCTGGGTCAAGCTTGATTTCCTCTACCTTCGATCCCTTGGGCCGCCCCGATGTTTTGAACAACCAAGCCCCCACATCGTTCGGATTGAGGGCCACGTCCGCGCCGTTGAGCCGTGCTTGCTCCTTAGTGGGCAAGGACGACAGTCGCACCAAGTTGCCAATTTGCTCCAAGAGCCATTCGCTGTGCGTGGTGATGACTATCCGAATGCCAGCCCGAACCAACCGGGCCAGCTCGCGGGCGAACGCAGCCTGCATGGCAGGATGCAAGTGTGCTTCGGGCTCCTCGATAATGAACGTGTCGCCCGGCTGGACCCAATGCCTTAGGTAGAGAACGACCGGTGCCAGTTCAGACACCATGGACGATGCGCGAAGCAGGGGCAGATCTGTCTTCCAGTTTTCTGGACGGTAGGTGAAAGTCGGGTAGCCTAAGGCTTCAGAATCTACCCCGATGGTGCCTTGGAGCACGTTCCTTTCTACCGCCCAGGCCAATTCTTCTATCTTCTTCCGCGTCCCTCCGGCGTCGTTAACGGCAATTAGATGGTCGAGGAAGTCCGCCAGCACGCCCGATAGCAGCGGGACATTGGTGGAAGGGCGCAAACCGGCGGTCGTTGCTCCTTGCAGCAAAGTGCCAACAACGACCTTGTGGCTATGCATCACACCGGTTCGGTCGGCAGGAAGGTAGTAGGCAAGTCTGGCGATCGGCCCTAGGATGGAGTTGTACGCCCTCTCGACGATGGAACCGATGAGGTAGTCCTGTTCAAAACGGCTCGTCGCATCATGGCGCATGAGAGGAAGCATGTCGAAGCCCTTGTTTGTCGCTTCACGCAAATGCACTTCCAAGCCAGGGACCCTTCCGGACGGTGCCTCCGCCTTGGCTTCGAGACCAAAGTGGAAGCCGTAGGACACGGGCTGAATGTCTACGGAATGGCGAACGCGGAGACTGACATGTGACGTAGCACTTGAATTCGGGCGTCGAACTAAGTCGGCCAAATCTTCCACGCCGAAGCATCTACGGAGCTCGCCCGCGATCGCGTCCTGCAGAGGCCTCGCTTGCTCAAGAGCGCGGCGAGTATGAGTGAGAAGGCTGCCTGGCAACTCAGGCTGAGATTTCTGCTCTGGCGGAAAGCGGTGAATCCATTTCGCGATTTTCTCTCTCTTTGACGGGCTCAAATGAAGATTTAGCAGTGGGCGCTGCCTACGAAGAAACGAGCGCAAGCCCCCCCTAACGTCAGGGGGCCGGCCCAAGGATCGATGCAGCGCGTAGATCAACACCGCCAAGTACGACTTGCCGGTGTTGCTCGGGCCCACGAAGACGGTTAAGGGCCGCACCTCAACGTTGGCGTCAACGATGGGGCCGAAGTCCTGCACTTCTAGGGTGTAGCGGTCGCTCATGGCACTCGCTCGCTCGTGGGCTAGCGCCAAGTTTACCGTGCGGCATCCCATGCTGCCGCGGCCCTTGGCGAAGCACGCCACGGGTCGCTTTGACGGCGGCCGCCCTCCGCCACGCGCCATCCACCATTGCTACACTCGCCCTCCCCGTGCGCCGCCGATGGATCGAGTGGACGATCTGACCGCCAGTTGCTTGGCCTTGGACTTGGAGGTGAGCCGCAAGGGCGGTCGCATCCACGCCTTGGCCGCCCTGTGCGGAGAGGCGCCGCCCCTGATCCACAGCGGTCGCGGCCTAGCCGCGGCGTTGGCGCGATTGGACGATCTTGCCGAGGGCGCGAGCTACATCCTAGGCCACAACCTGATCGCCTTCGACCTGCCCCACCTGCAAGCGGCTAGGCCGGGGTTGCGCTTGCTGCGCCTGCCGCCGATTGACACGCTCCGGCTCAATCCGCTGGCCTTTCCCCGCAATCCTTACCATCGGCTGGTGAAGCACTACCAAGACGGGCAGCTAAAGCGCGGGCAGTTGAATGACCCGGTATTGGACGCCCGGTTGTCGCTGGAGCTCTTGGCCGACCAGCGAGAAGCGTTGCACAAGGCAGCGCCGGACCTTCTGACCGCATGGCACTGGCTGACCACTGCGAAAAACGCGGAGGAACGCCTCGATGGCCCGGTCACTGCGACCGTGAGCACTGCCGGCTTTGACGCCTTCTTCGCCGCCTTGCGCCAAGCGCCGCGGCCGTCCGCGACCGAAGCCCGCCAAGCCATCCACCAAAGGCTGGCTGAGGCGGCTTGCCGTGTGCAAAGCCGGCATGTTCTCGACCAACCGGCGCAGCATGGTTGGGCCCTCGCCTACGCCTTGGCTTGGCTGTCCGTGGCAGGCGGTAACTCGGTGATGCCGCCTTGGGTGCGGCATCAGTTTCCTGAAGCCGGGCGGTTGGTGCGTCGGCTGCGGGACTTGGCTTGCACCGAACCCGCGTGCCATTGGTGCCGGGAGCGGCAGGATGCCCGCAAGGAGCTCAAGCGCTGGTTCGGCTTTGACGATTTCCGCCCAGAGCCTAAAGACAGCGACGGCCGACCCATGCAGCAATCCATTGCGGAAGTGGCCATGGGCGGCGATTCCGCGTTGGGCATTCTGCCCACGGGCACCGGCAAGTCCCTGTGCTATCAGCTTCCCGCACTCTCCCGCTACGACAAGACCGGGGCGCTAACCGTGGTGATCTCCCCCTTGGTGGCGCTGATGGCGGATCAGGTGGCCGGCTTGGAGCGCCAAGGCATCGGTGCCGCCGTCACCGTCAACGGCCTGCTGTCCTTGCCGGAGCGCAAGGAAGCACTGGACCAAGTGCGTTTGGGCGACGCGGGCATCCTCCTCATCGCCCCAGAACAACTACGCAGCGTCGCCGTGCGCAACGCCCTTGCCCAGCGGGAGATCGGCATGTGGGTGCTCGACGAGGCACATTGCCTGTCCCGTTGGGGGCACGACTTCCGGCCGGATTACCGCTATGTCACCCGCTTCATCCGCGAAAAAGCAGCTACGGCGCCGGTGCTGTGCCTCACCGCCACGGCCAAGCCGGATGTGCGGGAGGACATCCTGCGGCACTTTCGAGAACGCTCTGATGTTGACTTGAAGGTCTTCGACGGCGGCGCCAGCCGCACCAACTTGGAGTTCATGGTGGTGCAGACCACCCCCGGCGAAAAGTTTGCCCACATCCACCAGATTTTGGAGGCGGACCTGCCGCCAGAGGGCGGCGCCATCGTCTATTGCGCGACACGACGGCAAAGCGAAGATGTCGCCGAGTTCTTGCGGCACAAGGATGTGGCTGCGGAACACTTCCACGCCGGCCTGTCGCCGGAGATCAAGAAAACCGTCCAGCAGCGGTTCATCGGCGGGGAACTGCGGGTGATCGTCGCCACCAACGCCTTCGGCATGGGCATCGACAAACCAGATGTGCGGCTGGTGGTTCACGCCGACATCCCCGGTTCCTTGGAAAACTACCTGCAAGAGGCGGGGCGCGCCGGCCGCGACCGGGCCTCGGCCCGCTGCGTGCTGCTCTACACCGCGGACGACGTGGAGCGCCAATTCAGCCTGTCGGCCCGTTCCCGACTCACGCGGCGAGAGATTCAAGGCATTCTGAAGGCGTTGCGCAATCTGGACCGGAAGAAGCGCACGGCGGGCGAGATCATTGCCACTTCCGGCGAAATCTTGGGCGAGGACGAAGACGCTGATTTCGAGCGCGACTCGGCCACCGACGACACCCGGGTGCGAACCGCCATCTCGTGGCTGGAGGAAGCGCAACTTCTCACCCGCGAAGAGAACAATGTGCAGATTTTCCCGTCCTCCCTGCGAGTTGGCTCGGTTGACGAAGCACGTCGCAAGCTGGCCAAGCGCCAACTTCGGGAGGACTATCGCGAAAAGTTGCTGGCCATCGCCAAGGCGCTGATCGAGGCGGACCCAGACGATGGCATCTCCACGGACGAACTCGTGGGCGTGTCCGGCCTGACCCCGGAAGCCGTGCGCCACGCGATGTTCGATTTGGAGAACTTGGGCATCGCCAGCAACGACACCGCGCTAACGGCGTTCGTCCATGTGGGGGTGCAGCGGCCGTCGCACAAGCGCCTCTCGGAAGCGGCTGCCTTGGAGGTCGCCCTGATTGAAACGCTGCAGGAAGCGGCCCCGGATTTGCTGGTCAACGAAGCGTCCACTCTGCATTTACGCCTCGTTACGCAGCGCCTCAAGGACGCGGGCCACGCCCAAGCGCTGCCGGAGCAGGTGTGGCGCATCCTGCGCAGCATCGCCGGGGACGGACGCGACGAGGGCAGCGGCAAGGGAAGCGTGGGCTTGCGCCGCTCCGATTCCGAGACCGTCCGGGTGACCCTGCAACGCTCTTGGAAGGCGCTGGCGGAAACCGCCTCGCGCCGCCGCAACGCCGCCGAGCGCCTGCTCGATCACTTGCTTGGTTGTTTGCCGCCGGGCACACGGGGCACGGATCTGCTGGCGGAGACAACCCTCGGCAAGCTGATGCAGGCGTTGAAGGCCGACTTGGCGCTGAAAGCCAAGGTCGCGGACCCGGAGAAGCTCGCCAAGCTGCTGGACCGCGCCCTGCTATGGCTGCACGAGCAGGAGGTGGTGCGCCTCAACAAAGGATTGGCGGTGTTCCGGCCTGCCATGACCATCCGCCTTGACGAAGATCGTCGGCGTTTCGCCAGCGCGGACTTCATGCCGCTTGAGCTCCACTACAAGGACCAAGTGTTGCAAGTGCATGTGATGGCGGAGTTCGCACAGCGTGCCTTGAGCGCCATGGCGGAGGCGCTGCGTCTGACGATGGACTACTTTCGCCTGAACCAAGGCGACTTCCTGCGCCGCTGGCTGCCGAACAAGGAGCAAGGGCTTACGCGCCAAACCACGCCGGAATCCTGGCGCCGCATCGTGGAGAGCCTCAAGAACCCCATCCAGCAACGCATCGTCGCGGACGACCGGGAGCGCACCAACGTGCTGGTGCTGGCCGGCCCGGGTTCCGGCAAGACCCGGGTGCTGGTGCATCGCATCGCCTACCTGCTGCGGGTACGCCGCGAGAAACCCAAGGGCATCATCGCCTTGGCTTACAACCGGCACGCGGCGGTGGAGATTCGCCGCCGCCTCGCGGAACTGGTCGGGGACGATGCCCGTGGCGTTCTGGTCTATACCTGCCACGGCCTCGCCATGCGTCTGGTCGGGGCCAGCTTCAGCAACCGCAGCGAACGGTTGGACGATGACGCCTTCAAGGAAGTGATGCGCGATGCGGTCGCCCTGCTGCGCGGCGACGGGCTGCCACCCGATGAAGTGGATGAGCATCGCACACGCCTCTTGGCCGGCTTCCGTTGGATATTGGTGGACGAATACCAAGACGTCGGTGCGGAGCAATATGAGTTGATTGCCGCATTGGCCGGCCGAACGCTCGCCGACGAGGACGACAAGCCCAGCCTGTTCGCGGTGGGCGACGACGACCAGAACATCTATGCCTTTGCCGGCGCGTCGGTGCGATTCATCCGCCGCTTCGAGGCGGACTACCAAGCCAAGGCGACGTTCCTGACGGCCAACTACCGTTCCACGGCGCACATTATCGCCGCCGCCAACGCCGCCATCGAACCGGCCGCCGAGCGTATGAAGGCGACCCACGCCATTCGGGTCAATCAAGGCCGAGCCAAGGCCCAGCCCGGCGGGGAGTGGGAAACCTTGGACCCGGTGGCGCGGGGCAGGGTGCAAATCCTCGCCTCGCCCGATGACCCCATCGCGCAGGCGCAAGCCGCGATGGTTGAGTTGCAGCGCCTATCCACATTGGCGCCGAACTGGGATTGGTCTGCTTGCGCCGTCATCGGCCGGAAATGGGAATACTTGGAACCGGTGCGGGCTTGGTGCGAACTGAACAACGTGCCCGTGCAGATGGGCAACGAGCAAATCCCAAACTTCTGGCTTCTGCGCGAAACCCAAGCCCTGTGCGATTGGCTGCGCGGGCGCGCCAACGCCGTCGTGAACACCGAGGCCCTTGGGCACTGGCTGGCCCGGCAGCGCCCCGGCCCTTGGATCGAACTGTTGTACGAAGCGGTGAGCGAGCACGATTTGGACACTGGCGGCGCCGAGGTGCCGGTGGAACACTTCATGGAGTGGCTGGCGGAATGGGGCAGGGAAGTACGCCGTCGCCAGCGCGGGTTGCTGTTGGTGACGGCTCACCGCGCCAAGGGTTTGGAGTTCGACCATGTGGTCGTGTTGGACGGTGGCTGGCGCGACGCCAACCAAGGCGAAGACGCCGATGCCCCGCGCCGCCTCTACTATGTGGCCATGACCCGTGCACGCAAAACGTTGGCGCTGATGCGCTTCGGCGAGGGGCAGACGGTGCGCCAAGGCTTCCCCCGGAGAGGCGAACAACCCAATGGAGCGTTCCCCGCCAACGATGGATGGATCGCGGACCAGGTTGCGGAACGAGCACCACGCTACGCGACGCGGGCCCATCCCCTGTCTTCCGTTCTGGATGCCAATTCCTCTGTGCTGCGCCGCGAACCCGTGGCCCTCCCACAGCCCACGCCTGGCTTAGGCAACCGCCACCTGCGTCTCGCCATGGAAGACGTGGACTTGGGCTTCGCTGGTCGCGCACTTGCCGGCACCCCCCTGCATCGCGCCATCAAGAAACTGGTGCCCGGCGACCCCCTTACGCTCCGCCGAAACGCAAACCGTTGGGATTTGTTCGATCACACGGACCAGCGCGTGGGCCGTTTAGCCAAGAACTTCGCGTTCCCGCCGGGCATGCGCTGCCATGCGGCAACGGTCTCTGCCGTGGTGACTTGGAGCCGAAAACGCTCGCCGCCCGAATACCAAGACGCCATCAAATGCGATGCTTGGGAGGTCGTCATTCCAGAACTGACGTTTGCGGTGGAAGACGACCAAGAGCGGTCTGATCCCTCACGCTGGGGTTAATTCGCCATGCTCTCCAAAAGCACCGTGTCGGTTCCCTTGTCATTCATGTTCACCTGAACCGTGGCCACGTCAACGGTGCCGCTCGCCGCCACGACGTCCAATGTCGCCGCGGTGCGCGTCTTGCCTGCCAAGCTCACAATGTCCGTCGCCTTCAGCACGGCCCTTCCTTGCGCCGGCACCATGCCTTCCGCCATCGCGCCCGGCGTCGCGGCAACGCCTTCCTCGGCGACGAACTTGAAGGTGTACGCCACTGGCCTTGTGTTCCGGTTCACGATCACCACGTTCTGCCGGTAGCCGGAGAAGGTTGTCAGGTAGGGAATCTGCACCCGTGTGCCGTCCCGGCGTATGCGGCCGATTGAGGTTTCCGCCAAGTCAATGGGCGGAAAGGCACGGTTCGGCAAGGCTTCGTAATCCACCGCAACGGTGTACTCACCTTCGGGTATCTCGGCGGTGTTATTGGCCGGCACTGCAACGCAAAGCGAAGTAATGCCTTCCGCCACGGCGACGGTGGCTTTCTCAAGCACCTTGTCGTTTGGCCCCTTTGTGGTCAACGGCGCGGTTCCGCATGATGCCGCGGCCGCGGTGTTCGCGTAGAAGGCGCCTACGGAGAAGTCACCGCGGAAGGTGGCAAGGCTGCCGGTGCCGGCGGCGGCGTCGCCTGCCCTCGCAATGTCCGTGAAATCGTTGACCGGAACTGGGTTAAAGGTGAACTCGTTTGGGGTGTAGTGTGGGTAGCCCTCTGGATCGTCGGCCACCGCGATGGTGAGCATACCCAAGGTGTTCGCACCCGCGGCGGCCAATTGTGTGAAGTTGGATGCCACCGTCGCAGTGACCACGCCGGGCGTCACCTCGTCTTGCAAGCTCCGCACGGGAAGAATGACATCCCTTGCCTTGGTTTCCAAGGGGTTTCTGCGGAGCAAAGCATCGCCTATGTTCAAGTACACGGTATAGGTGATCCTGCCCGGCCTATCCGGTCGCACCGCAAGGATCATATCAAACTGGATCGATTCCGTCCGTGGGAACGCGCTCGCAGGCGAAGACGCAACGTAATAGTTTGAGTCCTCGGTGCCGCCAGCTTCAAGATCAAATTCGCGGTAAGGTGAGTTAAAGTATGCGGCCCATGGAGCATCCAAAAACACCATGTTCTCCAAGTCGTAGCGAACGTACACCTTCCTGCCGCTGGCACCGCGAACTCCGATTTGTGTGCGTGCGGAAAACGCAGTGTTAGTCGCCAAATAATAGGTTTCGCCGTCCACAGTGGTTGTGTCGTTACTCGCGTTGCTTAGGGTTTCAATGGCAACACGAAAGAGGCCGCGCGGGTCTTCGGGCGCGTCTAGATCGGAGAACTCGAACCTCTGCCCGTGGGCCGTCGTGGAAAGGAAGGCGGCGGCCAAGGCGAGCGTGGCCTTTGCGATGGTGCGTTTCACGGTTCAAGGCTCCAATGTCGAAAAGCGCCCGGCTTTCGGCACACCCGCGCCGGACAACGGGCGCTTATCCAGCGAGCCTAAGACTAGGGCGGAGTGGTCGCGCCGGTCAAGAAGCGGTCGATTTCGCGGGCCGCTTCGCGGCCTTCGTTGATGGCGCGCACCGCCAGTTGGCCGCCGCGGCAGTCGCCGGCGGCGAACACCTTGGTTCGGTTGGTCTGGTAGATGCCCTTCTCGGTCGTCATTCCAGAACTGACGTTCGTGGTGGAAGACGGCCAAGAGCGGTCTGATCCCTCACGCAAGGGTTAATTCGCCAAGCTCTCCAGAAGCACCGTGTCGGTTCCCTTGTCATTCATGTTCACCTGAACCGTGGCCACGTCAACAGTGCCGCTCGCCGCCACGACGTCCAATGTCGCCGCGGTGCGCGTCTTGCCTTCCAAGCTCACAATGTCCGTCGCCTTCAACACGGCCCTGTCTTGCGCCGGCACGACGCCTTCCGCCATTTCGCCCGGCGTCGCGGCAACGCCATCTTCGGCAGTGAACTTGAAGGTGTACGCCACCGGCTTTGTGTTCCGGTTCACGATCACCACGTTCTGCCGGTAGCCGGAGAAGATTGTCAGGTAGGGAATCTGCACCCGTGTGCCGTCCCGGCGTATGCGGCCGATTGAAGTTTCCGCCAAGTCCAGCGGCGGAAAGGCGGCGTTGGTGAGCCCTTCGTAGTCCACTTCCACGGTGTACTCACCTTCCGGTATCTCGGCGGTGTTGGTCGCCGGCACGGCAACGCAGAGCGCGGTAACGCCTTCCGCCGCGGCGACGGTGGCTTTCTCAAGCACCTTGTCGTTTGGCCCCTTTGTGGTCAACGGCGCGGTTCCGCATGATGCCGCGGCCGCGGTGTTCGCGTAGAAGGTGCCTACGGAGAAGTCTCCGCGGAAGGTGGCAAGGCTGCCGGTGCCGGCGGCGACGTCACCCGGTTTGGCAACGTCCGTGAAATCGTTGACTGCAAGTGGAAACAACGCGCTGTCAACGGTTCGGGCATAGTGTCTGTAACCGTCTCGATCGTCGCCCACGGCAATGGCGAGTGTGCCCAAGGTGTTCGCACCCGCGGCGGCTAGCCGCGTGAAGCCGGAGGTCACGGTAGCCGTGGCCACGCCGGGCGTCACGTTGTCTTGCAAGCTCCGCACGGGGAAAAAGACAGCCCTTGTTTTGGTGTACACGGGGTTTCTGCGGTGGATGGCGTCGCTCAAGTCTAGGTACGCGGTGTAGGTGACTGTGCCCGGCCCGGTCGGCCGGATGGCAAGGCGCATGCTAAAGCGGAGCTCTTGCGTCTGTGAGAACGTCAGGCTCGTGGATCCAATATACCAGCTTGAGCCGCTGCTGCCGCCAGCTTCAAGCGCGAACTCGCGGAAGGGTGATATGAAGAAAGGGAACGATTGAACAGGGAAAAACACCATGTTCTCCAAGTCGTAGCGAACGTACACCGTCCTGCCGCTGGCACCGCGAACTCCGATTTGTTTGCGGGTTAAAATCTCAGCGTCACGCATCGAGTAATAGGTTTCGCCGTCCACGGTGACTGTCTGGTCACTCGCATTGCTTAGGGTTTCAACGGAAAGAGAGAAGACCTCTGCTCGCCCGGTTGCGTCTAGATTGACGCTCCCGACAAGCTGCCCATGCGCCATCGTGGAAAGGAAGGCGGCGGCCACGGCGAGCGTGGCGATGATGATGCGTTGCACGGTTCAAGTCTCCCTACCGTCGAAAAGCGCCCGCTTTCGGCATGCCCGCGCCGGACAACGGGCGTTTATCCAGTGAGCCTAAGACTAGGGCAGAGTGGTCGCGCCGGTCAAGAATCGGTCGATTTCGCGGGCCGCTTCGCGGCCTTCGTTGATGGCGCGCACCACGAGGGATTGCCCGCCGCGGCAGTCGCCGGCGGCGAACACCTTGGGTTGGTTGGTCTGGTAGATGCCCTTCTCGGCACGGTAGTTCGAGCGTTCGTCGTAGGCGATGCCCAGCCGGTCAGACACGACGTGTTCGGGGCCCAGAAAGCCCATTGAGAGGAACACGAGGTGCGCCGGCCAGGTGCGCTCCGTGCCTTCCAGGTTTTCGAACTTGCCGTCGGTGAGGCGCACGTCCACCGTCTTCACGCCGGCGAGGTGGCCTTGGCCGTCGTCCAGGAACTCCACCGAGGAGATGCAGAAGACGCGCGGGTCGGCGCCGAACTTGGCGGCGGATTCCTGATGCGCGTAATCGGTGCGGAAGATGAACGGCCAAGTGGGCCAAGGGTTGCCGGGCGCTCGCTCGTCCGGCGGCCGCGGGAAGAGCTCGAAGTTCGTGAGTGAGCGGCAGCCTTGCCTTAGCGCGGTGCCGATGCAGTCGGCACCGGTGTCGCCACCGCCGATCACCACCACGTCCTTGTCTTTGGCCGAAATGTAGCCCGCCGTCTTGGGTTGGCCGGCCGCATCGTCCAGCAAGTGCTTGGTGTTCGCCGTCAGGTAATCCATGGCGAAATGCACACCGGCCAGCGGCCGGCCGGGCACGGGCAAATCCCGCGGCACCGTGGCGCCGGTGGCGAGGAGCACCGCGTCGTGCTCCTCACTCAAGCGCATCGCGTCCAAGCTGCCGCCGCCGCCATCGCCGACCACCACGTTCGGGCGGAACTCGATGCCCTCGGCGCGCATCAAGTCGAGCCGTCGCTCCACGATGGCGCGCTTGTCGAGCTTCATGTTGGGGATGCCGTAGGTGAGCAGGCCACCGATGCGGTCTTCGCGTTCCAAGACGGTCACGCGGTGGCCAACGCTGTTGAGCTGCGCCGCGGCGGCGAGGCCGGCAGGCCCCGAACCCACGATGGCCACCCGCTTCCCGGTGCGCTCCGGTGGCGGCGCCGGCGTCACCCAGCCCTCGGCGAAGCCACGGTCAATGATGGCCGCCTCGATGTTCTTGATCGTCACCGGCGGGTCCGTGATGCCAAGCACGCAGGCCCCTTCGCAGGGCGCCGGACACACACGCCCCGTGAACTCCGGGAAGTTGTTCGTTTCGTGCAGGCGGGTGAGCGCGTCGCGCCAGTGGCTGCGATACACCAAGTCGTTCCAGTCCGGGATCAAGTTGTGGATGGGGCAGCCATCGCCGGATTGGCAGAAAGGCACCCCGCAATCCATGCATCGGGCACCTTGGCGGGCCAAGCGCCCCTCATCGTGGGGTGTGTAGATTTCCTCGAAATCCAACAGGCGGGCGGTGGCGTCTCGATAGGGCGCCGCCTCGCGGTCAAACTCCTTGAAGCCGGTCGGCTTGCCCATCGTCGCTAATCCGGCCGGCGTCGTCAGCCGGCCGCGGCCACGCGCGCCTCGGCGGCGCGTCGCTCTTCGAGCACCCTCTTGTAATCGAGCGGCATCACCTTGACGAACTGGCCGATGGCGCCGCCCCAATCCGCGAGCAGCCGCCGCGCCACCGCAGAGCCCGTGTAGGCGAGGTGGCGTTCGACGAGCGCCTTCACCTCCGCGCCGTCGGCATCGGCGTCAAGTGGCGTCAACTCCACCATCTCGACGTTGCAGCGCTCCGTGAAGTCCCCCTCGGCATCCAACACGTAGGCGATGCCGCCACTCATGCCGGCGGCAAAGTTGCGGCCGGTGGCGCCGAGCACCACGGCGCGGCCGCCGGTCATGTATTCGCAGCCGTGGTCGCCGACGCCTTCCACCACGGCATGGGCGCCGGAGTTCCTCACGCAGAAGCGCTCCGCGGCGATGCCGCGCAGGAAGCACTCGCCGCCGGTGGCGCCGTAGAGCGCGACGTTGCCGATGAGCACCTGCTCCTCGGCGTTGAACGGGCTCGATTCGGGCGGATAGATGATGAGCCGGCCACCGGACAGCCCCTTGCCCACGTAATCGTTGGCGTCGCCTTCCACTTCCAGCGTGACGCCCCTGGCGAGCCAAGCGCCGAAGCTCTGCCCGGCGCTGCCGTTGAACTTGAAGTGGATGGCGCCGTCCGGCAGGCCCGCCGCGCCGTGGCGCTGTGTGATGGCGTGGGACAACATGCCGCCGACGACGCGGTTGACGTTCTTGATGGGCAGTTCTTGGCGCACCGGCTCGCCGCGGGCGAGGGCGGGTTCGGCCAACCGGATGAGCGCGTTGTCCAGCGCGGCCGCCAAGCCGTGATCCTGCGCGTCCGTGGCATACACGCCGAGGCAATCCTCCGGCACGAGCGCCGGCGCCAAGATGTTCGAGAGGTCCAAGCCGGATGCCTTCCAGCGTTCCACGGCGACGTCCGTGTCGAGCACGTCCACGCGCCCGATCATCTCGTTCACCGTGGCGAAGCCGAGCCGCGCCATGATGCCGCGCAGCTCCTCCGCCACCAGGAAGAAGTAATTCACCACGTGTTCCGGCTGCCCGGCGAACTTCGCCCGCAACGCGGCGTCTTGGGTGGCGATGCCGACCGGGCAGGTGTTCAGGTGGCACTTGCGCATCATGATGCAGCCCAAGGCCACCAGCGGCGCGGTGGCGAAGCCGAACTCCTCGGCGCCGAGCAGCGCCGCCACGGCGACGTCGCGCCCGGTCTTCAACTGGCCATCGGTCTGCAGCACCACGCGGGAGCGGAGATTGTTCATCACCAGGGTTTGGTGGGTTTCCGCCACGCCGAGCTCCCACGGCAAACCGGCATGTTTGATGGACGTGAGTGGCGATGCGCCGGTGCCGCCGGTGTCGCCGGCGATCACCAGATGGTCGCTGCGCGCCTTCGTCACCCCCGCGGCCACCGCGCCGACGCCGATGGCGGCACCCAGCTTCACCGAGATGCGGGCTTGGGGGTTGGCGTTCTTCAAATCGTGGATGAGCTGCGCGATGTCCTCGATGGAATAGATGTCGTGGTGCGGCGGTGGGCTGATGAGGCCCACGCCCGGCGTGGAGTGGCGGATGCCGGCGATCACCTCATCCACCTTGCGGCCGGGCAACTCGCCGCCTTCGCCCGGCTTCGCCCCTTGCACGATCTTGATTTGCAGCTCGTCGGCGTTGCTCAGGTAGTTGATGGTGACGCCGAAGCGGCCGCTCGCCACCTGCTTGATGGCGGAGCGCTTCGAGTCCCCATTGGCGAGCGGCGCGAAGCGGGCCTCGTCCTCGCCGCCCTCGCCGGTGTTGGATTTGCCGCCGATGCGGTTCATCGCCACGGCCAGCGATTCGTGGGCTTCCGCCGAAATGGAGCCGAAGCTCATGGCGCCGGTGGCGAAGCGCTTGACGATGGCGCTGGCCGGTTCCACTTGGTCGATGTCGATGGCGCGCGCGGCGGGCTTGAACTTCAAGAGGCCGCGCAGCGCCCCGGCGCGGGTGGTGCGTTCATTCACATGTTCGGCGAAGCGGGCGTAGGCGGCCGCGGAATTGGTCTTGGCGGCGTCCTGCAGCCCGGCCACCGCGTCCGGATCCCACATGTGGGTGTCGCCGCCGCGCCGCCAATGGAAATCACCGGCTTGCGGCAATACCGGCAGCGTGGCCACTTGGTGGGCGGGATAGCCAAGGGCGTGGCGGCGCCCCATCTCCTCGGCCAGCACGTCGAAGCCCACGCCCTGCACCCGGCTCGCGGTGCCGGCGAAGCAGCGCTCCACCACTTCGTCCGCCAGGCCGACCGCCTCGAAGATCTGCGCCCCCTTGTAGGATTGCAGCGTCGAGATGCCCATCTTGGCCATCACCTTCAAGATGCCCTTGCCCACGCCTTTGCGATACGCGGCCACCACGTCGGCATCATCAGCCACATGGGGCGCGTCCGCCAGATGGCCTTGGCGCCGCGCGTCCCACAGCGCCTCGAACGCCAGATAGGGATTGATGGCATCCGCGCCATAGCCGATGAGCAGGCAATGGTGGTGGACTTCCCGCGCTTCGCCGGTCTCCACCAAGAGGCCGATGCGGGTGCGGGCGTGGCTGCGCACCAGATGGTGATGCACGGCGCCCACCGCCAGCAGGGCGCTGATGGGAACGCGAGTGGCGTCGGTGGCACGGTCTGACAACACCAGCAGGCTGTAGCCCTCGGCGATGGCCGCGCTGGCCTGTGTGCAGAGCCGTTCCAACGCCGCCAGCAGGCCGGCCTTGCCGGAGCCCACCGGGAACGTCGCATCGACGGTTTTCGCGCGCCAGCCGCGTTGATCCATCGCCGCCAGCGCCGCCAGCGCTTCGTTGGACAGTATGGGATGCGGGATGCGCAGCCGCGCCGCCGCGGCCTCGGTGGGTTCGAGCAGATTGCGCTCTGGGCCGATGTAGCACTCCAGCGCCATGATGACCTCCTCGCGGATGGAATCGATGGCGGGGTTGGTCACTTGGGCGAATAGCTGCTTGAAGTAATCGTAGAGCGGGCGCGGCCGGTCCGACATCACCGCAAGGGCGGCGTCGTTGCCCATGGAACCCAGCGGGTCTCGCAATTCGCGCACCAGCGGCAGGAGCATGAATTGCATGGTCTCGGCGGTGTAGCCGAACGCCTGCATCCGCGGCATCAGGGTGGCGGCGTCCAGCCCGGACGCCCGGCGCGGCGGCACGTCGTCCAGTTCGAGCTTCTGCGCGTCCAACCAAGCGCGGTAGGGCTTCGCGGCCGCCCATTCCGCCTTGATCTCCTCATCCGGGATCATGCGCCCCTGGTCGAAGTCGATGAGGAAGATTTTGCCGGGCTGCAGGCGCCCCTTCGCCACCACTTCGCTCGGCGCCACCGGCACCACGCCCACCTCGGAGGCCATGATGCAACGGTCATCGGCGGTGATGTAGTAGCGGGATGGGCGCAGGCCATTGCGGTCCAACACGGCGCCGATGTAGGTGCCGTCCGTGAACGCGATGGAAGCGGGGCCATCCCACGGCTCCATCAGGCACGAGTGGTATTCGTAGAAGGCGCGCTTGGCGTCCGACATTTCGCGGTGCTGCTGCCAAGCCTCCGGGATCATCATCAGCACCGCTTCCTGCAGGGTGCGCCCGGTCATCAACAAGAACTCGAGGACGTTGTCGAAGGTGCCGGAATCCGAACAGTCCGGCTCCACGATGGGGAAGAGCTTCGCCAAGTCCTCCCCGAAGAGGTCGCTCGCCAACACGCCTTGGCGGGCGTTCATCCAGTTCACGTTGCCGAGCAGGGTGTTGATTTCCCCGTTGTGGCTCATGAAGCGGTTGGGTTGGGCTCGATCCCACGACGGGAAGGTGTTGGTGGAAAAGCGCGAGTGGGACATCGCCAAGTGCGAAGCGTAGTCCTCGGCGCCCAAATCGGCGTAGAAAGGCGCTAGCTGATGCGGCGTGAGCATGCCCTTATAGACGATGATCTTGGACGACAAGCTGCATAGGTAGAAGAGTTGCCGTTCCACCAGCGCCGCATCGCCCCGCAGCCTGTGCGTCGCATGCTTGCGGATGAGGTACAGCCGCCGTTCCAGCGCGTCTCCCGCCAAGCCCGCCGCGGCGCCCACGAAGAGTTGCTCCATGTGCGGCATCGCCGCCCGCGCCGCCTTGCCGATGTTCGCGCCATCCGGGTCGATGGGCAGGTCGCGCCAGCCGATGAGGGTTTGCCCGGCCGCCGCCACCGCTTCCTCCACCACGCGCTTGCAGTGGGCGCGTTCGGCGGCATCGCGGGGCAGAAAGACGTTGCCGACGCCGTAGTGGCCCGGTGCCGGCAGCCGGGCACCGAACGCCTCTTCGGCCACGCGGCCCAGGAACGCATGGGGCAGCCCGGTGAGCATCCCGGCGCCATCGCCGGTGTTCGGCTCATAACCGAGGCCGCCGCGATGCACCATGCAGCAGTTCATGTGGTTCGCATCTTCGACGATGCGGCGGCTGGCGCGGCCCTTGATGTCGCACACGAAGCCGACGCCGCAGCCATCCTTCTCGAACGTCGGCCGATAGAGGCCGTGCGCCTTGGGCAGCCCCAGCCTTAGCTGGTCTTCAAGGTGCTGCGGCTTGTGTCCCATGAGCGTTGGCCTTGCGGCGGGGGAACCGCCAAGAATGTCCCAAACGCCGGTGCTTGGCAAGCGGCGGCGGTGCGGCGGCACGGGCGGTTGGCGGGTAAATCGCTTGGAAATCATGGAATTATGAGCGAGTCGGGGTTGCCGGCGCGGCGCGGCCAAGCGGGTATGCTTAAAACGGATCGAGAAGTTCTTTGGGGGGATTGGGACATGGCCGACTACAACACGCTCATCCTTGAACGCTTGGGCACCGAGCAACGCCTCGCCCGCGTGACGCTCAACCGTCCTGAGAAGATGAACGCCCTGACGCCGGAGCTGTTCGGGGAACTCTCGGACTGCCTGCACGACCTCGAGGCGGATCAGACCTGCCGCGTCATCATCCTGCGCGGTGCCGGCCGGTGCTTCAGCGCTGGCTACGACTTGACGCCCGGCCGGGCGCGGGACGGCGAACGGCGCTATCAGATGATGGATGCCAAGAAGCGCCTCCTGTTGATGAACGCCCGCACCTCCTTGCAGCAGGTGACGGATGTGCAGATGTACTTCTGGAACATGGCGAAAGTCACCATCGCCGAGCTGCACGGCTTCGCGTTGGCCGGCGGCTGCGAGTTGGCGATGATGGCGGACTTGGTGGTCGCCGCCGAGGACACGCAGATCGGCCACCCGGGCCTACGGGGCTTGGGCACCGCCCGCAACGGCAACATCTGGCCGCTGGTGATGGGCATGCGCAAGGCCAAGGAGTACTACTACACCGGCGACAGCATGAGCGGCGCGGAGGCGGCGCGGGTGGAGATGATCAACTACGCATGGCCCAAGGAGCGTCTCGAAGCCAACACCATCGAGTTCGCCGAGCGCATCGCCAACGGCTCCGCCGATCACTTGGCCATGCTCAAGCTCACCATGAACCGCTTCTACGAGAACATGGGCATCTATTCCTCGGTGCGCAGCGCCACCGAGCAGGACGCCATGGCGCAACTCACCGAATGGACCTACCAATTCGGCGAGTCCGTGGCACAGGACGGCCTGAAGGAAGCGTTTCAGAAGCGGGATGGGCCGTATCGCGGCAACGAGGGGTTTCGGGGGAAGGGTTAACGCAAAGCCGCTTCCTCACAAGCGCCGCAGGAACGATTCCGGGTGGTTCAGGAATGCCCGCGTCAGGCTCACATGCTCCACGTCATTCCAATGGACGGGTTCTGGCGGTGATGCGTCCACATTGAGGATCATGGCATCCGGCAGCGCCATCAATATGGGCGCGTGGGTGGCGATGATGAATTGCGAGCCACGGCTGGCGGCGTCCAGTATCAGCGCGAGCAAAGCGATCTGGTTGCCGGGCGAAAGCGGCGCTTCGGGCTCGTCCATGAGGTAGAGGCCCGGCGCCGTCACGCGGGATTGGAACAGCGACAGGAACAACTCGCCGTGGGATTGCGCGAAGGGATCGTCGCCGTAGCGCTCCGCCAACGCGCCGGCTTGGGCGCGGGCCATGCCGACGGCGCGGTCTCGCCCCCAACCGGCCGGCATCTCCTTAGCGAAGCGCCCGGCCAACTCGCGGTGTTCCTCGGCATTGCGTTGCACCGCCTGCAGGAAGCCCACCACATCGTCGGCGCGAAAGAAGAAGCCGCCACGCCGCCGGCCGCGGGGTGTGGCCCCGGCGCCGCGAACGAAACGGAACGCCTTGGCCGCATCCCGCGCCGCGGCCATCAATGGATGCTGCGCTACTTGACGTTGCGTGAGGGAGGGCAGCTTGAGGCCGGCGGCGATGATCTCCAGAAGGGTCGATTTGCCGCAGCCGTTCTCGCCAACGAGGAACGTCACCGCGGCCGTGAAGGAGAGTTCGCCGAAGTTCTCGAACACGGGCAGCGACAGCGGGAAGCTATCGCCCGGGGCGTCGAGCCGCAGCGTTTGCAGGAACGGCATCGAAGTGGACGGTGGCGGCGCGGCGATTACGAGGCTAACACGCCGGCCCTAATCCCGGCGCAAGGCCCAATCGCGCTGTGGGTTCGGCGTTGCCGGCCCGCTTCAAACCATCGCTTCGATGAGGAACGGGCCATCGCCGGCCAACGCCTTGCCCAAGGCGGCGTCGAACTCCTCGCAGGTGCTGGCGCGGGCACCCGGTACGCCTTGGCTTTCGGCCAGACGAACCCAGTCGATGGCCGGACTGCCCAAGTCAAAGAGGCTCGCCGCCTTGGTGCCGATGTCATTCACACCTAGGCGGCGGTACTCGACTTCGAGGATGTTGTACTGGCCGTTGTTGAAGATCACGCTGATGAGGTTGAGCCCCTCCCGCGCCGCTGTCCACAGGTATTGGTTCGTGTACATGGCGCCGCCATCCCCTTGCAGCGCGAACACCTGCCGGTGTGGGCACGCGATGGCCGCACCCACCGCGATGGGGCCGCCATCGCCGATGCTGCCGCCGGTGAGGTTCAGCCAAGTGTGCGGCAGGCTCTGCTGAAGCAGCGGGCCGGCCGCTCCGCCGCCGCCCGAATCCGTGGCGAAGATGCTGTGCTCCGGGGCCCGGGCGGCGAGCACCTGCGCCACGCCGAAAGCGCTCAGGCGGCCTGTTGGCAATTCTGGACGGCTGCCGCCGGATGGCGCCGCGGGCTTTGCGTCCAAGGCGTCCGCCATGCCGATGAGGGCCGCTTCCACGTCCTCATGGCGATGGGCGAGGCGGAACACCTCGCATTCCGGCGGCACCAACAGGCTCGCTTGGTTCGGATAAGCGAAGAAACTCACCGGCGGCTCGGCGCCGGCCAGCACGAGCGTGTGGACGCCGGTGAACACTTCGTGGATTTGCTCCGGGAAGTACGGCAGCCGTTGCACGGCCGGCAACGTGGGTCCGGCTTCCACGCGGGCCGGGAAAGTGGGCGTGAACAAGCGGCAACCGGTGGCGTTGGCGATGCGCCCGGCGGCAGTGACGCCGGCTGTGGTGAGACCGTTGCCGTCGATCATCAAGAGGGCGTTGGCGGTCAAGCGCTTGGCGGCGAGTTCGATGGTGTCCGCATCGACCGTGGGCTTGCGCAACGCTTCCGCGAAGCCGGCCTGGCGGGGCTGGGCGCGGCCTTCGCCCCACGCGCAATCCGCCGGCACGATCAATGTCGCAACGCCACCGCGTGGGTTGGGGCGTGGCGCACGCGCCGCGGCCACGGCATCGACGCCGTCCAGCGCTAGCCCTTCCGAGGTGCGCGAGGTGCGAATCCAAGCGGACACCGGCTTCGCCACCGCTTCAATGTCCGAAGTGAGCGGCGCGTCGTAAGGCACATGGTGGATGGCGTGGTCGCCCACCACGTTCACCAAGGGTGTGCCGGCCCGGCGGCAGTTGTGCAGGTTGGCGAGGCCGTTGCCCAGCCCCGCTCCCAGATGCAGCAACGTGGCCGCGGGGCCGCCCGCGAGGCGCGCGTAGCCGTCCGCGGCGCCGGTGCAGACGCCCTCGAAGAGGCACAGCACCGCCCGACATTCCGGCACACCGTCAATGGCCTGCACCAAGTGCATCTCGGAGGTGCCCGGGTTGGCGAAGCAGACGCTGAGATCGTGCGCCGCAAAGGTGCGAATCAAGCTCTCCGCGCCGTTCATGTGGGCTTCCTCGGCAAAGGGCGGCAGCTTATCACGCGGGGTTTGCGTGCCCGGCGGCGCCCGAACGCGGCGCAAGTAAGCCGATGGACCGCCGCTCTCAACGCTTGGCACGATCGGCCGTTCGGCGCGGATGCGGCGGTTGCCAGCCATCCCGCGATGGTCGCTGTGCTATCCTAGCCGCATGGCCACGTCTCGAACGAATCACCGCGCATCGCCCATACGAACGCTGGCGACACATCAAACCGAGGCCAGTTGGTGGACTCTACCGATTGACCAAATCCTGAACCACGAAATTGTCCGCATTGATGCGCCGCACTACGTCCCCCGGAGCGGCCACCCGACCAACCAACGGGTCAAGCCCTTGGCTGCCTTGGCCAAGCTAACTCTGCCCAATCGTTTCGAGAGGGTTTGGGCGGCAGACGGCGATCACGGCACACCCTATCTAAACGCCACAGATCTGCTGCCCTTGATGGCTCTCGGCGAACCAGCACAGGCCCGGTTCCTATCCGAACAATCAAACACGGACATCAGTAAGCTGACCATCCGCGAAGGATGGCTTCTGATGACATGTTCGGGAACGATCGGCAGAACTTACTATGTGCCTAGGCGTCTCGATGGGTGGGCGGCCACGCACGATCTGGTCCGAATCGTCCCCGGTTCTCCTGAATTGACCGGCTACTTGCTAGCTTGGTGCATGACCGAATCGGCCCGTGAGCAAGTTCACAGGCACATGCATGGCGGCCAAATCACCCACGTGACTGCCGAACAAGTAGGCGAGCTTCAAGTGCCCATGCTGTCGCCGAAGAGAATGAAAACCATCAGTCAGCACGTAATGCACGCTTTAGATCAGAGGGAGGCTGCCATAGACACGTTGATGAATGCATGGCCACAATGAGAAACAACGAACAAGGCCTAATTCCACCCGGCAAGATCAAGTGCTATCTGACCGGGCATCTTCGCAACGACACGGGCGAAGAGAACGTTCGTCAACGATGGCTGCGTAGTTTGGTGGAGGAGTACGGCTACGACAGAGAGGACATGACCGTTGAAGCCACCATTACCATGGGATGTGCCCGCAAACGCGCCGACGTCGTGATCTATCGGCCGGGTGCGGAGCACACGCAAGATAATATAGAAGTTGTGGTGGAGGCCAAGGAAAACAGCGTTTCGCTCAACGACAACCGAAACGGCGTTGACCAATTGAAGAGCTACATGGCCGCCTGTGCGACCTGCAGGTTTGGACTGTGGGTCGGCCAGGAACGTGCCGCTTACGAAAGGACTAAGAAGGGTATAGAGCGCATTAACGACATACCCAGACATGGAATCTCTGACAGCGGGTCACTGACTCACTCTGATTTGACCAATCCACATGAATTGAAATCCGTGTTTCGCAGGTGCCACAACTACATATACGCGAACGCGGGTCTGCAAAAAGCCGAAGCGTTCCACGAGTTGCTGAAGCTCATCTTCTGCAAGACGTTCGACGAGGCGGAGTCGGCGGTTCTGCAATTCGTGGTCGATTCGAGGGAGCGCAGAAACACTAGTGGGCAGCGGCGTTTGCTTGAGGATCGGCTCGCTCCGCTGTTTGACGCCGTGTTGCGGCGCTATCCTTTCATCTTCGACGAAAGCAGGGAATCGCTGCGTCTCGAACCCGATGTCGCGGCGTATGTTGTTTCGGAGCTCCAGTTCACGTCGTTGCGGGATACGGAAACAGATGTTAAGGGCGAAGCCTACGAAGAACTGGTAGGCGCCAATCTGCGTGGCGATCGCGGGGAGTTCTTCACTCCCCGAAATGTGTGCGACATGGCGGTGAAGATGGCGATTGCCCTGCACGATCCGCAAGAGCTAACGTCACTCAAAGTGCTTGATTGCTGCTGCGGCACTGGCGGCTTTCTCGTATCATGGTTGAACAATCTTCATGGGTTGCTGCTAGAACAGGAGAACAGGAGGGGAAGCGGGGAGCAGGCTGCCGAGCACGCTCGGCAAAGGTTGAAGGACGTTTGCAAGGGCAACTTGTTCGGCCTGGACATCAATCCTGAGCTGGTCAAGACATGCCAGATGAACTTGGTTTTGCATGGAGATGGGTCATCCAACGTGCATCGTGTCAACTCGGTTCAGACGCCCGGAGAGTGGAGTGACAGGGCGAGAATGGAGGTGCCGCACGGGAAGGTGGACGTTGTCCTTACCAATCCGCCGTTCGGAGGGCTGGCGAAGATAGACGACCAGCATGTGTTGGAACGCTACGAGCTTCCTTCTTGGGAACGGAGGAACGCGCTGACGTCCATGCCGGCTGAGCGATTGTTTATCGAGGCGGCCTTGCGATTTCTGAAGCCAGGTGGTTATCTTCTCATAGTCCTCCCCGACGGGATTCTCAATAATCCAAACGCGAAAGAGGTTCGATCTTGGTTGCTGGTACGTGCCCGCCTCGTCGCCGTGATCGACCTACCTTCAACTACTTTCGCGGCAAGCAAGGGGTTGAATAATCCGAGCTTGGTCGTCGCACAACGATATTCCATGCAGGAGTTGGAAAAGGTCGAACGAACCGGACCGGATAGCTATGAGGTTTTCATGGCGACGCCGAAAACATCCGGAGTGAACAAGCGGGCCAAGCCGATATATCTACGGCACGCGGACGGTCAGGAGAAAACGACTGAAGATGGCCGACGGATTAGGGATGATGAGATAGGCACGGTGGCCGAATCGTTCGCTAGATGGGTGAGGTCAAAGATGTAGTTCTTGGAAGAGCAGTCGGAAGGATACTGGGACGTATCGAAATGGACAGCTTCGGAGGTGCCCGGGTTGGCGAAGCAGACGCTGAGATCGTGCGCCGCAAAGGTGCGAATCAAGCTCTCGGCGCCGTTCATGCGGGCTCCCTCGGCAAAGGGCGGCAGCTCATCACGCGGGGTTTGTGTGCCCGGCGGCGCCCGAACGCGGCGCAAGTAAGCCTTGCCTGTGGGTCCGTAGGCCAGCAAAATGGCGTCCCGGCCCTCTACACTTCACTGTAGCACTTGACCGCCTTGTGGGAAGCCAGTTCTCTGCCGCGGCCGCTGCAACCCATCCTGTTGTGCGCACACTGTTGGTTCAACCCGCGCAAGGGTTAGGACACAAACGCCGAACGCGGGCGCGTGGGAACGCCCTACGATGGCGTTTGAGTCGGTTTCAGGGTACGCCAAACCTTTCAACACCGCGGCCACGATCCCGAACGCGAAAAGGATTGCGGCGACGATGGCGACGACCGCGGCATCTAATGTCGCATCGACGATGCGTTGCACGGTTTGAGTCTCCGTTGTGCTATCTCCTCAAGGTGGGCACGATGATTGCGGCAGGCTCGTCAAACAAAGTCACTGGCTCGCCCAGCTGCAATTGGATGCCGCGGAAGCATGGGGCGTCGTCCAGGAAGCCGCACGTTGCCGGCGGGAACATGGGCGCACTGCCAATGGAGACAGTCACCGCGCCGCCATCTTCGCCTGGCAGCACTTCCACCGGCGCACCCATCGTCTGGCCGGCGGCGATGGCGGCGGTTTTGGCGGCGATGGCGCCGCCTGCCACGGTCAACGGCACCGCCATGTCGAACGGTGCGCCTTGCGGAACGCTCAAGCGTATCGACGCCGCGGCTTCGCCTTCCGTTGCGTCTTCGGCATCCATCGCATCATCTGCGGCGAGCTGCACGGCCACGGTGAAGGGTGCGCCGGGGTTGTCGTGCAACTTCAACTGGTACAGCTTGTCGAAGCCGGTGAAGAATCCATCCGGAAGCGTTTTGATGGCGTTGTCTTGCAACTCCAATTGATGCAGGTTCCGCAAGCCGGCAATCAAGTCGGCCGGCAGCTCCTCTATCGAGTTGCCATCCAAGAGAAGGTAGCCGAAGTTCGGCGAGTCGCTGAACGGCGCCGACGGCAACTCGCGCAAAAAGTTGCCGCCCATGTCCAGTTGCACAAGGTTGGGCAAGCCTTGCAGTGTCGGAAACGCCTCGAAGCGATTGCCGCGCAGGTGCAGCAGGCGCAAGCCGGGCGAACCGGAAAGCAAGCCGTCCGGCAGATTCGAGAGGCCGTTGCCGTCCAAGAACAATGCCGTCAGGCCGGTCATGCCGAGCAAGTCCTTTGGATGCAATTCGGCCAAGCCGGCATCTTCCAGGCGAATCGACACGCGGCGTTCGAGTTCGGCGGAAGTGACCGCCGCGCAATCCCGCACGCCACGCAATTCGTCGGCCACTTGCGGGGTGCGGTCGCAAACGCCTTCCTCGACATGCACGGTGGCGGTGGCGACGCCTAAACCCAAACCATCTTGCGGCGTCAAGGAAACGACGAAAACCTCACGCGGCGATTCAATGTCGGCATCATCCGCGATGGCGATGTTGATGGCCGCGCGGGTCTCGCCGGCAGGAATGACCACGTCGCCGCCCGCGCCGCCGTGGTCGCTCGCATCCGCGTCCGCGGTGGCGGGGTCATTGTCAACCCCGATCGCCCAAGTGAGCGTAACATCCGCATCGCGGGGTTTGGCGAGTGACACGTTGAGTTCCGCAACGCCGCCTTCCGGCGCGGAAGCGAACGCCGACAATTCACCCGCGCCGCCCAGCGAAGCTGGGTTGCCGACAGTCACCACGAAAGAGAGGCTTCCGCTCCCGCCATCGGAGTCTGTGGCGCTTAGTGTGACTTCCGCCAAACCTTCGGCGACGCCGGACACGGTGAGCGTATCCCAATCGCCAACTTCCACGGTGGCGACCGCGGGGTTTGACGACGAACCCGAAAAGCCGGTTATGTAGCCGTCGGGATCATTGAAGTAATCCCGGCCATTGAACGCAATGTTCTGTCCAGGTTCCAAAGACAATGCATCAATGGTGCCGGTGGGCTGAGGCGGTTCATTGGGCGGCGGTGGCGTATCGTAGAACACGACCACACCCGCCGCCTGAAGCGCTGGAATGTGGGTGTTCACCGACGCGGCGCTCAATGGATTCCCCCGCAAATCCACCAATAGGAGCCCTCCCGTCATTGTATCTTCGGGGGGATTCCAGAGTTGCTGAGGCGTCGTGGGAATCCGGCAGTTGTCACAGTGCGATGGGAGACCGAGATCGGGA
The DNA here is from genome assembly GCA_965200505.1 of Candidatus Azotimanducaceae bacterium. Lineage (GTDB taxonomy): Bacteria > Pseudomonadota > Gammaproteobacteria > Pseudomonadales > Azotimanducaceae > VXNE01. The sequence continues at coordinate 756,013 of OZ241343.1, read as the reverse complement.
TACTGCAAAAGGGGCGAAACGTCCGAGATCATGTTATCGGCGAGTTGAAATCTGTGTGTGTTAATTGCAAATTCGATCCCTGTTAGGTCAACTATGCCTGAGTTAGAGAAATCGGCGTTGTTCCGTAAGTTACGTTGGGCCCGTAGTCGGGTGTTCGTTCCGGGAAGCCAAGCGTTCCGCAAAGCCGCATCCGGGATGTTTACAGGCTCTCGGGGCATGGTGGGCCTCCGAAGCCATACACGGGCTGCTGGGCCGGCACCCATGCTGTTCACGGCGCGCACCTCAACGGCGGAAAACGCTCCGGGCGTGAGCACTCGGCTGCCGGTCTGGACGAGTTCACCACCTTCGACGTTAGGGATCCATGTTGTCGCTCCCCAAGCATTGAATGTGGGCGGCGAGCCGGTGCCGAACCGCATTTGATAGCTGGTAATGGTCGCATCTTGCGGATTCCGCAAAATTACAACCCCCCTGCCAGCGTAGTTAAAGTCCACCGCCCCATACATGATATGAGGCACGGCCGGTTGCCCGTGCGCCATCGTGGAAAGGAAGGCGGCGGCCGCCAATGCGAGCGTGGTGAGGGCGCGTTGCACGGTTCGAGCCTCCGTTCCCAAAGCCGATTAGGGCTGACAGTAGCTCGCCGTTTCCACGCTGTCAATGTCGGCTTCAAGATGGCAAGCAAGGGCACCTACGTCAGAAGACGCTAGGACGTCTCGAAAGGGAGGTCGAATCTTCGTCAACCGCCCTCAAGGCACACGAGGATTACCAACGGCAAGGGCGTCACCGTCCGCTTTCCCGGACGCTGATCGGCGCCTCGTCCCAAGGTTCCCCGTCTAGCACCCGCCCGCTGGCCTTCTTGCCGAACCGTCCCATCGGAGCCGAGTAGCCGTCGCTGAGAACGCCCCTCGGCAAGATTGGTCCGACAACCGCATCGAGGGGTGCCCAATCCCCCCACTGCTTGAAGTGGAAAGGTGTGCCGTGGGCGTCGCACTGATCCCGCACCATTCGGAACCAAGCCGGGTCGGATGGCCGCGCCTTCGGCCCGCTCTCGCCGCCGGCGATCACCCAATGCACCGCTTTGGGTGCCAGCCAGTCGTCCAGTCGAATCTCGCCCAGCAGGGGTTCGCAGGAGAGAAATCGCACGTTAGCCTGATTCATCGCCAAGTGTGGCAGGCGCTTATCCACCCACTTCTGGTTCTCCACCGTGGTGCCCAGCCACACGTTGGCCGGCCAGTCGTCGCCCCACGGCGCCAGACGCCGAACCAGATGAGGGCGCTTCGTCAGCAGCAGCCAATCGAGGCTCGGCGTCTCCTCGATGAGCCGCCAGAGCCGCTCTCGCCAAGACGACAGCCCTCGCTTCCACTCGAAAACGTCCGCCATGGACGCACAGAACACGCGGGCTCGCCGGCCGCTTTGCTCTGCCGCCGTGTTCCAGCGGCATGGCTGCCGCCAATAGGCGTCGCTCAGGAAGCGCCGGGGGCGGCCGGCACTCCAGATGTCCAGCCCCACCCGCTTGGCCCAAGCCTCGGCGTAGCAGTGGTCGCAGGCCGGCGAAACCTTGGTGCATCCCCACCAAGGGTTGAAGGTGTGGTCCGTCCACTCGATTCTCGAGTCACGAGCCATGGCAACGCCTCAGAGCTAAGGGATGTCTGTTTATATATACAGTACAGAGATTCGCCTCAAGGCGCAATGGTAGCGTAGCGGGCGCAGGCTGCCGGGGGCCGCCGTGCATGGCGAGATGTGCTGTAATCCTCGCATCGCTTAAGGGCGGGGCGCATGGACAGCTTCTCATTCCTACGGCTCAAGAGCGTCGATGGCGACTGGCGGGCGCTCCACGGGGCGTTCACGGGGGCGTTGCCGCCGGAACGGGTGTGGGGCGCGTTCTTTGGCCTCTTTGGCGTCGGCTCGAACGAGTTGATGGCCATCACGGTGGGGAGCGAGGCGGAAATGGCCGAATCCATCGCCGTCGCGCAAGGTCTCGCGGGGGCTACATGCGAAGCCGCCTTGCCGCTTGCGGCGACGGTTCGCCCCACGAGTGCCGAACCGTTGCGGCGCGAAGGGCTCCATGTGCTGCGCTTCTTTGACGTGAATCCCGCGCACTACGACGAGTTCGTGGAGCTATCCCGCACGGCTTGGGAAACCTTCGAGGCGGCCGATGGCTACCAAGCCGAACCACAAGGGCTGTTTCGGCTGCGCGACGATGCCGCCGAGCGCGGCTTGATGCTGTTGGTGACTTGGTACGACGGCCTCGGTTCATGGCAAGCGTCACGGCGGCCGCCGGCGGCGGCTGGGCAGCGCTTCCAGCGGCGGGGCCAACTCGCCACCAGCACCGTCGCGTACGCCACCCGCTTGATCGTCTGAGCGGGCCAGCCAAGACGCCAGAGTCGGCATGGCCAACCGGGCGCTCCATCGCGTCATCGCGCACACCTTCATCTTCGATGCCGAAGGGCATCTGCTGCTATTGCGGCGGGCGAACACCGGCTTTCTGGACGGTGCCTATACGTTGCCGGGCGGCCATGTCGATAAGGGCGAAGCGGTGGCCGATGCGGCGCGGCGCGAGGTCGCCGAGGAAACCTGCTTGGAAGTGCTGGCCATCGAGCCGGTGATCGCCATGCCTTATCGCAGCGGGGTGGATTTCATCTTCGAGGCGAAGCGCTGGCAAGGCACCGCGGCCATCGGCGAGCCGGCGCTGTGTGACGACTTGGTTTGGGCATCGCCCACAGCGTTGCCGGAAGCCACGGCGCCGTTCGTCGAGAAAGCCCTCGCCTTGCGCGCGGAAGGCGTTTGGTTCCACGAGTTTCGTTGAGCGCGGGGATGCGGCCGGCACCTTTGGGCTTGATCGCCCTTGCTAGAATGTCCGGCATCTTCTGAGGTGGGGGCGAACATGGCACAGCCGGTTCGAGTCGCGGTCACTGGCGGGGCTGGGCAAATCGGCTATGCGCTTGCGTTTCGCATCGCCTCCGGCCAGATGCTCGGCGCGGATACGCGGGTCTCGCTTCGGCTCTTGGAGATTCCGCCGGCGATGGATGCGGCGCGGGGCGTGCTCATGGAGATCGACGATTGCGCCTTCCCCTTGGTGGCGGACACGTTGGCCACGGACGATGCCGAGGCAGCCTTCGACGGCGCCGATGTCGCGCTCTTGGTGGGTGCCCGCCCGCGCAGCGCCGGCATGGAGCGGGGCGATCTCTTGGCCGCCAACGCAGCCATCTTCTCCGTGCAGGGCAAGGCGTTGAATGACCGCGCCGCCAAGGACGTGAAGGTGTTGGTGGTGGGCAACCCCGCCAACACGAATTGCTTGATCGCCCAACGCAACGCGCCGGACTTGGATGCGCGCAACTTCACCGCCATGACGCGGCTCGACCACAACCGGGCGCTGGCGCAACTGGCGGCCCATACCGGCGCCCATGTGGACGACATCGAGGGGCTCGCCATCTGGGGCAACCACTCCGCCACCCAGTATCCGGCGCTGCAGGCCGCCACGGTGCGCGGTGCGCCGGCGCTGGATCAGATCGACATGGCTTGGTACGAGGGCGAGTTCATCCCCGCCGTGCAGCAGCGCGGCGCGGCCATCATCCAAGCGCGTGGCGCTTCCAGCGCGGCTTCCGCGGCGAGCGCCGCCATCGACCATGTGCGGGATTGGATGCTGGGCACGGAGCGCGTGGTGAGCATGGGCGTGGTTTCGGACGGCGCCTATGGCGTGGCGCCGGGGCTCATTTACTCCTACCCCGTCACCTGTGCCGATGGGGATTGGCGGATCGTGCAAGGCTTGGAGATAGACGATTTCAGCCGCGCCAAGATGGCCGCCACCGAGCGTGAGCTGAGCGCGGAACGGGATGCCGTGGCGCACCTTTTGCCCTGATACGGCCCTGAGAACTGCCTTGCGAGTGCCCTGAATGTCGGCCGCCCGCGCGGACGCTGGGCGCCATCGTGGGCGTCAGCCCATCACCTCCTTCCAAGCCGCCATGTCCGAAATGGCCAGGTAGGCGTTCAAGCGCTTCGTCTCGCCCAAGGTGGCGTTGGGCACGGCGCTGTAGTTGTGGCCGGGCAGGAGCAGCGTGTCGTCCGGCAGGGATTTCAGCTTCTGCAGGCTTTGGTACATCTCTTCGGCGTCCGAGCCGGGCAAATCCACCCGTCCGCAGCCGTCGATGAACAGCGTGTCGCCGGAAACCAACGTGTTCTTCACGCGGAAACACTGCGAACCGGGGGTGTGGCCGGGGGTGTGCAGGAACTCGATCTCCACGTCGCCCACTTTCAAGGTGTCGCCGCTATCCACCTTCACCAAGTCCGTGTTGGAGAGGCCCGTCACCTTCTTCACGCCATCCGCTTCGTGCTTGTGCGCGTAAATCTTCACCGGCTGCCGCTCCAGCAACTCCGCGACGCCGGCGATGTTGTGCCCGCGCATGCCGCCGCCGATGTGGTCTGGGTGATAGTGCGTGGCGAGCGCTGCCACCAGTTGGTATTCGCGTTCCTCGATGTGCTTGAGCAAGCCGTCGATGTCCCAAGCGGGGTCAACGATCACCACTTGGCGGCTGCTTCGTGAACCCACCACATAGGTGAAGTTGGCCATGGGGCCGATCTCGATCTGTTCGATGATGAGTTCGTTCTCTGCGCTCACGACGCGCTCCTCGCCCGGCAAGCCGCCAACACTATCACGACCGTTCCGGAACGATGGCCGCTGGTGAGATGAGCACGTTGAACTGCTCGCACCAGATCACCACGGATTGATAGGCGAAAGGATCCACCCCGGCTGGAATCGCGTAGTTCTGGCTGCCGGAGAACGCCTTGAGGCGGCCCAGATCGACGAACATCGTCGCCTCCACGTTGGTGTCTGGCGTCACATCGGCTTCCGGCACCAGATAGACGTGGAACTTCGGCCCCGGGCCCACCATGAAATCCGGCTCTAGGCGCACCAGATCGGCATACAGCGTGGCCGTGCCGCGCCCGTAGTGGATGGGGTCGCTCGGGTCGGCATGGATGAAGGTGGCGCTCGCGAGCACATCCGCCTCAGCCTTGCCGACCAGCGCTTCGTTGACTTCCGGCGGCGGAAAGAGGAACGGGAACGCGGCGATGCCCAGCGCGAAACCGCCGCCGAGCCCCAGAATCACGCCGATGCCCAGCCCAAACAACACGTTGCCAAGGGACATAGCCGGCCTCCATTTCCACTGGCGTCCGGTCAACGGGACGAGAACCCACTGGCGCCGCGAATCGCGCGGCGGCGCACCGCAACCACCAGCCCTCGAACGGTACACTACTTGGGCATGACAGCGGAACAAGGTGGCGGTGACGGCCTCGTGCAGGCGTCGCCAGCCGAAAAACTGAAGAAGGAATGTCGATGGAAACCATGCGCTATGCGCTGATGCCGAGCCCGGTGGGCACGCTGTTGCTGGCGGGGCAAGGCAGCGCCCTCTCGTTCATCCGCTTTGGCGCGGACGACCCAACGCGCGGCCCAGACCCCGATTGGGTGCGCGGTGACAGCGCGTTCGAGGTGGCCAAAGCGCAGTTGACGGAGTACTTCAACGGGCGACGCCGCCATTTCGACTTGACGTTGCGCCCCACGGGCACGCCGTTCCAATTGGCCGTGCTGGAAGCGTTGCAGACCATTCCCTACGGCGAAACGAGGAGCTACGCGGACATCGCGGCACAGATCGGGAAACCCAAAGCCGTGCGCGCGGTGGGCGCCGCGAACGGGCGCAATCCGCTGCCCATCGTCATTCCCTGCCACCGCGTGATCGGCAGCGATGGCAGCCTCACGGGCTTTGGTGGGGGGATCGAGGCGAAGCGGCGTCTGTTGGCGCTGGAAGGGGACGGCGCGTTGGGCGCCTTGGGTGGCGTTCCAGCGCAGGCCGCCTGATCGCCGCTGTCTCCTCTAGCGCTCCAACGCCGCGCGCTCGGGATGCAGGAAGGGCGAAGCGGGTTCGAGTTCGCTCAAGAAGGCAGCGAGGGATTCGGCCACCGTGCGCAACGGCTTCCGGCCGGGGCGTTCCAGCAGCACGCGCCCGCTGTCGTTTTCCACGGTGAGGAAGAGTTCCGAGTTCGCTTCCGTGCAGGCGAAGAACACGCTGAACGGCGCCCGTGCCCGCTGCTTGGCCATCGCATGGCCGATGAGGTTCTCCACCAGCCGGTCGGCGTCCGCTGGGTTCCACAGCAGGATGAGGCTCACATGCCCTTCGCTGGCCCGGGCTTCTAGGCCGCCGGACCAGAACGCGCCGTAGTACGCCTTGATGTCTGGGTGGATGGTGGTCTCCAACGCGTTCTCCAGGCCGGCGAAATCCTCCGCGTAGCGTCGCGCCACCGGGCGCCAACGCACCACCTGGGTGCCGTCCGGCCATGCATGGGGCTCGCCCACCTCGCAAGGTGAGCGCCACTGCGGATCATGGATTTCGTAGAGGTCTGGGAACTCGGCCGTGTAGCGGGCGACGAACCCTTTCAACACACTGGCAACATCAGACATGGGTGCGCCAAGTCACACCGCCAACGCGGCGAGTTCGGTGGGGTCGCGGAACAGGCCCCGATCCGTGATCCATGCGGTGACGAGCGCCGCCGGCGTCACGTCGAAGGCGGGGTTGCGCGCCGACACGCCGGCTGGCGCCGGAATCGGCCCGGTCACTTCGCCGGTGTCCCGTTCCTCAATGGTGACTGCGGCGCCAGTCCGAGCGTGTGGGTCGAACGTGGAGCTGGGCAAGGCGACGTAGAACGGCCGGCCGTGGAAGTGGCTGACGATGGCGAGGCCGCGGGTGCCGATCTTGTTCACCACGTCGCCGTTGGCGGCCACGCGGTCGGCGCCCACGATCACAAGGTCGATGGCGCCTTCGGCCATCAAGTGCGCCGCGGCGCCGTCGCAGATGAGCGTCACGTCGATGCCGGCGCGCATGAGTTCCCAGGTGGTGAGCCGGGCGCCTTGCAGCGCCGGGCGGGTCTCATCCACGAACACGCTGAGCCGCCGACCGGCGGCGTGAGCCAAGTAGAGCGGCGCCGTGGCGGTGCCCAAGGCAGACACGGCCAACGCGCCGGCGTTGCAATGGGTGAGCACGGCGGCGCCGTCCTCGATGAGCGGCAGGCCGTTGGCGCCGATCGCTTCGCACATGGCGATGTCCTCGCGGTGAATCGCCTCCGCCTCTGCCACGGGTGCCGACGCCGCCAGCACGCGCCGCACGGCCCAAGCCAAGTTCACCGCGGTGGGCCGGGCCGCGATCAGCACATCCGCGGCGGCTTGCAGCGATTCACCGCGTTGCGCCGCGAGCGCCATGCCGTACGCCGCGGCGATGCCGATGGCCGGTGCGCCGCGCACGGTCATGTGGGCGATGGCGGTGGCGACCTCCGCGGCGCTGGCCGCTTCCTTGTAGATCACCTCATCCGGCAAGCGGCGTTGATCGAGCAGCCATAGCCGCCCATCGCGCCAGCGAATGGCCTCCGGGGCCCGCGTGGTCTCGGCGTTCATGTGGCTCGGTGCGCGTCACCGCTCGCCAAGGCGCGGGCGAGGGTGGTGATGAGGCCGGCGCCCACGGCATCGGCATCGGCGCCGCCGGCGAACACGCCGTCCTCGTGGCCCAAGCTCACGAAGATGAGCGGCCTGGCTGGGTGCTGCGCCAAGAGCGCGGCGACGGCCCCGGCCATCTCCGATGTGCCGTATTCCACGGTGGCCGCGATGGTGGGCAACGCGAGGGCTTGGACGGCGGCGAAGATGTCGGGCGAGTGGCCGTGGAACACCCAGCGGATGCTCGCGTCCGCACGATAGATCGAGGCGTGGGTGAGCGCTTCGGAGGATGGCGCGGTGACGCCCTCGGCCTCGGCGGCGAAGCCCGCCAAATCGACCCCGACCACGCGGGCGAACGCGGCGGGCTGCAACGCATCCAGTGCGCCGGTTTGCGTGCCGGTGATGAGGAAGGTGCCGTCGGTGCCGCCTTCCCGGGCCGAGACGTTGCCGAACCCATAGCCGCCGTAGCGAGTTGGCGTTTGGCCCAGCAGCCCCACGCCGCGCAGAATCCGCCGCCAGGCGTTGAGGACGGCAAGCGTTTCCCCGTCAAACGGCGCGGCCGGCGGACGCAGGCTGTAGCGGAACCGGATGACGCCTTCGGTGGGCTGGCCCATGGCGGCGTTCGGCACCGGGGCGCAGGCTAGCCGCCGAAACTCGCCGTCGCTTCTTCCACGGCGGGGAAGAGCTTCAGGAAGCGGGTGAAGCCGCTCACTTCCAGCACCTCGCGGATGCGATCCGGCGTGCCGGACATCACCAGGTTGCCGCCGGCGGCATTGGCCTTCTTCAGGGCCACCAGCAAGGCCCGCAACCCGGCGCTGCTCAGGAAGGTGAGCTCGCTGCAATCGAGCACGACGCGGTGGTCGCCGGAGTCCAAGGCGCTGACCAGCGCCGTCTCGAAATCCTGTGCCGTGGACGAATCCACCCGCCCGGTGACGGCCGCCAAGGCGACGTCCCCTGAATGATCGGTGGTCACTTGCATGTCGGCTGCGATCTCCCCCCAGTGCAGTTGAATCGCATTCTATCCACGGCGCACGCACGCCGGGCGCGTTCAATCCAAGTGCCGCCGCCAAGCGTCCGCGGCCACCGTCTGGGCATCGCGCAGGCGCTGCTCCAAGGTCTCGAACGCATCGCACTCGAACGCTTGCGCGAGACGTTCCTTGAGGGCCGGTGGCGCCGTCGCCACAGGCTTGTCGGAAGCCTCCGCCAGCGTCAGGCGCAGAAAGTCCTGCACGCCGCGTTGCAGCCGGTAGGCGTCGGCAAGCGCCGAGGCTTCGGTTTCGGGCAGTGCGCCCAGCTGGGCGAGGGCGTCGAATGTCGCTGCGGCGCCAAGCCCGTGGGCGAGCGCGTCCGGCGCGTCGGGCGCGTGGCCGAGTTGCAGGTAACTCGCCAAGAGGCCCAGTTCCAACACGCCGCCGCTGGTTTGGCCGACGGCAAAGGGATCCGATGGGCGCGGGTCTGCGATTTGCCGCCCACGCAAGGCGTTGACGGCTTCCCGCAAGGGCGCGGCTTGGCGCGGGCCCTCGAGTGCGCGGCGCAGCGCGGCCGCGGCTTGCTCCGCCACCGCCGCAGCGCCGCAAATGATCCGCCCTCGGCCCAGCGCCAACCACCCAGCCGCCTCGTCCAAGGCCGCCGCGCCTGTGTGGCTGGTCGGGTCCGCCTGCAGCGCCGGCAGCGTTGCGGTGGCGACATCCGCGTCGTACATCCGCCCGGCCCCAACGTTGCGGCCCAGCGCGGCGCCGAACCTTCGCGCCATGCGGGCGATGGCCCGGTCGTCGCTGGTGTCAGCGACGAACAGCAAGTCGAGGCCGGCGCCGAAGATCATGTCTTGCGCGCCGAGTTCGCCGAAGGCGACGATGGCGCAGGCGGGCGTCTCAGCGCCCGTGCGCCGCGCAAAGTCCGCCAACAGGTCGGTGAAGAGCGTCTCGATGGCGGCTTCGGCGACGTGGCACCGGGAGGCGCTTGCCTCAAGCGGCGTGACGAGCTGCTGCAGCGTCTGCACATCCACTTGGAAGCGCCGGTCCTCGGCCCAGCGGCCCAGGCGATCCACCCGGCCGCGGAACGGTTGGCGCGTGCCGATCCGTTCCCGCAATTCCTCCATGAGCCCCGGTCGGTCCGCTATCGGCAGAAAGAAGGACGGATCCAACACGGCCTGCAGGAGCCGTGGATTGGCGGCCAGCCGGTCCGCGATGCGCGGCGCTCCGCCCATCGCGACGGCGATGAGGTTCGCGAGCCAGGTGTTGGCGCGCAGCATGGCGAAGAAGCCAATGTCCTCCGGCAGCGCGGCGAGGAAGCCGTCCAGCCGCGCCAAGGCGCGATCCGGGTCTGGCGTTTTGCCCAGCGCCTCCACCAGGTCGTGCATGACGGCGCGGATGATCTCGCGCACCTCATCCGACGCGGTGGCGGGGTGGCGGCCTTCCGCCCAGCCGCGCAGCGCCTCGAACGCCGCTTGGGTGTCTTGGAAGCCGCTGGCTTGCAGGCGCTCGGCAACGTCTGGCAGCCCTTCGGGCCCGGTCAGCACGGATTCGGCAATGTCGTGTTCGCGTTCGGGCACGTTGAAACGGGCCAGGTAGAGTGCGTGGGCTTCGCGGGCGGCGGCGCCGAGGCGCTGGCCGAGTTCATCCACCGATGTGCCCATGAACCGGGCGATGTGGGCCACGCCGTCGTCCGCGGTCGGCAAGGTCTGCGTTTGGTTGTCGTTCGTCATCTGCAGCCGATGCTCCACGCGGCGGAGCAGCAGGTAGGCGTCGCGCAGCGTGGCCGCCTCGCTGGGCAGGATGTGGTGTTCCTCCTCCAAGGTCGCGAGCATCGGCAACACCCCGGCGCCACGCAAACGCGGGCTCAGGCCGCCATGCGCGAGTTGATGCATGTGGACGAAGAACTCGATTTCGCGGATGCCGCCACGCCCCAGCTTGACGTTCCAGCCGCCGAGCTTGATTTCGCCGTGGCCGTGGAAATCGTGGATCTGCTCGCTCATCGAGCGGATTTCCTCCACCGAGCGGAAGTCCAGCGCCTCGTCCCACACGAACGGCGCCAAGCGCTCCATGAACTGTTCGCCGGCTTCGATGTCCCCGGCCACGGGCCGCGCCTTAATCATCGCGGCCCGTTCCCAAGTGCGCCCCATGCGCTGGTAGTAGTCGAGGGCGAAGTCCACGGCGACGGCCGGCGGCGTCGAGGACGGGTTCGGCCGCAAGCGCAGGTCCGTGCGGAACACATAGCCATCCGCGGTGCGCGTCTCCATCAGGGCGATGAGGTCCCGCGTAAGGCGGGCAAAATGTTCGCGCAGGGGTCGCCGGCCCTGGTAGCGGCACCGCTCCGGGTCGTAGAGCACGATGAGGTCGATGTCGGAGGAATAGTTGAGCTCGCGGGAGCCGTGCTTGCCCATCGCCAACGCGAAGTAACCCCAAGCGTCTTGTTCGGGCGCCTCCATCTCGCCCCGTTCCACGCTTTGCCAGAGCAAGTGCGAGACGGCCAGCCGGGTGCCGTGATCCGCCATGTCGGAGAGCAACCTCGCGCAATGCATGACATCCCAGATGCCGAAGCAGTCGCAGAGGCCGGCCATCACCGCGACGCGATTGCGCTGCACCCGCAGCAAGCGCATCAAGGCGTCCTTGTCCATGCGGGGATCCGCTTGCCGCAGCGCATCCGTGATGCCGCTTTCGAGGACGTCCGGTGGCGTGATGACCAACGCTTCCGTGAAGGCGACATCGCGCAGCAAGAGCGCGGTGAGGTGCGGGCTGTTGCCGAACAGGAAGGCGAAGAAGGCTGCCCCCGCGCCGGTGTCCAACGCTTCGAGCAATGCGTTCGCCTCGGTGCGCTCCGCCGCCTGCCGCAGGCGATTGATGCCGGCTTTGGCGCCGTCTTCCCGATGCGGCTCAAGGGCATCGAAACCGGGTGTCGCGGCGGCTAAAGCCAGAGTCGAGGCGGCGGTTTGCCTGGCCAAGTTCGATCCCTCCATTGCCGGGCCAAGGGCAGAGGCAGCCATCATACCCTTGCGCCGGCCGGCCACGGGCACCGGCAGTTTGGGGCGGGCGTAGAATCGCCGCATGGAAGCGATCAGAGCAGCCGGCGCGCTCGGCGCCTGGGTCGATGTCGATTTGGGCCAAGTGGCGCGGTCGGCGGCGCTCGCGGACGAGTTGGCCGAGGCGCTGGTGCGCCACGAAGTGTTGTTCGCGCGGGATCAGGCGCTGACGCCCGACGAACTCAAGCGGCTCGCGGAGCGCTTTGGCGAAATCGAGCCGCATCCAGCCTATCCCACCGTGGCCGAGGCGCCTGGGGTGCAGATCTTGGAGAGCACCGCCGCGGCGCCGACGAAAATCGAGGCGTGGCACTCCGACATGACGTTCCGCGCCCAACCGCCGGGGGTGACGCTGCTGCTCGCCGAGACGGTGCCGGCGTTTGGGGGTGACACGCTGTGGGCGAGCGCCAGCGCGGCCTATGAGGGGCTCTCGGCGCCGATGCGCAACCTCGTGGACGGGCTTGCCGCCAGCCACGACTTCGCCGCCGGCTTCAAGGAGAGCCTGGCCGAGCCAGGGGGTTGGGAGCGGTTGCGCTCCGCGCTGGCGGAGAACCCGCCGGTCAGCCATCCGGTGGTGCGCACGCATCCCGCCTCGGGGCGCAAGGCGATCTACGTGAACAGCCTCTTCACCACCCGCATCGACGGGATGCCGCCCCGCGAAAGCGAGGCGCTGCTCGCCTTCCTCGCCAGCGAAGTCGCCACGGTGGAGTACACGGTGCGCTTGGCTTGGCGGCCGGGCACGGTGGCCATCTGGGACAACCGCACGACCCAGCACAAGCCGGTGAACGACTACTTCCCGCAGCATCGCCGGATGTACCGGGTGACGGTGGCCGGCGAGCGGCCGCGGTAGCCTTACAATGCGCCGGTAACGCCAGTTTCAGCCACCATCGATGAAGGCGACGCAGCCCGATCCGACGATTACGCTTGGGGTGGAAGAGGAGTTTTTCCTCATCGACCCGGCCACGCGCGACCTGCTGGCCGACCCAGACCCGGCCATCTTCGAGGCTTGTCGCGCCGGGGCGGGGGAACACAAGGTCGTCCCGGAGTTTCTGCGCGCGCAGATCGAGACGAACACCCGCGTGTGTTCGTCCATCGCGGACCTGCGCTCGGCGCTCATCGAAACGCGGCGGCTGGTCATCGACGCCGCCAATGCGCACGGCGCCGAGGTGCTGGCCACGTCCACGCATCCGTTCGCCGAGTGGCATGCGCAGGCGACCACGGCGCGGGAACGCTATCGACGCCTCGCCATGACCTATCAGGAGAGTGTGCGGCGCTTCTTGGTGGGTGGCATGCACATCCACGCCGGTTTCGGCGACGCGGACGCCCGGCTGCGGGTGATGACGGCGCTGCGCCGCTACCTGCCGGTGCTGCACGCCCTCTCTGCCACTTCGCCGTTCAACGCGGGGCGCGAGACCGGCTTCAAGTCCTACCGGCTGAGCCTCATCGGCGTGTTGCCGCGCACCAGCCTGCCGCCGCCGCTGCGGGACAATGCGGACTACGAGCGCTTGGTGGAGGACTATCGCTCGCTCAACTTCATCCAGGATGGCAGCGAACTGTGGTGGGACATTCGCCCGTCGGCGAGCTATCCCACCGTGGAAATGCGCATCTGTGACATCTGCAGCCGCGTGGAGGATGCGCTTGCCATCGCCGCCCTGTACGCCTCGCTCATTCGCATGCTGTCCCGCCACCGCGCCGAGGATCGGCTGCCCTCGGAACCGCCCACCGAAATCATCGCCGAGAACCGTTGGCTCGCATCGCGCTATGGCGTGTTGGCCTTCTTGGGGGACCCGGCCTTCGGCGAGCGCGTGGACATCGAGGACTACGCGAATCGACTCATCGAGGACTTGGCCGAGGATGCCGAAGCCTTGGACTGCGTTGCCGAGCTCGGCCGCATTGCGACGATCATCCGCGAAGGCACGGGCGCCGACCGGCAGATCGATCTCTACCGTCTGCGCCGCCTCGAAGGGGATGACGACGCGGCGGCCTTGCGGGCGGTGGTCGATGCGGCGGTGGCCGAGACCCGTGAAGGCGTGATGCCGGGCGGCTGAGGCGGGCAGGCCGGTGGGGTTCACCGCCGCGCCGCCACGCGCTCACTCGGCATCGTTCCACAGCTCGGCCCGGCGCTGGAACACGGCATTGTCCTCGCGCCAATGGGGATAACCGAGCTGGCCGCCGTCCGTCAGCCAGCGAATCCGGTCGTTCAGGCAGGCCAGCAAATCCATGTTCTCCACCGCCACGGTGAAGCCGCCATATTCGGCTTGTGGGTCGAGCGCCGTCACTTGGAAACGCCCATCAGACACCGCGGCGGCGTCGCTGTTGCCGATTTCGCCGCGCGCCACCGCGTCGATGCGGCCATCGCCAAGCGCGGCCAGCAGTTCCGCCTCACCCAGCTCGTCGCCAAGGTAGATGACTTGCGGCATCGTCGCCGCCGGCGGCTGCAGCCTCTGCCGGCCATCCAAGTTGGCGCTGGCGCCGGCCGGGTGGATGCGGTACGCGGCGCTGCCATCGGCGACCACCACGCCACGGGTTGTCGTCACGCGGGTGCCGGCGGCCAAGGCGCCCGCGTCATCGACCAGCCCCGTGAGCTGCAGCAAGCGGAACTCGCCGGTGGTGCCGGCGAGGACGCCGACGCGGTCGGTGTCGGTGAGCGCCGCATGGTTCGGGAACCGGCCCGCGTCCTCGGTGCGCACCAAGAGCGATTGGCGGAACGCGATGTGCCCCTCTGTGAAGGCGACCACCGTTTCCCCCGCGGCATTGCGCGTGCGGCTGTCGAGGATGGTGATGCCGCCGCCCACGATGTCGTGGTCTGGGGTGGCGGAGCGCAGCCAGATGCCGGGCCAAGTCGGTATGGCGCGCCGCGTGAAGGCCAAGCCGCCATCCCGCATCGCGGCGAGGGCGGTGAGCAAATCCGCCTCGTAGCCGCGATGCGCGTTGAATCCGGGCGCGGTGGGGTCCGGGTTCGCGCTCACGCTGACGGGCTCGAAGAAAGCGTAGAACCCCACATTGAGCGGGCGTCCATCGGTGACGCAGGCGCGCCGCCGCGCCGCCACCTCGGCCGGCACCGCGCCGCAGCCGCCCACCACCTTGCAGGCATTGACGACGCGAATGTTGTCGATGAGGACATTGACGGCATCGCCTTCGGCGCGCAACACGAACGGGCGGGTGATGTGGCGGAGTTGCATGCCGTAATGGGTGCCGTCGCCGACGAGGTCGGCGAACTTCACGGAGTGGGTGCGCCACTCGTTGCGGCTTAAGCGTTGTCGCGGCAACTCGAAGCGCGGGCCGTGCGGGTAGCCGGCATCCATGCCAACGGCAATTCGGGTGTTCGCGGCCAGTTCTTGAACCTTGAGGTCAAAGGCGACTTCACCAACCGGTTCGCCGCCGGGCCCGGGCCGGCGGTTGCCGGAGAAGTCGAAGCCTGTTTGCTTGGCCGGCTCTTGGGATAGGTTTTGTGCCGCCAAGAAGGCTTCGCCGGCGCCGCCAGACACGGCAACGCGCCAAACCGCGCGGGCCGGGTCTTGGGCGTCTTGGGCGTTTAGCTCGCTTTCGACCATCGCACCGGTGGCCCAAGTGCCGTCGATCAACGCAGCCGCCACGGCTGCATCGGCGACTGGCGCCGACAGTGTGGCCGGGCCGCCGGCGTACAAGTCCAACCGTTGCCGGTGCGGCTTCGCGGTTTCGCGTTCTGCAAGCGGGCCGCCGGCGCCATCACGCAGCGGTTCAACGGTGCTGTCCATACGCCCGCAGCCAACGCCCCCTTGCGCGGCGCCGGCACACTCGAACACCCGTACGGACTCGATTTCCAAACGCGGCCGGACGCCAGTCTCTTGCCCGTCGGTCGCCAACTCGATGGCGAGATGGAATGGTTGGTCGAAGGGTGGCGAGCCGCCGGCCAAGCGATAGGGCGCCAACGGGTCGTGGCGTTGATTCGCATCGGCCGGGTAGTAGGCGTACCACTCGGCCGAAGACTGCGTGTGGACATGGACGCCGTCCTGGAAGAAGCGCAGCGTGTCCCAATCCCACTCGACGGCGTACTCGACGAAGCCGGCGTCCGGTGCCTGGCCCAAGTCATACGTTGCCGCGGCGCCGTGGAATGGCGGTGTCGGCAGGCCATAGCGCGTGATGCTGCGCACGGCGCCGGCGTCAAACCCCTCGACGATGCCGATCTCTCCGGCCGACGGCAGCGGGCCGTACTTGGACGCATCGGCGGGCAACAGGCGGATCGACGGCGCCAGGCCATGTGCGACGGGGAGCTTGGCGGCGACCTCCACGCGGCCGTACTGGAAGTTGAACTTGCCGGCGGTGTGGACGGCACCGGCAACGGGCAGCGCAGCATCGGCCGGCGCGGGCTCGATGATGAGCGCCCCGTTGTGTACCGAGACGCTTTGCCCGGCGTACCGCTTGGTCGCCCCACCACCGCACAGATGCGGGCAGCCATCATCGGCCGCTACGTTCCACTTCGCGGCGTCAAGGGCGTCGCCGTCGAAATCGTCCTCAAAGATGACGCGGTATTCGGGCGCGGCCGGTGGGGCAGGCGGCGCACGTCCCTCGTCGCAGCCCGACAACGAGGCGGCTAGGGCGGTAGTGCAAGCCAAGCCGAGGGCGTGTGCGGCACCCCGTGATGTTTGGGCTGGCTTCATGCCGTGCTCCGGGCACCGGTCGCGGCCTCGTCGGTGGCGGAGACGCGCACCCCGCGGCGTTCCAGCCGGGCGCGGATTCGCACCTGCCGCGCCTCGGTGAGCGGGTAGCGCCAGATGAACGGCAACGCGACGAACTTGAGGCCGGCGGGGATGATCGAGTACGCCAGCGCGAGCACGATGAGCGAGACGCTCGAGTTGCCGTCAGGCGTGCGCGCCAGCGACGGGTCCGCCGTCGGGTCAAACCCGAACAGCCCGACCACCAGCAGCGCCAGCGCCCCGCCGATGGCCACGCCGCCCTTCTGCAACATCCCCCAAATCGAAAAGTACATGCCGGCGCGTTGTTCGCCGGTGCGGGCGGAGTCGATGTCCACCACATCGGCCGCCATCGCGGCCGGAATGGCGAGCATGGCGCCCTCCGTACACCCCTTCATCGTCATGATGAACAGGAACGCGCCGAACCAACCGGCCGGAATGAAGGGAATGAACGATGCCCACACGCTGTACCAGATGACCAGCACGATGAAGGCGCGGTGCTTGCCGATTTTTCCTGCCAGCCAAGTCCAGAAGAACAGGCCCAGCGTGGACGCCAGGTAGTACACGAGCAGGTACAGCGAGTACCACTCGCCGGCGTCGATGACGTGCTTGCAGAAGAAGAACGACAAGGCGCCCGTCATGGCGCCGCCGATGGTGCTCACCGTGTAGCAGACCACCAGCCGCACATAGGGGCCGTTGCGCCGCACCACCCGTAGGCTCGCCAGAAAGCTCATCTTGCGGCGCGGAATCACCACCTGATCCGGTTCGCGCACGAAGGCGAGGGCCACGAACACCGTCACCGGCAGCGCGAACAGCACGAAGGTCGATAACCAGTCCAGAATGACGTCCAAGTTGCCGGCGTGGGTGTCCATCACCGAGCCGAGTTCGCCGCCGAGGTCCGCCAGCAAGCCACCCAAGGTGTTGTCGGCGGCGCTCAAGTAGATGAGGATGCCGGCGGCAAGGGGCAACGCCGTCGCGATGACCACGCCCAGGTAGTGGAACTGCTCCCGCCGCCCAGTGACCTTGGTGCGTTCGTTGTAGTCCGGCGTGAGCTCGGCGCCCCAAGCGAAATAGGGCAAGTTGACCAAGGTGAACGCGAAGTAGATGGCCACCACCCAGAAGCCGAAGTACCAGACGGTGGGGTGCTCGGGCGGGCGGAAGAGCATGTAGATCGACAACATCAAGAGCGGTGTGCCGGCCAGAATCCATGGCTTGCGCCGCCCCATGCGCGTGCGCCATTTGTCCGAGATGATGCCGATCAAGGGGTCTGTGACGAGGTCCGTCACCCGCGCGAGGAGAATGATGAGGGCGATGACGGAGAGGCCGATGCCCAACTCGGCATAGTGGGGTTGGACGTACACCCCCACGGGCAGCAGCGCCACCGAGAGCGGCAGATACATGGCGGAGTAGCTGGCGACGCGCCATTCGCCGATCGCGCCGCCGCTGGCTGCCTTGGCCGGCGCCGCCGCAGCGGCCGCCGTCGAGCTTGCGTGTCGCCGCGGCGACGTGGCGTTGCCGGCCTTCGCCATGTTTCCCCCGTGGGTGCGATGCCCCGATGCAAGCTACCGCATCACAACTGCCGCTGCTAGGCTTGCCGGCAAGAATCCTGCCGTGTTGGTTCCCAAGCCGTGTTGAGCCCTGATGAGGCGCGGCGGCGCATCGTCGCCGCGATGAAGCCGGTCTCCGAGGTCGAGACGATGCCGACCGCCCAAGCATTGGGCCGCATCGCCGCCACGGACGTGCGCGCCCCCATCGATCTACCCCCATTCCGTTCCTCGGCAATGGATGGTTACGCCGTCCGCGCGGCCGACATCGGCGCCTCGGGCGCCATCGAGCTCACGGTGGCGGGGCAGAGCGCCGCCGGGCACCCTTCGAGCCTTCGTGTGGCGGGGCGGCGGGCGTTGCGCATCTTCACTGGCGCCATGATGCCGGCGGGGGCGGACGCGGTGGTGCTGCAGGAAGACGTGGAACGCCGCGGCGACACCATCGCCATCGCCGAACAGCCGCGTCCGGGCCAGCATGTGCGGGAGCGCGGGCACGACGTGGCGCGTGGGGAGACCCTCGTGGCGCGGGGCGACTGGCTGGGCGCCTATGCGTTGGCTTGGCTGACCGCCTGCGGTGTCGCCGAGGTGGAAGTGATGCGCCGGGTGCGGGTGGCGATCTTCGCCACCGGGGACGAATTGGCCGATCCGGGCGCGGCACTCGGTCCCGGGCAAATCTACGACTCGAACCGCTTCGCCCTGCTTAAGCTCATGGCCGACTTGCCAGTCACGCCGTTCGACTTGGGCCGCCTGCCGGACAACCGCGAGGCCATTCGCCGGGCGCTCCAAGACGCCGCCGGGAACGCGGACTTGGTCATCGCCAGCGGCGGCGTTTCCGTGGGTGACGCGGATTTCGTCAAAGCCGTGGTGGAGGAAGTCGGCACGTTGGACTTCTGGCGCATCGCGCTGAAACCCGGCAAGCCGTTGGCGGTGGGCACGGTGGGCGGCGCCACGTTCTTCGGCTTGCCGGGCAACCCGGTATCGACCATCGTCACCTTCCTGCTCTTCGTCGTTCCCGCCATCCTGACCCGCGCCGGCGGCGTGCCGCGGACACACCTCAAGGTGCCGGCGGCGCTCGGTTGCGACATCGCCCACACCCGCGGGCGGCGCGAGTATCAGCGTGGCCGGGTGGTGAGCGAAGGCGGCCGGCTCGTGGTGACACCCACCGGCGACCAAGGCTCCAACCGACTGGCGACGTTCTCTGGCGCCAACTGCCTGATCGAGGTGCCGGAGCACCGCGGCGGACTGCAGGCGGGCGAGCAAGTGCAATTGCTCATGCTCGCGACGGACAGCGGCCGGCTGCTGTGACGTGGCGGCCGGGTGCCGGCGGAGGGCAATAGGCGCCACCGCCGGCTTCTGGCAGCATGAGGCGCCATCCGGCGGCTTTGGCCGGAACATCCACGCAGGGAGACATTGCCATGACGCCACGCGCCCACCTCATCGTCGGCGGCTTTCCGGCCGGTGCGCCGGCGGGTCACGACATGGACTTCGCGCGCCGTTCGCTGTTGGGCTACCTCGGCGAACGCGCCGATGCCACGGCGACCACGGCGAACGACTTCCAAGACTTGGCGCGTTGGCTCGATGGGGCCGCGCTTTTGCTCACTTACGTCGCCGGGCCGTTCCCGGCCGGGGCGCAAATCGAGGCGCTCAAGCGTTGGCTGCACGAGGGTGGCCGCTGGTTCGCGCTGCATGGCACCAGCGGCGGCCGCGCCGTGCGGGTGGCGGGCCAACGGCAACGGCGCATGGTGCGGGAGGCGCATCACGAAACGCTCGGTTGCTTCTTCCTGAATCATCCGCCGGTGCGCCGCTTCGATGTGCAAGTGCGGGGCGGGCATCCACTCACCGCCGGCTTGCCGCCAGCCTTCGAGACGGTGGATGAGCTCTATCTGGTGGAACCGATCGGCGCCAGCGAAACATTGCTCACCACAGAGCTGCCGGACGATCCCTCACCGCCCGGCTTCGGCTTCCAATACGATGAGGACACATCCTTGGGGTCGGATGGCAAGACCCGTGTGCTTGGCCATGTGAAGGACGTGGGCCAAGGCCAAGTGGCCTATGTGGCCCTCGGCCACTGCCACCATCCCGCATCTAACAGCCAACCGTTCGTCGACGAGACCGTGGTGGCCGGCGGCCTGACGCCGCAGACGTTTCGCGGCAGCTGGGAAATCGACGCGTTTCAGACCCTCATGCGCAACGCAGTGGCTTGGGGCTTCGCCAACTGACGGCCGCCTTGGAGCCGGCTCGGCCGGCCCATTGGCTGAGCCGCCAGCCAGTGCCGCGACGGACGGCCCCGGCGCCTGCCATCAAGCCAGCATGCGATGCGTCGGGGCGCAGAACTCGGCGATGGGAATGTCGAATGGGCAGGCCGTGGCGCAGGGCTGGCCATCGCAGCCGAGGCACGCCGCCGCGTTGGCCTCCAGCTTTGCGTACTCTTCGCGGGCGAAGCGCGTATCCCCGTAATCGGTGGCGTACATGCGGGTGCGCAGAACGTCTGGGATCGGCACGCCGTAGGGACAGGCGTCGTCGCATTGCGAGCAGCCGTGGCGGCAATAGGTGGCGCTGTTTTGGCCGGCGTAGCGTTCGAGCAGCGCGACTTCCGCGTGGGTGGGGCCACTGGACCCCGACGCGCCCAA
Organism: Candidatus Azotimanducaceae bacterium; assembly: GCA_965200505.1. Taxonomy (GTDB): domain Bacteria; phylum Pseudomonadota; class Gammaproteobacteria; order Pseudomonadales; family Azotimanducaceae; genus VXNE01. The sequence continues at coordinate 735,680 of OZ241343.1, read as the reverse complement.
GAACTCGTCGATTTGCTCCGGCGAAGTCATGGTGATGATGAGGCCGTCCACTTTCGGGTCGTGCAGCACCCAGCGGAAGGCGGCTTGGGCGAACGTGGCGCCATCGCGCTCAAAGGGGCGCATGTCGTTCAAGCGGGCGCCCATGAGCGTCTTCATGGCGATGACGCCCACATCCTTGGCCTTCGCCTTGGCAAGGGCGCGCGGCAAGTCCGGCTGCATAGCCACCCAGTCCAGCGAGCGGGTGATGTTGGCGTAGAAGGCAGGGTCTTGGCCGAAGTGGTACGCGATCAGCACGGCGTCCACCATGTCTTCGTCCAAGGCGTGGTCCAAACATTCGATGAGGTGCCCGCCGTGGCCGGACATGCCGATGAAACGCACCTTGCCCTGCTGCTTCGCGCGCGCCGCGAACTCGTGCCACTCCGGGTTCTTGAGCCGCTCCAAGTCGTTCACGGCGTGGCTGAAGTAAACATCGATGTAGTCTGTCTTGAGGCGCGTCAAGGAGGTGTCCAGCGAGCGCATGAGGGACGCTCGGTCGCGGTTCGCCCGGGCCATGGTCTTGGAAGCGATGACCACCTTGTCGCGCTTGCCGGCGAGCGCGCGGCCCATGGCGTTCTCCGACGCGCCGCCGGTGTAGTCCTCGGCGGTGTCGAAGTAGTTGATGCCCTTGTCCAGCGCGTGATGCACAAGCCGCTCGCCGCCACGCCGGAGGCGCGCCGAGCCGAACGAGATGTCCGAGATTTCAAGCCCGGTGCGCCCCAGCCGGTTGTAGCGGCGCACCTCGCCGGTCACCACGGGTGATCCTTCCTGCGCCGAAGCCAGCGGCGCCAAGCCGGCGACCGCGCCGAACCGCAACATTTCCCGCCGAGCCAGTTTCGTCATGGGCCTACCCTCCACCCGTGCTTTGAACGAAGGGTAAGCCGCCGGCGAGCCGCTGTCACCTTTTGGCGCCGCGGCCGGAACGGCTCGCGGTGCCCCCGTTGCCTGCATTCCATGCCGAGAGATGCATGATGGAGCGTGCCTCCCCTGCGCGTTGGAGGTAGCGGGCGTCTGCTGTGACGAACACGCCACGCTCAACGATGGCGTGGGCATGGTATGTGGCGTCGTAGAACGTCACGCCGTAGCGCTGCGTCAGATCGAGAGCATGGTTCAGCCACCGCCGGGAGCGTGGCGCGATGGCCAGATCGAAGCGAGCAAGCGCGTCAAGCAAGCGGAACGCCCGGTCCGAAAACCGCCGCGCCAGTATGTTGCCGACTTCGTAAACCCAAAGGTCTGGCACCAAAGCTCGCACACGGCCAGACATTATGGAGTCGCGCATCGCCAACGCCCGGTCGACGTCCCCTTCGTCCGCTGGTGGCAAGACCCACTTCAGAATCACCGAGGCGTCGGGCACGACGACCGGCATGGCCACCTCAATGTCCGCCGTCACGGTCTTCTCTGATCCAGCGCACGATCTCCGCAGTCGTAATGGTCTTGGCAGCCGAGTTCGTCCGGAGGCGGTCCATCTCGGCAGCGGCATCGAGCCGGCGCCGCCCCTGCGCCCAATCGCGTAGCGCGGCATTGATGGTGCGGCTGCGTTCGCCTGCCGGAATGCGCTTTAGCAGCGCCCAAACGTCGTCTTGAACGATGACGTTAACTCGATGGCTCATCGTTGCCTCCGTTGAGTGTGTATAGAATTACACACGCGGGCACTGGTGCCGTCAAGTGCCGATGGCAGCCTCCCAACGTGCCGCCCCTTCGGCTTCTAGCTGCCTCTTTCGAGCATGATCGGTGAACGGGCGTGGCACGCAGCCATCGCGGCGCGGTGGTGAACGGGGCGGTAGTCCGCTGCGGCACCTCGCGTTGATGCCCGTACTCCCCACACCCCGCTGACCGATATCCTCTTTTATGTACATAAAAATGGTTCATACACCCACTTTTATGCGCCTAAAAGTGTCATAATTCGCTTTCAATCGGACTCGCTGAGGAGGCCATCCCATGCTGCAACGGCTCGCGCTGCGGGAGCTCGTCGAGTGGAAGCGACGGGCGGCCCGCAAGCCGTTATTGATCGACGGGGCGCGGCAGGTGGGGAAGTCTTGGCTGGTCGGCAGGCTCTTGGGGCCGCGGGAGTTCCGCAAGTGGATGAGACCATGACAAGCCTCCTTGTTCCTTCGTTTACGACCCGATGCGGCTAGGTCTTCTGCACCCGGCTGTCTCCACCAAGCAACGCCATATCCGCCGCTAAACCGCCTCCTTCAGCACATAGGTCATCAGCGACGGGATGCCGGCGTACCAGCGGAACGGCGCTTGCTGATTGGGAGGCCGCCAGATGTAACCCAAGCGGTTGAGCGCTTCCCGCTGGGCGTATCGTTTTCCGGCATCGTCGATGCCTGCCGCCGCAAGCGCGGCGTCCACGTCCTGATTGGAAGCTGCGGTGGCATCTGCGAATAGCCGCGCCACGGCGGCAGCGGCCGGCACCAAGCCCTCGCTCTCCAACTCCGCGAACCGCCGCTGGTGGTAGTTCGCCACTTGCGCCGCCACCGTCGGCTGCACAGCTTCGGCGTCATCGGCGCCAATGGCGACCGCCCCGGACGCGAGACGCCGCTGCCACAACGCATCGCCCCAAAGCTGAACGAAGTACGGATAGCGTTGGCTTTGCGCCACCACATACCCAAGCGCGTCTTCGTCGATGGCCACGCCGTGCGCATCCAGAGGCTCGGTGAGGGCCTGTTTGGCTGCGCCTTCGCTGAGGCGCCCGATGCCGAGCTCACCTTCGCCCAGGCGTGACCAGAACGAGGCGTTCATGCTGTCCAGATGGGTGGGCAATCCCGGCGTGCCGGCAAGCACGAGCAGAAACGGCGCTTCGGCACCGCGAACCTCCTGGCTCACGTTCAGGAGCGTGGCACCCACGTCCAAGTCCAAGGCGTGGGCTTCGTCAAGCAGCACTGCCAATGGACGGCGGCGACAGCGCGAAGCCACCGATTCGGCCAAGTTCCTGCGGGTGCCGGGCGAGGCCCATTCCGCTGAGCCCACCGAAGCGATGCCGATCTTCCGCGGCAGCAACTTGGCAAGCCATCGGCGCGGCGCAAGGGCGTCGAGCAGCGCTGTTTGATCGGGAACAACGCTCGGCGTGAGCCACACCGCATCAACGGCAGGTTTGCTTTGGCCGCAGGCGTGCTGGAACCAACGCAGCAGCACGGTTTTGCCGTTGCCCCGCGGCCCCACGAGGACGACGTTGTGTGGCGGCGGAGCGTTGTGACACAAGTTCCCAAGGCATCGAGACAGCACGGCCTGTTCGGAAGTGCGGCCCGCGAGCGCCGGCGGCGCTGCGCCGTCACCGGCTGTGAAGAGCCATTGGGTGTTTGATCCCATGTGAAAGCACCTATGATGACCCTATAGAACGTAGAATGTCCGAAGCCAACTTTCTGTCTAAGTGCGGATGGGCAAACTGATTTCGATAGCTCCGCAGGCAGCCGTAGCAACTCGAGTCACAGCCACAGCCACCTCGCACACGGCCCCTTGCATTGTTCACGACCTCCAAGAACACGCTCTCCAACTCCAGTTGCGCGACCAGCCCGGCTCCACCCGGCACACTGTCGTAGAGCACGATCGCAGACTCGCCAAGACTCGTACCCTTAGTAATCGTCACGTTTAGATCCGTATCCGGAACGTCTAGTGCCTCTGCGGCGCCCAGCAGTATGGCGTAGGCCACCGAGTAGGCGGCCCATTCGCCCCTGATCCCGGGAAACTCTAGGCGCATAACGTCTGTGACCAGTTCGTGACCCAGCGAAAACATCTCCAGCGTGCCTGGGCACTCAAAGTCTGATGGTGACTTGTGCTTCGCTTTCGCGGCACTCATGTGTGCGCCGCAGGAACGACAGATATAGAAACCTCTTCTCTTCCGCCCCTCGCAGAGGATGACCAAGGTCCCCGGCATGGCCTTTGTCATTTGTACGCCGTGCAAGATCGTCGCCGCCGGCTCATGGCCAAAGCCTTGGAAGAACGGCCGCGTCGTATACAGCCGCTGTGTTCGCCCATGAGGTTCGCTAGGTCGCTTGAACAGAGGCGTCACAAAGCCATATTCCGGAACGAGGTACTTTCGAGCGCCCTTCGGAACTGTTGAATCATCCTCGGGCCACTGCTCAAATCCGTGCGCGTCAGTATATTTATAGTGCCGAACTGGCCACGCTCGCCCTGTTACGACCTTAATGCCGCATGACTCCCACTCCACCTTATTCGCCACAACTTTGCCGCCCGGCGCATACTCGGCGATGGCTTGAGCGAGGTCCCTCTGAAGGGAGACTCCACCTCGGTCGTTTGAGAAGCCGGCTTCAAGTTCAACGACGTCTACCGGAAAACCATACTTCGGAATGGCGGCTTTGCGGGAGAGAAAGTTCAGCGTTGGTTCCGTCTCTATGGTTTTCATACGAATACCGACACGTGTCATTTGGCGGTCCTTCCCTTCCTCAAATAGCTGTTCCCTCAGCTCTCTCATTCTATTCTGGTCAGAACACACCTCGGTTTCCATAACCGCCAGTCGGCTATCCGGCCCAGCGACTTTGTCAACCCACGAGCCATCGTCGATGCCCAGAGGGTGTCGCACATCTCTCGGAACGATCTCGCAAAACGCGTCTGTCAGTGCAAAGTTGTCTCTACAGAACTGCCACAGATCCTTCGCCCCTCGAGGCCTAGACCAGTCCCCAATGAAACTGGCCACATCCCTAAATCGATCCCCGTTTGTGCGGAAAAAAGCTGACAGTGCTGTAGCGACCATATGCCTCAGGATAACCTTCTCGTTCGTCATCCGAAGTCGCGGTGGATACACCGTACCCTGGACCACTCGACGCTTAGGGTCTTCGTAGTGATACAAGTCGTGCGAATTGCGACGACAGTATGTTACAGCCAATCCTGGCATATCGCGTCTCCCCGCACGTCCGACTCGTTGTGCATAATTGAAGGGCTCCGGCGGCACGTTTCGGAGGAATACAGCATCCAAATCCCCTAAATCCACACCGACCTCGAACGTCGTCGAGGAACTGAGGAGGTGAATTTTACCTTCTTTGAACTTGCGCTGTCTATCGCGTGCCTCGTCGCTATCGATCTGAGCCGTATGTTCTTCTGCGTTCAACGTCGGGGGCAAACCCCTGCTTTCGTAGAGCGTTCGGTAGTGGTTGTTCTCTAGAACGTCATGTTGGCATGAGACCAATACGCCAGGACAGCCATTTCGGGGGCAAACCCCACGAAGATTGTGCATGCTCAAGGTCGCGCAGGTGTCGCACTCGAACACGTCGTCAGGCCGAGCTAGTTCGGCTCGGAGCCAGCGTGAACTCAACCGAAAAGTACCGTTCTTCGTGCCCGGGACAAGGATTGGTTCTGTTCCAGAAACTCGAAGCGTCTTGCGCAAAAGCTTCATGAGTTCAATCGACGCTGTTCGCTTCTGATCGACGGACAAGTCGCTAGATGCAAGCAGGCGATGTAGATAGTGCCTTACAACGGAGGACTTCGGGCTACCCCACTGCAACACGTTCTTCAGACCACCCGGAGATCCGATACAGCACGCCATTTGAGGCCAAGGGGAAATGTCCCCCCAAGAAGGTGCTCCCGCTCCATATGGCACGTCCACTGCTCGCCGATTTCGCAAGCCGTCGAGGACATGGGCGACGAGCGCATGTGCTTCAGCATCCGTGAAGTTCCATGGCGGCTCGTGCAACGGCAGGGCCAGATCTCCCGGCAGACATACGGACCACTTCACCAAGCCTACTCCGCCCAACGAGAGTCGACGTTCGTCAGTTAATGCTTCCCGAAGAATTGATGCCAAGACCCGCCGGCTCCTTTCCTCTCTCGTCTCCGTGGGTCTGAACAGGCCCCCGCTCTCCCACTGCTCTAGTAGCCGATTCTTAAGGTCGTCAACAGATAGCCCTCCAGGGTCGATCGCATAGGCCCTCATCGCCCGAAGAATGAAGTTTCGGTCGCGGAGTTTTTGATATGAGTCTTCCGCGTACCAAGCAAAAAAAGCTGCCTCCTGACGGCTGTCCGTAAACGCAAGCACTCTCCGTCGGCCTTCAGGTAGCAGTTCATGCAGTGCGGTGGTGATTACGGCGTTAGGGCCGTCGGAGCCATGTACTATCTCCCGCACGGGGTCGCCCACGCCACCCCGTTGATATCCGCATGTCTCGCATTCCTTCAGTTGGTCGGCATGATCCCTATGTGATTCGCACCTCTTGACGCGGATTCCGGCACCGCATCCACACTCTAGCTTCTCTTGGGAAAGCGCACCGCAGAGCCTGCACAGCCACTGGTGCCCTTCTTCTGTTGGCAGGTAGAAGTCAACGCCGAAGTCTGCGTGGCTAGGGTCGCGGATCGCTTCCAGTAACTTGCCATCCTGCCTGCGGCCAACGTAGTAGTGTTGGCCGCACTCGCGGCAAAGCGCGATCTCCATCGGTTCTGCAGTGGCACCGTCGTGAGGCTCTCGCTGACGGTTCAATATCACCACATCCCGACCGTCTCTGTGGAGAAGAAAGGCCCCTTCTAGCGCTCTCAGAAACGCATGGAAACGCCCCGGCGGACTCTCAGCCGCTTGCGGTACGCCGAAAATGATGCCCGACGCCGAGAACGGCTCACCGAACAGCTCTTGCCCGAACTCCGCAACCAAACGCCTGTCTTCGTCGCCTTGGCCCGACGACATGGTGGCACTTGTGGCGACGCACCGCGTGGGCCCTTGCCGTCCGCCGGCCCGTACACGCTGCTTAAGGCGGCGGATTAGCATACCCATCTCCATGCCCTTGGCACCGCGATACTGATGGGCTTCGTCGAGCACCATGAACTGCCATCGGGTTCCTCGGCCATCATCAAAGAGTGGACTATCGTCCGGGCGGATGAGCAGATATTCCAGCATCGAGTAGTTGGTCAGCAGTATGTGAGGAGGGGCGGCTCGCATCTCGTCTCGAAGGATCAATTCACCCGGCATTCGTTCTTCGAGCTTCAAACTCGCGTTCCGCCCTGAGTCCTTGGCGTTTTCAGGCGTTTGGCCGATGTACTGGCCGAACGTCGGCATAAATGGTGATTCCGCTTGTTGTAACGCGCGGCAGATATTGCCAAGGCGCTCGCGTTGATCGTTAGCGAGGGCATTCATTGGGTACAAGATCATGGCACGGACGCCTGGTTCACCAAGTTCTCCGGTTAGGTGTTGCCGATACAACTCGAAGAGAATGGGGTACAGGAAGCTCTCGGTCTTACCACTGGCAGTACCCGTCGCGACAACGACATTCTCACCGTCGATGTAGCATCTGCGCAGGGCATGTTCTTGGTGGACATATAGCGGACGATCAATCAGTGCTGGGAGAAGCCCATCACTGTCGCTCGGGAAACATTCCTGTGCGAGCTCACGAGCGGGTACGCTAGTCTCAAACCCTCGGGCCGGCTCGGGAAAGGGGCCCCTTAGGAGGTTACCCTCCTTCTGCAGGGCCACCTTGAATGATGCTCGCAGTGCCGGATCCTTGAAAAAGAAGGAGGTTCGGAGGTAGTTCTCGTAACGCTGGCGAATCTTGTCCGGCCAATGACCAATATCGCTTGTTTCAGACATCTAACAATCCCTCGAGGACGGCCGTGTTGACTATATGCGTCGTTCGTCGGCGCTTGTCGAGCGGTACCGAGAGGCGCTTCGCCTCTAGCATGGTCATAGATGCACCCCGAAGCTCACCATGGCTGAATCCCCTGCCAGGTCTTATTGCACCATGGCACCGTTTCACACTCGCGATTGGAGTTGCGCTGCGGCACTTCCGATCTGGTTCGACTTGGGCGATCTTGGGCATGGGATCCTGCAAGACCCGAACAAGCCGAAGCTTCGCTCCATCGACTTCAACGCAGAGGAAGGCATCGTCGTTCAGTCTCTGGTCGATTTGCCTATGGAGGCAGAAGTCCTCCAGTCGCACTCGCAAAGAGGAGTAGCCGTTCTCCATCGTCTCAGCCTTGTAGAGGCTGCCGGGCTCGTCATCGAACCCAACGGGGGCTCCTTTGAACCACCGCGGCAAGCGCACATGTAGGGTCCCGCCACTATCGGCGTACTTGGCGAACTGCTGCCGCGTAACCTTAAGTGGCGTGTCGCACCATTGGTCAGCGTCGTTGGTACTCTTCGCCATCCAATCCGCCCGCCACCATATACGGGGCAAGTGCAACTTGATGCTGACGTGCGACTCTAACGCGCATGACACGACATCCGCGTCCGCTACCGGATGGACGACGACGCAATCTCCATCTGCGGTCGCATGGGGCGTTGGATGCTTGATTGTCACGCCTGCATCGGCACCGACGAAGCGTATCTTGGTAGGATGATGGCCTGCTGGACTTGGTGGGAGGACACTCTCCTTTTTGTACGGCTCATTATTGACGTGAATGGCCTCAAGGGACTGAAAGTACCTGAACTCATCGCTGTCCAGCAGAGTCGCCTTTTCGTCGTAGACTCGTACAAAGAACCGGCCCTGCCGGCCGTCCAAGACCTTTGCGAGCCCTTGTTCATCTGGCCGGAAGTTCTTGCCACGCCAGCCGCCGTCGCCTTCCTCGCCGACTCGCGCCCAAACGACGCCTGGCGCATCGTCAAGTGTTGGAGGGGCATTGCCACCAAACAGTGGGCCTTCATCGGAGTCATCGAATATTCTGTGGCCTTGTAGATTCACCAACACCCCGCTTAAGGCGATCGGGCATTGCTTGAAACCCTTTTCGCCCGCATCATCTTTCATGCGGTGGAAGTAGTGAGCGCAAAAGCCGGAGTCCGTACAGTCTTCCGGTTCGACGGGAACGTGGCCTTGGCGATCCCAATCGTGTGGTGCGATGACGATGAAGTGGCCATGTGTGAGGCGCTTGATGTGTCGGCCGGGGCCTTCCCAATCTGCACGCAGCTTGAATATCAGCGGGCTGCCATCGTCGGCTAAGGGTAGCTGGAAGTCTTGTCGTCCGTCGCCATGAGTTATGGATAGACACCCAGTAAAGAACCGGAGGTAGTACTCGCCATCTTTGGGTTCTAACGAGTCTTCACCGTGGCGTACCTCGCTGATCTGACACTCGTCGGTTGCAGACAGGAAGACTTCCCACTGAACTCCGTTCTTTCTGCACATCAGTTCTGGCTGAGGGTGTCGTGTGCGCGGCTTGCGAGACTTCGAACCTGCCGGGCGCGACTTCTCTCCGCGTCGCCCTCTCGCGTCGATCGGTTGATTCTTGGTCCCCTTACGTACCTCCCCCGCCTGGGGCGTTATCTCTGGCGCTCCGTGTGCTTGGCCCCCCGGAGCGCCAGTCGGCGCTCCGCCATCGTTGGGACTTGTGTCCTGATGGCGCTCGGCTTGCCCACACCGCTCACCTCGGGTTGGTGGTTTGGCCGGCGTGAACTGCGCCGACCTCGTGCGCCGCCACAACCCGCGCATCCATGCGAGTACCCGTTCTGCGATTCCCGGCAACCCCATCAGCAAGTCGCCCTGAACTGCGTTGGGTTTAAGTCTAGCCGACTCTTCGACCTCGTACAGTTCGGCAGTGAAAAGAGGCCCGCAGTGCCGTCTAGCACGAAGATATCCCCTAGCAACAGACCAAGACAACCTCTTTTATGTACATAAAAATGTGTTAACACCCCACTTTTATGCGCCTAAAAATGCCATAATCCGCTTCCTGTCGAACTTGCCGACATACTTCGAGCGTATCGAGGAGGAGGCCATTCCATGCTGCAACGGCTCGCGCTGCGGGAGCTCGTCGAGTGGAAGCGACGGGCGGCCCGCAAGCCGCTGTTGATAGACGGGGCGCGGCAGGTGGGGAAGTCTTGGCTGGTCGGCAGGCTCTTTGGACCGCGGGAGTTCCGCAGGGTTCACTGGTTGGACTTCCGCGCGGAACCTCGCTTGGAGCGTCTCTTCGCCGAGAGCTTGGACCCGGCCGCCATCGTCGGCAACATCGAGCTGGCGCTCAACGAACGCATCGATCTCGCCAGAGACCTCCTGTTCTTCGACGAAGTGGGGGAGTGTCAACGCGCCGTGGATTCCCTGAAGTACTTCGCGGAGCGCCTGCCGAGCGCGTTCGTCTGCGCGTCTGGGTCGAACATTGGGCTGCTGGGTTCCTTTCCGGTGGGCAAGGTGGAGCAGTTGGAGCTGTTCCCGCTGTGCTTTGAGGAGTTTTTGATGGCCGCGCGGCGGGAACCGCTGCTCGATGCGTTCCGCTCCCGGCGACGCGACGCATCGGTGCATGCCGCCTTGTGGCCAATGCTGCTGGACTACTACTTCGTTGGCGGCATGCCGGAAGCGGTGGCCACCTGGTTCGAGCCGGAGGCGAGCGCGTTGGCGCGAACGGAGAAGGTGTCGGCGGTGCATCGCAACTTGGTCAACGGCTATCGGCGGGACTTCGGGAAGTACGCCGGCCAACGGCATGCGCAACACATCGAACGCATCTTCGACAACGTGCCCGTGCAGCTTGCCGTGAACCGGGATGGTTCCGTGGCGCGGTACCGATTCAAGGGCGTGTTGCCGCGCCAGCAGCGCTACCGGGAGTTGGCCGGGCCCATCGATTGGCTGCAAGCCGCGCGGCTGGTGTGGAAGTGCTTCCCAGTGGAAGGCCGGCCGCAGGCGCCCTTGGCCGCCCAAGCGAAGGCCAACCGGTTTCGCTTGTACTTCTTTGACGTGGGCCTGCTCGGACACATGCTGGGCATGACGCCCGCCGACCACGGCGGACAAGGCGTGAGTCACAAGGGCTACATCGCCGAGAACTTTGTGCAAACCGAACTATGCGCCCGGGTGGGGCACCCCACCTATGGTTGGTTTGCCGGTCGCGCCGAGGTGGAGTTCCTGCATCGCTGCCACAACGGCGAGGTGGTGCCGGTGGAGGTGAAGAGCGGCGCCCGCACCCGAGCGCGCAGCTTGCGCTCCTACATTGACCGCTACGCGCCGAGCCGTGCCATCAAGCTGGTCGGGGGCGCCGGCGGTGGATTCTCAGGACCGATGGAGACTTGGCCGCTTTACGACGCGCAGTTTCTCGGCGATTTGTAGCGGTGCGGGGAGGCCGGTAGGCGTGAGCCGCTTGGATTCTCCAAGTTCCGGCCCGGCTTACGGCGCGTCCGTTGCCGAGCGGCATGGACACCTCGGTGCCCGCAGATGGGCGTTACGCAAGCCGACAAATGACCGCTATTAAGACCGGCAAACGGACGCTGTACTAACCGGCATATGGACGGTACTTAAACCGCAAAATGGACGCTATGCTAACCGTCAAATGGACGTGTTCTGGCCGGCCTACCACTGTTGCGCCAGATTCGTCACCAAGTTGTAGGTGAACCAGCCGTCGCCGGTGCGGAAGGATTGGGGTTTGGCCGTTTGCGCGTCGCGCATCACGCCGAGGCCGTCGTCGTAGGGTTCGAAGGAGACGATGCGGTCGTAGCGGATGCGGAAGCGCTTGCGCCGGCCGTGGAAGTAGAGGTGCTTGCTGGTGATGCCCAGCAAGCCAGTGTCCAAGTGTACCGTTTCCTCCCATTCGCGGATGTGGCTGCGAAACATCCCTGGGCGATAGTAGAGGCCCTTGGCCACGCGGATGCTCAAGCCGTGGGAAGTGCCACGCCGTTCGCGCCGCGTCACCACTTCGTGGTAGTCGACGTCCTCCATCACCCAAACGAGCTGTTCAGACTTCATCAAGTTGAAGGGGACGGGGCCGTCGAGTCGCAGCCGCTCGGGCACCACCCCTTCGGCGGCTTCGCGGATCACCGCGCCCTTCACCATTTGCGTGTGCCCGCCGGATTCGTTGACGCGCTCAGCGGAAAGCTCGAAGTGGCGCATGTAGCGCACCAACGCGGCTTCTTCTTCGAGGGACAACGCGCCGTCCTCCAGCACGGCCGCCACGGCCTCCTCCCAAGCCTTGGCCAGCAACTCGCGGCGGCCAAGGGGCGACAGCGCGGATTGCTCGATGGCTTCCGCAAGCGCTTCCAACTGGCGCTCGCCATCGTCCGTGGCGACTGCGGCGGCGCGGGCATCGTGGCGTAGCCGCTCCGCCGCCGCCCGGTCGAGCCGCGCCGCGGCGGCTGCGCCGGCATCGGGCGCGAGGGCGAGTCGGTCGCGGAAGCCACGCAGCCGATTCTCTTCGCTTTGCGTCAACACGCCGTCCGCCAAGCTCTCCGCCACGGCTCGCTCCCAACCCCGTTCAATGGCGGCGGTGATGTGGTCTTCGCCCGCGAACGCGCGTTCGGCGACTTCGGCCAAGCGCCGGCGGATGGCATCGGCGTTGAACGCTTCGGTGGCCGCGGCTTGTCGCGCCAGCGCCTCCATCTGCTCCAGCCCTTCGCGGTGGGTGGTGCCGCATTGCTTGTGGGCGCGGCGGAGGAAACCGGCCTTCTCGCCACAATGGATGCAGTTTGCCACGTCGCCGTTCCTCGCCTTCCCGCCGCTCCTTCAAGCATGATAGGCCACGGGTGCCGGACGCGGAAAAGCGACGGTACGGTGCGCGAACACCCGGCGGCGTTGACGCGCCACCGGCTTGAGGGCGGCTTGAAAGCACACCCCGTGCGCCCTATATCATGGGCCGAAGGAGCGGCGGGTTTCGCGGCGCTTTGCCGCCAAGCCCCCGCGCATGGCCCCAAGGAAGGAGCTGAGAATGACGCCGGCCGCACGGTTTCACGTGCCTCATCCGTCTGCCCGGCCCGGCGAAGCGCCGGACTTCGGCTATCTCAAGCTGTCGGCCGCCGGTGCCGTGGAGCGCCCGGCGCCGGATGCCCGCGTTCACGACATCGAGCATTTGGCATACGGCCTCGTGCGTGTGCTGGATGACGCCGGCTGCGCCGTGGGGCCGTGGGCACCTTCCCTCGATGGCGAGACGTTGCGCGAAGGCTTGCGCGCGATGTTGCTGACGCGCGCCTTTGATGACCGGCTTTTGCGCATGCAGCGCCAAGGCCAACTGTCGTTCTTCATGCAAACCCTGGGCGAAGAGGCCGTGTCCGTGGCGGCGGCGCTCGCGCTCGAGCCGGGCGACATGCTGTTTCCGCACTACCGCAACGTCGGCCTGCACATCGCCCGGGGCCACAACCCGGTCGAGTTGATGTGCCAATGCCTCTCGAACAGCCGCGACATGTGCAAGGGGCGGCAGATGCCCGTCATGTACCACTGGGCGCGGGGCAACATCTTCTCCATCTCCGGCAACCTCGCCACGCAGTTCCCGCAAGCCGTCGGCTGGGCCATGGCGGCGGCCATCAAGAACGAGGCGAACATCGCCGCCGGCTGGGTGGGCGAAGGCTCCACCGCGGAGGCGGATTTCCACCACGCCCTCACCTTCGCCGCCGTGTATCGGCCGCCGGTGGTGCTGAACGTGGTGAACAACCAGTGGGCGATCTCCACCTTCCAAGGCTTCGCCGGCGGCGAGCGGCGGCCGTTCGCGGCGCGGGGCTTGGGCTACGGCATCGCCTCCATCCGCGTGGACGGCAATGACTTCCTCGCCGTCCACGCCGTAACCCGTTGGGCGGCGGAACGCGCCCGCATGGGGCGTGGCCCCACCTTGGTGGAACTCGTCACCTACCGCCGCGGCGCCCATTCCACCAGTGACGACCCATCGCGCTACCGGCCGCGGGACGAATGGAAGGCATGGCCCTTGGGAGACCCCATCGAGCGCCTGCAGGCGCACTTGGTGGCCGGTGGAAGCTGGAGCGAGGCAGACCACGCGGCCCTCGCCGCCGAGTGCAAGGCCCAAGTCGATGCCTGCTGGCGTGAAGCGCTCTCCTACGGCTCCATGACGGAGGCGCCGCGCTTGGATCAGTACGAGCTCTTCGAGGATGTGTACCGCGACATGCCGCGCCACCTCATCGCGCAGCGCGACGCCTTGCGCGCCTTGGAGGGCTACCAACCGAAGGCCGCCGCGCCGCCCGAGAAGGACTGAACGGCATGGCCATGATGAACATGGTGCAGGCGCTCAACTCCGCCATGGATGTGGTGATGGAGCGCGACCCCAACGTCGTCGTCTTGGGCGAGGACGTGGGCTACTTCGGCGGCGTGTTCCGCTGCACGGAGGGGCTGCAGGAGAAGTACGGCGAGGCGCGGGTGATGGACGCGCCCATCGCCGAGGGCGGCATCGTCGGCTGCGCCATCGGCATGGGCGTGCATGGCCTGCGCCCCATCGCGGAGATGCAGTTCGCAGACTACATCTATCCCGGTTTCGACCAGATCGTGAGCGAGTTGGCGCGGTTGCGCTATCGCACCGCGGGGGACTTCTTCGCGCCGGTGACCATCAGGGCACCCTGCGGCGGCGGCATCCGCGGCGGCCAGACCCATTCGCAAAGCCCAGAAGGCATGTTTACCCATGTGTGCGGGCTGAAGGTGGCCATGCCGTCGAACCCCTACGACGCGAAGGGCTTGCTCATCAGCGCCATCGAAGCCGACGATCCGGTGATCTTCTTCGAGCCGAAGCGCCTCTACCACGGCCCGTTCGACGGCGACCCGGAAAAACCGGCCACGTCATGGGAAGGGCACCCCTTGGGCGAGGTGCCGTCGGGCTACTACACCGTGCCCTTGGGCCGCGCTCAAGTGCTTCGGGAAGGCACGGACGTGACGGTGCTCTGCTATGGAACGATGGTGCATGTCGCACAAGCGGCGGCGGCGCTCACCGGCGTGGATGCCGAGATCGTCGATGTGCGCACGTTGGCGCCGCTCGACACGGCCACCCTCGCGGCATCCGTGAAGAAGACCGGGCGCTGCGTGATCGTCCATGAAGCGACGCGCTTTTCCGGCTATGGCGCGGAACTCGCCGCCACCGTGCAGGAGGAGTGCTTCTACCACTTGGAAGCCCCGGTCACGCGGGTGGCGGGGTGGGACACGCCCTACCCCCACGCCTTCGAGTGGGACTATTTCCCCGGCCCGCGCCGCGTGGCGGCGGCCATCGAGAACGTGCTCGAAGCGGCTTGAGGCGATGCCATGAGCGAGTTTGTGTTCAAGCTGCCAGACTTGGGGGAGGGCGCGGTGGAAGCGGAAATCATCGCGTGGCATGTGCGCCCGGGCGACGTGGTGGCCGAAGACGACATCGTGGCCGACATCATGACGGATAAGGCCAACGTGGAAGTTCCGGCGCCGGTGGCCGGCACCGTGTTGCGCATCCACGGCGAGCCGGGGGACAAAGTGGCGGTGGGCGCGGAGCTCATCGCGTTCGACGCCGTGGCAGTTGCGGAACGAGTGCCGGCGACGCAACCGGGGCCGGTCGACGTGGCGGCCGCGACGGTGCCTGCATCAAGGGAAAGTGTGGTGCCCGCTGCCACGCCTCCGCCGGCCGAAACCCCGATGCAACGGCCCGAGCGTCTTGCCGAGGTGCATCCACTGCCGGCCACGGCGTCGTCGCCGGCGCGGCCGCATCCCAAGGTGGTCGCCTCCCCCGCGGTGCGCCGCCGTGCCGCGGAGGCCGGCATCGACCTTGCCCTAGTGCCGCCGAGCGGCCCGCGTGGTCGCACCCTGCAGGCGGATGTGGACGCATGGCTTGCGGGCGCGGGCCCATCCGGCGAGACGAGCACTGGCACGTCGCAAGGCCGCGGTACAACGGCGGGCGCGATGCGAAGTGTGAAGCCCGACGATGCCGACGTCGAAGAAATCCCCATCGTCGGCGTACGCCGTGTCATCGCCGAACGCATGGCCGCAAGCAAGCGGAACATCCCGCACTTCTCCTATGTGGAGGAAGTGGACGTCACCGAGCTGGAGCGCTTGCGGCGCCATCTGAACGAAACGGAGGCCACCGCCACGCGCCTCACCCCGCTGCCCTTCGTGGCGCTCGCCCTCATCGACGCATTGCGCGCCTTTCCGCAGTGCAACGCGCACTTCGACGCCGAAGCCGGCGTGCTGCGGCGCTTCCGGGCGGTGCATCTCGGCGTGGCCACGCACACGGACGATGGCTTGAAGGTGCCCGTGGTGCGCGATGCCGAACGCCACGATCTCGACGGCCTCGCCGCGGCCATCCAAGCCGCTGCCGCCGGTGCCCGCGGGGAGCGCGCCGAGCGTCCGCCGCTCTCGGGTTCCACTGTCACGCTCACCAGCTTGGGCGCCCTCGGCGGCATTGTCAGCACACCGGTCATCAATGCGCCGGAGGTGGCCATCGTCGGCGTCAACAAGGCCGTGCAGCGCCCGGTGGTGGTGGATGGTGCCGTGGTGGCGCGGACGATGATGAACCTATCGTCCTCCTTCGATCATCGCGCCGTGGATGGCATGGACGCGGCACGGCTGATCCGCCATGTGAAGGCGCGGCTGGAACACCCGGCGACGTTGTTCATGTGAGGCACGGCGAAGCGGGTCGCCGCCCCGGCCATCAATCGATGATCTTGTTGATCGGGTACTCGACGATGCCGCGGGCGCCGGCCGCCTTCAGGCGCGGAATGAGGGTGCGGGCGACGGTCTGCTCGATGATCGTGCTCACGGCCACCCAATCCGGGTCTGACAGCGCCGAGACGGTTGGCTTCTTGAGCGCCGGCAACAATCCGGTGATCGCCTCCAAGTCTTCCCGGCGGGCGTTCATCATCAACCCCACCTTGCCTTCGGCGACGAGGCAGGCGTGCAGCATGAGGCCGATGTTGTCGAGCTTCTCCACCTTCCACGGGTCTTGCATCGCCGTGTGATTGGCGATGAGCCGGGGCGTGCTGCGCAGCACTTCGGCGACGATGCGCAACTTGTTGGCGCGGAGCGAGTTGCCGGTTTCCGTGAGCTCGACGATGGCGTCCGCCAACTGCGGCGGCTTGGCTTCCGTCGCGCCCCAGGAGAACTCCACTTCCGCCTCCACGCCGCGGCTTCGCAAGTAACTCCGCGTCATGTTCACGGCTTCGGTGGCGATGCGCTTGCCTTGCAGGTCTTCCACTTGGCGCGCGGGGGAGTCTTCGGGAACGCACAGCACCCATCGCACTGGCTCGCGGCTCACCTTGGAGAAGCGCAATTCGCGCACTTCCTGCACGTCGGCGCCGCTTTCCAGCACCCAATCCCGCCCGGTGATGCCGGCGTCCAGCACCCCGTGCTCGACGTAACGCGCCATTTCCTGGGCGCGCACGAGGCGGCAGCTCACCTCGTCGTCGTCGATGCTGGGCGAATACGAGCGCCCGGCGAACCCGATGCGATAGCCGGCGCGCTCGAACAGGTCCTTGGTGGCCTCTTGCAGGCTGCCGGCCGGGATGCCGAGCTTAAGCAGCCGCGTCACGGCGATGATCCGTACATCTCTTTGGGATCGCGCACCGGCTCTGCGACTACCCGCGCCGTGCCGGTGTCTGGGTCGATCTCCCGAAAGAAGCAGCTCGCGTACCCCTCGTGGCAGGCCGCGCCGCCGATCTGCTCCACCTTCAGCAGCACGGCGTCCGCGTCGCAGTCGTAGAACACGTGCCGCACCACCTGGGTGTTGCCGCTCGTCTCGCCCTTGCGCCACAGCGTCTGGCGGCTGCGGCTGAAGTAGCAGGCGCGGCGCGTGCGCAATGTCTCGGCGTAGGCTTCGGCGTTCATGTACGCGAGCATCAACACCTCACCCGTCGCCGCGTCCTGCGCGATCGCCGGCACCAAGGGCGACTGTGCGAAATCCGGCCCGTCCATCATCCTTCCCCGCCACCGTTGGGGCGAACAAACGCGCAATGCTATACGAGTTCGCGCCGGCCCGGTGGACAGCGGCGCGCGGCGATGCGAGTATCCGCGGCGTGTCCCAACCCCGTGCGGCGCTGGAAGTGGGTGCCATGCGAGGTTGACACGCCTTGCAATCGCAGCACGGGCAACCGAACAGTGGCCGCATCACCGAACGCAGCCTACCCTGCCATTCCCTATGGCCAAGCCCACTTCGAGGGCATCCGGCGAGAGGGTTGCCTGTATGTCGATAAGACGCGCTTCATCCGCCAGTTGGAGAGCGAGCGCCACGTTTTTCTGATTCGCCCCCGGCGCTTCGGCAAGAGCCTGTGGCTGTCGGTGTTGGAAAGCTACTACGACCGTAAGCAGGCGGAGGACTTCGAAGCCGTCTTCGGCGGCACGGACATCGGCCGGCAGCCCACGGAACACCGCAACCGCTACGTTGTGCTGCGGTTTGACTTCTCCGCGTTCGACGACAAGCTGGAGACGTTGGAGGCGCGTTTCCAGGAATACTGCCTCACCAAGTTACGGGGTGCTGTGGAGCGCAATGCAGACCTGTTTCCGGAGATGGCGATGCAGCGCATCCTTTCCGCCTCGGGCATCAACGCACGCCTCAACGAGCTATTCGAATATGCCGACGAGCAAGACATCCCGCTGTACGTTCTGATCGACGAATACGACAACTTCGCCAACACGATCTTGGTGCATAGAGGTGCGGACGCTTACCACTCGTTCACCCACGGCGGTGGCTTCTATCGAAACTTCTTCGCCACCCTGAAAACCGGCGCTGCCACGGGTAGCCTGCAACGAATGTTCATCACGGGCGTCTCGCCCGTCACGATGGACGACGTGACCAGTGGTTTCAACATCGGCGCCAACATCAGCTTGAACCCCGCGTTCAACGAACTGATCGGCTTCACGGAAGAAGAGGTGGAAGGCGTTCTGCGGATGTACAGCGACCTTGGGGCGCTTAGCCAAGAAGTGGATGTGGCGCTTGACATCATGCGCAAGTGGTACAACGGCTACCGCTTCGCCCAAGACGCGCCGAACGATCTGTACAACACAGACATGGTGCTCTATTACTTGAAGGCGCTCGTCCTCTACGGTGCCCCGCCAAACGAGCTGATCGACGCCAACGTGCGCATCGACTACGGCAAGCTGCGCCATCTTCTGGTGACGGGACGGCAGCTAAACGGCAACTTCGACTTGCTGCGCCATCTCATTGGCGAGGGCAAGGTGGATGCCGGCTTGGTGGGTAGTTTCCCCTTGGAGCGCTTGGGCCGGCGCGAGAACTTCCTGTCGCTCATGCACTACTTCGGCTTGCTCAGCATCCAAGCCACCAGTGGGGATGCGCCAAACTTGGCCATTCCCAACCAAACCGTGCGCCAGTTGATGTACGGCTACCTACGCGACGCCTACGACGACACGGGCGTGTTCTCCGTCGATCTGTACGAGTTCGAGCGGCTGACCCGCGCCATGGCCCGGGACGGTGATTGGCTTCCGGTCGTGCAACGCCTGAGCGCCGCCGTGGCAGAGCAAACCAGCATCCGAGACTTCATCCAAGGCGAAAAGGTCATCCAAGGTTTTCTCGCCGCCTACCTCTGCACTTCCAACTGCTTCGTGTTGCACACCGAGATGGAGCTGAACAAGGGCTACGCGGACATCGTGCTGGAACCGATGATCGCTCGCCATGCAAGCCTCCGCCACGGCTATGTGCTCGAAGTGAAGTACCTGAAACGCGATGCGGTCGGCGCAGCCGAGCCGGACGCGGCGCTGCGGGCGGCCACCGAGCAGTTGCGCGGCTACCTGGCGGACGCCCGCTTGGCGGCGTTGCATCCGGAAGTGCAGTTCACCGGCGTGGCGCTGGTGTTTCGCGGCTGGGAACTGGTGCAGGCCGAGGCCGTCAGCACACCATCCCCGTAGCGCCCGCCCAACACCCGGCCTTCGGCGCTATCATGTCGCCATGCCGACACTTCCCATCAAGTGCGACTGCGGACGGCTGCGCGGCGCCGCTTATGGCGTCGCGCCGGGCAAGGTGGAGCACGCCGTCTGCTACTGCAAGGATTGCCAAGCCTTCGCGCATCACTTGGGCCGCGCCGGGGACACCTTGGACGCGAACGGCGGCACCGAGCTCTGCCAACTGCCGCCGCGCCGCTTGGAGTTCGAGCAGGGTGCCGACCAGCTAGCTTGCCTGCGCCTCACGGCGCGCGGCCCGCTGCGCTGGTACGCCAAATGCTGCAACACCCCCATCGGCAACACGCCGCCATCGCGCCGGATCGCCTTCGTCGGCTTGGTGCTGGGCGCCGCGGATGGCGCCGCCAAAGCCGACAGGCAGGCCGCGTTGGGGCCGGTGCGTTCGCGCATCTTCAAGGAATCCGCCATCGGCGATGCCAGAACGCTGGAGGGCTATCCGGGCCTCACGCTTTGGACGGTGCTGCGCATGGGGTTGCGAATCGTGGGCACCTTGGTGAGCGGACGCTATCGCTTCAATCCGTTTTTCGATGCCCACGGCACTCCGCTGGCCACGCCGCGCAAGCTCGAAGACGCTGAGCGCGCGGCGTTGGCGCCCTATTCCACCAGCTAAGCGAGGCTCCCCATGGAAACGCTGCGAACGCCGGATGAGCGCTTCGAGAACCTGAAGGGCTACCCCTTCCAGCCCAACTACGTGGAGGTGCCGAACCCGGATGGCGGCGCCCCGTTGCGCATGCACTATGTGGATGCCGGCGGCCCGGCGCATGGCGAACCCATCCTGTGCCTGCACGGGCAACCGACGTGGTCGTATCTGTATCGCAGGATGATCCCCATCTTCGCCGCCGCCGGGCATCGCGTGATCGCGCCGGACTTCATCGGCTTCGGGCGTTCAGACAAACCGACCGCCCGCGGGGATTACACCTACGCGCGCCATGTGGAATGGCTGAAGGCTTTCTTGGCGGCGCTGGATTTGCGTGATCTCACCCTTATCTGCCAAGACTGGGGCGGCCTCATTGGGCTCCGCGCCGCGGCGGAAGAACCGGAGCGCTTCGCCCGCATCGTCGCCGCCAACACGGGCCTGCCGGACGCGAACAACGTGCCGGACGATCAGGTGGGGGAGGTGAGCCAACGGATGCGCGCCCACTACGACAGCCTGCCGGCCTTCGGCAGCCCCCAGGAGATGGCCATGGCCATGGCCGCCGACAGCTCCGGTTTCGGATTCCTGAACTGGGTGAAGTTCTGCGCCGAGACGCCACGCTTGCGCGTGAGCGACTTGCTGACGCTGAGCACGGGCGGCGCCGTTGATGCCGCCGAAGCTGCCGCCTACGACGCGCCGTTCCCCGATGACAGCCACATGGCCGGCGCCCGCCAATTCCCGTCCTTGGTGCCGATCATGCCGGACAACCCGGCCATCCCGGCCAACCGCGCCGCTTGGCGGGTGTTCGAGGCGTGGGAAAAGCCCTTCTTCACCGCCTTCAGCGATGGCGACCCGGTGACGGCCGGTGCGCATGTGCGCTTCCAAGAAACGGTACCCGGCGCGAAAGGCAAGAGGCATGTGACGATCGCCGGCGCCGGCCACTTCCTGCAGGAACAGAAGCCCGTGGAGCTTGCCGGGGCTGTGTTGCAGTTCATGGCCGACACGCCGCTCTGACGCGCATGGGCTCGGGGCGCCTGGTTTAACCCGCAGAACCCAATGGCTGCACGACACGAGGATCAAGGCGGCGTCGCCACGATGGACCCATCGGCGCCGGCACGTTGGCTCACTTCCGCCCTGATGCGCCGCTTGGTGAAGGAATCGCGCCTGCACGTGCGCCGCGCCAAGGTGGAGCGGGTGCGGCGGAAAGCGCGCGCCCCGCACCGCGTGGAGTATTTCCACCAAGTGGAGGACGGCTACAGCCACTTGGCGGCGCAACTGCTGCAGCCGCTGGCCGAAGCCTACGACGTGGAGTTGGTGTGCCACTTGGTGGGTGGCCCCACCGGCCGCAACGCGCCGGAGCCGGCGTTGTTGCTGCGGCTTTCGAGCTACGACGCGGCCAAGATCGCGCCGCATTACGGCCTCACCTTCCCGCTGGACGCCGCCCAACCCAGCGCGGCCAATGTGGAACTGGCGACGCGCATCCTCGCCGGCGTGGCGCCAGAGGGCTTCGCGCAGCTCGCGCCCGAAGTCGGGAAAGCGCTGTGGCAGGGTTCAGAAGGGGATTTGGAGGCATTGGCGCAGCGTCATCCCCCCGCGGACGCGGCAACCGCGCGCACCAAGGTGGCCGCCGGAACGGAGCGGCGCGAGGCCCTCGGCCACTACTCCGGCGCCATGTTCCACTACGGCAAGGAGTGGTACTGGGGGGTGGATCGCCTGTATCACTTGGAGCACCGGCTTAACGACCTTGGCGCGAACAAGGGCGCCGAGGGGCTGTTGGCGCCGCGGCCCGCCATCGAAGCCGGGCCGCTCAAGGACGACGGCGCCTTGACGCTGGAGTTCTATCCGTCCATCAGAAGCCCATACACTTCGCTCATCTTCCCCGCCACGGTGGATTTCGCCGCCGCGGCCGGCGTCAAGCTGGCGCTGCGCCCGGTGTTGCCGATGGTGATGCGGGGCGTGCCTGCCACCCGCGCCAAGGGGTTCTACATCTTCCAAGACGCGGCGCGGGAAGCGCGGGCGCTGGGGCTTGACGACTGGGGTAACTTCCGCGACCCCATCGGCGAGCCGACGCGGCGCTGCTACTCCCTCTATCCATGGGCCGTGCGCCAAGGCCGCGGCGTGGCGCTGTTGGATGCCTTCATGCGGGCGGCGTTCCGCGAAGGCGTGAACACCAACAGCGAACGCGGCATGCGCCATGTGGTGGAAGCCGCCGGCCTGCCGTGGGCTGATGCGAAGCCGCTCATCGGCAACAGCGATTGGGAGGACGAAATCGAAGCGAATCGTTTGGCCATGTATGGCTTCGGCCTGTGGGGTGTGCCGAGCTACCGTTTGCTTGATCCAGAAGGTGAGACCTTGCTCGCCGTGTGGGGGCAAGACCGGCTGTGGCTGGTGGCGCGGGAAGTGCAGCGCTGGCTCGCGGCCCGCAAGGAGGCTTAGTGCCTTCCAGCGACGCGGGGCGTGGGCCAAGGCCCCGCCGTCGGGTGGCCGGGCACGATTGAGGGCGGCGCCATCTCCCTGATCGAAATCTACATGGTCGTCGGGTTTGCGCTCGCCGCTTACTCCGTGGTGGCGAACGATTCCATCCAAACCCTCGGCACCTTCCTCGCGTCCAACGCCCACCGCCCGTGGTGGGCACTGTGGCTCTTCGCCGGTGGCATCTTGGTGGCCGTCATCGTTTACGGCTGGTGGACGAGTGGCGACCCGGCCTACGGCCGCTTGGAGAAGTTTCCGGTGCCGGAAGGCGGCATTAGCTGGCTGCACGCCATTCCGCCGCTGGCGCTCTTGATCCTCACGCGCTTCGGCGTGCCGGTGAGCACGACCTTTCTGGTGCTCACAGTGTTCGCGTCCAGCAACATTGGCGCGATGCTGGCGAAGTCCGCCTTGGGCTATCTGGTCGCCTTCGTTGCGGCGATCTCGCTGTTTCGCCTCGTCTTCAAGCGCGCCACGGAGTTCTTCCACCGCACCCGCGGCGACGCCATCCCAGGCTATTGGGTGGTGCTGCAATGGCTCTCGACGGGCTTTCTCTGGAGCCAATGGCTGATCCAAGACCTCGCCAACATCTTCGTCTATCTGCCCCGCGAGATGGCCGGCGGCTGGCTGACGTTCGGCACCGCGCTGTTGGTGATTCTCCTTGGCGTGGTGTTCTATCAGTTCGGCGGCCAAATCCAGAAGATCGTCACCTCGAAGACAGACACCACGGACATCCGCGCCGCGACCATCATCGACTTCATCTACGGCGTCGTGCTGCTCATCTTCAAGGAGTGGAGCAACATGCCGATGAGCACCACTTGGGTGTTCTTGGGCGTGTTGGCGGGGCGCGAGTTCGCCCTCTCGATGTACTTGGCGGACACCTCCGGGCGCGCCACCGCGCACAAGGTGTTGCTTGATGCGGCCAAGGCGCTGACCGGCTTGGTGGTGAGCGTGATCTTGGCCTTCGGATTGCCGTGGCTGGCGGGGTGGTGAGGGAGGACACGGCTAAGCGTCACGCCGGGTAGGCCGTGTCGGATAGGTGCCGGTGCGTCGGCGTTGGCGGGCGCGAGGGCGAATCAGCCGCCGATGTTGCGTGGCACGTCCCGGAACGGCCCGGCGTCCATGCGGGGTTCCTTGGGTAAGCCGAGCACCCGCTCCGCGATGATGTTGCGCTGGATTTCGTCCGTGCCGCCGGCGATGGACGTGGCGGGGTAGGAAACGAGGATCTCCGCGATGAGGCCATCCAACGCGCCATCGTCACCAGCCAGCATCGCATCGGCGCCGGCAATCAACGTGTGTACATGGGCCGCGGTGCGGGCGACGTGGCTCGCCGCCAGCTTGCCCAGCGAGCCTTCCGGCCCTTGCGGACGGCCCAGCTCCTGTTCGGCGCGGGCGCGGCGGGCAGTCCACTCCGCGGAGCGGGCTAGCGTGATGAGCTTCGCCACCGCTTGCCGCACGGCGGGCTCCGCAAGGCGGCCGGTTTCCTGTGCCCGCGGCAACACCAAATCCACCCGCCCGGCGCGCTGCGGATACCACTTGTAGGGCGCCATCACCGTGGCGGTCTCGGCCGCCTCTTCCTCGTAGATGCGTCCTTTGCGGTCTCCGCCCCGCGCACTCGCCCGCAGGCCGTCTGCGCCGCGCCGTTCGTGGGCCAGCGTGGTCATGGCGACGCGCCAGCCCTGTCCCACCTCGGCCACGCGATAGGGCGGCTCGATCTTGGCGTCCGTCAGGAACACTTCGTTGAAAGACGCATGGCCGTTCATTTGCTTCAACTGCCGCACTTCGACGCCGGGTTGGCGCATGGTCAGCACGAAGTAGGTGAGCCCTTGGTGCTTGGGCGCATCCCAGTCCGTGCGCGCGAGCAGCAGGCCGTAGTCCGCATGGTGGGCGCTCGTCGTCCACACCTTCTGGCCGTTCACCACCCAATGGCTGCCGTCGAAGTCCGCCCGCGTGGTGGCGCCGGCGAGGTCAGACCCGCTGCCCGGCTCGCTGAAGAGCTGACACCAAGTGTCCTCCCCGGTGAGGATGCGGCGCAGGAAGCGCTCCTTCAAGAAGTCGTCACCGTGTTCCAGCAGCGTGGCGCCGGCCAAGAGGCGAATGCCCATCTTGGCCACGCCCACGGCGCCGAACTGGGCGAACTCGTCTTCCACCGCTTGGCTCAACGGAACGGACAAGCCGCGCCCGTGCCACCGTTCGGGCCAATGGGGCATCCCCCAGCCTGAATCGACCAGCAGGGTGCGCCACGCCACGAGGGAACGCTCGGGGTTCCAATTCGCTTCCAGCCATGCGCGCGCTTCGGCGCACACGGCCGCCTCATCCGGTTGTGTCATCGCCCATGTGTCGCATCATCAATTCGCGGTGGTATACCGCGTCGCCGAGAAAGGCTTCGGACGCCTTCGCCCGCTTGAACCACAAGTGGGTGTCGTTCTCCCAAGTGAAGCCGACGCCGCCGTGAATCTGGATGCAGTTGGCCGCGGCGGCAAGGTAGGCATCCGAGGCGGCCGCTTTGGCCAGCGACGCCAAGGCAGGCGCCTCCGCTTCGCCATCCGCCACGGCCGCCGCAGCACGGTACGCGGCGGATTTCGCCAATTCCACTTCGAGCAGCATGTCCGCGCACTTGTGCTTCACGGCCTGAAACGAGCCGATTTGCCGGCCGAACTGCATGCGCAACTTCGCGTAATCCACGGCGGAATCCAACATCCGCTGGGCGCCGCCTACCATTTCGTTGGCCAGCGCCACCGCGGCTTCAACGAGGACGCGGGTGAGCGGCGCCGCGGCGCCTTCGGGTTCGCCCAAGGATTCAGCGCGAACGCCGCGAAAGGTGAGATGGGCGAGCTTGCGGGTTGGGTCCAGCGCTTGCAATGGCCGCCGTTCAAGCCCTTCGGCGTCGCTGGGCAGCGTGAAGAGCGACAGGCCGGCAAGCCCTTTGCTGCCGGGTACACGCGCCACGGCGACGATGAGGTCCGCAGTGCAGCCATCGAGCACGAAGCGCTTCTCGCCATCGAGCCGCCAGCCGCCATCCCCCGGTGTGGCGGTGAGCGCCACCCGCTCCAGTTCCCAGCGGCCATCCGGCTCCGTCAGCGCCAGTGTGCCGCGCCGTGTTCCCGCCGCGAGGGCCGGCAACAGCGCCTCCTTCTCCGCCTCGGTGCCGCCGTGTTGGATGGCGCCGGTGGCCAGCACCGCCGATGAGAAATACGGGGCGCACAACAGCGCGCGCCCCATCTCCTCCAACGCGATGCCGAGTTCCACGAACGAGAACCCCTGCCCGCCCCACGCCTCGGGCACATGGATGGCGCAAAAGCCCAACTCGCCGGCCAGCCGATCCCAAACGGCGGGGTCGAAGCCGGTCTCCGTCTCCATCAAACGGCGCACGGCCGTGGACGGCGACACCTCCCCCAGAAAACGCCGCGCGACGTCGCGGAACTGGCGCTGCTCGTCCGTGAAGGTGAACGGTGTGGCGGACATTCGATTGAAGGTTGCCGATTGCGGGGGGCGTGTCAAATGGTGGCGCAAGATAGCGCCATGTGTGTTTAGCCGCCGCGTTGCTCCTAGCCGAACGCCGGCCCGTCGAAGGCATCCACGCGGGTAAAGGAAGCCACCGGCCGGCGCTTCAGCCGTGTGAGTTGCCGCGCGGGACGGCCGAGGGGCAGCATGGCGCTCGCCGCGTATTGCGCCGGGACGCTGAATAGTTCACGCAGCGCCGGCTCTTCGGCGGCGGCGAACGTGGTGAGGGTGCCGCCGTAGCCTTCGTTGCGGGCGGCCAGCAGGATGTTCCAAACGAACGGATAGATGGACGCGCCGGAGATGACGCCGATGCGCTCCAAATGCTGATCCATCGAGGCGACCACCGCCAAATCCACGAACACCATCAAGAGCCGCGGCGCATGGCATAGGCGCTCGATGTAGCCGGGTGGAATCCGCGTTGCCGCGATGGTTGCCGCGTCCACTTGCGAGGGCGTGATGGTGTTCCACGGGCTTTCGCCGGCCTGCATCTGCGCGAGGTAGCGCCGAAACGCGGGTTGGATCAGCGGCACGAGGGCATCGCGCTTCGCCGCATCGCGCACGTCGATGACCAGCCAGCCCTGCCGGTTGCCGCCGCTCGCCGCGAAACGGGCGTTGTCGAGGATGCGTTGCAGCACCGCGTCTGGCATCGGTTCGTCGCGGAAATCGCGGGCGGCGAACGTGGTGCGCATCGCTTCGTAGAGTTCCATCTGGCTGGTTCCTGCCCTTCGCTTTCGTGGCCCGTCTTGGTGGGCAGTGTATAGCCGCCCGATGCTTGGCTGGTGCGAGACGGCCTTCGTCAACGCGCCAACTGCGCCAATTCGTCGGCCAGTTCCAGCAATCCGATGGCCTCGATGCCCTCTCCCTTCGGGTAGCGCTCGTCGCCGCTGTACAGCAGGAACGCCCGATCGGGCTGCACGTCTTTGATGGCGGTGCGCAGCCCTTTATCCACGCTGGGCGCGAGCCCGCGCTTGATCTCGATGGCCCAGCGCTTGTTGCCCGGCAGCTCCAGCACCAGATCGATCTCCACGCCGGTGGCGGTTCGATAAAATGTCGCTTGGGCGAGTTCCGGGGCAGCGTTCAGCAAGGTTTCCACCACGAAGCCCTCCCAACTTGCGCCGGCCACGGGGTGGCCGAGCACGGCCTCGTGGTCGTCCAGCCGCAGTAGCTGATGAACGAGGCCGCTGTCCCGCACATAGACCTTCGGGGACTTCACAAGGCGTTTGCGGACATTGGCGAAAAACGGCGGCAGGCGGCGCACCAACAGGAGGTCCGTCAGAAGGTCCAAATAGCGGGCGATGGTCTTGCCGTCCACCGCGAGGCTCTTGGCGAAGGCCGCGGCGTTCCACAGGCCGCCTTGGGTGTGCGCCAGCATGGTCCAGAAGCGGCGTAGCGTTTGCGCCGGGATGCGCGGCCCCAACGCCGGAATGTCCCGCTCCAAGTAGGTGCGGATGAAGTTCTCGCGCCAAAGGGCGCTGTCGGCGTCCGAATCGGCCAGAAAGCTGCGCGGGAACCCGCCCCGAATCCACAGGCGCGAGTGCTGCGGTGCTGGCAGTTCCCGAACATCCAGCGGCGCGAGTTCCAGATAGGCGATGCGCCCCGCCAAGCTCTCGCCAGTTTGCTGCAACAGAGCCATGGACGCGGAGCCGAGCAGCAGGAACTGCCCCGAACGCTCGCCCCCGCGTATGCGCTCGTCGATGATCCCGCGCAACGTCGGGAACAGTTCCGGCACCCGCTGAATCTCGTCCAGCACGACCAAGCGATCCCGCTGCGCCCCGAGGTAGCCCAGCGCATCGGCCAGCTTTTCTTGGTCGGCCGGACTCTCCAGATCCAAGTACAGCCCCGGCTTGCCCAACCGCTCCGCGCTCGTTTCGGCGACGGCCCGCGCCAGCGTAGTCTTGCCCACTTGGCGTGGGCCTAAGAGGGCGACGGTAGGGAATAGGCGTAGGCGGGCGTCCAGCGGGGTGTGGAGCTCCCGGCTTAGCGTGTCGGGTTCCATCCTTGCAATTATGGAGTGACGATCCCAAATTGCAAGTTTTATCCTAGAGAAACCTGCTCTTGACAACGAAACCGTTGCCAACGATACTGTTGCCAACAAAATCGTTGGAACAGGTGGGACGATGAGGAAGGCAGGTGGAAGCTGGGTCGAAGGGGATGACTTCTTCGACCGCGAAGTGGAGCTCGACGCCCTTGCCGAGCGAGTTCGTGATGGAAACCACACGCTGCTAACGGCGCAACGGCGGATGGGCAAGACGAGCCTGGTGCGGGAGTTGCTGCGTCGTCTGAGAGAGGCGGGGCGGTTCGAGACGATCTTCGTTGACTTGGAGGCAGCCGACACGCCCGCGGACGCCATCGCCAACATAGCGACCGAAGCAGAGGCTGCCCGGGGTGCATGGCGTAGGATTTGGCGACAGTTCAGGAGCTTCCTCCCACAGGAAGCCGAGATCGGTGGTCAGGTGCTTGGCGCGGAACTGCGGGCGAAACTCCGGGGCGGCATTGATGCCGGCAACTGGAAGCACAGAGGAGACCAAGTGTTCGCAGCGTTGGCTCACGATGGGCACACGGTGCTTGCGCTCGACGAGCTGCCAATCCTCGTCAACCGCCTGCTCAAGGGCGATGACCATACGATCACGCCGGAACGCAAGCGCGCAACAAGCGAGTTCCTCAGCTGGCTGCGCAAGAACGGCCAAGAGCATCGCGGGAAAATCAGCCTCATCCTCTCTGGCAGCGTCAGCCTCGAACCCATCCTCCAGCAGGCGGGGCTCAGTGCCCATGCGAACATCTTTTCCCCCTTCGATCTGAAGCCTTGGGACGAGAAGACCGCAAGCGAGTGTTTGGGCGCGTTGGCGGATGCCTATGGCATCGATCTCCCCCAGGACGTGCGCGAGGCAATGTGCAGACGGTTGCGCTGTCAGATCCCGAACCATGTGCAGCGCTTCTTCGACGCGCTTCACGAAGACCTGCGTCGCGCTAGACGCTGTGCGGCATCGCTCGACGATGTGGAGCGCGTGTACAAGGGCGACATGCTTGGCGTTCGCGGGCAAATGGACATGGAGTATTACGAAAGCCGATTGAAGATGGTGCTGGGCGACGAAGGGTGCCGAGTCGCGCTCGACCTGTTGACGGAGGCGGCTGTTGCCAAGGGCCTACTTGAAGACGATGCCATCGCCCGGCAGCGTGACCTGCAAGCCGTCGAGGGCGATCCGGTTCCTATCGACGATGTGCTCCATGTGCTGGAACACGACGGCTACTTGGAGAGGCACGAAGGTGGCTACCGCTTCATATCCGGCCTGCTGGAAGACTGGTGGCGCACACGGTACGGCCGGGCTTGGGCTTCGTCCGGTGCCAGCCCCTCAGTGAGCGCCAAGCCATGACCACCACGCCCGCAAGGAAGTACAACCCCGGGTTCTTGAGTGACGAAGAACTCGTTGCATCGTTCTGTGTGCGAACGCATGAGTTCGAGTCGCTGATGGAGATGCTGCGCGACTGTACGGGCAACTCGAACCGGCACCAGATCGTCATTGGCCCGCGTGGCAGTGGCAAGACGAGCCTCTTGCTGCGAGTGGCTGCGGAAGTCCGCCGTGACGCCGACTTGGCAGCCAGTTTCTTCCCCGTCGTCTTCGCCGAGGAAAGCTATGAGGTGAGCACCGCGGGCGAGTTCTGGCTGGAGTGCCTGGCCCGCTTGGCCGATCAAGCGCCACAACGAGAGGATGCACCAGACCTGCAGCGTACGGTCGCCGACCTACGCACCACTCGCGACGACCAGACACTAGGCGAGCGCTGCCTTGCCGCGGTGCTGGACTTCGCAGTCCGAGAGGGCAAGCGACTGGTGCTGATGGTCGAGAACCTGAACATGATGTTTCGAGACATGATGGATCCGGATGCGGGCTGGCGGCTTCGCAAGGTCCTCCAAACCGAACCTCGCATCATCTTGCTTGCCAGCGCGACCAGCCGTTTCGACGAGATCGATCAGCCAGACTATGCGTTGTACGAAATGCTTCGAGTACTCACGCTGCGCCCTCTAAACACCGACGAGTGCGCCCTCCTGTGGGAAGCTGTGTCTGGCCAAAGCCGTCCGACGAATACAATTCGTTCACTGGAGATACTCACTGGCGGCAGCCCGCGTTTGCTAGCGATCGTGGCCCGCTTTGGCGCGGGGCTCTCCTTTCGGGAACTCATGAGCAATCTGCTCGACTTAGTCGACGATCACACCGAGTACTTCAAGAGCCACCTCGAATCTCTACCGGCTCAAGAGCGCCGCGTCTATCTCGCCCTTGCCGACCTGTGGAAACCGGCGCTCACCAAGGAAATCGCCGAACGGGCTCGACTCGCGACCAGCAAATGCAGTGCCCAGCTCATACGCCTAGTGGAACGGGGTGTCGTCCTAGTCGCGGGCGGCAACGCACGGCGCAAGCAGTACTACCTGAGTGAGCGCATGTACAACATCTACTACTTGCTACGCCGAGGGCAGGGCCGCTTGATAGAAGTGCTGATCCGATTCATGGCGTCCTACTACTCGCCCGACGAACTGAAGGAAATCGGCACCCGTATCGCCCGCGAAGCCGAAGACGTTGGGCCGGAAATGCAACCGCTGTACCAATACGCCTCCGCGGAGCTGCTGGCAGTGTCGGTACGGGCGCA
The DNA here is from genome assembly GCA_965200505.1 of Candidatus Azotimanducaceae bacterium. Lineage (GTDB taxonomy): Bacteria > Pseudomonadota > Gammaproteobacteria > Pseudomonadales > Azotimanducaceae > VXNE01. Next base: position 704,927 of record OZ241343.1, on the reverse strand, counting down.
TCAACCCGAAGGGTCCTTGGAGAGTGGCGTTAGCTCAGCTGACGATACGCAAGTGATGGAGGCGAGAGCTCTGCTCGAGAGAGGGGTAGCGCTATGGGCACATAATGAAGGAGACCTTGCCCTAGCGACCTTCGATCAACTGTTGAGACGATTCGGCGAGACTCAGGCACCGGCACCCTTAGTGGAGGTAGCGAAAGCACTTGTCAGTAAAATCGGGGTGCTTTTCGCAATAGGCCGGCGAGAGGAAGCATTGGCTGCCTGCGACGAGACGATGCGCCGCTTCAACGACCACGAGATGCCGGAGGTTCGCATGTCCGCGGCGCTAGCACTTGCCTCTAAGGGCCTTGCGCTTTTTGCGTCGAACCGGCCGGAGGAGGCGCTTGCCGCCTATGAGGAGACACTGCGCCGCTTCGATGACAGCGAGACGCCGGAATTTTCGCTTATCGTAGTGATGGCACTCGTCAACAAAGGCGTCGCGCTTGGCGCGCTGAACCGGTGCGAGAGAGCGCTGGCGACTTACGACGAAGTATTGCGCCGGTTTGGGGGCAACGAGGCACCGGAGTTCATTGAGTGGGTGGCGCTGGCGCTCGTCAATAGGGGCGTAACGCTTGGCGAATTGAACCGGAGGAAGGAGGCGTTGGTCGCCTACGACGAGGTACTGCGCCGGTACGGCGACAGCGAGGCACCGAAGCTCCTCGAGTGTGTGGCGCTAGCGCTCATCCAGAAGGCGCAAATCCAGGCCGGGTCCACCGAAGCGCGGCCGAACGCCGCCATCTTGCTGAGTGTTCTATCGGATCTCGAGTCTGTGCCAGTGGGCGTTCTGGTTTTATTGATGATCTTCAGCATCGATCTCGGCCCGAAAACGATGCTGGAGCTGATCGAAGCGTCGCCAGCGGGTGACCTTCTGCTCCCGCTCATCACTGCACTGAAGCGGGAGATCGGCGAAGATCCTCGAGTGCCCCAAGAGGTCTCGGAGGTCGCCGAGGACGTCCGGCGGGAGTTGGTGAAGATGAGGAGTTCTCGCAGTCGGGTCGGCTAGCCAGACGTCGTCGTCTCCGCCGACTGCGGGAGTCAAAGGGCGTTCGCTAGGCCCTAGGCAAACATTCCGTTCAACCGCTGCTCCCACTCTTCCTCGTCCACCACCTCGTATCTCACCACTTTCCCCTGCATGGCGGGCACGAACTCGGCCCAGTCTGCCTTCCTTGCGTGTTGGGAGCAGATGTCGAACACGGAGCGCTTGTAGGTGGTGTCGGTCGCATCCTTTAGGTGGACGCCCTTTGTTTCCACTACAAACACTTGGTGGAACTCGTCGTCTTGGTTGGGTTCGTCTGGTTGCAGGGTGAGGATGAAGTCTGCGTAGATGCGTTGGGGTTTCCAGCCTTGCACGAAGTAGTCCTTGCGGGGGCGGTTGCGGTACCAGAAGAATAGGCGGGCTTGGGTGTCTAGGTAGGTGGCCACCTTGTTCTCCAAGCCGTTGAGCTCGCCTTCGCTCACGCGCTCGAGGAGGTTGAGCTGGTATTGGCTGCCGTCCTCGCGGTTGGCTTGGCGCTCGGTCGCCGGGGATTCGATGCGTTGCGGCAAGCGGTTGAACTGTAAATCGTCCATCACGACGATGAAGCGCATCGTGCCGGCATCCAGTAATCCGGCGAACACTTGGCGGGACAGGCGGTCTCGCTCGGCTTCCAAGCGTTTGCGCAGTTCTTCGAGTATGAACACGGTGTTGGCCAGCACCTGCTTGCGGTTGTGCTTCTTAATCAAGGCGTTGAAGACGCGCTCGGTGGCTTCGGCGCCGCGCCACGGGTTGGGCATGGCGTCCAGCAGGTGGCTCGCGGCGAAGTAGGTGTCGATGCCGGTTTCCGAGCTTGGCGGTTCCCCAATGGCGTCCACGTCCGTGAATAACGGCTCGAAATCCAACCCGGTGCGCAGTGTCGCGTCCCTGTTGCCTTGGGCTTGCAAGTCCAAATCGAACAGGGGGCTAACGTCCACTTCATCCCAGGGCACGCGGGAGAGGATGTCCGTTTCGTAATGCACCAGTCGCCAGCCGTGGCCGTCGCGGATCATGAACGTCGGCAACACCAAGTTCGCCGCCGCTTGCCGGAACCGCTCGCGTTGCTCGGAGATCACCAAGCCGCCGGGTCGCTCGTCGGCATCCGCCTTGATGCGCCCCTCCAGTCCCTGCAAACCCTCCAAGCCAAACCCTTTGCGAACTTCGCGCAAGAGATCGCTGCCGCGCCGTTGGAAGCAGAACACATAGCTCTCGTCCAGTTCCTGCACATGGGTCTTGCTGGCATACGGCTGGCGCAGGATGCGCCCGACTAGCTGCGTGAGCGCACTCTTGGAGCCGGGGTTGGTGAGGATGGCCAGCACATAGGCGAAGGAACAGTCCCAACCTTCCTGCAGCGCCTGCTTGGTGATGATGAAACGGATCGGGCACTCGCGGGAGAGCAGCCCGCCGGCCTCGTCCACGTCCTTCAATTCGTCGCGGGCGCTGGTCTTCACGGCCACTTGTTCGGCGCTGATGGCGGGGTGGCGCAGCAGGTATTCGCGCACGTCTTCGGCATGAATGAAACCTGCCCGCCGTTGCTCCCGCCCGGTGCGCTCCACCTGCACTAGGCAGATCGGGCGAATGTACGCCCCAGTCTCCGCTTCGTGTTCCCGCGCCTTGGCCTCCAAGAGCGCGCGGTGTTCGATGGCGGCCAGCAGCGTATCTTGCCAACTCACGCTCGCCTTGTTGTGGATGTTCAAGTCCAGCTTAATCATTTCTTCGTCGTTTAGCTGCCGGCCCGTGATCTCCACCAGCACGTTAGCTTGCCGCGGCGGCGTTGCCGAGAGCTCGACGATCATTAATGGGTTGAAGCCTTCCAGCGTCTTCTTCGCATTGACGCTGTATGCCTTGTGGCCTTCGTCCAGAATGATTAACGGTCGCAACAGGCGCAGCGTGTTGCCGAGGGACGTCTTGGCCAGCCTGCCCCAAACGCCGCCGGCTTCCTCGAACGTGTCCAAGTTCGGCACTTCGGCCAGCAGCTTCTCTTGTTTGCTGGCCTCGTCCTCTTTGGGAAAGAAGCTGTCGTACCCGCCGCTGTCCCGAAACATCCGCAGCTGATCCTTTGTCTCACGGTTGGCGGATGGCAGCATGAGCAGCAACACGCACAGGCGCTCGCGCACATCCTGCGGCTTGAAGCCGGTGTGCTTCTCCAATATCAGCGTTTTGCCAGCAGACGAGACATCGAGTTGCTGGCGATAGGGATGGTCGCGGTCTTTCAGCGCTTTCAAGGTTTGGTTGTAAATCTGCGTGGTGGGCACGATCCACAGCACCAAGCCGGATTGCCGGCGGCGATAGTGGGTGTTCACCAAGTCGATCACCTTGGTGGCGAGCAGCGTCTTGCCGCCGCCGGTGGGAATCTTAAGGCAGAAGGTGGGCAGCGGCTCGCCGAGGCCGTTCCTGCGCGGCAGGTAGGCGCGGGTGTTGCCGGCCTTCTCCCAAGCTCGCGCTACCCAATCGAAGGTGATGTCCGGGTCTATCTCACGCGCTGTCGCTTCCTTGCCTCGCCACTCGACGAGCGCATCAAGGAACTTCCGCACGGCATCCAGCGCGGTTTTCTGATACGCCTTGAGGATCATCGCCCCAGCCGATCCACCGTCTCGTAGATCTCGAACGGCAATTGCTGGAAGGTGATGCCGTAGCGGTGCAGAAACTCCTGATCGAGGTACTTGGTGGGCGCGAACACCAGTTTCGGGCGCTTGCCACGCGAGAGCTTGCTAGCCATGTCCTTGGTGAGCGCCATGTCCTTCAACTGCTCGAAATCGTCCGTGTAGATGAGGAACACGTCGTAGTTGCGGCTGCGGCCGATGAAGTGGCGCTCCGGCCGCATCTTGGCCGCGTCGAACTCCTCGCCCGTGGCGGTGAAGAAGATGTACGCCGCCAGCCGCTCGTAGCTCGGCAGCTTGCCGCGTTGCAGCATGGATTCCTTGCGCATCGGCTTGCCGAGCTTGAAGTAGCTGAACGTGCCGCCCAATCCCTCTCGCAGTGCCTCGTCCTTCGCGGACGGCACACCCTTGATGACGCGGCGGACACGCTCGGCGGTGATGGTGTCCGCATAGTCCTCGCACTCGACGAGGATGAAGCGGCGGTTGCCGCCATCCTCCTTGTTGAGGGCGAGAACGGCGTGGGCCGTGGTGCCGGAACCGGCGAAGGAGTCTAGGATGATGGAGTCCTGGTCCGTACAAAGATGCACAATCCGATTAATCAATTCCACAGGCTTTACTGTTGTGAAGTCGGGAAAGTCTGTTGGAAAGATCTCTAGCAGAGTCTTCTTAGCTCTCTGCGTGTGCCCGACTTCCTTGTAGGGCCAGATGGTCTCTGGCACTAAGCCCTGCTTGACATCCGCCAAGAAGCGCTTGATCGACGGGACTTGGTTCTTATCGGAACCCCACCAAATCCTGTTGTCACTATCCAATCGCCGAAAGCTGGCTTCGGAGACGACCCAGAATCGCCCTGCTGGTGGGCCATCGATGACTCGTCCACCAGGGCATTTGATCGCGTACCTTCCTTGGCTGTAGGGGTTGCGTGCTGACAGGTCACTTGACTTCCAAACACCTCGTTGGTCGTTATCCGGATTAGCGTACCGAGCATCTGCCTCTGCTGTCCTGGGTAGCAAACCCCGATTGAACTGCTCCTTGACCCTTGCGTAGACAAGGATGAAGTCGTGGCTCTCTGAGAAGTACTTGGCGCTGCTCTTCGGGGAATACACCTTCTCCCAAACTACGGTAGCGACAAAGTTATCCTCCCCAAACACCTCATCCATTAGCGCCCGTAGCCGATGCACTTCGTTGTCGTCAATCGACACGAAGATCACCCCGTCATCCCGCAGCAACTCCCGCAACAGCTTCAGCCGCGGCAGCATCATGCAGCACCACTTGTCGTGGCGCGTCAGATCGTCCCGATCCACCACCTCGCCGAACCAGTCCTTCATCATCGGCGAGTTCACGCGGTCGTTGTACGCCCAGCCCTCATTGCCGGTGTTGTACGGCGGATCGATGTAGATGCACTTCACCTTGCCGTGATACGTCGGCAACAGCGCCTTCAACGCCGCCAGATTATCCCCATGCACGATCAGGTTGTCGTGCAAGCTCACCGGCTTCGAGAGCCCCTTGCCCCGCACCGGCGTCAACTCATGATACGGCACCCCAAGATGCAGATTCTCCACAAACACCCGCCCCTTGAAGTGCAGGGAAGTCACGGCTGCTCCGTTGCCATCGCGCTTCCGTGGGTCTTGAAGATGGAGTCCACTAAACGCCCGCAGCCGGACGTCAATCGCGCCAACACCTTGAGCTGATCCCGACACGCCTCGCTTGGCGACTCGGTGGGGTAGTTCACGCGATGCGAGACTTCGCCCCACACTTCGTCCGCCAACGACCGAACCTGCAGTTCGCAGGCGATGAGTGGTGTCTGGCTTGCCTGGACGTCGTAGTGGACGGTGGTGTACATCGACGCTACATGCTCGGTGCGAAGGCCGATGTCGTGGAACAGTCCCTCGTACTCCACGTCCCAACAGTAGGCCACCGGTTCGCGGAGCAGTACATATTGGTTTTGGTCCAGTATCTCGAGAATACGGGGATGTAGTTGAGCGAGCTGATCGTTATGGAGATGGATGATCCGCACACCGGCCAAATCGTTCACTCTGTCGAATATGTTGTTCGCATCTATCGGTTCTAGGGGATCGGACTGCGTCAATCGCACTAGCTTGCCCATGAGGCTCTGTTGATCCTTGACACGGGATTTGATGAAGTGAATCCATTGGGCAAGAATGGGGTCCTTGGAGAAACAGTCCACAAGGTTGTTCGCTACGATGTCGAAACGGTAGCGGTTCTCTTCAAAACGCTTGATGGCGTTGGTGATGCCGCGTTGCGCCGCGTCTGAAAGCTCCCCTACTGCCACGGTTTACCCTCGGCGGCTTGCACGATGCACTTGGCGATTCTGCGGAAAGTTGACCGGGTGCTCTTCATTTGGCTAGTGGTGGCCCGCGAACACTCCCAGATGGGAACGCCCTCTCGCTGGGCGGCTTGTACCAGCGATGCCAGATCCTTAACCTGTCCAAGTATCGGGTCTACCGACCTAGGGGGAGCGAGACACCCTTCCTGTTTTCGCAGTACGACAGCGACGTCTTCTTGAACGCGGCTTTTGATTTCCCGTAGGTACAGGCTGGCCTCCTTGGCCATCTCTTGCCCATAGACTCTGAATCGCTGCGGAATGTAGCCAAGCAGGGCTGGCTTGGCTGTAAGGAGCGTGGCGTTGTCGGGGGCCACCGCGGCAATGGTCTCGGCATCGAATATCCATCGTGACATCGCTTGGCCCAAAGTGGCCAGCGCACGCATGGAGTACAGGTCGCAAGCCACGGGCACGATGAAGAAACTGGAATCGAGTAGAAGGACGCGGTTCAGGGCGCCAATGTTCGGCCCTGTGTCGTAGAACACATAGTCAAGATGCGACTGGCGATGGATCTGGTCAACCAGCATGCTGATGGACGTGATGGCCCTAAGCGCCCCAAGGCGCCTTTTCAGGCTGTCCGTCCATGAGTCGTAAAGAAACTCCTCGAACTCCGAGAGTCTGATGTCGCCGGGGAGCAGCTTCAACTGGCCAACGGCTTGCGGCTCCACCAGTCGACCAGGCCCGGTGTTGTTGACAACTGGGCTGACCGCGCTCCATATCGTCTGGCCGTCGCTCTCACTTGACTCGTTGAGTAGCTCGTCGACCACATCGTCGGCCAGCAAGTAGGAGGTCAGATTGCACTGTGGGTCGCTGTCCACCAGCAGCACGGACTTGCCCATCTCCGCCAGCGCGAAGGCGATGTTCGCGGTGAGCGTGGTCTTGCCTACCCCGCCCTTGTGGTTGAACAGCGTAATGCGAACTGGCGTGGACACGGAACTACTCGGTGTGCTTTTGATTACCCGCCGATGCCTTGCCGGTGGCACCCTGCCGACGTTCTTGCCGACGTTGACGCCTTGTCTTTCTGTTGCTGAAGGTGGCATTGGCGGCTGCCCGATCCGGCAGCGCGTCCACATACCGCTCTCCTTCCGCTGCGAGCTGCTTCATGCCCTTGGCCACCGGTGCAAGGAAGCCCGCCCGCACCGCGTTGCTGACCGACGATGCCGCGTTGGCGAACTTGCGCTGCGCCGCCTCGGTGTTGAGCTTGCTGAGATCGATGGTTTTGAAGTGGTTGGTGCTGCGGTGGTGCGTCAGGTAGTAGGCGAGGCAGGCCACGCGCTCCACATCCGTACTAGGCTGCTTCTGGAAAAGAAAGTCCTTCGGTGAGGGCGGTTCGCGCGAGGCGATTTGGATGGGTGGCGGGCTGCGCTCGCCGGCGGGGCGCTCTCCGCTGGCGTCAACCCGCCCGTCATACGAAGCCCGGTAGCGAAAGAACGTGCCTACGGTGTCATAGACGCGCTCGCGCAGGTCCTTCTCGAGCGGCAGAAGCACATCCGCCACCTGCTGGAACGCCTTGTAAAGCCGCTGCTCGTCGGAAGGTTGGTCGTCTGCCATGTCGGTGTCTCGTGGCTGGTTGTAAGCGGATTATATGCCTGTTTGTTCGTCCATGTACGGCTGCTACAACGCCAGCCTCAATGGTTCCACCACGGCAAATCGGAAAACGCTCTCACATCCAGCTCATGCGTCCACACCGAGCGATGCTGCTGGGCGATGTGCCAGTAGGTGTCGGCGATGCGGTCTGGGAGCATGAGGCCGTCTTGGGCGCCTTTCGTGTCTCGCAGCGCTTGGAACCGTTCGGGGCCGAGCATCTTGCCGAGGGTGTCGGGGGCGTCCACCGAGCCATCGACCACCACATGGGCCACGTGGATGTTCTGCGGCGAGAACTCGGCGTTCAGGGTTTGGCAGAGCAGGCGGCGGCCGCCCATGGCCGCGGCGTGGGAGTGCTGGCCGGCGTTGCCGCGCACCGCGGCGGTGGCGGAGGTCACGATGAGGGTGCCGCCGCCGCGTTCCACCATGCGCGGGCAGACGGCCTTGGCCAAGCGGAACAGGCCCAGCGTGGCGAGCCGCCAGCCCATCTCGAACGCCTTGGCGCTGGTTTCGCCCAACGCCCGGTTGCCGATTTGCGCGCCGAGGTTGAAGATGGCGACCTCGATGGGGCCGATGTCGGCCTCCACCTGCTCGACCCGCTCCTCGATGGTGCCGTCCGCGATGGCGTTCATCAGGAAGCCGGACGCCGAACCGCCAGCGCCCTCGATTTCGTCCACCAGCTTGGCGAGGCCGGCCTCGTCGGTGCGGCGGCACAGCACGGCGTGATAGCCCTCGCGGGCGAACCGCTTGCCGACGGTGCCGCCGATGCCGGCGCCAGCGCCGATGACCAAACAAACGGGTTTCATGGGGCGTCCTCTCGCTGACCGATGAGGGCGAGCCTACATTACCGTATGGCGGCAATGCGACCGCGAGCGCTAAACGCCGCACAACGCCCACCGCTGTTGCCGGGCGAGTCCGGCACCGCGTCGGCCCGCGCTCCGTCCTGGCGGGCTTTCGCCGAGCCTCGCCGACCCGTCCTTCCCACCCCCCCTTGCTTCAAGAGCGCATTTGCGTCCTATACTACGGGTTTGTCCCTGAATCGAAGGAGCTTTCACATGGCCGAAGCAGCCATCTCCGAACCCGCCTTGGGCTTTGATCCGGACGCCTTGCGCGCCAAGTACCGCGCCGAGCGGGATAAGCGCCTGCGGGCGGACGGCAACGATCAGTACACCGAGGTGAAGGACGACTTCGCGCATTACGTCGAAGATCCCTATGTCGAGCGCATCGAGCGTGAGCCGCTGCACGATGAGATCGACGTCGTCATCATCGGTGGTGGCTTCGGCGGGCAGCTAGCCGCGGCGCGGCTCGACGCCGCGGGCGTGAGCGACCTGCGCATCATCGAGAAGGGTGGGGACTTCGGCGGCACTTGGTACTGGAACCGCTACCCTGGGGCGCAGTGCGACATCGAGTCCTACATCTACCTGCCGCTGGTGGAGGAACTCGGCTACGTGCCCAAGGAGAAGTACAGCTTCGCCCCGGAAATCCTCGCCCACGCGGAGGCCATCGGGCGCAAGTTCAACCAATACGAGCGCACCTGCTTCCAAACCGAAGTGACCGCGCTGGAATGGGACGACGCCACGCAGCGCTGGACGGTGTTCACAGACCGGGAAGATCGCATGAGGGTGCGCTTCGTCATCATGTGCAACGGCCCCCTGAACCGCCCCAAGCTGGCGGGCATTCCGGGCATCGAATCCTTCAAGGGGCACTCGTTCCACACCAGCCGGTGGGATTACGCCTACACCGGCGGCGACACCAACGGCGGCCTCGTCAACCTGAAGGACAAGCGCGTCGGCATCATCGGCACCGGCGCCACCTCGGTGCAGTGCGTGCCCCATCTCGCGGAAACGGCGCAGAGCCTGCATGTTTTCCAACGCACGCCATCGTCCATCGACGTGCGGGGCAACAAGCCGACAGACTCAGAGTGGGCGCAAACCTTGCAACCCGGTTGGCAACACAAGCGCATGACGAACTTCAACGTGCTCGTCACCGGCGGCCAGCAAGATGAGGACTTGGTGAGTGACGGCTGGACGGACATCATCCGTAACTTGGGCGCCATCACCCAGAACAGCGCCAACACCGAGCTCACGCCCGAAGAGATGGCGCACCGCATGGAACTCGCGGATTTCAAGAAGATGGAGCAAATCCGCGCCCGCGTGGACAGTTTGGTGGAAGACCCGGCCACCGCGGACGCGCTGAAGCCGTGGTATCGCCAGTTCTGCAAGCGGCCGTGCTTCCATGACGACTACTTGGTTGCCTTCAACAAGCCCAACGTCACGTTGGTGGATACGCAAGGCAAGGGCGTGGAGCGCATCACGGAGAAGGGCGTGGTCGCCAACGGCGTGGAATACGAGCTGGACTGCCTCATCTTCGCCACCGGCTTCGAGGTGGGCACCGCGTACACCCGCCGGGCGGGCTACGAAGTGAAGGGGCGCGACGGGCTCACGCTTTCGGAGAAGTGGGGCGGCGGCATGCGCACCCTGCACGGCTTCCAGAGCCACGGCTTTCCGAACGCCTTCCACATGGGCATCACCCAAGGCGGCTTCACCGCCAACTTCCCGCACATGCTGCACGAGCAGAGCATCCACATCGCCTACATGATCGGCCAGGCGATGGGCGGCAACGCCCGTTGCATCGAGGTCACGGAGGCGGCGGAGGACGAATGGGTGGACACCATCAAGCGGATGTCCATGTTCAACATGAAGTTCCTGCAGGACTGCACGCCCGGCTACTACAACAACGAGGGCCGGCCCGCCGAGGGTTCGATTCTCGGCACCGCGTACGGCGGCGGCCCGGAGGCGTTCTTCCAGATTCTGCGGGATTGGCGCGAAGAAGGCGGCATGGCGGGGCTGGAACTGTCCTAGAGTTGGCATTGGCCGCGGTGCGTCGGCTTGGCTGTGCCGCGGCCGGCTTGAGCCGTGAACAGCCCGCCGTGGTTGGCGGTGGCGGTGGCGCTGGCCATGTCCGGCGGCGGTGCTGTCGCTTACGAGACTGATCCGTACACCAGCCGCCACATCGACATTGCGGACAGCGCCCCGGCGCTGGACCGGCAGGTGAACGCCGCCTTGGACGAGCTCGCCGCGTCTTGGCGGCGGGGCGCGGACGAGGGGCGTTTCGCCAAGGCGCTGTATCGCAAGCTCGGCGGGCGGCACTGGGTGGACAAGCTGGAACGCTGGGCGATCAAGTCGCCGGAAGTGGAAAAGCTGCCGGTCACGCGGCGCCAGTCCATCTACGCGCAGCTACCGATGTACGCCACCCGCGTGGCCGGCATCTTCGGCTTCGGGCCGACGATCAAGGTGAATGGCGCCCTCATCGGCACGGACAAGCTCGGCCACTTCCTTTCCCAAGGGTGGAAGTTCTATCGTCGCTACCGACGCATGGGGGACGAAGCGCGGGCGGCGAAGCGCTCCGTCACCACCGAGAAGGCCATCTTCGGGCGGCTCACCACCGGCGCCTACTCGAACGCGGACATCGTGGCGAATTACGAGGGCTACCGCTTCTACCGGAGCCTCTTTGAAGCAGGCGTGGTACCCGGCAAGGGCGCCATCTTCGTTTGGGAAGCCGGCAAGCCAGTGCGCCGGCGGAACTTCGCTTGGGCCGACCACGTGAACGCGTTCTGGGACGAAGCCATCAACCCGAACGCTTATGACCGGCTGCTGCTCCCCCTCATCGAGGAAGTGCTGCTCGGCCACTGCGCCCGCTTCAAGAACCAGCCGGAACGCTATGCCGCGCCGGATGCGGACGCGCTGTTTCGCCGCTACCAGCGCATCGGCGTGGTCGATACGCGGGATTTGCGGCCGGATCGGTTCCTTGAAGCGCGCTGCGAAGGGGCGGGGAACGTGCAGGCCGCCGGCAATGGCGGCCCGCCCGAAGCCAGTGGCGCTGGGTTAAGCCTCCAACGCGATTAGCTCCATCCCCTCCTCGACGCGCTGCCCAGCCGCCACCTGCACCGCCGCCACCTTGCCGGCGCCCGGGGCCGTCACGTTGTGTTCCATCTTCATCGCCTCCAACACCACCAGCGTCTGGCCTTGGCGGACGCGCTCGCCGGCCGCCACCTGCACCGCCACCACCGTGGCCGGCATCGGCGCCGTCACCCTGCCGCCGCCGCTGGCGACATGGCTGAAGTCTCCGGCGCCCGGGGTGGTCAGTGAGAAGCGCTCGGTGGCGCCATCCCGGGCGACGAAGAGGTCATCGCCCAGGCGATAGACCGCGGCGGTGATGCGGGCGTTATCCACGTGGGCGCTCAGATGGCCGTCCGCAAACGATGCGTCTTGCACTTGGAAGATGCCATCCGGCGTTTCGACTTGGAAGCCGGCGCCGGCGCGGGTCACGTCAACGTGCAGCCGCTTGCGCCCGCGCCGCATGGCGATGCGCTGGCTGTGCGGCAGGTTGAGCTGGAAGCCGTCGGCCGTTTGCCACGGGCCGCCGCCCGGTGCGTCGAGCACCAACGCCAGGGCGCCGGCGACGAGGCTCATCGGCTCATCGGTAGGCAACAAGGCCGCGGCTTCGTCTTCGGCGAGGCGGGTGGTGTGGGCGCCGCTTCGGAACTGCTCGTGGGCGAGGATGCGGCGCAGATAGGCCACGTTGTGTTCAACGCCGATGATCTCCGTTTGCCGCAACGCTTCCCGCAGAGCGACGATGGCGGCGTCTCGGTTCGCACCGTGGGCGATCACTTTGGCCATCATCGGGTCGTAATGGACGGAAACCTCGCCGCCGGTTTCCACGCCGGTATCCACTCGAGCGGAGTGCGGCCACGCCACGCGATGCAGCTTGCCGGTGGAGGGCAGGAAGTTGCGCTTCACGTTCTCGGCATACACGCGCGCTTCGATGGCGTGGCCGCGAATGGCCAAGTCCTCCTGGGCAAACGGCAGCGGCTCGCCGGACGCGATGCGGAGCTGCAGCTCCACGAGGTCCAGCCCCAAGATCGCTTCGGTGACAGGGTGTTCCACCTGCAGCCGGGTGTTCATCTCCATGAAGTGGAACGCGCCGCCTTCGGCGATGAACTCCACTGTGCCGGCGCCCACATAGTCCACGGCGCGCGCCGCCCGCACCGCGGCCTCGCCCATCCGCGCCCGCAGCGCCGCATCCACGGTGGGCGCCGGCGCTTCCTCGATAATCTTCTGGTGGCGGCGCTGCACCGAGCAATCCCGCTCGAAGAGCGAGACGACATTGCCGTGCGTATCGGCGAGCACCTGCACCTCGATGTGCTTCGGCGCGGCCAGGTAGCGTTCGAGCAACACGCTGTCGTCCCCGAACGCGGCACTCGCTTCGCGGCGGGCGCCGGCCAGCGCGGCCTCGAACCCGGTGGCGTCCGTCACCAGGCGCATGCCTTTGCCGCCACCGCCGGCGGATGCCTTGATGAGCAGGGGAAAGCCCACCCGCTCCGCTTCCCGCTTGAGCGTGGCGTCCTTCTGATCGTCGCCCTGATAGCCGGGCACCACCGGCGCGCCCGCCGCCTGCACCAGTTGCTTCGCTTGGATCTTGGAGCCCATCGCGCGAATCGCGGCCGCGGATGGGCCCACGAACACGCAGCCGGCCGCCGCGCAAGCCTCGGCGAAGGCTGGGTTTTCGGACAAGAAGCCGTAACCCGGGTGTACCGCGTCCGCGCCGGTGGCGGCCACCGCCTCCATGATGCGCTCGATGTTTAGGTAGCTTCGCGTGGCCGGGGGCGGGCCGATGCGGATGGCTTCGTCGGCTTGGCGCACATGGGGCGCCGCGGCGTCCGCATCGGAATAGACGGCCACGGTTTCCACACCCATGCGCCGCGCCGTGCGGATGATGCGGCAGGCGATTTCGCCTCGATTGGCGATGAGCAGCGTTCGGACCATCGCCCTACATTCGGAAGATGCCGAATGGCGTGGGCTGCGTCTCCAGCTCGCGGGTGGCCAAAGTGAGCGCCAAGCCGAGGACGCGGCGCGTGTCCGCGGGGTCGATCACGCCGTCGTCCCACAACCGGGCGCTGCCGAACCACGGATGGCCTTCGCGCTCGTACTGTTCGCGGATGCCGTCCATGAAGGCATCCCGCTCGGCTTGCGGCCATTCGGTGCCCCGCGCCGAGAGGCCATCGCGCCGCACCGTCGCCAGCACTTGGGCGGCCTGCTCGCCGCCCATCACCGAGACGCGGGCGTTGGGCCACGTCCACAGCATCCGGGCGCCGTAGGCGCGGCCGCACATGGCGTAGTTGCCGGCGCCGAACGAACCGCCGATCACCACGGTGAACTTCGGCACCTTGGCGCAGGCCACCGCGGTGACCATCTTGGCGCCGTCCTTGGCGATGCCTTGGCGTTCGTACTTCTCGCCCACCATGAATCCGGTGATGTTCTGCAGGAACAGGAGCGGTGTGCCGCGGCGGTCGGCCAGCTGCACGAAGTGGGCGCCCTTCAATGCGGATTCCGGGAACAGGATGCCGTTGTTGGCGAGGATGCCCACCGGCACGCCGTGGATGCGGGCGAAACCGCACACCAAGGTTTCGCCGTAGAGCGCCTTGAACTCGTGGAAATCTGACGCATCCACCAAGCGGGCGATCACTTCGCGCACATCGTAGGGGGTGCGGCTGTCCGCTGGAATGACGCCGTAGAGCTCCGCGGGCGCCGCCGCCGGTTCCAACGCTTCCGCCACGTCCACCGTGCCGCGATAGCGCAGGTTGCTGGCGGCGACGGCTTCCCGCGCCAGCGCCAAGGCGTGCTCGTCGTTCGCGGCGAGGTAGTCCGCGACGCCGGAGACGCGCGCATGCACATCGCCGCCGCCCAAGCGCTCCGCATCGACTTCCTCGCCGGTGGCGGCCTTCACCAAGGGCGGGCCACCAAGGAAGATGGTGCCTTGATTGCGCACGATGATCGCCAAGTCGGACATGGCCGGCACATAGGCGCCGCCGGCGGTGCAGGAACCCATCACCACGGCGATTTGGGGGATGCCGGCGGCGGACAGGTTCGCTTGGTTGTAGAAGATGCGGCCGAAGTGTTCCTTGTCTGGGAAGACCTCCGCCTGCAGCGGCAGGTAGGCGCCGCCGGAATCCACCAGATAGATGCAGGGCAGTTGGTGCTCCAGCGCGATTTCTTGGGCGCGGAGATGCTTCTTCAGCGTGAGCGGATAGTAGCTGCCGCCCTTCACCGTGGCGTCGTTGGCGACGACCACGCACTCCTTGCCCGCCACGCGCCCGATGCCGGTGACGATGCCGGCGGCGGGGAGTTCGTCCTCATAGACGCCGTGGCCGCCGAGTTGGCCCACTTCCAGGAACGGGGCGCCTTGGTCGAGCAAACCACGCACCCGCTCCCGCGCCAACAGCTTACCCCTCGCGGTGTGCCGCTGCCGGGCGCGTTGCCCGCCACCGCCGGCGATGCGCTGCGCCAACGCCTGCAACTCATCGCGCAACGCCAAATGATGCCGCTCGTTGGCCTTGAACGATTCAGCGCTGGGATCGATTTTGGACTTGAGAACCGCCATGGGCAGCCAAGCGGGGGTGGAGGCTGCGAGTGTCGCAAGACGGTGCCGGCAAGACAACGGCGGTTTGTTCCGGCGCTAGACGAGTTCAGCGTGTGCGTCCGCCTCTGCATACACCCGCAGGTAGTACTGGCCGAGGGCATCAGCGACCTCCCGTTCCCGCAGCCGCCGCGCCAACAGGCCAAGGGGTGCCGCCAACGGCGCTTCGCCCCGGCGGTAGCCCTCGATGGCCGCGGCGAGTTCGCGCCGTTCCGCACTCGGCAGCCGCCGTTTCAGATAGCCCTGCAGGTGGGCCAGCGTGTTGGCATGGCCGCCCCGGGTCGCGGGCCGGGCCAAGGTCTCCATGAGGCCGCGGAAGTAATGGGTGGCGCTGGCGGATGTGTCGCCCGACAAGTCCGCCAGCAAACGGCCCAAGCGCCGGTAAGCGATGGGGCTGTGCGCCATGACGAGGTACTTGCAGCCGCTGTGGAAGGCGATGAGCCGGGCCGCCGTGATGCAGGCGGCAAAGCTGTTGCGCCAGTGCGCATGGATGAGCGCGCGCATCAGGAATTGCGCCCGCGTGGCGCCGTCGGCGAGCCTTTCGCCTTCCTCAACGGGCAGGTTCGGGCGCTGCCGCATCACTTGCGCGGCGAAGACGCCACGCCCCGTGGTTGCCGACTCGCGCCCGTGGGCGTCATGCACCGGCACGGCGAACACGCCGCAACTCGGCGACCGTGCCTTGAACACATAGCCGTCCACTTCATCCAGCACGGCCGCTTGCGCGACGGCATGGCCTTGCAAGGCCGCGGTGACATCCACCGAAGCGTCCACCACGCCCACCGCCCGCGGCGCCGCGGCGTTCCCCACCAGCCGAATGGGCGCCCGCGGCACACCCATGCCGATGCCCACTTCCGGGCAGATGGGCTTGAAACGGAACAGGCCGGCCAAGGCGTCCATGGGCCAAGCGCCGCGCCGATGGCCGCCGTCGTAACGCACGTTCGCGCCGGTGAGGCACTCGCTCACCGCTATCAAGAGCGGCGGGCGCGGGAACGGCGGCAGTGCGGCGGGAGCGGGCACGGTGCTGGCCACTGCACGATGGCGGAACGGCGAGAGTAGCCAACTTTGGGCGGCAGAAGTCGTGGGTGGAGAACGTTTGGTCACGCGCTCATCCCGATAATCCTTGAAAATCGCCAGTTGAACTAGCGATTTTCAAGGAATAGAGTGGTGACATGATCGTCGATCGTCCGCGTCCGCTGCGTTGGATCGCACAATCCTTCCGCGCTCATCCGGCGGTGGCGCTGCTGGGCCCGCGGCAGTGCGGCAAATCGACGCTGGCGCGAATGTTCGCGTCGAGCGAGCCCGCCGTCACCTTCTTCGACTTGGAGCGAGCGGTAGATTCGCGGCGGTTGGCGGCGCCGGAGCAGGCGCTTGGGCCGCTCTCCGGCTTAGTGGTCATCGACGAGATACAGCGACAACCGACGCTGTTTGAGACGCTGCGCGTGTTGCTCGACCGGCCCGGTGCCCCAGCGCGTTTCCTGCTGCTCGGCAGCGCGTCGCCGGCGTTGACCAAGGCCGCCTCGGAGACCCTCGCGGGGCGTGTGGGGTTGGTGCATCTAGCCGGTTTCGATTTGGATGAGACGGGCGCCGCGGCCGGCGCGGCCGATTGGCGCCGCCTATGGTCACGCGGTGGCTTTCCCCGCAGCTACTTGGCGGTGGACGAGGCCGCATCCGAGTTGTGGCGGCAGGACTTCGTGAGCACGTTCCTGGAGCGGGATGTGCCGCAGCTCGGCATCACGATTCCCGCCGAGGCGTTGCGGCGGTTCTGGAGCATGGTCGCCCACTATCACGGGCGCGTGTGGAACGCCGCCGAGTTCGCCGCGGCCATCGGCGCCAATCGGGCCACCGCGAGGCGCTATCTGGACATCTTGAGCGGCGCCTACATGGTGCGTGTGCTGCCGCCGTGGCACGAGAATCTCAAGAAGCGCCAAGTGAAGGCCCCGAAAATCTATGTGCGTGACAGCGGCCTGCTCCACGCGCTGTTGGAACTCGGCTCCGCACACGCGCTCTTCGGGCATCCCAAGGTGGGTGCCTCATTCGAAGGGTTCGCCATCGAGCAAATCCTCTCCATCTTGGGCGCTCGCAGCGCCTACTTCTGGGCGACGCATGGCGGCGCGGAACTGGATTTGATGATTACCCTCGGCGGCCGGCGGCATGGGTTTGAGTTCAAGATGAGCGATGCGCCGGGCGTGACGCGGTCCATGCGCGTCGCCATCGCAGACTTGGGTTTGGAACACTTGTGGGTGGTCTATCCGGGGGATCAGCGATACGCATTGGATGATGGGATTACGGTGTTGCCGCTGAGCGGCGTCGTGGAGCTGGCCCACGCCTTGAGCGGGCACTGATCCGGGCGACCCGCGGCGCATCGGAAGCGAGGCGCGATTTTCGCTAAAATAGCCCATCGTGATTAATGGAAGCGAGAAAACGTCGATGTTCCGCAACCACCGAATGCTCCCGGCGTGGCTCGTCGCCTTGGCCTGCATGTTTTCCGCCCACGCCGAGGAAGACCTCACCGAACCCGAGGAGCGAGGAGAGCGCATTGACGAGGTGCTGGTGGCCGTCGGCACCCGCGCCGCGCCGCGCTCCGCGTCAGACTCCGTGGTGCCGGTCGATGCCATCAGCTCCGATGCCATCGAGGCACAGGGCGGGTCGGACATGTCCAATCTGCTCAGAACGCTTGTGCCCTCGTTCCATGTGAGCACGAACCCGTCCCGGGACGCCGCCGCGCTGCTGCGGCCCGTGAACCTGCGCGGTTTGGCGCCCGACCACACCCTCGTGTTGGTCAACAACAAGCGCCGCCACCGGGGCGCCGTCATCCAGTGGATTTCCAATGGCGCGTCGGATGGCGCCCAAGGGCCGGACATCTCCGCCATTCCCGCCATCGCCATTGAGCGCGTGGAAGTGCTGCGCGACGGCGCGGCGGCGCAATACGGCTCGGACGCCATCGCCGGGGTGATCAACTTCGTGCTAAAGGACCATGACGACGGCGGGAGCATGGAAGTGAAGTACGGCTTCCACACCGAGGATCCGGCCGAGGACATGCACACCATCTCCGCCAACTACGGCATGAGCGTGGGCGATGGCGGGTTCCTGAACCTGAGCGCGGAGTTCAACGAGTCGCAACCCACGGACCGCAGCGTCCAGCATCCTGACGCGGAGGCGATCATCGCCGCCGGGGTGTCCCGGGTCGCGGATCCGGCCAAGACTTGGGGCGAGCCGCGGGTGCGCGACGCGGTGAAGCTGTTCGCCAACTTCGGCCGCGATTTGAGCGACAACCTGCACCTCTACGGCTTCGCCAACTACACCACGCGGGAAACGGAGACGGCGTTCTTCTACCGCTCGCCCCAAGGCCGCAGCGGCGTTTACCGCAGCGGCAGCAAGATGCTCATCGGCGGCGCGCCGGGCTGCAAGGCGAAGTACGACTTCGACGCCACTGGCGAGAACGTGCCCATCGTGCGCGACATGCTCGGCGCGGACGCGGATTGCTTCGCCTTCCACGAGATGCTGCCAGAGGGCTTCACGCCCACCTTTGGCGCCGAAATGAGCGACCGTTCGATGGTCGTCGGGGCGCGGGGCATCTTGGACAACGGCTTCGAGTACGACCTGTCTGCCAGTTGGGGCCAGAACCTGCTGGACTTCTTCCTGCTCGACAGCATGAACGCCTCGCACGGCCCCAACACCCAGCGAGACTTCGACATTGGCGAATACGGCCAGACGGAAACGTCGCTCTATGCGAACTTCTCCTACCCGATGGACGTGGGCTTCGCGTCAGACTTGAACGTCGCCGGCGGCATCGAGTGGCGCGAGGAGGAGTTCAAGATTTCCGCAGGTGAACCGAACTCGTGGAACACCGGCCCGTACGGGGCGGATGGCTTCTCCGCGCGTTCGAACGGCTTTGGCGGCTTCAACCCGCAGGTCGCCGGCACTTGGGAGCGCGCCAACGTCGCCCTGCACTTGGATTTGGAGGCGGATGTCACCGAACGCTGGCGCCTGCAGGGCGCCGTGCGCTGGGAAGACTTTGACGATTTCGGCTCCGTCACCACCTTCAAGGCGGCCACCATGATCCGCGTCTCGGAAGGCTTCGCGCTGCGTGGTTCCGTGGGCACGGGCTTCCGCGCCCCGACGCCGGGCCAGCAGAACGCGGACAACACCGCCACCGTGGTGGATGCGGCCACCGGCGTGTTCCGTGAGCAGGGCACCGTCGCCGCCACCAACCCAGTGGTGCAGGCGCTCGGCGGCAGCCCGCTGGACGCCGAAGAGTCCGACAACTACACCTTCGGCTTCGTCGTGGACTTGGACAACGGCCTTTCCGCCACTGTGGATTGGTTCCGCATCGACTTGGAGGATCGGATCGCGCTTTCCGCCACCACCACCGTGACGGACGAACTGCGGCAAACGCTGCTGGCCGCCGGCGTTTCGGAAGCGGCGGACTTCGACCGGGTGCGCTACTTCGCCAACGACTTCGACACCGAGACCACCGGCGTGGACGTGGTGGTGACCTATGCGTTCGAGGCGGGCGGCGGCGACAACCGGGTGTTGTTTGGCTACAACAACACGCAGACCAGCTTGGAATCGTTCGCTCAGGATTCCACCGGCGCCCGGCGCCGGGCGCTGGAACACGGCTCGCCGGAGAACCGCATCAACGTGAGCGCCACGCACTCCCGCGCCTGTTGGGACTTCATGGCCCGCTACAACCTCTTCGGCGAGTGGTACGACTCGGACGACGGCCAAGTTCACGATGGCTACGGCATGGTCGATCTCTCCGCGGCGTTCACCATCAACCCACGCATGCGGGTGACGTTCGGCTCGGACAACGTGTTCGATTCCTACCCAGACAAGGCGGGCCGCTCACCGGGCGCCGGGCGGCTGTATCCGCGTTACTCGCCGGCGGGTTACTCCGGCCGCCTCGTCTATGCGCGGTTGGGCGTCACCCTCTGAGCCTAGCCGGAAGACTCGGCGCGGGGCCGTTCAACGCGGCCCCGCGCTTGGGGAACAAGCCACCCGCGGTGGCGCCGTGATAAGCGTCACGCTGGTGGACGCCAACGTTTATGAGGCCGTCGTTGGCGAGCGCGCGCATCGTGTGTACATGGCGTCGGATTGCTACCGGCGGCTCTCTGGCGGCGCCTTCACCCACGAGTGGGTGATTGTCCAAGCCATTCAGTTCCTGCTTGAACGCGAACCGGGCGATGCGCTCGCCGCCGAACTGGACTTGGCGGATTTAAGCCGCCGCTTCCCAGACTTCGATGCCGAGGTGGAACGCCGCCTGCACCGCCGTTGAACGGAGCTCGGCGGCGCCGCCCAAGCGCTGTCGCCGTGGCCGCCCCGCCCTCACCAAGCGTTCCAGTGCGTGATCGTGTCTGGCGCCGGGCGCTGAGCGGGCTTGAAGTCCGTGCCTTTCGTGTAGGCCACGGGCAGCAGCGCCACTTGCAATACGTCGTCCGGGATGCCGAGGAGCTCGGCCGCTTCCCGTTCGTGTGCCAAGTGCAGGGTGGTGAGGCAAGAGCCGAGGCCCCGCGCCCGCAAGGCCAGCTGGAAGCTCCAAACCGCCGGCAGGATGGAACCGAAGTAGCCGGCCATCGCCGCCGCCGGGGTGCCGTCCGGCAGCCGCCCCTGCAGGCAGGGAATGACGTGAACCGGCGCGTCCTGCAACCGCTCCATCAGGTACACGGCGGAGCTGAACACGCGCTGGGTCTGCGCGTCGCCGGCGGCGTCGGATTGCTCGCTCGCCGTGGTGAGGTACGGTTTCGCGGCCAGCCGATATAGATCCGCCAAGGCGGCGCGCTTCACGGCATCGTCCACCACCATCCAGCGCCAGCCTTGGCTGTTGGAGCCGGTCGGCGCCTGCATCGAAAGCCGGATGCACTCCATGATGGTGTCGCGCGGCACCGGCCGCTCGAAATCGAGGCGCTTGCGCACCGCCCGCGTGGTGCTCAGAAGCTCGTCACAAACCGCGACATCCAATGCCATGTCCCTTCTCCATCGGTTGCGTTTGGGCCAAGGATACCCCGGCGTTCGGCGTTCAGCGCCGGCGTCAGGTATTCTGGCGCGATGGCGGAGGCACAACAGGAAGCGAGAGAGACGCCGCCCGGCCCGCGGGAGCGCGTCACGGCGGCGCTCAAGGCGCGGGCCGGGTTCGTCGTGGGTTGGCTCGCGGAGCGGGGCGTCAAGCCGAATCACGTCACCTTGGCGGGGCTCGGCATCACGGTGGCGGCGGCGCCCCTCATCGCCATCGGCTGGCTCTTGCCGGGGGGCTTGGCCTTCCTGCTCGGCAGCGCCTTGGATGGCTTGGATGGCGAACTCGCCCGCCAAGACGATGCCCCCGCCTCGCCATTCGGCGGCGTGTTGGATTCCACCGCGGACCGCATTGGCGAAGGCGCCGCATTCGCCGCCTTGACGGCTTACTTCGCCGCCAACGGCGCGGCGTTCGCGGCCGCCGCCGCGGTGTTGGCGCTGGTCGGCGGCAATCTCACGAGCTATGTGCGGGCGCGAGCCGAAGCGGCCGGCGCCCGATGCCAAGACGGGCTGTGTACCCGGCTCGAGCGGGTGACGATTCTGGGCTTGGGCCTGCTCGTCTATCAGCCGGAAGCGGCGATCTATCTCTTGGTCGTGCTGACGTTTGCGACGGTGGCGCAGCGGCTATGGACGGTGCGCCAAGCGCTCGGCTGAGGCGGGGTGCTAGCTCTCGCGGATACGGGGATCGGGGATGTGAGCCCCGGCGTTCGTTGAGTGCGTGCTAGGCGCTCAAAACCACCGGCGCAGATTTCCTCGTGGCGCGTCAGATGCTCCAGCACCGCCTCCGCGGCCCATTGGTGGCCGGCCGCGTTCCAGTGGTTGTCGGTGGGCCAGTGGGCCTCCGTCTGAGGGGAAGCACCTTGGCGAACGATGTGGTCGTGTTGGTCGATCACCGGAATCCCACGCGCTGCGGCCAAGGCGGCCAGCCGCGCAAGGACGCGCTCGCCGTGTAGTCGTGTGTTGTGTGAAGCGAGGATCAAGAGCCGTGCCCCATCTCGCTTGGCGCGCGCTTGGAACTGATCGAAGGCAAAGCCGGTGAACGCCACGGCCTCTTCGTAAATTGGCGCCAGCGCATCGGCCGCGAACGCTCGGCCCGCGAGATCAGCCTGGGTTATCGGCCGCGCCTCGAGCAGCTGCGGATAACTTCGCCAATCGCGCAGGCCCGGGCGCGAATCCAGCAAATCAACGCTTTCCATGCGTTCGATTGCCGCGCTTCGCCACAGCGGTCGATACAACCGCTGGACGAACCAGCTTCCGCGAACTAGGCGCCGCAACGGATTGCCGAGCGCGGCCGGCAGCCAACCCAAGTATTGGCCGAACAGAGATGCCTCTTCTGGGGTGAAACGCGGAACGTCCGCATGGCCGGCATCGGGCGGCCGCAGCACAAATCCGCCGTCTTCGGCGCGTGCGGCGGTTAGCCAACGTTGCCGCCTTGGATGCGTTCCTTCCGACAAGGCCCGCAGCGTGGGCGAGTTGTCCGCGAAGTCGTTGGCCACGAACACCAGCACCACCACGCGAGGCCGCAGTGCTCGCGCGAAGTTGTCGTAGAGCGCCAGCTGATTGATCTGTCCGGTGCTCGGCAAGCCGAACGCCGCCGTCTCGACATGCAAGTGCGGCAACGCGGTTGCGGCCAGAGCCTCCAGCCGGACATGGAACTTCTCCGCCATCGGGATTTGCCGCGCGACCACGAACGAGTCCCCAATCACCGCCACGCGGCAACCCGGCGCTGCCATCTCGGGCGGCGGTGGACGATCCACAAAACCCAAGGAGTTGACGGTGGAGGTGGTCCAGAAGAACTGCCCGTCAGTCAGCCGTGTTGCGCTGCCAGGGACGAACATCGGGCCAACGCCCGGCACGAAACGCTTCTCGGAGGAACTGAAGATGAACGGCTTCGTCACGCGCAGCCACGCCTCGCCGGTGAGCGCCAAGGCTGTGATCCCGATCAACAGCAGGGCTGCGTTCCATGCGGCGATGCGAAGGGCCGCGGCCCAGACGCCGCTTCGGGAGGAGGTCGGGTGAAGGTGGCGGCGTAGCCTCACCGTGTGTCGCGGGGCGGCTTGCGAGCGGCTGCCCTTGAATGGAGGCTTACGCACATCGCTCGACTGTTCTGAAAGTTCGAGTTCGTGTGAGCTGGCAACAAGCGCGGACGCGGCCGGCAGGGCAGGCCCGTGGCGCTTGTTGCGGAGATCCCTAGCGGCTGGCTTGCCGCGATGCCTTGCGCTTCTTCGGCCGGCTCACGCCGTAGGCGCCCCGGTTGATCTTGCCGCGTCTTGTGCGCTTGTCGCCTTTGCCCATTGCGTCAGTGCCTCGCGCCTTGAAGCGCTACAGTCCCCAACATTCTAGCTCATTGGCGAACAGCAGCGGCCCGGTGTAGTGGGCTTCAAGGGCCGCGCGGCTCATGCTCTCAAGCCCCAGCGTGCGCGGCGCGCGGTGGCCCAGCAGCACGGTGCGCGCGTCGGCGCGTTGCGCGATGCGGCCGATCTGCGCCGGCGTCACATGGCGTTCCCGCACGGCGCCTCGCGCGCCCTCCGGGATGGCATGGTGGATCACCAAGGCATCCGCTTGGCGGGCAAAGCGCCACACCGCATCGTTGCGGTTGCTGAAGTTGCCGGTGAACACCACCGTCTTGCCGCCGATGCGGACGCGCCAGGCGAGGCTCGGCGCGCCGCCGTGGTGGACCGGTATGGCGGAGAGGCTCATGCGCGGTGAACCAAAGCCCGTCCAGCGGCGGCTGCCCACCGCGGGCACGTCTTCCACGTCAATGCGATAGGCGGCCTGCCGGGGCACGAGGTGGCCGGCGAACTCGCCATAAGCGCCCTCCGGGCCGAGCAGCCGTCGGATGAGCTCGCTGGTGGCCGGGTGATTGTCTCCGCCGGCCGGGCCGAGCACCGGCAAGCGGCGTGTGCGCCCTTCGGAACCCACGATGAAGGCCGGCAAGTCCGCCGTTCGGGTGGCGCCGGCGTTGCTGAACACGATGGCGTCGAGGTCGTTGAAGTCCGCTTTCGCTTCGCCGAAGCGCACCGAACTGCCCGGCCCCGGGTCCACCAACAGGCGCGCCTTGTCGTCGAGCCAAACGAGATAGCTGGCGCTGCCGCGGCCGTTCAGCGTGCCATCGCCGGAACCTAGCACCTGAACCCACACGCCCTCCGTGCCGCACAGCGGCTCGTAACCGGGTTGGGCGGCGACGGGGATGGCGGCCAAGGCTGCCAAAGCTGCGCACAGAAGCCGAGCCAGCGCCGCCCGGTTCGCTCGCCGGCGCGGCTGGCCGAGGGCGGAGCGCCGTCTCGCCAAACGCCGCTGCCCTTGCCCTTGTGCCGTGCCCACTCAACCCACTCCCATCGCCTTGAACGCCGCTCGCTTCAACTCGCGGCGCTGCTTGTCGTTTCTTCCATCGCCCGAAGCGCCGCGTCGAGTGCCGCCAGCGCGGCCGCCGGGCTCGCTTCGTCGGGCATCCGCCAATCGCCCCGCGGCGACAGGCTCACCGTGCCCACCTTCGGCCCCGGCGGTGCCGTGGAGCGCTTGAACTGGGCCGCGTGGAAGCGCGTCAGGAAGACGCGCAGCCAGCGCCCGAGCTCGGCCGGCGAGTACTCCTCGCCGAACGCGAGTTGCGCCAAGGCGAGGGTTTTCCCGGTGCCGGCGCCGGTGCGCAGCAGGTGGTAGAGAAAAAAGTCGTGCAGTTCGTAGGGACCCAGGATTGCCTCGGTGTGTTGGCTGATGCCGCCATCCGGCGCCGGCACGAGCTCTGGCGTGATGGGCGTGTCCAACACCCGTGCCAGCACTTCGGCCAGCTTGTCGCCGGCGCGGTGGCGGGCGTACCAGCGCACCAGATACGCCACCAGCGTCTTCGGCACACCGCCGTTCACGTTGTAATGCGCCATGTGGTCCGCGTTGTAGGTACACCAACCGAGCGCCAACTCGGAGAGATCGCCGGTGCCCACCACCAACCCGCGCACGGCGTTGGCGATGTCGAACAGCACCTGCGTACGCTCCCGTGCTTGGGCGTTCTCGAATGCGACATCGTGGCCACCGTTGTGGCCGATGTCCTCAAGGTGGTGCGCGACGGCCGCGTGGATGGGGATCTCGCGCAGCCGCACCCCGGCCGCCGCGGCGAGTGCCTTCGCGGAAGCGAGGGTGTGGGCGCTCGTGCCGGGGCCCGGCAGGGTGATGGCGTTCACGGCGGTGAGCGGCAATCCGTTCGCCGCGAGGGCGTCCAAACAGACGAGCAAGGCGAGGGTGGAATCGAGCCCGCCAGACAGCCCGATGACGAGGGCGCCGATGTCCGCGCTCCGCATCCGCCGCGCCAAGCCCGTCGCCTGAATGGCGAGGATTTCATGGGCGCGCGCTTCAAACTCCTGCTCGTCTTGGGGCACGAAGGGATGCTTGGCGTAGCGCCGTCGCGTCTCCCACAAGGGCCGTGGCGGCGCGCCTGCGGTGGCGATGGCGTATCCGGTGGGGCGGGGGCTCTGGGCGAAGGTGGCGTTCTTGGCCCGGTCGTGGCGCAGCTTTTGGCAATCAAAGTCCACCTCCAAGCGGGCGCCGTCGAGCTGGAAGCGGGCGGACTCCTCCAGTAGCTGGCCATTCTCCGCGGCGATGAGGTGGCCGCCAAACACCAAGTCCTTGACGGATTCGGTGGGGCCGCTGCCCGCGTACAGATAGCCGCAGATGAGGCGCCCGCTTTGCATGCGCACAAGATCGCGCCGATAGTCCGCCTTGGCCACCAATTCGTTGCTTGCCGACAGGTTCACGATCAGTTCGGCGCCCGCCAGGGCGTAGGCGGCGCTTGGCGGCTGGGGCGCCCACAGATCTTCACAAATCTCCACGCCGACGCGGGCGCTGCCGAGATCAAACAACTGGTCGCGCCGCATCTCGAAGACGAACTCACCCCAACGCTCGATGGCCCGGATGTCCGCACCGGACACGAACCAGCGCCGCTCGTAGAACTCCTCGTGGTTCGGGTTCGCGCTCTTCGGCACCGCGCCCAGGATGCGCCCGCCTTGGCAAGCGAATGCCGCGTTGACGAGGCGGCCATCGGCAAGCCGCCACGGCGCGCCGACGACCAGCGTGGCGTCGCGGGTGGCGCCGGCCAACATGGTCAATGCGCGGCGGGCGTCGTCGAGCAGTTGATCCGTGGTGAAGAGGTCTTCACAGGTGTAGCCGGTGACGGCGAGCTCCGGCGTGACGACAAGGCTCGCCCCGCCCCGGGACGCCACTTCGTAAGCCCCC
Source organism: Candidatus Azotimanducaceae bacterium (assembly GCA_965200505.1). Classification (GTDB taxonomy): domain Bacteria; phylum Pseudomonadota; class Gammaproteobacteria; order Pseudomonadales; family Azotimanducaceae; genus VXNE01. Next base: position 678,646 of record OZ241343.1, on the reverse strand, counting down.
AGAATGGCCTCCGCATTGGCCCCCGGATGGCCGACCTCCACGACCGGCGCCACCGCCACCGCCCGCAGAAAGCCATGCTCCGCATAGTCCATCGCCGCATTGTAGCCGCGGCGTTGGTCGCCACTGGACAGTTCTCGCCTTGGGCTCGCCTTGGGCTTGACAGTGGGCCATTGTGGTATAGTCCGGCTCGCCAATCACTGGCTCAACGAGGAGAAAGGACTCTGATGAACATTCGCAACATGAAACCCCTCGCGGTCGCCATCGGTGCCGCCTTGGCCGCCGCCATGCCCGCCGTCGCGGCGGACGATGCGACCGACAACCCCTTTGCCTTGGACGAGCTGCGTGACGGCTACCACCTGTTCGCGAAGGCCCACGGCAAAGACGGCGATTGCGGCGGCGACGGCGATTGCAGTGGCGATGGCGACGGCCATTGCAGCGGCGACAAGGGCGATGCCGACGCGGAAGACGCCGACGCCGACGCGCCGACCGAGGAAGAAGCCTGATCCGGCTTCCCGTGAGCGGCCTTGCTTGGCTTCGCCGAGCGGCCGCCGCGGGCTGATTTCCGCCATTCGTGATGGCGGCATTGGGCGGCGCTGGCCTCGGCTTGCGCCGTGCCCTCTTTCCTGAGCTGCAGGAGCAGCGCGACGCCGTTGCCCAAGGCTTGGACTTCGTGGAGGTGGCGCCGGAGAACTGGATCCGGGTCGGCGGCCGCTCCGCCCGCCAATTCCGCGCTTGGCTCGAACACTTTCCCTTGGTCTGCCACGGGCTTTCCCTGTCCTTGGGCGGCCCGGACCCGCTCGACATCGGCTTCCTGAAGCGCACCAAGGCGTTCTTGGATGACACCGGCGCGGTCCACTACTCCGAGCACCTGAGCTTCAGCGCTGCCGACGGCCAGCTCTACCACCTGCTGCCGATTCCCTTCACCGCGGAGGCGGTGGATTACGTCGCCCGGCGCATCCGCACGGCGCAGGATGTGCTGGAACGGCGCATCGCGGTGGAGAACGTCTCCTGCTACGCGACCTTCGGCCAGGAGCTGGACGAGCTCGGCTTCGTCAACGCGGTGCTGGAGGCGGCGGATTGCGACCTGCTGCTGGACGTCAACAACATCGCCGTCAACAGCGTGAACTTCGGCTACGACGCCGAGGCGTTTCTCGACGGCTTGCCGGGCGACCGGGTGGCGTACATCCACGTTGCCGGGCATCGGGTAAGCGCGCCGGATTTGCGCATCGACAACCACGGCGCGCCGGTGAGCGAAGAAGTGTGGGCGCTGTTGGAACGCGCCTACCGGAACTTCGGCGTGAAGCCCACGCTCCTGGAGCGCGACATGCACCTGCCGCCGGTGGCCGATTTACTCGCCGAGGTGGGCGAGATTCGCGCCCTGCAAGGGCGCGTCTTGGCGGCGGACGCCGGCGCCCGAACTGGGTTGGCCGGGTAAGAGCCGTGGCCGCCCCCGAGGCCGGAGACGCCGCCGGCGAGCCCAGTTTCCAAGCCATTCAGCGCACCCTCGCCGCCTATGTCCGGGCGCCGGCGACGGCGTCGCCTCCGGCGGGCGTGGATGCTGGGCGGCTGCGCGTTTACGTGGACATTTGCCATACCAACATCGAGGGTTTCCTCGCCCGCACGTTCCGCGTGGCCAAGAGCGTCACGCCGGCCGCGCACTGGCACGCCATGGCGCGGGACTTCTACCAGCGCCACCGCTGCGAGTCGCCCTACTTCCACGACATTCCCAAGGCGTTCCTCGACTACCTGGAGGAGCGGAACGTGGCGGCCGACGCGCCATTTCTGCGCGAGCTGTGCCACTTCGAGTGGGCTGGGCGGATGCTGGATCGCTTGGACGTGGCGCTGCCCCCGCCCACCCCGCCGCCCACCGCGTTGCTGGACGGCCGTTTCACCGTGTCGCCGCTGGCGCGGGTGTTCTGCTACCGCTTCCCGGTACACACGATCGGGCCAGATGTGCAGCCCACGGCGCCACCGCCAGCGCCGACGTGGTTGATCGTCTTCCGCGACCGTGCCGAACGGGTCGATGTCATGGCCTCGAACGCCCCCACGGCGCGTCTTGTCGAACGCATCGACGCCGGCGACAGCTTGCGGCAAGCGCTCGCCGCCGTGGCCCAAGCGCTCGGACGGGAACTGGAAGGGATGCTCGGCTTTGGCGAATCCATCGCCCGACGCCTCATCGAACGGGACATCCTGCTGCCGGCGTGACGCCGATGGCCCGCCTCCACTCGGGTTGACGCATGTCCAGCTGCGCCGGCTGCGCCTTCGTTTGGCAACGATTCAGCCTTCATTCTTGTTGTCTCACGCGCAAAAGAGTAGGGTTCGCGTCCGGTTGCGGCCGCGGCACGGACAATCCATGGCTATCGTGGTGATGGGGGACGACGAGGGCGTCGCCTCGTCTTTGGTGCGGCGCCTCGCCGAGTTGGGCTATGACGCGGCGTTTTGCGGCGCCGGGGGCATCGCCGCCATCGGTGGCGTGGATCTCCTCGTTTGCCCATTCCATGACGCGCCCACCCTGCAACGCCGTGTGGCGCCGTCCCAGGCGCTCTTGGAGTGCGCCCCTGCGGTGCTCGCCTGCGTGGCGGCGCCGAGTGCCGAGGACTTGCGCTTGGCGATGGCATTGGGCTTTGACGACGCCTTGGATTGGCCGGCGGCCGACGCCAGCGTCACTGAGGTGATCGAACGCAACCTGCGCCGGGCAAGGGCGCGCCGCGCCGCGGACCCGCTGCTGGCGCAACAGGTGAGTGACCTGCAGCGCGACCAACGCGCCGGACGCTACATCCAAATGGGCATGTTGCCGCCGAGCCCGATGGCGATAGACCAGTATCGCCTGCGCCATCGCATCCACCCTTCGCTGATGCTCTCCGGCGATTTCGTGGATTACTTCCGCATCACGGACGATCACTTCGTCTTCTACATTGCGGATGTGTCCGGGCATGGCGCGTCGTCCGCGTTCGTCACGGTGATACTCAAGAACTTCTCACGCCGCTTGCGGCGCGAGTACCGACCACGGATGTTGCGCGCCCCGGGCGACATCTTGGTGGCGCTCAACCGCGAGATCTTGGAGAACCGCATCGACAAGCACGTGGCGATGTTCGTGGGCGTGGTGAACATGCGCGAGAACGAGTTGCACTATGCCAACGCCGGCCACTTCCCCCACGCCATGCGCGTCCACGACGGCGAAGCCAGCTTGCTTGAGGCGATGGGCAAGCCGGTGGGGTTGTTCGAGCAAGTCGATTATGAGTCCGATGCGGTGGCGTTCGGCGCGGGGGACGACGTGGTGTTGATGTCCGACGGCGTGCTTGAAGTGATGAAGGATGCCGGCCTTGACGGCAAGGAGCGCCAGCTACGCGAGGCCGCGGCGACCTGTGGCGCCGACATCGACGGGTTGTGGGCCACGTTGGGCGTGAACACAGACGCGGCCGGCCCGGACGACATCACCTGCCTCACGGTGACATGCGGGCACTTTAGTTGAGCGGGCGCATCCTCGTCGCGGACCGCGACGGCATGTACTTGATGAAGTTCGTCGGCGACGTGCGGGTGAACCTGTGCGCCGCGGTGGACGACTTCTTGGCGGAGATGTACCGGGACAAACGCTTCAAGTCCGTGTTGGTGGATCTCACTTGCACGGAAGGCATCGACAGCACCTCCCTCGGCATCCTCGCCAAGCTCTCCATCAAGGCGCGGGACTTGTTCGGCTTCAAGCCGACCCTCGTTTCGCCCAAGTATGACATCACGCGCCTGTTGCGCACCATGGGTTTCGACGATGTCTTCCACATCGTCGAGCAGCCCCTGCAGGAGACGGCCCAACTCGGCGAGCTGCCCCAAGTGGAAACCACCGCGGAGGACTTGCGCGAGCGCGTGTTGGACGCCCACCGCACTTTGATGGCCTTGAATGAATCCAACGCCGCCGCGTTTCGGGATTTGGTGGCGACTTTGGAGAACGAGCCCTAAGCGGCGCGACCTACGCCGCCACCGCCTGCGCGGCGGCCTCCACCACTTCCGGGCCTGCGCCCGGCATCCGCCCAGCTTCCGCCAACCGGCGCCGAAACGCGCGGGCGCCCGGCAGGCCGTGGAAGAGCCCCAGCATGTGCCGCGTGACGTCGTGCAGCCGCGCCCCGGCGCTAAAGGCCTGCTCCACGTAGTTGAGATGCCGCGCCAGCGCGTCGTGGGGGCCGTTGGGCAGCGGGGTGCCGAAGACGCGGTGCTCCAACTGCGCCAGCCAATAGGGGTTGTGATAGGCGGCGCGCCCGATCATCACGCCATCGGCCCACGTGAGCGCTTCGAGCACTTGCGCGGTGGTGGCCAAACCGCCGTTCAACACCACGGTGAGGCTGGGCAGGTCCCGCTTCAGCCGCCGCACGCGCTCGTAATCCAGGGGCGGCACGCTGCGGTTCTGCGCCGGCGTGAGGCCGGCGAGCACGGCGATGCGGGCGTGAACGATCACGGCGCTCGCGCCGGCGTTCGCGCAGTGCCCCACAAAGTCGCGCAGAAAACCGTAATCCGCGTGGTGGTCCACACCGAGCCGGCATTTCACGGTGACGGGTAACGGGCCGACATTCCGCATCGCGGTCACGCCGGCGGCCACCTGCGCCGGGCGCAACATCAAACAGGCGCCGAACGCGCCACGCTGCACCCGGCTGGATGGGCAGCCGACGTTCAGGTTCACCTCGTCGAAGCCGCGTTCGGCCGCCAGCGCCGCGCAGCGGGCCAGATCATGCGGCGCCGAGCCGCCAAATTGCGCCGCGAGGGGCCGCTGGCCGACGTCGAACGCCAGCACGCGCTGGGCCCCGCCGCGCAGCACCGCGTCCACCGAGGCCATCTCGGTGTAGAGCCGGGCGTGTGGCGCCAGCGAGCGGTGGAAGGCGCGGCAGTGCTGGTCTGTCCATGCCATCATGGGTGCCACGCAGAGCGTGTGCGGGGCGAGCCTGGTTGAGCCGTCGGCCGCGATTTCCCCTTTTTTCCGATTTTTTTCCATTATTCCTTCATTTTGCTGGCAGAGCCGTGTATGATGCGGAATGACTGTCGGTTTTCGACCGGCGCCAAGCCATCGAGAGTAGCTTAGATGCAGCGTCAAAAGACCATTCGCACAGCCGTCCATGCCATCGGCGTCGGCGTTCACACCGGCAAGACCGTTCGCATGGCGCTGCGCCCCGCGAGGGCCGATTCCGGCATTCGCTTCATCCGCACGGACGTGCCAAAGCGCTGCTTCGTCCGCGCCCACGCCGGCAACGTGTCGGATACCACATTGTCCACCAGCATCGTCGAAGGCGGTGTGCAAATCGCCACCGTGGAACATCTCATGTCCGCCTTGTGGGGGCTCGGCATCGACAACCTGCTCGTCGAACTGTCCGGCGAGGAAGTGCCGATCATGGATGGCAGCGCCGCGCCGTTCGTGAGCCTCATCGAGAGCGCCGGTCTGCGCGAGTTGTCCGCCCCACGCAACTACATGCGCATCACGCGGCGCATCGAAGTGAAGCAAGGGGACGCCACGGCCGCGCTGGTGCCATACGAAGGCTTCCGCGTCAGCTACACGTTCGTTGCGGACCATCCCGTCTTCAATCGCTATCCGAAGTGCGCCGAACTGGATTTCGCCAATGCCTCGTTCGTCTCGGACGTGAGCCGGGCGCGTTCCTTCGGCCTCATCGGCGAGCTCAAACAGGCCCATGCCATCAACCGTTGCTTGGGTTCGAGCTTGGAGAACGCCGTGGGCATTGACGATCGCGCGGTGTTGAACGAGGAGGGGCTGCGCTGCGACGACGAGTTCGTCAAACACAAGGTGCTCGACGCCATTGGCGATCTGTATCTTCTCGGCATGCCGGTGATCGGCGCGTTCGAGGGCTACAAATCTGGCCATGCGCTCAACAACAAGCTGGCGCGGGCGGTGTTGCGCTGCGCGGACGCATGGGCGCCGGTGAACGCCCCGGTGCCCAGCGGCCAGACGGCCCTCGCGCCGGCGGCCGGCTAGCCGCCAAGCCTTCCGCCGGCGGGTGCGGCCCGGCATGACCATTCGCACCCGCGTGGCGCCCTCGCCCACCGGCGACCCCCACGTCGGCACGGCCTATGTGGCGCTGTTCAACTTGGCCTTTGCCAAGAGCCAAGGCGGGCAATTCGTGCTGCGCATCGAGGATACGGACCGCGCGCGCTCGTCCGCGGCCTCGGCGGAGCGCATCTTGGCCGCCTTGCGCTGGGCCGGCATCGAGTGGGACGAAGGCCCAGACGTGGGCGGCCCGTTCGGGCCGTACCGCCAAAGCGAGCGGCTGCCCATCTATCAACGCCACGTCGAACGGTTGCTGGCCGATGGCGCCGCTTTCCGCTGTTTTTGCCCGCCGGAGCGGCTCGATGCCCTGCGCGCCGCGCAACGCCAGCGCGGGGAGAATCCACGCTACGACGGCCACTGTCTGGCCTTGGACGCGGAGCAGGCGGCCCAGCGGGCGGCCGCCGGCACCCCCCATGTGGTGCGCCTGCGCGTGCCGGACGCGGGCGTCTGCTCGGTGCGCGACCGGCTGCGGGGCGTCGTGGAGACGCCGTGGCGCCAAATCGACATGCAGGTGTTGCTGAAGAGTGACGGCTTTCCCACCTACCACTTGGCCGCCACCGTGGACGACCACCTCATGGGCATCACCCATGTGCTGCGTGGCGACGAGTGGCTGAGTTCGATGCCGAAGCAGCAACTCCTCTACGATTACTTTGGCTGGGAAGCGCCACAACACACGCACTTGCCGCTCCTGCGCGACGCCCAACGCCGCAAGCTCTCGAAGCGGCGCAACCCGACGGGCCTCCACTACTTCCGCGATGCGGGATACCTGCCCGAAGCGCTGCTCAACTACTTGGGCCTCATGGGCTGGTCGATGCCGGACGAAAGGGAGATCTTCAGCTTGGACGAGATGATCGCCGCGTTCGACTTGGATCGAGTCTCCACCGGCGGCCCGGTGTTCGACATGGAGAAGCTGAATTGGCTGAACGGCCAACACCTCCGCCGCCTCCCGACGGACGCCTTCGTGGAGCGCGTGGCGCAATGGGGCATCAACCGCGACCGGCTGGCGCGCTTGGCGCCCCTCGTGCAGACCCGCGCCGAGCGCCTGAGCGACTTGGCGCCCTTGGTGGACTACCTGCTCGGCGAGCCGCCCGCGCCATCCGCCGAGGGTTTCGCGCACAAGACCCTGACGACGGAGGATTGCCGCCGGATTCTGCACCACGCGCTGAGCGCCCTTGATGGCGCCACGGAGTGGCAGAGCGCCGCGCTCATGGCGCGCTGCAAGGCCCTCGCCGCCGCCATGGGCCTCAAAATGCGCGATTTCCTGTTCCCGTTGTTCGTCGCCATCGCGGGCCGCGCCGTCGCGCTGCCCCTCTTCGATTCGATGGCGTTCCTCGGCCCGGACCTCACCCGCGCCCGCCTGCGTTCGGCCTTGGACGCCTTGGGCGGCGTGTCGAAGAAGGAAGCCAAACGGCTCGATTCGGCCTTTGACGCGCTGCCCCTTGAGTGGACGGGACAGGTGGTGCAGGTTGACACCCACAACCGCGCCGCCGTACCATCCAAGCCTTCCTCGACGGGGCCATAGCTCAGCTGGGAGAGCGCTACAATGGCATTGTAGAGGTCGCCGGTTCGATCCCGGCTGGCTCCACCAACCCCGCTCGACCACATTCGATGCCCCGCTCCCGAACCTTGCCCGCCTCGCCGTGTGCGTTCCAGCTAGCCGCCTTTGCCGCGCTGTTGGTCGCCGGCTGCGGGCAGGATGCCGCGCCGCCGGTTGGCTTCGAGGCCATACACGACATGAAGGAGACGATGAACCTCGTGTTGGAGCCTGCCGCGGACGTCATTTGGGATTCCGCCGGGCAGATCATCACCGCCGAAGGCGTCGAGGATTTGGCGCCCACCACCGAGGAGGAGTGGCTGCATGTCGAGCACGCCGCGGCGGTGCTGGCGGAATCCGGCAATTTGCTGATGATGCCGGGGCGCGCCCTCGACCAAGGCGAATGGGTCGAAATCGCCCGTGGCCTCACGCGGGCGGGGCAACGCGCCAAGGCCGCGGCCGTGGCCCGGGACGCTGACGCGCTGTTCGCCGCCGGTGGCCTCGTGTACAACGTTTGCGTGTCGTGCCACCAGCAGTATTGGGCGAACCGTCCCATCCGCCCCGGCAGCGCATGAGGCCGGCGGGCGCTCGCGGGTCACTTGCGTTGCGCCGGCGAGCGGCGCCGGGCTTGGCCTGCCTCAGCGTGGCGCTCATCGCCGCCCCCGGGCTCGGCCATGCCGTGTCGGGCAGCGACGCGGCGTTCGTCGGGGCCATCGATGGCGTGGCGGTGGCGCCATTCATCTACTTGGGGGCGAAGCACATGGTCACCGGCTACGACCATCTGCTGTTTTTGGCCGGGGTCATCTTCTTCCTGCATCGCCTGCGCGATGTCGCGCTCTATGTGACCCTGTTCACCGCCGGGCACAGCCTCACCTTGCTCGCCGGGGTGCTGGGCGGCTGGCGCGCGAACCCTTGGCTGGTGGACGCCATCATCGGCTTCTCCATCGTTTACAAGGCGTTCGAGAACATGGACGGCTTCCGGCGTGTGTTTGGCGTGTCGCCGAACGCCAAGGCGGCCGTGTTCGTGTTCGGCCTGTGCCACGGTCTGGGTCTTGCCACCAAGCTGCAGGATTTGCTCGTCTCGCCGAATGGACGGCTGGCCAACCTGTTGAGCTTCAACGCCGGCGTGGAAATCGGCCAGTTCACGGCCCTCGCCGCGTTGCTGGGCGCGTTCGCGCTGTGGCGGGCGCGGCGCGGGTTCTCGCGGCATGCCTACGCGGCCAACGTGGTGCTGCTGGCCGGCGGCTTCATGCTGGCGGGTTATCAGTTGGGTGGCATGGTGCTCGCGCCGGCATGAAGGCGGGGCGTGAGCGCCCCATTTGGCGCATCGTTGCCGCGGTCTTCGGAGCCGCGGTGTTCGCCGCCGCCGCGCTGTTCGGCGCGGTGTTGCCGGCGGAGTTTGGCTACGACCCGTTTGGGGCCGGTGCCGCGCTGGGGCTCACCGGTCTCTCTCGGGACGTGACCACCGTGCTGGCGCCGCAGGAGGACGGCTTCGCGACCGATGAGGCGACGTGGGTGCTGATGCCCTTCGAATCCTTCGAGTACAAGTATCGCCTCGAGGCCGGTGCCGGCATGGTCTATGCATGGCAGGCGAGCGGCACGCTGTTGTATGAGCTGCACAGCGAGCCGGATGGCGCCGAGCCGGGCTACGCGGAGACCTTCGACCGGGCCAGGGCCACGAGCGCCGCCGGTGCCTATGTGGCGCCGTTCCCCGGCATCCACGGCTGGTTCTGGGAGAATCGGGGCGACGCGGAAGTCACCTTGACGCTGGCGAGCGCGGGCTTCTACGCCGGTGCCTTCGAGTACTTTGGCGGGATGCCGCGCGAGCGCGCCGTGCGGCGGCCGCAGCCGGTGTTCGAGCCAGCGGTGGAGGTGCCCAGCGCGGCCACGGTGGCGTCAATCCAACCGGCCCCGGCCGCGCTGCCCGCGGCGGGAGCGCGTCGCCTCCCGAGCGCATCCACGCCGTTCGAGGCATCGCCATGAGCCTGCTGCCGTTCTGCGAGTGGCTCGCCGGCACCGCTTGGAGCATCGCGCTGCACGAGAGCCTTTACGCTTATCCCCTCATTGAGTCCTCCCATGTGCTGGGGCTGCTCTTGTTCGGCGGCACCATCGCCATGGTGGACCTGCGGCTGTTGGGTGTCGCCTTCAAGGCGGTGCCGATCTCCGAGATGAACGCGCGCATCCTGCCGTGGACCATCGCCGGCGCCGTGGTGATGATCGGCACCGGCATCCTGCTCTTCTACGCCATCCCGGTGCGCACTTATCAGAGCGTCTGGTTCCGCGCCAAGGTCATCTTCCTCATCGCCGCGGCGGTCAACGTGTGGATCTTCCACAAGCGTGTGTCGCGCAACCGCGGCGATTGGGATGCCGCGCCGAAGCCGCCCTTGAACGCCCGCGTCACCGCCGCCACGTCGCTGGCGCTGTGGGCGGGCATCATCGTCTTTGGCCGCATGATCGCGTACAACTGGTTCGACTGTTACCGCCCGCAGTCCGACTTCGTGGTGTGGTTGGCGGGTTGCGTGGTGGAGCCTCAAGCGTGACTTGGGTTGAGCGCTTCGACGCCATGGAACGCAGCCCCGTGGGCATGGCCATTCGCGAGTCCTTGTGGCTGTTTCCGGCCATCGAAGCGGTGCATCTCTTGGGCCTTGCCCTGCTGGGCGGCGCCGTATTGATGGTGGATCTGCGGCTGCTTGGCGTGGGCTTGAGCCGGCGGGCGCCGGCGCTGGTGGTGGCGGATGCCAAGCCTTGGCTCCTCCTTGCCATCGGCGTGATGTTCGCCACCGGCGTGCCGCTTTTCCTGTCCGAAGCGGTGAAGTGCTTCTACAACTTCTCCTTCTGGGTGAAGATGATCGCGTTGCCCATCGCGCTGGTCTTCACGTTTGCCGTCAAGCACCCGCTGGCGCGGCGCAACCCGCCCCGCGCCGCCGCTGCGCTCATGGGCTTGGCGTCCATCGCGGTGTGGTTCACGGTGGCCGCGGCGGGGCGTTGGATCGGCTTTTCGGGCTGAGGGCGCCGCTCAGCCGTTGAGCGAGATCGCCTCGAAGTCGCCTTGGCGCAGCGCTTCGGCGAGTTCCGCCTCGGTTTCGATGCGGTGCGGGAAGCGGGTGGCGCAACGGCCGATGTGGCTCACGATGTGCGCATCGCTGCCGCCGATGCCGAGGTAGTCCTGCTCGGCCGCCATGCGTTGCGCGATGGCATCTTCCTCGCCGCGGCTGCCGCCGTTGCGCACTTCCACGATGCGCACACCCGGCGGCACGCCGAGGGTGTCGATGTGGGCGTGCATGCCGACGCGCTTGCGGCCCGGATGGCACGGCGCCGCCACTGCGCCGTGTGCGTCGCAAGCGGCGATGACCTCGGCCAAAGACAGGCCGATGGCGGCGAAGTCGAAGGCTTCGGTGAGCGGTTTGGTGACGCCGAACACCAGCACATGGCCGTATTCGGTTTCCACTTCACTGCCCTTCAGGATGACTTGGCCGAACTCTTGGCCGAGGGCGGAGTAGTCCGACTCGAAGTCGAATTGGCGATGCTCCGTGAGCACGAAGCCGTCGATGCCGATGCCGCGCGCGCGGATCCATTGGCAGTAGTTGCGCACCTTGGCGCGCCCGTCGTCGGACTTCACCGAGTGTGCATGCAGGTCGATAATCATGCCGCCGCCCCCGTCACACGGTGCCAAGCCGCATCCAGCTGGGCGATGAGCTGCGCCTCGGCGCCGGAATTGTCGAACACCACATCGGCTTGCGCCTCGCGCTCGGCATTGGCGAGTTGCGCGTCGATGCGGGCTTCAACCGCGGCGGCGTCGGCGCCGTCGCGCTGCATGGCGCGGTTGAGGGCGGTGGCCCGGTCCACGCTCACCACCCACGTCTCGTCCACGGCGTCTTGCCAGCCGGCTTCAAGCAACACGGCAGCCTCCAGCACCACCACCCCATCCGGCCGCGCCGCCTGCGCCGCGGCGATTTCGGCTTGCGCCAAGCGTCGGATCTCCGGCCACACGATGTCTGTCAGCCGGCCGAGCGCGGCCGCGTCCCCAAACACCTTGGCGCCGAGTTGCTTGCGGTCGATGTGCCCGTCGGCGCCCCGCACCTCCTCGCCAAACGCCTCGATCACGGCCTGATGAGCGCCGGTGCCCGGTTCGTAGGCGCGATGGCCCAGCCGATCCGCGTCGATGACGTGGGCGCCCAAGGTGCCAAGATGCCGCGCCGCGGTGGACTTGCCAGATGCGATGCCGCCTGTGAGGCCGATAATCACCGCCACACCCCGAGAAAACGCGCCATGTTACACGCAACCGGCGGTGCATCGCCCGGTGAGGCGGCACGACCTTCAGGGTCTTGCCTCCTTGGCGGAGATGCCCCGACTGTGTTCCCGTGTTATGCTGATTGTACATACATGGCGCTGCTTGCCTGCCGAGGCAGGGGGCGACCGCTGGCGGCTGCATCGAAAAGGGGGAGGTTGGACGTGCCCGAACTGCGGAGTATGCCGCAGATACAAGTTGCGCCGGATGCCCTTGCCGAGTGGGGTGCCATTTGGCTGGGCACGGCGGGCAGCGAGAACGCGGCTGGCGGCCGCCAAACCAAGAGGCCGAAGTGTTTCGACAAGAAACAGGGCATCACATTCGGCCGCATCTTCGACGACGCATTCGGCGCGGCCTTGGCCACGATGCTGGGCGATCTCCGCATCGTCAAACCGAGTCCCACCGCCCTCACCCCGCCTGATCCGCACTGCATTGAAGTGGGCACCACGCGAGTGATTGGCGGAATCCGGCCGCAGAACTACGACGTGGCCTATCGTCCAGACGGACCGCGGGTGGTGTTCGACAGCAAGACCCTGAACGACGCAAGCAGCATCCGCAAGAACTGGCAGAACATGATCAACGACTTGGCGTCTGAGGCCGCGACCGTTCACACCCGATTCCCCTTCTGCATCGTCGCGTTCATCGTCGTTTTACCCGCGCCGGCGGTCCAGGAGCCGCAACGCCGGGCGATCATCAGTACGCTGGAGCGCTTGGGCTCAAGGAAGGATGAGTTGGATCAGCATCACTTGGCGGAAGCGATCTCCTTGGTGCTTTGGGATCCCGGCAATGGACAGATCGATGCGAATCTGCCGGCCGAGGGGTCCCCCATTCAGCTGCGGGCAATGAGCCAGCGCATGGAAATGGCATACAGGGATAGGTATCAGCATCTCCCGCCGCACACCACCTAAGCTGTTGGAAGAAAGCACAGTGTCGGCCCGGTTCACCTTCAAGACCAACAAGGGAACGCCAACGGAACAGAAGGTTCGGGGTGGGTACTACACGCCTCGCGCTTTGGCCGACTACCTCTGCAATTGGGCGATCCGTACGCCTTCGGACCAAGTGCTTGAACCGAGCTGTGGCGACGGCAGCTTCGTTGCCGCCGCCGCACCGCTGCTCGGCAGCGACGGGCGGATAACGGCAGTGGAAATCGTTCGCCGTGAATTGGAGAAGGCCCAGCGCTCCCTCAACGGTGCAAAGGGGGGGCTGGATTGGCGGTGCGGCAGCTTCTTCGACATGGCCGCCGCTCTACTCGAACAGCGTCGCTACGATGTGGTGCTCGGCAATCCGCCATTCATCAGGTTCCAGTACTTCGACAAGCGGGAGAGAGAACAGGCGTTTCGACTGCTCAATGTGTTCGGGTACCGGCCCAACGGCCTTGCCAACGCTTGGATCGCGTTCGTCCAACTGTCGGCCGAGTTGCTCCGCGATGGCGGCCGCTTGGCCATGGTCGTGCCCGCTGAACTGCTGCAAGTGAAGTACGCGGCGGAATTGAGGCAACGGCTGCCTGAGTTGTTCGAGGAGGTTTGCATAGTCGCCTTTGATGAGTTGGTCTTTCCGCAGATACAACAAGAGGTCGTGCTCCTATTGGCCGACGGCCGGCGACGTGGCGCGGGTGCCGGCGGGCGCTTACACACACAGCAAGTCGCCAACGGCGAAGCCCTGCTTGCACATGCGCCGATGTCGCAAGCTGTGTCGCATGCACCGGAGCGCCACACCGATCAGGACATGAAGTGGACGGCTTTGTTCTTGACAGACGAAGAGTTCGGGTCCCTGCAACGTGGTGTGGGAAGCGAACGATCGCAGCGCTTGGGCGAGTTGGCGAGCGTCGATGTGGGAATCGTGACTGGTCGCAACAGCTTTTTCGTCGTCAGTGAGCGGCAAGCCGCGCAGTTCGGCGCCAAAGGCATCACATTGGACGTGGTGGGTCGAACCTCCGCGTTGAAGTCCATTCGCTTCACCCAGCGGGACATGCGTTCCCACGCGAAGTCGCACCCATCCAAGCTGCTGAACTTGAACGGGTTCGCGCGCTCTGCTTTTCCGCCGGCGCTTGAGGAGTACATCCGTCAAGGCGATGCGCAAGGGGTGAGCAAGGGCTACAAATGCCGTATTCGCCGCCGTTGGTTCGATGTGCCATCGGTCTTCATTCCAGACGCATTCCTATTCCGCCAAATACACCACGCTCCGTTGTTGTCGGCCAACGAAGCCCGAGCGACGGCGACGGATACGATTCATCGTGTGCGGATGCGCGGCGGAGTGGATTGTGCCCGGCTGTGCGGTGCGATGGTGAACTCGCTCACCCTTGTTTGGTCTGAGGTTTGTGGTCGTAGCTATGGCGGCGGCGTGCTGGAGTTGGAGCCCCGCGAGGCCGAAACGCTGCCAGTGCCGTATGCTTGCGCGGAAGCGCTCGATTTGGAGCGCATTGATGGCTGTCTGCGGCGGGGGGATTTGGAGGCGGCCTTGGACTACGGCGATGAGGTGCTGCTGCGCAAGGGCTGTGGACTTTCCCGTGTCGACGTCTCGCGCTTGCGCCAAGGCTGGATGCGGCTGCGCCGGCGAAGACAAGGCAGACGAAGGGACCGTCAACGTGGCCTACGGCAGCGAGCGAGCAACGGCGGCGGGCAAGCCTCATCCAACTGACGCCGGCCGCCCGCCGCCTGTGGCGCAGCCCGCACCCCCAGGGAGGGATGCCAGCGCCCAACGGAACCTGTCGCGTCGCGTGCAGCGCCCCGTCGTCAAGTTCATCCTCGCCGATGGGCGTCGGGTGGCGCACCCCGTGGCCATCGGCGACACGGTGTTGGACTGCGCGTTGGACAACGGCGTGCCCGGTTTGGTGGGGCAGTGCGGCGGCGCCTGCAACTGCTCTACCTGCCACTGCTATGTGGACTCGCCGTGGTTCGATGGGCTGCCGGCGATGATCGACGACGAGTGCGCCCTGCTCGAATACGTCTGGCAGAGGCGCCACAATAGCCGCTTGGCCTGTCAGGTGTACATGACGGCGGCGCTGGACGGCATCGTGGTGCGGATGCCCGAACGCCAGCAATGAGCCACACACTTGGCGAGCGCATGTTCGACGGGACGGATGGGATGCGGGGCCGCGCCGGCCGCGGCGGCACTTAAGGGGGAGTGGCATGAAGGACTTTCGAGGCAAGCTCGCCGTCGTCACGGGCGGTGGCGCCGGCATGGGGCGCGAACTCGCGGTGCAGCTCGCGGGGGCCGGGTGCAATGTCGCCATTTGCGACGTGTTCCCCGACGACATGGCCGAGACGGTGGCGCTCTGCGACTCTGGCGTCACGGTCAGCGCCCACGAGTGCGACGTGTCGGACGAGGAGCAAGTGGCGGCGTTCCGCGATGCGGTGGTGGAGCGCCACGCCACGGATCACATCAACTTGCTGTTCAACAACGCCGGCATCGGCGGCGGCGGCGAGTTCGTCAATGGCGACCGCGAGGCGTGGGAGCGCACCTTCGGCGTGTGTTGGTATGGTGTGTATTACTGCGCCCGCCATTTCATGCCGCTGTTGGTGGCGAGCGACGCCGGCTACATCGTCAACACGTCCAGCGTGAACGGCTTCTGGGCCAGCGTGGGCCCGGCCAACCCGCACACGTCCTACAGCGCCGCCAAGTTCGCCGTGAAGGGCTTCTCGGAAGCGCTCATCGCGGATCTGCGCTTGCATGCGCCGCATGTCAAGGTGGCGGTGGTCATGCCGGGCCACATCGGCACGTCCATCGCCATCAACTCGCAGCGCATCCACGGGCAGCCGGCGCCGGAGGACCTGTCGGCCGAAGAAGTGGCTAAGGTGCGCGAGCAGATGGTCGCGAATGGTTTGCCGGTGGGGAACGAATCGGACGATCACATCCGCGCCGCCGTCGCGCAACGCGCCATCGACTTTCGCGACGCCGCGCCCACCACCGCGGCGCAGGCGGCCACCATCATTCTCGACGGTGTGCGCGCCGGCAAGTGGCGCATCTTGGTGGGCCAAGACGCGCATGTGATCGACCGCTTGGTGAGGGATGACCCAGAGCCGGTGTACGAGCCGGAGTTCATGCTGGAACTGGCGAAGGAGCGGCTCTTCGAGTTCGCGCGTCAGTGAGCGACCGCACCCTGCCTTGAGCGCCCGGCCGCCTTTCCGGGAGCAGCTGCGACGCGCTTGGGAGCGTTCCGGCGCCATGCTCTGCGTGGGGTTGGACCCACACTTGGCCCAAGTGCGCGCTTGTGTGCCGGAGAGCCGCCGCCCGGTCTTAGACTTCTGCCGTGCCATCGTCGATGCCACGGCGCACCTGGCCTGCGCGTTCAAGCCGCAGATCGCCTGCTTCGCCGCGGCGCGGGCGGAGGGCGACCTTGAAGCCCTCGTCGCGCACATCCACGCGGCGCATCCGGACGTGCCGGTGTTGCTGGACGCCAAGCGCGGCGATGTGGGCTCGACGGCGGAGCGCTACGCCGAGGAAGCGTTCACCCGTTACGGCGTGGATGGCGTGACAGTGAATCCGCTGCTTGGCTGGGACAGCATCGAGCCCTATCGCCGCTATGACGGCCGCGGCGTCGCCCTCCTGTGTCGCACCAGCAACCCAGGGGGCGGGTGGCTGCAGGATCACCCCGAAGGCGATCCCCTGTACCTGCGCATCGCGCGGGCGGCCCGCGAGCGCGACGCGGATGATTTGCTGCTGGTGCTGGGCGCCACGTTTCCGGAGGCCCTCGCCGCCGCCCGCCGCGCCGCCGGCGATTTGCCGTTCCTCGTGCCCGGCGTTGGCGCCCAAGGCGGAGACTTGAACGCGGTGCTGGCCGCGGGACGGGACGCGACGGGGCGCGGCCTCTTGGTCAATGCATCCCGCAGCATCATCTTCGCGGAGCCCGGGCCGGGCTTTGTGGAAGCCGCCCGGGCTCGTGCCGAGATGCTGCGAGAAGCGCTGACGCTCACCGCCGCCGCACCGCGCCCTTGACGAGGGCTGTTCGGCGCGGCGCCGGATGCCGGTTGACGAAGCCGCTGCCGGCGCTGCCCCGCGTCAAGTCAGCCGCGGTGGGCCTCAAGCATGGCCATGGCCGCGCAAGGGCTTCAACGCCGTGGTGAGGTTCATGGCAGGCAGGGCGCGTACCCTCGGCGCCATCAGGTAGCGCTCGGTGCCGGCGTGAATCACATCCAGATGCTCTAGGTTGAGCGTTTCGAAGGCCGAACGCATCGAACGGGTGAGCCGCGGCGCTTCGGCGCGCTTCACCTCGAAGCCGAAGCGCCGCCCGCCGGCCGTCACCAAGAGATCGAGTTCAGCCCCGGCATGGGTGGCCCAATGGAAGCACTGCTCCGGGCGCACCGCCAGCAACTGGATGACTTGCCCGATGACGAACCCCTCCCAAGACGCGCCCACCTTGGGATGCGAGACGACTTCCTCCCGGGAAGTGAGCCCCAAGAGCGCGTGGAGGATGCCCGAGTCGTTCACATACACCTTGGGCGAGCGCACTTGCCGCTTGGCGATGTTCTCGTGCCAAGGGGGCAACTGCCGCACGGCGAACACCGAGGTCAAGGCGTCCAGGTAGCGGCGCACGGTGGTGTGCGAGATGCCGAAGGCGCGGCCGAACTCGCCGCCATTCCAGCGCTGCCCGTGCCAATGCGCCAGCATGGACCAGAAGCGGCGCAGGGTGGCGGCGGGCGCCAGGCTGCCGAGTTCTGGGATGTCTCGCGTCAGGAAGGTGCGGATGAACCCGTCGCGCCAACGCCGACTCGCCGCGCCGGAGCGGGCCAGGTAGGAAAGTGGAAAGCCGCCGCGCAACCACAAGCGCTCCAAGTCCCGCACTTCCTTGAGGCCGAAGCCATCGAGTTCGTGGAACGCCACCCGCCCGGCGAGGGTCTCGGAGGTTTGTCGGAGCAGTTCCGGGGAAGCGCTGCCAAGCACCAGAAATCGTGCCGGCGTGCGTGGCCGGTCGGCCAGTACCCGCAGCAAGGGGAAGAGGTCGGGCAGCCGCTGGATTTCGTCTAGCACCACCAACCCGCGCAAGGGCCGGAGTTCCAACCCCGGATCCGCCAAACGGGCGAGGTCGATGGGATCCTCCAAGTCGAACCATGTCACGGGGCCGCGCCGGGAGGTCGCAAGTTGTCGGGCGAGGGTCGATTTGCCCACCTGTCGCGCACCGAGCAGCGCGACCACCGGAAACTCGCGAAAGAGCAGCTTGAGCTGCCGCAGGTGACTTGTTCGAGGCACGTCCATTGCATTGAAATATGAACGGTTGCCGTTCAAATTACAAGTTAAATCGTGTCACGCGGTGGTGCGGCCACCACCGCCGCGCAGCTTGGGGATAACCCCGCCAACAACCTGTGGGCCACCTTTGCATAAACTGTGGGCCATGCATTAGCCTTGCTTCCTCACATAGGGGGAGACGCAATGGCCGAGCGGGCGACATTTGTTTGGGACGACCCCTTCCTATTGGAGGATCAGCTCACCGAGGAGGAGCGTCTGGCGCGGGACGCGGCCCATGCGTACGCGCAGGAGCGGCTCATGCCCCGCGCCTTGGAGGCCAACCGGCGCGAACGGTTCGACCGCGAGATCATGACCGAAATGGGCGCGTTGGGGCTGCTCGGCGCCACGCTCCCGCCCAAGTACGGCTGCGCCGGCGCTTCCTACGTCGTTTACGGCCTGATGGCGCGGGAAGTTGAGCGGGTGGACAGCGGCTACCGCTCGGCCATGAGCGTGCAATCGTCGCTGGTGATGCATCCCATCCACGCCTACGGCACCGAGGCGCAGCGCGAACGCTATCTGCCGAAGCTCGCCTCCGGGGAATGGGTCGGGTGCTTCGGCCTGACGGAGCCGGATCACGGTTCAGACCCGGGCGGCATGACGTCACGCGCCGTGCGCGATGGCGACGAGTTCGTCTTGAACGGCGCCAAAACTTGGATCACCAACGCCCCCATCGCCGATGTCGCCTTGGTGTGGGCGAAGCTCGATGGCGACATCCGCGGCTTTCTGGTCGAACGGCCCACACCCGGCCTCAGCACGCCCCGCATCGAGGGCAAGATGAGCATGCGCGCCTCCGCCACCGGCCAGATCGTCCTCGATGAGGTGCGCATCCCGGCCGACAACCTGCTCCCCGGCGCGCGTGGCCTGGGTGGCCCGTTCGGCTGCCTGAATCGCGCCCGCTACGGCATTGCGTGGGGCGCGATGGGCGCCGCCGAGTTCTGCTGGCACGCCGCCCGGCGGTACGTCT
Organism: Candidatus Azotimanducaceae bacterium; assembly: GCA_965200505.1. Lineage (GTDB taxonomy): Bacteria > Pseudomonadota > Gammaproteobacteria > Pseudomonadales > Azotimanducaceae > VXNE01. The sequence goes on along the minus strand of OZ241343.1, from coordinate 659,601 downwards.
TGGATCGCGAGCAGTTTGGCCGCCCACTCGCCGCCAACCAACTGGTGCAGAAGAAGCTCGCCGACATGCAAACCGAGATCGCCCTCGGCTTGCAGGGGTGTCTGCGGATGGGGCGCCTCTTCGACGCCGGCCGCCTAGCCGTGGAGAGCATCTCGCTGATGAAGCGCAACAACTGCGGCAAGGCGCTGGAAGTGGCCCGCATGGCGCGGGACATGCACGGCGGCAACGGCATTTCGGACGAATACCACGTCATCCGCCACCTGATGAACTTGGAGACGGTGAATACCTACGAGGGCACGCACGACATCCACGCATTGATTCTGGGCCGCGCGCAAACGGGGCTGCAGGCGTTCACCGGCGCCTGACGCCCCCCGCGCCCGGCAGAAGGCGCGAGTCCTCGACACGCCGGTGATATCACGGTGATGTAAGGAAAGTGATATCACGGTGATATCGGAAAATGGAGATATTCCCAAGCGAGCCATCCGCGCCTTTCTTCCCGGCACCCCGTTCTTTAAGGTTGGCGACATCAAGCGACACACTTTGGGGGGATGGCAGAGATGATTCGCATACTCATCGCGGACGACCACGAGTTGTTCCGCAAGGGCTTGGCGCGGCTGTTGGAAGACGAGGAATCGTTCGAGGTGGTCGGAGACGCGGATTGCGGCGAACGGGCGGTGGAACTGTGCCGGGACGCCAAGCCGCATGTCGTGCTCATGGACTTGTCGATGCCGGGCATCGGCGGGCTTGAGGCGACGCGGCGCATCATCCGCTTGGATGGAGACATCCGCGTCGTGGTGCTCACCGCGCGCCGGGAAGAGCCGTATCCGTCGCAGGCGCTGAAGGCTGGGGCCAGCGGCTATGTCACCAAGACCTCCGGCATCCCGGAACTGGTCACGGGGGTGCGCCGGGCGGCCGGCGGACAGCGCTTTGTCAGCGCCGACGTGGCACAGCAATTGGCGTTGCGCTCGTTCGAGGACACGATGCCATGCCCGTTCGACTTACTCTCCAGCCGCGAGATGCAGATCACGCTCATGGTCGTCAATTGCCAGCGTGTGCAGGACATCTCCGAGCATTTGCACCTGAGCCCCAAAACCGTGAACAGCTACCGCTACCGCATCTTCGAGAAGTTGAACGTGTCGAGCGACGTGGAACTGGCGCTGTTGGCCGTGCGCCACGGCATGGTCGCCATTGGCGCACCGTCGGCGTCGTTGCCAAGCCTTGAAATGGTGCCGAACCCTCCGAACGCAGGCGCGCCGGCGGGTCCATTGGCAGCGCCCGGGCGCGGCCGGGGCGATCCGGACGCGGCGGAGGCGTCTGCCGCCAGGGGCGCCTGAACAGCCCGCACAGGGTCGAACCGCCCGGCCGCCATTGCTGGCCCGCGCCCACGCCGGCGTTGCCTCGTTGACGAACACCGCCGTATATTGCGGGGATGGCGTCCCCCGAGCGGTTCGACCCGGAGCCCTTCCTCGCCTCGCTCACCAAGAAGCCTGGCGTGTATCGGATGCTCGACGCAGATCGCGCCGTGCTGTACGTGGGCAAGGCGCGGAACCTCAAAGCGCGCGTCACGTCCTACTTCCGCGCCTCCGGCCTCACGGCCAAGACCATGGCGTTGGTGGCCCGCGTCGACGCCATCGACGTCACGGTCACGCGCAGCGAAACCGAGGCGCTCTTGTTGGAGCAGAGCCTCGTCAAGGCCGAGCGGCCGCCGTACAACGTCGTGTTGCGCGACGACAAGTCCTACCCCTACATCCATTTGACCGAACATGAGTTCCCGCGCCTGGCCTTCCATCGCGGCGCCCGCGGCAAGCCCGGGCGGTACTTTGGCCCCTTCCCCAGCGCCTACGCGGTGCGCGACAGCCTGAACCTGCTGCAGCGGGTGTTCCGCATCCGCTCGTGTGAGGACACCTTCTTCCGCAACCGCTCGCGGCCTTGCCTGCAACACCAGATCCGCCGCTGCAGCGCACCCTGCGTGGGCAACATCCCGCCCGGCCAATATGCCGAGGACGTGCGTCTGGCGGTGTTGTTCCTGGAAGGCGCCAGCGCGGAAGTGCTGCGCGAGTTCGGGCGCAAGATGGAAGCCGCGGCGGCGGCGCTTCAATTCGAGCGCGCGGCGCGCTACCGGGACCAGATCAGCCACCTGCAGCGTGTGCAGGAGAGCCAGTACGTGCATGGCGCCGGCGGCGACGTGGACGCCTTCGGGGTGGCCGCGGCGGCGGGCCACGCTTGCGTGCAGGGCTTGTTCGTGCGCGATGGGCGGATGCTGGGGCAGCGCGCTTGGTTCCCCAAGAACGAACTGGACGCCCCGGCGCCGGAACTCCTGTCGGCGTTTCTGTCGCAGTACTACTTCGGCAGCGCGAAACGGGAGCTGCCGCGGCGGGTGGTCGCCGCGGTGCCGGTGGACGAACGGACGCTCTTGGCCGAAGCCCTGAGCGAGCAGGCCGGACGCCGCGTCAAGGTGTCCGGTGGCGCCAAAGGCCGCGCCGCGCGGTGGCGCGAAATGGCCACGGAGAACGCCGAACTGGCGCTCGCCTCGTATGCGGCCTCGCGCCGCAACGTCTTCGCCCGGTTCGTCGATCTGGCCGAAGCGCTGGGCTTGGACGACGTGCCGCAGCGCATCGAGTGCTTCGACGTGAGCCACACGGCCGGCGACGAGACCGTGGCTTCCTGCGTCGTCTTTGACGTGAACGGGCCGCTGAAGTCCGACTACCGGCGGTTCAACGTGGAAGGCGTGGCGGCGGGGGACGATTTCGCGGCGATGGAGCAAACGCTGCGGCGCCGCTACCGGCGCCTCAAACAAGGCGAGGCGCCGTTTCCGGACGTGCTGGTGGTGGACGGCGGACAGGGCCAGTTGGCGCGGGCGACGCGGGTGCTGCAAGAGCTCCAGGTCGAGGGTGCCTGCGTGGTCGGTATCGCCAAGGGGCCGTCGCGCAAGCCGGGCTTGGAGAAGGTGCTGATCGCGGGGCAGGGTGAGGCGGCGCTGCCGCCGGCCGGGGGCGCCATGCACTTGCTGCAGCAGGTGCGTGACGAGGCGCATCGCTTCGCCATCACCGGGCATCGGGGTCGACGCGGCAAACGGCCGCGCCGCTCGGAGCTGGATGGCATCGCCGGCGTGGGGCCCAAGCGCAAGCGCGAGCTGTTGGCCCACTTCGGCTCGGTGGCCTCCATCAAGGGCGCGAGCGTGGAGGAGATCGCCAAGGCGCCGGGGGTGAGCCGGAAGTTGGCGGAAGCGGTGTACGGCGCACTGCACCCGGCCTGAGGGCGGCCGAGGCCAAGCTATAATCGGTTGGGCGCGAAAGCAGCCGACGATGCCGTTCAACCTTCCCAATCTCCTCACGGTGGCGCGCATCGGCCTCATTCCGGTGTTCGCGCTCGTTTACGTCGCCGCGGATGCGTGGTACGCCTTGGCCGCCGCGCTCTTCGCCTTGGCGGCGTTCACGGATTGGCTGGATGGCTATCTGGCACGGCGTTTGGGGCAAGCGACGCGGTTCGGCGCCTTTCTCGACCCGGTGGCGGACAAGCTCATCGTCGTGACGGCGCTGGTCATCCTCATCGGTGCCCACGCCAACCTGTGGCTGACGCTGCCCGGCGTGGTGATCGTGGGCCGCGAGATCGTCGTTTCCGCGTTGCGCGAGTTCATGGCCGAGATGAATCGGCGCGGGCTGGTGGCGGTGTCGTGGATCGCCAAGGTGAAGACCTTCGCGCAGATGACGGCCATCGTCGTGCTGCTGGCGAATCCACCGCAACTGGACCGGCCTTGGGTGATCGTTGGCTATGTGTTGTGCTATGTCGCCGCACTGCTCACGCTGGTGTCCATGGTGGCGTACCTGCGGGCGGCTTGGCCGGTGCTGCGCGACGGTTTCGGTGGCCCGTAGCCGCGGCGCCTGTGTTAGCATCTCCGCGCGGCCCGGCTGGATGGCAGAGTGGTGATGCAGCGGACTGCAAATCCGCGTACGCCGGTTCGATTCCGGCTCCAGCCTCCAAGGGTGGCTTTTTCCCTTTCTGCGAGGGGGCACCCCTCGCGCTCCCCGGGGCGTATCGAGATAACTGGCGTATTCTTTTGTTATGGCGCGGGTGGGCCGCCGGTCTAGCCTGCGTTTCCTAGCTTGGGGCTGTGGCTCTCCCAGCTAACCTCTCCAACCTCTCGGACGCCGCCAACCGGGCGTCACGCGACACGGGCGCGGGTGGGCCGCTGGTCTAGCCGGCGTTTCCTGGCTTGTGGCTGTGCCGCTGCCAGTTAGCTCTCCGGCGCGGTGAGACGCGCCGTCACGTCGGGTTCGGTCGCGGCGAAGGCGCCGAAGCGCTCCAGCGTCAACGTGGCGCAAGCCGCCGCGAAGCGTCCCGCCGTGGGGATTTCGTCACCGCGGTGGCGGCGCAGGAGGTAGGCGGCGAAGAAGGTGTCGCCGCAGCCGGTGGCATCCGCCGGCCGCGTGGTCGGCAGTGCGGCGATGTGGTGCGTCCGTCGCGGCGATGCGATCACGGCGCCGCGCTCGGCCAGGCTGACGATGGCTTCGCGTGGGGCGCGACCCAAGCGCCGCGCCAATTGGCGGGCGGCGCGCACTGGGTCGTCTTGGCCGGTCAACATGGCTGCCTCCCCGGCGTCGACCTTCAGGAAGTTCACCCACCGAAGCGCGGTTGCGGCATCCTCCCACGGCCGTGCCACCACTGGCCCTGACCCACCGCCAGTTTCGCCCTCGACTTGCCGCACCATGCCTTGCGCGTCTAGCGCGACCACGCCCCGCGCCGCGGCGCACTCGATGAAGTGTGTGTCCATGTCGCTTGCGGTGAGCGGGGCCAAGTGGAGGAGTGCCGCGTCCGCGGTGGGCAAGTCCGCGGCGGTGAACGGCGCCGCCACCGCGGTGACGATCTGAGTGCGTCGGGTGAGCGCCGCATCGAGCCAAGTGTTCTCGAACGTCGTGGTGGCGGGGCTCAAGCGCACCACCATCTCGACGCCGGCGGTGCCCAGTTCGCGCAACAAGGCGGTGCGGTCGTCGGCCGCGAGTCGCGTGATGACCTCCACCTCTGCACCCAAGCGCGCCAGGGCGAGCGCCGCGTAATGGGCACCGCCGCCGGGTTGCTCGCGTGTGGCGCTGCCGGACACGATGCGATCCCGCGTGACGTGGCCGATGATGTGGAAGGTCATGGCTGTGCTCGAACTCAAACGAGGCGGAGCTCAGGCGCGTGTCGCGGGTCGGTCATGGCGTGGGCGGTGCGCGCGGGCGATGGAGATTGGCCTTGATACCATTGGCCCCGGCCTGCGTTCCACCGCATTCGCAGCGACGGAGGGCCGTCTTGCGTTGGATTCATGGCATCGCCGTGCAGGGCATCGACGTGGACCGGCGAACTGGCTGCCGGCACTGGCGGAGTGTGGGCAATGGCTGAAACCGACCAGCGGGTCGCCATCGACATCGGCGGCACGTTCACGGACGTGGTGCTCGACGGAGGCGGCGACGTGTTCGCCACGAAAGTGCTCACCACCCACGCCGCGCCGGCCGCCGGCGCGTTGGCCGGCTTGGACGAGGTGCTCAAGCTCGGCGGGCGCCGCCCCCAGGACATTACCGTCATCCTGCACGGCACGACGCTGGCGACCAATGCGCTCATCGAGCGGCGCGGCGCCACGCTAGCCCTCATCACAACGGCCGGCCACCGCGACGCGCTGGAAATGGCCTATGAGAACCGTTTCGAGCAGTACGACGTGAACATCGACCGGCCGCCGCCGCTTGTGCCCCGGCAACGCCGCCACACCGTGCCGGAACGCTTGAACGCCGGCGGCGCAGTGCTGGTGTCGCTCGACGAACAAGCGGTGCATGGCCTGGTGCCCACGCTCAAGGCGCAAGGGGTGACGAGTGTCGCCGTCGGCCTGCTGCACGCCTACGCGAACCCTGCGCACGAGCGACGCATCGGCGCCATCCTCGCGGAGCGTCTGCCGGAAGTGTCCGTGACGCTGGCGGCGGAGGTGTGCCCGGAAATCCGCGAGTTCGATCGCCTCTCCACCGCCTGCGCCAACGCCTATGTGAAGCCGCTCATGGCGCGTTACCTGCGCCAGTTGGCGGCCGACCTCGCGGCGCGCGGTTTCGGGTGCCCGTTTCTGATGATGACTTCCGGCGGCGGTTTGACGGACATCGAGACCGCGGCGCGGTTCCCCATCCGGTTGGTCGAATCCGGGCCGGCCGGCGGCGCCATCTTGGCGAGCCGGGTTGCTCAGCGCTTGGGGCTCGCCAAGGCGCTCTCGTTCGACATGGGGGGCACCACGGCGAAGATCTGCCTCATCGACGACTACGCGCCGCTGGTGTCGCGGTCGTTCGAGGTGGGGCGCAGCTACCGCTTCAAGAAGGGCAGCGGCTTGCCGTTGCGCGTGCCGGTGGTCGAGATGGTGGAAATCGGTGCCGGTGGCGGCTCCATCGCCGCGGTCGATAAGCTGGGCCGCATCCAGGTGGGCCCGGCCAGTGCCGGCTCCGAACCCGGCCCAGCCTGTTATGGCCGCGGCGGTGCCGACGCCACGGTGACGGACGCCGACGCCATCATGGGGCGGCTCGACGCGGAGCGCTTCGCCGGCGGCGCGATGCGGCTCGACGTGGCGGCGGCTGGTGCCGCGATCGACGGCAACGTGGCCACACCGCTCTCGATGGACGCCGTGACCGCGGCGTTCGGCATCGGCGAAATCGTGGACGAGAACATGGCCGCGGCGGCGCGCGCCCATGCCACGGAGTGGGGCAAGGCCCTCGCGGGGCGGGCGCTCATCGCCTACGGCGGGGCCGCGCCATTGCATGCGACGCAGCTGGCGGACAAGCTAGGCATCGACCTCATCGTCGTGCCGACTGGCGCCGGGGTCGGTTCGGCACTGGGCTTTCTCGCGGCGCCCGTTGCCTATGAGGTGGTGCGCAGCCGCTACATGCGCGTTGCCGCGTTCGACGCCGGTGCCATCGCGGCCGTGATGGTGGAGATGCGCGAAGAGGCTCGTGCCGTGGTGGCGTTCGCGGCCGATGCGCCGTTCACGGAAACGCGCCGCGCCTACATGCGCTATGTGGGCCAAGGGTTCGAGATCGCCGTGGCGTTGGAAGACGGCGCCGAAGCGAGCGGCGCCACCTTGGCCACCGCCTTTGAGGACGCTTACCGGGCGTTGTATGGGCGCACCATCGCCGGTCTCGACATCGAAGCCTTGAGCTGGACGCTCACACTGAGCGCACCGGCGCCGCCCTTGCCGGCGGCCGCCGCCACCACGCCGCCGGCGACACCCTTAGAGGCGGCGCCGCTCTTCGACCCGACGCGCCAAGCGGTGGCGCCCGCCGCGCGACAGGCCCGCGAGGCGTTGGCGCCTGGGCAGACGCTCGATGGCCCGGCGCTCATCGTGGAAGCGCAGACCACCACGGTGGTGGGCGCTGGTTTCCATGCCGTCAAGTCGGCCGATGGCGACTTGGTGCTGCGCCGGGTCAGCGTCGCAGAGGGGCAGGCGTGAACGCCGCGGGCCACGCCGCCCTGCAGACGCAGTTGGTTTGGAACCGGCTTCTCGCCATCGTCGAGGAGCAGGCGCAGACGCTGATGCGCACCGCGTTCTCCACGGTGGTGCGGGAGGCGGGCGACTTGTCCGCCGGCGTCTTCGACACGCGCGGCGCCATGCTGGCCCAAGCCGTCACCGGCACGCCGGGCCATGTCAACGCGATGGCCGCCGCGGTGGGCAAGTTCTTAGCGAAGCATCCGTTGTACACACTCGCTCCGGGCGACGTGCTGGTCACCAACGATCCGTGGCACGCCACCGGCCACTTGAACGACTTCACGGTGGTGACGCCGGTGTTCCTCGGCGAACGGCCCGTCGCGCTCTTCGCCAGCACCAGCCACATTGCGGACGTGGGCGGGCGGGGCTTCGGCCCGGACGCCAATCAGGTGTTCGAGGAAGGCTTGAACATCCCCATTGGGCATTTGTTCAAAGCCGGTGCCTTGAACGAGACGCTCATGGAAATCGTGTGCGCCAATGTCCGCGACCCGCTGGCGGCGGAGGGTGACCTGCACTCCCTCGCGGCCTGCAACGCAACGGGCGGTGAGCAACTCCTGGCGCTGTTGGCGGACTTCGACCTAGGTTCGTTGGACGCGGTCGGCGGCGCCATCGTCGCCAGTTCCGAAAGCGCCATGCGCAAGGAAATCGCCGCGGTGCCGAACGGCCGCTACCGCCACGAGATGACGGTGGATGGCTATGACGAGGCCGTGCATCTCGCCTGCGCCGTGACCGTGGCGGACACGGACATCCACGTTGACTTCGATGGTTCCTCGGGCCCGTCCGCGCACGGGGTGAATGTGCCACTCAACTACACCGAGGCATACGCCGCCTTTGGTGTGCGCTGCTTGGTCGGCAATGACGTGCCGAACAACGCCGGTTCATTGGCCGCCATCCGCGTGACGGCGTCGGTGGGCTCGATCCTGAACGCAACGCGGCCGGCGGCGGTGTCGGCGCGGCACGCTTTGGGCCAGTTGCTGCCGGACGTGGTGCTCGGCTGCTTGGAGCAGGCGCTGCCCGGCCGCGCCCCGGCGGAAGGCGCCGCGTGCATCTGGAACCCGGTGTTGCTCTCCACCACCGGCGCCAGGGCGCCGTTCGTGACCAACCCGATCTTCAATGGGGGCGCCGGCGCCCGCCCGGCCAAGGATGGCCTGTCGGCGACGGCCTTCCCGTCTGGGGTGCGCGCCACGCCGGTGGAAGTGAACGAGGCCACCGCGCCCCTCATCATCTGGCGCAAGGAGTACGTCACGGACTCCGGCGGTGCTGGAGAGCGGCGCGGTGGCTTGGGGCAGATCGTGGAGATCGCCCACGCCGATGGCGAGCCGTTCGAGGCTTCAAAGATGTTCGAGCGCATCCGCCACCCCGCCCGCGGCCGCCATGGTGGCCGCGCCGGCCGCGCCGGGCGGGTGTACCTGAAGACCGCGGACGGCACGACGCCGCTGCGCGCCAAGGGCAAGGAACTGGTGCCGGCCGGCAGTGTGCTGGTGTTCGAGACGCCGGGCGGCGGCGGCATTGGCGACCCCCGCCGCCGCGACCGCGCCGCGGTGCGGGCGGATGTGCGGGCGGGGTTGGTGTCAACCGCGGCGGCGCGGGAAATCTACGCGCTGGACTGACACGACCAGCACGGCCGTCGGACCTCCGTTCGACGATGCTGGTGCCCGGGGCCGGACTCGAACCGGCATGGAGTCGCCTCCGAGGGATTTTAAGTCCCTTGTGTTTACCAGTTTCACCACCCGGGCGATGTGCCGGCCAGTCGCTGCCGCGGTGCCCATCGTCGTCTCGGCAGTGCTCGAAATCAAGCGCGAGGGCGTGACGCAGCCGATAAAGGGGCTCAAGCTGCCCGGCAACGACATTGACTTCAATGCTTCGCCGCGGTATGTTGCGAATTGGAGGGAGTGAGTGGCGCGTCAGCGCTGCCTCGCCACCGATCAACAACAACGTAGGAAGAGGAACGTCCAATGACACGATGGAACGCATCATCCAAAACGCTCATTTGCGCCGCGCTGGTGGCGTTGGTTGGCCTGTCCGGCAACGCGAACGAGCCTGGTGGCTTCACGTCGGAAGAATACTGCGATGAACTTGCCGCGCGGCAAGCAGATCGTCAGCCCAATTTCGGCAAGGTGCTGTGCGCGAACGCCGATGAGATTGCCGAGAACGAGCAAGACATCGCGTCGAACAAGATGATGGGCGAGGAGAACCGGGCGATGATCGCGTCGAACGACGAGGACATCGCGGCGAACCAGGAGGGCATCGCGTCGAACAAGGCGATGGGCGAGGAGAACCGGGCGATGATCGCGTCGAACGACGAGGACATCGCGGCGAACCAGGAGGGCATCGCGTCGAACAAGGCGATGGGCGAGGAGAACCGGGCGATGATCGCGTCGAACGACGAGGACATCGCGGCGAACCAGGAGGGCATCGCGTCGAACAAGGCGATGGGCGAGGCGAACCGGGCGATGATCGCGTCGAACGACGAGGACATCGCGGCGAACCAGGAGGGCATCGCGTCGAACAAGGCGATGGGCGAGGCGAACCGGGCGATGATCGCGTCGAACGACGAGGACATCGCGGCGAACCAGGAGGGCATCGCGTCGAACAAGGCGATGGGCGAGGCGAACCGGGCGATGATCGCGTCGAACGACGAGGACATCGCGGCGAACCAGGAGGGCATCGCGTCGAACAAGATGATGGGCGAGGAGAACCGCACGATGATCATGTCAAACGATGTGGACATCGCGGCGAATGTGGCGCGGCTGGACAGGCACCAGGCCCTGGTTGGCAACAACGTGCGGCGGCTCGATGGGCATGCGGCGGCGCTGGCGCGACATGACCAGATCCTGAGCAGCCATGCGAGCCTGATCGACGGCAACACGAAGTCCATTCAGATGCTCGACGAGCGCGTGAACCAAGTGGCGGCGATGGCCGCGGCGCTATCGGCGGTGCCCAACGCGCCGAGCACCGGCGAGCAGTTCTTCATTGGCGTTGGCGTGGGCAACCATTCCGGCGAATCGAGCCTTGCCGTGGGCCTGTCGGGCCGCGTCGGCCCCAACCAGAACATCCTCATCAATGCGGGCGTCGCCAACAGCAGTGGCGAGACTACGGTGCGCGCCGGCGTCGGTTGGGCGTTCTAAGCCCGGCCAAGCATCGAACCAGCGGTGTGCGAGCGAGCGCATTGAGGCGCCGCCGCACACCGTTGCCTGCCAGAGGTGGGCTTGGCAGGACAGCCCGCCCGGCTTGAATGTCGGCGCTGGCTGTAGGTGTTGAAGCCCAGGTGTTGAAATAGGCAGACAAGCAGGATTTAGATTCCTGTGCCCTCGCGGCGTGTGGGTTCGAGTCCCACCCTGGGCACCAACGCCGCGCCGTCCCGTGCGAGTGCCTTGGCTGATGGGCGTATGATGCGCGGCCGGCATGAGGTGCCGCAAAGTCATGGCTGAAGCACGGCTCGAATCCGAATCCGCCCCGCCGCCCAAGCGGCGGCGCCTCGGCGAGCTGCTCGTCGAGCGTGGCGTGGCCCAGCCCGCCGACATCGAGCGCGCCCTCAAGATTCAGCCATCGGTAGGCGACAAGCTCGGTGCCCTGTTGGTGCGCACCGGAGCGCTTTCCGAGGATGCCCTGCTGCGGGCGCTTTCCGCGCAACTCGGAGCGCCATACCTGAGCGAACCGGATGACCTGCCGGATCATCTGGCGGCTTACGGCTTCATGGCGCATGGGCCGGTCAAGCTCGATTGGCTGCTGGACAACGCCGCGCTCCTGTGGCGCGATGATGAGAGTGGCTTGTGCTGCCTCGCCCGCGACCCGCAGCACCAACCCCTGCTCGAAGCGCTGGCGTACTTCTACACGGGCGAGCCTGTGGCGTTCTTCCTGGCGCCCAACCACCACTTGGACCGGCTGCTCGACGCCGTGCGCAAGGAACGCGCCATGGAGACGTTGTTCGCCGGCGACGACACCCGGCAGTTGCGCGAAATGGCGGAGGAGGCGCCGGTCATCGAGTTGGTGAACAACCTGCTGGCGCAGGCGGTGGATTTGGAAGCGTCCGACATCCATGTGGAGCCGGCCGAAGAGTCGTTCGTCGTGCGCATGCGGGTGGATGGCGTGTTGCACTCGCGCCTCACCCAACCCATCGAACGCTTCCCGGCGGTGGCGTCGCGCATCAAGCTCATCGCCGGCATCGACATCGCCGAGCGCCGCCTGCCCCAGGATGGCCGCATCACCCAGCGGATCGCCGGCAAGGACATGGACATCCGCGTCTCCACGGTGCCCTGCGCGTTCGGCGAATCCATCGTGCTGAGGATGCTCGCCAAGGAGCGTGGTGATTTGCGGCTCGACAACCTCGGTATGGCGGCCGACCACCTCGACGCCTTCCGCGGCTGGCTCCATGCGAGCAACGGCATCGTCTTGGTCACCGGCCCCACCGGCTGCGGCAAATCCACCACCCTCGCCGCCGCCTTGGAGGAAATGGACGACGGCATCAAGAAGATCATCACCGTGGAAGACCCGGTGGAGTACCAGATGCCGAACATCACGCAGATCCAAACCCACGCGGAGATCGGCTACACCTTCGCCAGGGCCTTGCGCGCCATTCTGCGGCACGACCCGAACATCATCATGATCGGCGAAATCCGCGATGCGGAGACGGCCGAGATCGCGCTGCGCTCGGCGCTCACCGGCCACTTGGTGCTCTCCACGGTACACACCAACGACGCGCTGTCGAGTTTCACGCGGCTCATCGACATGGGCTTGGAACCCTACTTGGTGGCGGACACCATCCGCGGCGTCCAGGCGCAGCGCTTGGTGCGCCGCAGCTGCGAGCGCTGCGCCGTGCCGACCTCGCCGGCCGCGCTGGCGGACGATGCCCTCAAGGACATTCCGCCGGCGTTGCTCGGCAATGCGTGGGTGCGGGTGGAAGGCTGCGAAGCCTGCCAGCACACCGGCTACCGGGGCCGCATGGGCGTCTATGAGTTGGCTTCCATGACGGACGCGCTGCAGAACGCCATCGTCGGCGGCGCGAGCCTGGGCGAGTTAAAGCGCTTGGCGCATGGCCGCGATGGTTGCCGCACGCTTTGGCAGGACGGCCTCATCAAGGCATCGCGCGGCCTCACCACGGTGGAGGAAATCACGCGGCTCACGCTGGGCGCGACCCCGGCCTGACGCTGGGGCCGTTCGCCTGCGCACACCATGCAGCCCTACGACTACGAGGTGGTGGATGCCAATGGCCAAGCGCAAAAGGGGCGTTTGGAGGCGGATTCGCCAGTGGACGTGGTGCGGCGTTTGGGCGCGGCCGGCCTCACGGTGGTGCGCATCGACGAAGCCCGCGGCGAGGAACGCCGCCTCTTGCGCCGCGCCCCCGGCGCCGCGGACCTCGTGGTGGCCTTCCATGAGCTGGCGACGCTCCTTGGGTCCGGCGTCACCTTGGGCGACGCGGTGCTCGCCCAGAGCCGCGGCAGCCATCATGCCGACATCGCCGCCGCCTTCGCCGCCATCGCCAAGGACTTGACGCGCGGCCAGAGCTTCCAGCAAGCCCTCAGTGCGAGTGGCTTGCGTCTGCCAGACTACCTGCATCAGTTGGTGGAGGCGGGCGAGCTCTCCGGCCGCCTGCCGGAAGCGCTGCGCCGGGCGGTGCAACAGATGGAGTACGACAAGCGCGTCGCCGCGGACGTCCGCGCGGCGCTCACCTACCCGGCGATATTGGTGGCCGCCGGCGTCTCCGCGGTGTTGTTGGTGTTCGTGTTCGTGGTGCCGCAGTTCGCCAACCTGCTCGACGACGCCCAAGACCTGCCGTGGCTCGCCGCGGCGGTGCTGGGCGCCGGGGTGTGGTTCAACGACAACGCGTGGCTGTTCGGCGCCGCGCTCGTGGTCGCGGCGCTGGGCGTGGCCGCCACGTTGCGGCGGCCGGCGGCGCGGCGCCGTGTGGTGGACGCGGTGGCGACATTGCCGTTGCTGCGCGATTGGCTTTCGGAAGCGGACACCGCGAAGTGGGCCGCGGTGATGGGCGCCATGCTCGCCAGCCGGGTGGAGTTGATGGATGCCTTGGCCCTCGCGGCCCGCGGTGTGCGCGTGTCACGGCGGGCGGAACGCTTGGCCCGCGCCGTGGTGGAAGTGCGCGGTGGCGCGGCGCTGTCGGCGGCCTTGGAGGGGCAGGACGCGCTCACGCCCACCGGCTACAACCTCATCCGCGTGGGCGAGCAATCCGGCAAGCTCGCCGAGACCATGCAGGCGCTTGCCGCACTCTACGAGGAGAACAGCGCACGGCGCATGCAGCGCGTTCTCACGCTCATCGAGCCATTGGCCGTGCTATTGATTGGCGGGGTGCTTGGCACCATCATGGTGGGTCTCTTGTTGGCGATCACGAGCGTCAATGAAATCGTGCTTTAGGGTTCCGCTGGGCGCCGCCGGCAGCGCCGCTCGCCGGTGGCGCCGCGTTGGTCCGCCACCGCGCGGCACGGGCCGACGCATGGGCGGCTTCAACCTGATCGAGCTCATGGTGGTGCTCGTGATCTTGGGGCTCTTGGCCGGCCTCGTGGGGCCGCGCCTCTTGAGCCGTGTGGACACCTCGAAGGTCGCCACCGCCGACACCCAAGTGAAGATGCTGCGCGGCGCGCTCCTGACGTACCGCCTGGATGTGGGCGAGTTCCCTTCGACGAGCGATGGCTTGGCGGCGTTGATGCGGGCGCCGGCGGACGTTGCGGACTACTGGCGCGGCCCGTATTTGGACGACGAAGTGCCCCTCGATCCGTGGCGGGCGCCCTATCGCTACGAGTTCCCGGCCGGCAACCTGCAAGGGTTTGCGCTCTATTCGTTGGGGGCGGATTCCGCCCCCGGCGGAGAAGGCATCGATGAGGACATCGGCTACCTGCCGGACAACGGTTGACCGCGGCTTCACGCTGCTTGAGCTCACCATCGTCCTCGCCTTGCTTGGCTTGGTCGCCGCCTTGGCGCTGCCGAACCTCGAACGGCTGTACGGCGCCTTCTCGCGGCAGGCGGAGCGCGACCGCATCGTCGATGAGTTCCGAGCCTTGAGCCACCGCGCCGTGGCCGCCCGTCGCGCCTACGCCATCTTCGACCCGAACGCCACCGACGCCACCCGCTACGCGGACTACGCCCCGTACGCCATCGACCTGCCGCCGGGCTGGACGCTCACCGTGAAGCGGCCGGTGCGGGTGCGTGCGAACGGCTTCTGCCTAGGCGGCGAAGTGGCGTTGGCGCACACCGACGGCGAAACCATCGAGCTCGTCTTGACGCCGCCGTTTTGCCGCCTCGCCGGAGCGGATTGAAGTGGCCAAACGCTGTGCCGAGCGGAGGCCAACGCCGCGCCGCGCAACGCCGGCGCGGCACTCGCGCGTCCCAACCGGCTTCACGCTCCTTGAGGCCATCGTGGCGCTCTCGCTCTTCGCCATCGCCGGCATGGCGATGTACGGCCTCTACAACACCAATCTCATCTCCCTCACGCGGGTGCAGGACGTGGCCGGCCAGACCCCCATCGCCCGCTACGCGATGGAGCGCATCGCCGCCGTTGACCCGTGGCGCGAGGGCGGCGGCCGTTTCGTGGTGGATGGCTACGACATCGCGTGGTCCGCCACGTTGGTGGAGCCGGTGCGCCACGGCCAAAACAGCGTGGGAACGCAAATGGGTTTCGACTTTGGCCTCTATGAGGTGGAGTACGAGGTTTCCCGGCAGGGCCGGCGCATTGGCGTCTGGCGCACGCGGCAGGTGGGTTTTGAGCGGGTGCGGGGCAAAGTATCCGAGCTGGATGCGCTGGGGCTTGGGGGTGTCCTCGGGCCATGACGGAACGCCACTGCCGCGGCTCGGCGCCGGCGCCTCGTCCGCCCGCGGGCCTCACCCTGCTCGAAGCGCTGGTGGTGTTCGTGCTCGTCGCCCTGCTGGGCGCCACGGTGGTGCAGGGCATTGGTTTCTTTTCCGGCCAATACGCCCGGGCGCAACGCAGCCACGCCGCGGCGTTCGCGGCGAGCCTGCGTCAGCAATGGTTCTTGGACACCGTGCAGGGGCTGCATCCGTACGGGATGCCGGCGCGGCGCTTCGTCGGCGATGGCGCGGCCTTCGCCGGCCTCACGCTGCAGCCGTTGTTTGCCGAGCCGGGGATGCCGGTGCGGGCGCGTTGGTCCATCGCCGAGGCGGACGCCTCCGCCGGGCAGCAGGTGTCGTACCAAGAGGATGGCGGCACGGCGTGGCCCGTCTTCGCCGCGCAAGAAGCGGGGCTCGCCTTCCAATACGCGGACGCCGCCGGCGAATGGCATGAGCGCTGGCCGGTGGCCGCCAAGCCCTTGGAGTGGACGCCGAC
The DNA here is from genome assembly GCA_965200505.1 of Candidatus Azotimanducaceae bacterium. Taxonomy (GTDB): domain Bacteria; phylum Pseudomonadota; class Gammaproteobacteria; order Pseudomonadales; family Azotimanducaceae; genus VXNE01. The sequence continues at coordinate 643,819 of OZ241343.1, read as the reverse complement.
GCTCATCCGCTTGCGGTCCGCGACGCGGGGTGACTTGTGGCTGGCGCGGGTGGAGGCGTCCCCGACCCCGCTGCACACGGAAGCGACGCTCCGATGAGCGGCCAACCGCGCCGGGCCTGCCACCACCCCGTGCTGGGCCGCCGTGCGGCGTTCCACCCGCGGGGTTTCGTTCTTGCCGCCACTTTGTGGGCCATCGCGGCGCTCGCGGTGGCGGGTGCCTACATCAACGCCGCGGTGCAGGAAGACATCGTGCGCGGCATCGCCGTCAAGGAACGGCTGCAGGACGAGCTGGACCGCCGCGCCACGGAGGCCACGCTCCTTTATCTGATCGCCACCGGCCGCGCCAGCCACCGCGGGTTGGTGCTGGAGACCCCGCAGCGCTTCACGGACGATCCGACGCGCCCGGTGCCGGGCCGCGGCGAAGGCGAGCTCACCTACTCCGGCGAAGCCTATGCCGGCCTCGGCCGGATGCGCTTCGCCATTCAGGAAGAGAGTGGCCTCGTGTCCGTCAACGCCCCGCGGGATCCGAAGTTCCACGCCGCGCTGCGGGGCGTTGGCGTCAGCGCTGCGAGCCTGCGCTGGATCGTCCCCCGTGTGCAGGATTACACGGACCTTGACGAAACACTCACACTGGACGGCGCCGAACGCCACGACTACCGCCGCCGCCAACGGCCACCGCCGGCCAACTGGCTGATGGCGAGCCCGACGGAGTTCAAGAAGGTGCTCGGCATCGACGCGCTGGTGGCGCCGGGGCAATGGGTCGAGCTGCGGCGGCTCCTCACCACCCGCGGCAGCACTGGCTATAATTTCAATACGATGCATCCGATGCTGCTGAAGGCACTGCTCGGCGTCGGCGATGAAGCCGTGGCGCGGGTGTTGCAGGCGCGTGAAGCCGCGCCCATCCGAACCTTGAAGGAGGTGGCCACCCTCACCGGCGTCTTTCCGGCGGTGGATGCGGAGCTGGTGCGCGTGTCGCCGTCGCCGTTCTTGAGGATTTCCATTTGGGCCCAAGGCGCCGCCATGCGCTCGGTCACCGGCATCTCACTCACCCCGTCGGGGCGCACCACGCCTTGGCGCAAGGAGTACCGCTATTGGGACTATCTTGATGACGCTCAAGGAGCGCCTCGCCTCCCTGCGACGCCGCTTCTCCGACCAACCTAACGTCATCCAAACCCGCGCTGGCGCCGAGCGGCTGCCGGTACGCTCATTGCGTCCGCATTGGATCGTCGGGCGCGACCTCACCCTATTCCGCTGTGAGGACTTCGCCAACGTCCCGCGCAACCGCCGCCGCGCCGCGCTTGCGCTCAAGGTGCCGGTGTGGAGCCCGTTCGAGCACACCGGATGGCACGCGGTTTGGACGGGTGGCGTGGCGATGGTGTGGTTCTGGGATCAGCGCGTGGTGGCCGTGCGGGGCGAACCGTTCGCGGCGCCCGTGGATTTGGCTCGTGTGCAAGTGTGCCCCGAAACGGTGTTCCTGCCGCGCCGTGCCGATGGCGCTTGGCTGGAGCGCACCGCCCACGGTTGGGAGCTTCAGTCTTGGCGTGATGGCGTGTTGCGGGCTTCGTTCTGGTTTCCGCAGCGCCCGACTGCCGATGAGCTCACCGACGTGCTCGCCCGCCACGGCATCGACGCGGCGGTGTCGGGAGCGGGTGAGGACATCCCGCCGCGCCACGCCGCGGCGCCGTGGCGCAGCCCGCAAACACCCCAAGAGTGGCTCATCGCCAACGAGTGGCCGCTCGCCGCCGCCAGCCTGCTCGCGCTGGCGCTGGTCGCCGTTTGGCAGGAGGCGCGGTTCTCGAAGGTCGTGCGCTTGGATGCCGCCGCCGCCCAAGAGTTCGCCGCCTTGGAAGCGGAACTCGGCCCCATCGCCGGCACCCGCGCCGAGGCGACGGGCTTGCGCCGCCGCAACGACGCCTTGGTGGCCATCCTCAACGTGCCCTCGCAGGCGCGTTTGATGAGTTTGGTGGACGCGGCCATTCCGAGCGCGACCACACGCTTCGCGGAATGGAACTATCAGCAAGGCGAACTGACCGTCATCGTGGAAGACACGGAGCGCAGCGTGGACACGGTGGCCTACGTTCGGGCGCTGGAGGCTGAACCGCGGTTCACGGAGGTGCGCGTCGGGCGGGCGCAGCGCGAGGATCGTGTGCGCATCACGCTGCGGGTGCGCGCGTGAGCACCACCTTGCCGGGTGTGCGCCTAAGTGCGCGGAGCGTCATCGGGCGCGTCTTCACCCGCGCCGGCGCGGAGCTTGCCGCCAATCCACGCTTGCGCGCCGGTGCTTGGGCGGTGGCCGCCATTCTGCTCGTGCATGGGCTCTTGCTGCAGTCCGATCGGCTTAGCGCCGCCCACGATGCCTACGCGGCGTCCGCGAGCCGCCTGAGCCGCGCCCAAGGCTTGACGAACGATGCGGATTGGGCGGCGTTGCTCGCTGCCGAGCAGGCCCGTGCCGCGGCCCTCACCGAGCGGTTTTGGCAAGCGGAAACGCCGGGCTTGGCGCAGGCCCGCCTGCAGGCCGCGCTGACCGAGATCACCGGCGACCTGCCGTTCCGCAACCCCATCGTGCAGGCCGGCATCAGCCGCCCGGTGCCGGAGGCGCCGGGTTTGTGGCAGGCGCAGGCGCAGTTCAGCGGGCTCGCCGGTGAAGGCGCGGAACTCGAAGTCATCCGCGCCATCGCCAAGTGGCCGCGCAAATTGGTGATCGACCGCTTGCAGGTGCGCCGCCGCGACGCGCGGCTCACGGTGTTGCTCTCGGCGTACTTCGTGGGCGTGGAAGCGCCGGAAGAGGAGCCCGAAGGCGGCTGACCTTGGCGCCGCCGGCCAAACCCATCGGGCGAAATGAGCGACAATAGGCTCAATCGGCCCACAGACCACGCCCGCCGTTTCGCCATGCAATCAGCCTTTATCGCGGCTTGCCGCGAGAGCGCCCACCGCCATCGCCGCCCGTTGCTCGGTGCGCTGGCGGCCGTCGCCGTCACCGCGGCGGCGGCGTGGGCGCTGCCGGTTGAGGTCGCGGATGGCCGCGCCGCGGCGCTGCGCAACCCGCTCGCCGCACCGCCGCCGCAGTTGGCGCCGGAAGAAGACTTGACGGCGTTCTTGACCAGCCGCCGCTGGGGTGTGTCGCTGGCGGAAGTTGATGCCGCGCGCGCTGCCGAGGAAGCCACGCAAATGGAGCAAGCGGCGCGTGCCGAGCTGGACCGCATCGGTTTTGTCGGCGTGAGCGCCACGGTGCGCCCAAGCGCCGGCCCGACTGCCGGACAAGCGCCCGAGTGGGCGGAACGCGCCGTGCTGCTGGCCTTGCCGGATGGTGGCGTCGGCCGCTTCGAGGCCGGCGAGACGTTGCCGGATGGTCGCCGGCTGGTCGCCATCACGGCCGCCGCCCTCACCTTGGCCACAGACGGCGAGCAGGAGACGTTGCGGCTCTTTCCGGCGCTGAACGACGGGCAGGTGGGGCCAGACGCCGCGCGGTCGGGCGGGGAGTCACCCTAGGTGCCGGCCCGCCGACACGCCGTGCCTAGCGCCGCCCGCAGTTGGTTCGCGCTGGTGGCACTCGCGCTCCTCGCCGGCTGCGCCGGCCTTGACGTGCAGCCGCTCCCGGAACCCCTCCGTCCGCCCAAGACGCTGCCGGCGACTGAACCGGGTGTGGCTGCCGAGGCCGCGGCGCGGCAGACCGGCATCAGCCCGGCCCCGGGCGTGGTCATGCAGCGCTCGGTGGCGCAGGGCATCGCCGACCGCCTGGGCGAAGACTTGCAGGGAGACCCGATCACCGTTTCCTTCAACGACGTGCCGTTGCCGGCCTTCATCAACGAAGTGTTTGCCGAGCGCCTGGGCCTGTCGTTCTCCATCTCACCGGAGTTGCGGGAAGAGGAAGACCTCGTCACCTTGCGCCTCACCGAACCCGTCCCACCGGCGCAGCTATTCGCCACGGCGCGGCGCGTGTTGCAGGATTACGGCGTTGGCTTGGAGGAATCCGAGGGGGTCATCCGCTTCGTCTCCACCGAGGAGGTGGCGGCCAGCGACATCCCGCTCCTCATCAGCGGCCGCACCCTGCCGGCGGTGCCGGCCACCCACCGCGTCATCTTCCAGTTGGTGCCCCTGACGGCGCTGCGTGTGCCCAACGTGTACGGCATTCTGCGCGAAGCGTTCCCAGAGGACGTCGGCATCGACGAATATCCGGAGTTCAACGCCATCCTGCTGCGTGGCGCCCCGGCCATCGTGGCCCGCGCCGCCGACATGATCGAGGTGTTGGATCAGCCGCTGCTGCGCGGCCGCCATGGCGTCATCATCGAACCGGCCTTCCTTGACGCCCAAGCGCTGGCGAAGGACTTGACGGCGATCCTCGAGGCGCAGGGCTACAAGGTGACGGAGGGCCGCAGCACCGGCGCCGTCATCGTGCTGGCGCTTGATAGCGTGGATAAGGTGGTGGCCTTCGCCGCCGACCGCGCCATCCTCGAGCACATCAGGCAGTGGGCGAAGCTCATCGACGCCAAGGAGGAAGCCGCGGTGGAAGACGCGGTGTTCACCTACCAAGTGCGGCACACCGAAGCGGCCAGCATGACGGAGACGTTGAACCAAATCCTCTTCGGTGCCAGCGCCGGCGCTACCGACGAATTCGCCGAGACCACTACCGAGGCCGCCGACACGGGCTCGGCGGGCGGCTTCGGCCGCCGCGCCGGCGGCATCGTGGTCGATAAGAACCGCAACATGCTGCTGTTTCGCGGCGCCGGCCGCGACTGGGCGAAGCTGCGCAGCGTGATCGAGCAGCTGGATCAGCCGGTGCCCTCGGTGCTCATCGAAGTGCTGATCGCCGAAATCTCGTTGAACGACGAACAGGAATCCGGCATGGACTTCCTGTTCAAGAACGGCATCGGCAGTGACCGGGGGGTGCGCACCGCAACCCGTGACGCCTTGGGTGTGCGCAACAAGGGGCTTTCCCTCACCCTCGACAGCGCCGGCGTCACCCGCGCCGTGCTGAACTTGTTCTACGAGGACAGCCGCGTCGCCATCCGCTCCACCTCGCGGCTGATGGTGAAGAGCGGTGAGACCGCCAGCTTCGATGCCGGCAACGAAATCCCCACCGTCACGCAGACGGCGGATTCCGGCACGCAAACCGGCGGTTCCACCAACTTCCTGCAGCAGGTGACCTATCGGCGCACCGGCGTGGTGCTGGAAATCTCGCCCGTCGTGCAGGCGGACGGCTTGGTGGAACTCGCCATCACCCAAGAGCTGAGCGAGGCGCGCCCCTCAGCCGCCACCAGCTTGAGCGGCACCCCGACCATCCTCTCCCGCCGCATCGCCACCAGCCTCACGTTGCGCGATGGCGGCTCGCTGCTGATGGGCGGCCTCGTCTCGAACAACCAGTCCGAAGGCGAAACCGGGGTGCCCGGCCTAGGCCGCCTGCCCGGGCTGGGGCGCCTCTTCCGGCGCGACACGTTGACGGCGGATCGCACCGAACTCGTCATCCTCGTCATCCCGTACGTCGTGGCAGACCATCGGGAAGGCTGGGAACTCACAGAACGCATCAAGGCCGAACTCGACCTGCACAAGGCGTTCATCGAGTGATTTCCGGCATCGCGCCTTTGCGGGAGGTCTGACCCAGCCGCCGCCCCCAGTGCGCGGCTGGTGGTATCGTTTCAGCCATGGTCACCCAGCCCCAAGCCGGAGCCCCTTCGCCACCGATGCCCGAAGCCGCGCTGTCCGCTTGGCGCGAGGCGGCGGCCCGGGCCGGCGGTGCCGCGGCCCTTGAACCGTGGGACTACGAGCCGGCACCGCGGTTCGTCCTTGACGACGACGGCTACTTGATCACCGACTCCATGCCGCGGAACGAACGCCATTCTAGGCGGCTGCGGGTCTGCTGGACGGTGCTGGATGACCATTTCCAGGGCCGCGGGAGCGCCGTGTCTGCAAATCTGTCGATGCCCTATGTGAGGGGCCAACCACACAAGGTCGTGGTGCCGGATCTGCTTGTGGCGCGGGCGACGGAGGCAAGCGGGGGGCGCAACTCGTACAAGCTGTGGGAGGAGCCGACGCCGGACTTCGTGCTGGACGAGTTGGCACCACCGGGCTTCGGGCCGGGGGACCTCCCGCCGGGCAGCTTGCGTCCGGACCAAGTGGACAAGCGCGCCCTCTACCAACGCCTCGGGGTGCCGGAGTACTGGATGTTCGACGAGACGGGTGCCCGCCTGCGCGACGATTCAGGTGCGCCGCTGGGCGAAATGCTGGTGGGCTACCGGCTGCGTGGCGGCGAGTACGAGCGGGTGCCCGCCAACGCGGCGGGGCGCTTGCCGAGCGAGGCGCTGGGGCTGGAGCTGTGTTACCGCGATGGACTGCTGCGCTTCTTTGACCCCGCGGCCGGCGAGTACCTGCGCACCTACGGCGAACAGCGTGTGCAACGGGAGGCGGCGGAACGGCGTGTGGCGAGCGTCGCGGAGTTGGAGACCGCGTTTCGGGCGCAGGGCGATGCGGATTGACGGCGGGGTCGCGCCCTTGGCGAAGGTCTGAGCCGGGCAGCCTCCGGGCGGTCTTCGCACGGCCCAGCGGGGCGTTCGCCCACGGCCAAAAGCGACTTCGCGCACAGACGCCGGCCGGCCGCGCGGCCATGATGGGGCGGATGGTGTCCCCAGAGCGCGCGGACGGTGGTATCGTTCCAGTCATGGCCACGCAGCCCCAAGCCCAGGCAGCCCCGCCATTGGCGGCGGGGCCCGAACCCGCTGCGCCCGCGTGGCGCGAGGTGGCCCGCCCGGCCGAGGTGGCCCCGCCGCCCTTGGGCGCCGCGGCCCGCGAGCCGTGGGACTACGTGCCGATGCCGCCGGTCGTCCTCGACGACGACGGCTACCTGATCGCCGATTCCATGTCGCAGAATCCACGGCACTCCGACCGGCTGTCGGTCTGCTCGACGGTGCTGAAGCGCCACTTCCGGGGCCGCGGGGGCGTGGAGGTCGCGGACACCTCGATGCACTACATGGAGGGCGAGCGGCACAAGACGGTGTCGCCGGACCTGTTCGTGGCGCTGCGGGCGGCGGAGGACCTGTCCTGGAACTCGTACAAGCTGTGGGAGCACCCGCTGCCGGACTTCGTGCTGGAGGATTTGTCGCCGTCGAGCGAGCGGCGGGACTTGGTGGACAAGCGCGTCCTGTACCGGCGCATCGGGGTGCCCGAGTACTGGATGTTCGACGAGACGAGTGCCCGCCTGCGCGACGAGACGGGCGCGCCGCTGGGCGGGCCGCTGATCGGCTACCGGCTGCGGGGCGGCGATTACCGGCGGGTGCGCGCCAACGCGGCGGGGCGCTGGCCGAGCGAGGCGCTGGGTCTGGAGCTGTGCGTCCGCGAAGGGCTGCTGCGCTTCTTCGACCCTGTGACCCGCGAGTACTTGCGCACCTTGGATGAGGCGGAACGGGAACTGGAAGCAGAAAGGCGGGAACGGGAAGCGGAAAGGCGGGAACGCGAGGCGGAGGCCGCGCAACGGCGTGCGGCGGAACAGGGATGGGAAGCGGCGGAACGGCGCGAGGCGGAGGAGAGGCAGGAACGTGAGGCCGCCGAACGGCGTGCGGACGCGGCGCAGGCGCGGGTTGCGGAGTTGGAGGCCGCGCTGCGGGCGCGGGGCGGTGGGGATTGACGGGTGGGGCGCGTCTGGTGGGGGCGCGGACATCGCGCGTGGCGTGGCGGGCCGTCGGGAAGGCAGAACTCGCGGCGCGAAAGATGGCGCGAAACGGCTTGCGCAAGGCGTTCGGCGAGTGGCCTTTGACACCGCGCTCTTGGCGAAGGTCTGATCCAACGGCCGCCGCCAGCCGAAGTCGGGAGGCCGTCTTGAAGGGCTGGATTTCGGGAGCCCCGCGCCTTTGACGCGGGGCCCCTGGGCGGATTTCGCACGGCCCGGCGGGGCGTTCGCCCACGACCAAATGCGACTTCGCGCACAGACGCCGGATGGCCGCGCGGCCATGATGGGGCGGATGATGTCCCCAGAGCGCGCGGACGGTGGTATCGTTCCAGTCATGGCCACGCAGCCCCAAGCCCAGGCACCGCCGCCACCGGCGGCGGCGGTGCCTGAACCCATCGCGCCCGCGTGGCGCGAGGTGGCCCGCCCGGCCGACGTGGCCCGGCCGCCCTTGGGCGCCGCGGCCCGCGAGCCGTGGGACTACGTGCCGATGCCGCCGGTCGACCTTGACGGCGACGGCTACCTGATCGCCGATTCCATGGGGCAGAACCTGCGGCACTCCGGGCGGCTGTCGTCTTGCGAGACGGTGCTGAAGAGCCACTTCCGGCCCCGCGGCGGCGTGGTGGGGATGGACGGGGTGATGCCCTACATGGAGGGCCAGCGGCACAAGATGGTGGCGCCGGACCTGTTCGTGGCGCTGCGGGCGAAGGAGGACGAGGGGCGCGCCTCGTACAAGCTGTGGGAGGAGGCGACGCCGGACTTCGTGCTGGAGGACCTGTCGCCTGAGAGCGAGCGTCGGGATTTGGTGGACAAGCGCATCCTCTACCGTCGCCTCGGGGTGCCCGAGTACTGGATGTTCGACGAGACGCGTACCCGCCTGCTCGACGAATCGGGCGCGCCGCTGGGCGAACTGCTGGTGGGCTACCGGCTGCGTGGCGGCAGGTACCGGCGGGTGCGGGCGAACGCGGCCGGGCGCTGGCCGAGCGAGGCGCTGGGGCTTGAGCTGTGCGTCCGCCACGGGCCGCTGCGCTTCTTCGATCCTGTGACCCGCGAGTACCTGCGCACCTTGGACGAAGAGAAGGTGCAGCGTGAGGCGGCGGAACAGGGATGGGAAGCTGCGGAGCGGCGTGCGGACGCGGCGGAAGCGCGGGTGGCGGAGTTGGAGGCTGAGCTGCGGGCGCGGGGCGGTGGGGATTGATGGGCGGGCGGCGTCTGGCGGGGGCGCGGACATCGCGCGTGGCGTGGCGGGCCATCGGGAAGGTGGGAACTCGCGGCGCGAAAGATGGCGCGAAACGGCTTGCGCAAGGCGTTCGGCGAGTGGCCTTTGACACCGCGCTCTTGGTGAAGGTCTGATCCAACGGCCGCCGCCAGCCGAAGTCGGGAGGCCGTCTTGAAGGGCTGGGTTTCGGGGCGTCGGCGCCTTTGACGCAGGGCCCCTTGGCGGGTTTCGCACGGCCCGGCGGGGCGTTCGCCCACGGCCAAAAGCGACTTCGCGCACAGACGCCGGGCGGCCGCGCGGCCATGATGGGGCGGATGGTGTCCCCAGAGCGCGCGGACGGTGGTATCGTTCCAAGCATGGCCACGCAGCCCCAAGCCGAAGCCCCTCCGCCATTGGCGGAGGCGCCCGAATCCATCGCGCCCGCGTGGCGCGAAGTGGCCCGCCCGGCCGACGTGGCCCCGCCGCCCTTGGGCGCCGCGGCCCGCGAGCCGTGGGACTACGTGCCGAAGCCGCCGGTCGTCCTCGACGACGACGGCTACCTGATCGCCGATTCCATGTCGCAGAACCCACGGCACTCCGACCGGCTGTCGGTTTGCTCGACGGTGCTGAAGCGCCACTTCCGGGGCCGCGGGGGCGTGGAGGTCGCGGACACCTCGATGCACTACATGGAGGGCGAGCGGCACAAGACGGTGTCGCCGGACCTGTTCGTGGCGCTGCGGGCGGCGGAGGACCTGTCCTGGAACTCGTACAAGCTGTGGGAGCACCCGCTGCCGGACTTCGTGCTGGAGGATTTGTCGCCGTCGAGCGAGCGGCGGGACTTGGTGGACAAGCGCGTCCTGTACCGGCGCATCGGGGTGCCGGAGTACTGGATGTTCGACGAGACGGGCGCCCGCCTGCGCGACGAGACGGGCGCGCCGCTGGGCGGGCCGCTGATCGGCTACCGGCTGCGCGGCGGCGATTACCGGCGGGTGCGGGCCAACGCGGCGGGGCGCTGGCCGAGCGAGGCGCTGGGTCTGGAGCTGTGCGTCCGCGAAGGGCTGCTGCGCTTCTTCGACCCTGTGACCCGCGAGTACTTGCGCACCTTGGATGAGGCGGAACGGGAGCGGGAAGCGGAAAGGCGGGAACGTGAGGCGGCGGAGCGGCGTGCGGACGCGGCGGAGGCGCGGGTGGCGGAGTTGGAGGCCGCGCTGCGGGCGCGGGGCGGTGGGGATTGATGGGCGGGCGGCGTCTGGCGGGGGCGCGGACATCGCGCGTGGCGTGGCGGGCCGTCGGGAAGGTGGAAACTCGCAGCGCGAAACGGCTTGCGCAAGGCGTTCGGCGAGTGGCCTTTGACACCGCGCTCTTGGTGAAGGTCTGATCCAACGGCCGCCGCCAGCCGAAGTTGGGAGGCCGTCTTGAAGGGCTGGGTTTCGGGGCGCCGGCGCCTTTGATGCGGGGCCTCTGGGCGGATTTTCGCACGGCCCGGCGGGGCGTTCTCCCACGACCAAAAGCGACTTCGCGCACAGACGCCGGCCGGCCGCGCGGCCATGATGGGGCGGATGGTGTCCCCAGAGCGCGCGGACGGTGGTATCGTTCCAGGCATGGCCACGCAGCCCCAAGCCCAGGCAGCCCCGCCGTTGGCGGCGGGGCCCGAACCCGTCGCGCCCGCGTGGCGCGAGGTGGCCCGCCCGGCCGAAGTGGCCCCGCCGCCCTCGGGCGTCGCGCCGCGCGAGCCGTGGGACTACGTGCCGATGCCGCCGGTCGACCTCGACGACGACGGCTACCTGATCGCCGATTCCATGGGGCAGAACCTGCGGCACTCCGGGCGGCTGTCGTCTTGCGAGACGGTGCTGAAGAGCCACTTCCGGCCCCGCGGCGGCGTGGTGGGGATGGACGGGGTGATGCCCTACATGGAGGGCCAGCGGCACAAGATGGTGGTGCCGGACCTGTTCGTGGCGCTGCGGGCGAAGGAGGACGAGGGGCGCGCCTCGTACAAGCTGTGGGAGGAGGCGACGCCGGACTTCGTGCTGGAGGACCTGTCGCCTGAGAGCGAGCGTCGGGATTTGGTGGACAAGCGCGCCCTGTACCAGCGCCTCGGGGTGCCCGAGTACTGGATGTTCGACGAGACGCGTACCCGCCTGCTCGACGAATCGGGCGCGCCGCTGGGCGAACTGCTGGTTGGCTACCGGCTGCGGGGCGGCGAGTACGTGCGGCTGCTCGCCAACGCGGCGGGGCGCTGGCCGAGCGAGGCGCTGGGGCTTGAGCTGTGCGTTCGCCACGGGCCGCTGCGCTTTTTCGACCCTGTGACTCGCGAGTACCTGCGCACCTTGGACGAAGAGAAGGTGCAGCGTGAGGCCGCCGAACAGCGCGCGGAGGCGGAAAGGCGGGAGCGGGAAGCGGAAAGGCGGGAACGCGAGGCGGAGGCCGCGCAACGGCGTGCGGCGGAACAGGGATGGGAAGCTGCGGAACGGCGCGAGGCGGAGGAGAGGCAGGAACGTGAGGCCGCCGAACGGCGTGCGGACGCGGCGCAGGCGCGGGTTGCGGAGTTGGAGGCTGCGTTGCGGGCGCGGGGCGGTGGGGATTGATGGGCGGGCGGCGTCTGGTGGGGGCGCGGACGTCCCGTATGGCGTGGCGGGCCGTCGGGAAGGCGGAACTTGCGGCGCGAAAGATGGCGCGAAACGGCTTGCGCAAGGCGTTCGGCGAGTGGCCTTTGACACCGCGCTCTTGGCGAAGGTCTGATCCAACGGCCGCCGCGAGCCGAAGTTGGGAGGCCGTCTTGAAGGGTTGGGTTTCGGGGCGTCGGCGCCTTTGACGCGGGGCCCCTTGGCGGATTTCGCACGGCCCGGCGGGGCGTTCGCCCACGACCAAAAGCGATTTGGCGCACAGACGCCGGCCGGCCGCGCGGCCATGATGGGGCGGATGGTGTCCCCAGAGCGCGCGGACGGTGGTATCGTTCCAGTCATGGCCACGCAGCCCCAAGCCCAGGCAGCCCCGCCACCGGCGGCGGCGGTGCCTGAACCCGTCGCGCCCGCGTGGCGCGAGGTGGCCCGCCCGGCCGAGGTTGCCCCGCTGCCCTTGGGCACCGCGGCCCGCGAGCCATGGGACTACGTGCCGAAGCCGCCGGTCGTCCTCGACGGCGACGGCTACCTGATCGCCGATTCCATGGGGCAGAACGAACGGCATGCGCGGCGGCTGCGGGTCTGCGGGACGGTGCTGGAGGACCACTTCGAGCGCCGCGGCGGCGCCGTGTGCGGAGACTTGGTAATGCCCTATATGGAGGGCCAACAACACAAGATGGTGGTGCCGGACCTGTTCGTGGCGCTGGGGGAGGCGAGCGGCGGGCGCGACTCGTACAAGCTGTGGGAGGAGTCGACGCCGGACTTCGTGCTGGAGGATCTGTCGCCGTCGAGCGAGCGGCGGGACTTGGTGGACAAGCGAGTCCTCTACCGTCGCCTCGGGGTGCCGGAGTACTGGATGTTCGACGAGACCGGCGCCCGCCTGCGCGACGAGACCGGTGCGCCGCTGGGTGAGCTGCTGGTTGGCTACCGGCTGCGCGGCGGCGGGTACCGGCGGGTGCGGGCCAACGCCGCGGGGCGCTGGCCGAGCGAGGCGCTGGGTCTGGAGCTGTGCGTCCGCGAAGGGCTGCTCCGCTTCTTCGACCCCATGGCCGGCGAGTTCCTGCGCACCTACGCCGAACAGCGCATGCAACGGGAAGCTGCGGAACGGCGCGAGGCGGAGGAGAGGCGGGAACGTGAGGCGGCGGAGCGGCGGGCGGACGCGGCGCAGGCGCGGGTTGCGGAGTTGGAGGCCACGCTGCGGGCGCGGGGCGGTGGGGATTGATGGGCGGGCGGCGTCTGGTGGGCGTGCGAACAAGCCTGCGTGGCGTGGCGGGCCATCGGGAAGGTGGGAACTCGCGGCGCGAAAGATGGCGCGAAACGGCTTGCGCAAGGCGTTCGGCGGGTGATTTTGCGGCTTTGGCGTGTCGGGCGGCTCCGATGGAACCGTCGAATGAATGGGATTTTGAATGAAAAATCAGTTTGTTAGCGTTATTTTCCCGTCTTGGGGCGGGCTTGTGAAAAAAAATGCGAAAAAAGGCTTGCGAATCCGGTTTTCGCGTGGATAATGCCTGCCGAGCTTCTCGACACGGGGGTTCCATCCTCCGGGCCGGTTGGCGATGGCACTTTTCTTGGGATGACTCGGAGTGACAGATGCTCTTCAGAAAGACTTTTAGGAACGCCTTGGCGACCTTGCTCGGGATGGCTTTGGCGTTGGCAACCGGCGCAGCCCATGCGGCGATCAACCTCGACGCACTCGGCACCGCACAGGATCCGGTGGGGACGGTTGTGTTCTCTTCCGAAACCCTGCCCAGCAACCTGACGGTCACTGTGGGCGGGCAGACCTACTACCGCGTTATCGCGACTTCGGCCGACTTCCGGGTGGAAGGGAAACTCGGCGTTCCTGGGAGGGAGGGACGGCAGATTTACATTCGGTACGACTTTGGGAACATGGTGGTTCACAGTACGGCCTTGGATAACGCGTGGGCGAACATCCCGGACAGGAATGCCGACGGCACTTCCGACGACGCCACCGCGTTCACCGTGGAGGTTGGTGGCGGAGCACGCCAGAACTTTGTCATCTTTTCCACGCCATCTACGGGCGCTACAGCCACGATTGACAGAGATGCCGTTGTGTTTGCGCGAGCCCATAACAGGTTGGCGATCCTGCCGGGCGCTCCAGCCACTATCAGGATGAGCGTGTACCTCGACTTGGGTTCCGCGATCAACCAGGCAAGCCCGTTGACCAGCAAGTCTGCGGCAATGGCCGTCATCCAGCCCAGCTTGAGGACTACGGTGGCCCCCGGAACCGTGACTGCCACGGTGAGGTCTGGCTTCACGGCGCTCTCGTCAGCGGGAGCCAACTCCCTCGGCACCCTTTCCATCGGCGTCGGTGGCAGTACGGTTATGCACAAAAGCATAAGGGACGGCGCGGTTGTCAACACCTTGGCTCAGGTTGCGCAGGAGGCTAACGCTCAGCTGACTTCCGGCAGCGTCGTCACCTACAGTGGCGACTTCTCGGTTGGTTCCTTCACATCCAACACCTTGACCACGGCCGATGCGTCTTGTGGTCGCCCTGCACCGTTGGCCACGATGCGGAACAACGCGGTGTTGGAGTCGGTCTCCGTTGCCGCGGGGGCGGGCATTACCTCCTTCTGCATCACCGTGGGACCCACCAACAGCGAGGAAATCCCATCGGGTGAGTACACCGTGGCTGTGGATTACGCACCCGTTACCAACGCGGCCGTTCCGCCTAACGATTTGGGCGAGACCCCCATCGGCGTGATTCGGCGTGACGGCACGAGGGTGCAGATTCCCTATCTCACCACCTACGACACCTACAACCAGCGCGTCGTGCTCGTGAACCGCAACCGCAACGCAGTGAACTACACGTTCAGCTTCGTGTCGGAAGATGGCGCCACGACGACGGCCGGCGAAGCCGCCGAGGGGTCTGTGCCAGGCAACAGCACGGCGGTGCTGAGGGTGAGGGACATCGTGAGCATCGCCAACAGCACCCGCACGGCAGCGACCCTTGACGTGGTGGCGCCGAACGGCACCGTCGATGTCGCGACGACGCAGGTGAACTTGGACGACCAAGGGACGGACACGGTCATCTACGACACCACGGGGACGTAGCGGCCACGCAGTCCCGCGAACCATCGCGGGTCGTTCAGACCAAACCGGTCAAAGGGGGAGGGCGTTATCGCCTTCCCCCTTTTTTGTGTACGCCAAACGGAGGGATGCAGGAGCACAAACGATGGCCATTCACATGGTGCTTTTGACTGAACCCAATGCGGACGTGACGGCCCGCATCAAGGAGCAGTACGTCGATTGTTGCCACGAAATAACCGACACCAGCTACCTTGTGCAGACCAAGGAGCTAACGCAGGAGGTGGCCGTCCGTGCTGGTGTCAAGGGCGAGGGCCGCATTGAAGACGCGTTCGGCGTGGTGTTCAGGTTGAACGGTGCCTACGCCGGTTTTGCGGCGCGCTCATTGTGGGAATGGCTTGGCCAAGCCGAGGAGACGGAATAAGTCGCCCCAAGGCGAAATCACTCGCGTGTTTTTTTGACTTGGGTGTAAATTAGCCGTACCTTCCAGCGTGTGGCCGTTTCCTCTCGCTATCTGGGCGCTCAAGTTCGCGCAGACCTCGAGCGCAAGATGGTGTTCCTCACCGGGCCGCGGCAGGTGGGCAAAACCACCTTGGCGCGGCACTTGCCGGGCGCGGAGGCAGGCCACTTGAGCTGGGACATCGCGGAACACCGCGAGCGTTTGCTTCGGCGCGAACTGCCGGCAAGCGACCTCTGGGTCCTCGACGAAATCCATAAGTACAGCCGCTGGCGGACATTCCTCAAAGGGCTCCACGATGGCAGCCGGCAACTAGACGGCCGCCCAGCGCAACGCATCCTGGTCACGGGCAGCGGCCGCTTGGAGTTGTTCGGCTTTGGGGGAGATTCGCTGCAGGGCCGCTATCACCTGCTGCGGCTGCATCCGTTCTCGGCGGCCGAGGCCGGTATCGAGGACGCCGAGGGCTTGGCGGCGCTGCTGCGGCTCGGCGGGTTCCCGGAGCCATTCCTGGGCGGCAGCAAAACCGAAGCGCGGCGTTGGTCCCGGGCCTACCGAACGCGCTTGCTGGAAGAGGAGGTGCGGTCGCTCGCCCGCATCCAAGACTTGGGCCGGTTGGAGGAAATGATGTTGCGCCTGCCAGACCTTGTGGGGGCGCCACTCTCCATCAACGCGTTGCGGGAAGACTTGCAGGTGGCCCACAAAACCGCCGCGTCCTGGCTGGACACCTTGGAGCGCCTGTTCGCCATCTTCCGGCTGCCGCCCTTCGGCGCCCCGCGCATCCGGGCGGTGAAGCAGGAGCGCAAGCACTACCACTTCGATTGGTCTCTAGTGCGCGAAGCCGGGCCGCGGTTCGAGAACTTGGTGGCCTGTCATCTGCTGAAGTGGGTTCACTTCCAGCAGGACACCCGGGGGCGCGATCTTGAACTGCGCTTCTTCCGCGACGTGGATCGGCGGGAGGTCGATTTCGTGGTGACGGAAGGGTTGCGGCCGATGCTGTTCGTGGAATGTAAGCTCGCGGACCGGGACATCGACCCGGCCTTGCGCTACCTGAAGGCGCGATTTCCGGCCGCGGAGGCCGCGCAGATCGCCTTGGCCGGGCGCCGCGATTACCGAACGCCCGAGGGTATTCGCGCCCAGCCCGCGGTGCGCTTTTTGGGCACCTTGGTGTGAACGCCGTCTGCCGGTGCGATTGCAGGCATCGACGATGACGATAATGCCGCACAACGCTTGCCTTTTCCGCGTGGGTGATGATAATGGGCAACCCACGGCGCTTTCCCGCCTAGAGATCAGGCGGGGGGGGGGGGGGGGCGCTAGGCCATTTGAGGGGATTAGGTGGAAATGCGCATGAACAGGAAATCTCGCATGAACCTGCCGGTGCTGGCTGGGGCTGTGCTGACGTTGGCGTCTGCCATGGCCCATGCCGTCATCGACTTGGATGCCACGGGGACGCAACCGGTCGGCACCATAACGGTTGCCAACGAAACGTTGTCGGGCGCGTCGGACCGCACTGTCACTGTGCCGGCAAGCGGGCAGACATACTATGTCATCACCCTCTCCGCCACCTCCACGGTGCTGCGGGTGGACGGCAAGATCGGCCTTGCGGGCCGTGCGGGAAGGCAGCTCTTCATTCGCTACGATCTCGAGAACATGGTGTTTCGCCGGGCCACGAGCGCCACGGGCGCACCGCCATCCACGGGCACCGTGCGGATCAATGACGCGGACAACGACGGCACCACGGATACCGGCGCCGGCATCGTCACGCTCACCAAGGAGGTGGGTGGCGGCACTAGGGACGATTACGTCGTCTATTCGGCCGCGTCCGGCGCGGCGATTGACGCCGAGGCCGTCGTGTCGGCCTATCTCCACAACGAACTCGCCATCTTGCCGAATCAGCGCGGCGAGATCGGCATGTCGGTTTACTTGAGCTTGACGGATGCCGTCGGGGGCGGACAGGGGCTCTTGTCCAAGTCGCAGATTGCCGTGACCACGACGCAAAGCCTTGCGACCGCCGTGACACCCGCGGCGCCGGTGACGGCGAGCGTCAGCAGCGGCTTCACGCAACTGGCGGCGCAGAGCAGCACCGTCGGCCCCAACTCGCCGCAACCGCTCGGCAACGTGGCCGTGCGGATCGGCCCGGTGATGGGGCTGCACGTGAAGGCGAGCGATGGGAACACCGTGCTGATTCCTTCGGACGTGATCATGTCCGGCCGCTCCCAAACCAAGTTCTCGGGCGATTTCTCCATCGGCTCGTTTGCGCTCTCGACGGATAGCTGCGCCACCACCACCGCGAACAGCTTGCGGCTGAATGTGGCCAAGAACGAAGCGATCGCGCTGACGCCGGTGTTCGAAGGCACCCGCTCGCTCTGCATCACGGTGCCGAACACCAACGAAGCGGCGATTCCGCCGAGCGCGTTCTTCGTGGAGGCAGACTATGTGCCCTTGCTGAACGCCGCCATCGGCCCAACGGATCTGGCGGAGACCCAAATCGGCCGGATTCGCCGCGACGGCGCTTCGGTGCAGATTCCGCACCTGACGACGGCCGCCGAGTACGAGCAGCGCATCGTCATCGTGAACCGGTCTTCCAGGGCGGCGGACTACAACTTCAATTTCACGCCGGCGAGCGGCGTCACGACACGGGATGGCGCGATGGCCGAAGGCACCGTCGGCGCGTTCAGCACCTTGGTGCTGGAAGCCGCGGATGTGGTGACGCTTGTTGATGGCACCGAAACCGCCGCCAGCCTCAACGTGGTGGCCCCGTCTGGCCGCATCGACGTGTTGACGACTCAAATCAACCTGTCGAGCGGCGATACGGACACGGTGCGTTACACAACGCTGGCCAACTGAGCACCCTCCGCTTCGCGGAGAGCAGCAAGCCGAAGGGGCGGGGCCTTGAGCCCTGCCCCTTCTTTTTTGCCCCACGCCCACGTTGATGCCGGTTGATGGAATGCGCCCAACTGAACGGGCAGTGGCGGTGGATGTCGTGAAGAGCGATGTGCAGGGCTGCGACGCCGCCGGCGTTGCGCCCGCCCGGTCCATGTGGCGGCCGCTGGCGCTGCTCCTGCTCGCGCTATCGACGACGTTCCTGTTCAGCCACGAACGCGGCCAGTTCTATCGAACCGGCCATCACGACTACCTTTCCTCCCACCACCTCGCCATCGCGGTGAACCTCTCGCCCGCGCACGATTTCCTGCTGTTTGAGCGGCGCCTGCCGGTGCGCGAGAACGACGTTCGCTATGTGCCCTACAACCGCTTCCCGATGGGCGGTTATGTCCTCATCAAGCTCGCCACGCTGCCCTTTGATGGGCTCTCGTCGCAGATCTACGCGGCGCGGGTGTTGATGCTGCTGTTCAGCGCGGCCACCGCGCTGCTGGTGTTCGACGCGGTGCGCCGGCTCACGGGGAATCCGTGGATCGGGGTTGCGACCACGCTGCTTGCGTTCGCCGCGCCCTATTGCCTCTATTACAACGACCTGATCGCCACGGAGACGCTGGCGTTCTTCGGCGTGGCGCTCGTGTTCCACGGCATGACGATCTTCGCGCTGGAAGGGCGCTTCCGGCAGTTGGTGGTGAAGACCTGCGTGGCGCTCCTGTTGGGCTGGTACGTGTTCGCGCTGCTGCTGCCTTTCACGGCGCTCGGCTTGCTGCGCGAGGCGCTGGGTGAACGTGGCCAGTGGCGAGACCGGTGGCGGGGGCTGGCGCGCAGCCCGCATCTCCGTTTGGGTGTCATTGCGTTGCTGTTCGGGGTGGGCATGGTGGCCTTCAATCTGGAGAACGAGCGGCGCGCACTGGGCGGCGACCGGCCCTTGAGCAGCCTGCCCACGGTTTATGCGATGCTGGAGCGGTTCGGCGCATTGGAGGACTTCAACGCGGAACATGGGGAAGCCTTGGGGCTGCCGGCGGCCATAGGGCGTTCCCTCTACCGCATCGGCCGGATGGCGGGGCCTTACGCGCTGCCTGGTTACTCGCAGAACTTGGGGGACTTCCCCGTTGTTCGCGCCGCGGAGGAATCGCCGGCGGCGCAGGTGGTGGGCTTCGTTGTGGTGGCGGGCGCCTTGGTGGGCCTCTTGTTCGTTCGACGCAAGGCGTTGCTTGCCGCGGCGGCGCTCTACGGGCTGGTTTGGGCGCTGCCGATGCGGAACATGTCCGCCTTCCACGACTTTGAGTCGCTATTGTTCGTGGGCTTGTGTGTGCTGTTCTTTGCCTTGGCGCTGTGCTGGGTGCGGCGCGTGGGGGGGGATCGTGCGATGCCGGCGGTGGCGCTGTTCGCCGCGGCCTGTTTCGTGCAATCCAGTTGGAGCATGAGCGAAATCGGCGCGGACGAGAAAACCAGCGAGCGTGAGGAGCGCAAACTGGAGGACTTCGATCTCATCCGGCAGGTGGTGCGGGGCGCCGCAGTGAGCGTGGACCCGGCGTTGACGCCCTTTACCAATGCGTCGGAATACTACCTGCACGGCAGCCAGGTGATCCGGGCGCTGGGTGAACGGCATGACCTTGCGGACTTCACCGTGATGCGCGCGAGCATGGATGTGCGGGGCGCCCTCACGCCGGGCAATGCAGAGGCGTTCCTTTACGACACCGGGCAACTCACCGCGTTCGTGGAAGGGCTGGTCGAGGGTGGCCGGCAGGTGGTGGAGCATGGCGACTTCAATGTATATGCCCACGAAGGTGAGCGGGTGCTGATTTTCATTGCCGGCGATGCCGCGCCGGCCGAGGCCATGAATGTTTTGCTGCATGTGGCGCCGGTGGTGGAAACGGCCTTGCCGGCGCCGCGGCGCCGATTTGGTTTCGATGACCTGAGCTTCAAGTTCGAGGGGCAGGTTCAGCTCGATGGCCGGCGGCGGGCGCAGCTGGTCATTCTGCCGAGCTACGCCGTACGCTGGATTAGCGCCGGCCGGCGGGGCGGCGGCCGTGAGCTTTGGCGGCAGGGCTTCGGCTTGGAGATGGGCTAGGGCAGGTGGCGGATGGGGCGCGCGGAGGCGTGGGGCGGAAACTGCGTGCCGGCGCCGTCAATCGAGCCCGGGATAGGGGAGGTGCGCCTTCCAGATCACGCCATCTTCGTCGTATTGGCCGGTCGTCACGCCGGCGATCGGATAGTCCGGCATCTCGGCGATGGCCCAGCAGCGCCCGTCAATCACCCTGCCGCCGGCTTGCTGGAACCGGAAATCTCGGTTGTTGAAGCCGTGTTGCCGGCGATCCTGAGGCAAATCCATCGTGTTCACGGGGTGCAGATGCAATAGGAAGCGGGGCTCGGTGTCCGCGTACTCGCAGGGCTCACGGAGGTACGCGAGGCGTTTGCCGCCATCCAGCCAGTACACGTTGAATTGAGACCGCGCCATCGGCTCGGTTGCGGTGATGGCCTCGAGATCTTGAGATGCGGAAGCGCGAGGTCTTGCGGTTTCATCTAGGAACCCACGCCCGGGTGGGAGGTGCGCCTTCCAGATCACGCCGTCGCCGTCGTATTGGCCGGTCGTCACGCTGGTGATCGGATAGTCTGGCATGGTGGCGATGACCCAGCAGCGCCCGTCCACCAACCTGCCGCCGGCGTACTGGAACCGGAAATCTCGGTTGTCGAAGCCGTGATGCCGGCGATCTTGAGGCAAATCCGTCGTGTTCACGGGGTGCAGATGCAGCAGGAAGGCGGGCTCCGTGTCCGCGTACTCGCAGTGTTCACGGAGCCACGCGAGGCGTTTGCCGCCATCCAGCCAGTACACGTTGAATTGAAACTGCGCGATGGGCTCGGCCGCGTTGATGGCCTCGAGTTCTTCGAGATGCAGGAGTGCCAAGTCTTGCGGTTCATATAGGAACACGATGCTGTGCGTTGGCGTGAGCGAGGTGCGGGAGGGTGTGTGGCTGAGGATGAGGTAGCTGTCGGCGGGCACGCTGCTGCGGCCCGGCCCAGCGCGGCGGACGAGGGCCCGCCGCAGCACCAGGTAGTAAATGCCTTGGTTGATGTCCACGCTGTCGGCGGGTTCAAGGATCGCGCGTCCATCGGCGATGGCGCGAATGGTCTCCAATTCGCGCCAGAGCGTGTGCTCGCGTTCGACCCGCTGCCGGCCGGGGCTGTCGGCATAGCCCGCCAAGAAGGTGTCGAAGTCGAAATACCCGTTCCTGTTGAATGTCACGAAGCTCAAGCGCAACGGCCAATGGCTGGCCGGATGGGGCTCAACGCGGAACTCCATATCCACGTGTGAGACGAACCGTTCGATGCGGCGCTTGTTCTGCACGGCGATGGAATAGCCTCCCCAGTGCCAACCCGATCTGTGTGGCTCCCGGAGCCAGGGTGCCCCGATTTCGTCGAAGCGCTGCTCCACGTCGTATAGCGGAATGAGCGTCTTCTCGGAGTGGTCGATGACGTAGGCCACGGCGCGTTGCGCGTCATGCCAGAGCTTGGTGGTCCACAACTGCCAAAGGCTCGCCGCCGCCAGGCCCGTGGCCAGCACAAAGCCCACGGTGCGGCCGATGGGCGCGAAGGTGAAATCCAGCCGCTGCATGAGGACGGCCAAGGCCATCCATAGCGCGGTGCCGAAGGGGATGAGGATGCGATATTCGTACTCCATGTAGGTGCCGACGTGCCACGGCTCCGCGATGAAGCGCACTGCGACATGCAGGGCCAGCGCGGCACTGGCCAGCACGATGGCGAAAAGCGCCAGATAAGCGGGATTGCGCCAAGCGAAGCCGCGCTGCAGGCGTTGCCGAAGGGCCGGCACGGCCAGGGCCAGGAGCGTCGCCCCGAAGGCGACCGCCACCACCAGGCTGATGCGGCTTGCGCCGGTGCCGCGCCACATCTCCCCCGGCAGCATCGCCGGCAAGCCGGCGAAGAACGCCCCGGTTTGTTCGGCGACGGGATGCGTCAACTGCCAAAAGACGACGAAGGGCGGCAACGCCACCCCGGCCGCGGCGATGGCGTGGAGGTGCCAAGTCTCCCATATTGGGCGGCGCTGTTCGCACTGGAAGAGGCGCCAAATGGCCGCCGCGGCGAGGACGGGGCCCCAGAAGGCGACCCCCTCATGGGAACGGAAGAGCGCGATGAGCACCAGCACGACAAAGGCTTGATCGACGATGGTGGCCTTCAGGCGCAAGGTGGCGTACGCCAGCGGTATCCAACAGAGGGCGGCGGCCGTGAAGGCGGGGTTCACCTTGAATTGCTCGGAGGGCAGCGTGGCCGTGATGAGGCTCGCCAGCAGGAAGGCCATGAGGCGATAGTCTCGCGCCCGGCGGCAAAGCCAGAGGCAAACAAGCGACAGGGCCACGGGCACGAGAAAGTTGCCCGCCCCGAACAAGAGCTTGAGCACCCGGAGGTCTTCGACGCCGGCGTTGATGGCGAGCGCGGCGGGGAACTGGTTGAGGACGTTGGCGACGAGCCGCAAGTGCTTGGGGTCGTCCATCAGCGGCCAGGCGTATTCGCGGCTGAGCATGCTGACCAGGAAATTGGCGCCGTCGACGGCCAACACCCGCTCGGTGAAGATGGCCGCGGCGAGATGGAAGATGTACAAGGCGGCGGCCGCGATGCCGAGGCCGACGATGAAGCCGGTGCGCACTGGCGTTGCCAAGGTCATCGAACGATCACCGCCTGTTCAAACCGCATGGTTGCCCGCCAATTCTAAGGGAAGTGGCGGCGGTGGCGCGGGTTGCGCGGGGGGGCCTTCAGGGCGGTTATGGCCGCCGTGAGAACGCCTCGAGTTCGGCCGGGGTGCCCAAAGCGTGGACATGGTTGGTGGGCACTTCCGAAATGGCGACTTTGCGGTGCGCTCGAATGAGCCAGTCGTAGAGCGGTGCCACATAGCGCTCGGCCGGCTGCGTGGCGGCGTCTTGCAGGGATTCCTCGTAGGCCGCCACGAAGTCCGCCGGTTGCGCGAACCAGTACAGGCCGATGGAGCAATGCGCGGAGATGCGGCGCTTCTCCGCCACCTCGACCACCCAGCCGTCGGCGCCGGGCCGGGCGAAGCTCCAATGGTCGCCCGGCAGCCGGGCGCAGGGAATCCAACCGTCGGCGCCGGATGGGATGTGCGCCGGAGACAAGTACGCGGGTTCCACGTGGGTGTCGATGTTGTAGATGAGCAGGGGCGAGGCCGGCCGCCATAGATCGCGGCAGGCGTAGGCGGTGCTCGCTTGGCCCGGTGTCACTTGGGGGAGTTCCCGAACGTGGATGTCGCGGGTTGGCCAAGCGGGGCGCCGGGCGTTGAGAAAGGCCGTGGCGTCGTTGTCGCGCAACGTGGCGAAGATCAGGCGGGCGCTGGGGGTGATGAAGTTGTCCAAGGACGCCATTGCCCAGTCGAACACGCTGCGCCCGCGCACTGGGATTTCGTATTTGGGGGATGTGTAGCCGGCATCTCGGAAGCGCTGCCCGCGGCCGGCCATGGTGATGACGATGTCGCAGTCCACTGAGCGCGGGGCGTCACGGTGCCTTTGGCGTCAGCAATGCTTGGATCTCCTGCTCGGACAGGCGCACGAACTCGTCGGGGCGGATGGTGCGGTCGTCGATGTAGAAGCCATTGCGCCCCGGCCACGGTTTGCCGAAGAGGATCTCGTCGAAGGGCACGTCCCACTTCTCGAGCCACTCAAGCATGGTCGGCGCGGTGTGTTTGTTGATTGCGCCGAGGTTGCCTTCGTAGGTGCGCATGTTCCGTGAGGAAAACAGTAGGATGCGGTAGCCCTTCGCGTGGTATTCGCGGAGCTTCTCGATGACGTCATGTTTGGGTGTGGCGTCCGCGTAGGATTGGTTGGCGGCTTTGATTTCGCACAGGGTGCCGTCCACATCGACGATCAACACACCGTCGCCGGCCTTTGGATCACGCGGCACCTTCCACCTCGTCGAGTATTTCCTTGGCGCGCAACAGGTAAGCCGTCACCTTGCTGGGGTGGTCTAGATGCAGGGGCAGCATGGAGAGGAACAGTGACGCCTCGCCGAGGCGCAGCGCGTTGAAGTCATACGGCGTTTGGCGGGCGGCTTCCTCGAACAGGCGTTTCAGCGCCGTGTGGTGCGGGTAGCTCATCAATCGCAGGGTGGGTGTGTTGCCCGTCTCCAAAGCGATGTCAAACATGCCGCTGTTGATGAAGTCATAGTCGCCGAGCACGCTGTGCGAAACCTTGCAGTAGTCGTACAGGGGGTTGGTCCACAGCGCCGCTTCGTCCGTGGCGCCCTTGGGGTCGATGAGCAACAGCAGATGGCTGTTGTGATCGTAGAGGATGTTGGAAAGGCAGGGGTCGCCGTGGCCGATCACCGCATGGTCGAGGGTCATCAGCCGCTGGTGTTTGGCATACGCCTTTAGATAGCGTTCCAACTGGCTTGCCGCGTCCAGCCCGGGCAGCGGCAGGTGAGACGCCAACGCATCGATGCGGCGGCCTTCGGCGTCCGCCAAGAACTGCTCGATGCGCGCCTTTGGCTTCTCCACGAAGAGCGCCTCGGACATGGCGCGGGCTTCGGCGTCGTCGCAAGGGCGGCGCGGGCGTTCGCCCAAGAAGAAAAACAAGCGTTCGAGGAAGGACGCGAAGCCGTGGGCGTCGAACGCGCCATGCGCCCAAGGCACGGCGGCGTCCGCCATGTAATGGCGCAGCATCCGGTAGGAGGCTTGGGCGCCGTCGTCCTTGAAGTCAAACGGTTGCACCAGCCAAGGCCGCATCGCCTCGGGCACCAAGCCGTAGAAGGCGTGTTCGGCGGCGATCTTGTCGCGGTCCGTGGAAGACTTCACGCAATGGTATTGATCCGTCTGCAAGTGGTTGAAGTGGCGGGTGGCGGTGGAGGCGGCGAAGAGCGTGAGGAACTGCTTGAAATCGCCTAAATCCCGCGCCGCCATCGAAGTGAGGCGCGCGTAGCCCCGCCAAGGCTGTTCCCAAGCGTTGAGCGGCGCCCGCTCGAACCGCTGCCACT
This sequence comes from Candidatus Azotimanducaceae bacterium, assembly GCA_965200505.1. Classification (GTDB taxonomy): domain Bacteria; phylum Pseudomonadota; class Gammaproteobacteria; order Pseudomonadales; family Azotimanducaceae; genus VXNE01. The sequence goes on along the minus strand of OZ241343.1, from coordinate 618,980 downwards.
CCTCCATCAGGCCGTGGGCGTCGTGGAGGAACACGATGAGCGGCCGATACAGGCGGTCCGCGAAGTTTTCCTTGGCGTAGGGCAGGCGCTCGACGAGCCGCGCGAGATCGTCCCGATCCGGCATCGCGGCGCGGGCGGAGACGAGCAGCATGGTGGCATCGTCGCCGCCGCGTTCCAGCGTGGCGCGCAGCGCCGCCACGGATTCAGCGCCTGTGAGGCGCACCACGCTGCCCTTGGCCCAGGCCGGCAAGGTGGCGAGGAAGTGTTCGAACACCGAATGACGCTGAAACACGATGTCGCCGTAGCGGCGCTCGCCCACCACGCGGCGCAACGCATCTGAAATGGGCTCGCGGTCGTCGAAGACGATGTGGATGTCGCGGTTCATGGTGTGGTCGGGGCGCGGCGGCGGGCCAACCAGAGCGGCATAGCGGCCGCCGCGGCGAGCACGATGAGCGTGGCCGAGCGATGCGCCTCGAAGCCGTGCATGAACCCTTCTCCGCTCAATGACAGGCCGCCGAGAAAGCCATCCGCAAACAGGGTGCCAAGGCTCGCTTCGTGGTGCGCCAAGATTTCCAACAACTGCCAGAACGCCAAGATTTCCAGTGCCCACACGAACGCGGAGAGCAACATGAAGGCGATCCAGCGGCCGCGGATGGAATCATGCACTTCCGCTTCCAAATCAAACAAGAACTCGCTTAAGCGAAGAATGTGCAAGTCGCGGCGGCGGTGTCCACTCAGCACGAGGTGGTGGTTCAAGAAGTAGAGCAGCTTGGAGAGCGCCAAGAGCGAGAACAGTGCCAGCGCGATGCCGAGCACCATCGCCGCGAGCACCCCCTCGGATTGCGCCGCCATGTCGCCTTCCAACACAAAGAAACCCGCCAACACGGCGGTTAAGATGACGAGATCGCCGAAGCGTTCCACCAACCACACCGCGAGGGCCTTGCGGCGATAGCCAAACACATGGAAGAAGGCGGCGAGGCGTAGCAACTCACCCATCTTGAATGGCAGCAGGCTGCAGGGAAAGGCGGTGAGGCCGTGGCAAAGGATGAGTGGCGCCACGCGCTCCCGTTCGTCCAAGCTCAAGAGGCCGAGGCGCAGCATGCGCAGCCCGTGCGCCATTAGATACAGCGCCCCGGCGATGAGGGCCGGCAGCGCCGGCGCGGTGAACGCCACCGCCGTGAAACCCTCCAGCCGCGGCACGGCCCAAGCCACGACGAGCACCACGAGGGCCGCCATGTAGATGATGGGAACGCGAGCCGTCACTGGCCTTGGCGTTCCGTTTGCGGTGCGCTTTCGTAGATCACTTGGCCCGTATATTCGGCGCGCGGATTCACCCGCATCTCGGCCGCGAGAAACGTGCCGCGCCACACCACGAAACGCATCAGCAAGCCAAGCACACGCACCGCTTGGCGCACCAGCCGCACGTTCGAAACCTGATCCTCCTCACGCCAAGTGATGGGGAAGAACGCCAGGCGCTGCTTCAAGTGGCAGCTCGCCAACAGCATGGCGTAGTTGAAGGTGAGGTCGTCTGGGAACGCCACATGGTGGCCGCCGGCGAACGCGGCGACCCGATAAAGGTTGAGGCCGGAACCCAAGTCATGCACACGCCGCCCCACGGCGATGCTGAAGAGCGCGTTATAGACGCGGTTGCCGAACGTGCGCAGGGGGGAGTAACCATGCAACTCGCTGCCCCGCATGAAGCGGGCGCCAAGCAGGCAATCCACTTGGGTGTGTTCGCCACGGGCGAGCTTGGGCAGGATGTCTCGGATGCAGGCTTGGTCGTCACCATGCAAGACGATGAGGTAGTCGAAGCCGTGCTCCAAGGCATACTGGAACGCGACTTTGTGCGAGCCGCCGAGGCCGTAGCGGTCGGCGTTCAGCCAGGCGATGAATCGGCAATGTTGGAAGCGCTCGCGGCCCTTTTCGATGGCTGCGGCCAAGGTGCCGTCCGGCGAGCGGTTGTCGATCAGCAACACCGTGTCCATCCACCGCTGCACGGTGTCGTCGAACTGTTCGAGCACCCGCGTCACCTGTCGCTCACAGCGGTAGGCCGGAATGAACACCAGGATCTTTGCCGCCGGGCGCGTCGCCGCGTCGTCGCGTCCGGCGGGGTCTGACACTGCTCGCTCTGCGTCCATGTGCCGGGCGTCGCCGGCGGGGCTACAGGTCGTAGCCGCGTTCGTTGTGCAGCACGAGGTCCAGCCCTTCGGTCTCCTGCTCCTCCGTCACGCGGTTGCCGGTGAGCGCATCGACCACCTTCAAGATGATGAAGGTGGCCACCGCGGTGTAGGCCAGCGTCGCCAGCGCTCCCACCGTCTGCACGCCGAGCTGGGAACCGATGGCGATGTCCTCCTGGCCGCCGAAGATGCCCAGCGCTCGGCTGGCGAACACGCCGGTGAGCACGGTGCCGAGCACGCCGCCGATGCCATGCACCGGGAACACGTCTAGGGAATCGTCGATGCGCAGCGTGCGCTTCATGAAGTTCGTGGCGGCGAAGCAGACCACGCCGGCCGCAAGCCCAATCACCAGTGCGCCGGCCGGCCCCACGAAACCGGATGCCGGGGTGATGGTGCCGAGGCCGGCGACCATGCCGGTGACGGCGCCCAATGCGCTCGGCTTGCCGTAACGCAGCCACTCCGCGACCATCCAGGCGAAGGCCCCGGCGGCCGCGGAGATGTGCGTGACGGTGATGGCCATGGCCGCATCCCCATTGGCGGCCAGCGCACTGCCGCCGTTGAAGCCGAACCAACCCACCCACAACATCCCGGCGCCGGCCACGGTGAGCGTCATGTTGTGCGGCGCCATCATGGTTTGCGGAAAGCCGCGGCGGGCGCCCAAGGTGATGGCGGCCACCACGGCCGCGGTGCCGGCGGTGATATGCACCACGGTGCCGCCGGCGAAATCCATGAGGCCCAGTTCCTGCAGCCAGCCGCCGCCCCACACCCAGTGGCAGATGGGTGCATAGACGAGTAGCGACCACAACGTGGTGAAGAGCAGCACGGACGAGAACCGCATCCGTTCGGCGAAGCCGCCGACGATCAGCGCCGGGGTGATGATGGCGAAGGTTAGCTGGAAGGTGGCGAAGGCGGATTCCGGGATGGTGCCGCTCAGCGCATCCTCGCTGACGCCGGCGAAGAACATCTTCGACAACCCGCCGACGAACGCGTTGCCGGCGTCAAACGCCAGGCTGTAGCCGACGATGAGCCAAAGGATGGTGACGAGGCAGCAGATGGTGAAGCACTGCATCAAGACGCTCAGCACGTTGCGGGCGCGCACGAGGCCGGCGTAGAAGAGCGAAAGCCCCGGAATGGTCATGAACAACACCAGCGCGGTGGAACTCAGGATCCACGCGGTGTCGCCGCCATCCAAGGTGTCCGCGAGGGCGGCGGGGGCGGCCAGCAGCGCCACGCCCGCGACCACCGCCGGCCAGTAGGCAAACCCGTTTGCCCGGCCGCTGGCCGCATCCTGTTGGCTGTGCATCGTGCCTGCCCCCCGTCATCGACGCCAAGGGCGAAACTTAACGGTTTGTCACGCCGCAATCCAGTTGCGGGGGAGGTTGGGCAGCGCCGGCGGGGATGCCGCGGGCCACTGCGCGGAGTGTACGCACGAGCCCCGGCCCCTTGAACACCAGGCCGGTGTAAACCTGCAGCAGGTTCGCCCCGGCGTCGAACATGGCTTGTGCCGTTTGGCCATCATGGATGCCGCCGACGCCGATGATCGGGAACTCGGGGCCCAGCGCGTCGCGCCAATCCCGCACGGCCCGCACGGCGAGCGCGAACAGGGGGGGGCCGCTCAAGCCGCCTGCTTGGGCGGCGAAGGCGGCCTGCAGCGAGGCCGGGCGGGTGGTGCTGGAGTTGGTCGCAATGACGCCATCCAAGCCCGTGTTCTTGAGCACGGTGGCGGCTTCGCGCAAGCCGTTGGCGTCGAGGTCCGGGGACACTTTCGCCAGCAGCGGCACATGGCGTTGGCTGGCCGCGGCGAGGGCGTCTCGCTCCGTGACCAACGCGCCCAGCAACGAGGTGGCCCGTTCAGTGGTTTGCAGCGAGCGCAAGCCCGGGGTGTTCGGGGAGGAGAGGTTCAACGTCACATAGTCTGCGTGTGGGTACACTCGGCGCAGGCAATGGAGGTAATCCTCGGCGGCGCGGGCCATCGGGGTGTCTTGGTTCTTGCCGATGTTCACACCCAACACGGCGGGCAGCGCCCCGCGGCGCCGCAGCCGAGCCAAACGCTCGCGCATGGCTTCGACGCCGGCGCCGTTGAAGCCGAGGCGGTTGATGAGCGCTTGGTCGTCGAGGGAGCGGAACAAGCGCGGGCGGGGGTTGCCAAATTGCGGCCGGGGCGTCACGGTGCCCACTTCCACGAAACCGAAGCCCAAGTTGGCGAAGCCGCGTGGCGCCAGCGCGTCCTTGTCCAGCCCGGCCGCAAGCCCGATGCGGTTCGGAAACGAGATGCCCATGAGGTTGACGGCCGCGCCTGGCGCCTCGCGTGGCGGGATTGCGGCGCCCCAGGCCGCCATGGCCGCCACGGCCAGCCGATGGGCGGCCTCCGGGGGCAGCGCGAACAGCAGATGGCGCAGCAGCGGGTACACGGCAGCATGGTTTTGGCGGGAGCAGGGGATGATAGCCGTTAAGCCTCGCCATCCCGGCCCAGCTGGGCGGTTGGGCCGCGCGTTCTTGGCGGCTGGCGGAGCGGCCCTTTGGCCGCACTGACGGCACACGTCGAATCTTGGCCGCTGGCCAGTGCCTTCGCTATCTCGCGCGGCGCCAAGACGCAAGCGGATGTGGTGTTGGCGACGGTGAGCGATGGGGCGTTCACGGGCTTGGGCGAGTGTGTGCCGTATCCGCGCTATGGCGAGACCGTGCGTGGCGTGGTGGCTGCGATCGATGCCTTGGCCGTTCGGTACGGCGTGGCGGCGCCAAGCGGGGGTGGGCCGGCCAGTGCGAACACCGGCCGGCTGCCCACCCACACGGAGCTATTGGGGGCGCTGCCGGCGGGGGCGGCGCGCAACGCGGTGGATTGCGCCCTGTGGGATTTGGCGGCGAAGCGCAGCGGCCGGCCGGTGTGGGCGCTGGCCGGTTTGGCGGTGCCGGCATCTCATGTGACGGCCTACACCATCGGTTTGGACAGTGCGCCGGCGATGCGCGACGCGGCCCGGCGCCACGCTTGGCGGCATCTCATCAAAGTGAAGTTGGGCGGTGCCGCGGCCGAGGACATCGAGCGCTTGCGGGCGGTGCGACGAGGGGCGCCGGCGGCGCGGCTCATCGTGGACGTGAACGAGGGTTGGACGCTGCCGACGCTGCAGGCGGTGGCGCCGGTGGCCGCTGAACTCGGCGTGGAACTCATCGAGCAACCGCTGCCGGCGGATGCCGACGACGCCCTCATCGGCTACGAATCGCCAGTGCCCTTGGGTGCCGACGAGAGCTGCCACGGCGGCTTCGAGGTGCCCACCGCCAACGCCCGGCAGGATGACGCCGGCGGGGATGCGGGGTTGGCTCGCCTCAAGGCCAAGTACGCCCTGCTGAACATCAAGCTGGACAAAGCCGGCGGCCTCACACAGGCGTTGGCCCTCGCGGGCCGCGCCCGGCAGCACGGCTTCGGGGTGATGGTGGGTTGCATGGTCGCCACGTCGCTGGCCATGGCGCCGGCACTGCTGTTGGCGAGCGGCGCCCGCTTCGTGGATTTGGACGGCCCGCTGCTGTTGGCCAAGGATCGTCCGCACGGCTTGCGCTACGCCGGGCAGACGGTGGCGTTCCCGCCCCGCGGCGGCTGGGGCCAACCGGAGTGAGCCACGGCGCCGCTGCGCTATCCTGCACTGGTTGAGCGGTGCGGCAACGGGGCGGCCGCGGGGGAGGCAACATGATCGAGGGAATCAAGGCGCTGACGTTCGATGTCGGCGGCAGCATTTTCGATTGGCAGACGGCCACGCGAAGCGCGGTGCGGAAGCTGGCACAGGAGCGTGGCGTGACGGTGGACGACGCCGAGTTCGCGTTCACTTGGCGGCGGCGCATGTTCGAGCAACTGGGCGAGGTTCGCTCGGGCGCCCGGCCGTGGCAGAACGCGGATCAGATTCACCGCGCCGTGCTCGATGAGCTCGCCGAGCAGTTCCCCGCCTTGGCGCTGGACGCCGACGACCGCGACGCGCTCAATCGCGGTTGGCATCGCATGGGCGTCTGGGAGGACGTGCCCGATGCGCTCAAGCGGCTGCGCGAACGCTATGTCGTCTCGATCCTGACGGTGCTGTCGCTCGCCATCGTGGTCGATAGCTCCAAGTTCGCCGGCATCGACTGGGACGCCTATCTCTCCTGCGAGTTCTTGGGCCGCTACAAGCCAGACGCGGAGGCGTACCAAACCGCGGCGCGGCTCTTGGGCGCCGAGCCGGCCGAGACGATGATGGTGGCCGTGCATCCGCCGGACCTCGCTGCCGCCGCGAGGGCGGGGCTGCGAACCGCCTACGTCAAACCCAAGCTCGAGGAGGCCGGCAGCCGCGGCCCCACCGACGCCTTCGACATCCGCGCCGAGGACTACCGAGACTTGGTTCGGCAACTGTGCTGAGGGCACCGCCAATCGAGCGGGATTTGTGGGAGATCGGCCACCGTAATTTGCGACATGGCTGGCAGACACGCGCTGGCCACTTCGCCATGATGGACGCAACCCTCACCGAGCGCGCGAACGGTGGTATCGTTCCAAGCATGGCCACGCAGCCCCAAACCGAAACCGCCCCCTCACCGGCCGCGGCGCGTGCCGGTGTGCCGCTCGCAGGAAGGGAGCCCTCAGCCGGGGAGCGCGAGGGCGCAGCCCTCGCAGGAAGGGAGCAGCGCGAGGGTGTACCCCTCGCAAGAAGGGAGCAGCGCGAGGGGGTGCCCCGGGCAACCCGCGCAAGAAGAGAGGAACGCGACCCCACGCCCCTCGCAAGCAAGGCGCCCGAAACCTCCCCGCCCGCATGGCGCATGGTGTTGGACCGGATCAACGGCGACCTGCTGCCCTTTGGCGCAGCGACGCCCGAGCCGTGGGACTACCGGCCGGTGCCGCCCTTCGTCCTGGACGAAGACGGCTACCTGATCGAGGACGCCCGGCCGATGAACGACAGGCATGCGAAGCGGATGCTCGCCTACGGTACGGTGCTGCAGCTCCACTACAGCGGCCGCGGCGGCATGGTGGGCGTGGACATCACGATGCCGTATGTGGAGGGCAGCCCCGGCAAGGCGGTGAGGCCGGACCTGTTGGTGGCGCTGGTGGCGGAGGAGCGCGAGGGGCGCGACTCCTTCAAGCTGTGGAAGGAGCCGGTGCCGGACTTCGTGCTGGAGGACCTGTCGCCTTCCACTTGGCGCTTGGATGCAGTGAAAAAGCACCGGCTGTACCGGCGCCTCGGTGTGCGGGAGTACTGGCTGTTCGACGAGACTGGCATCCGCCTGCGCGATGGATCGGGCGCGCGGCTGCGCGAGGTGCTGGTCGGCTACCGGCTGCGAGGCAAACGGTACATGCGCATACGTGCCAACGCCGCAGGCCGCCTGCCCAGCGAAGTGCTTGGTTTGGAACTCGCCGCCCGCGACGGGCTGCTGCGCTTCTTCAACCCTGCCACCGGCGAGTACTTGCGCATCCTCGAGGAATCGGAACGGTTTGCGATGGCGGAAAGACGGGGAAGGGAGGCGGCCGAACTGCGCGCGACGGTGGCTGAACGGTGTGCGATGGCGGAAGCACGGGAAAGGGAGGCGGCTGAGCGGCGTGCGGCCGCGGAAAGAAGGCAAAAGGAGAGCGAAAGAAGGCAAAAGGAGGCAGAAAGAAGGGAAAAGGAGGTGGCACAGGCCCGAATCGCCGAGTTGGAGGCCAAACTGAGAGCGCAACCCGGCGCCGATTGACCGCCGCCATTGATGGGCGCGACCGCCGCTGAGCCCCTGAACGGTGGTATCGTTCCGAGCATGGTCACACAGCCCCAAGCCGCGCCCGCGGTGCCTGAGGAGATGCCCCTCGCACACAAAGAGTGGGAAGGCTCTCCGGCCGATTTCCGCATGATCGCGGACCGGATCAAAGGCGACCTGCTGCACTTCGGTTCCGCGGTGCCCGAGCCGTGGGACTACCGGCCGATGCCGCCCTTCGTCTTGGATCCAGATGGCTACCTGATTGAGGACTGGGGGCCGAAGACACATAGGTATGTGCGGCGGATGCTCGCCTACGGGACGGTGCTGCAGTCCCACTACCTCGGCCGCGGGATGGTGGCCGTGGACCTCTCGATGCCCTATGTGGAGGGTTGCCCGGGCAAGATGGTGTCGCCGGACCTGTTCGTGGCGTTGGCGGCGGAGGATCGCGAGGATCGCGACTGGTACAAGCTGTGGGAGGAGCCAACGCCAGACTTCGTGCTGGATGATTTGTCGCCGGCCAATGGGCGTTCGGGCGCGGTGGACAAGCGTGTTCTCTACCGGCGGTTGGGGGTGCGGGAGTATTGGCTGTTCGACGAGACCGGCACCCGCCTGCCCGACGACGCGGTTTTGCCGCCGGGTGGCTTGCTGGTCGGCTACCGGTTGCACGACGATGGGTACGCGCCGATACACCCCAACGCCGCCGGCCGCCTGCCCAGCGCGGCGCTGGGGCTGGAACTCACCATGCGCGACGGGCTGCTGCGCTTCTTCGACCCCGCCGCCGGCGAATACCTGCTTATCTACGACGAATCGGAACAGCGTATCAAGGCGGCCGAACGGCTCACGGCGGCGCTAGAGCGGGAAACGGAGGCGATAAGAGGGGAAACGGAGGCGCTAAATCGGGAAACGGAGGCGCTAAGGCAGACAACGGAGGCGATAAACCGGGAAACGGAGGCGATAAACCGGGAAAGGGAGGCGACAAGACGGGAAGGGCAGGGGACCAAACCGCGCACGGCAGTGCTAAGGCGGGAAAGGGAGGCGGCTGAAAAACGCACGGCAACGCGAAGGCGGGAAAGGGAGGCGGCTGAACGGCGCACCGCGGTGCTAAGACGGGAAAGGGAAGCAGCGGAAGCCCGAGTCGCCGAGCTGAAGGCCGAACTGAGAGCGTAATGCGACTTCGGTTAACCGTCGCCATCCGAGCCGCTTCGCATCGCACGGCGCAGCCATAGAGCTTGCCGCCCGGCAATGCAGCGTTCGACCCGGTTCGGGCTGGACATGGCGGAGAGGCAGGGATTCGAACCCTGGGTGCCCAAAGGACACACCTGATTTCGAGTCAGGCCCGTTCGACCAGCTCCGGCACCTCTCCGAGGCGGATTTTGCGCCAAGCGAGGCTACGGACGCAATGGTCAGTGGTCGCCGCCCGGCGCTGTGCCGAGCGGCGACCACCAGCCAGCTTCAGGCTTTCGCGCTCGGCCGCGCGGACATTTCCCCGTGCCAGCGCTTCAGGTTCGCGCACTCGTCCGGGATGGGCATGCGGGCGGCGCCGATGGCGAAGTCCACGGCGCAGAGCGCCGTGATGTCGGCGATGCTGAACTCATGCCCGGCCACATAGGGCGACTTCGCCAGGTCTTCATCGAGCCGGGCGTAGAAGCGCGCCACCGATCCCTTGCCGCGTTCCACCAAGGCCGGGATGGCGTCCACCGGCCCGGTGTTGCCCGTGAGGCCGCGGTTCTTGAAGCCGGGGAAGGCGTTGCGGAACGCTTCCGCCGCGGCCATCAGGCCATCGAACTCCATGTGGCGTTGGCGCGCCTCGATGTGCGCCTTGCTCACCGGGTCTGTGCCGAGCAGGGGCGGGTCCGGGTGCTTCTCCTCAAAGTACCGGCAGATGGCGACGGATTCGTCGAGCACCGTGCCGTCGCCCAGCACCAGCGTGGGCAGCAGCCCGCGTGGGTTCATGGCGAGAAAATCGGGTTCGAGGTTCTCGCCCTTGATGATGTCCACCGGAACGGTTTCGCACGTCACGCCCTTTTCGGCCATGAACATGCGCACCCGGCGGGGGTTCGGCGCGAGTTGGCTGTCGTAGAGTTTCATTCTTCACTCCTTCAAGTGCAGGCAAATGGCCGCTAACCGGCGGCGGCGTTGTAGCCCATGATGGCTTTCACCTCGAGGAACTCGTCCAGCCCGTAACCGCCCCATTCGCGGCCATTGCCAGACTGCTTGTAGCCGCCGAATGGCGCCGATGGATCCACCGGGGCGCCGTTCAGATGGACGTTGCCGGTGCGGATGCGCCGCGCCAACGCCTTGGCGCGCTCCGGGTCGCCCGAGGAGATGTAGCCGGACAGGCCGTAGATGGTGTCGTTGGCGATGCGAACGGCGTCTTCGTCGTTCTCGTAACCGATGAGCGAGAGCACCGGGCCGAAGATTTCCTCCTGCGCGATGGTCATGTCGTTGGTGACGTGGGAGAACACCGTCGGCTTCACGTAGTAGCCGCGATTCAACCCATCCGGCCGCCCCACGCCGCCGGTCTCCAGCTTGGCGCCTTCCTCGATGCCCTTGTCGATGAGGCCCTGGATCTTCTCGAACTGCCGTTCGGAGACCACGGGGCCGATGGTGGTGTCTTGGGCGTTGGGGTCGCCCACCTTCACTTGCCGCGCCGCGGCGGTGGCGATGGCGGCCGCCTCGTCCATGCGGGACTGCGGCACCAGCATCCGCGTCGGCGCGTTGCAGGATTGGCCGGAGTTCATGCACATGCCGAACACGTCCCGCGAGATGGCTTTGGCGAAGTCCGCATCGTCCAAGATGATGTTGGCGGATTTGCCGCCCAGCTCCTGCGCGACGCGCTTCACCGTGGGCGCCGCGTTCTTCGCCACGTCGATGCCGGCGCGGGTGGAGCCGGTGAAGGACATCATGTCGATGTCCGGATGCGCGGCGAGGGCGGCGCCGACGGTGGGGCCGTCGCCATTCACCAAGTTGAAGACGCCCGGCGGCACGCCGGCCTCATCCAAGATCTCCGTGAAGATGATGGCGTTGAAGGGCGCCACTTCGGAGGGTTTCAGCACCATCGTGCAACCGGCGGCGAGGGCCGGGGCCACCTTGCAGCAGATTTGGTTGATGGGCCAGTTCCACGGCGTGATGAAGCCGCAGACGCCGGCCGGTTCCTTGACCACGCGCGAGGTGCCGATGTCCTCCTCGAACTCGTAAGTGCGCAAGATGTTCAGCGTCGTCATGAAGTGGCCCAGCCCGGCCGGGGCTTGGGCGGCGTTGGCGAGCGCCATCGGGGCGCCCATCTCGGCGCTGATGGTGCCGGCGAGGTCGCCGAGGCGGGCCTTGAACGCCTCGATGATCTTCTCGAGGAGGGCGACGCGCTCCTCACGGCTCGTTTGCGAGAACGTCTCGAACGCGGCCTTGGCGGCGGCGACGGCGGCGTCCACATCCGCCTGCGCGCCGAGGGCGATGGCGTCGATTGGCTCCTCGGTGGCCGGATTGATGACATCCAAGGTGTCGTTGGTGGACGGCGCCACCCACGCGCCGTTGATGTAGAACTTCTGGCGATTGCTCACGGTTGCCCCTCCCTTGGTCGGCGGTTCCGAACGAAACGATGTGTGATGGCCCGGCGCGTCGCGCCTCCCCTGGGCCGTCACGCTATTCTTCCACGCATGGGGGGTTGATGCCAGTGCCGGCGGCTGGCGCTTTGACATCCCTCAATGGCCGTCCGAACATCCCGCTGGGGGCTCACTCACCTCGGTGGCGTTCTTGATCCCGCATGTGTTCGTGGAACGAGGGGATGCCGAAGCTCAACATGCCTCGGTCGTCCACCGACAGGACGCCATGCTCAATGGCGCCATCCACCACCGCCGTGCCGTCGTCGCCGTGCGCGGACGCCACCGCGGCCGCGGCTTGGCGGCGGGTGAGGGCCTTCGTGTCCGCCGCGACCATCGCGTCGATGATGGGCCGCATCGCGTCGCGATCCGGCAGCGAGTTCAAGCGCCGGTTGTAGAACGCTTGGCGCGCCTCCCGCCCCAGTGCCAGCGCGGCCTCGAATGTGCCCGGCGAACGCAAGGATCCATGCGCGTCGTACACCGTGCAGGCGCCGGTCAGGTAGCTGTGGATGTGCTGGGGGAAGCCCTGCGACTCGGCGGCGAGAAGCTGCGCCTGGGATTCGTCGATCCCACGTCCCAAGGCTTCCATGCCCAGCGCGAATGCTTCCACGGCATCTTCGTGGGCCAGACATTCGAGCTTGATCGGTTCGTCGATGCGCGAAATGCCCGGCACGTCGCCCTTCGGGTGTGAAAGGACCTTCGGGGTGTGCTCCAACCCCACGCTCACCACCAGCAGCGGACACTCATGCAATCCCAAGTGCAGGGAGTGCAACGCGCTCATGGCGTTGGGCTGAATGCTCTGCAGCTCGTCAACGATCAGGACGAACGCCTTGCCGTCCCACGCCCCGCTGCGCTTGGATGCCCGCAACAAGGCGGGGAACTCGCCGGTGTGCCGGCCGTGCTCCCGCGCGACGCTGCCTTTGATCGTGGCCGCGCCCACGCTGCCAGAGACGATCTTGGCGTCGAGCTCGGCCACCTCGCGGAAGGCGTCCTCGGCGCCCATCTTGGCGCCGATGGCCATGAACAGGCACGCGTCGAACGACAGCATCTGCGGTTCCACGGCGAGGGTATGCACATGGCCACCCCCGTGGCGCTGCATCCGCGCCGCGAGCCTCTCGGCGAACTGCGTCTTGCCGACCCCCGGCACCCCAGTGACCAACGCGATGCCGCTCTTGGCGTGGCCACGTTCCCGCACCATGTCGAGGCGCCGAACCATCGCCGCGAGCTCGCGCTGACGCCCCGCGAAGTGCGGCGGCGGCCCGCGTTCGGTGTCAAGCGCCCAATCGTCTGCCAAAGTCGCCACCAACTTCTGGCCCCAAAGCCGGCGGGGCGGATGTCTTTGCCACGGTATCACAACGGCGCGGGGGCGACTTGCGGCTCGCGGCTTGGTGGGTTGTGTCGGCACGGCCTGTCGGGCGTGTTTGACAGGATTCGGCGGGTCGCCTACATTCCGTCGTCAATAGAACCCATCAGGCGTTCCCCCGGCTCATACGGGGCATCAGGGTGCCTGATCTATAGCACCCCGGGGGCGCTTTGGCGCCCCCTACATCGTTCGTAGAACATCGGCCGGCGGATCCGTGCTTCCGCCGAGGCCGCCGCCTCAACCGGCCAACGATTGATACACCGCCTCGCCCAAGCCGAAGCCGCGGGCGTCGCCCAGAACGCCGTCGCCCATCTTGTTCATCACATAGGAGAAACAGACGCGCGCGTCCAGATCGACGACGATGGAGGAGCCGCCGTAGCCGCCCCAGTAGCAGATGTTCTCGTTGGGGCCCATTGGCATGGCGTCGCTGGTGAGGCCGTAGCCGAGGCCGAAGCGCAACGGCACGTCGATCACCAAGTCCTTGCCGTTCGTCTGTTCGCGCATCACCGCCATGCAGCCGGCCGGTGACATCAGCGTCTTGCCGAAGGCGGTGCCGTGGTTGGCCAACAGCGTCTGCACACGCACTACGGAGCGGGCGTTGCCGTGGCCGTTCGCCGCGGGGATTTCGGCTTGGCGCCAGGCGTCGGTCTTGGTGTCGCCCACGTCAATCGGCGGATTGCCGATGGTGCGGGCGGTGATGGAACCGGGCGGCGCTTCAAGCGGGATGCCGCCCGACGGGGGCACCAATTCCGCGATGCGCGGAAAGTGCTTGGGATCCACGCCGATGTGGAAGTCCGCCCCCAAGGGTTCGGCGAGCGCTTGCCGGAAGAACGTGCCGAGCGAGACGCCGCTGATGCGTCGCACCACCTCGCCGATGAGATGGCCTTGCGTGATGGCGTGGTAGCCGCTGGCGGTGCCGGGCGTCCACCACGGCGCCTGCGCGGCGAGGAGCGATGTGGCGCGGTCCCAGTCGTAAACGTCCTCGATCGCCACCGGCTGCTCCCAACCGGCGAGCCCGGCGCTGTGGCTCATCAGGTGCCGCACCTCCACGGCCTCCTTGCCGGCTTGCGCGAACTCCGGCCAGTACTTCGCCACCGGCGCGCCGAAATCCAGCTCGCCGCGGTCTGCCAGCAACAAGGCCGCCAGCGCCGTCATGGTCTTGGTGGTGGAATAGACGTTGACGATGGTGTCTTCAAGCCACGGCTCGCGTTTGGCGGCGTCGCGGCAGCCCGCCCAGATATCGACGGCGAACTCGCCTTCCACCGTGAGGGCAAAGGAGGCGCCCACGTCTCCATGTTCGGTGAAATTGCGCTCGAACTGCTCCCGCACCGGCGCGAAGCGCTCGTCGCACGTGCCATGTATTTCCAAGATAATCGTTCCCGTGGGGTGGAGGTCTTGCCACGGTATCACAACGGCGAGGGGGCGGCATGGCGGGTGTGCATCGGGTGATCGGTTCGGAGGAATCTCCCTATTCGGTGAAGGTGCGGGCGTGGTTCCGGTACAAAGGCATCGAGCACGAGTGGCTGGGCCGCGCCCAGGCGGGAGCGCTCTACGAGCGTCACGCGCGGCTGCCCTTGGTGCCGTTGGTGGTGACGCCGGACGATCGCGGCCTGCAGGATTCCACGCCCCTCATCGAGGCATTGGAGCAGGACTTTCCCACGCCCGCCATCCATCCGGACGAGCCATTGGCCGCCTTCGTTTCGGCGCTCTTGGAGGAGTTCGGCGACGAGTGGGGCAACAAATGGATGTTCCACTTCCGTTGGGCGCGGCCCGTCGATCAGATCGGCTGCGCGAAGCGGCTCGCGCTCGCCATGCGGCCGGAACTTGCCGGCGACGCCTTGGAGGCAGCCGCGGCGACGGTGCGCGAGCGGATGGTGAACCGGGTGTGGTTCGTCGGCTCGAACGCGGGCACCGCGCCGCAGATTGAAGCCTCGTACGCGGAGGCGCTCGGGTTCTTGGACGCACACTTGGCGTCGCGGCCTTATCTCTTCGGCGGCCGTCCCGCCTTCGCGGACTTCGGCCTCTGGGGGCAGCTTTACAACTGCCGGCGCGACCCGACGCCGCGGCAAATCATGGAATCGCGGGCACCGAACGTCGTGCGTTGGGTGGAGCGGATGCTCGAACCGGCGGCCGAGGGGCCATTCGAGCCGTGGAGCGCTTTGGCGGCCACCTTGAAGCCGTTGCTGGTCGAGCAGGTGGGTGGCCTGTTCCTGCCGTGGAGCTCCGCCAACGCGGCCGCCATCGCCACCGGCGCCGACGAGTTCAGCGTGGCCTTGAAGGGGCAGGATTGGACGCAGAAGCCGCAGAAGTACCACGCCCGCTCGTTGGCGGCGCTCAAGGAACGGCATGCCGCGGCGCGAAATGTCGCCGGGCTTGACGAGTTGTTGGCGGAAGTTGGCTGTCTTGATGCCTTGCTAGCTTGAGGCGCGGTTTCGCGGAACCGTTGGACGTGGTCTGGCGCTAGGACGCCCTCGCGGTGGCCGAGGCGAGTTTCGTCCGCGCCCGCTCGATGAACTGCACCATCGTGTCTGAGCTCTGGGCGCCGGGCAGCATGAACCCGCCGCCCAAGAGATAGCACGGCACACCCGCCACGCCGCGCTCAAGCCCCTCGCGTTGCTGTTCACGGACCGTCGCCGTGCCCTCGTCGGTGGCGAGCCACGCCCCGGCGGCTTGCGCGTCCAAGCCGGCCTCGTGGGCGGCTTCGCGGAGCGTGTCGATGTCCCCCACGTCCCGGCCGTCGCAGAAGACGAAGCGGAACAACGTTTCCGCGAGGGCATGTTGGCGGCCGGTGCCTTCGGCGAAGTGGAGCAGGCGGTGCGCGGCGAGGGTGTTGGGCAGCCGGCGCATGGCTTGGAAGTTGAAGCCAATGCCCGCATCGGTCCCTTCGGCGACGATGCGCCGCGGCGCCCGTGCGCGTTCAGCGGCGGCACCGTAACGGCGCTTCAAGTAGTCCTCGCGGTCCACCCCGCCTGGCGGCAGATTGGGATGCAACTGATGGGGCCGCCACACCACTTCCACGTCAGCCAACGCCTCCGTCCGCAAGGCGGCGTCGAGGCGCCGCTTGCCGATGTAGCACCACGGGCAGACGACATCAGAATAGATTTCAATGCGCATGTGGCACATCATACCGAAGGCGCGGCTTTGGGAGCGGCGCAGCAAGCCTTCGAGCAACCAAAGGAGCCAACATGACCATCCATCTTCGCCAAATCTGCTTGGTTGCCCGCCAGCTCAAGCCCGTCATCGATGATCTGTGTGCGGTGTTCGGCATCAAACCCTGCTTCGTGGACCCGGGCGTCGGCGCCTTCGGGCTCGAGAACACGCTGATGCCGGTGGCGCGCAACTTCCTTGAAGTGGTGGCACCGGTGCAGGAGAACACGGCCGGCGGGCGCTATCTGGACCGGCGTGGCGACGGCGGCTACATGGTGATCTGTCAGGCGCAGGACAAGCCCACGCAGCAGGCCGTGCGCCAACGGGCGCTGGATGCCGGGGTGCGCGTCGCCCACGAGTCTGACCGCGACACCTGGAACATCTGCCAGCTCCACCCCCGCGACATGGTGGCCTCGTTCCTTGAGATCGACTGGGACGCGAACAACGACTTCAACGGCAACTGGAACCCGGCCGGCGGCACGGGCTGGGAAGACGCCGTGGAGCAAACGGTGACGCACGACTACCTTGGGGTGGAGTTGCAGGGGCCCGATCCGGTGGGCTTGGCTGACCTTTGGGGTCGCGTGACGGGGCTGCCCGTCGCGCGGGATGGCGCCGAGCTTCGCATCACCCTCAATAACGCGACCCTGCGCTTCGTCGAGGCGACGGATGGGCGCGGCCCCGGCTTGGGCGGCATCGACTTGGCCGTGAACGACCGCGAGCATGTGCTTCGCACGGCGCGGGAGCGCGGCTGCCACGTCTCTAAAGACCGCGTGGAAGTCTGCGGCACACGCTGGTATCTGCACGACGCCTGAAGGGGCCGGGTCCGCCAGCCATGTCGCACATGGTGGGGGCGGATCTCCCAAACGGCGAGACACCTATCGGCAGGCCGGTGAGGGCCCCGCTACGCGCGTCGTCGTTGGTTCTCCTTCAAGAGCTTCTTGCGCACCCGGATGGACTTCGGCGTCACTTCCACCAGCTCGTCGTCGTTGATGAACTGCAGCGCCTGCTCCAGCGAGAACTGCGTCGGCGGGGTGAGCAGGATGTTCTCGTCGCTGCCGGCGGCGCGGATGTTGGTGAGCTTCTTCTCGCGCAACGGGT
Organism: Candidatus Azotimanducaceae bacterium; assembly: GCA_965200505.1. Taxonomy (GTDB): domain Bacteria; phylum Pseudomonadota; class Gammaproteobacteria; order Pseudomonadales; family Azotimanducaceae; genus VXNE01. The sequence goes on along the minus strand of OZ241343.1, from coordinate 601,920 downwards.
TCACCGTCAGGTCATTGCCGCGGCTGTGGATGCCCACCACCATGCCTTCGTAAACGTCAACGCCCGGGTACACCAACAGCTTGCCCCGCGCTTGCAGGTTGAACAGGGCGTAAGCGACGGTTTTGCCGGTGGCGTTGGCGATCAGGGTGCCGGCCGTGCGCCGCGCCGCCAAACCGTGGATGAACGGGCCGTAGCCGGCGGCGGCGAATGTCATCACGCCGGTGCCGGCGGTGAGCGACGCGAACTCGGCGCGAAAGCCAAAGAGGGCGCGGGTGGCGATGCGGCAGACGATGCGCGACCGGCCGGGCGCGGTGGCGGCGATGTCCTGCACTTCGCCCTTGCGCTGCCCCACGGCTTCCAAGAGCGCCCCGCGATGGGCCGCCGCCACCTCGAATGCCACGGACTCGAATGGCTCCATGCGCCGGCCGCCCTCGTCGCGGAAGATCACCGCCGGCTGGGAAACGGCGAACTCGAATCCTTCGCGCCGCATGGTCTCGATCAACACGGAGAGGTGCAGTTCGCCGCGCCCGGACACCTCGAAGCGGTTGGGGTCCGCGGTGTCCGCCACGCGCAGTGCCACGTTGTGCGCCGCCTCGCGCGTGAGCCGCGCCTTCAAGTGGCGGCTGGTCAGGAACTTGCCTTCGCGCCCGGCGAACGGGCTGGTGTTCACGCAGAACGTCATGGTCAGCGTTGGTTCGTCCACCCGCAGTGGCGGAAGGCCCTCCACCTCGGCCGGGTCGCAGAGGGTGTCCGACACGCCGACGTCCTCCACACCGGCCAAGCACACGATGTCGCCGGCCGTGGCGCGTGGCAGCTCGACGCGCGCCAGCCCTTGGTTGGAATGGATGGAATAGACACGCCCTTTGCGGATTTGGCCGGCGGCGTCCACCACCGCCACCGGCGCGCGGGGCGCGAGCTCGCCGCGCCGCACCCGGCCGATGCCGATGACGCCCACATAGGGCGAATAGTCCAAGGTGCTCACCTGCATCTGGAATGGGCCGTGCGGGTTGGCGTCGGGCGGCGGCACACGCTCCACGATGACATCAAGCAGCGGCGTCATGTCGTTGCTCAAACAATCGGGATCGAGGCCGGACACGCCTTGGGTGGCGGACGCGAACACGGTGGGGAAGTCCAGCTGCGCCTCGCTGGCGCCGAGTTGGTCGAAGAGGTCGAACACCGCGTCCACCACCCGATGCGGCTGGGCGGCGTCACGGTCGATCTTGTTCACCACCAAGATGGGGTTCAGCCCGGCGGCGAACGCCTTGGCGGTGACGAAGCGGGTCTGCGGCATTGGCCCTTCCACCGCATCCACCAGCAGCAACACGGAATCCACCATGGACAACACCCGCTCCACCTCGCCGCCGAAGTCCGCGTGGCCGGGCGTATCGACGATGTTGATGCGGCACCCCGCATGGTCCACCGCCGTGGTCTTGGACAGGATGGTGATGCCGCGCTCGCGCTCCAGCTCGTTGCTGTCGAGGGCGCGCTCGATGATCTCGGTGTGCGCGTCGGGCGCCGTCTGCTGCAGCAGGCGATCCACGAGGGTGGTCTTGCCGTGATCGACATGCGCGACGATGGCGATGTTGCGGATGTTCATTGAGCCTTGCGGGCCGTGACCAAGGGCGGCCGGCGCCGAGGGGCGCACCAGTGCCGGCCTAGGCTTGGAAGGGGCTGGCGGACGTCGCTGGGCGGCGCTACCCGGTGGGCAGGCGCACCTTGGCGGTGCCGAAGACGCGGGTCTCTTGGGCTGCGTTCGTGATGGTGATGTCGATCTCCGCGGTGCCGGTGTCCTCATCCACATCCGTCACCACGCCGACGATGGAATGGGGTTGATCCACCAGCACGGGTGCGCGGAACACGGTGTCGATCTCCACGATCTCCGCCGTCGGCGCCCAGCGGTGGATCATGGCGCCGAGGAACCCTTGGCTCATCACACCCGGCACCAAGGCACCGGGAAAGCCCTCCTGGCGCGCCGCCTCGTGGTCGGTGAAGCGGGGGCCGTCCCAGCCGACGTGCTTGCCGAAGCGTTTCACGTTGTCGAGGCCGGTGTCTGGCACGAACGCCGGCAGCTCGGCGCCGAACTCGACGTCCGCGATGTTTTGCACGGTGTCACTCACTGGGCCGCTCCCGCACCACCGAGCGCGTGTCCGCGTTGGCGACGTGTGTGCCGTCCTCGTCGTAGAGCTCCATGCGGGCGACCAGAAAGATCATGCGGCCCGAGCGGCCGGTCTTCACATAGATGTCGTGCAGGTGGGATTTGCCAGTGAGCGTGGTGCCGTGGCGTATGGGCGCCATCCACTGCACACCCTTGCCGGCGTCCATGCCGACGCCGGCGAGGCGGGGGAATCCGTCTGGCCGCGAGCGCCCGCCGATGAGCGTGGACACGAAAGTCGGCGGCGCTTGAAAGTCCGGATGCGCGGGGTCCGTGAAGCGCGGATCGGTTTCGCCGCAGGCACGGGCGTACTCCGAGAACCGACCACCGTCGATGTCGAACGTGATCTCATCGAACTCGCGGCCCAAGTACTCGTCGCGCAACGCCTTGATGTCGTCGTCCAAGCTGCTCCCCGGCTGGTCACTTTCCCCGCGGACTATGTTACAACGGGTGCATGGCCGAGCTCAGCATCAAGAACACGGCGGCGACCCTTGGGGCCATCGTCACCGGCGCGCGGTTGCCAGACCTCACCGAAGCGCAATGGCGGCGTGTGGCGACGGCCTTCGCCAACCGCGCCGTCTTGATCTTCCCGGCGCAGTGGCTCAGCGCGGCCGAGCAGATGGATTTCGGGCGGCGTTTCGGGGCATTGGCCATTGAGGCGCAGCCCATTGGCAACGAGCGGGCGGACGGCAGCTTGCGCGACGCGGACGATCCCGTGATGCGGCTGCTCGCGGGCAATGAGGATTGGCACACCGACAGCTCGTTTCGGCGGCTTTCGGCGAAGGCCTCCATCCTCTCCGCCAGCAAGGCGCCGTCGCGCGGCGGGGAGACGGAGTGGGCGGACATGGCGGCGGCCCACGATGCGCTGAGCACGACGCAGCGCGCCCAAATCGCGGGGCTTCGTGCCTACCACTCGCTTCGGCAGTCCCAGTCTCGCGTTGGGCAAACCGGCGCAGACGTGAGAGCCGCGCTCATGGAGTTGCGGGCCGGCGGGCAGGGCGACGGCGACGAGGCCGTCGCCCCGGCCGGCCCCGACGGCCAAGATGATGGCAAGCCGCCACTGCGTCCCTTGGTGAAGCGGCATCCGGACACCGGCCGGTGCGCTTTGTTCATCGGCCGCCATGCCTATGGCATACCCGGCTTGGCGGCGGAGGAATCCGCTCGGTTGCTCGCCGAGCTCATGGATTTCGCCTGCCAGCCCCCGCGCCTCCTCTCCCATCGCTGGCAGCCGGGCGACACGGTGATTTGGGACAACCGTCGGGTGTTGCATCGAAGCCGCCCTTGGGACTTGGCCGAGCCCCGGCAACTGTTGCACACCCGCGTCGATGGCGACCCGGCCACGGAGTTGGCCGCGGCATGAGCTTTCGCGCCGAAACCCGCGCTTGGTTGGAAGAGAACTGCCCGGTCGCTTGCCGCGGCGCCGGCGAGGTGCCCGGCGGCGGCACCAAGGCGCCGATGACGGCGGACGAACGCGCTTGGCTCAACCGCGCGGCGCAACGCGGCTTCACGGTGCCCACTTGGCCGGTGGAACACGGCGGCGCTGGGCTGACGCACGACGAGCACGTTGTGCTCTTGGAGGAGATGCGCCGCATCGGGGCCCGCGCGCCGGTGGCCGGCATGGGCACGGCGATGCTGGGGCCGACGCTGCTGGAGTTCGGCACCGCCGAGCAGAAGGCACGGCATCTGCCGAAGATCGCGCGCGGCGAAGTTTGGTGGTGCCAAGGCTACTCGGAGCCAGGCGCCGGGTCAGACTTGGCGAGCTTGGCCACCCGCGCCGAGGACCACGGCGACCACTTCGTCGTCCACGGCCAGAAGATCTGGACCTCCGGTGCCCAATTCGCGGACTGGATTTTCTGCTTGGTGCGCACCGATCCGGCGGCGCCGAAGCACCAAGGCATCAGCTTCTTGCTCTTCTCCATGCATCAGCCGGGCGTCACGGTGAAGCCCATCCGGCTCATCTCCGGCGCGTCGCCGTTCTGTGAGACCTTCCTGGATGGCGCCATCGCCCACAAGGAGGACTTGGTCGGCGGCTTGAACAAGGGCTGGACGGTGGCGAAGCGCCTGCTGCAGCATGAACGCTCCGGCATCGGCGCCCTGGTCGCCGGCGGTAACCGGGAAGTGGGGCCAGACCCGGCGGAATTGGCGCGCGCCGCCCGCGGCGAGCGCGAAGGACGCATTGGCGACCCTTGGCTGCGCCTCGATGTGGCGAAGCAGCGCATGGATGCCCAAGCCTTCCGGCTGACGCAGCGGCGCGCCGCCGAAGAATCCGAAGCCGGCACGCCCGGCGCCACCACCTCGATCTTCAAGTACTACGGCGCCAACCTCGCCAAGCGGCGCAGCGAACTGCAGGTGTCCATTTTGGGTACCCAAGGCGTCGCCGGCGAAGCGGCGCAGGTGGATGCGGGCATCGCCGAGATGACCCGCGCTTGGCTCGCCGGCAAGGCGCGTTCCATCGCCGGCGGCAGCAATGAAGTGCAACTCAACATCATCGCCAAGCGGGTGCTGGGCTTGCCGGATTGAGGCACGCTGGCCCGTAGCGTTCGGTGGACGTGGCAAACGCCATCTGGGGCGGCTGGCTCGCCGCCGACGAGTGGGTGGGCGTCGCCTTGGGCACCCTCGCGGTGTGGTTCCTCATCCGCGAGGATGCCCGGGCGTGGCCGGTCGGCGTGGTCTATGTGCTGGTGTCCGTCACCGTGCTGTGGGAGGCGCGCCTCTACGCCAACTTGGCCTTGCACCTGGTTGGCTTCCTCACCCTCAACCTGTATGGCTGGTATTACTGGCTGTTCGGCGGCGACGAGCGCGATGACCTGCCCGTGACCCGCGCCGGCGGGCGGACGCTGGCCGCGGTGGCCGCCTGCTGCGTCGTCGGCGCACTCGGCGTGGGCGCGTGGTTCCACACGGTGACGGACGCCGCCTTCCCGTTCTGGGACAGCGCGATATTGGCCATGAGCCTCGCCGCCTTCTGGCTGACGGCGCGCAAGAAGATCGAGAACTGGATCGTCTGGTTCATCGTGAACGTGATTTCGGTGGGCGTCTATCTCGCCCAAGGGCTGGTGCTGTACGCCATCCTCTACTTCGTCTATTTGGGCATGGCGGTGCTGGGCTGGCGCGAATGGTCGCGCTCGATGGCGGAGCGTGTGCCGGCGGCCTAGGCCGCTTCTCCGCGGCGGCTGCCGCGGCGGTGTGCCGTCAGGCCAACCGGATCAGAAGCTGACCGTCGCCTGGAACCAGAACTTGGTGATGTCGCTGGCGAACTCATCGGCGCTGTAGCGGGCCGCCTTGAACTGCAGATCCAGATGGTCGTTCGCCGACCACACCGCGGAGAAACCGATCTCATCGCCGTAGTCCATGCCGCCTTCGTCCGCGCTGAACCGATGCCAGGCGCCCAACAGGTTCACGCCGCCGGCCTTCCCGCCCACCGTGACATAGGCGTCGCGGACGCCGGCGGCGGGTGTGCCGAGGAACCGGTCTGTCCAGCCTTGGAACTTGTGCAGCGTGGCGAGCGGCATGCGGAAACCCTGCTGGCCATCGTCGCTGCCGAGCACTTCGTAGCCCACCGTCAGCGTCGCTGCCGGCAGCTTCCACGCGCCTTGCGCCGTGTAGTAGGTGGCGTCGTAGGAGAGGGGGCTGTCCCCAAAGTCGGACTGTCGCGCCACCGACGCGGTGAGCGTCATGGGCCCGAACACGCCGGTGTAGTCGATGCCGTAGCTGCGATTGGAGTTGGGCGGGCCGTTGGCGTTCGTCAGGTCGATGAAGTAGGCGAAGCCGGCCAAGGTTTGCCCTTCCGCGGGCTGCAACGTGCCGTAGAGGGCGTGGGTGTCGCCGTACCAGTCGCCGGGTTGGGCGCCGTCGCCCGGGCCGAAGATGCGGTTGACGTTGTGGATGTAGCTGTAGTCGATGGTGCCGCGCCCGCGTTCGAGCTGGAACCTCAAGGCGTCGTAGGTCTGCTCGTTCTGCCGCCATGCGACGCCGCCGAGAAAGCGCTGCGAGCCGTGCAGGATGCGCTGCCGCCCAGCGGTGACGGTGAGGCCGCCGCGCTTGTGGCGCACGAACGCCTGGTTCAAGTCGAACCCTTGCGGGTCCGCCACGATGGGGTATTCCGTCTTGCCGTTGTCCGTGGAGTTGAAGTCCTCAATTCCCACGACGAAGGCGTAGTCCGTCTCGATGCCGAACGTCAGCGCCCCGTACTCGCCGGAGGTCCATGTGAGCCGGGCCTTGCCGGTGGAGGCGCTCGCCTGCTCGTCAAACCCGTCTTGGTTCACGTGCTCGAAGCGATAGCGCAAGCTCAAATCCACGGCGCCCTCGGCCACCGCGCGGGCGAGATCCGAGGCGCTCGCCGGCGCCGCTCCGAAGGCCGCGGCCAACATGGCGGCGAAACCCAGCCGGCAGAGGCGGCGAAATCCGTGCAATTGCGTGGCTGCGACGTTCAAGACGACCTCCCAAACGCAGGACACCATGACATTCGCAGCATATCTTACTTTGTCTTGCCGCTTGCGGGAACAAGGAATGGCCAATTCGCCGAATGTGGGCTTGTGGCGGGCGGACGCCGGCCAGCGCCGCCAAGCTGCGCTACCATGTCCCGATGCCGAGGCGCCGCGTCAAGCTCGTCCACACGTCCGACGTCCACTTGGATGGCCGGTTCGCGCATGAGCTGCCCGGCGGCTACCGCAATCCGGCGGAACGGGCGTTCGCGGCGGTGGTCGATTCGGTCTTGGCGGAGGCGGCGGACCTGCTGCTCATCGCCGGGGATCTGTTCGACAACAGTCGGGTGGGTGAAGCGGACTTCGCGTTCGTCGCCGGGCAACTGGCGCGCGTCGCCTGTCCGGTGATCGCGCTGCCGGGGAACCACGACGTGCATGACGAGCGCTCCGTGTGGCGCCGCATCGCCGCGCGGGATGCCCACCAGCATGTGCATCTGCTGCTCGACACGGCCGGCGCCAGCCTCGACTTTCCCGACCTCGGCGTCAGGGTGTGGGGCCGGGCGATGGTCGAGCACACGCCAGACAACGAGCCCTTGGCCGGCACCCCGGCGCGGCGCGACGGCGTGTGGAACATCGGCATGGCGCACGGCTTGGTGGTGGACGAGCGCGCCGGCATCGGCTCCTCGCAGATCACCCGCGCCGAAATCCGCGGCTCCGGCTTCGACTATCTGGCCTTGGGCCATGTGCATGTGTGGTCCGACGTGAGCGCGGGCGAAACCACCGCGTGCTATCCGGGCTCGCCCGTCGTCGGCTACGCGAGCGACCGCGGCGGCCACGTCGCGGTGGCGACGCTCTGTCCCGAAAGGGGCGTCGAAGTGTCGCCGCGGCTGGTGGATGCGCGAGAGGCGGACGCGGCCGGCGCGGTGGGCTTCGGATGATGCGTGCCCCGGCGTCAGTTGGGAACGTTGCCGGCGGTTCCTAGGCGCTCCTGCGCTTTTGCGCGGCCAATGGCTGGTGTAGCCTCAGCGTCCATGCGGCAGTGAGGTTCAGATGAAGCGTTTGAGGTGCCGGCGCACCGCTGGCGCTGTGCATGGCCATCGGGCGGTTGCGGCCGCCTTGAGCGCCGTGTTGGCAGGCTGCCCGGTGGCGCTTGCCGACGGGCGCTCCGTCGGCGGCGCCAAGCGGGAAGCGCTGGCGGCGCCGGCGCCGAACATCGCTCGTCAGGCCACACGGCTCGACTACTTGGTGGTTGAGCCTGGGCTGCGGATCGCCCTCGCCCCGCCGGAGGCGGAGCGTCTTGCCCCGCCGGTCGCGGCCGGGGGGACGCCGCGCATTGGCTTCCATCGGGCGTTGCCGGCGCGTTATCAAGGCGAGTTGGCCGGGCGCTTGGTTTGGACGGATTTGGCGGATGGCAGCATGGTCGGCTCGCTCACGGTGGCGTCGCCGGGTGCCGTGGCCGTTCGGCTGGCGCTCTTGGCTCAGCTTCCGGCGCAAGCCGAGATTCGCTTCTTCCGGCCGGATGCGCCCGCCGGCCGGTTTCGCGTGGTGACGGCGGGGGACTTTCATGTCTTGCCGGATGGCGAGTTGGAGCCGTTGTGGTCGCCTGTCGTTACCGGCGATGCCATCGGCGTTGAGGTCACGTTGCCTTTCCGCGCGGCCCGTGCCGGGTTCTCTTTGCGCCTCGATAAGGTCTCGCATCGCACCGCTCAGGCGCCCCAGGTCACGTCCCAAGGTGCGCAGTGCGCCGGCCAAGTCGATGTGCAATGCCGCATCGGCCAGTTTCCCGCCGAGCATCAACACGCAGTGGTGCGCATCGAGTTCGAGGAGGATGGATGGGGCGGCCTCTGCTCGGCCACGCTGTTGAACAACGAGCGGGAGGACTATGCGCCTTACCTCCTAACGGCCAACCATTGCGTTTCGACGCCAGTGGTGGCCCGGTCCATCGTGGCGACATGGTTCTACGAGCGCCCCGCTTGCGGATCCACGGAACCGGCCGAGCGTGGCGTCACAACCGTGAGCGGCGCACGGCTGTTGGCTACCTCCCAGGCGCAGGATGCGACGCTTTTGCGGCACGGCACCTCCCTAAACGTGCCCAGAGGGGCGATCTACTCGGGGTGGAATGCCAGGCCGCTGACGCATCCAACCGAGGTCTTTGGCATCCATCATCCGCAAGGCGACTACAAGAAGTACTCGGCTGGGGACACTACGGGCAACGTCAGCTTGCCGGGCAGCAGCGTGAACGACATCGAAGTCGAGTGGGCCGATGGCGTGACGGAAGGAGGCAGCAGCGGTTCTGGCCTGTTCACGGGCGTGCATCTAGTGGGCGTGTTGTCCGGCGGCCCCGAAGGCGTGGCGTGCGGCGACGTGGATTGGTACGGCAACTTCTCGGATTTCTACCCCAAGGCATGTCCTTGGCTCACTCCGGACGACGTGTGCGCCGGCCGCCACATCCCCCTCTTCCTAGCCGCCTCGAACTCGGTGCGGCACGGCTTCGCGCGCATCATCAATCGTTCGGATTGGGCTGGCGAAATACGGATCACTGCCATCGACGACGCCGGTGCCCGGTTCGGCCCCCTCACCTTGGAATTGGACGCCGGGCAAACCCTCCACTTCAACTCGGACGACTTGGAGTTCGGCAACTCGGCCAAGGGCCTCTCTCGCGGCGTGGGCACCGGCCAAGGCGATTGGCGCTTGGAGCTCAAGAGCGACCTCAACATCGAGGCGCTGGCCTATGTGCGCACCGCCGATGGTTTCGTCACCACCATGCATGATGTCGCGCCGGCCGTGGCCACAACGGCCGACCATGCCTACTCGGTGCCGTTCTTCAACCCGGCCAGCAACACGCGCCAAGTGAGCAAGTTGCGCCTCGTCAATCCAGGCGATGGCACGGCGGCCGTGCTGATCCGGGGGCGCGACGACCGGGGTTTCCAGCCAAGCCCGGTGCGGCTCGCCTTGCCGGCCGGCACGGCGCGAACGGTCACGGCACGGCAGTTGGAACGGGGCGAGGGCTTGAACGGCGCCTTCGGCGATCGCGTCGGCAAGTGGTCTTTGACGGTGGAATCCGATGCGCCCATCGAAGTGATGAACTTGCTGGACGTGCCCACCGGCAACTTGGCCAACTTGTCTTCAATCGACACCTCCCTTGTGTCTGACGAGCTCGCCATCCTGCCGCTCTTCCTGCCGGCGGGGAACTCCCAACGGCAGGGCTTCGTCCGGGTGAGCAACCTCACCGGTGCCCAAGGCAGCGTGGCGATCCGCGCCATCGACGATCGGGGCAGGGCGTTCGGCCCCGTCGAGCTCACGCTTACGCCCCGGCAGACGACGCATTTCAACTCCACCGATCTGGAACGGGGCAACCCGGACAAGGGCCTCGTCAATGGGGTTGGCAACGGCACGGGCAACTGGATGCTCGCCTTGACGACCGATCTGGCTGCCGTGCAGGCCCTTGGGTATGTCAGGACGGCCGATGGCTTCGTCACCGGCATGGACGACGTCGCGCGCCGGACGAACGGGCGCTACGCCGTGCCCATTTTCAATCCCGGCAGCAACCGCGATCAGCAGAGCAGCCTGCGCCTCATCAACTTGGGCGACGCGGATGCCGCGGTGACCATCGCGGCCATCGACGATGCCGGCCGGCCAGCGCCGGGTGGGGATGTGCGGCTCACGTTGGGCGAGGACGAATCTCGCACCGTCACCGCGCGGGAGCTTGAATCGGGCGCCGCGGGCATCACCGGGCGCTTCGGCGACGGCACCGGCAAGTGGCGCTTGACGGTTCGGGCGGATCAGCGCATCGGCGTGATGAGCCTGCTGCTGAGCCCCACGGGCAATCTGACCAACCTATCCACCACGACGGCGCCGTGAACAGGCCACCCAACGCCTAAGGAGTTGCATCGATGAGTGAAGCGGCCACCGTGCCGGCGCGGGATTTCCTCGGCCATCCACGCGGCCTCGTGGTGTTGTTCTTCGCCGAGATGTGGGAGCGCTTCAGCTTCTATGGGATGCGGGCGCTGCTCATCTTCTACCTCACGCAGCACTTCCTGTTCGACGACGCCATGTCCGCCGGCATCTACGCCACCTATGGTTCGATGGTGTATCTGATGCCCGTCATCGGCGGCATGGTGGCCGACCGCTACCTCGGTTTCCGCAAGGCCGTGATCGTGGGCGCGGTGCTGCTGTGCGTGGGGCACTTCGGCATGGCCTTCGAGGGGGAACCGGCGCGGTTGGTGGACGGCGCCGCCATGCGCGACGATGTGTCGCTGCAAATCTTCTACCTGTCGCTGGCCTTCATCGTCATCGGGGTGGGGTTCTTGAAGTCCAGCATCTCGAACATGGTGGGGGACTTGTATGGCCCGCAGGACGAACGTCGTGACAGCGGCTTCACGCTCTTCTACATGGGCATCAACATCGGTGCCGCGGCGGCTGGCTTGCTGTGCGGCTACTTGGGGCAGACGTTCGGCTGGCGTTACGGCTTCGGCTTGGCCGGCATTGGGATGTTGGCCGGCTTGGTGACGTTCCTGCGCGGGCGTCGCCATCTGTTGGGTGCCGGGGAGCCACCGGCGCAAGGCCGGCTAGACCAACCGCTGTTCGGGGGCTTAAGCCGCGAGCGGGTGATTTACCTGGCTGCGTTGGTCGGTGTGCTCGCCACTTGGCAGCTCATCCAATACCAGCGCGTCGTCGGTGGCCTGCTCATCGCCGGCGGCGTGGCGGTGGTGCTCGGCGTCGGGTGGTTCTCGTTCACCCGCTGCACGGCCGTGGAGCGCGGTCGGATGTTGGTGCTGCTTACGCTCACCGCGTTCTCGGTGGTGTTCTGGGCGCTCTTCGAGCAGGCCGGCAGTTCCATGAGCCTGTTCGCAGACCGGAACTTGGATCGGGAGGTGGCGGGCGTCACGGTGCAGGCGTCGCAGTTCCAATCGTTGAATCCGCTTTTCATCATCTTCCTGGCGCCGCTCTTCGCCATGCTCTGGCCGGCGTTGGCGCATCGGGGCGTGGAGCCGAGCGTGCCGGCGAAGTTCGGCCTCGGCATCGTGCAGGTGGGGCTGGGCTTCGGGGCGCTGGTTTATGGCGCGTCCTTGGCCGGCGAGGATCAACTGGTGGCGGCCGGTTGGCTGGCCCTCGCGTACCTGCTGCACACCACGGGGGAGCTGTGCCTTTCCCCGGTGGGGCTCTCGATGGTGACGAAGCTCTCCGTGGCGCGGGTGGCCGGCATGATGATGGGCGTGTGGTTCCTGTCCTCCGCCTTCTCGCACTATGTGGCGGGTTGGATCGCGGCCGGCGCGAGCGTCGATACCAGCGAGGGGTTGGACCGCGCCGCTTCGCTGGCGATCTACACGGACACCTTCCAATACCTGATGATCGTGGCGTTGGCGGTGGGGTTCGTGCTGTTGGCGCTGGCGCCGTGGCTGCGTCGGCACATTCACGAAGGGGTTGCCGGCGAAGCTGGGGAGTAGCCGCGCCGCCGCCGCGGGGTGCGCCCCGCATCGAGTCCTCGGCGGTGGTGCGCCCGTTGTTCGGCGCGATGGCGTGGGCCGCACCCTAGTCCATCAACCCCGTCAGCCGCTCGGCGGCGTCCGCGAAATCTTCCATGAAGTCGTACACCACTTGGCGGGACGAGATGCTGGCGTTCATCAAGCCGACGCCTTGGCCCACGAAGTAGGTGGCCAATTGCTTGGCGCCGGCGTGGCCGCCCTCCGCCAGCTTGCTGATGCGGCCCAAGGCCGGTTCGCTCACAAGTTGCTGCAAGGGCATGGGGAGGGGGTCTGGGCTGTCTGGGTCATGCCAAGCGTCCGTCCAGGCGGAGCGTAGCTGGCGGGTGTATTTGCCCGTGCGGCTGCGCGAACGCACCGTTTGACGCGAGTTCGCGGCGAGCATCTTCTCCTTCACGGCCGGGGCGGTTTCCGCCTCCGCGGTGGTGAGCCACACCGAGCCGCACCATGCGCCGGCGGCGCCCATCGCCATCACCGCCGCCATTTGCCGCCCGGTGACGATGCCGCCGGCGGCCAGCACGGGAATGTCGCCGTAGGGCCGCAGCGCTTCCAGCACTTCGGGGATCAACACCATCGTGGAGACCTCACCGCAATGGCCACCCGCCTCGGTGCCGGAGACGACGAGCACATCCGTGCCGGCCTCGGCGTGCTTGACGGCGTGTTCCTTGGCGCCGGTGAGGGCGCCCACGGGAACGCCTTCGGAGCGGGCCCGCCGCAACATGAAATCCGGCGGCACACCGAGGGCGTTGACCACGAACTTCACCGGATGGTCGAAGGCGGCGTCCAGCACCACCGAGGCGCCCTTCTCGCGCAGGTGGTCGCCGAAGTTGTCGCCTAGCTGGCGATCCCACAGCCCCTTCGTGTCGATGCCGTGGCGCGCCAGGATGGATTCCACATGCGCCTTGTGTTCGGGCGGAATCCGCGCCTCGATGTCTGCCGCGGAGAGGGCCTCCTCCTTGCTGTCGAGGCTGGTGGGCACCAGCAAGTCCACACCGTAGGGCTTGCCGTTCACATGGTCGTCCAGCCAGCTCAGCTCGATGTCCAAGGATTCGGGCGTGTGCCCCACGGCGCCGAGCACTCCCATGCCGCCGGCGTTGCTCACCGCGGCGATCACATCGCGGCAGTGGCTGAACGCGAACAGCGGGAACTCGATGCCGAACATGTCGCAGACCGGGCTTTTCATCCTTCCTTACCTGTCGCAGTGAATTGGCAGAGAGATTAACAGACTCCAAGGGCGGAGGCGGCGTGGCTGGGCACCGGGCGGGGTTCGCAATGGGCAGGCTGCTTTGACCCCGCCGCCAAACGGCAGGCATCATCGCCCGATGGCGCCACCGCAGCAGAACCGGCCCGAGGCGGAGAAGCTCTCGCTATCGATGAAGCTCGCGTACGGGCTGCCGAACTTCGCCGGCATGGCCATGGGCGTGCCCATCGGCATCCACATGACGAAGTTCTACTCGGACACCATCGGCATCGCCATCGGCTTCATCGCCTTGGCGCAAGTGTTGGCGCGGGCGCTGGATGCCCTCACGGACCCGCTGATGGGCTGGCTGTCGGATCGCACCCGCACCCGCTGGGGCCGCCGCCGCCCCTACATCTTGGTGGGCGCCCCGCTCACGGCCATTTCGATGGTGGCGCTCTTCGGCCCGCCGGATGGCATCACGCCGCTGATGGGCGCCGCGTGGTTCACCACCGCGTTCATGGCGTACTTCTTCTTCCACACGGTGTACTACATCCCGCACTACGGGCTGGGGCCGGAACTCACATCGGATTACCACGAGCGCTCCAGCCTGTTCGCGTGGCGCGATGGCATCTCGCTGGTGGGGCAGGCGTTCGCGTCCGCGAGCCCCGCCATCGTCATCGCTTGGATCAAGAGCCAAGGCATGGGGCAGGCGGAAGCCGAGCGGACGGTGTTCCTGTGGTTCGCGGTGGGCATGTCCGTGCTGCTCGTCATCTCCTATTACTGGATGTGTTGGCGCATACCGGAAAATCCGGCGTTCTCCGCGAAGAAGCCCAACCCGTTGGTGCCGGGCGTGCGCCGGGTGTTGCGCAATCAGCCGTTCCGCATCCTGCTCATCTGCTACTTCGTGACCACCGTGACCTCCGGCGGCATCGGCGTGTTGATGCCGTTCTATCTGCGGTACGCGATGGGCATCGAGGATTGGGTGGAGTGGATGGGCGTCGCCTTGCTGTTGGGCTATGGCACGGGCGCCCTCACGTTGCCGATTTTCGTGCGCCTGGCGCGGCGCTTCGGCAAGAAGCAGGTTTGGATTCTGAGCTTCGTGCTCTCTTTCATCTGCCAAGCGCTGTTGACGGCGCTGCCGAGCTTCATCCAAGGCAATGCCGGGGCGCCGTGGGTGATGGGCTTCTTCATGATCGGCGGGATGTCGTTCTCCACCGGCCAGTTCCTGGGGCCGTCCATGCAGGCGGACGTGATCGACTACGACGAGCTCTACACCGGCAAGCGCCGCGAAGCGCAGTACGGCGCGTTGTGGTCCATCGTCACCAAGTTCGCCATCATCCCCAGTTCCGCGGTGCCGCTGGCGGTGCTGGCCACGTTGGGATTCGCGCCAAACGTCGCGCAGCCGGACGCCGTGAACTGGGCCATCCGCCTGCTCTATGCGGGGGTGCCCGGCACGATGATGCTGGTGGCGATCTTCTTCGCCCTGCGCTACCCCATCGACGAACGGGTGCATCGGCTCACGTTGGATGGCATCGCCGCGCATCGGCGCGGGGCGGTCGCCACCGACCCCATCACCGGCAACCCAGTGCCGCCGCCGTCGGATCGTGGTTTGGACGAGGAGACCAGCTGGTTCCTCGACCATTTCTCAATCGGCGAGCTGAAGCGCGCCGCGCGGCGTGGCGCCGGCTTGGTGTACTCCCTCAAGCGTGACGCTTGGCTGGCCCTCGGCGCCTCCGCGCTAGCGGTGCTCGGCGCCGGCCTCGGCACCAACGCAATCTTCGACTTGTCGTCGCAACCAGGCGTCGGCGTCCTCTCGCTGGTGCTGCTCGGCGGCATATCGTTGACCGGCATTGGCTTCCATGCCGTGCGGGTGCGGGCCGCGAACCGCGCCGGCACCGTGACGGCGGAAGCCGTGGCCCGGCATCTCGAGGTGACGGAACGCTTGGTGCAAGCCGGCGCCATGCGCCGCCGCCGGTTCGGCGCAACGGACGTGCGCAATGGCTAGCGCACACAAGCGCTGGGCTTATCCGGTTCTGCTCGACGAGCGGGCTGATGCCGTATTGGTCACCTTCCCGGACATCCCGGAGGCGCTGACGGAGGGCGCGACGCTGGAAGAAGCGTTGGCCGAGAGTGCGGACTGCCTCATCGCCGCGTTGGGCGGCTACGTCCGAGGGGGGCGAGCGATTCCCGTGCCGTCGTCCGCGGTGGGGGGCGAGACCGTGGAGTTGCCGCCTGTCGTGGCGGCGAAGTTGGCGCTCTACGAGACGGCGCGCGCCGAACGGTTGGACGAGCGGGAAATGGCGGAGCGCTTGGGGTGTTCGACAGGTGCCGTGCGTGTGCTGCTCGACGTCGACAGCGAGACTTCGCTGTCCCGGCTGCAAGTGGCGCTGCGGACGATTGGGGAGCGTAGGCCGGCCCAAGCGTAACCATCCCTCCCTAGGGCGAGCCCCCGGGCACCGTGCCCTCTGGCTGTTGCCGATGCCCCACGGCCGTTTGCGTCGGCGAGCGCCGATAACTGGCCGCTAAGCACCCGTGGCCACATTGGATAAGGCCATTGGGCCGCATGGTTGCGTCATGTCGCTGCCTGCATTAAGTTGTACAGAACGTACGGTTTGGCGAGAGCAGGCATGGACAGCAAGGTGCAGACGGCTGGCGTCGAGGAAGCTAGAACGAAGCTGCCTCAAATCCTGCGGGCTGCGAACCACGAGGACGCGATCACCATTGTGACCAAGCGGGGCAAGCCTTACGCGGCGATTGTGCCAGTGTGGCAGGCGCTGCGGGAAGCGCCGGGCATCTCGGCGTTGCGCGGCTCGGCCAATGGGTGCTTCGGGGACGCCGGGGCGTTCGTTCGCGCCATGCGCGACGAGTGGTGATGATGGACATCGGCACTCTGGCCCCCGGCGGCAGAGTAACGGTGGACAGTGCGCCGATCATCTACTTTCTTGAAGGCCATCCGCACTTGGCTCCCCGCTTCGCGCCGCTCTTCGAGCGGGCGGAGGCAGGCGACTACGAGCTGGTAATCGCCACGGTGACTCTTGCCGAAGTGCTCACAGGCCCGCTGCGCACGGGCAACGAAGCCTTGGCACAGCAGTACCGGCGCACCCTCACGGCACAGCCCGTGTGGCGTCTCACGGATCTCACCGCTTCAATTGCCCACCGCGCCGCCCGCCTGCGCGGCAAGTTCGGCCTGCGTCTGCCGGATGCGGTTCAAGTCGCCACCGCATTGGAGACGGCCAGCATCGCGCTGGTCACCCACGACCGAGACTTCGCCGCTCTTAAGAACCAGCCCGAGGCGGTGCCCATCTACGGCTGACCGCTACCGCATCCGGTAGCGAATCGGCAGGCTATTCAGACCCCAGGTTGCTCGTACCTGAGTGTTTGCGTCGGCGTCGGCGAGCGCCGATAATGCGTCGCTGGGCACCCGTGGCCAAATTGGATAAGGCACTGGTCTACGAAACCAGGGATTACAGGTTCGAATCCTGTCGGGTGCGCCATTTTCTTGGGGGCTGCTGAGGAGCGCGTGTGGCTGAATACGTGCCGTCGCCGATCAAGTGGGTGCGCGATCAGGTGGCGCTGTACGAGGCCAGCGGTGGCCTTGAAGGCACCGAGCTGCTGGACACCGGCTTGCCGGTCATCATCGTCACCCATCGGGGCAACAAGACGGGCTCCGTTCGCAAGACGCCGTTGATGCGGGTGCGTGATGGTGCCGGCTATGTGCTTGTGGCCTCGCAAGGCGGTGCCCCGCAGCACCCCGTGTGGGTACACAACCTGCGGGCGAGCGGCGCGGTGGAAATCCGCGACCGGACGGACGTGTACACCATGCAGGCGCGCGAAGTGCGGGAGCCGGCGGAGCGGGCGCGCTTGTGGTCGGTGGCGGTGGCCGCCTATCCCCCCTATGCGGACTACCAACGCAAGACGGAGCGCGTGATCCCCGTCTTTCTGGCCGAGCCCGCCTAGCCGCGCCGATTGGCCATGCCGGGCACCGCCCACGCGGCGCAAGCGCACCGTCCTTCCATCCTCAGCGCCGGAACGCTCGATAGCCCATGCGCTTGATCGGCTGGGCGTTGCTCGCCGTCTTCGTGGTGCCGGCGTTGGTCGCGTTGACGTTGCGGCACTTCTCCGAGCGGCCGCATTGGAGCGCCGCCGAGCATGGCGCCACCGGCCAAGCGCCGGTGCCGGACGCACACCCGGCGGCGGTGGCGCAGGTCTATGCGGCGCGCACTTGGGGCATGCGCGGGGCGGTGGCGGTTCACACATGGATCGCGGTGAAACGCGCTGGTGCCCCGCGCTACACGCGCTACGAAGTGATCGGCTGGCGGTTGCCATGCACCGGTTCGGCCCTCGTCGTGGGCAGCGAGCGGCCGCCGGACGGCTACTGGTTCTCCAACTACCCGACGCTGCTCGCTGATGTGCGTGGCACTGCCGCCACCGCCGCCATCGACAAGATCGAGCGGGCCACGGAGGACTATCCGCACAGCCGCGAATACCGCACTTGGCCCGGCCCCAACAGCAACACCTTCACCGCCTTCGTGGCGCGGCGCACCCCGGAACTGCGCCTCGTGCTGCCGCACACCGCCATCGGCAAGGATTTCCTGTCCGGCGGCGCGGTCATCGGCGCGGCGCCCAGCGGCACGGGCTGGCAAGGCTCCCTCCTTGGCGCGCTCGGCATCCTCGTCGCGGCGGAGGAGGGCGTTGAGGTGAACTTCTTGGGCCTCGTCGCCGGCGTTCGCGCCCGCCCGTTCGGGGTGAAGCTGCCCGGGCTCTCCGTGTGGCCCTAGCCAGCTTTGCGCCTACGCAGGGTGCTCGACGTCGCTCGCCAAGGTGATTGAACGGCTGAGGCGGTGCCGCTGCCACAGCAGGAACAACGCGGGAATCACGGCCAGCGCCAAGGCCGCCGCGCCGATGATGCCGCCGAACATCGGCGCCGCGATGCGCCGCATCACTTCGGCGCCGGTGCCGTCGCTCAGCATGATGGGCGTGAGCCCCGCCAACAGCGAAGCGGCGGTCATCGCGACGGGTCTGAGGCGCCGCGCGGCGCCCTCGCGCACCGCTTCGGCGAGATGTTGGGCTGAAAGGGCGCCGCTTGCCTGCTCGACGCGCTCGCGGCGTTCCCGAACGGCCAGCTCCAGATAAGTCACCATGATGACGCCCAGCTCCACCGCCACGCCGGCCAAGGCGATGAAGCCCACGCCCACAGCCACGGACAAGTCGTAGTCCAGCCAATGGAGCGTCCACGCGCCGCCGGCCAAAGCCAACGGCAGCGTGCAGACCACCATCGCCACCGTGGCGGCGCGGCGCAGCGCGAAGTGCAGCAAAACGAGGATCACCACCAGCGTCGCGGGGCCGACGATGGCGAGCCGCTGCCACGCCCGTTGCAGGTATTCGTATTGGCCGGACCAGCGCAGTGAGTAACCCGCCGGCAGCGTCACTTGCGCGGCCACCGCCTCCCGTGCGCGGGTCACGTAGCCGCCGAGGTCCACGTCCGCGATGTCGATGAAGATCCAGCCGTTTGGCAGCGCGTTTTCGCTCTTGATGACGGGTGGCCCCTCGGCCACGCGGATGTCGGCCAAGTCCGCCAGCGCGATGCGGGCGCCGCGGGGCGTCACCACCGGCAGCATCTTCAGCCGCTCCACCGAATCCCGCACCCGGCGCGGGTAACGCAGGTTCACCGGATAGCGCTCGATGCCTTCCACCGTCTGCGTGACGTCGAGGCCGCCCACCGCGCTCTGCACGATGTCCTGCACCGCGGCGATGTTCATGCCATAGCGCGAGGCACGGGCGCGGTCGATGTCCACCTCCACATAGCGGCCGCTCGCCACCCGTTCCATGTACACCGAAGCGGTGCCGGGCAGCGTCTTCACCACCGCCTCGATGTCCGCGCCGATGCGTTCGATCACCGCGAGGTCTGGTCCGGCCACCTTGATGCCCACCGGCGTCTTGATGCCGGTGGCGAGCATGTCGGTGCGGGTTTTGATGGGCATGGTCCAAGTGTTGGCGAGGCCGGGGATGCGCACCACCCGGTCCAGCTCGGAGCGCAGCCCATCCATGGTCATCCCCTCGCGCCATTCGCCGCGGGGCTTGAGCTGGATCATCGTCTCGATCATCGTCAAGGGCGCTGGATCGGTGGCCGTCTCGGCGCGGCCGACCTTGCCGAAGACGTTGGCCACTTCCGGCACCGTGCGAATCAGCCGATCCGTTTGCTGCAGCAGTTCGCGGGCCTTGTCGATGGAGATGCCCGGGTGGGTGCTGGGCATGTACATGAGGTCCCCTTCGTTCAGGGGCGGCATGAATTCCGTGCCGAGGCGGAGCGCCGGCCATGCGCTCGCCAACGTGAGGGCCGCGGCCCCGACGAGCACCGCCCAAGGGTGCTTGAGCACGGCGTCGATGAGGGGCCGGTACGCGGCCTGCAGCGCCCGTTCCACCGGATTGGCTTGCGCCTTGATGCGCCCGCGCAAACAGAAGCCCATCAGCACCGGCACCAGCGTGACGGCGAGGCCGGCGGCGGCCGCCATCGCGTAAGTCTTGGTGTAGGCCAGCGGCGTGAACAGCCGGCCTTCTTGCGCTTGCAGCGCGAACACCGGCAGGAAGCTCAACGTCACGATCAGCAAGGAGAAGAAGATCGGCGCCCCCACTTCGGTGGCCGCGTCGGCGATGAGCCGCCAACGGGCAGCGCCAGACGCGGTGGTGCCCTGCAGGCGGCGGTGGGCGTTCTCGACCATCACGATGGCGCCATCCACCAGCGCGCCGACGGCGATGGCGATGCCGCCCAACGACATGATGTTGGCGTTGATGCCTTGGGCGCGCATGGCCGCGAACGCGACCAGAATCGCCACCGGCAGGCTGAGGATGACCGTCAGCGACGAGCGGACGTGGAACAGGAAGATGGCGCACACCGCGGCGACGATGGCGAACTCCTCCGCCAGCGTGGTGGTGAGGTTGTCGATGGCGCGTTCGATGAGCGCCGAACGGTCATACACGGTGACCACTTCCACGCCTTCGGGGAGGCCGGCGGCGAGTTCCCGCAAGCGCGCCTTCACGCCGGCGATGGTGGCCAGCGCATTCTCGCCGGCGCGCATCACGACGATGCCGCCCACCACTTCGCCCATGCCGTTCAAGTCCGCCACGCCACGCCTCATGCGCGGCCCGGTGCGCAGTTCCGCCACGTCCTTGAGCAGGATGGGCACACCGTGCTCGTTCACCTTGAGGGGCACCGCGGCCAAGTCTTCAAGGCCGGTCAGGTAGCCGGTGGCGCGCACCATGTATTCGGCCTCGGCCATTTCGATCACGGAGGCGCCGGCCTCTTGATTGGCGGCTTGGATGGCCGTGCGGATGGTGGCGAGAGACAGCCCGAAGGCGCTCAACCGGTCTGGGTCCACCACTACTTGGTATTGCCGCACCATGCCGCCCACGGTGGCCACTTCGGCGACGCCCGGCACCGCTTGCAGCGCGTAGCGCAGGAACCAATCTTGAATGGAGCGCAGCTGGGCCACGTCGTGGTTGCCGGATCGGTCCACCAAGGCGTATTCGTAAACCCAGCCGACGCCGGTGGCGTCCGGGCCGAGCGCCGGGGCGACGCCGGCCGGCAGCCGCTGGCGCACTTGGCTCAAGTACTCCAGCACCCGCGAGCGCGCCCAGTAGAGGTCAGTCCCGTCGGCGAACAGGACATAGACGAAGGAATCGCCGAAGAACGAGTAGCCACGCACCGCTTCGGCGCCCGGCACCGCCAACAGCGCGGAGGCCAGGGGGTAGGTGACTTGGTCCTCCACCACCCGCGGCGCTTGGCCCGGGTAGGGTGTCTTCACGATCACCTGCACGTCCGACAGGTCCGGCAGGGCGTCCACGGGCGTCAAGAGCATGGAGCGAAGGCCCCAGCCGACGAGAAAGGCCGTGGCCAACAACACCAGCCACCGATGGCGGATGGACCAGTGGATGATCCAAGGGATCATGGGGCGGTGACGCTAATGTCCGCCGTGCCCAGCCGCCGGTGGTGGTGCGTCGCCGGCCGTGCGGGCCATGGCGCTCTCCAAGTTGGATTCCGAATCGATGAGGAACTGTCCGGACACCACCACCTGCTCGCCGGCCTTGAGCCCGGAGCGGATCTCGACGCGTTCGCCGGCCTCCACGCCGGCTTCCACGGCCACGGCGCGAAAGCGGCCGCCGCCAAGATCGAGGGCCACCCGGTCTGCGGTACCGCCGCGAATGAGCGCTTCCCGGGGAACGTGAACCACCGGCTCGGTGGCGCCGCCCAGCAGCACCACGCGCGCGAACATGTTGGGGCGCAGCGCTTCCCCGGCGTTGTCGAAGCCGATGCGCACCCGCAGGGTGCGTGTCACCGGGTGCAAATCCGGATAAACGTAATCCACCGTGCCATGCCAGCGCCGCCCGGGCAGGTAGTCCAGCTCCACCTCGGCGCGTTGCCCCACCGCCACCCACGCGGTCTGCCGCTCGAACACTTCCGCGAGCACCCACACGCGGCTCAAGTCCGCCATGGAGATGACGTGCGCGGCAGGGGTGACGAAAATGCCTTCGCGCACACCTAGCTGGGTGGTCACGCCATCCGCCGGGGCGTAGATGCGCACTCGCTGGCGCGGTGTCTTCGCCTCATCCAAGGCCGCGATTTCCGCTTGCGGCATGCCCAGGGCGGCGAGCCTTTCCCGCGAGGCGACCACCATGTCCGCGCGGCCGCCGCTCAGCGCGGTCAGGTATTCGCGTTGCGCGTTCACCAGCGTCGGCGAGTAGATCTCGAACAGCAACTGGCCCTTGGCCACCGGGTCGCCGGCCGCCCGCACGTGCAACGATTCGATCCAGCCCTCCACGCGGGTGTGGATGTGGTGCATCACCGATTCGTCGTACTGCACGTAGCCCACCGTCTCGATGCGGCGCGGCAGCGGGCCGAGCTGCGCGGCGGCGCTGCGCAGGCCGAGGTTCTGCAGCACCGCGGGGTCGATGGTGACGACGCCCGCTGCCGGCGCTGGGGCAGCGTCCGCATAGACCGGCACCAAATCCATGCCCATCGGCGACTTGCCGGGCGCATCGCGGCGGTAGTTCGGGTCCATGGGCGCCACCCAGTAGAGGATTGGGCGCTCGCCGGTGCCGGCCGGGGCGGCCGCGGGCGCTGCCGGTGCGAACCAGTAGCCGAGGACCACGCCGATAATCAACGCGATGCCGATGGCCGGCAGCGCCAGGCCACGCGGGAAGGCGCCGGTCACAGCGGGAAGCCGCCGAGGTAAGCCAATTCCGCGTGGCTGCGGCGTAGCGCCACCCGTAGCGCCACCAAGTCGAGGCGCACTTCCAAGTCGTCGATGTAGGCGCGCATCATGTCCGCGAAGTCGCCGGCTTCGCTACGGTAGGAATCCAATGCCGCCGCGGCGCTGGCGTCGGCTTGCGGCAGGATGACCTTCTCGTGCAGCGCCACGCGGCGCGTGAGCGCCCGCCAGCGGGCATGTTCGGCGTTCAGGTCGCCGATGAGCTGGCGCGTGAGGTCATCGAGGCTGGCTTGGGCGCCGCGCCGCTCGGCCAAGGCCGCGGCCACGCGCCGATCCTGCCGATTGGCCGTGAACCAAGGCAGCCCCACGGTGGCGGTGACACTGAACAGGTCTGAGCGCGGGTTGCCGTCGGGCAGGCCGCCGTCTCGATAGGCGTAGCTCACGTCCACGGCCCATTGCGGCGCGTAGCTGGCCCGCGCTTTGGCGAGCGCCGCGTCCGCGGCCTCAAGGCGGGCCTGGGCTTGGGCGATGGCGGGGTGCGCCGGCAAGCCCTCGCGCAGCGAAGGCAGCGCGGGCGGCGGCGTCCACCGCGGCAGCTCGGCGAGACGCAGTGCCCGTGCCGGCCCGCCCAGCCATCTTTGCAGGCGCGAATGGGCCACGGCTTGGCGTTGCTCGATGGCGATGTGGCGTGCGTCGAGGCCGCTGTCTTCGAGTTCGGCGCGCAGCACGTCCTGCTGATTGCGGCGGCCAACCGCGTACTGCGAACGCACGACGGCGACCAAATCCGCAAAGAAGGCATGGGATTCGGCCACCAGCGCGAGGCTTCGTTCCTCCACATAGACATCAAGCCAAGCGTTGCGCACTGCCTTGAGCGCCATTCGCTCCCGCGCCGCCGCCGCGGCCTGCCGGGCGCGGCTGCCGGCCAATGCCTGTTCGCTGGCGGCGCGGCGCGTCGCCGCCGGCGGAAAGGCTTGGCGGACGCCAAGGCGCATGTGCGTCATGGCTTCGGTGCGGAAGTCGCCGGTCTCAAGCGGCAAGTTGGCGGCGCCGAACTGCAGTTGCGGATCGGGCAATTGGCCGGCGGCGACGGCGCGTTCGGAGAGTGCGCGCGCCTCTTCCAAGAGCGCTTGGCGGCCAGGCTCGTCCGCGAGCGCCAAGCGCTCCGCCTCGGCGAGGGTGAGCGCCGTCGTGGCCGCCGGCTGCGCGGCCCATGCCACACTGGCCGGCAACAGCGCCGCGAACAGCGCCCGGCGGAACAGCGTTCGTGGGCCTTGCGAAATCAAGGTTCGCATGGCGGTGGGTCGGATTGCGCGATGGCCGGCGAGCCTAACAGCGTGGCTGGCCGGCGTCACGCCGAACAGCCGGCGCCGCGCCCACAGAGGCTGCCGATGCCGGGCATGGTCGCACAGACTTGGTGGGCAATGTCGCACGCAAACGCGGGAAAGAACGACTGGCCTGCAGGTCGCCCGGCGGTCTAAGTTGCCTTCTACCCACACTTTACAGGGCGGGTGCCGCGGTGCAACCACTGGACTTGATGGAGACCGCCCGCGGCCTCACGGAACTCAGCCCGCGGCGGCCGTCCCAAGCGAACCTTCGCCGCGCCGTCAGCACCGCGTACTACGCGCTGTTCCACTGCCTGGCCGCGTGTGCCGCCAACTCGCTCATCGGCCGCACCCGCGACGCGGCGTGGCATCAAACGTACCGTGCGCTTGAACACGGCAAAGCGAGGCGCGCATGTGAGAACAAGCCCGTGCTGGCCGCGTTTCCGCTGGAAGTGCGTCGTTTCGCCGATGTGTTCGCCACTTTGCAGAAGGCGCGGCAGCAGGCAGACTACGCGCTTGACGGCAGGTACGGTAAGGCGGCCGTGCAAGCGGCGATCGACAGGGTCGAGCGCACCATCGCCCAGTTCGAGCAAGTCGATGCGCGGCATCGCCGCGCCTTCGTGGCGCATGTGCTGTTCAAGCGGAGGCCTTGGTGACGGCCGCCACGGCAAGGAGTGGAAGATGACCGAACAGGAGATACGGGAGATCGCGGAGGGGGCCTTCAAGGGCGCGTTCCCAGATGTCAAGCTCGAACGGGTGAACGTCTGGCCGGGCTTCGGCTTTGAGGACGATTCCCCCGTCGTTGACGTCAGCATCATCTACGAAGGCAAGTACGAGCAGTTGAACGCTGACGGGCTCTTGGACGTGCAGACGGAGATCGTTGACAAGGCGTATCGTGCCGTGGAGGACGACCTCGGCTTTCCATGCGTCCACTTCTACTCCAAGCCCGAACTGAAACGAGACCGCCGCGACTTGGCGACGGTGTGACGCCGGGTGCGGGACACGCTGTTGTGATGCGGCCGCCCGGCGCGGGCGATTGAGCGGCTGGCCCGTCGGCTGTTGGCGGCTCCCAGCCATCGGCTGGTGGTCCACGGGCTCCCTGGGTGCGACACTGCCCGGAAGGTGTTGAGCCGCGCAGCGCTTGAGGATTGGCCACCACTGCCTTAGGCTTGCCGCCTCGGGATTGCGGCGTCTCGTGGCGCCATAAGAGCCGCCCGGAGGCACGGAGTGAGCCGATTGGAGTTCGCGGTCACGGGGATGGTGTGCCGTGGTTGCTCGAGCAGTGTGGAACGCGTCGCCGCGGGTGTGGCGGGCGTCATCGCGGCGCGGGTTGACCACGAAGTTGGCAGCGCCATCGTGGAGCACGATGGCAACGCCGATGCCGAAGCCCTGTACGCGGCCATCGTGGATGCCGGCTTTGGCGTGCGCACTTGTGGCAACGCCGCATGCGAGTGCTCGACCTGTCGGTGCGAGCCATGTGCTTGCGGCACGGGCGTGGGCTGCGACTGCGACTGAACTCGGCCGTCGCGCCGGTTGGTGAAGGGCCCCAAGCGTCGGCGCCGGCGCACTTTGATCGAATCCAAGGAGCTGTCTTTGCGGCGGTTGCTGAGCATGTACCCGCGAATCTGGCCGTTCGTCTTTTTGGCCGGTGGCGTCGTGTCGTCGATTTGGGGCGGGCATCTGCACTTCACCTTGCTTGGCGAAACGCGGATGGTGAATCTGCACACCCTGATGTGGTTCCTGATGGCGCTCGCCCACATGGACGTGTTCTGGCGCGGCCGCAATGGCGGGAAACCCAGCCCGCCGGCAGACTGACTCACCGGCGCCTTGCCGGTCAGCGGCGCCGCCGCATCGGCATTGAAGGTGCGGTGCTTAGAACACCCCGGCCTCCAAGCCCATGGCCAGCGCCATGCCCAACTCTTGGCAGCGTTCGAGCTGGGTGGCGGTGGGTTCGCCCACGGCGATGATGGGTGCCTGCACCTCGTTGAAGGGATAGCCGTTGGCGATGCGGTGGATGGCTCGCACGGCGCCCGTGCCGTCATTGCCGGCGCTCACGAAGATGGCGTACGGGAGCGCTTGGATTTTGCCTTCGACGGGGTAGAACGTGCGGTCCAAGAAGTCCTTCATGGCACCGGACATGTAGCCGAAGTTCTCCGGTGTGCCGAGCAACAGCCCGTGTGCCCACAAGAGATCTTCCGGCCCGGCGTCCTTGGCGAGCAGGCGGCGCACCTCGACGCCTTCCACCGCGCTGTCCGTGGCGCCGCGCCAAACCGCTTGCGCCATGCGGCCGGTGTTGCCGCTCTGGGTGTGATAGACGATGAGCAGGTGCTTCGCGCCCACGCTTATACTCCCCGTCGAGGGTGGCGGCCCGCCGTGGGCGATGGGTGGATCGATGCGCGAATCGCTGCACGATAGCACGTCTGCCCGGGTCTCCCGCCGGCGCCGGCTCGCCGCGGCCGCTTGGCATGCCTGAGGTGGTCGCCTTCGGCGACATCGTGGCCGCCGCCGAGCGCATCGCCGGCAGCGTTGCCCACACCCCGCTCACCAAGTCCGAAACGCTCTCGGCGCTCACCGGCGCGAACGTCTTCCTCAAGTTGGAGAACCTGCAGTTCACCGCTTCGTTCAAGGAGCGTGGGGCGCTGAACCGCCTGCTGACATTGACGGCGGCGCAGCGCGCTGGGGGCGTCGTCGCCATGTCGGCCGGGAACCATGCGCAGGCCCTCGCGCACCACGGCCGGCGGCTCGGCGTACACACCGTCATCGTGATGCCGCGCCACACCCCCAACGCCAAGGTGGAGCAGACTCGCGTGTTCGGTGCGGAAATCCACCTGCACGGGGCCAGCTTCGACGAGACGTTGGGCTTCACGAAGGCGCTCGCCGCCGAGCGCGACCTCACGCTGATACACCCGTTCGACGATCCGGCGGTGGTGGCGGGGCAGGGCACCGTGGGGCTCGAGATCATGGCGGATGGGCCGGATTTGGATGCGCTCATCGTGCCCATCGGCGGTGGCGGGCTCATCGCCGGCACGAGCCTCGCGGCCAAAGCCGCGGCGCCGGACATCGAAGTCGTCGGGGCGCAGGCGGAGCGCTTCGCCGCCGTTTACGAGCGCTTCCACGGCAACGCGGGGCGGCCGGCACCGGCCTTCGGCACCGTGGCGGAGGGCATCGCGGTGAAGTCTCCCTCGCCGCTCACGCTGGGCATGATCCAACGTTGGGTGGACGACGTGGTCACCGTGTCTGAGGAGGAGATCGAAGCCGCGGTGTTCATGCTGCTCGAAGTGGAGAAGACCGTCGCGGAAGGCGCTGGCGCCGCGGCGCTGGCGGCGGTGTTCAAGCACCGCGAACGGTTTGCGGGCCGCAACGTCGCGGTGGTGGTGTCTGGGGGCAACATCGACATGATGACGCTGTCCTCATTGCTGCAGCGCGGCCTCGTGCGCCGCGGCCGGCTGATGCGGCTGCGGGTGGAGTTGCCGGACGTGCCGGGTTCGCTCTCCGCCATGACGGCGATTCTTGGCGAGTTGGACAGCAACATCATGGAGATCGTGCATCAGCGCGCGTTCGGTGCGTCGTCGGTGAGCGTGACGCTGGTGGACCTCACCTTGCGGATGCGTGGCGAGGAACAGGCGGCGGTGGTGCTGCAGGCGTTGGCCAAGGCCGGTTACGCCGCCCAAATCCTCGATTGAGCGGTGCCGGGCCATTCGCCATCCCCGCGTCAAACGCCCTCCCCGTGGCGGCCGGCGCCGGCGTTGAACCGCGTGGCGCCCGCCACCGTCTCGCCGGATTTGATGACTTCGCGCCCCAACAGCGTCTCCTGCTGCAGCGCCTCTTCAAGGCCACGCCCCCATTGCGTGATGGCGGAACGGCGGTCGCTCAACATGCAACGTTGCGGGAAGTGGGTGAGGCGCTCGGCTAGTTCCACGGCGCCATGCAGCGCTTCGCCGGGTGGCGTGAGCCGGTTGGCTAGGCCCATGCCAAGCGCTTCTTCGCCGGACACGCCGCGGCCCGTCAAGATCATGTCCATGGCATGGCTCTGGCCGATGAGGCGGGGCAGGCGCACCGTGCCGCCGTCCACCAAGGGCACGCCCCAACGCCGGCAGTACACGCCGAACACGGCGTCCTCGGCGGCCACCCGCAGATCGCACCAGAGCGCCAATTCCAAGCCGCCGGCCACGGCATAGCCTTCCACCGCCGCGATGACGGGCTTGTTCAACAGCATCCGGGTGGGGCCCAAGGGGCCGTCGCCATCGAGGGTGACGCGGTTGCCCCGACCCTCCGCGACGGCCTTCAAGTCCGCCCCGGCGCAGAAGTGGCCGTTGGCGCCGGTGAGCACCGCGGCGCGCTGCTGCTTGTTGGCATCGAACGCGCGGAACGCCTCCAACAGGCCGCGAGCGGTTTCGTGGTCAACGGCGTTGCGCACTTGGGGCCGGTCGATGGTGACGATGACGAGATCGCCGTGCTTTTCCTGCTTGACGCTCATGGATGCCCTCAAACCGCAGACGAATGGCCATATAGTAGGCGGTTCGGGGCTGGGGGATGGAACGGCGCCGCGCCGTTCGCCCAGTACGCGATGGCCCACACAATCTATGGCAAAGGAAGGAGCATGGCATGAGGCTAGACAAGCCGCGGGTGGAACCGGCGCCGCCGGCTGAGTGGGACGCCGATCAGGCGGAGTTGATGCAGCGTTTCGAGGGGCAGGTGCTGAACGTCTTCACCACGTTGATCCACCACCCGCAGCTATTCAGGCGCTGGCTCGTCTTCGCCAACCATGTGCTGGGCAAATCGACGCTGTCCGTGCGCGACCGCGAGCTTCTGATCCTGCGCACGGCATGGAACGCTCAATCGGAGTACGAGTGGGGCCAGCATGTGCTCATCGCCCGTCGGGAGGGCATGGCGGAGGCGGACATCGAGGCGGCGCGAGGCGCCCCGGAAGCCGCCGGCATCGGCGCCAAGGAAGCCCTGTTGCTCAGCGCCGCGGACGAGTTGTCCGCAGACACGATGCTCTCAGACGCCACTTGGGCGGGCCTCTCGGCGCACTACGACCGGCAGCAGCTCATCGACCTCATCTTCACGGTGGGGCAATACACGATGTTGGCGATGGCGCTGAACTCGCTGGGTGTGCAGCGCGATGCGGGGGTGCCTGGATTCTGACCCGGCCGGCGTTGAGCAGTGGCTGTGGCGCGGCGGGCCGTGCTCTCACTTCAGATTCAGCAGCGGATAGTCCGGCATGCGTGGCAGCAACGTTTGTTTGGTGCAGTCCGCGATGAGGTCCAGCGATTCGAGGACCACTTGGCCGATGAGCGGCTCGCTCAACGGTGGGCCGACCACGCAATCGATGCTCATGAAGCGGTCGCCGATTTCGATGGTCACCGGGCCGGCCACGGGGCGTTCTTCCTTGCGCTCGTCGGCGTAGGTCACCACCACCGTTCTTCGCGTCTTCAAACCGAGCCGCTCCACCACGTTTTGCGGCAGAACCAGCGTCACCGCGCCAGTATCGACGATGCCATTGACTTGTGTGTGGCGAATCCGCGATTCATCGTGGTAGCCCTGCTCGAAGGCCGCACGGTCGCCGGCGTTCTCCAGCCTTGCGGCGACGACAATTTCTCCCACCGAACCGCCTCCCAAACACCGAATTCGAACGATCGATATACTATACCGGGCCGCATCCGCGGCGGGTTACGGCACGAACGGCGTGGCGGCCGCATCGCCATGACGACGGTTCAAGGCGCTTGAAACTGGCCCGCTGTTACACGACTATTACGCTCAAGCACACGCGGGGGGCGGCGTAGCACATGCGATTTGTAAGCGGGCTGGCCGGAATGGCGCTGTTGGTGATCGCCTTCAATCATGTTGGCGAGCCCGATTGGGAAATCTGGCTGCCGGTTTACGCGGTGGGGTCGCTCATCGCCCTGTCTTCGCTCAAGCCCGGCTTGCCGGTGTGGGTCGTCTGGGCCTGCGCCGCCTGCGCCACCGCCGCGATGTTCTGCTACTTCGCGCTGTTCTTTCAGATCGCGCCGCACTTGCGGGGTGATTGGATTTCCCAAGGCCACGCCAGCACGAACCTCTTGGTGGCGGCGTTCTGCATGATTCCCGTGCTCGCCGAGTTCAGCCGCCGCATGAAAGCCGGGCCGGAGGCCGAAGCGGCGCCAAGCGCGGTCGGGCCATCCATTTGGCGCACGGTGGGGCGCCGCGTCGCCCGTCTCGTGCCGCGCCGCACGGCCACCGGGCGGCCGGTCAGACAAACTACGCCCTAGGGCTTCCACCCGCGTTCTTCCGCTCACTGCCTCACGCTTCCCCGCGTAACCCGGCGCATGACGCCACGACGTTCCGTCCTCTATGTGCCGGGCGCGAACGCGCGGGCCATGGCCAAGGCGCGCGGCATCGACTGCGACGCCATCGTGTTCGACTTGGAAGATGCCGTGGCGCCGGCAGCGAAGGCGAATGCCCGCGAACAGGTGGCGGATGTGGTGGCGGCCGGCGGCTATGGCCCCCGCGAACTCGTGGTGCGCGTGAACAGCCTGGCCACGGCGTGGGGGGCGGGCGACGTGGCCCGGGTCGCCGCGCTGCCGGTGGCGGCGCTGTTGTTCCCGAAGGTTGAGACCGTGGCGCAAGTGGGTGAGATCGTCAAACGTGTGGATGCCGCCGGCGGTGCTGGCCGCGCCATCTGGCTCCTGATCGAAACGCCGTTGGGGGTGCGCAACGTGGATGCCTTGGCCGCGGCCTCGGAGCGCGTGACGGTGTTGGCGATGGGCACCAGCGATTTGGTGCATGCGTTGCGCGGCCGCCACCGGGCGGATCGGGCTGGCGTCACCTATGCGCTGCAACGATCGGTGATCGCGGCGCGGGCCGCCGGCAAGGAAATCCTGGATGGCGTCCATCTTGAGTTCCGCGACATGGCGGGCTTTCGCGCCGCCTGCGAGCAAGGCCGGGACCTCGGGTTCGACGGCAAGACCCTCATCCATCCAACCCAGGTGCCGGTGGCGAACGAGGTGTTTGCGCCATCGGCGGCGGAAGTCGATTTCGCCCGTCGCGCCAAAGCCGCTTGGGAGGCGGCGCGGGCCGCCGGCCGGGGCGTGGTGGAAGTCGATGGGCGGTTGGTGGAGAACATGCATGTCGAGGAAGCCGAGCGCACCCTCGCGTTCGCGGCCGCCATCGCTGGCCGCGGCGCGGCTTGACGGGGCGGGAGCGGAACGGCCGCCACCCGAACACTTGGGTGTGGGCTTATTCCGCGCCGCGCCGAATCGCCGGCAGGGTCTCCTCGAGATAGGCGTCCAATGCCTCGGCCTGCCACGGGGCGCGGAGCGCGATGTTCACTTCCTGGGCACCGGCGGCGACGTATTCCAGCACTCGCTCGGCCGCGGTGGCCGGTGTGCAGAGCAAGCTGCCGTCAATGATGCGGTCCGTCGCAGCGCCCCACTCGGCGGCGAGGCGTTCGCGCTCCGCCTCCACCCCGGCCGCATCCATCGCCAGCGCGAACACGAGGTTGACGCCGCGGCGCACCGTGGCGGGGTCGCGCCCGTCCACGTCACACCAATGGTCGAGCACCTTGTTCAAACGGCCGAACTCGGCGGCGCTCACGTAGGCCGCGTTCCATCCGTCGGCGCGGCGGGCGGCGATCTCCAGTGTGCGCCGTTCGCCCAGGCCGCCGATCCAAATGGGCAGGTGCGCCTGCACCGGCCGCGGCAGGCAGGAGGCGTCGTCCGTCTGGAAGTGCTTGCCGGAGAAGGTGACGCGCTCTTCCGTGAGCATCCGCCGCACGATCGCCGCGGCCTCGTCAAGCATGTCGAGGCGGGTGCCCACGTCCGGGAAGGGATAGCCGTAGGCCGACGCCTCCCAGATATGCCAGCCGGCGCCCAAGCCGAGCTCGAAGCGTCCGCCCGAGATGTGATCCAGCGTGGTGGCGGCCTTGGCGAGCAGGGCCGGGTTGCGGTATCCCACATAGAAGACGAGGCAGCCGATGCGGGCGTGGCGGGTTTCCGCGGCGAGGGCGCCCAAGGTGGCGAGGGCCTCGAAGTGTGGCTCCGTGCCGCCCTTCGGTGGCGCCTCGTAGAAGTGGTCCCAAGCCGAAATCCAATCCACTTTGGCGGCATCCAGCTTGCGCCACACGGTACGCAGCTCGGCCATGGACAGATTTTGTTGACCAACGTGAACGCCGAGCGACAAGGCCATGTCCGCTCCCTTGACTCATGCTTGGATGGCGGGCAGCGTAACCGAGGGTGTGCCTTGAGCGAAACCGCCTGATCTCGCTCAGTGCATAGGCGCCCACGGTTCCACAACACTCGGGCGCTACGCAGCGCACCACACCGCCCTGATCTCTTACCCGATGGGCGCCCCGCCTTGGTTGCAGGGTGCGCCTTGGAGCACCGCGGCGAACACATCCAGGTCCACGTTGCCGCCGCTCAACACCACTGCCACCCGCCGGCCGGCCTGCCGCTCGCGCTCGGCCATGAGCGCCGCGAAGGCCGCGGCGCCGGCGCCTTCGGCGACGTTGTGCGTCGCTTGGAAGAGGGTGTGCATGGCCGCGGCGATCTCGGCGTCGCTCACTTGCACGATGCGGGCGGCGCCGGCGCGGACGATGGCCAGCGGTTCCGGCATGGGCACACGGCATGCCAGGCCGTCCGCAAACGTCGCGGCGGCGTCTGTCTCCACGACGTGGCCGGCGGCGAAGCTCTTGGCCATCGCCGGGGCGCCGGCCGCGACCACGCCGATCACCTCGGTCTTGAGGCCCAACAGGTCTCGTGTGCGGATGGCGCCGCAGATGCCCGAACCCATGCCGATGGGCACATAGAGCGCGTCGAGGTTGGGCACCGCCTGCAGCAACTCCCAAGCGTAGGTCGCCACGCCGCGGGCGAGCGCGGGATGGAAGGCGGGCGCGAAGAGGGCGCCGTGCGTTTCGGCGTGGCGTTCGGCTTCCAGGCGGGCCACGTCGAAATCTTCGCCGAACTCGACGAGTTCCGCGCCCCAGCCGCGCATCGCCGCGTTTTTCTCCGGGCTGTTGCCGTGTGGCGCGAACACGGTGACGGCCACGCCGTGGCGGCGCGCGGCGAACGGGATGCTCTGGCCGTGGTTGCCCCGCGTCGCCGTGACGATGCGGCGGGGCAACGCCCCCGTGTCCTTCAAGTGCTGCAGATAGACCAGCCCGCCGCGCACCTTGAAGGCGCCGATGGGGGTGTGGTTCTCGTGCTTGACCCACACCTCGGCGCCGACCGAGCGGCCTAGCCCGGGCCAACAGTATTGCGGTGTTGGCTGCATCGCGCCGGCGATGATGGCGCGGGCGGCTTCGAGATCAGCTAGATCGAACATGGCGGCTGGCCAAAAGGCTCATGCCCCGGCATGGGTGCCGGGGGGGATTGCGTCGTTGGGAAGGGTGCCGCGGGCTTGGCGACGGCTCACCCACCCGCCTCCACCGCCGGCTGCGCATGGGCCGTCGCGGCGCCGGAAAATCGTGACCGCACCCGCGCCGCCAACTGCTTGAGCTGCGGCGGCAACGCCAACATCGCCGGCGTCGCCACCAAAGTGAGGAGCGTCGCGAAGGTGAGGCCCGACACCACGGCTTGCGCCAGCGGCACCCAGAACCGCGACACCGGGCTGCTGTACACCACCTCGCGGTTGATGAAGTCTATGGACAGGTCGCAGGCCAGCGGCAACAGGCCGCACACCGTCGTCACCGTCGTCAACAGCACCGGCCGCAGCCGTTGTGCGCCGGTGCGGGCGATGAGCGCGATGTAATCCAGCTCCGGATGCTCCCGGCGCAGGTGGTTGTAGGTGTCGATGAGCACGATGTTGTTGTTCACCACGATGCCGGCGAGGGCCACCACGCCCACGCCGGTGAGGATGGCGCTGAACGGCATCTGGGTCACCAACAGGCCCAGCAGCACCCCGGCGGTGGACATCACCACCGCCACCAGAATCAACGCGCTCTGGTAGAAGCTGTTGAACTGCGTGACCAGCAGCATGAACATCAGCAACAGCGACAGCGAGAATGCGATGCTGATGAAGGCCATGGAGTCCTCTTGCTCCTCGTTGGCGCCGCGGAAGTCGATGGTGACGCGCGGGTCGAATGTCTGACGCGCCATCCACGCTTGGATTTCGCGCACCTTGTCGTCCGCCAACACGCCGGGCGCCACTTCGGCGCGGATGATCTCGACCACTTTGCCGTCGATGCGCTGGATGGTGTCCACGTTCGGCACCGGCTCGCGGCTGACGAAGTTGGAGATCGGCACCAGCCCTTGGGCGGTGGATATCTTCAAGTCGTCCAGCGCCGCGACGCCGCGGGCGCTGCTGGGGTAGCGCACTCGGATGTCCACCGGCTCGTCGGCGTCGTCCGGGCGGTACTCGGCCACCTTCACGCCGGCGGTGACGAGCTGCACGGCGAGCCCCACGAGGGACACATCGGCGCCATACAGCGCCGCGCGGGCGCGGTCCACTCCGATGTTCCATTCCACGCCGGGCACCGAGCGGGTGTCCTCAATGTCGCGCAAGCCGGTCATCCGCTCATCCATGTAACGGCGCACGCGCTCCACCACCGGTTGCAGCTCCTGCTGGCCGGTGGCGGCAAACTGAATCTGTATCGGCTTGCCGACCGGTGGCCCCATCTCCTGCTGCTGCACCTCCACATGGATGCCGGCGAGGCCGGCCGTGCGTTCGCGCACCAATTCGAGGATCTCGTTGCCCCGCAGCGCCCGCTCGCTCTGGTCCAAAAGGTCGAGAAAGATGATGCCGATGCGGTCCTTGGCCTCGGATGAGCCCATGAAGGCGCCGGTGCCGCCACCGCCCAACACGTTCGTCCACGTGTTGGCGTCTTGGATGCCGGGAATCATCAGAATTTCCCGCTCCACCTCGGCCACCAGCCGGTTCGTCTCCTGAGCGGAAAGGTTGCCCCGCGCCCGCACCGTCACGCGGGCGTATTCGGCGTCCGTCTCGGTGAAGAAGGTCATCCCGGTGCCGTACTGGCCGTAAGCCCAGAACGAAGCGGACAACACGGCGACGATGAGGCCGATGGTCACGACGGAATAGCGGCTGGCGTGCGCCAACAGCCGGGCGTACCAACCAGTGAGGCCGGGCAACGTGAGTGGGTCGCCATTCTCCAGCACCGCCAGGCGGTGGCGCCGCGACTCGCTGTGGGAGGTTGGCTTGCCGAACAATGAGCCCAATGTCGGGCAGAAGATGAGGGCGTACAGCAGCGAACCGGTGAGCACCGTGAACACGGTGACGGGCAGGTAGCCCATGAACTTGCCGGACACGCCGGGCCAGAACATAAGCGGCAGGAACGCCGCCAACGTGGTGGCGATGGACGCGATCACCGGCCAGAACATCCGCTTGCCGGAGAGCAGATAGGCGGCCTGTGGGTCGTAGCCCTCCGCCATCTTCCGGTCTGCGTATTCCGTCACCACGATGGCGCCGTCGATGAGCATGCCGAGGCCCAGCAACATGCCGAACATCGTCATGAAGTTGAACGAGTAGCCGAAGAGGTAAATGAAGATCAGCGCGAACAAGAACGACACGGGGATGCCGATGCCGACGATGAGACCGCTGCGGAAGCCCATCGCCGCGACCACCAGCGTCATCACCAAAGCCAGCGCCGTGACGATGTTGCCTTCGAGTTCGGCCACCATTTGCCGCGCTTCGGGGCCTTGGTCTTGGGTGAAGATGATCTCCACTTGGTGCGGCAGGTTGGCCTGGTGGCGGGCCACCACGGCCTTCACCTTGTCGATGGCGTGGATGATGTTCGCGGTGGAACGCTTCACCGCGTCGATGGATATGGCGCGGCGGCCGTTGACGCGGGCGTGGCTGGTGCGATCCTTGAAGGTGCGGCGCACGGTGGCGACATCGCCCAACGTCACCACGGAATCGCCGTTGGCGGCGACCGGCAGGTCGAACAGGTCGGGCGCGTTCTCGATGACGCTCGGCACCTTCACGGACATGCGCCCTTGGCCGGTGTCGATGCTGCCGGCGGGGATCAGCCGGTTGTTGCGCAGCACCGTGTTGATGATCGCTTCGTTGGTGAGCCCGTAGGCGTCGAGCTGCGTCGGTTCGATCACCACTTCCAACACTTCTTCCCGGTGGCCTTGCAGGCGCGCCTCCAAGATGTCTGGAATGGCTTCGATGTCGTCCTGGATGCCCTTGGCGATGGTGTAGAGCATCCGCTCCGTGGCGTTTTCGCCGACCACGCTCACTTGCAGGATCGGGAAGTCGTCGGTGTTCTGCTCCAGGATGATCGGCTCCTCGGCCGTCACGGGCAGCTCCGGCTTGGCGCGATCCACGGCTTCGCGCACATCGGAGAGGGCGAGGTCCAAGTCGTAATCCGCGTCGAACTCCACCAGCACGGTGGCGACGCCCTCGGAAGCGAAGGCCATCACCTCCTCCACGCCCTCCACGGTGCGCAGCTCGATCTCCACCGGCAACACCAACAGGCGGGCGCTGTCCTCCGGGGAAATGCCCTCGTGGATGATGGTGATGGAGAAGAACGGCACCTCCACCCGCGGGTTGGATTCCATGGGGATGGCGATGCGCGCCGCCGTGCCGGCGAGCAGCACCGCGAACAGCAGCAGGAGCGTGGTGCGCGTGCGGCGCACCGCGGCTTCGATGAGGGGATTGTTCACGACGGGCCGGCGACGCTGGGCGGCGGGGCTTCCACGGCGCCGCCGGCGGTGGCGTTCGCCTGCGCGGTGGCGGCCGGCAAGTCCACGTCTCCCGCCAGGCGGGACGCGGGGCCGCGGCCGCTTGGCGCCTCGCTGGGTTCGTAATCGACCCGCACCGTTTCGCCTGGCACCACGAACTCGTGGCCCACGGTGATGAGCGTGGTGACGGCCGGCAAGCCTGTGACCCACATGCCGTCGCCGTCGTCGCGCAACACGTTCACATGGTGGAAGGCGACACGGTCGTCGTCATCGAGGGTGCGCACCACCACCGCGCCGGCGTCGTCCAGCGAGAACAGGGCCGGGCTCACGAAATGCGCCATGCGCGTTTCGGCGGGGATGAGGATGTCCGCGGTGATGCCGCTGCGCAGCGCGTAGTCCGGGTTGTCCACGGCCACTTCGACGCTGTAGGTGCGCGTCGCCGGATCGGCCTGTTGGCCCACGAACGCGATGCGTCCGGCCAGCCGCTCGCCGGTGACCAGCTTGCCGAACGCCTCGCCGCCAACGGTCACGCGGGAGACGTCCCGTTCGGCGATCTGGCCCACGAGCAGCATGGGATCCAGGTCCACCACCGTGACGCACGGCTGGCCGGGTTGAAGGTAATCGCCCACCTCGACGTGGGTGACTTCCACCATGCCGTCGAACGGCGCCTGCACTTGGGTGCGGCGGATGTCCAACTGCATGGACTTGAGCCGGGCGCCGGCGGCCGCGAGGCGCGCCTTGGCGGCGGCGATGGCGGCTTCGGAGTTGTAGCCCTTCTCCTTCAGCTCCAAGCTGCCCCGATACTCGATGCGGGCTTGGTTCACCGCTTCCCGCGCCTCCAGGAGGCGGGCGTTGCGGTCATCAAGGGCAAGCCGGCACAATACCTCGCCGGCCAGCACCCGGTCGCCCCGCTCGACGGGGCGGCCCACGACGCGCCCCACCGTCTCGGCGCGCACTTGCACCGTGCGCTTGTTCTGCGTGCGGCCGCGCAGGGTGGCGTAGGCGGTTTGCGGGGTGGCTTCGATGACGCGGGCGCGCACGGTGGCAAGGCCGCGGTCCCGCGAGGCCAAGTCGCGCGCCGCGTTGCGCTCGGCCACGCTCGGTTGCATGACACCGCCGTCGCCGCCGATCACGCCCGAGGCGATCCAGATGATGACGCCGGCGCCGATGGCGATGGCGGTGAAGAGGGTTTTGCGCATCCGTGGGACGGTCCGCCGAGTCCGTTCAAGTTTACGCCGTTCCAAGGCCCACCGCCCGGCCCGGCTTGGCGGCGCGGCACCCGGGCGGGGGTGCCGTCGCAGATTCTAAAGCGTTACGAAATGTAACACATCTTGGTCGGCGGGTGGCCGCGATTTAGGCGCTGGCAGCCACCTACCACTCGCCGGTGTTCGCCATGCTTTGCCACGGTTCGGCCGGCGGCAACGGCTTGCCGCGCTGCAGGAGCTCCACGGACACGCCATCCGGCGAGCGGACGAACGCCATGTAGCCATCGCGGGGCGGCCGGTTGATGACGATGCCGGCGTCCATCAGGCGCTGGCAGAGCGCGTAGATGTCGTCCACGGCATAGGCGAGGTGGCCAAAGTTGCGCCCGCCCGTCAACGTCTCCGGATCCCAGTTGTGGGTGAGCTCCACCTGGGCGTCCTCATCGCCGGGCGCCGCCATGAAGGCCAGCGTGAAGCGCCCCGCTTCGTTGTCGATGCGCCGCACCTCCTGCAAGCCGAGGCGCTCGTAGAACTGCACCGAGGCGTCAAGGTCCGTCACCCGCACCATGGTGTGGAGGTATTTCATGCCGAGCTCCCGTAGCCCAAGTGGGAACTGCGACACTAACCGAGCTTGGCGGCGGGAAACAAGGCCGGCAAGCCACCAGCCCGGCTGGTTTGACAGCACATTTTGCTGGCAGTAGAACAGCGGGCCGGCGTCCTCCCAGGGCGTCTTGGTGCCTGCATGAATCGCCATCAAGTGATCGATGATGGTTTGCAGCCCAGCCGGAGGAATGCTCTCACCGATGACTTCACGAATCGTCTTGTCGCTCACCCTCACTCCGTCTGCGCGCTGCCATGCGTAGTCGTAGCGGTCGAGCGTATGGATGCGAAACGCCTCGCAGAGCGACAACACACGGTTCTGCTCAGGGTGGATCTTGTTGTCGCTGCATGCGTAGGAGAGGTTGCGGGTCAACGCGCTTGCCGGCCGGTCGTACGACATCCGCTTGTAGGCCGACGTGTAGCCATGCATCAACTCGCGCTTGCCATCCCGTTCGACGCTGGGTCGGGGCAGCATCGCGCCGCACTCAACACAGAAGAGCGGCGTGTCTCGAGAGGCCCGGTTAATCCCGGCAGCGTCCCGCTTCGAGCCATGCATTGGATTGCCCGTAAACCCACAAGCGCCACACTGGTTGTCGAAGGCGCTCCGTTCGGGCGGGGTGTTCTTGACCCACCAGTATTTCATTGAGTCGAGGATCGGCACTTTGTGGAACGGCACGTCGGAGGTGGCTGAAACCCGGCTGCCGGCGTCTAGATGCGGCAATCCCGCCATGGCGTCCCGAACCGTAACCCACGGGCTGGTGCCAGCCACCGCTTCGGCCGAGTGGGTGCGAGGGGGCATCAGCGTGCGTGCGGCGGCGTAGTGGTCCTTGACGCGGGGGCTCCGGGAATAGACGGTGATGAGGCGTTGCCGGCACTGCGGCACGCCATAGTCCGCGAACTCCACCACCTCGGCGGTGCCGGCGTAGTCTGGCCCCAAGCGCTGTTCGACGTAGTCCAAGAGGGAAATGGGCTGGTCGCGTTCGTCCAAGATGAGGGTGGTCGCCATTTCCGGCACGTTTTCGAGCAAGACCATCCGAGGACGGAGCCGGCAAGCGAGATCCATCGTCGGCACGATCAGTCGGTTGCGTGGGTCGAGGGGCGGCTTACGGCCCGCTCGAACCGCACTCAAGAGCTTGCCGCGGCCGTTCTTGGACATGCCTTGGCACGGTGGCGTTGCATAGAGCAGGTCCAGTTCGCGGCCAGCCAACCGGTGCCGCGTCTGGGCTTCAATGCGGTCGATCTCCTGCCAGATGTCGCCGGTAATCGCGCTCGTGGAAGGGAAGTTGAATGAGAACAAGGCGTGTCGGTCACACAGCTTCTCGTTCGATGCGACGATCTCGAAGCCGCTTTGGCGAACGGCGAGGTCACCGATGCCGGCGGACGTGAAAAGGCTTAGGGCCGCTGGCTTCACGCGATCCATCCGAACGACATACTGTGAGTATAGGCAGTTTTCCGGGTTGCCGGAATAGTGCCATCAGCTTTCATTCTGCTAGCCCGCCGACCCAAGGGCAAGGGCTTGCAGGGTGCGTCATGGTAGGCAGCCCAGTGGCGGGCAGCCC
Organism: Candidatus Azotimanducaceae bacterium; assembly: GCA_965200505.1. Classification (GTDB taxonomy): domain Bacteria; phylum Pseudomonadota; class Gammaproteobacteria; order Pseudomonadales; family Azotimanducaceae; genus VXNE01. The sequence continues at coordinate 562,178 of OZ241343.1, read as the reverse complement.
CTGCTATGCTCCGTAGCGGGTCGCTGGCCGGGGCACCTGCCGGGCGCGGGGGATGCCCTTCGGCGACGATTGGCGTTGGGCGGGCGGGGGAGCGCGGCATGGCGAAAGCGAATCTAATCACCACCTTGGACGAGTTCGAGGCCGAGTACAAAGCCGGCATCGGCGCCACGTTGCCCCAGCGCCCCACCAGGGAGGCGAGTCTCGACAACATCCGGCGCTTCGGCGACGGCGTGGGGGATTACAACCCGCTGTGGCGGGATCCCGGCCACGCGGCGGAGAGCCGCTTCGGCGCCATCACCGCGCCGCCAACTTTCCCCTATGCGGTCGCGCTGGGCGTCATCGCGGGCGAAACCGGCGCCATCGACCGCGCCCGCGTCTCCACGCAATACCTGCCGGTGAACTACGCCGGCGTGGAAATCGAGTTCTTCCGGCCCATTTGGCGGGGCGATCGCATCACGGCCACGGAGCGCGTGGGTCCCACCGTGCGCAAGGAGAGCGGGCGCATCGGCCCGATCAACTTCAACACCGCGTTCGTGGATTACGTGAACGAGCGCCAAGAGCGGGTCGCGGCGTTCAAGACGCTGATGGCGCGGTTTCAGAACACCGGTCACACGCTGGAATATGACCGTGCGCCGCAGGCGTCCGGGGCGGTGCCCGAAGCGGCGGACCCGTTGGTGTGGGAGCGAACGCGGCGTGGCGCCGAAACGCGCCATTGGGAGGATGTGCGTGAAGGCGAGGCACTGCCTGAGCTGCCGAAGGGCACCTACTCGGTGTCGGAGTTGTTCCTCTTCACCCACGGTGTGCTGGGCACCTATCGGAGCACACGCGCCGCCTTGGAGGCCGAAGGGTCGGCAGAGTTGGGCGGTGGCGGACGCTTCGACACGGAGCACGCCACCCAGCGGCGCAACATGCCGGGGCAGTTCGACTACGGGCCGCAGCGGGTCTGTTGGCTCGCGCAGATCGTCACGGACTGGATGGGCGACGATGGCACGTTGCGGAAGCTCAGCGCGTCCATTCGCCATCCGAACGTCGTCGGCGACACCAACACGGTGTTTGGCGTGGTGGCGGGGAAGTCCATCGTGGCCGGCGAGGGGCTGGTCGAAACGACGATGCGGGTGGTGAACCAGTCTGGCTTGACCACCGCCTTCGGCACGGCGCTGGTGGCGTTGCCGATGCGTGGGGCTTGAGCGCCGCGGCGGGCCTTCGCGGGCGGCGGCGCTGGGCGGCGAATCGCCCGCCGTGGGGACAATCTTTGTTTTTTCAAGGCGTTGGAAACCGAAAACGCGCCCCCAAATCTGGTTTCGCCAGTATCTGAAATCGGAGACAGACATGAACCTCATGCATTGGAACCCGGCCCGGGAGCTAGACCAGATCTTCTTCGCGGGCCACCCGCGGCACGACGGCGGCGAGTGGTTGCCGCCCGTGGATGTGCGCGAAACGCAGGATGCCTACCGGCTGGACATCGAGTTGCCGGCGCTGGCGCCGCAGGATGTCGAGGTGAGCTTCCGCGAAGGTGTGCTCACCATCGCCGGCGAGCGCAAGCGCCCCAACGGCGCCGACGAAACGGTGCATCGTTCGGAGCGCCGCTTTGGCCGCTTCGCTCGCAATTTCCGGCTGCCGGAGGATGCGGACGACGAGGGCATCGCCGCGGCCGCCTACAACGGTGTGCTGGAAGTTACCGTGCCGAAGCGCGAGAAGTCCCGCACGCGGCAGATCGAGGTGGTCACGCAGTAGCGTTGGCCCAGTGCCACGCTCGCGTTAGCCCAAGACGCCACGCCCATCGCCCAGCATGGCTTGGGCGGCGGGCGGGGAGTCATCCCTCTCGTCGGGCTAGGCGTCGATGGCGTACCGGATCATCACCCGGGAGCCATCCGCCAGCCCCTTCTCGAAGCGCGGCCCCCAACGGTTCCAACCATCATCTGAGTACTTGCCGCCCATCGCGGCCAGCACACGCCCTTGGGTGTCCCCATTCGTTTCCACGGCCGCTGTGGCCATCAATTCCGGGGCATTGCGGAACGCCCCATCGGCATCGCTCCAAACGCCGAACTCGCCCACCCACAGCCGCGCTCGATCAAGGCCGCGGCCGATCGCTTGCGCCCGCCATGCTTCCGAGGAGGTGACGACGAACACGTTGCCATCCACATGGGCGAACCAGATCTCCGCCTTGCACCGGCTCTCCTCACCGTTGCCCTTGAGCGGCGTGATGTACACCAACTTGGAGGCGTCGAGGGGCGCGGCGGCTTGCGCGGCGGCGCGGCGGCTGAGCACCAGCGCAGGTGCCGCGGCGGCGCTGACGAGCAGGGTTCTTCGGTTGACCATTGCATGAACTCCACGGTGCCGGCAACGCGCCGGACGCCGCCCTTGATATCGCAACCTGCGCTTTACGACAAGGACGCCGCCGCCGAAAATGGCCGGCGGGAGGTGGGCCGCTTTGGCGACTGATGTAGGCGAATCCCCCCAAGCGGGGCCCGGCAAAGCCGCCATCCCACATGGCGAGCGGCCATTGGCTGGCAAAGCGCTCATCGCCGGCGGCGGCATCGGCGGCGTGACGGCGGCGCTGTGCTTGGCCCGCGTCGGCTGCGAGGTGGAGGTGTTTGAGCAGGCTGCCGAGTTTGGCGAAGTGGGCGCCGGCATCCAGCTAAGCCCCAACGCCAGCCGGGTGTTGCACCACCTGGGGCTGGCGCCGCGGCTCGACGCCTTGGGGTTCGAGCCGCAAGGCACCGAGTTCCGGCAATGGCGCACCGGCAAGCTCATCGCTCACGCGCCCTTGGGGAAGGCAGTGCGCGAAGCGTATGGCTTTCCCTATTACCACATTCACCGGGGCGATCTGTTGCGGCTGTTGGTCGAAGCGGCCGAAGCGAGCCCCCGCATCGCGCTCCATGCTCACGCCAACGTGCGCCGTTTCGAGCAAACGGATGGGCAAGTGCGGGTGACGGTCGCCGGGGCTGGCGGCGAGGCCATCCATGCCGGCGATGTGCTGGTGGGCGCGGACGGCATCCACTCGACGGTGCGGGCCGGCTTGTTCGGCGCCGAGGCCGCCACGTTCACTGGCAATGTCGCTTGGCGGGCGTTGGTGCCTGTGGAACGGCTGCCGGGCGGGGTCGCGCCGGTCGCCGCGGTTTGGTGGGGGCCGCACCGTCACTTCGTGCATTACTTAGTGGGCGGCGGCACCTTGGTGAATTGCGTTTGCGTGGTGGAGAAGTCCGGTTGGGAGCAGGAGGGCTGGACGGAGCGGGGCGAGCGCGCCGAGCTGAAGGCGGACTTCGCCGGTTGGCACCACAACATCCAGACTCTCATCGACAGCACGGACGCGGATTCGCTTTACAAGTGGGCGCTTCACGATCGGGCGCCGTTGCCACATTGGGGCGCCGGCCGGGTGACGTTGCTGGGCGACGCCTGCCACCCCATGTTGCCGTTCATGGCGCAGGGCGCCGCCACGGCCATCGAGGACGCGGCGGTGCTGGCCGGCTGCCTCGCGGGCACCCACGATGCCGCGGCCGCGCTCAAGCGCTACGAAGGGCTGCGGCGCGACCGCGCGACGTCCATCCAACGGCAGTCGCGCCGCAACGCGAAGCTGTTCCACCTTTCGGGCCTCGCCGCGTTCCTCCGCAATCGCGCCGCCCGGCACGGGGCCCGTTCGATGGCCGGCATCTACGGCTATGATGCGCTGCGACAGGCCGACGAGCCTGTGTCGGCCTAGAGGAGTTGGAACGGTCAATGGCTGCTTCGCAGGGTGCTGCCGCGATTGAGGGCCCGGCATGGGACCTTTCCACCGAATACGCCGCGCCGGATTCGGCCGACGTGGCGGAAGATCTTGCGCGTCTGGGTGCGACGCTGGATCGCTTGGATGAGCAGAGCAGCCGGCTGGTGCCTCACTTGCCGCAAACCGAAGCGCTGGCGCCGTCGGGCGCCGGCGATGTCATCGCCGTGGCGTGGGATGTGTTCGCCCTCGCCGAGGAAGCCCAAGTGTTGCTTGGCAACTTGGGCACTTACGCGCACTGCCTGTTGAGCGTGGACAGCCAGATCGCCCCGGCGCGAGCGCTCATGGGCCGGCTGCAAACCCACTACAAGCGGTTGGCGGCGTTGGCCGAACCCCTCGCGGCGTTCTTGGATCGGGCATCCGATGAGGTGGTCGAGGCGTATCTGGCCGACGACGCCACGGCGCCGGCCCGCTTCGCCGTGGAACATTCGCGCAAACGCCGGCATGAGCGCTTGGATCTGGCGCAGGAGAACTTGGTCAGCGCGTTGAGCCAAGATGGCATCCACGCTTGGGGGCGCCTCTACGACCAACTGGCCGGCACCATCCGCTGCGAGGTGGAAGGGGAGCCCGAACCGCTGGGCCTCGCCGCCGCCAGCGACCTCATGCAGGGGCCCGACGAGCCGCGTCGGGAACGCGCTTGGCGGGGCATCAACCAAGCGTGGGACGAGCATGGGGAAACTTGCGCCGCGGCCATCAACGCCATCGCCGGGTGGCGCTTGGAGCTGTGCCGCAAGCGGGGCAGGGGGCAGGCATTGCCCTTCCTGGGTGCGCCGCTGCATGCGAACCACATGGAAAGCGCCACGTTGGAGGCGCTCTTTGAGGCGGCCGAAGCCGCCCGCCCGTTGGCGCGGCGGGCTGCGCGGCTGCAAGCAGAGGCTTACGGCAAGGTGCGATATGGCCCGTGGGATCAACGGGCGCCGGCGCCGGTTCTCGATGGCCCCGCCCGGCCCATCGAGTTCGATGCCGCCATCGACATCATCGCCGCGGCGTGCGGCGACGTGGACGCGAGTTGGGGCGAGTTCGTTCGCATGATGGCCGCCAAGCGCTGGATCGAGGGTGCCGATGGGCCGCGCAAGCAGCCGGGGGCGTACTGCGCGACATTCCCCAAGTCTCGCTCGCCACGGGTGTACATGAAGTACAGCGGCGCCGCCCCGAACGTCATCATCCTCGCCCACGAGCTGGGCCACGCCCTTCATTCGTGGACCATGCGCGACCTGCCCGAAAGCCAGCGCCATTACGGCATGGCCATCGCGGAAACCGCGAGCACCCTCGGCGAGACGGTGGCGCGGGACGCCATGCTGAAGCGGGCGGCGACGCCGGCGGATGAACTGGGCATCGTTTGGGAGGAGGCCAGCGCCCTCGTCGGGTTCGTGCTCAACATCCCGACGCGCTTCGAGTTTGAGCGCAACTTCCATGAAGCGCGGCAGGAGCGTCCGCTCAACCCAGACGAACTGCGCGACATGATGGGCGCCGCATGGACGAAGTGGTATGGCGATTGCCTCGCCGAGCCAGACCGGATGTTCTGGGCCAACAAGCTGCATTTCTACATATCGCAGCTGAGCTTCTACAACTTCCCGTATCTGTTCGGCTACTTGTTCAGCTTGGGCCTCAACGCCCGGCGCGAGGCGTTCGGCGGCGAGTTCTTCCCGCGTTGCGTGGCGCTGCTGCGCGACACCGGCCGCATGACGGTGGAGGAATTGGCCGCCAAGCACTTGGAGGTGGACCTCTCGACGCCAGATTTCTGGCGCGAGACGGCCTTGAGCCTCGAACCGCGAATCAACCGCCTGGCGGCGCTGGTGGACGAAGTGGCGACTTGAGGGGCGGGCAGGGCGCCTAAAGGTCCGGAATGGCGATCCGCAGCACGTCCTCCAGCCGGTCCACCAAAGTGATCTCCATCTCTTCGCGCACCGGCGCCGGCAGTTTGTCGAGCTCCGCTTCGTTGTCGCGCGGCAGGATGACGTGGCGGAAGCCCGTGCGATGCGCCGCCAGCACCTTCTCGCGCACGCCTCCCACCGGCAGCACGAGGCCGGTGAGGGTGAGCTCGCCCGTCATCGCGATGTCGTCCCGCACATGCTTGTCGCTGTAGGCGGACGCCAGCGCCATGGCCATGGTGATGCCGGCCGAGGGGCCGTCCTTGGGCACGGCGCCGGCCGGCACATGCACATGCACACCACATTCCTCGATGCGCTTGCGGTCGATGCGCAGCGCCTCGGCGGCGGACCAGATGTAGGAACGCGCCGCCCGCACAGACTCCTGCATCACCTGCCCCAAGTGCCCGGTGATGGTGATCTTCTCGTCCTTGTGGGTGAGCGTGGCCTCCACGTACAACACGTCGCCGCCGGCTTCCGTCCAAGCGAGGCCCGGCGCCACGCCGGCGCTTAGGTTCTCGCGCCCCTTCTCAGACTTGAACTTCTCCGGCCCCAACAGGTCTCGCACGGTGGCCGCGTCGATGGCGGACCACGCCTCGGCTTGCGTGAGCAGTTGGCGCGCCCGTTTGCGGGCCACTCGCCCGATGGCGCGTTCGAGTTCGCGCACACCCGCTTCCCGCGTATAGCGGCGGATGATGCGGGAAAGCCCGGCGTCGTCGAAGGAGAAAGCGTCCTCCTTCAGCCCGGCGTTGTCGCGTTGGCGCGGAATGAGGTAGCGCCGCGCGATCTCCAGCTTCTCGAGTTCGCTGTAGCCGGTGAGCTCGAGCACCTCCATGCGGTCCAACAGCGGGCGCGGAATGCCCTCCAGCGTGTTGGCGGTGGTGATGAAGAACGCTTTGGAGAGATCGAACGGCAGGTTCAGGTAGTTGTCGCGGAACTCCTTGTTCTGCGCTGGGTCCAGAATCTCCATCAGCGCCGCGGCCGGATCGCCCCGGAAGTCTCGCCCGAGTTTGTCGATCTCGTCCAGCATCAGCACGGGATTGCGCACCCCGGCGCGGCGTACCGCCTGCAGGATGCGGCCGGGCATGGCGCCGACGTAGGTGCGGCGGTGGCCGCGCAGCTCCGCTTCATCGTGCAAGCCGCCCAAGCTCATGCGCTCGAACTTGCGGCCCATGGCGCGGGCGATGGATTGGCCGAGGGAGGTTTTGCCGACGCCGGGGGGGCCGACGAAGCAGAGGATGGATGCCTTCGCATCCGGGTTCAGTTGCAGCACCGCCAGCGATTCCAGGATGCGCTCCTTCACGTCGCCCAAGCCGTAGTGGTCTTCGTCGAGCACCTTCTGGGCATGGTCCAAGTCCAGCGTGTCTTCCGTGACCACGTTCCACGGCAGCTCGGCCACCAGCTCCAAGTAACTGCGGGCCACTTGATAGTCCGCGGCGTTGGGCGACATGCGCCCCAAGCGCTTGAGTTCCCGCTCGACGTCCTTCTGCACCGCTTCGGGCAGCACGGCTTTGCGCAGCTGCTCCTTCACTTCCGCCAAGTCTTCGTCGCCGTCTTCCTCGCCCAGGGCTTGTTCGATGGTGCGCTTCTGCTGGCGCAGCAGTTGCTCCCGTTGGTGCTTGTCGATGTCCTTGCGGCTTTGGTCCGCGATTTCTTGGCGCAGCTTCATCACGGATGCTTGGTGCGACAGCTTCTCAAGCATCAGCTCGAGCAGCGCCGGGGTCGATTCCATGGCGAGGATGGTCTGCTGATCCTCCAGTTCGATGCTCTGCTGCGCAAAGCTGGCGGTGCGGTACATCCGCGTCACGTCATTGTCGTTGGCGCCCATGAGCTGCGCGAAGATCTGCTCGCCGTTGTCGCTGTCGATGAGGTGGGCGATGCGCCGCGCCGCCTCGAGGGTCTCGGAAACAAGCGCATCCACCCGCGGTTGTTCCTCCTCCCCCACGGCGGTGGTAAGGGGCGCCAACTCGTCGTAGGCGACCTCCAGGTATTCCTCGTTGGGAACCACCTCCGTGAGGCGCGCGCGGGCAAGCCCTTGCACGACGACGATGGCGTCTTTCTCGCCTTGTTCGATGCGCGTGATCTTGCACACCGTGCCGACTTCGTGCAGGTCTTCAACGGCCGGCTCGTCCGTTTCCGGCTGGCGCTGCAGCACGGTGATGATTTGGCGGTCCCCCTCGGCGGCGGCCTTGAGCGCGGCCAAGGAGGCTCGCCGCCCCACCTTGATGGAGACGAAAAGCTCCGGAAACACCAGCGAATCGCGCAACGGCAGGACGGGAAGTGCGTTCAAGGCGGGCACCAATTGGCTCTCACGCCGCTAATTTGGGTGCTTTGGAGGCGGATTTCAATGGCGCGGCGGAATCGGCGGGACGCCCGCGCCCCGCATCTGACATCCAAGGCGTGACGCTAAACTTCTAGGCACATCCCGACTCGCCGGACACATCCACCACTGCCCGACGGACCAGACCGCCTTTGGCCGTACGCCTACGAGGCTGTCAGTGGTATCCCCTGCCGTCGCCGTGCCTGTGTTTCCTGGGTGCGCCGTAGATGCCGAATTCGCGGACGATGTGGCCGGCGGCGACGCCTTCGAGGTCTGCATCGGTGAGGGCCGCTTGGGGGGGAAGCACGAGGTGCGCTGTCGTTGCCGACTCTTCATGGACTTGCACCGTCACGGACTCTGGCAGGTCGAGCCCCAGCGCTTCCTTGATGGCGACCTTCGGATCAGAGGCGAGCCGTGCCCGGAAGTTGTCGTCCCCAGCGGCCTTGGCGATCAATTCCGCCCGCAGTTCCTCTTGCGTCTTCGTTCCTTCCATGGCGTTTCCTCCACGATGCCGGTGTTTCCATACTTAAAGCGCGGGGCGGCGAGCCGCCCCACACGGCCACTATGAGCACGGCAGGCCAGCGTCAAGCGCTTATACGTGCCACGGGCCGCCGAAATGGGAATGCCAGAACCCCCCTTCGTAGATACTCCCCGTCGCGTGGCCGGCGGCGATGGCCTCAAGGTCATCGTCGGTGAGCCCCGCGCTGGGTGGCAGCACGATGTGCGCCGAGAGCGCCGTCTCCTCGTGGACCTGCACCACCAGGGACTCCGGCAGGTCAAGCCCCAGCGCCTCCTTGATGGCGGCCTTTGGGGTCTCAACCAGCTTCGCCCGGAAACCGTCGTCCGCGGCGGCTTTGGCGATGAGTTCCGCTCGCAGTTCCTCTTGGGTCTTCGCTAGTTCCATGTCTGTTCCTCCAAAAGAGAGATGCTGTGCTTCTGTGCCAAACGCGAAGCGGCGACCGCCGCTCACGCACCCAACCGCCTAGCCCGGCAAAGGCCCCGACGGCATGATTTCATCCTCGTGCTTGTGTCGCATGGGGGGCAGCACGAGGTGTGCCGAGTGTGCCGTCTCCTCGTGGACATGCACCGCCACGGACTCGGGCAGTTCCATACCCAGCGCCTCCCGGATGGCGGCCTTCGGGTCCGCGATCAGCGTCGCCCGGAAGCCGTCATCCTCAGCGGCCTTGGCGACGAGTTCCGCCCGCGGTGCCCCTTGGGTCTGCGTCCCTTCCATGGGTGTCTCCTTCAAGCGCACTCAGTGCCGTATGCCGTCCCCATGCGTGTGCTCAATGCGCTCGCCGTCTTGGTAGAAGCCCGCCCGCTTGATGTGGCCGGCGGCGACGCCTTCGAGGTCCGCATCGGTCAGATCGGCGCTTGGCGGCAGCACGATGTGTGCCGAGCGGGACGATTCCTCATGGACATGCACCGCCAAGGATCCCGGTAAGTCAACGCCGAGCGCTTCCTTGATCGCGGCTTTCGGATCCGTGGTGAGCCGCGCCCGAAAGCCCTCGTCCTTGGCGGCCTTGGTGACCAGCTCCACCCGCAATTCGTCGTAGGTTTTTGTGTTTGCCATGGTGTTTCCCTCCACTGTTGGCGTTTCACATCGCTGGGCCAAGGCGACCTAGCGCATGGAAGCTAAGCACAAGGGCACCGAAAGCACAACCGCGCCGAGGCCGCGGCTTTGCGCTCCGGGCCCCGGGCAAAGGTGTGCGGTGGCTGAGCGCGGCGCGAGCCGCCATGCGGGGGCCTGCGTTTACGCGCCGGGCCCCCGGTGCGCTTGGCGGCCGCAACGCTGCGCCGGGCCGCAAGCTAGGCTCAATAGTGTACTGGGCCCTGTGCGTCGCCCGTGCCGTGCGTGTGTGCCTCCCCGTCCGGCGTGTACAGCCCTTTCTTGCTGTGCCCTGCGGCGATGCCTTCAAGGTCTCCCTCAGACAGGCCGGCGCTTGGCGGCAACACGAGGTGCGCCGACAGCGGCGTTTCCTCGTGGACTTTCACCGTCATGGCATCCGGCACGTCAACGTCCAGCGCCTCCTTGATGGCCGCTCTCGGGTCCGCGGCGAGGCGTGCCCGAAAGCCCTCGTCGCCGGCGGCCCTGCCGATGAGTTCCGCCCGCATCTCGTCGTGGGTCTTGATGTCGTTCATGGTGCCTCCCTCAAAAATGCCTGTGTGTCCGTACTGCGACGTCCGGGCGACAACCGCCGCCCAAGTCAGACTCTACGCCATCGGCACGGGTGCCGCAAGCATTTTCTGTGGCTGATGCGCGCCTTGTGCCATTGCGCCCTTCGCAACGGCTATACTCTGGCACTCGAGCGGCCACCGTGGGTGGGTTGGTGCCGCCGAGTGGCCTTCGCAGCGCCCAATCTGGTTGTTTGGGCGCCGGGAGAGATGCAATGGTGGGAAGCTAGCATGTTCCGCAGCAAGGTCTTCAGGGATAGGGCGGTCGCGCGGCAATCGCGCCCGGAGCCCCTCGACGCCCGGCTCCAAGTGACCGCACCGCATGAGTGGGTCGCGCTCGCGGCCCTCGGCGTCGCGTTGTTGGTGTTGCTCCTGTGGGCGGTTCTCGGAACGGTGCAGCGCAGCGTCGCGGTCGCGGCGGTGCTCGTGCAGCCTGGCGAACGGGCGGCGGTGGCAGCGCCGGTCTCCGGCGTGGTCGTGGAGTTGCTCGCGGAAGTGGGCGACGCCGTGGGCGCCGGCGAGCCCATTGCCCGGGTGCGGCTGCCGGAGGTGGAACGTCAAGCCCGGATCACGCAGCGGCTGGTGAGCGTAGTTGAGGATGGCGGACCGGCCGGCGGCGATGTTCGGGACGCCCGTCTGCGCCGGCAACTGCTGGGGGCGGCGCGTCGGGAGTTGCGCGAAGTCGAGCTCGCGGCCGCGGAGTTCATCGTGGCGCCACGCGCCGGGTGGCTGGCCGCGAGCCGGCTCACGCCCAGCGAAGCGGTGCGCGCCGGCGAAACCATTGCCCATGTGCGCGCCGACGCCAGCGGCGCGTGGCAGGCATTCGCCTTCCTGTCGCCGGCCGACACCGGGCAGATCGAAACCGGCATGGCAGCCGAAGTGCTCGCCACGCTGCCCGGCGACGCATCGCCCCGCACGTTGGCAGCCCAAGTGCTCGAAGTGTCGCCGCGCCCCGTCGCGGCGCCGCCTTGGCTCGAAGACTTTGGCCTCGCGGCCAATGCGCCGGCGCATCTCTTGCGGCTCGCCTTGAGCGAAGCCGCGCCGGCGTCGCTGGTGGATGGCGCCGGCGGTCGGGTGCGGGTGGCGCTGGCGGAGCAGTCGCTGGCGTCGCTGTTGCTCGCCGGGGACGCCTAAATGCCTGCAACGGCCGCAAAGCCGCCGGCGGCTTGGGTCGCGTGGCACGGGCGGGTCTAGCTTTCATGGCAGCGAGCCACTTGCAAGCGGGCCAGAAGGGCGGGGATCGTCGCGTCCGCACCCCGGTGCTCCTGCAGCTCACGCAGACTGAGTGCGGCGCCGCCTGCCTCGGCATCGTGCTGGCCCATTTCGGGCGCTGGGTGTCCATTGAGGAGCTGCGGGAAGGGTGCGCGGTGGGTCGGGATGGCTGCAACGCCGCGGACGTGTTTCGGGCCGCCCGTCGCTATGGCTTGGAGCCGCAGGGGTGGCGGAGAGACCCGCATCAGCTGGGCGCCCTGCCGTTGCCGATGATCCTGTTCTGGGAGTTCAACCACTTCGTGGTGCTGGAAGGCTTCCGGCGCGGTCGGTTCCTCATCAACGACCCCGGCAATGGCCATCGCAGCGTCAGCGCGGAGGAGTTCGACAAGGCGTTCACCGGCGTCACCCTCACCTTCAAGCCGCGCCCGGACTTCGAGCCGGGCGGTGTGCGCCCCGGCCTCCTGCACCGGATCGTGCCGTGGTTGCGCGATGTGAAGCAGCCGGTGGCGTTCGCGATCGGCTGCGGTTTGCTGCTGGCGGTGCCGGCCTTGGCGATGCCCTTCCTGGTGAGCCTGTTCGTCGATTTCGTGCTCGCCGGGCGCGAGCCTGCCTGGGGCGGTGCCATCGTCGCGGCCTTGGTGGGCGCGGCGGGGTTGCTCTACGGGCTCACTTGGCTGCGCGAACGCTGTCTCAGGCGGCTCTCGATCCGCCTCTCCATCGACCACGCCGAGCGCTTCATGACGCGGCTGCTGCAGCTTCCCATGCGGTTCTTCTCGCAACGCCTCGCGGGGGATTTGACGTCCCGTTTGCACTTGCTGGATTCGGTCTCCCAAGTGATGACGCGCCACTTGGTCGGCATCTTCATCCAGTTGCTGACGAGCCTCGCCTTTCTCGGCCTCATGTTGGCGTACGACCCGTTGCTGGCCGGGGTGGTCGTCGTCTTGGCCGTTCTCAGCGCCGTGTTGATGCGCGTGCTGGCGCGGGTGCGGGTGGACGAAAACCGTCGGCTGCGGCGTGAGCAAGGCATGCTCATGGGCATCGGCATGGCGGGCCTCACCAAGATTGACATGCTGCAGGCCACCGCCGGCGAGGATGACTTCTTTTCCCGTTGGACGGGGCATCAGGCCCGGGAACTCGCCGCCCGGCAGCGGTTCGCCGAACTCGGCTATGTGAACGCGGCGCTGCCGGCGACGTTCCAGATCCTCGCCGCCGCCGCGGTGCTGGGCTTGGGTGGCTGGCAGGTGATGTCGGGGGGCATGACGGTGGGTGGCCTCACCGCGTTCTACATGGCCTCGGTGAGCTTCCTGCAGCCGGTGGGCGCCTTCATCCAATTGGCGGACTTGTTTCAGATGCTGGAGGCGGATCTGCAGCGCTTGGACGACGTTTTCGACGCGCCCGAGGAAGAAGAGGAAGAGGGCGCGGCAAAGCCTGCCGTGGAAGGAAAGCCCGGCCAAGTCACCACCTTCGCCGGCCGCCTGCGCCTGCGCGGCCACATCGAGCTCAAGGACGTCACCTTTGGCTACCAACGGCACCGAGACCCGCTCCTCAAGGACTTCAACCTGGTCATCGAACCGGGGCAGCGCGTGGCGGTGGTTGGTCCGAGCGGGTCCGGCAAATCCACGCTGTCCGCGTTGGTGGCGGGCCTGCAGCGGCCGTGGTCTGGGGAGATTCTCATCGACGGCCGCCCGCGCCAGGCCGTGCCGCGGGAGCTCTTCACCAATTCCGTTTCGCTGGTCGATCAGCACATCTTCCTGTTCGCCGAGACGATCCGCGAGAACCTCACCATGTGGGTGCCGGAAGTGCCGGACCATGTCCTCGCGGCTGCGGCGCGGGACGCCATGATCCACGAGGAGATCATCTCCCGGCCGCTCGGCTACGACGCGCCGGTGGAGGAAGGCGGGCGCAACTTCAGCGGTGGGCAGCGGCAGCGCCTGGAGATCGCCCGCGCGTTGGTGAACGACCCGTCCATCCTCATCCTGGATGAGGCCAGCTGTTCGCTGGATGCCATCACCGAGGTGCGCATCGACTACGCGCTGCGGCGGCGCGGGTGTACGTGCCTGATCGTGGCGCACCGCTTGAGCACCATTCGCGACAGCGACCTGATCGTGGTGCTCGACGCCGGGCGCGAAGTGCAGCGGGGCACGCACCAGACGCTGATGCAGGACGCGGACGGGCTGTACCACGAGTTGGTGTCCGCCGGTTGAGCGTGGCGACGGCACCGGAGGTGGGAACGTAGATGACCGGTCGGCTGGGTGAAATCGCCTTGGCGCGTGGAGAGCGGTTCGTCGGTGGCGGCAACCGGCCCATCGCCCTCTCCGAGCCGGGCAAGGTGTGGTACGTGGTCAAGGGCGCGGTGGACGTGTTCGTGGCCAAGCAGTCCGAGGATGGCTCCGCGGCGGACTTCAAGCAAATGCTGCGCTTGGAACCGGGGCGGTTGATCTTCGGCGTGGCTCGGGAGGCGGAGGTCGAATCCGCCGTGTACATCGGCAAGGGGTTGCCGGACACGGAGTTGCGGAGCTTGCCCTTGGAGGTGCTCACCGAAGAGGCGGACGCCGCCGAAGCCTTGGTGGAGGAGGTTGAGGCTTGGATTCGCGGCATCGCCGCCACCATCGCCCGCGAGATCATCCCCCGCCCCCGCCCCGAGCGGTTCCTCTCCGCCGGCGAGGACGTGCTCATTGAAGATGAGGACGTGCTGACGACCCGGACCGGCGTTGTGTGGGTGCAGGCGCCACCGGAAGACATGGCCTTCCTTGACACGGGCGAAATCGAGGGCGACGGCCCGGGCTACATTCCCGTCACCGCGCATAGCTGGCTGAGGCTCTTCCACCCGACCCGGCTGAAGGCGGTATCTACCCAGACGCTGCAGGCCGAGGGGCTGCTGCTGCCGGCGTTGTCCGAGTTCCATCGCGTGGCCCTTGCCGCCGAGGAGACCCACCGCCGCCTCATGCTGGTGGATACGGCCAACCTGCTGCGCACCCAAGCGCTGCATCGGCAGGAGAGCGAAGCACGGGCCCGGGATGCCCTGTTCGGCGTGCTGCAGGCGGCGCCGACCGCGGTGGCGGACGATGGCTCGGCGCTGCGGGACGCCCTGCTGCGGATTGGCGAACACGAGGGCATCGAGTTCCGGTTTCCACCGCCCGGCGGGGCGGGGGAGGCCGCCGAAGTGCCGGACGTCACTGAGATCCAACGCATCTCTGGGGTGCGTTCGCGCAGAGTGAAGCTGGATGCGGACGAACGTTGGTGGCTGGGCAAGAGCGGTGCGCTGTTGGCATGGCGCCGTTCCTCCGGCCAGCCCGTCGCCCTGCTGCCCGGCGGGCTGGGGCGCTATCGCGCCATCGACCCGGAAACTGGCGCGGCGGTGCGGGTGGATGCGCGGTTCGCGGCCGAACTCGCGGAGGAAGCGGACTACTTCTACAGCCCGTTGGCGCCGACGGAGCGCATCGGCGCCGGCGGGTTGCTTCGGTTCGGGCTGCGCGGTTTGGGTTGGGATGTGGTGCGCTTCGCCGTCGCCGGGCTCGTGTTCGGGCTGCTGATGCTCACGCCGGCCGTCTTCTTGGGCAACATCGTGGATGGCGTGATTCCGAGCGGCTCGCCTTGGTTCCTCGCCAAGGTGGCGATCACGCTGGCGCTGCTGGCCGGCCTCACCGGCGTGGCGCTCATCTTGCAGGGCATGGCGATGATGCGGGTGGAGGCCGTGTCCAGCGCCCGCTTGGGCGCCGGCGTTTGGGATCGCGTGCTCAATCAGCCGCAGAACTTCTTCCGCCGCTTCGCCGCCGGGGAGCTGGCGATGCGAGCCATGGCCTTCCAACATGTGCGGGACCAAGTGTCCGGCGTGGTGGCCAACTCGCTGTTGGCGGTGATCTTCCTGCTGCCGACGTTCGTGCTGATCTTCCTGTACGACGCGACGATTGGCTGGCTGGGGCTCGGGTTGGGCGTTCTTTCGGCCGGGGTGACATTCGCGTTCGCGTTGCGTCAGCTGCCGCATCATCGCCAACTGCTCGTCATCTCCGAGCGCTTGGCGGGCAAGCTGGCGCAACTGCTGAACGGCATCGGCAAGCTGCGCTCCACCGGCTCGGAGGGCATTGGCTTCGCGCTGTGGGCCAAGGATTACCGGGCCCAAAAGCAAGGCGAGATGCGTTTGGGGCAGCTGAACGAGCACCTCGCCGGCTTTCTGAGCGCGGCGCCGTTGCTGGCCGCGGCGGCGGTGTTCGCGGTGGCGATGCGCCGCGACGGCCTCGCCATTGGCGACTTCCTCACCATGTATGTGGCGTTCATGGCCTTCTATGCCGCGGTGGCGGGGCTCGGCGGCGCGGTGGCCGCGTTGGTGGCGGTGTTGCCTGCGTACGAGCACACCAAGCCGATTCTCGACGCGGTGCCGCAGAGCGGCGAGGCCGGCGATCCGCCGCCGGATTTGAGCGGTGAGGTGCAGCTCGACCATGTGAGCTTCCGCTATGGCGACGACGGCCCGTTGGTGCTGCGGGATGTGTCCATTCATGCCCGGGCCGGGGAGTTCGTGGCCATCGTGGGCGAGTCCGGCGCTGGCAAGAGCACGCTGTTCCGCCTTGCGTTGGGGTTGGAGACGCCCCTTTCCGGCACCGTCTATTACGATGGCCGTGACTTGGGCCGCCTCAACAAGCGCGCCGTGCGGAGCAGGATGGGCATGGTGGCGCAAGATTCCTCGATGCAGCCCGGCACCGTGTTCGAGAACATCATCGGCGTCGCGACGGACTTGACGGAAGAAGACGCTTGGCGCGCCGCCCGCCTCGCCGCGGTGGATGAGGACATCGCCGCCATGCCGATGCAGATGCATACGCCGGTGGGCGAGAGCGCACTGTTCTCCGGTGGCCAAGTGCAACGCATCATGTTGGCCGCGGCGCTGGCGCGGGACCCGGTTGTGCTGTTTCTGGACGAAGCCACGAACTGGCTGGACAACAAGAGCCAAGCACGGGTGATGGACAGCGTGGCCGGCCTGGCCGTCACCCGGTTCGTGAGCGCGCACCGCCTTTCCACCATCCGCATGGCGGACAGCATCTATGTGATTCAGGATGGCCAGGTGGCGCAGACCGGCACGTTCGACCAACTGGTGGAAGCCGAAGGCCCGTTTCGGGATTTGGTGCGGCGGCAAATCGCCTGACGCCGCGGCGGGGTGCCGCCGGCGGGCCTCACTCCAGCCTCAAGCGCCCGGCTTGACCGAGTTGTTCAATGCCGCGGCCCGCTGATAGGCCGGCCGCTGGTGGTGGCGCTCACGGTAAGTCTCAAGTGCCGGCGCCAAATCGAAACCATAGGCGCGCGCCCAATCGAGGCAGGAAACCAGCAGGATGTCGGCGCCGGAGAAGGATTCGCCCACAGCGTAAGGCGCGTCGCCAAGGCGCTTCTCGGCCCAGCGAATCTGCTTCTCGAAACCTTGGCGCGCCGCCTCCACCGCCGCCGGCGCTTCGCCGTACAGGGCGGCGAGGTCGCGGTGCTTGCGCATCACATAGAGGGTGTGGGCGTCGAGTTCCATGAGAATGAAGGACAGCCACTCGTAGTAGCGGGCGCGGTCGGCGCTGCCCACCGCGGGGGTGAGGCCGCCCTGTTTGTCGCCCAGATAGGTGACGATGGCGGCGCTCTCGGTGAGCACCAAGTCGCCATCCACCAGCACCGGCACCTTCTCCTTAATGTTCAAGGCGCGAAACGCGGGCGTCTGCGTCTCGCCGGTGCGCGGCCCGATGAGCTTCGCCTCGTACTCCACGCCAACCTCCTGGAGCGCCCAATGGGCGCGGATGGTGCGCGACGTCGCACCCCCCCAAAGAACGAGCGCCATGGCCCAACCCCCGTGACCTTCCCAAGTGGGGCCGGATGCTCGCCGAAGCCGGCGTGAGGACGCAAGGGGCGTGGCGGGCTTCGGATTCCGGTGCCCTACATCCCTGTTGGTGGATTTCGCACGGCCCGGCGGGGCGTTGGCCCACCGCAAAAAAGGGACTTCGCGCACAGACACCGGACGGCGGCACCGCCATGATGGGGCCGATGATGTCCCCAAGGCGCGCGGACAGTGGTATCGTTCCAAGCATGGCCACGCAGCCCCGAGCCGAAGCCCCTTTGCCCCCGACGGTGCCCGAATCCGCGCCGGCGTGGCGCGAAATGGCCCGCCCGGCCGACGTGGCCCCGCCGCCCTTGGGCGCCGCGGCCCGCGAGCCGTGGGACTATGTGCCGAAGCCGCCGTTCGTCCTTGACGACGACGGCTACCTGATCGCCGATTCCATGGGGCAGAACGAACGGCATGCGCGGCGGCTGCGGGTCTGCGGGACGGTGCTGGAGGACCACTTCGAGCGCCGCGGCGGCGCCGTGTGTGGAGACTTGGTGATGCCCTATGTGGAGGGCCAACGACACAAGATGGTGGTGCCGGACCTGTTCGTGACGCTGGGGGAGGCAAGCGGCGGGCGCGACTCGTACAAGTTGTGGGAGCATTTGACGCCGGACTTCGTGCTGGAGGATCTGTCGCCGTCGAGCGAGCGGCGAGACTTGGTGGACAAGCGCGCCCTGTACCAGCGTCTCGGCGTTCCGGAGTACTGGATGTTCGACGAGACCGGCACCCGCCTGCTCGATGAATCGGGTGCGCCGCTGGGTGAACTGCTGGTTGGCTACCGGCTGCGTGGCGGCGAGTACCGGCAGGTGCGGGCCAACGCCGCGGGCCGCCTGCCGAGCGAGGCGCTGGGGCTGGAGCTGTGCGTCCGCGAAGAGCTGCTGCGCTTCTTCGACCCGGCGGCCAGCGAGTACCTGCGCACCTACGCCGAACAGCGCATGCAACGCGAGGCGGCGGAACGGGAACGGGAAGCGGCGGAACGGCGCGCGAAGGAAGCACAAGCGCGAATCGCCGAGCTGGAAGCCGAACTCCTCGCGCGGCGCCACTCGCGTTGACGAACTGCCAGGCCGTGAACGGTCTCGATACAGGTCCCGCCTACCTGCTTGCCGGGAGCTCCATGACATCTGCTAGACTGTGCGCTACTACTGGTGGGGTGGGTAGTGGCGCGGACCGCTATATGTCAACAAGACAGCGCGATAAGAGGCGTCAAGCACCCCCGAGCTCCAAGGCCATGCATAGGCCGCAAGTCGCCGACAGGCGTGTCGAAGATATGACCGCCGACGCATGGCCGCCACAGCATGGGCATGGCACGAGATACCTGGTCGGACATTTCGGAGGATTCCCCCTCCGACTCTCTTGGCTGCCGCGACTCGTCGATCGATACGGCGCACAGGAATGCGTTCCGTCGAGTCTTGAAGAACTAGCCTGCGAACTAGGCATCGGGAAGAACATGGCAAAGTCGTTGCGTGCTTGGGGTCGTGCTGCTGGTTTGCTACACGACGACGGCCGCGTATCTGACTTGGCCCGGTGGCTATTTGGTGAACACGATCCCTTTCTCGAACATGGCGAGAGCGTTGCGCTTCTCCACTGGCTCATAGCCTCCAACCACCGTAACTTCACTGCCGTTAGTTGGATCTTCAGTCGTGCGGGGGGTGGCACGTTCACAGCGCAAGATGCGACCTGCGAGTTTCGAGACTACATCGCGTTGAATGGCGCAACCTACGCCATGGGAACACTTCGCGGTGATATCGAGCCGATACTGCGCATGCACGGAGGATGGAGCGATCCGCCAACCGATGAAATGGACGACCGTTTCTTCTCACAGTTACGACTCATCAATGTCAAACGTGCAGAACGCACGACGTTCTATTCCAGATCATGGGCAAACCGTCGGTCCTGCCTCTCGGAGGGTATTCTACTCTACGCCCTACTGCAGTGCTTGGTTCGCCGCGGGACCCCTTCTTCAGCGTTGTCCGATTTGCACATGGCGCGAACCAACCAAGCTGCTCCTGGCGTCGCGTTTGGTTTGACGCGAGACGGATTCTTCGGCATGGTCGAACGCCTCGACCGCGATAGTCGCAGCGGTGTCTCTCTCTCTACGATGCCTGGCGAAGACGCCATGCTTACGGCCACTGGTGAAAACGCCATTGCTTGCGCCAGACATGATCTTGGCTTTGTTAATCAACGACTCTTCCAACAGACACTTGTTTAAGTGCGCCATGCGTCTAGCTGTCAACATAGAAAACCCTGCGGACCTGTCTTCCTCCGTGGATTGGTTCCACCCTACATCCCAATCGATTGCGTTCGTCACCAACGTCGCGACTGCAGCGCTCGAGGGAGGTGGCGCACACGCACTGCTGGGAGCATTTGGTGTCGGAAAATCATCACTGGCAGCGTTTACACTCAACGAACTGTCCTGCCCTACGACCTCTTTTGAACCTAAATCCAGACGACATCTATTCGGTGCAGAGTGTAGCCCAGTAGCAAAGGTCCACAAGGCTGGCGGACTGGTTCCCTTGCCGGTTGTCGGTGCATCTGAGCCTCTAGCATCACGTGTGCTTGTCGCCTTGAGGGCTCTTGCGAACGACTCCCGTCTAGCTGAGGACACCGACCTACGTTCGTACAGGAGTTTGGACTCGCGGGACGCAACCAGCGAGCAGGCTATGCAGATGCTTACAAACGCCGCCCGAGCGCTCCGACGACGGGGTAGGGCCGGTGCGATTCTTGTTATTGACGAGTTTGGGCGCCACCTTGAACACATGCTGGCCACCACAGCCGACAGTGACCTACACCTTCTCCAGAGCATTGCCGAAGCGACGGGACGTGCTGATGTACCCCTCTCTTTGGTGATCATCCAGCACTTTGGGCTGGAGCACTATGGTGCTATGTTCCGCGGTGCACGGCGCAAAGAATGGGAAAAAGTACGGGGTCGGTTTTCGGAAACTGTACTCAGTAATACGGAGGTCGACGCGGCACATATTACCGCTCGGATCATCGATGCCCTTGGGTTCGCAAGAGTCGATGGCGAGGTACTGCCCCGGCCCGAAAGAGATGCCCCGCGCATACTCCGAGATCCCGAGTTTCAAGCAGCGGCGAAAACCTGCTATCCGCTACATCCGATGACCATTGTTGTTCTATCTCGTCTAGCGAGATTACTGGGCCAGAACGACCGCACGATAGTCGGCTGGCTGACATCCAATATGGATAGTGGCTTCCTCGACGTCCGACGGCGACAAGGTGACAACTGGATTTATCCAGACGCGCTGTACGAGCACTTCTTCGGCGATACGCTTCTAGTGCCCTCGAATCCTGCTTTCGCGAAGCGCTATGCGGCGGTCCAATCGGCATATGAACGAATAGACGACGGTCTCAGCCGTGATGCTCGTGTACTCTTCAGGACACTTGGTTTGCTCGGCTTCTGCTCCGGGCGTGGCATCAGTTCGGGTAGGAGTTCAGCCCTTGCGTGTTTGCCTAAGGGCTTCCCTTTCGAACGCTGCATTGACGAGCTGACAGATCGCTCTTTGATTCTCTACCGTCGGTATCGCAGCGAGTATATCGTGTGGGAGGGCAGTGACTATGACGTCAGCGGTCGTATCGACAAGGAGATATCCGCGTCGTCTCTGAACGTAGCCTTGGAGATGAATCGCCAGTGCAGAAGGTCCATGCTCGCGCACAGGCACGCAATCAGGACCGGCAACCGTCGTACTGCACCAGTAATCTGGCTCAATAGCGAAGACAAGCTACCAGACTCTGACGGAAGGCCGAGAGTTCTTATCCGGTTGGATAAGAGTACATCGAGATATGCTCTCTCGAAGGACGTCGTTGGTGTTGTCAAAACACCACATGGGATCACTCCTCATCTCCAGGAGGCCGCCGCCATTCGGCGGTTGCTCGATGGAGATGGAGCGCTACAGGAAGATGCAGTAGCTATGAAGGAACTGGAGTCCTTGCTGGCGTTCCACGAGGAGAAGATTATTTCGCTTTCCCAAGAGCTTCTCGACTCGGACCTCAGCTGGCGCGTCGGAAAGACGCGATTTGTTACGATGCAGGAAGCGCTTTCGGCGGCGATGGACTCCGAATATTCGCTGGCTTTCGTTCTTCACAACGATTTAGTCAATCGCGACAGAGCGAGCGGCCAAGTCATGTTTGCGCTGCGCAAGCTAATAGGCCTACTATATGCTCAGCCAGAGCGCGAGAATCTGGGCATCGAGAAGTTTCCTGCCGAACGAATAATCTATGAGTCGCTGCTCAAGCGTAAGGGTCTTCATGCGCCTAGGGCCGATGGAACATGGCGGCTGCGTCTTACCCCAGACCGCTCTGTGCCATCCGATCTCGCTGGGTGTATCGCGGCAATCCGACGGCGGTTTGCCGAGGCTGTGCCTGGCACCAACTCGGTCGAAGAGATCGTGGGGCACTTGGCTCTTCCCCCTTATGGTGTCAAGCGTGTACCTGCGTTACTGCTGTGCATTCTGACGCTCATGGAACTTCCTGATGCTCATGAACTCTATGAGGACAGTGAGTTCCTGCCACAATGGGGTCCGGACACGCTTCTACGGCTGCTGAAGACACCGAGACGATTCGCCATTAGAGCTGTTTCCACGTCCCCAGTCTCCGGCGCGTTCTTGCGTCGTTACATGGAGGCCTTGGTTCCTTTGGGCACCCCAGCCAAGAGCCTCACGCCAGTCACTCTCGCACGGGAGGGGCTACGCCGTCATGCTAGTCTGTCGATGTATGCGCGACGTACAACAACTGTGTCGCCTACCGCACAAGCTTTCCGTCGCGCTCTTGAAATCGCAAGGTCGCCAAGCGATATGCTTTTTGCACGAGTACCCGACGCACTTGGTTTTCCAGCCCTTCCAACGCGTTCGGCCGAGCGGGCGCGCTTTCTTGATACCCTGCACGCGGTTTGGGCCGAGCTGGAGACGGCGGACCGTGCGTTGATGGCTCGTCTTGAACAGGTGGCGCAAGATTCTCTCGATTGCGGATGTTTGGACGCCGTCCGCGCTCGTTGTCATCAATTGGCGAGCGAAATCGCAGCCGGCGGTAACCTCCATCACGGTTACGAGAGATTTCTTTCCTGCATCTTGGACAATACCACAGGCGACAGCAACACTTGGATCTGCCGTCTTGTGGAAAGTGGCCTCGGAATCTCCACGCCAGTTAAGTCCTGGACCGACGAACACGCGTCGCAAGCGGAATTTATTCTTCGACGTAATCTCTTGACGCTGCAACGAGTTGGCGCTCTCGTTTTGGAGCAAACAGTACAACAAGATGCTAAACCATTCGTTGTTTTTTGGCCAAATCCAAGTATCCCTTTGGGAGCTCGTGCTAGGCGGACCGCCGAAGAAATGATCGCACTTGCTAGCAAGCTACCTTCGGATGAGCGTATGCTCGTGATTGCGGATGTCGCCCAACACAGTGGGACGTCCACATGAACACGCGACATATCATTGGCATTTCCGGCGGAAAGGACTCTGCTGCGCTGGCCATTTACTTGACCCGTAAAAGGGATGACTGGCAATACTTTCGTGATTTGGCGAAACATGCGGGTTGTCTTGAGGCAGCCGATGAGATCGTTCGTTCAAAATGCTCGCCCCCGATTGAGTGCTTTTTTACTGATACGGGCAAGGAGTTGCCGGAGGTCTACGACTATCTGGACAAACTGGAAAAGTTCTTGGATCAACCTATCGAACGGCTGTCGCCTTTTGCACGGACCGAGGACGCTAATGTTGCGCCATTCGACCACTTTCTTTGGGCCGAGCACGGTGGTTTACTGCCATCGAAGCGACAACGCTGGTGTACAATAAAGATGAAGATCAAGCCCATGGAGAGATTCGTTGGCTCAACTCCCACGATTAACTATGTTGGCATCCGGGCTGACGAGCAGGCGCGGTCGAAGCTCAGTTCTCTCCGAAACGTGACTGCGGTCTATCCCTTTGTATCTGACAGCTTGGTTCGTCGCGACATCATTGATATCCTTGAGGAAACGACGGGTGTTCCGGAGTACTATACTTGGCGATCTAGGTCTGGTTGCTTCTTTTGTTTCTTTCAACGAAAGAACGAGTGGCTCGGTTTACGAGAGCGTCATCCTGATCTTTTTCGGCAAGCGATGCGTTACGAAGAAGAAACGTATGACCCTGCAACGGGCCGCATATATACATGGATGGACAGGATGTCGCTGAGAGAATTGGATCAAAGGGCCTCGGACGAGGCTCTACGGGACTCAGTGGATGGCGAGGTCATCGCGTCCGATGCAAATCGACCGTGGCAGGCGGTGCTGCTGGATAACGTAGGGGATGACAGCCCCTATGACCACTCCTGCGCCATTTGCTCGCTTTAGTCTTGCAAGTAGAGGCGAACATGAGCAGCAACATGTTTCGGGAGATTGAGCCGGCATACTCTCTGAGACACTACCAACGCGAAGCTGTAATGGAGGCATGGGGGGTACTTCGAGAACACAGTCGAGTTCTGCTCCATGCACCCACCGGTTCCGGCAAGACGCGCATGGCGATGTCGGTTGTTTCCATGCACATGCGGGAAAAGGGACCGACGTTGGTTCTTTGGCTGGCACCCACAGCGGAGCTTATTGCCCAAGCCGCAGAGGCGTTTCATGATGCGTGGAGGCATCACGGGGATTCACGTGCCGCCGTTATTCAGTGGTGGGGAAACGGTCAGAGTTTTTCGCACAGTATGGCCCTTGAGCGCAACACAATGCTGGTTGCCGGACTGCAGATGGCTGTGCAGTCTGCAACGGCCGTACCTGCGAGCCTACGGCTTCTTCGGAATAGATCCACGTTAATCGTGTTTGACGAGGCCCATCAGTCAGTTGCACCAACCTATCGCACGTTAGTGGAGGACATCGTAGGCCACCAAGCACAGAGGTGTCTTCTACTTGGGTTGAGTGCGACACCGGGGCGTGCCCTTGTTTCGGAGACGAAAACCCTAGCAGAGATGTATGGTGACCGAAAGGTAAGTGTCGCTCCGGGTCGCAACCCCGTGAAGTTCCTAGTCTCAAAAGGATATTTGGCGAATGCGAGAGTGCGCATCCAGTTGCATCCGGGAAGTCCGCCGCCCACCGAGGGGCACGATGGCGACTACGCTGACTCAGCCCTCCAGGAACTTGGTACGCTGGACGCTCGAAACGACGCTATTGTGGGCCTCGTCGTTGATCTCGTAGCTGAAGGCCATTGTCGGATCTTGGTTTTCACACCATCGGTTTCGTCAGCGGAGCGGTGCGCTACAGCTATGAGAGAGAAGGGAGTGCGATATGCTCACGCAATTGCGGGCGAAATGCGTCAGTCGTCAAGGCAACATATTTTGCGCACTTACGCGTCGTCCATTGCGAACAACCCGCACCCACAGGTTATCTTCAACTGTCGTGTGCTGACAGCCGGCGTAGATTTGCCAGAAACGAGCGCCGTCGTTATCGGCAAACCCACTAGGAGCCATGTGCTACTTCAACAGATGATCGGCAGGGCATTGCGTGGCCCGAAGTCAGGCGGTAGCGCCCAAGCGGACATTCGGATTCTAGCGGACGAGTCGTATGAAGATTTCGGAGATTTGGCGGCCATGTTCGCAGAATGGGACGAGCTTTGGGAACCATGTCGGAACAGCAACTAAGGGAGGTAACAGAAGTGGCAGAAGAGCAGCTAACAATCTTTCCCGCCTCCTTGGCTCTGCGGGCGCTGCGTTCGACTTCGTACAAAAATACGGCATATGCCGTGGCGGAGTTGATCGACAACAGCTTCGACGCTCAGGCAACCGAGATTGGGGTTGTTCTTTTGGTTGAAGACGATGAACGCGGCTCGCCACATACCGTTGCTGTTCTCGATAACGGTCGAGGGATGGCGGAGGAAACGTTGAGGAGAAGCATTCAGTATGGGTTCTCCGGGCAAGATAGCGCCCTAGACAAGCCACTCGGCAAGTTTGGGGTTGGCTTGGTTGCTGCATCATTTAGCCAATGCTCCGATCTTACCGTCATGTCTTGGCAGGACAGTGAAGCCGCCAACGGATCGGTATCGTCGACGGGCATACGAGTCGTGGAGGGCGAGGAGATTGACAACGACCTTCCAACCCCACGTCATAGATCCTTGCCGGATTGGGCCAGTGGTGCGTTCGTTGGGATGGCCACGCCAATCGCGGATATGAAGTCAGGATCGCTTGTGGTCTGGCGCGGTGTTGAACCGAGCTGGAAGCGTGCCCAAACGCTGGCTGATAACTTGGCGGACTTGTGTGGTCGCATATACCGGAACTTCATTGGGCGCCATCGGCTGACGATTTCCATCAACGTGTATAGTCTTTTGAAAAGGCAAGTGGTGAGCACTCGTGTCGTACCAGCTGTCGACCCGACCTTTCTTACGAACTGGGCTGAGCCATCTCTTAGCGAGCATGGCTTCTCTGGCGACAATACGCTGTTTATTCCCTATACCGGCGCTGCCGGTGACAGTGGCCTAAATCAAGCTGGCGAGTATGAGCCGGAGTTGATAACTGTCAGAGGACGTGATGGCAAGGAGATTGGATGTTGTCTCCTAACGGCATCCTATCGAAATCCACGTGTTCTGGACGTCGCGGACGGCGACCCAGGTCCCACTAGGTATGGCCGTCTTGCGAAAAGGCTACAAGGAGTTTCTATTCTTCGATCTCAGAGGGAGATCGACTTGGACCCCTCTTGGCTGCGTCTCTCTCTAACCGTAGATCGGTGGGTTTCCGTTAGTTTGGATTTCGATCCTGATCTTGACGCCACCTTTGGCATCACCAACGACAAGCAGAAGGCGCATCGGTTGGCCGATGTCGCCTCGCTACCGCTAGCTGATATCAACGAACGCATAAGAGTCTTTAACGAAAACGAAGAAGTGGGGCAAGACGAAAGCACGCTTCAATGTCTGACGGTCGCTCGAGATATAAAGACCAAACTCAATGCGATGCAACGACTGGTTAAAGAACAGCGAACGGGAAAACGTTCGGCGGGGCGAGGCTCGACTAGTGACCCATCACACGCTCCAACGCCGGAACTCCGCATTGCTGGAATGAGATTGGCCGATGGTGGACACGCAATGCCACAAGATCGAAGCTCGGCAATAGACTTCGCCGATGAGGTAGCGGAGGCGTACCAGGAATCAACGTCAGACGGGGAACCTGCGAGGAAGGTGCGGCCGCCGATCGTCATACGGAACAATTTGA
Organism: Candidatus Azotimanducaceae bacterium; assembly: GCA_965200505.1. GTDB lineage: Bacteria > Pseudomonadota > Gammaproteobacteria > Pseudomonadales > Azotimanducaceae > VXNE01. The sequence continues at coordinate 535,821 of OZ241343.1, read as the reverse complement.
AAGTTGACTTTGTAACGGCACCCAACGAGGTCTCAAGCAAGATTTTCGACGTCAAGCTTTCTCCGGCACACATGATCGTGCTACTCAATGCTCAACATCCTCTTTATGAGAGCCTTTCGCGCCTACTGCGTGATGATGATCGTCCGCCGGACGAGCCAGAACCGACTATTCATGATGCGCTAGAAGCTCTCCGTGGGCTCTTGGTGTCGTACGCTCGCGCGCAAGTGGAGGCAGAGGCCAAACAGCGCAACGAGTTTGAACGTTGTGCATTGAGTTGGGGCGAGGTGGCTTGGCGGCTCTTTCAAGACCCCGACGAATGACCGACGAACTCTCGCGAGTCCGAGCGTTGTTTGGCCAGGCGTGTGAACGAATAATCATCGTTTCGGCCTATATGGGAGGCGATGCACTCGAGCAGATCCTTGATGCCGTGCCAGCGAGCGTATCAAGGAGCATGGTTGCCGCAAGATGGGACGCCCAAGATATCGCGACCGGTGCGACAGACTGGCGAGCGTGGGATGTTGCGCGTAAGCACGGAGTGCGGTTGCTGGCTTGCCCGAGGCTTCACGCGAAGATCTACGTGGCGGATGATAGAGCTCTGGTGGGGTCTGCGAACGCAACTACTACCGGTATGGGAATCGGCATAGGGAACTTGGAGCTGCTCGTGCCGGTCGATGCCGCTTGGCCCGACGTATCGCGGGTCCTGACTTTAGTCGAGCAAAGTTCGACTGAGGCAACTCCGTTTGGCCCTGATGTCGGTAGCAGCGTGGCGTCCGACCAAGAACCATCAGTCTGGCTCCCAGACGTTAGCCCGGAAGCGTTTCTCGCGGCCCTATCAGGACGCAAGCCTCACACGGAAGCGACGCTCCGAGTTTGTGCTGCGCTTCAGCTTGCTGAGAGTGGTGATCAGGCGGGCGTTCGTGACGCCGTTCGGAAGGCGACGGCCTTTCGAGTTGTGAAACACGAATTCGATCTGCGCGTCGCTCCCATGACGGCTGAGCAACTGCGCGACGAGCTATCGGACAAGGTGGATGCTCGACTTAGGGATCTATCCCGTGATCGGCTAGTGCTTTTGGTTCAGTGGTTGGGTCGGTTTGGCGTGAACACCCATTGGGAGTCGTCTGGTGACGCGGCACCGGCATTGTATCCAGGTGCGTGGCTGGCGACCTTCCCCGGAGATGGACTGCGCAGCGAGTGACGCTACACAACATGCTAACCGCAAGGCAACAGCGCCGGCGATCTGCGAGCCATTGGTCCTTGGTTGGATGTGGCGCATTCAATTGGGTTGGTCTCGGCGTAACTGGCCTAATGCGCGGTGGTCAGCGCCGGTGCGAACTCCGCAAACCGGGCCTCTCGCCACGGCCGTGCCGGGAAACGCTGTAAGGTGCTGTACCCGTGTCGCGCGAGCGCCCCTTGACCTGTACCGATAGCCAGTTATAGTTGAAGCTCCCTCTTCGGGACGATTCGGGATGGAGCGACGGGAGGTCCACAAAGGCCGCGGGGCGGTTTCCAATCCCGCTGGCCGCTTCGAGCATCACCGCAGCGTGCCGGTGGACGATGGCTGGTCCGCCGGGCTGGGCGAGGCCGATGGCACGGACGAGTTCGGCGCCACCGCCCCGGAGACGGAGTTCTTCCCAGACGACACCAAGAACCTCATCGCCACCAACCGCTCGCCGGACATTCCGTTCAGCCAATCCATCAACCCCTACAAGGGCTGCGAGCACGGCTGCATCTATTGCTACGCGCGCCCCACCCACGCATTCCTGGATTTGTCGCCAGGCCTGGATTTCGAGACCAAGATCTTCCACAAGACGCATGTCCAGCAACGCCTGCGGGAAGCCTTGGAGCGGCCCGGCTACGTTTGCTCCACCCTGGCCATGGGCACCAATACAGACCCATATCAGCCCGGCGAGCGGCGCTTTCGCGTCACGCGGCAAGTGCTGGAGACGCTGCTTGAGTACCGCCATCCGGTGAGCATCGTCACCAAGGGTGCCGGTGTGCTGCGCGACTTGGACTTGCTGCAGGCGTTCGCCGAACAGCAGCTGGTCGCCGTGATGGTGAGCGTGACCACCCTCGACAACGCCTTGAAGACCAAGCTCGAACCCCGCACCGCGTCACCGGCCGCCCGCCTGCGCGTGGTGTCCAAGCTGCACGACGCAGGGGTGCCGGTGGGCGTGATGGCGGCGCCCGTGATTCCGTTCGTGAACGACGGCGAGTTGGAACGCATCGTCGCCGCGGCCGAGCAGGCCGGTGCCCAAGGCATCGGCTATGTGCTGCTGCGGCTGCCGTTCGAAGTGAAGGACCTGTTCTTCGATTGGCTGAAGGAACATTACCCCTTGAAGGCCGATCACGTGATGAATCGCGTGCGCGACACCCGCGGCGGCAAGGCGTATGTTTCCGAATGGGGAACGCGGATGCGCGGCGAGGGCGTTTACGCGAACCTGTTGGCCAAGCGCTTCGAGGTGGCGCGGCGCAAGCATGGCTTCACGGAACGGTCCATGCCGGTGCTGCGCACGGACTTGTTCCGCCCGAGCGCGGAGCAGCTAGGGCTGTTCTAGCCGCGTTGGCGCCGCCTGTGCTTGGGCGTTGGGTCGGAACCGCCACGCCGCGGCGCCGAGGGCCGCCCAGCCGAGCACCATCGCCCACTCATGGGGCCAAGCCAACGACGACGGGCTGAACGGCAGGTACAGGCAGAGCAGCGCCACGCCGAGCACGATGGCCGCCGCCCCCACGAAACGAGGGCACTTCACACGGAAGGGCCGTGCCATCTCCGGGCGTTTGCGGCGCAGGGCGAGAAACGCCACCGGCACGAACAAGTAGGCGACCACCACGGCAAAGCTGCCGGCATTGATGAGCCACACCAGAATCGTGCGGCCGAAGAACGGCGAAACGCAGGCCATCACGCCCAACGTGATGACGCCGACATAGGGCGTTCGATGCTTGGGATGCAGGCGGGCGAACGCCGCCGGCAACACGCCGGATTCCGCCAACGCGAACATCACGCGGCTGCCACCGATGATGAAGGCGTTCCAACTCGTGAGCACACCGCCGATGCCCCCGATGATGAGCGCCGTGCCGGCCCAGCCGCCGCCCCACAAGGTCTTGGCGGCGTCCGCCGTCGCCATGGTCGAGGTGACGCGGGCCTCCGCGTCCAGGCCCAAGGCCGCGGCGAAGGCGATGGCGCCGTACCAGGCCACGGCCAGCACCAGCGAGCCGATCAAGAGCCAACCGATGCGTCGCGCCGGCAAGTCGATTTCTTCGGCGGACTGGGGCAGCACGTCGAAGCCGACCAACAGCGCGGGGGCCATGATGAGCACCGTCAAGACGCCGGTGGCCGGCGTGGCGATGAGCGGCATGGCGTTCGCCGCATCGCCGTGCAGTGCGGCCCCGGAGAAGAGCACCACGCCGGCCAGCAGGATGGCGCCGGTGACGACGCTCTGCACCAATGCGGCGACGCGGATGCCGATGACGTTGATCCAGGTCATCACCACCGCGGCGCCCACGCCGATGGCCACGAAGCCCAAGTTGACGGGGGCGTCGAGCACGGTCCACAGCGTGGCCAGGCGAATGTCCGGAAAAAGGTATTCGAGGGCCGTTGGCAGGGCGACGGACTCGAACGCGCACACCACGGAATACGCCATCAGGAGCGCCCAAGTGCAAACGAACGACCAGCCCGGCCCCAGCCCCTCGTGGGTATAGACGTGCTCGCCCCCCGCCTTCGGCATGGCGGCGGCCAGCTCGGAATAGGTGAGGCCGATGAGGGCGATGACTATGCCGGCGGCGCCGAACGCCACCAGCGCCCCCAAGGAGCCGGCGCTCTCCACCCAATGCCCGGTGAGCATCACCCAGCTCCAGCCGATCATGGCCCCGAAGGAAAGCGTCAGCACCTCGCGGGTGCGCAGCACACGCTTGAAACGATGTTGGGAAATGGCAGAATCTCCGCTCGCGTCCGCGGGCGACATTCTCCCTAATCGACATGCAAAGCGACACCGCCGGGCTGCCGCCGCGGCGTGGCCGCACGGTGGAACTGCCGGTGGGCCACAAGGCCGTGCAAGTGGTGCTGGCGCAAGACGGCGCGTTGGAGCTGTGGCTCGACGGCTGCCTGCGCAAGCGCCGGGAAGCCTCCGCGCGGGTGCCGCTATACGTCTGGACGAACGTGGAGCTCCACTGGGAGGAGCACCGCTACGTCGAGGCGCGGTATTGGCCGGAGCGGGGCGAGCTGCGCGTCACGGTGAACCGCGCAACGGCCTATGCCGGCCGGTTGGGCTAGGCGGCGTTCAGTCGCGTCAAGGCACAACCGGCATCTTGCCTTGGGCGGTTCGGTCGCGCCAGCGCCTCGAAAGCGTCGGCCACGCCTTTGGACCCTCGCCGCGAGGGCGCTCCGCCCACGGCCCCTCAGCGGCCGCCGCCGGCCTCTGCGGCCAACGCGGTGCCGCCAGGGGGCACGGCTTCCGTGCGTGGCGTGCGTTTCGCGTCGGCCACGATGTTGTAGAGGCACGGCACCAGCACCAACGTGATGACGGTGGCGAACAGGATGCCGAAGCCCAGAGACACCGCCATCTGCACCACCATCTGCGCCTGCGTGGACGTTTCGAACATGATGGGCAACAAGCCGAAGAACGTGGTGAGCGAGGTGAGCAGAATGGCCCGGAAACGCGCCGCGCCGGATTCCACCGCGGCTTGCGTGGGCGTTGCGCCACGGGCAGCGGCCCGATTGACGAAGTCCACCATGATGAGGCTGTCGTTCACCACCACCCCGGCCAACGCCAGGATGCCGACGAGCGAGATGGCCGTGATGGGCAGGTCAAGCAACATGTGGCCAAGCACCGCGCCGATGACGCCGAACGGGATGGCGCTCATGATGAGCAACGGCTGCACATAGGAGCGCAGCGGTATCGCCATCACGGCGTAGATACCGAGCAGCGCGGCGACGAACGCCCAGCCGATCTTGCGGAGGGAAGCCGCTTGCTCCTGGGCGCCTTCGGCCCAGCCGGAGCGCACGCCCGGGTAACGCGCCAACAGGTCTGGCATGAACTCCGCCTGGACTTGCCCCAACACTTGGAATGGCTCCACCGCGTCGAGGTCCGCGTTGGCAGAGACGATGACGGTGGATTGGCCGTCCAAGCGCTGCAGGGCGCTGTAGCCCTGCGCCATCTCATACTCGGCCACGGCGCCGAAGGGCAGCTCGCGGCCGTCCGGCAGGCGAATCCACATGTTCTCCAAGTTGCCGATGGAGCGCCGCTCGGAACGCGGGTAGCGCACCCACACCCACACCTCATTGGTGCCGCGTTGTATGCGCTGCGCCACCTCGCCGTAGAACGCTTGGCGAACCTGCCGTGCCAACTCGGTCAACGTGATGCCCAGTGCCTCGGCCTCTGGCTTCACCCGCAGCTTGATCTCGTCGGGGCCGGTGCGGGCGCTGCTCTGCACTTCGTAGAGCCCGCTGTAGCCGCGCAAATGGTCGCGCAGCGCTTCGGCGGCCTGTTCCAGCACGTCGTAATCGCGGCCGGAAAGGGCGAATGAAATCGGTTTCCCTGCGATGGCAGTGCTTGAGTAGAAGCGGAGTTCGCGCACCCCGGCGATTTCGCCGGCCTTCTCTCGCCAACGCCGCTCGATGTCGGCCGGCCCGGCGACGCGGCCGGGCCTCTTGTCCAGTTCCACCTGCAGGTGGCCCTGATTGCCGCCCCTGATGTAGGCGAACGAGTGTTGCGCCACGTCGCGGTCGGTGCCCGTTTCCGCCTTGATGTCCTCGTTCACTTCGCGCAAGTCTTGGTCCAGCTTTTCGACGATGGTGCGGACGAGGGTTCGCGGGGCGCCTTCCTGCAATTGCACGGACGCCGCCACATAGTCCAAGTCGAGGTTCGGGAAGAAGATGAATCGCACCACCCCGCCGCTGACGAGCCCCGCGGCCAGAATCATCAAGGCCACAAAGAAGGCCACCGTGGCGTAGCGGAACTCGATGGCCTTGGTGAGGAACGGCGTATATACGTTTTCTATGAAGCGCATGAGCCCACGTTCCACCTGGTGTCCAATGCCGCGCCGGCGCTCCTTCGGCTTGGCATAGGCCGCGAGGTGCGATGGCAGGATGAGCTTGGATTCCACCAACGAGAAGACGAGGCAGAGCACCACCACCCAGCCAATGGATTGGCTCATCTGGGCGACCGTGCCAGAGATGAACAGCAAAGGCGCGAATGCCATGATGGTGGTGAGCACGCCGAACGTGGCCGGCACGGCCACGCGCTTCGTGCCGGCGATGACGTTGGCCAGCGTGTAACCGTTGCGCTGGGTTTCGGCGTAAATGCTCTCGCCGATGATGATCGCGTCATCCACCACGATGCCAAGCACCACGATGAACGCGAACAAGCTCATGGTGTTGATGGAGACGCCCACGGCCGCGCTGGGCAGCAGCATGAAGGCGCCCATGAAGGCCACCGGCAGGCCAACCGCCACCCAGATGGCGATGCGCAGGCGCAGGAACAGGCCCAAGATGATGAACACGAGGGCGGCCCCGGCCGCCAAGTTCTCCAGCATCAGGTTGATGCGGCTGTTGAGGTAGTAAGTGCTGTCTGACCAGATCGTCAGCTTCACGCCCGGCGGCAAGGTGGCTTCGCGTTGCGCCGCGTATTCCCGCACCGCTTGGGCGATGGCGATCTCGTTCTCGGTGGGGGTGGCGTGGACGGCGACGGCCAAGCTCGGTTTGCCGTCGAAGAAGGCAAAGGACTCCACGTCCGCGAAACCGTCGTTGATGGTGGCGATGTCGCCCAACCGCAGGCGGACGCCGTCCGGGCGCGTCAACAGCACGATTTGCTCGAACTCGGCGCCCGTATAGGCTTGCCCCTTGGCGCGTAGGCGAATGTCCCCGGCATCGGAGCGGATGGCGCCGCCGGGCAAGTCCACGGACCAACGTCGGATGGCCGTGGCCACGTCGTCGAGGGTGAGGCCATACTGCCGCAGCGTTTGTTCGGAAACGTCAACGGAGATCTCAAAGGGCCTGGCGCCCTGCAAATCCACCGCGGAGACCTCCGGCAAGGCCGTCACCTCGTCGCGGATGGTCTGCGCCAGCCTCGTCAGCGCCGCCTCGTCGAGGGCGCCGTGAATCTGCAGGGTGATAACCCCCCGCTGCCGCACTTGGCTGCTGATGGATGGCCGTTCCGTTTCACGCGGGAACGTGGCGATGCTGTCCACCCGCAGCTTGATCTTGTCCATCACCTCCGCGGCCGAGTAGCCCTCGGCCACGGTGGCGTACACCAAGCCGGTGCCTTCCGAGGCGGTGGATTCGATGCGATGGATGCCCTCGATGCTCTTGATGGCTTCCTCCACCTTGATGACCACGCCTTCCTCGACCTCCTCCGGCGCCGCGCCCAGATAGGGCACGGCCACCTGCACCACTTGGAAGTCGATGCTGGGGAAGCTCTCCTTCTTGACGACCACGAGCCCGCCGATGCCGCCGATCACGATGGCGATCATCAGGAGGTTGGCGGCGACGTGGTTGCCGGCGAACCAGCCGATGAGCCCGCCGCCCGCCGGCCGCGCTGCGTTGGACGATGGTTCAGCCAAGCCCGTTCCCCCCTAGCTGTCGCCGGCCCGCACCTTCATGCCGGGCAATGGCTGTGGGATGGGGATGGCCACATAGCGGTCGCCCTCGCTGAGCCCTTCGGCGATGTACGCGAAGTCTTCGTCGGCGCGGACGATGGAGACGTTGCGCGGGTGAATCCGCATGGCGCCGTCCACCAGCCAGAGCGTTTGCCCCCCAGCCAAGGCATGGCGCGGCACGACGAAGAAATCGCCCCCGGCCTTGCCATGGATTTCGGCGGCGACGAAAGTGCCGATGCGCAGGGGCGAAGCGCCATGGCCGGCCAAGTCATAAGGGTCCTCCACTTGGGCCACCACGTAGAGCACCCGGCTGGTCTCGTCGAAGACACCTTCCGAGCGCACCACTTCAGCCTCCCAAGATAGGTTCTGGGTGCCCAACTCGGCGCGCAGCGTCACCGGCAGGGTGCCGCCATCGGCGAGCGCATCGAGATCGATGAAGCGGAGGTCGTGCTGGGTCAGGGGCAGGCGCACCTCGGCTCGGTCCACGGCGAAAGCGCCCGCGAGCTGGCTGCCCACGTTCACGAATTGGCCAACGTCGGCGAGCTTCTTGCGCACCATGCCATCGTATGGCGCCCGGATGACGGTGCGGCGCAGGTCTTCCTGGGCCTTCTCCAAGTCCGCCTCGCGGGCGGCCAACCCGGCGATGGCCTCCTGCAGCTGGGGTTTGCGCAAGGTGAGGTCCGAGGCGTCGCCTTCGGCGACATGCAGGCTGCGCAGCCGTTCCCAGTTCTCCTGCGCATAGCTGGCGCGGGCTTCCTCGGTGGCCACCTGGGTGCGGGCCCGCGCCACTTCGGCTTCCGCCCGCTTCAAGTTCGTCTCGTAGATGCGGGGGTCGATGCGCACCAGCACGTCGCCCTGCTTGAAGATGCCACCGCTCACGAATGCCGGCGCCACCTGGACGATCTGCCCGGACACTTCCGAGATCAGGGTGGTTTCCGTGCGTGGCGAGACAGCGCCTTGGGAGGCGACGGTGAAGGTGATCGGCTCGCGTTTCAGCGTGGCGACGCTGACGAGCAGCGACGGTTCCGGCACCGGCTCTTGCGCGGCCGGCGGCCGGCTCTGCACCAACCAGAAGGTGATGGCGCTCGCGACCAATAGGAACGCGATGGGCAGCGTGACCTTCCTGGCCGGCAGGACGCGCCCGAGCGTGGTGGCGAGTTGGCGTCGTAACATAGACTTCGCATCTTACCTGAACCGCGCGCCACGACCACAGGCCATGGCCGCAAAAGACGCGCATGAGCGAAACAGCAGTGCCGCGGCGCCACGCGGCGAACGCGACGTTGGCCGCCTTCGCCCGCGATGGCTATGTGATCCTGCGGCAACTGGCCACCCCCGAAGCCTGCCGGCGCATGGCCGCCGCGGCGCTGGCGGCGTTGGATCCGGTGGTGGGGCCGGCCGAGTTCGAGGCGGACGTTGGCTACGTCGGAGCGCCATCAGGCCGCGCCGCCGCCGGCGGCGACACCCCAAGGCGCTTGCTCAGCGCCTACGCGCGCGATCCTTCTTTCCGCAGTTGGGCACGGGCGCCGGCGGTGGCGCACACGGTGCGGGGGCTGTTGGGCAGCGCCGCCGTGTGCTTGTCCCAATGCCACCACAATTGCGTGATGACCAAGCATGGCGGCCACTCCAGCGCCACCCTGTGGCATCAAGACATCCGCTATTGGAGCTTCGACCGTCCGGATTTGGTCTCGGTGTGGCTGGCGCTGGGCGCGGAAACCCCCGCCAACGGCGCCCTGATGGTGATTCCGGGCAGCCACCGCCAAGCGTTGGACCGGGGCCGTTTCGACCGTGACCTGTTTCTGCGCCCGGACCTGCCGGAGAACGCGCGCCTCATCGACGCCGCGGTGCCCTTGGCGCTTGAGCCGGGCGATGCGCTCTTCTTCCACTGCCGCCTGCTGCACGCCGCCGGGCGCAACGACACGGCGCAGGTGAAGCTGTCCGTCGTCTTCACCTACCACGACACCGCCAACCAGCCGATCCCGGGCACCCGATCCGCCCAGTATCCATCCATCGTGGTGTAGCGGATCGGACGCCCGCCGTGACGCCTTGGGCTAAAGCCGCCCCTTGCCCAAGTCCAACCGGCCGCGGGCCAGATTCAGGCGCAGGATGTCGCTCGCGCCTTCCGCCAAGCGCATGGCGCGCACCCGCCGGTAGAGGCTCTCCAACGGGTGCCCGACGTCCAGCGCCTTGCCGCCGACGAGTTGCATCGCCATATCGACGACGCGCCCCACGGCCTCGGTGGCGAACACCTTGCAGGCGATGGTCTCGTTCACCACGTTTTCGCCTGCATCGGCGAGCCGCGCCGTGCGATAGACCATGCTGCGGGCGGCGAACGCGTCGATGCGCATGTCGGCGTAGCGCAGCCGAACGCCTTCCCGGTTGCCCAAGGGGGCGCCGCTGCGATGCGGCGCTTCGAGATGTTCGGTGACGAAGCCGAGCGTCCAGCGCATGAGCCCCACGCACTGCGCCGCGAAGGCGAGGCGGGTGTCGCCGATTTGCCCCAAGGCGCGGGGCAAGCCCTCGCCGGGACGCCCGATGACATGCGCCATCGGCACCGTCACGTCCTTGAACTCGAAGTGGGCGTGGTGGCTGCCGTCCATCGAGCCGAAGGTGCGCTTGATGGAGACGCCGGCGGCGTCCGTGTCGATCACCACCAGCGCGGCCCCCGCGCCTTCGATTTCGACCAAGGTGTTGATGAAGTTGGCCTCGGCACCCCCGGTGACGTAGGACTTCTGCCCATTCACCACCAGCGCGTCGCCTTGGACGCGGCCCCAAGTGGCACGGGGCGCGTCGTCCGGCTCCGTGAAACCGAAGGCGCCGCGCTTCTCGCCGGCCAAGAGGGGTGCCAAGTAGCGGCTCGCCAACGGCTCGCCAGCGCCGGCCAACACCCCAGGCCCGGGGCCGAACACCGGCAAGTGGGCAAGGTTATGGCTCGCCAGCGTGTCCCGGACGACGGTAAGGGCCAACGCGCTGGCCTGGGTGCCGCCATGGGCCTTGGGCTGCGTCATGGTGAACAGCCCCGCGGACTTGGCGGCGGCGACGATGGCAGCGCGATTGGCGGCCACATCCTCGGCAAGCGGCGCCAGCACTTCCCGCGCCAGCGCGTCCACGTCGTCCCTTAGCTGGGCAAGGTCAGGCGGCAAGGCTTCCGGCATCCCGCAAGCCTAGCACACCCCCTCCGCTAGACCCACCCAACCCACCATGTGCCGGGAACCCCCGATTACCCCCGGCGGCCAACCCGCGCCCCCCACACAGAACACGCCGACCCCGCCAATTCGCCTCGGGGAGCGCGAGGGGCCGGCCCCTCGCAAAGAAAAGGAAACGAGCCCCATCCACCACCCCAAGCGGCGGGAACCCCGCTTACCCGCGGTGGCCAACCCGCGCCCCCCACACAGAACACGCCGACCCCGCCAGTTCGCCTCGGGGAGCGCGAGGGGCCGGCCCCTCGCAAAGAAAGGAAACGAGACCCATCCACCACCCCGGACGGCGGGAAGCGCCGCTTACCCGCGGCGGCCAACCCGCGCCCCCCACACAGAACACGCCGACCCCGCCAGTTCGCCTCGGGGAGCGCGAGGGGCCGGCCCCTCGCAAAGAAAGGAACGAGACCCATCCACCACCCCAAGCGGCGGGAAGCGCCGCTTACCCGCGGCGGCCAACCCGCGCCTCCCACACAGAACACGCCGACCCCGCCAGTTCGCCTCGGGGAGCGCGAGGGGCCGGCCCCTCGCAAAGAAAGGAAACGAGACCCATCCACCACCCCGGGCGGCGGGAACCCCCGCTTACCCGCGGCGGCCAACCCGCGCCCCCCACACAGAACACGCCGGCCCCGCCAATTCGCCTCGGGGAGCGCGAGGGGCCGGCCCCTCGCAAGAAAAGAGCGACCGCCCTCATCTCCCCCACAACGTTAGAATGCCCCCCACCCGCCCTCAACCCCGCGGCATCGCATCATGCAACTAGACCCGCGCACCGCGCCGCCGGCCGGGGCCATCGCCAACTGGCAGGCGCTGCATGGCAGCGCCGCCGGCCTTGCCGTCGCCAACTTGGCGCAGGGGGAGCGTTTCGTGCTGTACGTCGCGTCGGACACTGAGGACGCGATGCGGATGCGGGCGGAAATCGACTTCTACGCCGGTGGCAAGGCGCCGCTGTTGGCGTTTCCGGATTGGGAAACGCTGCCCTACGACAACTTCTCGCCCCATCAAGACATCGTTTCAGACCGACTCGCCACCCTCGCCGAGCTGCCGCGCACGAAGCGGGGCGCGCTGGTGACGCCCATGCGCACCTTGATGCAGCGGCTGCCGCCGACCGGCTTCGTCGCCGGCCAAGCCCTCGCGCTCAAAGTGGGGCAGCGCTTCGACTTGGAGCGCGAACGCGGGCGCTTGCAGCGCGCCGGCTATGCCGCGGTGGGCACGGTGGCGGAACGGGGTGAATACGCGGTGCGTGGTGCGTTGCTGGACGTCTTTCCGATGGGTGCCGACGAGCCGGTGCGCGTGGATCTCTTCGACGACGAGATCGAGAGCCTGAGAACCTTCGATCCAGACAGCCAGCGCACCGCCCGGCGCGTGGAGGAGATCCGGATTCTGCCCGCCAAGGAGGTGCCGCTGGATGCCGCCGCGATAGGCCGCTTTCGGAACGCCTGGCACCACGCCTTCGACGTGGATGCCACGCGCTGCCCCGCCTATCGGGATGTGAGCGAGGGGCGGGCGCATCCGGGCATGGAGTGCTATCTGCCGTTCTTCTTCGAGGCCACGGCGACGCTGTTCGACTACCTGCCAGACGGTGCCGTCATCGCGCTCGGCCCACAGGCGCTGCCGGCGGCGGCGGCGTTCGAGGAGGAACTCGCGGCGCGCTACGAATCGCTCGGCCACGACGTGGAGCGGCCCATTCCCGAGCCCAAGGCGTTGTACCTCACCCGCCAGGAACTGCAGGCGGCCCTCGCGCCCCATGGCCGGGTGCAGCTAGACCCGGAAGGCGCCAAGCACCGGCATCGCGCGAGCTTCGGCGGGCGGCCGCTGCCTGAACTCACCGCGAGCCACCGGGGCCATGACGAGGCGCGGCGTCTGAAGGCGTTTCTCGCCGAGGTCGATACGCCGGTGTTGCTCACCGCGGAAACCCCGGGCCGCCGCCAGCATTTCGAGGAGTTCCTGGGCCGCGCTGGGCTGCGGGCGGCGTCCGTGACGGGCTTCGCGGCCTTCCGGGAACTGGCTCCATCCCTCGCGCTGGCGGTGGCGGACATCGACCGCGGCGCGTGGCTGCCGGATTTCGCCGTCGTCACGGAAACGGAGATCTTCGGCCGCCGCAACGCGGAGGCGGCGCAGCGCGGCCGGCAGCGTGGCATCGACCCGGAACTGGTGGTGCGGAACTTGACCGAGCTCTCCATCGGAGCGCCGGTGGTACACATCGACCACGGCGTGGGCCGCTACCAAGGCTTGCGGGCACTGGAGGTTGATGACGTCGAGCATGAGTTCCTCGCCTTGGAGTACGCGGACGACGCCCGCCTTTACGTGCCGGTGGCGGAGCTGCATCTCATCTCGCGCTATGCCGGCGCGGATGCCGAGCATGCGCCGCTGCATCGCTTGGGCTCGGATCAGTGGGAAAAGGCGAAGCGCAAGGCGGCGCAGAAGGCATTTGACGTGGCTGCGGAGCTGCTCGACATCCAAGCCCGCCGGCAACTGCGCGAGGGCACGGTGTTTGACGCGCCGGATGCGGAATACAGCCGTTTCTGCGACCAGTTCCCCTTCGAGCCCACCGCCGATCAAACGGAAGCCATCCACGCCGTGACCGCAGACTTGTGTTCGCCGAAGGCCGCCGATCGCCTCATCTGCGGCGATGTGGGCTTCGGCAAGACGGAGGTGGCCATGCGCGCCGCTTTCGTCGCCGTGCAGTCCGGCAAGCAGGTGGCCGTGCTGGCGCCCACCACCCTGCTCGCCGAACAGCACCACGAGACGTTCCGGGATCGCTTCGCGGACTGGCCCGTGCAGATCGAGGCATTGTCCCGCCTGCGCTCCGGCGGCGAAGCGCGGGCCATCGTCCAGCGCATCGGCGAAGGCAAGGTGGACATCGTCATCGGCACCCACCGGTTGCTCGGCGCGGACGTTGCCTTCAAGGATCTGGGCCTCGCCATCATCGACGAGGAGCATCGGTTCGGCGTGCGGCAGAAGGAGCGCCTGCGGGCGCTGCGGGCGGAAGTGGACGTGCTGGCCCTCACCGCCACCCCCATTCCGCGCACGTTGAACATGGCCATGAGCGGCATGCGCGATCTCTCCATCATCGCCACGCCGCCGGCCCGGCGCCTGTCCATCAAGACGTTCGTGGTGCGCAAAGCCAACCACCTGCTGCGCGAGGCCATCGCCCGCGAGTTCGCGCGGGGCGGGCAGGTGTTCTATGTCCACAACGAGGTGCAATCCATCGACCGGGTGGCGGACGAGTTGGCCCGCCTCGCGCCCACCGCCCGCATCGGCGTCGGCCACGGGCAGATGCCGAAACGTGCTTTGGAGCGCACCATGGCGGATTTCTACCATCGCCGCTCCAACCTGCTCGTCTGCACGACCATCGTGGAGAACGGCATCGACATTCCGAACGCCAACACCATCCTCATCGACCGGGCGGACCGCTTCGGCCTCGCCCAGCTGCATCAACTGCGCGGGCGTGTCGGGCGCTCGCACCATCAGGCGTACGCCTATCTGATGACGCCGGATCTCCGCGCCATCACCAGCGACGCCCGCAAGCGCTTGGACGCCATTGAGGCGGCCGGGGAGCTGGGCATCGGCTTCACGCTCGCCACCCACGACTTGGAGATCCGCGGCGCCGGCGAGCTGTTGGGCCAAGAGCAATCCGGCCAGATCGAAACGGTGGGCTTCGCGCTCTACATGGAACTTTTGGAGCGGGCCGTCGCTTCCATCAAGGCCGGCAAGCCGCCGGCCCTCGACGCGCCGCTGCCCACCCTCACCGGGCGCAGCGAAGTGAACCTGCATGTGCCGGCGCTCATTCCCGATGACTACCTGCCGGATGTCCATGCGCGGCTCATCTTCTACAAGCGCATGGCGAACGCGGACCGCATCGACGCGTTGGACGACCTCAAGGTGGAGATGATCGACCGCTTTGGCCGCCTGCCCGATGCGCTCGACCACCTGTTCCGCGCCACGGCGCTGAAGCTCGCCTGCCAAGCCTTGGGCATAGCGAGCCTGCATGCCGGCACCGCCGCCGGACGCATCGACTTTGACGAGGACACGCCGGTGCAACCCATGCAGGTGGTGAATCTGGTGCGCGGCGAGCCGGGCACGTTCCGCTTCCAAGACGGTGCCCGGCTGCGCTTTGAGGCGCCCATGCCGGACCCGGCCAGCCGCTTCGCCTTCGTGGAAAGGCTGCTGGAACGTTTGGCGGATGTTGAGGCGCCGCGGCTGATGGCGGGGGCCTAGCGGGCGGCATGACGCTCTGGCGGCGGCGTTGGCTGCGGCACTTCGGGTGCGCCGCGTTGGGTGCGCTCGCGCCGTTTGCGACCACTGCCGCGTTGGCGCAATCCCAAGGGGTTGCCGATGGCCGGCTGGCCCGCCAATGGCTCAGCGTCGAGCTGGCCGTGGTGCGCCATCGGATGCCGGATGGGCAGGGCGAAGCGTTGCTGCGCTTCGAGCCGCGGCAGGTTCCGCGGCGGCTGGGTCTGTTGGACGGCAGCGCCCCGCATCCTCCGGTGCTGGCGCCATCGCTGCCGTGGCAGTGGGGCGAGGTGCCGGTGGTGGAATCGCTGCCGCCGGCGTGGATTTGGGGGGATCCGCCGGCGCCGGAGACGGCGGTGTCGGGTACGCCGGTGCCGGGTACACCGGTGGCTGAGACGTCGGAGGATGTGGAGCAAACGCCGGTGCCGGTACCCGATGTGCCGCCCGAAACCACGCCGATGGATGAGGCGCTTGCCGCGTTCCAAGCGTTCGAGCGCGGCCTCGAGCGTGGTCGTGGCCGCTGGTTGGGTGACGAGTTGACGCTGGCTGGGGCGGTCGCCGGCTTGCGCAGGTCGGGGGACTTTTTCGTGTTGGCGCATGGCCGCTGGCTGCAGACATTGCCACCGAGCAGCCGCCCGATGCCGCTCTTCGCGCAGTTTGGGGCCCGCATGCCGGGTGGCGTGTTCGAGTTGGAAGGCACCGTCAGCGTCTCGCAGGGGCGCTACATCGACATCGCGCTGGATTTGATGGCTCCCGAGCCCCCCGTGGCCGGCGATGCATGGCAATTGGCGCGGGATGGATACGCGTTGCTGCAGGAAACCCGCCGGTCGCGCTTCGGCGAGGTGCATTATTTCGACCACCCGCGGTTCGGCGTGGTGGTGAAGACGCAGCGGGTGGCGCCGCCGGCGGCGTTGCTCGAACGCCTACGCGCCGCGGAAGAAGGCTTGTAGCACGTCTTCGATGTCTGCGGCGCCTCGCTTGGCGGCGGCCTCAATGTCCGCTTCCGAGATGCCGCCGTCGCCCCGTCCCGCGGCCGGGTTCACGGCCACGCAAAGGCCGGCGAAGGGCAACTCCAGCTCGCGGGCCAAGCCCGCTTCCGGCATGCCCGTCATGCCGACCACGGTGCAGCCGTCGCGTTCCAGCCGATCCACTTCGGCTGAGGTCTCCAAGCGCGGCCCTTGCACGGCGGCGTACACCCCTTGCCGATGCAGCCGCTCCGCCTCGATGCACGAGGCCGCGGCGCGGATGAGCCGGTCACGCAGAGGCGCGTCGTATGGGTCTCCGAAATCGACATGACGGGCCGGGCCGGCAGCTTCGACGAAGGTGTGTTCGCGTCCCCAGGTATAGTCGATGAGCTGATGCGGCACGACGATGTGGCCAGTGCCGCAGGCGCTGTCGATGGCGCCGACGGCGTACACCGCCACCACGCACTCGGCGCCGAGCTCGCGCAGCAGCCAGAGGTTGGCGCGGTAGTTGATGCGATGCGGTGGAATGCGCGCGGCGCCGTGGCGATCCAGAAACAGCGCTTCCACCGCACCGAAGGCTGCGACCTCCGGCTTCGCCGTCGCCGGGCCGTAGGGGGTTGTCCCATCGGTGTTGGGCGCCACCTGCCACGCCGCGCCGCCCAAGCCCCGCAGGCCGGTGCCGCCGATGATGGCGACCTTCACGACGCGCCGCCTTCGCCGTCGAGGTCCAGCGCGTAGATGCCGGTCAGGTTGCGCCACCAGCCGTTGTAGTCCATGCCGCAACCGACGAGGAAGCGATTCGGCGCGGTGAGGCAGGCGTAGTCCGCGGTGGCGGTGCGCCCCGGCACTTGTTTGTCCACCAACACCGCGGTGAGCACCCGTTCGGCGCCGTCCGTTTGCACTTGGGCGCGCAGCCGCTCGAGGGTCACGCCTTCATCCAGCACGTCATCGACCAGCAGCACCGTGCGTCCGCTGACATCCCGTTCCAACCCGACACGGCAATGCAAGGCGCCGTCTTCCTCCGGCGCCGCGCCGAGGTAGCGCCAAGCGTGGACGAAATCCAACTCCAGCGGGAAGGAAAGCCGCTTCAAGAGCGCCGCGGCGAAGGGCAGGCCGCCGTTCATCACGCACACGATGACGGGGCAAATCTCCGCCAAATCCAATGCCATGCGCACGGCCAGCTGGTCGATGGCGCGTTCCACCGCGGTGGCGTCGTAGAGGCAGGCGGCGCGGTCGAGCAACGCCACCGCTTGCGCCGAGCGCTCGGCGAGTTCAGGTTGCATCGGGGACATTCTCCACCAACAGGGTGCGGGTCGGGAACGCCACTTGCGCCCCATGCCCGTCGATGATCGCGGCGATGCGGAACAACACGTCTTCCTTGATGTCGTGGAACTCCTCCCACACCGTCGTCTTGGTGAACGCATAGACGAAGAAGTTGAGCGACGACTCGCCGAAGCTCACGAAGTTGACCATCAGCGTGCGCGACGCATCGATGGCCGGGTGGCTCTTCAGCATCTTGCGCACCGCTTCGATGATGGCCTGCAACGCGCCGATGTCCGCGTAGCGCACGCCAATGGTCTCGTAGATGCGGCGGTTGTGCATCCGCGACGGATTCTCCACCGCCAGCGAGGCGAAGACGCTGTTGGGCACATAGAGCGGGCGCTCGTCGAAGGTGCGGATGCGCGTCAGCCGCCACCCGACTTCCTCCACCGTGCCCTCGATCTCCCGATCCGAGGAGCGAATCCAATCCCCCACGGAGAACGGGCGATCCAGGTAGATCATCAGCGCCCCAAAAGAAGTTGGCCAGCAAGTCGCGGGCGGCGAAGCCGATGGCGATGCCCCCCACACCGCCGAAGGCGAGCACCCCGGTGACGCTGAAGCCCAAGGTCTCCAAGGCGATGAGGAACGCGGTGATGACCACCGAGGCGCGCAGCAGCTTGGCGATTGCCACCGCGGTGGTGCGATCCATCGGCGCCTTCACATAGGAAGCGTCCGACAGATGCACTTCCATGAAGCTGATGAACCGCACGCCGAACCAAGCGAGCAGCGTGACGATGGCCACTTCGCGCACCGTGGCCACATGGTCGAAGAGCCCCGGCGGCGCCCGCTCGCCGACCACCTGCGCCGCCCAAGCGATGCCGACCACATAGATGGCGACGCCCAGCGGCCGCCGCGCCGCGTCCAGCAGCGCGTCGTCATAGAGGTTGCGCGTCTTCTCCGCTTGCCGCGCCAGCCGGTCGAACAGGCGCTTGGCCATGTACCGGGCCGCGAGCGTCGCCACCACGATCAAAAAGACGTAGGCAATCCACCCCCGCTCTTGGAAGTAGCCGAAAAAGTCGTCCATGCCCCGCCCCGCCACCGGCGGCGCCAAAGGTGCGGAAGCGCGGGGGCGAAGTCAAGTAGAACGGCAGTGGGTGTGGGCATGGGGCTTCGGCCTTGCCCGCTTCAATCACTGGATGGCAGGTGGGTTCTCCGGATCAGGCCACGAAAACGACCGATGTCGTGACCATCTGTTACTGTCCGTATCGCTATGGTTGTGCTGGGAGCGAGCCCACATGGTCGGAAATCGAGCGACAGGCGGCAGGCGCACGATCAAGGCGTCCGAGTTTAAGGCGCACTGCCTGCGGCTGATGGACGAGGTGGCGCGGACCGGCGAAGAGATCGTGATCACCAAGCGTGGCCGGCCGGTTTCGCGTCTCGTGCCGTACGGTGAACAACCCGAGGAGGCATTCGGTGCCGACCGCGACGTCATCCGAATCTTTGGCGACGTCGTCGGCCCGGTGGACGTCGCGTGGGAGGCCCAGGTCGATCCCGACCGTGTGGCCAACCCGTGATTCTGCCGTGCGGCTCGGCAAGCTGACGGAGCGTTGGTTATGATGCGTCTCTATAGCGTGTCGCTGGCCGATTCCGCATCGTAGTCATGGGGAGCCAAGGCGGCGCCGAACCGCCTCGTGCCTGATGTGCGCCATGAAACTCAAACACGCCGTCTTGGAAACGATGGAACGCGTCGCTCTGCGGGACGCGCTCGTTGAGCTCGAACTGGCGGAGGGCGTGGATAAGCGCAGCCCCGATGCCATGCGAGCACGCCTTCGACGCGCTCGCCGAGCCACGGCGGAGAGGTTGCTGACAACTTTGCGGGTGGCGGACCTGCGCCGCGTTTGCGATTTGCAGGGGCTGGAAACAGCAGGCCGAAAGGATGCGCTCGTGGAGCGGCTGCTGGGCCATGAGGCCGAGCCACAAACTGGACGAGCCGTGGCCGGCGCGGCATCCAAGGCGCGGTCGAAAGGCCGCGAACCCAAAGCATCCAGCGGCAGCGCCGCCACCACAGGCTTCGAGACCGAGCTGTGGGCCGCAGCCAACTTCCTGCGCGGCAACATGGACGCGGCGGAATACAAGCATGTGGTGCTGGGCCTCGTCTTCTTGAAGTACATCTCGGATGCCTTTGAGGAACGGCATGAGCAGCTGGAAGCGGAGCGCGACGAGGGCAAGGGCTCAGACCCGGAGGATGCGGACTTCTACACTGGCGACAACGTGTTCTGGGTGCCGGAGCAAGCACGTTGGAGCGCCCTGCGAAGGCTTGCCAAGCAGCCGGGCATCGGCCAGGCCGTGGACGACGCGATGGCCGCCGTCGAGCGTGACAATCCCGGCCTGCGCGACGTGCTGCCCAGAACCTACGCCCGCCCAGCGCTCGACAAGCGCCGCCTCGGCCAGTTGATCGACCTCATTGGCAACATCAAGGTGGGCGATGCGGACGCCCGCTCCCGAGACGTGCTGGGGCGCGTGTACGAATACTTCTTGGCGCAGTTCGCAAGCGCCGAAGGCAAGAAGGGCGGTGAGTTCTACACGGCTCGCTGCGTTGTGCGGCTTTTGGTGGAAATGCTAGAACCCTACCAAGGGCGTGTTTACGACCCTTGCTGTGGCTCCGCCGGCATGTTCGTTCAATCCATGGCGTTCATCGACGCCCACGCCACGGGTAACGGCAACAGTCGCAAAACAGCGCGGCGCACCTCCGCGGATGTTGCCGTTTATGGCCAAGAATCCAATCACACCACTTGGCGCTTGGCGAAGATGAACCTCGCCATTCGCGGCATCGACGCCCAGATGATCGCCGAGGGCGACACCTTCCACAACGACCGCCACCCAGACTTGAAGGCGGACTTCATCCTCGCCAATCCACCGTTCAACGTTTCCAACTGGGGCGGCGAGCAACTCGCGGACGACAAGCGCTGGGCATACGGTGTGCCGCCGAAGCGCAACGCCAACTTCGCTTGGGTGCAGCACATGGTGCATCACTTGGCGCCGAGTGGCGTGGCCGGCTTAGTGCTGGCCAATGGCTCGATGTCCTCCCAAGCCGCCGGGGAAGGCGAGATTCGCAAGCACCTCGTGGAAGCAAACTTGGTGGATTGCATGATTGCGCTGCCGGGCCAGCTCTTCTATTCCACGCAGATACCCGTGTGCCTATGGTTTCTTGCCCGCGACCGCGGCAACGGCAAGTTTCGGAACCGACGCGACGAAGTGTTGTTCATTGACGCCCGCAACGAAGGCGAAATGGTCGATCGCACCCACCGCGAACTGTCGGAAGAGGACATCGCCCGCATCGCCGGCACCTATCACGCTTGGCGCAGCAAACGCGGGAATGCCCGATATGAAGATGTGCCCGGCTTCTGCAAGAGCGCCACCTTGGACGACATCCGCGCCCACGACCACATCTTGACGCCGGGCCGCTACGTGGGCGTGGCGCCGCAGCCGGAGGACGACGAGCCGTTCCATGACAAGATGACCCGCCTCGCCGCCGAGTGGCGCGAGCAACGAGCCGAGGCGAAGCGGCTGGACGCGGCGATTGCCAAGAACCTGAAACGCCTCGGATTCGGCGGCTAGCGGTGGGATTGCTATGCTAGCGAACCTGCCCTGCTGGCTGCCGGCGGGCAGCCAGATGCCGGACGGCCGGGTTGGCGGCAGGGCAAGGTGAGGGGGCGACCCATGCCAGAACGAACAACGCTGTCGGTGAAGGACTTCGGCCCGATCGCCGAAGCGACGATTGACCTGCGGCCCTTCACGGTGTTCGTCGGTGCGAGCAACACCGGCAAGTCGTACTTGGCGATCCTGCTCTATGCGTTGCATCGGTTCTTTGGCAGATCCGACGCCCTATTCGGGCCGTTGGTTGTGGCGAGCCGGCTACGCGACTTATCGGAAGATGACCTAGCGAAGTTTGCCGCACATACCGAAACGATCAACCAATGGCTGGAACAGGTGCAGGACGAAACTCAGGGCATACACGAGCTGGACGTCTTGCTACCGGATGAGATCGCGGCCTTGGTTCGGCCGCTCCTACGGGCTATCGGGGCAGCGGTGCCGTTTCTTGATGATGAGGTGAAACGCTGCTTCGGGCTAGCGGAATCGGCTGGTCTGATCCGCCAGCCAGCGGGCAGATGCGCTCGTTTGGTATTGCGTCGGGAATTCAGTGATGACGCCATGAACGAGATTGGCTATGACTTCGCCATCTCACGCGGACGAGCGCATCTTAGTTCACTGGTGCCGGATGGCATGCCGTTGCGCATCCAAAGGGTAAGCAGCCGCCGTCTGCAGCGGCTGCGTCGGCTAATGAAGCATCGTCGCCCAACGTCTGACCCTTTCGAGCTTGTCGATCTGATGGTTCCCTTCACGGCTGGTGAGGTTGCGCGTTCAGTCCACTACTTACCAGCGGACCGGGCTGGCATCATGCATGCACACCGAGTCGTCGTCAGCTCGCTGATTGACCGTGCCTCGCGCGCTGGCTTTGATGTCGAGTCTCCGTTGCCAACGCTGTCGGGTGTTCTTGCGGACTTTCTGAACGAGCTCATCGAGTTGGCCGACGAACGCGTGGCAACCGAGAGTGTCCAGCTTGCCGACCGCCTTGAGACGGACATCTTGGGTGGCACCGTGCAAGTCCGCCGATCGACTGCCGGCTACCCGTCGTTCCACTACCGGCCGGCGAAGTGGGAACGAGACATCGCGCTCATGAACACGTCGTCAATGGTGTCGGAGCTTGCCCCTGTAGCGCTTTACCTACGCCATGTCGTGCGCAAGGGCGACGTAATCATCATTGAGGAACCGGAATCCCACCTGCATCCACAGATGCAGGTTGCCTTCACACGCTTTCTGGCTGCCGTCGTCAAAGCGGGAATCCGCGTGATTATGACCACGCACAGCGAATGGGTGCTTGAGGCGCTGGCGAATCTAGTGCGGCTGTCAGATGTGCCCAAATCCCGCCGTTCAAAGGTCGCTAACGGAGGCCCGGCCTTGACGTCAGATGAGGTGGGCGCTTGGCACTTCGAGCCCAAATTGCGCCCCAAGGGATCGGTGGTGAAGGAGATCGCGCTAGACACCGTTCGCGGCACATTCCCGGCCGGCTTCGGCGACATCACCGAGGATCTGTACAACGACTGGGCGACGATTACCAACTTGGCGCAGGACGCCCAATGACATCCGCCTTTGAACAAGTGGACGTTGATGCCCGGTGCCTCAGCGAGGAGTGCGGAAAACAGGGTTGCGAGGTGGGCTTAGCCGGGGCCCCACGTCCGTTTCACCTCATCGACATGGATGGACCTGGAACTCCGGCGAGAGGGGAGCGGTGCGACTATATACTCGTTGGCGCGGGGCTGGGACATGACCTCTACGTCGTGCCGCTGGAGCTCAAGAGCTCAGGATTCCACGCGCAAGCGGTGTCCCGCCAGCTCTTGGGTGGCGCACGGGCCGCGGATCGGGTAGTTCCCAGAGCGCCGTGCCGATTCGTGCCGGTCATCGCCCACGGCGGCGCTCATCGAAGAGAAATCGACAAACTCGCCCGCCACCCGGTCTCCTTTCGCGGTAAGCCTCATGCGATCCGACTTATGAAATGCGGCGAGGACATCGAGAGGGCACTCGGATAGCCTCAGACCATGCGTACCGCCATCGTTATCTTGAACTCACCGGGCGCAGAGGGTAAGTCATGCTGAACCGTATTCGTGTCAAAGGCTACAAGTCCCTGCGTGATTTGGATGTGGAACTGAAGCCCCTGACGCTACTGCTCGGGCCGAACTCCGCGGGCAAAAGCAATCTCTTGGACGCCGTGCAACTACTTTCGAGGTTGGCCACCAGCCGCACGCTAAAAGAGGCGTTTGACCCCCCGTGTCGTGGTAAACCCCTCGAATCCTTCACGATGGGCAAGGGTGGCCTCAAGGGTCTCCGCAAACAGGAACGGCTCGCCTTCTCCATTGAGGCAGACCTGCACATCTCGGAAGCCGTCGCTAGAGCCGTAGATCGAGAAGTACAGGCGGTGCGCTTGCTCACCGGCACCGTTGACTCTGGCGACGTCAAAACGCATGTACACGAACGTCGCTTGCGCTACCGCTTGGAGGTGGAGATGTTGCCGAGTTCGGGCCTGCTTCGCATCGCCGACGAATACTTGGTGGCGCTGACCAAAAGCGGCAAACCCGTCGGCCGGCGCAAACCCTTCATTGAACGACAAGACCAACAGGTGCTTTTGCGGAGGGAGGGCTACCCAAGCGCTGTGCGCTACGAGAGCCAGCTAGATCACGCTATCCTCTCGATGCGCCATTACCCGCTTCTCCACCCTCATGTGGCGGCGGCGCGGCGCGAACTGGAAAGCTGGCGGTTCTTCTACTTCGAGCCCCGGGAACGCATGAGAGCAGCCACCGCGATCAAGGAAGCGCGCCACGTTGGCCCGATGGGTGAGGAACTGGCGGCCTTCCTCGTCACACTGAAAGCGCGCCAGCCGCGCGAATTCCAAGCGATGGAGAAGGCGTTACGAGCGCTGCTGCCGGATGTGGACGGCATCGAGACGGAAGTGAACGACTTGGGCGAGGCGGAGTTTCGCCTGCGCGAGAACGGCGTGGCCATTCCGGCGCGAGTGCTCTCTGAGGGCACTTTGCGCCTGTTGGGCCTCTTGGCATTGTCGGGTGCGGAAGACAGCCCTGCGTTGGTCGGCTTCGAGGAACCGGAGAACGGCGTACACCCGCGCCGCATCGAACTCATTGCCGACTTGTTGAAGGCGAGCTCCCAATCCGGCGAGACGCAGTACATCGTCACCACGCACTCTCCGGTCCTGCCAGACCTGCTGCCCGACGATGCGCTATTCGTGGTACAGCGCAAAGACCGCGAGACCCAAGTGGAATCGTTCAAGACGTGGGGGTCGCTTGGACGCAAGCCGGACATCGACAGGGCGCTCGACGACGGGCACGAGCCACTGCTAGTTTCTGACCGCATCCTGCGCGGCGACTTCGATGCGTGAGCGTGAGATCGCGGCGTTCGGGGAGGACAATGCGCATCGACAAATCGTTGGCTCACTCGTACAGCGCATGGCGAGCGATAGCGGTCTGACGGTCAAGTTGGACTGGCGCAGCGCCACTGGCGGCCACGGCCGGGTTGTCGGGGAACTGATGCGCTATCTCCGGCGGTGGGGAGATAGTGGATAATGGCCGTGAGCGAGTTGGTTGCGACTTCGCGCGGAAGACGAAGGGCTCAAGGAGCCGGAGCATGCGGTACACCAAATCGACGTTTGCGGGAAACGGGGAGAGCCGGTGCCTCGGTGCAGTGCCGCGTTAGTCGAACTGTTGGGGGGAGGCAGCTAAATGGCCAATGTCGTTTTGACGCAAGCCGAGGCGGACGGTTTGCTGGCCATGGAGAAGCATCGCGTGGACGACAGGGTGTGGTTTCCTCCCGGTCGAGGCGGGAAGGTCACGGTGCCTTTGGCATCCGTGGACGGCCGAGAGCCGTTTCTCCTTGATCTAAGGCGCGGACAGATTAACTTGGCCAAGAACACCTATCAAAACCGCGCTCGGCAAGTCTTCATACTTGCTCGGCTTGATATAGGCGGTGCGCCCCACCGCAACCCAGATGATGAGGTGATCCAGGGTCCGCATTTGCACTTGTACCGTGAAGGCTACAACGACCGTTGGGCGTATCCGGTTCCACAGGATCGGTTCCAGAATCCCAGTGACGCAATCCGGGCGCTGGAGGATTTTATGGACTACTGCAACGTCACGTTGCGGCCACGATTTCAACTGGGGCTCTTCCCATGATCGAGGAAGTGCAAGACCTCATGGATCGGTATTGGGACTGGCTAAGGGATCAGACCAGCCTTCGCAAGGTCGAAGATTGGGTCGAGATTACGACACCGTACCTTGACCGGCACAATGACTATCTGCAGATCTATGCTCGACGCGATCAGGGTGGCTGGCTGTTGACGGACGATGGCTACGTCATCGAAGATCTAGAACAGTCTGGCTGCAACATCAGCAGCCCGAAGCGGCAGGCAATGCTGAACACGACACTCGCCGGCTTTGGCGTACAACGTGACAGCACACGCCTCGTCGTTAGAGCATCGCAGACAGATTTCTCCTTGCGCAAGCACAATCTGGTTCAAGCGATGCTGTCGGTGGGCGATCTGTTCTACTTGAGCGCACCGACAGTCGCCAGCTTGTTCTATGAGGACGTGGTGGAGTGGCTGGACGGCTCGGACATCCGTTATACGCCCAACGTCAAGTTTGCCGGCAAGAGCGGCTACGATCACAGGTTCGACTTCGTCATCCCGAAATCGAAACGGCAACCGGAGCGCGTTTTGCGCACCGTAAATCGACCTCGACGTGACACGGCGCAGGTGGTTGCGTTTTCTTGGATAGACACCAAAGACGTGCGGTCGCCGGAAAGTCGTGCGTACGCGATACTCAACGACACCGATTCGCCAGTCCCTGCCAACGTGCTTGGCGCTGTACGGAACTATGGCGTTTATCCTATGCTGTGGTCCGAGCGAGACAACGCCCGCGAGGAGCTGGCGGCATGATTCGCCGCGGCCTCAAAGGGCGTCCAGAGGCTGACGACGACTGGCGCCGCCTCCCTTTCAGTGATGCGGTGCTTCTTAATCCGCGGATTGCCTTGGATCGAGGCGCAATCTATCCGTTCGTGGACATGGCAGCCGTCAGCCCTGGTTCACGGGACGTGGTGGCAAGCCAGCGGCGCAAGTACAGCGGCGGCGGGTCGCGGTTCTGTACCGGAGACACACTGATGGCAAGGATTACGCCTTGCCTGGAAAACGGCAAGATTGCTCGTTATCGAGGTGCCGATGCTTCGGATCCCGCACACGGATCAACGGAGTTCATCGTGGTTCGAGGTCGCCTTGGAGTAACGGACCCGGAGTACGCGTACTACCTGACTTGCTGGGACGAGGTGCATGACTACGCGGTTGGTCAGATGACTGGCACTTCGGGACGACAAAGAGTTGCGACGGACTCTCTAGCACATCTTGTTGTTCCTGTTCCATCAATGGGCCAGCAGCGGGCCATCGTTCATGTCGTCGGCACACTGGACGACAAGATCGAACTGAACCGTCGCATGGCTGAGACGCTGGAAGGGGCCGTGAGGACGCTGTTCAAGTCTTGGTTTACGAGAAGGTGCGGTGATTCTGGGTGCGAACGAACGTTGGCCGATATCGCGTTGCTCAATCCTGAGTCTTGGACACCGGCTACGGCACCCGGCACGGTAGCCTATGTCGATCTGTCCAACACGAAGTGGGGAATTATCGAGAAGATAGAAACATACGCTTGGCGCGATGCACCGATCCGAGCCAAGCGCGTTTTGCGGCCGGGTGACACCATTGTAGGCACGGTTCGGCCCGGCAACGGCTCTTACGCGCTCGTGGGTGTAGAGGGGCTAACTGGAAGCACGGGTTTTGCCGTTCTACGTCCAAAGGAGCACTTCGACGCTGTATTTGTATGGTGTGCGGCGACCTCCAAGAGCAACATCGGTCGCTTGGCGCAGTTGGCCGACGGCGGCGCATATCCGGCAGTTTCTCCGCAGGCCGTAGCCGCCACAAAGATCACTCTCGCGGATGTGGCCACACGCAAGGAGTTTTCGGACTTGGCGACACCGCAGGCCGAAAGAATGCTCGCCGCGTATGGCGAGGCAAACCAGCTTGCCGAGTTGCGTGACACGCTCCTGCCCAAACTCATCTCGGGCGAAATCCGCATCCAAGATGCGGAGAAGCTGGCAGAGGCCGCCACTTGAACGGTGCTTCCGAAGCCACGGTCGAAGACGCCGCCCTCGATTGGCTGGGCAGCGTCGGCTGGCAAACAGCTCGCGGGCCGGACATCGCGCCCGACACGCCAGCGGCCGAGCGCACCGACTATGCAGAAGCGCTCCTACCGCACCGTCTGCGCCGCGCCCTCGAACGGCTCAACCCAGAACTTCCCGCCACGGCACTGGAAGATGCCTACCACACGCTCACGCGACCGGAGGGCGCAACGCTTGAAGTGCGCAACCGGGCCTTCCATCGGCTTTTGGTCGATGGGGTCGGCGTCGAGTACCGAACTGCCGAGGGCGCGGTGCGCGGTGCTCAAGTGCGAGTCATCGACTTCGACAACCCCGCCAACAACGACTGGCTGGCCGTCAATCAGTTCACAGTAGTCGAGAGCAAGCGCGAGCGGCGGGCGGACATCGTGTTGTTTGTGAACGGCTTGCCGCTGGTCGTCATCGAACTCAAGAGCGCCACCCAAGAGGATGCGACGATCTGGACCGCGTGGCAGCAACTGCAAACCTACAAGGCGGAATTGCCCGGCTTGTTCGCCATGAACGCGGCGCTCATCGTCTCGGACGGCCTCGCGGCCCGCATCGGCACATTCACTGCCGGCTGCGAGTGGTTCAAGCCGTGGCGCACCATCGAAGGGGAGCAACTGGCGGACTCGAAGCTGCCGGAACTGCAGGTGTTGTTGCATGGCGTCTGCGAACCGGAGCGGTTGTTGGCCTTGCTGCAGGGCTTCATCGTGTTCGACGACGACGGCAGCGGACGGCTGACTAAGATGATGGCCGGCTACCACCAATTCCATGCGGTCCGCACCGGCGTTGCCGAGACGTTGCGCGCAAAGTCCGAAGACGTTGACGGCAAGCAGGTTGCCGAAGCGCGTGGCCGTTATGAGACAGGGCGGCGCCCGGGCGGAGTGCCGGGCGACCGGCGCATCGGTGTGGTTTGGCATACGCAAGGTGCCGGCAAGAGCCTCACGATGGCCTTCTACGCCGGTGCCATCGTGCGTGAACCGGCGATGGCAAACCCGACCATCGTCGTGCTCACGGATCGCAATGATTTGGACGATCAGCTATTCGGCACCTTTGCCCGCTGCCAAGACGTGTTACGGCAGCCACCTGTGCAAGCCGCGAACCGAGCGGACTTGCGCAAGAAACTGGCCGTGCAATCCGGCGGCGTGGTGTTCACCACCATTCAGAAGTTCTTCCCAGAGGAGAAGGGAGACCAGCATCCCGTCCTGTCGCGGCGCTCCAACATCGTGGTGATCGCGGATGAAGCCCACCGCAGCCAATACGACTTCATCGATGGCTTCGCCCGCCACATGCGCGACGCCTTGCCGTTGGCCTCGTTCGTGGGCTTCACCGGCACACCGGTGGAGAAGAGCGACGCCAACACCCGCAGTGTGTTCGGCGACTACATCAGCATCTACGACATCCAACGCGCCGTGGAGGACGGCGCCACGGTGCCCATCTACTACGAAAATCGGCTGGCCAAGCTCTCCTTGGACGAAGGCGAGCGGCCCCACATCGACCCGGACTTTGACGAAGCCACCGAGGGCGAGGAGGTGGCCCGCAAGGAGAAGCTGAAGACGAAGTGGGCGCAGTTGGAAGCCGTGGTTGGGGCGGAATCTAGGCTGAGTTTGATCGCTCAGGACATCGTGCGGCACTTCGAGCAGCGCACGGAGGCGCTGGTTGGCAAAGCCATGATCGTTTGCATGAGCCGCCGCATCTGCGTTGATCTCTATGGCCAGTTGGCGAAGCTGCGCCCGGATTGGCACCACGAGGACGATGACCAAGGCGCCATGAAGGTGGTTATGACAGGTGCCGCATCCGACCCGCCGGATTGGCAGCCTCACATCCGCAACAAGGCCCGCCGCGAAGCGTTGGCCAGCCGTTTCCGCAACCCAGACGATTCGTTCCAAATCGCCATCGTGCGGGACATGTGGCTCACCGGCTTCGATGCGCCCAGCCTGCACACCATGTATGTGGACAAGCCCATGCGCCGCCACGGGCTGATGCAGGCCATCGCCCGCGTCAACCGTGTGTTCAAGGACAAGCCGGGTGGCTTGGTGGTGGATTATCTCGGCCTGGCCAACGAACTCAAGCATGCGCTCGCGGCCTACACCGAAAGCGGCGGCACGGGACGCACGGCCTTCGATCAAGACGAAGCAGTGGCGTTGATGCAGGAGAAGCACGAGGTCTGCTGTGCGCTGTTCCACGGCTTCGACTGGCGCCAGTGGACGAGCGGCAAGGCGGCTGAACGCTTGTCTTTGCTGCCGGCGGCGCAAGAACACATCTTGGCTCAGGAAGACGGCAAGGATCGCTTCTTGAAGGCTGTGCGCGAGCTCTCGCAAGCCTTTGCGCTGGCCGTGCCGCGGGATGAAACACTGGCGATACGCGACGACTTGGCGTTCTTCCAAGCAGTGCAAACGGCGCTCGCCAAACGCTCGGCAAGTGAGGCCCGGACGGACGAGGAGTTAGACCACGCCGTGCGTCAGATCATCGACCGTGCCGTGGCGCCTGAAGGCGTGACGGACATCTTCGCCGCGGCGGGTTTGCCGACACCGGACATCTCCATCCTATCGGACGAGTTCCTGGCCGAGGTGCGCGGGATGGAGCATCGCAACGTGGCGGTGGAACTGCTGCGTAAACTGCTGAAGGGCGAGATCGCCACCCGCCGGCGCGAGAACGTGGTGCAGGCCCGCTCCTTCGCCGCGATGCTGGAAAACACGTTGCGGCGCTACCAGAACCGGGCCGTGGAAGCAGCCCAAGTGATCGAGGAGCTCATCGAACTCGCCCGCGAAATGCGGGCCGCCAACGAACGCGGCGAGGCCTTGGGGCTCAGCGGCGACGAACTCGCCTTCTACGACGCATTGGAGACCAGCGACAGCGCCGTGCAAGTGCTCGGCGACGAAACGCTGCGCCTGATCGCTTGGGAGCTAGTGCGAACTGTGCGCAAGAACGTCACCATCGATTGGACACGGCGCGAGAGCGTCAAAGCCAAGCTACGCGCTGCCGTGAAGCGCATCCTGAATAAGCACGGCTATCCGCCGGACAAGCGCGAGAAGGCGGCGGAAACGGTGTTGAAGCAGGCGGAAGTGCTGTCCGCGGCTTGGGTTGAGGCGTAGTGAACTGAGGTCAATCCGTTCTGGTGACGTTCAAACGCTAATAGCACACATCAACCTCCTTACTTCGCAGTAGAGCAACAGTTCATCATCTTGGCCAATGGGCCGCGCATGCATGGTGTCCATGCGTATGGGGTGGAGCCGCTGCAACGACTCCCGAACGTCCTCTTGGCGTTGGAAGTGGGTTCCGAAAACCTGCTTCCAATTGTCTTTTCGAGTGATAACGCGAGCGTAGTCGGTGAAGTCTGCGTAGGCAATAAGGGGGCGCGGTGCTGTACCGGTACGGGCGGCGTCTTTTTCACTCTTTTCCATCCAGAGTGGGTACATACCATTGGGCAACTGGCCTCTAGGCCAATTGGGGCCAAAGACCCGAGTCATCTCTGTATCAATAAATCGGCGCAGTTGGCTCTCAAAACGCTGCAGCCAGTCATGAGCTTGGTTGGTGCGTACGAAAGCCGCCTCTTCGTCGGGATCGTATGCGGGCGGCACCAGTAGCCCGTAAGACTCGACCAGGGCAGGTGGCTCGGAACGAATGTCAGAGACCGCCTCACGAAAGGCTGGTGCAGGTAAGGCCGTGAGGTTCGTATCGAACCCAAGGTCGCCGTAGAAGTTGGCGCGTGCGCCGAAGTTCTGCCAAATGTCTCTCGGCCATGTGATATTGCCGCGCCAATCGCCGAGACTGGCTCGGAGTTGGGCACTGGCAGACTCTGAAAAGGCGGATTGTTGACGAACGAGTTCACCGATGTTGTGGAGTTTGGCCATGCGCTTGATGGAGCCCATCTCGTCATTGATTTCGAGCCACGGACTCTTCATGGCCTCCAACAGCTCTAGGGTTGGTAGCTTGACGTTCGCCGGTGCGATCAGCCGGGAAAGGTCATTGGCTTCAGGAAGCCGAAAGCGACTCTCGTACTCGGCGAGCCACTTGCGTGTGGAATCGAGTGCACGGCTGAGTACGGTGTCGAGAATGCCTACCTCTCGTAGTTCGTCTAGAGGGCCCACTAACGCACGGAGGTCTTGCTGGAATGTTCGAAGATTCTGTTGGGCGCACCGTTCGGCCGAGCCGAGCTGCTCGCAAAACGAGATGTTGTGTTCCATTGCCTTGAGTGCCGAGGCGGCTTGGGCGAAGACATCGTGTTGCGCCTGTCGAGCAGTAATTCGAATCGCGTCCGCGTATCGAGATGTGATTTTGTCCAGCTCGTCCTGCCCCATGTTCATCTCGGCTAAACGGATTTGCCACGTTTGCTGTAGGTTCATCCAGAACTGCGCGGTGGTGTCGAAGTAGCGGCCGAGACGCAATGCGGTGTCGGCACTCACGCCCCGCTCGCCGTTGAGAATGCCCGTTATTCGATTTACAGGCACATCGACTGCCTTGGCCAATGCGTTCGCGGACAGGCCAAGGTCGTCAAGCTCCTCGCGCAGGACTTCGCCAGGATGCACCGGCATCATGCCGTTCTTGATGGTCATGTCAGACATCCCTCTCAATGGTAGTCCACTATCTCCACGTCCCAAGGCCCGTCGTCGCTCCAGCGGAAACAGATGCGCCACTGGGCGTTGATCCTGATGCTGTGCTGCCCTCGACGATCTCCCCGAAGCGCTTCGAGGCGGTTACTTCGCAGCCCAGCCAAGTCGTGCAGCGAATGGGCGCCGTCAAGCACGGTTAGGCGGCGAGTTGCTTGGTCGGCGAACGCATGGAAGCGGGCGACGCGGGCTCCTTCGAAGAACTGCCTTGTGTCCTTGTCCTTGAAACCTCGAATCATGTGAAGACGGAGGGTAGCAGGCGTTACGTGTTATGTAAACCGTAAAGACCGCCAATCGCGCAGCCGAGTGGCGCGGTCCTCTTACGATGGCCGTGCCTGCCCCTGCGGCACACCGCCGAGACGCTTTTCGGCCTGCTATAGTCCCGCCTTGGCCCGCCGCCCACTGGAGACGCCACCATGCCCCGCAAGTTCCGCAACGTTTCAGTCGCCTTGGTCGCCGTGGTGCTGCTGCTCGGCTGCGGCCAAGGAGCGGTTGACGGCGATGCGGCAGGGGATGGCGACGCGCCGGATGCCGCCAACGCCGCGGAGGATTTCGCGGCCGAGCTTCGGCTCAAGCTGGAGACGGCGGCCAGCGGCGATGTCATCGAGGTGCCGGAGGGCGTCTTCAGCTTCGACCGGGGGCTGTCCCTGACGACGGATGGCGTCACCGTTCGGGGTGCCGGGGCCGATCGCTCGATCTTGAGCTTCGAGGGCCAGATCGCCGGGGCGGAAGGTCTGCTCGTCACCGCCAACGACTTCACCCTTGAAAACTTGGCCATTGAGGATACCGTCGGAGACGCCTTGAAGATCAAGGGTGGACGCAACATCACCGTTCGCGGTGTGCGCACTGCTTGGAACGGCGGGCCAAACACGGACAACGGCGCTTATGGCATCTATCCGGTGCAAACGGAGAACACGCTCATCGAGAACTCCGTTGCCATCGGCGCCTCGGATGCCGGCATCTACGTCGGCCAGTCCCGCAATGTGGTGGTGCGCAACAACCGCGCCGAGTTCAACGTGGCGGGCATCGAGATCGAAAACACCGTGCATGCGGATGTGCATGGCAACGTCGCCGTCAACAATACCGGTGGCATTCTGGTCTTCAACATGCCGGACTTGCCGCAGCGCGGCCACAGCACCCGCGTCTTTGACAACCGAGTGGTGAGCAACAACACGGCCAACTTCGGCGCCCCGGGTTCGGCCGTGGCTGGTGTGCCGGCGGGTTCTGGGATTTTGATCAACGCCAATGACCTCATCGAGGTGTTTGGCAACGAGGTGGCCGACAACCAAACGGCCAACGTGCTGATTTCCAGCTATTTCAGCGCCGGGTACTCCGCCGATCGGGAGGTCGCGGAAGTCTTCGACCCATACCCCGAGACGATCTTCATCCACGGCAACGCCTTCAGCGGCGGTGGCAACCAGCCAGACCACGAAGGCTTGGCAGCCGTGCGCTTGGCCCGATACGGCGCGGATGGCCGGTTGCCGGACATCGTGTGGGACGGCGTGAGCCACCCCGAGCGCACCGGCCCCGAACACGCCATCTGCGTGGACAACGCGCCGGCGGAAGTGCTCAACGTGGATGGCGGCAACGGCTACGCCAATCCATCCATCGACCCGGAGGCGCACCGCTGCGCACACGAGCGCTTGGCGCCGGTGGTGTTGGTGGAAGCCTAGGCAAGCGGCGTTGCCGGCCGGCGCTCGCCCGCATAGACGTTCCGGCTGGATGGGGTTCGCTGGCTCTACCCGGCGCTTGCCAAAGCTGGGCTTCGTGGCGCTCTGCGGGCTGGTCCTTCTGGGCGCCTGCACCCCCGTTGTGGAAGTCAACCGCTTCGCGCCCGGCGAATACCCCAAACGGCTCTCGGACTGGGGCGTCCTGCAGCGCGAAGGAAATGCCCTGACGCTTGGGCATGATGTCTTGCCTTATGACGTCAACACGCCGCTGTTCGCGGACTATGCGCTGAAGCTGCGCACGATTTGGATGCCGCCGGGCGAGAGTGCTGAATATGCGCCGGACGACGCCTATACCATGCCGGT
The DNA here is from genome assembly GCA_965200505.1 of Candidatus Azotimanducaceae bacterium. Classification (GTDB taxonomy): domain Bacteria; phylum Pseudomonadota; class Gammaproteobacteria; order Pseudomonadales; family Azotimanducaceae; genus VXNE01. The sequence goes on along the minus strand of OZ241343.1, from coordinate 502,111 downwards.
GGGCACCCTCATCAGCAAGACCTTCTTCTATCCCATGGCGCACGGTGCCGCCCAAGTTCAGGAAGGTTGGAACGGCAGCTTGGCGAGTTTGGATCTGGCCCAAGTCAAGTTGCTGGAAACCCGGCTGCTCATCCGCCAAGCGGATGGTTGGGATGCCGTGGCCTATGTTTGGCGCGGCGATGATGCTTGGCTGAACGTGACGGGTGCCGTGATTCCCATGCCGATGGCCCAAGCGGACGGCCCCCAGCGAGCGAACTACATCGTGCCGAGCCGCAACCAATGCGCCGCCTGCCATGCCGCTGGCGGCGATCCCGATGCCGTGCTGCCTCTTGGCGTGACGACACGGCAATTGAACCGCGGCTACGGTGGCGGCGCCGGCAATCAGTTGGCGGGCTGGATTGGGCGCGGCTGGCTGCGCGACGCGCCCAACGCTGCGCAGTGGTCGAGAAACCCGGATTGGAATGACCCGAGCGCACCCTTGGGGCCGCTGGCCCGTTCCTATCTGGACGCCAACTGTGGCCACTGCCACAACGCCGCCGGCAGCGCCGACCACACCGGCCTGTGGCTCGACATCCATAATCAGTCACACCGTCGCTTGGGTGTGTGCAAGCCGCCCATCGCCGCCGGCCAAGGCACCGGCGGGCAACGCTACGGCATCGCCCCCGGCGCACCAGACGCCTCCATGCTGGTGTTCCGCATGGCCACCAACGATCCCGCTGCCCGGATGCCCGAAATCGGCCGCTCCGTGGCGCACGAACGGGCGTTGGCAGTGGTGTCCTCCTGGATCGAATCCCTGCCCGGCGAATGTTCGGCGCCGAAGTATCGTGGGGCGTTCGCCGCGGAGTGACTTGGCTTGCCATCGCCCTCCAAGCACTTGGCGGCTAGTGTTGAATGGGCCTCACGATGTGACTAAGCCGCGGCCTTGAGGTACACGCGGTCGAACTTGGCGAGGCGGTGGCCGGCCAAGTCCACAACGGCTTGGGCCTGTTCCAAGGGTACTTGGCCGATGAGGGGCTCGTAGCGGCCTTCCACCGCTTCCATTTCGATGAACAGCGCCTCCGTGAGCACCGGCCGGAAGTCGCCCATGCGCAGCAACACAGGGCCGCGGATGTCGCCGCTGACCACGGCTTGGGTGGCCGTTTCCACCGACACCGTGTCCAAGTGCCGCAACTGGCCCAGCCGTTCGCGCCAAGCGCTGGGCAAGGTCAGATAGGTGGCGCCAGTGTCCACCAGCGCATCGCTCTGGATGCGGAACGACGCATCCAAGCCGTTTTCGATGCTTGCCGAGACGATGATCCTGCCCATCGGGGGAATCCTAACACCCGTGCGAGTGATGGCGGTGCCAGTGTGCAAGCATCCCGGCCGCGCTCAGCCCCAATTGCAATTCCTCCAGCATCGGTTCAGGCTACATGGCGCTCCTCAAGGAGGCCCGCCCATGAACCGCGCGCGTGATCTGCGTGATTCCGCCGAGCGCTCCGGGCAACGGCTCGTCGCCGCGAGTGACACGAACGTTTGGCGCTCGTTGCGCGAGGAGGCGGAGCGCAAGGCGGCCGAAGAGCCGATTCTCGGCAGCTACTTCCATGCCACGATCCTGAACCACGGCTCGTTCGGCGCGGCGCTCTCGTTCCGTCTCGCCAGCAAGCTGGACAACCCGATGTTGCCCACCATGCTCATCCGAGACGTGATCCAGGAAGCCATGGCGGACGCGCCGGACATCCTCGCCGCCGCCGAGGCGGACATACTCTCAAGCCATGCGCGGGATCCGGCCTGCGAGGATTTGTCCACGCCGTTTCTCCACTACAAGGGCTTCCACGCGCTGCAGGCGCACCGCATCGGGCATTGGCTGTGGCATCAGGGGCGGCATACCTTGGCGCGGTTCTTCCAGAGCCAGATCAGCGTTGGCTTGGGGGTGGATTTCCACCCCGCAGCGCGTGTCGGGCGCGGCATCATGCTGGACCATGCCACCGGCATCGTGGTGGGCGAGACGGCGGTCATCGAAGATGATGTGTCCATCCTGCACTCGGTGACGCTGGGCGGCACCGGCAAGGACACGGGAGACCGGCACCCGAAGATTCGGCGCGGTGTGTTGCTCGCGGCCGGGTGCAAGGTGATCGGCAACATTGAGGTGGGGGAGGGCGCCAAGGTGGGCGCCGGCAGCGTCGTGCTGGCCGATGTACCGCCCCATGTGACGGTGGCCGGCGTGCCGGCGGTGGTGGTGGGCAAGCCACGCGAAGCGGCCCCGGCGCTGGACATGGATCAGCAAATCGAGTGAAGCGCGACGGCCGGCGGCTGCGCCTGGTGCCGCACAGGAGCGCGAAATCAAATCGCCAAGCAATTCCCGTCCCGATAGATCACCCAACATTCCGATTCGGTCAAGCCACCGGGCCGGAAACTCTTGAGCGGCAGTGTGCGGAAGCCTAGCCCGGTGACGTCCCGGAGCGCTTCTGCATAGGCCGGTCGCCGAGCGTCGTCCAACAACATCACACCCGCGGCCGAGAGTGCGTTCGCCGCCGCTGGCAGGCAGCGCTCCCTCGCCAGCCCGTCGATGAGCACGACGTCATAGCGCTTGCGATGTTCGGCGATGGCATCCCAGTACGTTGGGCCTTCCTGCCGATGCAGGAGCGTCACGTTGGCGGGTGCCATGGCCCGCACCTCGTCGAACCAGCGCCGATCGTGTTCCACCGTCGTGACCGTGGCGCAGCGTTCGGCGAAGAACAGCGTGGAGTGGCCGGCACCGTACTCGAACACCGTGTGCGTGGGCCGCAGGCGCTCGCGCAAGAGGTGAATGGCCGCATGGTTGATCCACGGCAACGGCTGCCCCGCGGCATCCACGGGGCGGCGTTCCCGAAACGAGCGCGTGAGCCCGCTCGTGTGCGGAAACGAGCGCTTGGAATGTACCAACTTGAGCGTCCTGAGATAGGCCGCCGCCGGCGAACGGTGCTTGTGCGGCATGGGTTCTGGGCCTTGCGCTCTCCAAGGCACTCTAGACGGTTCCCGCAAGCGGGGCAACGCGGCTTATAGTGGGCGTGATTGCACGCAACCTATACGGGCGGCAGCGCCGCGGAGGGAAACCGGGTGCGGGGGCGCACGCGAGTGGTCGTTTGGCGGTTCACGGACGGCAAGGCCGGGCACGAGAAGCAGTCCTTGGGTTTGGTGCAGGCGCTCAAGCGGCTGGTGCCGTTGGAGGTGCATGTCTTCGATGTGCGGTTCATGTCCATGCTGTGGCGTCAGCTGCGCGGTCATGCGCTGCATGGAGACATCGAAGTGCCCATTCCAGACCTCATCATCGGCGCCGGCACACGCACCCATGTGCCCATGTTGCTGTCGCGCCTCGTGTGCGGGGGCAAGGTCATCGCGCTGATGAAGCCGAGCTTGCCGCACCGCGTGTTCGATTTGGTGTTCGTCCCCCGTCATGACCGGTACCTGCGCAAGGGCAATCTGGTGGAGACGCGGGGCGTGATCTGCCCGCAGTCCGAAGCGAGCAAGCGCGACAACGTGGGCCTCATCCTGCTCGGCGGTTCCAACCGGCATCTGCAATGGTGCTCGGAGGACGTGGCGGGGCAGGTGGCGCGCATCGCCGGCGCGGCGCCGGAGATCGAGTGGCGCGTCTGCGACTCGCGCCGCACACCAGAGGATTTCCGCGCCGTGCTGCCGAATCTGGCCAATGTGTCCTACCACCCTTGGCGCGACACGGCGTCGGATTTCCTCGCCAACGAACTCGCCGCGGCGCGTTACGTCTGGGTGACGGCAGACAGCGCGTCGATGCTCTATGAGGCGCTGTCCGCCGGCGCCGCGGTGGGCGTCATCGTCTTGAAGCGGAAACGGCTGCGGCCGAGCGACAAGCTCTCGCGCGGCATCCGCCTGCTCAAGACGCAAGGCCATGTGTTCCTCACCAGCGACGGCTACCGGCTGCAGGATAGCTTGCCGCCGCCACACTTCTTCAGCGAGGCGCGGCGCTGTGCCGGCATTGTGGCGCAGCGCTTCCTGGAACCGCCGACTAGCGCGGCGCGGCGTTGGCGCACCGCCTGACGCTGGCCGGCGCGGCCGTCAAGGCGCCGCGGGAGAAGTCAGCAATTCCTCGTAAACGGCCAGCGTTTCGCGTTGCATTCGGGCGAGGCTGAAGGGGCAGGGCAGCACCGCCGGCGGTGCTTCGTCGAGCAGCTCGACCACCCGCGTCACGAGGGCATTGAAGTCGCCGGCCGGCACCAAACCCGCGGGAAAGCACGCCGCCAGCGTCTCGCTGGGGCCGCCACCGTCGAACGCGACCACGGGCACCCCAAGGCTCAGCGCCTCGATCACCGTGCGGCCAAAGGGCTCTGGGCGCGTTGGCAGGTTGAACGTGAGCGCTGCCATGGCCAACCACTCGCGAATGTCCGGCCGGGGGCCGGCGAAGGTCACTCGATCGGTGAGGCCGAGCCGCTGGCGCAACTCGTGGAGTTCGTTTGGGAAACGGCTGCGGGGCGTGTCTGGCCCGCCCACCAGCACACCGTGGACATCGGGCCGCGTTCGACACAGTTCGGCCACGAGGCGCAGGAAGGTGAGGCTGCCCTTCCAGCGCGTCAAGCGCCCGGGCAACACCAAAAGCCGCTTGCCGTCTAGCTGCGGAAACTCCGCGCGAAAGCCATCCAGCCATGCCGCGCTGGGCCTGAAGCCGGGTGGAAACTCGGCTGCGTCCACGCCGCGGTGGACGAGGCGCACCACATCTGGGGCGCAGCGCGGGTAGTGGGCCAAGATGTAATCGCGCACCGCGGCTGAGATGGCGATGACGCGCTCGCCCCGCGTCATGATGGCGCTGTAGGCGTTCACGCTGTAGAGGCCATGCACGGTGGTGACGAATCGCGGCCGCGACGCCTTGGGCAAGCGCCGCATGGCGAGCCACGCGAGCCACGCCGGCAGCCGGGAGCGGGCGTGAACGATTTCCGGCCGCAAGTGCGCCAGCGCGTCGCGCAACGGGGCGATCTGCCTTAGCGTCGAGACGCGCTTGGCATGAACCGGCAGCTGCAGGTGGTACACGCCGGCTGCCTCCACCGCCGCGACCAGCCGCCCCCCGGACGAGATGACGCTCGCCCGATGCCCAGCCGCGCGGAGGGCTTGGGCAATCTCCACGGTGCCTCGCTCCACGCCCCCGTCATCGAGTGCGGGCAGGATTTGCAGCACGTGCATGGGTGGCGCCGGTGGGATAATGGCCGCCGAGACTGTAGGCGGGGCGCATGGCTGTCAAGGTCGCTCAAGTGCTGGCTGGGCGGGCGCAGGGTGGCGCGGAGCTGTTCTTCGACCGGCTGGTGCCGGCGCTGAACGAGCGTGTGCCGCAGGTGGCCATCGTGCGGCCGGAAGGCATGCGCGCCGAGGCGTTGGAAGCCGCCGGCGTGGCCACGCACCGCTTCCGCTTCGGCAATCGACACTTGGATTGGCGCACACGGCGCGGCGTGGCGCGGGTGCTCGCAAGCGAAGGGGCCGATCTCGCCGTCACTTGGATGAGCCGTGCCAGCCAGCTTACCCGCCCGGGCGTCTGCCCCATCGCGGCGCGGCTGGGCGGGTTCTATCCGCTCAAGAACTTCCGCCACTGCGACCATTTCATCGCCATCACCCAAGGGCTCGCTCGGCACATCGAGGCGGGGGGTGTGCCGCGCTCGCGCATCCACCAGATCGGCAACTTCATCGACGAATCACCGGCAGAGCCGGCGGACCGCCACGCCTTGGGAACGCCGCCGGACGTGCCGCTCGTCTTCGCGTGTGGGCGGCTGCATCCGAACAAGGGCTTCGACGTGTTGTTGCGCGCCTTCAAGGACGTGCCCGATGCCCACCTTTGGCTCGCCGGCGATGGCCCGCTGCGGCAGGCGCTGCGCTCGCTCTGCGCCGAGCTGGGGCTCGACCATCGGGTGCGCTTCTTGGGCTGGCAGGCGTCCGTCAACCCGCATCTTCGCGCCGCCGACCTGTTCGTGTGCCCGTCGCGCCACGAACCGCATGGCAACATCGTGCTGGAGGCTTGGGCGCATGGCTGCCCGCTGGTGGCCGCGGCCACCGATGGGCCGGCGGAACTCGTGGAACATGGCGTCACGGGTTGGCTCACCCGCAATGAGGACGCGGGGGACTTGGCGCACGGCATCAAGGCGCTGCTGCGCGACCGGGGCCGTGCCGCGGGGTTGGCCCAAGCGGGCGCCGAGCGTTACCGGCAGCGGTTCGCCAAGGTGCGCATCCTCGATCAATACGAGGAGTTCATTCACTTGGCGGCGCGGCGGCCTTAACGGCGGCCGGGGTGCCGTCGCGCGCTTTAAGCCGCGGCGTGGACTGAAGGCCAATGTTGGCAGCGGCCGCTAGCGCCCATGTCGAGTCAGCGCCACTTGGCGGCCGCGCGTGTCCGGCAAATCCAGGGCGAAGCCGGCATCGAACAAGCGCTCGAACAGCCGATTGGCGCGGCCGTAGCCCAATGCCTGCTCGTTGATGCGCAACAACAGCACGCGCACGTCGGCGAAGTCCTCGATTCCTTCAAGCAAGTCGCACTCGCTGCCCTCCACATCCACGCACAGTGCGGACACATCGCGTTCGCGCAGCATTGGGGCCACATCCAGCGTGGCGACGGATAGGGTCTCCACGGTGCCGGCGCGGGGCTTGAGGGATGAGCGGCCCAGCGCCTCGTTCAAGTGGAAGTCCATCCGTTCCGGTGCGCCGGCCGGGGCCGCCGCCGCCTCCAGAAGGCTGATCGATTGGCGGTTCAGGGCGAAGTTGCGGCGGGCGAGTGCCGCGGCGCGGGGATCCGGCTCCACGCAAAGCACGTTGTCCGCCCCCACCATGCCCGCCGCGTAAAGCGCCGTCAGCCCGATGCCGGTGCCCACGTCCAACACCACGTCGTTGGGCTCGATGCGGTTGCGCAGTTGCCGCGTCTTGTGCCGTTCGTAACGCCCCCGCGTGAGCGCGCGCCGCAGCTCCGCATCCACATGGGGCGCCCGCACCACGATGCGTTGGCCATGCAGGACGATGCGCGAAGTCGGCACCGCCTTGCGCCAGAGCTTCTTCGCCGCGCGCGAGATGGGCATGGTGCAAGTGTGCTGCGTGTCCCACGCCGATGCCACCGCCGCTGACCTTGCATCCGGCAAGATCGCTCGCGCCCGTTGGCATAGAAGCGTTGGACGCGGTATAAGGTCATGGGCTGTTGAGGAAGGCACAGCATGAAGAGGACAAACCGCGGGCTGGTTGCCGCCGGCGTGTTGGCAGCAGGGGCCGCCTATGCGACGGAGACGGTTGAGGTGGCGAGCCTCACCGTGCAGGAGCGCCTGAGCGCCATTGAGGTCATCAACGTCACGGCGGAGAAGCCGCTGGACGCTGAGGCGACGGCACAGGTGGACGCCGACGTGGCCGCCATCTTGGAGGCTGCCGCGGCCCTTGAAGAGGATTAGGCCGGAACGGCTTACTCGGGCTCGCTGGCCGGTGCCCGGCACACGCCGTATTCGACGAAGAGGGATGCGCCGCCCTCCTGCGTGGCCGGGAACGTCCAGCCGCCCACCGCGCTGCGGGTGAAGCGCCCGCGGTCTGGGTGCAGCAGCAAGATCTCGGCCGGCGGATTGTTGACGCAGCTATAGCCCATCGCGCCGCCGGCGCCGCGCACCCTGCGGCACTCGAACTCCGTCTCGTCACCGCTGTTCGCGGTCATGGTGACGAAGAGCGCCGGTGCCGCGTCCTCCGCGTTCAGTAGGTGTTCCATGAAGAGCGCGTTCTCACGCAGCGCGAACTCGCTTGCGACGAACACCGCCGGGTCGAATGCCTCTGGGGCGCCGGGATGGTCATGCATGCCGACGGTTTGCGACGCCGTGCAAGAGAGGGGCAGCCAATCGGCGCCGGCCGCGGCCGGGCCCAGTGCGCAGACCAGCCATAACGTCCATGCGCGCCGCATCGTGTTTCGCCCAAAGTCCATTCCGCTTGGGAGCATTATGGCGTTGAAAGCCGAAGTGCGCCGACACCACGTTGCGCCCTCGCCGCCCGGTAACGAGGCGGCGCGGTGCCGCCTGCGCCGCACCCTCGCTGTCGGGGCCATCGTGCGCCGCGCCGTGGCCACCTGGGCTGCCGTTTTCATCTTGCCCAACGCCGCGCTCGCGGAGATCCGCCTCGATCGCTGGTGCGAGATCGCCACGCCGGACTTCCGCCTGCTGACGGATTTGCCGCCACGCCGCGCCATCCGCCTAGCAGACTCGTTGACGCGCTTCAGGATCGCTGCCGAGACGCTGGTGCCCCGCCACAAATCCCCCGCGCCGCCGCCGTTGCGCATCGTCGCCATGCGGCGCGGGCGGGACTTCCGCGAGGTGTTCGCGGCGGAGAAGATGGCTGGCTTCATGCAATCCGGCCTGGAACGCCACACGCTCGCCTTCGGCCCGGACCCTGGCACGGGCGCCATCACCGAGACGGCCTTCCACGAATACACGCACTACCTGATGCGCAGCCGTCAAGGACTGAACATTCCCGTTTGGTACGAGGAGGGCTTCGCCAGCTTCCTTTCCACCATGCGCTTCTCAAACACCGCCGTGACCATCGGCCACGCGCCGCTGCACAACTTCCGCCGGCTGAACGTGCGGAAGTTGCCGGTGGCGGAACTCGTCGGCGAACGCCACAGCTTGAACTGGGGGCGCCATGACCTCACGCGCCTCTACGCCAAGGCGTGGCTGTTCGTCCACATGCTGGAGCTCGGCGACGCGGCCGGCTTGCCGCCCTATCGGGAACGGTTGCCGCGCCTGTTGGCATTGACGGACGCTGGGGTGGCGGCCCCACAAGCCCTGCATCTGGCCCTCGGCACCGGGCCGGCGGCTTTGGAACGGCAGGTGCGGCGCTACGCCGGCCGTCGCGCTTTGCCCACGCGCCGGCTCGCCATCGAGACGCGCCCGGCGGAGAACTTCGTGCCGCATTGCCTGACGGCGCTGGAAGCGGCCTATGAACTGGGCGTTGCGGCGGCGGCCCGCAATCCCGCGTTTGCGGCGCAGCGCCTCGACGAAGTGGTGGCGGCCCAGCCGCGCCACGCGGACGCTTGGGCGGCGCTCTCCAGAGCACGGCAAGACTTGGCCGCGGCTCGCCAAGCCGCGCAACGGGCGCTCGCCGTGGATGCTACCCATGTGCTGGCGAACACCCGCATGGCCGAGCTCAAAGTGGCCGAGTGCCGAGGCATGGGCACGGACGAGTGCTTGGACGTCTGGGCAGCGAGCGCCCGCTACTACCGCCGAGCGCTCGACGGGCGGGCGGACGCAGTGGACGCCGCCTATGGCCTGGGCGTGGTGTATCTCAACACCGGCCGAGCCGGCAATGCGGTGAACTACCTGCGCGTGGCGTGGCGGCGGGCGCCGTGGGCGCCACGGGTGAACTTCTATCTCGGCGAAGCCTATCGGCTCACCGGCGACGACGCCCGCGCCCGTGTGCATCTCAGGAAGGCGATGAACTGGGACCCAGACGCCCGCGGGCGCGAACGCGCCGCACTGGCGCTCGGCCTGCTCGGTGCGCCGAAACCAGGCGGAGACACGGTGCGCTAAGGGCTTGGCCGAACCCGTGCGCTCAGTGGGCCAAGCGGGCCGGCTGACCGGGCTTCCTCAAGGCCGGAACTGCAACGCCCGCGGCCGGAGCTCTGCCGGTTGCGTGGCCAGCCGGTATGCCATGCCGATCCACTCGGAGATGTAGCGGCGGGTGTCGCGGGGGTCGATCATCTCCTCCATCTGGAACTTCGACAGCGGCCCCACCGGCCCGCGAACGCTTTCGATGCGCGCCATCAGCTCGGCGCGGAAGGCCACCGGGTCTTCCGCTTCGGCGAGTTGGCGCTTGTAGGCCGCCTCGATGCCGCCTTCCGGCGGAATCCCGCCTACATCCGCGGCCGGCCATGCCACGCGCATGGAGGGTCGGGAACGCGGTGTCGCGTAGTTGTTGCCCGCCACGCCGAAGCTGCGCCGCATCAGCACGGTGAAGATCGGCACCCGTGCCTGCGCGAAAGCCACCATCCACTCGCCGCCGCGCCGGATGGTGCCCGCCATCTCGTGTTCCAAGCCCACGGCGAAGCCCGGGTTATCGACGAGGTTCAGCATCGGCAGGTGGAACAAATCGCACAAATCCACCAGCCGCGTGAGCTTGTCGCAGCCGTCCGCGGTGAGGGCGCCGCCGTTGGCGTGTTGGCTGTCTGAGGCGATGACCCCAAGCGGGTGGCCATTCACGCGGGCGAGCCCAGTGATCTGATCCGTGCCCCAGAGTGGGCCGATCTCGAAGAACGAGCCCTTATCGACCATGAGCGCGATGGCGCGGCGCATGTCGAAGGTGGTGGTGCGCTTGCGCGGCACGATGGAGAAGAGCTCTTCTTCGCGGCGGTCTGGTGGGTCATCCGCCGCGGGTGGCAGCACCGGCGGCGCCTCGAAGACGCTGGACGGCAGGTACGAAAGGAACCGGCGCGCCATCGCCGCGGCCTCCTCTTCCGTCTCGGCCAAGTTGTCCACCGAACCGTTGCGGCAGTGGATGTGCCAGCCGCCCAAATCCTCCTTGGTGATGTCGTAGCCCATGGCGTGGCTCACCACCGGCGGGCCGGCGACAAACAGTTGCGCGATGTCGCGCACCATCACCGAGAAGTGGCCCAGCACCGCCTTCGCCGCGCCGATGCCCACCACGCTGCCGAGCAGCATGTTCACCACCGGCACGGTGGCGAGCTGCTCGGTGTACATCGTGCTCCCCAACTCGCCGGGTAGGTACGAGCCGCCGCCGCCCGCCACCCGCGGCCGCCCGGCGGTGATGGCGCCGGAACTCTCCTTGGCGGCGGATTCGCCGGCGGCCTTCTGCTGCGGCACCATCGAGGCGACGCTGCCACCACCGGAGGAACCGTCCAGCAGACGCACCGACGGCATGCGGAGCTCAAGGGACAGTTGATCGAGATAGCGGCTCTTCTGGCCGATGGCGCCGTCCGCATGGCCGCCGCGGGAAGTGAAGTCGTCCGCGCACACCACCGCCGGGCGGCGCTCGATGTCGCCCCAGCCGCCCACATGGTTCGCCGGGGTGAAGGCCGCGACCTTGCCATCCGCATCGTAGGCGGCGAAACCGGCGACGCTGCCCACCTCGCGGAAGGAGCCGGCGTCCAGCAGCAAGTCGATGCGCTCGCGGCAGGTCAGCTTGCCGCGGCTGCGCTGGCGGGTGACGCCCGGATCCTCTGAACCGGGCGCCAAGCGCTCGTGGGCGAGGCGCCGCATGGCGGCGACGTCGTCGAGCATCGGCGCCCAGGTGTCCTCGGTGGTCGGCGTTTGCGCTTGGGTGCCGTCCGCATCCAAGGGCGCCAAAGCCGCGACGGTCTGCCCAGCGGCCACGGCATCACCGACGCCTAGGTTTTGCTTGGCCGCCACAACGCCGGCGCATGGCGCGGCCACCACGCTTTCCATCTTCATCGCGCTCACCACGAGCAGCGGCGCCCCTGCCGCCACGGTGGCGCCCACCTCGGCCAACCATTCCACCACCGTGCCGGCCGTGGCGCAGGTCACCGGCTGTTGCTCTGGGGCCAATTCCAGCTCCGCCGCGGCACCGGTGGCTGCGGCGGCACCGCCAGACGAGGCCGCCGAGCGAAACGCCGCGGCCCCGGTGCCCGTCAGCCGCGCTTGTTGGCGGAAGAGGGCGAGGGCGCCGCCGTTCGCCGCGGTGTCAACGGCGGCGCTGAGTTCGGGCTTTTCCTGCACGAGCGAAGTGCGGGCGTCGCCGGCTTGAAAGTCCGCGTCTGCCAACAACGCCTTTAGCTGCGCCAAGTTGGTCGGCATGCCCGCGACATGGAACTCGTCGAGGGCGCGTCGGGTGCGTTCCGCGGCGATGGCGAGATTGGGTGCGCCCGACCAGCCGACCACCTTCGCCAAGAGTGGATCGAACTGCGGCGGCGGCGCGTAGCCCACATAGCCGCAGGCATCGACCCGCACGCCCGGACCGGAAGGTTCCTTGTAGGCATCGAGCGCGCCCGTCCCCCGCGCCACCACCCGCGCCTGCACCGCGAAGCCACGCGGCGCCCCCACCGCCGTTTGGTCGGAAATGCCGAGGCGCTTGAGCGACGCGCCGCCGGCGATGCGCAGTTGCGCTTCCACCAAGTCGAAGCCCGTCACCTGTTCGGTGACGGTGTGCTCCACTTGGATGCGCGGATTACATTCGATGAAGAAGTGCTCGCCCCGCTCCGGCAACACCAAGAACTCGACCGTGCCGGCATTGACGTACTCGGCCGCGCGGGCGAGCCGCACGGCATCGGCGAGCAGGGCTTCCCGGAGCGCGTCCGGCAAAGCCGCTGCCGGGGCGACTTCCAACACCTTCTGGTTGCGGATTTGCACGGAGCAGTCGCGCTCGTGGAGATGTACCACCGTGCCTTCGGCATCCGCCAGAATCTGCGCTTCTATGTGGCGCGGGCGTTCGATCAAGCGTTCCAGAAACAAGGTGCCGTCGCCGAATGAGGCCTGCGCCTCGCTGGCGCAGCGCTCGAAGGCCGCCGCCAACTCGCTTGGCCCATGCACCGCGCGCATCCCACGCCCGCCACCGCCGGCGGCGGCCTTGAGCATGACCGGGTAGCCCACAGCCTCGGCGAGCGCTTGCGCCTCAGCGGCGCTGGTGAGGGGCGTTTCGCCGCCGGGCACCACCGGGATGTCCAGCGATGCCGCCAGCGCCTTGGCCGCCACCTTGTCGCCAAACAGCTTGAGCGCGGCGGGAGGTGGGCCAACAAAGGCGAGGCCGTTGGCGGCGCAAGCCTCGGCGAACGGGGCGTTCTCGGCCAGAAAGCCGTAGCCCGGGTGAACACAGTCGCAGCCGGCCGCCTTGGCGGCCTCAATGATGGCGGTGGCGTTCAGGTAAGCGCCGATGGCGTCGTCCGGCCCATCGGGGCCTTGGATTTCCACCGCCTCGGTGGCCACGCGGGTGTGCAGGGAGAGCGCATCCACCGGTGCATGCACCGCGACGGACTCCATGCCCAAGCCGGCGGCGGCCCGGGCGATGCGGATGGCGATTTCGCCGCGATTGGCGATGAGGACGCGATTCAAGGCTGGCACGGCTCCCCCGTTCCCACACTCTCAAGTGGCGCGAGAGACTGACGGAGCGAGTGGCGCTTGTCCAGTGTGGCCGAGGACACAACGCCCCGATGACCACCCCACGATCTGGCCACGGCTGCAGCCGTTGCAACGCCGTCGTCAGCCTTCTTCGCCCCCCGTCAGCACCGTGCGCCATGTGCGTAGGAATGGGCGCGGCGTGAACTCCACCGTCACCGTGAAGGTTGCGGAGGCGGCTTGGCGTGCCGAGTTGCTGGCCCTCACGGTGACTGTTGCCGTTCCATCAACGTCTTGCGCGGTGGCGGCCAGCACGAGCGTTCCGCCCTCGACTTGGGCGCTCACGAGCGCAGGGGTGTCGGATGCCGCTTCAAAGGTGAGCGTGTCGCCGCCCGCGAACAGGCGCGTCAGGTCCACGATGGTCGTTGAACCGGGATTCAAGGTCAGATCAGGGGGTGCTGGTGTGCGATCGTCTCCCAGCCCCATGCCGGCCTCCAGCAGTGCCAACGCCCGGCCATCGCCGATGGCATCGCAGTGGTTGGAGTCCGGTGTCGTGTACCAGCGCTTCGGGTGGCCGGCCGCCGAAGTGATGTTGTTGAAGACGCGCATGGCATCGGCCATCGCCCAGCGGTGGTCGCCGTCTGGGCCCCAGAGGTCCATTTGGAAGTCGATGGGATGATTGAAATCCCAATCGCCTGCAACGAAGGCGAAGCCGCTCTCGTCGAACGCGGGGACCGTCGTGGTGGCGTCGTTCCCGGTGGCGACGTCGCACGCTTGGGTGGCGTGGACGTGGTTGACGACTTGCTCGTAGAGCCGAGCGGGCGGTATCGGCCCCGGCTTGCTGCAGCGGCTTCTTGGGGAGAGAACTGCACAGTCGGCGTCGCTGCCGCAAGCCCGCGTGGCGTCCACGTCGCAATGGCCCGTGGGGTAGGTGCGCCGGGCGCAGCCTGAGTTGATGTCCCACAGGGGTGGGCCGCCAACCATGAGCTGGTAGTCCACCACCGCGTCAACGTCGTGGTAGTACACCGCGCCGAAGGTCGCCTGGGAGCCCATGCTGCACCCCACCGTGCCGAACGCCCCGCCGCCGGCCAAGTTCTCGTGTACCCAGGCGATGACGCTGGCAACCCTTCGCGTCACGTTCGGCACGCGAGTTGCGGGCGCCGACGTGCGCGTGAACCAACCCCAGCCAAAGAAGCCCCATGCCCACCGCACCATGACCACCTTGGCGTCGGAAGCGTCTTCGATCCGTCTGGACAGGTTGGTCATGTATAAAGTGCCGCCCCCGCCAGTGTGCAGCAGCACCGTCTTGTTGCCGTTCTGCCGCGTGGTGAATGCGAGGTGGCCGCCCATGCCGTCCACCACGAAGGCGACGGACTGCTTGGTGGCATCGTCCGCCAGCGGCACTTGGCAGTCTTGCCAGTTGGCGCATGGCTCCTTGCAGCGGTAGGCGATCCAGAAGTCGCCGTCGGCATCGGATGGGGACTGCGCCACGTCGAAAGCGGATGACGGCTGCCGTGGGTCCGGCGTTGTGCAGATTTGCAACTCGCCGGCCAGCCGCTGAATCTGGTTGGTGGCGGCTAGGCTTGTTTGCGCGATGGCTGCGATGGCGACAACCAAGAACAGCATCACGTGGCTCATCCGACGCCTGCCAAGCATCGACACGCGCACCTCCTTCGCTGGCGTTTGCCAATCATCAAGTTTCAGCAGACACCATAGCACCACCCAACGGGCCTGATGCCCTGCCAGAGTGCTCGCTCTTTGACCAAGCCCCGCGCTCACTTCCTTTTCAAGCTCGAACTGATTTTCTAAAGCCGAACTGAAACGTGAGCCCGAACACCATCCTTGCGCCGAACACGGCGAGCCGCCAAACTGCCCGCATCGCCAAGAGGATCGCCCAGCCATGCGCCAATTCGTTCGTCGCACAGCCCAGCTCGCGTTGGGTGCTGTCCTCGCGTTTGCCATGCCCGCCCAAAGTGCCGAACACCCCTTGGATCCCTTGAGTTTTGAGGAGTTCTGGCAGGCGCTGGAAATCCTGCGCGACGCGGAGCGGCTGGACGGGGCGACCCGCTTCTCCCGGATCGCCTTGCGTGAACCGCCGAAGCAAACGGTGCTGGCGTGGCGCGAGGGCGATGCTGTACCGCGCTCCGCCTATGCGCTGGTTCGCCAAGGCAACGACGCCTTCGAGGTAGTCATCGACTTGGCCGCCGGTACGGTGGCGTCTTGGACACCGCTCACAGATGTGGAGCCGAACTGGCAGCAGGAAGAGTTCGGCAAAGTGGTCGCCAAGGTGCTGAAACACCCGGACTTCGTGGCCGGCCTGAAGCGCCGCGGCATCGACGACCCAACGTTCCTGCAATGTGCCACGGTGCCGCCGGGCTACTACGACACCGAGGAGGAACGGGGCAAGCGGTGGGGTCTCGTCAATTGTTCGGATGTGCGCGGTGTGCGCAACACTTGGGCCAGGGGCGTGCCCGGCCTCACGGCCATCGTCGATCTGGAGGCGGGCGAAGTGGTGCGGGTGGTGGATGAAGGCGACGCTCCCGTGGCCATGACCAACTCGGACTATCACGGCTCGCCCCACAAGAAGCCGCGCCAAGTGCCGGGCCCCATCCATGTCAGCCAGCCCCAAGGCCCCGGCTTCGAACTCGACGGGCATCAAGTGAAGTGGCAGAACTGGCGTTTCCATGTGCGCCCGGACGACCGTGCCGGCATCGTGGTGTCGCTGGTGCGTTACGTCGGCGAGGATGGCGAGGAACGCTCCGTCCTCTACGAGGCGCACCTCTCGGAGATCTTCGTGCCGTACATGGATCCATCGTTCAGTTGGTACCGGCGCAACTTCATCGATTCCGGCGAGTTCTCCGCCGGCGGCCTCACCCAGCCGCTGTTGCCGGGCCGGGATTGCCCAGATCATGCGGTGTACTTCGATGCGGTGCGCCACGAGCCGAACGGCCGGCCGGCCGATTCGCCGAACAACATCTGCCTCTTCGAGCGGGAGGCCGGCGACCCCTCATGGCGCCATGGCGGCGGCAAGGCCGAGAGCCGCAAGGCCCGCGATTTGGTGGTGCGGGCGGCCATGGTGATCGGCAACTACGACTACTTGCTGGATTGGGTGTTCCGCCAAGACGGCGCCATCGAAGCCGCGGTGGGCGCCACGGGCATTTTGGAAGCCAAAGGTGTGCGCCCGGCCACCGCCGCCGAAGATGGGGAAGCGGACGCGCACGGCCGCTTCATGGCGCGGCACATCGTCGCCGTGAACCACGATCACTACTTCAACTTCCGGCTCGATGTGGACGTGGATGGTTCGAGCAACAGCTTCGTTGCCGACCGCCTGCGCACACAGATTCTGCCGGAGGAGCATCCCCGCCGCAGCCTCTGGGTGGTGGCGGCGCAGACGGCGCAGACCGAAGCCGAGGGGCGGCTCGACATGGACCTCAGCCATCCCGCGCTGTGGCGCGTGTTGAGCGGGCAGCGCAAGAACCACGTCGGCTATCCCACCAGCTACCACCTCATGCCGGGGCGCAACGCCCGCACGTTGCTGAGTGCCGAGGACTGGCCCCGCCGTCGCGCCGGCTTCATCAGCCATCACCTGTGGGTGACGCCGCAGCGCGACGATGAACGCTGGGCGGCTGGGGATCACCCCACGCTCAGCAACCGCGGCCACGGTTTGCCCACTTGGACGGCGGCGAACCGCAACATCGCGGCCACGGACATCGTGCTCTGGCATACCGTCGGCGTGCATCATGTCCCGCGCGCGGAAGATTGGCCGGTGATGCCGGTGATGTGGCAGCGCTTCGAGCTCCGGCCGTTTGATTTCTTCGACCGCAACCCGGCGTTGGATCTGCCGTAGCGCGTGAAGGGGCCGTGCTGATGCGTGGCGGGTGACATACGAGTTTGGCGGCCCTCATGCGCCGCGCGACAAGGAGGTGGAAGATGGCGAAGGCAATGGTGGGGATGACGGTGGCGGCGGTGGCGCTGATTGGCGTCGCCACGGTGATCGTCTGGCGTCAACTGGCCATTGAGGACGTGATCGTCGCCCAGTGGCAGCAGCGCGAGGACGCCCATGACCTGGCCGCCGAACTGCGCCATTCGTCCGACGACTTGACGCGCATGGCGCGTACCTACGCCGTCACTGGCGATGAGCGCTTTCGCCGCCACTTCCAAGAGGTCTTGGACATCCGCAACGGCACCGCGCCGCGTCCCATGGACTACCACTTGGTGTACTGGGATCTAGTCACCGCGGCCGAGGAGCGGCCGCGTGGCGCAGGCGAGGCGGTGGCGCTGCGCACCCTGATGCAGGACGCCGGCTTCACCGCGGCGGAGCTCACGATGCTCGAGGCGGCCGAGGACGAATCCAACTTGCTGACGGAGATGGAGAACGACGCCTTCGCCGCCGTGGCCGCGGGCGACCTGGATGTCGCCCAGCAACTGCTGCACTCGCCGGCCTATCACCAAGCGAAGGCCGACATCATGCTGCCGATTCAGCGTTTCGTCCAAGCGATGGAACAGCGCACCAGTGCGGAAATCGCCGCTCTGTTGGCGCGTCAAGACCGCCTGAATCGAGTGTTCCTGGCCACCGTGGCGGCACTCGTCGTCTTGGTGGCGGTGGCGCTGGCGATGGGCCTCTCGGCGGTGCGGCGTTCCGCGAAACCAGAGGGTGCCTAGGCCGGGCGACGGAACGCCGGCGGACGCTTCTCCATGAAGGCGCGCACGGCTTCCCGATGGTCGTCCGTGCCCGCCGAGCGAATCAGGCGGTCCGCCTCCATGGCGAGGCACGTCTTGAAGTCTGCCATGAGCGCTCGGTTGATGTTCTCCTTCATGTAGCGCAGCGCGGTGCGCGGCCCGTTCGCCAATTGGCGGGCCAATGCTTGCGCCTCCTCGCGCAGCCCGTCGAAGGTGGTGACGCGGTTGGCGATGCCGAGCCGCAAGCATTCGTCGGCGCTCACCCGACGCGCCGTCAGGTAGAGGTCTTTGGCGACGGCGGGGCCGACCAGCTGCGTCAGCAGCCAACTGCCGCCGTAGTCGCCGGACAGGCCGATGTTGGCGAACGCCGTGGTGATGAAGGCCGAGTCCGCCATGATTCGCAGATCGCAGGCGAGCGCGATGGAAAGCCCGGCGCCGGCGGCTGGGCCGGGCAGGGCCGCGATGGTGGGTTTCGCCAACTCGTGCAGGCGCAGGGTGAGCGTCTCCTGCTTGTGAATGAGGGCGCGGACCCGGTCTTGCGCGGTGGGTTGCGGCCCTTCGGGTGGCGCCCCGCCCCCGCCGCCCATGCCGGATACATCCCCGCCGGCGCAGAAGGCGCGCCCGGCACCGGTGATGAGCACCGCGTCACAACGCGGGTCGGCTTCCAGCGTGAGCAATATCGCCCGCAGCGCCGGCGTGAGCACATCGCCTAGGGCGTTGCGCTTGTCTGGCTTGTTCAACGTGACGGTGGCGACCCCGTCCGTCAGGTCGCAAAGGAGTTCGTTGGTGCCAGTGTCGAGCGTAGCCATGCGGGTGTGCCCTCTCAAGGTGGTGGGGGGATGCGGCGCAGTATCCCCGTGGTGCCGCGCAGCCGTCAAACCTTGGTGGGGCGGCGGGCAACCCAGCGCGTTCGTCGGCCGGTTAGTTCCCCCTGAAGGTCGGTGCCGTCTTCGCCATGTACGCCTCGAGCGCGGCTTTGCGGTCTTCCGTCATGGCGGTGAGCAGGTTTTGGTCCACGTCCATGTGCATCACAGCGGTGTCGATGGCGGATGCGATGACATTCACGCTGCGCTTAATCATCTGTGCGGCGATGGGCGGCTTGGCGGCGTAGAAGTCTGCCCACTCGCGGGCCTTGTCGAGCAATCCGGGGCGTGACGTCAGCTCGTCGATCAGCCCCCACTCAAGCAGTGTCTCAGCCGCCACACGCACGCCGCCGGCCACGAGCCGCTTGGCGCGGGCCGGGCCGGCGAGCCGCGTGACGAGCGGCAGGCTCTTCCACATCAGGTTCACGCCGATGTCGATTTCCGGATACTGCATGAAGCAATCGTCGGCGCCGATGCGGAAGTCCATCGCCGTGACGAGGCAGGCGCCGCCGCCTAGGGCGCCGCCGTTCCACGCCGCGATGGTGATTTGGTCCATGTCGTAAATCGCTTGCACGGCGCGTTCGCCGATGCGCAGGTCGCGCCGCCGCTGCAGCAGGCCGCCCGGCGATGGCGCTGGGCGCTCCGTGAGATCGGCCCCGGACGAGAAGTGCTTGCCGGTGCCGGTGAACACGACCACTCGGGTCTCGGCATCGTCGCGGAACTCAAGGGCCACCGCCTCAATTTCCGCCAGATGGGTGCCGTTGAGCGCATTCGCCTTGGCGGGGCGGTTCAGTGTGACCAGCGCGACATGGCCGTCGCGCTCGACCGAGAGATTCTCGTACCGGCCGGACATGGCCTTCCTCGTCGCGGAGACTCGGCCATGATGGGGCGAAGGGCGAGGCTCCGCAAGGCAAGGCGGCATGGGCAAGCGGTGCGGGGGAAGGCAGGCGGCGCAGCCGGCGGCGCGAGAGGCGGCAGCGGAAAAAAGTAGGCTGGAGAGCCCGAGGGTCGGGCTCTACGCAGCCTACGAGGGGAGGGGATTCGCTGCCTATGTTACGGCCAGTACCGAAACGTGCAATATGGTAACAAAGCAACACGATGTTGCGTCTATGCGATGTACCATGACGCCGCATCGATGAGCAGCACAGGCAGGGTAATGGCCGCCAACGACCTCGACTGGGATGATCTCCGGCTCTTCGCGGTGCTGGCCCGCGCCGGCTCCGTCCGGCGGGCGGCGCAGGCGCTCGACGTTCACGCCTCCACGGTGACGCGGCGCTTGGAACACTTCGAGCGTCAGTTGGACGTGAAGCTCTTCAATCGCAACCCGGGCGGCCTGCGCATCAGCCCCACCGGCGAGGAAGTGCTGGCTCGGGTGGAGCAGATCGCCGCCGGCATTGCGGACATCGAGCGCACCGTGGCCGGGGCGGATAGACGCTTGGCGGGGCCATTGCGCGTTTCCTTGCCGGACGCCGTGGCCCACGTCGTGATGCCGGCGATGGCCAGCTTTGCCCGCGCTTGGCCAGACATTCACATCGAGTTCGTGGCCGCCGCCATGCGCCCCGATGTGGGGCAACGCGAAGCGGATTGCGCCCTTTCCATCACGAATACCCCGCCACAGCACTTGATCGGCCGGCGGGTGGGCCGCCTCGCCATGGCCGCATACGAGAGCGCCGCCAGCCGTGATGCCGGCCCGGCCGGCTGGGTCGAGCTCGAAGCGCCGGCCGAACTGCGCTCGGAGTTGCGCCAGCGCGACTTCCTGAAGGTGCCCGTGATCGCCCGCTCGCAGGACCTCGCCACGCAGCTTGCGGCCTTGTGCGCCGGCTTGGGCGTGGGTCCACTGCCATGCGCCATCGGGGATGTGGAGCCGGGTCTCGTCCGGGCGGCCGGGACCACCCCGCTCTTCGTCGGTGAGCTTTGGCTGCTGACGCATCCGGACTTGCGCTCGACGACCCGGGTGCGCGAGTGCATGAAGGTGCTCACACAAGCGTTGCAGGGTGCGCAGGCGTTGCTGCTCGGCCAGCAACCGCGGCCGGCCGCCTAGGCGTTCGGCCTGTTGACCGGCGCACACGGCAGCCGCAACATGGCCATGCGCCACGCTTGACGTGTGGCTCGGAGGCTTAGGATGAAGGAACGCGACCAAGTGATTGCCCTGCTGGAGGGCGGGGATTGGGAGGCGGCGCACAAAATCGTGCAACAGGACGCCTCGGCGCACGGAAGTTGGGCGCACGGCATCGTCCACCTCATGGAGGGAGACTTGGACAACGCCGCTTACTGGTATCGCCGTGCCGGCCGGGAACGGCCGGGCACAGGCGCCGCCGCGCAAGAAATCGCGGCGCTGCGGGACGCCACGCGATCAGACTGACGCAGCCTCGCCGTGGCGCTGGGGGTGGTGCCGACCAAAATCGCATCTATCGTAGAATAGTCTTGACCATTCCACGATAGATACGATAATGGTCGCCGTTATGTCGGTGCCGAGGCTCTACGACCACCTGCTCCGGGAACACTTCGCCCGCAACCGCCAGATGGCCTTCCTGAGTGGGCCGCGGCAGGTTGGCAAGACCACCACCGGCCGCCGCGTCGCCGATGCCTATGTGAACTGGGACGACCTGGACCACCGCGAGCGGGTGCTGGCCGGGCCGCGGGCCGTGGCCGATGAAGCGGAACTGGACCGGCTCCGCGCCGAGCCGCCGCTGGTGCTGTTCGACGAGCTGCACAAGTTCGCGCATTGGAAGCAGTTCCTGAAGGGCTTCTTCGACACCTACGGCGAGCGGGTGCGGGTCGTGGTCACGGGCAGCAGCCGCTTGGACGTGTACCGGCGGGGTGGCGACAGCCTCATGGGTCGCTACTTCCCCTTCCGCATGCACCCCTTCTCCGTGGCGGAGATCGTCGCACCGAATCTGCCCCCGCAAACGATCGTCCGGGCGCCGCGGCCCATCGCGGAGGAGGACTTCGAGGCCCTCTGGCGGCACGGTGGCTTCCCGGAGCCCTACCTCCGCCGGAACTTGCCGTTCACACGCCGTTGGCGGTCCACCCGAACGGCGCAGCTGGTGCGTGAGGACGTCCGCGAAATCACGGGCGTTCAGCAGCTGGGTCTCTTGGAAGTTTTGGTGCGCATCCTCACCGAGCGCTCGGGCGAACAACTGGTGTTCGGGAATCTGGCGCGGCAGCTGCGCGTGTCCGCGGACACCGTCCGTCGTTGGATCACCACCTTGAGCGACCTCCACCTGGGTTTCCTGGTGCGCCCGTGGTTCAAGAATGTGTCGCGCTCGCTGCGCAAGGAGCCGAAGTGGTATCTGCGCGACTGGGCGATGGTGGCCGATGTGGGCCAACGCACCGAAACGCTCGTTGCCTGCCACCTCTTGAAGGCGGTGGAGGGTTGGAACGACCTTGGCCTTGGCACGTTCGAGCTGGGCTATCTGCGCGACAAGGAGAAACGCGAGGTGGACTTCGTGGTGGTTCGGGACGGCGAGCCGTGGTTCTTGGTGGAAGCGAAGCACGAAGATGCTGCCGCGAGCTCGGCGCTGAGCCACTTCCAACGGCAACTCGGGGCGCCTTTCGCGTTCCAAGCGACGCTCGCGGCGAAGCCTGTGGACGCGGACTGCTTCGCATCACCGGGGCGCCCGCTGGTGGTTCCCGCCCGCACGTTGCTCTCGCAATTGCTCTGACCGCGGCGCCGCTTAAGTGCCGCGCCTCTGCCAACGGGGCTTTGGCTAGGCGGTGTCCGGAGGGTGGGAGGCCTTGCCAAGTGCCCCAAGCGTCGTGCCCACATAGTCGAGCACGTCGATCTTGGTGAGGATGTGCAACGTCTCGTCGGCCTCCCGCACCAGCGCGAAGAAGCCTTCCTCGAGTTGCGACAACAGGGCGGCGATGGAATCGCCGGGCGTTGCCCAAATCACGCTGCCCTTAATCAAGTGGATCACCGGCTCGCCCGGCTCAAGCCGCCCGTCCACCAACGGCCACAACAAGTCCGATTCGTCCAAGACGCCCACGATCTCGCCATCGGAGGACACCGGAGCTTGCGAGATGCCGTGGCGCTTCATCAACTGCACCACTTCGTGGACGCTGTCCTCCACATGCGCCGTCACCACGGGTGGGCGGGGCCGAGAGCGGATGACGTCGCCGATGGTGTGGCCGGCCAGTGGGTCGTTCAAGAAGCCGTTTTCCTTCAGCCAATGCTCGTCGAACGCCTTGCTCAGGTAGGCGCGGCCGTGGTCTGGCAGGATGATTAGGAGACGGCTGGCCTGCTTCAGGGAAGCCGCGTGCTTCACGGCGCCCACCACCGCCATCGCCGCCGATGGCCCCACGCAAATGCCTTCCTCCTTGATGAGGCTGCGGCACATCTCGAACGCCTCCGCATCCGAGACGCGCTCGAAGGCATCCATCACATCGAAGTGAACGTTGCCGGGCAGCATGTCCTCCCCCACCCCCTCGATCTTGTAGGTGTGCGGCGGGTCGCGCACTTCGCCGTGGTGAAAGAGATCCGCCAAGATGCTGCCCACCGGGTCCACACCCACCATCCGCACCTCGGGGTGGTGTTCCCGGAACCACCTGCCGATGCCGGACAACGTGCCGCCGGTGCCGACGCCGGCCACCACGCAATCGAGTTGGCCGGCCATCTGCCGCCAGATTTCCGGCGCGGTCTGCTCATAGTGCGCGAGCAGGTTGTCCGCGTTGAAGTATTGGTTGGCGTAGAAGGCGTTCGGCGTGATCTCGACCAGCTTCTTCGCCACCGAGTAGTAGCTGCGCGGATCCTCCGGCGCCACCGAGGTGGGACACACCACGACCTTGGCGCCGAACGCGCGCAGGATGGCGCGTTTCTCTTCGCTCACCTTGTCTGGCATCACCAGCATCACCGGATAGCCGCGGATGGCGCCGATCATGGCGAGGCCGAGGCCGGTGTTGCCGGAGGTGGCCTCGATGATCGTGGTGCCCGGCCGCAGCTCGCCTCGCGCCTCGGCCCCCTCGACGATGCGCAAGGCCGCGCGATCCTTCACGCTGTGGCCGGGGTTGAAGCTCTCCAGCTTCACATAGAACTCGTGCGGCGAAACCCCCACGACTTTGTTGAGGCGCACTATGGGCGTGTCGCCGATGGCACCGAGCAGGTCTTGATGGATCATCGCCGGCCGCGTTGGCGAGGAACTTACGCGAAGTTTCCGCCAACCCGCCGCACTCGGCAAGTGGGCGTCGATTCTTACGTTGGTGGCGCTCCGTGAGCCGTGTCCAAGAGCAATGGGTACGGGTCAGCGCCCTTCCCACAGCCGCAACTCGTCGTCTGGAAGCGGGTCCCAAAACGATTCCGGGATGGCGATTTTCCCTTTGAGTGCATCGGGTTGCCTCTTGCCTGCCGGGCGGCATGGCACCAGCCGGGCCACGGGTTCACCGCGTCGGGCGATGACCACCTCCTCACCGGCCTCGGCTTGGACCAAGAGCCGTGAGAGCTGGGTCTTGGCTTGATGGACGTTGACTGTGAGCATGGCAGGGCTCCAAGTCTTTAGCCAGGAGAATGGCCAAGTGTGTCTTGGCCGTCAAGGTTGTCCGCGTTTTGGGTTTGCGGTGTTGTCGCCGGCAGAACGTCTCGAGCGGACAACCTCCGGCGCAGCCCGCAGGTCACCGCTGGACGGTCTGACTTTTCAGACGCAATGCAGGCAGGCGCTTCAGGCGTTGGTTCACGGGGTCCACTTCGATGCCGGCAGACTCCAACGCGGTGACGCCGAGCGACGGCTCGACATCCCCGTCCGCGATGACCACGCGACCGGCCGTGAGGTCGCCCATGAACTCGATGAAGGCCCGTGCGAAGTCGAGCTTCACCTCCCGCCCGTCCGCCAGCTCGTAGATGCGCTGGCCTTCGGGCTTTAACCCGATTGCCTCGATGCAGGAACGCGGCACCACCGAATCCATGGCGCCGGCATCGACCAGAAACAGGCTCTCCCAGCTTCTTGACGGTTGCGCTGGGTTGCGGATGGTCACGGTGACTTGCGTAGCGCCCATGAAGGTTCCCCGACGAAGAAGGGCAGTGTAACCCTTGGCAGGGGCAGACTGGCGTAGGCTGGCGTAGGCTCCCCGCCCTTGCTTGGCTCCTCGCCAAGATGGTTGCGTTCCGCCGCTTGCCGATGCGCTGCTTGAACCCAAACGCCGTGTGGGGCCGCGGTTTCTTCCTTGGGTGCCGGCGACGCCTTATCATCGCGCCATGTTCACGCTGGATGGCATCAACGTCGTGGATTTGGGCGACCGTGCGGCCACGGCATGGTGTTCGCGGCTGCTGGCGGACTACGGTGCCGAGGTGCAGGCGGTGGAACCGGCCGAAGGGCATCCGCTCCGTCGTCACCCGCCGTTCGACGGGGCGGGGCGCAGCATCGCGGCGCGGTATTTCTTGGCCAACAAGGCGTCTGTGGCGAAGGCAGCCGGGCGTTTGGAAGCGGCCCATGTCATCGTCACCAGCGGCTTGGACGCGGCAGATCTCGCCGGTGTCCACCCCCACGCCATCGTCTGCGCCATCACCGCCCACGGCCTCACTGGCCCCAAGCGCGAACTGCGGGGCAACGAACTCACCGCCGCGGCGCGCTCCGGCTGGGCTTCCGTCAACGGCATCCTCGGCCAGCCGCCGCTCAAGGGCAGCGGTTACCAAGCGGCGTACCAAACCGGCACTTTGGCGTTCGGGGCGGTGGTTTGCGCCTTGGCGGAGCAATGCGCGACCGGCGATGAAGGCCAACTCATCGACATCTCGGAGTGGGAAACGTTGGTGTCGAGCTTCGGGCCACCCTTGTTGCGGGGGCAGTACTCCGGCTTCGTGTGGCAACGGCACGATCCGGACATCGACATGGACGCAGGCCCGGTGCCGGTCAAAGACGGCCACTTCGCGCTGCCCCTGTCGCGGCCGGTGTTCTGGAAGAAGGCCATGGACTTGCTCGGTTTGGCCAAGCTCGCGGACGATCCGCAACTGCAGCAGCCGGGGTTGCGCCGCAAGTTCCGGGATCGCTACGCGACGCCCGTGCGGGAACGCATGGCTCAGTGGAATCGGCGCGACTTGTTCGACGCCTTGGCGCGGGAGCGCGTGGTGGCCGGCCCCGTGTTTCGCTTGGACGAGATGGCCGAGAATCCGCAGTTCAAGGCGCGTGGCTTCTTCGTCCGTTCGCCCGAGGGCGCGCGTTTTCCCGGCCCTGCCGCGCGGTTGGGTGCGAGCGAGTGGCGCTTGCATCGGGAACTGGGCCAGCAGGGCGCGGACGTGGCGGCCTTCAAGTCTCCGAGGACACGCCTCACCGCGATCCATGCGAAGCGCCGGCCATCGGCCGAGCGCGGCCCGCTGCGCGGCTTTCGCGGCCTCGTCCTCACCCAAGCATGGGCCGGCACCTACGCGACGATGCTGCTCGCGCTGCATGGCGCGGAGGTCATCCAAGTGGAGGCCCGCAAACGGCTCGACAGTTGGCGCGGCACCTATCAGAACCCGATACCGAAGCGCTTGCGGGACGTGCCGACCGCGCGCCACGCTTGGAATTGCAACCCGATGTACAACTCCGTCAATCTCCACAAACGGTGCGTCACGTTGGATTTGGCGGACCCCGCCGGCGTCGAGACCTTCAAGGCGCTGGTGCCGCATATGGACTTCGTGGCGGACAACTTCTCGCCCCGCGTGATGGGCAACTTGGGCCTCGGCCACGACGCGCTCAAGGCCATCAAGCCAGATTTGGTGATGGCGAGCCTGTCCGCTTACGGCGCCAGCGGGCCGTGGGCGAACGTGCCGGGCATCGGCGGCACCATCGAGCCATCCTGCGGGATGTCCTCGCTGCTGGGTTACGAAGGCGGCGCCCCGCTGAACTCCGGGCAGATGTATCCGGACCCGGTGGCCGGGTTCTGTGGTTTCGCAGCCATTGCCACGGCGCTTCTGCATCGGGACCGCACCGGTGCCGGGCAGTTCATCGACCTCTCCATGCAGGAGGCGAACTTCACCTTCATCGGCGATGCGTGGCTGGAGTTCGAGGCCACCGGCCGGGTGCGCGGGCCGCTCGGCAACGGTCATCCGCTGCACACGCCGCATGGCATCTACAAGACCCGCGGGGAAGACCAGTGGATCGCCCTCGCCGCCGAAACCGAGGCGCAATGGCAGGCATGCTGCGGGGTGTTGGGTTTGGACGCCGCCCAATGGCCAGACAACGCCACGCGCAAGGCGCACGAGACAGCGGTGGACGCGGCCATCGGCGCCAGTGTTCGCGGTCGCGACAAACACGAGTTGGAGGAGGCGCTGTGCCGCGCCGGTGTGCCGGCCGCGGCGGTGCTGGATGCCGCTGAGGTGGTGCGTGACGAAGGCTTGCGCCAGCGCGGCAGCTTGGCGCAGGTTGACCACGCCGAAACCGGGCTCATGTGGCAAGCGGGTGCCCCGGTGGATTTCAGCCGCGCGCCAAGGGGCGACATCCGCCCGGCGCCCTTGCACGGCGAACACTCGTTCGAGGTCTTTGAGGAGTTTCTCGGCATGACGCGGGCCGAATACGAGGCGCTGGAAGCGCGTGGCGTCACCGGCGGGGGCGACTACCCGCCATGAACGAGCGCACGACAAGCACACCACACGAGGCAGCACCCGCGGCAGGACGAGCGAACCCGGCCGCGACAGGCGGCGATGGCGCCACCCCCGTCACCTACGAAGTGGTCAACCACGTCGCCCGCATCACGACCAACCGGCCACGCTACCGGAACGCCCAGAGCCGTGCATTGCTCGAAGCCTTGGATGTGGCTTTCGCCGCCGCGACGGCCGACCGCGATGTTCATGTGATCGCCCTCTTCGGCGCCGGCGAGCACTTCTCCGGCGGCCACGACCTCGGTACGCCGGAGGAACTCGAAGACCGCGAGCGCCGCCCGTTGCAAGATGGCCTGCGCGGCCGCTTCGACCACTCCCGCGAGCAGTTCGTGGACAAGTGCCTGCGCTGGCGCGACGTGCCGAAACCCACCATCGCGGGTGTGCAGGGCTACTGCATCTACGGCGGCTGGATGCTCGCTTCGGCAATGGACATCATCTACGCGGCCGAATCCGCGATGTTCCTGGCCGGCAACTTCCAATTCCTCACCGTACCGTGGGACATCCACCCGCGCCAAGCCAAGGAGCTCATGTTCGAGTCCCGCTTCGTGGATGCCGAGGAAGCCAAGGCATTGGGCCTCGTCAACCGCGTCGTGCCGCCGGAGCGCCTCGAGGCGACGGTGTTGGAATACGCCGAGCGCATCGCCAAGAACGATCCTTTCCAGCTGCGCATGGCCAAGCTGGCCGTGAACCAGCTACAGGATGGCCAAGGCTTCCAAGCCCACATCACCAGCGCCCACCTGATGCACATGATGTCCTCGGAAGGGGAGCGGGACCCAGACTACGCCCTCTCCGTGCCGAAGGGCCGGCGGCGTCCAATGGTCGAACGGGCGCTCGAGCACTTCGAGCTGCGCCGCCGCAAGCGCTGACGAAACGGCCGCCCACGGTTGGCGGATGCGGTCAGAACACTGCTAGGCTTAACGCCGAAGCAGCGCCGAGTCGGCCAAAAGGAGCCCGCATGAGCCTATTCCTTGAAGTGCGTCATCGCATCAAACCCCTCACCAACACCGCCTTCGACGTGTTCGTGGATTTCTACGCCGAAACCGTGGCACCGCGCATGGAGCGCCACGGCATCGATCTCATCGGCGGCTGGAAGGTGAATGGCGGCGAGATGGGGTGGGACTTGAGCCTGCATCGCTACGAAGACATGGCGCATGCCCAGCGGGCGCTGGCCTCCCTGGGGCAAGACAAGGCGCTTTGGAGCGCGGCCGAGCGGCTCACGAGTGAGGTGCAGGTGGAGGAAGTGACGAAGTTCGCCCAGCAAGCGCCCTACGGCACGGACGCCCGCCTGGATGCGGCCCTCAACGCCAAACCGGACAAGCCGCGCCAATACATGCTCGCCGTGCTGCAGACGACGGGCGGTGGCGCCCCGGCGGCGATGGAGCAGATCACCAAGTTGGCGGACGTGGCGGAGGATGCCGGCGCGTTGCAGCTCGTCACGGCCTACGCCTCCACCGTCGGGCGCAGCGGCGAAGTGACAGACCTTTGGATCATGCCACGCGGCTTGGGCGGCTTCGACTATCACGCCGGCGATCCCCTGCACGACATCTTGGGGCCGCTACGCGACCACGCGCCGGAGGAATCCCTCTTCTACCTCAATCCGCTGCCGTACTCGAAGCTGCAATAGTCCGCACTGGCGGCTAACGCGCCTTGGCCGTGGCCTCCCGCAGGTAGGCCGTCACCGTCGCCGCGTCGCCGCGGCAGACGATTCGGCCGCGCTTGCCGGCCAGTTGATGGTCGTACATCGGGTCGTAGTACCAGTCCAGCAGCATGGCGACCCAGCGCCGATGGGCGGCGGGGTTTGAGTCGGCGAAAGCCGCGGCCATTTGCGTGCGCACCTGTCGGTGGCGTTCGCCGCCTAGGCGCCGCTCGATCTTGTCCAGGGCTGTGGCGAGGCGGGCCGCGGAAGCGTCTGGTGCCAGCACATAGTCTCGAACGATCTGCTTGATGCGGGTTTCGCGCTCCACTTCCACCACCACCAAGGGCGCCGTCTGCATCCCCGCAAACACGGCTTGAGGAATGGCCAAGCGGCCGATGGTGCGGCTCTCGTCCTCCACGGCGAGCACGGCGGTTTCGCACTGTTTGGTCAACGCCACCGCCAGCGCGTTCTCGAAGTTGATGGGCGTGGGCTGCGGCGTGGCGCGGGCGCCGAACGCGGAGCCGCGGTGATTGGCGAGACCTTCCAGATCGATGTGGCCGGGGATGTGGCGCAGGAGGTCCGTCTTGCCGCTGCCGGCGCGGCCGGCCAGCACGAGCCACTGTCGCGGCGCTTCCAGCGCCTGCAGGCAGAATTGCCGCAACGCCTTGTAGCCGCCGGCCACCCGTGGCACCGCCCGGCCCTGTTCGGCCAGCCACGTTTGCACGACTTCGGAACGGGTGCCGCCACGCCAGCAATAGAGGATGGCGTTGGGATGCTCATCGAGATGGGTCAGCCAACCACGCATTCGTTCCGCCCGCACGGCGCCGCCCACCAGCCGCTCGCCCAGCGCAAAGGCGGCTTGCGGCCCGCCTTGCTTGTGGCGAATGCCCACTTGGCGGCGCTCGGCGTCGGTCAACAGCGGCAGGTTCACGGCGCCGGGCAGTGCGCCACGCGCGAATTCGGCCGGTGCCCTCACGTCAATGAGCGGCGTTCCGTTCAAGAGGAGCGCGGCGTAATCCGCGGTGAGCCCGCCCAAGGTGCTAGGGAACCAACGGGTCTGTGATCGTCTCGCCGGCCTCGAAGGCCGCCAGATGCTGGCGCAGCTCCTCGATTACATGAGTGAGCCCTTGGGCGTTCGCCTCGCGCAGCGCTTCCTGCTGCAGTGCGACCGCCCGTGCGAAGTCGCCGTTGGCGGCGTGCGCCGCGGCCCACGTGTCGAGGTACGCCGGCTGCTTACGCGCCGCGGCATCGCGCTGCATCACATGGTCCATGATGCTGAGCGCGTAGCGTTCGTCCTTGAGCCGTTCGATTTGGGTGACGGTGAGCCACCAAGCCACCTCGTTGACGATGCTCGCCGTCTCCGGCGCCGCCTTCACGGCGGACTTGAACCAGGAGCGGGCCTTTCTGTGGCTCTGCCGAACGTGACGGCCGCGGGCGTGAAGTTCGCCGAGGATGAGCCGCGCCTCGGCGCAGGGCTGCGCCGTGGGGCGCTGTTCCGCCTGGCCGCCGCACCCAGCCGCGTCGCCTTCGGCCAACTCGGCGATCCAATCGTAGGCACGTGCCGTGAACTCCCGGTTCGCATCCGCGCTCAGGAGAAAGCGGGCGTAGAGCACCTTGGCGCGGTCATAGTCCAACTCCGCGGCGCGTAGGAAGTGCGTCTCGCTGACCGCCGCATCCTCCGCCACATGTTCGCCGGCCAAATGCAGCTGCGCCAGATAGAGGTGGGCGCGCGCGTTGCCGAGCGCTGCAGCCTGATGCAGCAAGGCGACGCCTTCGTCCGCCAACTCCGCGCCATCCTCATCATCCCTGAGGTGCATGTCCGCCAAGCGCAGCATGGCTTCGTCCGAACCCGCGTCAATGGCCTGCAGGTAGTTCTGTGTCACAAGCGCCAAGTAGTCTTTCTGGGCCGGGCCCTTCTCCAAGCGGCGGGCGCTCACCAGATAGACGTCCGCGAGCATCAGGTTCGCCAAGATGTTGCCGGTGCGCGTGGCGGCCGTGAGCCAGTCGATGGCTTCCTCAAAGCGATCTTGAGACGCGAGGTACACCCCCACCGCCGCTTGCGCCGCCGGATCGTCTTGGCGCGCCAAATGGCCGATCAGAGCGCCGGGAAGCAGTTCTTGGTCCGGCGCCTGCCGCGCCGCCGCGCGATAGGCCGGCCGCATGTCGAAGTGGATGGTCTGCATGGCGGCGTTCGGGGGCGTCGCCGCGACCACCAGCGTGAACCGCCGCTCTTCCGCGGTGCGGTAGATCGACCCCACGGGTTGGCGCCCCGATGCCCGCAGGTAGGCCAGCGCCTCTGCGGCCGAGAACACCGGGAACGGCGCCTCCGCGCTTCCGTCATGGCCGTCCTCAAGGGCTTGCGTGAGCCGCCTGACCCAAGCGTGATGCGCTTGCGCCGCGTCCTCGCGCTCCACATATTCGTAGAACTTGGCCAAGGCGTAGTGGCCCACGATGCTGGCGCGATGCTGGTCGAGTATCGCCGACCCCACCGGGCCGGCGCGCAGCGGCTCCTCGTCGATGAAGCGCATCGCCTGACGCTCCAACGGCGCCAGGCTCTCGGCACGTTCGGGGAACGCTGGCGTGGCGAGAAACGCCT
This sequence comes from Candidatus Azotimanducaceae bacterium, assembly GCA_965200505.1. GTDB lineage: Bacteria > Pseudomonadota > Gammaproteobacteria > Pseudomonadales > Azotimanducaceae > VXNE01. The sequence continues at coordinate 470,769 of OZ241343.1, read as the reverse complement.
CGCGCAACGCGGCCACGTCCACCGTTTCGCCGGCCTCCACGGCCGCCACGAGCGCTTCGTAGGAGGGAGGGGGCTGGCTGACGCAGCCCGCACAAGCAAGCGCTGCGATGGCGAGAGGCATCAGACGCATCGGCGCAGTGTAGCGCATTCGGGGGAATAGGCCGTGGGCGGGGGCGAACGCGGCCACTCCCTCTTCTTGGTGCCACGCCGCATGAATGGCCGGCTCCAAAACTGAACTACCAAGACAGCGGAGTAACGCAAGGAGGACGCCTTGATGGTGCTACGCTATCGACCCAGCGGGCGGCCTCGCCCGGCGAACACTTTGACACGGCGGTGCGGCGCATTCAGGCGGCGACAGCACTCGCTTCACCTTCGACGAGGGCTGGCTAAACGTAACGGAGGTGGATTGACGATGGCGCTTGCCGCATCGGACATCGACATCCTCGTTCAGCAGGGCGAGGGCACGACGCTGGAGTTCAAGGAGAGCCTCTCGGCGTCCTTCGCAAGAGAATTGGTGGCGTTGGCCAACACGACGGGTGGCAGGATTCTGCTTGGCGTGAGCGACGATGGCGTGGTGAAGGGCGTCAAGGACACCAACGCGCTGCGGGCGCGAATCCAAGACATCGCCCGCAACTGCGACCCGCCAGTGAAGGTGCTGGTCAAGCCCGTGGGCGACGTGCTCGCGGTGGAGGTGCGGGAGAGCAGCGCGAAGCCCGTGCAGTGCAGCGAGGGGTTCTTCTGGCGGCAAGGTGCGGTCACGCAGAAGATGAGCCGCGAGGAGATACGGGACTTCTTCCGCACCGAGGGCGTGATCCGGTTTGACCTCTCGCCTTGCCCGCGCTTTGACTACCCGGAGGACTTCGACGGCGACAAGTTCGATGCGTGGCTGCGGCTGTCAGGCATCACGGCTGGCCGTTCGGTGGAAGACGTGCTGGTGAACATCGAAGTGGCGGAGCGCACCGGTGACCGGCTGCTGTTCCGCAACGCCGGTGTGCTGTTCTTCGCCAAGAACGTGCGGCGCTTTTTCACGAACGCGTACATTACCTGCCTGCTTGGGCGCGGCACGGATAAGGTTCACATCCTAGACCGCAAGGACTTTGACGGCGGCATCGTGGCCGATATTGAGGACGCCATGCGCTTCATCGAGCGCAACACCCGCTTGGCGTACCGCATCGAGAGCTTGAGGCGCCAGAACATCCCGGAGTACCCGATGGAGGCCGTGCGGGAGGCGATCACCAACGCGGTGATGCACCGCGATTGGTTCTTTGACGGTGCCAATGTCTTCGTCGAGGTGTACGCCGATCGAATCGAGGTGATCAGCCCCGGCACCTTGCCGAAGGGGATGTCCGTGGCCGATCTCGGCCACAAGACGGTGCGACGAAATACGCTCATCGCCGATTTGCTGCACCGCATCGACTTCATCGAGAAGGCCGGCACCGGCATCCGCCGCATCCGGGATGGCGCGAAGGCCGTGGACTGCCCGGAACCCGCATTTGGGGCGGGCAACTTCGTCACAGTGACCTTCCGGCCCAACCCGGAAGTACGACGGGCCGCCGGGGGTGAACTGGGCCCGACCCCGCAAGTTACCCCCCAAGTGGCCGGGGAAGTGGCCGGGGAAGTGGCCGGGGAAGTCGCCGGGGAAGTGGCCGGGGAAGTGGCCGGGGAAGTCGCCGGGGAAGTGGCCGGGGAAGTGGCCGGGGAAGTCGCCGGGGAAGTCGCCGGGGAAGTCGCCGGGGAAGTCGCCGGGGAAGTCACCCCGCGGGTGAAACTGTTGCGGGCTATGTTCGGGGACATGAGCCGGCAAGAGATCCAAGAAGCTCTTGGCCTGAAGCATGAGGACCATTTCCGCAGCGCTTATCTTCTCCCCTCGCTCGATGCGGGTCTGATAGAAATGACCATTCCAGACAAGCCGCGCAGCCGGCTGCAGCGTTACCGCCTGACCGCGGCGGGGCGGAGGTTCCTCCGACGGACTACACCATCGAACACCAAGGTGCGCCGATGACCATGCGCGATGCTCTGGGCGGAATCTGCCGCTTGCGAGACTGTCCCGGTACGCCCGGCCGCGCCGAGGCCGGCGTATGATGGCGACCACCGAACTGCTCGGACTGAGCACCGCACCACATCCCCATGTTCGACGCCGCCGAACAGATCCAAGGCCAGCTTCTCGCAGGCGAAGACAGCCGCGCTGAGTTCAAAGAGTTGCGGTTGACGAGCCGTGGCGTGCGGGCACCGAACGCCGAATCCGTGGCCGGCGAGTTGGTGGCGTTCGCCAACGCGGACGGTGGCACGCTCTTCCTCGGTGTGAACGACGCTGGCGCACCGCTGGGCATCCCCCAAGAGCGCCTTGACGCGGTGGAGCGGTGGCTTTTCAACATCGCCACGCAGAACTGTGACCCGCCCATCCGCCCCATCGTCCGCAAGCATGTGGTGCGAAACGACGGCGTGTGCAAACATTTGATTCTTGCTGAGATTCCGCGTGGCCTCTATGTGCATCGCACCACCGGAGGGCGCTACTATCAGCGCGTTGGCAGCACGAAGCGCGATCTCACGCCACCGGAGCTCGTGCGCTTGTTCCAACAACGCGGCCGCGAGTACATCTTCGACGAGCGAGCCGTGCTCGTGGCCAGCGTCTCGGCCCTCAACCAACATCGCCTCGAAGCGTTCTTTGGCCGTTCGCCGACCATCCCGTGGCTGGATCTGCTGCGCAACACCCGCGTCACCACGCCGGACGAACAGGGCGAGGATCGCCCGACGGTGGCAGGGCTGCTCGCCTTCGCCACGGAGCCGGCGGATTTCCTGCCCTCCTGCTCCATAGAAGCCGCCTGTTACGCCGGCAGCGAACTCTCGTCCGACCATCTGACGCACGTTGAGCGCCTCGCCGGCCCCGCTTCAGACCAGATCGACGCCGCCACCGCCTTCGTCGCGCAGTTCATGCAGGAAGGACGTGCCGATGGCGCTGTGCCCGCCTACGACATCGACGTGGTGGACGAGGCCATCGTCAACGCTGTCGCGCACCGCGACTACGCCATCGGCGGCTCGAAGATACGCCTGTTCCTGTTCACGGACAGGCTGGAGCTCTACAGCCCGGGCGGGCTGCCCAACACGCTGACGCTCACTGACATGCCCTACCGCACCTTCACCCGCAACCAGCTCTTGGTGAGTTTCCTCTCCCGCCAGCGCAGCAAGCGCACCGGGGAGGTGTTCTTGGAATCCCGCGGCGAGGGCGTGCGGAAGATCCTGCGGCAGGGGGAAGCGCACTCCGGGCGGAAGCCGGAATATCGGTTGTTCGGGGACGAGCTGCGGCTGACGCTGTGGCGGCGGCCGCAAGTTTGACCCCCGAGCTCGGCAGGCATAGTCTCTTTGCTGGTTGATGGAGGAGCAGGGTATGGGCGAACATGGCTACATCTATGTCGCGACGAGTAGCATTTTGGGGGACGGCTTTTGCAAGGTCGGACAGACGACCAACCCTAAGGAGAGGGAGCGACAGCTCAACGGTAGCGTTACCAGTAGGCCGATCAGGATCGTCAAGTATGTACAAGTCGACGACATGGACACGGTAGAACGCGCATTTCACCGGATTCTGCACAAGGAAATGATGAAAGGTGAGTGGTTCGCCGTTGATGTCGAACATGTGAAACCAATGTTGGACTGTGTGGCCAGCAGCAAGCAACCGTTGCCCGACCCGATCGACCCGGCGAAAAGGCGAGGTGGGTGGCACGAAAAGGGTTGGAAGATGCTCTGCGAGGGTGCAACGCAAGCGGACGTGGCCCGGGAATTTGGTGTCACTCGAAGTGCTGTGGCGGCCATGAAGAAGAATAAGATGCGCGCCGCTGGTCGCGGGCATGAAGAAGAGAACCGCGTTAGGCTTGGTACGGGGACGAAACCGCCACAACGGGTAACTCCTAAAGCGTCTTTCCGTCAGCCCATCATAGACGTGTTGAAGAGACTCGGTGGCCGGGCGCGCGCCAAGGATGTCCTGAGCAGCTTAGAAAAGGAGATGAATCTAAGCCAGGCTGACTTGAAGAAGCTCAGTAACGGTCTAGCAGTTTGGAGTAACAACGCGCATTGGTTGCGCCAACAGCTGAAGGAGGAAGGCGTTCTCAAGCGAGACTCCCAGTGGGGTTGGTGGGAACTGGCCTAGGTGTTCACACCCCTAGCGCCCAATTGGTGATCGCCTACGGCTTGACCGGCATCAGCGGTGTGCGACGTTGAGTGCCCTTCCTGCTTCGGGCTGGAACGCCTGCTGGTGGGCATGGGCTGTTTTTGGGGGCGCGGAGCGGAAGTTCTGGGAGACGCCCGGCGTCTTCGTCACGGCGGTTCGCCTGCCTTCTCGCCATGATCTTCGCTCTGTTTCGTGCAATGCGATGTGGAGTCGATGCTTGCTACTGACCATGCGTCGAAGACAGATTAGTTAGATGCCCCGTGGGGCTCTGCAGCAGGCTCATCACATGAATCGGGTGATCCGCCTCGACGACCAGTTCCCATTTGCCGGCACCGTCGCCGAGCCATCCGCTTAGCCCTTCGCGGGTGCCGTCCTCAAGTTCCTGCGCCGTCAGCGTGATCGCCACCCGCGCCGCCAGCTGCAGCCGCACCGCGGTGCCGGGCGATTCGCCGGCGTCGTCGGTGCCGGTGATGGTGACCGCGGCGGCTTCTTCTCCGGGGTTGACCAGCCGCAGCAGGCTGCGCTGGCGGACGTTGCTGCCCGGATTGAACACGGCCACGCGGCAGCGGCCCGACGTGCAGGGCGCGGTGTCGTGCAGCGCCGTGAGGAACCCGCCGGGTTTGGTGCGGGCATAGACGAACACGTCAACGTCCAAGTCGGTCGTCAGACTGAGCCGCCAGTCACCCTGGCCGTTGCCGATGGCGCCGGACAAGCCTTTGTCGAGGTTGCCATTCTCCAAATCGCCGGCATTGAAGTGGCGGCGCTGGTTGGCGGCGATGCTGAGCGTCACGGTCTCGCGGCCGGCGTGGCCGGCGTCGTCGTGGGCGGCGATGCGCACGGTGCCGGGTTCCGATGACCGATTGATCACGCGCACGAAACCCTCAATGAGCTCTTGATCGCCCACCCGCTCGCTCTCCGCCATGGTGGCCGGCAGCAGCGCGACGAAGTGGCTTGGGCCTCCGGTGTGTCCGGCCGGGCGCTCCTGCGACCAGCGCAACGTGAAGGGCCCGCCTTGGCCGATGGCGCCCACGCGCACGGCGTAGCGGGTGCCGGCGATGGCATCGAAGATCACTTCGTTGCCGCCCGCGTCAATCTGCTCCAAGTCCGCCATGCCGTCGCCGTTGCGCCGATAGACCGTCAGCGTTTGGTTGGATCCCGTCACGGCGAAGCGGTAGGCGCCGGTGCTGGGGGCATCGAAACTCCACCATACGGACGAACCACCGTGCCGGCTCGTTTCGTGCCCTTCGACCGTCGCGTAACGGTTGTCGCCGGAAGCCGAGCCGCTTGCGGCTGCGATGGCCGCCGCCACGGCGAGGCCGTCGTTGGCCGGCGTCGGTGCCCACTCCAGCGTGGCGCTGGCGATGGTCTCGCCGAAGGCGTCGTCGGGATGCAGCCCGGTGCCGATCCAGTAGCGCTCGCCGGCTCGGACGTTGAACGCAAACTCAGACAGTGTGCCAATGCGGTCGCCGTCGCTGGCCGCCAGCAGCTCCAAGTCGTTGAGCTCGGTACCGGCGAACGCGGCTGCAGCGAAGCCGAAGCCGATTGGATTCAACCGCCAGGTGACACGGCCGTCGTTCGGTGCCCGCCAAGACCACCACCGTGTGCGCGCGCCGGTCTCGGCCGGCTCGCCGGGCTCCACCGTCCCATCGGCGTCCGCGTAAACATCGTAGCTGCCCGATGCGGATTCCCCCATCTCCTCAGCATTGGCGAAGAGGTCGTTGGGGTTGTCGGGGAACCGCCCGTGGTAGGGTGCCCACATCAGCTCGTAGGGGCCCGAACCCACCGTGGCATCGCTGGCGAGCGCGGCGATGCGGTACTCCAAGCCAGCCCTCACCGGTAGTCTCAGGAAGGACGAGGGCATGCCGGAAACCAGCCGCAAGTTGGAGACCGTCCCGCCTCGGAGCACCGCCAGCTCGCCGTCTGTGGTCCAGAACTGCCACACGCCGTCGCTGGGCGCGGTCCAGCGATGCCACGCCGAAGCGACCAGCGGCCCTAGCCACTCGCCGCGCTCCAAGGTGGCGCCCCAAGTGGTGCCGGCGAACGAACCGGAGGCGCCGGCGATCGCCTCGGCGGCGGCGAAGTCGTCGTTGGCGGGGCGCGTCGCGGCCTCCCAACGCAGCGTGATCGGTACGGCGCCACGTTCCGCGCTAACGCGAATGCGATAGCGTCGACCCGCTTGTAACAGCGCATCCGCGCCCCACCGCGCGCTGCCCAAGCGCCGGCTGTCCGCGATGCGCTCGCCGTGGAATATGTCCACGCGCACTTCGTGTTCGCGAATCGCGTCCCGCCGCGCAACGCCGAACCGGTAGAAGCCGTCGCTCGGCGGGGTCCAAGCGAACCAAGCCGACTTGGTCGGTCGATCCACGGTGTCGTCCAGCCGGTTGACGGGCTCCCGAAACAGCGGCTCCGCCGGTTCGGTCCGCGCCAGCAGGAGGTCCGTCGTCCGCTGGCCCGACTCACCGCGCAGCGTCTCGGCGCGGGCGAATGTGTGGTTGGCCGCCGGCGCGGCGTCTGCGGCCGTGCTGCCTGAACGACGCAACTCGACGGTCGTGGACGCGCCGATCGCGTTCCAAGCGTCCACTTGGACGTAGAGACGCGCGGGCTCGTTGGCTGGATAGCTGACCGACAGCCGCACTTCGCGCTCCTCGCCGGCGGCGATCTCGCCGAGCGGCAGGGGCAGAGCGACGTAGCTGTCGCCGATCACCGGCACACTCTCTACGCTGGTAAGCCCTTGATAGCGGCCGGCATCCAAGTCCGCCACGCTTACGCCGTCTTCACGCTGGACTTGCAGATCCTCGAAAAACGTTCCTGTTTCGCAGCTGCCAGCGCCGTCCGAGTTCCGACAGGCGATGCTCAGCCGCACGCCGGCCGCCACGTAGCCGTTGCTGGCGACCGTCAAGGTCAGCGGCTGGCCGCCCTCGCCAGTCAGCACGCCGCTGCTCGAACGCACTTGCAGCGTTGGCGTCGAGTCGCCGCGGATCACCGTCCACGCCACCGCGGCCCGGGGCGCGGCGGTGTAGATGCGCTCGCCGATCACCTTCACGCGGTAGGTGCCGGGGGCGGGATCGCGCACCACCAGCCATTCCACGTTGTCCTTCCTGGAAGTGGAGGAGTGTTCGCCGCAGGCGCCCGAACCGCAGTCCGCGCCAGCATCCAGGTAGAGGTCCAAGTCGTTCAACACCGCGGCGCCGATCGCATCGGCGGCGGGCTCGTCCCATGTCATTGCCACGTCGAGGCGACTGGCGCCCGATGGCACCACGATGTCGTGGTAGGCGTATTCGCCGGCTTCGAGCTCGGCGACCGCGCTGCCGCTAGTCCAGCCGTCCGCCTGATCGCGCTGCAACACGCTGGTGCGCGCCGAGACCTTGCCGAGACCGAATTGATGCTGCAGGGCGCCTGGCCCAGCGGTGTTGCTCGCGGGAAACCGTTGCGGTGAATCCAGCCAAGCGTCCGGCTTGATGGCGCTCGCCATCAGCCGCGCCCGGGCGAGCGCCGGTTGTTCGCGGTGCGCCGGGGCGGCCTCCATCAACAAAGCGGCTACGCCGGCGGTTGTTGGCGAAGCCATGCTCGTGCCGCTGAACACGATGCGTCCGTCGCGACTGCCGTCGCCCTTGGCGGAGAACATGCGCACGCCGGTGGCGACTACTTGCGGCGCGAGCCGACCATCCGCGGTGGGCCCGAACGAGCTGAACGACGCCAGTTCGCCGTCGTTGGCGACGGCGCCGACCGCCAGCGAGTTCTTTGCCGCGGCGAAGTTCGAGAAAGCCTCGTCGCGGGCGTTGTCCTGCGCGACCACGTAGAGCTGGCGATGGTTCCAGACCACGGCGTCCAGTTTGCGCTGGTCCACTTCGCGGCCGCGCCATTGGCGACCAGACGCGGACAGGCTCATGTTGACGATCAACGGCTTGACGGGATCATCCGCCTCCGGGCAGCTCGTGGCGCGCGCGAGCCAATCCATGGCGCGCATGAAGCCGGCGGTGGTGCCGGCGCCCGTCGATTGGTGCAGCACCTTGGCGAAGCGAATGTGCCGCACCAGCGGGGCCATCCCGGCAAAGCGGGGATCCGTGCGCCCGTTGCCAAGCAGGATGCCGGTGACGTGCGTGCCGTGGTCGCCGGCATCGCGCCATAGGTCGGCTTCGTCTTCCTGCGGGTCGCTTTCAGACGTCGGCAGCAGGTTGATGCCGCAGATGCTCTCTCGGTTGGTGCCGATGTCGTCGTGTTCGATGTTGAGGCCGCTGTCCATCACGCCAACGGGAATGGGGGCGCCGCCGATGCCGGAGAACAATCCGGTGCCGGCGTCGTAGGTGCGCAGCGCGTCTGCTCCCATCGCCATCGCGGCGCGATCCAAGGCGCCGCGGCCGATGCGCACCGGATCGATGGCCACGACGACGTCCAAGGCGGCAACCGCCGCCAAGTCTTGCCGATGCACATTGGCCGGATAGGCGCGGACATCGGCGTGGAAGGCGCCGACGGTGGCGCCGGCGGCCTCCAGCGCCCGCCGCCAACGACCGTCTGGATCGTCGACCATCAGGCTGATGAGCACCGGTGTCCGCGCAATGTCGGGGCTGCGCCGCAGCGCCTCGCGCAACGTTGCGAACTTGCGCTTGCTCGGCCGGGTGCCCACGCCATCCACGGCGGGCAGGGCATCGATGGCGCGCAAGTCGGCGAGACTGCGCGGCAGCTTGACGCGCACTAGATTGCCGGAGGTGCCCAACACCTCGCCGCCGAGGGCATCCAGACGCCCGGCCAGCTCGCCCGCGGTGGCGCCTTCGACAAGCCGCAGCCAGCCGAACGACCAATCGCGTCCCGCAACTTCGGCTTGATGCGCCAAGGTGGGGATGGCGTCCGCCGCGCCCAGCCACTCCACCTCGCCGTTCGGCGTCGCGGCTGGTTGCGCGCCGATGACACCGGGAAGAAGCGCCTTGGTCATCTGCGCCGGCGCGGGGACGAACGCATAGCCGGGCGGCGTCGCTGGCGGAGGTGTCTGCGAATCGGCCGCGGCCGCCGGTGGCCGGCGTTCCACGGGCGCCGCCTCCACGTGAGGCATTGGGGGTGCGCCTCGGCTCTGCGCCTCAATGCGGCCCATCGCCGCGAGTTTCGTTTGGCGCTCCACATCCAAAGCGACATCGGGCACCGGCGACGGCTCGGGGAGTGACAGCCAGAACACGGCACTGGCCACGGCGAGTACCGCACCGAAGACGATGGCGGCACCGGTCCAGCGCCTTGGTTCCATGCCGCGCCTCCTTGCACAGGTCGCGGCAATTTTCGCAAGCCTACGGGCGGGCCACAACCTGACCTACCGGAGATACGCGTTGCACCGGGGAAGTGTTCTTGGAATCCCGCGGCGAGAAGGTGCGGAAAGATACTGCGGCAGGGGGAAGCACACTCGGGGCGCTGTGGGAACGTTCGTCGTGCGCCGAAGGATCATCCGTTAACATGGCCGCTTAGCTACTTAGGGTGTTCACCATGTCACTGCACTTCAAGCTGCGCTTGCCGACGGCGGCGGAGGCGTTGCCGGGGCGCGACCGGCCGGTGCCTGTGCCGGCGCGGCACTTCGTCAACGGCAATCCCATGCAGCCGCCGTTTCCGGATGGGCTGGAACGCCTGCTGGTGGGCATGGGTTGCTTCTGGGGGGCGGAGCGGAAGTTCTGGGAGACGCCCGGCGTCTTCGTCACGGCGGTGGGCTATGCCGGGGGCGTCACGGAGAACCCGGCCTACGAGGAGGTGTGCTCTGGCCTCACCGGGCATACCGAGGCTGTCCTCGTGGTGTTCGATCCGACGCTGGTGAGCTATGCCACGCTGCTCAAAGTGTTCTGGGAAGGCCACGACCCCACCCAAGGCATGCGCCAAGGGAACGACTTGGGCACGCAGTATCGGTCTGCGCTCTATTGGCACGACGATGCCCAGCGCGAGACGGCGGAGCGCTCCAAGGAAGTGTTTGGCGAGGCCCTCACCGCGGCGGGCGTAGGCCCAATCACCACGGAACTCGGCGCGGCGCCGCCCTTCTACTACGCGGAGCACTACCACCAGCAGTACTTGGCGAAGGTGCCGAACGGCTACTGCGGTTTGGGCGGCACCGGCGTCACATGCGACGTCGAACCACTGGCGACGTTCGCCACCTGAACCAGCTCGGGCACCCACCGCGGCCGTTTCGACGGCTCGCGGTCACGCCCGCCGGAGCCAAGCCGCCCTCACGCCGACGGGACGAATTCCGGGTCCAGCACCTCGAAGAACGTCTGCACCACGCGGTACGTCAGCCCCCACACGAAGTGGCCGCCGTTTACGCGATAGCCATTGAACGGCGTGGGTGTGCCGCTGATCAGGCGATCCTCTTGGGTGTGGTTGTCCCCGGCGCGCATCGGCGCCAGGCGCGTCCACACCGCGGCGTCCACCTCGTGGCTGAGCGCGAAGGCCGGATCTCCCCCGATGGCGAACACATAAGGCGCCACCAGCATGTCCGGGCGCCGGCCATAGGCGGCGGGGCGTTGCTCGGGCAACTCGCCGATGAGCTGCGAGCGGGCGATGGGCAGGCCGATTTCCTCGTGGGTCTCGCGCATCGCCGCGGCGGCCAGGTCCGCATCATCCGGCTCGCGGTGGCCACCGGGGAAGGCCATGTGCCCAGACCAAGGATCGCCCTGCTTCTCGGCGCGCTTGATGAACAGCACTTCCGTTTCCTGGCGCCACTCGCGCAGCACCACGGCCACGGCCGCCTCGCGGGTGGCGGCGGTTGTGGGATGGCGCCGCGGCTTGCTTGTGGCGAGCCGCGCCTCGATGTCGGCGATGGGGAGCACTGGCCGTATCATAGCGCGGCCATGTCACTCTCATCCTCCGCCAACCGCTGCTTCGTGTGTGGGCCAGGCAACGCTTGGGGCCTCAAGGTGCCGTTTCGCCTCGATGAGGACGTGTGCCGCGCCGAGTTCACCCCCGGTGAACACCATGCCGGCTACGATGGCGTCACCCACGGCGGCATTCTCTTCAGCCTGCTGGACGACGTGATGGCCAACTGGCTGTACTTGAGCGGCGAGCCATGCTTCACCGCGAAGGTGGAAGTGCGCTATCGGCAGCCGCTGCCCGTGGGCACGCCGCTGCGGTTGGAAGGGCGTCTGCTGCGCCGGCGGGGCCGCTTGGCCGTGCTGGAGGGCAAGGCGCTCAAGGATGCCGACGGCGCGTTGGTAGTGGAGGCGGTGGGCCGCTTCATGGTGGAGGCCACACCGTGACCAGCGTTCGCAACGGAGGTTCCAGCCCATGACCACGAGCCTCTCGGCGCCATCCCTGTACATCAACCGGGAGCTGGCCTTCCTCGAGTTCAACCGCCGCGTCTTGGAACAGGCGAAGAAGGACACGGTGCCGCTTCTAGAGCGGCTGCGTTTCCTCTGCATCTTCAGTTCCAACTTGGACGAGTTCTTCGAGATCCGCGTCGCCGGCCTCAAACAGCAGGAGGCGCTCGGCGTCACCCATCGCGGGCGAGACAACCTCACGCCGGCGGAGCAGTTGCGGCGCATCACGGAGCGCACCCGGGAGCTGGTCGCCGAGCAATACCGGGTGTTGAACGACGTCTTGGTGCCGCGCTTCGCCGCCGAAGGCATCCGGTTTCTGCGCCGCGACGAATGGGACAAGGGCCAGCGCCAATGGCTGAAGCGCTTCTTCAACCACGAGTTGGAGCCGATCTTGACGCCCATCGGGCTGGACCCGGCGCATCCATTCCCCCGCGTGTTGAACAAGAGCCTGAGTTTCATCGTCACGCTGGATGGCAAGGACGCCTTTGGCCGCAGCAGCGGCATGGCCATCGTGCAGGCGCCCCGCGCTTTGCCCCGCGTCGTGCGGCTGCCGGAGGGAAACAACGGGGCGCGTTACGAGTTCGTATTCTTGTCTTCCATCATCCACGCCCACGTCGATGAGCTGTTTCCGGGCATGAGCGCGTCCGGCTGCTACCAGTTCCGCGTCACCCGCAACAGCGACCTGTTTGTGGACGAGGAAGAGGTGGACGACCTCCTGCGCGCCATGGAGGGCGAACTGTCGTCACGTCGCTTTGGCGACGCCGTGCGCTTGGAACTGGCGGACGAGTGCCCAAACCCGGTGGCGCATTTCCTGCAAGGCCAGTTCGACTTGATGGATGCGGATGTGGTGCGCTGCGACGGGCCGGTGAACGTGATGCGGCTGATGGAGATTCCCGATCTGGTGGACCGGCCAGACCTCAAATACGCCGGCTTCACGCCGCGCATCTCACGCCGCATCCAACGCGCCGTGGACATGTTCACCGCCATCCGCGAAGGCGATGTGCTGCTGCATCACCCATTCGATTCGTTCGCCCCAGTGGTGGACTTCCTGCGCCAAGCCGCCAGCGACCCGGACGTGCTCGCCATCCGCCAGACGCTGTATCGCACTGGCGCGGATTCCGCGGTGGTGAAGGCGTTGGTGGACGCCGCCGCGGCCGGCAAGGAGGTGCTGGTGGTCATCGAACTGCGGGCGCGGTTCGACGAGGCGGCGAACATCGAGCTGGCCACGAACCTGCAGGAAGTGGGAGCGCAGGTGGTGTACGGCATCGTGGGCTACAAGACGCACGCCAAGATGAGCATGGTGATCCGCCGCGAGCGCCGCAAACTGGTGCGCTACGTGCATCTCGGCACCGGCAACTACCACGCCCGCACGGCGCGGCTATACACGGATTACGGGCTGTTCACCTGCGATCCGGACATCGGCGAGGACGTGCAGCGCGTCTTCAAGCAGCTCACCACCATGGGCAGTGCGCGGCGCTTGAAGAAGATGCTGCAATCGCCGTTCACCCTGCACCGCACCATCTTGGAACACATCCGCTCGGAAGTGGAACAAGCCAAGGCGGGGCGGCCGGCGCGGGTGATCGCCAAGATGAACTCGCTGGTGGAGCCGAAGGTGATCGAGGCGTTGTATCGCGCCTCGCAGGCCGGCGTTTCCATTGATCTGGTGGTGCGCGGCATGTGCGCATTGCGGCCCGGCGTGGAGGGGGTGTCCGACAACATTCGCGTCACCTCCGTGATCGGGCGGTTCCTTGAGCACACGCGGGTGTTTTACTTCGAGAGCGGCGGCGAACCGCGCGTGTATCTCTCCAGCGCGGATTGGATGGGGCGCAACTTCTTCGACCGCGTGGAAACCTGCTTTCCGGTGGCAGACGAAGCGCTCAGGGCCGCCGTGGTGCGCGATTTGGAGTTGTACTTGGCGGATTCCACGGCGTGGCACTTGGGCCCGGATGGCACCTACGCGCAATGCGCGGCGCCCAAGAAGCGTCTCGCGGCCCAAGAGGCGCTGCTGAAGGGCTCGCCCGGCTGAGCACGGGGCGGAACCGGCCCGGCCGCTGACCGATGCGGCGGTTGGCCCGGCGTCTTGTCGCCGCCAGACATCCAGCCCTTGCTCTAAGTGCCCACTTTGGAGCGCTGTTCCGAATTGGTCTGACTAACTCGGAGTGCGTTCCGAATTGGCACGCTCACCGGCGACACTTGGCCATCGATTTTCCGGCGGCAAGTCGTGTGCTTCAGGTGTACGGCCCGGTTGTCTGATGTGCGCCACGGAGCCAACGAGTGATCCCACGGTCGGATCAGCGCTGCCGAACTGTCGTGAACTTGGGCTAACGCGCCGACACCTCCAAACGCACCGGCGCTTGCGCGAGGTATGCCGCCTCCTGCTCCAAGTCCAGCTCCGTCAACGGGTGTGCCCGCAGCCATTTCTTCGGCAGCGAGAGCCGCACGCCTTGCGTCACCGGCGTCACGCTGAACGGCGGCAGCGGCCCGTCCGCGCGGCTGCGGTGGAGCACCACGGCGATGCGCAGCAACGCACAAAGCCGCGCCAGATGCTCGGCGCCGGCGAACACGGGCGCCGGAAACTTGCGGCGGTGCGCCCGCACCAGGAGCGCGACGCGATGCTGCTCGGAGCGCGAGAAGCCCGGCAAGTCCATGTTGTCGAGCAGGTAGCCGCCATGCTTGTGGTATTGGCTGTGGGCGATGTCGAGGCCGATTTCGTGCAGCGCCGCCGCCCATTTGAGCGCCGCGGACAACTCCGGGTCGTCCATGCGCCACGGATGGCGTAGCTGCTCCAATAGGTTCAGCGCCGTCTGCGCCACGCGGGCCGCGTGCTCGCGGTCCACGTGGTAGCGCCGGGCCACGTCGCGCACGGTCTTCTCACGGATGTCCTCGTCGTGGACGCGGCCCAAGAGGTCATGCAACAGCCCTTCGCGCAGGGCCCCGTCGGAGACGCTCATGCGCTCCAGCCCCAAGGATTCGAAGATGGCCGCGAGGATGGCGACCCCGCCCGGGAACACCGGTGCCCGTTCGCGGCTGACAGCGGCGAAATCCAACCGTTCCAAGTGCCCGGCTTCGATCAAGCGCCGTTCCAGATGGGCAAGGCCGGCGCGGGTGATCTCGCGCCCCCCCAACTCCGCCTCGATGACGCCGTGGATGGCGAGGGCCGTGCCCGAAGCGCCGATGGCGTGGTGCCAGCCGCGCGCCCGGTAGATGCGTTCGATCACTTCGAGTTCTTGACCGGCGGCGCGTTGCGCGGCCGCCAGCCGCTTGGCGTTGATGCGGCCATCGCCAAAGTGCGCGGCCGACAGCGCCGCGCAGCCCATTTGCAGGCTCTCCGTCAGGCGTGGCTGGAAGCGACGCCCCAGGATGAGCTCGGTGCTGCCGCCGCCGATGTCCACCACTAGGCGCCAGTCGCTGTTGTCTTCCAGCGAGTGCGACACGCCGAGATAGATGAGGCGGGCTTCCTCACGGCCGCCGATGACGTCGATGCGGTGCCCCAAGGCGGCCTCGGCGCGGGCGATGAATGTCTCGCCGTTGGCGGCTTTGCGCAGCGTGTTGGTGCCCACCACCCGCACGTTCGCGGCGGGAATCCCGCGCAGCCGTTGGCCCAGCCGGGTGAGGCAGGCCACGGCCCGCGCCTGCGCCGGCTCGGTCAACTCGTTGGCGGCGTTGAGCCCCGCCGCCAAGCGCACCATCTCGCGGTGCTTATCGACCACTTGCAGGCGCTCGCCTTGGTCCAGCGCGACGATCAGGTGGAAGCTGTTCGAGCCCAAGTCCAACGCGGCAAGGGTCTGCTGCGGGACGTCGGTGGCGGGGGCGGTGGGTGCGGCCATCTTGGGAAGGGGATTGTAGGGCGTTTGCGCCGGCGTGTTTGGCGCCGTGCCGCGTCGCGGGCCTGGGAGGGGAAAACACGGTGGCGCCGCGAGAGGCGGGTAGCATTGCCCCATCGCAAGAGGGGAGCCGGGCATGACGAAGTTCCACGGTCGCGAGTACCGCGACGCCATGAGCCAGTTCTGCACCGGCGTGGTGATCGTCACCGGCATCCACGACGGGAGCATGGCGGGGTTCGCGGCGCAATCCTTCGTGTCGCTGTCGCTGGAACCGCCGCTCATCGCCGTGTGTCCGGGCAAGGCGAGCACCAGTTGGCCGAAGCTCAAGGAGGCGGGCCATTTCTGCATCAACGTGTTGGGCGAGGATCAGCGCCAAGTGTCGGACCTATTCGCCCAGCGCGGCCAAGTCGCGGACATGGGCTGGCGCCCGGCGGTGTCCGGCAGCCCCATCTTGGATGGTGTGCTCGCGTATGTGGATTGCGCGTTGGCCGCGGAGCACGACGCCGGCGACCACACCATCGTCGTGGGCCGTGTGCTCGACATCGACATTCTGGACGGCGAGCGGGCACCGCTCCTGTTCTTCCGCGGCGGCTACGGGCGCTTCGCCGCGGGCTAGCCGCGGCCCATGGAACCCTGGATTCCGCTCACGCTCTTCGCCGCGTTCTGCCAGAACCTGCGCTCGCTCCTGCAGCGGCGGCTGACGGCTCACCTCACGCCGGAAGCCGCGAGCTACGTTCGCTTCTGCTATGGCTTGCCGTTCGCCGCCGGCTTCGTGGTCGCGCTGTTGGCTGGGGGAAGCACCGCGCTGCCGGCGCCGAATGGGCGCTTCCTCGCCGCCGTGGCGGTGGCCAGTTTCGCGCAGGCGTTGGGCACCGTGGCCTTGGTGAAGAGCTTCAGCCATCGCCACTTCGCGGTCGGCACCGCCTACTCGAAAACCGAGACGGTGCAGACGGCGCTGTTCGGCTTCGTCATTGTTGGCGAGACCGTCACGCCGTTCGCCCTCGCCGGCATCCTGGTCAGCTTGGCGGGTGTGCTGCTTCTGTCCGCTGGCGCGAGTCTCAACCAAGCGTTCGCGCTCGGCCGCGGCGCATGGCTCGGCATCGGCGCCGGCGCCGCCTTCGGCTTGGCCGCGGTGGGCTATCGACAGGCCGCGCTGGCCTTGCCGATGGGCGAGGTACACATCCGCGCCGCCGTCACGCTCTTGGCGGCCCTCACGCTGCAAGCCATCGGCATGGGCATCTGGCTTGCATGGCGACAGCCGGGTGCCTTGCGCGATGTGGCGAGAGCTTGGCGCGTCGCCCTTTGGGTGGGCGCTGCCGGTGCCGTTGCCTCGGCCGCATGGTTTGCCGCCATGACGCTGCAGAACGCCGCCTACGTGCGCGCCTTGGGCCAGGTCGAGCTGCTGTTCGCCTTCGTCGCCGGCGCACTGGTGCTGCGCGAGCGCACACGCCCCCGCGAAATCGCCGGCGCCGCCCTCGTGGTGGCCGGCCTCGGCCTGTTGCTGGCATGACTGGCTTGGCCCCCGGGGCCCGACAGGGTGCCCATCGGCTATCCTGTGGGTTGGTTCAGGTGGCGCTTCAAGCGATGCGGGTCGCGTACCGTGATCAGAAACGGCACAGCTGCATGATCGCGACGGCGGAACACCCCCAGTTGCCGCTTGTCGCGTTTGACGCCGACGCTACGGACGGGGATGGTCGTGGTTGAAGTGGACGCGCGGCCCAATTGGGACCACTTCATGGACGGAGACATGCGCCGCCTCTGGTGCCGGATGGGGCCACTTCCGGGCAGCTTGCGGCTTTACGGCGGAACGGCCATGGCGCTGTACCGCAACCATCGCGAATCAACGGATTTCGATTTTGCGACACCCGAGGCGGAAATCGACCCGCAATTCGTCGCGGCGCTGCCTTGGATGGCTGAAGCGACGATTGCCGGCGGGCCCGGAATGGTGGATGCGACAATCGAAGCGGAGAACCGCAAGATCACGGTGACGTTCATGGAGTGTGGCACGATGGTTCCCATGCCCAGATTTGCGCCGCTCGAGGCACCGAACGGGGTGGCGGTGGCCCATCCGGTCGATTTGGTGGCATCGAAGGTGGAAGCCTGCTTCAACCGGGGTTCCATCAAGGACTACCGGGACGTGGCGGAAGCGGCCTTGGCTTGGCCCGCATGGAGTGCCGCGGCTGCCTTGGGGATGGAATCGCGGTCGCCGCGAGCCATTGGGCGCATCCTCGCCACGCCGCCAAAGAGCATCGCGAGCGCGTTGCCTCGGGAGCACTGGCGGGCGCTTCGTGAGTTCGCCCGCTCGCTCGCGGATGAAAGTAAGCTTGGCAGATGAACAAATCATCACCGGCCGCCGGACTTGGATATGACCCACGCCCGGAGTTGCAGGAGTGGCGCGGTACGCCGATACCGCCCCTGAAGCGCCCGCTCAAGCATTCGTCGGAGCGGCACCGCATCGCCAGCTACGTCTGGTGGAACGGCCCACCGTGGACCGTCCTGCGCAACGCATCGTACTACCTTTGGCACGTCATGGACTACGGCGAGGCGGACGACATCCGTTTCACGCTCAAGGACGTGCCGCGGCGGCTCTGGCTCGCAGCTTTGGCCGACGCCCGCCCCGGCCAGCTCTCGAAGGGCTCATACGAGCTGTGGTCTTTGGTCTTGGGGCGGGTCAAATGCGAGGACCCACCGTGCGATTGGCCGGACAACGCCCACAGGTTGGACATCCGGCCATTGGCGGGCGACACCCGCGAACGCATGTACGAGCGGCACCGGCGAGCTCATGAACGTCGCCTGAGAAGCACGGCGAAGGCGTAGGAGCGCATTAGGTGGCCCCAAGCTGCCTACCCGATTTGATGAATTGCCGCATCATGCCGCCGTGCTATAGTGCGAATCCTTGCCGCCCGGCGGAGTTTCAGCGGAACGGAGCCGGGGCGATGCGCTATGAGAGCAATCCCAAGCACAGCGAACCGTGGCAGCGTGGTCGTCGTGGTGCGCAGTGCCCAGCCGACTTAGGCCAAGAGCAGGCGGAGCGGTTGTTGCACACGAGCGAACTTGTCGGGCGCAAACGTTACGCGGTGTTTGAGGGCCAAGCGTTCTGTGCGCAAGAGCACCGTCGTGGCGTCTGGCATGGCTATCCTGTGGGTTGGGTGCAGGTGCCACAGAGCATACGCAGGAAATGGGTGGCGCTTCACATGGTGCGCCGGCACGACATCAAGCGTAACTGGGATTAGGGATGGCCGTTCTCTGGGAAAAGCTAGCGGGGGACACGCGCCGCTTCGCGGTCCGGCTGGCGTTCGGACCTGACCCGGACGAGGGGCGCGGCGCCGATGGCGACTTGAGCCTCTCTTGGGGCAGTTTCCAGTTGTGGGTGGAAGGCCGGAACCTGTGCGCCCATGTGGAGGAGGCCGAGCGGACCGACTCCGTCCATTGGTACCTCTTGCCCCTAATGGAGTGGTTTGCGCGGAACTGGAACCCGTTGTTCCACGAAGAGCGCCTGCCGACGCGGAACGCCGGCTCCACCGCGTGGCGTTCGTTGCGCAACACCCAGTTTCCGCCGCTTGCGATTGAGGCAGACGAAGCCCTAGCGGACCAGTGGGAAAGTAGCTGGCAGTCTTGGTGGCACCGCCACGCGTTGCGGTCAGCAAGCGATGGCGGCTTGTTTCCTGACGTCATTTTCCGCCGTTGGCGCGATCGGGTGGAGATTTCTTGGGGCATTGCCCGCGGCGTCGGCACTCCGGCTGGCTTCGACTTTCTGGAACAAGCTGGGGAGAGTCGTTTAGAGCCGGAGGCGGTGACGGCCCCCCTTCACGAGGTGCTCCGAGAGGCCGCACAATACCTCGCCTCAATGAGCGGTGACTGCGAGCGGTTCGATGCGCTAAGACGCACGTTGCAGACTGGCGGTTGAATCGCAGGAGGCACTGGAATGCGGACGGGAAAGATGGCGCTTTACAGTGATGGTCGCCACGTCGTTGCGAGAGGCGTTCGCCGGATCGGCCGAGGCGACTGCGGAAAACGCCCCTGGGGTTCGAGCGCTCGCCAACGTGTCTAGCGTGGCAAGCCGGCGAAACAGTGTATATTTGGTGGTCGTCACAGCAGAGACCGTGCTTGATGCCAGCCGGACATCGTGGTCGGGAGCGGCACAGCAAGGTGATTGCGAGTCACTTTGGTAGAACTCGCCATCGTTCAGACTCCGCCTGCAATGCCAAAGCTATCTCTCAGTGAGCCCTTCAAGGCCCTAGCTCACGCTAGGGGCGAGGCCGATGTGCGAGACGCTCTCCACGATGCGCTCAAGAGCGTCGGCGCAGGTTACTTCCACTTGGAATACCCACTGGAGTCGGGGCCGGTTGACATGGCTTCGGAGGAGCGGCGCGTTCTCATCGAGACGAAGGCAAGGGGGCAAGTCGGGCCAAGACGGCCAGGTTCTGGTAGCGAGGAAACGCAGAAGGAACAAGTCGAACGATACTTGAGAGACGCGCGGGATCAGTGGTTGGGCGATTTCTTGGCGGGCGATGGCGAGCCCCGAGCGTTCCTAACCGATGGGGTGAGGTGGTGGGGCTACGAAATCGGCCCGAAAGGTGGGATGCGGTCAATCGTGCGGGCGGGAACGCGCACAGCCTCTGCCGAAGACTTGGCGGATTTCCTTGAAGGGCATGTGTGCGAGCCGAAACGGCAGTGGAAGCTGGCAGCCCCCGAGAACCTAGTTGGCGAGTTGCTCGGCGGGTTCGCCCAATCCTTGGACCATCTATATAAGCAACGAGAGGCCGATGCAAGCGTCCAGACGAAGAAGGCACTTTGGAAGGAGTGCCTCCGTGGTGCAGGGATTGTGCCTCCCGACGAGGAACCTGTCGGTCAAGCCAGTCTGTTTGTCCGCCACTCCGTGCTGGTTGTCGCGGCCCGCGTCTTGAAGACCCTCTTACGACATGATGACGCACGGCGTCCGAAAGTGATCGTCGACGCCATTTCCGATGGCTTCACCGCTTGGTTGGCCGAGTGCGCCGAAGGGAGAGAGTTGGTTGAAGCGATCGCCAGGAAACTCGATGAGTACGAGTGGCGGGGCCAGACTAGAGATCGTCTCAAAGAGGCTTATCACAAACTCATACAAGAAGACGAACGCAAGGAGTTCGGGGAGTATTACACGCCCGATTGGCTTGCCAGCAAAGTGGTCGAAGAGACCCTTGATGAAACTTGGCTGGACGCGGTAGTTGCCTCGAAGCGTCGATCCAATGGCGACGGCAGAGCCACTGACGGTTTGACGGTTCTGGACCCCGCATGCGGATCGGGAGCCTTCCTCTTTCACGCCGCCCAACGCCTATTGAAGCACATCCGTGAACGACACCCGCGAAAACTGCCTCGGGCACGAACGATCATTGCCCGCTCAGTCGTGGGCATCGATGTTCACCCAATTGCAGTGGAAATGGCGGAAGCGACGCTCGAAATGGCCCTACCCCCGGCGTCGATGGATGACGACGCGAGAGAGCTGCAAGTTTTCCTCGGCGACGCCATGCAATCGACGATGAAGGATGACCTTGGCAGCCGCGCCATCTTGACGAGATCTGCCCGCGGCACGCGACTCGAGCTACCGATCCGGCTGGCTCTCCATCCCGATGCTGACAGGCTCATCGGCCGCTTGGTTGACGACGCGATTTCGACGGCGGACGAATCGCAACCCCCCCCCCCCCCCCCGAAATTCGTGATCGACAGGATCAGGCAGACCTCAGCGACACGCATGCCGTTTTGAGGAAAATCATACAGGAGGAGTCCGACCATGTTTGGAAGTGGCACCTACGAAATCTGGCCGCGCCGATTCGGCTTGCCCGGCACAAGGCGGGGCGGATCGTAGGCAATCCGCCTTGGCTTATGTCCAATGACACACCGGACGGATTTCGGAAGGATCGAGTCGCAGCCTTGCGGAAGGACTATGGACTGCTCAATAGGTCCCTGCAACGCCGGGGAGCTTCGAGCAAAGGGGATTTAGCCGCAGTGTTTTCAGCCCGGACCGCCGACCTCTATTTGGCCCCTGGTGGCAAGATTGGCCTTGTGCTGCCGGGCGGCGCACTCATCAGTCAGACATGGAAACCATGGCGGACCGGACGTTGGCATGGACCAAACACATTTGGAGGTTGTCATGTGAAGCTCGAGCGGGCATGGAGTCTAGACGATCTTGACCCGCCGCCGTTTGACCACGCGCCAAGCGGCTGTTGTGTGGTATTCGCTCAACGGTTGGACGATGAACAGAGTTGTGAGCAGACGGAGACGGGTTTGGCTGCCTCTGACGTCGGATTCTGGCGCGGGTCGATTGAAGACCCGATCGTCACCACAAGGAAGGTGTACCCTCAACGACCCTCAGAGTACGAAGACGAGTGGGACTTGGGCGTTTTGGCCAAGCCCCATGGGCTGACCTATGTCCTCGACAATGGCATCAGACGCTTACCGGATGAGCGATTCGTCGCCATCACTACCAAGAGATCCACTAAGGCACCATGGGCCGACTTGTCTCTGCAGGCGACGGTTGAAAACGGGGCCCTGCTCCGCATGGCCAGGCCGCAAGTGCTGAGGCCCTTTGAAGTCCAACCCGATGCCCATCTCATCGCACCTTTGGTGACCTTGCCTCAAGGCGGGGTCGCATTGCCATCAGATGTCGATGATCCGAGGTTCCGTAAAGAGCTACCTAAGACAAGGGCTTATTGGAGAAAAGCTGATACGATCTATCAGGAAAGACGAAGCGCGAAGGCCGGAGAGACCCTGCTTCACAACTTGGACTGGAAGGGCAGTTTGACGGGCCAACTGGCGGTATTCGGCGACCCCAGCGCTGGGAAGCGCCTTACCAAAGTCGTTTACAATGAATCGGGGCGGTCTGAGCTAAGGGCGTCCCGATGCGCAGAGACGCTGATCGCCAGTGGCTCTCTCTATTGGATGATCGCTAGGAGCGAGACCGAAGCGCTATATCTCGTGGGTGTCATCAATGCGCCGTGCATGCAAGGTGCCTATCGTGCGAGTAAAACGTCTATGAACCACTTCGACAAGAATCCGTGGCGCAAGATTCCAGTGCCGCGTTACAGCAGGACCAATTCCGTTCACAGGGCCGTGGTTGAGGCCGCAAGGCGGGCGGAGAGGGAAGTTAGGCGGCGCGGTCAATGGGACAGAAGCGGCGAAAGCGCCCAGCTTCTCAGTAGGGCTGTGGGCGAGTTATTGCCGGACCACGCATCCTGACGCGGTAGTGAGACCTCATGATCGTCTTGGAACACAGTAAGGAGAAGCCGTGGGCGCGGTCGAGATAGTCGCCCAAGACGGTTGGGCCGAGTTGGTGATGAACCGCCCGGAGCGGCGCAACGCCATCAATGGGGAACTGGCCGAGGGCCTGGCGGATGGGCTCAGGCAACTCGGCGGAGACGACGAGGTGCGTGTCATCCTCTTGCGCGGGGTGGGCGGGGCGTTCTGTTCGGGGCTGGACCTCAAGGATTTCAATGCGGACCCACCGCCGGACTGGATGCCCCGTTTCAGCGGGATGTGGCGTGATGTCCACCGTGCGCTCTATCAGTGCGGGAAACCCATCGTCGGTGCCTTGGAGCGCTTTGGCATCAACGGTGGCGCGGCGTTGGCGTTGGCCGCCGATCTGCTGGTGGTGGGGGAAGGGGCGTTCTTGCAGGTTGGCGAGGTACGCCAGGGCCTTGCCGCCCCATACAACATGGCTTGGCTGCGGCTGCGTCATGGCGAAGCCTTGGCGGCGCGGCTCACGCTCGTGGGGCGGCGATTTCCCGGCAAGGAGCTGTTGGCCGTGGGCATCGCCCATGAGTGCGTTGCGGATGCGGAGGTCGTTCCCGCGGCGCGGCGCTTGGCGGAGGAGATGGCCGGCTATCCCGCTGGCGCCCTCGCGCGCATCAAGGCGACGCTGCGCGCCTACAACGACGTGCCGGCCGACGAATGGTTCGACCGCGCCGTGAACGCGGCGCCGGGACGCGGGCCCGGGGCGATGCAGGTGGTGCGCTGACTCCAGCGGGCACCGCGGGCGCTGGTCGCGGGGCCGCCAGTGGGCTGCGATGCGAAGTCAGCCGAGGCCGGCCAACATCAAACCTTGCGCCGGCAACCCCAACAACACGCGGCCGCCATCCTCGATGTGGTGCGGCGCCACCGTGAAATGCTGGCGGATCACCCGCACGTCCCGGCAGATGCGTTCCAGCGGATGGCCTTCTTGGTTGGCAGTGGTGCCGGCGGCTTCCGCCACGGTGTCCACGGCGTCGGCGGCGCCGAGTGCGGCATCGGAGCAGACGATCTGGAACAGCGCCCGGTCTCGCGCCGTGAGGGCCTCGCCGGCGACGATGCGGGCCCAATGGCTCTCCAACAGCTCGAATACCGAGGCGCGCACGCCGCGCAGCCGCGCTTCCGCCCTCGCCACGGCGCGTTGCGCGAATGGCCGCTCGCGCACTTGGTGGTTCGAGAAGCGGCCGGTCTTGGCGCTGGCGAGGTCGATGAAGGCGTCGATGCCGGCGCGGGCGATGCCCAAGGCCACCGCCACCTTGTTGTAGGCCAGCCGGGTGCCGAGGGGAATGTGCGACAGCGGTGAATCGCCGGGTGTACCGCCCAACGTCGGGACGATGCGCTCATCCGGCACCAAGGCGTCCTCGATGCGCACATCGTGGGAACCGGAGCCGCGCAGGCCGCTCACATGCCAAGTGTCCACGATCTCGTAGTCCCCCACCGGCAGCATGGCATAGCGATTCACCTCGTCCACCGGCTCGCTGCCATCGTAGAGGCGCACCGTCGCGCCGAACACATTGGCGTTGTGGATGCCGCTCACGAATTGCCATTGGCCGTTGACGCGCCAACCGCCATCGACGCGCTCGGCGCGGCCCACGGCGGCGGTGGAACTGGCGACGATCGCCATCGGGTCTGCGACGAGTTCTGGGCATGTGGCGAGGCCGGGCGCCAGCAAGCCGAACGTCTCGATGCCAATCATCAAGTTCCAGCCGGCGCTGCCGTCGATGCGCGACGCGGCTTCAATCACGCGCATCTGCGTGGGCGGCGGCGCTTCGGCGCCGTGGTAGGCCGTCGGCGCCGCCACCCGGTACAGCCCCGCTTGGGCAAAGGCTTGCGCCACGGGCGCCGGCAGGCGGCGGTCGCGCTCCGCTTGGTCGGCATGGGCGGCGATCAGCGGTGCCAGCGCTTCGGTCTTGGCGACGAACGGATCAGTCTGCAACTTCACTCCTCCCATCGCCGTATGTTATCGCCGGCCTTGTGCGGTACGGGCGTGTGGTGGGCGGCGCCGGGATGAGGCGCCTGACCCCCCTTGCCGTTTGCCGCGGCATCGCAGCACAATCGAGGCTCGGCTGCGCTGAGGAGACGCACGATGAAAACGGTTAGCGACGTCTTGCGGCACAAGGGCAACGGCCAAGTTCACTCGATCGTGCCCATCGCCAGCGTTTACGAGGCCATCGAGATGATGGCGGAGCGGCACATCGGCGCGTTGCCCGTGCTGCAGGACGACAAGCTCGTGGGCATCATCTCGGAGCGGGACTACGCCCGCAAAGTGATCTTGAAGGACAAGTCCTCCAAGCAGACCAAGGTGTCGGAGATCATGACCCGCGAAGTCATCCGGGTGACGCCGCGGGATCGCGTGGATGGCTGCATCGGCAAGATGCGCCAGCACCACATCCGCCATTTGGTCGTGGAAGATGAGGGCGTGGTGGTGGGGATGCTCTCGCTCCGGGACCTGTTCACCGAAGTGATCGCCGAGCAGGCGGAGACCATCGGCCAATTGGAGAACTACATCCGCGGCGAGCCGTAGCGGTTGGCGACGTCAGCGCCGGCGGGCCAGCACGCCGTGGTCCCAAACCCCCGTCTCGTTCACGGCATAGACGTAGCGCAAGTCGATGGGTTTGCGTCCCTTGTGGACGAAGTTGTCCGTTTCCAGCACCCAGGCGGTGCCGTCGTCTTGGCGCACGGCGACCAGCGCGTGGTGTTCCCGGTAGCGGCGGTCATACGCCACCACCACGCGCAACGCCGCCGCGGGAAGCCCCAGGCGGCGCAGGATGAAGTACTTGGCGGTGGCGAAGTCCTCACAGTCTCCCCCCTGCTCCAAGAACTCCTTGAGCGTGGCCCAATGCGAGCGGCGCACCACCTTGCCTTCGGCCAGTTCGAGGGTGCGGCGCCGGTCGCGTTCGTAGCCGCGCTTGTTGATGAAGCGGTTCACCAGCTGGATCTGCTTGGCCGGCGGCAGCTTGGCGCCTTCGCGGACGATGACGTGGAGGGAGCGCATGCGCCGCGAGCAGGCCGCCTGCTCTTCGAGGCAAGCGCGCACCGCCGCGTCTTGGTCCGCGTGGCGCACCAGCATGTCCGCCCAAGCCGGCCATTGCGTCGGCGGCGCCAGGAACTCGCCGCCGTCGAACGGGTAGGCGCCTTGGGGGGATGGCGTGGCGGCGCAGCCGCCGACGCCGAGCGCCAAGGCGATGCCGGCGGTGCGCATGAGGCGCGGCCGCACTCGGCGGCGCGCATTGTTCGCCTTGAATCCCGGCGTTAGCATGGCGTGGCCCATGCCGTTTCGCATCGCGTCCATCGTGTTCGCCGCGGCGCTCGTCGCCGGTTGCCAAGTATTGCATGTCGATGCCCTGGGGGAGGCCGTGCCCGTCGAGCACTTGCTGTCTGGCGAGGCGGTGTTCGGCGCGCCGGTGCCGAGCGACGTCGCGGACGCTGCCGTTATCGACCCGAGCGCCGAGATGCGCGAGTTCGTGGCCGGGCACGTGCTAGCCGGCAAAACCTCCGTCGCCCGCTTGGCGCGGCTCTTGGGCAAGCTGGTGGACGAAGGCTACTTTGCCCACGGCTATCGGCCAGACCTCACGCAAAACGCCGCCGATACGTTTGCCGCCAAGGCCGGCAACTGCCTTTCCTACACCAACATGTTCGTGGCGTTGGCGCGGCTCGCGGGGTTGGACGCGCGCTTTCAGATCGTCAATGTGCCGCCCCGCTTCGATGCGGATTTGGGGCTGCTGCTACGCAACACCCACATCAACGTGTTGGTGGCCAATGGCGAGGTGCGTGGCCTCTCGCGCGGCGATGTCACCATCGACTTCAACGCCATCGACACGACGGACTACCCGAAGCGCGTGGTCTCAGACGCCCATGCGCGGGCCCTCTACTACAACAACCTATCGGTGGAGCGGTGGCGCGATGGCGACCGGCGCGATGCCTTCGCCTACTTGAGGAAGGCCATCGAAACAGACCCGCGCAACGCCAACCTGTGGGTGAACCTCGGCGCGTTCCACTCCAAGCACGGCCTGTATCGCCACGCCGTGTCCGCGCATGGCCAAGCGCTTCGCATCCAACGCTTCAACCGCCCGGCGATGGGCGGGCTGGCGGTGGCTTACGAGGGCTTGGGCCGGGAAGACTTGGCGGAACGCTTCGCGCAGCGTGTGCAGAGCTACCGCAAACGCAACCCGTACTACCACTTCGCGCTGGCGCAGGTCGCCTTCAGCCGGCTGAGCTATGGCGAGAGCGTCGGCTTGCTGGATCGAGCGTTGGAGTTGAAGGACGACGACCACCGCTTCCACCGCCTGAAGAGCCGCGCCCACGAGATGCTGGGCGAAGCGGAGGCGGCGCAGGCGAG
Organism: Candidatus Azotimanducaceae bacterium; assembly: GCA_965200505.1. Classification (GTDB taxonomy): domain Bacteria; phylum Pseudomonadota; class Gammaproteobacteria; order Pseudomonadales; family Azotimanducaceae; genus VXNE01. The sequence goes on along the minus strand of OZ241343.1, from coordinate 443,907 downwards.
CCGTGCCCTGGCGGAACGCTACGCGAAAGCGCGCAAGGGCAGCGGCGCGGTAGCGCGGGTGGGCGAGCGGCTGCTCTAGCCGCCGTCGAGTGGTGTCCGCCGCCTAAGGCGGCTAAGGGCGGCTAGGAATGAGCCTACCGTATGCGCCTTCGCCACAGTGCAAGTCGGCCAAAGGGCGGCGCATCAACGGTTCTTGCAGTGATAACGGTGGGCCCAAGGGCGAGTGCGGTAAGCGAGTGCGGCCACGGGGAACCCCTGCGCCGGCTGTAGTAGCATCGGCGCTTTCCGCTTTCGGGAACGGACACCATGAACTGCATCGCCACGCTCGCACTGGCCGCCATCTTCACTTCCACGATGGCGCACGGGCAGGATGTTCCCGATAGACTGTGCGGGTACATTGAGTTTCCTTTCCGCTATAGCGAGGCCCAAGGCCATTACTACCGCGTTACGCCGCACTTGGCGAAACGCGGGCGCCCCTACGGTTCCTTGGACGTTACGCAAGCACTGTCAATCGTTCAGGCTTCAAGCGCTGACTTGAACGGAAACAGTCAAGTTGTGGTTCACTATGGCAGGGGTTATTACACCTTGACCCCTACTCCATGCGGAAGCGAAGCGCCGCCAAACGACGGGTATGTTTGTGCCGCCGTAACGGAAGCACACCGTGGCGATTTAACTGAGTACGACAGGCACGGGATGGCGTTTGACTATGCAGAGTCTGAACGCTTGAGGGACGCTGGCAATTGGCACTTTTTTGACGCGGGACGCGCCGAGTGCCTAGATTACGTTAGAGCTGACTATCCAAACGCGGATGGCCGATATGTAGGTTTTGACGTCTGGGAAGGAAACAGCTACTGTCGCTTTGCGGGTAGTATGGCTTGGGGCTCGTTCATCGACCCCCAATGGCCAACTTTAACCCGCCACCGCCTCGATGCCGAATCAGTAACTGGTCTGCACAATCTTGCGAGATACCAATTCCAAGGAACGCTGCAAGGGGGGCGTGTTGGCCTTGGCGCTGGCTTTGACGTTTACCATCGTATTACGCATTACGAAACCCAAGACAACTGCCCGGCGCTGCCCACAAACGGAGATTGAATCGCGGGCGGTGGTGCCAGTTGCCACCGGCCACCACCGGCGCGTACCGGCATCGCGGTGGGTGCCGTGCATCGAGGCGCACTGGGACTCCAAGACGGCGGCCCACCGGCCCACGGCAGTCGCCCCCGATGAAGCGGTGGCGGCGTCACAACCACTCGTCTTCCCAGCCATTGTCTGGTTGGCGTTCCGCAAAGGCCCACGTTTCGCCGAACCTGCCATCGTAGGCCACCTGCTTAACGGGCTTGCGGCGCAGCGGGCCGTGCTTGTCGGTGGGGTAGCCGATGGGCAGGCAGCAGTGGATTTGGTTGTTCTCCGGAATGGCCAGCAGCTCACGCAGCTCGGCCTCGCGGGCCAGCGGCAGGTTGAAGATCGAGCCGGACAGCCCCAGCCCGCGCGCCGCCAACAGCAGGTTCTGCACCGCCGGAAACGCGCTGCCGCCCGGAGTGCTGTGGCGGCCTTTGAGGCCGAGCACGATGATGATGGCCGGCGCGGTGGCGAGGTGGTTCACCAAGTGTTCCACGCTGCGCAGGGACAAGCGCTGCGAGCGGGGCAGCGCGTCGATGTCGCCATAGCGCGCTTGGTAGCGCCGCCACGGCGCTTGCGCCCAAGCCTGCATTTGCGCCTTGTGCGCCGTGTCGCGCACCAAGATGAAGCGCCAGTCTTGGGCGTTTTGGCCGGAGGGTGCCCGCACCGCGGCGTCGATCAGTTGGAACAGCACGGCTTCCGGCACCGGGTCCGGCTTGAAGCGGCGCAGCGCCCGCGCGCTGTACATCGTGGCGAAGAGGCCGGGATCTACGGGTTGGTGGCTCATGGTCGCTCCGATGGTTGGATGGCGAAGGGGGGTGATCTGCGGCGGCGTCCCTATGCGGAGGCGTCGCCGGCCGCGCCGGTGCCCCGCAGCACATCGTCCATGACGCGCCGCGTCACGGCCTCGTCGGTGACGTGAACGGCCTGCAAGCCGGCGGCATGGGCGCCGGCCACGTTGGCGGCGCTGTCGTCCAAGAACAGGATGTCCGCCGGCTCCACGTCCATCGCCCGCGCCACCCACAGGAAGGCGTTCGGGTCTGGCTTGCGGCGGCCGATCTGCCAAGAGGCGTAGATGCGCTCGAACGCGCCCAAGCGCTCGCCAAAATGCGCTTGCCACGCTGCTTGGTGTTCCGCGTTGGTGTTGGTGAAGGCGAAGGTCGGCAGCGCTTGCGCCACATGCGGCAAGCGTTCCACGACGGTGCCGAAGGTGTCCGCGAAGAGCGCGTTCCAGCCACCGCGCCAATCAGCCTCGGAGAGCGTGATGCCCAGCCGCGCCGAGAGCCGACGGGCGTACTCCGGAAAATCGATGGCGCCGGTTTCGTGCGCCTTGTAGGCGTCGTCGATGCGAAAGCGGGCGCCCAACGTGGCTGCCGCCACACCGCTCTTCGCCGCCCAATGCTCGAAGCAGGCGCGCGGGCGGAGCTTCAGAACCACGCCGCCCAAGTCAAAGAGCAGCGCCTTTGGGGGCGCCGCCATCGGCTACAGCCCCGCCTCGCCGGCGCGGATGGCCGCGTGCAGCTCGGCATCCAAGCGCTGATAACGCCCGGCGCTGGGCGTCAGCACATAGAGCGGATCGTTCACCAGCGCTGGGTCGTAGCCCTCCTTCTTGAGGTCCCGCTTCAAGAGCTTCATGGTGGCGGTGACGTCGATGTCCGGCTGAATGCGCAGGAACACCGGTCTCGCATACGCCGGCAAATTGCTTGTGACGAATTGGGTGAAGGCGTCCACGTCCAACTCGGCAACCCCCGGCGCGAGCCGCATCGCCGCCATGCCGGCGCGGCCATCGGCCTTCGGCACCTCCACGCCATAGACGTTGCAGAACTCCACTTGGTCGCAGCCGTTCAAGATTTCCCCCACTTCGTTGGTGGAGACGTTCTCGGACTTCCAGCGGAACGTGTCGCCCACCCGGTCCACGAACTGGTAGTGGGCATAGCCCAAGTCAAAACCCACGTCCACGGTGCGCAGGAGGTCGCCGGAGTTGAACCAGGCGTCACCGTCCTCGAAGGCGTTGCGGATGATCTTCTGCTCGGTGGCGGCGCCATCCGTGTAGCCCTCGAACGCCGCCTGCTCCGAGATGCGGCCGAGCAGCAGGCCGGCGTCGCCGGGTGCCACCGCCACGCAGTGCCCGGCGCCGTCCCGGGCGATCTCGTCGGTTTCCACGTCGTACTGCACCAAGGCCACGTCGCCGGACGTCATGCCGATGGTGCGATCCTTGTTGAAGAGGTTGGCGAAGGCGACGTTGCCTTCGCTCGCGCCATAGAACTCGGCGATGCGCTTGATGCCGAAGCGTTCCTTGAAGTCCATCCACACATCCGGGCGCAAGCCATTGCCCATCATGCGCGTGAGCGGATTCGTGTGGTCGTCCGGGGCACGGGGCGTGTTGCAGAGGTAGCGGCACAGCTCGCCGATGTAAACGAAGCAAGTGGCGCCCTCATCGCGCACTTCGCGCAGGAAGTTGCTGGCGGAGAACTTGCGGCGCACGAACATCGACGCGCCGGACGCGAGCGCCGCGCCGGCGCCGATCATGAGGCCGGTGCCGTGGTAGAGCGGCAGGCAGTTATACAGCCGGTCTTCCGGGCCGCACTTCAAACCCGCGATGGCGGACATTTTCGCGGCTGTGAGGTAGCGCTGGTTGGAGACGACGGCCGCCTTGGGCAGCCCCGTGGTGCCGGAGGTGAAGATGTAGCAAGCGGTGTCGCCCAACGTGAGGTCTTGCGTGGCGGGCAAGTTGGTGGATTCGGCCGCGGCGCTCTCTTGGGCGAGGTCGCGCGCCCAGTTCGGCGGCGGGCGCTCGCCCGCATCCCGCACCCAGAAGTAGTCCGCGCCTTCCTCGAAGGCCAACTCCGCCTTCACGTCTTCCATCGCCGCGGTGAGTTCCTCGCCGACGATGCAGCGCTTCGACTCCGTGACGGCGATGCAGTGCCTGAGCGCTTGGTCGCGCACGTTGGTGTTGATGAGGCCGGCGATGGCGCCGAGCTTGTTCAAGGCAAGAAAAGTGGCGAGGAACTCGATGCGGTTCTCCATCAACACGGACACGGCATCCCCGCGCCGCACGCCGGCGGCCCGCAACGTGTGCGCGTAGCGGTTCGCCAGCGCGTTCAGCGCCGCCCAAGTGATGGTGGCGCCCTCAAAGGCGACCGCCACATGGTCTGGGAGCCGCGCGGCGTTTTGCTCGGCCAAGAGCGCCACACATTCCCGCTCGCTTGCGGGGCGGGGCTTCATTCCTTTCTTGAGCTTCAGCAGATCCGGCACCTGCAAAAGCGTGGAGGCGATGTCGCGGATGCCCATGGCCACACTTCCCGTTTCAAGAACCCAAGCGTTGCCCAAGATAGCATTGACCACGGCGTTGAACGAAGCGGCGGTGGTATAGTCGCCGCGCCATGAAGGTGTACTTCGACATCGCCCTGCCGCCGTGCATCGACGCATGGCTGGAGGATGTGGACGCCTCGGGCGCGAGCGCCGTGCTGTTCGGCAGTCGCGCCGATGGGTGCGCCCATGCGGACAGCGATTGGGATGTGGCGCTCATCGGCGGCGGTGAAGACCTGCTCGGCAAGTTTCGCTATACCCAAGACTGCGAAGTGAACATCGTCCACATCGCCGAGGAGGAGTTTGCCGACAGGGCGGCGGTGTATCCCGGGTTGCCCTTTGAGGTGGCGCACACGGGAAGGCCACTCGTCGCGCAACAACCCATCGTTCTGCCCATGGTGGGACCCGAAGCATGGCGCATGGACGCCCAAAGGTGCTCGGAGGACTTTCGCAGGTGCATCGGGTGCTGCCTGACGCAGGCCCACCACTTCTTGTTGGAAATCGAAACTTCGAACCTCTGGGACGATCTTTCCGCCACGGCATGGCCGAGCGCCGGGCCGCAAGCGCTTGCGCCGCCGCTATCGGCCGCAGTGGCCGCGTGGGCGGTGAAGGCGCTGTGCGTCGCCACGGGCAACACTTATGCCCACGTCCACAAGCTGGACGAGCTGGCGGACAACGTGCCCCCGCGCTGGTGCGCCTTCGTGCGCGCGTTGGACGGCGGTGCCCATCGAGACCACTTGGCGGTGTATGGCGGCCAAGTTTCCTCACCCGCGCGATGCGCGGAGCGCGTCGTCGATGCGTTGCACCTGCTCGCCGAATTGGTCGCTTACGAACCGCTCCCGCTCTCCGTGGCGGACGCGAGCGCCATGCGAGGCGAGCTGGAGCAACTGACGGAGAGTGCCTCCCGGAGCGCCTTCGCCGAGCGCGACGTTCCCGTCGTGAAACGCTTCCAAGCCGCGCTTTCCCAGTGGACGGCGAAGTTGCGCCAGCTAGAGCGCGAGGCGACCGACTAGGCGGCGCCCAAGATGGCGCTGACCACCGCGTTGAACGAAGCGGCGGTGGTATAGTCGCAGCGCCATGAGAATGCACCTCGACATCGCGCTGCCGCCGTGCATCGACGCATGGCTTGAGGACGTGGACGCCTCGGGGGCGAGCGCCGTGCTGTTCGGCAGTCGTGCGGATGGGTGCGCCCATGCGGACAGCGACTGGGACGTCGCGCTGATCGGCGGCGGCGACGATCTCCTTGGGAAGTTTCGCTATCCCCATGACTGCGAAGTGAACATCGTCCACTTCGCCGAGGAGGAGTTTGCGAACCGGGCAGCCGTTTACCCGGGGTTGCCCTTTGAGGTGGCGCACACGGGAAGGCCACTCGTCGCGCAGCAACGCCGCGTTCTGCCCATCAGACCGGAATCATGCCGTATGGATGCAAAACGGCGCTCAGAAGACTTTCGAGTGTTCGTGACGAGCAGCTTGGGGCATGCTCACCATTTCTTGGTCGAAATCGACACTTGTGACCTGTGGGGCCATCTTTCCGCCACGGCGTGGCCGGGCAGAAGGCCGCGAGCCCTTGTGCCGCCGCCATCGGCCGCGGTGGCCGAGTTCACGGTGAAGGCGCTGTGCGTCGCCACGGGCAACACCTATGCCCACGTCCACAAGCTGGACGAGCTGGCGGACAACGTGCCCCCGCGCTGGCGCGCTTTCGTGCGGGCGCTGAACGGGGCTTCCCATCAAGACCACTTGGCGCCGTATGGCGGCCAGGTGTCCACGCCCGCCCGCTGCGTGGAGCGCGTCATTGATGCGTTGCACCTGCTCGCCGAATTGGTCCGCTACGAACCGCTGCCGCTTTTCGTGGCGGACGCGAGCGAAATGCGCGCTGAGCTGGAGCAAACGGCGGACAGCGCGTCTCGAAGCGCCTTCGCCGAACGCGAGGTCGCCGTCGTCGAGCGCTTCCACACGGCCCTGTCCCAGTGGACGATGAAGTTGCGCGAGCTGGAGCGGTGAGGATGCACCTCGACATCGACTTGCCGCCATGCATCGAGGCATGGCTCGAGGACGTGGATGTGTCGGGCGCGAGCGCCGTGCTGTTCGGCAGTCGCGCGGATGGGTGTGCCCATGCGGACAGCGATTGGGATGTGGCGCTCATCGGCGGCGGTGAAGACCTGCTCGGCAAGTTTCGCTATCCCCATGACTGCGAAGTGAACATCGTCCACATCGCGGAACAGGAGTTTGCCGACAAGGCGGCGGTGTATCCCGGATTGCCCTTTGAGGTTGCCCACACGGGCAGGCCACTCATCGCGCAGCGTTGCCTCTCCCTGCCCATCAAACCGGAAGTGTGCCGCATGGACCCACAAAGGCGCTCGGAGGATTTTCGCAGGTTCGTTGGGCGCAGCTTGGGGCACGCCCACCATTTCTTGGTTGAAATCGAGACTTGGAGCCTGTGGGACGATCTTTCCGCCACGGCGTGGTCGAACGTGGAACCGCAAGCCGCCGTGCCGCCGCCATCCGCTGCGGTGGCGGAGTTCACGGTGAAGGCGCTGTGCGTGGCCACGGGCAACGCCTATGCCCACGTCCATAAGTTGGACGAGCTGGCGGACAACGTCCCCCCGCGCTGGCGCACCCTCGTGCGCGCCTTGAACGGCGGTTCCCATCGAGACCATTTGGCGGGCTATGGCGGCCGCGTATCCTCGCCCGCTAGATGTGTGGAGCGCGTCGTCAATGCGTTGAGCCTGCTCACGGAGTTGGTCAGCTACGAACCACTCCCGCTTTCAGTGGCGGACGCGAGCGCCATGCGATGCCAACTGGGGCGCCTGACGGAGAGCGCCTCCCGGAGCGCCTTCGCCGAGCGTGACGTTCCCGTGGTGAAGCGCTTCCAAGCCGCGCTGCTCCAGTGGACGGCGCGGTTACGCGAGTTGGAATCGACCCGCTGAGACGCTACACAACGCAACACAATAAACAGGACACCCATGAGCATGGACGGTGCGAGGAATCGCTGGACGATCGGCAAGGTGCGCATTGCCCGCATCGTGGAACTGGAGGCCACCGGCGGCAGCCGCTTCATCTTGCCGGACGCCACCCGCGAGGCTTGCCTCGGCTATCCGTGGATGCAACCGCACTTCATGGATGCCGACGGCAACCTCATCATGAGTGTGCATGCGCTGGTGGTGGACACCGGCGAGCGGCGCATCGTGGTGGACACCTGCATCGGCAACGACAAGGAGCGGAACATCCCGGCGTGGAGCCACCTGCAGACGAACTTCCTTGAAGATCTTGCCGCCGCGGGCTATCCGCGCGAGTCCATCGACACCGTGCTGTGTACACACCTGCATGTGGATCATGTTGGCTGGAACACCATGCTGGTGGATGGCGAATGGGTGCCGACGTTTCCCAACGCCCGCTACTTGGTGGGCGCGGACGAGTGGCGGCATTGGGACGCGGTGGGGGATGACGCCACCTACGGCCCGGTGCTGGCGGACTCGGTGCGGCCAGTGGTGGACGCGGGCCTCACGGACTTCGTGCCGGCGGATCACCGGCTCTGTGAGGAAGTGTGCTTGACGTCGACGCCTGGCCACACCCCCGGCCATGTGAGCGTTCGCATCGAATCCGAGGGGCAGCGGGCGCTCATCACCGGGGACTGCATCCATCACCCGTGCCAGATGTCGCGCACGGACTGGTGTAGCTCGGCGGACTACGACGCGGCGCAGGCGCGAGCCACCCGCGAGGCGCTGTTGGCGGAACATGCGGATGGCGACGTGCTCCTGATCGGCACGCACTTCGCGACGCCCACCGCCGGCCATGTCAAACGCCGCGCCGAAGGGGGCTATTGGTTCGACGCGTTGGCTTAGGTGTCCTTGCCCCGCGATGTCGGGCCGCAAGCCATGAAAGGAGGCACTCCCGCACCTGAAGCTGCATGGCGTATGTGGCGTCGAATTGTCTTGGGCGTTGGGGCGCTGGTCCTTGCCTTGAGTGCCACGGCGTTGCCGGCGGAAGCGACACCAGCGCTAGGCGACGCCTCAGTGCCTGCCGAAACGGGCGGAGTGCCCGTGCTGGCCCCAGATGCGGGCATGGTCATGCTCGATGTGCCCCGCGTGGTGCTCGGCGACGTGCCCTTCGAGGTGGTTGCGCACGGAGCGCCGGCCGATGCGTCCCTCTTGGTGGCGGATGCCCCGCATCGCGGTGCGCCCACGGACGATGGCTCGGCGGTGCGCTTCGTGGATGTCGCCGTCCCCACCGGCGCCATGCAACTCACCCTCGTGGACAGCACCGGCGCGACGCTGGCGGTCGCGCAACGCCACGCCCTGCCGGGCTGGCTCTCGGTGTTGCCGCCATTGGTCGCCATCGGCCTCGCGTTGGTGCTCCGGCAGGTGATACCGGCGCTCTTCGTCGCCGTGTGGCTGGGTGCGTTCCTGATCGCTGGGCCGTCGTTGGCCAGCGTCTGGCAAGGCTTGTTGGATGGCGCGGGGGTGTACATAGTGGCCGCGGCGACGGACGCCGGCCATGCAACCCTCATCGTCTTCACCTTCATGATGGGCGGCTTGGTGGGCATCATCGCCCGCAACGGTGGCGCCCGCGGCATCGTGGAGCGGGTGGCGGGGTGGGCCGGTTCGCCACGCCGCGCCGGCAGCGCCACGTTCGGCATGGGGCTCGCGTTCTTCTTCGACGATTACACCAACACCTTGGTGGTGGGCAAGACGATGCGCCCCATCGCCGATGCGGCGCGGCTCTCGCGGGAGAAACTCGCCTTCTTGGTGGATTCCACCGCGGCGCCGGTGGCGACCTTGGCGTTGGTGAGCAGCTGGATCGGCTTCCAGCTCGGCTTGATCGAAGACGCCATCGCCCACACGGATGGCTTGGAAGGCAGCGCCTACAGCGTGTTCCTCAACTCGCTGGCCTACAACTTCTACCCCATCCTGATGCTGGTGTTCACGTTTGCCACCGCATTCACCGGGCGCGATTTCGGGCCGATGGCGCGGGCGGAACGCCAGGCGCGGGCCGGCCTCGCCGCCGCCAAACCAGCGGATTTCGCTGCCCAAGCCGAGAACTTGGAACCGAAGCCCGGCGTGGCGCCCGGCGCGGCGAACGCTTATCTGCCGCTCACCACGCTGGTCGTGGCCCTGTTGGGAAGCCTGTACGCCACGGGGTTGAGCGCGGCCGGGCCGGATGCGGGCTTGATGGCGGTGATCGGTGCCGCGGACAGCCATCTATCTCTGCTCTGGGCCACCCTCGTCGCCGTGCTCGTCGCCATCGCCATGAGCTTGGGGCGGCGCCTCCTCACCCTCGCCGAGACGATGGACGCTTGGTACGTCGGTTGCCGCACCATGCTGCTGGCGGTGATGGTGTTGATGCTCGCTTGGGCGCTCTCGAGCGTCAACGCCGAACTTGGCGCGGCGCAGTACCTGACGGCGCTGCTTGGCGAGCGGGTGGATGCGCGGCTCTTGCCGGCCATCGTGTTCGCATTGGCAGCGCTCACCGCGTTCGCCACCGGCACGAGCTGGGGCGTGATGGGCATCCTCATGCCCATCGTCATCCCGCTGGCTTACACGACGCTGAGTCTGCAGGGGCTGGAAGACGCCGACCACCTGTTCTACGCATCCGTCTCCGCGGTGCTGGCCGGCGCGGTGATGGGAGACCATGCCTCGCCCATCTCCGACACCACCATCCTCTCCTCCGTGGCCGCCTCGTGCGACCACATGGCCCATGTGCGCACCCAAGCGCCCTACGCCTTGGTGGTCGGCGCCATCGCCGTGATGGTGGGATCGATTCCGTCGGCCTATGGCGCCCCGTGGTGGCTATGCCTCGCCGTTGGCGGTGCCGGCGTGGTCGCGGTGGTGCGCTGGATTGGGCGGCCGGTGGAGGGCGGTGAAGCGTGAGGCGTCGCGCGCGCTAGGCTGATCGCGAGCGGCGCTCCGTCAAATCACCGCCACACCTTCACCGGCAGTTCGCGGATGCCGTGAATGAAGCTCGAAGCCAGGTACTTCGGCTCACCCACCACCTCCACGCGCTTGAAGCGCTTCAGAATCTCCTCCCACACCACGTTGAGCTGCATCTCGCCCAAGCGGTTGCCGATGCAGCGGTGTATGCCGTAGCCGAAGGAGAGGTGCTGGCGCGGATTCGGTCGGTCGATGCGGAAGCTGTTGGCGTCCTTGATGGCGGTTTCGTCGCGGTTGCCGGAGATGTACCACATCGCCACCCGGTCGCCCTCGCGGATCGTGTGGCCGCCGAGTTCGGTGTCTTCCAGGGCGGTGCGGGCCATGTGCGCCACCGGGCTCTGCCAGCGGATGATCTCCGGCACCATGTTCGGGATGAGGCTGGGGTTGGCCAGCAGCTTCTCGTACTCGGCCGGGTTGCGGTTCAAGGCCAGCACGCCGCCGCTGATCGAGTTGCGCGTGGTGTCGTTGCCGCCCACGATCAAGAGCAGGATGTTGCCGAGGTACTCGTTCGGCGGCATGTTGCGCGTGCTCTCGCCGCTCGCCAAGGTGGAGATCAAGTCATCCCCCGGCGCCTTGACGCGCTCCTTCCACACGGCGTCGAAGTACTCCCAGCATTTCCACAGCTCTTGGAAGCCGTCCGCGACGGATTCGTAGTAATTCGGGTCTGCCATGCGCTCCACGGTGTCGGACCAATGGATGAGGAGATGGCGGTCTTCCTGCGGGATGTCGAACAGCGTGGCCAGCATCTGCCCGGTGAGTTCCACGGACACGCGGCGCACCCAGTTGAACTCTTCGCCGGTGGGCAGTTCGTCCAGGATGTGGCCGGCGCGTTCCCGGATGAGGCTCTGCAAATCCGCGATGCGGCGAGGCGAGAAGCTCGGCGCCACCACCTTGCGCTGCTCCGTGTGCCGGGGCGGGTCCTGCATGATGAACATGGGCAGCGAGTAGGTGGGGTCTAGCTGCTCCTCCGCTTGGCCGCCGAGCCGGATGCCGCCGTTCTTCAGGTCTGAAGAGAAGAGCTTCTCGTGCGTGTCCACATGCTTGCAGAGTTCGTAGCTGGCGACGGACCAGTAAGGCCCGAACTGGCTGTCCGCCGTGTGATGCACGGGCGCCTCGGCGCGCAGCCGCTCGAACATCGGCCAGATGGAATCCGCGGCGAAACGCGCCGGGTGGGCCGGGTTCAGCTCGGCCAGCGACACCTCGCGGATGTCTTGGCAAGGGTCGATCTCCCACTTGGCCACCAACTCGGCGTTGGAGGTCGCCATGCGCTCCGCCACCGTCTGCGGCATCGTGTTCTCGATGGTGTCCAGTTGTTGTTCCGCCATGTCTTGGGCCTCCACCTCTTCCGCGTCCCGAAGTGTACCCCCGTCTAAGTCGCAAGTGGTCAACGGCGCGCCGGCCCGGCCGGGCTATCGGCAGGCGCTGGCTATAATCGGCCGTCCCCCGGCGCGGGCCGGTGCCAAACGGTTGAGGGCAATGGCGGAAACGGCCTCGGACAAACTCGGCGCCTGGGCGGAACAGGCGGCCCGCGAACTGCGCGGCAAGCCCTTGCGGGACCTCGCGTGGGGCAGCCCGGAAGGCATCGAGGTGAAGCCCCTCTACACCGCCGCGGACCTCGCCGGCGTTCCCCATGTGGATTCGCTGCCGGGCGCGGCCCCGTACGCCCGCGGCCCGCGCGCCACGATGTACCCGAATCGCCCGTGGACGGTGCGCCAATACTCCGGCTTCTCCACCGCCCTTGAATCGAACGCCTTCTACCGGGCGAACTTGGCGGCCGGGCAGAAGGGGCTGTCCGTCGCCTTCGACTTGGCCACCCACCGCGGCTACGACTCGGACCATCCCCGCGCCGCGGACGACGTGGGCATGGCCGGCGTCGCGGTGGACTCCGTGGAGGACATGAAGATCCTCTTTGACGGCATCCCCCTCGCGGACATGTCCGTCTCCATGACGATGAACGGCGCCGTGCTGCCCGTGATGGCCAACTACATCGTCGCCGGAGACGAGCAGGGCGTTCCCCGCAAGGCTCTCTCCGGCACCATCCAGAACGACATCCTGAAAGAGTTCATGGTGCGCAACACCTACATCTATCCGCCGCAACAGAGCATGCGCATCGTCGCGGACGTGATCGGCTTCTGCGCCCAAGAGATGCCGCGCTTCAATTCCATCTCCATCTCCGGCTACCACATGCAGGAAGCCGGCGCCGATGCGGTGGAGGAGTTGGCCTTCACCCTCGCCGATGGCTTGGAGTACGTCCGCGCCGCGCGGGCGACGGGCTTGGACGTGGATGCCTTCGCGCCGCGCCTCTCGTTCTTCTTCTGCATCGGCATGAACTTCTTCATGGAGATCGCCAAGCTCCGCGCCGCGCGCATCCTCTGGGCGGAACTGATGGCGCAGTTCAACCCGCAGAACCCCATGTCCAGCACGTTGCGGATGCACTGCCAAACATCGGGCGTGTCCCTGCAGGCGCAAGATCCGCACAACAACATCGTGCGCACCACCATCGAGGCGCTGGCCGGTGCCTTGGGCGGCACGCAAAGCCTGCACACCAACTCCTTCGACGAAGCCATCGCCCTGCCGACGCCGTTCTCCGCTCGCGTGGCGCGAAACACCCAGACCATCCTCGCCGAGGAATCGCAGGTCACGCGCACCGTCGATCCCTTGGGCGGCAGCTACTTCGTGGAACGGTTGACGCACGACGTGGCCAACGCGGCGCGGGCGCTCATCGACGAAGTGGAGGGCTTGGGTGGCATGACGCAAGCCATCGCCGCCGGGATGCCCATGCGCCGCATCGAGGAATCCGCCGCCAAACGCCAAGCGCGGGTGGAACGCGGCGAGGACGTGGTGGTGGGCGTGAACAAGTACCGCGCTGAGGATGATGGCCAAGTGGAGGCGCGGGAGATCGACAACTCCGAGGTGCGCCGCGCCCAAGTGAAGCAGTTGGAGCGGGTGAAGGCCCTGCGCGACCAGCCAAGCGTGGATGCGGCGTTGGCGCAACTCACCGCCAGTGCCAAGACGGGCGACGGCAACCTGCTCGCCGCCAGCGTGGCCGCGGCCACCCAACGCGCCACGGTGGGCGAGATTTCGAGCGCGTTGGAGACGGCATGGGGCCGCCACGACACCCGCCCAGCGCTGGTGACCGGCGTTTATTCGAGCGCCTATGGCGACCACGACGGCTTCCAAGCCGTGCGCGAGGAAGTGGGCGAGTTCACGTCCTTGGAAGGCCGGCCGCCCAACGTGTTCGTGGTGAAGATGGGCCAAGACGGCCACGACCGCGGCGCCAAGACCATCGCCAACGCCTTCAACGACTTGGGCTTCGACGTGGAACTGAGCCCGCTGTTCCTGACACCGGCCGAAGCAGCCAACCGCACGGCAGAGCTGGGCGCGGACGTGGTGGGTGTGTCCACCTTGGCCGGTGCCCACAAGACGCTGATGCCAGAATTGATGAATGCCCTGGAGGCGTGCGGACAAGATGTGGTGGTGGTGTGCGGCGGCGTGATCCCGGAGCGTGACCACCAGTTTTTGCGAGATTTGGGTGTGCAGGCGATCTTCGGGCCGGGTGCCAACGTATTGGACGCCGCGAGTGAGATTCTCAAGCTGATTCCGGGGCGCAATCGGTGACGGGCGTGGACGTCGAGAGCCTGCGGGGGTTCTTGGATGGGTTGCAGCCGCAGCTCGAATGGGCGCGTAAGGTGGAGAGCGAGTTGGACCGCCGCATGGCCCGGCGGTTCAATGTCCTCGATTACATACGGACATCCGAGTTGGGACTGTCCAAAATCATCGCCGACTTGCTCAACCCGAGCGCTGCGCACGGGCAGGGGGTTCTTTTCTTGGATTTGCTGTTGCGTGGACTGAAGGCGTCGTCGGAGCGAGGGAAGCGGGATCTCGGTCTGACCAAGAACTACGGCGATTGGGTAATTGAAGCCAAGAGCGTGCTCGTTGAGACGGAGCATACCATTCCCAAAGGCAGCTTGGACGTCTGGGTTGAAATCGGCGTTGGGGATGACGTTCGGTGCCTAGCGTTCGAGAACAAGCCCTATGCTCGCGATAGTGCCGGGCAGGTCAAAAAGTACCTCGACCATCTTGAGAAAAAGTACGGTGACGGCCAGGATGGAGTGGCAAGGCACTGCCTGATTTACCTACCGGGCACCGGCAGGATGCCGGCAGAGCGGAGCGTGAACAACGAGCGGCTCGACAAGGAGATGGGGGAGCGAGACTTCACGGTGATGCCGTACTGTCGTGCCGCGCCTTCGTCAGATGCCGAGTCCGGAGATGATGATGACGCCTCCTTCCTACTCGACTACACATTGGCCGATTGGTTTCGGGATTGTCGCAGAGCCTGCGATGTGGACCGGCTGCGCTGGTTTCTGGGCGATGCCGAATCATTTTGCAGCCGGCGAAAGTTCGGAGGAAACGTGATGACGGATGCGACAGACGACCAGATCGACGAAGTCTTGATGCAGCGATTGGATGTAGTTGGCAAGATTCACCAGCGTTGGCCTGATGTTCGGTCCAAGGTCGTTGCTCGGTTTGGAGACCGTTTGAAGAAGCGGATCGAGAAGGAGTTCGGGTCCGATGTGCAATGCAAGCACAGCCTGTCCAAACCCGAGCTTCTAAAACGCATCACAGGGATTTCGGTGTATAGGACTTCTTGGAAGCTCGAAGGCCAATTGGTCGCGATTCGGGCCGAGGCTTACCTTGATGGGGCGACGAGTTGGGACATAGGCGTTAAGGCTTGTGCGCTGAACGACGATGGCGAGCGTGGCCGGAAGAAGATTCACGAGGAGTTGCTGAGTACACTGGCCAATGTTCTGGGCGCAAAATGGAGTGACGATGAGTGGCCATGGTGGGAGTCAGTGGAAGATCATTGGAAACAGTGGGACGATGACGTCGTTCCAGAGTTGGCGCGTGAGGGTGGCGAGGCGGAGGAGTACTTCATGGGACGCTTCTGTGAGATATTCGAGGCGGCGAAGGACTCCATTGACAACGCAGTTGCGAAAGCGCGGGGGCGCGGCACCTAGCCTCAGTAGCTCAATGAAGCAGCACACCACAGCCGCGGATCTGTTCTGCGACGCTGACGGCTTGGGCGTGGGCTTGCAGGCAGCCGGTTGCCGCATCGTCTTTGCGGCGGACAGCGCCCCGGCCGCGGTTCAGAGCCACCGGTCGAACTTCTGGCACCGTGCCATGCCTCGTTGTATAATCGTGGAGCTCAGGCTGCCGGTCTAGGCGGGAGGAACCGTGGCAGATACCACTTTCAGGGACTTCATCGATCAACAGACAGCGCCCCCTACCACCACGGTGGACTGGGGCCAAAAGCGTGAAGAGTGGCTGCGATACTTGGGCCAGTTCTATAAGTTGGTCGAGGGGTTCATGCGCGAGTATGTAGAACAGGGCAAAGTGCGCTTGGAACGTGGCACCAAAAGGCTGCATGAAGAGTTCATTGGCGATTACTCCGTCGACACACTAGCCTTGTACATCGGTTCCAATAAGATCGATTTCGATCCTGTCGGCACCAATCTAATCGGCGCGAAGGGTCGCGTGGACATGCGCAGTGCGCAAGGCACCGTGAAGTTCGTGCTGGTCCCGGATGATGCCACCGCGACGGTGCCCCGGGTTCGTATCGTCGAGGGTGCCGATCCAGCGCCGGAGCCCCTAGCGCCAGAGGAAAACTGGACGTGGAAAATTGCTACGCCGCCACCTACGGTTCGTTGTGTGGAACTGTGCAAGGATTCCTTTCAAGACGCCATCATGGAAGTGGTCAATGGCTAGGCGAAGCCGCCTAGTCTTCTCGCATCAGCATCTAAACATCGAGCAGGTAGATGGGCGGTGGCGGGATACGGAAGCCGCCATTCAGGCGTATTTCGCGTTGGACAACCCGAGGTCGGCGCAACGCTTCTTTGGTTTCACGCCAAATGAGGTGCGAACCGATAAGGAGGCACTGCTTGAGGAGGCTCAGCGAGCCGCTTCCATGGACTTGTTCGGCGCGTTGGAAGCCGCGTTTCGGATAGATTTTCTGCAGCGCTGCTATCGTCGCGAGAGGGACACAGTCTCGCGCGCCTTCAGGCATCTCTATCGGGAGAAGGGTGCGCGTGCGTCGCTCGAAAGCGACATTCTCGCCGCGTGGAGGCACCACTCGAACGTGCCACGGAGTGTGCTCGAGAACTTGACGAACGCCTTCAAGTACAGACATTGGCTTGCGCATGGGCGCTACTGGAGCCCAAGGTTCCCAAGGCTCGACTACGATGAGGTTTACGCGCTTGCCGCAGCGACGTTGGCCGTCTTTCCTTTCAAGGAGAGCGGGCTCCGCTAGAGGGTGTGAACGTGCTGAGCCTCCGCCCTCCGCACTTCCAACACCCCCATCATCTCTTCATGCTTGCGCTTGTCCAATTCATACAGGGCCATGAACAGCATCCCGGCCGCCACGATCATCCAATAGAGCGGCCCGGTCATAAACAGCAAGCCGTTCAGCACGTCTGGCGTTAGGTTTTCTTGCGTGGCGTTGTCTGGGAAGCCGATCCACTCCAAACCGAAGCCGCCCAACAGGCCGCCGATGCCGGAAGTGGCCTTGAGAGCGAAGGTGCGGATGGAGAACACCACGCCTTCGGCCCGCCGTCCGGTGCGGTATTCGTGTTCGTCGGCCACATCGACGAGCTGTGAATCGATCGTGATGGGCACCACCGGCAAGGGCACCAGGGCGAGCCCCAATAGGCCGAACAGCGCCGGCACCAACCAAACCGAGTCGTTCTCCGGAAACCAGCCGAGCATCCGCAGCACATGGGGCAGCCCCACCAGCGTGGCGCAGAACATGGATACGTAAACCACGGTCATCTTCTTGTCGAGCCAGCGCGTGAGGCGCGCGGTGAGGGGCAGGGCGAGCAGTGCGCCGGGCAGCATGAGGAAACGCGAGATGGAGAGCTCCTCGGTGGAGATCTCGTAACAGTAGATGTAGGCGTAGGTGCTCACCACCGCGAGGATGCCGCCGGACGTCGCCATCACGAGCCACGCCGCGCACACGGAGATGTAGGAGCGGCTCTTCAAGAGCGACCACAAGTCTTGAAAGTACGTCTTGAACTCAGGCCGCTGGGCATTCACCGCATGGAGATTCGGAATCTGGTTGCGCGTGCCGATGATGCAGATCAGCAACGTGAGGCAGATCCAAACGGCGCCGGCGCTGGCCAGCAGCGGATAGCGCGCCGGATTCAGCAGGCCGTTCTCGTAGTCCGCCGTGGAGGGGAACATGACGATGAGCACGAACGCGCCCAGCACCACGCCACCCAACATGCCGGTTACGGCGTTGAAGCCGAAGATGGAGGTGCGCTCGTGGTAGTCGTCCGTGAGTTCGGCACCCAAGGCGTCGTGGGGAACGCTGTAGAACGTCTTGCCCACGCGCATGAGCGCCATGGTGCCGAGGAACCACCAGAAATACTGCAACTCGCTCAACCCCTCGGGCGGGGCGTACATCAGGTAGAAGGCCACGGCGAGCGGCGCCACGGACGCCAGCATGAACGGATGGCGGCGCCCCCAGCGCGAGCGCAGGTTGTCTGACCATGCGCCGATCAGCGGATCGGAGATGGCGTCGAGTACGCTCGCGACCAGAAAGACGGTGCCGCATAGCGCGGCGCTCACACCCAGCACTTGGTTGTAGAAGATCATGGTGGCGACGCCGGCCGCGCCGACCATCGCCTCCTCCAGCGCCCCGCTCGAGAACGCGAGCTTGGTGCCTAGGGGAACTTTGCCGCGGCGGTTGGGTGCAGCGGCCGGTTGGGTCTCTGGCATCCGCTCATCATAGCCGCCAGAGCCGAGCGGTTCGCCGTCAGGTGGGTCGTCGCGCTCCAGATTGTCCGGCGCAAGACGTCGTTGCCACCTGCCGGGAGCCGTCTTCGTCGTCGGTGCGCCGCCGGTCGCGGTGTTTACCGCGGGCGCGACGCCCGCCGCGGCCGGTTGTGGAATCGGGTAGCGCCCTGATAAGGTAAGAACTACAGTCAGACCTTATTGGAGGCGATCTGATGCACCCGCGGGGAGGTCTCGCCAGAGAGGTTGCCGCGCGCGGCAAGTATGCGGCGCTGTTCCGGCACCTTTGCGCCATTGAGACGAACCGCTGGCGCGCGACATTCGCGGACATCGAGTCCTTGCTCGGATTCACTTTGCCGGACTCCGCGCGCGTCCATCGCCCGTGGTGGGCGAACCAAACCAACGGCGGCCACAGCCACGCGCTGGCGTGGCAAGCAGCTGGCTGGAAGACGAGCGGCGTGGACCTGCTTGCCGAGTCTCTAGTCTTCGAACGGCTGGAGACCGTCGCTTTCGCGGGGCGTGGCGGGCCGGCGATCACCCTGGACGAGATTTTCCCGCCCCACGACTTCGGCGCTTGGCCGGAGGGTTTTGCGATGAGCCGAGAGCGGCTTTACGGCGACGAAGGACGATAGTGTTCGTTGACACCAACGTGCTGGTGGTTGCCCGCTCTTCAGTAACGACAACCTTGCCGAAGAGCCGTTGAAGCAGGCTGAACCTGCCGATTTTGGAAAGGCCGATTGCGGGGCTGGCATCTAGAACGGGGTTGGGGCGAGGCTCAACTTGTTGCGTTGTCATCCCCTAGCCGTTCATCAAGCGTTTCCGTGTATTCGCGTATCGTGTTTGCTCCCCGTACCACCGGTATGCCCAATCGAGAGACGTGGTCGACGAAGTCCGCTATCGTTTGTCCGGAGAACTCGGCCGCACGGCCCAACGACATGCTCTCGTCCTTGTAGAGCGCCACTGCCAACGCTAAGCGAACGCCTGGCTCGGAGAGCAGCGAATCGTCGCTAAGGTGTATCAGCAATGCCTCTGGCTGGTGGCGATTCAGAACCATGACGGGCTGCTCGCGCGCATCCCGCAGCGCGGCGGATGGATTGCTCTTCAACTGGCGTACGCTAACCGCCTTCATCACGACACCCCCAACCGTAGCCACAAACCGTAGCACGAGGCGTGGCCACATGCAACTGCAGCCGGCCGGTGGGGTCTCGGTCATCGGCCCATCGTAGCCGCCGGCGCCAGGCGGCCGGAGGAAGACGCCGATGCGCCCTGCGTATAATCGGGGCGGTGCGTCACATGGGCAGGGCGGCCGGGGCGCGAAGAGGCAACGATGGTGGTCGGCGCGGGCATGGCACCGAGCCCACGCGCACCGCCACAGGGGAGATGCAACCGTGATCGGAAAACTCAACCACGTCGCCATCGCAGTGCCCGACCTCGACGCCGCGGCCGCGGTGTATCGAGACACTCTAGGCGCCACCGTCTCCGCCCCGGCGCCGCTGCCGGAGCAAGGCGTCACCACCGTTTTCGTCGAGCTGCCGAACAGCAAGATCGAGCTCATCCATCCCTTGGGCGATGGCTCGCCCATCGAGAAGTTCCTTGAGCGCAATCCCAAGGGCGGCATCCACCACGTTTGCTACGAAGTGCAGGACATCGCCGCCGCCATCGAGCGTTTGGCGGCATCCGGCATGACGGTGCTGGGCGATGGCAAGCCGAGCATCGGCGCCCACGGCCTGCCCGTGGTGTTCCTGCATCCCAAGGACTTCTGCGGCACCCTCGTGGAGTTGGAGGAGGTGGCCGCTTGAGCGTCCCCTTCGAGGCGCTGAAGCCTATTCTCGAGGAGCCGTTCGACGCCCCGGCCGCGCTGCCGGCGGCCGCGGCCGATGCCTTGCCGTACGACCGTTCGCTGGCCGAAGCCCAAGCCCTCAAGGCGCGTCCGGCGAAGGCCGGCGGCTACCGCAACATCGCCCGCCAGCATCAGAAGAACCGGATGACGGTGTGGGAGCGCATCGACGTGCTGGCGGACGCGCCGCCCATGACGCTCTTCCAAAACTGGGGGCCGGCGCTGGATGGCGCTTCGCTCGTCACCGCCATCATCAAGGTGGGTGGGCGCGACATCGCCGTTTATGGGCACGACTTCACCGTGCGCGCCGGCTCCATGGACGCCACCAACGGTAAGAAGCTCGCCTCGCTCTACCAACTGGCCGCCAAGCAGGGGATTCCGCTCATCGGCTTGAACGACAGCGCCGGCGCGTTCGTGCCGGCCGGCGTGGGGGGGCTGGACGGCTACGCCGAGGCGTTCACCGCGCTCCGAAAGATCAGCGGCGTGGTGCCGAGCATCATGTGCATGTTCGGCTTCAACGCCGGCGGCGGCGCCTACCTGCCGCGCCAGGGCAGCTTCGTCATACAACCGAACGACACCTTCTTCGGCTTGACCGGCGTGGGCGTGGTGCGCGAAGTGTTGGGCGAGGACGTGACGCCGGACGAACTCGGCGGCCCCGGCGTACATGGCGCTTCCGGCGTGGCGGATTTCACGGTGGAAGACGAAGTGGACGCGCTGCTGTTGGTGCGGCGCCTGCTCACGTATTTGCCGGACAACAACTCAAGCGGCGCACCGTTCGTGGCCACCAGCGATCCGGTGGGGCGGGACACGGACAACTTGGATGTGTTGTTCCGCACCACGTTCAACTCCCCTTCCGGCTTCAACACGCCGTTCGACATCCGCCTCGTCATCCAAGAAGTGTGCGACCACGGGGATTTTCTCGAAGTGCAGCCGCGGCGGGCGCGCAGCACCGTCACGGCGTTTGGGCGGCTCGGCGGCCACGTGGTGGGTTTCGTCGCCAACAACAGCGCGTTCTCCACCGGCTTCATCGATGTGGACGCGGCCTACAAGAACGCGCGTTTCATCCGCTTCTGCAACCTGTACAACATCCCGGTGGTGTTCATGGAAGACACCACCGGCTTCCTGCCGGGCACCGAGCAGGAACGGCGCGGCGTGGTGCAGGCCGGCCGCGCCATGCTGGACGCCATCGTGGACCTCCGCACCCCGCGCATCCTCGTGCTGGTGCGCAATGCCTTCGGCGGTGCCTACGCCTCGTTCAACAACTACGCCACGGGCGCGGACTTCGTGTTCGCCCTGCCGACCACGCGAGTGGCGGTGATGGGGCCGGCTGGCCGCGAGTTCGTCTATAAGGAGGATCTGGCCAAGCTCACGGCGGAGCGCCGCCGGCGATTTCAGGCGGCCTTGGACGAGCGTCGCCAAGGCTCGGAGGAAACCGAGGCGCGGCATGCCGCCGAACGGGATGCGGCGCGGTGGTTCGCGGCCGAAGACGCCAAGCTGGTGGCGCGCTACGAGGAGGAGATCATGAACCCCCGGGAGGCGCTCTCCCTAGGCTCCATCTCGGAAATCGTCATGCCGCGGGACTTGCGGCGTCTGCTCGCGGACGCCATCGGCCTGTGCATGCGCCACTATCGGCCGACCCCCATGGCCGGGCCGCAACGCGAGTTCCACTGATGGCCGAGCCAGACGGCGCCGCCCCAACCCAAGTGCGCCAGCCCAGGGTGGAACGGGACCGGCGCTTGTCCTCCAGCGCGTCCGCGTGGGTGCGCCAATTCGCCTGCGAGGACATGAAGCCGCTCATCATTTGCCGCGGCCCGGTGCGCAAGGAAGCGATGGACGTGTTCGAGCAGATGGGCATTGGCGGCTACGGCATCCTGCTTTCAGACAAGGACTGCGTGGTTCACACCAACGCCGTGGCGCCGGAGCTGCGCGCCATGCGCGACCGCGCCCATGTGCATCGCGTGGCGGACTACACCGGCGCGGATGCCGCCGAGCGTGAAGCCCGCATCGCCGAGATCATCGGCATCGCCAAGGCCGGTGGTTACGACGCCATCTTTGCCGGCTACGGCTTCATGGCCGAGGACGAGGCACTGGTGGGAGCGTTGGAACAGGCGGGGCTCGCCTTCATCGGGCCATGCGCCGCCACCGTTCGCGCCGCCGGGCGCAAGGACGTCGCCAAGCGCACGGCGTTGGCGGAATCCATCAGCGTGACGCCGGGTGTGGACAACGTCGCGGCCTTGGCCTTGTTGGCGAAGGTTGATGGCGCCGCCGGCCTTGCCGCGCTCGCCAACGAACGCGACCTGCCGGCGCCGGCCACGGCGGATGCCGAACTGGCGGCTGACGCGCTGCTCGACGCCGCTTACCAGCGCGGCATGGACCTCGTGGATGCGGATGACATCCTTGCCGCCGTGCGCCGCGAGGTGGCCAAGCTGCTGGCGAGCTATCCAGACCGGCGCTTGCGCTTGAAGGCTGTCGGCGGCGGTGGCGGCAAGGGGCAGCGGGTGTTGGCGCCCCCTTCGGCTTATGCCGGGGACGATCTGGCCGAACGCATTGCCGCGGCCACGGAAGACGCCGCCGTCCGCGCACGGGAAATCTGGTCTGAAGTGAAGGCCACGCAACCGGGCGCCAACAAGAACGTCCTCATCGAGCTCAACGTGGACGCCAACCGCCATCAGGAAGTGCAGGTGCTGGGCAATGGCGATTGGTGCATCACGCTGGGGCTGCGCGATTGCTCAGCGCAGATGCATGAGCAAAAGCTGGTGGAGACGTCCGTCACCGAGGAATCCCTGCGCCGTGAAATCGCGGTGTGCCGCGCGGCCGGGCAGGGGGAGACGGCGGAAGCCCTGCAGACCGATCTCGACATCCTGCTGGAAATGGAGGACGAAGCCGCCCGCTTCGGTAAGGTGGTGGGGTTGGATTCCGTATCCACTTTCGAGTGCATCGTCGATGGCGCGGACCACTACTTCATGGAGATGAACACCCGCATCCAAGTGGAGCATCGCGTCACTGAACTGTGTTACGCGCTGGAGTTCGCCAACCCCGATGACGCCGCCGACACGTTACGTGTGGATTCCCTCATCGAAGCCATGACGCTCATCGCCCGCCACCGCGCCAAGTTGCCGACGCCGCGCCGGGTGCCGCGCCACGGCGACGCCATCGAAGTGCGGCTCAACGCCACCGATGCGGCGCTCAAACCTGCCGCCGGGGGTTGCATCGAGGCTTGGTCCAACGCATTGGCCAACGAGGTGCGCGACGATCAAGGCATTTGCGCCCACAATCCAGATACAGACCTGTTCGTGCCGTATTACTTGGCCGGTGCCTACGACAGCAACATCGCGCTCTTGCTCACCACCGGCGAGAGCCGCGCCCAAGCCTTCGACGGGATGCTTGAAGTGTTGCGCCGCTCGCGCATCAAGGGCCCCGGCCTCGAAACCAATTTGGATTTCCATTACGGCCTGTTGAATTGGCTGGCGGCGCAGCATCCGCGGGCGAAGATCGAAACGCGCTTCGTGCAGGCTTGGCTGGCCGCCGTGGCGCGGCTTCACGCCAGTGCGCAGGACGTGGATTTGGACGCGGCGTTCAGCCAAGTGGGCCGAGCGCCTTCCCAAGATGGTGCCGTGGCGGCCGCGTATGCGCGGGCGTTGGCCCTGAAGGCCACCTTGGTGCTGCGCCCGCTCAAGGCACTGTTCAAGCGCCCACACGCGCTGGCCGGCTGGGCGGCGGCCTCGGAGCGCCATTTCGACGTGGTGAATGGGGAGGTGTGTTGGCGCTCGAACCCCTTCGACGTGCTGGCCGAGCTGTACTGCTTTCTGGACATGGATAGGGGTGACGGCCCCGCCGCACATGCCATCTGGAGCCATGACCAGGCGCTCATCGAACGCGCCCAAGCGTTCCACGCCCGGCTCGCCGCCGGGTTGAGCGCCAAGAGCTTCGGCGACTTGCACCGGCTGTTGCGCGCGCCGGAATGTCCCATCGGGGCGCCGCGAGCGTTTGCGGACGATTGGGACGGGCTGCGGGCCCGCCACGCGGGTTTCCTGCATGGCCTGCAATTGCTGGCGCTGCCGGGTGAACTGGCGCGGGAGGCGGGCCTGCACCGGCTGCGGGTTCGCCCAGACCTCACGGTGGACGTGCCGCCGGAGCTTTACGGCGAGGAGGTGCTGGCCGCGGCGCAACGCACGCTGGCGCCGCCGCCGGTGGCCGCCGACAACGAGATCGTCGCGGAACTCGGCGGCATGTTCTATCCCCGCGAAGCGCCTGGCACCCCACGCTACTTGGAGGTGGGTGCCCATTTCGACGTGGGCGACACCCTGTACGTGATCGAGGTGATGAAGATGTTCACCAAGGTGACGGCCACCTTCGCCGGCACGGTGGATGAATGTGTGCTGGCGGACGCCGAGGGCATCGTGGTGCGCCCGGGGGACACGCTGTTTCGCGTGACGCCAGACGAACCACCGCAAGCGGTGGACGCCGATGCCGAACGAGAGCGGCGCGACGAACACACCCGGCGCATGGCGGAACGGTGCCGAGGGTGGCAGTTTGCGTAAGAGCGTGTCGCGGGGCAGTGCCGCTACGCAAGGCGTATCATGCGTCTGCGCTGAACGGGAGGAAGCGTTGATGAAGCGAGTGGTCGCGTGGGCGCTCGGTGCCTTGCTGGCGTTGGCCCAGCCGGCGTGGGGCGAGGAGGATCAAGACGCGGCCTTGGCCGCCGAGTTCCGCAAAATCGGCTTGACGGAGCAGCAGGCGGAGCCGTTCCGCGAAGTGCTGCGGGGCTACTACGAGGAGCGCAGCGGCCTGTTTCGTCGCCTTGAACGGCGTGGCGGGGACACGGAAGTGCGGGCGGCGCGGGAGTTGCGGCTCATGGCGGCACGCACGTCCGAGGCCATGTCTGACGTGTTGACGGAGCAGCAACTACCACACTTCACCCGCTATCTGGAGTTGCTGAACGAGAGCTTCATGGCCCGTTCGCGGCTGCGCTGACGACGCTTGCGCGCAACGAGCCGGGCCGCCATGCGCATCGCCACATGGAATGTCAACGGCCTGCGGGCGCGGCAGGACTTCATCCTGACATGGCTGGAAGCCCGTGAGCCCGATGTGGTCGGCCTGCAGGAGCTCAAGGCCACCGAAGCGGAGTTTCCGCACCCGGCGTTCCAAGCACTCGGCTACGAAGCCGCCATCCATGGCCAGAAGGGCTGGAACGGCGTTGGCATCCTGAGCCGGCTGCCCATTGAGGAGGTGCGGCAGGGGTTGCCGGGGCAGGAGTCGTTTGGCGCGCGACTCATCGGCGCACGCATCGCCGGCCTCACCTTCTTCACGGCCTATTGCCCGAACGGCAAGGAACTTGACCACCCGGATTTCAAGCGCAAGCTCGCTTGGTTCGACGATCTAACCGCGTTCTGGCGCACCGCCACCGATGCCGGCGAAGCCACAGTGCTGTGCGGCGATTTCAACGTGGTGCCAGCCCCCATCGACAGCTGGCGCGGCACCGCCGCCGACGGCCGCATCTTCCACACCACGGACGAACGCCGCCGCTTCGAGGCGCTGCTGGCGCTCGGCTTAGTGGACTTGTACCGCGACCGCCATGGCGACGACCAAGCGTTCACTTGGTGGGATTACCGCGGCGGCGCCTTCCACCGCGGCCAAGGCCTACGCATCGACTTCCTGCTCGGCACCCCGCGAGTGGCCGAGCGCGTCACCGACGTGCGGATAGACCGGGATTTTCGCAAGAAGCAGCAGGGGCTGACGGCATCGGACCATGCGCCGGTGTATGCGGATTTGGATTGGGGCGACGGGTGAGGCGTATCACCGAGCTTAGCTGCGTTTCAGCGCAAGAATCTCACCCCACATAGCGTCTGCGTGAGCATCCTCGGTTGGTTCGGGATAGAGCAGCCTACGCCAAGTTCCACGAAGTGCCTTGGTATCTCCTTCGTCGAGCCTTGCAATGCCAACGATCCAACGCAGCAACTCCGTACCCGTCTCAATGGCAGCCTTCCTATCCTCGCTTCGCACACGCCACGAGTCCTCGTCGGCTGACGTTGGCACCAACAGGAGATAGCGCCACGGAAGGTCATGCATATCCCAGTTCACGCCTTTCAAGGGCGACAACACGGTGGTCATAGAGGCCACGTCAGCATCCTCATCGAGCCCGTGTTCGTCCATCAGCGCTCTGGCAACGTCGGCGAACATCTCTTGCCCGATGGGCCAGAACAGCAGGTGATCTCGGTGTTCATCCGCATCTGTCTCGGGCAAGTCGTGGAAGCGCATCAACTCGGGGCTCTCCTTTAGATCGGGTATTGCGGACAAGAGAGCGTTCCAGACCCTTGTTGCAAAGTCGAAGTATCTGTCTATCTCGGGCTCGTCTGGCCGGAACTGCAGAAACGCCCTCAATTCCTTGGCACCTCCCCACCGTTGCCTCATGCCCGTTGGCATGAGTAAGATACGATTCATCGCGTAGAGCGTTTGCAGGCTGGTAAAGTGAGAGGCTCCCGATTTAAGTGCCTTACCTCTTGTCAAAACTCTAAAGGAGTCACGTTCTGGCCCAGGCGACCGAAAGAAGTCGTGATCAGTAATCAACCGCCTAGTGATAATGGCAAAGAGATCGTCCTCGTCCATGATAATGTTGGTGTCCAGATTGGTCGGACGAGCATAACGATTGAGGCTCGAAAACAGCCTCCTATAGCGCTGTAGCCAAATGGCGTCGTCCGCGTCCTGATCTTCCCGGACGACCACTAACACAGACAGCTCTTCTTGATCGAACCCTGGTGGCGCTCCAGCCAAGTCAGACATCAACTCCTGAATCGCCCGCAGTCGGTGCTGCCCATCCAGGGCGTAGTAGCGGGGGTCCACTCGGAAGGACAACTCTCCGAAAACTTCCCCAAACTGGGTGCCAATCACCCTCCAATTTGGCTCACCGCCAATTGCCGCCACCACGATTGATGAAAAGAACCGATCATCTCTACGAGAGAGAAAGTTAACTATCTGTTGCTTAACGCGCGACTCGTCAAGCTCTCTCTGAATTGCATCGCTTAGCGTATTATCCTCCCAAAGGTCGCTAGCCAACCTAACTTCTCTCGCGATCTCCCGCATAGTCATGCGCACGATGTAGTAGTCCCAGTCGCCCATGCGTGCCTTCATTGCTGGATACACCTGCATCACTTTCCTCCTACTTGCTTGAGCATCCGTTCGAAGCGTCGCATCTGTCGCCCAGCGCGCTTCTCGGCCTCTTTCTTGACAGCCTCGGTCAACCTCTTACCACCATCCGGGTAATCTTCCCGAAGCAGTGGGCGAACTTCCTTCTTGTAGCCTCTGATTACTGTATCACGCAGCGTGTCAAGACGCAGCTCCTTTATGGACTCCCAATCCTTCCAAGCATCTGGCATCGGTTGTCCGTAAGTCCCGACAAGAACCTCTATGTATGCTCCGAGCGCCTTGCCTGCGTCGTCAAGGCGATAGTTCACTACTTGTTCGTTATGGTCAATCGCAACATGGCGCAGGTATCCTCTAGCCGTTCTCCCCTGATTCTCCAATAGCCCCGTCTCATAGACACGGTTTATGGAAGTCGTAAACCACTCCGAGTATTCCTTCCAATCTGGGTAAGAAAAGACCGCCGCCAATGAACCAAATGCAAAGACGACGCCGCGCATCCCTATCTCTCTAGCCATCAGAGGGCCAAAAATCTGGCTTTTCAGCTTGCGGACATCATCTTCGATTACCATTAGGACACCTTCAACCTCACTCTCTATCTCCGCTGGTGCATGACTTGATCCAAATCTCAGTTTTGTAAAGGCATGTGAAGCCAGCTCTCTCGATTCGCCTTCCAAATAGCTTTTCTCGAGCTCGCGAAGTCCCTCGACATAGCGACACAAAGGCGTGAAATGCTCTAGAAGGTAGGACAACGCCGGCAACAGTTCGGCTTTGAAGTAGTCCCTCATGTGATTCGAGTCCTGATAGGACAATCTCCGCTGAGCAAAGGCATTGTGCAGGGGATGCGGCGGTACCACGCCAAGTGCCGCTTTTTGGGCGTCCCCGAAATCCTCCCCTAGGACGTAGAGTTCAAGCCAGTCCTGCACTTCTTCGACTGTCTTGACTGCCGCCGACGCCGCGACTCTACTTAGTTCACTCTCTTCACCACGCCAGTCGTAGAAGAGTAGCGGCAGTATGGTGGCGTCTCGCTCGTCAGCCGATCTAACATCGTTTTCGTGAGAGTACTGAATAAGCTCTTGGGTGCAGACTGAGTTGATGCTCTCGTCGGACAGCAGTATCGCACGCGCTCTGTTAACTTCATGCGCCTGAGTATTGATGTAAATAAAGATGCTCCTTACGACTTCCAACACACTCGGCGGTTCCTCCTCGCCAATAGCCCTAAAGGACACAACAATGACCGGTATACGCCAAGACATGAAGGCATCGTGGGCATCTCCGGCACTGTGGTGTACTAAGAAGCGCTTGAGCGCGGACAGACGATGTTGGCCGTCTATAGCCACGAGCCTGCTGCGCTTGTCATTCCACTTCAATCGAGCATATTCGTGGCTGTCGCCGATCCATTGGATGCGGTAAAAGGTCTCTCGCTCAAGAGCTTGCCACTGGTCGCCATCCTCTTCAATCTCTCGTTCGATGGTCTTCGGCATGACATTGAGTACGGTGTAGCCATCATCGGCCATTGGCAATACAGTGAGTGTCAACGGATTGAAGAATTTGATCTTCTCCATGGTCTCGAGATACGGCAAGAGAGACTTTTCGATTCGCTTGTTGTCGACATCGCGTTGGAAGAGATCCCGAACCGGCCACTTCTCGGATCCTCTGATGTCACTGATTAAGGAAATCCGATCTAGGTCGGACGGAGTTATCGCCGACTGAAGGTAGAATGCCTGTAGGCCGGTACCTGACCCGAAGACCCCGTAGACACCGTTAAGGTGTTGGTTATAGACGTTGATCGGACGCGGTGGTCGCCTTGCCATAGCTGATGGTACTCCTATCGTAGGCTAAACGGAGGGCGGCAGAACTGCATGAGAATCTGCTCGATAAGACGTTCAACGTCTGGGAACTCTTCAAGCCTTTTGGTGAGTTCATCATGTGTGCTAACGCACACGAACAGGAGGTCACTCATCGTCAGCCTAAAGTCCGACTTGGCTATGCAATCTGCAAACCGGGCATGGAAGTCGTTCCTCCCTCTCGTTCCTGCAAGGTGCTGCTGATAACGACCTTTCAGATTGGCGGTTCTCCCGACATACAAGGGCGGCATCAACAAGCTGGACTCTAGCAGTAGCTGTTCCAGTGCTTCCTTGGCTTGGTCATCGGCAAGGATTCGAGTCCATGTCGCGTTCAGCTCTTCCGTGACTGGCCTAACGCGGTTGTGCTGTCCAACTCGCAGGTCCACGGAAGTCCAAGTGAACTCTGCACTCAGCGTCTTCTCCGGATCCTGTTCGTACCCATACACGTCTCCGATCATCTTCATCAGCTCGTTGAGATTGCTTTCGTATATCCACAGAGGCAGAAACCAAGCGTAGCACCCTGGCTGTTCCGGGATGAGCTCTCTAGTCTCTTGCGTGTAGAAACCCAGGCGTCCATTAACGCTAGTCAGTTCCCTGAATACTCGGAGCGGCCGTCTCATCAATCAACTACAACGTACAAATTAGACACGCGGAGTCCTCTCCCGCCTGCTTGAGGCCTTGCTGCCAAGTCGAACGTGATGTCGTTTTCCTTGCTCCGTCCAACGCGGCAGTCGCTTCTTTTCGTTGCCAGAGCTCGTCCAACGTCATCCCTTGCACCCAAGTGAACAACCTCCCCGTCGCCTCGTCAACCTTCTCGTACTGCTTCGCCTGCTCGAAAAGGTCCGGGTGGTTCTCGGCTAGGCCGATCCACTCATCGCGGCGCTGGAAGAAGCAGAAGTAGCAGCCGGAGCGGCTTCGCCACTTGTAGTACTCCGGGATGCCGACGGACTCTTCGAGGATGCGGAAGATGTCGGCCCGCACTAGCCCGTCGTCGATGAAGGGGTAGGCCGCGGTGATGTTCGGCTTGTGGCTGATGTAGCCCTGCCGCTGCTCGTCGGCGCGGATGCCGATGTAGCTCACGCACGGGTCGTCGCCCACGAACGCTTCCAAGGGTTCGAGCTTCATCACGCGGGTACACCAGCGGGCATGGGGGGCGGGCAGGAAACCGTTGAAGCGCTTGAGGTGGTGGTCGAAGTCGCGCCCGCTGCTCAGGCGTTCGATGGGCTTGCCGAGGTAGTCTTCCATGCGGTCGAGGTAGTCGTACACTTCCCGCAGTTCGGCGCCGGTGTCGCAGAAGAAGTACTCGATGCCGTCTTCCCGGCCTTGGTCCTTCAAGTAGATGGCAAGGGCGGCGCTATCCTTGCCGCCAGAGAGGCCGAGGATGTGGCGCGTGGGCTGCACTTCCACAGTGGATACGTCGTTATCCGACTTTTTGCGCACGAGGCATCCCCTTGTCAGCAGTATCCGCCCGGCGACGAGCGGCTAGGTAATCTTGCGCTATCGTGGCCACCAGTGCAAGGCGCAGCCTGTCGTCTTTCACGTCCTTAAGGACTGCCCTCACCTTCTGTCTTGAATCGTCGATGGCTCTTGCCGTACGGTCGTCAATGGGCACGGTCTCGTCGATTTCGCCATGCTCCCGGCTGAGCGTCTTCAACAGGATCACGTCCAAGCCCTCTGCGGTGCCGGCGCCTCGCCCCTCGTAGTAGAGCTTGAGCCGCTGCAAGTCCAGCAACCGAGCCGAGAACTCCGCCAAGCGGTATTCCGCCGTGCTGCGGTCTTGGTCCGTCCACTTCCGGGGTGGCTTTTGCCCGAGGAAAGTGAGGACGTACTCCAGCCAGTCCTCGTCCGAGCGACCCTGCTCCATCGTGCGCCGGATGAAGGCCCTCAGGCCCTCCACGTCCACCGTGTAGGTGTCGAGACCGTGGTAGCGGCCTAGCGCCACGTCCCGCAGCTTGGCTATCCCGGTATCGCCCGCGCACCCGAAGCTCTCGCTGAGCATCCCGCGCAACGCGTCGAGCATGGCCGGGTATGCCTCGTTCAACTCCCGGAGTGCGCCGATGAGCGTCTCCGCAAAGCCCGTCGGCTCTGCTGGTTCGTCATGGCCACAGGCTTCGGGAAGATGCTCGAACAGCAGTTTCTCTGGCGATTTGGCGAGCGTCAGCGCTTGGCGAACGCGCAACGCCGTCTCCGAGAGGTGGCGCGTCTTCTGTGTGTATTCCGGCAGCCCCAGCAGGAAGTTCGCCAAAGGGCGGGCAATGTCCAGCACCGCGATCGAGCGCCGCTTCTCGCCGAAGAGGGCTTGGCTGTACTCATCAAACAGCGTGGCCCGAACGCCGGCCACCCGGAAACGCTGGAAAGTGAACAGGTCTGGCCTTCGCACTAGGCGCTCCAAGTGTTCGTAAGTGAGGGACGGCGAGTACGCGCCCTCGTCGTAGAAGGCGATCTCGTGTTGGTTCAAGAGGTAATGGTGCAGGAAGATCAGCGGGAACAAGCCGCGCTTTAGGCCGATGGGTGGCGCGGCTAGATCGTCCATTAGCTGCTCGGCGGAGATCGGGTGCGCTTCGGATGCCTCGAAGAGTTCGTCGAGCCGGGTCCAGGTGGGCCGCAGGCGGAGCGGGTCCCCCTCCGGGGGCGGCGCAAGCTGCCACTCGCCGGATTCACCTTGGACGTGCAACCCGCCACGCTCCAATAGGGAACGGTAGATGGCCTTCTCCGGCGGGTACTTCTCGATGCCTAGGCCGGGTTGGCCCGCACGGTCCAGCATGGCGCCGAACAGCCTGTTCCGGGCTGCCGCGGCCTGGGAAGAGAGCCGGTCTCGGCTGATGAGCTCGTTGCGCACCCTAGGTGAGTCTGGGTAGATGAAGTCCATCACGTCGGAGAGTGTCGCTTGCAGGGTACGCAGCTCTGTTTTGAGCAACTGCTTGCCCTGCCAATACCACCGCGATGTGGCCGGGTCTCGCAGCAGGGCGTTAAGGGCCTGTTGCTCAGCCACTCGCGCCGCCTTTAGCCGCTCTTTCACTTCGCGGGCCGCCACCGGGTCGGACGCGACCTCCTGTGCGCCCTGCTGCACACGCTCTAGGGACAGCACTTGAACGATGGCGGCTCGAAGGCCCGCGCCGTTGGGATGTAGCACCCAGATTTCACTATCTGGGGCGCTTTTGCGGACGCGGTGGAAGGCGGCTGCGTCACTGCGGTTATCGGCGAGGAAGAACACAATACGGGGTGCGCCGGCCCGGGCCTCCTCAGGGGGTGTGCTGCCGGAATCCGCGTAAACGACATCAAAGGCGCGTAGCGCACCGGTCTCGATGGAGTGGCGCCGCGCCACGATGGGGATGGACTGGCCACGCTCCGTGAGCGTCCGCGCCAAATCGACGCGCCCGATCTTGTCACGCTCTCGGGCGATGTGCTCGTCAATGTTGAAGTCCGTGCCCTGCCACACGCGGTACTCGTCGGCGAACTTGCGGTACTGCAGGATGGATGCCGCCGTGGCGCGTGCGATAGCCCGCTTGAAAGCCGTGTTGGTTGGGTAGAGTTGGCTCAGCACGGCCTTAGTGGCCTGCAAGCCTTGGCTGCCGGTGGTCAAGTTCAGCAAGCCAACCGCCTTGACGAGAGCCGTTAAGCTCCTGCCTGCCGCGCCGCCCGGCCCTTCTTGCTCGGCCCGCTCGGCGCGGTCCACCGCGGTGACCACTTCCGCCCAAGTGCGCTGTGCGAGGGGCGCGGCTAGGGCCGGCGGCTGGGTCTGCACGAAGTAGTCGTACACGTCGCCGGGCAGCACCGTCTCGCCGAACTCCGTGAGGTGTGCCACAGCTTGCTGAAACCCGTGCGGTTCGTTGCTGCCGAAGTAGCTGAAAAGCGTGCGCTCGTTCTGGGCGAAACGGGTGCATAGCACCGGCAGCGCCAGCAGCGAGACGGGATGCATGGGGTAGCAGGCCGCGAATAGCTGCGCCGCCACATCTTCTGTCAGGCCGACGGGCAAGGCGTTTGTGGCGGCCAGTGCCTTGGCGCTCTGTTCCGACCATTGGCGGATGCTGCACTGTTCCAACTCGGTGAAGTCGTGCTCGAAGGCGGCGGCCAGAACGCGCAGCGTCTGCTCCGTGGTCTCCACGAAGGAGACGGTCTGAAAGCGGCCCTGCACCTTGGCCCACTCGTTCTGCAGCTGTTCATCCATGCCGTTGGCGTACATGTCGAAGGCTTGATGCTGCAGCACGAACAGCATGAGGTTCGCGCCACGCCCCACATAAGTGCGCTCAGCCAACTCCTGCAGAAGGTAGGTGCTGCCCATGTTGCCGGTGCGTTCGTGGGCCTCGAACTCCAGGAACTTGCCGAGTTCGTCGATCACGAACAGCAGGCCGCCGGCGTCAATGCGCTCAAGCGCGTCCTGCAGGTCGTCCACCAGCGCCAGCAGATGGCTCTCCGGCACCTGTTTCTTGGCGCAGGCTTTGTGGATGTCTCGCAGCACCCGAGGTCTAGCGCCGGGGCGGCCCTGCCAGAACGCGCTCGCCGCGGCGTCCAATGCGGTCAGCAATCGCCGGCTCAGCGGCTCGGGGCTGCCGGTGAGAACGACGCGGCACCATGCCTTCTCACGGCGGAAGCGCATTGCCAGTGGGCGGGACTGCTTGCCGAGCACCTTCTTGGCTTCCATTGACGCGGCTTCTTTTGCGCCAAGCAGAGCGTGCAGGAATACACCGAACGTGGACTTGCCGGAGCCGTAGGGGCCGATCAGGCTCCATGCCCTTGGCTGGTTGTCCTTTCCAAAGGCAGCGCCAACGTCTTCAAGCAGGGCGACGCCCCGCGCCGTTGGGCAATAGGCCGCGACGGTCGCCACGCTGCCGCTATCGCGCTCTATGTTGGCGGAGCGCGTGTAGCAGGTTTTCACCCTCACTCGGTGTGCCAAGCTCATGCCGTCGCTCCCGTTGTAGTGGTCATCCTCCGCTCAGCGATATGCGGCCGCTTGCGGCGCCGCGGTGCGCGGTAGTGGGACCGCAAGATGGGCAGCGGCTCGAACGCGCTGATCTTGTAAAGCTGATAGAGGCCCGCTGTGCGGTCCAGCCGCAAGGTCTCTGGATTGGCCGCGCACAGCGCGTCGAGCTTCGCCGTCAGCCCGCTTTCGGTCAGGCGGAACACGGCACCCGGCGCACAGTGGCCTTGGCCGCTGTACATCAGCCGTTCCACCGGTAGCTGATCTGTATTCAGGTGCTCGAACACGTCGGCGACGGCGTAGGCGAAGGCGACCATGGGAATCTCCTCTCTATCCCTCGGCACGGCTTGCCACGCCTGCCGGTCTAGGCGTTCGAGCAACAGCAGTGCCGCCAATGGCGAATCCAGCGCGTCTTCGGGCAACAGCCGGGTGCCACCGCCGGACTGGGCATACATACGCAGCACCAGATTGGCGTCTCGCCTCAGCGTGGTGACGGCGGTTTTGGCGGTGACGTTCTGTCGGACGAACTCGCGCAGGCCGGCGAACACCTCCTCGCTGGCGAACTCCGGTTTGTGGAAGTGGTTGTAGAACCAGTAGAACGCCGTGGCATCCGTGGGATTGGTGGCGAGCAGCCAGTGCAGGAGCCAGATGGTGGCATCGTCTTCCAGGTAGCGGTCTCCACCTTCGCCGTCTGGGAAGAGGACTTCGCCGATGTCGGATCGCGCAAGGCCGGGGCCGGTTGTTCGCTCTACCACGCGCATCGCGAGCAGCCAGTAGCGCATGGCCGCCACCATGTTCTTGCCCACGCCGAGCCTCACCGTGGCGTCTTCCGCGACGAAGGCGTTGGCGTCGTCCGTCAGCGCGTCCAAGCCCTTCGTGATCCAGCCGAAACGCAAGGGGAAGGACTCGTGGCGCCCGAACGAGACTTTGGCGGGGTTCAGGTTCATGTCAGGATGTACAGTATCTAAAGTACTGTATGGATGTCAAGTGACAGCGGATGCTGGCCGTTTGGCACGGCGTTGGAGCGGGTGAGGAGGCCGGAGCCCGCTCCAATCGGAGCCATCAAGCCGAACCGTCGTCCCGCCCCGGCAACGCCACCGTTATCCGGCTGAGCGCCGTGGCGAGCCCGGCTTGATTCTCGTTCCACACTTCAAGTTCCACCAAGCGCTCGTCGTTCTCGACGTACTTCTTCGCCACCTTGCCGAAGATCGTGTTGGTGTCGCCGACCACGTTCGGGTGCCGCACCCGGGTGTTCATCTTCTTCAGGGTGCCGGCGTCGCCCATCCAATCCGTCGCCATCTGGCCCAGCCAGCACACGCGCTGCGGCCCCCAGTCGAATTGGCCGGGCATGTTGCGGCGTTTCGCGGCGTGTTCCTTGTCGTAGCGGCCGCCACCGCCCAAGTCCTTGGAGTCTTCCGCTTCGAGGGCGGCGCGCGGAACCCGGCCGGTGCCGACCACGCCGTGGGTGAAGAGGAACAGCTCGGTCACGGTGTAGCTGCCTTTTTCGAGCACCGGCAGCTCCTCGCCCTCCGCCACGTCCTCCCAATGGCGGGTGTCGGCGCCGCGCCGCTTGCGCTCGAACACCAGGGCGTCTGGTGCCTGTTCCACGGCTTGGGTCTTCTTCTCGCGGTCGTAGGGGATGGTGCCGCGTTCGCGCAGGTTCTCGAACCGCGCCATCAGGGTGCGCTTGGTGGCGACCAATTCCTTGCGCTGGTTGTAATACGAGACGCCGGCGGTGCAGATGCAGAACGGGCCGATGCGGTCGCTGTGCTTGCGCTCGATGTCGAGTATTTCCTCTTGGGCGGAAATCTTGTCGCCCAGCCAGATGGTGCGATGCAGGGTGAGCTCGCCGCCGGCGTAGTTCATCGGGAAGTTGGCGGACGAGAGACGCGCCGAGTCGATGGCGCCGTTGATAGCCGCCATGATGCCCAGGCTCGCCCCGTACACGAACGTCGGCGGCGCGGTGAGCATCCCGAACCGGCTCTCGGCCGCGTAGGATTCGCTGCGATAGAGCGGGTTGTAATCGCCGATGCCGTCGCCGAAGCGCTGAATGTTATCGACGCTCGCCTCGCGTGGGCGGCCTCGCGGCGGCAGGGTGACGCCGATGCCTTTGCGGTATTCGTCCTCGAACTCGTCGAGGGTGGTGATCGGTCGCGTCTTGGCCAACGTTCCTCCGTGCGCCGTGGGCATCGCTGGGTTGGCCGGCAGCGTAAGACGCGCTGGTTGGGTTGTCAAAAGAAGCGCACATGGCATGAATCGAACGGTGCCGGTGCCTCTCCCCAACCGCCGAGGGCGATTCCGCCTGCCGCAACACCGTTCCGCCGCCGTTCGCGCTTGTCCGGCGGGTGGCCGTGGTAGGCTGTGGCCGGGGCTGGTCGGCGTGGCGATGCAAGGAAAGTTGGACAGGCTGCGCTTCAACGGCGCCACGCGGTACGCCCCTGCCGTGGATGACTGGTTCGCGGAACGCAACGACGCCCTCGCCGCGATGGCGCACACTTGGTTCGAGCGGATGCGTGGCTGCGGCCCAGATGTGGTGGAACTCGTCCACGATGGCTGCCCGGTCGCCTGCATCGGCGACGTGCCGTTCGCGTACGTCAACACATTCACCAAGCACGTCAACGTGGGGTTCTTCAACGGCGCCGATCTGCCGGACCCTTCGGCGCTGCTCGAAGGCACCGGGAAACGCATGCGCCATGTGAAACTTCGTCCGGCGGCGCAAATCGATGAGCAGGCGTTGGGGGAGTTGATCGTGGCTGCTTACCAGGACGCGCGCGCCTTCGTTCGTGCGGACGGCTAGCGCGACTACTCTGTCAACTCAGCGCGGCGGCCGTGCGGTCGCAGGCGGAAGATCACGCTGACGAACCGGCTCTCCTCGTCATGCAGGAGTTCCGGCTCGGTGCCGTTGAACGCGGCCATCGCCTTGCGCATCACCATCCAGCCGCGCCCGCGCTTCTCCATGAATTGCCGATCCAGCATGTAGTTCGCCATCAGTTCATTGCGAGACCTCGTGCGCCCGCCGGCGCGAACGGCCGCCACGGAAATGTGGTTCGGCAAGCTGCCGGGGCTGGTCACGGCCACCCGGTCATAGAACACCTCGAAGAGCACCTTGGAGCCGGTGATCGCATAGTCCCGATGCACCACCGCGTTCACCAAGGCTTCACGGATGGCGGCCACCGGCAAGAGCGGCGTGTCTTCCCGCTGCAGCCCATCGTAGCGCTCGAAGCGGCCGAGCCCACGCGCCCAGCCCAACGCCCGCTGCACTTGCTCATCCAAGCGTCCCTTGGCTTCGCCCACCAAGATGACGTCGGCCGCTTGGTCGGTGCCGCCGTAGGCCACGCAGT
Source organism: Candidatus Azotimanducaceae bacterium (assembly GCA_965200505.1). Taxonomy (GTDB): domain Bacteria; phylum Pseudomonadota; class Gammaproteobacteria; order Pseudomonadales; family Azotimanducaceae; genus VXNE01. The sequence goes on along the minus strand of OZ241343.1, from coordinate 406,687 downwards.
CGATCCAACAGTTGCCGGTTTGGGGCAGGCTCTGCGGGTGTTTGCCGAAGGCGAGCAGCCCGAAAAGGGTGGGACGCAAGCTGCCGTCGAACTCCGCCAAGAGGCCGCGGTTGCGAAGATCGTCCTCCACGGCCGGCTGTGGTTCGAGCGCGGTATCGAGCCCCTGCCGCACCAGATGGTCGTGGAACGCCTGCAGGTCGAGGTCGGCTACTTTGGCGGCCGGAACGGGCTGTTCCTCCGTGAGGATGTACCCGAAGCCGCTGCGGAGTGCGTGGTCTTCGCCGGCCGCGATGCGCCGCCGGATGTCTGCCCAGTCCATCGCCGGTCAATATACCGTTGAACGGCGAGACATGGGATGGGGGTTGACGATGCCCCGCGAATCCGCTAACAGTGTGCGGTGAGGCTAGCGACCGAGAGGGAACGGAAACATGGCGGAAACAGTGGAATTGGACGTGGCGGCGGAAAGCAACGTGTTCGCGCCCCGCGGCCACAAGGACTACGACGCGGAGATCCGCGAATTGGGGTTGCAGGAGTACTGCGACTTGGCGGATGAGCAGGGCTTCGCCGTCATCCCTCCGGAGAAGGTGGCGCCGCCGGAGTTCATCGACCGCCTGCGGAACACGGTGCTGCGCGTGGCCGAGGAGCGCACCGGCGAGAAGTTCTCGTTGGAGCACAACGGCAACCAAGGGCACTATCGCACCGAACCGTGCTCGGATGGCCAGTTCCTGCTCTACTACCTGTTGTTCGAGGACCGCATCTTCGAGGAATGGCTGAACAACAAGACGATGCGGGCGATGGTGAACCACTACATGCGCGGCGAAGGGCAGCTGTCGTCGCTCACCTCGTTCGTGAAGTGGAAGGGGGGCGATTATGGCGACACCTTGGGGCTCCATACCGACACCCCGCGCCCGGTGTCTGGCCAGTTGCCGAAGGGCTGCAACGACGTGGTGAACTCGGCGCTGGCGCTCACGGATTACAGCAAGGATGACGGCGCCATCGCCTTTGTGCCCGGCAGCCACAAGCTGTGTCGCTATCCGGAGCCCGGCGAGGGCGTGGACCGTGCCGTGGCGGTGGAAGCGCCGGCCGGATCGCTCATCTTCTTCAACGGCAATGTGTGGCATGGCGCCTTCCCCAAGAAGACGGATGGCCTGCGGCTCAACATCACCACCTATTGCTGCCACCAACGGCTCAAGACGCAAGAGCAATACCAGTGGTTCGTGCCGCGCGAGATGCTGGAGCGCAACCCGCCGGAGTTCGCCCGTTTCGTGGGCGCGGCGGACGTGATGGGTTGGCGCAAGCACGGCCCGGAGATCACCCGTTTCTCGAAGTGGAGCGACACCACCAAGCCCGTGCCAGAGGAGATTCTCGAGCTGCACCCGGCATAGGCCGCTGCTGTTGGCTGACGGGCGGAGTTGCTCAAGCTGGCGGTGCGGTCTTGCCGCGAACTCGGCGTTTTGCGTATCACGCCTGCTTGTCGGGTGCTTCGGTTAGCTGCGTCAACTTGGATGCCAGCATGGACATTGCCGGCTGCCACGCCTCGGCACTCGCATCGTCGAAGATGAGCCGGCGCAGCAACTTCGCTAGCTCTGCATCCACTGCTTGGAGCTGATCGGGTAGTTCGGGGCGCGAGAGGGGAAACATCCCATCTCTAAGCAGGATGGCTCGTGCCAAGTGGCTTGCGGCCAACAGCAGCTCTTCGCGTGCGGCATCCACGTCGCCTGTCCCCAGCAACTCGGTAGCCAAATGGAGCCGCTTCGTGGCGGAGTGGGCCTTTGGGCGCCAGTCTGGCCAGTGTGGCCTCGCCTTCTCGGCGGCAGCCTGCTCAGCCCACCAGCCATCGGCGTCATGCGGCGGTACGCCCAATCTCAGAGCCCAAGCGGGATAGTCATCTCCGGCACGGAGGCGCCGAAGGAACCGAGCACGGCTGTCCTGTTGCAGGTGAGTCTCGCCGGGTCTTGCGAGCGCCACCCGCTTGCCGTCTTCGTTGAGAACCAAGACGTCGACGTCGCTTCGAGGCGTCTGAGCGCCTCGTGCCGTCGAGCCGACGAGCACGACAGTCGATGCCGGGTCCAGACCGGCGCGAAACAAGGCCTGCAGAGCCGCTTCGGCGGCGGCAATGCAAGGGCGGGGGACGGCTGGCAGCCGGGGTTCAGAGGTGTTGGCGTCACTCGAAGCCATGCCAAGGCACTACGCTCAAGGTCGAAGCCGAGCCAACCACGCTTCGTCCAGATGCGGTGCGCGGTGGACCGAGCGCCGTCGCATGGCTTGTAGCGCCGCGTCTTCTTCCGCGCCGTGGCGCAATAGCGCCGCGATGTGCGTATCGATGAACAGGTCGCGTTGCGCGTGGCTGCCGCCGAGCCGAGGCGCTTGATCCAGCCAAGGTGCGAGGCGCTGTGCCGCGCCGCGGTGGTCACCCGCGCCAAAAGCCGCGATAGCCTCACATAGCCCCGTCGCGGTGGCCCATGCCGGCTGTTGCGGCCGGTTGGCGGCGGCCGCGCCCAGTTCGGTGATGAGCGCGTCCAGCGCCGCGGTTTCGCCGGCCGCTGCCAGTATCAACGCTGCATGGGTGTTGGCGAAGGGAATGTCGGCTCTCTGCCAGCGTTCGCCTAGGAACGCCACGAGCGCCTCAAGCTCAGCCCGTGCCAGCGGATGGCCATGCAGCGCGGTGCGCCACGCCAGCGACGCCCCGTCGATCATCGTGAACATGGGCAGGGTGAGGGACACCGCGGGGCGGATGCCTTCTTGGTAGAGCCGCAAGGCGCGCGCCGGCTCGCCAAGCTGCAAGGCGAAGATGGCGCGGTGCCAGCAAAGATGGCAGTGCAACACGCCGCGACGGTCATAGCCCGGCAGCCAATTGGCGAGAAAGGCGTCTCCGGCCGCCGCTTCGCCCTGCTCGTAGTGGCCGTGGGCGCGCCCGTGGGCCGCGTTGGCGTTGCGTGGCCGGGTGGCCAGCGAACGTTCCAAGAGGTCGATGCCGCGCTCGGATTCGCCGGCTTCCACATAGGCCCAGCCGAGGCTGGCGTCGAACCACCAATCCGCCTTGAAGTGCGGTGCCAAGGCGGCCAACAGGTCGCGCTGCCGGGCGTGGTGATCGACGATGCCGCTGAACGCGAGCAGCCCGTAAACCCCGAGCGCGAGCGAGAGGGGCAGGGCGTCGCGGGGATGTTCGCGCAAGTGCTCGCGCAGCAAGGCCATGGCCGCGGCGCTGGCGCCTTCGGTGGCGAGGGCCACGATCTCGGCGTGAACGCGCTCCCGCGCGGAAGCGCCGGCGGCGAGGCGCCGGCCACGCTCGGCGGCGGCGATGCTGTCGCGGGTGCGGCCATGCTGCGCCAAGGCGCGGGCGTGCAGGCTGTGGGTAAGGCCGAAGCCGGGGTCGAGTTGCAGCGCCGCCTCGCTTTGCTCCAGCACATCTGGATCAGCGGCCAAGAGCGCGTCCAGGGCCGCCACATAGGCGTCCGCGGCCGGTTGGGAGGTGGTGGCGAGGCGTTGGCCGAAGCGATCGCGGATCATGCTTGGCGTTCGTGCGTGGCGCTGCCCGGCGGATCGTGGGGCGGTGCGGGGGCTTGCGTCCAACGCGCAATGCCGGCCTCGTGCGCCCTGTGGGCCCGGCCGCTCCACCGCATCCACTCAAGCCGCAGCCGTTGCCAGCCCCGCCGGCAATACTCGATCACCTCCTTGCCCAAGAGCACCACCATGAGCCACCACGTCACTTCGGCGAAGATCAGTGCCGCGGCCACCCACGCCGCCTTGGCGGCGCCACTGATGGGCAGGAACGGAATCACCGGCAGCACCGCCCAGCCGAGGCAGGAGAGCACGAAGAGCGCATAGCCGGTCGTCTTGCGCACGGCGTTGAGCCAACCTGTCCGCATCGCCGCTCCCGTTGGTGGCACGTTGCGCCGTGCCAGCGTTCAGCCCATCATAGGGCAACTCGCAGGCAGCGCTTGAGGTGGGCGCGTGGACATCATCCCCTTGCGCGCCGGTTGCGGCGCCGAAATCCAGGGCGTGGACTTGAACGCGCTTTCCAACTCGGACGCCCAAGCCATCGCGGACGCCCATGCCGAATACGGCGTGGTGTTCCTGCGCGGCCAGCAGCTCACGCCGGCGGCGCAGTTGCGCGCGGCGGAACGGTTCGGCGCCATCAACGTGAACCGCTTCTTCACCCCCATCGAGGAGGAGCCGCGGGTCGCGTTGGTGCTGAAGGAGCCGGCGCACGAGACGAACATCGGCGGCGGCTGGCACACGGACCACTCCTATGACGAAGTGCCGGCGATGGGTTCGATGCTGTACGCCGTGGAAGTGCCGGGCCGCGGCGGCGACACGCTGTTCGCCAACATGTATGCGGCTTACGAGTCCCTGTCGGCGGGGCTGCGCGAGACGTTGCTGGGGCTCAAGGCGGTTCATTCGAGCCGGCATGTGTTCGGGCCGCGTGGGTATCACGAGCAAAATCAGGACGATCGCTATCGCAACGCGGAACTGGCGACACAGGACGCCGTTCACCCGGTGGTCGTGCGCCACCCGCGTTCGGGCCGCGCCGCGCTCTACGTCAACCCCGCCTTCACGTTGCGCTTCGATGGCTGGACTGAACTGGAGTCGCGGCCCTTGCTCGAATACCTCTATCGCGCCGGGTCGCGCTTGGAGCACACCTGCAGATTTCGTTGGGAACCCGGCAGCGTGGCGTTCTGGGATAACCGCGCCACTTGGCATTACGCTTTGAACGACTATCCGGGCGAGCGCCGCCGGATGCACCGGGTCACGCTGGAAGGCCAGCCCTTGGCCGCCTACGACGCGGCGCCGCGGGACGCCGCCTAAAGCAACGCGAACCGCCTCGCCGAACCCCCGCGAGCCGTTCTCGGCGCCGCGTGGCGCGCCGGCCGGCGGCGGCAGCGCTGGCCAAAGTGTGGCAATCTGCCACGTTGAAGGCACAGCCCCGGGAGAACGGCATGGCGAAGCTCAAGTTCGGCGCGTTTCTGGCGCCGCACCACCCCATTGGCGAACACCCCACGCTGCAACTGCAGAGCGACCTGGAGGTCGTGCAGCACTTGGATCGGCTCGGCTACGACGAGTTCTGGTGCGGCGAGCACCACTCCACCGGCTGGGAAGTGATCGCTTCGCCGGAGCTGTTCCTCGCCGCCGCGGCCGAGCGCACGCAACGCATCCGCCTCGGCACCGGCGTGGTCTCACTGCCGTACCACCATCCATTTATGGTGGCGCAGCGTTTGGTGCAGTTGGACCATCAAAGCCGCGGGCGCGTCATCTTCGGCTCGGGGCCGGGTGCGCTGCCGTCGGACGCCCACACCTTGGGCGTGGATCCCATGGTCCTGCGGGACCGGCAGGACGAGGCGATGGGCGTGATTCGCCGCCTGCTGCGCGGGGAAGAGCGCTTCAGCCACGAGAGCGAATGGTTCACGTTGCGCGACGCCAAGCTGCAACTGCTGCCGCTGCAGGAGGACATGGAGTTCGCGGTGGCCTCCCTCATCAGCCCTTCGGGGATGACGTTGGCCGGCAAGCACGGCACCGGCGTGCTCTCCATCGGCTCCACCACCACCGCCGGCATCCAAGCGCTGCCTTTGCAATGGAGCTTCGCCGAGGAATCGGCGGAGAAGCATGGCCAGACGGTGGACCGCGCCAACTGGCGTCTCGTCTTGAGCTGGCACATCGCCGAGACGCGGGATGCGGCGCGCCGTCAGGCCCGGGAGGGCCTGCTGCACCACATCAACGACTACACCACGGGCACGTTGGCCGCCGGCGCCGGGCCCACCTACGCGAACGGCGACGAAGCCGTGGACGCCACGGCGTTCGGGGAAGGGGCGGTGAACGTCATCGGCACGCCGGACGATCTGGTGACGCGCATCGAGGAAATGCAGGCGCTGACCGGCGGCTTCGGTTGCGTCATCGGCTTCGCGCACGATTGGGCGAACCGTGAGGACACCTTGCGCAGTTGGGATTTGGTGGCGCGGTACGTCATGCCCAAGGTGAACGGCCTGCTCGCCGGCTACGAGGAATCCAACGCCTTCGTCATCGAGCACCGCGATGCGTGGAACCGCGCCGGCGCCGCGATCATGAGCAAGATCCAAGAGAACGAGCGCGCCGCCGCGGCCATGCAGGAGCAGCCGGCCCATGCGCTGTCCGCCCTCACCGCCCACTCGGCTTCCGAGCTGGACGCGGCGGCGGAGGAAGCCGAGGCGGAGCAGCCGGCGGACTGATCCACCAACGGCGACATGCGCGCATCGGCATCCGGTGGCCGCGGTGCCGCTGCCCTTGTCTGCCGCCGTCAATGGCGCTACTGTCCGCCCACATCCATGGGGAGTGGAGCACGGCAATGATGGCGAAAGTCCTACAGACGACTGTTTCGGTGCTTCGCGTCGTGCCTTTGGGTCTGGCCATGCTGTGGGCGGACTTGGGGTTCGCCGAGGAAGAAGGCGTGGACCAAGTCGAAACCACCGCGGTGGAGGCCGCGGATGAGGCGCTGGCGGCGACCGGCGCCGACGAGCCGGCCGTGATGGAGGAGGTGGTCGTCACCGGCTCGCGCATCCGGCGCGACGAGTTCAACACCATATCGCCCGTGCAGATCATCATGGGCACCCGCTCGCGGGAGCTGGGCACCATGGACACCGCCGGGCTGATTCAGGGCGCCACCGCCGCCAGCGGGGTGCAGATCGACAACACCTTCAACGCCTTCGTGCTGGACAACGGCCCCGGCGCGGCCAACGTGAACCTGCGCGGCCTTGATCCGACGCGCACGCTGCTGCTGGTGAACAGCCGGCGCATGTCCCCCGCCGGCGTGGGGGGTGCGCCTACTGCGCCGGACCTGAACAGCATCCCGTCCATCATGATTGACCGGGTGGAGCTGCTGAATGACGGCGCCTCGTCGGTCTATGGCTCCGACGCGGTGGCCGGGGTGGTCAACGTGTTGATGCGGCAGCAGTTCGATGGCCTCGAGTTCGAGGCGGACTATGTGCTGCCCGATGTGTCCGAAGGCCAGGAGATGGTGGTGTCCGCCGCTTGGGGGCGGGACTTCGACCGCGGCTCCTTTGGCGTGGGCGCGGAGTACTACGACCGCACCAGCCTGCGCCTCAAAGACCGGGACCACACCAGCGAATGTAACCGCTACTTGCAAATTGACGAACGTGGCGTGACTCGCAGCGATGATCTGAGCCTGGCGCCGGGCACCACCATCAACGGCTGCAAACTGCGCACCATCAGCCGGGTTTTCCTTAGCGGCCACACCTTCGGCAACATTTGGTGGACGCCCGGAACCTCCAACATCGGCATTCCGAACTTCTCTGACACGAATGTCAACCCCGGGCTGGCCGTCTTCAATTCGACCATCAATCCGGTCGATACCGATGGCGATGGCGTACCCAACTTCGGCATCATCGACCCGGATGGCAACGGCGAGACTGAGGTGGATCTGAAGGACAACCTGTACAATTTCAACGGCTCCGACTATGACCGCTCCGGCGACTACTTGGCCGGGTTGGAGCGCTTCAACCTGTACTCCTTCGGGAACTACGAACTGCAGGACGCCGACAACACCTCGCTGTTCTTCGAGTTGCTGTACAACCACCGCGAATCGAAAGTTTTCAATCCAGGCGCGGCCATCTTCCCCACCGTACCAGCCGGCAATCCCTACAACCCCTGCAATCAGCAAGCGCCCGGCGGGGTCAACTGTTGGGGCTTTTTCGTGCATCCGGTGGCCGGCCCATTCAACTTCGGCGGCGTGCCGGCAATTCCGATCCTCGTCGTGCAGGGTGACCGGGACCGTCTGGAGGTGGAGCAGGATCAGGTGCGGGTTGTCGGTGGCATTGAAGGGGACCTGCCTGGAGCGGCCACTTGGAGCTACGAGGCGTTTGGCAGCTATAGCTGGTCGAGGGGCGTGTCCAGCCGGGCCGGCATCCTTGAGCCGCCGTTGCTGCTGTCGTTGAACACCTCGGCCATTGACCCGAACACGGGCAACGTCGTCTGCGGCTTGGACGGTGATGGCGATGGCATCCCGGACGGCCAAGGCTGTGTGCCCGTGAACCTGTTCGCCGGCTCCCTGTACCAACCGGGCGGCGGGGACTTGGCCACCCAAGCGGAGCGGGATTACCTGTTCGGCGTACGCAAGTTCGACACCGTGTTCGAGCAGCAGGTGCTCGGCCTGCTAGTCCAAGGCGACATCGGCCGCCTGCCTTGGAACGACATCGAGGTGCCCTTGGTGTTGGGTTTGGAGTACCGCAAGGACACGGTGGACTCCCAGCCCAACGACGTGGCCGGTGAGGGCCTGCTGTTCGGCTTCTTCTCCGATCGTGGCGCCAAGGGTTCGCGCAACCTCCAGGAAGCGTATGTGGAAACCGAGTTCCGTCTGCTGGAAGGCAAGCCCTTGGCGGACGAACTGGTGTTCAACTTCTCCGGCCGCTTCACCAACGAAAGCACCTACGGATCCCAGTTCACCTACAGCGCCAAGATGCGCTACAGCCCGGTGGAGGCATGGGACATCCGGGCCAGCCATGGCACATCCTTCCGGGCGCCCAATGCGCGGGAGCAGTTCCTTCTGGGTCAGTCTGGCTTCCTCACGCTGGCAGACCCTTGCGTGGTGCCTTTGGAGGCCAGGGAGGCCACCGTGGATCCAAACCAGCCGCCAACTTATGATCCCACCCAAGACGACCGCAGCCAGCTGATCCTGGACAATTGCCGCTCGCAAGGTGTGGACCCCACCACCCTGGGCTTGGCCGGCAGCACGAACACCTCCTACTCGGTGGAGATATTCAGCGCTGGAGGCGAAACCGTGCAATCCACGGTGGACCCTGAGGACTCCACCGCCCTGACCGCCGGCATGGTGTTCCGGCAACCGTGGTTCGACAAGTTCGACCTCAACGTGTCCGGCACCTATTGGCGCATTGAGGTGGAGGACAGCATCGCGCAGCTCAATCCGGCCTTCTTCGTGGAGGATTGCTATGTCGATAGAACCACCGACAGCAGCGCCTATTGCCGCTTCATCACCCGGGGCGACGACGGCTTGTTGGAGTACATCGATTCCAGCTACTTCAACGTGCATAAGGAGGTCGCCGCCGGCTGGGATTGGAACCTGCTGTTCGAGACCTCGGTGATCGTGCAGGACCGGAACTTGGACTTGGCGTTCGATGTGCGAGCCACCAGAACCAACCAACTGCTGTTTGTCCTCGACGAAATCAGAGAGGATTCCGTCGGCCGCACCTTCGTGCCGGAGTGGAGAGGGAACCTCACCTTGCAGGCGGACTACGGGGACTTCCGTGTGACGTGGCGGGCCTCCTACATCGATGGCGGCGAGGAAACGCCGGAGGAGTTCGACGTCAATGACACTTGCCTCGGCCTCGGGGTGAACTGCCGGCCCCTTAACTTCATCAAGAGCTCCGTGGTCCACACGGCGTCCTTCACTTGGAGCCCCAGTGATTGGCGCGTCACATTCGGCATACGCAACATCTTTGATGAAGCGCCGCAACTGCTGGACAACGATGCGCCCGGCACCCAGGCGAACAACCTGCCGTTGGGCGTTTACGGCCTAAACCATCACGTGGGCCGGTCCTTCTTCGCCGGCGTCAGCCGCACAGGTGGGTTGCTGGCAGGCCGCGGTCGGGGCTATTAGGGCCAAGGCGCTTGGTCGGGAACATTCGGAAAGCGGGGGCAGAAACTAGGGGGGAAGCCGTGTCTAGAACAACATCCACGGGTTGCGCAGCCCTGTTGGCGGTGTGGACCTTGGCGTGGCCGGCGGTTGCCGGCGCGGCCGATGCCGAGGGCTTCGACGGCCTGGAACTGTACGAGAAGTTCGCCATGGACCGGGCCATGACCTCGGTGGCGGTTTCGCCGGACGGCAAGTCGTTGGCCGCCATACAGCGTTTCAGCAAGGATGGCGACAAGTTCCTGCGCATCTACGACGCGGCGGATCTCGCCGCCAAGCCAGTGACCCTGTCCGCCGATCCCATGGAGATCATGGGCTTCTTTTGGCCCAATAACGAACGGCTGGTGGTGAACTTCCGCCAAGATGTGGATGTGCTGGAGGACATTGGCGTCGCCACCCGCCAAGTCTTTCGCTGGGCGTCCATAGACAAGGCCGGCGAGAAGTGGACGCCCTTGCCGGCCAGGAAGCTGGACCGGCGCAGCGAGTTCGCCAAGTGGGTGAGCAACCTGCAGGCAGGCGCTCTTCTTTCGCAGATGAAGTGGGATGAGGACCACATCCTGCTGGTGTATGACGACGATTCCGATCAGGTGGCGGACGCCTTCAAGGTGAATGTCGCCACCGGCAAGGCCCAGATGGTGTTTCGCAACGGCGCGCGGCTGCGGTTGGACGCCGTGGATTCCTCCGGCGAACCGCGCTTGGCATCCCTCTTCGACGCCGGCGGCTCCGCCATCATCTACTACGCCCGGCTGAAGGGGCAGAAGGAGTGGTTGGAAATCGGCCGAACCACGGCCAGCGCCGATGCGTTTAGCGAATACTTCAGCACGTTGGGATTCTACAACGAGGAGGACCCCAACGAGGTTTGGGTTCTCTCCAACCACGATGCGGACACCGCCGGCATCTTCGCTTACGACATTGCCAGCGGCGAGTTCAAGGAACGGCTGTTTCGCCACCCCAAGTACGATGCCATTGACGTTGCAACCAAGTATGTCGATGGCAAGGGTGATGTGCCCTTGGCATTCGTCCACCACGGCCGACGTGTCGGGCGGTACTACTTCGACGCCCAAGAGAAGGCGCTGATGGACGCCATCGATGCCATTCTGCCCAACACCCACAACCAGATCACCTCCCGTTCGCGGGACGACAACGCGATCGTCATAGAGGCCAATGGACCGCAACACCCGCCCACTTGGTATCTGCTGCGGGACAAATCCCATCTCAACGAGCTAGGCAAGGCCTGGCCGGCGCTCACAGAGGACATGCTTTCTCCGGTGGAGTGGGTGTCCTACAAGGCGCGGGACGGCATGGAGATTCCCGCCTTGGTGACGGTGCCGAAGGGCGAAGGTCCCTTCCCGGCGGTGGTCAACCCCCACGGCGGCCCCGTGGCCAGGGACTATTGGGGCTTTGATCCTTGGGCGCAGCTATTGGCGAACCGGGGCTATGTGGTCATTCAACCCCAATTCCGCATTTCCGAAGGGTTTGGCAGAAAGCACCTGGAGGCGGGTTTTGGCAAGTGGGGCTTGTCCCAACAGGACGACATCGAGGACGCCCTGAGATACCTTGTCGAGCGCAAGCTGGCGGACCCGCAGCGACAGGCCATCTTCGGCTGGAGCTACGGCGGCTACGCCGCGTTTGTCGGCGCGGCGCGGGACCCTAATCCCTTCCAATGCGCCATCTCCGGCGCCGGCGTGGCCGATCTGCCGTTCTTCCGGGCGCGGCTGGCGGACTCCGGGGAAATGTTGGAGAAAGTCTATCGGCCCTCGGTCGATGGCCTGAACGCCCTTGACATGGCGGAGAGTGTGGACGTGCCGCTGCTGGTGATCCACGGCGACAAGGACGAGCGTGTGCCCGTGGCGGAGAGCCGCAAGTTCGTCGCCGAGCTCAAAAAGCACGGCAAGCAATACAAGTACATCGAGCTGAAGGACGCCAATCACTTCTTCGGCACCATCTTCTACCGCCATTGGATGCAGATGTTCCCCGCCATGATCGACTGGCTGGACAACACCTGCGGCTTCAAGGGTGGGCAGAGCGACGCCTAGGGCTTGAGGACGCTGCTCCGGAGTGAAGGGCGTGTGTTCAATCACCGAGATGAGCAGGAGGGTGTGCCAGCTTGCGCTCAACGGGTTCCCGCCCGGGCGCTGCTGGCTTTGCTCGCCCTGTGCTTGGCCGCGCCGATCGGCGCCGATCTGAGGGATTACCCCTACGACCCCGACGCACTTCCCAAGCCGATTCTGGATGGCCGTGAGGACTGGATCGAGCTGTACTACAAGGCTTGGGATCTGGCGGCGGACAACATCAATTTCGCCAAGCCCGGCACCGGCTTCGTCGCCGAGTACATGGACGAGGCGCTCACCGACAACAAGGTCTGGCAGTGGGACACGCTGTTCATCACCATGTTCGCCAAATACTCGAACGGCGAACTGCCGATCATGGACGGCGTGGACAACTTCTACCGCAAGCAGCGATCGGACGGCTTCATCTGCCGTGAGCTGAGCGAGAACGACGGCACGGACATCTACCCGGGCCAAAGCCAGTTCTGGCCGGTGTCCAACCCCAACCCCCCTCTTTACTCGTGGGCGGAATGGGACTACTACCAAGTCACCGGGGATGCCAGCCGCTTCACGAAGCGGATCACCAGCAATCGCGTGGACGAGGACCCGTACACCAAGACCGTCGTGCAGCGCCTTCGTGACTACCATTTCTGGATCAAGGACAACATCAGGCATGCCGATGGACACTACCGCTCAGATGGATGGGCCAACGGCATGGACGACTCGCCGAGGAATCAGGGCGAAAACTGCGGCGCGTGGATGGACGTGGCCATGCAGCAAGCGCTGTCCGCGCTCTATCTGGCCAAGATGGCCGCGGTGGTCGGCGATGACGCCATGCGGCGGACCATGATGGACGAATACCGAGAGCACAAAGAGCTGGTGAACGATTCTTATTGGCACGAGGATGACAAGCTCTACTACGATCTTGGTCCGTTGACGAGCGACTACGGAGGGAAGTGCTACGACCCGCACCCAGAGCGGCGAGTGGTCAAAACCAAGACTGTGGCGACGTTCTGGCCCTTGATCGCGGAAGTGGCAAGTCGGCACCAAGCCGATCATCTTGTTCACCACCTCGTGGACTTCAACGCCTTCTGGCGACCCATGATGGTGCCCACGCTTGCCGCGGACCAAAATGGCTACAGCGTCACCGGCGAGTATTGGCGGGGGGCGAGTTGGCCGCCGACCACCTACATGGTCGCCCGGGGCCTTGCGAGACAAGGCTACTGGCCCTTGGTGCGCACCGTTGCGGAGAACTACGTGAACGGCCTTTCCGCGCTCTATCAGCATACAGGCACAATCTGGGAGAACAACGCGCCGGAGATCGTCGCGCCAAGCAACGATTCCATCCCGCACTTCGTGGGCTGGGGCGGCCTAGGGCCCATCGCCATGTTGATCGAGCATGTGCTGGGCATCGAACTGAACGCCCCGGAAAACGCAGTGGCGTGGCGCTTGGGGCAGGCGGCGCGCAATGGCGTCGAGAACCTCGGCTTCAATGGCGGCGGGATCGCGCGGATGGTCAGCGCGGCGCGGAACAGCGCGGAATCGCCGGCAACGGTCGCCATCGAAACCACGGTTCCTTTCACGCTGACGGTTTGGCTCGGCGAGCGCAGCTTCACGCGGGAGATCGTGGCCGGGCCGGAGCGAACCTATCGCTTCGGCTTCGACAACAAGGCGCCGACCGCCAATTCCAACGGGCCCTACCGCATGGAAGCCGGGGCGGAGGTGGCGTTCAGCAGCGCTGGATCGCGCGACATGGACGGCAGAATCACCAGCTACCTCTGGGACTTCGGCGACGGCGCCACAAGCACCGAGGCGAGTCCGACCCACATGTACGCAGCGGCTGGCGACTATCGCGTCGATCTCCGGGTGACGGACGACGGCGGCGCGACAGGGCGAGCGCGGACCTTCGCCAGCAGCGGCGAATCGGAACCGGCTGCGGCCTTCTACGGCGACAGGATTCGGCTGGGGCACGGCGGCAGCGTCCGCTTCCACGATCAATCCCTCAATGCGCCGAACCAATGGCGCTGGTCTTTTCCCGGCGGCGAGCCGGCAAGCAGCGAGGAACGCGCTCCCGTCGTGCGTTACCCGACCGCCGGCGAGTACGACGTCGCGCTCACGGTGTGCAACGCCTACGGCGAGTCCGAGAAGTCCTACGCCAGCTACGTCGATGTGCTAGGCGACGTGCCGAAGGCCTACTGCTACGCCGCCAGTGGGGCCACGAACTTCACGTACCTATCCAGAGTCGCCGTCGGTCAGCTGGACAACCGCACCGGGTCGGACAGCTACAGCCTGCACGACGAGCCGGTACGGCTCGAGGGCGGTTCAACGCAGACGCTGCTGGTGGTGGCGGACGTCATCACGCCGGTGAACGACGACCGGAACTTCGTGCGGGCTTGGGTGGATTGGAACAACGACCGCCAGTTCGACGACAGCGAGCGGCTGATGAACAGGGCGATTACGATTTCCGACCAGCCGGTTCAAGTATCGCAGTCCTTCACCGTACCCAGCGATGTGACCGGCGTTCGGCGTTTGCGCGTGAAGGTGAACTACGACGAGGGCCCGTTGAACGATCTCGGCGCCTGCCAAGGCTTCGAGAGCGGGGAAGTGGAGGACTACCAACTGGAAGTGTTTGATCCAGCCTCGTCGCGCGGCCAACCGCGCTTGCAGTCGGGCCAGTTGCCGGACGCTTCCGCGGTGGCGTTGCGGACCGAGGCCGACGACGCTTGCGTGGGCATCAGCCTTGGCGAGGTCGTGGTGGCACTGCCGCCGCCTTCCCGCGAGCAAACCCTCATGCCCGGCGGCGATCGGCTGTTCCTGAACCTACGCGCCATGTTCCCATTGGACGGCGACGATCCCACGGCGTACAGCGCTACGTCTGACAACGAAGCGCTGGCGATGGTGGAAATCCTCGACGGCCGGTTGCGGGTGACGTCGAACCAAGCGGGCGGCGTGGGAGTCGCCAACATCGTCGTGACGGCGACTTTCGACGACGGGCCGCAAGCGACGTTCAGTTTCGTCCTCACCGTGCGCGAGGAAACGCGCAGCTTCCTGCAAGGTTGGCGCTTGAGTTTGCTGGAAGAAGCGCAGGGTTCATCCGAATGAGGAATGTCGCGCACCGTGCGTGGTGCGTTGGCTTGCTGGCGATGGCCTGCCTCGGCTTGGCGGCGACGTCTTGGGCGGAGCAATGCGAGGGCTCAGCCGCAACCTGTGCAAGCGCCCCCGATGCCGTCCCCCCGCCCGCGGCGCCACCAGACATCCAGGCACTGCTCGAAGCCCACTCGCGCAGCCGCAAAGCGCTCGCGACGCGAAAGACCATCGAGCGACAGCAGCCAAAGTTGAGGGAAGACCGTCCGTGGATCGAGCCAGGTCGAAGGCCGGACGCGCTCCCGCACACGCCCCACACGCGAACCAAGCAGCGACGAACGCCCAACGTTTCGCCGTCCGTCCCACCGACAGACCATGTGCCGTGCGACGTCGAGGGCTTCGCCACGAAGTCTGGCCAGGCGCTGTCGGATCACATCCGCGCCATGACCTATGGGTGCATTAGCAACGCCCTGTTCGACGACGCGCCGCTGGCGCTTCGGCTCGCCGCGTTCCAAATGCAGGACATGATCGACGTCGCCCAGGCCACCATCGACCTCATGGGAATCTACGAGGGCGTCAACACCAACCACCTGTACAGCAAGCACTACCTGTTCCTGCGCATCGGGTACTACAACCACTCCTCCCACGCCGATGCAATGGATTGGGGCGATCGATCCGATGTGGCGGTTGTGACGGAAGCCGTCGCCGAAGCGGTGGACGCCTTCATCGAGAGCAGTCATTTCCTTGACCACACCGATACACACGGCGAGACGGCTTGGGAGATCTTCGCGATGCTTGGCGGCGCCTATTTCCCTGACTATCTGGCGGGCTGGCTGCCTGCGTTCAAGCGCTGGATCAATGCCCTCGGACGCGAACATGTCAAGCCGGTCGAACGGTGCGAAGTCATCAACTCAACCAACAGGATTCTGGACATTCTGCACGGCGGCCACTTCTCGCCGAGCTTTGTCGCCGCCGCCACCTCCGACCGGGAGCTCGTGGCAACGCTGCGAAGGCTGGCCCTTCAAGATTACATGCTGGACGAGTGGTGTGCCGAAGTCTTGCTGGGCAACGCCGGCAACGTCTTGGCAGGGTTTCTCCGCTACGAGTCTGCGCCCATCTACCCCGACGTATTGGAGGCAGTCGGGGTCATCTTGGACCACTACGACGGCGATGGGAGCGAGTTTGGCGTTTGGCTCGAGACGGCCGCGGCGGTCTCCTTCCGAGGCAAGTGCGCCGAGTTCCAGATCTGCGGCTTCGAGCAGGAACTAGAAGCGGAGGTGCTGTCCGTTTCCCATGCTTGTCCGGAAGTCGATGTGCGCATCCGCGCCGAAGACTTGACGGACGAAGACTTGGCCGTCGCTTGCCGCTCGCTGTCCGAAGTTGGAGACCGTTTCCATCAGCTGCTGAACACCGGCTACCGGCCGGTGGCGGACGACCACAACGCGCACCTCGAGATCATCGTGTACGCCGACTGGGACAGCTACGACACCTATTCGGGCTTGTTCTTCGGCAACGACACGGATAACGGCGGCATCTACTTGGAGGGAGACCCAGCAGACCAGGACAACCAAGCGCGCTTCTTCGCCTATGTCGCAGACGGGTTGCCGCGGCGCGTTTGGAACTTGGAGCACGAATACGTTCACTATCTGGACGGGCGCTTCAACGTCTATGCCGGATTTTCCCTCGACTACGATGCCCTCTGGTGGGCGGAGGGCTTGGCGGAGTACGTCAGCAAACAGAACGATTACGAGGCGGCGATAGCGCTTGCCCAGCGCGCGGACTTCCTGCTCGACGAGCTGTTTTTGACCACCTACGACCACAGCGCGGACCAGGTGTATCGGTGGGGCTACCTCGCCGTTCGGTTCATGTTCGAGCGCCATCCAGAGCATGTCGGCCGCATTGCCGGCTACTTGAGGGCCGGTTGCTTCGCCGAGCACGACCGTTATCTCGAACGCGGCATCGGCGCCATGCACAACGACGAGTGGCTGGATTGGCTAGGCACGGTTCGCACCACGAGTGACTTCGTTTTGGATCGGGGCGTGGTTTGGCGTCTGCCTGAAGATTGCGGCGTCCATGCCGTTGCCCGCCTTAGGCGGCCCTTGCCGTCGCTCGATCTTTACCCCGTGCAGGACGCGAAGACCTTCGACCTGGCGCGTTTCTTCGCCGGATTCTCCGATACAGGCGTGGCCTACACGGTCTCTTCCTCCAACCCGGACGTGGTGGGCGCGCACCTCGACGGCAGCGTGTTGACGCTGGTCGCCTTGTCGTCCGGGAACGCCGAGATCTCCGTAGTCGCCAGCGACGGCAGCGCCCGCGTCACCGCGACGTTCGGGGTTGCCGTGACGGCCGAGTGCCCCCCTTGGGTCTGCCGAAGCTGGAACCGCAGTTGGCGCTTGGCCATCGATGAACTCGGAACGCGCCCGCCCGGCCCTTGAAACTCGCGGTTCTGCCCCTACTATAGGCGCGCCCCGACCTTCCGGGGCAGACAGACATCAATCGCGGGGGAGCCTTCGGACGTGATCGAAGCCGACAATCTGACGCGCCGCTTTGGCGAAACGTTGGCGGTGGACTCGGTGAGTTTCTCGATTGGCAGCGGCGAAATCGTCGGCCTGCTGGGGCACAACGGCGCCGGCAAGACGACCATCATGCGGATTCTCACGGGCTACCTGGAACCGAGCGCCGGCGGCGCGCGGATCGATGGCCGCGACGTGACCGAACAGCGCGCCGCGGTGCAGGCGGACGTGGGCTATCTGCCGGAAAACGTGCCCCTGTATCAGGACATGACGGTGCTGGACTACTTGGAGTTCGCGGCAACCGCGCGCGGGGTGCCGGCGGCGCGGCGGCCCGACGCCGTCCGCGCCGCGGTGGCGGCTACCTCCTTGGGCGACCGCGCCTTGGACGTCATCGGCACGTTGTCTCGCGGCTACCGCCAGCGGGTGGGCGTGGCGCAGGCCATCGTGCATGAGCCGCGCTTCCTGATCCTGGACGAACCCACGAGCGGCCTCGACCCGGGGCAGACGGCCGGCATGAGGGACCTCATCCGGCGCTTGGCGCAACGCGCCACCGTCATTCTCTCCACGCACATCATGCAGGAGGTGGATGCGGTGTGTGGGCGCGTGATGATTCTGCGCGCCGGCAAACTCGCCTTGGACGCGCGCCTCGAAGACCTGCAGGCGAGCCACCGCCTGCACGTCGGCACCACCGCTTCCCGCGAGGTCGTGCAGAAGGCGGTGGGGGATTTGGCGCACGTCGCCAGCGGCGACTTCGACCGCGCCGCGTTCCTCTCCTTCGACGGCGCGCTGGCGCGGGATCATGCGGCGGAGGTGGCGCGGCGGCTGGTCGCCGCCGGCGTCGAGTTCCATTCCCTGCAGCCGGAACAGAAGGACCTCGAATCCGTGTTTCGGCACGTCAGCGCGGGGGGCACCGTCGATGTTTGAGGGCATCGCCGCCATCGCCCGCAAGGAGCTGGGCCAGTTCTTTGGCTCGCCCATCGGGTACCTGTTCCTGTTCGCCTACTTGGGCGTCACCCTGTTCGTCTTCTTCTGGGGCGAGGCGTTCTTCGCCCGCAACATCGCGGACGTGCGCCCGATGTTCGAGTGGCTGCCGATCCTGCTGATCTTCCTCTCCGCGGCGCTCACGATGCGCATGTGGAGCGATGAGCGGCGCAGCGGCACGCTGGAGTTCGTCGTCACCGTGCCGACGAGCGCGTGGCATTTCGTCATCGGCAAGTTCCTCGCTTGCTGGGCGCTGCTCGTCCTCGCGTTGGCCATGACGCTGCCGCTGGCCATCACCGTGGGCATCATTGGCGAGCTGGATTGGGGGCCGGTCTTCGCCGGCTACCTCGCCGCCGCGCTGCTCGGCGCCGCCTACATCGCGGTGGGGGTGTATGTGAGCTCGCAGACGGACAACCAGATCGTGGCACTCATCCTCGCCACGTTCGTCTGCGGCGCACTGTATCTGGTGGGCAGCCCGGCGGTGGTGGAGCTGTTCAGCAACGAGGTGGGCGAGGTGCTGCGCGGCTTCGGCGCCGGGGCGCGCTTCGAGTCCATCACCCGCGGCGTGTTGGATTTCCGGGATCTGTATTACTACGCCACCATCGCGGCCGTCTTCCTGGCGCTCAACGTGTATGTGGTGGAGCGCCACGGCTGGGCGGCGGATGGTGACCAAGCCCGGCATCGCCGCGCCCAGCGCGTCACGGCCTTGGTGGCGCTCAACGTGCTCGCGGCTAACGTGTGGCTGGCCGGTGTTGGCTTCCTGCGCTGGGA
Organism: Candidatus Azotimanducaceae bacterium; assembly: GCA_965200505.1. GTDB lineage: Bacteria > Pseudomonadota > Gammaproteobacteria > Pseudomonadales > Azotimanducaceae > VXNE01. The sequence goes on along the minus strand of OZ241343.1, from coordinate 387,653 downwards.
CATGACCGAGGGCAACCAATACTCCATCTCGGACGCCACCCGCGCCTACCTCGCGCAGCTCAAGGAGCCGCTCTTGGTGCGGGGCTATTTCAGCGCCAAGACGCACCCCTTGCTGGCGCCCTTGGCGCCCCGCTTGAAGGACTTGCTGCGGGAATACGAAGTGGCGGCGAACGGCAAGCTCCGCTTGGAGCTGGTGGACCCGGCCGACGACCCGGCGGCCGAGGATGAGGCCAACACCAAGTACGGCATCCAGCCGGTGCCGTTCCAAGTGGCGGACCGCTATCAGGCGAGCCTCGTCAACTCCTACTTCGACGTGCTCATCCAATATGGCGACCAACACGAGACGCTGGGCTTTCGGGACTTCATCGAGGTGAAGGTGCAGGGCGAGGCGGATTTGGACGTGCGCCTGCGCAACCCAGAATACGACTTGACCCGCGGCATCAAGAAGGTGTTGTACGGCTTCCAAGGCGGCGGCAACATCTTCGACAGCGTGACCCGCCCGGTCACGTTCACTGGCTACATCTCAAGCGACGACCGGCTGCCCACGGCCTTGGCCTCGTTGAAGGCCGACCTGGCCGGTGTGCTCGAAGAGCTGGAAGCCGAGGCCCAAGGCAAGCTCAGCTCGGAAGTGGTGGACCCGGAGACCGGCGACGGCGCCCTCGCGGCGGAAATCCAGGAGCGCTATGGCTTCGCGCCGATGGCGGCGAGCCTCTTCGACGCCAACACCTTCTATTTCTACCTCACGCTTTCCGACGGCGAGACCATGGTGCCGACGCCCATTCCGCACACCCTCGACCCGGTGGGCTTGAAGCGGGGCATCGAGGAGGGCTTGAAGCGCTTCGCGGACGGCCTGCTCCAGACGGTGGCGCTGCATGCGCCGGAGCCGCCGAACCCCTACATGCAACAGCAGATGCCGACCCCGCAGGGCAACCAGTTCCAGGAACTGCGCGGCTTCTTGGGCGCGGATTTCGACGTGGAGGACGCCGCCCTCGCCGGCAGCGCCATCGCCACGGACGCCGCTGTGCTGTTGCTGCTCGGCGCGGAAGCGTTGGATGAGCGGCAGGTGTTCGCCATCGACCAGTTCCTGATGCGCGGCGGCACGGTGGTGCTGCTCGCCGGCGCCTACGATGTGAACTTGGCCGGGCAATACTTGAGCGCGAGCCGGGCCAACACGGGCTTGGACGAGTGGCTCGCGCACCACGGCGTGACCATCGACGAGGCATTGGTGATGGATCCACTGAATGCCGCCTTCCCAGTGCCGGTGCGGCGGCAGGTGGGTGGCTTCACCTTCCAGGAAATCGTCATGCTGGACTATCCGTATTTCGTGGACGTGCGCGACGCCGGCCTCAACGCGGACATCGCCGCCATTGCGGAGCTGCCGCAAGTGACGGTGCCGTGGGGTTCGCCCGTGGAGGTGGATGAGGAAGCCAATGCCACGCGCTCGGTGACGACGTTGCTCAGCAGTTCCGGGGCTTCGTGGCGCTCCGCTTCCACCGAGGTGATGCCACGCATCGGCGAGACCGGGCTGGCGGCGTTCACACCCGACGGGCCGGTGGGGGCGAGCCCCTTGGCGGTGATGATCGAGGGCCGCTTCGATTCGTTCTTTGAGGAATCGCCCCTGCTCGCGGCGGAAGAAGATGCGGACGAGGACGCGGAGGCCGCTGAGAACGAGGATGCGGACGAGGACACCGCGGCCGACTCGTCGGACTTCGGAGAAATCGGCACCGTCATCGCCCGCTCGCCGGAATCCGCGCGGCTCATCGTCGCCGGTTCCAGCGCGTTGGTCGCCGACCAAACCTTGCGCATGATGGGCTCCGCGGATGGCACGGTTTACACGAACTCCATCCAGCTGGTGGCCAACCTCTTGGATTTGGCCGTGGAGGACCAAGCGCTGCTCACCATCCGCAGCCGCGGCCACTTCAACCGCACGTTGCCGTCCATGCCGGAAGACCGCCAGCGGGTGTGGGAATACATCAACTACGGCGTCGCGGCGCTGGCCGTGTTCGGCGCTTTCGGGGTACACGCCCAACGCCGTTCGCAACGACGCCAGGCGCAGGCGCAATGGCTTGGGGAGCAGGCATGAAGCAGATGTGGCTGACCGTCGCGCTCGCCGTGCAGGTGGCCCTCATCGCCTTGGTGTGGGGATTGCAATGGGGCGACACGGCTGAGCCCGAGACGTTCTTGGATTTCGACGCCGCCGCGGTGGATGCGCTCACGGTGGCCGGTGACGACGGTGCCATTGCGCTTGCCCGCGTCGAAGACGCTTGGCAGTTGGAGAGCGGCTTGCCGGCAGACGCCGACAAGATCGACCGCGTGTTGGAGAAGCTCGCCGGCGCCGCCGGCGGCTGGCCGGTGGCCACGACTGATTCGGTGATGGCCCGCTTCGAGGTGACGGAAGACGCGCATCAGCGCCATGTCACCGTGAGCGCCGGCGAAGACACGCTGGCGGACATCTACCTCGGCACCTCCCCGGGCTACCAAAAGACCCACGCCCGGCACGTCTCCGGCGGCGACGCCTACGCCATCGATTTCTCCAACTACGAGGCTGGCCTCGAACCCTCGGATTGGCTGAAGAAATCGCTCCTGCAGCCGGTCGGCGAGCTCAAATCCTTGACGCGGCATGGCGATGGCGGTTGGACCCTCACCGCGACGGACGATGGCTGGACGGCGCCGGACGCCACGTTGGATCAAGCTGAAGTCGCCACCCTCGTGGCGCGTTTCGAGGGCCTGACGGTGCTCGATTTCGCCACCGTGGAACTGCCGGAGGCGCCGTATCTGCGCTTCGTGGCGGAGGATGACGACGGCGAGCAGGAGTTGGCCTTCTACCGCTTGGCGGAAGACGGAGACCACTTTGTCGTGTCGAGCCGCTTCGACGGGCGCTTTGAAGTGGCGACCTACATTGTGGAGAATCTGGACCAATCCCTCGCCGATCTCACCGCCGCGGCAGAGACCACCGAAGACGCCGTGCCGGACGCTGGCGATGAAGCCGCAGACGCGCCGGCAGTCAATGCCGGCGACTCCGCGGAGGCCAGCGCGCCCGCCGACGCGGCTTGAAGCCAACGGGCCCGACGCCGCCTTGACAACCTAGCCGGCTTGCCAGACTCTCGCCATTGAACCCCGTGGCGCCGCTGCCGTGGCGCCCAAGCACCAGGAAAAACCATGAAAGCGAAACTCGCTCTTGCCGCCGCGCTCGCCGCGCTTTGCTTCACCGCCCAGGCGGACCTCGCCGCGGACTTGGCGTCCCCAGACCGGCCGCAGGAAGACCGCGACCGCGACGCCGGCCGCAAACCGGCCGAAGTGCTGGCCTTTCTCGGCATCGAGCCGGGCATGACGGTGATGGATTTGATCGCCGCCGGTGGCTACTACACGGAAGTGTTGTCGCGCGCCGTGGGCCCCACGGGCAAAGTGTTCGCGCAGAATCCGCCGGTGGTGCTGGAGTTCCGCGATGGCGCCAACGACAAGGCGATGACCCAGCGGTTGGCCGATGGCCGGCTTTCCAATGTGGAGCGCGTCGATCAAGACCTAGTGGACGTGGAACTGCCGGCCGGCTCCCTCGACGCCGCGATCACCGCGCTCAACTTCCACGACGTGCTGCAAAACGGGGGCGAAGCGGCGGCGGCGGGGATGCTCGCCAAAGTGAAGGAGCTGCTGAAGCCGGGTGGCGTCTTGGGCGTGGTGGATCATGTCGGCGTGGCGGGCAACGACAATGCCGAACTGCATCGCTTGGACATGGAGGTGGGTGTGCCCATCCTCGAAGCGGCCGGCTTCGACATCGCGTCATCGGACTTGCTGCGCAATCCCGAAGACGATCACAGCCTGTTGGTCTTCGACCCAACCATTCGCGGCCAAACGGATCGGGTGCTTTACAAGCTGACCAAGCCGGCCGAGTAACGCCATCGGCCGGCTGGCGGCGTGTGGCGCGGCAGGCCGCGATGCGCACCGCCGGCGGCCGAGCGGCCAAGCCAAGCGTGGCCCAAGGGCGTCGCTGGCTCGCACCCGTTGGCGGGTTGCTGCTCAGCAGCTTGGCATCTTTCGACGCGCTGGGCGCAACGCCGAGCGACAGCCTCCACTTGACCTATCAGGCGTTCATCGCCGGCGCCAAGGCCGGCACCGCGCGCATCCACGTTGAACGCAGCAACAGTGCCTACGCCGTGCGTGGCGACATCGTCACGCAAGGGCTCTGGCATCGCCTCGCGCCGTGGCGCGCCCGGTTTGCCGTGGCAGGCCGCGTCGAAGACGGGCGCGGCCGGCCGACGGAACTCGGCATGCAGGAATGGGCGCGGCGCAAGGAACGCACCATCCATGTGGCCCACGGCACACTGCGGCAACTGCGCAACGGCCGCCTGCGCCCGCAGCGCCCGGCGCCGCCGGGCGTGGACCTCATGTCCGCCCTGTGGGCGGGCGGCCAGTGCGAGGCGGAGCAAATGCTCAACAACGGCCGCCATTTCTACGCCATGACCCGCCACCGCCACGAGGTGCGGCCCAACGGCTCGGAGCGTTGCGATTACCACATCGTCGATGACGATGGCGAAGCGTTCCAAGGCTGGGTTTCACTCGGTGAGCGCCAAGGCCGGCGTGTGCCGCTCGAAATCGGCATCGTCGATGGGGTCACGCGGCGGCTGGCGTTGGTGAGCGCGACTCCAAGCGCTGGTGGTGAGGACGAGCCGCGTTGGAACGCCGCTTCCGCGGCCCGGGCCGTAACACCGGCCGTTCCCTGACGCCTAGGGCATCGACCAGAAAGGCTAGCGGCGCGAACCGGCCCAGCCAAGCCATGAGCGGCAGCCGAGGCGATCAGTCCTCGGGCGGCCGCCACGACAGGGACTTGCCGATAGCCGGTATGAAGTGGCCGAGCACGCCGAGCAGAAGGCCAGTGACCACGATGATGACGGGGAGGGCGAGCGCCCCGGCGATGCTCACGCCCAACCACACGGCCGCCCACACCACGAAGGCAAGCATCAGCAACAGCTTGATGGTGGTCAACATGGCCGCGAGCGTCAGCCCACCTCGACCATCTCGAAATCGCTCTTCGGCGTGCCACATTCCGGGCACAGCCAGTCCGCCGGCACGTCCTCCCACGCGGTGCCGGCATCGATGCCCTCGTCCGGCACCCCCAACGCCTCGTCATAAACGAAGCCGCAGGTCATGCACTGCCACTTTCTGGCGTTCACAAATCCCTCCCTATTGATGCCGCCCGGCCAACGTCGTGGACATAGGCGCGGATGGTACTCGAAGTGTCGCTCACGCCGGACGTGTGCCATGCTGCCAACGACATGAAGCTCGAAGACCTTACCCCCAACGCCTCCGTGCGCGGCGTTCGCCCGGACGCGCCCGTCACCGTGGTGCAGGCGCAATGGCATGGCGCGGATGCGCTCACCCTCACGTACCGCTTGGCGGCCGGCGGCGTTGCCGAGGAGATCCTCTATCGCGAGGACGAAGCGCGTCTCGAGCTGGCCGAACAAGGCCGCCCGTGGAGCTTTGACGGCGACGGTGCCAGCTACCGGCTGGTGGCGGAGGCGCATCGCATCCGCTTGGCGCATCTGTTCGATCCGGTGCTGGCCGTCCATTGCTCGCTGGTGGAGCCGCTGCCGCACCAGATCACGGCCGTCTATGAGGCGATGCTGCCGCGCCAGCCGTTGCGCTTCCTGCTGGCGGACGATCCCGGTGCCGGCAAGACCATCATGGCCGGCCTCTTGATGAAGGAACTCGTCGCCCGCGGCGATCTCAAGCGCTGTCTCGTCGTCTGTCCCGGCAGTCTCGCGGAGCAGTGGCAGGACGAACTGCACCGCCGCTTCGGTCTGCCGTTCGACATTCTCACCAACGACAAACTGGAGACCGCCCGCAGCGGCAACTGGTTCTTGGAAAACGACCTCGCCATTGCCCGGCTGGACAAGCTGGCGCGGAACGAGGACGTGCAAGCCCTGCTCGCGGCGCCCGACTGCCGCTACGACATGGTGGTGTGCGACGAGGCTCACAAGTTATCCGCCAGCTTCACCGGCGGCGAAGTCAAGATCACGAAGCGCTACCGCTTGGGCCAACTGCTCTCCGGCCTTACGCGCCACTTCCTGCTGATGACCGCCACGCCCCACAACGGCAAGGAAGAGGACTTTCAGCTATTCCTCGCCCTCTTGGACGGCGACCGCTTCGAAGGCCGCTTCCGCGACGGGGCCCATCGAGTGGACGTCTCCGATCTGATGCGCCGCATGGTGAAGGAGAATCTGCTGAAGTTCGACGGCCGTCCGCTGTTCCCGGAGCGCATCGCCCATTCCGTGCCCTACCGGCTCTCCGCCGCCGAAGCGCGTCTCTACCAAGCGGTGACGAACTATGTGCGCGACGAGTTCAACCGCGCCGAAGCCTTGCAGAACGACAAGCGGGCCGGCGCCGTTGGCTTCGCCCTGACGATTCTGCAGCGGCGCTTGGCCTCCTCGCCGGAAGCGATACACCAATCCTTGCGGCGGCGGCGCGAACGCTTGGAAGAGCGGCTGCGAGCGGCATCCGACGAGCAAGGCGCAGCCGTTCCCGATGGCCCAACCTTGGATGCCGAGGACTTGGAAGACTTGGAAGATGCGCCGGTCGAGGAGCGCGAAGCCGCGGAAACAACGGTGATCGACCAAGCCACAGCCGCTCGCACACTCGCCGAACTGCGGGCGGAAATCGACGCGCTGCGGCAATTGGAGTCCCTCGCGGCGGCGCTGCGACACAGTGGCGAAGACGCCAAATGGCGGGAGCTCGCCAACCTGCTTGCCACCATCTTCACGCTGGCCCGCCTCGCCGGCGAGGTGGCGGAAGAACGCGCCCGCTACCACGGCAGCGGGGCGATTCCGCCGCCGGTGCCATCGCCGCGCCAGAAACTGGTAGTGTTCACCGAGCATCGAGACACCTTGAACGCCCTGCTGCGGCGCATCGGCACCTTGCTCGGCCGTCCGAACGCGGTCGCCGTCATCCACGGTGCCATGCGGCGCGAAGAACGCCGCGAGGCGCAAGAGGCGTTTCTGAACGATCCCGAAACCCAGGTGCTGCTTGCCACGGACGCTGCCGGCGAGGGCATCAACCTGCAACGCGCCCACCTGATGGTGAACTACGATCTGCCGTGGAACCCGAACCGCTTGGAGCAGCGCTTCGGGCGCATCCACCGCATCGGCCAGCGCGAGGTGTGCCACCTGTGGAACTTGGTGGCGGCGGAAACCCGTGAAGGCGACGTATATCGCACCCTGCTCGACAAGCTGGAGCAAGCCCGCTTCGCCCTTGGCGGCCAGGTGTTCGACGTGCTCGGCAAGCTGCAATTCGAGGGCCGGCCGCTGCGCGACTTGCTGATCGAAGCCATCCGCTACGGCGACCGCCCGGAGGTGAAGGCGCGGCTATTCCACGCCGTGAGCGAGGCGGTGGATCGCCCGCATCTGCAAGCGTTGATCGAGGAAGGCGCGTTGGCTCAGGACGCGATGGATTCCACCCAAGTGGCGCGTGTGCGCGAGAACATGGAGCGCGCCGAAGCGCGGCGTCTGCAGCCGCACTATGTGGAGTCCTTCTTCTTGGCGGCGTTCCGCCAGCTGGGCGGCACCGCACGGCAGCGGGAGCCGCGCCGCTACGAAGTGACCCATGTGCCCGCGACGGTGCGCAACCGAGACCGGCAGATCGGTGCCGGCGACCCGGTGCTGCGCCGCTACGAGCGCATCGCCTTCGAGAAGGCCCTGCTCACGCCGGACGGCGGGCCGCCGGCGGCGTTCGTCTGCCCCGGCCATCCGCTGCTGGACGCCGTGCTGGACCTCACCTTGGAGCGCCACCGAGACCTGCTGCGACGCGGCACCGTGCTGGTGGACGACAGCGACGCCGGCACCGAACCTCGCGCCCTCTTCACCTTGGAGCACACAGTGCAGGATAGTGAGCGGGCGCTCTCCCGAAGGATGCTGTATGTGGCGATGGACGCGGCCGGCAACTGCCATCACCTGCACCACGCACCGTACTTGGATTACCGGTCGCTTGGCGATGCAGAGCCATCCGCGGCGGACATCCTCGCCCGCCCGGAGTGTGCTTGGATCACCCGCGAACTGGTGGCTGCGGCCGAACGGGAAGCCATCGCCACAGTGGTGCCGGCGCACATCCGCGAAGTGCGCGAACGGCGCAGCGAATGGATCGCCAAAACCCGCGCCGCCGTGCATGAGCGCCTCACCAAGGAAATCGCCTACTGGGACAACCGCGCCAACGCCCTCAAGCTGCAAGAGGAAGCCGGCAAGCCCGGTGCCCGCCTGAACTCCGCCGAAGCCCGCCGCCGCGCCGACGATTTGCAGGAACGCCTACAGCAACGCATGGCGCAGCTAGACCGGGAGGGCCAGATCTCCGCCACGCCGCCCAACGTGATTGGCGCTTTGGTGGTGGCGCCGGCGGGCCTGCTGGCGGCAATGGCGGGCAAGCCCGCGCCTTCCCGACCCGCCGACACCCAAGCGGCCGCCGCCCGCGCCCGAGCCATCGTGATGGCGCTGGAACGCAAGCTCGGCTTCGAGCCGACGGATCGCGAGTTCGAGAGGCTCGGCTACGACATCGAGAGCCGTGTGCCCGGCACCGGCAAGCTGCGCTTCATCGAGGTGAAAGGCCGCGCCGAGGACGCGGACAGCATCACCGTCACCCGCAACGAAGTGCTGACGGCGCTGAACAAACCGGAGGACTTCATCCTCGCCATCGTCCGCTTCGGCGAGGATGGCGGGCATGCGGTGCGCTATGTGCGGGAACCGTTCGGCCGCGAGCCAGACTTCGGGGCGGTGAGCGTGAACTACCGGGTGGAGGAGCTTTGGGAGCGGGGGGAGCGGTTCTAGGACCCACCCTTGCACATCGTAGTACACTCCCTCCTGCAGGTGCTGAGCCGGGCCCAGTCGGACCGGCCTCGCCACAGCAGGGACAGACCGAACGAAGCGAGAGGAAGGAGAAGATGACCAAGCACACGGACAAACGCTCATCCAAACGCGCCGTCGAACGCGACGCCATGCTCCGGGAGGCGCTTGCGCGTCCTGGCGTGCGGGAAGTGATGAAGGTTTACGGCGGATGGCAGCAAGCCGATAGGGGCCTCGATGCCTACCGTGCCGCAAGCAGGAAAGGCGGGATCGTCACGACCACCGACCACGCGAACACGCAGTAGCCGCCAACTCCACGCGGCAATCCGGAGAGTACCGCGTTATGCCGACTTGGAGCGGGATACTCCGCGAACTCGGGGAGACTGCGTCCTCGAACAAGCGCCCGGACTTCGACGGTGTGCGCCGCAAATACCTTCATGCTCTCCATCTGCACACCGAACGCCAGACGATCCTGTACGCATCGGGTTGGCTCCAAAAGGAGGATGCCCCCGCCGCAAGCACTTCCATCAACGAGGAGGACATCCATGCGTTGATGGAAGTGACGGCGGGGATGTCAGGCAGCGAGCTGGACCTAATCTTGCACAGCCCCGGCGGCTCTGTTGACGCGGCTGAGTCCATCGTCAGTTACCTTAGGTCCCGGTTTTCCGACATCCGCGTGATCATCCCTCATCTCGCCATGTCTGCTGCAACGATGATCGCGTGCGCCGCAGACAAAGTTGTGATGGGGAAGCATTCTTTTCTCGGCCCCACTGACCCTCAGTTTCTGCTGACAACGCCTCTAGGCATCCGATCTGTTCCAGCGCAGGCGGTCTTGGACCAGTTCGAGAAGGCAAAAAGAGAGTGTGCTGACCCTGCGAAACTGTCGGCGTGGCTCCCCATGTTGGAACAATACGGCCCCGATCTTCTGGAACGATCGGAGATGGCACTTGAGTTGTCCAAGACACTTGTAAAGGAGTGGCTGAAGACGTACATGTTCGAATCCGCCGACGACTCGGAGTCCCTAGCGGAGTCGGTTTCCACTTGGCTAGCAAGCCATCAGAACTTCAAGAGCCATAGCCGTCACCTGCCAAGGTCAAAACTAATTGAGAATGGCATGAAGGTGGTTGAACTAGAGCAAGATCAAGCGCTTCAGGACAAGAGCCTGTCGGTCTTTCACGCGACCAATCACACGTTCACGGGGACCCCGGCAGTCAAAATAGTGGAAAACCATCAGGGGAAGGCGTTCATAAAGCAACTTTCCGTACATCCATTGAACGTCGGCTTGGAGCAGGTGCCGATGGTGCCAATCTAAATCAGACGCGCGGCGGTTTCAGGCCAATCGCATGGCTAGCACCCTTGGCGACCAGTCCGGTCAAGGATCATGGAGCGGGAGTGGAAGGGCGCGGAGGCGCTCGCCGAGGACGTGCGCTACTACGGCAAGTGGATGCGCGACGAAGCGGGGAAGTGCATCGGGCATCCGGCGAAGCGAATGGTTGCATCTTGCAGCGCCCCCAGTTATGGTTACGCATCTGGTAACGAAAACCCCGGTAGAACGTGGCGTGGAGGTTGAAGTCAGGAAGCGCTCGCTCGCCAAGGCACTCAATTCCGAACGGGATCTGGTTCGGAAGTATGGTCGCGACATGGCGAACGCGCTCCGCACCCGCCTTGGCGTCTTGGAGAATGCGCCCAATCTCGCAGCCGTGCCAACGGGCAAGCCAGTGCGGAGGCATCTGTTGAAGGCAAACAGAGCAGGCCAATTTGCGGTGGACTTGGTGCATCCCTACCGGCTGGTCTTCAAGCCGAATCACACGCCAGTGCCCCGACGCCCGGACGGTGAGATTGACACCGAGCGAGTTACGGCCGTCACCATCATCGACGTGGCGGACTATCACTGACGAGGCAGGAGCAAGACATGGCAGCAGCGACCTACAAGTACCAGCCCGACTACGCTGTTCCGCCCGGCTCGCTTCTCAAGGAGTATCTGGCGGCGCGGGGCTTCTCCAATGCGGAATTCGCCCGCCGCTGCGGCCGTTCGGCGAAGCTCATCAGCGAGATCGTGGCTGGCAAGGCCCCAGTGGAGCCTGCCACCGCGCTCCAGTTCGAGCGTGTGCTCGGCATGGACGCGCGCATCTGGCTCGGCATTGAGGCGGACTATCAGCTCCACCAGAGGCGCACCGCCGAGATCAAGGACGAGGAGACGACGGCGTGGGCCAAGCACTTCCCCGTGAGCGAACTGGTGAAGCGTGGCGCGATGGAGGGGCAGGCCGATGCCGGCGGGTGCGCTCCCGGATTGCTCGCCTTCTTCGGCGTGGCCAGCGTAGAGGCATGGCACGCGAAATACGGCGTCGCAAACGTCGCCTATCGCCACTCGCCCACGTTCGAGAGCGACAAGTACGCCTTAGCCGCTTGGCTCCGGCTCGCCGAAGTGAGCGCGGCCGATCAAGTGTGCGCTGACTATCATGAACCGGGATTCAGACGCGCCTTGGCGCAAGTGCGCACACTGACGCGCGATAGCATGCCGGAGTCCTTGAACAAGGCTCAGCAGCTCTGCAACGGCGCGGGCGTCGCCCTGTCGCTGGAGAAGCCGCTGCCCAAGACGCGCTTGAGCGCCGCGGCGTGGTGGCTCTCACCGAGTCGGCCCATCATTGCGTTGAGTGCGCGCCACAAGACGAACGACCATCTCTGGTTCAGTTTTTTCCATGAAGCCGCCCACCTGCTGCTGCACAGCAAGCGAAGCGTGTTCGTGGATGGTGCGAACGGCGGAGAAGACGAGACGGAGGCCGAAGCGAACGAGTGGGCGGCGAACTTCCTTGTGCCCAAGAGGGACTGGCAGCGCTTCGTTGTCGACGGCGTGTTCACTGCCGCGAGAGTCCGCGACTTTGCGGAGGAGCAGGGCATTGCCCCCGGAATTTTGGTGGGCAGTCTTCAGCATCAGGGGATCCTGCCGTGGAACAACAGGTTGAACAGCCTCAAGGTACGGTTGAAGTGGACGGATGAGTAGCCATGAACCGTGACGAAGAGTTGGTGGCCGCTTGGCTGAAGAGCCAAGGTCACGCCGTTCGGAACTTGACTGACGGCGAAGACCCGCCGGATGTGGTTGTGGACGGGAACATTGCTGTGGAAGTAACCACGATCGCATCCTATGCTGATCGCACCATTTGGGACTTCATGGAAGGCGTGTGCAGGTCGCTCGGGCCGGCAGAGCACGGGCGCGGCTACTTCTTGTATGTGAGATTCGATGACGAACGTCTTTTGCAAGATGGCGATCGTAGGAGAGTCGCAGCGATCAAGCGTGAGCTTCGTTTCTTCTCGAAGATCGCATTGCGCAACCATTATCGAAGTCCGAACGGTTGCATCCTTGGCCCGGTGGGTGAACCGCCAGACTTCTTTCCGCGAAACGGGCTAATCCGATTGGGCCATGGCGTTGAGCTGCGGATTATTGCGCCAATTCAGGACAATCAAAACGATGTCAAGTATGAAGTTGGTATGCTTGGCGCGAGAGTCGTGTGGGTGATTTCCCATCTCGTCGAAGCAATTCAAGACGCCATCTGCAAGAAGACGAACAATCGGATGGTCCAAGAGAGGATCCTTGGCTATCCTGAGTGGTGGCTTGTGGTCACCGATCCACACTACTCGCGAAGTCTCAACGCTGACGAAGCACGAAGTATAGCCAGGGCTATTCGCCACGGCGAACCTTGGCGGAGGATTTTGCTTGCCAACACGCACGGCGATAGAGTCAATGCCGTTCACTGCTTGACCGGGGCCGATGGCTGACGCCATGCCGAGGGCACTCCGCAAAAAACTCATCGAAGTTGCCCTGCCGCTGGACGCCATCAACCAGGCGTCGGCGCGGGAGAAGTCGATTCGGCATGGGCATCCGAGCACGTTGCATTTGTGGTGGGCGCGGCGGCCGTTGGCGGCGGCGCGGGCGGTGATTTTCGCGCAGATGGTGGATGATCCGTCCTCGTGGCCGGAGGAGTTCCCTACCGAGGCGGCGCAGGAGGCGGAACGGCAGCGGCTGTTCCGGCTGATCGAGCAGTTGGTGAAGTGGGAGAACACCACCAACGAGGACTTGCTGGAACAGGCGCGCAACGAGATTCGGCGCAGCTGGCGGCGCACTTGCGCGGAGCATCGGGATCATCCCCAAGCGGCGGAACTGTTCGACCCCGAGCGGCTGCCGGCCTTCCATGATCCGTTCGCCGGCGGCGGCTCGCTACCGTTGGAGGCGCAGCGGCTGGGGCTGGAAGCCCACGCCTCGGACTTGAACCCCGTGGCCGTGCTCATCAACAAGGCGATGATCGAGATTCCGCCCAAGTTCGCCGGGATGCCGCCGGTGAATCCCGAAGCGCGAGCACAGATGGCCAAAGACCGCGAGCTGGGCATGAAGCGGGAGTGGAAGGGTGCCCAAGGGCTGGCCGAGGACGTGCGCTACTACGGCAAGTGGATGCGCGACGAAGCGGAGAAGCGCATCGGGCACCTGTATCCGAAGGTGGAAGTGACGGCGGAGATGGCTAGGGAGCGGCCAGACTTGGAGCGTTATGTGGGGCGGAAACTCACGGTGATCGCTTGGCTGTGGGCGCGGACGGTGAAGAGCCCGAATCCAGCGTTTCGGGATGTGGACGTGCCATTGGCGACGACGTTTGTGCTCTCGAAGAGAGAGGGGCGGCAAGCGTATGTTCATTCTGTTGTCCAAGACGGCTGCTACTCCTTCTCCGTTAAGGCTGGCACACCACCCGAAGAAGCGAGGCGCGGCACGTCGCAGGGACCGAGGCAGGCGTTTCGTTGCTTGATGTCCGGCACTCCCATTACTTACGACCACATACGGGCTGAGGGCATGGCCGGACATATGGGAGCGCGGATGCTGGCCATCGTAGTCGAAGGAGATGGCGGGAGGGTGTACCTCCCTCCGACGCCAGAGGACGAGGCGGTCGCGATGCAGGCAACTCCTGAATGGCGTCCCGATTGCGAGCTGCCGAGAAAGCACCGGAACTTCCAAGGCCCTGTCTATGGGCTAACCAATGTAGGCCACCTGTTCACATCACGGCAGCTGGTCGCATTGACAACCCTCTCGGACCTCGTGAAGGACGTCTGCCGGATCGTTGAAGCGGATGTCACTGACGAAAACACCTGCATGGCGAACCAGTATGCGACCTCTATCGCCCTATACCTCGGCCTATCGGTAAGCAGACAAGCCAATCGGTCGTCCAGCCTCAATTTCTGGGATCCAGGCGGCGCAAATATCCAGCAGGTCTTTGCTCGACAGGCGCTGCCGATGGTCTGGGACTTCGTGGAGTCCAACCCGTTCTGCGGATCTAGCGGAAACTTCCTCGGACAAGTGGGGTACTTGAGCAAGGTTGTCGCATACTCGCCCCTGTCTCCGGAGCGTGGAGAAGCCACTCAAGAGGACGCTCAGGTTGGCAGTGCGTCCAGCAACGCTATCTTCTCAACAGACCCGCCCTACTTCGACAACATCAGCTACGCTGACTTGTCAGATTTCTTCTACGTCTGGCTGAGGCGTTCACTTAGAAGCACGTTGCCAGAGCTGTTCGGAACGCTGGCCGTGCCCAAGGTGGCGGAGTTGGTCGCTACCGGACATCGACACGCAAGCAAGCAGGCCGCAGACGTGTTCTTTCTCGACGGCATGGCCAAGGCGATTCGACGCTTGGCCGAGAGGACGCATCCATCGTTCCCGGCCACCATCTACTATGCGTTCAAGCAGGCCGAGCAGTCTGGCGAACACGGCACGGCCAGTACGGGCTGGGAAAAGTTTCTTGAGGCGGTAATCCTGTCGGGCTTTGCGATTTCAGGTACTTGGCCCGTGCGGACAGAACTCACCGGCAACCTGAAGAAGACGATGAGTGCCCTAGCGTCAAGCATCGTCCTAGTCTGCCGCAAACGCCACGACGACGCCCCCCTCGCCACCCGCCGCCAGTTCATCGACGCCCTCAAGGCCGATCTCCCCACTGCCCTGGCCCACCTCCAATCCGGCGGCATCGCACCAGTCGATCTCGCCCAAGCCGCCATCGGCCCCGGCATGGCCGTCTATACCCGCTACGCCAAGGTCGTGGACGCCACCGGCGAAGCCGTCACCGTGCGCGAGGCGCTCACGCTCATCAACCAGACTTTGGACGAGTGCTTGAGCGCCCAAGAGGGTGATTTCGACGCGGACACGCGCTGGGCGCTGGCGTGGTTCGAGCAGCACGGCTTCGAGGACGGCGACTACGGCGACGCGGAGACGCTCTCCAAGGCGAAAAACACCAGCATCGCGTCGTTGCAGGCCATCGGCATCCTGCAATCCAAGGCCGGCAAGGTGTGGCTGCTCATCCCCCTCGCCCTGCGCCAAGATTGGGACCCGCGCTCAGCGGGAAGAGTATCGGCTTGGCTTACACTGCATCATCTCATCCGCGTCCACGATGCCGGTGGCGAAGCGGCCGCCGCCGCCCTCGTCGGCAACCTCGGCGGCGTTGCCGAAACGGCCCGCGAACTCGCCTACCGCCTCTACGCCATCGCTGAACGCACCAAACGCACCCGCGAAGCCCTGTGGTACAACGCCTTGGTGCAAAGCTGGCCGGAAATCGCACGGTTGGCCAGGGACGAACGCGGCGAGCAGGGCGATATTCTGGCGGTATTCGAAGCAGCGCAAGAGAGCCAATAGCCATGCCGATCCAAAGGCAATCCATCGCCGAAACCCAATTGCCGGGATGTAGGCTTGCACCCGCGGCCCATGTCTGGGGGTGGTCGTTGCGTCGTTTGGAGAGGAGGGCGGCATGTCGCTGATCGCAAGTCAACTTCGAGATGTGTGGGATGCGTTGCGGGCGAGCTATGCAGAAAGGGACTGCCATTTGGAAGAGGTACGCATAGCAAGTCTGCGCGGAATCAAGGACCTCAGAGTGCCGTTCACCTATCCGGTCTCGGTGTTGGCGGGGCCGAACGGCTGCGGAAAGTCCACCGTACTCTTTGCTTGCGCCACCGCCTATCGTGTGCCTGAGCGGCCTAGGGCATTCGTGCCCAGCACACTGTTCCCCAACTTCACGGACCGGCTGCACGGGGAGCTTTCGGACCCGAAGGAACAAACCGAACTTGCCTTCGGCTATCTACACGAAGGCGCACGCCTGTCGATGGCTTGGCGACGGGGTAAGTCCTGGAACCGCAGCTTCATGGGACGCAAGGGAGGTAAGCAGCCGGAAAGGGAAATCTACTTTCGAACGCTCGCCAACCTCACCAATCCTTCCGAAGTGCGCGGTGCCCTGCAGATCATGCGCAAGCAATACAGCTCCACTCGATTTCCCGCCAACTCGCTCGTGTTCGCGCATCGCATCTTGAAGAACAGATATAACGACGTCTCGGTCATTAGCGCGAAGGCGCGTGACATCTTGTTCGCGGAAGCGGAAGGTCACCACGACGTTCGCTATTCGGAGTTCCATATGTCGTCGGGCGAGCGCACCATCCTGCGCATCTCGAAGGACATCGCGCATCTCCACAACGCGCTAATCCTGATTGACGAAGTGGACACCGGCTTGCACCCCTACACGCAGCAGCAAGTCATGTTGGAGTTGCAGCGGATTGCGCTGCGGCAGCAGTTGCAGATCATCGTTGCCTCGCACAGTCCGGTGATCCTAGACAGCGTTCCTCCGGAAGGCAGGAAATTCTTGGATCGCGACGAGACGTCGAACGAAGTAGAGCTCATGCCCGCGTACAGGGACATCTTCCAGAAATCCCTCTATGGTCAATCCCGAGAGAAGCTCTCGATACTCTGCGAAGACGAAGTGGCGGAAGGGGTGCTCCTGGGTGTTCTGGACGAGCTGCAACCCAAACTGGGCCTTCGCCACGAGGACTTCATAATTGGCAGGAACACGGGGCGGGCCGAGTTTCCGGCGCATGTACGCACCCTTGGGAAGTTCGGCAAGCTGCTGGACTTCGTTTTTGTTCTCGACGGCGATGCTCACGACATGAAACCCAAAATCGAACAAGCCGCAAGGCAATACGACCAGATTGTCGATCCGCTGTTTCTGCCGGGAAAGGAATCTCCTGAGCAGTGGATATGGTTGCGGCTAGAGGACGATGTGGAAGCGTTTGCGAGCCTCTTGGGTTTGCGGGCCGACGAAATGAAACGTCTGATGCAGGAAGTCCGCCAAACAATGGAAGGTGCTGTTAGAGGCGATCGAAGTGTCGCCAAGGCCATGCTCGAGACGTTTGCAGAGGAGGTCAAGAGGTCGTCTGCGGAACTTGGCCGCATTGTCGGCCGGCAAGACGCAGAAACCAACCACGCGGAAATGACCGAGTTTCTCATCAAGTTGAAAGAACAAATCGACGCGTGGCGACGCTTTTAGGCGACAGGAGCAGATCATGGCCACCACCAACCACGAGCGAGTCGGCAAGGCGATGGAGCTCCTGCGCGACGGCCTTGCCCCCTTTGCCCACCGCGAAACCACCGCCAAGGTGAAGTCCGGCACGGTGCGCATGGACGCCATCCGCCGCTTCGCCGAAGACCCGCAGCTCGCCAACAAGCCCATCGACGATTGGGATGCCGCCGCGCTGCTCAAGCTCATGTGGGACACATGGAACGACGTGTTCCGCGACACCTTGGGATTCAGCGAACGCAGCTTGGTTTCCGAATTGCGGGGTTGGCGCAACAAGTGGGCGCATCAAGAGCGCTTCGTGAGTGACGATGCGGACCGGGCGCTGGATTCCGCCGAGCGGTTGCTCACGGCCATCACGGCCCCGCAAGCGGACGAAGTGGCCCGCATCAAGCGCGAGTTGCGGCGGCTGGTGTTCGACGAGCAGGTGCGTGGCGAGCGGCGGCGCACGGCCGGTGTCTTGGTGGAGACGGCTAGCGCCGGCAACGTCAAGCCGTGGCGGGAGGTGGCGACGCCCCACGAGGACGTGGCCAGCGGGCGCTATCAGCAGGCGGAGTTCGCGGCGGATTTGTGGCAGGTACACACTGGCGAAGGTGCGGACGAATACGGCGACCCGCGAGAGTTCTTCCGTCGCACGTTCCTAACCGAGAGCTTGAAGGAACTGCTTGAAACGGCGGTGCGGCGGCTGGCCGGGCGTGGCGGCGATCCGGTGGTGGATTTGCGCACCACCTTTGGCGGCGGCAAGACGCACTCCATGCTGGCGCTGTACCACCTGTTCTCCGGCACGCCGCCCCAAGAACTCGCCGGCGTTGAGGACGTGCTGGCCAAGGCCGGCACGGATGCCGTGGGAACGCCGAAGCGCGTGGTGCTGGTTGGCACCAAGGTCTCCCCCGGCAACCCGGTGCGCAAACCCGACGGCACGGAAGTGCGCACACTGTGGGGTGAACTCGCTTGGCAGCTAGGCGGTGCCGGCGCGTTCGAGCTGGTGCGGGCGGACGACGAACGCGCCACCAACCCGGGCGATGCGTTGCACACGTTGTTGAACCGCTACGGGCCGTGCCTGATATTGATCGACGAGTGGGTCGCCTACGCCCGCCAATTGCGCGACGAGGGCGGTTTGCCCGGCGGATCGTTCGAGACGCAGTTCACTTTCGCGCAGACGCTCACCGAAGCGGTGGATGCTTCGCGGAACTGCTTTCTGGTGGTTTCCCTGCCGGCCTCGGACAAGGGCGACGAGCGCTCCCAAGGCGATGCGAGCGACGTGGAAGTGGGTGGCATTCGCGGCCGCACCGCCCTGCAGCGGCTGGACAACGTGCTGAACCGCAATGCGCTGAACTGGAAGCCCGCCAGCGCGGAGGAGGGCTTCGAGATCGTCCGGCGGCGGCTGTTCGAGCCACTTGCCGGAGCAGAGGCCTACAAGCAGCGGGACGTCACGGCGCGGGCATTCGGAGACCTCTATCGAACACAGCGCCAGGAGTTCCCCACCACCTGCCGCGAAGCGGACTACGAGCGGCGCATCCAAGCCGCGTTTCCGATTCACCCGGAGATTTTTGAGCGGCTGTATTCAGATTGGTCGGCCCTCGCCAAGTTTCAACGCACCCGCGGTGTGCTGCGGCTGATGGCGGTGGTGATCCACAGCCTGTGGGAAAGCGGTGATCGCAATCCGCTGATCCTGCCCTCCACGCTGCCCATTGACGATCCGCGGGTGCAGAACGAACTCACCCGCTATCTGGCGGACAACTGGACACCGGTGATCGAAACGGATGTGGACGGCGCCAACTCGCTGCCGCTGCGCATCGACGCGGATGTGCCGGGCCTTGGCAAGCTCGGCGCCACCCGGCGCGTGGCCCGCACCGTCTATCTCGGCTCCGCGCCAACCACTGCCGCGGCGCATCGGGGCCTTGAGGATGCGCGGATCAAACTCGGTTGCGTGGCGCCGGGGGAGTCGCCGGCCACTTTCGGTGACGCGCTGCGGCGCTTGGTGTCGAAGGCAACCTACCTCTATCAAGACGGTGCCCGGGTTTGGTACGACACCCAACCCACCGTGACCAAACTGGCCGAAGACCGCGCCGTGGAACTCATGCGCCAGCCGGACAAGGTGGCGCTGGAACTGGAGCGGCGGTTGCAGGAAGCCCTGCGCGTTCGGGGCGATTTCGAGCGCATCCACCCGCTGCCGCAATCCAGCGCGGACGTGCCGGACGATTACGACACCCGCTTGGTGGTGCTGTCCGCGGAGCACCCGTACGCCAAGGAAGATCGAAACCCGGCCCAGGAAGCGGCGAGCACCATTCTGGAGACCCGTGGCAACGCCCCCCGCCTGTTCCGCAACACCTTGGTGTTTCTGGCCGCGGACAAGGTGCGTTACCAAGACTTGGACGATGCCCTGCGCCGCCACCTCGCTTGGCAATCCATCTTGGCGGAAAAGGTGGAACTGAATCTCGACCCGCACCAAACGAAGCAAGCGGAGATGCAGCTCAAGGCGGCGGACGACACGGTGGCCGCCCGCCTGCCGGAGACCTACCAGTGGCTATTGGCGCCGGAGCAGGCGACGCCCCAGGCCACGCTTGAGTGGAAGGCCATTCGCCTCGCCGGAACGGGTGCTTTGGCCGAACGCGCCGCTAAGCGCTTGCGCAACGACGAACTCCTGGTGATGAAGCTGGGCGGCGCGATATTGCGCATGCACATGGATGCGGTGCCATTGTGGCGGGGCGACGATGTGTCCGTGCGGCAGTTGGTGGAGGACTTTGCCACCTATCCCTACTTGCCGCGCCTCGGTGGCCCAAGGGTGCTATGTGGCGCCGTGGAAGGGGGCATCGAATCACTCACTTGGGCAACAGACAGCTTCGCTCTCGCGGAAGGCCATGACGAAGCCGCGGGGCGCTACCTCGGCTTGGCACCGGGCGGCAGGCGGATATCGGTGCTGCCGGAAAGCCGGGCCTTGTTGGTGAAACCCGCGGTGGCCCGCGAGCAGTTGGAAGCGGAGACGCTGTTGCCGCAGCCGGGCCCGCCACCCCCAGTTCGACCAGACGACGATGACGATGGCAAAACTACCAGTCATCCCCCCATTGACCCGCCAGAAGAAAAGAAGCTCCGCCGCTTCCACGGCAGCGTGAAGCTGGAGTCCACCCGGGTGGGCCGTGACGCCGGCCGCATCGCCGAGGAGGTGATCGCCCACTTGGCCGGCTTGGTCGGCGCCGATGTCACCGTGACGCTGGACATCGCCGCCAACCTCCCGGACGGCGCCCCGGAGCACACGGTGCGCACCGTGAACGAAAACAGCCGAACGCTGAAGTTCGACAGCCACGGCTTTGAGGAGAGCTAGGGTGTCATCGGCCGGCCGCCGGCGGGGCGGATTCGCCGACCCACCATGACCGCGTTCCGATGGGCGATACTCGGCACCGGCGCGGTTTCTTCCCACTTCGTGTCCGGGCTGCGCCACTCGGCATTTGACGCGCGTGCGGTGACGGTGGCCTCCCGGGTGCGGGCGAATGGCGAGCACTTCGCCCGGCGCTTCGGGATTCCCCACGTCAGCGAGAGCTATGAAGCCGCCTGCGCCTCGCCCGATGTGGACGCCGTTTACGTCGCCACGCCGCCCTCGGCGCACGAGGCCCATGCTTTGGCGGCGATCGCCGCGGGCAAGCCGGTGCTGGTGGAAAAACCCTTTGCGATGGACGTTGCGGCGGCGAACCGGATCGCCGATGCGGCCCGGTCGGCCGGGGTGTTCTGCATGGAGGCGATGTGGACCCGATTCTTGCCGCTGACCCGCCACCTAAAGGGGATGGTCGATGGCGGCGCCATCGGCGAAGTCCGCGCCTTCACGGGCAGCTTTTCCATCGCCGTCCGTCCCGGCAGCCGGACCGGGATATTCGACGCCGAGTCTGGCGGGGGAGCACTGATGTATCGCGGGGTCTATCCGCTCTCCTTGGCCTGTCTCGTCATGGGCCCGGTGCAAGAGGCGCGTACCGTCGCCGTGTTCGGCGACACCGGCGTGGACGAGGATACAATCGTTGCCAGCCGCCACCGGACCGGCGTCTCGACGATCCAGACCAGTCTTCGGACGAACGCGGCGAACGACTTCCGGATCATGGGAAAGACTGGCACGATTGATGTGGAGGCCCCCATCTACAGCCCTTTCCGGCTGCGCTGCACGCCGGTGCGGCCCGGCGGAGTGCCGGGGCCGGGCGAAACCCGCAAGCACCTGCTCGGCGAAAGCCAGTTTGCGCAGGGGTTGATGCGGCGGGTTCGTGGGCCAATCGACGCGATCCGCAAGCCGCGTGGGAGAACCATCACCAAACGGTTCACAGGCAACGGCTATCACTACGAGGCGGACGAGCTGATGCGCTCGGTGCGCGCCGGCCGCACCGAGAGCGGCATCTTCCCTTTGGCAGAGAGCTTGATCGTGATGGAGGCGCTGGACAAGGCCCGCGCCTCTTGGTCGTGAACCGGAACGCGATACCCGCCCATGAAGATCGGCGTCATCGGCTGCGGCTGGGCCTTCGACATCTACATGGCGTCTTGGGCCGAGGGGAGGGGCCTCGAAATCGCTGGGATATCGGATCTCGATTCGGCGCGGCTCGACGTCGTTTGCCGGCATTACGGTCTGCGCCGCTACGAGAACAATGGGGCGCTGTTGGCGGATCCGGACGTTGCCATCGTCGTGAACCTCACTCCCCCTCCAAGCCATTACCCGGTGACGAAGGCGGCGCTGGAGGCCGGCAAGCATGTCTATTCGGAAAAGCCCCTCACCACCAACTTGGAGCAGGCGCGCGAGCTGTTCGCCCTCGCCGAGGCCAACGGCCTGCATCTTTGCTGCGCACCGTCGAACGTTCTGGGCGATTCGGCGCAGACCATGTGGAAGGCGGTGGAGGACGGCGCCGTCGGCGACGTCCGCATCGTCTATGCGGAGCTGGACACCAATCCCCTCCGCCGTAAGCAGCCTGAGGCTTGGCGTTCGAAGACCGGTGCCCCGTTCCCTTGGTCCCACGAGCTTGAGATGGGCTGCACTTGGGAGCACGCCGGGTACTACCTGTCCCTCATGTGCGCGATGTTCGGCCCGGCGGAGTCCGTCACCGCCTTTTCCAAACGGACCTTCCGGGACGAGACACCGCTCGAACCGCCCGACACGCCGGACTTTTCGGTGGCCTGCCTCGATTTCCATTCCGGCGTCGTCGGCCGCCTCACTTGCTCCATCAGCGCCCCTTGGGATCACCGCTTTCGGGTCATCGGGGACAAGGGGATGCTCGCCGCGGACACCTACCGCCACTATCGCTGCCCGGTGCGCCTGGAGACCTTCACGAGATTGCCGCTGAAAGGGCGCGAGATGGCGTCGGTGCGGGCGAACACGTTCCTCCAGCGGCTCTTCGGCGTCGGCGGACGGCGCCTCGGTCTGGTGGGTGCGCCTCCCGCCCAAGAGCCGTGGTGGAACATCCGCGCATGGCAGGACAGGCTGTGGAAGCACGAGGAAGGATGGCAGGACAAATGCCTCGGCATCGTCGAGCTGGCCGATGCGCTGCGCGAGGGACGGCAGCCGTACCCGCCGCACGATTTCACCTACCACATCACGGAACTGACCCTCGCCATCCAAGCCGCCGGTGTGCGTGGCGGGCACCATGTGCTGGCATCGCGCTTCGCGCCGCTGGCCTTGCCTGAGCGGACACGCCAGAGCGAGTCGGACTATCGCGCCGCGGCACACCCGCCGCTTCTGGAGCGCCTCATCTGGGGCAGGCGCGATCCGCGCAGGGATTGAGCGGGTGCTGGATGGCTTGCGTCAACCGTGCCAGTTCCACCTTTGGATCTGGCGGCAATTGGCCAAGGGGCGGGAGGCTTCTCGCCACAGAGATGAACCAGTGGGCAGTGATGGCCGATGCAAGGGATGCGCCATCGTACACGACTCTCCCGCGGTTATAGACGTTTGCGGGGGATGGCCAAGGGTCTCTGACGACAATCGAGTGAATCCTCACGCCATACGCGGTGTGTGAGAACGTCGCCGCTGTGACCACCACGGCGTGGGCGGAGTTGGGCCCACTGAGATGGCCAATGATTACGGGACGGCGGTTCGATAGTTCATCGATCAACACATTGGGTGGCGGTGCGCCCCAATTCAGGATCGCCCCCACGGCGTATTGCTGGCCATAGTTGTCAATGCTCCAGTTGTTGAGATTCGCCGTGATCGCTTCAATGCTGCCGGCCCAGTCGGGCAGGTTGCCCCACCAGTCCATGCCGTAGGTGCGGGCCACGATCTGCTGCTGCGTGATGGCGACACCGTGATAGCCGAGCACCATCTGGATCGCCGCCGCCCAGCACCATTGGGAGTTGTGCTGCGCGGCTGCCACGAAGTCCATCTCACCGGACGGAATCCCCACCTGCTGCACACCCCCACGCGGCTGCGCGAAAGCCTGGATGCTCAGCAGGCAAACAGCGAACAGCACAGCCGTGCGGCATTGCCGAATCATCTGGCCGGTGTCGAACATTCGTCCCACCGCCAACCACCCATTCGAGAGCCAGCACACAGCACATGGCCAACTTGCTCGCCTAACGTGGCAGGGCGATACGCGCCCACTTGCAGCCGGGGTGGCTCGAAGTCGACGTCTGCGGCTTCCGGCATGGCCAGCGAGTCCACGATGCCCACCTCCTGCCGCGTCAGGGCGACGTACGCCTCCATCGAGAGGAGCACATGCACGGCCTTGCCGCGGCTGGTAATCACCACCGGCCCGTGGCGGGCTTGGCGCTTGGCCTTGCTGACGTCGCGATTGAACTCCGTGCCAGTCATGGTGGTAAGGGGCATCTGTCGGTCGCCGTGCCGATGCGGGTGGGTACGATACGACCTTGCCTGCGGCGGGTCGAGCCCCGCCGCAACCCACATGCTCCGCGTCCAATTGGGGGAGTACGGGGGAATCCACACAACGCTTGCGAATCGCGTTCGGGCGGCTATAGTGGCGGCACTTGGGGAGGGCCCAAGCGAACCCTTAACGTAGCCCGCGGGAGAGAACAAGCATGAGCGAAGCCGCGCAGCTCGAGGTCGAGCGCGACTTGGATTTGGGGTGGATGGATCAGCACGGCGCTTGGGGCACCCAAGCGCGGCCCAGCAAGAACGGTTTCACGCTGGCGGACGTGCAGATCGGGGACTACGGCGATCCGCCCGAAGTCAGCGACAACCAGAGCGGGGTGCCACGCGGCGCCGCGACGCGCCCGGGCTCCTACCGCACCGGTGCCTACGCGGTGCGCACCAAGAGCGAAATCTGGCTGGACAACGCCTCCTTCCTCTATGAGGAGGCACTGCAGCGACAGTGGAGCTCCGCCACCGACATCCCGTGGCACACCATCGAGCCGCTGCCGGACGACATCGAGCAGGCGCAGTGCGCGATGGACACCTTCCTCACCGAGGTGGAGTTCGTGGCCGGCGACGTGCCGGCGCGTTGGGTGGCGCGCACCACGCCAGACTACTTCGAGGCGCGCAATGTGTTGTTGGCGCAGGTGATGGACGAATCGCGCCACATGGACGTTTTCCGCAAGCGGGCGCTCGCCAACGGCGGCGGGCTGATGCGGGCCACCGGCGGCACCGCCGGCGTGGTCGGCAGCATCGACCACTCGCGGGACTTCACGGAGATGTCCTCGCGCCTGCACATTTCCGGCGAGGGCGCGGTGCTCACCATCTTCCGGCTGGGCGAGTTGATGGCCTACAACGACGCAGAGAAGGCCGTCTATCGCCTCTGTGCCCAAGACGAGGCGCGCCACGTGGCGTTCGGCGTGATGCACATGCGCTACATGGCGGAGACGGCGCCGGAGCGCCACGAGGAGATCCACTGCTATCTGGACGAAGCGGAGCGCGGCATCCTGTCCGGTTCGCAGAACCCGGCTGGGCAGTTCACGCAGACCTCTGAATCCATGGCGATCCTGCTCGGCGGTGGCAAGGCGAACTTCGACGAGGGCCGCAACCGGCTCATCGCCATCCGCAAGCGGCAGCTGCAGGAGTACATCAAGCGCGTGAAGTCCTCCGGCTTTGGCGACCGGTTCGAGAACGGGCGCTCGCAGGTGCCGGATCTGTTGGCGGAACTCGCCGCTTAACCTCGGGGTCCGCAATGGCGAAGAACGACGCGAAGGCCGCGCCGCGGGCCGCGGCCCCATCGGCGCGGCCAAAGCCGGCGAAGGAACCGCCCGCAAAAGCAAAGCCGGCCAAAGGGAAGAAGCCACGCGCCCAGGCGAAATCGTCCAGCCAACGGGTGGAGGAGATCGGTGGTGGCGGCACCAACATCCTCACCGCGGTGCCGGAGCCGAAATACGATTGGATGAATCAGTCGCGCCAGTGGGGGGTGCGCGTCAAGCCGGGCAAGAAGGGGCTCACCTTGGGCAGCCTCAACGTCGGCATCTACGGCGAAGTGCCGGACGAGTGGCGCGATCAATCCCGCAACCCCCGCGGCGCCATTCCGCGCCGCGACATGCCGCCGGTGGGCTATGCCGTGCGGGAGAAGGCGGCCATGTGGGCCGACGGCGCGGCGGACTTGTACGAAGAAGCCATTCAGCGCCGCTGGGCGCCGGCCACGGACATCCCGTGGCACACCATCGAGCCGTTGCCGGACGATGTGGAGCGAGCGGTGTGCCAAGTGTGTACCGAGCTCTGCCAGTACGCGAACATCGACATTGAGGCGATATCGCGCTGGCAATGCCAGATGGCCTACGGCTATCACGAGGTGAAGCAATACCTCGCCACCGCGACTTTCGATGCCGCCCGCCACTACGAGGCGTTCCGCAAGCGCGCCCTGTACAACGGCGGCGGGCTGGGCCTCGAAGGCCCGGGCGAAGTGAACCGCATGATCATCGAGAGCGATGGCGGTTGGACGGAAACGGTCGCCTACCTGTTCCTGCTGCGCGGCACGTTCACGATGACCTTGCTGCGCTACCTGGAGCGCTTCGCCCACAACGACGCGGAACGGCAAATCTATGCCCGCGTCATCGAGGACAAGGCGCGGCACTTGGCCTACGCCGTCGAGCACCTGCAATACTCCATCGCCCACATCCAAGAGCAGGCAAGCGTGTTGGCGACCGTGCTGTTCATTGGTGACCGCATCTTCGCGCGAGACCTGCGCGACCCGGTGTTGCGCGAAGCCGCCGCCATCATCTTCGGCCACGGCGTGGAAGGCGCCCGCGCCACCGGCCTTGACACTTGGGACGCGATGATGCGCGACTTCGTGGCGAGCCTGCAGGCCGCCTGCAAGTGGCTCGGCATCCCGCGCAGCGCGGCGGCCATGCCGGGGCCGCTCAAGCGGTATCTGCCGCCGGACGAGTTGGGCGACGACGCACCGCTCTCCGGCGCGGACGTGGCGAGCGCGGCGGCACCCTGAGATGCCGCGCTTTCCTTCTGAGGAGTGGTTCGCCGCGGTCGCTGAGATCTTCAACGGCGACGAACGCTATCAGGGCGCCGGTGGCGGCCAGTGCAGTTGCCGCGCCGGCTTGGTGGTATCCGCGCCGGACGACACGCCGAAGGACGTGTTCGTCCTCACGTTTGAGGGCAAGGAGTGCTTGGGTGGCGAACGCGCCGAGGCCGAGGCGCTGGCCGACGTGGATTTCTACATGCACATGCCGCTCAAGGATTGGCAGGCGATGCTGGGCGACATCCAGGCCCATGGCCATGCCACCGCGGACCACACCCTGAACAGCTTGGACTTGAACCGGGAAGATGGCCTGTCCACGTCCGTGCATGGCGATCAGTACCGGGAAGATCTGTTCTTCCGCTACAACCAAACCTTGCAGTTCTATTTCGACGCCTCGGCGCGGATCAAGACGGCGGCGTAGCAGGCACCAGCCTGGCACAGGGCGGTGCCCCGGGCTTGCAAGTCGAGTGGGCGCAGTCACCGGATAGGGAGGGCACATGGCGCAATTGGATTGGCTCGAGCCGGCGAAGGGCGCCGTGAATGGCGATCCGGCGTACCGCAAGCTCGGCAACGCGGACGTCGTGGTGGCGTTCAAGTGGGGCAAGGCGATCCGCAAGGTGACGCTTACCGCGTTCGAGGTGGGCGCCATCGAGGCCATCGACGCCGACGAGCTGCGCGACTGCGAAGTCGTGATCGAGATGACGCCGGCGGATTGGCGGAGCTACCTGAAGCGGCGACGCAACGGCACCGGCCCGACCCTCCTCTCCCTCGATCTGGACAAGGAAATCGTGCGCGGCCGCGATCCCCTGCTACACCTCAAGTTCCTGCGCTACCACACGTCGATCCAAATGCTCATCGACAAGGGGGCGGAGCTCGCCGCCTGACGGCGTGCCCATCTACGAATACCGATGCGACGAGTGCCGGGCGGTGACGACGGTGCTCGCGCCGGTGTCCCGCTCCCGCGACCCCTGCACCTGCGAGCATTGCGGCAGCGGCAGCACCCGACGCATCGTGTCCCGCCCCTCGGTGCATCGCTCCAATCTGTCCAAAGTGGAACGCTTGGATCCAAGGTACGACAAGATGGTGGATCGAGCGATGCGGAACACCCAACACGCCGATCCGGACCGGCTCATCAACCGGCGTGGCGACATCTCGAAGGGTTTGCCAGACAAGGACTGACGCCGGCGGGCGGCCGCCGGCCACGCACGGCTTGGCTAGTGCGCCGCCAATGGCGCCGCCCACGCCCCGGCGCCGAACAGCAGCGCCACCGTGAAGGCGGCGCCCACCACCAACACGAGCAGGAAACTGGGGGTGGACAGCAGCTCGTCACCTTGCGAGCGCGCACTGGTGGGGCCCTTCTTGCGGCTCTTGGCCACCGCATAGATGACGCCGATCAGAATGAGCGCGGGAAGCAGCAGTTGCACCAGATAGCGCATCGCGTCACCGGCTAGCGAACATGGTTCCAGCATACCTTTGCGCCGCCCCCCAAGGCAAAGGGTCGGGCAAACGGCGGCCCCTACCGTGAGTTGGGCCGCCGAGCATTGGGTGGCGCTCGTGTTGTTCGCCGTCTATACGGCGTTCCTCGTCGCCCACGCCCGCGCCGGCCTCAAGCGCAGCAAGGGCATGGGAGATTTCTTCGTCGGCGGGCGCTCCATGGGCGGCGTGGTCATCGGCGTGTCCTTCTATGCGACGTTCTCCAGCACCAACAGCTACATCGGCCACGCCGGCAAGGGCTACGACTACGGCCTGCCGTGGCTCACGAAAGCCGTGGTGTTGGTGGTGTTCGCTTACCTCTCGTGGCGCTTGGTGGCGCCCCGCCTGCGCCGCTTCACCGCCGAGTGGGCCTCGGTGACGGTGCCGGACTTCCTCGCCGTCCGCTTCGCCAGCCGCCGGGTGCGCATCGCCGCGGCCGGGGTGATCGCCTTTGCCAGCTTGCTCTACCTCATCGCCATCTTCAAAGGCGCCGGCAACCTCTTCCAAGTTTTCCTGGACATTCCCTATCCGGCCGCGGTGGGCCTCACCTTCGCCATCGTGATGGCTTACACCTCCGTTGGCGGCTTCGTCTCCGTCGTGCGCACCGATGTGCTGCAGGGCACCCTCATGGTGGTCGGGGCGCTCTTGATGTTCGGCTTCGTCGCCCACGCGGCCGGCGGCGTCGGCGCCATCGCCCGCTTGGACGAACGGCCGGAAACCGCACACCTCTTGGAGCTGAACGCCGGCATTCCCTACATCGTGTTGGTGGGTGTCGTCCTCGCCGGTTCCCTGAAGCTGCTCATCGACCCACGCCAGATGACGCGCTTCTACGGCTTGAAGGACGAACGCAGCCTGCGCGTCGGCATCTGGGTGGCGGTGCTCGGCATCCTCGTGGTGCAGTTCGCGTTGCTGCCGGTGGGCCTCTACGCCCGCTTTCTGCTGGATGGTGTGACGGATACGGATCTGGTGGTGCCGATGCTGGTCACGGATGCCGCGGTGTTCCCGCGCGTCGTCGGCGACTTCCTCGTCGTCGCCATCATCGCCGCGGCCATGTCGTCGCTGGACAGCGTGTTGTTGGTGGCGGCATCCGTGGTCACTCGGGACATCCGCATGGAACTCGCGCCCGTCACGGACGCCAGCGCGGTCGCTTGGACGCGCGGCGGCATCATCGCCTTCGCCGCCCTCGCCGCGCTGATTGCCCTCAACCCGCCCGGCGACATCGTGGAGATCACCATCTTCTCCGGCAGCCTCTATGCCGTATGCTTCGCGCCGGCGGTGCTGTTCGGCCTACACTGGCGGCGTGGCAGCGCGACGGCGGCGTTGGCCGGTGGCGCCGTGGGCATCACGGTGCTGCTCGTTTGGCTGGCTCTGGGTTGGCAGGCGAGTCTGCACGAGGTGTTCCCGGCATTGGCGGCCTCGGCGTTGGTTTACGTGACGTTGGCCCTCGTCACGCGGCCGGTGGCAGATTCGCGCGTCAGCGCGTTCTTTGCGCCGGTCGGTGTGGGCACGGCACCGGAGCGTTGAAGAACGCGGAACACGGGGGATTGGCCATGAAAATCAAGCTCACCAGCGTGCATGTGAATGACCAGCGGCGCGCGCTCGACTTCTACACGGACGTGCTGGGCTTCGAGCACCGGCAGGATTTGCCGGCCGGCGAGTTTCGGGTGTTGACGGTGGCGGCGCCCGGCAGCGACGTGGAACTGATGCTGGAGCCGGACGCGCACCCGGCGGCGAAGGCGTATTGCCAAGCGCTCCGCGAGGACGGCATCCCGGCGGCGATGTTCTTCGTGGCCGACTTGGAAGCTGAGCATCGCCGGTTGACGGCGTTGGGTGTGCGTTTCGAGCGCGCGCCCACGCGCAGCGAATGGGGCTACCAAGCAGTGCTGGACGACACCTGCGGAAACCTCATCATCCTGCACGAGGAGTAGCGCGGGCGCGTCGGCCCGCTTAGGCAACGAAGGAGGCTCAGGGCATGGCCGCACCCTTGGACGGCATCCGCGTCATCGACTTCACGAGTGTGGTCGCCGGCCCTTATGCCGCCATGATCTTGGGCGATCAGGGCGCGGACGTCATCAAGGTGGAAGCGCCGCGCCGGCGCGATTTCGCCCGTGGCGGTGGCCCCGGCGCCAAGCAACTGAACCCGGTGCTGCTCAACAACAACCGCAACAAACGCTCCTTCTGCGTCGATGCCGGCAACCCCGCCGGCCGCGACGCGCTGTTAAGGCTCGCCGCCACCGCGGATGTCTTCGTGCAGAACTTCCGCCCCGGCGTGATGGGGCGCTTGGGCTTGGACGAGCCGGACCTGCGCCAAGTGCGCGAAGACATCATCTACGTTTCCATGAGCGGCTTCGGGGAAACCGGCCCCTATGCCCACAAGCCGGTTTACGACCCGCTCATCCAAGCGCTCTCCGGGCTCGCCAGCGTGCAGGGCGGGGCGGACGACAACCGCCCGCGCCTCATCCGCACCATCCTGCCGGACAAGCTCACCGGCATCACCGCGGCGCAAGCCGTGTCCAGCGCGTTGTTCGCGCGGGAACGCACCGGCCAAGGCCAGCATGTGCGGCTGTCGATGCTGGACGCGGTGGTGGCGTTCATGTGGTCTTCCGACATGGGCGCCCAGACCTATCTTGACCGCGAAGTGAGCCCCCAAGGCGCCGCCACCATCATCGACCTGATCTACGAGACGGCGACCGGCTACATCACCGTCTCCACGATGACCGACGAGCAATGGCAGGGCTTCTGCCGCGCCGCGAAGCGCCCGGACCTCTTGGCCGACGAGCGCTTCCAGACCGTAGGCGGACGGCACCGTCACGGCGACGAGCGCTTGGCGCTCATGCAGGAGGCGCTCCTCACCGAGCCGGCCGCGCAGTGGCTCGGCCTGTTGGACGCCGAAGGGGTGCCTTGCGCACCGGTGCTCACGCGCTCCCAAGCCATCGCGCATCCGCAGTTGCAGGCGAGCGGCATCATGGTGGAGACAGAGCATCCCCACGCCGGCCGCCTGCGTCAGGCGCGTAACGCCGCCCGCTTCGAGGCGCCGTTCGAGGTGCGCCGCGGCGCGCCGCTGCTTGGCGAGCACACGCGGGAACTGCTGGACGAACTGGGTTATTCGGCAGAGGAGGTGGATGCGTTGGGGGCGCAGGGTGTGGTGGGCCTCGGCGAGGCGTGATGCGCTTGGCCTGCCGCTTGGGGGGCATGGCGCCCCGGCCCGGCCTCAGCCTTGCGCCAATAGCGACCGCAGGTCGATGATGGCGGCGTTGGCCCGCGAGATGTAGGAAGCCATCACCAGCGAATGGTTGGCGACGAAGCCGAAATCCGTGCCGTTTAGGATCATCGGGCTCCAGATCGTCTCTTGCGTGCCCTCCAGTTCCCGCGCGATCTGGCGCAAGCTGACGCGGGCGTTCTTGTCGTCGAGCACGTCGCCGAAGTCCTGCTCGACGGCGCGGAGCAGATGCAACAGCGCCCAAGTTTGGCCACGCGCCTCGTAGAAGACGTCATCGATCTCGAACCAGCTGGTCTTGATCTCAGCCTCATCCGGCACCGGCGTCGCTTGACTGGCCGCCGGGTCGCCGGCCAGCGCCAGCGCCAGTTGGCGCCGGCCCACGCTGGCGGAGAGCCGCTGCGAAAGGCTGCCGAGCCGCGTTTCCACGGCCGTGAGCCAAGTGCGCAGGTTGTCGGCGCGGGCGTAGAACTGCGCCGCCGGCAGGTCCGGGTCCGCAAGGCGCGTCAGGTAGTTCTCCAAAAGGGCGATGCCATCTTCGTATTCGCTCTCGGACTGCGGGAAGATCCAGCTGGAGTTGTCGAAGAAGAACTTGCCTTCCGCTTGGGAGAGCGCCGGGTCTTCCTCGGATTGGCTCTGTGAGCGGCTGAGATCGGCCCGCATCACGCGGCTCATGTCGCGCACCTGCACCAACACGCCGAACTCCCAGGCCGGCACGTTGTCCATCCACACGCCCGGTGGGAAGAGGTCATTGGAAAGGTAGCCGCCGCGCTTTTCGAGCAAGGTGCGGCCGAGGCGGATCATGGTGGCGGTGGTGACGGCGCCCGTGACCATGCTGGCGCGGGCATCCGTTTCGGTGACCACATCGAAGGCAGCCGGCTCGTGATCCCACCACCACCAGAGCGCCAGCGTGCCGATGAGCCACAGCCCGATGAGGGCGCCGCCGATTTGGGAACCGAGGCCGGCGCCGGCGCGCAGCTTTTGCATGGCGTTCGTCATGGCCTTGCCGCGACGGGAAGCGACGGCTTGAGCGCCGGCATCATTTTCAAGCCTCTTCCGGCAAGATGATGACCGTGACCCGCGGCGGCGAGCCGATTTCGATTTCGCCGCGGATGCGCCGGTCTCCCGGGGCGCGATTGAGCTGCTCGTAGATCCAACGTCCTTGCGCGTCGCTGCCGGCGCGGATGACCACCCGGGCCGCGGCCTGCCGCGCATGGGCGCCGAGCTCGACGAGTGCGGCCGCCGCGGCCGCCGTTCGGTCGCGCACTGCGGCGCCGGTCAAGTCCAAATGGCGGCGCTCGGCGCGGCGCAGGTTGTTCAGTTGGCTCCGCATTGAAGGCAACCCGGGATGGTCCGCATCGACGCTCGCGGCTTTCTCCAGCAAGGACTCGGCGGCGCGCCAGCGCTCCTGCTCGATGGCGCGGCGCGCATCCCCGATGAACCCCTCGACGATGCGTTCGATGCCGTGCAGCGCATCCGCGTTGCCCGGTGCCAACGCCAGTGCGGCGCGATAGGCGTCGTAGGCATTGTCCGCCGCCGGCGGCATCAAGCGTCCGTCGTCAACGGCGCGTTCGGCGTTCAGCAGCAGACGCTCCACCCTGGCGGCGCGCAGTTCCGCGGCGGTTGGCACAGCCGCCGTGCCGGCGCTGGGCGCTGGCGCCGGGGCCGGGCACGACTGCATTTGGCAGCCGGCGACCAAGACGAGGCATGGCCACAACGTGGCCAGATGGAAACGGCGCAGCGTGAGGCTCATTGCGGGAAGCCCTTGGCGAAGCCGGGAAGTGTAGCGCGATGGACGCCGGTTGTGAGAGTGTCTCGGCGGGGCGCGGGACAGGGCATGGCGCAATCGAGGGCGGATGGCTGCCATGCGGCCGCGTTTTGTTGCAGCATAGGGGCCTCTTCGAGTCAACCAGCCCAGCCATGTCGCCACGCATCCTCCGACCCTTGATCGTCACCCTCTGGGCCTTCGTCGCCGAGGCGCAAAGTCCGTTGCCGAGTGGCGCCGACGCCTTGGCGACGCCGGACTTCGTGCCGGTGGACGAAGCGTTCGTCCTCACCACCACTTTGTCGCCAGAGGGCTTGGTGGTGGCGGACTGGCGCATGCTGGAAGGCTACTACCTGTACCGCGAGCGGTTCCGGCTCGAGGCCGAGGGCGGCGCCGAGCTCGGCAAGCTGATGCTGCCGGACGGCGTTCGCAAGACGGACGAGTTCTTTGGCGACGTCGAGGTGTACTACGGTGGCGTGATGGCGAGTGCGCCGGTGCTGGCGACGGATGGCCCTCAGCTGGTGGTGGCCATCGAATACCAAGGTTGCGCGGACTACGGCTTGTGCTATCCGCCGGAACGCCGGTCGTTCACGTTCAACATGGCCTCGTTGGGCGAAAACAGCGGCGGTGCGAATGACGTTGAGCGTACAACGCGCGGCCCGAGCGGCACTGACGGCACCCTTTGGGCGGCGCTAGTCGGCGCGTTCCTGGGCGGCCTCATCTTGAACCTGATGCCGTGCGTCTTTCCAGTGCTCTCCATCAAGGTGCTGTCCCTGTTGGGCGGTGAAACGGGCCGCACCCGCCATGCCTTGGGCTATGCGGCCGGTGTGCTGGCGGCGTTCATCGCCCTTGGCGGAACGCTGGCGGTCTTGAAGGCCGGTGGCGCAGCCGTGGGTTGGGGTTTTCAGCTGCAGGCGCCCGGCTTCGTGGCCGGCATGGCCATCCTCTTCTTCGTGCTGGCGCTCAATCTGTTCGGTTTCTTGGAACTGCCGGCGTTTGGCGTGTCTGGCGGCCAAACGGGCCACTTCGCCACGGGTGTGCTGGCGGTGGTGGCGGCGACGCCCTGCACCGTGCCGTTCATGGGCGTGGCTTTGGGCTACGGGTTGAGCCAATCGACCCCAGCGCTGCTCGGCGTGATGGCCGCACTCGGTGTGGGCATGGCGCTGCCCTATGTGTTGGTGACGACCATCCCGCCCATCGCCCGCCGCCTGCCGCGCCCGGGCCCGTGGATGGCGACCTTGAAGCAGGCGATGGCGTTTCCCATGCTGCTCACGGTGGTTTGGCTCCTTTGGGTGGCGGCGCGGCAGTCCGGCCCCGAAGCGATGGCCGCCACCTTGAGCGCATGCGTCGCCACCGGCTTGCTGGCTTGGCTCGCCGGCGGACGCGCGGCCCGCTTGCCGGCCGCATGGGGTGGCGTGGCGTTGGTGGCCGCCGGCGCCATTTGGGCTGCCCCCGGCCTCAAGGCGAACGCGGCGCCGGCCGAGGCCGGCTTCCGCATGGAGACGGTCGCCGCGCATCGCGCCGCCGGGCGGCCGGTGTTCCTGAACTTCACCGCGGCCTGGTGTATCACCTGCCTCGCCAACGAGCGCTCCACGCTGGCCACGGAAGGCATCCAGCGCTTCTTCACCGAACGTGGCATCGAGCGAATCAAGGCAGACTGGACGAATGCCGACCCCGCCATCACCGCGGCGTTGGAGGGCTTCGGCCGCAACGGCGTGCCGCTCTACGTTTACTATCCGCCGGGCGGCGAACCGGTGCTGCTGCCCCAAGTGTTGACGCCGGCCATCGTGATGGACGCCGTGGCGGCAGCGGATGAAGTATCTGGACTCACCAACTTGCCGGTTGTAGAATCACCAACTCGCTGGGTCAGCGGCTCATAGGATTCATCTGCAGATGTATCAACAGGGCTACACCATCGAATATGCGTTAGATCGTATTGCTAGGCATGAGTACGTCTTGCCGGCAATCCAGCGGGAGTTCGTCTGGAACCCGGAGCAGATTTGCGCTTTGTTTGATAGCCTGATGCAAGGCTATCCATTCGGTGAGTTCTTGTTCTGGCAAATCGAACCGGAACATTCAGGGCAGTATCGGTGCTACGACTTTGTGCGCGACTACCATCAACGAGACAATCCCCATTGTGCAGATCTGGGGGTTCTGCACGGCAAACAGTTGACGGCAGTTTTGGATGGCCAACAAAGACTGACCGCGTTCAACATCGGCTTGCGCGGCTCCATGGCGATCAAATTGCCTCGGAAGAGATGGAGCAGTCCAGATGCCTTTCCCCGCCGTGTGCTCGCGCTGGACTTGTTGAAAGAGGCCGAACGGGATGAAGAAGGCAATTGCTACCAGTTCGAGTTTGTCGACGAAAACAGGATCGGTCGGGATCACACACGTCTCTGGTTTCAGGCATCTGCCATCTTGAAGATGGGGTCTGGCCCCGACATGCACGAATGGCTGCTTGCCCACGACCTTGACGAGGGCCAGCAAAGGCTTGCATTTCGCACACTGGATCAAATGTACCGCAGGGTTCGCACGGAGCACACTGTTGCCTATTACGAGGAGAGGAAGCAGGACATTGAGCATGTGCTCAACATCTTCATTCGCCGTAATAGCGGAGGAACTGTCTTGGCTTACTCCGACCTTCTTCTGAGCATAGCCGTGTCACAATGGGACAATCGAGATGCTCGCCGGGAAGTTCATGAGTTGGTAGATGATCTCAACAGTATCGGGTCCGGTCTCGGCGTGTCGAAGGACTTTGTGCTGAAAGCTGGTCTCATGCTGACCGATATCGCTAGTGTGGGCTTTCAAGTTCGGAATTTTACGCACGAGAATATGTCCCTTCTTGAGAAGAACTGGGATGGCATTAGAGCAGCGTTGGTGGGAACCGTGCAGTTGGCAACCGGCTTTGGGTTCGACGGCAGAAGCATCCGCGCCAATAGTGCGCTGCTGCCGATCGCGTACTATCTCCACAAACTTGATGCGCCTCCCAATTTCGATTCCAGTTCGCGGTATGTTGAAGATAGGGAGGCCATCCGCCAGTGGCTTACGCGCTCCATCCTGAAGGCATCCGGCATTTGGGGTAGCGGTTTGGACACCTTGCTGACGGCGTTGCGAGAAGTTCTGCGGAATGCCAGCGACGCCCGTTTTCCGGCCACGGAACTGGCGACAGCGATGGCGCAACGAGGCAGGAGTTTGGCGTTCACGGAAGAGGAAGTTGACGACCTCGCGGACATGGGGATTGGTGATAAGCGGATGTTCGCGATGCTGTCTTTGCTGTTTCCATTCATCAACCTT
The DNA here is from genome assembly GCA_965200505.1 of Candidatus Azotimanducaceae bacterium. GTDB lineage: Bacteria > Pseudomonadota > Gammaproteobacteria > Pseudomonadales > Azotimanducaceae > VXNE01. The sequence continues at coordinate 351,360 of OZ241343.1, read as the reverse complement.
CGAGACCATCATTTTCATATCGACCATGTGTTCCCGAAAAGCCTCTTTACGCGAACATTACTGGGTAAGGCGGGAGTGAATGAGGGGGAGATGGATGGTTTCATCGAATGCGTCAATCGTATCGGCAATCTCCAGTTGATTGACGGGATGATCAATAACGAAAAGCGGGCAAAGATGCCGGCCGTATGGATGCGGGAGCACTTCTCTGATAGCGACTACAGAAACTATCAGGAACAGTATCTTCTGGACTTATTGCCCGAAGACCTCAAGGATTTTCTGCACTTCTACAACGCGCGGCGTGAGCACTTGCGTAATCGGATAATGGAACTGTTAGGCCCGATGTGACCGGGGACGCCTTCGGCTAACGACAGCGTAACGCGGATAGGGGAACTGAGGAATGGCGAGCGTCTTGGTATTGAACGGTCCGAACTTGAACCTGCTCGGCAGTCGTGAGCCGGAGCTCTATGGTGCGGACACCTTGGCGGACATCGAACAGCGGCTTGAGCGCCTCGCCGCGGCGCGTGGGCATGAGCTCGTCGCCCGGCAGACCAATGCCGAACACGAACTGGTGGAGGCCGTGCAGCAAGCGCCGGCCCAAGGGGTGCGGTTCATCATCATCAATCCGGGTGCCTTCACCCACACCAGCGTGGCGTTGCGCGACGCTCTCTTGGCGGTGGCGGTGCCGTTCATCGAAGTGCATCTCTCCAACGTCCATGCCCGGGAGGCATTTCGCCGCCACTCCTACCTGTCGGACATTGCGCGGGGCGTCATCTGCGGCCTCGGCGCGGCTGGCTACGAACACGCGCTGGCAGCGGCCATCGATGTGCTGGACATGGGCGGCGGCGAGGGCGGTTGAGGCGCCGGCGACGCGAAGTCTCTGACGAGGGCTCGAACATTGGACTTGCGAAAGGTGAAGAAGCTCATCGAGCTGGTGCGGGAATCCGGCATCGCCGAGCTGGAGGTGCGTGGCGGCGACGAAGCCGTGCGCGTGGTGAACGTGGCGTCGGGTTTGCCGGCCGCAGTGGCTGCCAAGCCTGCCGCGCCGCCCCCCGCGCCGGCCAAGACGGCGGTTGGCCATGAGGTCACGGCGCCGGTCTCCGGCACCTTCTACCGCTCGCCAGCGCCGGGCGAGCCGCCGTTCGTCGAAGTGGGGCAGGTGGTGCAGGCCGGGGACGTCCTGTGCATCATCGAGAGCATGAAGATGATGAATCGGGTGGAGGCGGACAGCGCCGGCCAAGTGGCGGAAGTGCTGCTCGACAACGGGCTGGCCATCGAGGCCGGCACACCCCTCTTCCGTCTCGTCTGAGGCCTGCGATGCCTTGGATGCGGCTCTCCGGCAGCGTGCCGGGCCATGCCGCCGCCGAATTGGGCGAGCGGCTGCTCGCATTGGGTGCGGTGGCGGTTTCTTGGTCTGACGACGGCGATGCGCCCATCATCGAGCCCAAGCCGGGGGCGGCGCCGGATTTGGCGGCGTGGCCAACGGCGCGGGTGGAAGGGCTGATGCCACTTGAAGCCGAGCTCGCCGGGGCGCGGGAAGCGTTCGCCGCCTGCTCCATGCAGGTGGACTTCGTGGCAGATCGGGATTGGTCCGAGACATGGCGGCGCTTCGCGCCCACGCGCCAGTTCGGGCCCCTTGCGGTGGCCCCGCTGGATGCGCCGGCGCCGCCGGTGCCTGTGGTGTTGCGGCTCGACCCGGGCATGGCGTTCGGCACCGGCGCCCATCCGACGACGCAACTCTGTTTGGACTGGCTGGCGGCGCGTCCGCTGGCCGGCAAAACCGTGCTGGACTATGGCTGCGGCAGCGGCATCCTCGCCATCGCCGCCAAGCGCTTGGGTGCCCGCCGCGTGGTTGCGGTGGATGAAGACCCACAAGCGCTGGCTGCCACGGAACAGAACGCCTGCCACAATGATGTGCGCGTCGAGGCTGTACACACAGACGCCTATCGCGCGGCGCCGTTCGACGTGGTGGTGGCCAACATCCTCTCGGAGACGTTGGTGGCCTTGGCGGCGCGGCTCACTGGCAGCGTGGCGAGCGGAGGGGAACTGGCGCTCTCCGGCATCTTGGCGCATCAAAGCGATGGGGTGGCGGCGGCTTACGCCGCGCGGGGCTTGGCGGTGTCTGCGGTGGCCGACAACGACGGCTGGGCGCTGTTGCATGGCGTCTCGACGTAGGCATGGGCGATTCCAAGGCGCTCCCAAGCTGGTCATCCGCGCTCACCGCGTGGCGGCGTTTGGGCGTCCCGTGGCTGGTGGGCGGCGCATTGGCCGGCGCTGTGCTGCTCGCGGGGCAAACGCTGTGGCTCTTCTTCGAGCACGGGGCGCGGACGCTGGCGCTGCGCCCGGTTTACGCGGCCGGCTGCGCGATGTTCGGCTGTGAGCTGCCGCCGCTGCGCTCGCTCGCGGCGTGGTCCGCCGCCGCCGTGGCGCTCAGGCCGCACCCGGCCGGGCCGGGATTCGTGCTCCGCGCCACCATCACCAACCAAGCCGAGTATCCGCAGCCGTGGCCGGTGCTCGTCGCTCGCTTCTCCGACATCGACGGAGCGCCATTCGCCGAACAGTCGTTCGCGCCGGCGGCGTACCTGCCCGGTGCGGCCCCGGAGTCGCTGGTCTCGCTTGAGTCGTTCTCAGTCGAAGTCCACACGGCCGATCCAGGGGCACGCGCCGTGAACATGGAGGTCGGCTTTGCGTGGCCATCGCCGCATGGCGATGGGGCATCCGGGGGTGCGGGTGGTGTCTGATCCCATGCGCCACATGCCCCGCCGGGCGCTCTTGAGCGTTTCGGACAAAACCGGCATCGTGGCGTTCGCCCGCGCCCTCGTTGAACTCGGCGTCGCCCTGCTCTCCACTGGGGGCACCCGCCAAGCCCTGGCCGAGGCCGGCATCGATTCCGTCGAGCTGTCGGATCACATGGGGTTTCCGGAGATCATGGATGGCCGCGTGAAGACGCTGCACCCGAAGGTGCATGGCGGCATCTTGGCGCGGGATGAGGAGGATGCCGGTGCGCTGCGCGAACATGGCATCGATCCCATCGATCTGGTGGTGGTGAACTTGTATCCCTTCGCAGAAGCGGCCGACGCCAACGCTGGGCGCGAGGCAGCCATCGCGCAAATCGACATCGGCGGCCCGACGTTGCTGCGCGGCGCCGCGAAGAACCATGCGCGGGTGGCTGCCGTGGCAGACCCGGCCGATTACGATGCCGTGGTCGAGGCGTTGCGGGCCGGGGGATTCACCGCCGGCGAGCGCTTCGAGTTTGCGGCCAAGGCGTTTGCCCACACCGCCCGCTACGACGCGGCCATCGCGGCGTGGTTCGCGGCGCAAGGCCCCGGCGCGATGGAGGAACCGGCCTTTCCCGACACCCTCACGCTGTCCTTCGCCAAGCGCGACACCATGCGCTACGGGGAGAATCCGCATCAACGGGCGGCGTTCTACGTGGCCGGCGAGCCGCGCCCCGGCACTGTTGGCGGGCTCGAGCAATTGCATGGCAAAGCGCTCTCCTACAACAACGTGGTGGACGTTGACGCGGCGCTGGACTGCGTGCGTGGCCTCGACGCCCCGGCCTGCGCCATCATCAAACACGCGAGCCCTTGCGGCGTGGCGGTGGCCGCCACGGCCCGTGAGGCATACGCCAAGGCGTTCGCGGCCGACCGCACCTCGGCGTTTGGTGGCGTCATCGCGTTCAATAGGGCGCTCGGTGCCGACACCCTGCAAGCGGTGCTCGACGCCCAGTTCGTCGAGGCGGTGGTGGCGCCCGAAGTCGATGCGCAAGCCATCGCCCGCGCCAAACCGTCGGTCCGGCTATTGCGGGTGGGGCCGCTCGATGCGCAACCCGGGCCTTTGGCGCATCGGCAGGTGAGCGGTGGCCTGTTGGCGCAAGAGGCGGACACATTGCCCGCCGAAAGAACGGCGCTCACCACCGTCACCGCGCGGCCGCCAAACCCGAGCGAACTGGATGACCTTTGGTTCGCGTGGCGGGTGGCCGCGTTCGTCAAGTCGAACGCCATCGTCATCGCCCGCGGCGGCGCGACGCTCGGCATCGGCGGCGGACAGACCAGCCGCGTGGGGAGCGTGGGCGTCGCCACTGCGCGGGCCGTGGAGGAAGGCCATGCCCTCGCCGGCGCCGCGCTGGCCTCGGATGCGTTCTTCCCGTTTCGGGACGGCTTGGATTTGGCCGCGAAGGCCGGCGTCACCGCCGTGATTCAGCCGGGCGGCTCGAAACGCGACGCGGAGTGCATCGACGCCGCGAATGAGCATGGCATGGCGATGGTCTTCACCGGGGAGCGACACTTCCGGCACTGACTGAGCGGCGGAAGCCTACAGGCGGGTGGCGTCTTGCTCACAAACGGCGCCGGCAAGGCGCACGGCACGGCGTGACCAAGACTGTCATTGACGCGGGCGATTGGCTGACTGCGGCGGGCCGTGCCCTTTGCGAACCTATCCGCCATGCTCGCCGACGCGCTGAAGCGCTTTGCCCCGTTTTCCGAGTTGGACGCCGCCGGATTGGCCGCGGCGGCCACCCACGCTCGCCTCATTGAACTGCCGGCGCGCCGCTGGCTGGTGCGCCACGGCCGCCCGCTCAACCGGCACCTCTACCTCGTCGCCGGCGAAGTGTGGGCGGTGGATGAAGCGGGCCGGGCGCGCAGTGTGCAGGGTGAGATCTACCGGCCCGGCGACGCGCTGGCCATTGAGACCCGCGCCGCCACCACGGTGTTGTCGGTGGACTGCGCACCGTTGCAGTTCCTTTTGAGTCCGGCCGGGCTGCCGGCGCCGGAAGTGGAGGAAGTGGCGGATTGGTTGGAACGCTTGTTGGCATCGCCCTTGGTGCAGGCGATGCCGGCCGTGACATGGCAGCGTGTGCTGCGCCATGCCGGTGAGCGGCGTCTTGCCCCGGGCGAGTGGCTTCGGCCGGAGGACGCGGTGTACATCGTGCAGTCCGGCACCGTGGAGCGCGACGGCCGCACGTATCGGGCCGGCCAGTTCTTTGGCGAGGAAGTGGCCTTTGGCGAGGCCGTGACGGGCGGTCCGAAGGCCACCGGGCGCGATGCCTCGGCCTATGTGGCGGTGCAGGCGGCCCGGCTCTTGGTGTTGCCGGGCAAGGTGGCCCGCGAACTGCTGATCGATTATCCGTTGACGGCCCCGACCGACGCCCAGCTGGTCGATCTCGACCAAACCCCCTTGGCGGCCCTCACGCGCCACGCCGAGCGCCTCAGCAAGGATCGGCCCGTGGGGGTGCGCGGCGGTCGCGCTGGGCAGCGCGCCTTGGCATTGATCGCCCTCACGCGGCTGGGTTTCGCCGCGGCGCCGGCCAGCGCACCCTGACGTGCCGCCGCGCCGCTCACGCAGACGCCGCCGGCGCCAAGCGTCAGACGATGGCGCGGCCAACGCGGCCCTCGCCAACAGTGCATCCCGCTCGGCCAGGTGCCGGGCGCGGGTTCTGCGGCGAGCGTTGCGCCGCTGGGCATGGCGGCGCCGGGTGCGCCGGCGCAAGGCGCGAGACGGCGGCGGGGATGCCGATGGCGATGGGGGCGGCTCGGCCGGCAAGGAATGAGGCGCCAGCCAGGTCGCCCCCTGCAACTCAAGGGTGCCCCCACTACCGAGACGCCTGAACCGCAGAACCGCAAGGGCGCGGTGGCGTGTGCGGCGCCGTTCCTTCACAATTTGCCGCTTGGCCCGATTTTCGGGCAGGCTGAAAGGAGTGTTCATGCGCCGCGTCCGGCATTTCGTTCTCTCGTTGGCGGTGGTCTTGGCGCCACTCGCTTGGTCGGCGAGCCCAGAGCCGGTGCGGGGCAAAGCGGGCATGGTGGCGTCGCGTTCGCCGCTGGCCTCGGAAGTGGGCGCGGCCATGTTGGCGCGGGGCGGCAATGCCGTCGATGCCGCGGTGGCCACCGGGTTCGCGTTGGCGGTGACGTATCCAAGTGCCGGCAACGTCGGGGGCGGCGGCTTCATGGTCATTCGGCTGGCCGACGGGCAGGTGATTGCGAATGACCACCGTGAACGTGCGCCTGCCAAGGCCCACCGCGACTTGTATTTGGACGAAGCCGGTGACGTCATCGAAGGGCTTTCCACAGACTCGCACTTGGCGGTTGGCGTGCCCGGCACGGTGGCCGGCCTGCTCGATGTGCAGGAGCGCTATGGGGCGCTGGATTTGCCGACGGTCATCGATCCCGCCATCCGCTTGGCCCGCGAAGGCTTCGCCCTGCCGGCCGACGTGGCGCGGCAGTTGGCGGGGCAGTGGGATCGCTTGGCTCGCCATGAAGCCACGGCGGCCAAGTTTGCCGGCGAGGACGGTGCGCCGCTGGCCGCCGGCACACACTTCGCGCAACCGGACTTGGCCGCCACCTTGGAGCGCATCCGCAAGCTCGGCAGGGCAGGTTTCTACGCCGGCGAGACGGCGGACTTGCTGGTCGCCGAGATGGAGCGGGATGGCGGCCTAATCAGCCACGAAGATTTAGCCGCCTATCGGTCGGTTTGGCGTGAGCCGGTGCGCGGCAGCTATCGCGGCCACGACATCGTTTCCATGCCGCCGCCGTCTTCCGGCGGGGTGTTGCTGGTGCAGTTGCTCAACCTGTTGGAACCCATCGACGTGGGCGCCCTCGGCTTCGGCAGCGCCGCCTTGGTGCATCGCATCGTGGAAGCCGAGCGACGCGCCTACGCGGACCGCGCCCAGCACTTGGGCGACCCGGATTTCCACCCAGTGCCGCTGGCGACGCTGGTGGACAAGGCGTACGCGGCGCGGCGCTTTCGAGACTTCGACCCGCGCCAGGCATCGCGCTCCGAGGCGATCTTCGCCGGCGACATTCCGCAGGAATCGCCGGACACCACCCACGTCTCGGTGATGGATGCGGCCGGCAACGCCGTCGCCTACACCACCACGTTGAACTTCAGCCACGGCGCCAAGATCGTGGTGCCGGGGGCCGGGTTCCTGCTGAATAACGAGATGGACGACTTCGCCGCCAAGCCCAACGCCCCCAACGCCTACGGCCTGCTCGGCGGCGACGCGAACGCCATCGCGCCCGGCAAGCGCATGTTGAGCTCGATGTCACCCACCATCGTGTTGCGCGATGGGGCGCCGCTGTTGGTCACCGGGTCGCCCGGCGGCAGCACCATCATCACCACCGTGATGCAGGTGATCGTCAACGTCATCGACCACGGCATGAGCCTTTCCGAGGCGGTGAGCGCACCGCGCTTCCATCACCAATGGCAGCCGGACCAGATCACGGTGGAACGGTTTGGCTGGTCGCCGGACACCCGCGCCAAGCTGGAGGCATTGGGGCATCGCAACATCGTCACCGTCCCGCTGGGTCGGGGCATCGGCGACGCCAACTCCGTGATGCGCGTGGAGGGCGGCTTCGTCGGCATGGCGGATCCGCGCGGGGCCGGCGCCGCGACTGGCGTTTGACGCTTGGGCGAGCGGCGGCGAGGTCTCGGAAACCGCGAATTGATGGCCCGCCGGCCACCGTGCTAGGCTCACTCCGCAACCATGTGTACGCCAAGGTCTCTCCGTGTCGCTCCTGTCCATCGTCATTCCCTGCTTTAACGAAGAGCTTGTCGTTGCACAAACCCACCGTCGCTTGAAAGCGACGAGCGATGGCTGGGATGACGTTGACGTTGAGACCATTTTCGTGGATGACGGCAGCAGCGATGGCACTTTGGTCGTGCTGCGGGAACTCGCCGCGGCGGATTCCACCCTGCGGGTCGTCTCACTGTCACGCAATTTCGGCCAGCAGATCGCCATCACCGCCGGGCTCGCCGCGGCCAAAGGCGACGCGGTGGTGGTGCTCGACTGCGACTTGCAGGACCCCCCGGAAGTCATCCACGAAATGCTCGCCCGATGGCGCGAGGGTGCCGAGGTGGTGTTTGGCCTGCGGCTGGCCCGCGAGGGCGTACGCACGGCGAAGCAATGGCAGTCGAAGGCGTTCTTCCGCGTCATCAACCGCGTATCGAACATCTCGATCCCCAACGACGTGGGGGAGTTTTGCTTGATGGACCGCAAGGTGATAGACGTGCTGATGGCGATGCCCGAGCGAGACCGCTTTCTGCGCGGCATGTTGCCATGGACGGGTTTCCGCCAAGCAGTGGTGCCCTTCCATCGCGAGCCGCGGGCGGCCGGCACGTCAAAGTGGCCGTTCCGCGCCAGCTTGGGGCTGGCGCTGGGTGCCGTCTTGTCGTTCGGCGTGGCGCCGCTCCGGTTGGCCATTTGGCTGGGCTTCCTGGTCGCCGGCGGCGCGGTGGCCGGCATCTTCTATGCCCTTGTGCAACGCCTGTTGACGGACGTTTGGGTGCCGGGCTGGACCACGCTGCTCATCGCCATCCTGTTCATCGGCGGCACCCAACTGGTGGTCGTCGGGATGTTGGGCGAATACTTGGGGCGCATCTACGCCGAGGTGAAACGGCGCCCGCTCTATGTGGTGAAGGAGCGCTTGGGGTTTCCAGCGGTGCCGGCTGACTTGGGCGACGACGCGAAATCCAGTCGGGGCCACTCCGGCGACGGCACCCCGTAGTGTCGGCAGCCAGCCCTGCCCGCGGCGCCGCGGGCGGGCCCCATGTCGCGGTGATCGGTGGTGGCTTCTGCGGTTTGGCCGCGGCTTACGAACTGGGCAAGCGTGGCGTCCGCGCCACCGTGCTGGAAGCGGACGCCGAGGTCGGTGGCCTCGCCGGTGGATTCCGCACCGCGGCGGGGCGGCTCGAGAAGTTCTACCACCACTGGTTCGCGAGCGATGTCCACATCATGCGGCTCATCGACGAGCTGGGCCTCGCAGACCGTGTGCTGATGCGGCCCTCGCGCACCGGGATGTACTACGCCGGCAACAGCTTCAAACTCTCCAACCCAGTCGATCTGCTGCGGTTCGCGCCGCTGCCGGTGTTGAGTCGGTTGCGGTTGGGCCTGTTCGCGCTGTGGGCGCGGCGCCTCAAGGATTGGCGGCGCCTTGATGACCGCGCCGCGGTGGATTGGCTGCGGCAGATGGTCGGCCCGCGCACCTACGAGGTGGTGTGGGCGCCGTTGCTGCACGGCAAGTTCGGCGACTTGGCGGAGGAAGTGAGCGCGGCTTGGTTCTGGAACAAGATCAAGCTGCGGGGCGGCAGCCGTCGGGGCGCGGGCGCCGAGCATCTCGCCTACTACCGTGGTGGTTTCGCTGCCTTGGCGGACGCGCTGGCCGCGGCCGTGCGGGGGCAGGGCGGCACGGTGCGCCTGAACGCCGAGGTCACGGCGCTCAAGGCGCCGCAGGGTCGCGTCACGGAGGTTGTGGCGGGCGAAACGATCCTCGTCGTGGATGGCGTGATCGCGACGCCGGCGCTGCCCATCGTCGCGGACCTCTTGGCGCCCGTGGCGCCGCCCGGCTATGTCGCGTCGCTGCGCCGAATCCGTTATCTCGCCAATGTCTGCGTGGTGCTGGAGCTCGATCGAAGCCTCTCCGAGACCTACTGGCTCAACGTCAACGACACGGCGTTTCCGTTCGTCGCGGTGGTGGAACACACGAACTTGGAGCCGGCGTCTGGCTACGCCGGGCGCCACATCGTGTATCTCTCCCGCTATGCGCCCGAAGCGGATCCCTTCTACGCCATGGACGATGACGCGGCCATCGCCTTTGCGCTATTGCACTTGCGCCGGATGTTCCCAGACTTGGCGGACAAGAACGTGTTGGCGGCGCACCTGTGGCGCGCGCGTTACGCGCAGCCGGTGTCCGTGAAGGGCTATCGGCACCTGCTGCCGAGCACCGAAACGCCGCTCGCCAATGTGCTGCTGGCCAGCATGGCGCAGATCTATCCGCAGGACCGCGGCACGAACTACGCGGTGCAGCAGGGGCGGGCGGCGGCGCGGCAGTTGGCGGCGCAGCTCACTGCGTCGAGCCCGTTGGCGAACGCACACGCCTGACGGCGCGGTTTGAGGGGGCGGCGGAAGCGCCCCAACACTGTGGCGTGTGGCGGCACCGACGGCGCCGGGCGCGGTGCTAAGATGCCCCGATGGGCCGACTCCCCAATGGTGCCGCGCGGCACACCCGGATCGCCGCCCGCGTCGCCGAGGCGCCGTGGGCGGAGGCGTCGGTCGCGGGCCAACCCAACATCGCGGTGCGCGGCGTCGCCGCGACGCCACGGCTGCGCCTCAGGCTGCGGACACTGCTCATCGTCGTGAGTCTGTCGATTCTCGTTGTGCCGTTGGTGGGGCTCTATGCCCTGCGGCTGCACGAGAACACCTTGCTGCGACAGACCCAAGCCGAGCTCGCCCTGGTCGCCACGTTCGTCGCGACGGCATATCGCACCGCCTTCCACAACGCGGCCCCGCACGATGGCGGTGGGGCTGGCGAACCACACCACGCGGCGCCGGCCAATCCACTGTCGCAACTGCCCGAGCTGGACTTCGGCGCGGTGCCGGTGCTGCCCGCGTTTCCGACGGCGCAGCCGACGGCGCCGGCGACGGACGCCGCGTCGCGCTTAGGTGCGGCGGTGGGGCCGCTGCTCGAGGACGCGCGCACCATCATGTACGCGAGCGTTCGAGTGGTCGATGCGGATGGCGTGGTGGTGGCCACCACCGAGGACGATTTGGGGCTGTCGCTCACCCACGCCCAAGAAGTGCGGCGCGCGCTTGGCGGTGCGCCGGTCGGCACCTTGCGCGGCAAGACCAATCCGGGCCCAGTCGCCGAAGTGGCGCCGATCGTGCGTGGCGCCGCGTTGGAGGTGTTCTTGGCGCTCCCCATCCGGTCTGGCCAGCGGATCATCGGCGCGGCGTTGGTGTCGCGGGCCGCTGGGAACATCTTGGATACGCTTCGCAATCAACGCGCCCTGCTCCTGCAGGTTGGCGCCGTGTTTCTCGTCGTGGCAATGGGCATCGCGCTGGTCACGGCGCGTACGCTGATGCTGCCCATCAAGCGTCTCGTCAAAGGCGCCGGGCGCGTCTCGCGTGGCGAGACGGATCACTTCGAGCGTGGCCGGCACTATCGCGTCCATGAGTTGGCGGACTTGGCGGACAGCATCGAGACGATGGTGGCGAGCCTGCAACGGCGCGCCGGCTATGTGCGGGACTTCGCGCACCATGTGAGCCACGAGTTCAAAACGCCCATCGCGGCGGCGCGTGGCGCCGTGGAGCTGTTGCGGGATGACCTTCCCGACATGACGCCGGCCGAAGCCGCCAAGTTCGTGAACAACATCGCCGCGGATGTCGAACGGCTGGACCGGCTGACTTCGCGCTTGGTCGATCTTGCCCAAGCCGACATGACCCCCTCGGGCAACGAAACCACGGACGTGGTGGCCGTCGCCCAGGCGCTGGCGCTGCCCATTGTGCATGTCGCGCCGGTGCCGCCGGCGGCCGCCCGCATCGCCCGTGCATCGCTGTTGGCGGTGTTGGAGAACTTGGTGGACAACGCGGCGCGACACGGTGCCACGCGGGTCGATGTGGACGCGCGACGGCGCGGCGACACCGTGGAGCTCACCGTCGCCGACGACGGCCCCGGCATCTCGCCCGCGAATCGCGGCCGGGTGTTCGATCCGTTCTTCACCACGCGCCAAGAAGACGGTGGCACCGGGCTGGGCTTGGCCATTTGCCGAAGCCTCGTGCAGGGTGCCGGCGGCCGGATCGACTTGGTGCCCGCCGAGCAGGGTGCGGCCTTCAAGGTGACGCTCATCGCCAGCGGGACAGGGCGCTGAGCGAGGCGGGGCGCCGCTGGATCAGGTTGGCCGTGGGCGTGGTCGTCGCCGCGGCCTTCCTGTGGCTCTTGGTGCGCGGCATCGACATGGCGGCGTTGCGTGGCGCCTTCGCCAGGCTGTCATGGCCCGCCGTGCTGCTCGCACTTACATTCACCGCCGCGGCCCATGCGGTGCGCGTGGTGCGGTGGTGGGGTTTGCTGCGCGTGCTGGAGCCACGCTTGGCCGTCACCGCCTGCGCCCGGCCGTTCCTGTGCGGCTTCGCGTTCAATAACGTGCTGCCGTTGCGCACTGGTGACGCGGTGCGCGCGGTGGCGTTTCAGGAGGAATTGCGTTCCCCCGCCATGCGCGTGGTCGGCACCCTCGTCATCGAGCGCATGGCCGATCTCATCGCGGTGTCCGCGATGTTCGCCGGTGCCATGCTCGCCGTGCCAGTCGGTGCGCTGCCCCGTGCCATCGTGGTGGCCATCGCGGCCCTCGCGGCGCTCGGCTTCGTGGTGCTGCTGGCCGCGGTGGTGGCGTTGCCTTGGGTGGAGGCCTTCCTGGGACGCTTGCCGCAGCGCTTCGGCGACCGTCGTTGGGTGCAGTGGGCGGCACGTCAAGGGCTGCACTTGGCCAGTGCCCTGAAACTCGTGCGGTCCGCGCGTGGCATGGGCGTCATGGGCATCCTCTCCGTGGTCGTGTGGGCTTGTGAGGGCGCCGCGTTCGTCACGGTGGCAACGGCGCTGGGCGCCGCGGCGCCGTGGCCGGGGCCTTGGCTCTCGCTGGCTTTGGGCTCGGTGTCAGCGGCGTTGCCGCTGACGCCCGGCCACGTCGGCACGTTCGACTACTTCGCGGCGCTGGGCCTCGTCGCCTACGGCGCTCCGGTGGCGACGGCGGCCGCTTTCGCGCTCACCGTACACGCGCTGTGGGTGCCGTTCACGATCGCCGGGCTGCTGCTGTATTGGATGCCGCGCCGGCGGGCGGCACGGCGTTGAAGCCCGAAGCCTACAGTTCCAACCGGCGCGACAGTTCCGAGGCGAACTTCGGCGGTGTGCCGGCTGCTTGCGTGCGAGTGGTGGCGAAGGCGTTCAGCCGCGGGTAGCCCGCTCGGAGCCGTGGCGCGGAACAATGGGCGTCCTTGGCGAGGTAGATGCGTCCGCCGTGCTCGCTCACGATGCCGTCGAGCGCATCGAGCAGGGCGGCGGTGTCGTGCCGCATCGGGATGTCGAGGGCCAACGTGTAGCCCTCCATTGGGAACGACAACAAGCCGTCGCCGGCCGGCCCGAAGAGCTTCAGCACGGCGAGATAGGCGCCTCGATGGCTCGCCGCGACAGTCGCCAGCATCGCGGCCAATGCGGCGGCGCTGGTCGCCTTTGGCAACGCGCTTTGATGCTGCGCGAAGCCTGGCCGGCCAGCCAGCCGATTCAGCGCGCCGACGCGGTCGAGGGGGAAGAAGAAGGGGTCGAAGTGCGTTGGCTGGTGGCCGCTGCGCCGCCGCCCTAGCTGGTAGTAACCCTCGTTGAAGCACTTCACCCAAGGCCGGTTCAGCAACCATTTCGGCGCCGGCATTGGGATGCTCGCCAACGGGTGCCCCGGCCCGCGCAACGGTGCGCTCGCCAGCGGCGCCGGCAGCTCTTGATGCGCCATGAAGGTGGCGCGGGTGAGGAGCCCGCGCCCCGCTGCCGGGCCGCGGGCGAGCGCATCGAGCCAGGCGACGCTATACGGCCAATTCGCGGACTCCTCGAAACGCGCCATGGTCTCGTCAAGGTCTTGGGTCGGCACCGTCTCCACGTTGAGATACGCGCTCGGTATGCGGACGAGGCGAAAGGTCACGTCAATGATCACACCGGTGAGCCCCATGCCGCCCACGGTGGCCCAAAACAAATCCGAGTTCTGTTCGCGGCTCAACGTGCGTGTGCCGCCATCGGCCGCCACCAACGTGAGGGATTCCACATGGGCGCCGAACGAACCGTCTTGGTGGTGGTTCTTGCCATGCACGTCCGCCGCCACCATGCCGCCGACGGTGACGAACTTGGTGCCGGGCAGCACGGGCGGAAACCAGCCGCGCGGCACGAAGACATTGAGGATGTCGGCCAGCGTGGCGCCGGCCTCACAGGTGAGGCGTCCGCTGTCCGGGTCGAAGGCCAGCAGCCGGTCCTGCGCCAGCATCGAGAGCGTGAGGGCGGGATTCAGGGCGGCGTCGCCATAGGCGCGGCCGGCGCCGCGTGGGATCAAGGTTGGCGCGGCGTCGAGCAGGGCGTCGAGCTGCCGCGCATCGTGCAAGGTCTCCAGGCGGCAGTCCCGCACCGGGTGCCGGCCCCAACCGGAGAGTGGCGCCGCGGCACTCATAGCTTGAGGCGCTTGAACGCCGCCTCGGGCAGCGCCCGGACGACGGCCATGATGAGCCGCCACCGAGGCTTCGCGTACACGACGTTGCGGCGTCGCCTGATGGCCCGCACGACTTGGGTCGCCACGGCTTCGGGCGTGGTCGTCAACGCCGGCGGCAGCGCCATGCCATCGGTCATCCGAGTGGCCACGAAGCCGGGGAGCACCGTCACGACATGGACGCCGGACGGGTGGAGGCGGTTGCGCAGCCCGGAAAGGAACGCGGTGAGGCCGGCCTTGGCGGAGCCGTAGAGGTAGTTGGAGGCGCGGCCGCGCTCCCCGGCGGCGGAACTCAGCGCCACCAACACGCCGCTGCCACGTGCTTCGAAGCGTTCCGCCAAGGCGCCGAGCAGCAAGGCCGGGCCAATGTAGTTCGTGTACATCACCCGCTCCGCGGCGGCGGCGTCGCGTTCGCCAGCGGCCTGCTCGCCGAGTTCGCCCACCACGCAGATGGCGACGTCCGGCAGTGGTTCGAGGGTGCCGGCGAGCGCGGCCGCGGCGCCTTCCTCCAGCACGTCGCAACGCCACTGGGCCACCTTGCCGGCGCCGCGCAGCGCCAAGTCCGCGGCTTCGTTGGCGAGGCGCGTCGCATCCCGGGCCGCCAGTTGCAAGGCCCAGCCATCGCGTGCCAGCGCCCGGCCGATGGCGCGCCCGATGTCTGACGTGGCGCCGATGACCAACGCCGTTCCGGGCGGGTTCAAAGGTGCCGTCTCACAAGCCTTGAGGGTGCCGGCGCGGCCTTGGCGGCGTCAGAGCGCCGCGGCCACCGCCGCGGCGATGCCGGCGACGGTGATCCAACTCGCGCGGTCGCGCAGGGCGAAGAGGATGGGATCGTCATGGACGCGGCCGCGGTTGGCAAGCACCATCGCGCGCCCAAACCAATATAGCAATAGTGGGCAAGTCAGCCACAACGCCTCCGGCCGCCCGTACAAGTCGGCCACCTTGTCGCTCTGAATGTACAGCGCCAACACCACCACGGAAGTGAAGCCACTCGCCGCCCCCAACGCGGTCAGGGAGGCCAAGTCTTCGGCCATGTAGCCACGCCCCGGCACATCGGCGCGGCCCGCGTCGGCAATCCCCTTGAGCTCGGTTTGCCGCTTCAAGATCGCGAGCGCCAGGAACGCGAACAGTAGCAGTGCGAGGAACCAAGGTGACAGCGGCACCGCCGCGGCGGCGGCCCCGGCGAGGACGCGCAAGCTGTAAAAGCCGGAAAGCACGATGACGTCGAGGAACACCCGCCGCTTCAGCCACAGCGAATAGGCCACCGCGAGGCCGACGTAGCACAGTGCGTAGAGCCCGGCGACGAGTGAAATCCAGAGCGCGAGCGCGACGCCGCCCACAGCGAGCGCCACGCCGATGGCGGCCAGTGGCGCTGGGCGGACGGCCCCGGACGCCAACGGCCGGCGCCGCTTGTTCGCGTGGCTGCGGTCGTGCGGCAAGTCCGCCAAGTCGTTCAGGACGTAGCCGGCCGACGCGCAGGCGCAGAAGGCGATGAACAGGCCAAAGGCCAGCTGCCATGCCGTGAGCGACAGGCTATGCGCGGCCAGCAGGGGCGCGAACACCAGGATGTTCTTGGCCCATTGGTGGGGACGCAGCGCCCGCCAATGGTCGGCGCCGGTGCCGCGGTCTGTGCTCAAAAGGCGAACGTCGTCGCACAGCGCCTGCACCGCTGCCGCGCGGCGTGGCGGCAAGTTCACGCCGATGGCGCGGCGGGCGCAGTTCCACACCGGCAGGTCGTGGCGGGCATTGCCGATGTAGTCGAAGCCGCGCTCCCCGAAACGGGCGGTCAAGGCCGCGGCCTTCGCGGTGCCCACCAGATTGACGCGCCCGTCGGACGCGATGTGGCCATCGGCCTCCAAGGCAGCCGCCAATGGCGCGACGGCCTTGGCGTCGGCGCCCGATGCGAGCCATACCTCGCGGCCGGCGGCCTTCGCGGCCCGCACTTCGGCCAACACCGCCGAATTGAGCTGCAAGGTCTCCGGCGCGACGGTGGCCCGTTCGGCCACCTTGCGCTTCAATCCGGCGCGGCCGCCGGCGAGCCACCACGGCAGTGCCAACAGGCTCGCGGGAGCGGTCGCCAACAGCCGGACGATGCCCTCGGTCAAGAGATCGCCGCGGATCAGCGTGCCGTCCACATCCACCGCCAGCGGCGTGTTGTCGCCCATCCCGCCAATGTTAGCGCGTGGCTCGCCGGCCGTCGCCGCGCCCGAGGGCGCGGCGCCATCGGGCGGTTGGTCAGGCGCCGCGCTTTGCGAGGGTGCGGGCCACGTCATGTCGCCTCTTGGCCGAGGTGAAGTGTCTTCCGCCAGTTCGCTTGGCCCGTGTCGATGCGCTGGATCTCATAGTCCGGCAACGGCAGTGCCGCCACGCAAACGTCATCGCGGCGCACGCCCTTGGCGGCGAAGTCAAAGCCCAGGTTGTCCCAGCCGTGGCGTTGCCGCCGCGGCGGCAACGCGTTCACATCGCGTGGTGTGAGTTCCAGCCAGATGGGCTCGTCGGCGTCGGCCGCCGCACAGGGCCGTTTCATGTACGTGAGCGCGTTGGCGGCTGCGTCAACATGCACATGGAAGCCGGCAATGTCTTGCGGCGCCAAGTTCGACGCCACTTGGATGAGTGCCTCCACTTGGGTCAATTGGGGCGCCACGACGGAGCGGATGTTTGGAATGAGGAAGAGGTTGGAGAAGCCAGTGCCCACGACATGCTGAGCCAACCCCTCGTCACGCCACTGCCTGACGATGCTCCATGTACGGTAGTTGAAAAACACCACCCAGACGCGCGCCGCGCCCATGAGGTGCATGTTGATGAGCTCCATGACGAAGTCCTGCTGGCACTGCGCTGTTTCACGCCAGCGACAACTGCTCCCGCGAAAGAACTGGTCGCGCTGTCCAGGGTAGTAATAGTCCATGATGGGGATGGAAATGTAAGGCAGATAGATGGGATCTTTGCCAAGATGCTGGTCGAGGGCCGCCAGCACGGTCTCCGCTTGGCCGCGCTCCTGATACGGAAAGTCCGCCGCGACCATGGTGGCGCCCTCGATCGGGGCCGCGACGGCGACCATCACCGTCAAGGCTTGGCGGGGACGCGCCGGCAGGCGGCGCAAGACGGTGTATAGGGCATGGGCAAGGCCGACGAAAAACACCGGCGCAAGGTACATGCATTGACGATGGGGGCCCAGCGGGTAGAGGGACAGCAGCGCCGCCGACAAGGCCGTCGCGCCAGCCAACAGGAACAGCATGAACACCGGGCTCAGGGCACGCTGCGTGGCGATCGAGCGCACCACCAGCGCGGCGAGTGCAATGCCCCCGGCCGCCACCACCACCATCGGCGCGAAGTGGCCGGCGAACGCCAGGTGTTCCGTGGCGGCGAAACCGATCACGGCACCCAAATCCCCAAGGTCGCCACGATAGACTTGGTCTTGCAGAATGGGGCCGAATCTGCCGCTCGCCACGGCGTTCAGACCTTGGGCGTGCAGGGTGAGGCCATAGGTGATGCCGGCGCTCACCGTGAACCAACTGCCGGCGTCTGCCAAGCAGCCCATGCGTTCGCGCCAGTCCGACCGCCACGCAGCCGCGCCGTCGCCCAAGTGTGCGCGGGGGCTCAGCGCCAACGTGGCCAACACCGCCACGCCGAACAAGACGAGGCCGTATTGCACCAAAGGCGCGATGGCCAACGTGGCGCAAAGCAGCGCCCTGCCGCCACCACGCAGGTATTTCAGCAGCCCGATCAGCATGAATGTCGCGACCAGCGCGTCGAAGGAATACTCGCGGGCGTCTTGGGCGTGGCGGATGAGTTCCGGACTGAGCGTCGCCATGAGGCCGGCCAGCAACGCCGCGCCGGGCGCGATGCCCACGCGGGGCAGCCACAACAGCAGGGCGGCGACGGTGAGAATGCTGGCGATGGCGGACAACAGCCGCACGGTGAGTGGCGACGAGTCCACCGTTTGCGCGACGCCCAGCAGGAGCGGGTAGAGGATGGGCGAGGAGTTCTTCCACCGCGTGTCGTTGACGACCTCTTGCACCGCGCCTTTGGAGATTTCGACGACGACGGCTTCGTCGTGGGAGAGGATCTCGGCCGGCAACTCGTAGAGGCGCAGGACAGCCGCGAGGGCCAACAGGCCGATGCATGAAAGGCGATACAGGTTGGAATCGGTGGACAACATGGTATCCGCCGACGCACTCGACGCCGATGACAACCCCTCGCTCCATGGCTGGGCGGCCCACGATCGACTCATGTCGGGCGAGCGGGGAAGCGCATGGGGGAAGGGCGGTTGGTCTGCCTAGCGTGGCCATGAATGATACCCTAATCCTCCATGATTACGGCGACGCGGCTTGCGGTTCGTGTGCTTTGGGTCGTGGTCCCGTTGGCCATCGGCAGTGGCGCGGCCGCGGCCGGGCTCCTGTGGTTGGGCCTTGAGGGACCAAGGGATCTGCGGGCCATGCTTTACGAAGCCATCGGTTCGCGGCAATCGATGATCGAGGCGCATTTCAACGTGTTCCTCGCCGACGGTGCGCTCACATACGTCCGGGAACCGTGCGATGCCGCCGATGTGGGGCCCCGCTTCTTCCTGCACGTCTTTCCCTGGGAGGTGGGCGACTTGCCCTTCAGGACAAATGCGTTCGGTTTCGAGAACCTTGATTTCGGCTTCGTTGATTCTTTTGGCAGCCTCGACGATGGCACATGTAGCGTGACCGTCGCGCTGCCCAAGTATCCGATCAGGCACGTCGCCACTGGCCAATACGACAACACCGGCCAACTTTGGGCCGGGAGCTTAAACATTGCGCGTCCCCTAGCCGCCCGGATCGTTGAGCGCAGCGACGCAGTGTTGGCGCCCGGCGCAGTCGTGACTTTGGGCACGCATCTCCATGCGCTGGACGTGTCCACCATCCGCTTGGAGCCGTTTGCCAGCACCTGCGGCGGTGCCATTGAACGCGTTGGCGACAGCCTGTTGGTGGCGACGCCGCACGGCCGGCTCGCGAGCATTGGTCCGGATGGAGAGGCCTCCTACCTTCAGGCACGTGTGTCAATGCCCGACCTTTCGGCCGCCACGGGCCAGTGTGTGGTTGACCTTCTGGTGCGGGAGCGACGCAATGGTCACTATGACTTGTTCGCAACCCATCGATTCTTCAGCGGTGGCTGCCAGCGCTTCGAGCTTTCTGCCAACACGCTGCACGTTGTCAACGGCGGCTTGGAGGTGTCGCCCACTTGGCGCACCGTCTTCACCGAACCGTGCCTAGTGGTGCGGAGGGTACCCAAAAGTGGTTACTTGTTGGCCGATGGCCCTCACCATCTACTCTTGACGATCGAGAACAAAGTGCTGCGTGTGAATCTCACTACGGGCGAGGCGTCCACGCTGACGACTGGACACCGCGCCCCATCGGGCCTCGCGCGTGACCGTCACGGCAACGTTTGGCTCACCGAGCATGGACCGCGTGGCGGCGATGAGCTCAACTTGCTCGAGCCCGGTGCCCACTATGGGTGGCCGGAAGTGAGCTATGGCTATGACTATAGTCACAAGACGCTGAAGCCGGACGAAACGACGCCGGGTCATCACGATGGTTTCGTGGCGCCGACCTTCGCTTGGGTGCCAGCCATTGGCATCTCAGCGATCGTCGTCAACGACGCAACGGCGTTTCCGCTATGGGAGGACGATCTGTTGATCGGATCGCTGAGCGGATCTCGTTCACAGGGCTTTGCCCTGTTTCGGCTTCGGCATCGGCATCAGGGGGGGGGGGGGCAGGTGCGCTATGTGGAACGAATTGTGCTGGGCGACAGAATCAGGGATCTCGCTCATGCGCCCGATGGCCTCGCCGTGCTCACGGACCGCGCCCGAGTGCTGCTGCTGCGCCCGTCGGACCGGTGGTGTGGCAAGGCCCCGCCGCTTCCTCTCCACAATCCGGTGGTGGAAGCCGAGCCGACAATCCATGTGTACGCGGTGCATTGCGCGTCCGCGCCGCCCACCCCGGCCGGCGTAGGCGCATGGGCTACGGGGGCGCATGCTATGCTTGCGTCGCCGTGAGCCGATGGCAGGGTTGTCGTTGGCTCACCGCCGAATGACCGCAGTCACTCCCGATCCCACTGCGTGATGTGCTCGGAAAGTGCCGATCCCAGTGGTGTGTCAGTGGTGCGGACTAGGCCGCGGGCGTGAGTCAGGAACAGGGTCGGCGTCGGACGAAGAGCGGCGTCGCAAGGGGCGACACGAATGACAGCAACACGGCTCTCGGCGAAGTCGCTCTTGTTCGTCGGGCTCATGGCCCTAGGTGCGGTCGCGGTCGTCGCGACGGTGTTTTACCTAGGGTTCGAGGTGCCACGCGACAGTTGGGTCAAGACCCAGTTCGCGCTTGGTCGAACACCGGAGATTCAAGGGGATTTCGACGTGTTCTTGGAAGAGAGTGCGCTCGTCTATCTTCGTGAACGCTGCGAGATTGCGGACACCGAGGCGCGTTTTTTCCTGCATGTCGTGCCGCTCAGTGTGGATGACCTGCCGGTGTCGAGGAAGGGGTTTGGCTTTGACAACCTGGACTTCTATTTTGCCGACCGAGGGAGCTTAACCGATGGGTCATGCACGGTGACTGTGCCGCTGCCTCAGTATCCTTTCGAGCGCGTCTCCACCGGACAGTATGATGCCACCGGCAAGCTCTGGGACGGCACCATCGAGATGCCACACTCCGGCAAACCCGTGCGTCAGGACCAGAAGGTGTTCGAGCCGGGCGGCACCACGACCTTGGGCACGCACCTCTACACGCTGGACGTGGCCACCATCGGCTTGGCGCCCTTCGCCACCACCGGCGGCGCCATCGAGCTCCTTGGCGACCGCCTGCTGGTGGCGACGCCCCGCGGCCGGCTCGCGACGATTGACCGTGACGGGCAAGTCACCTACCTCGAAGGTGGCGTTCCCATGAACGAAGCCGGCTTCCTTGCCCACCGCATTCAGGAAGACCCTGCCATCGCGCAGGCCACGTTCCGCGTGATGGACATTCTTGTGCGCGAGCGCGCGGATGGCCATCACGACTTGTTTGCCACGCATCACTTTTTCAATGGCCGGTGTGTGCTGTTCCGGCTCTCCGCCACCACGCTGCATGTCGTCGATGGCCAAGTGGAGGTGTCGCCGACTTGGCGGTCCGTGTTCGACGCCAAACCGTGCTTGGTGCCGCCGTATTTTGGCAATGAAGCGGGCGGCCGATTGTTGGCCGACGGCCCCGATCATCTCTTCATCACCGTCGGGCATCATGGCAAGGACACGGCGTTTCCTTTCGGGCTGCGCTCCCGCCTCGCCGGCGACGAGGAGCGGCCGCCGCCATCGCAGGATCAGGCGCTGCATCTAGGCAAGGTGCTGCGGGTCGATTTGGCGACTGGCGAGGCCGAAATCCACACCTCTGGCCATCGCAATCCCCAAGGCCTCGCGCGCGACGGCGACGGCAACGTGTGGCTCACCGAGCATGGCGCCCAAGGCGGCGATGAGCTCAACCTGATCGAACCCGGCGGCAATTACGGCTGGCCGGAAGTCAGCTATGGCTATCAATATCCCCGCATGGCGCTCAAGCCGGATGAGCGCCGCCCTGGGCATCACGAGGGATTCGTGGCGCCAACCTTCGCCTGGGTGCCGTCCATGGGCATCTCGGCCATCGTCACCAACGACGAAACGGCGTTTCCGCTGTGGCAGGACGACTTGCTCATCGCCTCCCTGTGGGGGCGTTCGCACGGCTATTCGCTGTTTCGCGTGAGGCATCAGGCGAGGCAAGTGAAATATGTGGAACGCATTGAGATCGGCCACCAAATCAGGGACCTCGCTCACGGACCGGAGGGCAGCATCGCCCTGTTGCTCGACATCGGCCGGGTGCTGCTGCTGAGCCGCTCCGACGTTTGGTGTGGCAAAGTGCCGGCCGGTTACGTCCACGCCGTACATTGTGCGGCCGATGCCGTCGCCGCTGCGCCGGCCGCCGCGGTCGCGCGCGACCCGGTGGCAGCGCCGCCACCGCTCAGCGCCGAGGCCCGCGAGGGGCAGCGCCTGTATGGCCAACACTGTGGCGCTTGTCACCAGTTGGAGGAAGAGCGGTACGGTCCAGGCCCCCACTTGGTGGGAATCCTCGGTCGGCGCGCAGGCGCGGTTGCCATTGATTCGCCGGCGTTGGCCGCCCTCGACACGATTTGGGACGAAGACAGCTTGCGGCACTTCATTCTCGACCCGGCCGGTTTCGCCCCCGGGACCGTGATGCCGTCGAGCAACCTGACCGAAGCGGAAGCTCACGTCATCGTCGGCTACATCGCCGAGCGCAACGCCGCGCTGGCTGCCCACTGATTGGCGGGGCGTCGGTTCGGTCCGCTCAAGGCTTGCCGTGCTGCTCGGCCTCGCCCTCAGGTTGTTTGTGCGCGAGACCCGTGCCGATGCCTAGGAACATCCACACGAACACCGCGACCGTCATCACGTATTGAAGCAAAAAGATGTCGAAGGCGCTGTGCGTGATCGCCATGGCGGTGCCGGCGACCGCCAAACACTGCACGGGTGTCACCCTGCGGCCGGGGCGGCTTCTGAGATTGAAGATCAAGGACATGCACAAGAGCCCCAAGGCGCCGACGCCCACCAAACCGGTTTGCAGTCCCATCTGCAGGAACAGATTGTGGGCGCCCTCGGCGAGATGCTGCTCGGCGCCACGATCAACTAGGTTGTTGATGGAATTGAGTGTGCCGCCTATCTGCTCGGTGGTCTGGTATTCCCAAGTCGTCGGACAATGGCGCAGCGTCAGGGGCAGCAGCGCCGAACGCACGCGATACCGCACCAGTTCGGGCGGGCAGCCGAGGAAGTCATTGCCGGCGAGCTCAAGCTGCTCGAGGTGGTAAAGATAATCGAGGGCCATAGGCAGCTCCCCGGCGAGTTTGTTTCCCGTCACCGAGAGTGTGCGTAAGTGGGCGAGCTGGCCAAGCTCGGCGGGCAGGCTGCCGCTCAGCGCGTTGCCGTTCAAGTCGAGTCGCGTCAGGGCCGACAACACGCCCAGTTCGGCTGGAACGCGGCCGGCCAAGCCCGCGCCCTCGAGGTCGAGGGCAACCACGCGGGGCGGGGAACCATCGACGGTCACGCCCTGCCAATCGCGCACCGGCGTGTCGTAGCCCCAGTCGAGCGATGCCCCGCCCGCCAGCGTGTCGCGGCTCGCCATGAGCGCGGCGGCATCAGCGAAGAGTGGTGGTTGGCTCCAAGGCGTGGCGCCGCACTCGACGTCCATCTCCACGAGGTGATCCCCGACGCCGCGCAAACGCTCTGGCAGACAGCCCAGAAAATCGTTGCCCCCCAGACGCATCGTGGAGAGCTTGCCAAGGGACTTGAGTGGCTCCAGATGGCCGGTCAAGGCGTTGTCATTCAGGCGCAATTCCTTGAGTTCTTGCAGGTTTTCGATGGAGAGCGGTATGGAACCTGTCAGCTCGTTGCGCTCTAGCCTCAGTTCGCGCAGAGCTTTCAATCGGCCGATGCGGCCGGGAATGTAGCCTGAGAACTCGTTGTCGTTGAGCCGCAGGGCTTCGAGAGCCGACAAGGCCGTGAACTGCCTCGATATGGTTCCGTGCAACCCCATTCCCGCCACGTCAACGCTGGTGACACGCGGTGCCGGCTGGGCGGCCAGCCCGACGCCTCGCCATTGTCCTATCGGCACGTCGGGGTGCCAGTTGAGCAAGGTTGGGTCGCTCAAGTCTTCCAGCGCGGAGAGCAGTGACCTGCAATCTCTGCGGAGCTCCAGCGTGCCGGCGCCGTCCCTTGTGCAGAAGAGGTCCAACCCTAATGGCGGTGGTTGCCCTGGCGCGATGGCGCGTGACGCCGCGAAGGTTGGCGGCGTGTCGGGCGCCGCGAGGGCCGGGTGTACCTGGGTTCTTGGTGCCCGCGCTGGGTCCCTAACCGCCGGCGATGGCGACGCCTCGATGGCCGAAGGGGGCGCCGTCAGGTCATTGCCGGCGAGCCAAAGTTCCTCCAAGGCACTCAGTTTGCCCAGCTCGCGGGGGATGGGCCCGCTCAGGGCGTTGTCGTCAAGGGCCAGCTCGCGCAGGTTATGAAGGCGACCCAACTCGGTTGGAATGGGGCCATCCAGGCGGTTCTTGCGCAAGCGCAGCGATGTGAGATTCGTCAAACGCCCCAGCTCGCGGGGAATGGGCCCGCTCAGGGCATTGTCGCCAAGCAGCAGTTCAGAGAGGTTTGACAGCTTGCCGAGCGTGGCGGGCAGTGTGCCCGACAGTGCGTTGCGCGAAAGCTGGAGCGACCGGAGGGCGTCAAGTTCGCCCAGCCGCGGGGGGATCGAGCCGCTCAAGCCCGAATTGATGAGGTGCAATGCAATCACGCGCGACGGCTCGCCGCCAAGCACCACTCCGCGCCACATGTCGATGGGCGCGTCGGGGCTCCAGTTCAGAGTGGTCGTGCCCGCCAGATTGTCGCGCACGGCCAGCAGGATGTTGCAGTCGCGCTGAAGCCCGGGCGCGTTGGCCATGCTGGAACGACAGCGCGGGCCAAAGCCCAAGTCATGGTCTTGCACCTGCCGTAGCGCTGTTGGCGGCAACCCCTTGAAGAGGTTGTTGGACAACCGCAGCACCTTGAGCGCGTTGAGCCCGCCCAGTGTTTGCGGCAGGTTGCCAGTCAACAGATTGTCGTTGAGCTTCAGTGATTCGAGACGCTTCAGGCGGCCCAGCTCGGGTGGCACGGCACCAGCCAACGCGTTGGCGTCAAGATGCAAGATGCTGAGCTCGTCCAGGTCGCCCAATGCCGCGGGGATGCGCCCGGTCAATGACTTCGCCGATAGCTCCAACCCCGCCACGCGAGGGCGCATGCCATGCGACAGCGTGACGCCTTCCCAAGCGGGTATGGGTGTGCCAATGCGCCAGTTCAAGGCGCCGGGCGCCGCCAAAGCGTCGCGCACGGCCAGCAAGGTGGCGGCATCCCGCGCCAAGCCGGGGTGCCGCGGCGCCAAGGGGTGGCATAGAGGCACCGCGTCCAAATCGTGGTCAACTGTCGCCGCGGTCAACCCCGCCGGAGCCGTGCAATCAAGGAACCGGTTCCCCTGCAACCGCAACGTGACGAGTTCCGATAGCTGGGCAAGCGCCGCCGGGATGTGTCCCGTCAACTGATTGCCGGACAGGAATAACTCTTCCAGCCGGGCTAGCTGTCCTAGTTCCCCGGGGATTGCGCCGGTCAAGTGATTTCGCCTTAGCTCCACGAACTGCAACCGACTGAGCTGCCCCAGTTCCGGCGGGATGCTCCCGTGCAAGTCATTGAAGGAAAGATCGATGGCGGCTAGCCGCGACAGGTTGCCGAGCTTGGCAGGAAGCCGCCCACCCAAGCCTTGGCGTGGCAAATGCAACCCTGTCACTCTGAGCGGGGATCCGCTCAGCACCACGCCTTGCCAGCGATCGAGTGGCAGTCGGCGGCTCCAGTTCAGTTGTCCATTCGGGGCCAAATCGTCGCGGAGCGCCAGGAGTTCCCCGCAATCGTCCGAGAGCCCGGGATTGCTCGGGGGCACGATGGGGCAGTGCAGATCCCGCGTGAGGTCCGTATTCGGTAAATGGCGCAAACTCACGGGCACGGGGCCGTTGAAGGCGTTGCCGGTTAGGCGCAACAAACGCAAGTTGAGTGCCGTCAACTCGGCCGGGATGGTGCCGCTCAGCCGGTTGTTCGAGAGCCGCAGTTCCACGAGCCGCGTCAGCCGCGCAAGCGCCGCCGGCAGTTCCCCGCGCAACGCGTTGCCGCCGAGATCGAGCCGGCGCAGAGCGCTCAAGCGGCCCAATTCGGGGGGCACGCGCCCATCGAGCCCTTGGCCGGGGAGCTGCAATGCCGCCACCCGCAGCGGGTCGCCGCCAAGCCGCACACCGACCCAAGCACCGAGCGGTGCCCCGCGCCGCCAGTTCAAGCTGGCCCGCCCCGCCAGCGGATCCCGCACCGAAAGCAACGTTTGGCAGTCTTCAAAAAGGCCCGGCGCTTGGTGCCGGGACGCCGGACAAAACACCTCCAAGTCCAAATCGTGCCGTTCGACCGCCCTTAGCGCGGGCGGTGCCGGTGAGCTGAAGCGGTTGCCGCCCAACGTCAGGTGTTCAAGGCGGGGCAGTGTGCCCAGCGCCGCCGGAACGCCGCCGGTGAGCCGGTTGTCTGCCAATGCCAAATCTTGAAGTCGCTTGAGGTTGCCCAATTGCGTTGGGAGCGGCCCGGCCAACCGGTTGTTTTCCAAGCGCAGCTTCGTCAGCTTGTCGAGGTTGCCCAAGGCCGCGGGAAGCCGGCCGTTCAAGCCGGCGTCCGGCAGCTCAACGGCGATGACACGTGTCGGACTGCCGCCCAAGTCGATGCCCTGCCAAGCGGCCATGGGGATCGTGCCGCTCCAATTCAGGGTGGCCGTGCCCGCCAGCGCGTCGCGGCTGTCCAGGAGGTTCAGGCAGTCTCGCAGCAATCCGGAATTGGCGCGGGGGATGATTGGGCACACGGGCGGCAGGTTGTGATCCGCGATGTTCCGCAGCGCCGCCGGGAAGGGGGTGGCAAAGGTGTTGTCCTGCAAGTCGCGGAGCTGGGAATCCGCGGCCGCGGACTCGCTGCGGCCTTGTGCATCCACGGTGGTCGCTACTCGGTCGGCGGCGTTGGACCGGTTGGCACGACGGGTGGTGTCCCCGGCAGTCGCCAACGCTGGGGGCACGGAGCCCGTTGCAGGGGGGTTGGCGGCGGCGGAACCGGTGAGCCGATTGTCCGCAGTGCTCATGCCGGACGCCAGCCGCATCCTCAAACTTGGCGACACCGTGCCGCTAAGCTCGTTGCTTGCTAGGCTGAGCTCCCTCAAGTTCGGCAGCAGGGCGAGTTCCTCTGGGATGGGCCCTGTGAGCTGATTGCCGTCGAGCCGCAGCGTTTCAAGGAGGGTCAAGCCGCTCAATTGGGTGGGAATCCGGCCGGTGAGCCCAGTGCGCCGCAAGTCGATGGCGACGATGCCCTCATGCTCATTCGGCGCCAGTGTCACGCCCTGCCAAGCGGCGATCGACTTCGTGTGGCTCCAATCCAGCTCGCCATCGCCCGCCAGCTCGTCCCGGGCTGCGAGCAGGATCGCGGCGTCACGCTTCAAACCAGACTTCCAGTTCGCCAGCGGCAGACAATGAAGCGAGTCGATGGGCAATTTGAGCTTCAGATCGGGCTTGTGGGGCGGCACCGCGCAGTCGGTGAACGCGTTGCCATCCAGTTGGATGTCCTTGAGCTTTGGCAAGTTGACCCACGCCGGTGGGATTCGACCGGTGAACTGGTTGCCAGAGAGCACGACGCGTTCCAGCATCTGGGGTGGTTCATCTGGAATGGCCCCGGTCAACAGGTTTCCGGCGACGTTCAGATAAGTGAGGTTGGGGAGGCGCCAAATCGATGGCGGGATGATGCCGCTGAAACTGTTGGCTTGCAGGGAAAATCTCTCGAGTTTGTCAAGTCCACCGAAGGCCGACGGTATCCGTCCCGACAAGCCCCGATTCCCCAAAAACACCCCCGTCACGCGCTGTGGGGTGCCGCCCACTCTAACGCCCTCCCAGTTCTCAACGGGCAAAGTCCGGCTCCAGTTCAATCGAGCGCCGAGCGTCCGCCGGACGTCCAACAGCAGCTCGCAGTCGGCCGCAAGCGCCGGGTTGTCAGTTGCGCAGGGCGGTGACTGGCGGGGAAAACGGGCATCAGCGCCCACGGTCGGGAATCGTGGCACCGCCGCGCGTTTGCTCACAACGCCGCCGTCGATGCCGCTTGGCTGCCGGAAGAGCCATAGCGTCTCCAACTTCGAGAGCCGCACAAGCTCGTCCGGAACAGGGCCGGTCAGGGCATTGCCGCCCAGTGCCAATCGTCGCAGCTCAGTGAGCCCGCCCAACTCCGCTGGAATCTGTCCATTGAGCCCCAGCTCGGCAACGTCCAAGCCGACGACTCGTGGCGGCTCGCCGCCCAGCTCGACGCCCTGCCAACGGCCCAGCGCCACTTCCCGTCGCCAGTTCAGCGCCCCGCTGCCGGCCAGCGTGTCGCGGGCGACCAGCAGCGCATTGCAGTCCTGCAGCAAGCCGGGGCCGACCCCCACCAAGGGCAGACAGAACAGCGCTTCGTCCAAGTCGTGGTCGAGTTCGCGCAGCCCGGCGGGCAGGCGACCGCTGAACTCGTTGCCGGCGACCCGCACCACACGCAGTCTCGGCAGTTCGCCAAGTGCTGGGGGCAAGGTGCCGTGCAGGGCATTGTTGTTGAGCCGCAGCACCTCCAGATTGGCGAGGCGGCCCAACGCGGCCGGCACGCTGCCGCGCAGGCGATTGTCATCCAGGCGCAGTGTGACGAGCCGCGATAGCTGGCCGAGTGCGGCGGGGATGCGCCCGGCGAGGCCGGCGCCCGCGAGGTTCAGGGCCACCACTCGCCGTGGCACGCCGGCCAATGCCAACCCGTCCCAGGCTTCGACTGGCAACGTCCCGCTCCAGTTCAGGCTGGCGCCCCCGGCCAGGGTGTCTCGGGCCGCCAAGAGTGTACGGCAGTCGGCCAAGAGGCCGCTGTTCGGGCCGGCGAGGCTACAGGCGGCGGCGCCGTCGCCACTGCCATCGGTGCCCGGCCGTGCCGCACCGACGGCCGCTGTGGAGGGGCCATGTGAGGACCAAGCGAACGGTAGGCCGCGGCTTAGGGCATTGCCCGCCACCCGCAACGTCCGCAGTCCCTTGAGGTGGCTCACTTCGGGCGGAATGGGGCCAGCGAGGGCATTGCCATCAAGCACCAAGGATCGGAGCGCCGTGAGCCGGCCGAGGGCCGCTGGAATGTGTCCGGTGAGGCCCATCTTGGCAAGGTCCAACGCCACCACCCGGCTTGGGGCTGCGCCGAGGATGACGCCTTGCCACTGTCCAATCGGCGTCGATGCCCGCCAGTTGAGCTGTCCCTCACCGGCCAGCTCGTCCCGTGCGGCCAAGAGTGTCCGGCAGTCTTCAAGCAGGGCGGAATTGCCGCGCGGCGATGGGAAGCAGAAGAGATCTTGGTCGATGTCGTGGTCTGCGACGTCGCGCAGACCCGCCGGCACGTCTCCCACGAAGTCGTTGCCGGCCAGGCGCAGGAAGGCAAGTTGTGGCAGGGCGGCGAGCTCGTCCACGATCGGCCCCGTCAAACGATTCCCCGCCAGGCTCAGCGCTGAGAGTTGCTTCAAGTTCCCCAACTGGGGGGGGATGCCGCCCCGTAGCGCATTGCCGGCGAGGCTCAACGACTCGAGTCGCGTCAATTGACCCAGTTGGGGGGGAATGGTGCCGCGCAGGCCGTTCCGCTGCAGGCGCAACTCGACCAATTCATTCAGCCGGGCAAGCGCCGGCGAGATTTCTCCGGCCAGCCCCCGGCCGCCTAGCAGGATGCCGGTCACGCGCAGTGGCTCGTCCGACAAGACGATGCCATCCCACGCTTCAATGGCCAGGTCCGGGTGCCAGTTGGTCACTTCGCCGGGATCTAGCTCCGCCCGCGCGGCCAGCAGGGCCTCCTGATCCGCGCGCAAGTCGGGATTCGTTTCGGTGGGTCGCCGGCATGCGTTGGTGCCGGCCAACGCCGCCAATCCACACAGCGCCGTTGGCGCGCCGCCGGCCAGCAGCGTGTCGTCCAGCTTGATCGCGCGCAGATGCGCGAGCTGCCCCAGCTCGGTTGGCAGGGTGCCCGACAGGTCATTGTGGTCCAAATACAGCATCGTGAGCTGGTCGAGGTTGCCCAGCGCCGGCGGCACCCGTCCGCCCAAGTCGCTGTTGCCTAGCGTGAGGCCGATGATGCGCAACGGCTCGCCGCCGAGTTGCACCCCTCGCCACTGGCCGAGTGGTTCGCCACGCCGCCAGTTGAGCCGCGCCTCGCCGGCCAGCATGTCCTTGACACCAAGCAGGGTCTCGCAGTCGCGCAGCAACCCGTCGCCGATGGTGCCGGTGTGGGCGCAATACAGCATGTCGCGCAGATCGTTGAAGGGAACGCTGAACAGTGGCGCGGGCGGTGCTTCAGTGAGGTCATTGCCGCCCAGCCGCACTTCCTGCAGGTGGTCCAGCCCGAGCAAGGACCACGGTACGCCGCCGCTCAGCCGGTTGCCGTCCAACTTCAGGATTTCGAGCCTCTCAAGGGCGCCAAACTCCCTGGGGATGTTGCCGTTGAGGCCCGCGTCCGAGAGATGCAGTTGCTGCACGCGAGGCGGAGTGCCAGCCAATTCAACGCCCCGCCAAGCGTTGATCGGCGCCACTCGGCTCCAGTTCAACGCGCCGTCGCCGGCAAGGACATCGCGCCCGGCGAGCAACGCGGAGCAATCCTCAAAGAGGCCGGGATATAGATCGCGCAAGGCATCTCGGCAGAGCAGCCCCTCGTACAGGTCGTGCTGGCCGATGCTGTAGAACGCCGCCGGCAGTGGCCCTGAAAACGCGTTGCCGGCCAGTTTGAGTTCTTCAAGACCGGTGATCTCCGCCAAGGCGGCTGGCACGGCGCCGTGCAACTGGTTGTTCGAAAGGTCCAGTGCGCGCAGCTCAGACAACTTGGTCAACGTCGCGGGCACTTCGCCGGAAAGGGCGTTGTTGCTGAGTGACAGCGTTTTCAATTGCGTCAAGGCCCCCAATTCCGGGGGAATGGCGCCGTTCAGATAGTTGGTGTCGAGCGCCAATGTTTCGAGTTTGTCCAGCTCCGCGAGCGCCGCGGGAATCTGGCCCGTCAGCTTGGCGTTCACCAGCTGGATGCCGACGATGCGCGGCGGGTCGCCGGCGATGGACACGCCACTCCAGCGGCTCAACGGGAAGTTGAAGTTCCAATGCCACAGCGCCTGCGGGGCTTCGCCCGCCAAGGTGTTGCGCAACTGGAGCAAGGTGCGGCAGTCCCGTAGCAGCTCGGGGGGGCTGCCGGCCATGCACAGTGGATCATCCGGCGCCACATCGGCGGGCAACTCCGCGGGGGCCTTGGCCGGGAAGTCTGTGATGTCCACACCCGGGCCGTGTCCCCACCAAGGGGATTCGGCGATGCCGGCAAGGGTGGCCCGAAACAGGTTTTCGCGCCCGGTGTTCAACACGGCGCCGGTGTAGCTCAGGCTCCATGCGTCCAAGCGGCGCATGGTCTCGTCGGATCGGGGCGAGGCGTACCAGAGCACCACGATGCCCACCACGACGCCGGCGCAGCCGGCGAGGCCGAAGCTGCCGAAGCGGCTCTTCAGGAGGCCTTGGCTCGCCCAGTAGAAGCCATAGGCCAGCACGGTGACGAGCACTTGGGCACGGCTGCCATAGATCAGGCCGCACACCAACGCCAAGAACAGCGCCCCATGGGCCAAGAGGGCTTGTGTGCGTGTGCTTCTGGCCCGCGCCGCCAGCACGATGCCGGCGGTCAAGAAGGCGTAACCCAGCATGGCCGCGAACATGTGCGCGTGAATGACGACGTCGGTGAAGTACGAGGGCAGGAGGGCGACCAGCGCCGCGACCACCAACGGCACGGTGGCCTTGGAACGAGCCAGTTCCGGCCCGCGTGCATAGCAGAAGAGAAAGACCGCGGCGGCACAGGCGATGGCCGCGAGGTTACGAAAACCTTGGGCCGTGAACTCTTGGAAAAGCCCAAACCCATACACCGCGATGAGGGCGAGGAAGCCGAGCGGCGTGAGGATCAAACGTCGCGTCCGGCGCGGCGCTGCCACTTTGCGGCGCCACGGCCAACCACCGCGCCATGACGCCAATTGGCCGGACCATGCCTTGAGCTTGGCCCCGACCCGTGCCCAACGGTGTGCCGCCCGATGCCCCGTGCGCGGTGCGCCATGCTGCAGGCATGTCCAAAGGATGTGCGCCCAAGCATCCCGCGCTGCGGGCGTGGTGGCATGTGGCTCCGTCAAGCCGGCCGCCGGCGGCGCATCGCGTTGGTCCGGCAAAGGCGGTGCCGGCTGCCGCTCGGCGTCGTGGCGCGCGTCCCGATCCCGCAGCAGCGCCCATCCCAACAGCGCGAGGACGATGCCAAAGAGCGCGTCTGTCAGCCAGCTCCGGTAGTACACGCGCAGGCCATTGGTGAGCAGCAGCGCGGCGAGCAAGACCACGCTGTTGTCGAGCGCCGCCGAGAGTGCGCCCCGCGCCGCCCGCAGCGGCGCCAGCAACGGCGTGGCCAGGGCGTCGGCCCGGTGGGTGGGTGGGCTCACGGATGCGGCCGCTTCAGGGGCTGTTCAGCCCCTTGCGGAGCGCTGGCGTGGCAGTGGTCCTCGGCACGGGCCAGCGCCATGCCATTGTCCGGCGATGCTTGAGGTGGAAGGCGGCTGTGTCTGCCAAAGCGAGGAACCCAAGCGGAACGCGATGCCGCATGAAAGCCAAGTGTGACGGCGGTTCCGGGCAAGGGATTGTCCGCGGGAACGCCCTCTCAGTCAATGTGTTGCGAGGGCTGGGGGTGTCCAAGGCGTTCCGGCAAGAGGCGGCGCCGGCTGGCGCACCCTAGCCTCGGCGCACGGGCGGCACGTCCTCGACGCGCACCGGGAAGCGCCCGCTGCCGCGGTCCGCGAAGTAGTGTGCGAGGGTGCGCGAGACCACCGGGAAGGCGAGCCGGCTCCACGGCACGTCCCGCTCTTCGACCAGCCGCGCGTCCAAGCTCTCGTCGCCGATGCCGAAGGCGCCGTCATCCAGCGTGGCGCGGAAGAACAGGTGTAGTTGGGAGATGTGCGGCACGTTGAACACCGTGTAGAGGCCGATGATGGAAACTTGGGCGAGGGCCTCTTCCCGCGTTTCCCGCGCCGCGCCGGCGGCGATGGTCTCGCCGGTCTCCAGAAAGCCCGCCGGCAGCGTCCAGTAGCCCTTGCGGGGTTCGATGCCGCGCTGGCAGAGCAACACTTGGTCGCCGCAAATGGGCAGGCAACCGACGACCACCTTGGGGTTCTGGTAGTGGATGGCGCCACAGTGCGCGCAGACGAACCGCTCGCGGTGGTCGCCCGGCGGCACCTTGCGGACAACCGGCTCGCCGCAGGCGCTGCAATAGTTCACGGGCGGCAGTATAGCCGCAGCCCCGGCCGTGGCGTCCCCCTGCCGCCGGTGCCGTCACGCAAGCCGGCCGCGACGCCCTCGGCGGCCCAGCCGCGCAGCGATCCGCCCGGCCAATTGACAACCCACCCGGCAAACGAAAAAATGCGCCGTTTCGCCACGCGGGGCTTGCGACGCCCTGGGAGACTCCATGGCCGAGATGCTGTCCGGCGCCGACATGCTCGTGCGCGCGCTGGCCGACGAAGGCGTGGAGTACTTGTTCGGCTACCCGGGCGGGGCGGCGCTGCACATCTACGACGCCCTCTTCCGGCAGCAGAAGGTGGAGCACATCCTCGTGCGCCACGAACAAGCCGCCACCCACATGGCGGATGGCTACGCCCGCGCCACCGGCCGCCCCGGCGTGGTGCTCGTCACGTCTGGCCCAGGCGCCACGAACGCCATCACCGGCATCGCCACGGCGCACATGGATTCCACGCCCATCATCGTCATCTCCGGCCAGGTGCCGACGAGTCAGCTCGGCACGGACGCCTTCCAAGAGACGGACATGGTGGGCATTTCGCGCCCGGTGGTGAAGCACAGTTTCCTCGTGAGGGACGCCGCGGAAATCCCGCTGGTGGTGAAGAAGGCGTTCTACATCGCAACCTCCGGGCGGCCCGGGCCGGTGGTCATTGACGTGCCGAAGGACGCGACGGATCCGAACGCCAAGTTCGAATACGCCTATCCGAAGCGGGTGTCGATGCGCTCCTACAATCCCGTCACGCATGGCCACAGCGGGCAGATTCGCGCCGCCGCCAAGCTGCTGCTGCAAGCCAAGCGGCCGGTGATCTACACGGGTGGCGGCGTGGTGCAGGGGGATGCCGCGGACGCGCTCACCGCCATCGCCCGGCGCTTGAACTATCCGGTGACGAACACGCTGATGGGCCTCGGCGGCTTTCCGGGCACGGACCGGCGCTTCCTCGGCATGTTGGGCATGCATGGCACCTTCGAGGCGAACCTCGCCATGCACCATGCGGACGTCATCTTCGCCGTCGGCGCCCGCTTCGATGATCGCGTCACCAACAATCCGGCGAAGTTCTGCCCCCACGCGAAGTTCATTCATTTGGATGTGGACCCCGCTTCCATCTCCAAGATCATTCCGGCGGACATCCCCATCGTCGGCGCCGCGGCGCCGGCCCTCACCGGGCTGCTGGGTCGGCTGGAGACGGAACTCGAGCGCAATCCAGATGCCATCGATGGCCAAGCCATCGATGAGTGGTGGCGGCGCATCGATGGTTGGCGCGGCCGCTACGGGCTGGACCACGATCAGCGTGGCCGCGGTGACTCGCCCTTGTTGCCCCAACAAGTGGTGCAGGCGGTGTATCGCGCCAGCGGCGGTGATGCCTATGTCACCAGCGACGTGGGCCAACACCAGATGTTCGCCGCGCAGTATTACCTGTTCGACAAGCCGCGCCGCTGGATCAACTCCGGTGGCCTCGGCACGATGGGCTTCGGCTTGCCGGCCGCGATGGGCGCCCAGTTCGCGTTTCCCGACGCGCAGGTGGTTTGCGTCACCGGCGAGGGCAGCTTCATGATGAACATGCAGGAGCTCTCCACCTGCATGCAGTACGCGCTGCCCATCAAGATCATCAACTTGAACAACCAAGCCCTCGGCATGGTGAAGCAGTGGCAGGACATGCAATATGGCGGGCGCCATTCGCACAGCACCTACGAGGACGCGCTGCCGGATTTCGTGGCGTTGGCGGCCTCGTTTGGCCATGCCGCCTTTCGGGTCGATACGCTCACCGAGCTGGAAGCCGTCGTGCCGGAGATGTTCAGCGAACGGTACAAGGACAAACTCGTCTTCCTAGACGCTTGGATCGATCCCGATGAACACGTTTACCCCATGGCGGTGAAGGGTGGCGCGATGAACGACATGGTGCTCACCCGCAACGGCGGGCCGGCGCCACCGCCGTCGTGAGCGCCCGACGCATCATCGCGGTGCTGCTGGAGAACGAAGCCGGCGCCCTGTCGCGCATCATCGGCCTCTTCGCCCAGCGCAACTACAACATTGAAACCCTCACAGTGGCGCCGACCGAGGACGAAACGCTGTCGCGCCTCACCCTCACCACTTGTTGCGACGAGGGCACCGTCGAGCAAATCATCAAGCAACTCAACAAACTCATTGAGGTGGTGAAGGTGGTGGATCTCACCGATGGCGACCACATCGAGCGGGAACTGATGCTGGTGAAGGTGCGCGCCGAAGGGCCGCAGCGGCCGGAGGTGAAACGCGCCGCGGACATCTTCCGCGGCCAGATCGTCGATGTGACGCCGGATGCCTACACCGTGCAGCTCACCGGCGCCAGCGAGAAGCTGGACGCCTTCATTCGCGCCGTCGGCCGCGCCACGGTGCTCGAAGTGGCGCGTTCCGGCGTGTCTGGCATCGGGCGCGGCGATGCCATGATGCGCCTCTAGGGCAGCGCCGCCGGCGATGCGTTGGAACGACCAACAGGGTGCTGGTCGCACCCGCTGATTTCAGGAGTCGAAGGAGACAGCCATGCGGGTGTACTACGAAAAGGACGCGGACCTCTCCATCGTCCAAAACATGCAGGTGGCGGTGGTGGGCTACGGCTCCCAAGGCCATGCCCACGCCAACAATCTGCGTGATTCGGGCGTTGCGGACGTGCGCATCGGGCTGCGCCCGGGGGGTGGCTCGTGGGCCAAGGCCGAGCGCGCCGGCTTTCCGGTGGCGTCCGTGGCGGAGGCGGCGCAGGGCGCGGACCTCGTGATGATCTTGGCGCCGGACGAACACCAGCAACGCATCTGTGAAGATGAAGTGCTGCCGAACATCGGCAGCGGCGCCGCCATCGCCTTCGCGCACGGCTTCAACATCCACTTTGGCTTGGTGGAGCCGCCGGACAACCTGGACGTGATCATGATTGCCCCGAAGGGGCCGGGGCACACGGTGCGCTCGACCTACACGGAAGGCGGCGGCGTGCCGTCGCTCATCGCCATCGGCCAAGACGCGAGCGGCCGCGCCAAGGGCTTGGCGCTCTCCTACGCGGCCGCCATCGGCGCGGGCCGCGCCGGCATCATCGAAACGACGTTCCGGGAGGAGACCGAGACGGACCTCTTCGGCGAGCAGGCGGTGCTCTGCGGGGGTGCCGCGGCCCTCGTCACGGCCGGTTTCGAGACCTTGGTGGAGGCCGGCTACGCGCCGGAAATGGCCTACTTCGAGTGCCTGCACGAACTGAAGCTGATCGTGGACTTCTTCTACGAAGGCGGCGTGAGCAACATGTGGTACACGGTGTCCAACACCGCCGAATACGGTGGTTTGACGCGCGGCCCGCGCATCGTCACAGACGAGACAAAGCAGGAAATGAAGCGCATACTCGAAGAGATTCAATCCGGCCGGTTCGCCCGCGAGTTCGTGGGCGAGAACCAGGCCGGGGCGCCGAGCATGAAGGCGATGCGCCGCTTGGTGCAGGGGCATGAGCTGGAACGGGTGGGCGCCAAGCTGCGGGCGATGATGCCGTGGATCGAGGCCAACAAATTGGTGGATCGGGAACGGAACTGACGCCGAACGTGGACGAGGGCGGCTTGGGTCGCCATTGGCTGGCTTGGGGGCTGGGGTGTCCATGACATGAAAGGCCGGGAAGAGGGCTTGGGCAACGCCGGCGGCCGCCATTGGCCGCGCCTGCGCGCCGTGGGCGGCAGATCGGGCGGCTTGCACCGCCCCCCGCGAGACCGCTACCGCCGCGGCATCGCCTTGCTGCCGAACCTCATCACCACCGGCGCCATGTTCGCCGGCTTCTACGCCATCGTGGCCGCCATGAACGGCCGCTTCGTCGCCGCCGGCGTCGCCATCTACGCCGCCATGTTCCTTGATGCCGCGGATGGGCGGGTGGCGCGGCTCACCAGTTCCGAGAGCGCGTTTGGCGCCCAATACGACAGCCTCTCGGACATGGTGGCCTTCGGCGTGGCGCCGGCGTTGGTCACGTTTTCTTGGGCGCTCTCCGGCTTGGGCCAAGTGGGCTGGGTGGTCACGTTCGTGTACATGGCGTGCGCGGCGTTGCGGCTGGCCCGCTTCAACGCCGCGGCCAGCGACGATCACGCCACGTTCACCGGCCTGCCGAGCCCGGCCGCGGCGGCCTTGGTGGCGAGCGCCGCATGGCTCTGGAGCGAGGCCGCCGGGGCGGATCCGGGCATGACGGCGCGCGCCGGCATGGCGGCGGTGGCCTTGGCGACGGGCCTCTTGATGGTGTCGAACTTCAAGTACTTCTCGCTCAAGGTGATCAACTTCCGGGATCGGGTGCCGTTCGTGACGCTGGTGGCCGTGGCGCTGGGCTTTGCCATCGTGGTGGCTGATCCGCCCCGGGTGCTCTTGGTGCTCTTCGGCGCCTACGCGCTGTCTGGCCCGGTGCGCCACGTTTGGCAGCGCTTGCGCCGGGGCGCCGGCAACGACGAGGCCGAAGACGATGGCTGACAAGATTCGCTCCTACGAGATCACGCCGGAATCCGCGTGGCTTTCCCGCCGGCGCCTCTTGGCTGCCGGCGCGGCCGGGTTGGCGGCTTGGCCGGCCCACGCGCTTTCGCAGGATTGGCTCGGCGAGCGGGGCTTCGCGCCGGGTGTGCCCATCACCGGCGAGGAGGCGACGCCCTTCGAGTACGCCACCGCCTACAACAACTTCTACGAGTTCGGCACCAACAAGGATGACCCGGCCCGCCACGCCCACGAGATGACGGTGGACCCATGGACGGTGGAGGTGTCCGGCGAGGTGGCCAAACCGGGCAAGATCGGCATTGAGGATCTGTTGGCCGGCATCGACTTGGAGGAACGCATCTATCGCCTGCGCTGCGTGGAGGCGTGGTCGATGGTGATTCCTTGGATCGGCTTCCCGGTGAAGAAGCTGCTCGACCGCTTCGAGCCCACCGGCGCCGCCAAGTACGTGGCGTTCGAGACGCTGGTTCGGCCCAGCGAAATGCGCGGCCAGCGATCTTTCTTCTCCAGCATCGACTGGCCTTATGTGGAGGGCTTGCGGCTGGACGAGGCGTACCACCCCCTCGCCATCTTCGGCGTCGGCATGTACGGCAAGGTGCTGCCCAATCAAAACGGCGCGCCGCTGCGCTTGGTGGTGCCTTGGAAATATGGCTTCAAGAGCATCAAGTCCATCGTTGGCATCCGGCTCACACGCCGCCAACCCCCCACCACTTGGAACTTGCTGCAGCCGCGCGAGTACGGCTTCTACGCCAACGTCAACCCCGCCGTTGACCATCCGCGTTGGAGCCAGAAGACCGAGCGGCGCCTGCCGAGCAGCCTGTTCGCGCCGAACCGCAGGGACACCTTGCCGTTCAACGGCTATGAGGAAGTGGCGCCGCTCTACGCGGGGATGGACTTGCGCAAGAACTTCTGAGCGTCAGGCGGGTGAATCCGGCGCGCATCCGCCGCATGGACTGGGCGAAGCCGGCGCTGTTCCTGGCTCTCGCCACGCCCTTCGGGATGCTCGCCCACGACTTCTGGCGCGAGCTCCAGCAGCCCGGCATCGCCTTCGGCGCGGACCCGGGCGAAGCCGTCACCCGTCTGCTGGGCGAGTGGGCCATCCGGATGCTGATGCTGACGCTGGCCGTGTCCCCGCTCGCACGGCTCTTGAAGCGCCCGCGTTGGGTGCGGCACCGGCGCACCTGCGGCCTCTTTGCCTTCGCCTATGCGGTCGCCCACTTCGCGGCCTACTTCGCGCTGTTGGCGGGCCTCTCGTTGCGCGGTGTGCTGGATGATTTCGTGGAGCGGCCCTACATCACGGTCGGCATCGCCGGTCTCCTTTGCTTGGTGCCCCTCGCCGTCACCTCGACGCGTGGCTGGCAGCGCCGCTTGGGAACCAACTGGCGACGCCTGCACCGGCTCGTCTATGCCATCGGCGCCCTGGCCTGCATCCATCTGCTGTGGTTGTCGAAGGGTGGCTACGGCGAGGCGGCGTTGTACGGCGGTGTGCTGGCGGTGCTGCTAGGGGAGCGAGCCGTTAGAATCGTGCTCAAACGCCGCGCTCGGGGGAACGGGGGCACTTGACGGAACAGGACGAAAACGCCGCGGCGCCCGGTTCGCCCGGCGCCCGGGAGCGCCGCGGCTATTGGCGCGACAACCTGCGCCTCGCCGGTTGCTGCCTCGCCGTTTGGTTCGCCGTGTCCTTCGGCTGCGGCATCCTCTTGGTGGACGTGCTGAACGCAGTGCAGGTGGGCGGCGTGCCGCTCGGCTTCTGGTTCGCGCAGCAGGGCAGCATCTACGTGTTCGTGGCGCTCATCTTCTTCTATGCGTGGCGCATGGGGAAGATCGACAAGCGCCACGGCGTGGATGAGGAAGATTGATGGCGCTGGCGACGCTCACCTACATCGTCGTCGGCGCCACCTTCGCCCTCTACATCGGCATCGCCTTCTGGTCGAAAGCGCGCAGCACCGGGGATTTCTACGTCGCCGGCAAGCATGTCCACCCGGTGGCGAACGGCATGGCCACCGCGGCGGATTGGATGTCCGCGGCATCTTTCATCTCCATGGCCGGCCTCATCGCCTACTTGGGCTACGACGGCTCGGTGTACCTGATGGGCTGGACGGGGGGCTATGTGCTCCTCGCGTTGCTCTTGGCGCCGTACCTGCGCAAGTTCGGCAAGTTCACCATTCCCGAGTTCATCGGCGAGCGCTATTACTCGCAGACGGCGCGGGTGGTTGCGGTGCTCTGCCTCGTCATCATCTCCTTCACCTATGTGGCCGGGCAGATGCGGGGCGTCGGCATCGTCTTCTCGCGCTTCCTCGGCGTGGACGTCACCACCGGCCTCCTGGTGGGCATGGGCGTGGTGTTCTTCTACGCCGTGCTGGGCGGCATGAAGGGCATCACCTACACCCAAGTGGCGCAGTACTGCGTGTTGATCTTCGCCTACACCGTGCCGGCGGTGTTCATCTCGCTGCAGGTGACGGGCGTGGCGGTGCCGCAACTGGCGTTCGGCGGCGGGGCAGGGGGTGGCGAGAGCCTGCTGGTCAAGCTGGACCAGGTGGTGACGGACTTGGGCTTCACCGCCTACACCAGCGGCGCCAAGAGCCGCGTTAATGTGTTCTTCATCACGCTGGCGCTGATGATCGGCACCGCTGGGCTGCCCCATGTGCTGGTGCGGTTCTTCACCGTGCCCCGGGTGAAGGACGCGCGCAGCTCGGCCGGCTACGCGCTGCTCTTCATCGCCATCCTCTACACCACGGCGCCGGCGGTGGGGGCATTGGCGCGGCTCAACCTCACCGA
This sequence comes from Candidatus Azotimanducaceae bacterium, assembly GCA_965200505.1. GTDB lineage: Bacteria > Pseudomonadota > Gammaproteobacteria > Pseudomonadales > Azotimanducaceae > VXNE01. The sequence goes on along the minus strand of OZ241343.1, from coordinate 311,189 downwards.
AACGATGCAGAGCGGCCCCGTGGGCGCGACGGACGGCAACCTGCGCTACGCCGAGCGCCCACAGTGGTTCCGAACATGGGAAGACACGGGCTTGTTGGGCTTCGAGGACAAGAACGGCGACGGCCGCATCCAGTACTACAACGACGCCAACCCGGCCTTCGCCGAACAGGCGGCGTCCTTTGGCTGGGAGGGCAACGAACTCGCGGTTGACCGCGACATCATCGTGTTGGCCAATCCGGAGATCGCCGGCCTGCCGGACTGGGTGGTGGCGCTGGTGGCCGCCGGCGGCATCGCCGCGGCGCTCTCCACCGCGGCCGGCCTGTTGCTGGTGATCTCGGCGGCGGTGTCGCACGACATCGCCAAGGGCGTGGTGGCGCGAAACCTCACGGACCGCCAAGAGCTAACCATCGGGCGGGTGAGCGCGGCAGTGGCGGTGCTGCTCGCCGGCTACCTGGGCTACGACCCGCCGGGTTTCGTGGCGCAGGTGGTGGCATTCGCCTTCGGCATCGCCGCGGCGTCGCTGTTCCCGGCCATCTTGCTCGGCATCTTCGTGAGCCGCGTGAATCGGGAAGGCGTCATCGCCGGCATGTTGACCGGCCTCGTCTTCACGGTTGGCTACATCGTCTATTTCAAGTTCCACCAGCAGCCGTTGGGCGGCAACGTGGCGGAGAACTGGCTGTTCGGCATTTCGCCGGAAGGCATCGGGGCGGTGGGTGCCCTGCTGAACTTCGCCGTGGCCCTTGCTGTGAGCGCCGCGACCAAGCCACCGCCGGCCGACATCCGCGCACTGGTGGAGCGCATCAGAACGCCCCGATGACCGTGGCGGAGAGGGCCGCCGTCAACTCGCCGGCGTGGGATTCAGCGAACCGGACTTGAAGCCGGCGAGGTCGAGCGCCACGAACTTGTAGCCGCACGCCTTGACGCGCTCGATGAGGGCATCGCGCCTCGCCAACGCCGCCTCGAACTCGTCCGGCATGATCTCAAGGCGCGCCACCTCGCCGTGGTGCCGCACCCGAAACTGCGAGAAGCCCAACGCCAACAGCGCGGATTCGGCGCGCTCGATCTGATTCAGGAGGCCGGCGTCGATGGCCGTGCCGTAGGGCACCCGGCTGGAGAGGCAGGCGGATTGGGGCTTGGCGGCGTTGTCCAGCCCCAGCGCGGCGGCCAGCGCCCGCACATCGGCCTTGGTGAAGCCCGTTTCGGCGAGGGGCGCCCGCACACCGTGTTCGGTGGCGGCGACGAGGCCGGGGCGGTGGTCTCCCAAGTCGTCCATGTTGGTGCCGTTGAAGACCACCGCGAAACCCTCGGCGCGGGCGATGTCGTCCAGCCGTTCGTAGAGGGACGTTTTGCAATGGAAGCAGCGGTTCACCGGATTGGCGCGGTAGTCGGGATTGTCGAGCTCGTCCGTGACGATGACGCGGTGCGCCATCCCCCACCGTTCCGCCAATTCCGCCGAAAGCGCCAAGTCGCTGCGTTTCAAGCTGACGGACCCGGAAGTCACCGCCAACGCCTTGGCGCCCAGCGTCTGCGCCGCCACGAACGCCACCAGCGATGAATCCACGCCGCCGGAGTACGCGACCACCGCGGACTCGAACCCGCCGATGAAGGAGCGAAGTGCGTTGTGTTTGGCTTGGGTTTTGGGGTTCATGGACGGCAGTTTAAGGGTAACGGGGTGCCTCGGCGAGCTTAATCGTCTCCAGCTGCTGCACGGACAACTGAATGACAACTTCCCCTCGCGCACGGTCGCGGCGCATCAAGTGCTCGTTGGCATCGCAAAGATCAAGCACCAGACTTCTGATCTTCTGCGCCACCCCCTGCTGGGTGTCCGCTTCAGCCACCAAGCCGGGAAAGTCGGTTTCGGAGACGTACCAGACGCCAGCTTCCGCGTCCCGTGAAATCGTCGCAGAGTAGGGCATCTTCTATCACAACCGATTGATCCGGCTGGCCAGAAACCCCGCCCCAAAGCCGTTGTCGATGTTCACCACGCACACGCCGGAGGCGCAGCTATTGAGCATGCCGAGGAGCGCCGCGAGGCCGCCGAACGCCGCGCCGTAGCCTACGCTGGTGGGCACGGCGATCACCGGCTTGTCGATGAGGCCGCCGACCACGCTCGGCAGCGCCCCTTCCATGCCGGCCACCACGATCACCACCTTGGCCGAGCGCACATCATCGACCCGCGCCAGCAGGCGATGGATGCCGGCCACGCCGACATCGCTGATGCGCGTCACCGGATTGCCATAGAACTCGCAAGTGACGGCGGCTTCCTCGGCCACCGCCGCGTCCGACGTGCCGGCGGTGACGACGGCGATGCTTGTGGCCGCGGCCGACCCAGCACCTTGGCGCAAAGTGATGGCGCGGGCGATGGGGTGGTACTGGGCACCTTCGAGTTCATCCGCGATGGCGGCGTGCTTGTCGGGTGCCACCCGCGTGGCCAGCACGTCCTCGCCGCGCTCGCGCAAAGCGAGGAAGGACTTGAGGATCTGCGCCGGCGTCTTGTGTTCACCGTAGATGACTTCGGCCGCGCCGGTGCGGCGGCGGCGGTCATGGTCTGTGGTGATGTCGCCGGCGGCCTCGAAGTAGCAGGCGTCAATGCCCCGCAGGGTCTCTTCGAGGGGTGTCTCGCCAGACTTGAAGGCGGCGAGGATGTCGGCCAGCCGCGTCAGCCGTTCAGCCATGCGGCAGCCTCGCGTTCGAGAGCGGCCTTCACCGCCAGGTAATCGCCGCCTTGCTCACGGGCGAGGCGCGCCACGTCGTCGTGCTCCACCTTCCAGCGTTTGCTGCCGTCCGGCAATTCGGCCACCTTCACCCGCACGCTGCCGAGGGAACTGGGGAACTCGACGGTTTGCCTTGGCAGCATCCACTTCTCCACGTCGTGGTGGCGCAAGCCCAACGTCGTGGCGCCGCGCAGCAGCCGCTCGGCGATGGCGGGGAGCTTGGCCGGCGGCGCCAGCACCGAGACGCGGTGGCCGGGGCGGGACTTCTTCATCAGCCCGGGCGTCACGAACACATCCTTGGCGCCCGCTTCGAGCAGCCCGTTGATGAGCGGCGCGAAGGCTTCCGGGCTCATGTCGTCGATGTTGCACTCGACTTCCACGTTCGTCTCCACCATGTAGGCGGAGTGCTCCGGCGCCCCCACTTGGCCGAGCATCACGCGAAGCACGTTGGGCCGCTCGAAATCCTTCTGCCCGATGCCGTAGCCGATGCGGGCGGGGGCGAAGCCGCGCGGTTCGTCGAACGTGTCCACGGCGCATTTCAGGATGGCGGCGCCGGTGGGCGTGGTGGCCTCCGCGTCCACGCCCCCGAAGCGGCACGGCACCCCTTCCAGCAACGCCGCGGTGGCCGGCGCCGGCACCGGCATCAGGCCATGCGCGCACCGCACCATGCCGCCCCCCACCTCCACCGGCCGCGACAACACCCGTTCCACGCCCAAGGCTTCGAGGCCCAGCGCGGCGGCGGTGATGTCCACGATGGCGTCCGTGGCGCCCACTTCGTGGAAATGCACGGCATCCACGTCGATGCCATGCACTTGCGCCTCCGCTTCGGCGAGCGCTTGGAACGTGCCGAGGGCGCGGTGCTCCACGCCCGTTTCGTAGCCGGCGGCTTGGATGATCTCGGCGATGTCCGGCAGGCGCCGATGCGGCTTCGGCGCGGCCTCATCCACCACCACGGTGGCCTTGATGCCCGCAATCCCCATCTTGACGGCGCGTTCCAGCCTTAGCTCGAACTCGCCAGCCAGCGAGAGCTTTTCGAGTTCCGACCGCAAGTGCGCCTCCGGCACACCCAAATCGACCATCGCGCCGATGTGCATGTCGCCGGCGATGCCGCTGAAGCAGTCGTACAGGAGGGCGTTGACCATCGCCGCATCTTAACTGATGCTCTAATCGCGCTCGGGCGGGGACGCCCCGGACCCCAGCGGTCGGCGACGGAGTGCCATCATGCGGGCGATGTGGCCCTGTAAGCGGTTCGACTTCAGCTGGGCAGACTGGCGTTTCGCGCTGCGCGCCTGCTTGGCGCCGCCGGCGCGGCCGAACCTCATGGAACGGCTTGAGGGGCGTCTTGCCAGCAAACGCGCGGCCTTGATTTGCCTCACCGTGCGCTCCGCCTTCGACCTCTTCCTGCGCGCATGCCGATGGCGCGAAGGCGACGAGGTGATCTTCTCCGCGCTCACCGTGCCGGACATGCCGGCGTTGGCCCGCCGGCATGGTCTCAAGGTGCTCGCGCTGGACATCGACCCCGCCACTGGCGCTTGGGATGTCGATGCATTGGACGCGCGGTGTGGCCCGCGCACCCGCGCCGTGGTGTTGGCGCATCTGTTTGGTGCCCGCCATGAGCTGAAGCCGGCGCTGGCGGTGGCCAGGCGGCGCGGCATCGCGGTGATCGAGGATTGTGCGCAAGCCTACGCCGGGCCGGATTGGTGGGGTGCGCCGGGCGCGGATTTGTCCCTCTTCTCATTCGGCCCGATGAAAACCGCCACGGCGTTCGGCGGCGCTCTCGCCTTCGTGCGCGATGCGAAGCTGGCGGCGGCGATGCGCGACATCAGCCGGCGCGACCCGTTGCAGCCAACGGGGGAGTTCTGCCGCCGTGTAATCGGCTTGGGCGCATTGCAGTGCCTTGCCCACCCCCGCGTCTTTGGCGCCTTGTGCGGCTTGGCCGAGCTTGCGGGCCGAGATTTGAGCGAACTCACCCATCGCGCCACCCGCAACGTGCCCGCCAGTGGCGGGGCCGGCTTCATCCGCCGTCGGCCCTGTGCTGCGCTCCTCGCGTTGTTGGAACGCCGCTTGGACGAGGGCGAGGCACCCCTCACGCGCCGCCGTGCCGCGGCCCGACATCTGCTCGATGCCCTCGGCGACGGGCCATGCTCGCCCACTTCGGCAGCAGTGCCGCACGGCCATTGGATGGTTCCAGTACACGCCGAGGACGGTGAAGCGCTGCGCCGCGGATTGCGCGAGGCCGGATTCGACGCCATGCCCTGCCGGATGGCCGCCGTGGAAGATGGCGAAACGCCGACGCCCGGCGCCCGCCAACTTGCCGCCGCGCACTGCCTGCCCTTCGACCCGTCGATGCCGCCAACGGAGCTTGAGCGGTTGGGGGCGGTTACTGGGAGGCTCTTGGAGCCGGGCGGTCGGGCGCGTGTTGCGTAAGGCGGGGCCGATTGACGGGGATGTCAATTCCTGCTCCACTGTACCTGTCAGTGGACTCTCGGATAGCGAGGGAACGATGGCCACCGCCACTTTGCGTTTTGAAGACTTTAAGATGGATGCGGTCGACGCCATCTGGGAGCGCATACAGTCGGCTGTCGCGCAAGGCACGTTGGGCGTCCTCGGCCTCCGCTTGTGGTGGAATCTCCCGCGTATGCGCCGCAGGTTCGATCAACTCGGTCGCTTGGTTTCTGGAGCGGACGTGCGTACCGAGGGTGACCGCAAGATATTGCGAGAGGTTGCTCAACATGTGCAAAGCGTTGGGGACGCTCTAAGCGGCTGTCGCGATGAGGTCGCCGGCATCTCGCGGCACCTGCCGTTCCGGGGCGCGATCCTGAATCTCTTTGATGTACTTATCGTCGAAGCGGAAGATCTAGCGGAGACGGCTGCCTTGGGTGCCAGTGCGGAATTCGCCAACCTCGTTCGCGAGGATTTGAAAAGCCAACACATAGCGAGCGTGGATGGCTGAGCGTCGGATCACGCATACTGAAGCCTTCGAGAGCCATCTCAAACATCTCTCTCGCAAGTACCCCGACTTCCCAGGTGCCGTGGGGAAGTTCTTAGACGAAGCTGCGAAACGGAAGGTCCCGATTGGAGATCAGATCCTCGGTTTGGGAGGTGAACCTGTGTACAAGGCCCGCCTGCCATTGGGCAGCAAGGGTAAGCGAGGCGGTGCGCGTTTGATCTACTACTGCTCACCCGACCGTGTTGTAGCCTTTACGCCTACGCGAAGAGTGACATCGAAGATATTCCTGTGAAACAGATTCGCGAGGTGTTGTCATCGCTGCGGGAGTAGCAGAACCCATCTGTCGTCTAGGCGGCCGATGGCGGCCAACCCGCCCGCTGTCGAAAGCGGCGTTGACCGGGAGATGGTGAACAACTGCTGGCTCGAGACGCTCATGGTGGACAAGTGCCATAATCCGCCCATGCGCTTCTTCAACGTCGCAGGGCCGGTTCGCCCGGACGACCACTACACCATCCCGCCCTGGGATCGTGTCGACGTTGACGAGCTCCTGACCCTGATTCGGCGCCAGCAGTACTTCGTCCTGCACGCGCCACGGCAAACCGGCAAGACCTCCACCCTGAACGCCCTGTGCGACCTCTTGAACAGCGGGGATGTGGGCGAGTTCCGCTGCGTCACCGTGAACGTCGAAGTCGGCCAAGTGGCGCGTGATAACGTGGCGGAAGGCATGCGCGCCATTCTGAGCAACCTGGCCTCGCGGGCGCTGCTGCTGGGCGACGACTACTTGGAAGACCTGTGGCCGGACGCGCTCGCCAAGGCCGGCCCCAACGACGCCTTGCGACAAGTGCTGATGCGCTGGTGTCTGGCGAACCCGACGCCGCTGGTGCTGCTGATCGACGAGATCGACTCGCTGGTCGGCGACACGCTCCTCTCCGTGCTCCGGCAGCTTCGCGCTGGTTACGACCAACGCCCGGAAGGGTTCCCGCAGAGCGTGGTGCTATGCGGCGTAAGGGATATCCGCGATTACCGAATCCGATCCAGCGCCGGTGAAGTAATCGCCGGCGGCAGCCCCTTCAACATCGCCGCCAAGTCGCTGCGCATGGACGATTTCACCGAGGCCGAAACGCGGGCGCTGATGGCACAACACACCGAGGAGACGGGGCAGCGCTTCTCGCCGGCGGCGCTGGATGCGGTGTGGGCGCAGACCCAAGGCCAGCCGTGGCTGGTGAACGCGCTATGCGCGGTTGCGTGCTTTGACAATGAGGCCGGTCGGGACCGCTCGCGCCCCACCGAGGTGGATGATATCCATGCAGCCCGTGAGGAACTCATCCTCTCGCGGCGCACACACCTAGACCAGTTGGCGCACAAGCTGGAGGAGGAGCGGGTGCGACGGGTGATTGAGCCCCTTTTGAGCGGCGACGAGGCCCGCCACAATGCCCGCGACTTGGAATACGTGCGCGACTTGGGCCTCATCGGACTGGACTCACCGCCCCGCATGGCGAACCCGATCTACGCGGAAGTGGTGCCGCGCGAGCTGGGCAGTGTGTTGCAGGATAGCCTGAACATCGAGGCGGCTTGGTATGTGGACGACGACGGCCGCTTGGATATGACGAAATTGCTGACGGCGTTCGGCACGTTCTTCGGCGAGCACGCGGAGCACTGGCTCGCGCATCTAGGCGATTACCGGGAGGCGGGTCCACAGCTCATCCTGCAATCGTACCTGCAGCGCGTGGTAAACGGCGGCGGCCGCATCGAGCGGGAGTACGGGTTGGGACGTGGCCGGACAGACCTGCTGGTGCTGTGGCCCCGGGCACCGGGCCAGCCTTCAGACCTGTGGGAGCGCTTCGTGGTCGAATGTAAGGTGCTGCGGGACTCAGACCGCCGCAGCTTGGAATGGACAGTGGACGAGGGCATGAAGCAGACGGCAAGCTACATGGCGAAATGTGGCTCGGGAGAAGGGCACCTAGTGGTGCTCGACCGCCGTAGCGAAGCGCGTCGGCGTGGCGAAGGGAGCGCCCACGGTGGAGAGCACAGAAGTGAAGTACAGCGCGACGGCGAAACAGTTCCAAGCGAACGTCCGCACGGTGGACGTAAGGTGACTGTTTGGATGCTGTAGTGCATCCGCCCCATTTCGTTAGGGCCGATCAGTCTCCCCCGGCAGCGTTCACAGTTTCACCTAGGATTGGAGAACAAGTCCTCTAAGTCGCCGCGCGCCAAGTGGTTACGAACGATTTCGACGGACCATGGCTCCTCCAACTTATGCTTCTTTACGTCCTCCGCTAGTTCGGCGACTGTGGCGAAGTCACCCTTAAGCGACGCGCCACTCCTTTCGACAAATTCGGTTCTGCTAAGCACCGTGGCCACGTCGTTTGTCTCCGATCGCCACTCATAGATGATGCCGACGTGCTTTGATGTGCGGTCGCCGTTACTGAAGTAGGTTGCGCCGATGAGGCGCAGCGATGATCTCTCAATCTGCAAACGCAATTCTTCTTCGAGTTCGCGAATCGCGCAATGAACGAGAGGGTTGCCGTTGTCGGCGTCTTCACGACGAACATGTCCACCAGCCCAGATGACCACCTTGTTGTCCAGCGGATTGTCCTTGGACACTTCGCGTCGTCGCAAGCGCAGCACATGGCCGTCTGCTCTGCGGACAACGACGACTGGCAATGCCTGTACGAAAGAGCCATCGTCTTCGACTTCCTTTCGAGGACGGAAGCTCGCATAGTCGCTTTGGAAGCTCGATACCAACGTTCGGGCTTCGTCTGCGCCGACGTAGCATCTGGCCGCGAACAAGTTGGTGACTTGTTCTTTGGGGCAACACAGGATGTTCTCGTCCATGTGCTTCTCGGCCAATGAAAGTATCGCCTCGGCCACCACTTCCGCTGTCCGCTCCGGGCTATTTTTGGTTTCGCCGGTAGACGTATCGATCTTGATGATGTTGAAACTGCTGTCAAGTTCGTCCATGCAGCGCTGATACTCGTCTCGGATGAGCTTGAGGGTCTCGGTGTTCATTATGGAACCACCGCCACCTGCCACAGGCAACACCTTTTGCTCTCGATTCATAGCGTCGTTGGCGGACGCCAACATCACAAAAACGGCGGAAATGCGTTTGCGCCAATCGTCAATGGTCAGAAACTGCTCGATCAACACACGCTTTTCTCGGCGCACCTTGGAAATCTGCCCCATCATCCTCATCCAGCAAATGGAGTCGAAGAGGCCGCGGTCGAGGAAAAGGATGTGAGGATCGTCGGGTTTCGGAGGATCCTGCGTCTTCTCAAGAACTTGAGCGAGGGTGGTGCAAGCTGTCCAGACATTGAAGTTGGCGTGTTTCTTGTCTCGGATCGGGCACACCGAAGCGCGTTCCACAACGACGTCCGTGCGGAACCCGCAACGCTTCAGGAATGTCTGCACATGCGTGAGTGTGGTCGTCTTGCCAGCCTTGGGAACGCCGGCGAACTCGATGACCAAAGGCTTCAGCGATGTCTCGGCGAACATGCTCGCTGCTCGCTCGGCACGCTCTTGGAGCTTGGCAACTGTGGATTGAGACATCAGACTGTCCTATGGCTGGTGGTCGAGCGTCGAGCCGGAGAGAGTCCCGCTTGCAGCGGCGCGATGATACCGCAAGCGTCGCCGGTTGACTGCCGCTCGGCGTGAGCCGCCACCCGGTGGACGGACTGTGCCGTTGCTGCTCGCCCGGGCGCTAGTCGTGCGCAGCGGAGGGGCGTACAGTGGCCGTGTTCGCAATCGGGCACGGAGGTCCTGCATGCCCAAAGCGCTGAGGATTCTGGCTCACCTCGCCGCCATCATCACCCTCTACCTCGTGGTGAGCGCGGCGATGTTCCTCGGTCTGCAGGTGAACCCAACCTACGGCACAATCGCGATGCTCGTGGCCATCGCCCTTGTGGGCGCTTACATCTACTTCGGGTTCATCCGCCGGCGCTGAGCCACGCGCCGGGGTGCCCGGTCAGGGCAACAGCGCACCCCCATCCACGTCTATCGTGCCTCCGGTCATGAAGTCGTTGCTGATGGCGAACAGGATGGCGGCAGCCACTTCGTCCGCCCGGCCGGCGCGGGGGATGGGTTGGTGGCGGGTGGCGGTGGTGAGCATTTGCTCGCGGGCTTCGCCTTGGGCTGGGAACATGGGGGTGTCGATCACGCCGGGGGACACCACGTTGATGCGGCGGGGGGCGAGCTCTGGCGCCACGCCGCGGGCGAAGCCCTCCACGGCGTTGCCCACGGTCGAGATGGCGATGGTGCCTGGGTTGCACTTGCGAGCGGGGTAGCCGCTCACCAGCACGATGGCGCCGTCCGCGGCCATGTGTTCCGTTCCCAAGCGCACTGCATTCACATAGCCCCACAGTTTGCGGAACGAGCCTTGGAAGCCGTCTAGGTCCATCGCCAGGAAGGGTCCCGAAGCGCGCTCGCCGCCGGTGGCCGCGGCCACCAAGATGTCGAATGGGGCGCAGTCTTGGAACAGGGTGGCGAGGGCGGCGCGATCCAACACGTCCACTTGGCGGAAGGACGTGCGGGTGGACACCGTTGCCGCCGCCTTGTCTAGGTTGGCTTGGGAACGGCTGGCGGCGACCACTTCGGCGCCGCCCGCCACCAGCTGTTGCGTGGCGGCGAGGCCGATGCCGGAGGTGCCGCCCAAAACGACGGCGCGTTTGCCTGCAATGTTCATGGTCTTGCCTCGTCAATGGTGCCCATATCGTTCGATGCCGCGCTCCGATTCGTCAGCGGCTGGTGTACTGAGGACGACGCGGTCATTCAACTTCACCCCCCGCCGCCGCCACAACGCCCTTCACCTCTTCGGCCATGCGCTCAAGGGCCGCCTCGTCCGGGCCGCGCATCACGAGCATCGTTCCGTAGCGTTCGTCCCGGTAGAAGGGGTAGCTGCCGAGGTCCACATCAGGGTAGCGTGCTTGCACAGTGCCCAAGGCGGTGGCGATCTCCCCCTCACTCACATAGGCCGTGACGGAACGCGAACGCACCACGGCGCCACCCTCCAACTCGCCTTCCAGCGTGGAGAGCATTCCCTGCATCACGCTCGGGATGCCGGCCATCACGAACACGTTGTCCATGCGGAAGCCTTGCGGCCCGCCGGTGGGATTGCGGATGAGGGTGGCGCCTTCGGGGATGCGCGCCATGCGTAGCCGGGCGTTCAGCACTTCGTCCGGCGCCGGCCGGCGGCGGATGATGGCCGCGATCTCCTCGTTCATCACCAACGGCGCGTCGAAGGCCGCGGCGATGCACTCAGCGGTGATGTCGTCGTGGGTGGGGCCGATGCCGCCGGTGGTGAACACATAGTCGAACGCCGCTCGCGCCTCATTCACCGCCGCCACCACCACATCCAGCACATCCGGCACCACCCGCGCCTCGCGCACCTGCACGCCCCATTCGTTGAGCTGCTTGGCGAGGTGGGCGAGATTCGTGTCCTGGGTGCGGCCCGAGAGAATCTCGTTGCCGATGATGACCACACAGGCCGTGACCACAGGTTCACTCATGGTTGCCGTCGTCCGCGCCGTGCGTCAACGCCCGACAAACTGCGGCCGGCGCTTCTCCTTGAACGCGCGACGGCCTTCCTTGTAGTCCTCCGAATCGAAACAGGCGTGTACCAGTTGCCGGACGTCGTCGAGGTCGTTGCTTTGCCCGCCACGCTCCCAAGCGTCCACCGCGGCCTTGGCCGCCTTCACGGTGAGCGGTGCGTTGGCGGCGATGCGCTCCGCGTAGGCGATCACCCGGTCTTCCATGTCCTCCCGCTCCACGATGAAGCTCACGAGGCCCATGTGGAACGCCTCGTCGGCCTTCAGGAAACGCGCCGAGAACATGATGTCCCGCGCATTCGCCGGCCCCACCACGCGGCACAGTTTGGCGAGGCCGTCGTAGTCGTAGCCGAGCCCCAGCCGCGCCGCGGGGATGCCGAAGGTGGAGTCTGGCGTGGCGAAGCGCACATCCGCGTTGAGCGCCGTGGCGAGGCCGCCGCCGATGCAGTAGCCCTCGATCTTGGCGATGAGCGGCTTCGAGAACGTGGCCAGCGCCCGGCCGCCACGCGCCGATGCGCGGGCGTACTCGGCGGTTTGCTCCGCGTTCGCGCGCTTGGCGTCGAACTCGCTGATGTCGGCGCCGGAAACGAACGCCTTGCCGCCGGCGCCCTGCATCACCACCAAGCGCACGGCGTCGTCGAGCTCGAAGCGCTCCAAGATGTCGCCGATCGCGGCCCACATCTCAAGGGAAAGGGCGTTGTGCCGGGCTGGGTTGTTGAATGTCATCCAGCCGATGCCGGCGTCGATGCGGGCGCGCATCTTCTCGGTGTCGAGGGCAAGCTCCATGCGTGGCGTGGCCTTTGGTGGCGCGAAAGCCGGCAAGTATATGCCGGCCGGCGGCCAACCGATTCTGCTATGGTGCCGCCACTGGTGGAGGCTTGGGTGGAACGTGGATTTCGAGGCGACTGACGAGCATCAGCTGATCCGCGAATCCGTGCGGCGCATCTGCGCGGATTTCCCGGACGATTACTGGTCGAAGTGCGATGCCGAGCACCGCTTTCCGCGTGAGTTCTACGATGCGCTGGCGGCGGCCGGGTGGATCGGCGTCGCCATCCCGGAAGCCTACGGCGGCAGCGGCAACGGCATCACGGAAGCGTCCATCGTGCTGGAGGAGGTGGCGGCCAGCGGCGCCGCCATGAACGGCGCCAGCGCCATCCACCTCTCCATCTTCGGCATGCACCCGGTGGTGAAGCATGGCGGGGCGGAGATGAAGGAGAAGTACCTGCCGCGTGTGGCCAATGGCGATCTCCATGTGGCCTTCGGCGTCACCGAGCCCGATGCCGGCACGGACACCACGGCCATCAAGACCACCGCCCGGCGCGATGGCGACCACTACCTCGTGCGCGGCCGCAAGGTGTGGACCACCAAGGCCCTCGATGCCGAACGGGTGTTGCTGTTGACGCGCACCACGCCGGCGGACGAAGCGCCGAAGCGCTCCGCCGGCATGACGTTGCTGCTCGCCGAACTCAAGCGCCCCGAGGTGACGATCTCGCCCATCGACAAGGTGGGCCGCAACGCCGTGGCGTCCTGCGAAGTGGTTTATGACGATCTGCCGGTTCACGTGACGGATCGGGTGGGCGAAGAGGGCAGGGGCTTCCACTACCTGCTCGATGGCCTGAACGCGGAACGCATCCTGATTGCCGCGGAAGCGCTCGGCATCGGCCGCGCCGCATTGCGCCGCGCCACGGATTACGCCCGCGAACGGGTGGTGTTCGGGCGCCCCATCGGCATGAACCAAGGGGTGTCGTTCCCGCTTGGCGAGGCGCGCATGCGGCTCGACGCCGCCGAGTTGATGATCCGCAAGGCGTCTTGGCTCATCGACCAAGGCTTGCCCTGCGGCGCCGAGGCGAACATGGCCAAGTGGCTGGCGGCGGATGCGTCCTTCCAGGCCGCCGATCAAGCGATGCAGACCCACGGCGGCTTCGGCTATGCCCGCGAGTTCCACGTCGAGCGCTATTGGCGCGAGGCGCGGCTCATGCGCATCGCCCCCATCTCACAGGAGATGGTGTTGAACTTCGTGACGGAGCATGTGCTGGAACTGCCACGCTCGTATTGACCCGGCGCGGCATTGAAGTGCGGTGAGTGGCGGCCGGGCACAACGCCATGGGCCAGCCACCCGGCGTCAGCGGCCGCCGAGCTTCTTGCGCTTGTTGTCCACGTAATCCACCAACACATATTCGCCGAGGCGCTCCGGGGTGGAATAAAACACCCGCCCGCCATTGATGCGCGCCATCTGATCCATGAACTGCTTCAAGTAGTAGTTCGCGTCCAGCATGAACGTGTTGATGGCGATGCCTTTCTTGGTGCAGCGCCGCACGGCGCGGAATGTCGCGCGCCACGTCTCCGGCGTGGGCGGATAGGCGAACTGGTGGCGGCCGTTGGGCAGCAGATGCGCCGTCGGCTCGCCATCGGAGATCATGATGATCTGCTTCGTGCCGGCGCCGTCGCGGCTCAGCAATTGCTCGGCCAGCAGCAGCGCGTGCTGCATGTTCGTGCCCAGCACGTATTCGTCCCATTGCAGGAACGGCAGGTCGCGCGGCTGCAAGGCGTTGGCATAGGCGGCGAAGCCGATGATGTGGAAGCTGTCGCGGGGATATTGCGAGGTGATGAGGTGGTGCAGCGCGAGGGCCACCTTCTTGGCCGCTTGGAACGAGCCGCGCAACGCCATGGACCAAGACTGGTCCACCAGCATGGCCGTCGCCGTGGAGGTGAGGCGCTCCGAACGATCCACCTCGAAGTCGTCCGCCCGCAGCTGGATGGGCAGGGCCGGGCCGCCGCGATCCATCGCGTTCCGGATGGTGCGTGGCATGTTGAGGTGGAAGGCGTCGCCGTGTTCGTAGGGCTTGGTCTCATCCATCCGCTCGCCGAAGCGGCCCGCTTCCGGCAGCGGATGGTTGCCTAGGCTCTGCCGCTTGAGCCGCGCGTAGATTTCGCCCAAGGCGCGTTGGCCGATCATCCGCGAGCCGCGCGGCGTCAGTTCCCATTTGTCGCCGGCTTCGCGCAGATAACCCGCCTCCTTGAGCGCTTCGAGGAGCCGCTTCAAGTTGTCAAGATCTTCCGCCGCGTCGTCGCCCAACAGAGCTTGGATGGCTTCGCGGTCGATGTCGTCCAGGTCTCCGGAGCGCTCGGCGCCGCGCACCTGCTCGATGGTCTCATCCAAGCGGTGCATCTCCTGCATCAGCCGCATGGCCGCTTCAAGGTCCAACTCCTCGTCGCCGCCGAAGCGGTAGCGGGCGCCACGGGGCTCCAGGAAGTCCATCGCCTTGGCGAGCTTGCGCATGGCGGCTTCGAGTTCCGGGTCGCCCAAGCGGTCGGCCAGCAGGGACTGCAGCTCGGCGCGTTGATCGGGCGACAGCGATCCCAGCAGGGATTGCGCCGCCGCCATCTGGCGGCGCATCTCCTCCAACAGCGCGTCCAGGCTCTCGGGCGGGTTGTCGCCGAACATGGCGCCGAATTCGCGCATGAAGCCGTCGAAATCCGGGTCTTCGCCGGCGATCTTGCGCACCAACATGTCGTGCAGGGCGTTCAGCATCTCCTTCATGCGGGCGATGTCGCCGTCCGAGAGGTTGCGCACCATGTCCTCGACGTTCTTGAAGAACGTCTGCGTCATGGCCTTGCGCAGCCGGTTGAGGAGTTCGATGAAGTCCCGCTGCGCATCGGGGTTGAGGAACTCGTATTTCTCCAAAGCCTTGATGCGGCCGGCGGCATCCGCCGGCAGGGCGTCCAGCTCGGCTTGGTTGCGTTCGGCGATCTTGCGCAACACTTCATCGGAGAACTCGGCGTCGTCGCGGGCGAGCCACTCGTCCACTGTCTTGCGCTCGCGGGCCAGGATGTCCTTCAGCTTTTCCTCGATGTCCGCCATCACGCCGGAGAGATCGAAGCGTTCCAAGCGTTCGCGCTTCTGCTCACGCAGGCGCTTCAGCAACTCGCGCAGCCCTTGCCCTTGGCCGCCAGCGCCGGCCATGCCGCGCGCGAGGAGGTTGCGCAGCGCCCAACTCAAGTCGCCGTATTCCATGAGGTCATCGGCGATGGCGCCGAGCACTTGGTCGGCGTCCAGGGCCCCGGCGGCCGTGCCATCCCATTGTGAATAGCGGGCACCGGACGGCAGGAAGCGCATGGTCTAGGCCGTGTAGGACGCGCCGCCGCCGACGTTCCGCTTGTTCAGCAGCTTGTGCAGGTGCAGCCCTTCCAGGATGAACTCGATGGCGGCCGCGGTGTGCGCCGGCCCGGCCTCGCCGGCGAGGGTCGCCACGGCTTCCCGAAGGCCCGTCACTTGATCGAGGATGCGCGTGTATTGGCTCGCCGGCGCAGCCTCGCCGGTTTCCACCACCAAGCCATCGTCGAAGGCCATCGCTACCGCCTCCAGATCATTCACATCGAAGCGTTGGTCGAAGACGGCCTTCACCGCCGCGTTCACGATGCGTTCCGCGATGCTGTCCTCTTGGCCTTCCTCCATCGCCTCGAACTCCAGCTTCCCTTGCAGCGACGGCGCGATGAAGGGGAGGTCCGAGATGCGCGACGCCGCTTCCTCCTCACCGAGCCGCAGGGCGCGGCGCAGGGCGTTCGCGTTCAACGCCTCATAGGTGGCGACGGACGCCCGCACAGACACGCCGGAGCGCTGGTTGATGTCTGGCGAACGGCGCGCGCCATGGGTGGCTTCGGCCAGGATTTCGCGCATGTAGTCCGGCGTCTCCACGCGGCGGCCGGCCAAGTCCAGCCGGGCCGCTTCCTGCTCCATGATGGTGATTTCCTGCTCGATGGAGGTGGGGTAATGGGTGCGGATTTGGGCGCCGTAGCGATCCTTCAACGGCGTGATGATGCGGCCGCGGTTGGTGTAGTCCTCCGGGTTGGCGGTGGCCACGAGGAACACGTCCAGTGGCAGGCGCACCTTGTGCCCGCGAATCTGCACGTCGCGCTCCTCCAGCACGTTCAGCAGCCCCACTTGGATGCGCTCGGTGAGGTCCGGCAGCTCGTTGATGGCGAAGATGCCGCGGTTGGCGCGGGGCACCAAGCCGAAGTGCAGGGTGAGGTCGTCCGAGAGATAGCGTCCCTCGGCCACCTTGATGGGGTCCACTTCGCCGATGAGATCCGCGATGGTGATGTCTGGCGTGGCGAGTTTTTCGCCATAGCGCTCGTCCCGGCCCATCCAGCGGATGGGCGCGTCGTCGCCGTGCTCGGCGATGAGGGCCTTGCCTTGGGCGCTCACGGGTTGGAAGGGGTTCTCCGGCACGTCCACGCCGGCGAGCACCGGAATGGCTTCGTCCAAGAACGCCGTCAAGCTGCGCAGAATGCGGGACTTAGCTTGGCCGCGCTCGCCGAGCAGGATGAGGTCTTGGCCGCCCAGAAGCGCGTTCTGCACTTGCGGGATGACGGTTTCGTCGTAGCCGACGATGCCGGGGAACAGCGCCTCGCCGGCGGTGAGCTTGGCGATCAGGTTCTTGCGCAGCTCCTCCCGCACCGGCAACACGTCGTAACCGGCCGCCTTCAATTGGCCGACGGTCTCGGCGCGTTGCGGGGCGGTGGTTTTCCGTCGCCGAGCCATCTGCTGTGCTCGCGGGCCCCTAGCTGCCGAGCAATGCGTCGTAAGCGTCGAGGCGCGCCTTCAGGAGCCCCGACTGCACACTGGGCGCGGCACTGATCTCAAGGGCCGCGTCTTGCGCTGTTTCATACTTGGGCCAATCGGGCAGCCCCTCCCCATTCGGGTCGCCAGTCTTCGCGAAGTTGACCCAGTAGCCTTTCACCAGGCGGGTCACTTCGTCGTCGCTGGCGTCCCAAGCCTCGAGATCCATGCGGATGCCGCCCGCGTTGCCGAAAGCGTAGGCGATCTCCGCGGCATGGAAGGCGCCGAGGGAGCGCCCGTATTCCAGCACCGGCGGCGCATGGTTGAAGAGATAGAGCCAAGCCCGCGTGCCGGCGGCGTCCGCGATCCGCGCCCAGGTGCGCATCTCCCAAGAGAACACGCGGTCCGCCAATAGCTGCTGGCGGGCGGTTTTGGTGGACTCTTTGGCGATGTCCCCATAGGCCGCGAGGAAGGTCTCGGCCTGTTCTTCGCCGACGGTGCCCCGCACTTCTTCGCTCCACGCCTCGTAGTCCGTTTCGGGCATCTCCATGTAGAGGGTGGTGCCTTCGTCCGCCGTGGAGCCGACGATGGCATCCACTTGGTTGGAACGCTTGGATTCAAACAGCGCCCGCATCTGATCCGGGAACATGTGGCCATCGACGAAGATGGAGCGCCACGGCGCCGAAACGCCGGATTCGGCGAGCGCATTGATGAGTTCCTTGCCATCCCGCGCCCGCAGCGCCGCCAAGGCTTCCGCGCCCTCGCCTTCCACGCCCAAGGCTTTGGCCAAACCCAAGCCAACGTCGTGCCCGCCGCCGGTGAGCATGCCCGGCGGCGCCCCCGGCACTTCAGCGCCCGCTTCGGCCAAGGTGGCGTGGCGGTCGAAGCAGCCGCCAGATTGGGCGATGGCCTTGTGGAACAGCCCCGCCGCCAGCGGCGTTGCGGTGAGGTAGCAGACGCTGATGGAACCGGCGGATTCGCCGAAGATGGTCACGTTGTCCGGGTCGCCGCCGAATGCCGCGATGTTGTCCTGCACCCATTGCAGCGCCGCGACCTGATCGTGCAGCCCTTGGTTTCCGGACGCGCCGTGGGGGGATTCCGCGCTGAGCGCCGGGTGGGCGAAGAAGCCGAGCAAACCCAAGCGGTAGTTGATGGACACCAGCACCACGCCGTCCCGCGCCAGTTGCTCACCATCGTAGAGGGGTGTGCGCGCCGTGCCCACGATGAAGCCGCCGCCGTGGATCCACACCATCACTGGGCGCCGTTCGTCGGCCTGGCTCGCGCCAGTCCACACGTTGAGATAGAGGCAGTCTTCGTTCTCCGGCACTGGCTCGCCGCTGTAGAAGCCCTCGATGGGCGGCGGGTGCGGGCATGCCGGCGACTGCTGCGTGGCGTCCCGCTCGCCTTCCCAAGCGGCCGCCGCCACCGGCGGCTTCCAGCGCAGGTCGCCCACCGGCGGCGCAGCGTAGGGGATGCCCTTGAAGGAGAGCACGGCGCCATCCTCGGTGCGGCTGCCGCGCAACACGCCGGTGGCCGTGGCGACGGTTTCGCCGAGCGGGGCGGGAGCGGCCACGGCCTCTTCCGAAGGCGCTGAAGCCGATGGCTCAGGGGCTTCTTCGCCGCCTTCCGGCGCACAGGCGGCGATGCCGAGGCAAAGAACTGGAAGAAGGGCTAGGCGCATGAGTGGTCTCCTTTTGGCTCGGGCTCAAGCCACGGCGTATTCGTGTGCGGTGGCGGCGGCGGCGTAGTTGTCCTTCAGGATGCCGTAGCTCTGGATGTCCGCGTTCACGACGTCCACGCCGTGTTCCAGAACGTAGGCGTAGCTGCGCTGGAAGGCCGTGAGCGGGGCGTTCAGCAGGGCGCGGCCGTAGTGTTGGTCGAACGCCTTCGGGTCTCCCCGCCCCAGCCAGCCGCTGCCGGCCAGCAAGCGCCCGACCTTCATGCCCACCAAGCCGACGCCGGCTTCCCGGGCACGTTCCAACTGCGGCTTCAAGGCCACCATGTTGGGGGTGCCGGTGAGGATGTCCTTCGCTTCCCAGTCGTACCAGCCGGCCGGTGTGATGGCGATCATGGCGAGGTCGTACCAACCGGAATCCACCGCCGCATCCAGCACCTTGGCGGCGTTCTCGTGCGTGCTCACGCCGTAGTGGGACACCTTGCCGGCGGCCTTCGCGTCTTGGAAGGCGCGGTACAGCTCCTCAGCCGCCACCACGCTGGGGTTGTTGGCGCCCATTTGGTAGTAGGCGTCGATGTGTTCCACGCCGAGTTCGGCCAGGCTGCCATCGAGCTTCTCCGTCCAGGTGCGGGCGGCTTGGCGGGCGGCATCCGCCGTCACTTCGGCATCCGGCCCGATGTCCACGTAGGTGAGCGCCTTCGAGATGAGGTACACCTTGTCCCGGTGGCGCTTCAAGAAGCCGGCCATGTTGCGCTCAGCGTCGGCGTAGTAGCCCCGAAAGCCCACGTCGAAGACGTTGACGCCGCGTTCCAGCGCGAGCTCCAGCAGCCGGTCATTGGGCTTGCGCGACAATGCCGCGCCGCAGCCGAACACCAGACGGCTCGCGTTGTGGCCGGTGCGCCCGAGCCGCTTGTACGTCATCGCCGGCCACGGCTCGGCGCCCGGCGCCGCGTCTTGGGCTTCGGCGATGGCCGCATGCAGGCTGCGCGTGTGCCACAGCGCTTGGCTGCCGACGCCGATCATGGCGGCGTAGCGCATGAAGGCGCGGCGGTTGGTGGCAGGGGCTTTCGCGGAGGCTTGCTGGGACGTCATGGCGTCTTCCACGCTCGTGAGGGAGCGCCCACTATTCGCCAAGCGTCGGGGCAAGTCAACCGGCCGAGTCGGTTGTTGGGTTCCACTCCCCGCCACGGCGTCAGAGGCGTTGCGCCCTGCCCGCGGGCTGACGCATTATGTGCTCGCCTTGGATGCCCCCGTCGATGCGCGGCAGCATGGTAATCCGGTAGTCGATGGATAAATGCGATGAAGCCGCTGGAGTTGATAGAAGCCGCCCGCGTCTTGAGCGAATCCGGCCTCGGCCACCCGACGCAGGCAAGGCTGCGCCGCGCCGTCAGCACCGCCTACTACGCCGTGTTCCATTGCCTCGCGGCAACTGCGGCTGACCTGTTCATCGGCCCGACGCGCGGCCCGGCATGGCATCGGGCGTACCGCGCGTTGGAGCACGGCCGGGCCAGAAGAGCGTGTCAGGAGCCGACGGTGCGGGAGTTCCCGCAGGAAGTCCGCGACTTTGCGGAGACGTTCGTCGCCATGCAGAAAGCGCGGCAGCGCGCGGACTACGCGCTGGACACGGACGATTATCAAGAGTCTGATGTTCTGGTGTACATTGCTGCTGCGGAACTTGCCATCGGCCAGTTCGAGCAGGTGGACATCGAGGCGCGGCGCGGCTTCGCCGCCCTTGCGCTCTTCAGGCAACGGCCGTCGTAGGAGGCCCACGATGGACGAACAGCAGGTGCGCGAGATCGCCGAGACGGCGTTCAGGGCCCACTTCGGCGACGTCGACATCGTGTGCGTCAACGTCAAGCCCGGCTTCGACCACTACGATGATCCCATGCTGGAGGTGAAGATCATCTACGATGGCGAGTTCGAGCAACTGAATGGCGCCGGCTTCTTGCGTGTACAGTCGGAGGTTGTAGAGAAGGTATGGTGGAACGAGGAAGATTCCCCCGGCTGGCCGTATGTCCACATGATCGCCAAGTCCGACCTTGGCGAGCGCGACCCGGCGACGGTGTGATGCCATGTGCGACGGAGAGGCGTGCATGAAGTACACCGTGATTCTGGAGAAGGGCGAATCCAGCTACGGGGCGTTCGTTCCGGACCTCCCCGGCTGCATCGCCGTCGGCGAAAATCGCGCGGAGGCGCTGCGCTTGCTCAAGGAAGCTATCGCGTTCCACATCGAAGGGCTGGTGGCCGAAGGCCTGCCGGTGCCCAAGCCGCATTGCGATGTCGCCCAAGTGGAAGTGGAGGCCGCGTGATGGCGCGGGGTTTCGATGACGCCCTCGGCTTCCCCCGCATCCGTTTCTTCGCCGAGCCCGAGCGGCGCGACTTGGCGACCGTGTGACGCCATGCGTAGCGCCCGTGTGTTTGTGAGCCCCCCCCCCCCCCCCCGAAGAATCGGGCGAGGCCACGGTAGCCGCCGCTCCCTGACCTACGGCGGCGTAGCCGCCCGCCTTCGCGCGACGTTGCCTTCCTCCTCTAGGCACTCAATCTGCCCGATTGTGGGGTAGTTGCCACTGCCTTGCGGCACTTGCATGGTGGTTGTCTGTGCGCCTGCCGACCACGCGAACGCCGCGAGCGCGGCGATGATGATGGTGCTTTTCATTGTTCAGTCTCCGTTGTGTGTGTTGGGAAGGGGCAAGGGCCTGCTATTTTAGGATTGAGCGTTTTATATAGCTGCCAAGAAAGCACAGCTATCAGCACTGCCGGAACAAACGCCAACAATTCAAGTGGAACATTGGGAATGTCGTACCCGATCAGCACCTCCAGTTTTGGGTTTAGATGGCGTAGGTATAGAAAACTCGACACTGTGCCGACGACCACCGGCACATACCAATAGCGTGGCAAGTAAAACGCCAAGATGATGGCGATCACGTCGGCAGGGAAGTAAAAGCGATCATGCATCTTCGGCAATATGTAAGGCACCACGATCACCGAATAGGTGGCTAGCAAAATCGTCAGCTCGGCGGTGATTTTCACGGAGCTTTTGTACACGATGGCGACAAGCAACATGACCACGCAAGCGGCAAGACCTAAGCCCAAGGGCCACAAGTCATAGTAGGTGTTCGGTATCCATACATATAGGTTTGAGAAATTCATCGACAAAAGCGGGTGAACATCGGCTTGCCGAAGGTAGATTGACAGCATATTGCTCCACGGTCTGCCGGCGAGCGCGGCCGGCACAAGCATCGCAAGATAGACGAGCGGAACCCAAACAAGGTGCCGCCAACGTAAGCTACCCCTTGCGATTAGAAACAGAAACAGCGGTGCAAGAAAGACGGCTTGCAGCTTGAAGGAAAACGCCAAACCGAAAGCAATCAACGCCATTGCTTGGCGACCGGCGAGCAGGAAGTAAAGGCAGGCGACTAGAAAGGTGGTGTAGATGGCGTCCGCTTGGCCCCAAGCCGAGCTGTTGAGTACAACGGTGGGAGCAAACAATGTCGCAAGACCGGCAAGGATGGGAACGGCGCTCTCTTTGGAGTCGCGGTGCTTATGCTCAACACACTTAAACACAAAGTAGGCCAAGGCGAGATCAAAGAGCATGGAAAGCCCTTTGATGGCGAAGAGCTGGTGTAAGCCCGGCAGAAGGGCTGCTATCACCGTCAGCAAGTACAGATACGGCATGTTGTAAGTGCCGAAGTCAGATTGCAGTGCGGCGAAGTAACCGTACTTCACAATGAACGCATACCACCCAGAAACGATATGCGAGTAGTCGTATGATTCAATGGAAAGTATGAAAGGGTATCGAAGCGCAAACGCCACGAAGACGCCGACGACGACTAAGATATGCCGGGCAATCATGCTGGTTTGGCGTAGCGGTCTTGCGGAAACCGCCGAAACTACGGCCCACAATCCACGCTGTCAAGCGCCCCGTCGCGCCCAGAGGCCCACAGGCGCGTTTTCGGGCGGCGGCAGTGCCACAACCCCAAGGGGCAGGCGGTAACGCGGCCCAGGAAGCCTCTACGGAGCTGTGGGGCATAGAAAAGGGGCGCAAAGCGCCCCTTCTCCGTTCCACGATGGCAGGCGGCTACGCGGCTTCGCGTTCCCGGCGGCGCTTCTCGGCGATGGCGACGTGCGCTTTCGTCGGTTCGCAGTGCCGCGCCCACTTCGCCATGACCCCGCGGCGCTTCTCCAAGTAGTCGGTTCGCAGATACGCGGCCTCAACCGCGTTCCGCACGGTGTGGGCGAGCGCGGCTTCCGCAATGTCGCGTTCAACGCCATGCTCGGCGGCCCAGTCTCGAAACGAGGAACGAAAGCCGTGAACCGTGGCGTCCATGCCGTTCTCGTGCAGGAGGTTGATCAGCATTTTGTCCTGCAACACCTTGCCTTGCCGCGCCGGGAAGATGAGCCCTTCGTCGCCGTGGGCCTCCATAGCGGCGTTCAGAATCTCGAACGCATCATCCGGCAACGGCACGACGTGTTCCGCGTTCGCCTTCATTCGTTCGGCCGGGATCGTCCATGTTCCGGCTTTCCAGTCAATCTCACTCCAAGTTGCGCCGCGCACTTCGCCCGAACGCGCCGCGGTGAGGATCAGGAACTCAAGGGCGAGCTTCGCCGAAGTGGAACCGCGGTGCGCGTTCCGCACGGTGGCGATGGCTTGCGGCACCTCGGCGTAGGGAAGCGCCTTGCGGTGCTCGTGGTTCCGCGCCTGCTTGGGCAAGACGGCGTCGACGGAGGCCACCGGGTTATCCGTTCGGTGGCCGTGCGCCACCGCCCACGCCATGACCGCGGCGATGCGCCGCTTGATCCGCGGCGCGGCGTCAGTCTTGACGTTCCATATCGGCTTCAAGATGGCAAGCACGTCGGCCGTCGTGATCGCGTCGACGCGCTTGCCGCCGATCGTCGGCATGGCGTAGGTTTCCAAGCTCGCCTGCCAGTCCGCCGCGGTCTTGGGCCGCCACGATTGCGAGTGAATCTCGAAGTAGGCGGCAAAGGCTTCGCGGAAGGTGGGCGCGTTCGACGCCGCGCCGTTCGAGACTGCCGCGGCCAAGGGGTTCCGCGTCGCAAAGGGGTTCTCGCCGCGTCGCAAGGCGCGTCGATTGTCTAGCGCGGTGTCGCGGGCCTCCTGCAACGAGACAAGCGGGTAACCGCCGAGCCCGCACGACCCTCGAACGCCTAGGGAAAGCTCCTCAAGTTGAATCTGCCCTACCGCCCGCTCATGCCACTTCGCCGCAAGGAGGAAGCCATCGATCATTGCAAGAATTTCATGCTTCGACATCCGCATTGGAACCCCGCCGCGGCCTACGGTCGGGCCTTGCGGGGGGTGTCGCTGCCAAGAAACACAACGATCCGGCGAGGGCGCCAAAGGCGAGCGTGGTGAAGCCGCTCTCGTAGCTGCCGGACGCATCGGCCATCAGGCCGGC
The DNA here is from genome assembly GCA_965200505.1 of Candidatus Azotimanducaceae bacterium. Classification (GTDB taxonomy): domain Bacteria; phylum Pseudomonadota; class Gammaproteobacteria; order Pseudomonadales; family Azotimanducaceae; genus VXNE01. The sequence goes on along the minus strand of OZ241343.1, from coordinate 287,336 downwards.
GACGATGGGGCCGGCGGACATGCCGAGCATCACGATGAGCGACGAGAAGCCCATGATGGTGCCGAACGCGGCGGCGCCGAAGTAGTCTGCCCGCAGCGCCACCATCTGCGGGCCGCGCACCCCCCAACCCAAGCCATGAACCACGGCGAAGGCGAGCACCATGAAGAGGTTCTCCGCGAACGCCAACGAGAGCAGGCCGATGGTGTGCGCGAGCATGCACACCACGCAGATCACCCGCTTCTCGAAGCGGTCGCCCAGTACGCCGCCGATGAGTTGTCCGCCGAGCTGGCTGGCCGTCATCAGCGCGATCACGGCGCCGCTCACCGTGAGCGAATAGCCCAGGCCCTCCGTGAGGTGCGGCGCCAAGTGAACCATCACCGCAGACACCACCAAGAGCGATGCCGCGTGGCCAAAGGAAATCAACCAGAACGCCGGTGTCCGCAGGGCTTCGCCGGCGGTGTGGTCGGCGCGGCGTGGTGGCAGCGGCGAGCGGGCGTCTGGATCCGGCGCCGGCGCCACGCCGTCCGGAAACTCCCCTGGCCCCGGCCGGTGGCGGATCACCTGCACCAAGGGCAGGCCGAGCACCATCACGATGACGCCGGAGGCAAACGCCGTCGCCCGCCAGCCAAACGCCTGCAGGGAGAACACGACCAGCGGCACCAACAGGCCGCCCACCGAGTAGCCCACCTGCGCCAGCGCCACCGCCTTCGCCCGCCGCCGTTGGAACCAGTGGACGATGGCGATCATCAAAGTGTGGAAGCCGCCCAAGCTGGAGCCGACGGCGACCAGCGCGAAGGTGATGTAGAAGGCGAGGATGGACTCGACGTAGCTGAACAGGATGAAGCCGACGCCGAAGATGACGGTGCCTACGCGCAGGATGGGCCGCGGCCCGAACCGATCCACCAGCCACCCCTGCAACGGCCCCAAGATGCCGCTTTCCACGCGGGTGAGCGCGAACGCGCCGGCGATCACGGCCTTGCTCCAGTCGAACTCCTCCTGCAACAACACCACATACGCGCTGTAGGACTGCATCCACAGCATCCCCGCGAGCATCTGTATGCCGCTGGATGAGGCCACGATCCACCAGCCATGGAACACCCGCCCGCCCGGGCGGATGACGGCGTTGGCGCGTTGGCGCAAGGCGCCAAGGGAGAGCATCGGCGGAATCCGGGCCAAAACTGGCCAGTATCGCAGACTTGGGGGTCATGGACGGCTGTGGCGCGGCCCGCCATTGGGCGCACATGCCATCAAGGGCGGTGGTCGCAATCGTGTGCTTGGGGGTCCGCAGTGCCGTGTTACGCTGCGACTTAGCCAACGCCAGCGGACCACCCGATGGGCGAAATCATCACCCGCATCGAATTGGAGAACGCGACTGACCGTGGCAAGTGCCACCTCGCCCCGGTGATCGATTGGTGATGCCTCGCCCGGTGCGAATCGGCTTGATGGGTTTTGGCCAAGTGGGCCGGCAGACGTACATCTCCGCGCTTGAAGATCCGCGTTGCGAGGTGGTGGCGGTGTCCGACATTGGCGAGCCGACCATCCTCCACCATTTGTTGACCCGCTCCACCACGCCTCGCCTGCCCGCCGGTGCGGTGACGTTGGAGGGCAACCACTTGGTGGCGCGGGTGGGCGACGGCGTCCGGCGAGCGCGATTCCTGCGCGCGGGACGGCCCGCGGAGGTGCCTTGGGATGTGCTGGACGTCGAGCTGGTCATCGATGCCACGGGCCGCTTCCGCAGCCATCGCGACCTTGCGCCCCACTTGGCCAACGGGGTGCGCCGCGTCATCGTCTCCTCCTTGCCGGCGCAGGCGTCTGGCGCGGATGCCTTGGATCGGGTGGTGCTCTACGGCGTCAACCAAGGCAGCGTGAGCGCGGCGGATCGCATCGTCTCGGCGGGTTCCGCATCCACCACCGCGGCCGGGTTGGCGCTGAAGGTCATCACCGAAGCGGCGCCGATCGCGCATGCCACGTTGACGTCGGTGCATGCCTACACCAGCGACCAAAGCCTGCAAGACCATGTGGGCGCGGATTACCGCCGCAGCCGTTCCGGCGCCGAGAACATCATTCCCAACGACACGCCGGCTGTGCGCTGGGTGGAGCGGCTGCTCCCCGCCGCGGCGGGCAAAGTCAGTGGCTTTGCAATGAACGTGCCGGTGCCGGCCGGATCGCTGCTGGACTTGACCGTGGCGTTCGCCGACGCCGGCGTGCAAGCCGCGACGGTGAACGATTGGTTCGCGGCCGCCGCCCAAGCGACGCCGACGTTGTTGGGCGTGACGCGGGATCCCATCGTTTCTTCGGACGTGAAGAACTGCCCCCAATCCCTGCTGGTCGATTTGCAGGGTACGCTGCGGGCGGGAGAGCGCATGGTGAAGTTGCTGGCTTGGCACGAAACGCTGGGCCATGCCCGCCGCATCCTGGACGTCGCGGCCTGCTATGCGCGCGTTGATGCCGATTCGGGGCGAGCGCGGCGGTCGGCGGCCGGGGAGGCATGACCATGCGCATCGCCATCAACGGGTTCGGGCGCATCGGCCGCGCCGTGTTCCGCATCGCGCAAGCCCGTGAAGCGCTCGATGTTGTCGCCGTCAATGATCTGTTCGACCACGACACGCTCGGTTATCTGCTCACCTACGACACCGTGATGGGGCGGTTTGAGGAACCCGTGACCATCGCCGACCGCGAACTGGTGACGACGGGCTGCCGGGCGCGCCTGTACGATGAGCGGGACCCGGCGCAACTGCCGTGGGGCGAACTCGAAGTCGATGCGGTGGTGGAATCCACCGGCGTGTTCCGCGCCCGCGACCAACTGGCGACGCACCTCGCCGCCGGCGCCAAGCGGGTGGTGTTGACCGTGCCGGCCAAGGACGCCATCGATCACACGGTGGTGATGGGGGTCAACGAGGACGGCCTGCGCCTCGCGCATCGCCTGATTTCCAACGCGAGCTGCACCACGAATTGCCTCGCGCCGGTGGCGAAGGTGCTCGCCGACCGATACGGCATCCGCGAAGGGGTGATTAACACCGTCCACGCATACACCAACGACCAAAGCCTCGCCGACGTGCCCCACGCCGATTGGCGGCGCAGCCGCGCCGCGGCGGAGAACATCATCCCCACCTCCACGGGCGCCGCCAAGGCGGTGGGCGACGTGCTGCCGGCGCTGCGCGGACGCTTGGACGGCATCGCATCCCGGGTGCCGGTGCTGGATGGTTCCGTGGTGGATCTGTTCGTGGAACTCGACGAGTCCACCAGTGTGGAGGCGGTACACGACGCGATGCGCGCCGCGGCGGCCTCGGAGCGCTTGGGCAAGGTGCTGGAAGTCACCGACGAGCCGGTGGTTTCCTCGGATGTCATCGGCAATCCCCACTCCTCCATCTTCGATGCGTCCTTCACGCAGTTGAACGGCCGTTTCCTCAAGGCGCTTGCGTGGTACGACAACGAGTGGGGTTATTCCAACCGCGTGTGCGACCTCTTGGAACTGTTGGAGACGCTGGACTGAGCGGAATCCACTGGATGGTGCCGTGCTACGTCGGTGCAACACGTGCTACGTCGGTGCAACAGCGGTAAGCTGATGGCTTTCGGCGCCCATATGCAGGTCTTCGGCCGGGATCGCCGAACCGTGTAAGGAAACGCGAATGATGGATGGAACCAACGTCACTCGACGGAACGCACCTTGTGGCCGCGGCCGCTTCGCCAGCGCCGCGTTCTCTTTTGTGTTCGTCTTGGCTGCGCTCGCGGCAATGACGACCGCGGCGCAGGCACAGGAAGGCGTTCATGTGGTGCCGCTCTTTCCGGCAGCCTCACCGGAGTCTGCTGGCTCGTCTTCCGGCACGATGGTTGAACGCCAAGGGTTTGTTCGGGTGGTCAACCATTCAGACGTTGCCGGCACGGTGAGCATCGCCGCCTTCAACGCCTCTGGGCGGCGCTTCGGCCCGGCCACGTTGTCCATCGAAGGTGGCCAAACCGCGGCTTTCAACTCTGACGACATCGAGTCCGGCAACGCTCTGAAGGGGCTGTCTGGCGGCGTTGGCCCGGGCAGTGGCACATGGTGGCTGGAACTGCGTTCCACGCTGGATGTCGAGGCGCTTGCCTATGTGCGCACGAGCGACGGCTTCCTCACCTCGATGCATGATGTCGCCCATCCCCTCTCGCGCGGCACGGCAGGGGTTCCCGGCGAAGCGGCGTTTGCCTACGAGTTGCCCTTCTTCAATCCCGGCAGCAACACTAGGCAGGTTAGCTTGCTGCGGTTGGTGAACACCGGTGATGTGGTCGTCGATGTCTCGGTCCACGGCGAGGATGACTCGTCTCGTTCGAGCCGCCGCATGGTGCGGCTCTCGCTACCACCACGCGCCGCTCGTGAATTGACGTCGGCGCAGTTGGAAACTGGCGGCGATTCGCTCTCCGGCGCCTTTGACGATGGCATTGGAAAGTGGCGGCTGTTGGTGTCCGCCGATCAACCGTTGGCGGCGATGAGTGTGCTGAGCAGCCCCCAAGGCCATTTGACGAATCTATCCACGCGGGCGTGGCCGCGGCACGGCCGACACATCGTGTCTTACTTCCCCGCGGACGGTGGCGACAACCAAGGGTTCGTGCGGCTAATCAACCGGTCTTGGAACCCGGGCACGGTGGAAATGACGGCTGTTGACAGCACGGGCAGGCGTTACCGAACGCAAACGGTGTCCATCGGCGCCGACGCCGGCGGGTTCGGGGATGCGAATCGAAACGTCCTGCATTTCAACTCCCGCGATCTAGAACACGGCAACGCGGACAAAGGCATATTGGGGGTCGGCAACGGCGCCGGCCACTGGCGCTTGGAGCTGCGCTCGGCGTCGGACATCGAAGCGCTCGCGTACATACGTGGCAGCGATGGTTTCCTGACGGCCATGCACGATGGCGCCCGGCAGGCTGGGAACCGCCATGTGGTGCCAACGTTCAACCCGGCGAGCAACACGTCGCAGGTGAGCAGCCTGGTCGTGACCAACATCGGTGAGCGTGCCGCCGATGTGGTCATCGAGGGCGTGGATGACCGCGGCGAGTCTGGCCGCAGTGCGGTGCGGGTGCGTCTGGCGGCCGGCGCCTCGCGGACTCTGACCGCGCAACAGCTGGAGTCTGGCAATGGCGTGATCGGCGCACTGGGGAACGGCTCGGGCAAGTGGCGGCTCGCCGTCGCGTCAGAACAGCCATTGCTGGCCACCGGCCTGCTGGCGAGCCGCGCCGGGGATGTTCGGCGTCTCACCAATCTGTCCACCCGCCCCAGCTTGGGGCCGTTGCGCATTGCAGACGCCCGCTTGCGCCGGCGCATCGAACAAGCGTTGGACAAGCCCGCTGGCACATTCATCATGCCACACGAAATGAGCTATCTGGACCGATTGCGCCTCGGTGGGGCAGGCATCTCGGACATCGCCGGCCTGGAGTTCGCGGTCAATGTGACGTCCCTCAACTTGCGCGACAATCCGGTGAGCGACATCTCGCCGCTGTGGCCGCTACGGCGCATCGTGTCGCTCACCTTGGGCAACAATGACATGAGACATGTGGCGCCGCTCGCTGGAGCGCGGAACTTGGAGTCACTTTGGATCGTCAACACTCGGGTCTCGGACTTGTCGGCGCTTGAGAACCTTCCGCACCTCCGCAGGCTCGAACTGCACGGCAACCAAATCTCAGACCTCTCGCCCTTCGCGCGCGGGCTCAGCGGCGGCCATTTGAATCTGAGCGGCAATGGCATTGCCGACCTTTCTCCTCTGTCGGGGCGATCAAACGTGGAAGCGCTGGATCTGTCCTACAACAGGATTGTTGACATCTCGCCACTCGGGGACGTGGCGTTCACCCTGTCTGCCAACCACCACTCGGTTGAGCGCTTGAACTTGGTCGCGAACGCAGTAAAAGACTTGGCGCCGCTGGTAGGCAACGATAGCCTTCAACCCGGCAACATCGTCGATCTGCGCGGCAACGCCCTGCCGCCGCAAGCGGTGGATGAGCAGGTCGCCGCCTTGACGGAACGCGGCGTCCAAGTGCTCCATTCGCCAACATTCGACGACGACGACGAGTTTCCCGGGTCACGTCTGGTGCGGATGCACAACGACAATGTATTGGTGATGCATGCGAACTACGACGCCGAGCGGCCGGTGTCTGATCGCCATTTTCACCCGACCAAAATCTATTCGCGCGAGTTCTACCGATGGTTCGAGGACGCCTTCGATTTCCTCATCATGCTGTGGAACTTCGACACCAGGAGCGAGGGGGCCCGCATCGTGGGGTATGGCGGGTCCTACACCGCCGTCCATCACGACACCGAGGGGATTGGCGAACCACGCCTCTACGACAACAGATTCCAGTCGCCCGGCAGGTTGCGGGGCATTGTTTTCTTCCCCATGAACGTTGGCTTGTTCGAAGGCGCCGCGCTGCACGAGCTGATGCACGCTTGGGGCAACCGCCTCATCGATTTGCAGGGCGGGGTGGGATCACACTGGGGGTTCACCAGCGCCAACGGCGTTCTCGGCGGCTTCGACCGCCGCGATCTCAGTGTCCTCGGCAACGATCGCTACGCGGCCGGCGTGTTCCCCACCAATGGGATCTCCTACAACACGCGCCGTTTCAGCCCGCTCGAGCGCTACCTTGGCGGCTTCGCCGGCGCCGAGGACGTGCCGGACCTGTGGATGGCGCCAAACGGCGCGTTTGTCGAGGGAGAAAGGACGCAAGACGGCCAGCCGATCTTCCAAGCCGCCGGAGTGGAAGAGCGCTCCATCGAACACTTCATCGATCAGGTCGGGCCGCGTATGCCACATTGGTCGGAAGCTCAACACGATTTCCGCGCCGCGGTGATTCTGTTGGTGGACGCCGCCCATCCGGCCACGGAAGAGCAGTTGCGTCGATTGAGCGAACAGGCGGACTGGCTCAGCCACCAAGGCGAAACCGCGGCCCGGGTGAGGGGCCAGCGCGCCTTCAACTTCCACGAAGCGACCGGCGGCGTCGGCACCTTGACGCTGGACGGCCTTTCGCAATTCCGCAAATCAACACCCGGGTTACCGGAGACGCCCGCCTCGTTCGGCCGCCCGCCGCCCCTGTTCCTATGCGAAGTGCAACCTGACGGCAGCGTGGCCCATCGGCGCGTGGTGCGGTAGCCGCCCTCACCAACGAGCAAGCAACTGCGTCGGCCCGCGGAAGAACGGGTTGAACGGATACTCGATGTTCTCCAGATCGACCAACTTGAGATTCGGCAGCCGTCTCAGCAGCGTGGCCAGCGCCACCTCCGTCTCCAGCCGGGCCAGTTGGGCGCCGAGGCAGAAGTGGATGCCGCCGCCAAAGGACTTCGAGCGCACGAAGGGGCGTTCGATGTTCAGCGATTCGGCATCTTCATACACATCTGGGTCTCGATTCGCGGCGCCCAACAGGGAAATCACCATCTCGCCCGGCTCAAGCCATTGCCCGGCCACTTCCACGCGCTCCTGCACCACGCGGGGCAGTTGCTGCACGGACGAATCGAAGCGCAGGAACTCCTCCACCGCCTTCGGGAACAGGGCCGGCTCGGCCTTGAGGCGCTCGAGTTGCGTCGGATGGCGGTGCAGGGCGACCAAGGCGTTGCCGATCAAGTTCACGGTGGTCTCGTGGCCGGCCATGAACAAGAGCCGCACGTTCTGCGTGAGTTCCTCGTCGGTGAGGGCGCCTTGCTCGTCTTCGGCACGCACCAAGTCTGTGGTCAAGTCGTCGCCGGGGGCGTTGCGCTTGAGTTTGGCCAACTCCCTCAAGTAGGCGTCGAACTCTTCGCGGGCCGCGGCTGCCTTTTGGCGGCGGGCTTCGGCGTCGAAATCTGGGTCCATGCCGGTGCCCCAGCGGATGATCTCGTTGGAGAGGAAGCCAAAATGTTCCCGATCCGCGTCCGGGATGCCCAGCATGTCGGCGATGACCGTGGCCGGAATCGGGTACGCGTAATCCCGCGCCACATCCATTGCGCCGCGCGGCGCCAGCTCGTCGAGCAGGCGGTTCACCAGCGCTTGCACCGCGGGCCGCATGCCGGCCACGCGCTTGGCGTTGAACGCCTTGGAGACCAGCCCCCGCAGCCGCGTGTGATCGGGCGGATCGACGTTCAGCATGTTGTGCGGTTCCCCCTCGTCGTTCGGCCGGTTGGCCGGCATCCGGTGTTCCGTGCCCGGCGGCGGCTGCTTGCCGAAGTGGCGATCCTTCAGGATGAAGTCGACGTCCTCATAACGGGCGGCGTACCAGACGCCATCGCGCTTCACCAGCCGCGCTTGGCGGACGAGCGCGTAGGTGCCGTAGGGGTCCTTGAAAAACGATTGCAGATCTTGCTCGGCGAACATGGGGCGGCTCGAACGGCGCGGATGCGATGTGGGCATATTAGGCAACACCCGTGGGTTCGCGCTAGGGGTTTTGGGGGCGCTGGCCATGCGTGTGGCGACGCCCCGACAACAAGCAACGCTCGGAAACCCTAGGTGGATGCCGCCACTGCGTTGTTGAACCGTGCTTGCCGGACGACGAACATAGGCGGCTCGGAGTTGAGAGACCGGCAGGTTGGCCGATGCGCCGCGAAGTCAGCACGGCCGAGAAGGTGCGTCTGCTCATGCGTTGGCTGGGCGAAGCCGCGCAGGGGCCGGGCCGAGTCTATTTGGTGGGCGGCGCTTCGGCGGTGTTGGTGGGGTGGCGGGAGACCACCGTGGACGTGGACCTCAAGCTGGCGCCCGAGCCGCCGGGCGTGTTTCAGGCCATCGCCCAAGCCAAGGAAACGCTCAACATGAACATTGAACTGGCCGCGCCGGACGATTTCATCCCGCCGTTGCCGAATTGGCAGGAGCGCAGCCCGTTCGTGGCGCAGCATGGATCGGTGGCGTTTTTCCACTACGACTTCCATGCCCAAGCGCTGGCGAAGATCGAACGCGACCATGAGCGGGATCGGGGTGACGTTCGCGCCATGCATCGGCACGGCTTGATCGAGGGCCCGGCACTCGCCGAGCTGTTCGACGCCATCCAGCCGGACGTTTCGCGCTATCCGGCCATCGACGTCGCCAGCTTCGCGCGCCGAGTGCGATTGACAGTACATGCCATGGATGGGGGCGAATGGCAGTGACGCGGCGAAGGCAGCGTGTGGAGCTCGTCAATCTGCCCGGTGCGGATTTGGTGCTGGCGGGGTTGGACGCGCTGGATGACATGGCGCAAGGCAAGCGCGATGAGTGGACGCCGGAGGCGCTGCTGGTGGCCATTGGCGCGCGAAGGCTGCGCGCCGCCGGCCTTGCCATGCCCGACGTGCCAACTTGGCCGGCACAACCCGAGCTCGCCCTCTATGAAGCCCTTGCCGAAGCGCATCCAGACGCCCACTCGCGCTACAACGCGCTCATCCGCCGTCTGGTGAGCTTTGAGCGCGCCTTGGAGGCGGGGCTCCACGGTGCCGAACCGCTTGTACACGGGCACGGGCTGGGCTGAATGGCGACACGCCGTATGAAGATTGTCTATAGTGCGGCAAACCCGCCGCTGGTTTGGCGGTGGCGGTACAGTGCGAAGGCGAGAGGTGTGCATGAAGGCGGTTTTCTGTGAAAAGCTGGGCGGGCCGGACGATCTGGTGCTGCGTGAGGTGCCCGAGCCGCCACCGCCCGGTGCCGGCGAAGTGACCGTGGCGCTCGAAGCGCGCGGCATCGCCTACACGGATCTACTCTTGGTCGCGGGGCAGTACCAAGTGCGCCCGGAACTGCCCTTCGTCGTCGGCAGCGAGGCGACCGGTCGCGTCATCGCCGTGGGCAGCGGCGTCGAGGGGTTGGCGGCCGGAGACGCCGTGTTGACCGGTGGCGGTTGCGTGGAGCAGGTGGTGAAACCGGCCGCGGAAGTCACGAAACTGCCGCCCAACGTGGATTTGGAGGCCGCCGCCGCGTTTCGCTACAACTACGCCACGGCGCTCTACGGGATGCAGCGCGGGCGGCTGCAGGCGGGTGAGACCTTGCTCGTGCATGGCGCCGGCGGCGGCGTGGGGCTCGCCGCGGTGGATGTTGGGAAGCTGATGGGCGCCACGGTGATTGCCACCGCCGGCAGCCAGGCGAAGCTCGACGTGGCCGCGCGACAGGGCGCGGATCACCTCATCGATTACACCGATGGCTTCCGCGAGCGCGTCAAGGCGCTCACTGGCGGGCGCGGCGCGGACGTCATCTACGACCCCGTTGGTGGCGACGTCTTCGATGAGTCCATGCGTTGCGTGGCGCCGTTCGGGCGCATCCTCATCGTCGGTTTCACCGGCGGCCGACCGGCCCTGGCCAAGACCAACCACCTGCTCATCAAGGACGCCGAAGCCATCGGCTTCACCCTCGGCGCCTTGAGCGCCCGGCGGCCGGATTGGGCACAGCGCAACCAAGAGGTCTTGATGGGTTGGTTGGCGGCCGGCCGCATCCGCCCCCACTTTTCGCACCGAGTGCCGTTGAGCAAGGCGCCGGAGGCATTGAAGCTCATCGCCGAACGCAAGGTGATCGGCAAGGTGCTGGTGGTCAACGATTGAACATGCCGGCGCTGGATGCCGGCGCAGGGGGAACCGCGCCGGCTAGCGGCGTCGCCCCCGTTGGAACGCGACGACGTTGCCACCGATGGCCGCTGCCGCGATGGGACGCAGCGCAAGTTCCCAGGTGATCATGCCGTGTTCGTCTTGGGCGAAGCCGCGCAGCCCATACGCTCCGTCGCGCAAGGCAAACAACGCGAAGGCCGCGCTGGCGCCGTCCGCGCCGCGCAGCAAACCCGCGTTCGGTTCACTGTCCAGCTTCGCCGTGCCGTCGTAGGCGGCGCCGGCGCCACGCACGGAGAGCGTGTAGGCGCCGCAGTCATCGGCGACGATCCACACGGTGAGCGCCACGGCGTCGCGCCCGGGTGCGGTCAGCGCCGCCTCGATCAATGCGCCATCGTCCTCGCTCAAGGTGAAGTCCACCTCAAAGCTCGTGCCGCTGGCCACGTCCACCGGCCGGAACGAGCCCTTGCCCGTCCACTTGCCCGGCGCCAGCAGCATGGCGGGGTTCAGGAACCGAACCGATAGCGCAGCTTCACCACCAAGTGCTCCGCCAACGGATCGCTGAAGGCGTCTGCGAAGAGATCAGTGAAGCTCTCGCCAACGGCGCTGGGCAGCTGCGCGTTCTTGGTATATACGACGAAGAGATCAGACATCGGCGCCAATTCCCAACGGTAGCGTAGCTGGAAGTTGAGTTCGGAAATGGTGAAGTCGCCCGCCTCGCTCTCGGTCGCCGTGGCCAGTGCGCGGCGGCCCTGCGGCAGTTCGTAGAACTCGGCGCCGCTGGCGTCGATGCCCACCCACTGCAGCGCCATGCGGAATTGATGCTTGGCGTTGATGAAGTAATCGACATTGACGCTCGGCAGCCACTCTTGGGTCTCAAAGGCAGTGAACGAGCGGTCGCCCTGATACAGGAGCCAGCCATCGCGCACCACGTAGTCGATCGCCGCCTGCATGGTGACGCGGTCCGTGGGGCGCCAAGTCAATTCACCCACGTAAGCCAGTTGATCGCCGCCCACGGGCTCTTCGCGCCATCGCAAACCCAGTTCGTATGCGAAGCGTCGCGAGCTGTCTGATTCGTACTCCACGCCGGCCTCCCAGCGCCGGTCGAGGCGAAAACTGCCGGCGCCGTAGCCATTGCGGTCGTCGAACATGGTGGGTTGGAAGCCGCCCCGCACCTCCACTTCGGATAGATTGGGGAAGCGGAACTCCTGCCAAATGTTGAAACTGGCATCCACGAGTTCGTTGCCGCCGTTGTAGCCCCGGCGCGCGCTGAAGCCAGTGAAGCTGTCGCGCGCCCAATCAAGGTCCGCCCGCTGCAACCGCATCCTGTAGGTGTAGAGGGTGAGGTCATTGCGGCGCAGGTAGCCCAAGTCGTTGATGTCGAGCGCCGCGTCGAAATGGTCGAGGGCGAACGAGTGCGTCAGGCCGTGGCGCGGCGTCCAGTCGACGTCTATGAAGCCACCGTAGCCGGTCTCGGCGGCGGGCGTTTGCGAAGACATGATCTGGGCGTCCGCCTTCCACTGTCCATCCGCCGTGAACAAATGGCCGTCCACCGCATGGACGTGGGCGGCGCCGTATTCGTGCCAAGTCGCGGTGGACATCCAGCCCAGCGCCCGATAACCGCCGTTGCTCTGCTCATAGAGGAAGCGCAGGGCGCCAAAGTCGCGCCCATCCTGATGGAACTTGGTGGTCTCGCCATTCGGCATCATGCCGTGCAGGGCGCTCTCTTCCTCGAAGGCGCCGAGTGCCCCGTAGCGCAACCGCCCGGATTGGCCCGTCGCCTTCACCGCCGCCAAGAGCTCCGACGGCCGGCCCAGCTCGATGTCGGACACGGTGAGGTCCGGGGGCAGGTCCGGAACGTCCGGCGGGCCGCCGATGCGGCGTGTGTGCAACAGCGTCAACGGCCCGTCACGGCGCCAGCCGCCAGCGCGCGGGCTGGTAACGAACACTTCCTGCCGCTCTTGGAAGAACAACCGCTTCTCGGGATAGAACGTCTCGAAGGCGGAGAGGTTCACGATGACGTCGTCCACTTCGACGTTGCCAAAGTCTGGGTTCAAGGTGGCGGTCAGCTGAAAGTCGCTGGAAGGCCGCCAGAACACATCCGCGCCGATTTGGCTGGACGTGTCGCCGGCGATGCCGTCGAAGGTGCCCGACGCATAGGGAAACACGCTGTATTCCTGGCGCGGGTTCACCGCTTCCAAGCTGAGTGGCTGGAACGCGGACATGAACTTCGGGTTGCTCCATGTCAGCGCCGGCCACGCCCAACGTTCGTCCAAATGCGCCACGTTGCGCGATGCGAAGAAGCCGATGACGCGGCGTCCGTCGGCCTCGGGCATCGCCAGCAAGTACCACGGAATGAAGAACTCCGCCGTCCAGCCGTGCTCGGAGCGCGCCGTCGCGCCATGCCAAGCGCCATCCCAGCTGCGGCTGTACTCGCGCTCCGGCAGGATGGTGCCGTCCGAGATGCTGTCGCCCAAATTGAGCTGGAACCAGAAGCCGTAGCGCCCCTCGCCGGACGTGTCCAGGGTGAAGGAGAAATAGTCGCGGGCCAGGTGGCCTTGGTCCCGTGAACTCAGGCGTTCGACCAAGGTGGCCGGGTCTTGCCGCATCGTGGCGCCCAAGTAGAGGCCCTCGCTCGTGTAGAAGAGCCGCACCTGCGTGGGCAGGGAAGTTGGCGCCAGGGTGGTGGGGCTGACGGTGCGGAAGTGATCGTGGGCCGGCAACTCCTGCCAAGCGGTTTCGTCCAAGTGGCCATCGATGACGACCTCCACCGCGTCCGGCAAACGCGCCAGGTTGAGCGTCTCGCCCGGCAAGGCGGGCATGGCATCGGCTGCGCTGGCGAGGGCCAGCGGTGCGAGCAGGGCAAACACTTCAGCGGTCGTCGCAGGATTTGACGAAGGGCAGCCAGCCGATCAGTTTGCACATCACGCCACCGCCGCCATCCCGCCCGGCCGGTTGGTCGGGAAACGAGCGGCCGGCGGTGCCGTCGCCGGGGCCAGGCAGACGATGCAGCGTGAACCCGGGCGGCGCTTCCCAAGCGGGTTCTTCCGTGGTTTCGATGAACGACGGTTGTCGCGCCGAGCGTGTCGTGGGTGGTGTGGTCGCCAAGTTCCCAAGGTCGTCGAAATCGTCAAAGTCGTCTAGGGCGGCGAGGCTTGCGAAGTCGTCGAAGTTCGCCAATTCGTCGAAATCCAGATCCAACGCGGCATCTTCGGCGAGTGCCGCATCAATGCCGGCGTCCTCGGCGAACGTTGCGTCAAGGCCGGAACCTTCGGCGAGCATCGCGTCAATGCCGGCCTCGTCACCCAGCGTGACGTCGATGTCCAGCGCCAAATCCACGCTGTTGGCACCCGCCAAGCCATCGTCCACCGCCTCGGTGATCCGCGTTGGCGCGGCATCCGGCGGTGCGCTGCCACCATCGCCTACAGCGTCGAGGGCGGCGACATCACCATCAAAATCGGGCAGCGCTTCCAAACCGGGGGATGGGGCGGCGGCGGTGGCGAAGCTGGGCGCCCGTAACACCCAAGCGTCCGGATAGCCGCTGGTCTGCGCGTTGCGGGCATGTTCGGCCGCGGCGGCGCGGCTCTCGTAAGGGCCGCCGACCACCCGAAACACGTTGCGGCCAGCCACTTCGGCCGGCAGCATCTGCACCGGTTCAGCCAAGGTCAGCGCCGCCTTGGCCTGCAGGCGTTGCGCCGCGTCGAAGGACTTGAAGCTCCCGACGGAAATCCAAAAGTCGTCTTGACCGGCCGCCGGAACGGTTGCGGCCAACAAGGCGACGAGGGCGAGGCGCGATGGACGGGACATGCGCGTTCCGTGGCGAAAGGCGCAGTTTAGCTTGAAACGGCGTGGGATGCCGTTGGCGCCGGCACTTCCATCCAGCCCATGCCGGCGTCCTGCTCGGCGAAGCGCAACTCGCGCAAACGCTCCCGAAACGGCGCGAACACGGCCGTGAGCCGCTCCGCGCTGTTGTTTTGCTGGCTGACGTGGCCGATGACGGCTTGGCTCAAGCCGTGGCGCGTGAGCTCGCTCAGGAACTCGGCCGCCTGCTCGTTGGAGAGGTGTCCGTGGTCGCTTGCGATGCGGCGTTTCAACCGTAGCGGGTAGTCTCCCCTGAACAGCATCCCGCGGTCATGGTTGCTTTCAAGGAACAGCGCCGTACAGCCTTGGAAGCACTCGCGGATGTGCGGCGTGATGGCGCCGGTGTCCGTCAACACGCCGAGCTGCGCGCCCTCATGCCGGAACACGAACTGCGTCGGCTCGCGGGCATCGTGGGGCACGGTGACGGCCTGCACGCTGGCCTCGCCCAAGGGGAACTTGGCGCCGCTCAGGAATGGGTGGGCGAGGGCGGGGTCCAGTTTCGGCAGCGCTCGAAGCGTGCCGTGGGAGAGATGCACCGGCTTGCGGAAGCGGTGTGCCAGCGCGGTGACGCCGCTCGCGTGGTCCGTGTGCTCGTGGGTGACGAAGATGGCGGTGAGTTGCTCCGGCGTCACACCCAAGCGCGTGAGCCGCGCCCAGGCATCCTTCAAGCCGAAGCCGCAGTCGATGAGCACCAAGCTGTCACCGTAGGCGACGAGGGTGCCGTTGCCACCGCTGCCGGAACCTAGGGAGGCGAATCTCAAGCGCCTGTCGGATGCCTCGCCGCCGTCGCCATCCGCGGCGCCGACGTCAGGCGGCGAACTCACGCAGCATGACCAAAATCTGTTGGCTCACTTCTTGCGATGCCGGCCGCCCCTGCGGCTCGAACACCCGTACCAGCTGGGAATCGCCGCGGCCGGCGATGCGGATGTGGAACGCCGCCATCCGGGCGCGGCCGTCGCCCGGCAGGATGCGCGAGAACAAGGACGGCGCCTTGCCCGTCAATTGCCGCGAGTCTATTTCCACGTGGAAGGTGCCGGCGTTGCGCTCCAGCTCCTTCACCGTCACCTCGGCGCGTTGCAAGGCTTGGCCGATCACTGCCCATGCCCGCTCGAAATCGACGTTGAGACGCAGCACCGGATGGCCTTCGGCGTCGCGTTCCACGATGGCCTTGCGTTCGCTGGCGATGTCGAGGGCCACCATCGACACGGACTCGGTGGCGATGCCGGCGCCGTAGTAAGCGCCGAACTCGTGCAGCAGCTTCTCCTCGACGGGCGCCGATGGGGAGCCATCCGGCCATGCTTCGGATGGCGCCATGTCGTGCTCGTAGCGCACATGCAACTCGGAGGAACCCTGGCGAATGCCGTGTTCCAACTTGAAGCGGATGCGTGTGCGCCGCGGGGTGCCGGCACCTTCGCGCAGCGCGGTGCGCACCACGTCGCGGTAGTCCTCGTCCGCGATGGCTAGCCACTCGCCGTCAATGCGCCCGTCGGCGGGGAACTCGGCGGCCGCGGCGATGCCGTTGTCCGCGAGGAACTGCTTCACCACCGGCCAAATGGTGGAAGGCTCGCCGGCCATCACCAGCCACTGCCGCCCGGCCAGCTTCTGGATCTTCACGGCATCGTCGTCCGCGCCGAAGATGGCGTCCGGCCGCGGTGCCCGCCCGGGAAAGAGCCGCGCCAAGGGCTTCTGGTCGATCTCCGGGATGGCCCAAGTGTCCTCGACCGGCGAGGCTTCGATGTCCTCCGGGATGACCAAGGGCGGCGCTTGACGCGCTTCGAGGTAGTCGTCGGAGGTGTCGCGCACCAGCCCCGAATCGTCGCTGAACCATGCGCAGCCGGCGACCATGCCGGCAAGCGTCACGATGGCGGCGAGGCGTTGGACGCTCACAGTGCCCCGACGCCCTCTAGTCGTGAGCGCAATTCGCCAATGCGGGCGGCGGACAGTGGCACCAGCGGCAGCCGGATGCCGGTATCGACCCGGCCCAGCAGGTGCAAGGCCCACTTCGTCGGGATGGGGCTCGTCTCGACGAAGAGCACTTCGTGGATCGGCTGCAAGCGCGCGTCGAGCGCCCGCGCCCGCGCCAAGTCGCCTTCGAGGAACGCCGTGCAGAACTCCGCCATCTGCTTCGGCAACACGTTGGCCGTGACGGAAATGGTGCCGGTCGCGCCCAACTCCATCATCCTCAGGGTCTGCGCGTCCTCGCCGGACACCACGCGAAAGCTGTCCTCGGTCACGGCATCCAGCACGGCGGCCACCCGCTCGGCGTCGCCGCAGGCTTCCTTCAGCCCAATGACGTTGGGCAGTGCCGCGCAACGCGCCACGGTGTCGGGCTGCATGTCGCAGGCAGTGCGGGGCGGCACGTTGTAGAGCACGATGGGCACGTCCACCGCTTCGGCGATGGCCTTGTAGTGCTGGTACAGGCCCTCCGGCGGCGGCTTGTTGTAGTACGGCGTGACGAGCAGGCAGGCGTCGGCGCCGGCGTCGGCCGCCGCGGCGGTGAACTCGATGGCCTCCGCGGTGGAGTTGGCGCCGGTGCCGGCGATCACCGGCACATGTCCCGCTGCGCGTTCGATGGTGCGCTGCACCACCTGCTTGTGTTCTTCGGCCGTGAGGGTGGCGGATTCGCCGGTGGTGCCCACGGGAACGATGCCGTGCGTGCCGGATTCGATGTGCCAATCGATGAGCGCGTCGAGGGCGGGCCAGTCCACCGCGCCGTTCGCCCGCATCGGCGTGATCAGCGCGACGATGCTTCCCCAAAGCATGGCAGCCCCCTAGCTGGAGCGCTGGTCGAGAACGCCCGCTATGGTAAGGCCGCGGGCAAGTGCTCTCAAGGCGTTGTGCGGAATTGGGCGGAAAGGGTGGGAGGGCGCGGGAAGGGGAACGGCATCGATCCTTCACAGTTGTGCTGTCGGGGGGTTCAGTCCGCGAGCGCTGGGGCGGAACGTTCAACGGCTTGCGCGAACGCTTCCACATCGCGCTGGGCGACCAAGCGCACGAAGCGGATGTGCGCCCAGCGCGCGTCCGCCATCGCCTCGAACGTTTGCCGTCGGCGGCGGCGATGCTGGGTGACGATCCACCACAACAGGGAATCCGCCTGCCGCCACACCATGAGTTGTGGCCAGAACCGCTCGCGGTTGGTGCCCCACAGCAGTTCGCCGCTGCGCCAGCGGCGCCAAGAGCGCTTGAGCATCCGCCAGACGCAGAGGCCCACGGGCAGATCGAGCCAAATGATCGTTTGTGTGCGCCCCAGAAGGCGCGCTGGGCGATGGCGCGATACGACCCCGAAGTCACCCAGCGCTCGCTAGCGGTGGCATCGCGGAAGCGCCGTTCCAGTGCCAGTGGGTCCGTTTCGTTGAGCCCCACCCAGCCGGGCAGCCAATTGAGCGCATCCAAGTCCACGAGCGCCAGGTCGCGGGCCTTGGCCAGCCGGCCGGCGAGGGTCGTCTTGCCGGAGGAGCTCATGCCGATGATGTGGATGCGGCGGCCGATCTGCCGCGCCGCCGCCCGCGGATCAGTGGTGGGTTGGGAAGCTGGTGCGGGGATCCCCCGCCCGTGGCTTGGGCCCTTGGTCACGTCTCCGGCTGCGGCGCCGTGGCCCGGCCCGGCCAAGCGTCGAAGATGGCTTTCACGAGGGTGGCGAGCGGAATGGCGAAGAACAGTCCCCAAAATCCCCACAAGCCGCCGAAGGCGAGCACCGCGGTGATGATGACGATGGGATGCAAGTCATTGGCTTCGGAGAACAGCACTGGCACGAGTACGTTGCCGTCCAATGCCTGTATCAAGCCGTAGGCGGCCATCAGCATGGCGAAGTCCCACGACCAGCCCCATTGCAGAAACGCCACCGCGGCCACCGGCACCGTCACCACCGCGGCGCCGAGGAAGGGCACCAACACGGAAACGCCCACCAACAGCCCCAAGAGCGCGGCGTAATTGAGGCCGAGCAACGCGAACACGACGAAGCTCGTGCCGCCGACGATGAGGATTTCCATGAACTTGCCGCGCACATAGTTGGCGATCTGCACGTTCATCTCGCGCCCCACGCGGTTCAGGAGCGGGCGCTGGTCCGGCAGCAGGGCGACCACCCAAGCCGTGAGCCGTTGCCGATCCTTCAGGAAGAAGAAAACGGAAATCGGCAGCAGGATCAGATAGATGACCACCGCCACCACGTTGGGCACCTGGGCCACCAAGCCCTGCACGAGGGTGGCGCCCAAGTCCGTCAGTTGTGCGTTCAGCGCCGAGAGCCAGCCATCCACCAAGGCGGGCGAGAACAGGCCGGGCTGCGCCTCGGCAAGGCTCGCCAATGCGTCCCGCAGGCGGTCGATGGCGGCGGGCATCTGCGCCAGCGAATCCGACAGTTGCCCCCACAAGAGGGGTGCCACCACCACCACCACGGTGATGGCGCTGCCGATGAAGAAGAGAAAGACGAGCCAAACGGCCACCAAATGCGGCACGCGCCAGCGTTCCAGGCGGGCGACGATGGCCTGCAGCAGGAACGCCAGCACGAAACCGGCGAGGATGGGCGCCAGCACGGCGCCGAAGGCGATGAGCACGGTGAATGCGACGCCGAGCAGCACGACCAGATAGATCGCCTCCTCGTTCGAGAAGTGATCGTTGATCCAACCGCCGATGACTTCAAGGAAGCGCACCGGCGTCAATCTGGCTTCTTGCGCAAGAGGTAGGAGTAGCTGCCTTCGTCCTGGTTCGATTCCAGAAGCGCGTTGCCACTCTGCCGTGCGAACACCTCGAAATCCCGCACGGACCCAGGGTCCGTGGCATGAACACGCACCAACGCCCCCGGCGGCGATTCATTCAGCGCCTTCTTGGCCTTCAAGAGCGGCATCGGGCAGTTCAGACCGCGGGCGTCAACGACGGTTTCTTCGTCCATCGGGGCAGGATAGCAGTTTCGCGTGGTAGCCTGCAGGCCCAAAGCGGGCGGCTATGGTGGAGGCGGCGAGGGTGACGAAGAACGAGCGGATTGACGAGCTCTTTGCGGAGACTTGGGAAAAGCACTGTTCCAATGTGTTTCGCGACGGCATCCTTTGCGAAGAAGACTTTGACGCTGCATCGTTGCGGGTGCTCTGCCTTGCAAAAGAGGTCAATTGGCATAAGGGCGGCAACATGCGTTGTGCCTGGGTCAAGAATCTCTGCCAAAGCGGACAACGTTTCGAGCCTCCGTTGTCACGTTGGGCGTATGGCATCCTAAACGGCTTCCCACCCTTCAAGGACATGGACAAAGACAAGGGGGGCGTTTGGCTGCCTTCAAGTCCATTGCCATCGTCAACGTGAAGAAGACCAGCGGACGTTCAACTTCCAACCCCAAAGTCATTACCGACTTTGCGGAACTGTGGCAAGAGGAGCTACGGAAGCAGATCGAGATCATCGCCCCGGATGTGATTATTTCGGGGAATGTCCCCTCTGCTGCCTTGACCACGTTGTTCTGTGGGCTAGAACTCAAGCTCTCGGGTTGCTTCAAACCCCCACGCGATAAGACACCCGTTCGCGTCGGCAGATGGCATAACTGCAAGATCATTGACTTTAGACATCCTAGTCGTGCCCCGCATAGGGCCTATAATGTGCTGCGCGACGTCTTCAAGTCACCAGCGTTCAAGGCGCTGTAGTGGTTCAGCGATGTGTGGCCTAACCTCGGCAGCGAGGATTCGTTAGCGCCCAGGGATGTTGCCGGAACTGGGCGATCCGGGCTTGGCGCGGACGACGCTGGATTGGGCGCTGTGGCGACAGGGAATCGCCGGCGCGAAGGCGGAGGAACTAAAGACGATGGCGAGCCTGGACAACTTTCATTCGCGGCTCGAGGAGAACGTGAAGATCTGGGCTGAGGAGCGACGTGCGGAAGGCCGCGCTGAAGGTGTGGAGCAGGGCCTCGCGTCGCACCGCTTGGCGCTCATGCGTCAGGCGGCGTTGCGGTTCGGGGGAGAGGCCCAAGCATTGGAGCCCCTGTTGGAGCGGATCGATTCGCCGACGCGGTTGGCGGACGTGAGTGAGTGGCTCATCGTCGATACGCTTGACGAACTGGTTGCCAAGGTGCGGGCGGTGGCCACAGCTAACCGCGCCCACTGAGCACTGCGGCATAGGTGCGCGACGCTGGATTGCCGCGTTGCAGGCCAAATCTCACGCCATTTAGTGGCGATTTCCGGCAGACGGAAGCATATGGCGGTGCCAAGATGGCGCGATGGCATCCGCCACCGACAACACCCGCCGGCCGCAGGACCAAGCGTTCAAGGCGATCTTCTCGTACGCCCGGATGATCGAGGACGCGCTGCGTGGCTACGTGGTGCGCCCCCGCGGGCCGCTGCACCCGCGCACGGTCGCGGCGCTCGACTTCTCGACGTTGGAGTGGCTGCCCTCCGAGTGGATCGGCGAGGGCTTCCGCCGCCGTCAAGGCGACCAAGCGTGGCGGGTGTGCTTCCGCTGGGCGCGTGGCTGGTCGGACCCCGGCGGGTACCTGCTGATCCTAGTCGAGTTCCAGTCCGGGCCGGACCCGGGCATGGCATCGCGTATGGCGGGCTACGCGGCAGCGCTTTACCGCGAGTTGGAAATTGCCGGCGTGGTGCGTCCCGCCGGCCCGCGGCCGCCGGTGTTCTCGCTCGTGATACACAATGGGCAGCGGCGTTGGAGGGCAGCCACGGAACTGTCGGCCTTGGTCGCGGCCCCGGCGCTGCCGGCAGGCGCGGTGGCACCCGAGGACGCGGAGGACGCCCGGCGGGCTGCCCAGGACTTGGCGGCGTTCCAACTCCGCCACGCTTACTACCCGCTTGATTTCGAGCGCTACCGGGAGGACGATTTACTGGTGGGCAATGCGGTGTCCGTGCTGATGGGCTTGGAAGGCGCTCGCTCGGAGGCGGAGCTCTTGGCCCCGCTGGGGATGTTGCCGGAACTGGGCGATCCGAACTTGGCGCGGACGATGCTGGATTGGGCGCTGTGGCGACAGGGGATCGCCGGCGCGAAGGCGGAGGAATTGAAGACGATGGCGAGCTTGGACAACTTTCATTCCCGGCTGGAAGAGAACGTGAAGATTTGGGCCGAGGAGCGACGTGCGGAAGGCCGCGCTGAAGGTGTGGAACAGGGCCTCGCCGAGGGCATGGAGCGGGGCATGGAACGGGGCCTTGCCGAGGGTCTCGTGTCGCAGCGGATCGCGCTCAAACGCCAGGCGGCGTTGCGGTTCGGGGCGCCGGCGCAGGTCCTGGAACCACTGTTGGAACGGATCGATTCGCCGACGCGGTTGGCGGACGTGAGTGAGTGGCTCATCGTTGACACGCTTGACGAACTGGTTGCCAAGGTGCGGGCGGCGGCTGCGGACCGCACCCACTAGGCATCCCGCGTCGCCGGGGCGCGAACACTAAGAGGTGCCGCGCCGGGCTGCAGCACCCGCAACGCGCACAGTTCCGGTCGCCGAAATGTGCCGCGCGGACGAGGGATTCGCCGGCCGCCGAGCATGTCCTCCAAAGCCACCGAGGGCCCCAGCCACACGGCTCCGTCGCGCCAGCCCCATTCATCCCGCAATTCCCGTTTCCGCTATGATGCCGGGCCATGCGCACTCCGGCCTTGGTCTTGGCGTTCGCCTTGGCAACGGTGCCGCCCACATGGGGTGCCGAGCGGGATGCGCTGCCAGAGCTTGGCGACGCTTCTTCCGCCATCTTCTCGCCCCAGATGGAGAAGCACCTAGGCGAGATGTTCCTCAAGCAACTGCGCTCGCAGGTGCCCACCGTTGCCGACGAGGTGCTGAAATACTACGTCGCCACGCAGTTGTTCGAGCTCGCGCAGCACTCGGAACTGAAGGAGGCGGTGGTGTCACCGCTCCTCATCGACAGCGAGGAGATCAACGCGTTCGCCGCGCCGGGCGGCGTTGTGGGCATCAATCTCGGCCTCTTGGTGCATGCCAATGACATCCACGAATACGCGTCGGTCATCGCGCATGAACTCGCCCATTTGAGCCAGCGGCACTTCGCGCGCGGCGTGGAGGCGCAGCGGCGGGCGACGTTGCCGATGCTGTTGGGGATGATCGCCGGCGTCGCGCTGGCCGCAGTCGGTGGCGGGGATGCCGGGATGGCGGCCATGATGGGCACGCAAGCGGCGGCGATGCAGAACCAGTTGCGCTACAGCCGCACCCGCGAGCAGGAGGCGGACCGCATCGGGTTGAACACGTTGGCGCGCGCCGGGCATGACCCGGACGGCATGGCGCGCATGTTCGAGCGGATGCAACGCGCCTTTCGCTTCACCGAGCGGCCGCCGGAGTTTTTGCTCACGCACCCGGTGACGGAATCGCGCATCGCGGATGCCCGCAACCAAGCGGCTGAGTATGGCCAAGTGGAGGTGACCGGCTCGCGGGACTATCAGCTCATGCGGGCGCGGGCGCTGGTGCATTTCGCGCAAACGCCGAACCGCGCCTTGGCGGAAGCGCGTCACGCGGACGATGGCGGCGAGGTGGGGGCGTACCGGCTGGCCCTCGCCCGTTCGCGGGCCGGTGAGCATTTGGAGGCGATCATCGGCCTACGCACGCTGCACGAGGCGAATCCGCGCAGCATCTTGCTCACGGCGTCCTACGCCGAAGCGCTCATCGAGGGGGAGCAACACGAACGCGCCATCGGGCTGCTCGCCCATCAGTTGGTGATCAATCCAGACAACCAGCCCCTCGCCATGCTCTATGCGCGGGCGCTGGCCGGTGCCGGCCGCGGCGATGCCGCCCAGGAAGTGCTGGCGCGGCAAAGCCGGGTACACCCCAACGACACGGACGTCTGGCGTGAATTGGCGGAACACGCGGGGCTCGCCGGCGACATCGTGGGCGTCCACCGCGCTCGCGCCGAATACTTCGCCTTGCACGGCGCCTACCAGAACGCCATCCAGCATCTCGAATACGCGCGCGGCTTGGTGGGGGAGGGGCACGGCGCCCTGATGGCGCGGCTCACGCAACGGATATTGGATTTGCGGACGGAACTGGAATCGTTGAAGAGCTGAGCCGCCCGCCCGTTCCCGTGCCTTGGGGCGGTAGGTCGCGTCAGGATTCCCGCACCGCGTCCATCCATTTCCGGTGGCGTTCCGGATCCAAGATCATGGAGGCGAAGTAGAGCAGCAGGTCCTTGTGCGTCTGGTTCAGGCGCACACGCTCCATGGCCGCCTGCCCGGCCAAGCTGTTCACGAACCGAAAACAATCCTTGATGGCGTCTTCCGCGCCGAGGATGCCTTTGGCGCGGGCGTTCAAGATGCCGTGCGCGGCCTCCAAATCGCCTTCCTCGATGCCGGCCTCGCCCGGGTTCATCACCACGTTGGCCCACACGGTGCCGAGCAGGATGCGGTAGGCGTCCTTGTCCAAGAACGCCCCGGCCACCCCGGCGCGACGCTCCACCTCATCGAGCAGCGGTGCGAACAGGGCCTCTAGGCGGTCCGCCGTGGTTCGCTCCATGCTTGCATCTTACTGGACAAGCGGTGAGTGGGTGGATGCGCCGCCGCGGAAAGACGAGCGCCGATTAGGTGGGCATCGCGGCAGGTGGGCCGTTTCGGAGTGGCTGCCCCAGCGCGCCGCGCATCCGTTCCCATCGCAGCGCGTTGCTCTCCCGTGCCGTAGCCAATGCGAACGCGACGACGGCATCCAAATCGCGGGCGAGATGCCACCGCGTGTCGAGGCGGCTGGCGGTGTCTGGCATGTTTGCGCCTTCCAACGCCCGGCACAGGCCGGTTAGATCCTCGTGCGCCTGTTCGAGGGTCCATTCCTGCTGGAGGTTCGTCTCTTGCTGGGCCCCAAGGGCTTAGCGTTCATATGGCGGTCTTGGGATGTTGGCTTCCCTTGCCGCCTGCCGCAGGTACTCGCGCCCTGCCGGCGAACGGCCCTTGCGCCGGTGCCAATCGCTCACCTCGGCGACTTCGACATCTTCCGGCACCGCCCGGATGTCGAACTCGTGAGACGGGATGTCGCTGCGGCATGTCACCGCCGCGAGGCCCTTAAGTGTGGGATCGTTGGGGAAGCGGCAAGCCATGGCATCTAGCTGGCAACGTTTGAGTCTCCTGGCATCGTAGCGCCCAACGATATGCCGCGCAAACCGACCGAACATGGTCGTGGATCGGTGCCGCCTGAATGAACGGCGCCCGTCACTCGCCGCGAGGGTCGCTTTGGCCCCAAGCCGCCTGTGGCACAATCCGCGGAGCCATGTTGCCCACCATCACCTTTGATCCGGTGCGTCTGCCGGATGCGGCGGCCGATCTGCGGGACGAAGTGCGGGCGTTCGTCGAACGGCACCTGCCGGCGGACTATCTGCCGAACTCGGATTTCAACCACGGCCACAGCCCCGAGTTCTCCCGCAAGTTGGGTGAACGCGGCTGGATCGGCATGACGTGGCCGGTGAAGTACGGCGGCGGCGCGAGGTCGTTCTTCGAGCGTTACGTCGTCGCGGAGGAGCTGCTGGCCGCCGGCGCACCGGTGAGCGCCCACTGGATTGCGGACCGCCAGAGCGGCCCGTTGCTGTTGCGCTTCGGCAGCGAAGCGCAGCGCCGTCGCCATCTGCCGGGCATCGCCCGCGGTGAGACTTACTTCTCCATCGGCATGAGCGAGCCGGACACTGGGTCGGACCTCGCGTCCGTGCGCACCCGCGCCGAACAGACCGCGAGCGGCTGGCTGGTGAACGGCGTCAAGGTGTGGACGACGGACGCGCATCGCAACCACTTCATCATCGTGCTCGCGCGCACGGCGCCGGTGGGTGAGAACCGCCACGCCGGGCTCTCCCAGTTCATCATCGATCTGCACGGCCCGGGCGTTGAAGTGCGTCCCATTCGCAACATGGCCGGCGGCGAGGACTTCAACGAGGTCGTGTTTCGGGATTGCCCGGTGCCAGACGAGAATCTGGTCGGCGAGCTTGGCAATGGCTGGCGCCAGGTGACGAGCGAGCTGGCCTACGAGCGGAGCGGCCCAGAGCGGTTTCTGTCTGCGTTTCGGCTCTTCGTGGAGTTTGCGCGCGCTGCCGGGCCGCAGCCGGATGCTGCCTCGGCGGCGCTGATCGGACGCATCGCCTGCCACATCATGACGCTGCGCAAGATGTCGATGTCCGTGGCCGGCATGTTGCAGCAGGGCAAGGACCCGGCGCTGGAGGCGGCGCTGGTGAAGGCGCTCGGCAACGATTTCGAGAAGCAGGTGCCGGAGTGGCTGCGCCTCGCCAGCCCAGCGTTCAGCGAGTCCGCGGACAACGCGGGCTTCCGGCGCGCCTTCGAGCAAACGTTGCTGGCCTCGCCCTCGTTCACGCTGCGTGGCGGCACCCGGGAAATACTGCGTGGCGTCATCGCGCGCGGTCTTGGCCTGCGCTGATGGACGCGCTCATCGTCGAAACCGCGGACCGCATTTTCCGCGACCACTGCGACAAGGCGACGCTGGACGCCGCCGAGGCCGGCGAGTTCCCGACTGCGCTGTGGGAAGCCTTCCAGGGCGCCGGGCTGCATCAAACCGGCAGCACCGAATCTGGCGCCGGTTTGGAGGACGTGTTCGGGATCATCAAGCTCGCCGGGTATCACGCGGTGCCGCTGCCCATCGCCGAGATGTTGCTGGCCTATTGGCTGTTGGACGATGGCGAGGACGGGCTGACGAGCATTGCCACGAACGATGTCGCTCCGTGGGGGCGGTGCGCCGAACGCGTCGTGTATGCCGCCAGCGGCGAAGTGTGTACCAAGTTCAAAGTCAAGCAGGGCAGCAATTTGGCCGGCGAGCCACGCGACCGCATCGTCGGAGGACGCCGGGCGGGGAGAGTGGTTGGGGAAGGGCTGCATGGCATGCTCGCGCTGGCCCGCGCGGCGCAGATGGCCGGCGCGATGAAGCGCATCTTGGAGCTTGCCGTGGGCTACGCCGGCGAGCGCCAACAGTTCGGGCGCCCCATCGCCCGCTTCCAAGCGGTGCAACAGGGCTTGGCCGTGCTCGCTTCCGAGACGGCCGCGGCGCAACGCGCCACCGACGGCGCCATTGAATGCGTCGATGAAGGGAACCTGCTGTTCCAAATCGCGGCGGCGAAGGCGCGGGTGGGCGAGGCGGCCGGCGTGGTGGCGGAAATCGCCCATCAAGTGCATGGAGCCATGGGTTTCACCCACGAGCACACCCTGCATCACTTCACGCGCCGCCTCTGGGCGTGGCGTGACGAGTGCGGCAACGAGAGTGAGTGGCAGCGTTGGCTGGGTGAACAGATAGCCGGCGAAGGGGCCGATGCGCTATGGGAGGTGCTGACGGCGCTGGAGGGCTGAGCGCGTAATCGACGCCGCCGCTGCCGGTCGGCTAGGGCAGGACGTGAGGAACTGCCCAACGAGTTGGGTTTGGCTGGGCGGGTCGCGAAGCGCTCAAAGGGCCTCTTCGGCCCACAGCATGTCCAAGAACGTCTCCCACGGCAGCACCCGGATGCCGTCCACCACCCTTGGCGCCGGCTCTTGGCACACCAATAGGTGGTGCGCAAACAGCCCTTCCTCACGCAGCGCCCGCAGGCCGCGCAGGTCCCTCCCGCCAACGACGGGCTTTGCCTTCACGTCCACGGCCATGTCGGCAAACAAAAAGTCCACCTCAAAGCCAGACTTGGAGCGCCAGTAGCGGGGCGCGTCGATGCGGTGGTGGTCGCAGAACGCCTTGATCTCCTGGAACAGGTAGCTCTCGAAGGCGCTGCCGTATTCGGGTGTGCCGGGCGCCAAGCCCCGCCGCCCCTGCAGATGGCGGGCGAGGCCGATGTCGAACAGGTAGTACTTCGCGGTGCTGATGGCCTTGCGCTTGGCTGTCCCAGTGAAGGCCGGCACTTCGTGGGCGATGAAGGTGTCCTTGAGGATGGCGTAATACTCCCGCACCGTGGAAACGGGCACTTGGGCATCGCTCGCCAAGTTGCTGAAGTTGATCATCTCGCCGTGGGCGAGGGCGGCGACCTCCAAGAAGCGGCTGAAGGCGCCGATGTTGCGCACGATGGCTTCGGCGGCCACTTCCTCCTTCAGGTAGTCCCCGGCGTAGGCGGCCAGATCGTCTTGCGGTGCCTCGGAGAAGTAAATCGGCGGCAACAGGCCGTGTTCCAGCGCCCTTGCCAAATCGAAGTGTTCCTTCAATTCAGCCCGCACGAAGGGATGCAGCGTGCGTGACCGGGCGCGACCGCCGAGCAGGTTGACGCCCTTGCGCCGCAGGCTGCGGGCGCTGGAGCCAGTGAGAAGGAAGCGAACGCGGTGCTCGTCGATCATGAGCTGCACTTCGTTCAGCAGCGCCGGCAGCTTCTGGATTTCGTCGATGACCACCACGGTGGTCCCCGGCGACAACGCCTCGCGGATGAGCCCCGGATTCCGCGAGAGCCGCACAAAGAGGGCTTGGTCGAGCAGGTTGTAGGTGGGGAAGTCGCCCAACTGCTGGCGGATGAGCGTGGACTTGCCGGTTTGCCTAGGACCGAACAGGAAGCACGAGCGGCGCTCGATCAGGTCTCGCAGGTCGAGTGCGCGGGCGATGAGGGGCGGTCTCGGCATGAGTGCCAACTGGCATCTGAACCGCCAGTTATCATGACAATTGACGGCAATGGTGTCAATTAGGCTGATAAATCAGCAGCTAGAGGCATTCCGGCGGCCATCGCGCTCCGTTCGCTTGCGCGTCGTCACGGTACTGAGCCACCGGCTTGCTGCCGCAAGCCGGCGATGCCGCGCATGGGTGCCGTCGAGCCACCGGTGGCCTTGATGAGGCGGAAGGTCAAGCCGCGGAGCGCCGGCGGGCGATAGTCCGGCACGGTGGCGAAGCGTTGCGCCACCGATGCGTGAACCAGCGGCACGTCTGCCTTTGCGAGGCTAGGGCGGTCATTCCGGCTCACATGCACCGAGCGCACGTCCCGCTCCATGAGCGCGGCTGCCGCGCCGCCGTGCGCATGCAGTGGGCCATGGATCAATGGATGGATGGCGATGTCATCCACGTCCAGTCCAGCCAAGGCATCGCCTTGGGCGTCGAGGTGGTTGGCCAGGTCCGCCTCGCTGGCGAACGCGATGTCATCCGCCAGCTGGTCGCGGCATTTGGCGATCATGAACTCGAGAGTCACGTCCGAGAGGCCATCCAGCCAATAGCCACCCCCAACGTCGCCGTGAACGCCGGGGAACCACACCTCCAATATCCGGTTCTGTTTGGCCGCGTCTTGGTTTATGAGCGTCGGTGTGAAGGGCACCCGGTCCTCATCCAGCGCCACCAAGTGGACGGCGCGTTGCACACCGGCATGCAGCGTACCGTTCTCGAACACGACATCGCTGCTGATCCGATCCCCCTTGCGGTGGACACCGTTCATCGCCGCCACCGTGTCGAACACGCCGAGGAACGAGACAGCGTGGGCCTTGCCCTCGTTCAGCAGCAGGCTGGCGAACTTGCGCGCCAGCGCCGCCCCGCGGCTGTAGCCGAAGATGATGACGGCATCGCCGGCGCGATGGTTCGCTCGGCCGAAATCCGCCTCGGCGTCGTCCAGAATGCGTCGCGCATCGCCGAACGCGGGCGCCAACGTCATGTTCACCGCGGCCCGGCCCGCTTGGTAGAGACGCCCCAACAGCGGAATGCGCCGCCCCGCCTCCAAAGTGCCGATGCCGTTGTAGTAAAACGAGCGCTGCCGCCGCCCCGATGGTGTGGTGACGGGCGGATGGTCGTCCGTCAAACCGCCGCCCAGCAGCAGGTGCAGCTTCAAGACGTTGCTGATGCTCTCGTCTTCCTTGAACTGCCCCGCATCGCTCGGCTCGTTGCCGGTGCCATCGAAGCAGAAGATGAGGGTTTGATTTGTTTTGGCCATGTGGAGGAAGGCTAACTCGGCGGCTGGAACAGTAGATCCGGAGCATAGCTGACGACGAATCTGGAGACGTCAGCAGAGGCTAACAGCTCAATCGGAACACCAAGGTCTTCCTTTGCAGCTTCGATCCTCTCCAAACCGTACGACCTCACTTGCACCACGAGTGTGATCTTGGGCAAGGGTCGAGGTCCATAGTGGACGATGAGGTCAGTACCGTAATCTGCCCCGCCGCGTTGGCCGCGGTCACTTGGCCTATGAAGGAAAATAGCCGCATGAACTTTCCTATCCGCAAGTGGTGGGCTAGCCCGTGAGCACCGTGGCGGGGGTCGATATTGGGGCCACCCACACCCGTGCCCTGATGGTGGAGCAGGGCCGCCGGCTCGCCCACGTCCCGCTGGCAACCGCCGATTACCCAACGGCCCTCGCGTTGCTTCAGGCCGCCTTGGGCGAGGCACGGCCCGATGCGGTGTGCGTGGCGGTGGCTGGGCCGGTGCGAAACGGCACTGCTCGCCTCACCAACGGTGCGCTCACCTTCGACGGTGCGGCACTCAAGGGGGCGTTGGCGTTGCCGGCGTTGGCGCTCGCCAACGACTTGGTCGCCCTCGCCA
This sequence comes from Candidatus Azotimanducaceae bacterium, assembly GCA_965200505.1. Lineage (GTDB taxonomy): Bacteria > Pseudomonadota > Gammaproteobacteria > Pseudomonadales > Azotimanducaceae > VXNE01. The sequence continues at coordinate 257,640 of OZ241343.1, read as the reverse complement.
CCGAGGTGCCGCATTTGGACGTGGCCCGCCTCGCGTCGCTGGGCGGTGCATGGGCCAAGGGCCCGAGCGCCGTGCTGGCACCCGGCACTGGGCTTGGCATGGCGCTCATTGACGCTGCCGGCCACGTTGCGGCATCCGAGGGCGGCCATGCGCCGCTCGCGCCAGCGGATGCGTTGGAGCGCGAGTTGCTCGCCGCCATGTCCGACGCGCTCGGCTATGTGGCATGGGAACACGCGCTCTCTGGCCCCGGCTTGGTAAACCTCTATCGGGCGATGTGCCAAGTGTGGGGCAGTGCGCCGGAGGACTTGACCGCGGCGCAAGTGGCAGAACGCGGAACGACGGTGGCGGACCCGGTGTGCCATCAAACGTTGGAGACTTGGTGCGCCATGCTCGGCAACGCCGCCGGTGCCCTCTGCGTCACGGCGTGCGCCACCGGCGGCGTCTATCTGGGTGGCGGCATCCCCCCGCGCATCGCGGATTTCATCGCCGCCAGCCCCTTTCGCCGCCGCTTTGAGGAGCGTGGTGCCATGACGGATTATGTGCGTGACGTCGCCACCGCCATCATCATGGACGAGACGGCCGGCGCTGCCGGCGCCGCGCGGTTGGCGACGCGGCTTCTACCGGGAAACACGGAGTAGGCGGCCCGGTCCCTGCCGTTCGAGAAGCCGGCCGAAACCGCGGATAATGCGGCGTTCCAAGCCGTTGGGGGAGATGGCGTGACGGTTCTCGCTGACATCCGGGTGCTCGATTTCGGCCGCTACATCGCCGGGCCGTTCTGTGGCGCGTTGCTGGGCGATCTTGGCGCGGATGTGATTCGGGTGGAGAAGGTGCGCGGCAGTGAAGACCGCTATGTGGCGCCCGTCACAGCCGGTGGCGAGAGCGGTGGCTACCTCGCGCTGAATCGCAACAAGCGCGGCTTCACGCTGAATCCGCGCACGGCGCAGGGGCAGGAGATCACCCGCAAGCTCGCCGCCACGGCGGACGTGGTGATCGCCAACCTGCCGCCGGACACGTTGGCCTCCATGGGCTTGGATTACGCCAGCCTCACCGCCGTCAAGCCAGACATCATCCTCACCACCAGCACCGCGTTCGGTGCCACCGGCCCTTATGGCCGGCGCGTCGGCTTCGACGGCGTGGCGCAGGCCATGTCCGGCAACATGCACCTCACCGGCCATGCGGACGGGCCGATGAAGAACTACTACCCCTATGTGGACTACACCACCGGTGCGCTGAACGCCGTCGCCACGCTCTCGGCCATCATCCACCGCCGGCAAACCGGCGAAGGCCAACATGTGCAGGGCTGCCTCTTGGCCTCCGCCCTCACCATCGCCAACGGCACGCTCATCGAGCAGGCGGCGCTGGACAAGAACCGCGTCGCCACCGGCAATCGCGGCCAAACGTCCGCCCCGTCGGATGCCTTCCAAACCAGCGATGGGTGGATCTTGGTGCAGGTGGTGGGCGATCCGTTGTACGAGCGCTGGGCGAAGCTGATGGGTGAGCCGCATTGGTTGGAAGACCGGCGCTATGCCACGGACGAGGCGCGTGGCGACAACGCCGCGGACATCAGCGAACGCATGGCCGCTTGGGCGCGGCAACGCACCACGGCGCAGGCGCTTAAGGAACTGGACGCCGCCCGCATCCCGTGTGGCGAGGTGTTGACGCCGGCGCAGGCGCTCGTCAACGAGCAGGTGCTTGGCGGCGACTTCCTCGAACCCACCGATTACCCCGGGTTAGAAGCGCCGGCGCCCATCGTCCGCACGCCGGTGGAGCTGGCCAAAGTCGATACGTCCATTCGCCGGCGGGCACCCACGTTAGGCGAGCACACCCGGGAGATCATGCGTGAGCTCGGCTACAACGATGCGGCCATCGACGAGCTCAAAGCGCAGCGCGTGATCTGACGCGCCGCGGCGAATCAGGGCGCCGCGGCCACCGCGGCCGGCGCTGCTTCAGGCGCCTCGTACAGATAGTCCCGCGTCAGCGGCACCACGTCGTTGCCGTGGGCGAGCTGCATCTGGAAAACCACCAGATCGGCCACCTCGAAGGCGGTGGCGCACGCCGTCAGGTAGAACTCCCACATGCGGCAGAAACGCTCGCCCTTGGCGCGCTTGAGCGCATCCCGCCGCGCTTGGAAGCGCCGATTCCATTCGCGCAACGTGAGCGCATAGTGGCGTCGCCAAACCTCCAGGTCGCTGAGCACGAGGCCGCTCGCCTCGACGGCCTTGAGGGTCTCGGAGGCGGCCGGAATGTAGCCGCCGGGGAAGATGTGGCGGCGGATCCAAGGGTTGGTCGGGGTGGGCGTCGCGTGCTGGCCGATGGTGTGGATCATGGCCACGCCCGCCGGTTTCAGACATTCGTACACCTGTTTGAAGTAACGCCGGTAGTTGCGCGGCCCGACGTGCTCGAACATCCCCACCGAGATCACGCCATCGTAGTGCCCGCGGTGGTGCCGATAGTCCTCCAAGCGAAACTCCACGCGATCCGACAAGCCGCGCCGCCGCGCCTCGGCGCTCGCCACACGCAGTTGCTCCTTGGAGAGGGTGAGGCCAACCACGCTCACGCCGGCGCGTTGCGCGAGATGCATGGCGAGGCTGCCCCAGCCACTGCCGATGTCCAACACGCGCTGGCCGGGCGCCAGGCAGAGCTTGCGGCGGATGTGGTCGCACTTGGCGGCTTGGGCGGCCTCCAGCGTGGCGTCCGGTTCGCGGTAGTAGGCGCACGAATAGTGCATGTCCGCGTCCAGAAAGGCGCGGAACAGCGCTTCGTCCAAGTCGTAATGGCGGCTGACGTTGGAGAGGCTCGCGCGGACGTTGTTCCAAGAGGTGAGGAGCGCCGCCGCGGGCCGCGCGAGCCGGGCGAGGCCCCGCGCCGAGATCGGTGCCTCCAAGTTCACCCGCAGGATGGTCAAAAGGTCGATGAGTTCGCCGGCCGGCACGTCCCAATCGCCGGCCATGTAGGTTTCGCCGAGGGCCGCGGCCGGGTTCAGGAGGATTCTCGGCGCCGCCGAGGCGCGGCGCAGCGCCCAAGTCGCGCACGGTTCGCCGCTGCCGAATGTGTGGCGGGCGCCGCCCGGCAGCTCGACGGTGAGCGTGCCGTGGCGCACATGCCGTTCCAATAGCGTGAGGAACATCGCGGGCAAGGATAGTCGAACCGGCGCCGCGGGCGCATCACCGCCGCATCGCCGCGCCAACCACAACGTCGCGGGGCCGCGTCGCCTTATACTCACCCGCAAACTGTTGCAGGGGAAGGCGCATGAGGGTGAGCGTGGGCATCGGCGGCGCGGCGTCGGGCCGCCGGCGGGATTTCGACGAGCAGGTGGAGTTCGCCGTGCAGGCCGAGCGGCTTGGGGTGGACGCGGTATGGTCCGCGGAAGCCTGGGGGCAGGACGCCATCGTGCCCTTGGCCTATCTCGCGGCGCGTACCGAGCGGGTGCGGCTCGGCACCGGCATCATGCAGATCAGCGCCCGCACGCCCTCAATGACGGCCATGACCGCATTGACCCTCGCCACCGTCTCCGGTGACCGTTTCCTGCTCGGCCTGGGGGCGAGTGGGCCGCAGGTGGTGGAAGGGCTGCAGGGGCGTCCGTTCAAGGCGCCGCTCACGCGCATGAAGGAGACGGTGGACATCGTGCGCCTGGCCTTCGCCGGCGAGAAGCTCGCCTACGATGGCGCGCATCATCAGTTGCCGCTGCCGGGCGGCGAAGGCAAGGCGTTGCGTTTGGCGCAGCCGGTGAACCCGAACATCCCCATCTATCTGGCCACCCTCGCGCCCAAGGCGCTGGAATACACCGGCGCCGCGGCGGATGGCTGGCTGGGCACCTCGTTCACCCCGGAACACGCGGACGCCCACTTCGCGCACATCCGCCGCGGCGCCGAAAGCGCGGGGCGCTCACTCGCGGACATTGACCTGCAAGCCGGCGGCTTGGTGGCGTTCGGCGACGACGAGGCGGCGCTGGCCGCGCCCTTGAAGCCGGGCATGGCCTTCACTTTGGGCGCCATGGGCTCCGCTCAGACGAACTTCTACAACGACGCCTACCGGCGTGGCGGCTGGGCCGACGCGGCGGAAGAAGTGCAACGGCTCTGGGTGGCCGGCAAGCGCGACGCGGCGGTGGCCGCGGTGCCCACGCGCATGGTCGTGGAAGCGAACCTGCTCGGCGACGACGCGGCCGTGAAGGCGCGCGTCCATGCCTATCGCGATTGCGGGGTGAACACGTTGCGGGTGCAGCCGGCCGGCGCCACCCTCGACGAACGGCTGCAGACGCTGGGCCGCGTCATGGATCTCGTAAACGGCCTCGACGGCACTTGAGGGAATGCGGGCCGCCTTCAACCCAATCGCATGCGCTCGACGCCCACCAGCCGGTCGTAGAGCAGGTACAGGGCGCCGACGCTCGCCAGCAGGATGCCGCCCAACGCCGCCGCCAGCCCCCAATTCAGCGATTGCTGCATGTGGTAGGCGATGAAGTTCGAGATGAGTTGTCCGGTGCGCCCGCCCACCAAGGCCGGCGTGATGTAGTAGCCCACCGCCAAGATGAACACCAAGAGCGAGCCGGCGCCGACGCCGGGCAGGGTCTGCGGCCAGTAAACGCGGCGGAACGCCTGCGGGAAGGTGGCGCCGAGGGAGGTTGCGGCGCGCATGTGCGCCGGCGGCACCCCGCGCATCACCGAGTAGAGCGGCAACACCATGAACGGCAACAACACATGGGTCATGGCGACGAACGAGCCGGTCATGTTGTAGATCATGGCCAAGCGCTCGTCGTCTGCGATGAGGCCCAAGCCCACCAGCGCCTCGTTCAGCACCCCTTGGCTCTGCAACAGCACGATCCAGGACGTGGTGCGCACCAAGAGCGACGTCCAGAACGGCACCAGCACCAGCAGCAGGAGCCAGCGGGCGCGGTTCGGCGGCGCTTGGGCGATGAGATACGCCAGCGGATAGCCCAGCGCCAAGCAGAGCAGCGTCACCCCCAAACTCACCACCAACGTGCGCCCGAACAGGCGGACGTAGATGCGCTGCTCGGGCGCCCGCACCACCACGGCGCCATCGACGTCGCGGTCCAAGTCCAGCGCCTGCAGGTAGTGCTGGGCGGTGATGCGCTCGCCGGCGCGGCGGATGGCGCGCCAAATCGCCGCGTCTCCCCAAGGTGGGTCGATCTCGATGAGCGCCGTCCGCCAGCCGCGGGCGGGCGCACCATCCGCGCCGATGCCTTCTTCCGCCGCCAGTGCCGCCAACCGGCGGGCGCTGCGCGTGATGACGCTGCGGGTGCCGCCCTCGATGCGGTTTACCCGGCTCGCCACTTGGCCCACCGTGCGTGCGGCGCGGGCACTCATCAGTTCATGCGCGGCCGCGTCGAAGGCCGCGTCTGGCGGCAGGCGCTGGCCATCCCACTCGGCAAGCGCCGCCAAGGTGCGGGGCAGGGTGTCCGCCACCGTGGGGTCATAGACGCTGCGCGTCAGCATCGCGCCGAGGGGGGCGATGAACGTGATCCCGACGAACGCGAGCAATGGCAGGGTGAGGCTGCCGGTCCGCCAACGCGCTGCGCGACGCCTCGCCGCTGGGTTTGTGGCTGCCTGTGCCATCAGCGTGCCAGCCATGCCGCGAAGCGTTCTTCCGCCTCGTCGCCGTAGTCGCTCCACCACTGCTGGTCTTCGCGCAACGCTTGGGCGAGATGCGCCTCGGCGGTGGGCATGTGCGGCCCCATCGGCACGCCGGTGGCGAGATGCGTGGTGATGAGGGGCATGGCGGAGAGCCGCGCCGGGCTGTAGGCGATGTATCGGCTGATGCGGGCCATGATGTCCGGGCGGGCCGCGAAGGCGAGGAACCGCCGCGCGGCATCGATGTTCGGTGTGCCGCGCACGATGCCGAAGCCGCCGGTATAGGTGACGGCGCCGTTCCACACGATCACGAACGGTTGGTTCTCCAGCACTTGGGCGTTGAAGATGCGGCCGTTGTAGGCGGTGGTCATCACCACCTCCAAGTCCGCCAGTAGCTGAGGCGGCTGGGCGCCGGCTTCCCACCAGACGATGGCGTTCTTGATGGCGTCGAGTTTGCGTAGTGCGTGGCCGATGCCGTCAGCGGCGCTGAGGGTGCCGTACACCGCGTCTCGCGGCACGCCGTCGGCCATCAGCGCGAACTCCAGGTTCGCCTTGGCGGAGCGGCGCATGCCGCGCCGGCCGGGAAATCGCTCAAGGTCGAAGAAATCTGCGATGTGCGTTGGCTTGTCGGCCGGGAAGGCGTCTGGGTGGTAGGCGAAAATCGTGGATGCGAACAAGTTGGAGGTGCCACATTCGCTGATGGCGCCGGGCGGGAAGTCTTGCACGGCCGGCGTGCCATCGGCCGCGGGCGGTAGGTCCTCGGCCGCCACGAGCTCGAACAAACCCTCGTCGCAGCCGCGCACCATCTGGTCCCAGTCCAGGTCCACGACGTCCCAAAACACGTTGCCCAGCTCCACCTGCGCCCGAATCTGCGCCAAGTCGCCGCTGTAGGTGTCGATGCGCACCTCGATGCCGGTGGCATCGCTGAAGGGGCGCATCACCGCGGCCTCGCTGGCGATTTGATAGGAGCCGCCCCAAGACACCACGGTGAGGGGTTCGGCGGCCCAGGTTGGCGCCGTCGCGCAGCACAGCAAGGCGAGCGCCAAGCGCACTGGGTTGGGTGCCTGCCTGGCCCGTTCGCTCATGCCGTCTCGCCGTCCATGTGGGCATCCCCGGCCGCCAGTGCCCGGCAATCTGTCGGCGTCCAGCCGATGCGCACGCGGTCGCCCTTCAGCACCGCGCCGTGGCCCACGATGTTGGGAATCTTGGCCACGAAGTCGTCCCGGCCGCCGAGCGAGAGGCGCACACGCAAGTGGTCGCCCAGGAACACCAAGTCTTCCACTTTGGCGTCGAACTCGTTGGTGTATTCGCCCGGCCGCGGCGTCAAGGCCACGCGCTCCGGGCGGATGGCGAGGATGACATCCTCTCCGACCGCCCGCGTGGCCACCGCGAACGCCTGCACGGCCAGATCGCCGAAATCGACCATGCAGAGGTCGCCATCCACGCTGGTGACGCGCCCCGGCAGCAGGTTGTTCTCGCCGATGAAGCCGGCGACGAACTCGCGCTCCGGCTCTTCGTAGAGCGCTTCCGGCGGCGCGATCTGCTCGATGCGGCCGCGGTTGAACACCGCCACCCGATCCGACATCGCCATCGCCTCGGTTTGGTCGTGCGTCACGTACACCACCGTCACTTCCAACTCGCGTTGGATGCGGCGGATTTCGTACTGCATTTCCTCGCGCAGGCGTCGGTCCAAGGCGCCGAGGGGCTCGTCCATCAGCACCAAGCGCGGCTCGAAGACCAGCGCCCGGGCGATGGCCACGCGCTGCTGCTGGCCGCCGGAGAGTTCGCCGGGGCGCCGATCCTCCATGCCCTCGAGACGCACCAGCTTGAGCGCGCTCCGCACCCGCTCGGCGGCCTCGTCCGAAGAGAGCCCGCGAACCTCCAAGGGGAACGCCAAGTTGCCGCCCACGGTCATGTTCGGGAACAGCGCGTAGTTCTGGAACACGATGCCGATGTTCCGCTCGCGCGGCGGCACGTCGTCCACGGCGCGGCCCGCGATTTCAATGTGGCCGCTTTCCGCATGCTCGAAGCCGGCGAGCAGCATCAGGCAAGTGGTCTTGCCGGAGCCGGACGGGCCAAGCAACGTGAGGAACTCGCCCTCACGCACCGTCAAGTCCAAGTCGCGGACGATCTGCGTCACGCCATCGTAGCTCTTGCAGACGCCCTCGAAACGGACGTGCGCCGCGGCAAGTTCGCTCACATCTTCCTCCGAGTGCGAACGGCAACGCATAGTATAGGCGGGCGGCGACGCGGCACGGGGCAAAGGCAAGCCGCCGACAAGACGGTTGGCAGCCATCTTGGGGACATGGTGGTCGCTTGGCTGCATAATTCGATGCCGATGCGCTTGAGGCGGGAGGGGGCATGGCCTTGAAGCTGGACCACACCATCGTCCCGGCTCGGGATCACGAGGCCGCGGCGCGGGAGATGGCGAGCATCCTGGGCCTCGAATACAACGGCCCTTGGGGACACTTCGCGCCCGTGAAGGTGAACGACACGCTGACGCTCGACTTCGACACGAGCGAGAATCCGCACTCCAACCACTACGCATTCTTGGCGGACGAGGCGGACTTTGACGCCATCCTCGCCCGCGTCAAGAGCGCCGCCATCGCGTTCGGCAGCGGGCCGAGCCGCGCGGCTCGCCGGGACGGCGCCATCAACCATCGCCACGGCGGACGCGGCTTCTACTTCGAGTGCCGCGATGGCCATCTGTGGGAGGTAATCACCCACACCTACATCACGGATTGACGGCGATGCGCCACCGGCACCTGAACCACGATGGCTACACGCTGGCCGCCATTGACGACGTCATCGAGCGCGGCAAGTGGCAGGACTGGGCGGACTTGCGGCGGGCGGCGCTTGCCGATGCTTCCTTGTTCGACAAGATCGAGCAGGTCTGCGGGCACCGCATCGTCGATCCCCATGCGCAGCGACACCACTTCTGGATGCACTATGTCCGCCACAAACGCGCCGCTGCCTGATTGGGAACGGGTGCTCTCCGCCGCCGCGCGGCTGCAGGAGATCATCCCGCAGGCGGTGCTGGTGGGCGGTACGGCCGCCGCCGTGTACGCGGGCCATCGCCTATCACGGGACGCCGATCATGTGGTGGCCGATCTCCGTAGCCGATTCGAGTCGGTGCTCAAGCAGCTTGAGTCCGTTGCCGGTTGGCGGACGGCGAGGGTGGCGCGTCCGGTGATGATCTTGGGCAGCCTTGACGGCATCGAAACCGGCGTGCGCCAGCTAACCCGCCAGCGGCCCTTGGAGACGACCCGCGTCAGCGCCCACGGCGTGGCCGTCACGATCCCGACGCCAGCCGAGATTCTGCGCGTGAAGGGCGTGCTGATTCTGCGCCGCAACGCCACGCGGGACTATCTCGATTTCGCCGCGCTGGCGGACCGCTTGGGCGCCGAAGCCACGGCATCAGCGCTCGCATCCTTTGACGAGCTCTATCCCCAGGCCAACGGCGAATCGGCCCTGCAACAGCTTCAAGCCCAGCTTGCGAACCCCCTGCCACACGACTTGGAAGGCACCCATCTCGCGGAATACAAGAACTTGGCGCCCCGATGGCACGATTGGCAGGCCGTGAAGGACGTCTGCGCTCAGGCGGCGACCGCAACCTTCGACCATGTGTGCGCGAGAGGCGGGCGCACAGGCCGATAGCTGCTGCGGCCTTTACTCCGCAACCCGGTGGGGCCCCAGCGTCGCCACAGGCGTTACAATGCATCCCATCCGGGGCGTAGCGCAGTCTGGTAGCGCACCACACTGGGGGTGTGGTGGTCGTCGGTTCAAATCCGGCCGCCCCGACCAACTCGAAGCCTGGGGAAGCACCGCTTTGGGTGCCCGACGTGGCTCGGGCATGGGAAAGCTCACAGTAAGAAAAATCGAAGCGGCGCGGCCGGGCATCCACGGCGACGGCGACACCCTGTACCTGCGGGTCCGCGACGGCGGTTCCCGGCAGTGGATCCAGATCGTTTCAATTGACGGCAAGCGCGCCGAACGCGGCCTGGGCGGCTACCCGCGGGTCTCGTTGCGGGAAGCGCGGGAGATCGCGTTCGACAATCGCCGCGGCAGGAACCCCTTTGACGACCGGCCCAAGCGCCGCACCCTGCGCGGCGAGCTTGACGCCGCGGCGTCGAACGCGCCCACCTTCCGCGAAGCCTTTAGATTCTTGAGAGAAGGTGGCGGCGCCGCCGCGGCTGCCTGCCAGCTCGCGTCGAACGGATGGCGCTTGGCATGGGTTGCGATGGCGATGGCGGCGCCGTAGTCTCGGCACTCTCGCGCATGGTGCGTGGAACGTGGATGGAGAAGGAACATGGAAGGAACGAAGACCCACCACGAGCTGCGGGCGGAGCTGATCGGCAAGGCCGCCGCGGACGATGGCTTTCGGGCCAAGTTGATCGCCGAACCCAAAGCCGCCGTCAAGGAAGCGCTTGGCGTTGACTTGCCGGAGTCCATAACGGTGCATGTCCACGAGGAAACGGGGCTCTCCGCGCACGTCGTGCTGCCGCCAAGTGCGGGGCTAACCGAAGTGGATTTGGAAAGGATCGCCGCCGGCCATGTCAAACATAGTGACATTTACGGGGAGTATGACGACTACAGCGATCACATCCATCTTTGACGGTGCCAACGGCCCACGGCATCTTCAATAGGAAAGGGGCGCTCGCCGCCCCTTTTCCTTTTCACACGCAACGGACACTGAACAATGGATACGCTTAAGCGAGCCCTACAGGACGCTAGACGCACGCTGCGGGGCGCACCCAACATGGATGAGATACCCATGTGCCGTGCTGTAATTAGGCACTTGCTCATCGCGCTCGGTTGGGATGAGTCCCAATGGGAGTGGCAACACCCTATATCGGCGCACGAAAAGGAATATAAGGCTGACTTCGCCCTATTCACCAATTCGCCAGATTATCCATCGCTGATAATCGAAGTGAAAAAGCTGGGTTCCCAACTCCAAGACCCCCGCACGATGATGCAAGTGGAAACTTACGCCAACCTAAAGCAGGTAGAGGTGGCTATTCTCACCGACGGCTACGTTTGGCGCTTCTATCTTCTGGAGAAGCATCAAAATCTAAAGGACTGCCTCGCTCTCGAAATCTCGCTTGAAGACATAGAGAGCTCTGCCGAGTTCCTGCAAAAGGTATTGAACCGCAATGCCGTGGCCAATGGCAAAGCGAAGGAACAGCTAATAAAATCTAGGGTTAGGGTACTTCTCGACGACGCATTGCCGGGCCTGCTTGAGAAGCCAAACATAAAACAACTTGTCATACAACACCTTCGAGACCATGTTAGAAAGTACGGCACTGTGCTTGAGGACACTGATGCAAATGCGTTTCTCAAAGAGAAGTTTGGGCGGAAACAAACGCCATCGCCCGACAATAGCGGTGGCGGCGAGCCCCCGAGCTCGGGCAAGAGCGGGCAGATTGAAGTAACGCTCACTTTGGATGGTGAGGAGATCGTTCGCATTGGCCGGGCTAATACGATAAAGGAGCTGGTAAAACGTGCGCTTGAAACACACTCGGATTTTCTGAGCAGATTGGCGCAAACGAAATTTGCCAATAAGACAGGGCCGGTACTAAGGGCGGACGGGAGCAATCGCGGTGAATGGGAGCTAATCGGGGATTACTGGGTGCATACGCAAGTTGGCGAGACCCCATTGCGGTCATTCATTAACCACTACAATGAAATCACCCGCAAGGGTGTTCGGCATCGTGAACGCAAACTACCTTAAACCGCCCCACGCGCCTTCCTAGACACCTTCCACGCATCCACCTTCGGCGTTTGTGTCCTAACCCTTGCCGCGGCGTTTGCGCGTGTGCAATGCATGATGCTCCTGCGAGAACATGGCCACGATGTTGCCGGGGGGGGGGGGGGGCGGCGTTTTTTCGGTTTCCCGTCAATGTCAGGTCCAGGTGAGTGTTGCCGGGCAAGGCAATCACCCCGTGCGCCACCATGTAGTTCCTCGTGTGCAGGAAAATTGGCTGCTCGTTGGGAAAGACAAGGGCCGGGTATCGGTTCACAACTTCAAGTTTCACTTCCTGCGACAGAAGATGGGCCAGCATCTTCGGGTTCAACGCGAGATAGTTGGCAGGCTGCATTAGCCTCTTACCACGTGCAAACTGCCCACTTCCCATATGGGCAATTGCCGCATCGACGCCATGCCCCACATGGCCCAGATTGATTTTTCCCGATTGCAGGCAAACTCCAATTTGGACCTCGCATATGGCCGCGATGGCCACAGGCCTTCGGGCAGCGCGACCCATTGGCACAGCGCATTGTTTTCCTTTCGCCATGCCTTATGAGCCTTTATCTTTCCTTTCGCCGCCTTGTAGTGGCGGTCAGCGTCCAATGGTTCCCATCGTCGACGCCGCCCGTTCCAAACGTGGCCCGCGTTCTGCGTTGTTCGTGGTATGTGCTTTTCGTGGACGCCTTGCTTGTCTGCCAGCTCGGGCGAACGGCAGGATGGGCGAGAGTATCTTGTCATTGGCCATTGCAAGAGCCTCCACCAAGTTGTGGTTGTAGTGGGCGACGAGAACACACAAGTGGCGGACCCACGAAGAACTGCACGCCAAGCGCGGTAGTGGGTCGCTCGGTTCATCGCCGCTGGTCACGTGCCTTGGCTCGCAAGCCAGCGCCTACCAGAACGCCACCACGCGCTCGATTGTCCAGAAGCTCGCCACCGCTCCCATGCCGTAGGCGGCGGTGAGGTCGAGGTGCTCTGCTTTGGCCTTCAGGCTGCGGCGGGCCGCCCAGAGCAGGCCGCCGGCGATGGCGGCGAAGGCGATTTGGCCGGCCTCTATCCCCACGTTGAACAGCAACAGCGTGAGCGGCACGTCGCTGGGTGGCAGCCCGGCCTCCTTGAGCGCCCCGGCGAAGCCGAAGCCATGCACCAAGCCGAACGCGAACGCCATGCCCCAAGGCGGGGTCGCGCCCGCGCCCCGTGCGCCGGCTTTAGCGACCTCGACGGCCAGATACACGATGGAGAGCGCGATGAACGCTTCCACCGGCGGCCCGGGCGGGGCGGCCACGCCGAGCACCGTGAGTGCCAAGGTGAGCGAGTGCGCCAAGGTGAACGCGGTGATGGTGGCCACGATGGCGCGTGCGCCGCGCACCAGGAGCAGCACCCCGAAGACGAACAAGAGGTGGTCCCAACCACCCAGGATGTGCTCCACGCCCAGCAGGAACCGCTCGCGCACCCCCGAGTGGGCCTCGCCCAGGGCCACCTCTGCGAACGGTTCCGAGATCACGCGGTTCATGCGTCTGCCGCGGCCATCGTCGATGCTGAGCAGCACATCGACGCGCCCGGTGGGATTGGCCACGGCGATGCTCGCTGGTTCGCCCGCGGCGCAGACGATGTGGCGCACCACGGCGATGTGGTCGATGCGTTCCATTTGGCGTGGCGGCGCCTGATCCGCGCAGTGCGGGGGGAAGGTGACGTCGATGCCGGCGAACGGCGCCGCGTCGGCGGCGCTCTTCTGCGTCACCGCGTACACGCCTTCCCGCACTTCACGCAGCTCGATCAAGGCCATGCGCATCTCGTGCGCCAGCGCCGGTGCGCCGGCGAGCAGGGCGAGCGCCAGCCCGGCCCGCAAGGCCGGGCTCATGGCGGAATGTCGCCCGCCGGCGCCACATTCACCTCGTAGCGGCTGCGCAGTTCCGCGTAACGCCGCGCTTGCTCGCGCTCGATGTGGCCCTGCTGCCAATCCAAATGCACCGCGTCCCGCACTTGCGCCAATGGCGGCTGGCCACCGGCCTCGTAGGCGTGGATGCGCACCGCGTGCCAGCCATGCACCGAGCGCACCGGGCCGAACCAACGGCCGACTTGGCCAGTGTGCGCCGCTTCGGCCACCGCGTCCCGGAACGCCGCGCCGAAATCCGGCGCCAACCGGCTGGCGTCGGGCAGCGTGAGCGCCTTGGCGGCGCGGAACGGGTCGTCGGGCACGGCTTCGCCGGTGTTCAGGAGCGCCACCGCGGCATCGGCGTCCTGCCGTGCCGCGGCGCCCCGCTTGGCGACGCTGAAGAAGCGATGGATGAGGGTGAGCTCCGGGTTTCGCCGGTAGCGTTCCAGAGTAGCCTCGTAATGGGCGGCCAAGGTGGCCTCGTCCGGCTGGTCCACGGCAGCGAGGTCCGCCCAGGCGATGGTGAGCTTTTGCGCCAGATGGCGTCGCACCACGGCATCGCCCCGGCTGAGGCCGAGCGCGAGCGCCTCCCGGTACAGCACCTCCTCGCGGATGCGCTCGTCGATGAGGCTCTCGAGTTCCGCGGCGCTGGGCGGGCGGCGCCACTGCGCTTCCCATTGGGCGGCGAGCCGACGCACCTCATGGCGGTCGATGTCGATGCCAGGTGCCTCGCCGGCGCCGCCTTGCACGAGGGCGTACACCACGAAGAGCGCTCCACCCAACGCCAAGAAGCGGATGAGGGGTTCCCGCGCCAGCCGCTTGCCGATGGCGATGGCGCGGCCCCCCGGCAGTGCGCGGCCGGGCGTGGCCAGCCGGGCCGTCATACGCCCCGCAGGATCAACGCTTGTCGTAGCCGCCCACCCAGATGGGGCTGGACCATGCCCTCGCGTCGTTCATCTGCGTCACGCGCACATAGTAGCTGTCCCCCTGCAGCGTGCCGCTGTCCTGCAGCGCGAACGTCACGTCGCGCGGGCCTTCGGTCACCACCCGCCGCAGCGTGACGTGATCCTCCCAGGGCCCAAGGGGCAGGGATTGCGAGACGCGGCCGCCGTCCATGTCGTCGAGGGCCAGCGTCACCACCGCCGGGGGCGTCACGTTGTGCGCCCCATAGAGCAGCGGTGCGCCGCCCGTCTCCACGGCTTCGGTGAGCTCGATGGTGAGCCGGGCGGCCGGCGTCACGTCGTCGAGGCGCAGGTGAATCGAACTGGTCTCACCGCGGGTTTGCGTTCGGAAGCTGTAAGTGCCTGGCCCGGTGGGCTCGAAACCGGCGCCGCCGATCCTGTGGAAGTCCTGCGCCCGCGCTGCCGAGACGGTGGCGCCGTCCACCGTCAGGGTGCCGATCCAGTGCCGCCAGCCGCGGGGATTGTCGCGTGGCTGCCGCGGCAGGGACGACGTCTCGAAGCTGAGCTGATAGTCGCCTTCCGCCGCGGCTTCGGCCTCGGTCGAGAAATCCCGTTGCCAAAGCTCCGCGCCGTTCTTGAACACCGTCACCGTGTCGATGGGCGCCGTGCCGACCACGCGCCCCTCGATGGCGCGGGTCTCGGCGAAGGGCGCCCGCTCGCCCATCTGGGCGCCGTTCACGGACACGTCGAGGATGATCCGGTCGCCGGAGGTGGCGTATGCCCGCCGCTGCCGCATGGCGTCGAAGATGGCGTCCGTGGTGTGCTCGTTGGCGACCACGGCGCCGAGGCCGCCCTGCTGCGACAGGCCGCCCGGCCGCGGTGACGTGTAGCCCGGCTGGCTCAGGTGGTTGTCGCTCGCCGCGGTGAAGCCCACTTGGTGGCCGTGGCTCAAGTAAAGCTGCCCGAACCACTCGAAGGTGCCGTGTTGCGACATGATCTCCACCAGCGGCTCCAGCAGCGGATCGTTCAGGCGGTAATCGCCGTTCTGGTGGGCGTGGGGAATCACCACGACGTCGGCCGGGTCGTGGTGTGTGCGCAAACCTTGATAGAGGCGTGAGAGCGTGGGGTGGAACTGCGCGTTGATGATCTTGCGGTCATCCGGGGTGCGGAACAACACGTTGTGGTGCCCGCCTTGGAAGTTGCTCACCGTCCACTCGTAGCCCAGGTAGGCGATGAACTCCCCATCGCGGCTGTACTTGCGCACGTTGTCGGCCAACACGTCCCACTCGAAGGCATCCAACCAGATGTCGTGTTCGGAGTGGGTCACATAGTCCAGCCGAGCGTCGTCGCGCGCCCAAGTCATGAAGCGGTCCGGCGTGCCCACGCCTTCGGCGAACCCGGAGTGGCCGTGGGTGTCCCCCCAATAGATGCGCCGCGCCGGCTCCGCTTCCACCAACACCGGATTCGCCGCGCCGACGATGGCGCCGTCCGTCGAGGCGATGGTGAAGCGGTGCGCGCCGGGTTCGGTGAGGGTCACGTCGCGCAGGATGGCGATGGCGGGGCCGCCGGCGGGCAAGGTGCGGAATGGTTCGCCGTTCAGCCGCACCTCCCAGCCGGGGATGGCGCCGGTGGCGCGGTTGTAGTGCCGGTCTTGGGCGCGCACCGAGAGATCGAACGGCTCGCCCACCTGCACCACCGACGGTGCGAAGCCATGCACGCCGGCGGTCTCGGCGCCGGTGACGACGATGGGTTGGATGGGCAGGGTGTGGAAGAGGTCTGAACCGTCGAAGTCCAAGTAGAGCGGCAGCGGCATCCGGTCCGAGGAAATGGTCGCCATGCGGAAACCCTTGCTGCCGGCGGAACGGTCGCCGTAGGTGATGGTCACCGTGTCGCCTTTCGAGAGCGTGCCTGCGGCGACGCGGAAGACGAGCGTGTCGGCGTTGCCGCGGAAGCCGCCGTGCATGCCGCCGTAAGGGTGGTTGGCGGCGGCGAAACGCACGGCCGGGTTGGATGAGGCGATGGAGATGTAGTTGTCTGCGCCGGGGCCGCTGGTTTGCCAGCGGCCGTAATCCGGCATGAAGTGGCGCGTGACGAGGAAGCCGCCGCCGGTCTCGACGGGCTTCGTGCCCACCGTGTAGGTCTGCCGCACCGTGGTGAACTCGCCGGCGACGAACGGCCCCAAGTCCGCCACCAAGGGCCCGATGGCGTCCGGCTCTTCGTCGAGCAGGGTGAACTCCTTGACGAAGGCGTCCACCTGCGCCCCGGTGCCGGTGGCCAATTGTGGATAGGTCAGCACGCGGACGGCGGCCGTCACGGCGTTCACCGGCAGCGTGCCGCCGGTGTGGGAGTAGGCGTTCAGCCAGTCCCACAGCACTCGCACACGCGCCTCCCGCGTGGCTGGCCCGGTGGCTTCGGCGGCCACTTCGGCCTTCAACGCTTCGACGCGCTCGCGTAGTGCCGGGTCTAGGTAATCGGCCTGCGCCGGCGCGCCCATGCACACCAACGCCACGCACGTCAAACCTCGTTTGCAGCTACCCATGCTCCCTGCCTCCCCTTAACGCATGGGGCGAGTATATGCGGTTGGCGCCCAAGCACTGAGGGTGTGGTACGGTGCAGTGGCGCCGGCCGGTGCGATGACGCCGAGCCGGGCAGAAGGCGGGGACCAAAAGCGGAGAGCAACCAATGAACGAGCTTTGCACCAAGAGCGCGACCGAACTCGCGGGCATGATCCGCGCCGGCGAGACGTCAAGCCGCGCGGTGGTGGACGCGCACCTCGAACGCATCGACGAAGTGAACGGCTATGTGAATGCCGTCACGGTCAGCCTTGTGGACACGGCTCGCGCCGCCGCGGACGCCGCGGACGAAACGCCACCGGCGGCCCGTTCCGGCGCCTTCCACGGTGTGCCATTCACCATCAAGGAGAACATCGATTGCGTCGGCAGCCCGACCACGCAAGGCTTGCCGGCCCTAGCCAACGCCCTGCCGGAAGCGGACGCGCCGATCGTGGCGCGCATGAAGGCCGCCGGCGCCATTCCCTTGGGGCGCACCAACCTGCCGGAGCTCGGTGCCCGGCTCGACACGGACAACCCGCTCCGCGGCCGCACCCGCAACCCGTGGAATGGCGCCCTGACACCCGGCGGTTCTTCCGGCGGCGAGGCCGCGGCGTTGGCGGTGGGCATGACGCCGTTCGGCTTGGGCAACGACATCGGCGGCTCGCTGCGCAACCCCGCATACTGCTGCGGCATCGCGGCGCTGAAGCCCACCGTGGGGCGGGTGCCGTACGTCAGCAGCTTTGGCCCAGACCTTGGCTTCTCGGTGCATCTGCTGACGGACGGGCCGATGGCGCGGTCCGTGGCGGATCTACGGGCCGGCCTCGCCGTCATGGCTGGCCGCCACATTGAAGATCCCCTCTCCGTCGATGCACCCCTTGAAGGCGCCCGCCCCGAACGGCCGTGTGCCGCCTTGGTGAAGGCGATACCGGGCTACACGCTGCCGAGCGCGACGTTGGCGGAGATCGACCGTGCCGGCCGCATCTTGGCGGAGCAGGGCTGGCAGGTGACGGAAGTCGAGGCGCCCGAGCTGGACCAAGTGAACGACATCTGGGGCAAGGTGTTGAGCGTGGGGGGCTTCGAGGACGCGAAACCGATGTTGCGGCCGGTGGTTTACGAAGCCTTGGAAGGGATGCGCGCGCACTTCAAGGGCGCATCCGCGCCCAACGATTGGCTGCACAGCGAGCGCCGCCGCCTGCGGCGCGTGTGGTCGCGCTTCCTCACCGAGCACGCGGTGGCCATCGGGCCAACTTGGACGTGCCTGCCGTGGCCCATCGACGCGGACTTGGCGCCCGGCACCGGCCACAACGTGCTCATCGACACGGTGCGCTTCATCACGCCAGGAAACGTACTGGGGCTGCCGGCGGTGGCGCTGCCGATGGGTGTGCAGGGTGGCTTGGCGACGGGCATTCAGATCTATGCAGACCTGTACCGTGAGGATCTATGCCTCTGGGCGGCGGAGTTGATCGAGCGCGAGGTCGATGCCGTCACGCCCATCGATCCGATCCATCCGCCTGCCAGCGAGTGACGGGCGGTTGAGCCACCAGTGCGCCTAAAAGAACAGCTGCACCGTTTCGCCGTCGAACTCCGCCAGCGTCGAACGCCACGCCGGTAGGATGGGCGGTCGGTCGGGCAGGCGCGCCGACCACCGCCCATAGCGCTCCAAGAGCCGCTCGACGATCTCTGGATGCGCCGCGGCCACGTTCGTGGTCTCGCCAGGGTCTTCGCGCAAATCGTAGAGCAGCGTGACATGGCCCAGCGGCGCCTCAGCGGGCCAACCGCCTTCCGGTGGCGGCAGCCGCCCGGTCTCGTCCAAGTCTGCCGGGGTGAGATCGGTGCGCGCATAGCGGATGAGCTTGTGGCGTTCGTCGCGGATGGCGATGGTGGGGCCGGCGCGCCAATAGAGGTGGTCATGCGGACGGCCGGGGCGCTCGCCGGTGAAGTACGGAATCAGATTCACGCTGTCCTCGGTGGCGAGTTCCGACCCGGCGGCGCCGGTGAAGGTGGCGAGCAAGTCCAACGCGCTCACCGGCTCGTCGTAATCCTGCCCGGCCGGCAAGCCGTCGGGCCAACTCACGATGAACGGCACGCGAATCCCACCTTCGTGGTGATAGCGCTTGAAGCCGGCGAGTGGCCCGTTCGAGCAGACGCCGATGTAGCCGGCACAACCGTTGTCGGAAAGGAACGCGATGACGGTGTTCTCGTAAAGGCCCAACGACTTCAGCTCGGCCACCACTCGGGCCACGCTTTCGTCCAGTCCGCCGACCATGGCCGCGTAGATGCGCGTGGCGTCATCCTCGATGTGGCGGTACGGCGCCAAATACTGTTCGGTGGCCTGCAGGGGCGTGTGGGGTGTCAAGTGCGAGAGGAACAGGAAAAACGGCTTGTCCTCGTAACGCTCCTGATGGCGGTTGATGAAGGCGATGGCTTCGTCCGTGAACGCATCGGTCAAGTATTCCTCCACTTCGACCATATCGAAGCCGCGATAGACGCCGATGCGCTCGTCGCGTTCGGAAGGGTAGGTGGCTCGGCGCGGACGGGCCGGGGCGTCGCCGGCGTCATCGCTGCCGCGCCTCGCCACCGTCATAAGGGATTCGGCGCCGGGGGCGTTCGGATGGATGTGGATGCTGCCGCCGGCGAGCACCCCGAAGTACTCATCGAAACCGCGGTGCAACGGGTGATGCGGTGCCGTGTGGCCATACCCCAAATGCCACTTGCCGACCAAGCCGGTGCGATAGCCCCGCTCTTTCAGGGCGCGGGCGAAGGTGCGTTCGTCAGTGGCGAGGCCGGCTTCGAGATCGCGGCCGGCGGGGTTGAACTCCCAGCCGTGGCGTAGCTGCGAGCGCCCGGTGACCATGCCGGCGCGGGATGGGCTGCATGTTGGGTGTGAGACGTAGCCCTGCGTTGCCCGCACACCGGCGGCGGCGAGGGCGTCGATGTTGGGCGTCGCGATCAACTCGCCGCCGTAGGCGCCGACGTCGCCGATGCCGAGGTCGTCCGCCAAGATCAGCACGATGTTCGGCTGGGGCGGCATTTCGCCGATGTCCGCCCCGTCGCCCAAGTCCGCCGGTGGGGGCAGGTCGCAGGCGGCGAGGGCCAAGCAGCCCGCCGCGAACGGGAAGAGGCCGCGCACCGAGCGCGCGGAACAGGCCACTGCGGGCATGGTTTGACTTCCTGGATTCGCCACTTTGGAGCATAACACCGCCGGTGCCGCGTTGGACCGCGGTTTGGCGGCAACCCTCATCCGTAACTGGCGCCACGGGGTTGAAAAAGCCCACAGCGCCGCCATTAATGCCTCGCCCCCAACACCTTCGGACGCGCATGGCCAAAGAGACCCTCGGCTTCCAGACCGAAGCCAAACAATTGCTGCACCTGATGATCCACGCCCTGTACTCCAACCGGGAGATCTTCCTGCGGGAGCTCGTCTCGAACGCCTCGGACGCCATCGACCGGCTCCGCTTCGACGCGCTCGCGAACGCCGAGCTGGTCGCAGACGACCCAGACTTCAAGATTCGCGTGGCGTTCGATGCCGACGCGAAGACCATCACGGTGGCGGACAACGGCATCGGCATGAGCCGCGACGAGCTCATCGCCAACTTGGGCACCATCGCCAAATCCGGCACCGCCGAGTTCCTCTCGCACCTCACGGGCGAGGCGCAGCGGGACGCCCAGCTCATCGGCCAGTTCGGGGTGGGCTTCTACAGCGCCTTCATGGTCGCCGACGAGGTGGAAGTGGAAACGAAGCGCGCCGGCACGGAGGCCGGCATGCGCTGGACGTCGAAGGGCGAGGACGAGTTCACGGTGGAGGATGCGCCAGACGCCAAGCGCGGCACCCGCGTGATCCTCAAGCTGAAGGGCGACGCCCACGAGTTCGCGGATGGGTTTCGGCTGCGCCAGATCGTGCGCAAGTACTCGGATCACATCGGTGTGCCGGTGGTGATGGCCGCCGAAGGTGACGCCGGAGAGGAAGCGGGAGACGACGAGGAGGCGGATGCGGCGAAAGCGCCGCAAGAGGAGACCGTGAACGCCGCCACGGCGCTCTGGACGCGCTCGCGCACCGACGTGACGGACGACGAATACAAGGCGTTCTACAAGCACGTCTCGCACGACTACGAAGACCCGCTCTGTTGGAGCCACAACCGCGTCGAAGGCAAGCAGGAGTATGTGAGCCTCATCTACATCCCGCGCCGCGCCCCCTTCGACTTGTGGAACCGGGAATCGCCGCGTGGCCTCAAACTCTACGTCCAGCGCGTGTTCATCATGGACGACGCGGAGCAGTTCCTGCCGCTGTACTTGAGGTTCGTGCGCGGCGTGATCGACTCCAGCGATCTCCCCCTCAACATCTCCCGCGAGACGCTGCAGGACAATCCCCACGTCAAGACGGTGCGCAACGCCCTCACCAAGCGCGTGCTGGACCTGCTCGGCAAGCTCGATGCGGAGGAATACGGCCAGTTCTGGGACGAGTTCGGCCAAGCCATGAAGGAGGGCGTCGCGGAGGACTTCGCCAACCGCGAGGCGATCTTGAAGCTCATGCGCTTCACTTCCACGGCGGACGAATCCAGCGCCCAGCGGGTTTCCCTTGAGGACTATGTGGGGCGCATGAAGGAAGGCCAGAAGCACATCTACTATGTCGTCGCCGACAGCCTTGCCGCGGCGCGTGGCAGCCCACACTTGGAAGCGCTCAAGAAACACGGCATCGAAGCCCTGCTGCTGACGGATCGCGTTGACGAGTGGTTCATGTCGTTCGTCCATGAGTTCGACGGCAAGCCCTTGAAGGACGCGAGCCGCGGCGAGTTGGAGTTGGGCACGGAGGACGCGGAGGAAGCCGAAGCGCCGCCAGAGGACGACGCGCTCTGCAAACGCATCGCCGACGCCTTGGACGGGCGCGCCGAAAGTGTGCGGCGCTCTACGCGCTTGACGGACTCACCCGCCTGCCTGGTGCTCGCCGAGGGCGACGTGAGCGAACAGATGCGGCGCATCATGGCCGTGGCCGGCCAAACACCGCCGGAGAGCAAGCCGCGCTTCGAGATCAACCCGACGCATCCGCTGGTGGCGCAGCTTGACCAAGAGGCGGACGAGGACCGTTTCGCGGACCTGGCCAACGTGTTGTTCGATCAGGCCGGTCTCGCGGAAGGGCGGCCGCTGGCCGATGCCGCCGGCTATGTGCAGCGCGTACAGCGGCTGTTGCTCAGCGCCACGGGCACCGTGGAATAGGCGCGGCGGCCATCCCACGGGGCAGGGCGCGGCTTTGCTACCATAGCGGTGCGCCTTTCGGGGATGGGGCAGGGGAGCTCATGCAGGTCGCCATCGTCGGCGCCGGCAATTTCGGCACCGCCATCGCGAACATCGTCGCCAGGAACGGCTTCCCGACGCATCTTTGGATGCGCGACCCGCGGCAACTCGCGGACATCCGCCGCCACGGCGAGAACCGCCGCTACCTGAAGGGGCGCGCCTTGGACGGCAATGTGACGCCCACCTGCGACATGGCGCAGGCGGTGGGCGGCGCCGACCTCATCTTCGTGACGGTGCCCAGCGCCTCGTTCCGTTCCGTCACGGGCGATCTAGCGGCCCATGCCAAGCCGGGCGCGTGCGCCATCAGCGGCACCAAGGGCATCGAGGAGCGCGGCTTCCACCTGATGAGCCAGATTCTCACCGAGTTGTTGCCACGCTGCGCCACCGGCGTCATCAGCGGCCCGAACCTGGCCGAGGAGATCGCCGACGGCCACCACGCCGGCACGGTGGTCGCCAGCGCTTCCGAACCGTTGCGGGAAGCGGTGAGCCGGGCACTGTCGAGCCCGACGTTTCGCGTCTATGCGAGCGAGGACGTCTATGGCGTGGAGCTCGGCGGCGCCCTCAAGAACATCTACGCCATCGTTTGCGGCATGGCGCAAGCCCTTGAAGTGGGGCAGAACACCATGGGCATGCTGCTGACGCGCAGCTTGGCGGAGATGAGCCGCTTCGCGGTCTCGCTGGGCGCCAACCCGTTCACCTTCTTGGGCTTGGCCGGCGTGGGCGATCTCATCGTCACCTGCACGTCGCCGTTGAGCCGCAACTTCCAAGTGGGCTACCGGGTGGCGAAAGGCGCGACCTTGGCGGAGGCGATGGAACAGCTGGGCAAACTCGCCGAGGGTGTGAACACCTTGCGGGTGATTCGCGCCAAAGCCGCCGCCTTGGGCGTTTACATGCCGCTGGTGGAGGGCTTGAATCGCGTGTTGCATGAGGGCGACAACATCGCCGTGGTGGTGGATGACCTGATGACCAGCGGGCAGATGCTGGACGTTGAGTTCGCCACGCCCACGACATGGCACTGTGGCTGAACGAGTGGGCGGCACGGCGGGGGCAAAACGGCGGTTCCGGCGGCGCGGCGGCACCCGCCTGCCGCGCAACGCCGCGCTCGGCTTCGCTGCGCTCGCGGCCGCCGCGGCCGCGGCGCAAGATGTGGCCGGCAGCCGCGACCCAGCCGGCCTCGCACGCTACCCGGGCGCTTGGATCGTCGAACACTCCGAACGCGCGGCCGGCGCGTTGCCGTACGACTTCATCACGGCACCGGTGGACAAGATCCGCCGAGACGTGCGTTTTGAGGGCGAGCGCGTGAGCGGGGCGCTGCAGCGCGTCACCTATCGGGTGCCCGACGGCGCCCGCTTGGCCGATGTCATAGCCTTCTACGAGCGCATGGTGGACGCCATCAGCCCCGGCGTCGTCTTTTCTTGCCGCGGCCCGGATTGCGGGCGCAGCACCGTCTGGGCGAATGACGTGTTTGGCGTGGCCGAGCTCAATGCGCCGAACCGCAACCAGTTCTACTTGGCCGCGCCAGTGACCGTGGCCGGCGCCGAGCGGCTCATCGCGCTGTACATCGTGCAGCGGGGCAACCGCCGCATCTACGCCCACGTCGACAGCGTCACGCCGGACACGCCACCGAGTTTCGTGCGGCTTGAGACGCTGGCCGACGCCCTCTCGCGTGACGGCTATGTGACGTTGGCCGGTGTCGAGCCGGACGCCGCCGGCACCCTTGATGCCGGTGATTTGGCGGCCCTTGGTGAGGCCGCGGCGTCCCTTGCCGAAGCGCAATGGGCCGGGCTTCAGCTCGTTTGCCACCTGTTCGGCGACCGTCCCGTCGAGGCGTTGTTGGCCGCCGCGGAGGAGTGTGCGGCGGCTGCGGCCGCGGCGCTTGCCGAAGGCGGCGTCACAGCGATCCCACACGGCATCGGGCCGCTGGCGCCGCAGGGCGGTGCCAAGGCGCGGGTCGATCTCGTCCTACCCGATAAGCTGCGTGGCGACCGCTAGCGTCGCCCAACTCATCGAGGCGTTTGCCGAGCGGCTGGCCGCCGCGGGGAACTTGTCGTTCGGCCACGGCACCGCCGATGCGAGGGCTGAGGCGGCGTTGTTGGTGCTCGGTTACTTGGATGCGCACCCAGCGGATGCCGAAGCGCCGGATGCCCTTGAGTCCCTGTTGCGACGCCGCATCGAAGCGCGCATCCCGGCCGCCTATCTCACCGGTCGGGCGTGGTTCGCCGGGCGTTGGTTCGAGGTGGCGCCGGGGGTGATGATCCCCCGCTCGCCGCTGCAGGAAATGATTGGCGATGGCCTGTCGCCGTGGCTCAAGCGCCCGCCCACGTCCATCTTGGACCTCTGCTGTGGCAGCGGTGCGCTTGGCATCGCCGCGGCGCTGCGCTTCCCCGACGCGCGGGTGGCGCTCACCGACATCGATCCGATGGCCGTGGCCTGCGCGCGCCGGAACATCGATCGGTTTGGTTTGGCCGAGCGCGTCGAGACACACACGGGCTCGCTCTTCGGCGCGCTGCCGCGGTGCCGCTACGACCTCATCCTCGCCAATCCGCCCTACGTCGGCACGGCTGAGCTGGAAAGCCTGCCGCCGGAGCATCACCACGAGCCACGCTTGGGGCTGGCCGCCGGCGCGGATGGCCTCGATTGCTGGCGCTCGGTGCTCGCCGAGGTGGGCAACTGGTTGGCGGACGACGGCCTGCTTGCCGGCGAGATCGGCAATGCAGCCCCCGCGTTGCGCGACGCCTACCCCCGCCTCGCCTTCATCTGGCCGGAACTCGAATGTGCCGAACGCTTGGCGGACGGCACGTTTGGCGTTTTCGTGCTGGACGCCGAATCCATGAGGTCGTGCCGAACAGCGTGACGGCTAGAAGTCGCCAGCTGCGCCGAGGTGGTTGTCGCGCTCCCTGCTTACCACGGCGGCAGCCCCGATTGCCATGATCGGGGCTGCGAAGAGCGGTTCAGTGCTCGCCGCCGGCGGCCTCTCCCGCTGCCGAGACGCGTGTCAGGAGCTCGGTGCCGTCTTGGCACTCCATGATCGCGACGATGGCGTGTTCCATCCGCTCGGCTGTCGGGTCGGTGCCGAGCATTGCAGCCAAACTGTCCGCGGTCTGTGCATCGAATTTGGCGGCCGCGAGCCGCCGCGTCATTGCCACGTTCCGCCTGCGTTCTTGCTTGACGCCTCTTGCCATGTGCAGCTCGCGGTATTCCCGGGACCACTTGGCGAACCGTGCCTGCGCGACCGTCGTCATGTCCGCTTCCTCCGTCTGTCCTTCCAGTTCCTTGAACGACGGCAGCGTCGGCGCCGTCCCATCCTCGTCCACCATGTCGGCCGCCAGCGCCTCCGCCCAGAGGTGCAGCACCCACCGGGTCGCCGCGTCGCCGGCGCCCGGAAAGCGCGCCCGCTCCGTCCGCAGCCGCGCCGCCAAGTCCCTGGGCGACTGGCCCAACTGCAGCCGCAGCGTCGCCGCGGCGCGGTTCGCCGGCGGCAGTTGCGCCAAGCGGGGGTCCGCTGCCAGCAGCCGCTCCAGCGACGTCAAAACATAATCATCGGACTGGTAGGGCGCAAGCGCTAGCCGGGCCGTCGCGGACGGCAAGGCAATCCGCTCGCTTCCGGCACCGGCCGCCGTCCACCGCTCGCTGCCGTTGTAGAGCACCAGCGGCAGCAGCCACGGCAGGCCGCCCTCGCGTTCCGCCGTGCCGTCGGCGACGAGCCGTTCCCGCAGCATGGCGCCGTAGTTCCGCATGCGCTGGGCCATGTTCCGGTCCACGGTGGATTGAAACTCGAGCAGCACCAGCACATAGGGGCGCGTGCCGTCCTTCAGGCTGCCCGCCTTGAACGGCACGCGCCAGGTCATGTCGCCGAAGCGCTGCTCGAAGCCGGCGGCACGGGGGCCGACGTGGGCGGCGGAGACCTCCTCGGCGGCGTCGAGGTCGAGTTCGGCCGCGAGCCCAGGCACCGCAAGGCGCAGCAGGTCCGTAAACAGCGGCCGCTGGCGGTAGCCGAGCTTGTGAATCGAGTCGTTGTCCATCGGCGCCAATATGGGGGTTGGCGGCCTTGGCGTCTGTGGGCCACGTCCCAAAGTGCTGTGGGAAATCTGAGATTCGCGCTTAGGCGATGGGCACCGCCGTCGAGCCCCAGCGCTTGTCATCCCAAGGCGGACTCTCGATACTGCGCCGGCGATGGCCGGCAACACCTTCGGACAAGCCTTCACCCTCACCACGTTCGGCGAGAGCCACGGCCCGGGCTTGGGCGCCGTGGTGGATGGCTGCCCGCCTGGGCTGCCCTTGGCCGAGGCGGATCTGCAGGCGGACCTCGACCGGCGCCGCCCCGGCCAATCCAAATACACGACGCAACGGCGCGAACCCGACCAAGTGCGCATCCTCTCCGGCATCTTCGATGGCGTGACCACGGGCACACCCATCGGGCTCCTCATCGACAACGTCGATCAGCGCCCGCGCGACTACGGGGCGGTGAAGGATCAGCTGCGCCCGGCCCATGCCGACTACACCTATCTCAAGAAGTACGGTGTGCGCGACCATCGCGGCGGCGGCCGCGCCTCGGCCCGCGAGACCGCCATGCGCGTCGCCGCCGGCGCCATCGCCAAGAAGTACCTGCGCGAGCGCTGCGGCGCCCTCGTGCGCGGGCATCTCGCCGCCATTGGCGACATCGAGCCCCAGGCGCTGAATTGGGACACCGTGGCCGACAATCCCTTCTTCTGCGCCGATGCCCGTGCCGTGCCGGCCATCGCCGCCCTGATCGACGCGCTGCGCGAAGCCGGGGATTCGGTGGGTGCCCGCATCAACGTGGTCGCCTCCAACGTGCCCGCTGGCCTCGGCGAGCCGGTGTTCGGCAAGCTGGACGCCGAGCTGGCGGGTGCCCTCATGGGCATCAATGCCGTCAAGGGGGTGGAGTTCGGCGCTGGTTTTCGCGTGGTGCGGCAGCGCGGCAGCGAGCACCGCGACGAGATGGACGCCGATGGTTTCCTGAAGAACGATGCCGGCGGCGTGCTGGGCGGCATTTCGTCCGGCCAGGACATCGTGGTGAGCATCGCGCTCAAACCCACTTCCAGCCTCACCATTCCAGGGCGCAGCGTGGACACCGCCGGGCGCGAGGTGGAAGTGGTGACGAAAGGCCGCCACGACCCCTGCGTGGGCTTGCGGGCGACGCCCATCGCCGAGGCGATGGTGGCCCTCGTGTTGATGGATCACCTCATGCGCGACCGCGCCCAGAACGCGGAAGTGGGACGCTGACGGCGATGTCGCCTTGCGCCACGCCATCCCCGCCCGTCGCCGCCGCAACCTTGGGTAGAATCGCTGGACGGCGCGGCGCTGGGCCGGTGCCCAAAGGAAGCGGATGAGCGGCAAGACCCTCTACGACAAGGTGTGGGACGCCCATGTCGTCACCGAGCGCGCGGACGGCATGACGCTCGTGTACATTGACCGCCACCTGCTGCATGAGGTCACGTCGCCGCAAGCGTTCGACGGCCTGCGCGGCGCCGGTCGCAAGCCTTGGCGCCTGAGCGCGAATCTCGCGACGCCAGACCACAACGTGCCCACCTCGGCCGCGGAGCGCGCCGCCGGGGTGCCCGGCATCGCGGATGCCACGGCGCGCCTGCAAGTGCAGACGCTGGACGCGAACTGCCGCGATTTCGGCATCGAGGAGTTCGCCATCAACGACCCGCGCCAAGGCATCGTGCATGTGGTGGGCCCGGAACAGGGCGCCACCCTGCCGGGCATGACCATCGTTTGTGGAGACTCGCACACTTCCACCCACGGCGCCTTCGCCGCCCTCGCCCAAGGCATCGGCACCTCGGAAGTGGAGCATGTATTGGCGACGCAATGCTTGGCGCAGCGCAAGAGCCGCAACATGCGCGTCAGCATTGACGGGCGCTTGCCGGCTGGCGTCTTCGCCAAGGACGCGGCCCTCGCGGTCATCGGCGCCATCGGCACGGCCGGCGGCACCGGGCACGTCATCGAGTTCGCCGGCGAGCTGGTGCGGGCACTCTCCATGGAGGGGCGGATGACGCTCTGCAACTTGGCGGTGGAGGCGGGTGCCCGCGCCGGCCTCGTGGCGGTGGATGACGTCACCTTGGACTATGTGGCGGGGCGGCCCCTCGCGCCCACCGGCGCGGCGTGGGAGGCGGCGCAGACCGCGTGGCGCGGCCTCCATTCTGATGCCGACGCCGTGTTCGACAAAGAAGTGCGCCTGGATGCCGGCGCGTTCGCGCCCCAGGTCACTTGGGGTACGTCGCCGGAAATGGTGGCCGACATCGGCGCCAGCGTGCCCCACCCGGCGGATTTCGACGATGCCGTGGCCGCGAACGCCGCGGCAGCAGCGCTCGAATACATGGGCCTCAATGGCGGCGAACTGCTGGCCGGCCTCCCCATCGACAAGGTGTTCATCGGCTCCTGCACCAACGCCCGCATCGAGGATCTGCGGGTGGCCGCCGCCATCGCCGAGGGCGGGCGCGCGTGCGCCACGGCGCTGGTGGTGCCCGGCTCGGGGCTCGTCAAGCGCCAAGCGGAGGCCGAGGGCCTCGATGCGGTGTTCCGCGCTGCTGGCTTCGAGTGGCGCGAACCGGGCTGCTCGATGTGCCTCGGCATGAACGACGACCGGCTGCGTCCCGGCGAGCGTTGCGCCTCCACTTCCAACCGCAATTTCGAGGGGCGTCAAGGGCATGGCGGCCGCACCCACCTCGTCAGCCCGGCCACCGCGGCGGCGAGCGCCTTGGCCGGTTGCCTCGCAGACCCCCGGGAGCGCCTCTGATGGAGGCATTCGTCGCCCACCGGGGCTTGGTCGCGCCGATGGACCGGGCCAATGTCGATACGGACCAGATCATCCCGAAGCAGTTCCTGAAGTCCATCGGCCGGGTGGGCTTTGGCGACAACCTGTTCGACGCCTGGCGCTTCCTGGACGAAGGGGAGATCGGCAAGACGCCGAACGAACGGCAGCCCAACCCCGAGTTCGTGCTCAACGCGCCGCGCTTCCAGGGCGCCACCATCCTGCTGGCGCGTGACAACTTCGGCTGCGGCTCGAGCCGGGAACACGCCGTGTGGGCGCTCATGGAGTATGGTTTCCGCTGCGTGATGGCACCGAGCTTCGCCGACATCTTCTTGACCAACAGCTTCAACAACGGGCTATTGCCGATCACCCTGCCGGATGCGCTGGTGGACGGCCTCTTCAGCCGGGTGGCGGCGGGGGAGCTTTGGCTCGCCGTGGATTTGCGCGAGCAAACCATCCGCGCCGATGGCGGCGACCAGTGGACCTTCACCATCAGCCCCGCGCTCCGCGAGCGGCTGCTTTCCGGCTTGGACGACATCGGCCTCACCTTGGCCCACGCCGAGGCCATCCAAGACTTTGAACGGCGCCGCCGCGCCGAGTGCCCGTGGGTGTTCGGGGCATGAGGCGGTCGGCGAACATCTTGGTGCTGCCGGGAGACGGCATCGGTGCCGAGGTGGCGCCACAAGCGGTGCGCGTGATGACGCGCGCCTGCCCGGACATCGACTTTAAGATCCAGACTGCGGACATCGGCGGCGTGGCCATCGACCGCCACGGCACGCCGCTGCCGGCCGACACCCTCGCGGCGGCCCGCGCCGCGGATGCGGTGCTGCTCGGCGCGGTGGGCGGCCCCAAGTGGGACGATCTGCCGATGACGGAGCGGCCGGAGAAGGGGCTCTTGGGCTTGCGCGCCGGTTTGGATCTCTTCGCCAACCTGCGCCCCGCCATGTTGTTCGCGCCGCTCGCGGACGCATCGTCCTTGAAGACGCCGCTGGTCGCGGGGCTGGACATCTTGATCGTGCGCGAGCTCACTGGCGGCATCTACTTCGGCGAACCACGCGGCGTGGAGATGGGCAATGGCGGCCGCCGCGGCTTCAACACCTACGTTTACGAAGAACGCGAGATCGAGCGCATCGCCCGCGTCGCCTTCGAGTTGGCCGCGAAACGCGCCGGGCGGCTCACCTCCGTGGACAAGGCGAATGTCTTGGAGGTCACGCAGCTATGGCGCGAAGTGGTCTCGGCGGTGGCGGCGGACTATCCGGATGTGGCGCTGTCGCACATGTATGTGGACAACGCTGGAATGCAGCTGGTGCGCGACCCGAAGCAATTCGACGTGATCGTCACCGGCAACATGTTCGGCGACATCCTGTCCGACGTGGCCGCCATGCTCACCGGCTCGCTCGGCATGCTGCCCTCCGCCTCCCTGAACGCCGGCAAGCAGGGCCTCTATGAACCCGTGCATGGCACGGCGCCGGACATCGCCGGGCAAGACTTGGCGAATCCGCTCGCCACGATTCTCTCCGCCGCGATGCTGCTGCGCCACAGCCTTGATGCGCCGGCGGCGGCGGAGCGCATTGAAGCGGCCGTGGCCGCGGTGCTCGACGCTGGGTTCCGCACCGCGGACATCTGCCCGGCATCGCCCCCGCCATCCGTGCGCCGGGTGCGCGGCAGCGAAATGAC
The DNA here is from genome assembly GCA_965200505.1 of Candidatus Azotimanducaceae bacterium. Taxonomy (GTDB): domain Bacteria; phylum Pseudomonadota; class Gammaproteobacteria; order Pseudomonadales; family Azotimanducaceae; genus VXNE01. The sequence goes on along the minus strand of OZ241343.1, from coordinate 227,241 downwards.
GGACGCCGTCATGGACGCCCTCGATGTCTAACCTCACGCGCATCGGGGTTGTCGCGCTGGTCGCGGCCGGCGCGTGTTGGACGCCCAGCGTGGGCGCGGCGGCCGGCGACACCTACGGCCCCACCGGCCCGAACGACACGCTTTGGTCCATCGCCAACCGCCTGCGCCCCGAGGGCGCCACCGTGGAGCAGACGATGCTCGCGCTTGCGCGTCTGCATCCCGATTCGTTCGTTGGCCCCCGACGCAACCTGGTGATGGCCGGGGCCACGTTGCGGGCGCCGACGCTTGCCGAGGCGCAAGCGGTGACGGCGGCGCGGGCGGCGGGCATCGTCGCGGATCCTGAGGCCAACTGGGCAGAGGTGTTGGGGCCGGCGGTCGTTGAAGGCTCGGACGTCGCGCCGCCGACGCCGGCCACCTTGGCCCCGGCGCGGCCTGCCGACGAACGCGCATCCAGTTGGCAAACCCGGGCCGAGGATGCGGAGTTGCGCGTGGCGGAATTGGAGCGGGCAAACGCCGATCTGCAATCGCAGCTGGACGAGCAAGCAGCAGTCGCGACCCGCGCCGAGCGGCGCGTGGCGCAATTGGAGGCGCAAGTGGCCCGCAAGCCGCGCTCGACATCGCCGTTTGCACGGCGAGACGAGCCGGACCCGATGCTGTATTGGAGCGGGCTTGGCGGTGCCGGCTTTGTCCTCTTCTTGGTCGGGCTCCTGATGGGCCGGCGGCGCGGCCGCCCTCGGAACGTCAAGGGGGTGGCGGGAAAGCCACGAGTGAGTCCGCGGCCGGCGGCAGACTTCGCCGCCGCCGAAGCCTTGGGTGAGGCTGATTCGGAAGTTGTCGGGCCGGTGCGGGTGGCTGGATCCGTGGGCACACGACCACCCAACCCCGCGCCACCGCCGCAGCCGGCCCACAACCAAAGGGCGGATGTTGGTCGCGCTCCGTTCGGCGGCGCCGCGGCACCTGCGCGCGAGCCTCCGGCACCGCCCCTGCCCGCCGCGCCCGCCACTTCCGCCCCCGCGACGGCACCACGCGGCGTCGCGGATGCGGGTTCGCTGCCAGCCACCGGCAGTGCCGGGTTCGACAACTCGGACCTGCCCGCGGCAGTGGGCGGCGACACGGGTACACCGGCGCCGCGGCCACGCGACGTTGACGCCACGGCCGCCGCGGCATCGCCGCCGGACACGGAGCGGGCCCCCGCTGCCGCCTATGCCACCACCACCAAGCTCAATCTCGCCCGCGCCTATGTGGACTTGAACGACCGCGAGAACGCCCGCGCCGTGTGCTTGGAGGTGCTGCGGGAGGGCAACGACGCGGAGCGGGAGGTGGCCAGAGCCTTGCTCCAACGCCTCAATGAGCCAGCTCGCTGACGCCACGACCATCGCGTTGGGGGTGGAGTACGACGGCGCGGCGTTCCACGGGTTTCAGCGCCAGCGAGATCAGTCGAGTGTGCAAGCCGCCTTGGAGGCGGCCCTCTCCCAAGTGGCGGACGCGCCGATGCGCCTCGTGGCGGCTGGGCGCACCGACGCCGGTGTCCACGCCACCGGGCAGGTGGTGAGCTTCCGCACCGGTGCCCGGCGGCCTTTGGAGGCGTGGCAGCGGGGCGTCAACGCGCTCACCGACCGCACCCTGTCCGTGACATGGGCGCGCGCCGAAGCGCCTAGCTTTCACGCCCGGTTCAGCGCCGTGGCGCGTCGCTATGCCTACGTTTTCGTCGAGTCCGCGGCGCCGCCGGCGCTGTTGCGGGGCAAGGTGGCTTGGTCGAGGGTGCCGCTGGATGCCGTGGCCATGCATGAAGCGGCGCAAGCGCTGCTCGGCGAGCGGGACTTCAGCACGTTCCGCGCCGCCGGCTGTCAGTCGAAGAGCCCGTTTCGTTGCGTCCACGCGGCGTCGGTGGTGCGCCACGGCGACCGGGTGGTGTTCGACATCCGCGCCAACGCCTTTCTGCTGCGCATGGTGCGCAACCTCGCCGGCGCGTTGGAGCGGGTGGGCCGCGCCGCGGCGCCGCCGGATTACTTGACGCGCCTGCTCAAACTGCGGAACCGTGCGGCGGCGCCCCCCACGGCACCGCCGGATGGCCTCTACCTCACGCAGGTGTCCTACCCGGGCTTCACGCCGCCCAATCGCCCGCCGCCGGTGTTCTGAAACGCGAACTGGCCTAGCGTGGTGCGAAGAACGCCGCGATGGGCGGCCGGAAGCGATCCATGTCCACCAGGAACGAGTCGTGCCCTTGGATGGATTCCAAGGTGAGGAACGCGACGTCCGGCACGGTCGCGTTCAAGCCATCCGCGAGTTCCCGTTGCTGGGCGAGAGGGAACAGGAAGTCTGAGGTGACGCCGATGATGAGCGCCCGTTCCACCCGCACCCGGCCCAATCCCGCCGCCAAGCTGCCGCCGTGGTCGCCGGCGTCGAAGAGATCCATGGCGCGGGAGAGGTACAGATAGCAGTTGGCATCGAACGTGCCGACGAATCGCTCCGCCTGCGCCTCAAGGTAAGACTCCACCTCGAAGTCGATGCCGAACGGCTCGTGGCCGGCGACGCCGCCGGTGGCGCGTTCGCGGCCGAAGCGCTGCACCCATTCGGCGGCGGAGCGGTACGAGATCATGCCGAGCTTGCGGGCGAGCCGCATGCCCAAGGTGGGCAGTGCGTCTTCGGCGTAGCGCCCGCCACGCCAAGCTGGATCGCGGCGGATGATCTCGCGCTGCAGGGAGCGGATGGCGATGGCTTGGGGCAGGGCGCGCGCCGCGGACGAGATGGCCAGGAGCGCCGCCGCCGCATGGGGGTGGAGCATGGCGAACGCGAGGGCCGTCATGCCGCCCATCGAGGCGCCGACCACCGCGGCGAGCCGCTCGATGCCGAGTGCCGTCACGAGCTCATGCCCGGCATTGGCGATGTCCTCCAAGCACAGCACGGGAAAGTCCAGCCGCCAGCGCTCGCCGGTGGCCGGATTGACGGATGCCGCCCCGGTGGAACCGAAGCAACTGCCCAAGGAGTTCACGCAGATGACGAAATGCCGGTTCGTGTCGATGGGCTTGTCTGGCCCCACCATGTCTTCCCACCAGCCCGGCGCGGGATCCGATGCGGCCGAGGCGGCGTGGGCGGAGGGTGACAGGCCCGTGAAGATAAGCACGGCGTTGTCACGCGCCGGCGTGAGCTCGCCCCAAGTCTCGTAGGCGAGTTCCGCTGCCGGCAACATGCCGTGCATCATTTGGAACGGTGCCGCCAACGTGAGGCGCTGGCGCGCGTCGCCGCCGCTGGGTGGGGTGGCGCGGCGGCGCAACCGGCGGGCCGCTAGATCGTCCATTCGTGAACCGGCTGGCCGGAATCCTGCGCTTCAAGGTAGGCGAGGGTGAGCGCATTGAAGTCCGCCCCGTGCTTGGCGAGCCATTTGCGTTGCCAAACCGCGCCGTTTTGGTTGCGCTCCACGCGCCGCGCCGCGAGGCCGACGTGCCGTTCGATTTCCGCCGCCGGAATGTCCAGCCGACCCAGCGCGTCGGCGGCGGCCGGCAGCAGTTCATCCAACAACAGCGCTCGCGCGTGGTGGGGCTTGCCGTCCCGCCAGATCAACTCGGCGTCCAGTCCCATGCGGGCGGCCGCGTAGAAGTTGGCCTTGGCCGCGTCGAAGGGCAGGTCGTCTTCAATGGGCGCTGCGGCGTCGATGAGTGCCCGCGCCAAGCCCATGAACACGGCCGTGTTGGCCACGCAATCGTCGATGGTGGGGCCGGCGGGCACCACGCGATGTTCGATGCGCAGGTGCGGCGTGCCGTCGAAGTCAAAGCCGAGCAGGGGCCGGTTCCAGCGCCACACGGTGCCGTTTTGGAAGCGCACGTGGGAGAACTTGCTCGGCGGTTCGTCCTGCACATAGGGCAACAGGATGAGGTGGCGCTCGCGGTTTTCGTGGAACACTTCAGAGACTGATTCGCGCGCGTAGCCTTCGCCGAAGCCGACCCGGGGCGCGTTGCGCGGCCCTACGGACACCGCTTGCTCGAAAAGCGGGATGCGCGTCTCGGCCCACAGCGATTTTCCGAACAAGAAGGGCGAGTTGGCGGCGAGGGCCACCATCGGGCCGGACGCCGCGATGGCGGCGTTGTAGGCGCGGGTGGCGCTTTCCGGGCGGCACTGCAGGTGAATCTGAAACGACGTGGCGGCGGCTTCCAGCATCACGTCGTCGTGCGTCATCTTCAGCGTGTCGGTGCCGGCGAGGTCGAGCTCGAAGGGGGCGCCGTCGCGCAAGGCGAGCACCCGGTCATTCAGTGCTTGGAAGCGAACCCGCGGCGACATGTAGTTGGAGTTCAAGAGTTCCGGCTTGATGGTGGGCAAGATGCCGATGGCGGCGAGCTTGAGGCCTAGTTCCGCGGCGCCCACCCGGCAGGCTTCCCATGTGGTGGCCAATTCGTCGTGCAGGCGGGTGAAGACGCGCCCGGCCATGGCGCAGGGGCTGCCGTTCAACTCCACATTGAAGGCAGCGAGCTCGGGCACCACCAGCGGGTTGTCCAAGGCTTCGAGGAAGCGCTCGTTCTGGGGCGCGGGGTTGCCGTCGGCATCCACCAGCCAAGCCTCCAGCTCGAACCCGGCGATGTCGCCCCGCTGGCTGAAGCCGCCGGTCTCGAACAAAGCCTGGACGGCGTCCGTCTCTTCGTCCAGCCGGCGCCGGAACCGCGTGTAGTCCTCGGCGTTGAAATGTCGTTGCGCGATTTCGTCGCCCATGAGCGGCGGGCACCCGATTCGACTGGGCCTATTCTAGCGTGGCAACGTTCACCGCGACCGTGGCCCCTGGCGGTGCCCCGGCTACCGCGGGCGCGGCTAGGCCGCCTTCGGGAACACCGCCATCAAGCGCGTCTCGATGCTGCGCCGTGGCGGCGCGTCCGACGGCGCGCTCGGGTTGTCGAACGAGGTGTGTGGACAGGCCAAGCCGCGCTTTCGGGTGTCCAACTGGGTGAAGAACAACACCTCGTCCGGGGCCATCGCGGAGACGTAATAGAAGCGGTGCGCCGGGTTCTTGAGCGGTATCGAGGAGCGATCCAGCGTGGCGGCGATGCTGCTCTGGCTCAAGCGGGCGTAGCCGGTGTACTGGTATTCCACGATGTCCCGCGCCGCCAGCGACGCGGCATCGACCAGCGCCAGCGGGTTCTTGAGCGCCACGTTGTCGAACGGCTGCCAAGCGTTGTACCACGCGAAGTCCGCCCCTTCGTAATCCGCCGGGTTCGCGCCCTGCCGCTCCAACACGCGTCGCGCCGCGGCGTGGGGGTGGTTCAAGCTGTAGTCGCAGTGTAGGAAGCGGGCGTATGCCTTGTTGAAGTCCGCCGTGTCCTCGGTGCGCACCACATGCTGCGTGATGAAGACCGCGGCGGCGCCGGTGGTGCGCCGCGTGAGCGCCGTGATTTCCGGGTAGTAAACCGCCCGCACTTCGGCGTCGTCCTCGAAATCGCGCACTGCGGAGATGTGCTTGAGCAGCGTGAAGCAATTGGCTTCCAAGCTGATCTCGCCGCCCTCCAAGCCGGGCCGCGCATCGTGGATCGTCACCGTGTGCTTCGAGGTGTTGGCGCGGCGGCTGGCGCGGTCGCCGATTTCCGGCACGTCGCTGCGGCCGCGCCACTCGTCGTTGAGGTACCGCACTTCGGCTTGCACTGCCATCGTCGCCTCCAGATGCTTGCGTGGGGGGAGAGTCTAATCGGCCGGCTCGCGGTAAGCCAGCGCAGCAGTTGGGGCCATCGGCTAAGCCTGCGACAGCAGCGCCACGCTCGCGGCGACCTGTCCGGCCCTCGACGCCGGTCTGGCCTGTTCTCGATCAAGCAGAGATCCAAGCGGACGGCAGCTCTGCCGCCTTCGTCGCCCTTCGTCGTTAGCGGCTCGCTGTTGCAAGAAAGCTATCAATTCGATAGTTTATGGCCGTGGACGCCGCGAAGGAGGAGCATAGGATGATGCGGCATTGGGTTGTTCAACCGCTGACCGGCGCCGAAGAAGCAAGCGGCGCTGGCTGGCACCATTACACCGAATCCGGTCTGGACAACGTTTGGCTTGATGGTGGCGTGAAGCACTACGAGACCGCCGACGGGCCCGGCGTGTCGATTGACGACGTAGATGGTCTCGACGCGGTGATCGCCAATTGGATCGTGGAGCGGAAGAGCCATTGGAGCGGCCGCGAGCTCCGGTTTCTGCGCAAACGGTTGGACCTGTCCCAGAAAGGGCTTGCAGACTTGCTTGGCTATTCGGACCAGCAAGTTCGGCGCTGGGAGAAGGAAGAGGCCGAGATGCCCAATCCAGCGTCCCGGCTGTTGCGCCTGCTCGTGCGAGAATGGGAGACCAAGGCCAAAGACCGAGCGCCGGAGTTCATGCGCGCGCTGCTGGACCATGCGGTTGAGGCGGATGGCCTCAAGGTCGTGTCTTCCAAGTAGGCCGCACCTGCTGCGCGACTCGGGCCAGAAGCCGCGCTGAGCCATCGGCGCGGCGGCTGGCGCGGTCGCCGATTTCCACTTGGTGCCCGTGAACACATCTCCTCAAGTATAATCTAGTTGATTAAACTGGTTGGAATGGAGGCACACCATGATCGAAGTTGGCGCCTTCGAGGCGAAGACGCATCTCTCTTCGCTGCTCGAGCGGGTCTCGCGGGGCGAGGAGGTGCTGATCCGCAGGCGGGGCGAACCGGTGGCCAAACTGGTGCCCGTCCAACGGGCGGAGCGGCAGACCGTGCGGAGCGCCATTGGCGATTGGCGAGTGCGCCGCGCCGACATGAAGTTGGGCGGGTTGGATTGGAGGGAACTGCGGGATGGGGCAAGGCGGTGAGCGTCTTCGTTTTGGATTGCTCCGTGGCCGTCGCGTGGTTGTTCGAGGACGAAGCCACCCCAGATACGGACGCGCTCCTCGACCGGTTGGCCGACGACACGGCATTGGCACCGCTCCATTGGCGCTTGGAAGTCGGCAACGTTCTCGCCCAAGCCGAGCGCCGCGGCCGCATCACACCGGCGCAAGTGGCGGCCAGCGTGCCCTTCGTTTCCAACCTGCCCATCGACATCGATGCGGAGACGGACCGACGCGCACTCCGGGAAGTGCTGGCTCTCGCGCGTTCCGCAGGCTTGACCACCTATGACGCCGCCTACTTGGAACTCGCGCTACGGCGCGGTGTGCCCTTGGCCACCCAAGACAAAGCGCTGGTTCGGGCCGCTCGTGGCTTGAAGGTGGTGACGTTGCCTCGTTAGCGCAGGTGGTCGCCGAAAACGGAGCCCGCCATCGCGCGAAGTCTCCACGGTTAATCGAGTTGACACTTGGGGGGGGGGGGGGGGGGGTAGATTCCACCACTAGGCCCAAGTGGTTACGACAGTTGCCCGGCGCGGGTGTGCCGAAAGCCGGGCGCTTTTCGACAGTAGGGAGACTTGAACCATGCAACGCGCCATCGTCGCCACGGTCGCACTGGCGGCCGCCTTCCTTTCCACGATGGCGCACGGGCAGCAGGCGGTACTTGATCTGTACCAGACCGGGCGAGCTGGTGTTTTGTCGTTTTCCGTTGAAACCCTAAGCAACGCGAGTGACAAGACAATCACCGTTGACGGCGAAACCTACTACGCCGCGTGGGATCGTGAGATAGCCATGTTTAACGAACGCGGCGTTAATGGTCGTGACGGTAGGCAGGTTTTCAGCCGTTTTGACTTCGAGAACATTGTGTTTCTCCGTGCGGGCGGTTCACCGGTGCGGGGTCTCATAGGTATCCCGGCCATACACAACCATACCCTTGAAGCTGGCGGAACCAACGGGTCAAGCTGGGCCGTTTTATCTTTGCCCGCTAACTTGACATACACAGCCGCGGATGCGATTTTGACCTATTACATCCACGCTGCGATTCGGCCTGATGCGCCGGGCACGATCACCTACACCGTGTACATAGACGTAGGCGATGCCTTGCTAGGCAAAAACCCCTTACACACCCAGAAAAGGACTGTCTTTTTTCCTGTGCGTAGCTTGAAGGACGAGGTGACGCCCGGCGCGGCTACCGCTACGGTGGCATCCAACTTCACACAATTGGCCGCCGCGGGTGCCAATGCCATAGGCACACTCTCCATTGCCGTGGGCGACGATCGAGAGGGTTACGCACATTACACCCCGATCTCCTACCGAGCCCGCGGAGGAGATCCCTGGTCGTTAGTCGAGGTTGACAGTCTAACGGACATTGCCAAACCCGGCGACGCCGCCGCCGGCACTGGCAGCTTAACAACGTTCCGCGGTGACTTCTCCGTAGGCACCTTCTACGCAAACGCCGCGGCCGCGGCATCATGCGGAACCGCGCCGTTGACCACAAAAGGGCCAAACGACAAGGTGCTCGAGAAAGTGACCGTCGCCGCGGCGGAAGGCGTTACCGCGCTCTGCGTTGCCGTGCCGGCGACGAACACCGCCGAGATACCGGAAGGTGAGTACACCGTTGCAGTGGACTACGAAGGGCTCACTAACGCCGCCTTCCCACCGCTAGACTTGGCGGAAACATCAATCGGGCGCATACGCCGGGACGGCACACGGGTGCAGATTCCCTACCTGACAACCTTCTCCGGCTACCGGCAGAACGTGGTGATCGTGAACCGAAACACAAAGCCGGTGGCGTACACCTTCAAGTTCACCGCGGAAGATGGCGTTACCGCGAAGCCGGGCGAAGCGGCGGAAGGCATGGTGCCGGCGCAAGGAAGGGCAGTGTTGAAGGCAACGGACATTGTGAGCTTGGCAGGCAAGACGCGCACCGCGGCGACATTGGACGTCGTGGCGGCGAGCGGCACCGTTGACGTGGCCACGGTTCAAGTGAACATGAACGACAAAGGAACGGACACCGTGCTTTTGGAAAGCATGGCGAATTAATCGTTGTGCGAGTGCGATTCGCATTGTGGTTGTGCAGCGAAATCAATGGCTTAATGAGGTTCGTTGGCGGAAGAGGTAGGAGTCGAACCCACCAGGCGCTTCGAGCGCCTCAACGGCTTTGAAGGCCGCGCGCCCCACCGGGGACGATGCTCTTCCGCCGGAAATCCTAGCATGGGAGGCGTCCCCCGCGGTTGGTGCCTGCCTTGCGTTTAGCGGGCGAGCCGGCCCTTCTGGGCCCAGACGTTGCCCAAGGGTCAACCATGAAAATCCGGCGGTAGCCACAGAGATTTCATGGTAAATTGGCACCATGATTCGTCGCGTCACGCATGTCCGCGCCCTCTTGCAGCGTCTGAGCGCATTCCCGGTTGTTGCCATCCTGGGGCCTCGACAGATCGGCAAGACCACGTTGGCGCGTCAAGTGGCCGACGAGCACGGCGACCCGGCACAGCGGCTGGACTTGGAGAATCCCGCCGATCTCAACCGCCTGCTGGATGACCCCATGCTGGTGCTCGAAGATATGCGCGGCCTCGTGGTGATCGACGAAGTGCAGCGGCGTCCGGAACTGTTTCCCGTGCTGCGTGTTCTGGCCGACCGTCGCCCCTTGCCGGCGCGCTTTCTCGTGCTTGGCAGCGCGTCGCCGGCGCTCATCCGGCAGTCGTCGGAGTCGCTCGCCGGCCGCGTCCACTACTACCGTCTCGGTGGGCTTGGGCTGGACGAAGTGGACTGCCAGCTGGATCGTCGTTGGTTGCGCGGCGGCTTTCCCGAAGCGTGGCTGGCCAACGATGACGCGGCCGGATTCCTGTGGCTGGATAGCTTCGTGCGGACGTTCCTGGAGCGTGACCTTCCCGAACTTGGCGTGCGCGTGCCGGCGCCGGCGCTGCGGCGTTTCTGGACGATGTTGGGACACTGGCATGGCCAAGTTTGGCAGTCATCGGAGTTCGCGCGCTCTTTCGGCGTGGCGGACACCACGGTGAAGCGCTACTTGGACATTCTCAGCGCCGCGTTGGTCGTGCGGCAGTTGCGGCCTTGGCACGAGAACATCGCCAAACGGCAGGTGAAGGCGCCGAAGGTATATCTGCACGACAGCGGCGTGCTGCATGCGCTGCTTGGCATCGAGACCATGGACGCGCTGAACACGCACCCGAAAACCGGCGGATCTTGGGAAGGGCTGATTGTGGAGGCCATCATCGACCACCTCGGCTTACAGGAAGATCAAGTACACTTCTGGGCTACCCATGGGGGCGCTGAATTGGATCTGCTCTTGGTACGCGGCGCCAAGCGCGCCGGCATCGAGATCAAGCGCACCAGCGCACCGAAGGTCACGCGCTCGGTGCGCATTGCCATTGACGATCTGGGCTTGGACGAAGCAGTCGTCGTTCATGCCGGACGCGAGTCCTATCCGCTCGGCGAGCGGGTGCGGGCGGTCTCCGCAAGGCGTTTGGGCAAGGATCTCGGCTTGGACGACTACAGCCGCCGCTGACTCGTGTGCTTCGGCAGGCTTGAACTCGTCGAGATTTCAATGGCGGGCGATACACTGGGGGCTCGTTTGAACGGCGGCGCTTGCCATTGCAGGTGCCGCGCTGCCCGGCACTTACGCCGCCGGGATGTCTGTCTGCGCGAAATCGCCACCCTTGAACAGCAGCGGTTCGTTCTCCGTGCTCGCGAGCGCGTACGCGAAACAGTCCCCGAAGTTTAACGCCGCCGGATGATTGCCCTTGCCGTAACGGCGCCATGCCTCGCGGGCAATGTCGAGCTGGTCTGTGGAGATCGGCATCGCCGTAATGTCGGCGCAGGCGAGGAACGCATCGAGCGCATCGCCAGCGGGCCGCCCACCGCGGCCTTCCACAACCATGGCCGCTTCCAGTACGTTCGCTACGGACATGCGACAGGACGAGGCGGCGATCAGCGTCTCGAACCGGGGAGCATCTTCCTCTTGGAAGAGCACTGCGAGCAGCGCGGACATGTCCACGATCATTTGGGCAGCCCCCGCTCATCGTAGAGCATGTCGTTGTGGTCGCCCGAAGAAGTGCCCGGCCCCGCCAGCGCGGCGCACCGTTCGGCAATGGACCGCATGTCGCGCAAGCGCGCGTTCATGCCGCGGCGTTTGGATTCACGCTCCAAGCGATCACGCAGCGCCAGCGTGATCGCACCAGTTTTGGTTGTGCCCGTAAGCCGCGCCAGCTCACTAGCCAGGCGGCACGTTTCCTCGTTCTTGATGTTGAGACCCATTGGCCCGCGCCACGAGGTAGATGGGAAGCCCGCACTGTACCATGCGCCCACTCAGCGCCATGCCTTCCGCGCATGGGTGCGCTCACCGAACGGGTCGTCTGCGGTCAGGCGGGCGCGGGCGGCGGCGTCGCCCTTGAGGTGCCAGTTGAACCAGGCCAGCGCGTACCAATCGCGCACGACGTGGGGCAGATAGGCTTCCTGCCCGTCCTCGTACACTGCCCATCCCAGTTCGTCGTAGCGTTCGCCGACCGGCGGGTTTGGCGCGAAGGCCGCCTCGCCAGTGGCTTTGCGGGTGCGGGCCGGGTTTTGCCCGAAGGGCAGCTCGCCGCTCACGAAGGCCGGCCACGGAAACAGGCGGGCGGCCTCGTTCACCAAGGTGTCGTGGCCCACGTCGCGCACGATCACCAAGATGCGATCCGAGCGGGCGCGTTGCCAGCCACTCAATGCCACTGGCTGTGGATTGGCGAACCGATCTGGCGCCGCGCGTTCTTCCGCCAAGGGAAACGCCTGCTTGGGGTCGCCGCCCGCCGCTTGCAGCGCGTTGGTAAATAGCCCGATGAAGATGCTCTGCACAAAGGCGTCTTCGTCGCCCACCATCAAGAGCAGTGGTTTGCGGGCGCCGGCGGTGCCACCGCCGATCATCTCCTCCGGCGTCCAGCTAAACGGCGGTGAGTTGTTGAGGCCGAACGCGGCCCGAACAGCCGGCAGGTGATTGGCGGCCAGTTGCGCTGTCATGGCGCCCAACGAGTGGCCCGCCATACCGATGTTCTGAGCATCGACGCGGCCATTGAGCAAGTCGCACAGATAGCTGTTTGAGGTGGGGCGGGCGGCGCTTGTCGCACCCATCGAAGCGAGCGCCACGCGGCAGTTTGGCTCATCCAAACCCATGCCCACCGCGGTGCGCAGCAGCAGCGCCACATCGCCGACGCGCTGGCGGAACAGGTTGCGCATCATCGTGGTGGCGCGTTCGACGCCGCCGGGCACCGCCTTGCGCTTGGTCGCATCGGCCTCCCCGCCGAACAGCAGCCGGTGGAAGTAGGGCACCACCTTCGCTTCGCCGAACATCTGCTCGTAAGCCGCCTCCACTTCCGACCACGCGCGTTGGTTGCGGAACGGCGAATCTTCGTCATGGAACACCAGCGGCAGTGTGCCGTCGCTCACGAACGTGGGCGCCGCCACCACATAGCCGTGCGAGGCCAGGAACTCCGCGAAGGTGCCCCACATCGCGTGGTTGCCGCCCAAGCCATGCGCCAGCACGATCACTGGAAACGGGCCTCGCGCCGCGGTGGCGTCCTGCCAAGCGCCTTGTGGATGCTCCAAGATGTGCCCGCCGATGCGTGCGCCGGCGGCTTGCTGTTCGGCCTCTGGCAACCCGGTCAGCGCACCGCCGGGCCGCACTTGCGTGATCTCAGGTGCCGCCATGCCGGCGATGATGCGGCGCACGGCGACATTCGGGTCTCGAAAGAAGAAGTCGTAGTAGTTGGCGCGTCGTCCGCTGGCCGCCGGCAAGGGGCTGCGCCGCCGCTCGCCGAGGGACGCATCGTCGTCGGGGGACGCCGGGTACCAAAGCTGGAACACCACCGTGCGGTGCTGCCCACTGGCGTCGATGCGGCGCAGCAGGGCTTGGTAGTCCGCACCGGTGTAAACGCTGCCCCACGGATCCAGCCGCGCCATGGCATCCACCGCGAAGCCTGTCGCCACGCCCACGGCGTACTGGCCATAAGCTGCCTCGGGGGGCAGGGAAGCCATTGGTGCCGCCTCTTCAGCGGCCACCGCCGGCAAGGCCAAGCTGGCGAGCAGCGCCAAGACGGCCAAGCCGTGCCCCGCGGCGCAACGCAACCGACGCGAACTAGAAGCCGTTGCGCCCACTACGCAGCCTCTTTCAGCACATGCGTCATCAACGACGGAATGCCAGCATACCAGCGGAACGGCGCTTGCTGGTTGGGAGGCCGCCAGACGTAGCCCAGGCGGTTGAGCGCTTCCCGCTTGGCGTATCGTTCGCCGGCATCGTTGATGCCGAACTCTGCGAGCGCGGCGTCCACGTCCTGATTGGAGGCCGCGTCGGCATCGCGCTGGACGAACAGCCGCGCCACCGCGGCCGCCGCCGGCACCAAGCCTTCGGATTCCAACTCGGCGAACCGCCGCTGATGGTAGTTCGCCACTTGCGCCGCCACCGTCGGCTGCACCGCCTCGGCCAGTTCCGCCGCCATGGTGGCCGCGCCCGTCGCCAGATGCCGCTGCCACAGCGCATCACCCCATAGCTGAACGAAGTACGGATAGCACTGGCTCTGCGCCACCACATACGCGAGCGCCTCGGCGTCGATGGCCACGCCGTGCGCGTTCAAGGGTTCGATGAGGGCCTGTTTGGCGGCCTCCTCGCTGAGGCGCCCGATGCCGAGCTCCCCTTCGCCCAGGCGCGACCAGAACGAGGCGTTCATGCCGTCCATGTGCGTTGTCAGCCCCGGTGTCCCGGCGAGCACGAGCAGAAACGGCGCCTCGGCGACCCGAACCTGCTGGCTCGCATTCAGCAGCGCGGTGCCGACGTCGAGGTCCAGCGTGTGGGCCTCGTCGAGCAGCACCACCAATGGGCGCCGGCGGCACCGCGATGTCAACGCCTCGGCCAAGTTGCTGCGGCCGTCAAGAGGCGCCCACTCGGCCGAACCGACCGACGCAATGCCGACCTTGCGCGGCAGCAGCTTCGCAAGCCACCGGCGCGACGCAAGCGCATCGGACAGCGCCGTTTGACTGGGCAAGGCGGTAGGTGTGAGCCACACCGCATCAACGGCCGGTTGGCTCTGGGCGCAGGCGTGTTGGAACCAACGCAGCAGCACGGTCTTGCCGTTCCCCCGAGGCCCTACGAGAACGACGTCGTGTGGTGGCGCGGCGTTACCGCGCAAGTCCGCGAGGCATCGAGACAGCACAGCCTGCTCCGCCGCACGTCCAGTAAGCGCGGGCGGTGCCGCGCCGTTGCCCGCCACGAAAACCCGCTGTGCCTTTGAGGCCATGGGCCGGCAGTATACGGCGTGGGGCCGTGGTGGTTGCCCCAATTGTGAGCAGTGCCAGAGACGGTGCGGCGTTACACGCTGGCGGGCTTCTGAGAGCCGCCCTCCAGCGCCAGTTTCGCACGCACCAAGTCCGCTAGGTTGCGCACCGCCATCTTCTGCATCACATGGCGGCGGTGGATTTCCACGGTTCTCTCGCTCACGCCTAGGTCGAGCGCCACGCTCTTGTTGGCTTGGCCGGCGGCGACGCGCTCGAACACCTGCGTTTCCCGTGGCGACAGCGTTGCCACGCGGTTGCGAATCGCGTCGAGTTCGCACCGTGCCGTACGTCGTTGGGCGCTTTCATGCAGGGCGGCACGGATGCGTTGCACCAGTGCTTGAACATCGAACGGCTTGGTGAGGAAATCGACGGCGCCGCCCTTCATGGCGCGCACCGCGGCGGGGATGTCGCCGTAGCCCGTGATGAAGATGATGGGGATGTCGATGCCGCGGGCGTTGAGCTGATCCTGCACGTCGAATCCGTTCACGTCCGGCATCCGCACATCCAACACAACGCAGCCGCAAGCGTCCGGCGGCCAATCGGCGAGCCGGGTGAGAAACGCCGAGGCGTCCGGGCAAGTCTCGCAAGCCCAGCCTTCGGCTCGAAGCAGCGTGGCCAGCGCGTCCCGCAGCGCGGCGTCATCGTCCACGACGAAAACGGTTGGCGGATCTTCAGGCGTCATCAGGCACGTCGTCCAGCACGGGCAGGCTGAAATGGAAGGTGGCGCCCGGACGCTGAGCGTTGTTGTGGAAGCTCAGGTTGCCGCCGTGCTTGGCGATGATGGTGCCGCAAATGGCGAGCCCCAAACCCATGCCATCTGGCTTGTTCGTATGGAACGGCTCGAACACCGCCTCTCCCAACTCCGCCGCCACGCCACCGCCGCTGTCCTCGACGCAGACGCGCACGGCCCCGTCGACGGCGCAAGCGTGGATGCGAACCACATCCCCGTGTGAGCAGCCGACGGCGGCGACGGCATCGGTGGCGTTGCGAATCAGATTGAGGACGACCTGCTGAATCTGCACCGCGTCGCAGCGCACGGCAGGCAGGGCTGCGCCGCGCTCGAACACCAAGCGGACGCCTTGGCGTCGTGCGTCCGTTTGGGCCAGCGCCACGACGCCGGCCAGCAGCGCCTGGATGTCGGCCTCTTGGAAGCCCTCCGAGCCGCCGGCGAAGCCCTTCACCAGACGCTGAACGCGCTTGACCACGCTCCCTGCGCGCAGCGATTGTTCCACCACTTTGTCCAAGGTGGCGAGCAGTTTCTCCGCATCGTCGCCAGTCGCTTGAAGGCGGGCGGCTTGCGCGTAGGTGGCGATGGCGGCAAGGGGCTGGTTGAGCTCGTGGGCCAGCGTGGCGGTTGTCTCCGCGAGGGCGCTCACCCCCTGCGCCTGCGCCAGCCGTTCACGCAGTTCGCGCACTTCGAGGTCTGCCGAAATGTCGTGGAGAACGCCGGCGAAGCGCCGCTCCCCGTCCACTTGGAACTCGCTCACCGCCAGATAGATCGGCACCTGGGAACCGTCCTTGCGCCGCGCTTCCACCTCGCGCCCGATGCCGATGATGTGGGCGTCCCCGGTCGCCAGATAGCGCTCGATGTACTGCTGGTGGCGAGACCGGTCGGGCTCCGGCATCAGCAAGCTGATCGGCTGGCCAATCGCCTCTTGCCGCGAATAGCGGAACAATCGCTCGGCGGCGGGGTTGAAGGAGCGGATCACGCCTCGCTCGTCCGCCGTGACGATGGCATCCACCGCCGAATCCATGATCGCCCGCACTTCGCTGGCGACCGCCGGCCGTTGCTTGCTCAAGCCATTGCTTCGTGACGGTTTTGGCCACCTTAACACTTCCCGCGCCGAGCGTGTGGCGACGTGGTGACAGGACTCCGAGCACGGTCGAAGCCGCCTTGGCGTATATACAAGGTGCTGCCGCCGGCCTACGGCCAGCGGCTGAACCGCCATGTGGTACCGGGGCATCACTTCATCCAATCGCTGGGAGGGGGCCGCGCTTTGAGCAGGGCGCGTTAGGTCGTGCTAGGCCAAAGTCGAGGCGTGCTTGCGAAGCAAGCCGTGCCGACCCATTGCGCTAGAGGAGGCCATAGCCGATTTCTTCGCCAACCATCACCAATGCCCTGTGCAGCACCGGGTCCGCCAAGGCGCGATGGAAGACGGGATGGGCGGGAAACAGGGCGGGATGGTTCGCCCGTTCGTACAGCACAACCGCCGGCCGGTTCGTCATGGAAGATCGATAGTAGAGGCCATGGGCCTCTCCATAGGTATCGTAGAAGCCCCGCGACCAGTTCTGCGCGTGGACGAATGGGCCGCTAACCAGCTTGGCTGACGCGCCAGTGCGCACACAAAACGCATCCGTGAGGTCCAGCAGGCGCACTTCGCCGGAGAGCATGAACGAGACCAGCCATGGCTGTCGGCGCCCACGGTTGATCTGTCGGGTGGCTTGAAAGAACTCCGCAATTGCGGTGGGAATGTCCGTGGCGGCGTACAGCGTACCCCGCGGCTCGGCCGCATCAGCGCCAAGCCCAAGGTGGTGGTCGAACCGCGCTAGGGGGCCGACATGACGAAAGGCGTTCCACAGCGTCGGGAAGTTGCCGCCGCGCTCGTAGATTCGATGGAGGCGGATGCCGCCAACAACACGGAGGCTTGGCGCCGTATCGCGCAGCCGCGCCAAGTCCGGCGTTCGTGGCAGCTTCGCCACTGCTGGCTAGAGCCACCGTGCCAGTTGCGTCAGCCTGTTCACTTCACCGCCGCTGCGCAGCCAATCCAAAGGGCTGACGCGGGCGTCCACATCATCGCCAAGGAAGAGATCCACATGCGGCTGGGTGTACCAAGCCTGCACCTCGACGGGGTGCAGGTCTTCAGGCAGAGCGGCATTGACCTTGGTGATGTTCGGTACTAGGCCGCCATTCAGGGCGAACTGAAAGGCGGGGATGCGCCGGCGGCTGTTGAGCAGGACGCTATACAGCGTGTGCCGGGCGATCATCTGCCGGATGCGGCTCTCCGGGATGCTCAGTTGTTTGGCTGCCTCCTTCGTAGTGAGGCTGGTGCTGACGAGCGCCGCAAACTGCACCGTCGTGGCCGCCAGTGGATCGCCAGCCAGCTTCGCATCCAAGCGCACACCGCCGCTGATGAGCACCTCGCGCTCTGCTTCCGTCAACTCACCGGACAGATCGCCGTGGAGCATCGTTGGCATCGCATCCAGCACTTGCCGGAGCGCGGCGTTCAGGGTCTCCGGTGCCGTTGGGGCAAGCCCGCGAACGGTGAAGTAGTCCGAGGCTGCTTGTTGGGGGGATGGCATCTTGGCATCGCCCTTCGGTCGTGGCGCAATAGTGAGCACACTACAATAAAGCTCCACTCCGTGCAAAGCCTACAACGAGTGTTCCAGAGGCTGACACGCCCCGCAGGCCGAGGCTGGAACGTACGCTCAAGGGCAGGCCGAAAGCGCCGCATAGTGTGCTGCCAAGTCCTCGATGTCCTGATCCGTCAAGTTGGCGACGAACGGTTGCATGGACACGTCCGTACGCTCCCCGTCGCGGAACGCGGCGATCTGCTTGGCGAGGTATGCCTCTTGCTGTCCGGCCAAGCTGGGCCAAAGGGGATTGCCGCTGATGCCGTTCTGGCCGTGGCAAGCGGCGCACAGGGCCGCCTTGGAGGCGCCGGCTTGGGCATCGCCGGCCGCGAGGGCTTCGGGGGGCGATGCCAACAGCGCCGCGCCAAGCACGAGCGCGGGCCATGTCCTACCGTCCCGTGCGTTCATGGCGCGTCCGGATCGCCGGCCACCAGCTTCGCCGGGCGCGTCTCGCCGCGGCCGATGGTGAGGAAGTCCCACAGCAACAGCACCAAGCCAACCGTCATCAGCACACCGAAGATCATGCGCCATTGCATCGCCTGCACGAACCACGCCGTCGTCTGCCCCTCGAAGTACGCCTGCCAAGTGGAGCCGCCGATGGCGCGTTCCGTGAAGGATTGCTCATAGCCGGCGATCAGGAGCGCGATGGTCATGCCCAATGCGCCGATGTTCAATAGCGCCAACGCCCATTTCCACTTCCAGCCGCGGTCCGCCAAGCCGCCGGACATCCACACATCGCCCCGCCAACGCTGCAAGGCCAGATAGACGAAGGCGACCACAATGGAAGCGTAGGCGCCGAAGAACGCCAGGTGGCCGTGGGAAGCCGACCATTGTGTGCCGTGGGTGTAGATGTTGATCTGCGGCAGCGTTTGGATGAAGCCCCACACGCCGGCACCGAGGAAATTGCCGAAGGCGTGGGCGATGAGCCAAGCCAAGGCCGGGTGGTTGTTGCTTTGAAAGCCGTGGCGGCCGGCGTCATATACGGCGTGTACCACCATCGCCACCAGCGGGATGGGTTCCAAGGCGGAGAAGAAGCCGCCGATGCCGAGCCAGTATTCCGGTGTGCCGATCCAGAAGTAGTGGTGGCCGAGGCCCAAGATGCCGGAGCCGAACATCAGCGCCACCTCGATGTACAGCCAAGTGGTGACGATCTTGCGGCGTACGCCCAACGTCTTCATCAGGCCCCAAGCCATGATGCAGCCGACCAGCACTTCCCAAGTGGCTTCCACCCACAGGTGGACCACCCACCACCACCAATACTGATCCACCGATAGGTTGGTGGTGTAGAACATGCCGGCGAGATAGAGGCCGGCCAGCGCGATGAGGTCCAGCACCAGCGTGCCGGAGATGCCGCTCCAACGCCCCTTCATGAAGGTGGCGGCCACGTTGTAGAAAAACGCCCCCATGCAAAGGACGATGCCGATGTCCGCCCAACGGGGCGCCTCGATGTATTCGCGTCCTTCGTTGATGAGCCAGATGCTGCTCATCTCGCCCGGCCCCGTCTGCACGAACAGGAACACCAAGACGACGGCCGCGACGGCGCTCGTCAGCACCCAAAACGTGGCCTGCGCCAAGCGGATGCCCACCAGCGGCACGCCGGCCTCGTCCTCCACCAACCAATAGATGGCGCCGATGAAGCCATACAGCATCCAGACGATCATGGCGTTGATGTGAACCATGCGGTTGACATTGAAATCCAACACGCCATGCAGGAAGTCCGGCATGAGGAACTGCAGGCCGGCGAGCAGGCCAAACACCATCTGTGCCAGGAACAGCACCATGGCCACCAAGAAGTACTTGAGCGCGAGCCGCTGCGCCGCGCTCAACGTCGTTGCTTCGGCAGCGACCGTAGAGACGCCAACCTCGCCCATGCGAATGTCGGCCGTGGCTTCGGCCATCACGCACCCCCTTGCGGCAGAGACTCGAAGTGGCGTGGGAAGCCGTTCGTGTCCACCGCCGACATCCACTTGAGAAAGGCGATCACGCCACGCACTTCGTTGTCCGTGAGCCCCATGTCCGGCATCCGCCGGCCGGTGCCGAACGTGCGGGCGTTGGCAATGGGATCCTTGAGGAACAGCGTCATCAAGGTCTCGCGGGCCTGTTCATTGCCCCAACCCGGGTCCAACCAAGACTTGGTGAGATCAGGCGCGTAATAGGCGCCGTTGCCAAGCAATGTATGGCAATTCATGCAGTTCTTCGCCTGCACCGTGAGCTTGCCGAGATCGACCAGTTCCCGCGCCTCGGCTTCCGTGAGCTTGCGCCCGAACAGCGGCGCTTCGTCGCCGATCACGGGCACTTGGTAGCCGCGTTCGGCGTCCATCCGGTAATGGACGCGGTGGTTGACGACAGAGTAGGCCGGCACACGACCAGCGCCGCTTTGAATCGCCGCCAACGAATGGAAGGTGAGCAGGATGAGCACCAGCGCCATGAAGGCGGTGACGAAGATGGCGCACTTGCGCCAGAAGTCCTCGGCGGCCCACCACGGCATGCTACTCATCCGCGCCTTCCTCTTGATGCGTGGCGACGGACAGCCGCCATACGGCGCGCGGGGCGACGAAGTAGCCCACCAGCACCACGGCGACGAGCACCAGCCACAATCCTTGCAGCCGCAGCGCCCAGCACAGCGCCAGCGCGGCCAGCACCACGCCGGCATACGCAAGCAACGCGGCGCGGCCAAGACCGGCGACGCCCCGTGCGCGGCCCAAGGCCAAGAGGAGCGCGTAGCCGGCCGCGCACAGCACCAACGCGGCGGCGGAAAATCCCGCTGCGGCCAGTTGCGGAATGTCGTCTGCCACCATTGCCCGACAGCCACGAGCACACAGGCGGATAAAACTACGGTCGGACGACCTCGGACATAAGGGATTCCCGAAGTCGGGGGGCGGCTGCCGGCCGGCTAGGGTTCCACCCAGGCGCCCCACTTGTTCGGCATGGCCATGCCGCCGACCTTGAGGTACACGAAGGCTTTGCCGAAGAACAGCAGCAGCGCCTCGTTGAACACCAAGAGGTGCGTCGCCAACGGCACCTGTTCGCCGTCGCGGGCGATGGTGCGTCGCGCATCCGCTTCCTTGAGGCTCTCCAAGGCGGCTTCCAACTCCGCGTCCAGCTCGGCATGCCACGCTGAGAGCCGCTTGATGTCGCCGGCGATGGACGGGTCGTGGTGGCGGTAGCCGAAGTTCGCCGCGAAGGTCCGGAAGGACTCTGCGTAGCTGTGCTGGGTCTCGCCGATGTGCATGCACAGTTCGCCCAACGTTGGATTGTCGCCGCCCGGGTGGAATGCCAAATCCTCATCCGTCAGCGCCAACAGCAGCTCGTCGCGCGGCACCAGCGATTCCTTGATGAACTCCCGATAGGGCTTCTCGACAACGGCGATCATGGCCAACCCTTCTGCACTCGCGGGGCACGAATATAGTGCGTCCCCAAGCCGCCGCGCCATCGCTCCTTGAGCCGTGCCGCCGCAATCCCGATGGTGCCGGCCACGGCCGCATTGACCCGCCGGCGCTCGCCGCGGTGGACATGCTCGGTCATCGGCTCGTGCGGGTGCGCTACATGGACATGAAGTAAGCCGCCGCGGCTCACCGCACCAAGCCCACCCTCACCGCGCCGCCCGTTCGGCATCGCCCACAACCTGCCGCAAATCCCCTTCGCGGCGCGTCACGCCGTGGCGGTCCAAGTGTTCAAGCACCTCGATCACCACGTTGCGCCCCACGCCGGAGGCGTCGCGGAACTGCCTTACGCTGAAAGGGCCATCCGCGTCCAGGCGCTGTGCAATGGTCACGAGTTCAAGCAGCCGCTCCTTCAAGTAATAGCGGTTGGCGCTCACCCGCGTGAGGAAACCCAAGCCGGCGAGTGCGCGCAAATCCTTCTCCAAGTGGGGCAGCGGGCGTCCAAGGGACTTGGCCAAGTCACCGAGGCTGGGGGGCTGGATCGTGTCCAGCACGGGACGGACGCGCTCGAAGAGTTGCGCCAAGTTCGGCGGCACCTCGGTGACGTGGCCGGCGAGCGCGAAGTGGCCGGAGCGCGAACGAATGGCTTCGCTCTCCACCAAGTCCTCAATGGCCCAATCGACGGCGGCGGCGCTCGCTTCCAGGGCGCGGGCCAACGCATGGGGCGCCATGCCTTGGCTCTCCGGCTGGGTGGCGTGGTGCCGAGCGATGGCATCCAACACGGCTTGGCGCAGGTTTGCCAAGCGCTCCCCGTCCATCAACCGGTCGCCACGCTGGGCCACGTCGGCGCGCCGCGCAGCGTCCGCGGCGCCCGCCTCGGTGAGGTTCCAATCGGCTTGGAACGTCGTGAGCTCGACCACATCGAGCCGCGCCAATTGCTTCAAGGCCGTGGCCGCGTCAGCCTCGCGCAGGGCGGCCAGCCGCGCTTGGCGTACACCCGCGCGCCGCCGCCCGGCGGGTGTACGGGGGTCGATGACCACGCCGCCGCCGAGTGTGCGGCCCAAGTCTTGGTCGCGCAGGATGAGCCGGTCGCCCGCCTTCAGGTGGATTTGCTCGCCGAAGACGACATCGACGAGGGCGCGCCCACCGGGGGGCACGGGCGAGCCTTCCAGCAGCGCCACCCGCGCTTGCGTGTGGCTGGTGGCCACGTAGGCGTGTACCGGCGCCCAATGGCGCATGGCGCGGGGGAAGTCCTGCAACACCTGCAAGTCCACCGCGGCGCTGGCCGTGGTGCCGGCGGATTCCGGCGCCACGATCCAATCGCCACGCGCCACTTCCGCCAAGTCGATGCCGGCCAAGTTCATGGCCGCGCGGTCGCCCTCCACCGCGAGTTCGGCGGCGGCGTCTTGCACCCGCAGGCCGCGCAGCCGTGTTGGGCGGCCGCTGGCGGCGATGGCCAGCGCGTCGCCCGGGCGGGCCGTGCCGGAGGCCACGGTGCCAGTGACCACCACGCCGGCGCCGCGCACGGAGAATGCCCGGTCCACGGCGAGGCGGAATCGCAGCGCGGCGCGTTCGACGGCGTGACGTTCCGCTGCGCCTGCCAAGTGGTGCCGCAGTGCGGCGATGCCACGGCCATCCTGGCAGGCCACTTCGATGACCGGCGCATCGCCCAGAAAGGTGTCCGCGGCGAGGGCATGGACTTGTGATCGCACTTCGGCCACCCGCGCCGGCGCCACGCGGTCGATCTTGTTGAGCGCCACCACCCCGCTGGTGAGCCCGATGAGGGCCAGTATCTGCAGGTGTTCGTGGGTTTGCGGCATCACGCCATCGTCGGCGGCCACCACCAAGAGGGCGTGCTGACGCCGGCCGACCCCGGCCACCATGTTGTGAATGAAGCGATGGTGCCCGGGCACGTCCACGAACCCCACCCGCACCCCGCCGAAGTCCGCATAGGCGAACCCTAGATCGATGGTGAGCCCGCGGCGCTTCTCCTCGTCGAGCCGGTCCGTGTCGATGCCGGTCAGGGCGCGGACGATGGAGGTCTTGCCATGATCCACATGGCCGGCCAGCGTGACGATCACTTGAGCGCCCGCAAGCTCTCAAGCAATTCGTCCAGTGGCTCGGCGCAACGCATGTCCAGCCACACCCGGCCATCGTGAACGCGGCCGATCACCGGCCGCGGCAGGTGCCGAAGCCGCCGCGCCAACCGCGCCGGCGCTTGGCCACCCGGCGTTCGCACGGCCACCGCCCAGCTCGGCACCCGCTGTTCCGGCAACGCGCCGCTGCCGAGCTGGCAGCTCACCGCTTGGCTTGCGACTGCGAAACCGTCCGGCAGCGCGTCCGCAAGCGCCTGCGCCACCGCCGCGGCCCGCGCCGTCAGGCGTTCCAACGGTGTGGTCAACGTCGCCAGCAGCGGAATGTCACGGGGCAGGGTGGTCTCGTCCTCATAGGCGCGCAACGTCGCGTCCAAGAGCGCCAGGCTCACCTTGTCCAGCCGCAGCGCCCGCTTGAGCGGATTGGACTTCAGCCGCGCCACCAATTCGGCGCTGCCGACGATGAGCCCCGCCTGCGGGCCGCCGAGCAGCTTGTCGCCGGAGAAGGTCACGAGGCTTGCGCCGGCGGCGAGCGTCTCGCGTGGCGTCGGCTCGCGCGGCAACCCGAAACGGGAGAGATCGACCAAGGCGCCGCTGCCCAAGTCCACGCAGAGCGGCAGCCCGCGCTCGGCGCCGAGGGCGGCCAGCGCCCGGGTGTCCACCGCGCTGGCGAAGCCCTCGATGCGGTAGTTGCTGGGATGTACCTTCAGCAGCAGTGGGGTTTCGGCGTCGATGGCCGCGGCGTAATCCTGCAGATGGGTGCGGTTGGTCGCGCCCACCTCCACCAAGCGGCAGCCGGCGCGCGCCATGATGTCGGGAATGCGCAGGCTGCCGCCGATTTCGATGAGTTCGCCGCGGGACACCGGCACCGGTCTGTTCAGCGCCAAGGTGTTGAGCAGCAGCAACACCGCGGCGGCGTTGTTGTTCACCACTGTGGCCGCCGCGGCGCCGGTGAGGTGTTTCAGCCGCTCTTCCACGATGCCCTCACGGTCGCCTCGGCGGCCACTGTCGAGGTCGTATTCCAGCGTCAGCGGCGCGGTGGCGGCGGCCAACCCCGCGGCTGCGATGGCCTCGCCCAACGGCGCCCGCCCCAAGTTGCTGTGCAGCAGCGTGCCGGTCAGGTTGAAGACGCGCCGGTAACCGGGCCCCACCCGCTCCACCAGCCAAGCCTCCACCGGCGCCGCGTAGCCGGCCGGATCGGTGGCCCATGCCGGTGCGCTGCCCCGGTGCCGCGCATCCGCCTGCAGGTCGCGCACCGCCGCCTTCGCCAAACCAAGGCCGCGCCGGGTGACGACCTCCGCCAACGCCGGATGGCCAAGCACCGCGGCGACACTGGGCAATTCTCTCGGCGACATGGGCGTAGCGGCAGCCGGGCTCCGGGCGAATGAGCGGCTATTGTGCCAGCCCACACACCGCAAACCACGGCCCCGGCCCTGCACCGGAACCCGCAGGAGCGCCGGCCGCCCCGCGCCCCGACACAGAACCCGCCGGCCACGCCGATCCGCCGCGGTCCCACTCTCAAAGCGGGCCCCGTGCTAGGAACCACCCGCGACCCCCGGCGGGCAACCCGCTCCGCCAACACAGAACCCGCCGGCCACGCCGATCGGTCACGGTCCCGCCCTCAAAGCGGGCCCCGCGCTAGGAACCACCCGCGACCCCCGGCGGGCAACCCGCTCCGCCAACACAGAACCGCCGGCCACGCCGATCGGTCGCGGTCCCGCGCCCAAGCGGGACCCGTCGCCGGGAACCGCCGGCTACCCTCGGCGGCCAACCGCGCCACCAACACAGAATATGTCGGCCACCCTTGTTCGCCTCGGGGAGCGCGAGGGGCCGGCCCCTCGCAAGAAAAAAGGGCGGAGCGCGAGGGGCCGGCCCCTCGCAAGAAAGGGCGGAGCGCGAGGCCCCGGCCCCTCGCAAGAAGAAAATCCAGCGAGTAGATTGCCGTTTTCGCGACAGCAAGGAATGAGTGCAACGATGAGCGAGAAACGAAAGGTGGCCTTTGTCGGCCTCGGCGTGATGGGCTATCCGATGGCGGGGCACTTGGCCGCCGCCGGCCACGCGGTGTGCGTGTACAACCGCACGGCCGCACGCGCCGAGGCTTGGCTTGCCGAACACGTTGGCACCGCGGCCGCGACCCCGGCCGCGGCCGCCGCCGATGCTGATGTCGTGTGCCTGTGCGTCGGCAATGACGCCGATGTGCGGAGCGTGGCGCTGGCGGCGGACGGCGTGCTCGCCGGCCTGAAACCCGGTGCCATCCTCATCGACCACACCACCGCGTCCGCCGAACTCGCCAAGGAGCTCGCGGCGGCCGCGGCGGCGCGGGGCGGCGGGTTTCTCGACGCGCCGGTGAGCGGTGGCCAAGCGGGCGCGGAGAACGGCCAGCTCACGATCATGGTGGGCGGCGATGCCGCCACGTTCGCGGCCGCCGAGCCGGTGCTTGGCTGCTACGCCCGCGCCGTGCGGCTGATGGGCGGCGTGGGCGCCGGCCAGCTCACCAAGATGGTGAATCAAGTTTGCATCGCCGGTGTGCTGCAGGGGCTGGCCGAGGGGCTGCATTTCGCCGAGCGGGCCGGGCTGGATGTGGACGCGGTGGTGGAAGTCATCTCCAAGGGCGCCGCGCAGTCTTGGCAGATGGACAACCGCGCCGCCACCATGGGGCGCCGGGAGTTCGATTTCGGCTTCGCCGTGAAGTGGATGCGGAAGGACTTGGACATGACGCTCGCCGCGGCGCGCCGGCTACGGGCGCGGATGCCGCTCACCGCGCTGGTGGATCAGTTTTACGCGGATGTGGAGGCGCTGGGCGGTGAGCGCTGGGACACCTCCAGCCTCATCGAGCGCCTGCGGCAGGGGACGTCCGCCGAGTAGGGAGCGGTGTGCGCCGCCACGCACAAAACGGGCCCTAATCGGCTGACTTCACGCGGGCCCGATGTCCCACCGGCACACGGGGCAATGTCGCTAGGGATGTCGTCGTCCACAAACTAGGCTAACTCCGGTTGACGCCCGACTCGGGCGCGGCTGAAGCGAGCCATTTCATGCCCAAGACCTGCCCCATCGTTGGCATCGGCGACGGCGCCGGTGTCCTCCTCGACACAGAGCTCCTGGCCCTCGCCGGCGTACGCATCGGCGATCAGCTGGCGGCCGCGGTGGATGAGCGCGGCGCCATCGTGTTGACGCCGCTGCGCCCGGTGATCGGCGGACAAGCGCAGGCGCCGGTGGTGGGTGGCGGGCCGGCGAACACGCTCAGGGAGGCGTCATGAGCGCAATGGCGCGTCTGGGCCGAACAACGGCTGGCGGGCAGGGCGTATCATCGCCGCCGCAACCGAGTGCCGGCGCCAGTGTCCATGAGCGAGCCCCTCGCCGCCTTCCGCATCTTCGACTTGGGCGAGGGCCCCGTCACGGGGCTGGCCACGATGATCCTTGCGGACTTCGGCGCCGAGGTCATCAAGGTGGAACCCCCCACCGGCGACCCGCACCGTGCCATGCCTTCGGTGCGCATGTGGCAGCGGGGCAAATCGCTGCTGACTGTGGACTTCGACGATCCGGCCGAACTCGCCGCCTTGCGCGCCGCCATCCTGCAAACCGCGGACGCCGTGGTCACGACGCTGCCCAAGGCGCGCCGGCAGCAACTGGGTTTGAGCTACGAGGCCCTCGCCGCCGAGCGGCGGGAACTCATCTACGGCGCGGTGTCCGGGTTTGGCGAGGACGGGCCGTACCAGGACTACCCGCTGGTGGAGCCGGCGGTGGCGGCGAAGTTCGGCCGCATGATGAGCCTCGAAGGCATCGCCCAACGCGCCGGGCCCTGCTACGCGGCATTGCAGGTGGCGACCCATGCCGTCTCGCAGGGGGTGGCGGCGGCGCTTCTCGCCAGCCTCTTGAAGCGGCGCTCAACCGGCCAGGGCGGGGCGTTCGACACGTCGCTCATGCGTGGCTTGCTCGCCTACGACATCGGCGGCCTGCAGGTGGAACATCTGCGCGAGCGCGGCCTCATCCCCACGCCGCGGGAGCGGACCGATCCGCGCACCACGCTGCCGCGCATCTACTATCACGCGGCCCGCGCCGAGGACGGCCGGTGGCTCCAGTTCGGCAACCTGCTCCCGCACCTGCTCAAGAACTTCCTCGCCGCCGCCGGCATCGACGCCCCGGCCGGCGGCGTGCCCACGGAGGGCGACGCTGGTTTGGAGCCGTTCCGGGATGCGATGCTGCGCCGCATCGAAACGAAGCCGGCCAACGAATGGATGGACGTCTTCATCCGCAATGGCGGCGTGGTCGCCCACCAATACCAAACCACCCAAGCGGCGCTGCGTGATCCGGACATCGTCGCCAACGGCCACGCCGCCGCTGTGGACGGCGGCATCCAGCTTGGCCCGGTGGCAGACCTTACGGCAACGCCGGGGCGGCCGGGCGGCGCCGCTAAGCGCATCGACTTGGCGAACGCCAGCCGACGTGGTCGGCCGTTCGCCACATCCGCCGGGCGCTCGGGCACCGCCGGCGGGCGGCCCCTGGCCGGCATCACGGTGGTGGAGGCGGCGACCATCATCGCGGCGCCGCTCGGCGCTTCCACGTTGGCGGACTTGGGCGCCCGCGTCATCAAGATCGAACCGCTGGCCGGCGATCCGTTCCGCGACATGATGCATGGCACCGGCGCCATGCGGTGCAACACCGGCAAGGAGAGCATCTGCCTGGACTTGAAATCTCCCGCCGGCCAGCGTGTGGCGCGGCAACTCGCCGCCCGCGCGGACGTCTTCATCCACAACTACCGGCCGGGTGTGCCGCGGAAGCTGGGCATCGATTACGCCGCGCTCCGCACCGACAACCCGCGCCTCATCTACCTGTCGGCGAACGGCTATGGCCGCAAGGGGCCGGGTGCCAAGCGGCCCTCGACGCATCCCATCCCCGGCGCCGCGCTCGGCGGCGTGGTGTGGCAGATGGGCGGTTTGCCGGAGGACGGGCCCATGTCTTTGGAGGCCATCCGCGAAGTCGCGCGGGCCCTGTTCCGGGCCAACGAGGTGAGCCCAGACCCCAACACATCGATGGTCGTGGCGACGGCAGCCACCTTGGGTCTGCTCGCCCGCGAAGCCACCGGGCAAGGCCAAGAGATCTTCGTTGATATGTTGGGCGCCAACGCCTACGCTAACTGGGACGATTTTCTGAGCTACCCAGGGAAGCCCGACCGGCCGCGCGTCGATGCCGACATCTTGGGGCTGGGGCCGCGTTGCCGGCTCTACGAGTGCAAGGCGGGATGGGTGTTCCTGCATGTGGCGAGCGATGCGGATTGGGCGCGCCTCGGCGTCGCCGACGAAGCGGCGGCGGAGGCGATGTTCCGCACCGAAGACGCGGACGTTTGGGAACGGCGCCTCACCGCCGGCGGCGTCGTTTGCGTCCGTGCGGATGCCCATTGGCCGGCGCAGTTCCTGCTGCGCGACCCCGCCGCGCGGGGCGAAGAACTGGTGGTCGATGCGCCCCATGCGCAGCTGGGCGAGTATCCGCGCCAAGGCCCGATCGTGCGCTTCGAGCGTGGCGGCTGCTATGCCGGCGCCTGCCTCGCCGGCGAGCACACCGAGCGCCTCTTGACCGAACTTGGGTACGCGGACGACGCCGTCGCAGACCTCCTGGAGCGTGGCGCGGCCCTGCAAGCCGCGTTATGAGCGACGCCAAACCCCGGCACCGGACGGGTTCGACCGCACCGCGTGGCAACGCCACATGAAACGGCGCATCGCGTGGCTGGGCGGTTTGGCCTTGGCTGCGGCGACCGGCATCCTGCTGCTGCGGCCCGGTGCTTTGCCGGCACCGCTCGAAGCCGAGGTGATGGCTGGCTTGGCGCGGCAGGTGCTGGCGCCGATGGGGGACGTGGTGGCGGTGAGTGAGCCATCCGATTGCCGCAGCGGCGGTATTGCCAAGGCATCGCTGCCGGCGGCGCTTTTCGGTCGGTTTGTGGACGCGAATGGGGCTGCGGCGCAAGCGTTGGACTTGGCTGGCATCGGCTCCGTGAAGCTGCCGCCTCCGGAACACGCGAGCCTGCCGCCGGCGTTGCTCGCCGGCGCCATCGGCCGGCCGGTGGTGGCCATCTCGCGGGTCGGCATGATGGAGCGCGAGGCGCTGGTATGCGTTGAAGTTTTCGCCAAACACGACCGGGCGTTCTTCGTCGTGTTGACCCGCGGGCATGGCAGGCCGTGGTCGGTGGCGCGGGAACTGCCGGTCTGGGAGGGCGAACCGCCGCCCCGCGTGCCGGTGGGCGATGATGAGCCGCTGTTCTCGCCGCGCCCCTCCCAACTCGACCGGGCGGCAACCTAAGGATGAGGGCGCTCCGGCAATGTGGGCGCTGCGGCGCTCGCGCGATGGCCGTGGCGTTGGCGCTCGCGCTCGTCGCCTGCTCGGATGCGCCGCAACCGGACGATGGCCAAGCGGCCGTCACCGGGCCGGCACGGGCCACGGACGACTTGGACGCCATCGCCAAGACCGGCGTGTTGCGTTTGGCGCGGCGGCGCTGGCAGGGGTTCGACACCTTGCCGCGCCAAGGCTTGCCGGCGGAGCGCTACCGCGAGTTGGCCGAGCGGTTCGCGGCGCAGCGTGGGCTTGCGGTGGAGTGGCGCGTCGTAGATGGCTTCCATGAATTGATTCCGGCGGTGCGCGATGGGCTTGCGGACGTGGCGGTGGCGAACCTCACGGTGACGGATTCGCGGCGCCGCGAGGTCGCCTTCACCACGCCGCTCACGACGACGCGGGAGTGGATCGTCGGTTCGGCCGGTGCCGATGCCATCACCGCGGAAGAGGCGACGATGCCGGTGCTGGCAACGCTGCGCTTCGGTGTGCCGGCGGCAACGGCCTATGTGGAATCCGTGGCGGCGCACTTCCCCAACGCCCCGCTCACGGTGCTGCGCGCCGGGATGGACCCGGCCGAGGTGCTGCAGGCATTGGAGGCTGGCGAGTTCGACGCGACCATCATGGATGCGGTGGTGGCGCGTCCGCTCGTGGCGGCCAGCGAGTTCGTTCGCCAACTGGGCGAGTTGCCGGACGCCAGGCAACACGCTTGGGCCGTGCGCCACGACAACCTGAAGCTGCTCGGCGCCCTGAACGCCTTCATCGAGGAAGCTCATCTCGCCGGAGACGACGTGGCCGCGCGGCGCGATCTCGCGGAGATTCGGCGCAACGGCCGCCTGCGGATGCTCACCCTGAACGGCCCCGCCACCTACTACCTGTGGCAGGGTGAGTTGATCGGCTTCGAATACGAGCTGGTGAAGGCGTTCGCGGATAGCCAGGGCGTGGTGCTCGAAACCGTCGTGGCGCCCCACCGCGCCGATTTGCAGCCGTGGCTGACAGCGGGGCGTGGCGACCTCGTCTCCGCCGGCGTCACCATCACGGAGAGCCGCGTCGGCGCCGGGCTGACGTTCAGCGAGCCGTACCTGCCGGTGCGGGAGGTGTTTGTGGGTCGAACGCCCGTGGACACTTTGGCGGGGCTCCGGGGCCGGCGGGTGACGGTGCAGGCCGGCACCAGCTTCGCGGAAACGCTGCGCGGCCTGTCCCCCGACGTCGGCATCGAAATCGATCTGGTGGACATCGCCTCGCCAGCCTTGATCGAGCGCGTGGGGCGCGGCGAGTTGGACCTCACGCTGGCAGACAGCCATGTTGCCGAAGTCGAAGCCGCGTTCGACGAACGGCTCCACATCGGCCCCCGACTCGACCCGGAGCGGTCTCTGGGCTGGGTGCTGCGCCCAGATCAGCCGCAACTGCTCGCCGCCCTCAACCAATTCATCAAGGAACGCTACCGCGGCTACGAATACAACGTGTTGCGCAACAAGTACTTCCGCAACGAACGGCGGATGCGCCGCCAGCGCGAGCATCGGGTGGAGGGGGAGACCCTATCTCCCTACGACGGCCTCATTCGCGCCGCCGCCGAGGAACATGGCTTCGATTGGCGCCTCCTGGTGTCGCAGATGTACCAAGAGAGCGGCTTCGACCCCACGCAGGTGTCGTTCGCCGGCGCCCGCGGGCTGATGCAGGTGTTGCCGCGCACGGCCCAAGAAGTGGGCGTGGCACCGGAACGTTTGGCGGAACCCGCGGCCGGCGTCACCGCCGGTGTGCGCTACCTCGCGTGGACGCGGGATCGTTTCGCGTCCCTGCCGCGGGGCGAGCGGCATTGGTTCGCCTTGGCGGCGTACAACGCCGGCGTGGGGCATGTGCGCGACGCCCGCCGCCTCGCCGCGGAGCAGGGCTTGGACGCGGGCCGTTGGTTCGACAACGTGGAGAACGCCATGTTGCTGCTATCGGAAGACCGCTATGCCGGCCAAGCCGTGCATGGCTACGTGCGGGGCAGCGAACCGGTGCGCTATGTGAGCGAGATCCGCCACCGCTACCGGGCCTATCTGGATCACTTCGCCACGTTGGAGGCGAAGCCGAAGCCGCCGGGTGGTTGACGCCTCCGTCGGCAGGGGTGGCGCGAGCAGGGTGACGCGGCTTTGGCTATGCGGGCGCTTCAGCCACCGGCGTCAAGTCGAAGCCCGAGCCGCGCAACGGCACATCACCCGCCGCGGTGACGACGAGCGCCAGGCCGGCATCGTCGGATTCCGCGGCGGCGTGGACGATCGTGCCGGCCGGCGTGGTCGTGGCGCCGGCGGCCGGCAGTACACCACGCCAGCGGAAGCGGGCAAGACGCCGCTTCACTTCGCCCAAGTGCTGCGCCCGTGCCACCACCTCTTGGCCCAGATAACAGCCCTTGGCAAAGCTCACGGCGCCGATGTCCGCGAGGCCCAGCATCTGCGGCAGGAACTTCTCGGCCAGCGGGGCGCTGACGATGCCGAACCCGGCGTCAATGCAGCGTCGATCGAGCGCTGGGCACCCATCCTCGCCAGCCGGCGTGAGAAAGGCGCCGAATGGCTCGAGCGCGATGGCGCCGGCGGCCGGCGCGTCCGCAATGGCGAAACCCCGGGCATCACGCTCAAGCGAGCATTTGGCGAACACCAGATATTTGGCCAAGTGGGCTGCCAACGCTTCCGCCACGCTTTCATGCACAAAGAGGTGTACCGCGTCCGCGCGGCCGGCCGCCCAGCCATTGGCCAACACGCGCCCCTTGATGTTGCAGCACGCGGTGGGCACCGCGGTGTCCTCGGCTAGGGCGTCCAGGTCGGAAGTGACGTAACCTTGCATGAAGCTCTGCGCGTCTGCGCCGACCAGCGAGAGCTTGGCGAGCGGGGGAGCGGAATGGATGGCAGGTGAGACCACCCGCTTAGTTTACAAGGCCGGCGGCGGCCCGCGGCCGTGGTGAAGGACGCCGCTGGCGCGATGGCGCGGTGGCGCAGCCGGCGCGGCATGTTGGAGCTCGACCTTTACTTGGTGCCGTTCGCGGAACGCGAGTTCGGGCGGCTGCCGCGTGCGGAACGGGTCGCCTACGCGGAGTTGCTGCGCTGCGATGATTGGCAGATCTTGGATTGGCTGCAGGGGCGCCGCGAGCCGGACACCCGCCTCGCCGCCATCGTCGAACGGGTCCGCGCCGCCGCCGGCGGGCGCTGACGGCGCTCGGGCGCGTCACGCCATTCCTTGGACGCTCGGCTACGAGTGGTTCGTGGCGGTGGTGGCGTTGCACGCCTTGGTGGGCACGGCCTTGGCCGCCCTCGTGTCGCCTTGGTGGGCCGTCGCCGTGGCCGTGAGGTGCGCCGTGAAGACGCTGTCGGCGAATCCCGCCGAGCGCTACCTGCTGTTGGTCTTTGCGGACGCCATCGAGGTGCGGCGGGGGGATGCCGTGCTGCGCCTGCGCGGGCCTTGCTGGATGACGGAGCGATGGCTCGTCATCCCCACCACCCGGCGCGTTCTGCCTGTGCGGCGGGGGCGTCTCTCGCCTCAGGACTTCGCCCGCCTCCGCCGCGCCGCCCTCGCCGGCGGCTGAAGCACGTCCAACGGGTCTCCGGCTGGGTGCAGGACGCTCGGCACGGCGTGGGGCAACGGTGCCGGATAGTCCAACGTGTAATGCAGCCCGCGGCTCTCCCGGCGTCCGCTGGCGCAGCGCACCATCAGCTCGGCCACATGGATGAGGTTGCGCAGCTCGATGAGGTCGCTCGACACGCGGTGGTTGGCGTAGTGGTCGTGGACTTCCTGCTTCAGCAGATCGATGCGCCGCCGCGCCCGCATGAGCCGCTTGTTGGTGCGCACGATGCCCATGTAGTCCCACATGAACCGCCGCAGCTCGTCCCAGTTGTGCGAAAGGACGACGTTTTCGTCCGAATCCGTCACGCGGCTTTCATCCCACTCGGCGAGTGGCGGCAGGGCCGGCGCCGCCGCGCTGAGCGACGCGGCGATGTGCTCGCTGGCGGCATCGGCGAACACCATGCACTCGAGCAGGGAATTGCTGGCGAGGCGGTTGGCGCCGTGCAAGCCGGTGCAGGCCGTTTCGCCGATGGCGTAGAGCCCCGGCACATCCGTGGCGCCGTGTCGGTCAACGATGACGCCACCGCAGGTGTAGTGGGCGGCCGGCACCACCGGGATCGGTTCGCGGGTCATGTCGATGCCCAACTCCAGGCAGCGGGCTTGGATGGTCGGAAAGCGAGCCTCGATGAGCTGCCGCGGCCGATGGCTGATGTCGAGATGGACGCAATCCATGCCGAGCCGCTTCATTTCATGGTCAATGGCCCGCGCGACGACGTCCCGGGAGGCAAGTTCCAAACGCGGGTCGAAGCGTTCCATGAAGCGCTCGCCGTTTGGCAGCAGCAGGCGCCCGCCCTCGCCGCGCACCGCCTCCGAGATGAGGAATGACTTGGCGTGGGGATGGTAGAGGCACGTGGGGTGGAACTGGTTGAACTCCATGTTGCCGACGCGGCAGCCGGCGCGCCAAGCGATGGCGATGCCGTCGCCCGTGGCGCCGTCCGGGTTGCTGGTGTAGAGATAGACCTTGCTGGCGCCGCCGGTGGCGAGCACCACGAAGGGGGCGCGAAGGAGCTCCACCCGATCATTGGCGCCGTCATAGACGTAAGCGCCGGCCACTCGGTCTGGTCGCCGCCCCAGCTTGCCGGCCGTGATCACATCGATCACCACCCGATCCGGCAGGAGGGTGATGTTCGGGTGCGCCGCGGCCTGTTCCGCCAGCGCATGTTCCATGGCTTGGCCGGTGCGGTCGGCGACATGCAGCACCCGGCGCCGGCTGTGGCCGCCCTCGCGCGTCAAGTGGAATTGGCCGCTGCCCGGATCGCGCACATCCGGCGCCAAGCCGTAGCCGAGCAACCGTTCGATGGCGGCTGGGCCACGCTCGACGACGAACTTCACTATGGCTTCGTCGCAGAGGCCGGCGCCGGCGCGAACGGTGTCGCGCACATGGCTCAGCACCGAGTCGTTCGGCCCCATCACGGCGGCGATGCCGCCCTGCGCCCAGTTCGTCGAGCCGCCTTCGATGGGGCCCTTGGAGAGCACCGTCACCCGTGTGCGTTCCGCCAACCGCAAGGCGGCGGCCAAGCCTGCTGCACCGGCGCCAATGATGAGCACCGGCGGCCGGAATCGCTGATTCATCGCCGTAGTATAAGGGCGAGCGTAGCGGTGCCGGGCCTGGGGCAGGCGGCGCGGAGAAGTGCCAAATGGCGATTTCGGATGCGGGCATGATCGTGCGGTGCGGCACCGTCGTCGCGGCCGGGAACGGCGGTTGCCGCGTGGCCATGGAGCGCGACCGCTGCGCCGGCTGCGAGGGCCGCTGCGCGGTCGGGCTTGGCTGGCTGCGCGAAGTGGAACTGGAGGTGGCCACGGCCGCGGCGCCGCCGGCCATCGGCGAGCGGGTGTTCGTCGGCGTGCCGCGGCGTGGCATGACGATGGCCACCCTTGCCGTGTTCGGCCTGCCCCTCGCCGGCCTCGCCTACGGCGCCGCCGTGTCCGCCACTGGGGCGTTGATTGGATTTGCCGCGGGCGCGGGGTTGGCCATCGTCGCCGGCCGGCTCGCCGCACCGGCCCGATGGCTGCAGGCGCGCATGGTCGCCGAGCCGCGAACGGGCGAGTAGGGGCCGCAGTAGGCCCGGCGTTCGCGCCATCGCGCACACGGGATGGCCACTGTCCGCGCCTGACAGGCGAATGTCGGTGCTTCGACAGGCCCGCCCGCCGTTCTGGCCGGGCGTCGTAGCCGTTACTCGTTCAGGTGATCTCCTGCCAAGCGGTGGGCGGCCAAGCGGGCAACTCGACGCTTGCTCCCTCCATCAAGCGCCCGAAAGAACTAACCAACTTGCGAAAGGAGCGGCAGCGGGCGTAGGCGGCGGCCATGCAGAAGATTGCAGTGAAGGCGGGTTGATGCGTCCGTTCGCTGTAGCTGATGTGCATCCTTGCTTCCAGTCTGCCTTTCGCGTCTCGAGGCGATTCGGGATGTGGAAGCGACTGTGCATCGTTCTTCATGCTGTGATGTCCATGCAGCGACTCGATGGCGGCGAGGAACCACGCTTCGTATTCGCGCTTGGCCAGTACAACGTCGCAATACACTTGCCCGGCCTCGGCGACCGCCCATTCGCGCACCTGCGCGGCGAGCTCCACGGGGCAGTCGTCATCGCTGTCAAAGATGATGAGGACGGCACCGCAATCCTCGCGCAGACGCGCCACGCGCACGCGCTTGCTTAGCTGGGCTTGGTTCACCAGCTGGCTGCGTTTGCACCGAATCGGCACACCGATGCGAACTTCATCCCACGCCTGCGCCACGTCCACCAAACGTCGCAGCAGCACGGGAACTGCCGCCACGTCTCCGTGTCCCTCAACGATTGGAACCACCACCATCGCCAGTGCCTTGGTGGGCTAGGGCAAGCGTTGTTGCCGAAGAGAGTCGGGCGACGCGAAGAGCACCGCCCGTTCCTCCGTCTGTTCGGCGCCTAACAGCGCGTTGCCTCGCAGCAGTTCGCCGGCGTCCATCAAGTGTTCGCGCAATGCGGTCCGCGTGGCTTCCGAGATGGGAGCGACTCGCGTTGCGCCATCTTCCCAACTCACGATTCGCAGGTGACGGTCCTCGATCCATCGCGCTTCAAGGATGTCTGGGCTATGGGTGGTGATGACCGTCTGCGTCGAACGTGTGGCGTGGCGCAGGATGTCCAAAATCGTGCCCAGCGCCCCCGGATGGATCGTGGCCTCGGGTTCTTCAACGATCAGCATGGAAGGCAGCTTGGGTTGCAGCACTGCCGCCAACAGCCCCACCGCGCGTAGCGTGCCGTCCGACATGTTGTGAGGTCCGAGTCTTAGCGCCGCTGCCCGTGCCCCTCGCTGCGTGAACTGGAGCGAGAGCTTGTTCTGGACACGCTCCGCCTTCACTTCGACTTCCCCGGGCACAACGGTTTGCAGAACCTCCTGTAGATGCTGGCGCGTGCCCGGGTCTAGCTGGTGAAGCACGCTGGCCGTGTTGGCACCGTCGCTGCGCAGGCGAAATCCCGCATCCGGATCCTGCAGTTCGCGCAGTGTTCGTGGGTCGATGCGATAGGGCTGGATGTCCGACAGGAACTGCGCCACCGGCTCGAATCGCTCGTCGCCGGCCACCAGCGGCAGCGCAAGGGCGTTTGGTGCCGGCGCGGGGTGAGTTTTGATGTTGCTGCGGAACTTGTCGGCACGATGGAACCAACTTGGCGTTCCGTCCTCTGCGACGCAGAGGCACTGCTCGCGCCGTACCTCGTAGTCGTAGCCCTGAGTCGGCCGCACCTCAAAGGCGTACATCGCTTCTCGCACCCCGCTCAAGCCTTCAATGTCCACCCGCACCCCCACATCCGCCCCGCGCCCTCGGGACGTGCTCCGGTGCCCCACCGCGCCGATGCCGCCGCGGGTGTCCATCACGGCGGCGAACGGTGCCGCCATCGCATCCGCCAACAATGACAGCGCGTCGACGATGTTGCTCTTGCCTGCCCCGTTCTGGCCCACAAGAAACGTCGGGTTGTCGAACTCGACGGTGGCGCTGCGGAGGCTGCGGAAGCGTTTCAAGGTCAAGCGCCGCAACATGGCGGTCATCCACGGTCTCCTTGGTTGGGGGTGGGCATTGCGGAAACATAGCACTGAATGGCTAAGTGGCGATCCCATCTCCGCACAAGACGCCACATGCTTCATCCTGAAACGTCACGAGTTGGTGCCGAAGCGCTCCGCCGGGGCAGCCGCAGCGTATCGCCGTCCAGCGCCTGCTCCGCAGCGGCGCGGTTCCCCGCGGCGGCACCTTGAAGGGCGTGAGCGGCTCGCCCGCGGCGGCGTCGAACGCGCTCACGTTCGCGGATGCCTTCGCCGCGTACTTGGAGATTCACTCGCCCGCGTGGAAGCCCAAGACGGCCGCCCTCTGGGCCGCGTTCCGCCTCAACCCTTGTACTGCATGATCGATGCCGAGTTTACCCCGTTACCGTGAGTTCCCGCCTTATGTTCGGATGTTGGAATTGGCGGTGGCTGCCCCGCGGCGAAGCGAAGCCCTGCCTGCGTCAGCGCAGCAACGGCTTCAAAGGAGCGCCGCACTTGATGAGCCGTGGGCGCCTAGTCTGTTCGCGGAAGGTCACGGTTGCCTCTTGCAGTGATTTGACGCGCGCTCTCGGGATGCCGCGGCCGTGGGCGACCACGGGAACGAATCGGAAGCGTGGCATCATCGGCAGCCAATGGTGGGCCATGTCGGCCCCGCCTTGAAGCTGCTCTGCGACTGATCCGGGGCTGAAAGTGCCGCCCTTCAACTCGATGGGAGCGATCCAAGTCGTGGTTCCTTGTTGCGCCAGGAAGAGATAGTCGCATCGTTTGCCTGGAACTGTTCGTAGCGCCCTGCAGTCGAAGTCGATGACAACATGGTCGTCGGGCACGCCCTTCATCGTTACTGAGCAGCCTTCTTTCCGGCACCGCCGCGCGATGCACTCGGGTCGAACTTGCCCGCGTATGGATTGGACTGGCTCGCTCATCGTCCCTGCTTTTCTTGCAGCCGATTGAATATCTCCGCGCCATCGTTGTAGAGCGCGAGGCTCACGTCGTCGAAATCTGTGGGGTAAAGGCCCGTTTGCGGGTTGGGCTCCACTTCATGGACTATGGATCCTCGCGGACGTTGGCTGGGCTTGAAGAGCCACGCGCCAACTTGGCTAGGTTCGAGAGCGACATCGGCGCCTTTGATGCCCGACCGCTGCCTCTTTGAGAGTGCGGACAGTCGAACGAGATTGCCAATCTGCTCCAGCAGCCATTCGCTGTGCGTGGTCAGCACGACGCGCACGCCAAAGTGAACGAGTCGGGCCAGCTCGCGGGCGAATGTCGCTTGCATGGCAGGGTGCAGGTGCGCCTCCGGTTCCTCCACGATCAACACATCGCCCCGCCGCACAATGTGGCGCAGGTAGAGCACAACGGGCGCAAGCTCGGAGACCATGGACGATGCGCGCATCAACGGCAGATCCTCTTCCCAGCCGCGCGGCCGGTAGAGGAACGACGGATAGTTGGCTTCGGAGGTTTCCACCCGCACCGCGCCCGCGAGCAAGCCCTCTTCGAAATGCTTCGCCAGGTCGCTGCCGCGTCGATGGGGGTGTCCAGCCCCTGTGTTGATGAGCTGATGGAGGAAGTCCGCCAACACGCCAGATAGCGTAGGCACATTCGGGGAGGGGTGGATGCCCGTCATCGAAGCGCTCTGAACAAGGGCCCCTAGGACCACTTGATGGCTGTGCATAACGCCAGTTCGATCGGCTGGCAAATAGTGTGCTTGTTGACGAGCGGCGCCCCAAAAGCGATCAATCACCCCCTCTAGCGTGTGCGAGAGGTAGTTCGACGCTCCCAACTCGTCCAGCTCCTCAATCGGCGACGGCTCGATCTCCACACGCTCCATGAGAGACCTAGACAGCAAATCAAGCGGCATCTTGCCGGTGAGCTCGATTGTCGCAGCCAGCTTGAACTCGTAGTGGGCAACTTCGGCAGACGGCGGCTGGGTTGTGGGCGGCCCACTGACGGCCACAGTCGGTTTCTTGCCGCTTCCTCGCCTTGCCAAGGTGCGAAGATCGTGAACGCCAAAGCAGCGCCGCAATTCACGGTCGAGCGCAAACGCAAGCGCGTGGGACTGTTCGAGATCAGAGTGAACGCGTTTGAGCAGCTCGCCGGGCAGCGGCGGCGGACTGTCGTTGGTCAACACCGATGCGATCCAACGCATGAAAGCCTTTCGCATCATCGAGTCCTGCTTGGCTTGACGCTGTATTGCGTTGCCAAAGTACGCCTTTCGACGCAGTGGGTGGTCCTGCCAGCGACCGCCCGTTTCCAAGCACAGGCAACGGTGCAGAACATAGAGCAGCATCGCCAAGTAGGATTTGCCCGTATTGCTTGGGCCGATGAACACCGTCAGCGGACGCATCTCCACGCTCGCGCGGGCTATTGGGCCGAAGTCCTTCACGTCCAGCCGGTAGTCCAGCACGGGTGCCGTTTTTCGCTTGCTGTTCACGATGCGCTCAGCCCGTGATAGGGCGCGTGGTTGTCGTCCACGTCGAGCCACCCTTGATGGGACCCTTGGAGAGCACCGTCACCCGCGTGTGTTCCGCCAACCGCAAGGCGGCGGCCAACCCCGCGGCGCCGGCGCCGATGATGAGCACCGGCGGCCGGAATCGCTCGTTCATCGCCGTAGTATAAGGGGCGAGCGTAGCGGCACCGGGGCCTGGGGCAGGCGGCGCGGAGAAGTGCCAATGGCGATTTCGGATGCGGGCATGATCGTGCGCTGCGGCACCGTCGTCGCGGCCGGGAACGGCGGTTGCCGCGTGGCCATGGAGCGCGACCGCTGCGCCGGCTGCGAGGGCCGCTGCGCGGTCGGCCTTGGCTGGCTGCGCGAAGTGGAACTGGAGGTGGCCACGGCCGCGCCGCCGGCCATCGGCGAGCGGGTGTTCGTCGGCGTGCCGCGGCGTGGCATGACGATGGCCGCCCTCACCGTGTTCGGCCTGCCCCTCGCCGGCCTCGCCTACGGTGCCGGCGTGTCCGCCGCTGGGGCGTTGATTGGATTTGCCGTAGGCGCGGGGTTGGCCATCATCGCCGGTCGGCTCACCACCCTAGCCGCATGGCTGCGGCCGCGCATGATCGCCGAGCCGCGAACGGGCGAGTAGGGCGGCCGCAGCAAGCCCGGCGCTCGCTCCGTAGGCGCGTTCTGGGTCGCGTTCGGGGTCGCCCTTGGGGTTGACACTGCCGCTTCGCCGCGTACCCTTGACGCTTCGGCGCATGGAGCGCGGAACATTGGATGGAGAAGGAACATGGAAGGAACGAAAACCCACCAAGAGCTGCGGGCGGAACTGATCGGCAAGGCCGCCGCGGACGATGGCTTTCGCGCCAAGTTGATCGCCGACCCCAAGGCCGCCGTCAAGGAGGCGTTGAACATTGACCTGCCGGACTCCATAACGGTGCATGTCCACGAGGATGGGCCGCTCTCGGCGCATGTGGTGCTGCCGCCAAGCGCCGGCCTCAGCGATGCGGATTTGGAAACTGTCACCGCCGGCCATGCGTCGGGGAACATCTACGAAAAACCGTTTCGGCATAGGCATGGCTCCGGCGATAGTTGGCACACCTAGGACCGGGCTGCGCCGCGTCAATCGGGAAGGGGTGCTAGTCACCCCTTTTTTTGTGCCCCGTAGGCCCCAGGAATCGCCCTTGGGCCGTTTCGTCCTACCCCTTGGGATTCTGCCGCCGCCCGAAAACGCGCCCCTGGGCCTCTGGGCGCGACGGCCCGCCGAGTCTCTTGGCCCAAGATTTGTCGCACACCCCAGGCTATGGATTGGACTGGCGCCCGGTGCCGCTGCAGGCGGGTGGTGCGCCATCGCCCGCTGCCTGCCGCGTGGTGCGGTAAAATCCGCGCCGGCATGGATTCTCGGCCAACAGACGCCTCGCCGGCCATCGACCACATCCGCAACTTCTCCATCATCGCGCACATCGATCACGGCAAGTCCACGCTCTCGGAT
Organism: Candidatus Azotimanducaceae bacterium; assembly: GCA_965200505.1. Lineage (GTDB taxonomy): Bacteria > Pseudomonadota > Gammaproteobacteria > Pseudomonadales > Azotimanducaceae > VXNE01. The sequence goes on along the minus strand of OZ241343.1, from coordinate 186,468 downwards.
CGCCTGATTCAGCTTTGTGGCGGTTTGGACGAGCGCGAGATGGCGGAGCAGGTGCTGGACTCCATGGACTTGGAGCGCGAGCGCGGCATCACCATCAAGGCGCAGTGCGTCAGCTTGCGCTACGCGGCGCGGGATGGCGAGCGTTACCAGCTCAACTTCATCGACACGCCCGGCCATGTGGACTTCAGCTACGAGGTGTCCCGATCGCTCGCGGCGTGTGAGGGGGCCTTGCTCGTCGTGGATGCCGCGCAGGGGGTGGAAGCGCAATCCGTGGCGAATTGCTACACCGCCATCGACCAAGGGCTTGAAGTGCTGCCCGTCTTGAACAAGATCGACTTGCCGCAGGCGGACCCCGGCCGCGCCCGGGCGGAGATCGAGGACCTCATCGGCCTCGACGCCGCGCACGCCGCCCTCGTCAGCGCCAAGACCGGCGCCGGTGTGCCCGAGCTGCTTGAGCGCCTGATCACCGAAGTGCCCCCGCCGCAGGGCACCCCGCAAGCGCCGCTGCAGGCGCTCATCGTCGATTCTTGGTTCGACAACTATCTGGGGGTGGTGTCCCTCGTGCGCGTGGTTGCGGGCCGCTTGGGCAAGGGCGACCGCATCGTTGTGAAATCCACCGGCCGCGTTTGGACGGTGGACGACGTGGGCCGCTTCACGCCGAAGCGGGCGCCCAGCGCGGCCCTCTCGGCGGGGGAGGTGGGCTATCTGGCCGCCGGCATCAAGGAGATACGCGGTGCCCCGGTGGGCGACACCCTCACCTTGGCCGGCGCCGAGGACGTGCCGGCGCTGCCCGGCTTCGCGCAACCCAAGCCGCAGGTGTATGCCGGCATGTTCCCGATCAACGCCGACGACTTCGAGGGGCTGCGCGAGGCGCTGGCCAAGCTCTCCCTGAACGACGCGGCGCTCTTCCACGAGCCGGAAACGTCGGACGCCTTGGGGTTCGGCTTTCGCTGCGGCTTCCTGGGCCTCCTGCACATGGAGATCGTGCAAGAGCGCTTGGAGCGCGAATACGGCTTGGATCTCATCACTTCCGCGCCCACGGTGGTCTATGAGGTGGAAACCCGCGCCGGTGAGCGCTTCGAGGTGTCCAATCCTTCCAGCCTGCCAGATCCGGCGCGCATCGAGGCGTTGCGCGAGCCCATCGCCCGCGCCCAAATCCTCGTGCCGCAGGAACACTTGGGCGCCGTCATAGACCTCTGCGTCGCCCGCCGCGGCGCCCAGAAGAACATGCAGTTTTCCAATGGCCAGGTGGCGCTCACCTACGAGCTGCCCTTGGCCGAGGTGGTGATGGACTTCTTCGACCGGCTGAAGTCCGTGAGCCGCGGCTTCGCTTCGCTGGACTACAGCTTCGAGCGGTTCGAGGCGGCGCCGCTCAACCGGCTGGACGTGCTGGTCAACGGCGAACGGGTGGATGCGCTGGCGGCCATCGTCCACCGCAGCCAGGCGGAGCAGCGCGGGCGAGACCTCATCCGCAAGCTGAAGGAGATCATCCCGCGGCAGATGTTCGACGTGGCGCTGCAGGCCGCCATCGGCGGGCGCATTATCGGGCGCGTGAACGTGAAGGCGTTGCGCAAGAACGTCACGTCGAAGTGCTATGGCGGCGACGTCACGCGCAAGAAGAAACTGCTGGAAAAACAAAAGGCCGGCAAGCGCCGCATGAAGCGTTTGGGGAAGGTGGAAATCCCGCAGGACGCCTTTCTCGCGGTGCTCAAGGTGGAGCGGCGATGACTGCCGCGGAGCCGGCCCTCGCCGCCCTGGAGACGCGCCTTGGCCACACGTTTCAGGAGCGGGCGCTGTTGCGCCGCGCCCTCACGCACCGGAGCGCTGGGGCGGACCACAACGAGCGCTTGGAGTTCCTGGGCGACGCCGCCTTGGGGTGTGCGATCGCGGGCCTCTTGTTCGAGGCGCATCCGGGCGCGGTGGCGCGGGATTTGAGCCTGATGCGCGCCAGCTTGGTGAAGAACGACACGTTGGCGGCCATCGCGCGGGAGATTGACTTGGGCGCGGCCCTCACCCTTGGCATGGGCGAGAAGCGCGCCGGTGCCCGGAATGCCCCGTCCATCCTCGCCGACGCCTTCGAGGCGGTGCTCGGCGCGGTGCTGCGCGATGGTGGCGCGGATGCGCTGCGGGCGGTGGTGTCGCGGTGTTTCGGGGCGCGGCTCTTGGCATTGCGCGGGGCGCCATCCAAGGATGCCAAGACGCGCCTGCAGGAACTCGTCCAAGGGCGCGGCATGCCCTTGCCGGATTATCGAGTGGAGCGCGTCGAGGGCGCGGACCACGCGCGCCGCTTTGTGGTGCGCTGCCGGGTGGGGGCGCTTGACCTGGACGCCGCCGCGGCCGGCAACTCGCGCCGAGAGGCCGAACAACGCGCCGCCGAAGCGGTGCTGGGGCGCCTCTCGTGTTGAGCCGCTGCGGCTTCGTCGCGCTGGCCGGCCGCCCCAACGTCGGCAAGTCCACGTTGCTCAACCACCTGTTGGGGCGCAAGCTGGCGATCACCTCCCGCAAACCCCAGACCACCCGCCACAACCTGCTGGGCATCGACACGCGTGGCGCCGTGCAGATCATCTATCGGGACACGCCCGGCATCCATCGCCTGGGCACCGCCGGGCCGGGGCGGGGCGGGGCGGCCATCAACCGCTACATGGTGGGCCAAGCGACTCACGCGGTGCGCGACGCGGACGTGGTGGTGCTGCTCATCGAAGCGCGCGCCTGGACGGCGGCGGATGCCGCGGCGCTACGCCGGATGCAGCGCGGTGATGGGGTGCGCATCTGCGCGATCAACAAGATCGACCGTTTGGCGGATCGGCGCGCCCTGTTGCCGCTCATCGACGAGGTGCGCCAACGCGGCCGCTTTGACGCCATCGTGCCCATCTCGGCGCTGAAGCGCGATGGCTTGGACGCCTTGGTGGAGGAAGTCTCCGCCCGTCTGCCCGAGGGGCCCCATCTCTTCGCCCACGATGATGTGACGGATCGCCCGGTGGAGTTCTTTCTCGGCGAAATCGTGCGTGAGAAGATCATGCGGCGGCTTGGCGACGAAGTGCCGCATCGGGTGGCGGTGGAAGTGGAGCGGTTCGTCGCCGGGCCGGAGCTGGCGGAGGTGGACGCCGTGGTGATCGTCGAGCGCAGCGGCCAGAAGGGCATCGTCATCGGGCAGCGCGGCCAGCGCCTCAAGGCCATCGGCGCCGACGCGCGGCGCGACATCGAGCACTTGCTTGGCTGCCAGACGATGCTGCGCCTGTGGGTGAAGGTGAAGGCCGGCTGGAGCAGCGACGCGGCCGCCTTGAAGGCGCTCGGCTACCGCTGACGTGGCTGAACCGACCCTGCGCCAGCCGGCGTATGTGCTGCACCGCCGCGCCTATCGGGAGACGAGCGCCATCCTGGAACTCTTGACGCGGGATCATGGGCGCGTCGCCGCGGTGGCCCGCGCCGCCCGCCGGGCGCGCCGGCCGCAACTGGCGGAGCCGTTCGCCACCTTGGAGGTGGCGTGGCGGGGCCGCGGCCGGCTGGTGACGCTCACCGCCTGCGAGACCACGCGACGGTTCGCCTTGACCGGGCGCCCGTTGTTCGCCGGCTTGTATCTGAACGAGCTGCTGACCCGCGCGTTGCAGCCGGAGGAGGCCGTCACCGCGCTGTTCGCGGCCTATGGGGAAACGCTCACCCGCCTCGCCGCCGAGGTGGACTTGGAGCCGGCGTTGCGCACCTTCGAGAAGCGCCTGCTGCGCGAACTCGGCTACGAGTTGGCGTTCGACCGCGAATGGGCGAGCGGCGCACCGATTGCGGCCGAAGGCACCTACGAGCTCGTGGGCGCCGAGGGCTTCCGCGCCACCGCCGCGGAGGGCGCCGCGACGTACCGGGGCGCGGTGCTGCGAGCCATCGCCCAAGACCACTACCGCGAATGGGAGGTGCGCCGCGCCGCCAAAGTCATCCTGCGCAAAGCCCTGCGGGCCCATGTTGGCGAGCGGCCGCTGCAGTCGCGCGAGCTCTTTCGCGCCGCGGCGCGATGAGCATGGGGCCGGCCTGATGGTGCGAATCCGAGACGATCTGCCACGCTCGCCGGACGGGCGCGCGGATGTCGAGGCGTGGCTCTGCGAAGTGGGGGAGGGCCGCCGCGTGCTCGCGCTCGCCGTCGATCTGATCGAAGACGCCGCGCACCTGGGCCACGGCTTGGACGTCGCGCATTTGCTGCGCCAGTTGGAAATGGACACGGACGTCGCCGCCGCCGGGCTCCTCTACGAAGCGGCCCACGCCGGCGACGTGGCCCCGGCGGCGGTGCGGGACGGTGTCGGCGAGGACGTGGCGGCGCTCCTCGAAGCGCTGCTGCGCGTGGGCAGAACGGACGCCTACGAGCTTTCCGACGCGCCGCTGCTCGCCAACACGAGCGGCGGCCAGGTGGAGAACATCCGCCACTTGTTGGCGTCGCTCATCGACGATCCCCGCGTCGCCGTCGTCAAGCTGGCGGAGCGGGTGGTGGCCTTGCGCGCCGCCAAGTCTGCCCCGCGTGAAGCGCAGGAGCGGATGGCGGACGAGGCGTTGCGGGTGTTTGCCCCGCTGGCCGGGCGCTTGGGCATCGGCCAGTTGAAGTGGGCCTTGGAGGATCTCGCGTTCCGCTACCGGCGCCCGCAGGACTACCGCAAGATCGCGGCCTCCCTCGACGCCCGCCGCCAAGAGCGGGAACGGCAGGTGCAGGAGGCGGTGGCGGAGCTGCGCGGCCGCTTGGACAAGGCCGGCATCCAGGCCGAGGTGGTCGGGCGCGCCAAGCACATCTACAGCATCTGGCTCAAGATGCGGCGCAAGGGCATCGACTTCAGCGAGGTCTATGACGCGCAGGCGCTGCGGGTGGTGGTGCAGCGCGTGCCGGAGTGCTACGCGACCCTCGGCGTGGTGCATACGGCATGGCCGCACATTCCCCGCGAGTTCGATGACTACATCGCCAATCCCAAGGACAACGGCTACCGCTCCATTCACACCGCGGTGCTCGGCCCGGCCGGCAAGGTGCTCGAAGTGCAGATCCGCACCGAGGACATGCACAAGGAATCCGAACTGGGCGTGTGCGCGCATTGGGATTACAAGACCGGGGAGGGGGAATCTCTCCGGTCGCGCAAGATGCAGTGGCTCGCGCAAATGCTGGAGTGGCACGACGATGCCCAGCATCCGCTGGACGATGGTGATGGTGCGGCGGACCGCATCTACGTGGCGACGCCCCAAGGCCATGTCATCGACTTGGCGCAGGGTGCCACGCCGGTGGATTTCGCTTATCGCATCCACACCGAGGTGGGGCATCGCTGCGTCGGGGCGCGGGTGGATGGCGCCGAGGCGCCGCTCAACACCACGCTCCTCACCGGCCAGACCGTGGAGGTGCTCACCGGTGCCGCGGAGGCGCCGCGGCGGGAATGGCTGAATCCTGATGCCGGCTATGTGAAGACGGGGCGGGCACGGGCGAAGATCCAAGCCTGGCTGCGCGAGCAGTTGGCCGATTCCAACGTGCGGGCCGGCGAGGAGTTGCTGCTCGACACCTTCGAGCGGTTGGACATCGCCGCGGATTTGGATGCCTTGGCGCAAGAGGTCGGCTATGGTCGCCGGGAGGACTTGCTGAAGGCGGTGGGGCTCGGCGACTGCCAAGTGATCGACTTGGTGCGCATCGCCGGCGGCCGGCCGCGCCAGACCGAGCAGCTCTCGCTGTTGCCGGCCAAGGCCACGCCGACCCACTCCGTGCAGGGCATCCGCGTTGTGGGCCGCAACCGGCCGGGGCTGCTGCGGGATGTGTCATCGGTGGCGGCGGCCATGGGCATCGACGTGGCGAGCGTCGAGGCGCGGGTCATCGACCCCGGCGAAGACGCCACCATCTCGCTGGAGGTGCGGGTGGAAGGCGTGTTGCAGCTGGCGCTCGTCATCGACCGCATCCGGCGTGTGCCGAGCGTGCGGGATGTGCGCCGCGCATGACGATGGCGGCGCCGTCGAGGCTCGCCGGCTGGCGGCCCGTTTGCGAACACTGGGAGGGGGCATGAGAGTCATCTTGTTGGGGCCGCCGGGGGCAGGCAAGGGTACGCAAGCGCAATTCATCTGCGACGCGCACGACATTCCGCAGATCTCCACCGGCGACATGCTGCGCGCCGCCATCGCCGCCGACACGCCGTTGGGACGGGAAGCGAAGGCGGTGATGGACGCCGGCGAGTTGGTCTCGGATGCCGTGATCGTGGGCTTGGTCGAGGAGCGCATCGCCGCCGCGGACTGTGCCCAGGGCTTCCTGTTCGACGGCTTCCCGCGCACGATTCCCCAGGCACAGGCGTTGGTGGACGCCGGCATCGCCATCGACGTGGTGGTGGAGATCGCCGTGCCGGACACGGAAGTGGTGCGGCGCATCGCCGGGCGGCGCGTCCACGAAGGCAGCGGGCGCGTCTATCACATCGTGTTCAACCCGCCCCGGGTCGCCGGCCGCGACGACGCCAGCGGTGAGCCGCTGGTGCAACGCCCGGATGATCGGGAAGCGACGGTGCGTGAGCGGCTAGACGTGTATCGGCGCCAGACGGCGCCCCTCGTCGAGTTCTACCAAACGCTGGCGCGAACCACGGCGCTGCGCTATGTGCGCGTGGACGGCACCGGCGACGTGGCGGCCATTCGCGAGCAGGTGCGCGAGGGGCTGGCTGGATAAGCGGGGCCGCGCTGTCCTCACGCCGCGGCCCGCGGCCCCAACTCGAAGAGCAACAGGGCATCCGTTGACAAGACCGCGGCCGGGGGTGCTGCGCTGCCACCGAAGCCGTACTTGGCACCCAGCTTGGCGAGGATGGTGGCCGCTTCGGGGTGTTCCGCGGTCACCGGCACCAGCGTGCGCTCGTAGCGCTTGCCTTCGATGCGGACGACGGCGCGTGGATCTTCGCGGGCTTCCGCCGGCCACTGCTTCCAAAGCCGCCCCCACCAGCTGTTCATGTAGCCGCATGGCACATAGAGCTTGCCGCCGTGTTCCACCACCCACACCGTGCGCGAGCGGGGCGGCGTCATCAATTGCAGCTCAATCTCCATGACGTCGCGGGCGAACGTCCAGTCCGGCTCTTCCGCCACCAACTCGCCGCTCACGAGGGGCCCGCCGGCGACGATGGTGTTGGGGCCGTCGGCAAACCGCATCACGATCAAGAAGCTGCCGATGACGACGATCAACGCCCCGATCAGGATGGACAAGCCGCGCACGATAATCATGCTTCGCTCCAACTAGGCAACGCAACAGGTTGATAGTGTCCGGTGTTCGCGAGCGCTGTCAACAGCAGTGGTATATGTTCGATTCAGGGAGCGAGGCGCCGGGGAGAGACATGAATAACCGGATTGGCAATGGCGGCGAGGCGGGTGCGGCCAGGGCGTCCCTGTTGGTGGCGCTGTTGCTGGCGTTGGTTGTGGTTGTGGTCGGCTACATCTACTTGGACGGTGCCGGCTCGGCGCCGCCGGCGGCGGTGGAGACGGCGGATGAGGGCGAAGCCGGGGCGGCGGCGTCCGCGGGCTGGGTGACGGACGAGCGTGTGCGCCGGGCGGACGAGGACGATCCGGGGGCGTGGCTCGCCTACGGGCGCACCTTCGAGGAGCAGCGCTTTTCGCCGCTGGCCGCCATCCACCGCGGCAACGTCGCGGACCTGGGCGTGGCGTGGTTCAAGGATCTTGAGACCTACCACCCGGTGGAGGCGACCCCCCTGGTGGTGGATGGGGTGATGTACTTCACCGCGCCGTGGAACGTCGCCTACGCGGTGGACGCGGCCAGCGGCGAGGAACTGTGGTCGTTCGACCCGGCGGTGCCCGGCGAGACGGCGCGCAAGGCGTGCTGCGGGGTCATCAGCCGCGGGCTGGCGGTGTACGAGGGGCGCGTGCATCTGGCGACGCTGGACGGCCGGCTCCTGGCGCTGGACGCCGCCACCGGCGCCCAGATCTGGGAGGTGGACACGGTGATCGACCGGACGCGGGAGTACACCATCACGGGCGCCCCGCGCGCCGCGGCCGGCAAGGTGTTCATCGGCAACGGCGGGGCGGAGTACGGCGTGCGGGGCTACGTGACGGCGTACGACGCGGCCACCGGCGAGCAGGCGTGGCGGTTCTTCACGGTGCCGGGCGATCCGTCGCTGGGCTTCGAGGACGGGGCGATGGCGCTGGCGGCGCCGACGTGGAAGGGCGGCGCGTGGTGGGAGATCGGCGGCGGCGGCACGGTTTGGAACGCCATCGTCTATGACGCGGACTTCGGCGTGGTGTACCTGGGGGTTGGCAATGGCTCGCCGTGGACGCGGGCGATCCGCTCGCCGGGGGGCGGCGACAACCTGTTCCTGGCGTCCATCGTGGCGGTGGACGCGGCGACGGGGGAGTACCGCTGGCACTACCAGACGGTGCCGGGGGACAACTGGGACTACACGGCGGTGCAGGACATGGCGCTGGCGGACCTGGTGGTGGACGGGGTGGAGCGCAAGGTGTTGATGCAGGCGCCGAAGAACGGCTTCTTCTACGTGATCGACCGCGCCGACGGGACGCTGCTGCGGGCGCACCCGTACGCCACGGTGACGTGGGCGACGCACGTGGACATGGCGACCGGCCGGCCGGTGGAGAACCCCGACACGGCGTACGCGGACGCGCCGCAGTGGATCCTGCCCGGGCCGGGCGGCGGCCACAACTGGCAGGCGATGTCCTGGGACGCGGGGCGCGGCGTGATGTACCTCGGCACCCATGACCTGCCGTTCCTGTACGCGATGCCGGAGGAGTACCGCGAGACGGGCGTGTACAAGCGGCGCCCGGGCGCGTGGAACACGGCGTTGGAGTTCGGGCGGCTGAACCAGATGGTGGAGGCCGAGGAGAACGCGCCCGGGGGCAAGGGCCATCTCATCGCCTTCGACCCGCTCACCGGCGAGACCCGGTGGCGGGTGGAACAGCCGTTGGGATGGAACGGCGGTGTGCTCGCCACCGCCGGCGGCTTAGTGTTCCAAGGCGACGCCCAAGGGCAGGTGGCCGCCTATGACGCGGACGACGGGCGGCTTCTGTGGCGCCACGAGGTGTACACCTCCATCCTGGCGCCGCCCATCAGCTATGCCATCGACGGCGAGCAGCACCTCGCCATCCTGACCGGCGCCGGCAAGGGGGCGAACCCGCTGTCCGCCACTTGGCGATACGGCAGCCACGGCCGGCTCATCGTCTTCAAGCTCGGCGGCGGGGCCGCCTTGCCCGTTCCACCGTTGAGGGACCTGACCGTGCCGGCGCTGCCGCCGCTCACCGCGTCCGCCGAGGACATCGACCGCGGCGACGTGCTCTACAACGACCACTGCCGTAGCTGCCACGGCCTTGGCGTCAAGTCCCCCGGCGCGCTGCCGGACTTGAGGCTGATGACGCGGGAAACCCATGACGCCTTCCAAGCCATCGTGCTGGGCGGCACAAAGAACGACGCCGGCATGGCGAGCTTCGCGGACCTCCTCGACGCGCAGGATGTGGAGCGCATCCGGCAGTACGTCATCTCCCGCGCCCAGCTATGGCGGGAAGAGCAGGCCGCCGCCGAGGTGGGCGCGGCATCCGAACGCGAGGCCGGCTAGCGGGGTTCGGCGGCGGCGCGTCCGGTGGTGGTATGTTCGCCACATCAGCCATGTTGGTTGGGAGAACGGCATGATGAGCGGAACCGGAGCGGGTAGGGCGATGGGCGCTGCCTCTTGGAAGGTGTTGGCGGCGCTGGTGCTGGCATTGGTTGTGGTTGTGGTCGGCTACATCTACTTGGACGATGCCGGCTCGGCGCCGCCGCCGGCGGCGGTGGAGACGGCGGATGCGGGCGAGGCCGGGGCGGCGGCGCCGGCGGGCTGGGTGACGGACGAGCGTGTGCGCCGGGCGGACGAGGACGATCCGGGGGCGTGGCTCGCCTACGGGCGCACCTTCGAGGAGCAGCGCTTTTCGCCGCTGGCCGCCATCCACCGCGGCAACGTCGCGGACCTGGGCGTGGCGTGGTTCAAGGATCTTGAGACCTACCACCCGGTGGAGGCGACGCCCCTGGTGGTGGACAGCGTAATGTACTTCACCGCGCCGTGGAACGTGGCCTACGCGGTGGACGCGGCCACCGGCGAGGAACTGTGGTCGTTCGACCCGGCGGTGCCCGGCGAGACGGCGCGCAAGGCGTGCTGCGGCGTCATCAGCCGCGGGCTGGCGGTGTACGAGGGGCGCGTGCATCTGGCGACGCTGGACGGCCGGCTCCTGGCGCTGGACGCCGCCACCGGCGCCCAGATCTGGGAGGTGGACACGGTGATCGACCGGACGCGGGAGTACACCATCACGGGCGCCCCGCGCGCCGCGGCCGGCAAGGTGTTCATCGGCAACGGCGGGGCGGAGTACGGCGTGCGGGGCTACGTGACGGCGTACGACGCGGCCACCGGCGAGCAGGCGTGGCGGTTCTTCACGGTGCCGGGCGATCCGTCGCTGGGCTTCGAGGACGGGGCGATGGCGCTGGCGGCGCCGACGTGGAAGGGCGGCGCGTGGTGGGAGATCGGCGGCGGCGGCACGGTTTGGAACGCCATCGTCTATGACGCGGACTTCGGCGTGGTGTACTTGGGGGTTGGCAACGGCTCGCCGTGGACGCGGGCGATCCGCTCGCCGGGCGGCGGCGACAACCTGTTCCTGGCGTCCATCGTGGCGGTGGACGCGGCGACGGGGGAATACCGCTGGCACTACCAGACGGTGCCGGGGGACAACTGGGACTACACGGCGGTGCAGGACATGGCGCTGGCGGACCTGGTGGTGGACGGGGTGGAGCGCAAGGTGTTGATGCAGGCGCCGAAGAACGGCTTCTTCTACGTGATCGACCGCGCCGACGGGACGCTGCTGCGGGCGCACCCGTACGCCACGGTGACGTGGGCGACGCACGTGGACATGGCGACCGGGCGGCCGGTGGAGAACCCGGACACGGCGTACGCGGACGCGCCGCAGTGGATCCTGCCCGGGCCGGGCGGCGGCCACAACTGGCAGGCGATGTCGTGGGACGCGGGGCGCGGCGTGATGTACCTCGGCACCCATGACCTGCCGTTCCTGTACGCCATGCCGGAGGAGTATCGGGAGACCGGCGTGTACAAGCGGCGCCCCGGCGCGTGGAACACGGCGTTGGAGTTCGGGCGGCTCAACCAGATGGTGGAGGCGGAGGAGAACCTGCCCGAAAACAAGGGCTTCCTCGTCGCCTTTGATCCGCTCAGCGGCGAAACGCGCTGGGCCGTGCCGCAGGCGCATCCGTGGAATGGCGGGGTGCTGGCCACCGCCGGCGGCCTCGTCTTCCAAGGCGACGCCGAAGGCCACCTCTCGGCGCGCGACGCGGACACTGGCGCGGCGCTTTGGCAGGGGCAGACCCATGCGTCCATCGTGGCGCCACCGATCACCTACGCGGTCGATGGCGAGCAGCACGTCGCCATCCTCACCGGCGGCGGCTATCTGCCGGACGAGGCGACGGCCACCTGGAAGTACGGCAGCCACGGCCGGCTCATCGTCTTCAAGCTCGGCGGCGACATGGCGCTGCCGGCGCCGATGCCGCGGCATCTCGACATTCCGGAGCAGCGGCCCATCACCGCCTCGGCCGAGGACTTGGACCGCGGCGACGTGCTCTACCACGACAATTGCTGGGCCTGCCACGGGCCGGGGGCGAAATCCGCCGGCGCCCTGCCAGACCTGCGCCTGATGACGCCGGAGACCCACGACGCCTTCCAAGCCATCGTGCTTGGCGGCACCAAGCAGGACGCCGGCATGGCGAGCTTCGCGGACCTGCTGGACGCGCAAGACGTGGAGCGCATCCATCAATACATCATTTCGCGCGCCGTGAAGGACCGGAACGCGGCGTTGGCGGAAGCGGCCGCAGACGCGGCGGGTTGAAGCGCCTCGACCCACCTTGATGTCCGAGACCTTGGAGCGGTCCGCCGGCGCCGTCTGCCCCAATTGCGGCGGCCCTCGGGCGGACCGCTTCTGCCCCCGCTGCGGCCAGAACGACCGCAGCTACATCCGCTCGCTGCCGCGCATGGTTTGGGAGTTCCTGCGCGAGGCGTTCGAGCTGGATTCGCGTCTCGTGCGCACACTCAAGCTGATGGCGGCGCGGCCCGGCGAGTTGCCGGCGGAGTTCTCCCGCGACCGCCGCGCGAGCTATGCCTCGCCGGTGCGCCTATTCCTGTTCGCCAGCCTCGCGTTCTTCTTCGTGCTCTCCCTCACCGCGGACCTCGAAATGGAGAATGGGGAACGCATCGCCGCGGTGCGGGAGCGGCCCGACCCGCCGGGCGCCGAAGCCAACGTGCATGCATTGCGGGCGCTGCTGCCGCCGAGCCAAGCCCGCAAGCTGGACGAGATCATGGCCGACGAGGAGCGGTTCACGCGCACCATGATCCTGGCGGGCGCGGCCAACCTCAAGCTGGATGCCGACGTGCAGGAAATGGGCACGTTCGGGCGATTCCTGCTGGCGCAGATGGTGGATGTGCTGCACCAACCCACGGTGGCGTTCGACAAGCTGCTCGACAACCTTCCCATCGCCATGTTCTTCATGCTGCCGGGCTATGCCCTGCTGCTGGCGTTCCTGTACTGGCGGCGGCGGCGTTACTACGTGGAGCATCTCGTTTTCGGGATGCACATCCACATCGTCGCCTTCATGGCGTGTACCGTGATACTGCTGCTGCCGGACGACGACATCGTCGAGCTGGTGGCCACCGCCATCATGCTCTGGCTCGGCGCTTACCAATACATGGCGCTCAGGAGGTATTACGGGGATGGCCGAATCGTGACGGGCGCCAAGTGGCTGGCGCTCGTCACGTTGTATTCGATCATGTTGGCCCCGGCCCTGCTGCTGGTGATGTTCGTGACGCTGTATTCGCTGTAGCGCCCCGTTCGCGGGTGGGCCTCAGCCGGCGGCGGCGTGGATGAGCGTGTGCAGCTCGCCCAACTCGTTCAGCATCGCATCCACGCTGCGGGCGCCGGCTTGGAAGATGGCCGTCGCGTTGAGCGCGGCCCAATCGAAGCCCATCGCGGCCACGGCTTCCGCGCGCCGCACCACCTGCTCCCGATCCGCGTAGAACGCCTTGTCCGCTTTGTCGCGCGGGGGCAGGGCGAGCATCTGCTGGTAGCCGATGGCGGCGGGGTCGCGCCCGGCCGCCTCGGCGTGGCGCGAGATGCGCTCGCGGCACTTGGCGGCGACGGCCGGCTCGGCGATGGCGTTCGAGAGCCAGCCATCGCCGTGCTCGCCGACGCGCTTGAGCGCCGCCTCCACGGCGCCGCCAATCCAGATGGGCAGGGCGCGCCCCTGCGGCGGCTTCGGCTCCATCGCCATCGCGGTGGCCGAGTAGTGCTCGCCCGCGAAATCCACCCGTTCGTCGCCCCAATAGGCGCGCAGCACTTGAATCGCCTCGTCCATGCGCTTGCCGCGGTTGTCGAAGCGCTCTTCCAATGCATCGTATTCGGAGGCTTGCCAGCCGACGCCCACGCCCAAGCGCACACGCCCGCCAGACAACGTGTCGAGGGTGGCCACCTGCTTGGCCACCAGCACCGGCTGGCGCTGCGGCAACACCAGCACCTCGGTGCCGAGGCCCACCCGTGAGGTGGCGGAAGCGATGAAGCTCAATGTCATCAGCGCTTCCATGATGGGCATTCGCGGCGGGTAGATGGGCGCTGGGCGGGTATCCGTGGGGTAGCCCATGATGACGTGGTCGAACATGTCGATGTGGTCGTAGCCGATGGCTTCGATGCCCTGCGCCAGCTTCACCACGCCAGCCCCGCCCTCGCGGTACGCGACGCTTGGGAACTCCACTGCGAGCTTCATCCTTCCCCCCGTTGGCGACGATTCGGTGTGGTGATGGTAGCAGGTGGGCACCGTGGGGCGCGTTGGGTGGGGCCCGAGGGACGGGCTAGGGGGCGTTGAGCCGGTGGCGTTGAACGGGGGCGGGTGGCGCTAACGGGCCACTTGGCGCGGCGCTTGGACGATGGGGTGCCGCTGGAGTGCGCGGGCGTGGGCGCCAAGGCCGCTGGGGTGGGTGTTCTGGCGAAGGCGCTGCGCCGTCCGATGCCGCCGCAGCGCCTTCACCCCGGGATGGGAGCGGTTACTACCGTCCCCGCTCCTCTACCGCAGATTTCACAGATCACCTCCTTTCTCGCCGCCGAACACGGCCACATTATGTGTGAGAAATCGGCCTGTGTCCACGCGAGATGCAGCTATCTGCGTTGAGTGGGGACGAGGTGGGCATGGGCAGTTCCTCCAGCCAGCCGTCCGTGAACTCGATGAGGCGGCGGCTGTGGTCCGTGAGCCAGAGGTAGGCTTCGTCGCTCCATGCGCCTTGGGGCGGCAGCGCCGCGCACAGCAACGCGCCCAGCCGCCCAGCGGCGGAACTCGGCGCCGGGGGGATGGCGAAGGGCGTCTCGTGCAGCGTCACGGCGCCAAGCATAGCAGCCAAGGTTCGGCGCGGCGGTTCACCGTTCCAGCAGGATCGTCACCGGGCCGTCGTTGGTCAGGCTCACCTGCATGTCGGCGCCGAAAACGCCCGTATGCACCGCGTCCCAATGGCGGCGCAGCGCCTGCACGTAGTGTTCGAAGAGCGCCTTCGCCTCGGCCGGCGCGGCGGCGCGCGCGAAGCTCGGGCGGTTGCCGCGGGAAGTGTCCGCCAGCAGGGTGAACTGGGGCACGGCCAGGATGGCGCCGCCGATGTCCATGACGGAGCGGTTCATGGGCTTGGCGGCGTCCGCGAACACCCTGAGCGCCAAGGTCTTGTCCGCCAGCGCGACGGCACATGGCGCGTCATCCTCTTGGCCGACGCCGACGAACACTAGGAGCCCGCGGCCGATGCGGGCGACCTCGGCGCCGTCCACGGCCACCGCCGCGGCGGTCACGCGCTGGCAGAGCGCCTTCATCGGCTAAGGGTCGCCAACGGTCGCGGCGGGATGCTGCCGGCGCGGCCCGCGCGCAAACACTTCTGCCGCCAACCCAGGGGTTCTAGAATGGGCGCCATGAACAGAAAGGCGGTGGCGCTCATTTCCGGCGGCCTTGACTCCATGCTCGCCGCGAAGGTGGTGATGGAGCAGGGTGTGCATGTGGAGGGCCTCAACTTCTACACCGGATTCTGCGTGGAAGGCCACACCTCGGCCATCCGCACCCGCCGCCAAGCGCGGCCCAAGCGCAACAACGCACTGTGGGTGGCCGAACAGCTGGGCATCAAGCTGCACATCATCGATGTCTCGGCGCAGTACAAGGACATCGTGCTGCAGCCCAAGCACGGCTACGGCCAGCACCTGAATCCCTGTCTCGACTGCAAGATATTCATGGTACACAAGGCGTTGGCGTGGGGTTTCATGGACGACGGCGGCTTTGACTTCGTCGTCACCGGCGAAGTGATCGGCCAGCGTCCGAAATCGCAGCGCAAGGCCACCATGCCGATCATCGCCCGGGAGTCCGGCGCGGAAGACCTGCTGCTGCGCCCGCTCTGCGCCAAGCGCCTGCCGCCCACCAAGCCGGAGCGTGAGGGCTGGGTGGATCGGGAGCGGTTGCACGGCTTTGAGGGGCGCAGCCGCAAGCCGCAGATGGCTTTGGCGGCGGCGTTTGGCTTCTCGGACTACGCGCAGCCGGCCGGCGGCTGCTGTTTCCTGACGGACGCGGCCTACGCCCGCAAACTCGCGGACCTGTGGCAGGCGCGTGGCGAACGCGACTACGAGCTGGACGACATCGTGCTGCTCAAGGTGGGGCGGCACATTCGGCCGGCGCGCCATTACAAGCTCATCGTTGGCCGGGAAGCCGGTGAGAACCGCTTCCTCGAAGGCTACCGGAAGCGCTTCCTGCATCTACGCACGACGAACGTCGAGGGGCCGTTGGCGCTCGTCGATGGCACACCCGGCCGCCGCGACATCAATCTGGCCGCGCGGCTCTTGGCCCGCTACAGCCAAGGCCGCGCCGCCGCCAGAGTCGGGGTGAGCGTGCATCACACCAACGGCGTGAGCGAGGCGTTGCAGGTGACGCCATTGCCGGCGGACGAGATTCCCCACGCTTGGCATGTCTGACGCCACGGGCGCGGCACCGGTGCGCGAGCTGGACGCGCGCGGCCTCTTGTGCCCGTTGCCGGTGATCCGCACACAAGACGCGGTGCGCGCCTTGGCGCCGGGCGACCTGATGGATGTGCTCGCCACGGACCCGGGCGTTCTGCACGACATTCCGGCCTGGTGCCAAGTGCATGGCCATCGCGTGGTGGATACTTGGCACGATGGGGCGGACATTCGCATTCGCGTCGAAGTGTGCGAAAATTGAACGCGACCGTGGGTGGCCAACGTTGGCCGCTCCGGGGGCGATGGCGCGATGTTCGGCGGGGGGCTTGCCGGCACCACGCCATCGGCATTGGGGGGAGCGAGTTTCGCGCCGGCGGGCCAGTTGGCGCCGATTTTGCACACTCCGAAGCAGCGGCAGGCAGGGTCTGCCTGGCGCCGGCGGCCTTGAGGACGCCCGGCGCCGAGCCGCTTGGGGCGACGCGCCTCGCGCCGTCGTTTAGACAACGAACTCACAAGGAGCGTTAGCCGAATGTCGAAAAACACACTGCAGCTAATCAAGGACAAAGACGCCAAGTGGGTGGACCTGCGGTTCACCGACCCACGGGGCAAGGAGCAACACACCACCATGCCGGCCGAGCGCGTGGACGAAGACGTGTTCGCCGACGGCCTCATGTTCGATGGTTCGTCCATCTCGGGTTGGAAGTCCATCAACGAATCCGACATGATCCTGCTGCCAGACGATTCGACCCCGGTGTTGGATCCCTTCCGCGACGAAACCACCGTCAACCTGCGTTGCGACATCGTGGAGCCGAGCACCATGCAGCCCTACGGCCGCGACCCGCGCTCCACGGCCAAGCTCGCCGAGAAGTACTTGGCATCCACGGGCATCGGCGACACGGCTTACTTCGGGCCGGAGGCGGAGTTCTTCGTCTTCGACGATGTGCGCTGGAAGGTGGACATCTCCGGCGCTTCGTATGCCATCTCCGCGGAGGAGGCGGCTTGGGAGTCCAACGCCGAGTTCGAGGGGGGCAACTTGGGCCACCGCCCGCGGGTGAAGGGCGGTTACTTCCCGGTGCCGCCGGTGGATTCCGCGGCGGACCTGCGCAGCGCCATGTGCAGCGCCATGCAGTCCATGGGCGTCGCGGTGGAGGTGCATCACCACGAAGTGGGCACGGCCTGCCAAAACGAAATCGGGGCGCGCTTCAACACGCTGGTGGCGAAGGCGGACGAGGTGCAGATCTACAAGTACTGCGTCCACAACGTCGCGCACGCCTACGGCAAGACGGCCACGTTCATGCCCAAGCCCTTGGTGGGCGACAACGGCAACGGGATGCATGTGCATCAATCCATCACCCGCGAAGGCGAGAACACGTTCTACGGCGATGGCTATGCCGGCCTCTCCGAGACGGCGCTCTACTACATCGGCGGCATCATCAAGCACGCCCGCGCCATCAACGCCTTTTCCAACGCCGCCACCAACTCCTACAAGCGGCTGGTGCCGGGCTTCGAGGCGCCGGTGTTGTTGGCCTACTCGGCGCGCAACCGTTCCGCTTCCATCCGCATCCCCTACGTGCAGGGCGGCAATCCGATGGCGTATCGGGTGGAGGTGCGGTTCCCGGATTCGGCCGGCAACCCGTATCTGACGTTCGCGGCCATGCTGATGGCCGGCATTGACGGCATCCAGAACCAGATTCATCCGGGCGACCCGTTCGACAAGGATCTGTACGACCTCGCGCCGGAGGAACTGGTGGGCGTCCCGACGGTGTGCGCGTCCTTGGACCAAGCCTTGGAGGCCCTCGACAGCGACCGCGCGTTCCTCACCACCGGCGGCGTGTTCAGCGACGATCAGATCGACGCCTACATCGAACTCAAGCAGGCCGACGTGGACTTGCTGCGCATGACCACGCACCCGGCCGAGTTCGATTTGTACTACTCGGTCTGATCGGCGGCGGGGCGGCCTTGGGTCGTGGAATCGGCCGTGGGCTGCCCCGCAATGCGACCGCCGCGCCCGTGCTCGGCTAGGTGCGCCAAGGCGGCATGTTCGGCGGCGCTGCTGCTCGCCCTCGCGGGGGGAGCGCAAGCGGATGTGGTGTATCGCTGGGTGGATGCGGACGGATTGCCGGTCTTCAGCGACGCGCCGCCGGCCGGCGCGGCCGCCGTGCCGCTGCCGCAAGGCCCCGTCAATGTGTACGCGGTGCGACCAACGTCAGCCGAGGCACCGGGCGGCGCTGCCGGCGATGAGGCAGGCGCCGAGGGCGAAGGCTACGCCGCGGCGCGCATCGTGGCGCCGGCGGCGGGCGTGGCGGTGCGCGCCAACGGCGGCGCGGTGACGCTGCGCGGGCAGGTGTCGCCGCCCTTGCGCGACGGCCATCGCGCCGTGCTGTTTCTTGATGGCGCGCCACTCGGCGAAGCCGCGGGCACTGGCGATGCCGCGGTGGAGTTCACCCTCGCCAACGTGGCGCGGGGGCGCCATCGAGTACACATCGAAGTCGTGGGCCACAACGGGGACACGCTCCTGCGCGGTGCGCCATCCGTGTTCCATGTGCAACGGGTCGCCTTGGGCCGCTAGCGATTCGCACCACTTCGCTTGCTGCTTGCACTAAGTTGGTGCAAGGTGGCGTGCCCAATGGCATCCAGCGCCGGCACGGAACTTGCTCCTTTGGAGGGGCCGAGCCTTAAAGGAGCCGCCAGCCGAGTACACCCCATGTCCAGCGCCGCGGAGATACTCGACAACCTCACCACCGCGGTGGTGGTGCTCGACAACACGCTGCGCGTCACCTATCTGAACCAAGCGGCGCAATCGCTCTTTGGCAAATCCGCGCAGCGGGCGATGGGCAGCGAGGTGCGGCGGCTCTTCGTGGATCCGGCGGTGCAGGCGTCGGCACTGCACAACACCTTGGAGACCGGCCAGCCCTTCACCAAACGCGAAGCCACGTTGCTTGGCGGCGGCCGCCGGGAACTGCGCGCGCATTACACGGTGGAGCGGCTCGGCGCCGCCGAGCTCCTGATCGAACTGGAGCCGCTGGATCGGTTCCTGCGCATCAACCGCGACGATCAGCACGTCGCGCTGCAGGAGACCACCCGCAAACTGGTGCGGGGCCTCGCCCACGAAATCAAGAACCCCCTCGGCGGCATTCGCGGCGCGGCGCAACTCTTGGAGCGGGAGCTGCCCTCGGCCCGGTTGCGCGAGTACACCGAGGTGGTGATCGAGGAGGCGGATCGCCTGCGCAACTTGGTGGACCGGATGTTGGGGTCGAACCAGAAACCCTGCTTCGAGCCGGTGAACATCCATCGGGTGCTGGAGCGCGTGGTGCAGCTCATCGAGGCGGAGGCGCCGGGCCAGATCACCTTCGCGCGGGACTATGACTTGGGGTTGCCGGAACTCATGGGCGATTTCGGCAAGCTGGTGCAGGCTTGCCTCAACGTGATGCGCAACGCGCGGGAAGCGCTGGTGGAGACGGACGGGCCGCGCATCGAGCTCACGACCCGGGCGGTGCGGCAGTTCACCATCGGGCACCACCGGCATCGCGTCGTCGTGCGGGTGGACGTGGTGGACAACGGCCCAGGCGTGCCGGCGGACATCGCCGGCGGCATCTACTACCCGATGATCAGCGGGCGGCCGGACGGCACCGGTTTGGGCCTTGCGATCACACAGAACATCGTCGGCCAGCACAATGGCGTGTTGGAGTGCGACAGCGCGCCGGGCCGCACGGCGTTCTCCTTGTACCTGCCGTTGCGGCAACCGGACGATGAGTGAGCTGGCCGGCGACGCCGGCGCCACGGTGTGGCTGGTGGATGACGACCGCTCCATGCGCTGGGTGCTGGAGCGGGCCTTGGGGCAGGCGGGCTTCGACACCCGCGCCTTTGCCCGCGGCGATGAGGCGCTCAACTGCTTGGCCGGCGAGCAGCCGGACGCCGTGGTGAGCGACATTCGCATGCCGGGCGCGGATGGCTTGGAGCTGCTCGCCGCGGTGCGCGCCGAGTGGCCGTCGTTGCCGGTGATCGTCATCACGGCCCATTCGGATTTGGAGAGTGCCGTCAACTCCTATCAGGGCGGCGCCTTCGAGTACTTGCCGAAACCCTTCGACATCGATGAACTCATCGCCACCGTGCGTCGCGCCGTGGCGCATGGGCGGGAACTTCGGGCGCCGTCCGCGGCCGCCGGCACGCCACCGCCGGCCGCCGAGATCATCGGCCAAGCGGTGGCGATGCAGGAGGTGTTTCGCGCCATCGGGCGCCTGTCGCACTCCAACGTCACGGTGCTCATCAACGGCGCTTCCGGCACCGGCAAGGAACTGGTCGCCAACGCCCTGCACCGGCACAGCCCGCGCAGCGGCGGGCCGCTGGTGGCGCTCAACATGGCGGCCATCCCCCAAGAGCTCATCGAAACGGAGCTCTTCGGCCACGAGAAGGGCGCGTTCACGGGCGCCAATCAACGTCGCATCGGGCGCTTCGAGCAGGCCGACGGCGGCACGTTGTTCTTGGATGAAATCGGCGACATGCCGCCGGATGCGCAGACGCGCCTGTTGCGTGTGCTGGCGGACGGCGAGTTCTACCGGGTGGGCGGCCGCGCCACGGTGAAGGTGGATGTCCGCGTCATCGCCGCGACGCACCAAGACATGGAGGCGTTGGTGGCCGCCGGCACGTTCCGCGAGGATCTCTACCACCGCCTGAACGTCATCCGTGTGCATTTGCCGCGGCTCGCCGAGCGCAGCGAGGACATTCCGCTGTTGGCGCGGCATTTCTTGGCCGCCGCGGCCGCGGAGCTCGGCGGCGAGCCGAAGACGTTGTTGCCGGCCACCGAGGCCCATCTGGCCGGGTTGCCTTGGCCGGGCAACGTGCGCCAACTGCAGAACGCCTGCCGCTGGCTGACGGTGATGGCCGCCGGCCGCGAGATCATGGTCGAGGACTTGCCGCCGGAGCTTAAGCCCGCGGCGGCGGCCAAGGAGGCGGTGGCGCCGCAGGGGGATTGGCGGGCGGCGCTCGGCGCTTGGGCGCGGCGGGAACTCGACGCCGGCGCCGGCGAAGTGCTGGCGCGCGCCCTGCCGCAGTTCGAGCGCACACTCATCGAGGCCGCGTTGGAACACACGGGCGGCCAAAAGGGCGACGCAGCCGAGCGGCTGGGCTACGGGCGCAACACCTTGACGCGCAAGCTGCGCCAGCTGAACTTCAAGGAGGGCTGAAGCGCCGGCCTGCCAAGCGGGTGCAGCGGGCGCTGCCTACCAAGCGTACGCCTCCGGCGCTGGGCCGCCCGGCCCGGGGAATAGCGCATCCAGCCGTTCCAGCGCCTCGGCGTCAAGTGCGGTCTCAACCGCGGCGACGTTCGCCTCGAGTTGCGCCATCGTGCGCGGCCCGATGATGGGCGCCGTGACGCCCGGCTGCTGCGCCACCCACGCCACGGCCACGTCGGCCGGCGCGCGCCCCAAGTCGTCACACAACGCCTGAAAGTCCGCGTCGGCTTGGGCGGCGGCCTTGGGCAGCAAGGCGCGGCGGCTCGGCTCGTTCGTGCCGGGCGCGCCGCCGAACCGCCCGCCGGCGAGGGGGCTGTAGGGCACGAAACCGAGCCCGTACGCTTGGCAAGCGGGAATCACTTCCAGTTCGACGTGGCGATTCGCCAAGTTATACACGCTCTGTTCGGAAGCGAAGCCCAGGAAGCCGCGCCGCCGCGCCGCCTCTTGCGCTTGGGCCAAGTGCCAGCCGGCGTAGTTGGAGCTGCCGACGTAGATGATCTTCCCTTGGGCGACCAACAGTTCCATCGCTTGCCAGAGCTCATCGAACGGCACGGCGCGGTCCACATGGTGTGTCTGGTAGAGGTCGATGTGGTCGGTCTGCAGGCGTTGCAGGCTCGCTTCCACGGCGGCGCGGATGTGCCGGGCGGAGAGGCCGAAATCGTTCGGCCCCACCCACTCGCCGGTGCGCTTCACCGGGTCCGCCGAGCCCCATGCGTTCGGCTTGGAATAGACCTTGGTGGCCAGCACGATGCGCTCGCGTCGGCCGCCGCCCTGCTTGAGCCAGCGCCCGATGAGGGCCTCGGTGTCGCCGGCGTTGTAGTTGTTGGAGGTGTCGAAGAAGTTCACCCCCAGCTCCAAGGCCCGATCCATCATGGCGAACGAATCCGCCTCGTTTGTGAGCCAGGAGAAGTTCACCGTGCCGAGCGCCACCGGGCTCACCTTCACCCCGGCGCGGCCCAACGTCCGATAGTCCATGCCCATGCGTCCGCTTGCCCATGTTGTGTAAGTTGTATAAGAAGGTATCCGTTGGCGTGGGGGAATGTCATCCCCATGATGGCGGTGAGCGCCGGCGCGGCTTGACACCCGGTTCGCCCATCACCTCCAGGAGAGCGGCGTGCAGAACAGGAGAATCCACAAGGTGGTGATCGCCGGCGGTGGCACCGCGGGCTGGATGGCGGCCGCGGCTTTCTCCAAGCTGCTCGGCAAGACGCTGGACATCACTCTGGTGGAGTCTGAGGAGATTGGCACGGTGGGGGTGGGCGAGGCCACCATTCCCCCGCTCCGCGCCTTCCACGAGCTGTTGAACGTGAAGGAGCAGGATTTCCTCAAGGCGGTGCAGGCCACCTTCAAGCTCGGCATTTCGTTCGAGGGTTGGGGCGATGTGGGAGAGGATTACATCCATTCCTTCGGTTGGGCGGGCAAGGACAGTTGGGCTGCCGGCTTCCACCACTTCTGGCTGAAGGGCAAGCGGCGGGGCGTCAGCCGCGCATACGGCGAATACTGCAACGAGTGGCTGGCCGCCAAGCAGGGCCGCTTCGCCGTGCTGCCCAACAGGAAGTTGAACTACGCCTACCACATCGATGCCTCGCTGTACGCGAAGTTCCTGCGCGGCATCGCCGAGGCGCATGGCGTCAAGCGCCGGGAGGGGTTGATCGAGCAGGTGGAGCAGGACCCGGACGATGGCTTCATCACCGCCCTCCGGTTGCGCTCCGGACAACGGCTGGAAGGTGATCTCTTCATCGACTGCACCGGCTTCCGGGCGTTGTTGATCGGCCGCCAGCTGGGCGTGGGCTACGAGGATTGGGGGCATTGGTTGCCGTGCGATCGCGCCGTGGCCGTGCAGACGGAGGCCGTGGCGCAGCCCATCCCCTACACCCGGGCCATGGCCCGCGCCGCCGGTTGGCAGTGGCGCATTCCGCTGCAGCACCGGGTGGGCAACGGCGTGGTGTTCAGCAGCCGCCACTGGTCCGAGGACGAGGCGGTGGGGCGGCTGCTCGGCAACGTGGAAGGCAAAGCGCTCACGGAGCCCCGGGTCATCCGGTTCGGCGGCGGGCGACGGCGGCGGCACTGGCACAAGAACTGCGTCGCGGTGGGGCTCGCCTCCGGTTTCATCGAACCGCTGGAATCCACCAGCATCCATTTGATCCAGCGCAGCGTGATTCGCCTGCTGCAGATGTTCCCCTACGACGGCATCCGGGAACCGAACGTCAACGAGTTCAACGATCAAATGCACTTTCAGTTCGACAACGTGCGGGACTTCATCGTCCTGCACTACCATGTGACGCGACGTGACGACAGCGATTTCTGGCGGCAATGCCGGGCCATGGCGGTTCCAGATTCCCTCGCCCACCGCATCGAGCTCTTCAGGCACGCCGGCCAAGTGTTCAAGGTGCCGAGGGAACTGTTTGCGGAGACGTCATGGGTGCAGGTGATGCTGGGGCAGGGGCTGGAGCCGGCGCATTACCATCCCATCGCCAACATGATGACGGATGACGAATTGACTGGGTTCCTGGCGGGCATCCAAGGCTCGGTGGATGAATTGGTGCGGCAACTGCCGGCGCATCAACAATTCCTCGACCATTACTGCAAGGCGCCGGCCAGCTGAGGCGCGGGCGATGGAGATCACCATTCGCAACGTCGTCCTCGCCATGATGGCGTTGAGCGTCCGCGCCGCCTGACGCGGGCCGCCTGGGCGGAGCGCAGATGGCGCGGGACACGCGACCCGGCAAGGCGACGATCTTCGACGTCGCCGAGCAGGCTGGCGTGTCCATCAAGACCGTCTCGCGGGTGGTCAACGACGAGCCGAACGTGCGTCAGCACACGCGCGCCAAGGTGCTCGAAGTGGTTAACCGCCTGCGCTATCGGCCGAACGCGGCGGCGCGCTCGCTGTCGCGGCAGCGGTCTTGGGTGCTGGGTTTGGTCTATGAGAGCCCAGACGAGTTCAGCTACATGAAGGATGTGCTGGACGGCGCCCTGAGCGCTTGCGAGGAACGCGATTACTCCTTGTTGCTGCGGCCGCTGACCTTGCCCGGTTCGGAGCTCCCCGAACAGGTCGAGCGGTTCGTGACCCAAGCGCAGGTGGAGGGCGTCATCCTGCCGGCGCCGATGGGCGACCTCTCAGACCTCGTGCGGGTGCTGCGCCGGATGGAGGTGCCGTTCGCCGCCATCACGCCCAAGGCGCCGGTGGTGGGGCAAGTCAATGTGTTGTGCGAGGACGAAGCGGCGAGTTTCTCGCTGACCGAGTTCCTCATTCAGCGTGGCCACCGCGCCATTGGCTTCATCAAGGGGGATCCCGGGCACGGCGCCACCGATAAGCGGTTCGCCGGCTACCGGCGGGCGTTGGTCGAGCACGGCATCCGCTACGCGGAGCGGTTCGTCCGGCAAGGCTACTTCGACTTCGATTCGGGCAAGGCCGCCGCCGCCGAGTTGCTGGCGCTGCCGGAACCGCCCACCGCCATCATCGGCAGCAATGACGACATGGCGGCCGGCGTGCTGCTGGAGGCGCGGCAACGCAGCTTGGCCATCCCCACCGACTTGTCCGTGGCGGGTTTCGACGACACGCCGTTGGCGTCGCGCCTGTGGCCGCCGCTCACCACCATCCGCCAACCCATCCGGGAAATGGCCAGAACTGCGGCGTTGTGCTTGATGGAGCGGCTGAGCGGCCAGCCGACCCAACCGCCGGCATCGTTCGGCTGCGAATTGGTCATCCGCGAATCCACCGCCTGAACGGGCGGGCGGGGCAAGGCGACGCCGGCGTCTGTGGACGCTACTCCGCGGCGCTGACTGAGCGTTTTGCTTGACAACGCTGTCATGCGATGGGCAGATTATCGCTGCCCCGGCAGATGCGCTCGCCAACCGGCGCCAAGATCGCTACCCAAGGCCGAAGATTGAACCAGTGAGCCTGCAAGCCCCAATGCTGGCAGTGGCCGGCGCCGTGGCCGCCCTCGCCGCTGCCTGGCCCGTGGCGGCGCAGCCGCTGGAAGAGCGCGGCACGGCGCCGCCGTGGCGCTGGCTTGTCGCGGACTTGGATGCCGCGCCAGGGCCGGTGGCGGTGGAGATCCGAGGCCAGCCGGGCAGCTACCAACTCTTTCGTGGCGGCGCCCCCTATGTGATCCGGGGCGTGGGCAGCCAAAACCCGCGGGATTTGGCCTCGCTGCCCAAGCATGGCGGCAACTCGGTGCGCAATTGGGCGGTGGAGGACGGCGCCATCCTGGATGAGGCGCACCGGCTTGGGCTCACCGTGGCGCTGTGCCTGGACGTGGCGCGGGAGCGGCATGGCTTCGACTATGACGACGCGGCCGCCGTGGCGCGTCAATTCGAGCGATTGCGGAAGCAGGTGCTGGCGCACCGTGACCACCCGGCGCTGCTCGCCTGGGTGATCGGCAACGAACTCAACCACGATTACCGCAACCCCCGCGTCTATGACGCGGTGAACGAGCTTTCGGAGATGATCCACGCGCTCGACCCGCATCATCCCACCACGACCACCACCGCCGGCATCAGCGTAGAACTCGCGGCGGTGATTCAGGAACGGGCGCCAGACCTCGACTTCCTCAGCGTGCAGGTGTACGGCGGCCTTGCCGGGCTGCCGGACGCGCTGGCGCATATTGGCCTCGACATGCCGGTGATGGTGACGGAGTGGGGCACCATCGGCCACTGGGAGGTGTCCACCACGACTTGGGGGGCGCCCATCGAACCCACCAGTTCGGAGAAGGCGGAACGCTACCAACGGGGGCATGAAAACGTGCTGGCGCCGTTGACCGGACGCATCATTGGCAACTACGCGTTCCTCTGGGGGCAGAAACAGGAGCGCACCCCCACTTGGTATGGGTTGTTCACCGCGGATGGCCGCCGCACCGAGGCCGTGGACATCCTGACGCGCATCTGGACCGGGCGCTGGCCGGTCAATCGGGCGCCGCAGGTCAGCCGCTTGGCGCTCGACGGCCGGCACGCCGCGGATTCGGTGCAACTACAGCCGGGAAACACCTACGACGCGGCGGTCGATGTGACCGATCCGGAGCAAGACCCGCTGCGCTTCGACTGGCGCCTCTTGCGGGAGAGCGGCGCCACGCAAAGCGGCGGCGACGCCGAGGCCGTGCCCGAGGCGCTCGACGGCTTCCTGCAAAGCCCCGAAGCCGGGGCCATCCGGCTGCGGGCGCCGTCGGCGCCGGGCGCCTATCGGCTCTTTGTGTATGTGGGGGATGGCCAGGGCGGCGTGGGCCACGCCAACATGCCCTTCCTCGTGGCTGAAGACTGAGCGAGGGGCGGGGCGAAGCGATGCGCGAAGAGACCTTTGTGGCCGGCTGGCTCGCGCGGATGAGCCTGCGCCAGAAAATCGGCCAGATGACGATGGCCGAGCGCCTGGCCGTCACACCGGCGGACGTGAAGGAACACGCGCTGGGCGCCGTGCTGTCCGGCGGCGGCTCCCACCCGGGCGACAACACCCCGCAAGACTGGGTGGCGATGAACGACCAGTTCTGGCAAGCGGCGGTGGCGGATGCCGACAGTCCGGGCGTGCCCATCCTGTTCGGCTTGGACGCCGTGCATGGCCACAACAACGTGCGTGGCGCCACCATCTTCCCGCACAACATCGGCCTCGGCGCCACCGGCGACCCGCAACTGGCCGCCGAAGTCGCCTGCGTCACGGCCAAGGAGGTGCTTGCCACCGGCCTGGATTGGAACTTCGCGCCCACCTTGGCGGTGGCGGGGAACCCGCAATGGGGCCGCACCTACGAGAGCTATGGCAACGATCCGCGGCGGGTGGGCGAGTTCGGCCGGCACTACGTTCGGGCCTTGCAGGACGAAGGCGTCATGGCCTGCGTCAAGCACTGGGCGGGGGATGGCGGCACCCGCCACGGCATGGACCAAGGTGAGACCACGTTGGACTGGGAGACGTTCGAGGCCACCCACGTGGCGCCCTACTACCCGGCCCTCAAGGCCGGCGCGATGAGCTTGATGGTGTCCTTCAACAGTTGGAACGGGGAGAAGTGCCACGGCCACCGCTTTCTGGTGACGGAACTGCTGAAGGAGCGGTTGGGCTTCAAGGGCATCGTGGTGTCGGATTGGGACGGGGTGAAGTACCTCGACGAGGATTACGGCGTGGCGGTGCGCAAGAGCGTGAACGCGGGCCTCGACCTGTTCATGGTGCCGGAGGCGTGGCGGGAGTTCATCGACGCGGCCGAAGCCCAAGTGCAGGCTGGGCACATTCCCATGGCGCGCATCGACGACGCGGTGCGGCGCATTCTGGGCGCCAAACTGCGCTACGGGCTGTTCGACGCGCCGCGCCCGGCCAAGCGCGCCGGCGTGGGCGCGGCCAGCTTCGGTTCGCCGGCGCATCGGGAGGTTGCCAAGCGAGCGGTGCGCCAATCCTTGGTGCTGCTCAAGAACGCCGGCGCCGTGCTGCCCCTCGCGCCCGGCCAGCGCATCCTCGTGGCCGGCAAGAACGCCCACGACTTGGGCCACCAATGCGGCGGCTGGACGCTGAGCTGGCAAGGCGAAAGCGGCAATGACACCTTGCGGGGAACGAGCATCTGGGAAGGCATCCGGGCGTTGGCGCCGAAGGCGCATTTGAGCGCGGACTTGAGCGGTGGCGAAGCGGATCCCACCCGGCACGACGTGGCCGTCGTCGTCATTGGCGAGAAGCCCTACGCCGAAGGCTTCGGCGACATCCGCGCCGGCGATGAGGCGGTGGTCGAGACCGGCTCGATGGTGCAGGGCCTCATCAATCCCTTGGGGCCCTACGCACAGAGCCTCGAGCTGGCGCGCACCCACCCGGAGGACTTGGCGTGCATCCAACGCATCGCCGCCGCGGGCGTGCCGGTGGTGACGCTCCTGATATCCGGTCGGCCGCTGGTGATGGACGCCGAGCTTGCGGCGTCCACCGCCTTGGTGGCGGCTTGGCTGCCCGGCACGGAGGGGCAGGGCATCGCCGAGGTGTTGCTGGGCCACCACGGCTTCAGCGGCCGCCTGCCAATGCCTTGGCCAAGGGGCGCGGCTGCCGCCGGCGATGCTGCCGAGCCGCTGTTCCCGGCCGGCTACGGCTTGACCACCGTGGCCAACGGCGGCGGCGTTGCGTGAGCCGGGGCGACGGATGCCGACGCCACTCCCTTGGGCCGACCAAGGGATGGCTGTGAGCACCGGCGGCGGGCGCAACCTGCGTGGAAATCTTTTTTTGGGGAGAGCTATTGACATCGTTGTCGCCGTTCCGTATATGGCTAGGTGACAGCGTTGTCATTTTGCGGCGCGGCGCGGCTGCCACGGTGCTTGAGCATCGCCGGGAGTGGGCGTGTACCGGCAAATGAACCAGGGAGGAGAACCCGCAATGGGTAACGAGCTCTTCAAGAAGTCTCCGCTCACTTTGGCGGTGTCCCTCGCGTTGAAGGGGATGGCGGTGGGTGCGCCGGCGGCCTACGCGCAGGCGGAGCCCGCAAGTGCCGCGAATGGCCAGGCGAGGCCGATCGAGGAGATCGTCGTGGTCGGCATTCGCCAGAGCTTGAAGCGCTCCATGGAACTCAAGCGCGCCCGCGACGGCGTGGTGGATGCCATCACCGCCGAAGACATTGGCGACTTCCCAGATGGCAACTTGGCCGAATCCCTGCAGCGCATCACCGGCGTGTCCATCGACCGCGAGCGCGGCGAAGGCGCCCGGGTCACCGTGCGCGGCTTCGGCCCCGAATTCAATCTGGTGTTGTTGAACGGCCGCCAATTGGCGACCAGCGCCGGCACCAGCCGCTCCTTCGACTTCGGCAATCTGGCCTCGGAAGGCATCGCCGCGGTGGAGGTTTACAAGAGTGGCCAGGCCAACGTGCCCACCGGCGGCATCGGCTCCACCATCAACATCCGCACCACCCGGCCCCTCGATGCGCCCGGCGTTCAGTTCACCGCCGCCGCCAGCGGCGTCCACGACGATTCCACGGACAAGGGCTCGTCATGGACCGGCGAGTTGTCGGCGCTGTTCTCGAACACCTTCGCCGAGGACACCTTCGGCGTCGCCCTGAGCGCCGTGCGGCAGGAGCGCAACAGCGCCGTCAACCGCGCCAGCGTGGCCGGCTGGCGCACCTTCGAAGGCGACGTGAACAACTGTTGGTGCGGCGTGGGCCGCTCGGAATGGGGCGGCATCCCCCCGGCCGGGGACGCCAATCAGCAAAACCGCCCGACCGACGATGACCTGTACTCGGTGCCCCAGAACATCGGCTACGAGCTGGCCGAATACGACCGGGTGCGCACCAACGGCCAGCTCACCCTGCAGTGGCAGCCCAGCGAGCAGGTGGAAGCCACCTTGGACTACACCTACTCGGAATTGGAGCTGCAACGCACCTACAACAACCTCTCGGCCTGGTTCAACTTCGGCGCCCAAGAGACCAATTGGACGGATGGCCCGCAAGCCACGCCGTTGGAATACACGGAGAACCTCGCCGACAGCGATTTCGCCATGGGTGCCGGCAACGACGCCTTCGTGGCGGAAAACGGCGCCGTGGGCCTCAACTTGCTGTGGGACGTTTCCGATCGGCTGTCCGTGGAGTTCGATTACCACGACTCCTCCGCCGAACGCTCTCCGGACAGCCCCTACGGCAGTTCGTCCCTGCTCTCCATCGCCGCTTGGACGCGGGAGCGCACCACCGGCTACTTCGGTCGCGAACTGCCCATCCTGCAGCTCGGCTTGGCCGATCCACTGTCGCCGGATGACATGCAAGTCACGGGCAGCGTGTTCACCAACGACTACTCGAAGATGGACATCACGCAGACCGAGGTAGGCGGCACCTACGACTTCGACTTCGGCTTCATCGAGAGCATCGACTTCGGCATCCAGATGACCGAGGTGAACAACCGCTCGGCGTCGTCCGTGGTGCAGCGCGACGCTTGGAACAACCAGCAAACGCCATTGGGCGCCATTTCGGACCTCATGCGCCCGGCCTCGGCCGCGGATGCGTTCGACGAGATTCCGGGCGGTGACGACCCGCGTCGGCAGACGGACTTCTACACCTTCGACATGGTGGCCTTGATCGAGCGAACCGAGGCCCTCATGGCGTCCGGCGAGGCGAACATCTTCCAATTGACGGACATGGGGCCATGCGGCACGGGCCTCTGCGCCTCCGACAACTACACATCGGACCGGCGCACCGAGGAGGACTCCGCCGCCGCCTACGTCCAAGTGAACCTGTCGTTCGAGGCCGGCGCCATGCCGATCGACGTGCGCGTGGGCCTCCGCTACGAGCAGACGGACATCTCCTCACGGGCATTGTCGCCGGCCTACACGGCCATCAACTGGGTGTCTGGCAACGAGTTGTCGGCGGTGCAGGCGGCGAACCCGGAGTTCACGTCCTTGGAGGGCGACTACGACGTCGTGCTCCCCAACGTCGATTTCAAGATTGGCCTGCGGGATGACTTGGTGGGGCGCATCTCCTACAGCGAAACCATCACCCGGCCGAATTACAACGACATCCAAGGCGGCCAGACCATCAACTCCTTGGTGCGCATCGACGGCGGCACCGGCAACCGGGGCAACCCGGCCTTGCTGCCATTCGAGTCGAGCAACATCGACTTGTCCGTGGAGTGGTACTACGGCGATGACAGCTACGTCGCCGCCGGCTACTTCCACAAGGACGTGGAGAACTTCATCGGCAGTTCAGCCGTGGTGGAGACGGTGTTCAACCTGCCACATCCCGCGTTGGGGCCGTTGGGTGACGAGGCGCGACAGGCCACCGGCAGCTCAGACGGCGGCACCCTGTACTCCTGGATCATCAACAACCGCGCTGATGCCGAGGGGGTCGATACGGAAACCGGCGTCATCTCCGGCGTGGCCGGACGAGACCCAGCCGCGCCGTTCAATCTGACGGTGCCGGTGAACATCGAGCAGGCGACCATGAAGGGCTGGGAGTTCGTGGTGCAGCACAACTTCGGCGACAGCGGCTTCGGCGCCATCGTCAACGCCACGCTGGTCAAAGCGAACGTGGAATACGACAACTTCAGCTTGCTGCAGCAATTCGTGCTGTTTGGCCTGTCGGACTCCGCCAACGTCATCGCGTTCTACGACAAGAACGACATCAGCGTGCGGGTGGCCTACAACTGGCGCGACGAGTTCCTGGCCGGCACGGGGCAACCGAACGTGGGCGCCGGGCCGCCCACCTACGTGGCGCCGTACCAACAGTTGGACATGAGCGCGAGCTACTGGTTCACCGACCAGATGCAGGTGTATCTGGACGTGCTCAACATCACCAACGAGACGGCGCACATCTTCGGGCGGGACGAACGGCAAACGCTGTTCGCGGACCAGCTGGGCACACGCTACAACATCGGCTTCCGGTACAAGTTCTAGCGTCGGCGGGCAAGCGGGCGCTTGGTCGCGGCCCATCGCCGGCGGCGGTCGCGTAGTACCATCCGGTTTGGTTCGCCGGAGCCGGCGTGGCAACAGGGCGCCATGAATCGTCCGACCCGGACAGCGGTGATCGTGGGTGGTGGCACGGCCGGTTGGCTCACGGCCAGCGTGGTGGCGGCCGAGCGCCGGCGCAACGGCGCCGAGACGCCGTTGGTGGTGCTCGTGGAATCGCCGGATGTGCCGACCATTGGCGTCGGCGAAGGCACTTGGCCATCGATGCGCATGACCTTGCAGCGCATCGGCCTGCCGGAGGGCGACTTCATCGCCGGCGCCGAGGCGAGCTTCAAGCAGGGCACGCGCTTCTTCGGCTGGGCCCAAGACGATGGCGCCGACGATTACTGCCATCCGTTCAGCTGGCCGGCGGAGTACGCGAGCCTCAATCCCGCCCGGCACTGGTTGGCGCAAGGCGGCGCCACGCCGTTCGCGGCGGCGGTGACGCCCCAGGCCAGCGTCATTGGGCGGGGCTTGGCGCCCAAGCAGGCCAGCGCGCCAGACTATGCCTTCACCGTGAACTACGGCTATCACTTGGATGCGGCCCAGTTCGCCGAACTGCTGCGGCGCCATGCCGTGGAGCAACTGGGCGTGACGCACCTCCACGGCACCGTCGATGGCGTTGACTGCCATGCCGATGGCGACTTGGCGGCCCTCGTGCTGCGCGGCGGGCAACGGGTGGCGGGGGAGCTGTTCGTGGATTGCACCGGGCAACGGGCGCTCTTGATTGGCGAACACTGCGGCAGCCGGTTCGTGTCCGCCGCGCCTTGGTTGTTCAATGACCGCGCCATCGCCGTGCAGGTGCCCTACGCGAATGTGGAAGACCCCATCGCCTCGGCCACTTGCGCCACGGCCCAGGCGGCCGGCTGGATTTGGGACATTGGCCTCGCCGGGCGGCGCGGCCTGGGCTTCGTCCATTCGCAGGCACACATCGACGAAGACGCCGCCTTGGGCGCCCTCAAGGCCCACATCGCGCACACTGCCCCAGGCATCGACCTCGACGCCCTCAACTATCGCACCATTCCCTTTCGACCCGGCTACCGGGACGAGCCTTGGACGAGGAACTGCGTGGCGGTGGGCCTCTCGGCCGGCTTCGTCGAGCCGTTGGAGGCATCCGCGTTGGCACTCATTGAGCAGGCCGCCGCCATCATCGGCCAACAATTCCCGCGTGACCGGGAGATCATGGCCGTGGTGGCCAAGCGCTTCAACGCGAAGATGCGACGCCATTGGCAACGCATCATCGAGTTCCTGAAACTGCACTATGTGTTGTCAAGCCGCGACGGCGCCTATTGGCAGGATCACCGCGCTCCGGCGACGTGCCCGGACGGGCTCGCCGAGAAACTGGTGCTGTGGCGGCAGCAACCCCCTTGGCACGACGACGCCCCCATGCTCGACGAACTGTTTCCATCGGCCAGTTACCAATATGTGCTGTATGGCTTGGGGTTCAGGCCACGTTACCCGGTGGTGGACCAATGCGGGCCAAGCCGCCGGCGGGCGGAGGCGGCGTTCGCCAAGACGCAGGCTGAGGCGAACAAGCTGGTGCGGGCCTTGCCGACCAACCGGCGATTGCTGCGGGCCTTTCGGCAACGGGCGGCTTAGGGGCCCCGCGCATGGCCAACTACGCCCTCTTGAACAACGTCGATCATCAGGACGTGAAGATCATCACGGAGCGCTCGGCCCGCTATGGCGACAACCAAATGCTGGCGCCCACCTTCCCGTTCGAGTTCCGCAACGTGCAGGCGTTCTATCCCATCTTGTTTCAGCAGGAAGCCGCCGGTGGCTTCCTGCCCGTGGCGCTGTTGGGTTTCGAGCAGGGCGAGAACCTGTTTCTTGGCCCGGATGGCTGGCAAGCCGCCTACATTCCCGCCATGCTGCGCCGGGAACCCTTTCTCATCGGCTTCCAAAGGCCCCAGGATGCAAGCGACGGCGACCTGATGCGGGTGTTGTCCTTGGACATGGATCATCCGCGGGTGAACACCGAAGCCGGAGAGGCTTTGTTTCACCCGTTGGGCGGGCGCACAGACTTCTTGGAGAGCGCGGCGGACCTGTTGGAGGGCATCTACGATGGCGTCGCCCACGGCAAGGCGTTCGTCAAGGCACTGGAAGAGCGAGACCTCATCGAGGCGGTGACGCTGGACATACCGCTGCGCGACGGCTCGCGGAACCAGTTGCTTGGCTTCCACTGCCTCGCCGAGCAGCAGGTGCAGGAACTCCCGGGCGAGGTGTTGGAGGACTTTCAGGCGCAAGGCTTCTTGATGCCCCTCTTTATGGTCTTGGCCTCGATGGGCAACATCCAACGCTTGGTGGAGATGAAGAACCGCACGGTGGAGGCGAGTGATGGATTGGCGGGCTGAGCTGCCTTCGGTGGCGTGCGTGGAGGTGCCTGCCGGCGAGCTTCCAGCGGCGCTGTTCGAGGGCCACGAGCCCGCGATCTTGAGGGGCTTCGTCAACCATTGGCCGGCGGTGCGGGAGTGCGACGAATCGCTGGCCTCCGCCACGCGCTATCTGGCGCGGTTCTGGAACGAGCGGCCCCTCACGGTGTACGCGGGGGGCGAAGAGGCGAACGGGCGCTTCTTCTACAACGCGGATTGCACCGGCTTCAACTTCCAACGCGGCCGGGCCACGTTGGCGCAAGTGCTGGAACAGTTGGCGGCGACGGAGCGGGCGGCGCACTTGGCCTCCATCTACATCGGCTCCACCGCGGTGGAGGCTTGGCTGCCGGGCTTCCGCGCCGACAACGACGTGGCCGTGCCGGCGGATGACGCCGTGGTCAGCTTTTGGCTCGGCAACGAGGCGCGCATCGCCGCCCACTATGACTTCCCCAACAACCTGGCCTGCGTGGTGGCGGGCACACGACGTTTCGTGTTGCTGCCGCCGGAACAGTTGCCCAACCTCTATGTCGGGCCGCTGGACAACACGCCGGCCGGCCAGCCCATCAGCTTGGTCGATTTCGCCGCGCCGGATTTCGCCCGCCACGCGCGCTTTGCCGAAGCGATGCGCCATGCCAAGGCGGCCACGTTGCGGCCCGGCGACGCGCTCTTCATTCCCAGCATGTGGTGGCACCATGTGGAGTCCTTGGCGCCGTTCAACCTGCTCGTCAATTATTGGTGGCTTGCGAGCCCGGCCTACCTTGGCTCCCCGGCCGACGCCCTGGTGCATGGCATCTTGGCCTTGCGGGGGTTGCCGCCGCGGCAACGGGCGATCTGGCGCGGCCTCTTCAACCACTATGTGTTCGATGCCGGCGAGGCCACCCACGGGCACATTCCACCACCCGGCCGGGGCTGCCTGGCGCCGCTCAGCGAGGCGGCGGCGAAGCAGTTGCGGGCGAAACTCGCGCACAAGTTGGGCGGCTAGCCCAGCACTTCTTTAGGAGACAGCCGTGCAAGACAGCAGAGTCCACAAGGTCGTGATCGCCGGTGGCGGCACCGCGGGTTGGATGGCCGCCGCGGCCCTCGGCAAGGTCATTGGCAAGACGTTGGACATCACCTTGGTGGAGTCTGAGGAGATTGGCACGGTGGGGGTGGGTGAGGCCACCATTCCCACCCTCATCACCTTCCACGACCTGCTGAAGGTGAAGGAGCAGGATTTTCTCAAGGCGGTGCGGGGCACCTTCAAGCTCGGCATCTCGTTCGAGGGTTGGCGCGATGTGGGCGAGGACTACATCCATTCCTTCGGTTGGGCGGGCAAGGACAGTTGGGCCGCCGGCTTCCAGCACTTTTGGCTGAAGGGCAAGCAGCTCGGCATCAGCCGCGCATACGGGGAATACTGCAAGGAGTGGTTGGCCGCCCGGCGGGGGCGCTTCGCCGTGCTGCCGAAAAGCGGGTTGAACTACGCCTACCACATCGACGCCTCGCGGTACGCGAAGTTCCTGCGCGGCATCGCCGAGGAGTATGGCGTCAAGCGTCAGGAGGGGCTGATCGAGCAGGTGGAGCAAGACCCGGACGATGGCTTCATCACCGCCCTCCGGTTGCGCTCCGGACAACGGCTGGAGGGTGATCTGTTCATCGACTGCACCGGCTTCCGGGCGTTGTTGATCGGCGGCCAGCTGGGCGTGGACTACGAGGATTGGGGGCATTGGCTGCCCTGCGATCGCGCCGTGGCGGTGCAAACCGACGCCGTGGCGCACCCCACCCCGTACACCCGGGCCATGGCCCGCGCCGCCGGTTGGCAGTGGCGCATCCCCCTGCAGCACCGGTTGGGCAACGGCGTGGTGTTCAGCAGCCGCCATTGGTCTGAGGACGAGGCGGTGGGGCGGCTGCTCGGCAACGTGGAAGGCAAAGCGCTCACGGAGCCCAGGATCATCCGGTTCAGCGCCGGGCAACGGCGGCGGCACTGGCACAAGAACTGCGTCGCGGTGGGGCTCGCCTCTGGCTTCATCGAACCGCTGGAATCCACCAGCATCCATTTGATCCAGCGCAGCGTGATCCGCCTGCTGCAGATGTTCCCCTACCACGGCATCCGGGAACCCGACATCAACGAGTTCAACAACCAAATGAGCTTCGAGATCGACAACGTGCGGGATTTCATCATCCTGCACTACCATGTGACGCAGCGTGACGACAGCGATTTCTGGCGGCAATGCCGCGCCATGGCGGTTCCAGATTCGCTCAACCATCGCATCGAGCTCTTCAGGCAGGCAGGCCGCGTGTTCAAGGTGCCGACGGAGCTGTTTGGCGAGACGTCATGGATCCAGGTGATGATGGGGCAGGGGGTGGAGCCGGAGCAATACCACCCCATCGTCAACATGATGACGGATGACGAGCTGTCGCGGTTCCTGTCGGGCATCCAATGGTCAGTGGATCGGTTGGTGCAGCAACTGCCGGAGCATCAACGGTTCATCGACCACTACTGCAAGGCGCCGGCCGGCTAGCGGGCGATGGAGGTCACAAACCGCAAGGCTGGCGCGACCCCGCGCGCGGGCGCCGTCGAGAAACTGAAGTTCACCGAGAAGCTGGGCTATGGGTTGGGGGATGCCGCCTCCAACTTCTATTTCCAAGTGTTCAACATCTTCTTGTTGTACTACTACACGGACGTGTTCGGCCTGCATCCGGCGGCGGTGGGCACGATGTTTCTGGTGACGAAGGCGGTCGATGCGCTCAGTGATCCAGCGATGGGGCTGATTGCGGACCGCACGGACAGCCGTTGGGGGAAGTACCGGCCCTATCTCCTGTGGGTGGCCGTTCCCTACGGGTTGCTCGGCTATGCGATGTTCGCCAGCCCCGAGCTCTCGGCCGCGGGCAAGCTGATCTACGCTTACGCCACATACTCGCTGATGATGCTCGCCTACACCGCCGTCAACATTCCCTACTCGGCGTTGATGGGCGTGATTTCCCCGGCCTCGGACGAGCGGGTGAAGGTGTCGGCCTACCGCTTCTTCTGCGCCTACGGCGCCGCATGGCTGATTGGCACCTTCGTGACCCCATTGAAGAACATCTTGGGCGGCGGCGACGAAGCCGAGGGCTTCCGGCTGACCATGCTGCTTTTTTCCGTGTTTTCCATCGCCATGTTCTGGGCCACCTTCGCCAGCACCAAGGAGCGGGTGCAAGCCATTGGCCAGCGGCCGGACTTGAAGGCAGACTTGAAGGCGCTCATGCGCAACGTGCCGTGGCTCGCGCTGTTCGTTTCCGGCGTGTTCGCCCTGATGCAGGTGGCGGTGCGCAACGGCGGCATCCTGTATTACTTCAAGTACTACGTGGGAGACGACGGCACCCGCCTCTTTTGGATCTTCGACAGCACGGCGGTGTTCCTTTCGCTGGGCACCTTCGCGCTGATCTTGGGGGTCACCTGCACCCGCGCCCTCACCCAACACTTCGAGAAGCAGCACTTGATGATCGCCCTCACGGTGCTCTCCACCGCGTTGTCCGGGGGGTTCTTTTTCCTGTCGCCGGATCAATACGGCTGGATGCTGGCGCTCAATTGCATCGGCAACTTCATCGCCGGCCCCTTGGCGCCGCTGGTGTTCGCCATGAACGCGGATTGCGCGGACTACGGCGAGTGGCGCAGCGGCCGCCGCACCACGGCGCTCATCTACTCCGGCGGCGGCTTCGCCGCCAAGATGGGCCTCGCCGTGGGGGCCGGGCTGGCCGGCTACATCTTGGCGCTATTCGGCTTCGTCGCCAATCAGCCACAAACCGAGATGGCCATGCTTGGCATTCGGCTCATGTTCACGCTGTTTCCCGCCGCCCTTTCCCTCATCGGCGCCGCGGCCATCCTGTTCTACAAGTTGGACCGAGCCACGGTCGCCACCATCGAAGCGGAGTTGGCGGAGCGCCGCCGATCATCGCCCATAGGCCAATGAAGCGCCGGCGGGGCCGCGCACCGCGGCGACGACCATCGCGCTTTGCCACCACCCCCTAATCCCCGTAATCTTCGCTTTTGCGCCCAAGGTGTCGCCATGCTGCGCATCGCTCAAGAAGCCCTCACCTTCGACGACGTCCTGCTGCTCCCGGCCTATTCCCAAGTGCTGCCTTCCGAGGTGGCGCTGCGCACCCGGCTGACGCGGGAAATCCCGTTGGGCATTCCCCTGATGTCGGCTGCGATGGACACCGTCACCGAGAGCCGCCTCGCCATCGCCATGGCGCAGGAGGGTGGCATCGGCGTGGTCCACAAGAACATGGGGCTGGAGGCGCAGGCGCGGGAGGTGCGCACGGTGAAGAAGTACGAGAGCGGCATCATTCGAGACCCGGTGGTCATCGCCCCAGAGCGCACCGTGCGCGACCTCGTGGCCCTCACCATGGAGCACAACATCTCCGGCGTGCCGGTGGTACGCGGGGGGGCGCTGCTGGGCATCGTCACCAGCCGCGACATTCGCTTCGAGCAACGGCTTGACGCGCGGGTGGCGGATGTGATGACGCCGCGCGAGCGGCTGGTCACGGCGTGTGAAGGGGCGAGCTTTGGCGAGATCACCGAGCTGCTGCACGAGAACCGCATCGAGAAGGTGCTCATCGTCGATGACGAGTTCCGGCTCACCGGCATGGTCACGGTGAAGGACATCGCCAAGGCGCAACGCTTCCCGAATGCATCGAAGGACACCCAAGGCCGATTGCGCGTGGCGGCGAGCGTCGGCGTCGGCGACGATGCCGACGACCGTGTGGCGGCGTTGGTGGAGGCGCAGGCGGACGTCTTGGTGGTCGATACCGCGCACGGCCACTCGCAGCGGGTGCTGGATCGCATTAGCTGGATCAAGCAGAAGTATCCGACCATGCAGGTGGTCGGCGGCAACGTCGCCACCGCGGAAGGCGCCCGCGCCCTCATGGACGCCGGGGTGGACGCGCTGAAGGTGGGCATTGGCCCGGGCAGCATCTGCACCACGCGGGTGGTCGCCGGCATCGGTGTGCCGCAGATCACCGCGGTGGCGCAGGTGGCGGAGGAAGCCGACGCGGCGGACATCCCGGTGGTGGCGGATGGCGGCGTGCGCTTCTCCGGCGACATCGCCAAGGCGGTGGGCGCCGGCGCCAGCGTGGTCATGGTGGGGGCGCTGTTGGCCGGCACGGACGAAGCGCCGGGGGAGGTGGAGCTGTACCAAGGCCGCACCTACAAGTCCTATCGGGGCATGGGCTCGGTGGGCGCGATGGCGGAGCGCTTTGGCTCCACGGACCGCTACTTCCAGGAACCGGAGACAGACCGCGACAAACTGGTGCCGGAGGGCATTGAAGGACGGGTGCCGTATCGCGGCCCGGCCAGCCCCATCGTGCATCAGTTGATGGGCGGGTTGCGCGCCGCGATGGGCTACACCGGCTCGGCGGACATCCAAGCCATGCGCACCACGCCGCAATTCGTGAAAATCTCGGCGGCGAGCCTCGCGGAGGGCCATGTGCATGACGTGGCCATGACGAAGGAGCCGCCGAACTATCCCATCAACTAGCGCAGCGGCGGTGGCGACCGTGGGCGACGATGGCTCAGGCGGCCTGCTGGACGCCCGCGAACAGCGCTTGCTGATATTGGACTTCGGCTCGCAGACCACCGAGCTCATCGCCCGGCGGGTGCGCGAAGCCGGCGTCTATTGCGAGATCGTGCCGTGGGATGCCGCGGCGGCGCACCTGGCTGAGCAACGGCCGCGTGGCATCGTGCTGTCCGGCGGGCCTGAGACCACCACCGCGGCCCAAGCGCCGCGGATTCCCGAGGGCGTGTTCGAGGCGGGGGTGCCGGTGCTCGGCATCTGCTATGGGATGCAGGCCATGGCCGGCCAGCTCGGTGGCGCGGTGGAACGTTCGGCGCGGCAGGAGTTCGGCCCGGCGGAAGTGGCCATCGACGATGCGCATGGGCTGCTCGATGGCTTGGGGGCCGGTGGCGATTTGCCGGTGTGGATGAGCCACGGCGACCGCGTGACCGCCCTGCCGCCGGGCTTCCGCGTCACCGCCAGCACGCCGAGCGCGCCCATCGCGGCGATGGCGGACCCCAACCGGCGCTTCTACGGTGTGCAGTTCCACCCCGAAGTCACCCAGACCCATGGCGGCGCCGAGCTGGTGCGCCGCTTTGCCCGCGACGTCTGCGGCTGCGAGGGCGCATGGACGCCGGCCCGCATCATTGATGAGCGCGTGGCGCTGATCCGCCGCCAAGTGGGTGCGGATCGGGTGGTGCTCGGCCTCTCCGGTGGAGTCGATTCCAGCGTCGCCGCGGCGCTCATCGAACGGGCCATCGGTGATCGCCTCACCTGCGTTTTCGTCGATAACGGCTTGCTGCGCCTCGGCGAGCGCGAGGAGGTGGAGTCGGCCTTCGCCCGCGGCGCCACCAACGCCCTGAACCTCAATCTGGTCACGGTGGATGCCGGCGACGCCTTTCTCGCCGCGTTGGCCGGCCTCACCGATCCGGAAGCCAAGCGCAAGGCCATCGGCGCCGCCTTCGTGGATGCCTTCGAGCGGGCCGCGGCGGGCTTGGACGATGTGCGCTGGTTGGCGCAGGGCACCATCTACCCGGATGTCATCGAATCTGCGGCGTCGGCCCAAGGCAAGGCACACGTCATCAAATCCCACCACAACGTGGGCGGGTTGCCGGAGCGGATGCGGCTCGGCCTCGTCGAGCCGCTGCGCGATCTTTTCAAGGACGAGGTGCGGGCGGTGGGTCGAGCCTTGGGCCTGCCGCAGAACCTGCTGTCGCGGCATCCGTTTCCGGGCCCCGGCCTCGCCGTGCGCGTGCTGGGCGAAGTGAGGCGCGAGTACCTTGAGGTGCTGCGCCGGGCGGACGCCATATTCATCGAGGAGCTGCGCCGCGCCGGCCATTACGACACCGTGAGCCAGGCGTTTGCGGTGTATCTGCCGGTGGGGTCCGTGGGGGTGGCCGGGGATGCCCGGCGCTACGAGCATGTCATCGCGCTGCGAGCCGTTGAGACCGTCGATTTCATGACGGCGCGTTGGGCCCGTTTGCCGCACGACCTCATTGGGCACGCATCGACGCGCATCCTGAACGAGGTTGGCGGCGTGTCCAGGGTGGTCTATGACGTGTCCAACAAGCCGCCGGCCACCATCGAGTGGGAGTGACCGTGTCGGCCACGCTGGACGACGAGCGTTGGATGCGGGCAGCCCTCGCCGAAGCCCGCCGCGCCGCCGAGTCGCGCGAAGTGCCGGTGGGCGCCGTGGTGGTGCGCGATGGCGCCGTGCTTGGCGTGGGCGGCAACCAGCCCATCGCCGCGTGTGACCCCACGGCCCACGCCGAGATCGTGGCGCTCCGTGAGGCGGCGCGGGCGGTGGGCAACTACCGGCTGCCCGGCGTCACCCTGTATGTCACGGTGGAGCCTTGCACCATGTGCGTGGGCGCCATGCTGCACGCGCGCATCGAGCGGCTGGTGTTCGGCGCCGCGGAACCCAAGGCCGGGGCGGTGGCGTTGCTTGCAACCCGGCCGGCCAAGGAACGCGCCCACAACCACCGCGTGGCGGTGACGGGGGGTGTGTTGGCGGAACCGTGTGGCGCCCTGTTGACGGCCTTCTTTGAGCAACGTCGCCGTGCCTAGCCCGCCGGTCGCGGCGCTGGACGATTTGCCGGACTACGCCGATGTCCGCGCCGCGGCCACGCGCATCCGCCCCCATGCGAAAGGCACGCCGACGCTCACGTCGTCTTCCTTGGACGCCCGGTTCGGCGCGCGGCTCTTCTTCAAATGCGAGAACTTCCAACGCACCGGTGCCTTCAAGTTTCGCGGCGCCTGCAACGCGGTGTTCGCCATGCCCGACGCGCTGGCCCAGCGTGGCGTGGCCACTCATTCTTCCGGCAACCACGCCGCGGCCTTGGCCTTGGCGGCGCAACTGCGGGGTGTGCGCTGCCATGTGGCGATGCCGCGTGACGCCGCGGCGGTGAAGCAGGCAGCCGTGGCGGGCTACGGCGCGGCCATCCGCCTCTGCGAACCGACGCTCGAAGCCCGCGAGGCCACGCTTGACGCCATCGTCGCCGAAACGGGCGCCACGGTGGTACATCCTTACGACGACCGCCGCGTGGTTGCGGGGCAGGGCACCGCCGCCCAGGAACTCATCGAGCAGGCGCCGCCCCTCGACGTGGTGCTCACGCCCATCGGCGGTGGTGGTTTGACGGCCGGCGCCGCGCTGGTGGCGGCGGCGCTCGCCCCCAAGACGCGCATGGTGGCGGTGGAACCCGCCGGCGCCGATGACGCCTGCCGCTCGTTCCGCGCCGGCAAGCGCCTGCCGTCCACGGCGCCCCGCACCATCGCCGATGGCCTCTTGACATCGGTGGGTGTGCGCAATTTCGCCCTCATGCAGCGCTTCGTGGACGATGTGGTCACGGTGGACGAGGACGCCATCGTGGCCGCCATGCGGCTCTTGTGGGAGCGCATGAAGTTGGTGGTGGAACCGTCGGCGGCGGTGCCGTTGGCGGCGGTGTTGGAAGGGCGTTTGGGTGGCTCGCTGCCATCCCGTGCCGGCAAGCCGCGCATCGGCATCGTGCTTTCCGGCGGCAATGTGGACTTGGATCGCTTGCCTTGGTAGGGGGGTTCTCCAAAAGCGTGGCGACGGCGCTGGCGCACCACCTTCCGCGGCGTATCATGGCGGCTCGCTTCAAGGGGATGGGGCCATGCACGAGCTTTGGGTGAATGGGGAGCGGCAAGCATTGGACGTGGACGCCGCCACGCCGTTGCTTTGGGTGCTGCGCGACCATCTCAACCTCACGGGCACCAAGTATGGCTGCGGCATGGCCATCTGCGGCGCCTGCACGGTGCATGTCGATGGTGTGCCCACCCGCTCCTGCGTCACGCCGTTGGCGGCTGTGGCGGGCAAGCAAGTCACCACCATCGAGGGGTTGTCCGCGGACGCGAGCCATCCGGTGCAACGGGCCTGGATCGAACACGACGTGCCCCAATGCGGCTACTGCCAATCTGGCCAGATCATGGCCGCGGCGGCGCTCATCGCCGACAACCCGGCCCCGACGGACGCCGACATCGACGCCGCCATGACGAACATCTGTCGCTGCGGCACCTACCTCCGAATCAAGAGCGGCATCCATCGCGCCGCCGAACTGGCGCGGGAGGCGTGACATGAAACGTCGGCAATTCATCCAGGCGAGCGCCACGTCGGCCGGCGGCCTGCTGCTCTCCTTCCACCTGCCCGCGTTCGCCAACGCGAGGCCCTTCCAGGCGCTGGGGGGCGGCGAAGAGATCAACGCTTGGCTCACCATCGCGGCGGACGACCAAGTGACCATTCGCGTCGCCCAAGCCGAGATGGGCGAGGGCGTGTTCACCAGCCTGCCGATGATCGTCGCCGACGAGCTCGGCGC
This sequence comes from Candidatus Azotimanducaceae bacterium, assembly GCA_965200505.1. Lineage (GTDB taxonomy): Bacteria > Pseudomonadota > Gammaproteobacteria > Pseudomonadales > Azotimanducaceae > VXNE01. Next base: position 143,187 of record OZ241343.1, on the reverse strand, counting down.
GGACTGGAGCAAGGTGCGCGCCGAATACGCGAGCGCCAACCGCAGCTTGCGCGAAGACGGCGTGTATCAACGCATGTCCACAGGCGGCAGCCGCGCCGTGCGCCACAGCTTGCCGTATCTGCTGGCGGCGGGCGCGAACGCGAGGCAGCGGTTGATCGGGGCCGCCGCGCTCCAGTGGGGCGTGCCGGTAGCCGAGTGCCAAGCGGCGAACTCCGTCGTCACGCATGGCGACAAGGCGTTGCGCTTTGGTGAACTGGCGGCCGCGGCGGCCGCGGTGACGGTGGCGGACGCCCCCTTGAAGCCGAAGGCCGACCGCACCCTCATCGGCACACGCCAGCGGCGCTTGGACGTGCCGGCGAAGGTGGATGGCTCGGCGACGTTCGGCATGGACGTGCGTTTGCCGGGGATGGCTTACGCGGCCATCCGGCATTGTCCGGTGATTGGCGGCATGGTGCGCGCCGTCGATGCGGCGGTCCTCTCCGAACGGCCCGGTTCGCCCCGGCTGGTGAATCTTGGCCATGCCGTGGCGGTGGTGGCCGAGAGCTACTGGCAGGCGCAGGGCGCCGTCGATGCGCTGGATGTGACGTGGGACGAAGGCCCCGGTGCCGGAACGGATTCTGAAACGTGGCATCGCGAGTTCACCGCGGCGCTGGACGAGCCGGGCGTCACCGTCGCCGCGGAAGGCGACGTCGAGGCGGCCTTCGCCGCCGCGGACAGCGTGATCGAGGCAGACTACTTCGCGCCCTACTTGGCCCATTCATGCATGGAGCCGCTGAACTGCACGGTGCATGTGCAGGAACACCGGGCGGACATCTGGGCGGGGATGCAGAACCCAGAGGGTGCCATTGCGGTCGGCGCCGCCGTCACGGGGCTGCCCGCCGAGGACATCCACCCGCACAACTGCTTCTTGGGCGGTGGCTTTGGGCGGCGCTCCAACCCGGACTGGATCCGCGAGGCGCTGCTCATCGGCAAGGAGGTGAAGCGCCCCGTGCAGCTCATCTGGTCCCGCGAGGCCGACACGCGCCAAGGGCGCTTCCGCCCGATGTCCGCCTTGCGCTTCAAGGCCGGCTTCGATGCGGACCGCACACCCACCGCATACGCGAACCACTCCGTCACCCACTCGATTCTCTCCGGGCTGCGCCCAGACGCCGTGGCGTCGGGCGTTGACCGAACCTCCGTGGAGGGTTTGGCGGAATTGCCGTATGCCATCGCCAACACGCGGGTGAGCCACACCATCCGCAACACGCACCTATCCACTTGGTTCTGGCGCTCGGTGGGCGCTTCGCAGAACGGCTTCATGCGGGAGTGCTTCATCGACGAGATGGCGGCCCACGCCGGCCAAGACCCGTTCGATTTCCGCCGCGCCCTCTTGGGCGACGCCCATGCGGACACGTTGCGAGTGCTCGCCATGTTGCGCGAGAAGGCGAACTGGGGACGCTCCATGCCGACTGGTGCCGGGCAGGGCATGGCGATCTTCGAATCCTTCGGCAGCGTGGTGGGGCAGGTGGCGGAGGTGTCTGTCTCGAAGGCCGGTGCCGTCAAGGTGGAGCGCTTGGTGTCGGTGGTGGACTGCGGCAATGTCGTCAATCCGCTCACCGTTGAGGAGCAGCTCGAGAGCAGCGTGGCCTATGGGCTGAGCGCGGCGCTGTTCGGGAAGATCACCGTGGCGGATGGCGCCGTGGTTGAGAGCAACTTCCACGACTATCCGGTGCTGGGCATGGCGGCCATGCCGACCATGGAGACGCATTTGTCCTTGGCCGGTGGTGATAAGTGGGGCGGCATCGGCGAACCCGGGCTGCCGCCGGCCGCGCCGGCGGTGTGCAACGCGATCTGGCGCGCCACCGGCAAGCGCGTGCGGTCCCTGCCCATCGCGGACCTGGATCTGTCATGGACATGACCACCAAGCCGCGCCGCGGCACTTCAAGGCATGGCGTCGCCGTCGCGTTGGCGTGGGTGTTGGCCCTCTTCGCGCCGAGCCTGTGGGCCGACCTGGAAGTTGGAGACATCGCGCCAGACTTCGCCCTTGAAGGCACGGACGGTGCCACCTGGCGGCTCTCGGAGCTGCTTGGCGACGATGGCGTGGCCGCGGTGGTGGTCGCCTGGTTCCCCAAGGCATACACCCGCGGCTGCACCATCGAGTGCAAGTCCCTTGCCGAGAACGGCCACCTGTTGCGGGCGTTCGACGCGCGCTACTTCATGGCGAGCACGGATCCCATCGAAGACAACATCAGCTTCGCCGCCGAGAACAAGGCGGACTTCCCGCTCTTGAGCGATCCGACCAAGGCCACCGCGGAGGCTTACGGTGTGTTGACGGAGCGGGGTTTCGCGGCCCGGCACACGTTCTACATCGGCAAGGGCCGCGTCATCCTCGCCGTTGATCGCGCTGTGAAACCGGCGACTTCCGCCGAGGACATGGCGGCCAAGCTGGCGGCGCTCGGCGTGCCCCGCCAGCCGCCGGCCGACACGGATGCCCCGTAGGCGGCCGAGCGCAGCGGGCGGCATGGCGCTAAAGGGCAAGGCCGCCCGCTGGACCGATGGCGGCACCCTCGCCGTGACCGAACGCGCGGTGCGGGCGCCGACCGCCGGGGAAGTGCAGGTGGCGGTCGGCAGCGCCGGCATCTGCGGCTCCGACCTGCACTTCTACCGCGGCGACTTCCCAGCCACGCCGGACCTTGCGCCGGGGCACGAGATCGGCGGCATCGTCAGCGCCGTGGGCGCCAACGTGAACCATGTGAAGGAAGGGGACTTGGTTGGCATCGAGCCCATCCTGCGTTGTGGCTTCTGCCGTTTCTGCGCCTCCGGTGATTACCACGTCTGTGGTGACCGCGGCTTGGTGGGGCAGGGCGTGGATGGCGGCATGAGCGAGTACGTGAACACGCCCGCCAACACGGTGTTCCCCGCCCCAAGCGGCCTGGACGCGGAGGCCGTGGCGTTGGCGGAACCGCTGGCGTGCTCGGTGCATGGCTACGACAAGGCGCGGCTCAAGGGCGCCGAGACGGTGTTCATCGTCGGCGCCGGCAGCATCGGCTTGACAGCCATTCTCGCCGCCCGCGCCCAAGGCGCGAACGTCATCGTCCTGGCGCGGCATCCCCACCAGCGGGACGCCGCGCTCAACTTGGGCGCAACGGAGGTGCTGGGCGAGGACGAGGCCGGGCAGGTGCGCATGAAGGAACTGGTCGCCGACGGCGCCATCGACGTTGCCGTCGAGACCGTTGGCGGCCACGGCGACACGCTGGCCCTCGCCCAAGGCATGGTGCGGCCCAAGGGGCGCGTGATCGTGCTGGGCGTCTTCACGGTCACGGAGGCGAAGGTGAACCCGCTGCATCTGGCCATCAACGAGGTGGAGATCATCGGCTCCATGACCTATGCCGCCAACGAAGGCCGCGCCGACTATGCGGTGGCCCTCGAGGTGGTGGCGCAATACGCCCAAGAGGCGCAGAGCCTGGTGACGCACCGCTTCGCGTTGGACGACGTGAACAACGCCTTCGACGCGGCCCTCGACAAGTCCTCCCGCTCGATCAAGGTGCATTTGCGGCCCTGACCGGCAACGCCGGCCGGCCTTGAGCGTCCAGCGGCAAGCGGCACTCTCTCACCCAAACGCACCGCCTTCACTCACGCTCGTTTGAGACGCGGCGCACTGCGCAACCGTTGCCCAGCCCCGACACTTGCCGTGGATTCGAGATGGGGCTAGGTCATGCAGGCGCGGGCGTTCTTGGAACAACATCGGCCGCGGATGATCGAGCTCGCCCGAGGCGCGTCACCCACGCTGTTGCGCAACGCGGAAGTGGAAGCCTTCCTCAACCGCATCCACCAGAGTTTCGAGACCGTTGAGGACCGGCCCAGCGGCCGACCGGCTTTGCCCGGGGAGGATGTCTTCTGGTGGTGCGTCACGATTCTGGAGGACTTGAGCGATCTGCCGCCGTCGGACACGGCGCTGGACCCCTATGTGGAACTGATGCTCGGCCAGTTGCGCGACATGGCGCCCCGCCTGGAGCGGCTCGAGCCACTGCCGCCCGACCACCGGATCTACTGGTTCGACGACGCGGCGCCGCTGCCGGAGTGAAGGCGGCAAGCGGGGCCGCCGCCCAAGGAATCGGCCGAACGCGAGTTGCCGTCCACGCCGACCAAATGTAAACCATACTTTCCATTTAGTGCGCCAAATGTAAAATATCGTTCATGATCGAGCGTGGTTCATGGTTGCGACAAATCCGCGAGGCGTGGGTATCGCGGCCACTCGTCTGGCTCGCTGGCGTTCGCCGCGTCGGCAAGACGACGCTGGCGAAGACGCTCCCGGACGCGACCTACCTGAACTGCGACCTGCCTTCCGTGCAGCGGGCGCTGGCCGACCCCGAGCTCTTCTATCAAGGCTTGCAGCCAAGCGCCACGGTGATCTTCGACGAAGTGCATCGCCTACCCGATCCCAGCACACTGCTGAAGATCGCCACGGACGAGTTTCCGAACCTCCGTGTGCTGGCCACGGGTTCCTCCACCCTCGCCGCCACCGGCAAGTTCCGCGATTCGTTGACGGAACGCGAAACCGTGGTGCGTCTCTGCCCGGTGCCTTGGTCTGAGTGCCCGGCCTTCGGTGTGCGCGACATCGACCACCGCCTGCTGCACGGCGGCCTGCCGGAGCCGCTGTTGGCCGCAGACAAAGACCCGGCATTCTTCGCTGAGTGGCTGGACAGCTTCTATGCCCGCGACATTCTCGAGTTGTTTGGCATCCGCAACCGCGGGGGGTTCCTGACGCTGTTCCGACTGCTGTTGCGGCGCAGTGGCGGGCAGTTGGACATGAGCGCCATCGCGTCGCTGGCCGGCGTCAGCAGGCCGACCGTGAAGGCGCACATTGAAGCGCTGCGTGTCGCCGGCGCCATCCGTCTGCTCCGCCCCTTCCACGGTGGGAGCAAACAGGAGATCGTGAGCCGCCCGAAATGCTACGCCTTCGACACTGGCTTCATCACCCACGAACGCGGCTGGGACACCATCCGCGAAGAGGACCGCGGCGTTCTCTGGGAGCACTTGGTGCTGGATGCCATGCTGATGCGTTTCGCGGAACACGATGTGCTCTACTGGCAGGACAAGGCCCGCCGCGAAGTGGATTTCGTCGTTCGCCGCAACGAAGGCCGCGTCGATTTGGTGGAGTGCAAGGTAAACGCGGACAAGCTCGACCCGGCGGCCGCCGTGGCCTTCCGCCAGCGCCATCCCCACGGCGAAAACTACGTTGCAACGCCCCTCGCCCGCGAACCGCACCGGATTCGGCGCGGCGGCTTGGTGTTTAGCGTGTGTTCAAGCCAAGATGTCGGAGGGCCGTGAGCGGCGCCGTTGCAACGCTCAGGGCGCCACGCAACGGAAACTCGCCGCGTCGGCGGGGTCTCCTTCGCCGTCGTAACGCGCTTCCCATGGATGGACGCAGAGCGGCCGCGTGAACACCCGCGTTTGCGCCACCCGCTCGTCCGGGGCGAGGTGCGGCAGCATCCCGTGCCCTGGTTGCGTGGCGATGATCCGATCCGGCTCCGTGCCTTCCTCGCGCCAAGCCACCAGCGGGTCCACATAGTCCGCCTGCCAAGCGCCGGGGCCGCCGGCGCAATGCGCCATGCCCGGCGCCATGAAGAGGCGGAAGAAGCGTCTGGTCGCCCGAGCGCCGCCCATCTCGGCCTCCACGTCGGCCAGATACGCGAGGGCGCGTTGCGGGCGCAGCGGGAAGTCGTTCCAGCCCTGGTACATCAGCAACTTGCCGCCTTGGTCGCGGAACTCGCTCAGGTCGCCGGTGGTCACGTCGAATGGACGCATGGCGTTTGTGAGGCTGTGGCGGTCGCCAGTGGGGTCGAAGGCGTCCACATCGAACTGGGAGGTCAGCAGCCCGGTGGGGCCCGGCGGCGGCGCGTCGGGCGCTTGCGCCATGATGCGCGCGAGCATGTCCTGGATGGTGCTGCCGACGAGGGCGTCTTGGCCAAGCTGTTCGTTGGGCAGCATCCAGAAAGCCCAGTCGCCGGAAGCCTCGCCACCCGGTGGCACGCCGGGCGACAACACGTTGCCGTCCACATCGACCATGTCTTCATACACGATGCGGGCGGTCTCAATCTGCCCGGCGGTGAGGCAGCCCTCGGTTTCGCCGTCGTCGCACAGCAGCGCATCGATGTCGTAGATGTCCTCGGTACACTGCCGCGGATCCCCAATCACGCCGTCTTCCACGCCGTCCAACGCATCGCAGGCCGTGCGGGAAGCGTTGTCCAACACCACCAAGGCATCCCGGTCGAGCGGGTTCGCGGTCTGCGCCCGGTGGATGTAAACCATCCACGGCACGAACTCTTGGAACCGGAACGCCGGCGCCCCGGCGATGATGCCGTCGTAGTCGTTCGGGAACCGGATCGCCTCCAGCATCGCCGCCCGCCCCCCGTTGGAGCAGCCGGTGAGGTAGGCGTAGTCCACGTCTTTCCCGTAGTAGTGCGCGATGACGCGCTTCGCGGCGACGGTGGCGAGGTGTACGCCGCGATAGGCGTAGTCCAGCAGCGCCTCCGGTTGGCTCAGGTAGGCATTGCCGTCGATGGCCCTGTGCCCCGTGTCCGTGGAGGCTTGCGCGAAACCGCGCGCGAGCAGGCTCGTGGTGTCGCCGATGACGCCGGCGCCACCGCCCACCGCGGTGAACATCATGCGGCCGTTCCAGTCCGCCGGCAGCGTCACCTGGAAGTGGATGGCGCGGTTGACCACGCCGCGCACCCGGCAATGCGCTGGCACGGCGCCCGTGGCGGCGACCATGGCGCCGGGCTCGATGGCATGGGCAAGGTCCGTGAGCCGATAGAGCTTCTCGCAGCGGTCCGCGTCGGCCGCGTGGGCACCGAGCGCGGCGATTCCGATGAGCGTGGCGCACAGGGGCATGGCCATGCGGCGGCCGGCAATCTGGTTTGTGGTCATTCGGGGCAACCGATCAATGGCAACGAAAGCGATGCTCTGTTTGCCGGTGCGCCGTGTCAAGCACCCGTCAAGGGAGCACCGGGGGCTGGAACGCTTGAGCGCTCACCGCGCCGGGTGGCGCTGCAAGGCCGCTTCGTCTGGTTCCGTGCCCCATCCGGGCGTGTCCGGGAGGTGCAGATGGCCGTCGCGGATGTCTGGCTCGGCGGTGAAGAGCTCGGCGTCCCACGGCAGGCGGTCGATGTCCGTCTCCATGATGCGGAGGTTCGGAATCGCGGCGCTCATGTGGGCGCTCATCATGGTGGCGAGGTGGCCGTAGTAATTGTGGGGCGCAACGTTGATCTGGTGCGCGTCCGCCGCGGCCGCGATCTTGAGGGATTGCCAGACGCCGTTCCACACCGCGTCGATGATGGCCACGTCCATGGCGCGCAACTGGAAGTACGGCAAGAAGGCCGTCAACGTGATTAAGGATTCGCACGAGCTGATGGCGTGGGGGCTGGCGCGGCGCACGTCCGCGAGGGCTTCCGGGTGCGGCGTGTCGATTTCAGCCCAGAACAGGTCGAAATCCGCCAGCGCCCGCAGGATGCGCAGATAGCCTTCCGGCTTGGCGTTGTAGTTGAGGTCCAGGAGGATGTCCATGTCCGGGCCGGCGCCCTCCCGGAACGCGTCGAGATGCGCCCGCAGCTGATGGATGATGTGGCGGTCCACGTTCACTTCAGGTGCGTACGGGCGACCGAAGCCCGGTGCCCAGCCTCGCGCGCGTTCGCCGCTGTGGTCGAATATGTTCGTCTTGAGCGCCGTGAAGCCCTTCGCCCGCGCTTCCTCGCCCATCGCCCGCACACCGCCCAAGTCCGTCACTGGCGGGCCGTGGAAGTCTGGCCGGGCGATGCGCCAAGTGCCGCAGTGCGACCAATACACCCGTATCGCGTCGCGCACCCGGCCGCCGAAGAGGTCGCAGCATGGTACGCCCAGGCTCTTGGCCTTCGCGTCGAGCACGGCGTTTTCGATGGCGCCGAGGCCCATGGCCATCACGCCGGACATGGATTGCCGAGCCAAGGCTTGGAGACGCGCGAAGATGCGCTCGTTGTCCAACACCCGTTCGCCGATCACCGTCGGCGAGAGCCTTTCGATCACTTGGGTCACGCCGGTGGCGCCTTGGTGCTCGTCGTACTCGCTCCAGCCGACGGCGCCATCCTCCGTGGTGAGCTTGACGAAGTGGTAGTTGCGCCAGCCGGCGTCGCAGTGACGGGTCTCGACCTTGCGAATCTTCACGGCGCCCCCGCCGTCGTCAGCTATTGAATGAACCCATAGAGCCGCCCCGCGTTCTCGCAGACGATTTTGCGCCGCAAGGCCGCCGGCACGCCGTTCAACTCGCGCTCGATGAACTCGCGTGAGTCTGGCCACACGCCGTCGGGGTGCGGGAAGTCGCTGCCCCACATCACGTTGTCCTCGCCCAAGATGTCCAGCAGGCGAATCCCGATGGGATCGGACTGATAGGTGGCATGGCACTGGCGGTGCCAGTACGCGGAGGGTTTGATGGTGAGTGTCAGGTCCTTGAATTGATCCTCCCACTCCAAGTCCATGTGTTCCAAGATGTAGGGAATCCAGCCGATGCCGCTCTCGCCGATCACCAGTTTCAGTTTGGGATGGGCTTCGAGCGTGCCGCCATAAATCATCTCCATGATGATCTTGGACATCGCCAGCTGAAACCCGGTGAGGAACACGGCGAACGCTTGGCGTCGCTGCAGCGGCGCCAAGGACTCGAAGTCGTATTGCGGACGGGGGCCGATGGTGTGGAAGTGCAGTGGCAGACGGGCTTCCTCCGCGAGCGCCCAGAGGGGATGCCATGACGGATCGAAGAGCGGCGCCATCTCGTGGGTGTTCGACACCTCGATGCCGCGCAAAACGCCGGTTCGCGCCACCCGCCGCACCTCTTCGCAGGCGGCTGCCACGTCGTGGCTCGGAATGCTGGCGATGCCGGCGAACCGCTCGGGCTTGCTTGCGCAGAAGTCCGCCAGCCACTCGTTGTAGATGCGCATCACCTCGATGGCCGCGGCGTCGTCCTTCAGCCGCATCGCGGCGCCGAGGATGCCGTACAGGACTTCGCCTTGAACGCCGTCGAGATCTTGGTCCTTGGCGCGGAGTTCCGGATCGGTGAGGCGCGGGATGCCGGCGGCGCCGTCTTTGTAAAGCCCTTGCGCCGCCATGCGATCCGAGCGGTGGATTTCACCGGGAACGTAGGGGCGGCCGGCCGATCCCATGCCGTTTTGCAGCCCGAACTGAGCCCCGCTCGCGGTGACCCAGTGGCGGCCGCGCTCGGTCTCGACCACATGGGGCATGCGTTCCTTCAGGCTTTGGCGGGCGTTTTCCGTGAATAGGTTCTCCGGCAGCCAAGGCAGGTCGATGTGACAGTCTGCCGAGATGATTTCGTAACGCATCGCTTCCCCAAGCCTCAAAGTACCGCGGAAGCCGTGTCTCTCCGCCCCGCCCGATCCCTCAACCCGCCGCCGGCCGTTCGTAGAACGACGGTTCGTGCGCGGATTCTTCGCTCACTTGCCGCCCCAAGGACTTGAAGATGGGAATCTCGTCGTCCGAAAGCTCGCGCATCGGCACCTTCCGCGCCAACGCCGCCTCGATGTATGGCGCGAGTTCCTCGGCCTTGTCCCGTTCCCGGCGGGCTTCGCGTTCCTTGAACTCCGGCATCACCTCGGCGGCGAAAATCTCCAGGGATTCGCAGATGTGTTCGTGCTTGTTCATCCCCGCCTGCTGAATGAACGTCACTTGATCCACGTTGCAAGCCTCGAACTTGAGCAGGTGCTCGCGCAGGTCATCCGGTGTGCCGATGCCGCCGCGGCTGCCGGAAAGGGCCGCCGTGATTTCCGCTTGTTCGGGCATGGCGCCCTTGGTTGCGCGGAACTGCTCCCACAGGTTCGTCCGGCCGGGCTTGTGTTCGCCGAACATGTAGAGGCTGCCCAAGGCGAAGCCGAAGAACTCGAAGCCGTCGAGGCCGCGCCGCACGGCCGTTTCCCGGTCGTGATGGCAGGAGAAGCTCGACACCATGCAGATGTTGGCGTTCACCGCATGGCCAATGGGCACGCACTGATCGCTCTTGATGATGCTGTAGTACTCCTCCACCCACTCCGTGGCCTCGGTGGGGTCCACGAACGCGAAGGTGAGCGCGCCGATGCCCAATCGCGCCGCCATGCGGATGGTCTCGCGCTGTGAACACGCCACCCACAACGGCGGATGGGGGCGCTGCACCGGCTTCGGCACCAAGTTGCGGCAGGGCATGTCGAAGTATTGCCCGGTGTAGCCAGGATACGGATCCATCGCCAGCATGTTGCAGATCTGCTCGGTGGATTCGAGGAAGATGCGCCGCTTGCGGTCAACCGGCACTTGGAAGCCGCCCAACTCCAGCTCCGCCGACGATTCGCCGGTGCCGAACTCGACGCGCCCGTTGGAGACGAGATCCAGCGTGGCGATCACCTCCGCCGTGCGCGCCGGGTGGTTGTAGCCCGGGATCACTTGGCGGATGCCGTGTCCCAACCGGATGTTCTTGGTGCGCTGGGAGCAGGCCGCGAGGAACACCTCCGGCGCCGACGAGTGGGAATACTCCTCGAGGAAGTGATGTTCCACTTCCCACGCGAAATCGATGCCGAGCTGGTCCGCCACTTCAACCTGCTCGAGGGCTTCGTTGAAGAGCCGCTGCTCAGCGCCGTCCGCCCACGGCCGGGGCAATTGATGCTCGTAGAAGATGCCGAATTTCATGTTGGTTTTCCCATTGGTGCGAGGATGTTTCGGATGGGGCGAGCCCCGCTCGCCGTCGCGCTGCCGGTCCCGTCGCGCCGAAGTCAAACCAATTTCGATGCCGAGTGCAAGCCGAGCATCGCTCCGCCGGGCACACCACGGCCTTCGCCGCCCCTCACCGCAACATCCCGAACACCCGCTCCGCCACCTTCAGCAAGCCCTGTGGCGCATGCTCGCGCCGCCAGGCGCCGGCGGCCAGTTTGTTCGCCTCCATCGCCGTCGGATAGATGTGGATGGTGCCCATGATGCGCTTGAGGCCCAGGCCGTGGGTCATCGCCGTCACGAACTCGGCGATGAGCTCGCCGGCGTTGGCGGCGGCGATGGTGGCGCCCAAGATGCGGTCGCCATCGGAAACCACCTTCACGAAGCCCTTGGTGCGGCCGTCGGCGATGGCGCGATCCACTTCGGCGATGGGGAACGTCGTCACGTCCGCGCCGGGCGCTTCGGCTTCCGTCACGCCCACGCGGGCGATCTCCGGGTCCGTGTAGGTGGCCCAAGGCACCACAGAATAGTTCGCCTTGAAGCGCCAGAACGGCGCGGCCAGCGCATTCACCGCGGCGTACCACGCTTGATGGGACGCGATGTGGGTGAACTGGTAGGGGCCGATGGCATCCCCGCAGGCGTACACCGTGGGGAGGCTGGTGCGCAGGTGGGCATCCACCTCAATGGTGCCGTCCGGCGCCGTTGCCACGCCCGGGAATTGCCGCGCACGGCGCCCGACAGCCACCAGCACCCGGTCGAAGGGAACCTCCACTTCCCGTTCCCCGGCCGCTGCGGTCAACCGGCCCGGCTGTACGCGCAGCGCCCGGTGGCCGGTGAGCACCTCAATGCCCTCGTTCTTGAAGACGCCGGTGATGAGCTCGGAAGCCGCCGCATCCTCGCGTGGCAGCAGCCGGTCTTCCATGTCCAGCACCGTCACTTGGCTGCCGAGCCGGGCGAACGCCTGCGCCAGCTCACAGCCGATGGGGCCGCCGCCGAGCACCACGAGGCGGCGCGGCGACTCGGTAAGTTCCCAAAGGTTGTCGGATGTCAACGGCGCCGCCTCGGCAAGGCCCGGAATGGGCGGCACCACCGGCGCCGCGCCCGTCGCCAACACGATGCGCCGCCCGCTGATCCGCTCGCCATCCACGGCGACGGTGTGGCCATCCACCAAGGCGGCATGGCCGGCGCGGCAATCCACGCCGAGGCTGCGGTAGCGCTCCATGGAGTCCTTGGGCGCGACGGTCGCCACGGCGTCGCGCACGCGCTGCATCACGCGCTCGAAGTCCACCGCGCCGGACACGTCCTTCAGGCCGTAGCGTTCGGCGTCACGCAGCGCATGGGCGGCTTTGGCGGAGGCGATGAGCGTCTTGGACGGCACGCAGCCCGTGTTCAGGCAGTCGCCGCCCATCTCGCCGCCCTCGATGAGGGTGACGCGGGCGCGCACCGTGGCCGCGATGTAGGCCGCGATGAGCCCCGCCGAACCGGCGCCCACCACGATGAGGTTGTTGTCGTAACTTGCCATGTCAACGCGCCGCCTCGCCCTTCGGTTGCTCCCCGGCCGAGGCATCCGCTTCCCGCCCTCGGTCGCGCCGCGCGTTCAGCTGCTCCATGATCTTTTTCGCCAAGATCGGGAACACGCCGAGCAACGTCAGCGCCACGATGAGGCCGGGGCTCAGGATGTCCTCCACGCGGCTCACTTGGGCGATCTGCGTGCCCGCGAACACGAACACGAACGTGCCGGCGAGCATCCCCGCCTGGCTCACCAAGTAGTAGGGCAGCACCCGCATCCGCGTCAAACCCATCACGAGGTTCACCACGAAGAACGGGAACAGCGGCGTCATGCGCAAGCTGAACAGATAGAACGCGCCGTTCCGGTCGAAGCCCTCGTTCACCCGGGCGAGTTCGTCGCCGAAGCGCCGCTGCACCCAATCGCCCAGCACGATGCGGGCGGCGAGAAACGCGAGTGTGGCGCCGATGCTGCTCGCGAAGGAGACCAGCACCATCCCCCAAGCCAACCCGAACACCGCCCCACCGCCCAGCGTGAGCACCGCGGCGCCCGGCAGCGACGCCGCGGTGATGGCGATGTAGAGCGCGAAGTAGCCGAGCCGCGAACCCACCGGCCAAGCGTCCACGAAGCCCTGCGCCGCGTCCTTCGCATCCTGCAGGTAGGCGAGTGACAGGAATCGCCCGGCGTCCAGCAGGAACCAAGCCGCCACCAGCGCGGCGATGGCGCCAAGCACCAGCAACTTCGGTAAACTCATCCCCTGCCTCCCCTTGGCGCCACACTGCCGTGCAGCACCGGAACTTCCCTACCACACGCCTGCGGCGCAACCGCCGCGATGTGTTTTCCCGCCGCCTCACGCGGGAAACCGAGCTTACCGTAAACGACCTCATCTACCCGCTGTTTGTCATCGATGGCGAGCACACCCGCGAGCCGGTGGCGTCCATGCCCGGCATCGAACGCCTCACGGTCGATGAATTGGAACGCGAGGTGCGCGAGCTGGTGGAACTCGATGTGCCGGCGGTGGCGCTCTTCCCAAAGATTCCGCCGGCCGAGAAAACCGCCGACGGCACCGAGGCGCTCAATCCTGATGGCCTCATTCCGCGCGCCGTGGCGGCGGTGAAGGCCGTGGCGCCCACGTTGGGCGTCATCACGGACGCCGCCTTGGATCCCTACACCAGCCACGGCCAGGATGGCGTGATCGACGCCGATGGCTATGTGCTGAACGATGCCTCCGTGCGGCTCTTGACGGAGCAGGCGCTCGTCTGCGCCCGCGCCGGCGCGGACGTCATCGCGCCTTCGGACATGATGGATGGCCGCGTCGGGGCCATCCGCCAAGCGCTGGAGGCCGAGGGGTTCGTCAACACGCGCATCATGGCGTATTCCGCGAAATACGCTTCCGGCTACTACGGCCCGTTTCGGGACGCCGTGGGTTCGGCCGCCAACTTGGGCAAGGGCGACAAGGCCACCTATCAGATGGACCCGGCGAACAGCGACGAGGCGCTGCACGAAATCGCGTTGGATTTGGCGGAGGGCGCCGACATGGTGATGGTGAAGCCGGGCCTGCCGTACCTCGACATCGTGCGCCGCGTGAAGGAACGCTTCGGCGTGCCCACCTTCGCATACCAAGTGAGCGGCGAATACGCCATGCACATGGCCGCCATCGCCGCCGGCTGGCTCGACGAACGGGTGATCCTCGAATCCCTCGTGTGCTTGAAACGCGCCGGCGCAGACGGCATCCTCACCTACTTCGGCAAGCGCGTGGCGGCCGACTTGAGCCGCCGGTGATAGCATCGCCGCCCACCACCCCAAGGAGCCACCGATGAGCGACAACATCGAACACGTCACCGATCAATCCTTCGACACCGCGGTGTTGGGCGCCGACCGGCCGGTGCTGGTGGACTATTGGGCCGAGTGGTGCGGCCCCTGCAAGATGATCGCCCCCATCCTGGAGGAGATCGCCGACGAATACGCGGACCGCGTGAAGGTCTGCAAGCTGGACATCGACGAGAACGGCGAGACGCCGCCGAAATACGGCATCCGCGGCATCCCGACGTTGATGCTGTTCAAGAACGGCGCCGTCGAGGCCACCAAGGTGGGTGCGCTGTCGAAGTCTCAGCTCGCGGCGTTCCTCGACAGCAACATCTGATCGCGCCCGTGCCGCCAACCATCCAGCGGGGAACCGACCTTGGCGGCCCGGCGTCTTGAATCCGCGGTGGCGCGTTGAGGGAAATATCTGTTATGGTGCGCCGGCGTCGGGCATGGGTCGGCAAGCAGCCGCGTCAGAACGCATGGGCGCACCATCCTCGTGGTGGTGGCCGGCAAGACCACGACCGGACGCACCGCGGGCCAAGTGGTGAATCGGCTCTCCCGCGCAGTTCGCGTGGTCTGGCCGCCAGCCGCGCTGGCCAATCGGCGCTCGCACCGCCCGCTCCCCGCCCGGCGAGGAGTGTCCCGAACGCAAACTTCCAAGCGTGGCCCAGCGGTCTGCCGCGTAAACCTCCCCAACCAGAGCGCCCTTCTGCCGGCGCCGCCGAAGAAATCCATGAACTTGACAGACCTTAAATCCAAACCCGTACCGGAACTCGTGGACATGGCCCGCGACATGGGCCTTGAGAACCTGGCCCGCTCGCGGAAGCAGGAAGTCATCGCGGCCATCCTGCGCAAGCATGCGCGTGGCGGCGAGGACATCTACGGCGAAGGCGTGCTGGAGATCCTCCAGGATGGCTTCGGTTTCCTGCGCTCCCCCACCAGTTCATATCTGGCCGGGCCAGACGACATCTACGTTTCACCCAGCCAGATTCGCCGCTTCAACCTACGCACCGGCGACGGGATCGCCGGCAAGATCCGCCCGCCGAAGGATGGCGAGCGCTACTTCGCGCTGCTCAAGGTGGACGAGATCAACCTGAGCGAGCCGAACAACAAGAAGCACAAAATCCTCTTCGAGAACCTGACGCCGCTGTTCCCCAACGAGCGTTTCACCTTGGAACGCGGCAATGGCAGCACCGCGGACCTCACCGCCCGCATCATCGACCTCATCTCGCCGGTGGGCAAGGGGCAGCGCGGCCTCATCGTCTCGCCGCCGAAGGCCGGCAAGACGATCATCCTGCAGAACGTGGCGCAGTCCATTTGCGCGAACAACCCGGAAGCCATCGTCATCGTGTTGTTGATCGACGAGCGCCCGGAGGAAGTGACGGACATGGAGCGCACCGTGGTGGACGCCGAGGTGGTGGCCAGCACGTTCGACGAGCCGCCTTCGCGCCATGTGCAAGTGGCGGAGATGGTGATCGAGAAGGCCAAGCGGCTGGTGGAACACAAGAAGGACGTCGTGGTGCTGCTCGATTCCATCACCCGCTTGGCGCGCGCCTACAACACCATGGTGCCGTCTTCCGGCAAGGTGCTCACCGGCGGCGTGGACGCCCATGCGCTGGAGCGCCCGAAGCGCTTCTTCGGCGCGGCGCGCAACATCGAGGAGGGCGGCAGCCTGTCCATCGTCGCCACCGCCCTCATCGACACCGGCTCGAAGATGGACGAGGTGATCTACGAGGAGTTCAAGGGCACCGGCAACATGGAGCTGCACCTTGAACGCAAGATCGCCGAGAAGCGCATCTATCCGGCCATCAACATTCGCCGCTCGGCCACCCGCCGCGAAGAGCTCCTGATGGGCGAGGCGGAACTGCAGCGCGTGTGGATTCTGCGCAAGCTGCTGCACGACATGGACGACATCGTCGCCATCGAGTTCCTGGCGGACAAACTGAAGGACACGAAAACGAACCAAGAGTTCTTCGCCCAGATGCGCGGGCGCTGAACCGCCCCGTCCCACCGCTGCCCGACCACGACGGAGTGGCTTGGCGACGGTGCAGCGCCATGCGGTGCCCGTGTGTTTGTGAGCCCCAGCGATGCAACCGCCCGAGTTGATGGAAGCCGCCCGCGTCTTGGCCGAATCCGGCCCCGGCGACGCGACGCAGGCAAGGCTGCGCCGTGCCGTCAGCACCGCCTACTACGCCGTGTTCCACTGCTTGGCGGCAACGGCGGCGGACTTGTTCATCGGCCAACAACGCACCCCGGCATGGCATCGGGTTTACCGTGCCGTGGAGCACGGCAGGGCCAGGAGCGCGTGCCGGGAGGCGCAGACCACGCCGAGTTACTCAGAGGAAATCCGCTATTTCGCCAAGAGGTCCGTCGCCCTGCAGAAAGCGCGGCAACAGGCGGACTACGCTCTGGACGCGGACGATTATCAACAATCCGATGTTCTGGTGTACATTGCTGCCGCGGAACTTGCCATCGGCCAGTTCGAGAAGACGAACATTGAGGCGAAGCGCAGCTTTGCTGCTCATGCCCTATTCCGGCAACGGCAATGGTAGGAGGTGCGAGATGAATGAAGAGCAGGTGCGCGAGATCGCGCAGAAGGCATTCACTGCCAGCTTCGGCGACATCGACGTCGTCTGCGTCAACGTCAAACACGGCTTCGACCACTGCGATGACCCGATGTTCGAGGTGACGATCATCTACGATGCCGGGTTCGAGCAGCTTGACGTCGCCGGAATCCAACACGTCGAATCGGAGATCGTCGACAAGGTGTGGGGAAACGGGAAGGACTCCCCCGTCTGGCCTTACATCCACATGGTCGCCAAGTCCGACATCGGGGAGCGCGACCCGGCGACGGTGTGACGCCATGCGCGACGGCGAACGCTGCCGCTGCTCAAGGAAGCTGTCGCGTTCCACATCGAAGGACTGGTGGCGGAGGGCCTGCCAGTGCCCAAGCCGCATTGCGATGTCGCCCAAGTGGAAGTGGAGGCCGCGTGATGGACACCGGCGCGCCTTCACCCTGTGCGGCACCCTCTCCGCGCTAACTAAGTCTCTTGGGTAGGATGGCCCCCTGTCGGCCGCGTCAGCGCTCGCTGGAGCAAGGCCCGGCCGTGCTCGAATTGCCCGGATTCGAGGTGTAGCTGCCCGAGCTCGGCACAGCAGTCCGGTGTGGGTGCCGCCTTGAAACTCGCCTCCAAATGCTCGAACGCCTTGTCGCGCTCTCCGGCGGCGAGGCTCAAGCGCCCCAAGGCCAGTGCCAACGCGGGGTCGTTGGGGTGTGCCGCAAGCCAGCGTTCGGCGCTCGCCAATTGCTCGGCGGGGCGGCTGCTGCGCAAGGCCCCGTAGCTGGCCACGAGGTCGGTGTCGTAAGTGGCGTTGAGGGCCGCCTTCAGCGTCGCCTCGGCGCCATCCGCGTCGCCGGCCGCGTCGAGGGCGTGCGCGTATTGCCGCGTGAGGGTGGGCAATCGGCGCAGCTTTCGGGGGATGGCCTGCCAAACCTCGCGCACCCCGGCCGGGGCGTCGCCCGCCGCCGCAAGGCGTTTCCCCCAAGCCTCGATGGTGGCGGCTTCGGCGGCCGCCTGATCCGCCGTTTTGGTCTTCTGAAGTTGGGCCGCGGTGGTAAGCACACCTTGCCAATCGCTTAGGTGCTGGAAGCAAGCGAGCTTGAGCGCCAGCGCCTCGGAATGGCGCGGCGTGTGGTTGAGGACGGTGTCCAGCGCGGCTTGGCAGTCGCGCCAATGGCCTTTGTCGGCGAGCATCCGCGCGCGAGCCAGGGCGATGGCCGCGGCGGCCTCGGGCACCGCGGCGAGGGCCTGCTCGCAGAGGGCGTCGCGCCCGGCGTCGTCACCGGATTCGTGCGCCGCCCGTGCCGCTGCCAGGTAGTTGACGAGGGGTGTGCCGGTGGCCGCGGCCGCGCCTTCCAAGGCTTCCCTTGCGGCTTGCCAGCGCCCCTCTATGAGATCGGTGAGGCCGGCCGTCGTCTCCCGCTGTGCCGTGCGCTGGCGCTGCCCGTGCCGCCAAGCCGCGATGCGGGAGCGCCCGGAGAGCGCGCGGCGCAGCAGCGCCACCGTGAGCGCCACCGCCGCCCACAGCGCGAGCAGGCTGGCGAGGGCGAACCAAACGCTGGTCTCCAACGTGCGGTTGGCCAAGGAGATGAACACATAGCCCGGGTCGCGCTGCATCAGCCAGCCGAGCAGGGCGCCGGCCGCCAACGCGGTCAGCGCGAACGCGATGAGGCGCAGCCTCATTGGCTTGGCCGCGGTGGCGACGCGGGTTCGCCGGCGGCGGGGGGCGGTGCGCTGGTGGCGGGCTCGGGCGCCGGTGCGCGGGTGACTTTCCGCAGCAGGGCGAGGGAGCGGGAGATGTCCGGCAGCGGCGCTTCGATGTCCATGCGCGGCGTGAGTTCCGCGGCGATGGCTTGGGCGGCCGGGTCTTCCATGTCCACATAGTCCGTGAGCCAGCGCCGGGCGGACGCCAAGCTGGCGGCGTAGAGCGTCTGGTCGCCCCGCAGCGCCCCAAGCTGCGCGCGTTCGAGGGCGAGCCGCAAGTTCAATTCCAGGTACAGCGCTTCATTGGGGCGCAACAGCGGGCGTGGCGGGATGCTCGCCCGTGTTCGATACTCAAAGAGGCCGGCGAAGCGATCCCGCAACTGGCGCCAAACCGTGGGCGGCGCCGCGGGTGCGTCGCCTTGGGCGTCCGTTGCCGATGCCGGGGATTGCCGTGTGGCCCGGAAACTCGCCGGCGTCTTGGTCGGCAGCCCGGCGAGGGCGTCCTTCACCGCTTCCAAACGCAGGAACTCGGTCTGGCTGTCCGCCGGGGACGTTTGCGCGAGGGCGAGCTGCTCGGCGGCCAGGACGGCGCGAACCTCATGGAGGGCGAAGTCGTCCAGCTCCACCAGCAGCGCGTCCGCGGCGGCGAGCAACTGCCGCGCGGCCGCCACGTCCCGCTCCATCAACAGGCGTCCGTTGGCGATGCGCAGCAGATACTCGGCTTCGGCGAGCCGCCAATCACGGGCGTCCGGCGGCTCTTCGTGGCGGCGCGCCACCAGCGCTTCGGCCACCTCGCCGCGCACGTCGTCGATGGCTTGCCGCTGCGACTCGAGCGTGTCCGCGAGCGATGCATGGTGTTCGGAGAGCGCATCGCTGGCGGCGGCCCGCGCCCGCCCGATGGCGCGTTGCAGGCGCGTGGCCTCGCTTGTCAGGCGGGCTTCGGTGGGGTTGGCGAACTCGATGCGCCACACCGCGTAACCGGCGGCCCCGGCCGCGGCCAGCGCCAGCAGCAAGGCGAACGCCGCAAGGCCGCGTCCGCGCCGTGCCGGGGGCTTCGTGGCCGCGGGTTCGGGGGTGGCTTCGGCGTCGGTCAACTTCGTTCCTCGCTCGACGTTTGGCGCAACGCCGCAAGCGTCGCCGCCGCGTCCGCCCCGGCGGCGGTGAGGACGCGGGTGAAACCGAGTGTGCGCGCCGCGTTCGCCACCCGCCGCGATGGCGCCACGACCGCGATCGCCACGCTTCGCTTGGAAGCAAACCACAGCTTCGCCATGGCCTGCAAACCGGCGATGCTGCCGACGACAATGGCCTCGATGGCGGCGTCCGTCGGCACGGCGCCGCGCCGCGGCACACGGCGATACAACGGCCACTTCACGGCGCGGTGCCCGGATTGGGCAAGCCACGTCACCAAGGTGTCGCGTCCGCCTTGGCCGGCGGCGATCAGCACACGGTCGTCGCCAGCCTGCTTGGTCGTGCAGGGCAGTGTCTCGGTGAGCATGTCGATGATGCCCTCGGTGGTGGCCGCGGCGGGGATGCGGGGCGCGACGCCGCGGCGCGACAAGGCGGCGCCGGTGGCCGCGCCGATGGCGATGGCAGGGCCGGGCGTCCAGCCGTTGGCAAACGCGCCGGCCACCGCATGTTCGGAGAGGAACACGGTAAGGGCGAAGGCCCCCGGCGGCAGCGGCGTCGCCAAGCACTCAATGTCGAGTGTCGGGTGTAGCCACACCGTGTGCCCGGCGGTCTTGAGGGCGGCCGCCAAGCGGCTGCCGCCTGGTTCCGTTCGCGTCACCCACACGCGCATGGCTCAAGCGTCGCCGGTCAAGAGAGCTTCAGCGCCCAGCGCCGCCAAGGCGTCCGCGGCGCGCTGGCCAAGGGCCTCAGGTTGCTCGCCCGTCATGGCCACCTGCAGGGCGCGTTGCGCATCCGGGGCCGCGAGCGTCACGCACAACGTGATGCGCCGCCCACGCACGGTGGCATGGGTGCCTAACGGCGCCGTGCAATCGACGCCGAGGGCGCGCACCACGGCGCGTTCCGCGGTCACGGCGAGTTCGGTGTCCGGCTCCGCGGCGGCCGCCAAGAGCGCCTGCAGGTCGGTGCGCTCGGCGACGTGTTCGACTGCCAAAGCGCCTTGCCCGGCAGCCGGCAGGCTCAAGGTGGGGCTCAGGCGCTCGGCCACCCGGCGTTCGAGGCCCAGGCGGTCGAGCCCCGCGCAGGCCAACACCAAGGCGTCGAAGTCGCCGGCGTCGAGCTTGGCGAGGCGTGTGCCCACGTTGCCGCGCACCGGCGCGAATCGGAGATCGGGCCGCGCCAAGTGCAGGAAGGCGGTCCGCCGCAAGCTCGAGGTGCCGATGCGCGCGCCGTCGGGCAGGGTGTCGAAAGTCCCGCCTCCGCTTGCCACCAGCGCATCGCGGGGGTCGGCGCGGGTACCCACGGTGGTGACGCGGAAGCCCTCCGGTAGCTGGCCCGGCACGTCCTTCATGCTGTGCGCCGCCAAGTGTGCCCGTCCGTCCATGAGCGCCGCTTCAAGCGCCTTCACAAAGAGCCCCTTGCCACCGGCCGCCGCCAGTGGCGCATCGAGGCGTTCGTCGCCCTCGCTGGTGAGGCGCAGCAGGGTGGTCCGGACGCCCTGCGCCGCCAACAGGGCGCGCACGGCTTCCGCTTGGGCCAGCGCCAGCGGGCTGGCGCGCGTTGCGATGACCAGATCTTCCGGCATTAGAGCATTGGCGCGGAAAGTGCCAGTATATGCGGGTGCTTCCCGGCCAGATCCCATGACCAAGCCCAACGACCTGCTGCGCGGCCGCTTCGCAACGCCGACGGATGCGTTCGTGGAGCGATTCACCGCGTCCGTCAGCTTCGACCAGCGGCTCCATCGCCACGACATCGCCGCCTCCATCGCCCATGCGCGGATGCTGGCCGAGGTGGGCGTGCTCAATGCGGAGGAACGCGACGCCATCATCGGTGGCTTGGAGATGGTGCGCGAAGAGATTGAGGGCGGGCACTTCCAGTGGGACGTCGCCTTGGAAGACGTTCACATGAACATCGAGGCGCGGTTGACGGAGCTCGTTGGGCCGGCAGGCAAGAAGCTGCACACGGCCCGCTCGCGCAACGATCAGGTGGCGACGGATCTGCGCCTCTACCTGCGCGACGAAATCGACGCCATCATCCACCTGTTGAACGAGCTGATGGCGCGGCTCATCGATTTGGCCGAACGCCACGCCGCGGCGCCGATGCCCGGCTTCACGCATCTGCAGACGGCGCAGCCGGTCACGTTCGGGCACCACCTGCTGGCGTGGTTCGAGATGGCGCATCGGGATCGGGCGCGGTTTCGCGATTGCCGCAAGCGTGTCAACGTGTCGCCGCTCGGCGCCGCGGCCCTGGCCGGCACCACCTTTCCCATCGACCGTGAAGCCACCGCACAGGCGCTCGGTTTCGATGGCGTGGCGGCGAACTCGCTGGATGCCGTGAGTGATCGGGATTTCGCCATCGAGTTCTGTGCGAGCGCCGCCATCACGGCGACGCACCTCTCGCGTTGGTGCGAGGAACTGGTGCTGTGGGCGTCCGAACGCTTCGGTTTCGTCGAGTTGCCGGATGCGTTCTGCACCGGTTCGAGCATCATGCCGCAGAAGAAGAACCCGGACGTGCCGGAGCTGGTGCGCGGCAAGGCAGGGCGCGTGTTCGGCCACCTGATGGCCTTGCTGACGCTGATGAAGGGCCAGCCGCTGGCGTACAACAAGGACAATCAGGAAGACAAGGAGCCGGTCTTCGACACCGCGGACACGTTGCGGGCATGCCTCACGGCCATGCGCGACATCGTGGCGGCCATGCGTCCCAATGCGGCGGCCTTGAGCGCCGCCGCGGAAGCGGGCTACGCCACCGCCACGGACTTGGCGGATTACTTGGTGTGCAAGGGCCGGCCGTTTCGGGACGCCCACCGGGCGGTGGGCGAAGCGGTGCGCCATGCCCAAGCGGCCGGCATTTCGCTTTCCGAGGTGCCGTTGGAGGCCCTCAAGGGCTTCGATGCGGCCATTGAGCCGGACGTTTACGCCGCCCTCACCTTAGCGGGCTCCCTTGCAGGGCGCGATCACCTGGGTGGGACGGCGCCGACGCGGGTGCTGGCCGCGGTGACCGAGGCGCGGCGGCGCCTCGCCGACGATGACGCCTGACGCCGGCGTGGGCTCAGCGCGGCGAAACGCGGAAGAGCCAGACGTCTTGGGGGGCGTCGCCATCCCGGTCGCCGGCCATTTGCGGATACTTTGCCCGTGCCGCCGCCACGAAGTCCGCCATGGGGATGTCATGGGCGCGATGCGCCAGCGCTGGATACACGGCGTCGCCGATCTTCACGCGGATGCGCGGATCAGCGACGACATTGGCCGTCCACTGCTTGGTGCCGCCCTCCATCGCCGGAATGATGAGCTCGCCATCGAGCACCACGCACACGGTGGTGACGGAGTGGGGTGCTTCGGGGCGCGTCTCCACGGCGATGGTGGGATGGTCATTGCAACTGTTCCAGTCCCCCGGATAGGGCTGCTCCACGCCGCTCAGGCGCTTGCCGGCCAGCATCGCCACCGGGTCTGTGCGCAGCAGGTAAAGGAGCGCCAGCACGAGGATCACCGCGCCGAGCGCCACGCCGAGCCATTTGAGAAACCTCATCGTCGCCTCCGCACACTGTGTCGTGTGGGCATGATAGCCGGCGGCGGGGCGCGGCCATGACGGAATGGCGCGCCATCGCCAGCGCGGAACTGCAGCGCAGGCTCGAACAGGTGCGGGCGGATTTGCATGTGGCCACGGAGAACGCGGCGCGCCTCGCCGGCGACGGGGATGTCTGGGCGCTGGCGGAACGGGCCGCCGCCGGGGAGCTGCGGCGCGTCGCCAAGGCGATCAAGGCGGAGCTCAAGCGGCGCGGGCACGACGGTTAGGGAGGGAGGTCTGAGCCAACGGTGGCGACGAGCCGAGCCGCAAACACCGTATTGAGGCGAAGTTTGGGTTCGGGGGCCGCCTTCTGGCCGGGTTCGCACGGCCCGGCGGGGCGTTCTCCCACCGCCAAATGCGACTTCGCGCACAGACGCCGGCCGGCCGCGCGGCCATGATGGGGCGGATGATGTCCCCAGAGCGCGCGGACGGTGGTATCGTTCCAAGCATGGCCACGCAGCCCCAAGCCCAGGCAGCCCCGCCATTGGCGGCGGGGCCCGAACCCGCCGCGCCCGCGTGGCGCGAAGTGGCCCGCCCAGCCGACGTTGCCCCGCCGCCCTTGGGCGCCGCGGCCCGCGAGCCATGGGACTACGTGCCGATGCCGCCGGTCGTCCTCGACGACGACGGCTACCTGATCGCCGATTCCATGTCGCAGAACCCGCGGCACTCCGACCGGCTGTCGGTTTGCTCGACGGTGCTGAAGCGCCACTTCCGGGGCCGCGGGGGCGTGGAGGTCGCGGACACCTCGATGCACTACATGGAGGGCCAGCGGCACAAGACGGTGTCGCCGGACCTGTTCGTGGCGCTGCGGGCGGCGGAGGACTTGTCCTGGAACTCGTACAAGCTGTGGGAGCACCCGCTGCCGGACTTCGTGCTGGAGGACCTGTCGCCGTCGAGCGAGCGGCGGGACTTGGTGGACAAGCGCATCCTCTACCGTCGCCTCGGGGTGCCGGAGTATTGGATGTTCGACGAGACCGGCGCCCGCCTGCGCGACGAGACGGGCGCCCTGTTGGGCGGGCCGTTGATCGGCTACCGGCTGCGGGCCGGCGAGTACGTGCGGGTGCGGGCCAACGCCGCGGGTCGCCTGCCGAGCGAGGCGCTGGGTCTGGAGCTATGCGTCCGCGAAGGGCTGCTGCGCTTCTTCGATCCGGTGGCCGGCGAGTTCCTGCGCACCTTGGATGAGTCGGAACGGCGCGCGGACGCGGCGCTGGCACGCGTCGCCGAATTGGAGGCCGAACTGAGGGCACGGGGCGGTGCGGATTGACGGCCGCGCGAAGGCTGGGAACTCACGCCGCGGATGACGGTGGCCTGCACACGAGGCGTGGCCGGGGCCGGCCGGCATAGAGCCGTGGTGTGCGCCCGCCGTGGTGGTGGCGCTCAGGCGCTGCGTTTCAGCAGCCGCTCCTGGGTGCGCTTCCAGTCCCGATCCTTCGTCGTGTCGCGCTTGTCGTGGCGTTGTTTGCCGCGCCCCAACGCCACCTCGCACTTCACGCGGTGCCCCTTCCAATACAGCCGGGTCGCCACGCAGGTGTAGCCTTTGCGCTCCACCGCGGTGGCGATGCGGGTGATTTCGCGCTGATGCAGCAGCAGCTTGCGGGTGCGCGTCGGGTCTGTGTCCACATGGGTGGAGGCGCTGGCGAGCGGCGCGATGTGGGCGCCGAGCAGCCACGCCTCGCCGCCGCGCACCATGACGTAACTGTCGGCAAGCTGGGCGGCGCCGGCGCGGAGGCTCTTCACCTCCCAACCTTCGAGCGCGAGGCCGGCCTCGAAGGTGTCCTCCAAGTGGTAGTCGAACCGGGCCCGGCGGTTGCGGGCGATGGCGCCCGGCTGTGCCGGCGCGTTATGGCTGGGCATCGCGCAAGTATAATTGCCCCAGCGGCTTGAGGCGGATGGAGGGAGCGATGAGCGAGGCCGGCGCGGCGGACGTTTCCCGGCACGGCATGTGGTCGAGCCGCTGGCTGTTCGTGTTGGCGGCGGCGGGCTCCGCGGTGGGCCTCGGCAACATCTGGCGCTTCCCGTACATCACCGGCGAAAACGGCGGCGGCGCCTTCGTCGTGATCTATCTCTTGTGCATCGCGGCCATCGGCGTGCCGGTGATGATCGCCGAGGTCTTGCTCGGCCGGCAGGGGCGCCAAAGCCCCATCAACACCATGTGCGCGCTGGCGTCGGTGAGCGGGGCGTCGTCGGCGTGGAGCTTGGTCGGTTGGCTTGGGGCGCTGGCCGGCTTTCTCATCCTCTCGTACTACACGGTGATCGCCGGGTGGGCGCTCTTCTACATCTTCCGTGTGGGCAGCGGCCTGTTCACCGGCGCCGACGGCGAGGTTGCGAGCGGCGCCTTCGATGCGTTCCTCGCCAACCCATGGCTGGTGGGCACGTTCCACACGGTGTTCGTGGCGGGAACCGTGTTCATCGTGGCGCGCGGCGTGACGGCCGGCATCGAACGTGCCGTGCGTTGGTTCATGCCCGGGCTCTTCGTGCTGCTGTTCGTGCTGCTTGGCTACGCGATGACGTCGGGCGGGTTCGGCGCCGGGCTGCGCTTCATGTTCGGCATGAACTGGAGCGCGTTGTCCGTGGATGGCGTGTTGGAGGCACTGGGCCATGCGTTCTTCACGTTGAGCGTGGGCATGGGGGCGATCATGGCGTATGGCGCCTATGTGCCGCGCAGCGCCTCGATTTCCTCCACGGTGTTGACCATCGCCGCCCTCGACACGCTGGTGGCGTTGGTGGCGGGCCTCGCCATCTTCC
The DNA here is from genome assembly GCA_965200505.1 of Candidatus Azotimanducaceae bacterium. GTDB lineage: Bacteria > Pseudomonadota > Gammaproteobacteria > Pseudomonadales > Azotimanducaceae > VXNE01. The sequence goes on along the minus strand of OZ241343.1, from coordinate 117,483 downwards.
CGGTGGTGTTCGCCAATGGGCTGGAACCCGGCCAGGGCCCCGGTCTCATGTTCGTCACCATACCGCTGGCGTTCGGCCAGATGCCGTTGGGGGCGCTGTTTGGGGTCGTCTTCTTCGTGCTGGTGACCATCGCGGCCATCACGTCGTCCATATCGCTCTTGGAGCCCGGATTGGCGTTCGCGGTGGAGCGGTTCAACATCGGGCGACCGCGGACGGCGTTGGCCTTGGGGCTCGTCTGCTGGGTGTTGGGGCTGGGGACGGTGCTCTCGTTCAACGTCTGGGCGGACGTCCATCTGCTGGGGCAGATGACCTTCTTTGACTTCATGGACTATGTGACGCAGAAGGTGATGCTGCCGTTGGGCGGCCTGCTGATCGCGCTCTTTGCGGGATGGGTGCTGCCGAACACCATCGTCGGTGAGCAGCTGGGCTTGCGTGAAGGATTGCCGGCAATGCTGTGGAGTGTGCTCATCAAGGTCGTGGCGCCGGTGGGGGTGTTGGCGGTCTTCGCGTACGCCTTGTTCGGGTGAGCGCGTCGTCCGCGGGTCGCGGCGTCCGGCGGGCTTGGCGGATGCGTAGGCCAACGGCCTGATTCATGCCGCGTTTGGAACGCACCGCCTTGGTGCCATTCGCGGCCGAAGCCGTGTGTGCCGTCGTGAACGACGTGGAGCGCTATCCTGAGTTCCTGCGCTGGTGTACCGCGGCCGAAGCCGTCGCGGGGGAGGGCGATGAGATCACGGCCTCCCTGACGCTAAAGGGGTTGGGCCGCACGGAGTCCTTGGTCACGCGGAACCGGGTGGAGGACGGCCGGCGCATCGTGCTGAAGCTGGTGGAGGGGCCGTTCCGGCGGTTGCAAGGCGTATGGACGTTCACACCGGTGGGGCACGGTTGCCGCATCCACTTGGCCCTTGAGTTCGAATTGGAAGGCCGCTTGCTAAGGCTGCTCGGCGCACCCTTGACCAAACGCGCCGCGGATGCGTTGGTGGATGCGTTCAGCGAGCGCGCCCACGCCGTGTTGGGGCAGTGACGGTGTACATCGAGGTGGTTTACGCGCTGCCGCGGGTTTGCCACCAGGCACGATTCGACTTGGCGGCTGGGTGTACGGTGGCAGATGCGATATACGCGGCGCAGCGCTCGGAAGCCTTCACCGGCTTGGATTTGGATCCGGCCAGCGTCGGCGTGTTCGGCCGCTTGGTTGCAATGGACACGCCGCTTGCGGAGGGGGATCGAGTGGAGTTCTACCGCCCGCTCGCACAAGATCCCAAGGAGCGTCGGCGCACCTTGGCGAGGCTGGCCGCGGCGGGGAAGGCCTGATCTAGCCTCGCTTTGGCCGAGAGGTGGCCGATGCGCCGTTCGGCCCACCGCGCCTTGGTGCCGTCCGCGCCCGGCTATCCCTTCCTTGGCCGGAACCTTCCCCGACCATGGCGCTTCGATACGGCGTCATGTCCATGCCCTGATACCGGGCGCTCACGCCATCCAAGGTCTCTTCCGTCCAATAGGGATGGCCCGGCGGCGGGAAGCCGAGCAATTCGCGTTGCGCTGGCGTCGCCTGCTTGATCCAGTCGCCAAACTCGCGCTTGGTGGCGTACGCGGACCAACCCACGATGCCGAGCCAACGCCATGCCGCCGGCGCGTAGGTGATGAAGTGGCCAAGGCGGCCCACGTCGGCGCGGAACGGCGTTCCCCGATGGAAGGTGCGCATGCTGTAGATGAAGAGCGAGCCCGCCGGCACCACGATGCGCTCTTCGTTGTCGTAGAGTTGCGGGCGCTGCTCGCGCTTGTAGAACGCCGGCCAAAGGATGCGCTCCGGGTAGTGCCGCCGCGAGCAAACGGCGGTGGGCGCGTGATCCTCGGTGACTTCCGTGTAGTACAGGAGGTATGCCGTTTGCCAATAGGCCGGCAGGGCGGGCGGGTAGGCGAGGGTGTGGTTGCCATAGTCGCAATGCATGGCTTGGTCCCGATCGGCGGGATGGCCTTTGCACTTGAAGTGCAGGTGCGATTGCTCACAGAAGAGTTCGCTGCTCCCCGCCGCCCGGCGCGCGAACTCGATGAGTTCGGGGTGCTGGGTGATGGCGTTCAGGGCGGTGCCGGGGAATGGGAAGCGATGGCCGAAGACGTTGCCCGGCCCGCCGGAACGATCCCAATCTGGTGGTTTCGGCTGGTCGGGGTCGTCACAGAACTCCACCCAGCCGGGCAGGATGTGGCGCAGCTCCCCGCGGACGTCGGCCAGTTCCCGGGCGGTCAAGAACCCCTTGACGGTGGCGTAACCGTGTTCGTGATAGTGCTCGACATGGTTCGGCGTGATCCGGCGCATGATGGGGACGTGTCGGGCAAGAAGCGTGGGCAGGCTTTGGGGCGCGGGTTCTCTTCCAGGGGACGCTGGTACGCGCGCTACGAGGCCGTGTCGGCCACCGCGGCGGGGGAGGGTTTCAAATCGCCGACGATGCGCACCAACGCGCCGTCCTCGAAGAAGATGGAGACCAGCACCCGCGTCTTCAGCGTGCCCGGCACGTCGATGGTATAGACGTAATCCCAGCGCGAGTCGTCAAAGGCGTTGCGCACCACCGGGCCGCCCATCACGAAGGCGACTTGCTCTGGCGTCATGCCCGGCTTCAGGCGGTCCACCATCTCTTGGGTGATGACGTTGCCCTGCTGCACCGTGACGCGGTGGATCTTCGGTAGCTGGAAGGAGCATCCGCCGGCGGCCAAACAGGCGGCGAGCAGGAGCGTCAGGGCGATGCGTTTGGCTGCGGCGTCCGGCACGATGCCTCCTTTGGGAAATGCAGATGGTAACGGGAACCCGTGCCGGCAGAAAGGGCCGCGGCGGGTGCGTTGGGCTCGGGCTAGGGCGCGGTGCCGGCCGCGCGATCGGCGTCGGGCGGACGCTCGGCGCCGGCGAGGAGGGTGCGGGCGTAGTCGCGGGTTTCCTCGGTGACGCGCCGGCCGGCCAACATCCGCGCCAGCTCCTCCACCCGCTCGGCGGTGCTGAGGCGGTCGATCACCACCTCGCTGCCGGAGGACTTCATCACGCGCAAATGGGTGTCGCCCAAGGCCGCGACTTGTGGCGCGTGGGTGACGCACACCACCTGCGCGTGTTCGGCGAGGCGGCGCAACATGCGGCCGAGCCGGTCCGCGGCGGCGCCACCCACGCCGACGTCGGCTTCGTCAAGCACCAAGCATGGCAAGGCTGAGCGCTGCGCCGCCACCGCCTCGATGGCGAGGCCGATGCGCGCCAGCTCGCCGCCGGAAGCGATGTCCCGCAACGCCGCCGGGGGATATTGTGGATTGGTGCGCACCAAGTAGCCGGCCGCCTCCAAGCCGCGTTCGTTGCGCGTCGGGGTGAACTCCACCTCCAACGTGGCGTCGGGCAACTTGAGTTCCTCAAGCGCGGCCCCCACCTCCTTGGCGAACGCGGGGGCGGCACGGTGCCGCGCCTTGGATAACTTGGCGGCGGCTTCGTCGTAGGCCATCTCGGCGGCCCGACAGGCGGCTTGCAGCTCATCGAGGCGCTCGGTGCCGGCGTCGAGGGCGTTGAGTTCCGCGGCCACCTCGCCGGCGTGCCGCGCCAAGCTCGCCGGCGCCACGCGATGTTTCCGCGCGACGTCGTGGATGAGGTCCAGCCGCTCGTCCACCTCGGCCAGCGCCGCGGCGTCTTCCGGCACCGCGTCGAAGTAATCGCGCAATTCCGTGAGCGCCTCCTCCGCCTCCACCCGCGCCGCTTGCAGCTGGCGTTGCGCGGCGGCGAGGGCGGGGTGCGAGTCGTCGATGGCTTCAAGGTCGCTCGCGCCGCGCGCCAAGCGCGGGATCAAGTCGTCATCCAGCGCCGCGGCGTGGCTTGCGACGGTGGCGCGAATGTCACTCGCCGCCGCCAGCCGTTTGCGTTGCGCGGTGAGCGCCTCGAACTCGCCTTCCTGCACGGCCAATGCCTTGAGCTCGTCGGCTTGGTAGCGGAGCAGGTCCATGCGCTCGCTGTTGCCTTGGGCGCGGCCCAGCGCCGTTTCGAGTTCGCCTTGGCGCGTCTGCCAGAGCCGATGGGCGTCGCGCACCGCCGCCGCTTGGGCACCGGCGGCCGCGTAGTCATCCAAGAGGGAAAGCTGCACCGAGCGCTCCAGCAGCGAACGGTGCTCGTGCTGGCCATAGATGTCCACCAAGGGTTCACACAGCGCCTGCAGGGCGCCGAGGTTGACGGGTGCGCCATTGACGAAGGCCCGCGAGCGGCCACCGGCCACCACCCGTCGCACCAAGCAACGGTTTGGCTCGTGGGCGTCCATGAGTTCGCGCGTCTCAAGGTAGCGCCAAGCCGCCCCATTTGGGTTCAGCTCGAAGTCCGCGGCGACCTCGCAACTCGCCGCGCCGGGCCGGATGTTCGCCGTCGCCGCCCGCTCGCCCAGCACCAGCGCCAACGCGCTCAGCAGGATGGACTTACCGGCGCCGGATTCGCCGGTGATGACCGTGAGGCCGGGGGCGAACTCGATGTCCAACGCCGTGACGAGGGCGAAGTTCCGAACGGTGAGCTGCTTCAGCATGGCGCCGGGGCGGGCGAGGCATCAGGTCTCCGATGCGATGCTTGACATTCTCCATGACAACGGCGGGGAAGATGGGATGCGCCGCAATCCCCGCAGCCGGACCGCCGGCAGCCGCTTGAGCTGTTGATTCTGTGGATCGACCTCAATGCCGGCGGACTCCAAAGCCGTGACGCCCAGCAAAGGTTCGGCGCCTTCGTCGCCGAACGCGATGACGCCCCCGGAAAGTGCGCCCATGATCTCCAACTCACCCACCGTGACGTCCATCTCCACTTGCCGGCCATCGGCGGTGGCATACATCCGCCGGCCCGTGGGCTTGAGGCCGATGGCTTCAAGACTGCGTCGCGGCACCAGCGAGTCGATCGCGCCAGTGTCCACCAAGAACGCGCCGGTCCACTCCTGCGCCCGGTGCGCGGGGTTGCGCACCGTGACGTCAACATAGGTCATGCCCATTCACATGTGCCCTTCCGCGAGGCAGACACGGCCTGCCGTTGACCATGCGGAACTGCCGGCCATCTTACACTCCGGGGCGAAGCAGGGTGTACGCGCCATGCTCCTCGAGCAGCCGCTCCATGTGGCCGCGGAACGAAGGGATGCCGAAGCTCACGCCGCCGCGCTGCAGGGTGAGCACACCGTGGATGATGGCTTCGCGGACGGTCTTTTCGCCGTCGAAGGCTGCCTCGTTCACCGCTCGCACAGCTTCTGACCTGCGCAAGGATTCACGGCCTTCCTGCAATAGGGTTGCGATCACCGGCAGCATGGCGTCTTGGTCTGTCAGCATGCCCAACCGGGCGTCGTAGTAGTCGGTTCTCGCTTGGTCGCCGGCCTCAAGCGCGGCGGTGAGCGCCGGCCCGGCTGCCAAGCTCCCGTGTTCCGCGATGGCGTCAAGCGCCCCCTGCAAGTAGCCGTGGATGTGTTGCGGAAAACCGTAGGACGCCTTCGCCAGCGCCGCCGCACTCTCCGCCGGGATCTCGTGCCCCAGCGCCCGCATGTTGCCGTCGATGGCCGCCAGCGTTTCGGCATCGGACAAACAAGCCAGTTGGATGGGCTTGGCCACCCGGGAAATGCCCGCCGAACCATCTGCTGGGTTGCCCAACACTTGCTGCGTATGCTGCAAGCCCATGCCCACCAGCAGGATGGGGCAACCGTGGTCGCCTTGGTGCAGCACACGCAATGTCGCCATGCCCTCGGGTCGCACGGCTTGCAGTTCGTCCACCAACAGCACCAGCGCCTTGTCGCGCCACATGCCGGTGTGCCGCGAGGCGTTGAGGAGCGCGGAAAGGCGCCCCGTGTGGCGGGCGTGTTCCTGCGTGATGCCGCCCCGGACTACCCCGACGCCGGCGGTGCGGCCGGTGCGGCGAGTGTCGAGGTCCGCGGCCCTGCGGCCTGTCTCCTCGGCGTCCAGCGCCAAAGCCATGGCCATGAACAGGTCCACATCGTTTTCCAGCATGGTCGTGTCCATGGCGAGTTGGCGGATGTCCACGGTGGCCCTGTGCGCCGCCACGTCTGCGGCGAACTTCTGGCCGAGCTGCGTCTTGCCGACACCGGGTACGCCGATGATGAGCGCCATGCCGCCTCTCGGGTTGCCCGTTTCGCAGAGAGAGTCGAGGCGCTTGCCAAGCGCAGCAAGTTCCTTGGCCCGCCCCGCGAAGTAAGGAGGCGGCTCCCGTTCAGAGTGGAGTTTTGCCAACTGCCTGTCGCTCATGGCGAAAGGGTAGCACTTCCGCGATTCCCAACGTCCCATCCCTTGCCCGCGGCAAAGCAATTGTCCGTTGGTGCGCGAGCCTGCTAGATTAGCTGCGGACAACACCTTTGCAGGCCCATGGCAACGTCCGGCAAACGCGAGGCGGGCCGTCGCGGCGGCGAAGACCGCAGCGAAGAACGCGCCCACACGCTCTTCAAGATGCTCGTGGAGCAGTACTTGGAGGATGGTGCGCCAGTGCCGTCGAAGACCCTCGCGTCCCATGTCGAGGTGAGCTCGGCGACGGTGCGGAACGTGATGGCGGAGCTGGAACTGCGCGGCCTCGTCCGGTCGCCGCACACCTCGGCCGGCAAAGTGCCCACCAATCGCGGGCTGCGCTTCTTCGTGGACAGCTTCGTCTCCGTGCGCCCGCTCGATGGCAAGAACTTGCAGCGCCTGCGCGCGGCGCTGCATCCAGACCGGGCACCGGAGGAACTCGCCGCCGCGGCGTCGCGCCTGCTCTCCCACATCACCAAGATGGCCGGCGTCGTCAGTCTGCCGAAGCCGGAACGGGTGGCGTTGCGCCAAGTGGAGTTTCTGCGCCTGTCCGGAAACCGGGCGTTGGCCATCTTGGTCGTCAACGAACGCGAAGTGCAGAACCGCGTCATCCACACCGACCGCGATTACTCCGAGGCCGAGCTCAACCAAGCCGCGAACTTCTTGAACGAGCGCTATTCGGGCAAGCCGTTGGCGGAGATTCGCGGCCAGCTGGTGGAGGACATGGAGGCGGACAAGGAACGGCTCGACCAGCTGATGCAGACCGCGCTGGATGTCGCCCGCAAGGCGTTCGCCGCGGACGACGCGGAACCGGAGCGCTATGTGGTGAGCGGCGCCCCGAACCTCGCCGACGTGCTGCCGGACCCGGCCGCCATGCGCGAGCTCTTCGACGAGTTCGCCCGCAAAGGCGCCATCGTGCATCTGCTGGACCGCTGCTTGGAATCCGACGGCATTCAGGTGTTCATCGGCGAGGAATCCGGCTATCGGATGTTCGACTCCTGCGCCGTGGTGACGGCGCCGTATGCGGTGAACAGCGAAGTGGCCGGTGCCTTGGGCGTGGTGGGGCCGACCCGGATGGCCTATCAGCGCGTGATTCCGATGGTCGATGTCACCGCGCGCCTGCTGGGCGCCGCGATGAGCATGGGTCGGGCTTGAATTGCGGCACTTGACACCCATATTGGGCGCCATCCGGGGCATGGATGGGAAGCGTTGTGATGGTTGACGAAGCGTCCGACGAAACGGGGGGTGCGGTGCCGCGGAAATCAGGCGCTGGCGGGTGCGGGGCCGCCGCGCAAGAAAATGATGGCAAGGCAGAAGCACCCGCTGTGCGGGAGGAAGCCGCATCGTTGGAGGGCGAGGCCGGTGAGGACGCGGAGGCGCCGGCGGACGTCCAAGCGCCCGACCGCGCGGAGGATTCGGCGGCGCTGCGGGAAGCGCTTGCGGCGGCTGAGGCGGCGCTCGAAACCGCCCGCGATCAAGCCCTGCGGGCGCAAGCGGAGGCAGACAACACCCGCCGACGCACAGCGCGGGAGATGGAGAACGCCCGCAAGTTCGCCGTCGAGCGCTTGGCGGCTGACCTGCTCCCCGCCATCGACAGCTTCGAGCGCGCCGTGGAGGCCGCCCGGGCCGCGTCGGAAACCACGGCCGCCGAGGGCGTCGAGCTATCCCTCAAACTGCTCACCGGCGCCTTGGAGAAGGCCGGCGTCAACGTCGTCGATCCGTTGGGGGCGCCGTTCGACCCGCGCTTCCACGAAGCCATCAGCATGGTGGAGAACCCGAAGGCCGAACCCGGCTCGGTCACGCAGGTGGTGCAGAAGGGCTATGTGCTGAACGAGCGCGTCGTGCGCGCGGCGATGGTGATCGTCGCCAAGGCGCCCACCGTGAAGGACGCCGAGGACCCGCCCCCCGCCAAGGGTTGAAACCCGCCGTTTGGCGCCAATATACACCCTTGGCGATCAACCGGGTGCTCAGCGCCCGTTCAGCAGGAGACGGTTCGACATGGCAAAGATCATCGGCATAGACCTTGGCACGACCAATTCGTGCGTGGCGGCCTTGGAAGGCAAGGACCCGAAGGTCATCGAGAACTCGGAGGGCGACCGCACCACGCCGTCCATCGTCGCCTACACCGATGAAGGCGAAACCTTGGTGGGCCAGAGCGCCAAACGCCAAGCCGTCACCAATCCAGACAACACGCTGTTCGCCGTGAAGCGCCTCATCGGGCGCAGCTTCGGCGACGACGTGGTGCAGCGCGACATGGGCATGGTGCCCTACAAGATCGTCAAGGCCGCCAACGGCGACGCCTGGATCCGAGCCAAGGGCGACGACCTGGCGCCGCCGCAAATCTCCGCGGAGGTGCTGAAGAAGATGAAGCGCACAGCCGAGGACTATCTCGGCGAGACGGTGACGGACGCCGTCATCACCGTGCCGGCCTACTTCAACGATTCGCAGCGCCAAGCCACCAAGGATGCCGGGCGCATCGCCGGGCTGGACGTGAAGCGCATCATCAACGAGCCCACCGCCGCGGCCCTCGCCTACGGCATGGACAAGCGCCGCGGCGACGCGAAGATCGCCGTGTACGACTTGGGCGGCGGCACCTTCGACATCTCCATCATCGAGATCGCGGAAGTGGATGGCGAGCACCAGTTCGAGGTGCTATCGACCAACGGCGACACGTTCTTGGGCGGGGAAGATTTCGACTTGCGCGTCATCGACCACTTGGCCGATGAGTTCAAGCGCGAGCAAGGCATCGACCTGCACAACGATCCCCTCGCCCTGCAGCGCCTGAAGGAGGCAGCCGAGAAGGCGAAGATCGAGCTCTCGTCCAGCCAACAGACGGAAGTGAACCTGCCGTACATCACGGCGGACCAAACCGGGCCGAAGCACCTCGTCGTCAAGCTCACCCGCGCCAAGCTCGAGGGCTTGGTGGAAGAACTCGTTGAACGCACCATCGGCCCGTGCCGCACCGCCATTGAGGACGCGCGCCTCAACGTCTCGGACATCGACGACGTCATCTTGGTCGGCGGGCAGACGCGCATGCCGCTGGTGCAACAGAAGGCGCAGGATTTCTTCGGCCGCGAAGCGCGGCGCGACGTGAACCCAGACGAGGCGGTGGCGATGGGGGCGGCCATCCAAGCCGCGGTGCTGTCCGGCGACGTGAAGGACGTGTTGCTGCTCGACGTCACGCCCCTGTCGCTCGGCATCGAAACCCTGGGTGGCGTGATGAGCGCCCTCATCGAGAAGAACACCACCATTCCCACCAAGAAGCAGCAGGTGTTCTCCACCGCCGACGACAACCAAACCGCGGTGACCATCCATGTGCTGCAGGGCGAGCGCAAACAAGCGGCGCAGAACAAGTCCTTGGGCCGCTTCGACTTGACGGACATCCCGCCGGCGCCGCGCGGCATTCCGCAGGTGGAGGTGAGTTTCGACATCGACGCCAACGGCATCCTGAACGTGTCCGCCAAGGACAAGGCCACCGGCAAGGAGCAGTCCATCGTCATCAAGGCGTCGAGCGGGCTTTCCGAGGACGAAGTCCAGGCGATGGTGCGGGATGCGGAAGCGCACTCCGAGGAAGACGAGAAGTTCGCCGAGTTGGTGGGGCTGCGCAATCAGGCGGACGGCCTAGTGCATGGCGCGCGCAAGACGGTGGCGGAAGCCGGCGACAAGGCCACGGACGCGGAGAAGGAGCAGATCGAATCCGCCGCGAAGGCCCTTGAGGAAGCCATCAAGGGCGACGACAAGGCGGGCATCGAGGCGGGCATCGAGACGCTCACCGCGGCCACCGCGGCGGTGGCGCAGAAGATGTACGCGGACGCCGCCGCGGGCGATGGCGGCGGCGAGGCCGGCGACGCCCCGCGGGATGACGCCGTGGACGCCGAGTTCGAGGAAGTGAAGGACGACGCTGCCGACAAGGGCGGCAAAGGCGCATAATCGGGTGTGCTGACGCATGGTGGAGACCATGGCCAAACGTGACTATTACGAAGTGCTCGGCTTGGACCGCGGCGCTTCCGCGGACGCCGTGAAGAAGGCGTATCGGCGCCTGGCCATGAAGCACCACCCGGATCGCAACGCCGGCGACGATGCCGCGGAGGCGAAGTTCAAGGAGGCATCCGAAGCCTACGAGGTGCTGAGCGACGCGGAGAAGCGCCAAGCCTATGACCGGTTCGGCCACGCCGGGGTGGATCCCAGCGCCGGCGCTGGTGCCGGTGGCTTCAACGGCGCGGCCTTCAGCGACATCTTCGGCGATGTGTTCGGCGACATCTTCGGTGGCGCCACCGGCGGACGCGGGCGCCGCTCGGTGCAGCGCGGCGCGGACCTGCGTTACAACTTGGAGCTGGATTTGGAGCAAGCCGTGGGCGGCGACACGGTGGAAATCCGCATCCCGTCGTTGGACGCCTGTGGCGAATGTGACGGCAGCGGTGCCAAGCCCGGCACCAGCCCGACCATCTGCCCGGAGTGCCGCGGCGCCGGCCAAGTGCGCGTCTCCCAAGGCTTCTTCTCTTTGCAGCAGACGTGCCGCCGCTGCCGCGGTGCCGGCAAGGTCATCGCCGACCCGTGCCGGCAGTGCGGCGGCGCCGGCCGCGTGGAACGCCGCAAGACGCTGTCCGTGCGTGTGCCGGCCGGCGTGGACGATGGCGACCGCATCCGCCTCTCAGGAGAAGGGGAAGCCGGCTTCAATGGCGGCCCGCCGGGAGATCTGTATGTGCAAATCGCCGTGCGTGAACACCCCATCTTCGAGCGCGACGGCATGAACCTCTTCTGCGATGTGCCCATCTCGTTCGTGGCGGCGGCGTTGGGCGGCGAAATCGAAGTGCCCACCTTGAATGGCCGCGTGAAGCTCTCGATTCCGCCCGAGACGCAGACCAACAAGCTGTTCCGGCTGCGCAACAAGGGCGCCCCCTCGGCGCGGCGCGGTGGCGTGGGCGATCTCCTGTGCCGCGTGGTGGTGGAAACGCCGGTGCGCTTGACGGACGCCCAGAAGGCGAAGTTGCGGGATTTCGGCGACGCGCTGGATGGCAACGACAAGCACAGCCCGAAGGGGGCGTCTTGGTTCAAGTCCGTGAAGGAGTTCTTCGAGGGGCTGGCCGGCTGAGGCAAGCGTCTTGGGTGCCTAACGGCGCACCGTGCGGAGCGCGTCGATTGCCTGGAGGCAAGGAATGACCCGAATCGCCATCACTGGCGCCGCCGGCCGCATGGGCAAGACCATCGCGGAGCTTTTGGACGAAACGCCCGACCTCACGTTGACGGCGGCCTTCGAGCATCCCGATTCGCCGGCCATCGGCTCATCCGTCGGTGATGTGCCCGTGCAGCCCCACATCGCGGCGGCCATCGACGCCTTTGACGTGCTCATCGATTTCAGCGTCCCGGCCGCCACCTTGGATGCCCTCGAACCCTGCGCGGCGCATGGCAAGGGCATGGTCATCGGCACAACGGGTATGGACGCGCATGGCATCGCCCAAGTGCAGGCGGCGGCGCGGGACATCCCCATCGTCATGGCGCCGAACATGAGCGTGGGCGTGCAGGTGGCCCTTCAGCTCATTGAGGCGGCCGCCCGGGCGTTCGGGGACGATGCGGACGTGGAGGTGTTCGAGGCCCACCACCGCCACAAGATCGATGCCCCGTCCGGCACCGCGGTGCGCATCGGCGAGGTGTTGGCCGCCGCGTTGGGTCGGAACTTGGCGACGGACGCGGTGTACGGCCGTTCCGGCGTCACCGGCGAGCGCGACCCGCGCCAAATCGGCTTTCACGCCCTGCGCGGCGGCGACATCGTGGGCGAACACACGGTGACGTTCGCGAGCGCCGGGGAGCGCATCGAGATCACCCACCGCGCCCACAGCCGCAGGAACTTCGGCATGGGCGCATTGCGGGCAGCCCGCTTCGTCGCCGGCCGGCAGCCCGGCTTGTTCGGCATGGCGGACGTGCTCGGGGCGTGAGCCTCTGCAAACTGAAGGAGAGAAAAGGAACATGAGCGAAATCGACTCACCCACGCCGCTCGGTGCGCGAATCGCCGCCGAATGGCGCCGCCGCCCGTGGTGGATGAACCTGTTGTTTGGCTTCTGCATCTACCAAACCTTCATCTACACGCCGTTCGACCTCTTCATCAAGCCGGTGGCCGAAGACGCGGAAGTGTGGTTCGGCCTGATGTTGCACGGCTGGGCGGCCAAGGCCACCACGCCGTTGCATTGGGCCATCTACGGCGCCGGCGCCTACGGCTTCTGGAAGATGCGCCCGTGGATGTGGCCGTGGGCGTCCCTCTACGTCGCCCAAGTGGCCATCGGCACGATCATTTGGAGTGTGCTCTACGCCGCGGAGAGCCGCATCGGCATCGTGGGCGGCACCATTGCCGGCGCTTTGGTCGTGGTCCCGGCGGTGGCGCTGTGGCGATCGCGGGAGCGGTTCCAAGGCAGCGCTTAACCGCAAGGCGACGGCCCTGCGCCTGCATGTGGCCCCCGGAGCCAGTCCTGTCCACATACGCCGAATCCGCCCCCAGCCCTTGCCCGTTAGCCTCGCCATTCCATAGAATCACCTTCTAGCCGTCGCGCTTCTGCGCGACGGCTTTTCTTTGCGTCTTTGCGGGGGAGGACGGCTTGGCCGCCATTCTGGCGCTTGAGGATGGCACCGTGTTCCGTGGCGAATCCATCGGGGCAGAGGGGGTTGCCGTTGGCGAGGTGGTCTTCAACACCGCGATGACGGGCTATCAGGAAATCCTCACCGATCCGTCCTACGCGCGCCAGATCGTCACCCTCACCTATCCCCACATCGGCAACACGGGTGCCAATCCAGAGGATGTGGAGTCCGACGCGGTGTGGGCCGAGGCATTGGTGATCCGCGATTTGCCCCTCACCGTCAGCAGTTGGCGCGCCACGGCCTCGTTGCCGGAGTTCCTGCGCCAGCGCGAAGTTGTGGCGATAACGGATGTGGACACCCGTGCGCTCACCCGCCGCATCCGTGAGAAGGGGGCGCTGGCGGGGTGCGTCATCGCCGGTGCCGCCCCCGACGCGGACGACGCCGTGCGCCGGGCCAGTGCTTTCCCCGGCCTCGCCGGCATGGATTTGGCCCGCGTGGTCACTTGCACCGCGCGGCAGGCATGGCGCGAGGGTTCTTGGCAGGCAGTGGGCGGCTACCGGCCCGCCGTTCCCGCCCAACACCACGTTGTCGCCTACGACTACGGTGTGAAGCGCAACATCCTGCGCCTGTTGGCGGATCGTGGCTGCGCCGTCACGGTGCTGCCGGCGCAAACCCCGGCCAAGGAGGCGCTGGCCCTCAAGCCGGATGGCGTCTTCCTCTCCAACGGCCCGGGCGATCCAGACCCTTGCGATTACGCCATCGCGGCCATCCGGGAGATCGTCGCCGCTGGGGTGCCGACGTTCGGCATCTGCCTCGGCCACCAGCTGCTGGCGCTGGCGAGCGGTGCCCGCACCGTGAAGATGCCGCATGGCCACCACGGCGCGAATCACCCGGTGCGGGACGTGGCGACCGGCCAAGTCATCATCACCAGCCAGAACCACGGCTTCGCCGTCGATGCCGGCAGCCTGCCGAGCAACTACGTCGCCACCCATGTGTCTTTGTTCGATGGCTCCCTGCAGGGCGCCCGCCGGACGGATCAACCAGCCTTCGGCTTCCAAGGCCATCCGGAAGCGAGCCCGGGCCCGCAGGATTGCGCGTATCTCTTCGATGCGTTCGTGGCCTCGATGGCAGAACGCCGCGCCACCGCCACGCCGCGTATGGCGAGCCAAGCGCCCAGCGTTTGACGCCGATGGCCAAGCGCAACGATCTCGAGACCATCCTCATTCTGGGCGCCGGCCCCATCGTCATCGGCCAAGCCTGCGAGTTCGATTACTCCGGTGCCCAAGCCTGCAAGGCGTTGGCGGACGAGGGCTACCGGGTGGTGCTGGTGAACTCGAACCCGGCCACCATCATGACGGACCCCGCCTTGGCGCACTCCACCTACATCGAGCCGGTGGAATGGCGCACCGTGGCGCGCATCATCGAGGCCGAGCGCCCGGATGCGCTGTTGCCCACCATGGGTGGCCAGACGGCCCTCAACTGCGCCTTGGATTTGGTGCGTGAAGGGGTGTTGCAGGCACAAGGCGTCGAGCTCATCGGCGCCAGCCAAGACGCCATCGACAAGGCCGAGGATCGCGAACGCTTCATCGAGGCCATGACGCGCATCGGCTTGGAGACGCCGCGCTCGGCCATCGCCCACAGCTTGGAGGAGGCGCTGCAGGTGCAGGGGCGGCTCGGCTTTCCCTGCATCATCCGGCCCTCGTTCACTTTGGGCGGCAGCGGCGGCGGCGTCGCCTACAACCGCGAAGAGTTCGTGGCCATCTGCCGGCGCGGGCTCGACCTTTCGCCCACCAGCGAACTGCTCATCGACGAATCCCTGCTGGGCTGGAAGGAGTTCGAGATGGAGGTGGTGCGCGACCGGCGCGACAACTGCATCATCGTCTGCTCCATCGAGAACGTGGATCCCATGGGCGTCCACACTGGCGACTCCATCACCGTGGCGCCGGCGCAAACGCTCACGGACAAGGAATATCAGCGCCTGCGCAACGCCTCCATCGCCGTGCTGCGGGAGATCGGCGTCGAAACCGGCGGCTCCAACGTGCAGTTCGCCGTCGATCCTGAAAGCGGCCGCATGGTCGTCATTGAGATGAATCCGCGCGTGTCGCGCTCCTCGGCGTTGGCGTCCAAGGCCACCGGCTTCCCCATCGCCAAGGTCGCGGCGAAGCTGGCGGTGGGGTACACGCTGGATGAGCTGACCAACGACATCACCGGCGTCACCCCGGCGTCGTTCGAGCCGGCCATCGACTATGTGGTCACCAAGGTGCCGCGTTTCACGTTCGAGAAGTTCGCCAACGTCTCGGATCGCCTCACCACGCAGATGAAGTCCGTGGGCGAGGTGATGGCCATCGGCCGCACGTTCAAGGAATCCCTGCAGAAGGCGCTGCGTGGATTGGAGACTGGCAAGAACGGCCTGAATCCGCTGCTGGACGAAGACGAGCCGGAAGCGCGGCAGCGTCGCCTTGCCCACGAGTTGTCGCAGCCGGGCGCCGACCGCATCTTCTTCGTCGCGGACGCCTTTCGCGCCGGCATGACGGTGGCGGACGTACATGCCGCGTCGCACATCGATCCGTGGTTTCTCGTCCAAATCCAGAGCTTGGTGGCCACCGAAGCCACCGTGACGGGCCTCGCAGCGCTGGACGCCCCCACGCTCTGGCGCTTGAAGCGGGACGGCTTCTCGGACGAGCGCCTGGCGGAGCTCGCCGGCTGCCCGGAGGCGGAAGTGCGCGAGCGGCGCCTGGCCCTCGGCGTGAAGCCGGCCTTCAAGCGGGTGGACACCTGCGCCGCGGAGTTCCCGGCCGGCACGGCCTACCTGTACTCCACCTACGAGGAGGAATGTGAGGCCGCGCCCACCGATGCCGCCAAGATCATGGTGTTGGGCGGCGGCCCGAACCGCATCGGCCAAGGCATCGAGTTCGATTACTGCTGTGTCCACGCGGCCCTCGCCATGCGCGAGGACGGCTTCGAGACCATCATGGTGAACTGCAACCCGGAGACAGTCTCCACGGATTACGACACCTCAGACCGGCTTTACTTCGAGCCCGTGACCTTGGAGGACGTCCTCGCCATCGTCGCCTTGGAGCGGCCGAAGGGGGTGATCGTGCAGTTCGGCGGCCAGACGCCCTTGAAGCTGGTGGATCAGCTCAACGCCGCCGGCGTGCCCATCATCGGCACCAGCGCGGACGCCATCGACCGCGCGGAGGACCGCGAACGGTTTCAGGCGGTGGTCGAGGCGGCCGGGCTGCGCCAGCCCTCCAACCGCACCGTGACCAGCTTGGAGGAAGGCTTGGCGGCCGCCGGCCAGATCGGTTTCCCGCTGGTCTTGCGGCCCTCATACGTCCTGGGCGGGCGCGCCATGGAAATCGTCTATTCCGAATCCGAGCTGCGCCGCTACCTGGGCAGCGCCTTCGCCGTCTCCCATTCCGCGCCGGTGCTGCTGGATCGCTTCCTCGAACAGGCCGTCGAAGTGGATGTGGACGCGGTGAGCGACGGCGAGCGCGTGGTCATCGGCGCCATCATGCAGCACATCGAGCAGGCCGGGGTTCATTCCGGGGATTCCGCCTGCTCGCTGCCGCCGTACCGGCTCGCCACGCCGGTGCAGGACGAGATTCGCCGCCAAGTGTGCGCCATCGCCTTGGAGCTCGGCGTCGTCGGGCTGATGAACGTCCAGCTCGCCGTGCAGGACGACGAGGTGTATGTGCTGGAAGTGAATCCGCGCGCGTCGCGCACCGTGCCGTTCGTCTCCAAATGCATCGGCGTGTCGCTGGCGAAGATCGCCGCCCGCTGCATGGCTGGCACGTCGCTGGCCGAGCAGGGCTTCACCGCGGAGGTGACGCCCCGCTGCGTCAGCGTGAAGGAATCGGTGTTTCCCTTCGTCAAGTTCCCGGGGGTGGATCCGATTCTGGGGCCGGAGATGAAGTCCACCGGCGAGGTGATGGGCGTGGGCGAGACGTTCGCGGAGGCGTTCGCCAAGGCGTCCCTCGCGGCCGGCGAGGCGCTGCCGAAGGGTGGCAAGGCGTTTGTGAGCGTGAAGGCGGCCGATCGGCCGCTGGTCGGCGAAGTGGGGCGGCGCCTCAAGGCGTTGGGCTTCGAGCTCATCGCCACCGACGGCACGGCGCGGGCGCTCTTGGCGGCCGGCGTGGCGGCGCGGGTGGTGAAGAAGGTGAACGAGGGGCGGCCAGACGTCACGGACGTGCTGCAGAACGAGAAGATCGACCTCATCGTCAACACCACGGAAGGGCGGCGCGCCATCGCGGATTCGGCGGTCATCCGCCGGCTCGCGTTGCAGCGCAAGGTGTGCTACACAACCACGATGGCGGGTGGCGAGGCGTTCTGCATCGCCATGAGCCATGGCCCGGTGGAGCGGGTGCGGAGGCTGCAAGACCTGCATGGCGCGATCGAGGATGGCGTGACGGCATGAGTACACCGATGACCGTGGCCGGCGAACGGGCCTTGCGGGAAGAGCTGGCCGAACTCAAGAACGTGGCGCGGCCGGCCGTCGTGCGCGAGATCGCCGAGGCGCGTGGGCATGGCGACTTGCGGGAGAACGCCGAGTACCACGCCGCCAAGGAGAAGCAAGGCTTCGTCGAGGCGCGCATCCGCCACATCGAAGGGCGGCTGGCCGATGCGCGGGTGATCGACGTGACCACGCTCAAACCCACCGGCAAGGTCGTCTTCGGCGCCACCGTCACGCTTTCAGACTGCGACTCCGAAGGCACGCTGCGCTACCAGATCGTCGGCGAGGACGAATCCGACGTCGCCCGCAACAAGCTCTCCATCATGTCGCCCATCGCCCGCGCCCTCATCGGCAAGGCGGAAGGGGATGAGGTGTCGGTGGCGACGCCCAACGGCGAACGCGGCTACATCATCGACCGGGTGGAACACCTGTAGCGGTGCGCGGCCCCAACCGAGGCCGTTGCGAGGATGGCCAAACGCTCGAAATCGAGTGCGGCATGGCTCGCCCGGCAACGCCGGGATCCGTTCGTGGGCCGCGCCGTCTCCCGCGCCCACTTCAAGCTGGCGCAGCTGGACGCCCGCTTTCGGCTCACCGCGCCGTCGCGCTCGGTGCTGGAGCTCGGCGCCGCGCCCGGCGGCTGGACGGCCTACTTGGCGCCGCGCTGCCGGCGCGTGGTGGCCTGCGACCTCGCCCCCTTGCAGACGTTGCCGGCGGGGGTCTGCTTCATTGAAGGCGATGTCCAGGACGACGCCGTGCAGGGGCGCATCGCGGCGGCCCTCGATGACGGGGCGGACTTGGTGGTCTCCGACATGGCGCCCAACTTGAGCGGCAACCGCACCGTCGATCAAGCGCGGGCCCAGGCGCTCGCGGAGTGCGCCACCGATTTGGCGCTGCGCTTCCTGCGCCCCCGGGGCCGGTTTGTGGTGAAGCTCTTTCACGGCGCCGGCTTCGATGCCGTGTTGCGCGATCTGCGGGAACGGTTCACCCACGTCGCCATGGCCAAACCGCCGGCCTCACGGGCGGCGTCCCGCGAGGCATACGCCGTCGCCTCGCTTGGAGTAAAATGACCAATCCGCGCTGGCCGGCGCACCGTAGTGGGGCGCGGGCGGCGGGGTGGACAACCCTTGCGGTGCGCGCTTACGTGGTGAGCTCTTGAACGACATGGGAAAGAACCTGCTGCTTTGGCTGATCGTCGCGGCCGTGCTGCTCACCGTCTTCCAGAACTTCAACGTCAAGAAAGACCCGCAGGAGATCAGCTACTCCGAGTTCCTCCAAGACGTGCGGGCCGATCGCGTGGACGCGGTGGTCATGGAGAACACCCGCATCTTCGGGGCGCGCAAGAACGGCGACGAGTTCATGGTGGTGCGCCCGCCGATGGCGGACCCCAAGCTCGCCGACGACCTCTACAACCATCGCGTCGAGATCACCGGCAAAGAGGAAGACGAGCCGAGCATCTGGTGGCAGTTGCTCGTCGCCAGCTTCCCCATCCTCATCATCATCGCCGTCTTCATGCTGTTCATGCGCCAGATGCAGGGCGGCGCCGGGCGGGGCGGGCCGATGGCGTTCGCCAAGAGCAAGGCGCGGCTGCTCTCCGAAGATCAGATCAAAACCACCTTCGCGGACGTCGCCGGCGTGGACGAGGCCAAGGAGGACATGTGGGAGCTGGTGGAGTTCCTGCGCGACCCCTCCAAGTTCCAACGCTTGGGAGGCCGCATACCGCGCGGCGTGTTGATGGTCGGCTCGCCCGGCACCGGCAAGACGTTGCTCGCCCGCGCCATCGCCGGCGAGGCGAAGACGCCGTTCTTCTCCATCTCCGGCTCCGATTTCGTGGAGATGTTCGTCGGCGTCGGCGCTTCCCGTGTGCGCGACATGTTCGAGCAGGCGAAGAAGCAGGCGCCGTGCATCATCTTCATCGACGAGATCGACGCCGTGGGCCGCCATCGGGGCGCCGGCTTGGGCGGCGGCCACGACGAGCGCGAGCAGACGCTCAATCAGCTCTTGGTGGAGATGGACGGCTTCGAGGCCAACGACGGCATCATCGTCATCGCCTCCACCAACCGCCCGGACGTGCTGGACAAGGCGCTGCTGCGCCCCGGCCGCTTCGACCGGCAGGTGGTGGTGCCGCTGCCGGACATTCGCGGCCGCGAGCAGATCCTCAAGGTTCACATGCGCCGCGTGCCGCTGTCGGACGACGTGCAGCCGGCCATCATCGCCCGCGGCACGCCCGGCTTCTCCGGGGCGGATTTGGAGAACATCGTCAACGAGGCGGCGCTGTTCGCGGCTCGCGGCGGCAAGGGCAAAGTGACCATGGCCGAGTTCGAGCAGGCCAAGGACAAGGTGATGATGGGCGCCGAGCGCAAGACCATGGTCATGTCGGACAAGGAGAAGCGCAACACCGCCTATCACGAGGCCGGCCACGCCATCGTCGGCCGTTCGCTGCCGGAGCATGACGCCCTCTACAAAGTCACCATCGTGCCCCGCGGCCGCGCCTTGGGGGTGACGATGTTCCTGCCGGAGGAAGATCGCTACAGCGTCAGCCGCCGCGGGGTGCTGAGCCAAGTGACGAGCCTGTTCGGCGGGCGCGTCGCGGAGGAGATGATCAACGGCGCGGACGGCGTGACCACCGGCGCCGCCAACGACATCGAGCGCGCCACCCAGCTGGCCCGCAACATGGTCACGAAATGGGGCTTTTCCGGCGAGCTCGGCCCCATCATGTACGACGAGGACGACGGCGAGGTGTTCCTCGGCATGTCGGCTGGCATGAAGCCGAAGGCCATCTCCGGCGCCACTGCCAAGGCCATCGACGAGGAAGTGCGCCGCATCATCGACGAATGTTACGGGCAGGCGCGGCGCATCCTCCAAGAACACGAGGCGAAGCTGCACACCATGGCGGACGCCCTCATGGAATACGAGACGCTCACGCCGGATCAGATCGACGACATCATGGCCGGCGCCAAGCCACGCGCCCCCCGCATCGACCCGGTGGCGACCCGTCCGCGTGATGACGCCACCGCGGCGCCGGCGGACGGCGAGGACGAAACGCCGCCCGGCCCAGTCGGCGACCCGGCGCAAGAGACCTAGCGATTGGACGAGCGCAAGCACTTCGGCACCGACGGCATTCGCGGCCGCGTCGGCGAGGAACCCATCACCGCGGAGTTCTGCCTGCGGCTCGGCTGGGCCGTCGGCAAGACCTTGGCCAACGGCCGCTCGCGCTTGGCGCTCATCGGCAAGGACACGCGGCTCTCCGGCTACATGCTGGAATCCGTGCTCGAAGCCGGTTTCGTGTCCGCCGGCGTCAATGTGGGGTTGCTGACGCCCATCCCGACGCCGGCGGTGGCCTACCTCACACGCGCCTTCCGGGCGGACGTCGGCGTGGTCATCAGCGCGTCGCACAACGCATACGACTACAACGGCGTCAAGTTCTTCGATGCGGAAGGCGCCAAGCTCCGCGACGAACAGGAACGCGCCATTGAGGCGCAGCTCGCCAAGGGCATGAAGACCGTGCCGTCGAACAAACTCGGCAAAGTGCAGCGCCTGGACGATGCGCGGGGGCGCTACATCGAGTTCTGCAAGGGCACGGTCGAGCGCCGGTTCCGCTTGCGCGGCTTGAAGATCGTGGTCGATTGCGCCCATGGCGCGGCCTATCGGGTGGCGCCGGGCGTGTTCTCCGAGCTTGGTGCCGAAGTGAGCGTCATCGGCGCCGAGCCGGATGGCATGAACATCAACGCCGGCTGTGGCTCCACCTGCCCGGAGACGATGGCCGAGGAAGTGGTGGCGCAGGGCGCGGACCTCGGCATCGCCCTTGATGGCGATGGCGACCGGGTAATCATGGCGGACGAGAACGGCGCCATCGTTGATGGCGACGAGCTGCTCTACGTCATCGCCAGCCACGGCGCCCGCACCGGCCGCTTGAACGGCGGCGTGGTTGGCACCAGCATGAGCAACGTGGGCTTGGAACGGGCGCTCAAGGCCATCGACGTGCCGTTCTCCCGCGCCGACATGGGCGACCGCCACGTCTTGGAGGCCATGCGCGCCCGCAATTGGTCGTTGGGTGGCGAACCCTCCGGCCACATCGTCTGTTCACGCCTCACCACCACCGGCGACGGCATCGTGGCGGCGCTGCAAGTGTTGGTGGCCCTCGTCGAGACGGGCAAGCCGCTGGCGGAGTTGCGCACCGCCTTCGCGCGCTCGCCGCAGTCCATCGTCAACGTGGAGGCGGTCAATCCGCAGCAGGCCGTCCAATGCGGCACGGTGGCGAAGGCGCAAAGCGACGTCGAAGCGCAGCTCAATGGGCGCGGCCGGGTGTTGTTGCGGCCTTCGGGCACCGAGCCGGTGGTGCGGGTGATGGTGGAAGGGGAAGACCTAGACCAGATCGCCGGCCATGCCAAGGCGTTGGCCGAAGCCGTGCGGGCCTCGGCGCAAGGATGACTGGCGGCCGCCGGCCCTTGGTCGCGGGCAATTGGAAGATGCACGGCAGCTTGGCGCTCATCGACCGCTTCGCCGCGGCGTTGCGCCCGGCCCCGGCGGTGCAGACGCTGCTGTTGCCGCCGGCGGCGTACTTGGCGGCGCTGGGCGAACGCGCCTTGGAAATCGACCTCGGCGTGCAGAACATCCACGCCGCCGCGGCCGGGGCCCACACCGGGGAACTGGCCGCCGAGATGGCCGCGGAGCTCGGCGCCACCCATGCCTTGGTCGGCCACTCGGAGCGTCGCCGCGATTGTTTGGAAACGAACGCCGTGGTGGCGGCGAAGTTCCACGCGGCGCGGCGCGCCGGCCTCGCCCCCATCCTCTGTGTGGGCGAAACGTTGGACGAACGGCGCGCCGGCGAGGAAAATGACGTGGTGCGGGCGCAGCTTGACGCCGTGTTCGCGGGCGCCGCGCCGGCCCCGGACGATGTGATCGCCTATGAGCCGGTGTGGGCCATCGGCACCGGGGAGACCGCCGCGCCGGGGCAGGCACAGGCCATGCACTCATTCATTCGGGAAGCCTTGGGAGACGGGCAGGTGCGTATCGTATATGGCGGCAGCGTCAATGCCGACAACGCCGCGGCGCTGTTCGCCGAGCCGGACATTGACGGCGCCTTGGTGGGCGGCGCCTCCCTCGACCCGACACAGTTCAACGCCATCATTGCGGCCGCCGCCGAGGGCAACGGGTAATGCAGACGCTCGAGACGGTTCTCTTGATCCTGCTGGTGGCGGACGCCATCGCGCTGGCCGCGCTCATCCTCCTGCAGCAGGGCAAGGGCGCGGACATCGGCGCGGCGTTCGGCTCCGGCGGGGCGAACACCGTGTTCGGCGCCACGGGCGCGTCGTTCCTGATGAAGTTGACGACCTGGCTCGCCATCGGCTTCTTCGTCATCACCTTCGGCTTGGCCTATGCGGCCAACGAACGCGCCGCCGGGATGCGCGGCGCCGGGTTGCCCTTCGTGCCGCCGCCGGTGGAGGCGCCGGCCGCCGACGCCGAAGCGCCGGAGTTGACAGCGGACGAAGAAGCGGTAGATTCAGATGTCCCCGCGGCGCCTGGCGGTTGACCGTCTGTCGCGCCGGAGGGAACGCGCCGCCGAAGTGGTGAAATTGGTAGACACGCTACCTTGAGGGGGTAGTGGGCGTAAGCCCGTGGAGGTTCGAGTCCTCTCTTCGGCACCAACTCAAGCCGGCCCCTGCGGCCCGGACCATTCGGGTTGGCCGGCGAGCATTGCGTAACTCGTTTGCTCCGCTATAATCGCACCCTTGACCGGTGCGGGGTGGAGCAGTCTGGTAGCTCGTTGGGCTCATAACCCAAAGGTCGTGGGTTCGAATCCCACCCCCGCTACCAAAGGAAGCTCGTCGAGTGGCGCGTCGCCGTGCGCTGCCACAAAGGCGGGGCGCGTCGCTTGGGCAGCCGTTGCGGCGGCCGGGTGAGCGCCATGCAGGGAAGCGGGTTGTTCCGTGGATGCCCGTTCGCGCGGGCGCCGACGGAGCCTGTTCGGTAACGGTGGACGCGCCGGCGCGTGAGCGCCCGGTTGGCAAGGCGTCCGGCGGACATTCGCGCGACGGCCCGTGCTGCCCGGTGGCGGCGAACGAGGCGGCGCGCGCCGATGGGAATGGGCGGTACGCCCATTTTTTGTATGCGCCGGACGTGTTTGGCGGAACGGCCGATGACAAGGAGAGAGCAAGACCTGGAACAGTTGCTCGCCCCCACAGTGCGGGGCCTCGGTTGCGAAATCTGGGGCGTGGAGTACTTCCCCGCCGGTCGCCGCTCGATGTTGCGGGTGTACATCGACGCGCCGGCAGGCGTGACGATAGACGATTGCGAGCGGGTGAGCGCCCAGCTGAGCGGCGTCTTGGAGGTGGAAGAGCCGATTCGCTCGGACTACACCTTGGAGGTTTCCTCGCCCGGGCTGGACCGCGTGCTCTTCAAACCGGAGCAATACCCGCCGTACAAGGGCGCCGAGTTGGATGTGCGGCTGAAGTTCCCGCTCGATGGCCGCCGCCATCTCGTCGGTCGTCTGGCCGAGGCGAGCGAGGGCGAGGTCATCCTGCACGTCGATGGCGAACCGTCGGTGGTGCCGATGGAACAGATCCAGCGCGCCCGCGTCGTGCCCCAATACGAGTGAAGCCATGAGCAAAGAGATACTCATCGTCGTCGAATCGCTCTCCCACGAGAAGGGCGTGTCGAAGGAAGTGATCTTCGATGCCTTGGAGTTGGCGTTGGCGATGGCGACCAAGAAGAAATACCGCGAAGATGCCGAGTTCCGCGTCACCATCGACCGCGAAGATGGAGACTACAAGACCTTCCGCCGCTGGCAGGTGCTGGATCCGGCGCGCGAGCTGGGCGAGGAGGAAACCTACAACCCGGACGCCGAACTGAGCCCCGAGGAGGCGAGCGAAAAAGACCCGTCGCTGGCCTTGGGCGACTTCCACGAAGAGCCGGTCGAATCCGTCGAGTTCGGCCGCATCGGCGCCCAGGCGGCGCGGCAAGTGCTGAATCAACGGGTGCGGGAAGCGGAGCGCGCCCAAGTGCTGGAGAAATACCTGCCCCGCGTCAACGAACTGGTGGGCGGCACCGTCAAGCGCGTCACCCGGGAGGACGTGATTGTGGATCTCGGCAGCAACGCCGAGGCGCGGTTGCCGCGCGGTGAACTCATCGGCCGCGAGACGTTCCGCGTCGGCGACCGGCTGCGCGCCCTGCTCATGGAGGTGACGCCGGAGGTGCGCGGCCCGCAGCTGCTGCTCACCCGCAAGAGCCCGGAGATGCTGGTGGAACTCTTCAAGGTGGAGGTGCCGGAGATCGCCGAACAGGTGATCGAGATTCGCGCCGCCGCCCGGGAGCCGGGCTCCCGCGCCAAGATCGCCGTCTATACCAACGATGGCCGCATCGATCCGGTGGGCGCCTGCGTCGGCATGCGCGGCTCCCGGGTGCAGGCCGTTTCCGGCGAGTTGGCCGGCGAGCGGGTCGACATCGTGCCGTGGCACGAAAACCCCGCCCAACTCGCCATCAACGCCATGCAACCGGCGGAAGTGCAGTCCATTGTGCTCGACGAGGACACCCGCACCATGGAACTCGGCGTCGCCGAGGAGAGCTTGGCGCAGGCCATCGGCCAGAAGGGCGAGAACGTGCGCTTGGCGTCGAACCTCACCGGCTGGACCTTGCAGGTGATGAGCGCGGAGGAGGCCGCGCAGCGCCAAGAGGAGGAAGCGCAATCCTATGTGCGCGAGTTCATGGAGTCTTTGTCCGTGGATGGCAACGTCGCCGCGGTGTTGGCGGAGGAAGGCTTCACCAGCGTCGAGGAAGTGGCGTACATCCCCATCGAGGAACTGCGCGCCATCGACGGCTTCGACGACGAAATCGTGGACGAACTGCGCAAGCGGGCGCGCGATGTGCTGCTGAACCAAGCGATCGCTTCCGAGGAGCTGTTGAGCGACGGCGAGCCGGCGGCGGACCTCCTGAACATGCCCGGCATGGATCGGCAACTGGCCTATCGGCTTGCCGCCAACTCCGTGGTCACGATGGAGGATCTGGCCGAGCTGGCAGTCGGCGATTTGCTGGAGATCGACGAGGCGCTGGGCGAGGAACGTGCCGGCGAGCTCATCATGACGGCCCGGGCGCCGTGGTTCGCAGACGGCCCGGACGAATCCGGCGACGCCGTGGAAGACGTGGAGTCCCATGGCTGAAGTCACCGTCAAGCAGTTCGCGGAGGAAGTCGGCGCCACCACCGACCGCGTGCTGAAGCAGATCAAGGAAGCCGGGCTGCCGCAGCGCGGCGAGGACGAGGCGGTCAGCGACGAGCAGCGCGAGGCGATTCTCGTGTTCCTGCGCCGCCGCCACGGCACGGATGCGGCGGCGAGCCGCATCACGCTGAAGCGCACCTCCCACACCACGCTGAAGATGGGGCAGGGGCGCTTGGGCCGCACGGTGACGGTGCAGCGCAAGCGCCGCCGCACCTATGTGCGGCCCGCCGAGGGCAAGCCGGAAGCCGAGCCGGCGCCCACGCCGGCGGCGCCGACTCCAGCCGAACTGGAGGCGCGGCGGCGCGAGCAGGAGCAGGCGCGTGAAGCCGCCGAGGCGGATCTCAAGCGCCGCGCCGAGGAGGAGGCGGAAGCCGAACGCCAGGCGCAGCTCAAGAAGGAGGCGGAAGAGCAGGAGGAAGCGGCCCGGCTCGCCGCCGAGCAGGTGGTGCAGCAGGAGGTGACGGACGCCGCCGCCAAAGTGCAAGCCGAAGCGCAATCACAGGAGCGCGGCGGCAAGCGCGCCAAGGATCGTTCCAAGGAACGCGACCGCGCCAAGGGCGATTTCGGGCCGCGTGGCCGGCGCAGCAAGCTCTCCCTGAAGCGCGACACGCATCGGCCGCGTCGGCGCCCGCCGGTGCGCATCTCGGTGGAGACGCGGGGCGGCGACTTCGAGCGTCCACAGGAGACCATTCAGCGCGAAGTGGAGCTCGGCGACGCCATCACCGTGGGCGAACTCGCGGCGCGCATGAGCGTCAAGGCCGGCGAAGTCATCAAGACGCTCATGGGCATGGGCGTCATGGCCACCATCAACCAGGCCCTCGATCAAGACACCGCCACCCTCGTGGTGGAGGAAATGGGGCACAAGGTGCGCCTCGTCGTGGAGGACGAGCTGGAGCACGAACTCGAGGAGTCGCTCAAGATCGAAGGCAAGGGCGAACCGCGTTCGCCGGTGGTGACGGTGATGGGCCACGTCGATCACGGCAAGACCTCGCTCTTGGACTTCATCCGCAAAACCCGCGTGGTGGCCGGCGAGGCCGGCGGCATCACCCAGCACATCGGCGCCTACCGGGTGGAGACGGAACACGGCGACATCAGCTTCCTCGACACGCCCGGCCACGCCGCGTTCACCGCGATGCGCGCCCGCGGCGCCGCGTCCACGGACATCGTGGTGCTGGTGGTGGCGGCCGACGACGGCGTGATGCCGCAGACCATCGAGGCGGTGCAACACGCCCAAGCGGCCTCCGTGCCCATCATCGTCGCCATCAACAAGATGGATTTGGAGGGCGCCGATCCGGAGCGCATCAAGAACGAACTCATCGCCATCGAGGTGATCCCGGAGGAGCTCGGCGGCGACACGCAGTTCGTGCAGGTTTCCGCGCAGACCGGCGACGGCGTCAGCGAACTCCTGGAGGCCATCAAGCTGCAGGCGGAGATTCTGGAACTCAAAGCGGTGCGCGACGTCGCCGGCCGCGGCATCGTGGTGGAATCGCGCTTGGAGCGCGGCCGCGGCCCGGTGGCGACGCTGCTCGTGCAGAACGGCACCCTGCGCCGCGGCGACGTGGTGATCGCCGGCGAGCGCTACGGGCGTGTGCGGCTGTTGGTGAACGAACGGGGCGATCCGGTGCCGGAGGCGGGGCCGTCCGTGCCGGTGGAAATGCTTGGCTTGAACGCCACCCCGGAAGCCGGCGACGATTTCTCCGTGGTCGCGGACGAAAAACGCGCCCGCGAGTTGGCCGAGTTCCGCGCCGGCCGCAGCCAGCAGCAACGCCACGCCCGCCAGCAGGCGGCGCGGCTCGAGAACGTGTTCGCCGGCTTCAAGGAAGGCGAGCGGCGCGTCTTGAAGCTGGTGGTGCGGGCGGACGTGCGCGGTTCGCTGGAGGCCATCATGCAAGCCTGCGCGGACTTGGGCAACGACGAGGTGGGGGTGAACGTGCTCGGTTCCGGCGTCGGTGGCATCACCGAATCCGACGCCACCTTGGCGATGACGTACGGCGCCGCCATCTTCGGTTTCAACGTCCGCGCCGACAACAACGCCAAGGCCGTCATCGAGCGGGAACAGATCGACTTGCGCTACTACAGCGTGATCTATGAATTGCTGGACGACGTGAAGCGTGTGCTGCAGGACATGCTGGCGCCTGAAATCCGCGAGGAGATCCTCGGCGCCGCGGAAGTGCGGGACGTGTTCCGCTCGCCGCGCTTCGGCCAGGTGGCCGGTTGCATGGTGTTGGAGGGCGCGGTGTTCCGCAACCGGAAGATCCGCGTGCTGCGCGACAACGTGGTCATCTTCGAGGGCGAGCTCGAATCCCTGCGCCGCTTCAAGGAAGACGTGACGGAAGTGCGCAATGGCTTGGAATGTGGCATCGGCGTGCGCAACTACAACGATGTGAAGGTGGGCGACAAGATCGAAGTGTTCGAGTCCCGGGAAGTGGCGCGGGCGCTGTAGCGGAGGTTCGGGCAAGGCCATGGCGGTGAAGACGCGCGCGAGTGAGCGCGACCTCAAGTTGGGCGACCTCATCCGCGACGAGATCGCGCGGGTGCTGCTCGCGGACGCCCGGGATCCGCGCCTTGGCATGACCAACGTGACGGAAGTGCGGGTGAGCCGCGATTTGAGCGTGGCCGACGTCTATGTGCGGTCGCTGCCGGTGGCGCACGGCGCCCGGCGGCGCGAGCTGTTGGCGGCGCTTGACCACGCCGCCGGCTTTCTGCGCTCCGCCATCGCCCGTCGCAATGCGCTCCGCGCCACGCCGCGCCTGCGCTTTCGCTATGACGACTTGGTGGAGGCCGGGCCGCGCATCGAAGCGCTCATCGATCGCGCGGTGGCCGCGGATCAGGGCGCGGGAGCTTGAACCGTGGCGCGGCGTTCGCGGGGTCGCGACGTGTCCGGCGTGTTGGCGCTGGACAAGCCGGCGGGGATGACCTCGAACGCGGCCGTGCAGGCGGTGAAGCGCCTGTTCCACGCCCGCAAGGTGGGGCACACCGGCAGCTTGGATCCGCTCGCCACCGGCGTGTTGCCGCTGTGCTTCGGCGCCGCGACGAAGCTCTCGCAGTACCTCCTCAACTCGGACAAGCGCTATCTCACGGAAGTGCGGCTCGGCATCAGCACGGACAGCGGCGACGCGGAAGGGAAGGTGATCGCCGAACGCCCCGTGGGGCGGCTCTCCAAACGGCGCGTGGAGGCGGCGCTCGATGCGTTCCGCGGCGAGGTGGAGCAGGTGCCGTCCATGTTCTCGGCCATCAAGCATCAGGGGCAGCCCCTCTACAAGTTGGCCCGCCGCGGGGTGGAAGTGGAGCGCGAACCGCGCCGGGTGACCATCCATTCCAACGAACTGGTGGCCTTCGACGGCGCCGCGTTGACGCTCGACATCCACTGCAGCAAGGGCACCTACGTGCGTTCCATCGTCGCCGAGCTGGGCGATGCGCTCGGCTGCGGGGCGCACGTCACGGCGTTGCGGCGCACCTTGGCGGGGCCCTTTGCGGAAGCGGACCTCGTCACCTTCGACGCCCTCGAGGCGGCCGACGCCGAGCGGCGCTTGGATGCGCTCCTGCTGCCGCCGTGGAGCGCCGTGCGCGATTGGCCGGTGGTCACGTTGGCGGCGAACACCGCGTACTATTTGCGGCAGGGGCAGGCGGTGTTGGTGCCCCACGCGCCCACCGCCGGCTGGGTGCGGCTCTGCGAGGCGCCCCCGGCCGGGCAAGGGGATGGGCCGGCAGCGGACGCCGGCGGCCACTTCCTCGGCGTGGGCGAGATTCTGGAGTGCGGCCGGGTGGCGCCGAGGCGTCTCCTCGGGGAGTGAAGGCCGCCGACCCAACGACACACATCATGGGAGGAGATTGACAGATGGCGCTCACCGTCGAGGCGAAGAAGCTGATCGTCCAGGAGCATCAGCGCAGCGACACGGACACCGGCTCGCCGGAGGTCCAAGTGGCGCTGCTGACGCACAACATCAACTCGTTGCAGCAGCACTTCCGCGCGCATGGCAAGGATCATCACTCGCGCCGCGGGCTCATCCGCATGGTCAGCCAGCGCCGCAAGCTGCTCGATTACCTGAAGCGCAAGGACAACGGCCGCTACGCGGCCTTGATCGAACGCTTGGGCTTGAGGCGCTAGCCGCCATCCGATGGCTGGCGCCGGACGCCATGCGCCAAGGGGCGCGAGCGTCCGAACAACTTCAAAGGAGAAAGGTTTGAATCCAGTTAGAACGCAGTTTGCCTACGGCGAACACACGGTGACGTTGGAAACCAATCGCGTCGCCAAACAGGCCACCGGGAGCGTCTTCGCGTCCATGGGGGACTCGGTGGTGCTCTGCACCGCGGTGGCGATGCGGGAAGCGCGGCCCGACCAGGGCTTCTTCCCCCTCACCGTGAACTACGAGGAAAAGATGTACGCCGCCGGCAAGATTCCGGGCGGCTTCCCACGCCGCGAGGGGCGCCCCACCGAGAAGGAGACGCTCACCTCGCGTTTGATCGACCGGCCGCTCCGGCCGCTCTTCCCGAAGGGGTTTCTGAACGAGGTGCAGGTGATCTGCACCGTGATGTCCGTGGAACGCGACATGGACCCGGACATTTTGGCGATGTTGGGCGCTTCGGCGGCGGTGTCGCTGTCCGGCGCCCCGTTCGGCGGCCCCATCGGCGCGGCCCGCGTTGGCCTGTTGGACGGTGCCTATGTGCTGAATCCGGGCGTTGAAGCCCTCAAGGACTCGGTGCTGAACATGGTGGTGGCCGGCACCCGGGGCGCCGTCTTGATGGTGGAATCCGAGGCGCGGGAGCTTTCCGAAGATCGGATGCTCGGCGGTGTGCTGTACGCGCATCAGGAGATGCAGACGGCCATCGACGCCATCGACGAGCTGGTCGCCGCGGCCGGCAAGCCGAAATGGGATTGGCAACCGCCGCCTGTGGACGAAGCCTTGGCCGGGCGTGTGGAAAGCGCGGTGGGCGCGGGGCTGGGCGACGCCTATCGCGTCACGGACAAAGTGGCTCGGCTCACCCAAGTGGGCGCCCTGCGCGAGCAGGCCATCGCCGAGCTCAGCGGCGAGGAAACGCCGGAAGGAACGGTGGCGGACGCCTTCGCCAAGCTGGAGAAGCGCATCGTGCGCGAGCGGGTGCTGAACGGCGAGCCGCGCATCGACGGCCGCGCCCAAGACGCCGTGCGCCCCATCGCCGTGGAAGTGGGCCTGTTGCCGAGGGTGCATGGCTCGGCGCTCTTCACCCGCGGCGAGACGCAAGCCATCGTCACCACCACGATGGGCACCGTGCGCGACGCGGCGTTGGTGGAAACGCTGCACGGCAGCTACAAGGATCCCTTCCTGTTCCACTACAACTTCCCGCCTTACAGCGTGGGCGAGGCCGCCTTTCTCGGCGGCCCGAAGCGCCGCGAGATTGGCCACGGCCGGTTGGCGCGGCGCGGCATCACCGCGGTGTTGCCAGACCCGGAGGACTTCCCCTTCACCGTGCGCGTGGTGTCCGAGATCACCGAGAGCAATGGCTCCAGCTCGATGGCGAGCGTCTGCGGCGCTTCGCTCGCGCTGATGGACGCCGGCGTGCCGGTGCGGGCGCCGGTGGCCGGCGTCGCCATGGGTCTCGTGAAGGACGGCGACCGCCATGCCGTGCTCACGGACATCTTGGGCGACGAGGATCACTTGGGCGACATGGACTTCAAGGTGGCCGGCACCGCGCAGGGCGTCACCGCCTTGCAGATGGACATCAAGATCGACGGCATCACCGAGGAGATCATGGAGGCGGCGTTGGGCCAGGCCCACACCGCGCGCCTGCACATCCTGGGCGAGATGAACAAGGTGATCTCGGCGGCGCGGCCGAGCCTCTCCGAGAACGCCCCGTCCATCGCGCTGCTCAAGGTGAGCCCGGACAAGATCCGCGACATCATCGGCAAAGGCGGCGTGACCATTCGCTCCATCGTGGAGACCACCGGCGCCGAAGTGGACGTGGAGGACGACGGCACGGTGCGCATCTACGGCGAAGACCAAGCCTCCAAGGATGCGGCCGTGGCGCGCGTGGAGGAGATCACCGCCGAAGCCGAGGTGGGCAAGATCTACAGCGGCAAGGTGGTGCGCATCGAGGATTACGGTGCCTTCGTGAACATCCTGCCCGGCAAGGATGGCCTGTTGCACATCTCGCAGATCGCCAAGGGCCATGTGGAGAAGGTGACGGACCATCTCCAGGAAGGCCAAGAGGTGGAGGTGGTGGTGCTGGACACGGACCAGCGCGGGCGCATCAAGCTCTCCATCAAGGAGCTGCCGAACTACGCCGAAACGGCCTGAGTCGCGTGTGCGTGGGCGTGGGGGCTGGTTTGCTCCCGCGCCCTCAGCCCTCGTTGAGGCAGGGCGTCAGATCTCCAGCAGCTCGGCTTCCTTGCGCTCAAGGGCCGCGTCCACCTCTTGCTCGCGGCGGGCGATGATCTTCTGCAGATCTTCTTCTGCCTTGTGCGCGTCGTCTTGGGTGATTTCCTTCTCCTTCAGGAAGTCCCGCACGTCGTGGATGGCGTCGCGGCGGATGTTGCGCATGGCGACTCGGGCGTGCTCGGCCTCTTGGCGGGCTTGGCGCGTGAGGTCGCGCCGATTCTCTTCCGTGAGCGGCGGCATTGGCAGCCGCACCACCTCGCCGGTGGCCGCCGGGGTCAGCCCCAAATCGCTGGCGAGGATGGCCTTCTCGATGACCGGGAGCATCTTTTTCTCCCACGGCGAGACGAGCAGTGTGCGGCCTTCCTCCACCGTGACGGTGGCCACTTGATTCACCGGCGTCTGCGCCCCGTAGTAATCGACCATCACGCTGTTCAGCAGCGATGGATGCGCCCGCCCCGTGCGAATGCGCGCGAACGCCTCCTGCAGCGCCGCCAAGGACTTGCCCATGCGCTCGTCCGCGTCGCCCTTGATCTCGTCGATGAGTTCCATGCGCCACCCCCAACGCCAACCTTGGCACTGTGGGCGGGCTGCGTCAAATGGGGCTCGTTCGACGCTGGCGGAGGGTCGCCGGCTCTCCGCGAGTGTGGCGCTAAGCCGTCTTCGCTGTGGCGGCCACTTCGGCGGCGAAGTCCTCCGCTGGCCTTTCGATGCCTTCGCCCACTTCATAGCGGGCGATGCGGCGGCAAGCGGCGCCGGCTGCGGTCAGCAACGCGCCCACCTTTGTCTTCGGTTCCTTCACGAACGGTTGCTCCGTGAGGCTGAGTTCCGCCAAGGTCTTGCGGAGGCGGCCGGCCACCATCTTCTCGGCGATTTCCGGGGGCTTGCCGCTGTCGATGGCCTGCGCGGTCAGGATTTCCCGTTCCTTGGCGACGAAGGCGGGGTCTAGGTCTTCCGGGTTGACGACGCGGGGTGCCGAGGCCGTCACGTGCATGGCGATGTCGCGGCCGAGGGTTGCCAAGTCGCCGCTGCCGGCGAGTTCCACTAGGGCGCCTTTGCGTCGGTCCGTATGCAGGTAGCTGGCGATGGCGCCGTCCGCGGTCTCGAACGTGGTGACGCGACGCACGGCGATGTTCTCGCCGATCTCCTGCACGAGGGCCTCACGGCGGGCGCCGAGCCCGCCACTCAACACGGTTTCCACATCGTTCGCCGCGGCATTGAGGGTGGCGGTCGCCACTTCGTCCACGAAGGCGATGAACTTGGCGTTGCGGGCGGCGAAGTCCGTCTCGATGTTCACTTCCACGATGCTCGCCCGCTTGCCGTCCGGCGTGGTGACGATGGCGAGCAAGCCCTCGGCGGCGGTGCGGTCGGCCTTGGCCGCGGCCTTCAGGGCGCTCTTCTTGCGCAACTCGTCGATGGCGCGGTCCAAGTCGCCGTCGGCATCCAACAGCGCCTTCTTACAGTCCATCATGCCGAGGCCGGTGCGGTCTCGTAGCGCCTTGACGAGCGCGGCGGTCACGTTGGCCATGATTCAAGCCTCCTCTGGCGGCGGGGCAGATGGTGTCGTTTCGGTTGGTGCCGATTCCGGTGCGGTCGCTTCGGCCGGCGCGGCCTCCGGTGCCGCTGGTGCCGTTGCCGGCGCCGCCGTGCCGGCATCCGCGGGCGTTGCCGCGGCGGAAGTGTCTGCCGGCGGCGCCGCGGCCGGCGCGGTCTCGGCTGGTGTCGCCGCCACGGCCCCGCTGTCCGTGAACTCGTCCAGCCCAACTTCGCCGGACGCTTGCGCCACGCCCTCTTCAATGGCGTCCGCCACCGCGGTGACGTAAAGGCGGATGGCGCGGATGGCATCGTCGTTGCCTGGAATCACATGGTCGATGCCATCCGGGTCGCTGTTGGTATCGACCACGGCGATCACCGGGATGCCGAGCTTGTTGGCTTCGGTGACGGCAATGCGCTCATGCTGCACGTCGATGACGAACAAGGCGTCCGGCAGGCCGGCCATGTCCTTGATGCCGCCTAAGCTGCGCTGCAGCTTCTCCATCACGCGCCGCTTGCTCAGGGCTTCCTTCTTGGTGAGCGCCTCGAAGGTGCCATCGGCGCTTTGCGTCTCCAAATCCTGCAGGCGGCGGATGGATTGGCGGATCGTCTTGTAGTTCGTGAGCATCCCGCCGAGCCAGCGCTGATCGACATAGGGCATGCCGACCCGTTCCGCCTGCTCGCGCACCACCTTGGCGGCGGCGCGTTTGGTGCCGACGAACAGGATTTTGTTGCGACGGGTGGCCAGCGAGCGGATGTGTGCCAGCGCACCGTTCAGCGCCGGCAGAGACCGCTCGAGGTCGATGATGTGAATCTTGTTGCGGGCGCCGAAGATGTACGGTGCCATCTTCGGGTTCCAAAACCGCGTTTGGTGGCCGAAGTGCGCGCCGGCCGCCAGCATCTCGCGCATGCCGATGGAAGTCATGATGTCTCCGGGTTGTCCCGCCACGCGGCTCGTTGCCGGATCCGACGCGCCGCCTCCAGCGGTGCGCCCACCCGCGGCAACCCCAAAGTCGCCACGCGGCATGTTGTGCCGGAGGTTAAGCCACTCGTTGCGGACGGTCGCCATCCGGCGCGACGAACGCCCTCACTGCCCACACCCGCGGCACCTAGGCTGCGGGAAATCCTCATAGAGAGGCCATTCTACACCACACCGGCCTCGTTGCGGGGGCGGGCATCGCCTTGGATCTGACCGTCACGCGGTGGCTGCGGCGCATGCGACACCGCGAGCCCGAATCAAGCGATGTCCTCTGTCGCCAAGAGATGCAGCAATCTGTCGCGCAACTCGACGGCGCACACGTCAAGCACTTGCTTGAGCTTGATGCCGTGGTCGTAGGCACACTGCTTGAACGACTGGTCCCGCTCCGTTGTGGGCTCGTATTCAGCTCGCATGTACTGCATGCAGAACTCTTGGACTTCGTATGCACTTTTGCCTTTCACCCGGTCGCCCAATTGGGTCGCCACTTGTTCTGCCCACGCAGCGGCACCTACGCACTCCGACACCTCCTTGCCCAGGTCCGTAAGCTGCAAAGGGCTGGTTCCGGCAAGGACATTCCGTGGCTGCGCGGCAAGGAGCTTCTTAATGTCTTCGCGTATTTCAGTCAGGGCTTTCTTGGTGTCATCTTTGAACTCATCTATCCCTTTCATCCATTCGCCTTGCCTGCCGAACCACCTCGACATCCAAATCACGACACCCAGCGTAGGAATGATCGCGACGACGATGGGGCGGATCCAATCCATGTCCATCAGTGCGATTTCCTCATGTCTCCGCTTGGCCCGCGACGGATGGGGCCCGCCACAAGGGGCTGGCCCAATGCCGATCGGGTGCGATTGTCTCGTCGGGCCGTGCCGACAACGCCCGCGACTTGCCGATGAACGTTCGCACTCTTCCGTTTGCGCTGTGACGGCCCCGTCCGCACAGGCACAGCATGGCGTTCGCCGGGCCGCCATCATTCCACAGGCAGCGCCAACCTTATACCATACCCATCCCGCGTTCGAGAGGGTGGCCGCGCCCGTTCCATGCCCCGCACCCGCCTAGTCCCTGGCCCGCGCGTCGTGGCCCCCGGCCGCAAGACGCCGGCGGAAGTCGAGAAGATGCGCGTTGCCGGCCAGCTCGCCGCCAGCGTCTTGGAGATGATTGGCGAGCATGTGGCGCCGGGGGTCAGCACCGCCGAGTTGGACCGGCGCTGCCACGAGTTCATCGTCGAGGACTTGGCGTGTCGCCCGGCGCCCCTCAACTACCGTGCCGTGGCGGATCAGCCGCCGTTTCCGAAGTCCATCTGCACGTCGGTGAACCATGTCGTGTGCCACGGCATCCCGTCCGAAAGCAAGCTCCTGCGGCGCGGCGACATCGTGAACATCGACGTCACCGTGGTGAAGGATGGCTGGCACGGCGACACCAGCAAGATGTTCTTCGTCGGCGAGCCGAGCGTGTTGGCGCGGCGCTTGGTGCGCGTTTGCCAAGAGTGCCTCTATATGGGCATCGAGGCGGTGCGGCCGGGTGCGGCGTTGGGTGACATCGGCGCCGTGATTCAGCGCCACGCGGAGCGGCATCGCTTCTCCGTGGTGCGCGAGTACGGCGGCCACGGCATTGGGCGCGTGTTCCATGAGGAGCCGCAGGTGCTGCACCACGGTGAACGTGGCACGGGGCCGCGGCTGGCACCCGGCATGACGTTCACCATCGAGCCGATGATTAACGCCGGCGCCCATCCGGTGAAGACGCTCAAGGATCGGTGGACGGTGGTCACCAAGGATCATCGCCTGTCGGCGCAATGGGAACACACCATCGTCGTGACGGACCACGGCGCCGAAGTGCTGACGCGCCGCCGCGAGGAGACGGCGTTCTCGGCAAGCGCCGCCCCTTGAACCGCCAACCGGACGCGGTGGCGTTGCGCCGCCGCATCGACCTCGCCGATCAAAAGCTCGCCGAGCGCATCTGGCAAGGCGCGGACGCGGAACGGCTGGTCGCGGAGCGGGCGCGGTTCTTCGACGCGTTCTTGGCGGAACTGTGGCAGCACGCCTTTGAGGGGCGCGAAGACATCGCATTGCTCGCCGTCGGCGGCTACGGGCGGGGCGAACTGCATCCGCAGTCGGACATCGATCTCTTGATCCTCGTGCGGCGGCGGGGCCAAGGCGCGGAGGACATCGCGTCGTTCGTGCGCCTGTTGTGGGACTTGAAGCTCGACATCGGCCACAGCGTGCGCACCGTGGGGGACTGCAAGGGTGAGGCGGCGCGGGACATCACCGTGGCCACCGCGCTGTTGGAACGGCGGCGCTTGAGCGGCTCCGAGGCGCTGTGCGCGAAGCTGGACCGGGCGATGGCGTCGCGCCGGGTCTGGTCGAGCCGGGCCTTCTTTGCCGCGAAGCGCGATGAGCAGGCGCGCCGCCACGCCCAGTTCGACGACGTGGATTACGATTTGGAGCCCAACATCAAAGGTGCGCCGGGCGGCCTCCGGGACATCCAGACCATCGGTTGGATCACCCAACGCCACGTCGGCGCCTCGGATTTGGCCGAGTTGACCCGGCGCGGCCTGCTCACGGCGCGTGAGCGCGATTGGCTCGCCGCCGGCAAGCGCTTCCTCTGCAAGGTGCGCTTCGGCCTGCACGTCGTCGCCGGGCGCAAGGAAGATCGCCTGCTGTTCGACCATCAGCGCGAGTTGGCGGAGCGCTTCGGCTACCGCGACACCCCGGCGCAGCTGGCCGTCGAGCAGTTCATGCACGATTACTACCGCCATGTGCTGGCGTTGCGCGAAGTCAACGACATCCTGCTGCAGCATTTCGACGAAGTGCTGCCGCGCCGCGCCCGCTGGCGGCCCAAGATCGAGCCGGTGAACCCCCGCTTCCAGATCCATGACCACTACATGGAAACCACCTCGCCGGACGTGTTCAAGGAAGAGCCGGCGGCACTCATGGAACTGTTCGTCATCATGGCGAACCGGCAGGACATCGCCGGGGTGCGCGCCGCCACCATCCGCCTCATCCGCGACAGTTTGGAACTCATCGACGACGCCTTCCGCCAAGACCCGAAGGTCACGGCGTATTTCATCGATCTGCTGCGCGCGCCCTACACTCTGGTGAGCCAACTCACGCGGATGCGGCGCTACGGCATCTTGGGCCGCTACATCCCCGAGTTCGGGCGCATCGTCGGGCAGATGCAACACGACCTCTTCCACATCTACACCGTGGACGCGCACACCATGATGGTCATTCGCAACATGCGCCGCTTCCGCTATGCCGAGAGCCGCGAGCGGTGGCCGTTGGCTTGGCAGTGCGTGCGCGACCTGCCGAAGATCGAGCTGCTCTACATCGCCGGGCTGTTCCACGACTTGGGCAAGGGGCGCGGCGGCGACCACTCGGCACTCGGCGCCGAGGATGCGGCGGCGTTCTGCCAGCGCCACGGCTTGACCGAGGACGACACCGAACTGGTGGCGTGGCTGGTGCGGGTACATCTCGTGATGTCCACCACGGCGCAGCGCAAGGACATCTTCGATCCAGACGTGATCCATGAGTTCGCCGAGACGGTGTACACACAAACGCGGCTCGACTACCTGTACGCGCTCACCGTCGCGGACATCATGGCCACCAATCCCACCCTGTGGAACAGTTGGCGGGCGACGCTGCTGCACCAGCTCTTCACGGAGACGGCCAAGGCGCTGCGCCATGGCCCCGAGGCGCGGCGGCAGCGCACGGACGCGGTGGCCACCCGCAAGGAAGCGGCGCTGGCGGCGCTGGCCGAGGACGGCATGGCCCGGGAGCGCGCCTTGGCGCTCTGGGACGAGCCGGGCGACGAGTTCTTCCTGCGCCACTCTGCCGAGCAGTTGGTGGCCATCACCACGGCCATGGACAAGCACGATCTCACCCACGGCCCGTTGGCGCTCATCTTCGACGTGGCCGGCCAAGGCGGTGGCGAACGGGTGACGGAGATCTTCGTCCACGCCCACGACCGTCCGCATCTCTTCGCCGCCAGCGCCGTGACGCTGGATGCGCTCAACCTGCAGATTCACGATGCCAGCATCGGCACCACGGCCAACGGCCTCTGCTTCAACGCCTATGTCACGTTGGACGAGGCGGGCCGCCCCTTTGGCGATGACGCGGCGCGCTGTAAACGGGTCCGCACCGCGTTGGTGAAGCAGCTCGCCGCGCCGAATCCGCGCCGTGCGGTGCCGCGGCGGCGCGTGGCGCGGCGGTTGCGGCAATTCGTGATCCCAACGCAGGCGACCTTGACCACCGCCCCGGGCACCGCGGTGAGCACCTTGCGGGTGGTGTGTTCAGACCGGCCCGGCCTGCTGGCGCGGCTGGGGCTCCTGTTCGTGGAACTCGGCATCGTCGTGTTGCGCGCCCGCATCACCACCTTGGGCGAGCGCGTGGAGGATGTGTTCGAGATCGGCGCCATTGCCGAACCCACCGAGCGGGAGCACATTCAAGAGACCCTGCGGGTGCGCTTGGATGCCGCCATCGCCGAGTATGGGGATGCCGGCGAGGGCCATGAATCCGCAGCTTGAGCGGCTCGCCCCGTATCCGTTCGAGCGGCTGAACGCCCTCAAGGCGGGGGTGCGGCCGCCGCCCGGCCTCGCGCATCTGCCGTTGCAGATCGGCGAGCCGCGCCATGCGCCGCCGGCGTTCGTGCTGGAGGCGTTGCGGGCCAAGCCGGCCTTGGCGGACGCCTTGGCGAGCTATCCGGCAACCCGCGGCGGCGCCGCGTTGCGCGAAGCGATCGCCCGTTGGCTGGAACGGCGGTTCGGTGCGCGGGTGGACGCCGAGACCCAGGTGCTGCCGGTGAACGGCACCCGCGAGGCGCTGTTCTCGTTCGGCCAAGCGGTGTTGTCCGGTGCGCCCGGCAGCCGCGTGGCGATGCCGAACCCGTTCTATCAGATCTACGAAGGCGCGGCGCTGCTGCGTGGCGCCACGCCCTGCCATGTGCCGTGCCGCGCCGAGTCGGGCTGGCGGCCGGATTTCGATGCCATCGATGCGGCCACATGGCGCGCCACCGAGCTCTGCTACCTGTGCTCGCCCGGCAACCCCACCGGCGCCGTGCTGTCACAAGCCGAGCTCACGCGCCTCATCGAACGCGCGCATCGGTTCGACTTCGTCATTGCCGCGGACGAGTGCTACTCGGAGATTTACCATGATGAGGCGGCGCCCCCGGCGGGCCTGTTGGCGGCGGCGACGGCGCT
Organism: Candidatus Azotimanducaceae bacterium; assembly: GCA_965200505.1. Classification (GTDB taxonomy): domain Bacteria; phylum Pseudomonadota; class Gammaproteobacteria; order Pseudomonadales; family Azotimanducaceae; genus VXNE01. Next base: position 77,936 of record OZ241343.1, on the reverse strand, counting down.
GGGCGCCACGGATTTCGAGCGCTGCGTCGTGTTCCACAGCTTGTCGAAGCGCTCCAACCTGCCGGGCCTGCGCTCCGGCTTCGTGGCCGGCAACGCCGAGCTCTTGGAGCGCTACTTCCTCTATCGCACCTACCACGGCTGCGCGATGCCGGCGCACGTCCAAGCGGCGAGCGCGCTGGCTTGGGGCGACGAAGCCCACGTCGTGCAGAACCGCGCCAGCTATCGGGCGAAGTTCGATGCCGTGCTGCCGATCTTGGGTGACGTCTTGGCGGTGTCGCGCCCGCCCGCCGCCTTCTACTTGTGGCCCCGCGTCTGGGACGACGACGAGGCGTTCGCCCGCGGCCTTTACGCCGAGCAACACGTCACGGTGATGCCCGGGCGCTATCTCGGCCGCGGGGAAGGTGCTGCGAACCCGGGCGCCGGCCGGGCGCGCATCGCCTTGGTGGGCGAGGTGGCCGAATGTGTGGCGGCGGCCGAGCGCATCTGGGCGTTCGTGAAGGCCAACGGTTAGGCGGCCTTGCCGAGACGGGCGCCGCGGCTTGCCGAACAGCTGCCGCGATGGTGTAGCTTAGGCGCATGATGGCGCGGAGAAAGGGATGAGCGAAGGCTTTGCATTCGGCTTGGGGCTGGCCAACCGGAACGCCGCCGGCGAGCCCTTGGACGTTTGGTTTCCGGCACCCCTCAAACCCCTCGATGGTGCCCTTTGCGAGGCCGTCGCCGGGGTGGTTGGCGAGTTCCCCGCCGGGGCGCGGGTGACTTCGGCGCGTGGCGACGCGGCGGCGACCATCGCCGAGCGCCTTGCCGGGGCGGGCAGCGCGGCGGCCGCGGCGCACCAGCTGTTGGCCGAACTGGATTGCCCGCTCGTCGCCGTCGCGTTGGGTGCCGATGTGCCGATCGGTTCCACCGCGGAAGCCTATCTGAAGCTGCACCTGCTCTCGCACCGGCTGGCGCTCCCCAACACCCTGAATCTGGATGGCCTCTTCGAGCACTTGCCGACGCTGGCCTGGACCAGCGCCGGCCCCATCGAGCCGGCGGCGTTGCCGCGGCGCATGGCGGCGGCGCGCGCGAGTGGGCAGGCGCTCACGGTGCATGGCGTGGACAAGTTCCCGCGCATGACGGATTACGTCGTGCCGAGCGGCGTGCGCATCGCGGACGCGAGCCGGGTGCGCCTCGGCGCCTACTTGGGCGAAGGCACCACGGTGATGCAAGAGGGCTTCCTCAACTTCAACGCCGGCGCCTTGGGCCCGAACATGGTGGAAGGCCGCGTCTCGCAGGGCGTCACGCTGGGCGCTAACACCGATCTCGGCGGCAGCGCGAGCACCATGGGCACGCTCTCCGGCGGCGGGCAGATCGTCATCTCCATCGGCGAGCACTGCCTGATCGGCGCCAACGCTGGCTGCGGCATTCCCTTGGGCGACCGTTGCACCGTCGAAGCCGGGCTGTACGTCACGGCCGGCGCCCTCGTCGAGGTGCTGGACGAATCCGGCGCCGTGGTGCGCACCGTCAAGGCGCGCGAGCTGGCCGGGCAAAGCGACATGCTGTTCATCCGCCACAGCGTCACCGGTGCGCTGCAGTGCCGCACGAATCGCGCCGCCATCGCGCTCAATCCCAAACTGCATGTCCACAACTGACGCGCCGCTCACCGAAGAGGTGTTGCGCCTCACAGAGGCGTTGGTGCGCCGCCCGTCGGTCACGCCCCAAGACGCCGGTTGCCAAGCGCTCATCGCGGAAGCCTTGGCGCCCCTCGGCTTCGTGGCCGAGCCCATGCCGTTTGGCGACGTGTCCAACCTTTGGGCGCGGCGTGGCACGGCGGCGCCGCTCGTCGTGTTCGCCGGGCACACGGACGTCGTGCCCACCGGGCCGGTCGAGGCATGGTCTTCGCCGCCCTTCGAGCCGGCGGTTCGCGGCGGCGCCCTGTTTGGGCGTGGCGCCGCGGACATGAAGTCGAGCTTGGCCGCCATGCTGGTGGCCGTGCGGCGGTTCGTGGCGAAGCATCCCAACCACGGCGGCTCGCTCGCCTTCCTCATCACCAGTGACGAAGAAGGGGCGGCGGTGGACGGCACGGCGCGGGTGATGGTGGAACTGGAACGGCGCGGCGAACGCATCGACTTCTGCGTGGTGGGCGAGCCGTCTTCCACGGAGCGCTTGGGGGACGTGGTGCGCGTCGGCCGGCGCGGCTCCTTGAACGGCGCGCTCAGCGTGCAAGGGGTGCAGGGGCACGTCGCCTATCCGGATCAGGCGTTGAACCCCGTCCATGCCGCGCTGGGTGTGCTCGATGCCCTCGCGCGCCGGCGCTGGGATGCCGGCAACGACTTTTTCCCGCCCACGGGCTTTCAGATTTCCAACGTCGCCGCCGGCACCGGTGCCCACAACGTCATACCGAACACGATGACGGTGCAATTCAACTTCCGCTTCAACACCGAACAAACCGTGGCCGGCCTCAAGGCGCAAGTGGCAAGCGCCCTCGCCGAAGGGGTGGACGCGCGCTGCGAGCTCACATGGAGCGTGTCGGGCTTGCCGTTTCTCACCCAGCCCGGCCGCCTCACAGACGCCGTGACGGCGGCGGTGCGGGAAGTCGTCGGCCGCGCGCCGGAGCAATCCACCGGCGGTGGCACATCCGATGGCCGCTTCATCGCGCCGAGCGGCGCCGAAGTGGTGGAAGTGGGGCCGGTCAACGCCTCCATCCACAAGATCGACGAATGTGTCGCGGTGGCGGACTTGGCGCCGCTCACCCACATCTACGAGGGCATCCTGCGCCGCCTGCTGCCGTTGCCGGCGTGATCCGATGCGAGGTGTGCTGATCGCGTTGGCGGGCCTCACGGCCTTCGCCACGGCTGCCCTCTACTTTGCGCCGGCGGCGTTGGTGGCGAACGTGGCGCCGGCGCCGGCGCGGCTTTGGGAAGTCCAGGGCCGCATCTTGGACGGCACGGCGCGGCTGGCCTACGACGAGCACGATCTAGGTCGCTTGGCTTGGCAATTCGACGCCACCGCGCTCGCGGCTGGCGCGTTGGGCCTGCGCTGGCGTCTCGCTGGGCCGACCTTGGCCCTTGCCGGCGCCGCGCGCGCGGGCTTGGCCGACGTGTTGGTCACCGCCGCCGGTGGGGTGGAGGAAGCGGCCCTTGCCCGGGCGCTCTGGCCGTATCGCATCCATCTGAGCGGCGCCATCGCCATCGAGCGCCTGGATCTGTCGTTCGACCACAACCTGCGACCGTTGCGTGGCGCCGGCCAGCTCGAATGGCAGGGCGGGCTGGTGCGTTATCGGCTGGCGGGGCTCGGCCACTCGGCCACGCTGCCGCCGATGGGCGCCACGCTCGAGTTGGCGGATGGCGAGTGGCATCTCGTCGTCAAGGCGACCGCTGACCCGACGCCGCTCATCGTGTCGCGCCTGGACGCCGAGGGTTGGGCACACATCGGCATCACCCGGCGTTTCACCGAGTTGGCGGGGTTGCCGTGGCCGGGCACCGCAACCCCCGAGGCCGTCGTGTTGGAGGTGAGCGAGCGGATCTTGTAGTCGCGCCAAGCGCCTGTCACGAACCTGTGGGCGCTTGTCGGCTAAAATCGGCCCACTTGCGCTCTGGCCAAACGGCTTTGTTCACGTTGTCCGAGAGATTCGTCGCGACGTTGCGCCTGCTTGCGATGGTGGGCATCGTCGTGGCCATCGGCGCGACCGTGGCGCGGTCGGTGTGGTTCTTCGCCGTCGGCCCCGAGGTGCGCGCCATCGCGGCGCTGCCCGAAGCCGCGGCGCCGCGGCAAACGGCCTTTGACGTGGAGGCAATCGCCAAGGCGAACCTCTTTGGCGATCCGTCCACCGCCGTGCGGCGCGCCGACGAAGCCGAGCTGGATGACACGCCGGACACGCGCCTGAACTTGGAACTCGCCGCGGTGTATCAAGCGGAGGATCCTAAGCAGTCGCTCGCGGTCATCGCCGCGGGTGGGCGCGGCCAGGAGGCGTACCGGATCGGCGACGCCATTCCCGGCAACGCGCGGTTGGTGGCCATCCATCACGGCCAAGTGGTCATCAGCCGCGACGGCATCCGCGAACGGCTGCGCTTCGATGAGGAATCGCCCAGCGTGCAGGCCGCGTTCGAGGCCACCGGCGGCGTGCCCGCCGAGATGCCGCGAGTGCCGTCCGTGGCGCCGCTGCCGGCGCGGTCGAGCGCCCCGTCCCGAGTGGATGGGCGGCAGGTGGTGCATGCCTACCGCGACCAGCTCGCCGCGGATCCCGAGGCCGCCTTGGACGCGCTCGGCGTCACGGCCGTCTCGGAGACCGATGCGCAGGGCTATCGCGTCGGGGCGCTGGCCGATGCGCCGCAGCTGGCCCACACTGGCCTGCAGTCCGGCGACGTCATCCTGTCCGTGAACGGGCGTCCGGTGGGGAACTTGGATCGAGACCGGATGCGGCTTGACGAGGCCATGGCCGCCGGCGCCGTTCGGCTGGAGATCCAGCGTGGCGAACGGCGCTTCTACGTCCGCGCGGCGCTGCCTTGATGGCCGTTCGGCACACGCAATTCGCCCAGCTTGGGTGCCGCTGTGCCGTGGCGGCGGCCGTCGGCGCCTTCTACGTCGGCATCCTCGCGGTCGGCTCGCCGGCGCTGGCGCAGGAAGAGGTGATGCGCTCGGTCAATGGCCAGACGTGGGAGGTGAATGCCCGCGATCAGGACATTCGCCAGTTCATCGCCCAAGTGTCCGAAATCACGGGCCAGACGTTCATCGTGGACCCGCGCGTCAAGGGCCCCGTCACCATCGTCTCCAACGCGCGGCTGGATCAGGATGGCGTTTATCAGTTGCTGCTCTCCGTGCTGCGCGTGCATGGCTTCGGCGTGTTCCACGCCGGGGACGTGGTGCATGTGGTGCAGAACCCCACGGTGGTGAAGCAGACCGGCGGCGCCGAGGCGGACACCGCCTCCACGGCGCCATTGGAGGTGGTCACGCAAGTGATCGCCGCGCAGAACGTGAACTCGGCGGAATTGGTGAAGATCCTCCGGCCGATGATCCCGCAATACGGCCACATCGCGGCGGTGGCGAACCCCAACGTCGTCATCGTGAGCGACCATGCGGACAACATCGACCGCCTCATGCGCATCATCGCGCAGATCGACGTGGCCAACGACGCCGAGTTCGTGATGCGCCCGCTGCGCCACGCTTGGGTCGGCAACGTGGTGGAAATCCTCACCAAGGTGGCGCCGGATCAGATCGGCCAGGCGGCGGCCGGCCCGCAGGCGATTCAGCTCATCGCCAACGAACGCAACAACAGCCTCATCATGCGCGGCCAACCACGCCCGGTCGCGGTGATTTTGGACTTGGTGGACAAGCTCGACGTCGAGGCCACCGCGGCGGAGGCGGCGCAAGTCATCCGGCTGTCCCACGCCCAAGCCACCGAAGTGGTGGAAATCCTGAATGGCCTCTTCGTCGAGCAACAAGTGGAGGGCGGCGGCGGTCTGCCGGGCGTCACCATCCGCGCCGACGAATCCTTGAACGCCATCGTCGTGCGCGCCGATCCGGGCACCATGAGCGAGATCCTCGACATCGTGGGCATGCTGGACGTGCGCCGCACACAGGTGCTCATCGAGGCCGCCATCGCGGAGGTCTCCGTGCGGGATCTCCTCTCGCTGGGCCTCGAGATGGCCGGCGTGGATGCCAGTGGCTCGGCCGCGCCCACCTTCAACACCACGTTGAACGGCATCATCCGCCAGTTGCTGGCCGGCGCCGAGGCGGAAAGCGGCGCCATCGACCCCGTCGGGCTCGCCAATGCGGCGAGTGTGCCGACCGTGGCCGTGGCCAAGCTGGACCGCGACGGCATTTCCTTCGGCGCGGTGCTGAACGCGCTGGCCACCAACGTGGCGGCGGATCTGCTTTCGGCGCCGAGCGTGCTCACCCTCGACAATCACGAGGCGAAGAACTTGGTGGGCCAGAACGTGCCGTTCCGCTCCGGCTCCTTCACCACCACCACCGATGGCGCCAGCAATCCGTTCAACACGGTGGAGCGGCAGGACATCGGCATCACGCTCACCGTCACGCCCCACGTCCATGACGGTTCGGCGGTGCGGCTGGAGATCCACCTCACCGTTGAGAACTTGGCGGAGTCTGGCATCGGCAGCGGCGCCACCGTGAACGCCGCGGACCTCATCACGCAGAAGCGGGAAATCCAAACCACCGTGCTCGCGGACGATCAGCAGACCATCGCCCTCGGCGGCCTGATCCAAGACGACATCCGGGCGACCAACAAGAAGGTGCCCCTGCTTGGCGACATCCCCGGCATCGGGCGCCTCTTCCGCAGCCGCCGCGACACGCGGGACAAGCGCAATCTCCTCATCTTCCTGCGTCCCACGGTGCTGAACTCCAAGGATGATGTGGAAGTGACGACCGAGCGCCTCTACAACCGCATCTACGAGGTGCAGTTGGACGTGCGCCCCGAGGCCGAGCCGCCAGCGGCGCCGGATGGCCTCTATGGTGGCCGCGCGGACGGCTGACCCTAGCTGAGCGGTGTGAAGGCCGGCCTCAAGCGCTTCAACTTCGCCGTCGCCCGCACGGTGACGCGGTGGCTCACGCGGCCCAAGGCGGTGGGGGCGGAGGACACCTTGGGCGAGAACGTGGTCTATGTGCTGCACCACCGCTCCCTCACGGACCTCATCATCTTGGACTTGGTGGCGCCGCGACACGGCCTGCCGCGGCCCACGCTGCCGTTGCCGGCCGAGGGCTTGGACGAGGCGCGGTGCTTCTTCTTCCTCAACCGCGGCGCCGGCGCATGGCGTAGGCACACCATGCGCGAATACTCGGCGCGTTGGCTGCGCCTCGAGGATTGGCTGCTAGAAGGCCCGGAGCGGGTGGCGACCTTGGTGCCCGTTGCCGTCTTCTGGGGCCGCGCCGCGAGCAAGGAGCGCTCCTTCGCGCGGGCGCTCTTCTCCGAGCATTGGGCGGCCACCTCCCGCTTCCGGCGCTTCTTGAGCCTGTTCTTGAACCGCACGGACATCTTGGTGCAGTTCGGCGCGCCGCTGCCGTGGCGCAGCGTCATCGACCCGAACATGGACAAGGGCCGCATGACGCGCCGCACCGCGCGCCTGTTGCGGGTGAAGTTCCGCAATCAACGCACGGCCGCGCTGGGGCCGGACCTGTCGCATCGGCGCACCTTGGTGGAGGACATCTTGGCAAGCCGGGCGGTGCGGGACGCCATCGCCGCCGAGCCGGAGGCGGAGCGCGACGAGGCGCTGAAACTGGCGCGTCGTTACGCCAACGGCATCGCGTCGGACATGTCCTATCCCGCCATCCGCCTTTTGAACCGCGTGCTCACCTGGTTGTGGCACCGCCTCTACGACGGCGTGGAGGTGAGCGGCTTCGAACCGGTGGCGGCGGTGGCGGACACGCACACCGTCGTTTACGCGCCGAGCCACCGTTCGCACATCGACTATCTGCTGCTTTCCTATGTGTTGTTCCACCGCGGCTTGATGATTCCCCACATCGCCGCCGGGGAGAACATGAACATGACGCTGGCCGGGCCGCTGCTCCGGCGCGGCGGCGCCTTCTTCATGCGCCGGCACTTCTTGGACGACCGCCTCTACACCGCCGTGTTCGGCGAGTATTTCTACCGTGTGCTGCGCCGCGGCCACTCCGTGGAGTACTTCATCGAGGGCGGCCGGTCGCGCACTGGGCGGCTGCTGCGCCCGCGCACGGGCCTCATCAAGATGACTTTGAGCTGCGTTCGCCGCGGTGTGCCGCGACCCTTGGCGCTGGTGCCGGTGTACATCGGCTACGAGAAGCTCATCGAGGCGGGCACTTACCTCAACGAGTTGCGCGGCGCCGCCAAGGCGCCCGAATCCGCCCGTGGCGTGTTGCGCAGTTTGCGCTTGGTACGCCAGTCCTTCGGCAAGGTGGCGCTCAACTTCGGTGAACCCATTGAACTCGATGCGTTCACTGAGGCACATGGGGAAGGTGGCGCGGCCCGGCTACTCGGTTTGGAGACGCTGGTGCGGATCAACGCCGCGGCGTCCGTCAACCCGGTGAACTTGGTGGCGCTGTGTACGCTCTCGATGCCGCGCCAAGCCATTGATGAGCCGCTGTTGCATGAGCAGATCGATTGCTTGCGCGAGCTCTTGCAGGCGGGCGGCGCGGCGCAGGGCGTGACGTCGGCGCCGGCGGCGGAAGTGGTGGCGGCAGTGGAGCGGCTGGGGCTCTTGCACCGCGAACGCCAGGCTTTTGGGGATGTGTTGAGCCACAGCGTCGCCGCGGCTGTGCAGATGACGTGGTACCGCAACAACGTCTTGCATGTATTCGCCGCCCCGGCCTTGGTGGCGTCGCTGCTCATCAATCGCCGCCGCCGCGCCACGCGGGAGGACTTGGCGCGGTTCTTCGAGGCCATCTTCCCCTATGTGCGGGGCGAGTTCTTCCTGCCGGAAGCCAACGCCGAGACGGCGACGGGCTGGCTCTCCGCCTTGGTGGCGCTCGGCTTGGTGCGGCGCGACGCCGAGGGCTTGTATGCCGCGCCGCCGCCGGAGGCGCCCGAGCGGCTGCGCTTGAAGCTGTTGGCCAACACGCTGCGCGAGACCATCGAACGCTTCCACATCGTGGCCAGTGCGCTGACGCTGGGGTCGCCGCTGACGCAGCCGGCCCTGGAAGCGAGGTGTGGCGCGGTGGCGCGGCGGATGTCGCGCATCTACGGCATCGACGCGCCGGAGTTCTTCGATGCGGAGCTGTTCCATCGCTTCGTCGATGCGTTGCTGGAGCGCGGCGCCGTGCGGCGCGGCGCCGATGGCTTGTTGCACGCCGAGCCAGTGGTGCGCTTGGTGACACGAGCGGCTCGGCAGGTGCTGGACGATGAGTTCCGCCAAGCGGTGGCGTTGTTGGTGGCGGGGATGGCCGAGGAACCGATGGGCGATGCCCCGGCGCGGGCTGGCGCATCGGCCGGGGGAGACCGCTAGGGCCAACGGCCCAAGTACGCCAGCGTGGTAGAGTGGCGTTCCTCACGTTGGGACGGCTCTCGGTACGACAAGGATGCATTTCAATTTGGCCTCGGTTAGTGAAGCGGTCGCGGCGGCCGTGCCAGAGCGTGAAGCCATCGTCTTCCGGCACAGACGGTTCACTTACCGGGAGCTCACCGAGCGCTCGCGCCGATTCGCCAACGTTTTGGCTGGCGCGGGCTTGGGCTGCCATCGTGAGCGCGAGCACCTTGAGGATTGGGAGAGCGGCCAAGACCACATCGGTCTCTATCTCTACAACGGTAATGAGTACTTGGAGGCCATGCTCGGCGCCTACAAGGCCCGGGTCGTGCCCTTCAACGTGAACTACCGTTACGTCGATGAGGAACTCATCTACCTGCTCAACAACGCCGGCACCCGTGGCTTGGTCTATCACAGTTCGTTGGCCAGTCAGGTGGAACGGGTGCGCGTTCGCGTCCCAACGCTTGAGGTGCTGTGGCAGGTGGCGGATGACGACACGCCGTTGCTCGACGGCGCGGTTGACTTCGAGGCGGCATTGGCCGCCGCCTCGCTAGAGCGTCCCGCCTTGGAGTGGCGTCCTGAAGATCTATACATGTTGTACACGGGCGGCACCACCGGCATGCCCAAGGGTGTGCTCTGGCGTCACGCGGACATCCTGATCGCGTCGTTGGGTGCCCGCCGCACCGATGGCACGGTGCTGAAGAGTCTGCAGGAGTATGTCGCCCGCGCCAAGGCCGCCCATCGGCGACACCTGCCGGCGCCGCCCTTCATGCATGGGGCGGGGCATTGGGTATCGTTCCAAGCGCTCAACACCGGTGGCACGGTCGTGATTCAGGACGAAGTGCGCCGCTTCGATGCGGCGGATGTCCTTGATGTCGTGGAACGGGAGCGGATCAACAACCTGCTGTTGGTTGGCGACGCATTCGCCCGTCCCCTGGTGGACGAGTTGTCGTGTCGTGCGCGAGACCTCTCCTCGCTCAAGAACATCATCACCGGCGGCGCGATCATGACGGCCAAGCTGAAGGGGGAACTGCTGAAGGCGTTGCCGGACATCTCCATCATCGACTCCGCCGGCTCGTCGGAAACGGGCGGACAGGGCACACAGGTGAGCGATGCGCGGCGTGGCGCTTCCACTGGGCGTTTCCGGCTGTCGGCGCACAACGCGGTGTTGTCTGAGGATTTGAGCCGCGAACTCGCGCCAGGACATGAAGGCTTGGGTTGGTGGGCGCGGACCGGCAACATCCCATTGGGCTATCTGGACGACGAAGCCAAGACCAAAGCCACGTTTCCGGTGATTGACGGCGTTCGCTATTCGGTGCCGGGCGACAAGGTGCGGTTGCTCGTGGACAACACGTTGGAGTTGCACGGCCGCGAGTCCGTCACCATCAACTCCGGCGGCGAGAAGGTGTTCGCGGAGGAAGTGGAGCAGGCGCTCAAGCATCACCCGGCGGTGTTTGATGCGGTGGTGGCCGGACGCCCGTCGGAACGGTGGGGCAACGAGGTTGTGGCCATCGTGAAGTTGCGGGAAGGCATGGCCGCGGATGCATCCAGCCTCATGGAGGAGTGCGCCAAGCACATTGCCCGCTACAAGCTGCCGAAGGCGTTTCTGTTCACCGGCGAGATCGCCCGCAGCCCGTCCGGCAAGGCGGACTACCGTTGGGCCAAGGCGCGGGCCGCCGAGGCGCGGTAGCGTCCGGGCGACAAAGCCGCGGGAAACTTGCTCAGCACGGAACCCTCGGGTTCAGGGTTCCTGACGCAGCTCGAAGCCATTGCCCTCGCAATCGACGAAGGACGCCACCCGAACCGGAACGCCGTCTCCGGGCTCCCGCAGTTCCGTCAGCTGCCCGCCGAGCCGCTCGATGTCCCGCTGCACGGCCTCGATGTCGTCCACCAACAGGTTCAGCCCGGCATGGGGGAGGGGCTGTTCCTCGATCTCCGAATGCGGATGCAGGATGTGCAGCGCGAGTTCGATGGCGCCGAAGTCCAACGTCGTCCAGCCGGGGGACTCGAACGACGTCCGCACGTCAAACGCTTCCATGTAGAACCGCTTCGCACGGCTCATGTCATGCACGTAATGGATGACGATTGGGCTGCGTCCGCGCATGGCTAGCGCCGTTCCTTGGCCACTTTCGCCATGAGGGAGAACAGCTCGCCCGGCGCGGTGGCCGGCAAGGTCGGGTCGAACTCGCGGTACAAAGTCGCCACGTTGACGACGATGCGCTCGCCATCACCCCAAGCGTCATAGTCCGTCATCGAGATGTCGAGCGCCGCTTCGAACGCGGACAACCCGGCGTCAAAGCGTTGCCGCGCCTCGTCCCGAACATAGACCAGATAGTCCCGCACGGCTTGCACGCCACGACGGTCGGTGATGGGGCCGTGGCCCGGCACGATGGCGTCAAGCTCCAAGCCGAGCATCAGGTCGCAGGCGTCGATCCAATTGCCGACCGGCCCGACCCACAGGATGGGGTGTCCCTCGATGAAGAGGATGTCGCCGGTGAACATCAACTTGTCGGCCGGCACATGCACCAAGATGTCGCCCCGGGTGTGGCAGGGACCCACCTGCCGGAGCGTCACCTCCTTGGCGCCACAGCGGAGGCGCATCTCTCCCTCGAAGGTGCGGGTGGGCAACGTCTGTTGGATGTTCTCGAAGTCAAAGGCGCTGAAGCAGCGCTCGAGGAACTCGCCGGCAGCGCCCATTTCGGGAGCGCGTCGCATCAGCTCGGCCAGACGCTCCGGCGATTCGGCCGCCAGCTCCTCGGCAGTGGCTTTGGACGAGATGATCTCGGCGCCCGCGACCAGCTCGTTGCCATTGCAGTGGTCGCCGTTGGCATGCGTGTTGACCAGCGTGTCGATGTTGGCCGCGGCGCGTGGCTCCGCGTGGCGCATGGCCTTCAGCATTTCGCCCGTCAGTTTCACGTCGAAGAGCGTGTCGATGAGGAGCGCCTGGCCCCCATCGACGATCAGCCCGGCGTTGCTCCAGCCCCATCCGCCATCTGGCTGCAACCAAGCGTAGCCGCCGGCGCCGAGGTCGTGCAGGCCGTGCGCGAAGGGTCTGATGCCAAGGGACAAGGACGTCTCCTTGCCGGCGCCTGTTGCCGGGGCTGGTCGTTGGTTCACCATAATGCGCTAAGTTAAGTGGTTGTGGAAGGCTTTGAGGACATCCGCCCGTATCGGGACGACGAAGTGCGGGCAGTCTTGCGATGCGTGGCGGCGGACCCGGCAGTGGCGCGTGCGGCGGCGGCGCTGTTGGCGCCCCGCTGGCAGCGGTTGGCCCCGCGATTGGCGCAAGCGATTGTTGGCACGGCGCTAACGTGGCGCGTTCGGCGGATCCAAGACGTTGACGGCTTCCAGTTGGCCTTGTCCGCTTGGGTGGAGCGCCTGATCCGACGCACGACGTCGGGTTTCAGTTGGACGGGGCTAGACCGGTTGGACGCCACGCGACCGCATCTTTTCGTCTCCAACCACCGCGACATCGCGCTCGACTCGGGCTTGATGAACTATGCGCTGTGGGCGGCGGGGCATCGCACTTCCGAGATTGCCGTGGGGGACAACCTGTTCGCGCCGGGCCCCGCGCAAGACCTCATGCGCCTCAACAAGAGCTTCATGGTGCGACGTGGGGCGTCGGGCGCTCGGGCGCAGTATGCGGCGCTGGCGCAGACTTCCCGCTACATCCGCGCCGCCTTGGAAGCCGGCAACTCCGTTTGGATCGCCCAGCGCGACGGGCGCGCCAAGGATGGTTTCGACCGGACGGAGCCGGCGTTGCTCAAGATGTTCTTGCTGGCATGGCGTGGCGAGTGCCCGTCCTTTGGCGACTGGCTGCGTCGCGTGTCGCTGGTGCCTGTCTCGGTTTCGTACGAACTCGACCCTTGCGCCGCCACCAAGGCGAAGGAGCTTTACCACTTGGCACGGGACGGTTCGTACGAGAAACCGCCGGGGGAAGACCACGCCAGCATGGTGCAAGGCATATTCGGCTTCAAAGGGCGAACCCATGTGGCGTTTGGGGAACCTGTGACGGGAGACTTCGCAACGGCGGATGGTTTGGCGGAGCACCTTGACGCGGCCATCGTCGGCAACCTCATCGCGTACCCGACCCAGATGCTGGCGCTCGATGGCGCCGCTCAGCTTGAATCGAGGGTTGAGCGCGCGTTTGAGGACGCTTTGGCGACCTGTCCGAAGGAGCACCGGGAGTTCATCCTGCTCCAATACGCCAACCAATTGCGCAACAAGCGCACACTGGAGCGAAGAGCCGGCGGAGGCGAGGGTGGCGGAGGGTAGCAGGGGCTCTGCTTGGTGGAGCCGGGGGGAGTCGAACCCCCGGCCTCGACATTGCGAACGTCGCGCTCTCCCAACTGAGCTACGGCCCCACACAACGATTATCGACGTTCCAGCGGGCATCTTCAACGCATGCGCCACACGCCGCATGAGTATTGTCACCTCAAGTTGACTTTACTCATGAGTATTGTAGAGTAGGGGTGACATTGGCCACGGCCGCGACGGAGGCGGCACGCCTTGGCTGGACAACCGCACACGCTGCCACGCTACTTGCGCGATGCCATCAGGGACGATCTCGAGCGCAAGATGGTGTTCCTTGGCGGCCCTCGGCAAGTCGGCAAGACGACCTTGGCGCTCAAGCTGCTGGGCGCGTCGAGCCCCAGACATCCCGCGTACCTGAACTGGGACGATCCGCGAGCGCGTTCGGCGTTGCTGCGCGGCGAACTGCCGGGTGGGGAAGACCTGCTCGTGCTCGACGAGATCCACAAGTTCCCGCGCTGGCGCAATCTCATCAAAGGGTTCTACGACACCGCCGGTGACCAGACCGCGTTCCTCATCACCGGCTCCGCGCGGCTGGATCACTACCGCAAGGGCGGCGATTCACTGCAGGGCCGCTATCACCACCACCGCCTGCATCCCTTCTCGCTGCGGGAGTTGAGCGGGTCGCCATCGGCAAGTGACCTGCAGGCGTTGCTTCAGTTCGGTGGCTTTCCGGAGCCGCTGTTGGCCGGCAATGCCCGCAGTTGGCGGCGTTGGCAGCGCGAACGGCTCTCGCGGGTGGTACATGATGACTTGCGAGACCTTGAGGATGTCCGGCAAGTGGCGTTGGTGGAGCTGCTGGTGGAGGCATTGCCGAGCCGCGTGGGATCGCCGCTCTCCATACGGAACCTCGCGCAAGACTTGCAGGTTGCCCACGCCACCGTGGAGCGTTGGGTGAGCATCCTCGAGAACCTCTATGTGTGCTTCCGCATCCCGCCCTATGGCGCACCGCACATTCGCGCCGTGAAGAAGGAGAACAAGCTGTACCTGTGGGACTGGTCACAGACGCCGGACGCGGGGCCCCGCTTCGAGAACTTGGTGGCGTGCCAACTTCTGAAGTACTGCTACTACCGTGAAGACACGCAAGGCCATCGCATGGAACTGCGTTTCCTGCGTGATACTGACCGGCGCGAAGTGGATTTTGTGGTCATTGAGGACGGTGTGCCGTCGTTCGCCGTGGAATGTAAGGCCGGCGAAAGGGCTGCGAGCCCCGCCATCGCGTACTTCCGGGAGCGCACCCCCATTCGAGACTTCTACCAAGTTCACTTAGGGGAGGTGGACAAGCTGGTCGGTGGCACCCGCATCTTGCCGTTTCGAGTGTTCTGCGAGGAGTTGGGGATGCCTTGAGTGCAGCGGCGGGCGGGGTCAGGAAGCGGCTTTGTCTGCCCGAATCTGCGCCAATTCCTGCAAGAAGCGCTCGTGTACCTGCGCGATGGATTGTAAGAAGGAGCCGATATTATGCCGCCCAATCTTTCGTCCATTGGGATACCGTATCGCACCAATGGATGTTTCCTTACTGTTGGGATAGATTCTAGTTCCCTTCCAATCCAATCCTTCGCTCTTACATGCCTTTTCGAAGGCTTTACCGCACTGATAAACATCAACATTAATGGACTCTACTTTTTGGGGTTCCGCCATCATGCGCAAGTCACAGCGGCCCGCATCCATTCGCCAAAACAGATGTCGCCCGAAGAATCGGTACTGCGTCCAATGGCTACCGCCTCGGTTGCGCCAATTCCAGATTACCTCGCCCGCGTTAGTCCTGGTTCGCTGCTTCAGTTCCTTCGCAAACTTGTACTGGACCGGGCCCCAATCCATGTTCCAGTCGCACTCAGCCTCTTCCTGTGCGTCGGCGAACTCCGATATGTGCGTCTGGTACTGCTGGAGCAGGTCACTCGAAGCGACGTTAGCTGGTTCGCCATTCAAGAAGCGCTTTAAGTCGTGAACGTGGAATGGGCAGTATTCCTTCTTTGCAACGTCGTCCAATTCTCCGTCGAATGGCATGCCGGTTTTCAGATAGATGAGTTTGATGTAGCGCACCTTGGGGTCTCGCCGGGCCGTCTTCTTGTACCGCTCCAATTGGTCGCCGTGCGGCAGTGTGTCGATTTTGTCTTCGATCACAAACGTGACAGGTTGACCGTCGATCGTGGCGCGGCAATACACATCGATGCTCTTGTATTGCTTCCATACTTCGACGCCAGACACCACGCCGTCGCCATCGTAGGGCCGGAGCTTCCCGTCGCTGTCGAGCACCGCGCTCTCCACGCCGTTGCAGGATGTTTCGAGCAGGAAGCGGATGAAACTCTGGCCCACCTCACGCAACGCCGCATCATCCGCCTTCGCACACGCCATCAGCCACGCGATCATCGCGTCTTGGGAGAGTTCGCTCGTCGCGTAATCGAAGATGTTAGGCATTAGGCGCTCATCGTTCGTTCCTTACCGGCATTGTAGCACGGCGCGACCGCTCCGGCGCTACGCTCGATCTGGCATCGCCGTCGCTTGCGCCTCCACCGCGGCCCAGCCCCGCGTCGCCTCACGCAGGCTCTGTTGGCGGTAGAGCGCCGCATAGCGCCCCTGTGCCGCGATGAGCTCCTTGTGGGTGCCACACTCTACGATCTCGCCGTCATGCACCACCACGATGCGCGTGGCGTGGCGCACCGTCGAGAGGCGGTGGGCGATGATGAACGCGATGCGGCCGGCCAGCACCCGTGCCAGGCCCTGCTGGATGAAGCGTTCCGTCTCGGTGTCCACCGAGGAAGTGGCCTCGTCCATCACCAACACTTGCGGATCGGCGAGGATGGCGCGGGCGAAGGAGATGAGTTGCTTCTGCCCGGCCGAAAGCCGGCCGCCGCCTTCGCCCACATCCGTTTGGTAGCCGTCCGGTAGCGCGGTGATGAAGTCGTGGGCGCCGGCGATGCGCGCCGCCTCCTTCGTTTCGGCGTCCGTCGCGTCGAGCCGTCCATAGCGGATGTTCTCCAGAATCGGCCCGCTGAAGACGTGCGCGCTCTGCATCACCATGCCGAGGTTCGATTGCAGCCAAGCCAAGCTCCGTTTGCGGTAGTCGATGCCATTGATGAGCACTTGGCCAACGGTCGGTTCATAGAACCGGCAGATGATGTTGACGAGGGTGCTCTTGCCACCACCGGTGGGGCCCACCAAGGCGATGGTCTCACCGGCCCGCGCCTCGAGATTGATGCCTTTCAGTACGGGTTGCGCCGGGTCGTAGCCGAAGCCCACGTTCTGTAGCTCGATGCTCGTCACCTGCGCCGGCCCGCCATCGGCGGCGATGTGGCGCCGTTCCCCGGCGGCATGGCGCTGCGTGGCCATGGCGCGGCGCACGTCTTCCGAATCCGCTATCGCCGGTTTCGCGTCCACGAGGCTCAGCACCCGCTCGGCGGATGCCTGCGCCATCTGCATTTCGGCGAACCAGTGGCCTAGGGTTTCCACCGGGTCGAAGAAGTGGCGCACATAGGCCATGAAGGCGACCAGCGTGCCCACGGTCAATGGCGCGTAGTACACGTCCATGCCGCCCACCAAAAGCACCATGCCGATGGCGAGGCTCGCCAGCGTGGTGACGATGGGGAGGTAGGCGGCCGCCAAGGTCATGTTCTTCACCGAGGCGCCGAACATCCGCCCCGTCAGGCCGCGAAACTCGGCCAAGTTGGCATCTTCGCGCACGAATGCCTTGCTTGTGAGCACCCCCATGATGGCTTCGTTGTAGGCGCCCGTGATACGGGAGTTGGCGCGGCGCACTTCGCGGGCGCTTGCCAGAATGTGGCGGCGGAACTTGAGCGACACCCAATAGAGCACCGGCAGCACCGCCAGCGTCACCAGCGCCAGTTGCCAGTTGATGGCCAGCATGGCGCCGGTGATGCCAAGCATCAGGGCGCTGCCCCAGATGAAGTCCATGAAGCCCCACGCGAGGATGTTGGACAGGCGCTCGCAATCCGCGGTCATGCGCGCCATCAGCCAACCCACCGGCCGGTAGTCATAGAACGAGAACGACAGCCGCTGCAGGTTCCTGAAGGCGTCTGCGCGGATGTCGTGGCTCACATAGCAGCGAATCTTGCCGGCGCCGGCGATGAAGCCGCCCACGGAGAGGGAAAGGGCAACCGTGCAGACGAGGTAGTAGAAGCCCCACAGCCACAGGTTGGCATCCGCACCATTGGCCTCGATGTCGTCCAGCACACCCTTGGTGATGAGCGGATACAGTGTTTCCACCGCCGCCGGCACCAAGCTGCAGCCGCCCAGCAGCCACAGGTCGCGCTTGTGGTTCAGCGCATAGCCGAAGAGCCGTTTCCACAGGTGCGTCTGCATCCGCGCCGCGGCGCGGCGTTCGTCGATGCCGTCTTCGTAGTTGTCGTCGTCGTAATGGCTCATGGTCGTTCCTGCGGCGCGGCGTGGTCAGCCGGTGCTCGCGCCGGTCCTCAAGTCCGCTTCGATGGCGGCGTCCAGCTCGCCTTGGATTTCGCACAGCCGCCGATACGGGCCGATTTCCCGTGCCAGGGCGTCGTGGGTGCCGCTTTGCACCAGACGGCCGCGATCCAGCACCAAGATGCGGTCCGCATGGGTGACGGTGGACAGCCGATGCGCAATGACGATGGTGGTGTGGCGGCCGCGGCGCCGAGCCAGCGCATCCAGGATCAGGCGCTCGGTGCCGGTGTCCACCGCGGAGAGCGAATCGTCCAGCACCAGCACCGGCGGATCCTTCAACAGTGCGCGCGCCAAGGCGACGCGCTGGCGCTGGCCACCGGAAAGGGTGACGCCACGCTCTCCCACCAAGGCGTCGTAGCCGTCGGCGAAGCCGATGATCGCGTCATGCACCGCGGCGTCCTTGGCGGCCGCCACCAAGTGGTCGAACGGGGCGTCCGCGCGCGCCACGCGCAGATTCTCCGCCACGCTCTTGGAGTACAGAAACGGCTCCTGCAGCACCACGCCGATCTGGCGGCGCAGCCACTTGCGGTCGATGCCGTCGATTTCGCGTCCGTCCAACGTCACGGAACCGCGCTGATAGGGATACAGGCCCAGCAACACGCGAATGAGGCTCGATTTGCCGGAACCGGGCGCCCCGACCAGGCCGATGGTCTCCCCAGCGGCGATGCTGAGGGAGATGCCGCGCAACACGGGCTCGTCTGCCCCGTAGTGGAAGTGCAGATCGTCGATGCGGATGGCGCCTTCGGCACGGCCGCCCGGCACCGGCGCCGCGTCTTCCTCCGGCGTCATCAGGATGTGGTCGATGCGCGTGAGGGCCACCACGGCCTTGCCGCTGTCCGTCAGCACGCGCCCAAGTTGCCGCACCGGCCAGATGGCCATGCTGACGTAAGTGGTGAAGGCGAAGAAGTCGCCCACGCTGATGCGCCCGTCGATCACCATGAAGCCGCCGGCGATGAGCACGAGGCCGATCTGCATGAGGGCGAAGAAGTCCGCGATGCCCCAATACCAGCCCATGAGCCGGCTGAGCCAGTAGTAGTTCTCGCGGAAGGCGCGGATTTTGTCGCCGAAGCGGCCGATCTCATAATCCTGCCGGCCGAAGGCGCGCACCACGCGGATGCCGGTGAGGTTCTCCTGCAGCACCGTGGTCATCGCGCCCTCGGAGCGGTCCGTGATCTCGAACACGCGCTTCACCTTGGAAAAGAAGATGTAGGCGCCGACCACGAGAAACGGCATCAGCGAGATGGAAAGCCACGCCAGCTCAACGTTGAGCCAGAAGAGGATCGGCAGCATCGTGCAGATGAGCAGGATGGCGCGGCCCATCTCCACGACGTCCGCGGACAGGAAGACGCGCACGGTTTCCACGTCGGAACTGCATCGCTGCACGAGGTCGCCAGTGTCCGCGCCGTCGAAGAACGCGGCGCGGACGTGGTGCAGGCGCCGGAACAGCTCCTCACGCAAGCGGCGACAAATGGCTTCCGACGCGATGGCCGTCCACCGCCCCCGCAGGTAGAGGAACACGCCGCCGGCCGCGGTCAAGACCACGCTGGCCACGGCGCACAGGGCGAGGTGGGCGATGTGCGGCGACTGCGTGTCGAAGCGTTCGGTGAGCGCCACCAAGGCGGGGATGCCGGCCGCCACGTCCCGTGAATGAACCACGTCGATGGCGTACTTGCCGATGAGCGGCGCGGCGAACATGAAGACGTTCGTCGCCGCCATCGCCAGCATCGCGCTACCGTAGCGCAGCCTTTGCCCTTGGGTGATCGCCCACAGGCCCTTGCCGATCGTCATGTCTCGCGTTCCAACACAATGCGTGGCGCAATGGCGCGCATCGCCAGCTCACTTCGGTTTGGGAGCCGCCATCCGAGCCCGCGCTCGGGCCCCGGGCAGACGCACCTGCCGGGTGGATTCGGCGGCAAGGAACCCACGCGCCCAAGAGAGGCGACGCGGGCCGAATGCCTTAGCCGGAGGCCTTGAGCCTCAGTTCAAGGTGAAATTGCATTTTGACGAATCTCCGAGTCGGTGGAGATGCGGCGCATCATACGCCCTTGCAGAAAAAGGGCAAGCCCAGGACGTCACACCGTCGCCAAGTCGCGACGCCCACGTTTCAGTTCGGGCTTTACTTGAATGTCCGTTGCAAATCAACGGCTTATGGACGCATATTGGGAAGTTATGCCAATCGTTATAGACCGCGGCGAACGGCCACAGAACCAGTTGAAGCCATCGGTTCGGCGTTGCCCGAAGGCGGAAGGGAACCGCGGGCACCGCAAGGCGCCTCCCTACGCGGAAGTACCGCAAGCCATCGCCCACGGAACGGCGGCCGCGGCTCCGTTTCCGCGAAGCTCGCCCTTGAGTTCGCCATCCTCACGGCCGCCCGTTCGGGCGAAGTGCGCGGCGCGACTTGGAGTGAGATTGACTGGAAAGCCGGAACATGGACTATCCCGGCCGAACGAATGAAGGCGAAGCCGCCTAGCCACGGCTCGCCATCGAACCGGCTACCCCTACATGGTACGGCGACGCCACGCCACGCGCCCACAACGCCGATTTTCCGCCCCCATCGCGTCTAAGCGCCGTAGGGCGCGTCTAAGGCGCTTTTCCTGCAAGCCATGCAAGGATCGGGCAGGGTGCGAAAACCCCGCCACGCGCCTTACGGTGCGCCCCGTGGGCCGCATGGCCTGCCAACAATCCGCAACTGCAACGGCGGAAACCGACGGGCAATGTCCATCGTTCTCCACATTGGGAATCCGCAATCGCAGTGCGAACGGGAAGGTGGAAGGGAACGGGAACCGCCCCTGCCAGTTGGCACCGGCGCTTCGCGGGGTTGCGATGGCGACGGCGGCGCCGTAGTCTCGGCGTCAATCCGCTTGCCGGGGGGAAGCGGTGCCAACCGAATACGGAGACTTGAACCGTGCAACGCACCTTGGCCACGCTCGCACTGGCGGCCGCCGCCTTCACTTCCACGATGGCGCACGGGCAAGACGACCACGGCGACGCCACCTCGTCTGCCACTTGCCTTTCCTTGCCTAGCGCCACGGCCGGCACCATTGACCCCGGCAATGATATTGACTACTTCCGCTTCGCGGTGTCTCGCACAACTGCCGTGGTAATGGAAACCACGGGCAGTTTGGACACTGTGGGCCGGTTCTACGACTCGAACGGCCGGCAAGTGACGGGCAACCACAACTCCGGCGAAGGCGGCAACTTCCGCATCGCACGGGAGCTTAGCGCGGGCACATACTACGTTCGCGTTGATTCCAATGGGAACCGCACCGGCGACTACACGCTACAACTGCGCGGCGACCACGGCGACCACGGCGACGCCACCTCGTCCGCCACTTGCGTTGCGGTGCCGAGTGCCACGGCCGGCACCATTGACCCCGGCAATGACATTGACTACTTCCGCTTCGCGGTGCCGGACACAACGGCCGTCGTGATGGAAACGACGGGTAGCCTAGACACCGTGGGCCGGCTCTACGACTCGAACGGCCGCCAGCTCACGGGCAACCACAATTCCGGCGAAGGCGGCAACTTCCGCATCGCACGGGAGCTCACACAAGGCGAGTACTACGCCTATGTCGGGTCATACGGCGGCGGCACCGGCGACTACACGCTACAACTGCACGTCGAAGGCGTCCTAAGCATCGCAACGGACGGCCCATCCACCGTACCGCCGCTTGCGACAGTGCCTCTGACAGTGCTTGGCGGCGAACCCGACGCCGAGTACCTGCTTTTCATGGATTTATCCGGTGGCGGCGAGTTCGCGGATGATGACACCATCGAAGTAACGGCAGTGGTAAGCGGCGGCCGCCTGCTGGTTGCCGCGCCCCTGCCGGAGACACTTGCCGAAGGCAACGCAACGCGGCGCTTCGCCGTGCGCGTTCGGGAGCGCGACGGCGACGGCGAGACCGCGCCGCTAACTTTCACATTGGGCCGGGTGAACATGCCCGAAAACCTTGCGGGCTACCCCACCGTTGTTTTAGAGGTCTTGCTTAAAGGCGTGTATCAAGGTTTGGATGATCCGTTGCTCACCGTTGAAGCGGGCGCTATTGATCCGGGGCGCTCGGTGCGCGTGGCGGAAACCCTTGGCTTGAGCATGGCTTACTCTGACGCCCAGGCCGAAGCAATCCTACGTTCCATGTTCGGCGTGTCGATAACCGAAGCCTCGGCGTCGGGAATAGGCACCGCGCCATCAACGCACGATGCGTTGCGACGCACCGGGCAGGCCGAGGTGGTCTGCGACGTGACCGCGGGCGACGATCTTTGCGACGGATACAAGGAGTTGGTGAAAGTGTGTGTGGGCGACGCATTAAACAGCCCCACAGTCTCGGCGGCCAATTCAGCCTTTCGGCGCTGCGTCAACATCGTTATCACCGAGATAGTGCCGGGGTGGTTAGGTCTAGGCTACCTCAACAGGAAAATCCGCTCCTTCGGCGACTTCCTGAGTCGCACCGCGTCGCGCCTTGTGGATCACATTGTCGACGACGCAATCAAGACCGCGTCGCAAAAGTTGTTTGATAGCAACGCCGCCGCGCGACAGATAGGTTTGCTCAAGACGTTGCGAACCATGCCGCAAACGCCGGCAGAGGCACAAAAGTACTACGAAGCCTTGCGCGGCATCAGCCAATCACTTACCGAACGCAACCCGGACCTCGTGGCCGCAGTTGAGCGCGAAGCGGCCACCAATGGCGTTGACGGCGACAAACGCGGGGCGTTGTCTGAGCTTGTGGACGAGGGCGACCACAACCAACGCGATGCCGCAGCGTTAGACAATGACGGGTTGGAAGACGTTTACACGGGCGAAGCGGATGTTGAAACGCTAGGCAGCGGCGACACTGGCGGCACCGCCGCCTGCGGCGACGGCTACGATAAGTTCTACGTTGACGAAAAGACTTCAACTTGCGTTTGGAGTTCGCTTGTGGAACCGAGCTGCTACGCTGGTTCGCGCCAAGTGAGCAACCCAGACTTGGGCAGTCAAGGTGCCAACTACTGCCTGTACTACTCTTTGGATTACTTCCAAACCGACGGTTCCTGCCGAGAAAACTACGCGAAAGTAACCTACCAAGGCCGCGAAACCTGCCGCTGGGCTGAACTGGGTGCCGATAAGGAGGCGTGGTACACGGTTGGGCCGCTTGGCATACAGAGCCCGAAAACGCTGGTCATTGACAACGGCGACGATGGCCTAGGCGACGATGGCCTAGACGACGATGGCCTAGACGACGATGGCGACGGCGACGATGGTAACGGCGAAGATGATCCCGACGAATTCGAGTTGCCGGGCGGCGGTTCGCTAACACACCCAAAACTTCCTGACTTTCCGCCCGCGCCTAACACTGACGGCGTCGAGGTGGGTTGCAACGGCGACAGGGACGGGGAGTACGGCCCGCGAGAGGGCAAATGGGTCTGCGTTTGGAGCGACGGCGATTCCTCTTTCAGCACATACTCGGCGGGGGTGCTAAACGGCGAGTCGGGAGCCTACAACGCGGACGGTGAGCCCCGCGGCAGTTGGGGTAAGTACCAAAACGCGCAAAAGGAAGGCGTTTGGTGGTTTTTCTGGTCTGACGGCGATTCCTCTTTCAGCACATACTCGGCGGGGGTGCTAAACGGCGAGTCGGGAGCCTACAACGCGGACGGTGAGCCCCGCGGCAGTTGGGGTAAGTACCAAAACGCGCAAAAGGAAGGCGTTTGGTGGTTTTTCTGGTCTGACGGCGATTCCTCTTTCAGCACATACTCGGCGGGGGTGCTAAACGGCGAGTCGGGAGCCTACAACGCGGACGGTGAGAAGCGGGGCTGTTGGCGTTCATACACCAATGGGCAACGAGGGCCGGGAACGTTCTACTGGTCAGATGGCACTACTAGCGAGTGTTGATACCCGCACTGCGGCGTTCAATCGGGAAGGGGCGCTCGCCGCCCCTTTCCCTTTCACACACAACGGAGACTGAACCGTGAAACGCGCCACCATCGCCACGCTCGCACTGGGCGCGGCGATGCTCTTTCCCAACTGGGCCGCCGCGCACGTCGTAAGCCGCGGCGACGCGCCGCCGTTGCTTACAAACGACGAATACGACCAGCTAACGCGGGAAACCCTGCCGATCGTGCATGACTGCCCGCAAGTGGCCGCAACCTTCCGCGCCCAAGACATGACAGAGGATGAATTCGACGCCGCCTGCAACCTGTTGAAGGAAACGGAGGATTTTTTTCACGCCACGATGGGAACCGACCCCGCGAGCCCCGTTCCCTATTGGGCCACCATCGCCGATGATCCGCTCACGGTAGAGATACTGGCTTTTAGCAGTAACGAAGACGCGGCTAAGTACAATTTGACCGTCTATGGTGAGGGCGCTTGCATTGGTTGTTATAGAGCTTATGGCCGAATTGCTCGAATTGTATTTAACCGACACGTCGGGGGGGTTCTCGAACACGAATACATACACCATCTAGATTTTCGGTTTCGTAGAAACGACGTTTACGTTAGTCGTGTTGTGATAGAGGGGTTGGTTAACTATCTTGTGGCGGCAAGGGTTGGTACTGGTTGGTATTGGCTTGTGCGTAATGTAACGAACATTGGCATTGACGATGGCTCCAGCCTACCCAGGCTCCCCGAATTGATTACTTCGGGTGATTATGAGCATGGAATCCTGCCATATGCTTGGGGTTATACTTTTATGTACTACCTTTTCAATGAGCATCCACAAGTAGTCAAAGGCATGACTGACAGTGGTAGGGTTTCTGAACTCGCCTACAGAGACTACTTGGACGAAACGCTACCCCTTTTGACGGACGATTTCCATAGGTGGCTGCGGCGGGGTTTGGAATCCATTACGCTTGAACAAATTGAGCCGGTCATCATGTTTAATGATGGGCGATATGGCCGCAATTGGCCGGCCATCATCCACTTGGCTGACTACTTCCGTTCATTTCAAGAATTGAAATATTCAGTGTCGCTATCCGTTCCCTACGAGCGCAATGAGGATTGGTTTTACTCTGAAATACTAACGGGTGCCCAAAGCCGTCCGGACGGCAGAGTGTTATATCTACGCCCCGGAACCGGCGCTTTGGGAACCGTGGAAATCACCGTGACCGCCACTGCGCCCGACGGGCAAAGCGCCGAGCAGACATTCACAGTCAACGTGGTTCAAGGTTTGGAGACAACGGCAATCACCTTGCGCGATGCGGTTTCCACAGAGGAAGGCGAAACCACAATAAATTTGGCGTCTTACTACACTGGGCCTGCCTTGAGCGAAGTTGAATTCACAGTTGCATCCAACAAACCCGACGTGGCGCGTGTGGCCGTGCGCGATGGCCGCCTAATCATTACCGCGGTGGCCGCCGGCGAAGCGGAAGTGACAGTGCGGACAGACTACTACGGCGGGATCACAACGCAGACATTCACGGTCACAATCATCGACGATTGCCCGGCGTACCTTTGCCGCGGTTTCTTCAATGGTTGGCGGCGGCTGCTTTTGGAAGATGGGCAGGCGGCGGCGACAGAGACAACGCCGACAGAGTGACCCCGCCAAGTACCATCAAACAGGCCCACACGCCTTCCTAGACACCTTTGGCGGTGTCACTTTCTCCGTTGCAGTGCTGACCCTTGCCGTGCCATCCGCCGTGCCTTGCGCCCGCGCTTGTCAGATTCAAGCGTCATGTGTTGGCGGCCGGTCAGCAGCACGAGGTTTCTGGGCCGGCAATCGAGTCTGTCTCCGTTCACATGGTGAATGTGCGAGCGCTCGCCGTCGTGCGGCTTGGCCCGGAGGCAGCACGCGGCGATGGCGTTCCCCAACTGGGCGGGGCCTTGGGGCTTCCGGGGGCTCGGCGATAAACGCCGCTGAGGCGCATTTGCCCGGCCAAGGCAGGCAACCGCCCGAACGGACAACTCCACACGGCGAAAGGTTGTGGGCGATCCGGGAACCGTCGCCGACACGCCAAGCCCAGCGCCGCGCGGCCGCAACGGGAGCGAAAACCCCTTGTGTGGATCGCCTAGGTCCGCGAAACGGCGCTTAGACGGCGTCACGGGGCGTCTGGGCGCGTGTGGCCGGAATCCGCCGAACCCGCCCGGCGGCCGGAATTGCCCGGAATCCGATCAATTGGGAGCGATGGACGCGGGCCGAACCGGGGACGGTCGTTGAAACGCACCCTTCGGCCCCGTGGCGCACCCTGACGCCGCGCCTCCTGAACCCCCTTGCGGGATTGCCCAGGTTCAGATGGCATGCAGGGCGTCTGGGGCGGCCACGGTGGCCGATATGCCCCGCGTGGGCGGATCCGCCATTGAAGACGGGGCGTGTCGCGGATTCGATCAGATTCGGGCGCGGCCCCCATCCGCCCCCGCCGCGGCCCGTGGCGGCCGAACCCGTTGACGCGACCGGCTGGGCCAGCTACTTTCGGCGGATTCCGCTTGCCGGGGGGCGAGCGGTGCCGAACCGACTACGGAGACTCGCACCATGAACCGCGCCACCATCGCCACGCTCGCACTGGGCGCGGCGATGCTCTTTCCAAACTGGGCCGCGGCGCACGTCTTAAGCATTGACGACATATCGCCGTTGCATCAAGTGGATGATGCGCGGGTGCGAGAGGTTTTGCCGCAAACGCATGAGTGCATCCAAGTGCCTGTGACTTTCCGCACACAGAGCATGACGCAAGCGCAAATGGAGGAGGGTTGCGGCATCCTAAAGGAGGTGGATGATCGTTTTCACGCCAAGTTGAGAACCAGCCCCGACAACCCCGTGGAAGGGGATCAAAACGACCGTGTAGAAGCAATAGTTTTTAACAGCCGCGAAAACTTCCTAAAATACTCTTTGGAGCTCTTTGGATTTAACGCCCGATCCAGTGGATTCTATGCAGAGGGAGATTCTTATGACCCCCACAATACCGCCCGCATCTTTGTATATAAAACTGACGATAACAGCGAGATAAGACTCAGTTTTGGTTTAGAGCATGAATACGTGCATTATTTGGACGGCCGCTTTATTCATTTGGGCAATAACTGGGAAATAATATGGGCAGAAGGTCTGGCCGTATATATCGCTTTGGGAGACGTTGTTAACAACGTCGCCATCAGCCTTATTGGTGATGGTTCTGATTTGCTATCCTTGTACGATATTTTTGAGGTTGACCATAACACGGGGATAGACCAGCTGTACAAGTGGAGTTATTTGGCTGTCCGCTTCTTATTTGAGAAACATTTTGATGTTGTTCTAGACATTAAAGAGATTTTTCGCTCCGGGCGTTATGATGATTTCACCACTTACTTTGATGCATTCATACAACTTTTGACGGACGATTTCCATAGGTGGCTTAGAGAGTTTGTCCCCGTGACCATACCACGGCAGATTGAGCCAGTCACGATCTTTGAAGATGGGACACATGGCGGCGGGTGGCCGGCCATCATCAACTTGGCAAACTACTTCCGCACGTCGCAAAGTGAAGTAACATACACGGTGTCGTTATCCGTTCCCTACGACGTCGACGAAAGCAACGTTTGGGATTGGCTCTTCTCTGAGATAGTAATAGTTGCCGTGGACTACGACCACGGTAGATTGTATCTACAACACGGAACCGGCGCTTTGGGAACCGTGGAAGTCACCGTGACCGCCACCGCGCCCAACGGCGACAGCGCCGAGCAGACATTCATCGTCAACGTGGTTGAAGCCCTGCAATCGAAGGCAATCACCTTGCGCGATGCGGTGTCCACAGAGGAAGGCACAACGGCAATCAACTTGGCATCCTACTTCTCCGGCCCTGCCTTGAGCGAAGTTGAATTCACTGCGGAATCGAACGATGCCGACGTGGCGCGTGTGGCGGTGCGCGATGGTCGCGTAATCATTACCGCGGTGGCGGTGGGCGAAGCGGAAGTGACCGTGCGGACAGACTACTACGGCCGGCAGACAACGCAGACATTCACGGTCACAATCACCGACGATTGCCCATCCTACCTATGCCGCGGTTTCTTCCACGGTTGGCGATGGCTGCTTTTGGAAGATGGGCAGGCGTTGCCGGCAACGGAGACTGACTAACCCTTGCCGCGGTGCTTGTCAGAGTGCAACGCATCGTGTTCCCTCTCTGTCAGCAAAACTAGGTTCTTGGGCCGGCAATCGAGTCTGTCTCCGTTCACATGGTGAATGTTTGTGCGCTCGCCGTCGTGGGGCTTGGCCCGGAGACCGCGCGCGGCGATGGTGTTCCCAACTGGGCGGGGCCTTGGGGCTTCCGGGGCTCGGCGATAAACGCCACTGTGGCACATTTGCCCGGCCAAGGCAGGCAACCGCCCGAACGGGCAACTCCACGCGCCGAAAGGTTGTGGGCGATCCGGGAACCGTCGCCGACACGCCAAGCCAGCGCCGCGCGGCCGCAACGGGAGCGAAAACCCCTTGTGTGGATCGCCTAGGTCCGCGAAACGGCGCTTAGACGGCGTCACGGGGCGTCTGGGCGCGTGTGGCCGGAATCCGCCGAACCCGCCCGGCGGCCGGAATTGCCCGGAATCCGATCAATTGGGAGCGATGGACGCCGGCCGAACCGGGGACGGTCGTTGAAACGCACCCTTCGGCCCCGTGGCGCACCCTGACGCCGCGCCTCCTGAACCCCCTTGCGGGATTGCCCAGGTTCAGATGGCAAGCAGGGCGTCTGGGGCGGCCACGGTGGCCGACATGCCCCGCGTGGGCGGATCCGCCACCAAAGGCGGCGCGAGGCCCATAAGCCCCGCGAGGATGGCCGGCTGGGGCCGGTTCAATCCAGCGGCCGGGGAGGGGTGCGTATCAACCCGCCGGCGGGGCCGAGGCGGGCACGACGATTGCGGCAGGCCGTCAAACAGGCTCACTGGCTCGCCCGCAAACCACGTCCCCCGCCAAGCGCCGGGGCGGCGGCCCGTGAACCGTCTCGGGATCACGCGACGCGGCCGCGCAAGGGGCAAAACCCCCATGCGATTCGCCTAGGTTCGGGAAAGGGCTCTCAGACGGCCATGCGGAACGTCAGGGGTGTGCCGCTGAAATCGGCCACGGTGGCCGACATGCCGGATCCGGCCCCGGCCGCCATCGAAGACGGGGCGTGTCGCGGATTCGATCAGATTCGGGCGCGGCCCCCATCCGCCCCCGCCGCGGCCCGTGGCGGCCGAACCCGTTGACGCGACCGGCTGGGCCAGCTACTTTCGGCGGATTCCGCTTGCCGGGGGGCGAGCGGTGCCAAACCGACTACGGAGACTCGCACCATGAAACGCGCCACCATCGCCACGCTCGCACTGGGCGCGGCGGTGCTCTTTCCAAACTGGGCCGCGGCGCATGTGTTGAGCATTGACGACATACGGCCGTTGCATCAAGTGGATGATGCGCGGGTGCGAGAGGTCTTGCCCCAAGTGCATGAGTGCGCCCAAGTGCCCGTGACTTTTCGCACACAAAGCATGACGCAAGCGCAAATGGAGGAGGGTTGCGGCATCCTAAAGGAGGTGGATGATCGTTTTCACGCCAAGTTGAGAACCAGCCCGGATAACCCCGTGGAAGGCGATCAAAACGACCATGTGGAAGCGATAGTTTTCAACAGCTACGAAAACTTTACAAAATACTCTTTGGAGCTTTTTGGCTACGATAGAACAGGGACCGGATTCTATGTCGAGGGAGATTCCTTTGATCCCAACAATACTGCTCGCTCTATAGTGTATTACCATGATGATGTTACGGAGTTAAGGCAAACTTCTAGTTTGGAGCATGAATATGTACACTATCTAGACGGCCGCTTTGTCAAGGCTGGTAACTATTCAGTTAGATGGTGGTCGGAAGGTCTAGCCGAATACATTAGCCTGGGGAACCTTGTTAACGATTTCGCCATTAGACTAATTGGTGATGGCTCTGAGTTGCCGGACTTAAATAGCGTTTCCAAAACCAGTTATGGTGCTGATCGAGGGGAAAGGATATACGGATGGCCTTACTTGGCTGTCCGCTTTCTGTTCGAGAAGCATTTTGACGTTGTTTTAGGCACTAAAGAGTTTCTTCGTTCCGGTGACTATTTGTATGGAGAAAATTATTTTGCTTACATTGATGCACACATACAACCTTTGACCGGTGATTTCCAAAAGTGGCTTCGGGAATTCACCCGCGTAAGCGTTAGGGAAATTGAGAACATCGACTATTTCGTCGAAGATGCCAATAGCATTACGAGCGAAGAAAGAAACAATAACTTTGTTTATTTCGGCAATTATTTTGTTAGCTCTAGAGATTTGGAATTTCGCGTGGTGGACGTTTCTGATCCCAACGTCGTGCAAATCCTTCAAGTACCCGATTTGGGCCCTGGATTTTTCTTTGTGCTATTATCCACGGGCAGAACCGAAGTCACCGTGACCGCCACCGCGCCCGACGGGCAAAGCGCCGAGCAGACGTTCACCGTCAACGTGGTTCAAGGTTTGGCGACACGGGCAATCACCTTGCGCGATGCGGTTTCCACAGAGGAAGGCGAAACGGCGATCAACTTGGCGTCTTACTACATCGGCCCTGCACTGTCGGCAGTCTCTTTCACAGTTGCATCCAACAAACCCGACGTGGCGCGTGTGGCCGTGCGCGATGGTCGCCTTGTCATTACCGCGGTGGCCGCCGGCGAAGCGGAAGTGACCGTGCGGACAGACTACCACGGCCGGCAGACAACGCAGACATTCACGGTCACAATCACCGACGATTGCCCGGCGTACCTTTGCCGCGGTTTCTTCCACGGTTGGCGAAAGATGCTTTTGGAAGGTGGCGAAGCAACGGACACAACGCCGATGGAGTGACACCGCCAACACACCTTAAACCGACTCACACGCCTTCCTAGACACCTTTGGCGAGCTCACTTTCTCCGTTGCAGTCCTACCCCCTGCCGTGCCATCCGCGGTGCTTTCTTCCTAGCCTTGCGGCGCTTGTCAGAGTGCAACGCCCAATGTTCCCGTTCGGTTAGAAGCACGAGGTTGCGCGGCCGGCAGTCCAGCGGCTTCCCGTTGATATGGCGAATGTGTGTGTGCTCGCCGTCGTGGGGCTTGGCCCGGAGATCGCGCGCCACGATGGTGTTCCCAACTGGGCGGGGCCTTGGGGCTTCCGGGGGCTCGGCGATAAACGCCACTGTGGCGCTTTTGCCCGGCCAAGGCAGGCATCCGCCCGAACGGGCAACTCCACACGCCGAAAGGCGGTAGTCGGTTTTCGGGATTGGCTACCTGCTTCGGGCGGGGCAGGGGCGAAAGGTATGAGCTATCCGGGACCGCTCACCACCGGCGACGGGCGAATCCGCCACACGCCAAGCCAGCGCCGCGCGGCCGCAACGGGGCGAAAACCCCATGCAATCCATGGGTTCGGGAAACGGCGCTTAGAACGCCATACAGAGCGCCTGAGAGCGTGCCGCCGAAATCGGCCCGCGGCGGTCAGTTGTCCGCCCCGCGTCGCCAATGCGAACCCTGTTGGAATCAAGGAGTCGCTGCGCGAAGGACGCGCCGGGTTCCCTGATTGAAACGTTAACTTCGCCGGAACCAGTCTCGCCGGTGAACTCGGCGGCCAACACGTCCCCATCGTCAAACCTGACTCTCGCGGGGGCATCGAAGAACGGCCCAACGGAACCGGTGAAGCGGACGTCGGCCAGGCACGGCGCCGAATAGACTACGAAAGATCCCCCGCTCCCCGCATTGCAGACGACAACCAGCCGCCCCGTGTCGCCGCGGTAAGTCGCGTGGTGCTGGGAAACGGAATCGGTCATTCGGTCGATCACGACGCCATACCGCCAAAACGGACCGCCCTTGAGTGCGCGGTAATACTCTTGGCACTCGGCCGAGTAGTGATCCAAGGCGCAGCGATCCGCAAGCCCGTCATCGCCTTCGCCGTGCCCGTGTGTCGCCGCCAGCGCTCCCAGACAGATCGCCGCCACTGTCGCCTTGTGATTCATCGTTCGCGTTACTCGGTGCGGAAAGATACACCTTGGCGGCGCCAGTCGGGATCCCGACATTTCGATGGTGATGGCGCGTTGGCCATCGCGCCGCTGGCGGGCGTGAACCACCAGCGCACCAATCGGTCACGGCCCGCCGAGCGATCCGCCTCGCGCTCCCGCGCCATCATGCGGACGCCTGCCGGTAAAATGCGCGCTGTGTCTCACCCTCTCCTTTGGCCCTTCCCCGCCGTGGCCCCGCTGAACCTCGGCGGCCGAGACACACTCGGCGGGGCGAGGGCCGCCAGCGCATGAACATCCAAGCCAAGCTGTCCGCCACCCGCCGCGCCTTGGGATCGGGCGCGTCCGCCAGTGACGGTGGCACCAGCGGGACTGCTTGACCGCGACGAGGAAACACGGGCGTGACGTTGATCCGCTTGTCGCCATCCTCAATTCCGGCGTGGCATGCCTGTGGTGGAAGGCATGGGGCGATGGCTTCCATGTGAAGGCGGGCCACCTACACCGCCATGCCCGATCTCCGTCCGCCCGTGCCGGCCAGCCAGTTGGCCGATTACAGCAAGGCGTTGCGCGACGCGTTGGAACACGGCGAACGGATTTGTCACGCAGTCCGGCACCGGCGGCGGCCGCCTCACGGAGAACATGGATCTTTGGAAGGAGGCGGGGGGACGTGCTGGAACGAGTGGACGCCGCGTTGCTTGATGGATTGGGTCTGCAAGGCAGGAGGCACGAGACTGCGCTGGCCATTGGGCGTTCGCCGAACTTGACGCTCATTGAAGCTGGAAGATGAGCCGCGTGGGTGCATGATGACGCACTCTGTCCCGAACGGACTGGCGGGAGGTGGCGATGGCCACGCACTTCGACTTGCGGCGTGATTACGAGCGGGGCGCGAGCGTGCTTGAGTTGGCCGACCGGGAAGGCGTTGACTGCAAGACGATGCGCGGGCGGCTATCCCGCGCCGGGACCAAGATGCGCCCGAGGGGACGCAGGACGGTCGCCAACCAAGCGAGGCGGGTGTACTTGCGCGGCCTCTACGAGGCCGGCGCGACCACGCGGGAGTTGGCGGATGCCGAGGGTGTGCATCCACAGACGATGCGCGTGTACTTGGCCAGTGTCGGTGCGCGGCTGCCCTCCGATGGCTCCTTCCCGTGGAAGAAGCGGCGGGAGCGCTTGCGCCGGGAATACGAAGCCGGAGCGAGCGTGCTCGGGTTGGCGGAGCGGGAGGGCGTGACCGAAAGCGCGATATACACGAACTTGGCCGCGGCCGGGGCCAATCTGCGATCCGCGGGTGCCCGGCGATAAGGACGCCCGATGAGTGGTCACGCGCGGGGCCGCGGCGGGCCGGACGCCTTGGCGTCCCTGCCTTTTGGCTGGGGGTCGAGGGGGGCGCAGCATCCCCCCGCCCATTCGTGGTTGAATGGCGCCAGCGGCGCCGTGGGCAATTCAACCACTAATGAGTTATTGACCGCGTTCGAGGCGCAGCCGCTTGCGCGCGCCCTTCGTCGAAACGCTGGGAGGCCACGGATGGCCACATGCTTCGCGGTGATGGTGCGCCGGCCGATACGCCGCACAGGGCGCTCATCCGACGTGGACAGGGCGCACTCGCAGTACCTCCACGCGATGGAGAGGCACGCCCGCGGCATTGGCGAAAAGGCCGAGAAGCGCCGCATCGAGGGGGCCGGGTTCCGGTGCCGCGCCGTGGCGGCGGGTCCCGATGGCAAGCCGTTGGGGTGGAAGAACGTGACGTGGGGCGAGTCCGCCCCGCAGGTCGGGTTGCGCGAAGCGTGGCGCAACCACATGAAGGCACACGGCGCCAAGCTGCGGGCCAACGCCCGGATGGGGGAGCACTTCATTCTGGGCGTCACGCCCGAATGGCTGGAAGCCGAGGGCGGCAGCCGGCACGACGTCAAGAACCCCCGCGTCCAGAAGCTCGTGAGGCTGGCGGTGAGGTGGGTGCGGGCCGAGTTCGGCGGCGTGTTCGCGGCGCGGTACGACTGCGACGAGCGCGGCGCCATCGTGGACGTGTTCGCCGCGCCGATCCGCAAGCAGGGGCGCAAGGGGGCGGAGCGCAACTACGTCGCAGTCACCCAAGCCCACCGCGAGGCGGCCAAGCGGGGCGGCCAGTACCACAGCTTCGCCGCCATGCACGACTCATGGCACCGCGCCTGCATCCGCCACCTTGATCCATCGATCCAGCGCGGGCGCCCCGTGGGCGAAGGCGGCCGCACCCACGAGGACACGGACGTCTTCAAGCGGCGCATGGACGGCATCACCGAGGCCGCGGCCGCCGAAGTCGAACGCAAGCGCTTGGAGCACGATGCCGTTGCGGAGGCCACTGAGAAGAAACGCATCGAGGCCGCCCGCCTGCTTGACGAGGCGCAGTCGCTGCAAGCCCAGATCGCGGCGTTGCGCAGCGAGCGCCGCAAGCTCCTCAAGGCGAAGGAGATTGACCGGCGCCGGGGGCAGTTGACGAGCCGCGCCATCCGCACCGCCGACTCTTGGATCAAGACGCTCGGCGACGCCCCGGACATTGAGACCTTTCAGGATGTCTTGGGTTGGGTGGCCGACTCGTCGGCAACCATGCGGGGGGACGCCGAAGCGGAGGCCCGGCTGGAACGGCGATTCGGGGCCACGGCGGCGGAAGCCCGCCAACAACGCAGGGGGCGGTGAGCGGCCGCCCTGTGGCCGGTGGCGGGAAACCCCCATGCAATCGCATGGGCTCAGGAAACGCCCCGCCATGGGGCTTGCAGGGCGTCTGGCGGCGTGCCGGCGGATCCGATCAGATTCGGGCGCGGCCGCCGACGGCACCCGTGGCGTTCAGCCCGCCGTGAACGTGTAGGCGTCCCCGGCCTTCTCGCTCGCGGCGGCCGCCTTCACGAAGTCGCGCACGAGTTCCACCGCCGCCGTCTTCGACGCATGGGCCACGCCGGAGATCTCGTTGCTCGCCGAGAGCTGCTTTTCGCGGTCGCCCAGCCGGCCGGGCATCTTCATGCGTTCCTCAAGCCAGTGCGTGTCCGAGTTCGCCTGCCCGAAGGGCGCGACCTCGAAGCCGCGGGCCGTGACCTCCAGAGTCGCCCCATCGGAGATGCGGCTGATGGTCATGGAATCCCGCGTCAAGTTGATGTGGAATGTGCGTTCTGCCATTGCACCCGGAACCCTTGATTGCCGTGCGGCCATTTTACCGCGGCCACGCCAATCCCCAAAATCCGTGACCACGCGACGAACGGAGAACTGACGATGACGACGCCCGGCCACTTGGTGCTGCGGATCGACGAGGCCACGCCCGGCTACCTGGTTAAGCGCAATTGCCGCGACGGCCCGCCGCGGTACATGGATCGGAGCGGGCGCATGGTGGTGGGGCGCTCAAGGGCGAAGGTGTTCGCGCCGTATGTGCGAAGGCGTCTTACTCGGCGCAGATTGTCCGCATGGGGCGTCCGTTCGAGGCCATGACTGCGCGGGACGCGCACCTAATCATCGCCCGCGCCAAGCAGTGGTTCCCCGAGTCGTATCTGAACCCCGAAGTGGACTACGACGAAGTGCTTGCGGAAATGGAAGGCCAAGCACCGCGCCGAGCGCACCCTGAACGCACAATCCCCTTGCCCGATTCGTTTTGACGGCGCTCTCCGCGCCGTTTCGCGTCCCTAGGGGGCGGAAAAACGCACCACTCGGGCGGATTCGGCGGTTTCGGCAAGTGGGCGGTTCCGCCCGTGATCCCCGCGGCGAGCGCTCACGCCGTCGCCATCGTGCCCAGCGCGTTTCGGAACGCCAGCGTCCCCTTGCATCTGATGCAGGACACGTCAGCCGGATCGGCCGTGTCTGTGTCTCCGGTTGCCGAACGGCAAACGGCCCTGCCAGCTTGGGCTATCTTGCGGAGGGCAACAATCTCATGCCGAACCCTGCCCCGTCTTGTCGCTCTGACAAAGGCTAGGTAAGGAACGCCGAACGTGGGTGCGTGGGACCTATCTCGGATGCTCTGTGAGTCGATTCAAGGGTACTGGCAGGGTCACTCAGTCGGCGTTGTCTCTGTCGCCGCCGCCTGCCCACCTTCCAAAAGCAGCCATCGCCAACCGTTGAAGAATCCGCGGCAAAGGTACGCCGGGCAATCGTCGGTGATTGTGACCGTGAACGTCTGCGTTGTCTGCCGGCCGTAGTAGTCTGTCCGCACGGTCACTTCCGCTTCGCCGGCGGCCACCGCGGTAATGACAAGGCGACCATCGCGCACGGCCACACGCGCCACGTCGGTATCGTTCGATGCAACTGTGAATTCAACTTCGCTCAACGCCGGGCCGGTGAAGTAGGATGCCAAGTTGATTGCCGTTTCGCCTTCCTCTGTGGACACTGGATCGCGCACGGTTATATCTTTTGTCTGCAAGGCTTCAACCACGGTGACTGTGAATGTCTGCTCGGCGCTTTCGCCATCGCGCGTTGTGGCGGTCACGGTGACTTCCACGGTTCCCGTTGCGTTCGGCCATATAAACAACCCCGTTTCCGTATTGACAAGCGAAGCGTTTAGTATCTCCGAGCGAAGGTAATAACGGTCAACGAATTGCAACTCCATGCCGTCGAGAAAGATGGCGACGCCAAAAATCAGCTCTTGACTGGTCAAGAAATGGTCGAGGAAGTCTATGAAAGCGCCTGTGACTTCGTCTTGAAAGATTGTGACCGGCTCAATCTGCCGTACCGTTATCGGGACAAACTCTCTCAGCCAGCTTTGGAAACGATCCGTCAGAGGCTGTATGGACGCATCAAAATAACCTGAATAGCCTTCAATGCCCCAATAAGCACCGGAGCGAAAAAACTCCTTGATTCGCAAAACAATGTCAAAATGCTCCTCGAACAGGAAACGGACGGCCAAGTAAGGCCAGCCATATATCCTTTCGACTGGATTAGCGCCATAGCTGGTCCTGTGAATGCTATCTAAATCCGGCAACTCCGATCCTTCCCCAATAAGTTTAATGGCAGAATCATTGACAACATCGCCGAGGCCAACATACTCTGCTAGACCTTCTGACCACCATAATATTGAATAGTTGCCTGCCTTAATATACCGGCCGTCCAAATAGTGTACATATTCATGCTCCAAACTAAAACCTAGCCGCAACCTTGTGACATCGACACGAAGATATACGAAAATGCGGGCGGTGTTATTGGGGTTATGGGAATCCCCCTCAGCATATTGTCCACCGGTGCCGGTGGGAGGGCGGATAAATCCGAAGAGCTCCACGGTGTATCTTAGATAGTTTTCGTAGCTGTTGAAAACCACCGCTTCCACACGGTCGCTTTGATCGCCTTCCACGGGGTTATCGGGGCTGGTTCTCAACTTGGCGTGAAAACGATCATCCACCTCCTTTAGGATGCCGCAACCCTCCTCCATTTGCGCTTGCGTCATGCTCTGCGTGCGGAAAGTCACAGGCACTTGGATGCACTCATGCGTTTGCGGCAAAACCTCTCGCACCCGCGCATCATCCACTTGATGCAACGGCGATATGTCGTCAATGCTTAAGACGTGCGCCGCGGCCCAGTTTGGAAAGAGCATCGCCGCGCCCAGTGCGAGCGTGGCGATGGTGGCGCGGCTCATGGTGCGAGTCTCCGTAGCCGGTTCGGCACCGCTGGCCCCCCGGCAAGCGGAATCCGCCGAAAGTAGCTGGCCCAGCCGGTCGCGTCAACGGGTTCGGCCGCCACGGGCCGCGGCGGGGGCGGATGGGGGCCGCGCCCGAATCTGATCGAATCCGCGACACGCCCCGTCTTCAATGGCGGATCCGCCCACGCGGGGCATATCGGCCACCGTGGCCGCCCCAGACGCCCTGCTTGCCATCTGAACCTGGGCAATCCCGCAAGGGGGTTCAGGAGGCGCGGCGTCAGGGTGCGCCAGGCCCGAAGGGTGCGTTTCAACGACCGTCCCCGGTTCGGCCGGCGTCCATCGCTCCCAATTGATCGGATTCCGGGCAATTCCGGCCGCCGGGCGGGTTCGGCGGATTCCGGCCACACGCGCCCAGACGCCCCGTGACGCCGTCTAAGCGCCGTTTCCGAAACCCATGCGATTGCATGGCGTTTTCGCTCCCGTTGCGGCCGCGCGGCGCTGGGCTTGGCGTGTCGGCGACGGTTCCCGGATCGCCCACAACCTTTCGCCGTGTGGAGTTGCCCGTTCGGGCGGTTGCCTGCCTTGGCCGGGCAAATGCGCCACAGTGGCGTTTATCGCCGAGCCCCCGAAAGCCCCAAGGCCCCGCCCAGTTGGGAAACACCATCGCCGCGTGCGGCCTCCGGGCCAAGCCCCACGACGGCGAGCGAGCGCACATTCACCATGTGAACGGGAAGCCGCTAGACTGCCGGCCGCGCAACCTCGTGCTTCTAACCGAACGGGAACATTGGGCGTTGCACTCTGACAAGCGCCGCAAGGCTAGGAAGGAAGCACGGCGGATGGCACGGCAGGGGGTAGGACTGCAACGGAGAAAGTGAGCTCGCCAAAGGCGTCTAGGATGGCGTGAGGTTTAAGGTGTGTTGGCGGGGTCAGTTAGTTGGGCTCAAACTCGGCGTGGATGGTGTAATCGCCCGTTGCGCCGTCAACGGCTTCAACGGTCACGATCACATCTATAGGCAGTGCTCCGCTTATGAATCCAATCTCGAACCTAAAGTTACTGTCTTCGTTAGTGTCGTCGGCGGTGAATGTCTGGCGGCCATCTTTGTACATCGTGCCGATAGTGTCCAAACTTCCCGTGGTGTAAACCATCAAAGTTCCCAATTCAGTCATGTGGAGCTTAAAGTAGTCAACGTCGCCGGCAGGGTCAATCCTCGCCTTTCTTTCGCCGCCCAGGGCCAAAGGGGTGGCGCAACCGAGCGAATTACAGTTGTCGTCGCCACCGCTGTAGTCGCCATCTTCCAAAAGCAGCCGCCGCCAGCCATTGAAGAATCCGCGGCAAAGGTGCGCCGGGCAATCGTCGGTGACCGCGATCGTGAATGTCTGCGTTGTCTCCCGGCCGTGGTACACGCTCCGCAAGGTTATGTCCGCTTCGCCCACCGCCACCGCGGTAATGATTAGGCGACCATCGCGCACGGCTACACGGGCCACGTCGGTATCGTTCGATGCAACTGTGAATTCAACATCGCTCAAGTCAGGCCCAGTGTAGTAGGATGCCAAGCGGATCGCTGTTTCGCCTTCCTCTGTGGACACCGCATCGCGTAAGGTGATTGCCCTTGTCTGCAATTCTTTAACCACGTTGACGGTGAACGTGAGCTCGGCGCTGTCGCCAATAGGTGCGGTGGCGGTCACGGTGACTTCCACGGTTCCCAAACCACTTGTGTGGTATAGATACAACTCGTCGCGTATCAAAAGGCCTGATACTATCTCGGAGCTTACTACGTCGTGGGGCCCATCGGTGCGGACGTCGTAGGGAACGGACAATGACACTGTATATGTCACTTCACTTTGCGACGTAAGGAAGTAGTTTGCCAAGTTGATAAAGATCGTCGAATTGCCGCTCTGATCCACCTCTTGGAAGATCATAACTGGCTTAATCTGCCGTGTCGTTATCGGGACAAACTCTCGTAGCCAGCTATGGAAATCATCGCTCAAGGGCGCGAGTACGTCATTAGCGTAATCCTTATAAACTGCGACCATACTTGCGCTCAAGCTCGCGGAAAAGTCATGGTACATAGTCAAAATCACTTGCGGATACTGCTCAAAAAGGAATCTGACTGCCAGATATCCCCATCCATAGGTGTATGTAGTCCAATCTTCATGTGAATAGTCACGCCAATCATAGTACGCCGTCGCAACGTCAGCGAGCAGCGGCAAGCTGAAACCATCGCCGATGAGCTTAATGTACCATACTCCGGTGTCCGAGTGAACTAGGAGAGATATATATTCCGCTAAACCTTCAAGCATTCCGCATAGGCAACCAAAGCGTAAATCCAGATAATGCACATATTCATGGCTCATAGCATTAGTGTACCCTTGTACCTGGAGCGTAGTTGTTCCCCACAAGGAACCACCGCTAGTAGGAGAAGTTAGCCCTAAGACTACCCGCCTGTACTCGTCCATGTTTTCCCAAGTACTGAACACCAACACCTCTACGTCGGCAAAGTCATTCACAGGACTTGCGGGATCGGTTTCCATTGTGGCGTGAAAAACGTCCTCCGTTTCCTTCAACAGGTTGCAGGTGTCCGCAAGCTCATCCTCTGTCATGTGTTGGGCGCGTATGCGTACCGGCAACGCCGTTTGCGGGCAATCATGCACGATGGGCAGGATTTCCCGCGTTAGCCTTTCGCGTTCGTCGTCCTCAAGCAACGGTTGTAGATCATCCAAGCGCAATACATGCGCCGCGGCCCAGTTTGGAAAAAGCACCGCCGCGCCCAGTGCGAGCGTGGCGATGGCGGCGCAGTTCACGGTGCGAGTCTCCGTAGTCGGTTTGGCACCGCTCGCCCCCCGGCAAGCGGAATCCGTCGAAAGTAGCTGGCCCAGCCGGTCGCGTCAACGGGTTCGGCCGCCACGGGCCGCGGCGGGGGCGGATGGGGGCCGCGCCCGAATCTGATCGAATCCGCGACACGCCCCGTCTTCGATGGCCGCCGGGGCCGGATCCGGCATGTCGGCCACCGTGGCCGATTTCAGCGGCACACCCCTGACGTTCCGCATGGCCGTCTGAGAGCCGTTTCCCGAACCTAGGCGAATCGCATGGGGGTTTTGCCCCTTGCGCGGCCGCGTGGCGTGATCCCGCGACGGTTCACGGGCCACCGCCCCGGCGCGTGGCGGGGACGTGGTTTACGGATGGGCGAGCGCGCCCCAGACGCTCTCAGTGGCGTCTAAGGGGTTTGTACACCCGCGCCGAAAAACGCGCCCACGGCGATTCCTGTGGCGTTCAGGCGCGGCCGCCCAGTTGGGAAACACCATACATACACCGTGTGAACGGGAACCCGCTGGGCTGCCGGCCAAGGAACCTCTAGTCTTACTGGCAGAGAGGGAACATTGGGCGTTGCACTCTGACAAGCGCGGCAAGGCTAGGAAGAAAGCAAGCGCCAAGGGGTAGGACTGCAACGGAGAAAGTGAGCTCGCCAAAGGTGTCTAGGATGGCGTGAGAGTCGGTTCAAGGTGTGTTGGCGGTGTCACTCCGTCGGCGTTGTCTCTGTCGCCGCCGCCTGCCCATCTTCCAAAAGCAACCACCGCCAACCATTGAAGAATCCGCGGCAAAGGTACGCCGGGCAATCGTCGGTGATTGTGACCGTGAATGTCTGCGTTGTCTGCCGGCCGTAGTAGTCTGTCCGCACTGTCACTTCCGCTTCGCCGGCGGCCACCGCGGTAATGACAAGGCGACCATCGCGCACGGCCACACGCGCCACGTCGGCATCGTTCGATGCAACTGTGAACTCTACTTCGATCAAGGCAGGCCCAGTGTAGTAGTTTTCCAAGTTGATTGTCGTTTCGCCTTCCTTTGTGGAAACCGCATCGCGCACGGCTATATCCCTTGTCTGCAAGTCTTGAGCCACGTTGATGGTGAACGTAAGCTCCGCGCTGTCGCCATTAGGCGCGGTGGCGGTCACGGTGACTTCCACGGTCCCCAAAGCGCTTCCGTGTTGTAGATACAATCTACCGTGGTCGTAGTCCACGGCAACTATTGCTATCTCAGATCGGAGCCAATCCCAAACGTTGCTGTCGTCGACTTCGTAGGGAACGGATAATGACACCGTGTAAGTCAATTCACTTTGCGACGTACGGAAGTAGTTTGCCAAGTTGATGATGGCCGGCCACCCGCCGCTGTGCGTCCCGTCATCAAAGATGGTGACTGCCTCAATCTGCCGTGGTGTGGTCACAGGGACAAACTCTCTCAGCCACCTATGGAAATCGTCATCTAAAGGCGGGAGCGTTCCATTGACATAAGACCAGTAGTAGTCATGGTCAAAGTCCGTGCTGCGTGTGCGGAAGTAATCGTATAGTGTAAGAATCACTTGTGGATGTTCCTCAAAGAGAAATCTGACTATCAATGGCCCCCACCAGTAACGGCGGCCGTCGGGGTAACTGAATTCCCAAGCATCAAGAGCCGATGGCAGATCGGAACCATCGCCAATAACCCTTATGTAACCCCACTTTGAGAGGGTTAAATTTGTTATGTACTCAGCCAAACCCTCACTCGGCCCTGTGCCGCATTGAATGCAGTTTTGGTTGAACATATGATCTAGATGATGCACATACTCATGGGACAAGGTGTGAAAGCAATAGAAGCAATCTTGAGCGGCTAGGGGATTGGCTTGACCCCAAGGATTCATTGGCCGCCCTTCACCATAAAAACCGAAGCTGTCTAACTCAGATCCAGTTAAAGCCGACCACCATTTGCCCATATCTTCCAAACCCCCCACTGTATTGAAAACAAGCATATCCATTTTGCTGTAGTAATCATCATCAGCCTTACGCGGGACGACGTTAGCAGGATCGGTTTGCATCTTGGCGTGAAAAACATCCTCCGTTTCCTTCAACAGGTTGCAACCGGCGTCGAACCCATCCTCCGGCATTTCTTGGGCGCGGAAGGTTACGCGGAAGGCTACGGCCACTTGTGGGCACTCATGCACGATGGGCAGGAAATTCCGCGTAAGCTCCTCGTATTCGTCGTTTGTGAGCTGCGACGGTTGTACATCATCCAAGCGCAATACATGCGCGGCGGCCCAGTTTGGAAAGAGCATCGCCGCGCACAAGGCGAGCATGGCGATGGCGGCGCGGTTCACGGTGCGAGTCTCCGTAGTCGGTTCGGCACCGCTCGCCCCCCGGCAAGCGGAAACCGCCGAGAGTAGCTGGCCCGGCCGGTCGCGTCAACGGGTTCGGCCGCCAGGGGCCGCGGCGGGGGCGGATGGGGGCCGCGCCCGAATCTGATCGAATCCGCGACACGCCCCGTGTTCGATGGCGGCGGCCGGGGCCGGATCCGACATGTCGGCCACCGTGGCCGATTCGGCGCCACGCCCCTGACGTTCCGCATGGCCATCTGAGAGCCCTTTCCCGAACCTAGGCGAATCGCATGGGGGTTTTGCCCCTTGCGCGGCCGCGTCGCGTGATCCCGAGACGGTTCACGGGCCACCGCCCCGGCGCTTGGCGGGGACGTGGTTTGCGGATGGGCGAGCCAGTGAGCTGACAAGCGCCGGCGCAAGGCGTGGAAGGAAGCAAGCGCCAAGGGGTTAGGACTGCAACGGAGAAAGTGACACCGCCAAAGGTGTCTAGGATGGCGTGAGAGTCGGTTTAAGGTTGTTGGCGGTGTCACTCCGTCGGCGTTGTCTCTGTCGCCGCCTGCCCATCTTCCAAAAGCAACCACCGCCAACCATTGAAGAATCCGCGGCAAAGGTACGCCGGGCAATCGTCGGTGATTGTGACCGTGAATGTCTGCGTTGTCTGCCGGCCGTAGTAGTCTGTCCGCACGGTCACTTCCGCTTCGCCCACGGCCACCGCAGTAACGATTAGTCGGCCGCCGCGCACCGCGACACGCGCCACGTCGGTATCGTTCGATGCAACTGTGAATTCAACATCGCCCAACGCCGGGCCGGAGAAGTAGGATGCCAAGTTGATTGCCTTTTCGCCTTCCTCTATGGACACTGGATCGCGCACTGTTATATCTTTTGTCTGCAAGGCTTTAACCACGGTGACTGTGAAAGTTTGCTCGGCGCTGTCGCCGTCGGGCATTGTGGCGGTCACGGTGACTTCCACGGTTCCGGCTCTAAGTCCATAAAGGTGCATCCAATAGCGGTCGTGGTATGTTGCTATTACGCCGGAAGCCGACAAGGACACGTCGAGAGTTACTTCTTGCGAAGTGTAGAAGGGATAAACCATGCTGATTAAGTTGTTCTGATCTCCAGAGACGATAGTGATGGGCCCGATCTCCCGAATCGTCAAGGGGATAAACCCTCTTTGCCAATTATCAAAGTCACTCTCCAAAGCTGGAAACACCTGCTCAATGTAATCATTGTAAGCATTAAGATGTTCGCGGCTTCGGGGGCGGTGAAGAATCTCTTTTATATCCAATATAACTTGCGGATGTTCCTCGACGAGAAATCGGATGAGCAAGCTACCCCCGCCATACTGTATCCTCTTATCAATTTCTTCGTAATAGATGGTGTTAATGGTCAGCAGGCTAGACCCATCGCCGATCCACCTTTCAATTGTACCGTGGTAAAGGTGTCCGTACCAGTCCTCCGGCAGCCGCTGCAAATGCGAGGCCAAGCCCTCAAACATTGCCTTAACGCCTGTAGTTACAAGGCCAAAAAACCTATCATCTAGATAGTGTACATACTCATGTTCAAGGGCGGGAAAATAGTACTTCGGGTCAAGGTCGGGCCGGAAG
The DNA here is from genome assembly GCA_965200505.1 of Candidatus Azotimanducaceae bacterium. Classification (GTDB taxonomy): domain Bacteria; phylum Pseudomonadota; class Gammaproteobacteria; order Pseudomonadales; family Azotimanducaceae; genus VXNE01. Next base: position 34,081 of record OZ241343.1, on the reverse strand, counting down.
TTGGCACCTACACTATTGAAGAGGCCGGGAAAGACGCGGGGGCGAGACTGTATGTTTGTTCCTTCAACAAAGCGACTAGCAACATAGCGCTGACCCTCAAAGATGTGTCCATAGAACTGAGATGTATAGTCATCTAGGTCCTCTACAGTTACACGGTCGAAGGCCAATATATCTGCCCTACTGTAGTAGTCGCCATCTATACCCAAGCGAGCCTCGCGGGGGTCGGTTTGCATCATGGCGTGGAAGTTATCTTCGATTTCCTTTAAGTAGGCACAAGCCCTTTCTAACACTACTTCACTCATGCTTTGGGCATGGAAGGTTGCCGGGGTTTGCGGGCAGTCATGCACGATGGGCAGGAATTCCCGCGTTAGCTGCTCGCGTTCGTCGTTTGTGAGCTGCGACGGTTGTACATCGTCTAAGCGCAATACATGCGCCACGGCCCAGTTGGGAAACAGCATGGCCGCGCCCAGTGCGAACGCGGCGATGGTGGCGCGGTTCATGGTGCGAGTCTCCGTTGTGTGTCGGTTCAAGGGTTAGGAAACAAACGCCAAAGGTGGGTGCGGGAAAGCTAGCTGGGAAGGCGTGTGGGTCGGTTTAAGGTGTGTTGGCGGTGTCAGTTTGGCAGGGGTCAGTCAGTGTAGAACGACGTTCGGGTTCCAAGTGCGCCCTTACCGGAAAGGTTTGAGATATGGCCGGAAGCGCTGTAAATCAGACTTTGGCCATCAATCCGACCGGACGGATTCCAACCATAAGGATCGGCAACATCTTCCCGTTGGTAAAATGCTTCAAGTCTCCACTTGCCCGTACCGTCGCCGAGCCATCCATACACGTCGGCGGGCGCCCGCCCTCCTCCAAGTCAACTGCGGACAGCATACGGGCTTGCCCGGCAGGCAGCGTCAAGGTAACTCGGTTGTCTGTTTGGACTCCGGTATCGTCTATCGCAGCAATCGTAATGGTTTCGTCGCTGTCCCCCCAGTTGATTAGGCGCAGTACGCTTTGCTGCCTTGTGTTGCTCGAGGGGTTGAACGTAAATGCACGCAACGATTCATACAGTTTGCCGTCTTCGTGAACGTTCGTGTACTTTTGCAACAGGTCACTCATGGAAATTAGGAACCCGTCCCTTGTGCGAATGAACGATTGAACCCTAATGAAAACATCCGGCAATTCAATGTGCAAACGCCAGTTGCCTTGCCGCGGTGCGCCTATGCCTCCAACAATGCCTTTAAGAGTGTTCCCGTAGGCGAGGTCGTCAGAGTTGAAGTGGAACACTTGATTGCCCTCCAACTGTACCGTAACCGGATCGTACACGTTGCCGCCATCGTCAATGGCAGTTATACGCACTTCCTCTGAGAAATGCTGTGTTAAGTTGATGAGGCGGACGAAACTTTGCCCGTAGGGATCGCCGGGCGGCAGCATCAACGGAACTTGCGGTGGCTCAAGCTGTTGCCCGTGCGCCATCGTGCAAAGGAAGGCGGCGAGCGTGGCGATGGTGGCTTTCACGTTCGATTCTCCGTTGTGGCACCGTCAGTTGGGCAATTCGTTGCACATGAGATCGTGGTCATCGCTGCCACCATACGTTTGCCTTGCGTAGCTCTGATCGGCCCAATCTGCCGCCAAGTACGTTAGGAGCAAACTACGGGCATTACCCGTTTGGAGCCAGCGGCGCCGCAATGGGGGCACTCCACCGCGTATTCCATCTTGAGGGACATGGCCTCCCACTCCCGCGTTATCAGGCACGTCTGCGCGCATCCAGATCTGTCAGCCGGTGCCAGTTGACGTGGCGCCGCGCATGGACGACCGCATAGAGGCTGGCGGCCACCGCGGCCGCCGTGTAGCCCACGCGCGAGCTCTTTGCGTATCACCAGACAGCGGGGGTTGCCGTCCGCCGTCATCAAGTTCAACCACGCCGTCTGGTATGGCCATGGGTTGAACGATGGTTATGCCAAAGTTACACCACAGGGGAAAGGATTGTGTCAAACCGCTACGGACTTCCTCGGACACATAGCTACGTATGAAATGTCGAGTAAATGTCAAGTGAATCAGCGCATTATGTCGAAAAATCCCTTACACTGCCGACAGATCACGCTTTCCACGTTTCAGCTCGGGCTTGGAGAAGAAGTGGACGCAGGGGAAGCCCAGGTCATCCTCCACCTCCCAGAACGCCTTGGAGACGACCTCCGTCAGCACCTTGGAAATCCCTAGGCCGTTTAACTGCTCGTACTTGCCGTCGTAGATGATGCTCACATCGACGACGGGGGAGTCGTCCTCAAAGCCGAAGCCCGGCCAGACGTTCACCCGGTCGAGTTTGACATCGGGGAACTCATCCTTGAAAGCTGCTTCGGCGATTTCCCGTATCTCCTGTTCGGTCATCCCTCACTCCTCACCGCGGCCGTCACCAAGGTCGCCGCTTGAACAGCACATGTGCAATGAAGGCGCGGCGGTGCCGCGCATCGACTTGCTCGAATCGGGCGATGGCACCCTCGACTGCGTCGATCGCCGCGCGTACGTCCGCCTTCTCATACTTGCCGTCGAGTGCGTAGTCTGCCTGCTGGCGCGCTTTTTGCAAAGCGGCGAACAGGGCGGCGAAGTCGCGCACGTCCGGCGGAAAAGCCGCCAGCGCCGCCTTGTTCTCACATGCGCGTCTCGCCGTGCCGTGTTCAAGTGCTCGGTACGTCTGATGCCACGCGGGACCGCGGGCGCGGCCGATGAGCGAGTTGGCCGCGCACGCCGCCAAGCAGTGGAACAGAGCATAGTACGCGGTGCTCACAGCGCGGCGGAGGTTCGCCTGGGAGGGCCGCCGCGGGCTGAGTTCCGTGAGGCCGCGGGCGGCCTCCATCAAGTCGAGTGGCTTCAATGCGGCACCAGCCTGCCAACTTTGGATGGAAGGCGAATCTAGACGGTCGGGCTGCAAGCAAGCCAGTCGTTCCAGCCGGCGTTTGCGTGCGACAGAGCCTCAGGGTCTGTGCGATGATGCCCACGTCGTGAAGCGCACCGTCGCGGGCTGGTGGTCTGCGCTAACCGCCGGTTCAACCGTCCAAGTTGACGATCATCTTGCCCGTGTTGGCGCCCGTGAAGAGGCCGATGAACGCCTCGGGCGCCCGTTCGATGCCGTCGAAGGTGGTCTCCCGATAGCGCAGTTCCCCAGACTTCACCCATTGCGTCATGTCACGCAGGAAATCCGCGCGCAGGTGGTTGAAGTTCGACACGATGAAGCCCTTGAGCGTCAACCCCAGCCCGATGGCCATGGCCAAGTTGTTCGGGCCGGGCACCAGCGTGGTGGCATTGTACTGCGAGATCATGCCGCAGAGCGGGATGCGCCCGTTGGGCTTCATGTGGTTCAGCGCCGCCTGCAGATGCTCGCCGCCGACGTTGTCGAAATACACGTCGATGCCTTGCGGCGCCGCTTCGCGCAACTCGGCCAGGATGTCGCACTGGCGGTAGTCGAAGGCGTGATGGAAGCCCAAGTCATCCTTCAAGTGGGCGACCTTCGCGTCGCCGCCGGCGCTGCCGATCACACGGCAGCCCTTGATGCGGGCGATTTGCCCCACGGCGCTGCCCACCGCGCCGGCGGCGCCGGACACAAAGACCGTCTCGCCATCCTGCAAGGCGCCGACGTCGAGCAACCCCACGTAGGCCGTCATGCCCGGCATGCCGAGCACGCCCAAGTAGGCGGAAGCCGGCGCCGACAGATCGCCCAACTTTCGGAGCGTCTTGGCCGGCGCGACGAATGCCTCGCGCCAACCGTTGAAGGACTCCACATGGTCGCCCTCGGCGAGCGCCGGATCATTGGATTGCGCCACCCGGCCGATGGCGCCGCCGCTGAGCGGCTCGCCGATGGCGAACGGCGGCACATAGGATTTCCGGTCCACCATGCGGCCCCGCATGTACGGGTCCACGCTCATGCAGACGTTCCGCACCAAGGCTTCGCCCGGCCCCGGCGCTTCCAGTTGGGTCTCGGTGACTTGAAAGTCCTCCACGTCGGGCATGCCGACGGGGCGACGCTTCAAGCTGACGACGCGGCTCAACATGGTCCCAGCGCCCCAGCGTCAGGCCGACGCGCCGAACGCGGACAGGGCCTCTTCCTTGGAGGGATGGATGGCGATCACTTGGTCGAAACCACTGATCTCCATGACCTCCTTGATCGAGCTCTGCAACGAGCACAGCGCGAACTTGGCCTCCCGTTTGCGCAACGTCTTGGCCGTCACCAAGATGGCGCGCAAGCCGGCGCTGCTGATGTACGAGAGGCCGGCGAGGTCGAGGATGACCATGCCGGCGCCTTCGCCGATGGCGCTGCTCATCGTCTGCTCGAACTCTTGCGCGTTGCGGCTGTCGATGCGGCCCGTGGCGGTGGCGATCAGCGCCCCGGCCTCCGTCGCGGTGGTGATGTCGATGCTCATGTGTAGGGTGCCCCCGCCCCGTGTCCTAGGAACTCACACGCTAAGAGTACGAAAGTACGGCGGCTAGGTAAACGACGATCTTTCGGCGTCCGGCGCCGCCGATTCGTGGGGAAGGGCGCCGCCGCGTCATGCCGGGCCGCCTTCGTATTCCGCGCTCACCAACTCGAAGCGGAGGCCATCGAGCAGGTCCAAGGCGGCGAGCTCGCCGTCGTGGGGCAGGGGAATGTGCGTCGCGTCGAGGCGCACGCGCCCCCAAGTGGGGTCAAAGCCGCGCCAGAAACCGTCGATGCCGATCTCGGTCCAATTGTGAACGGCGAAGACGCCTTGGGCATAGGCGAGGCCAGTGACCGTGCGCGCCGGCAACCCGCTGGCGCGTGCCAGCGTCGTCAAGAGGTCCGCATAGGCGGTGCAATCGCCGCGCCGCGTCTTGAGCGTTTGCGTCACGCTCTGGGCGCCATCGGTTTCCGCATAGGCGATGAAGCCGCTCACGAAGCGCGTCAGGGCTTCGGCTTGGGCGCTCGGCGCCGCGGCATCGCGCGTCGCGGCCGCCGCCAAGCGTTGCACTTCATCGTTGCCGGCGGGATGCGCCACCGTTGCGGCGACGAACGCATCGGCTTGCTGCAAGGCTTTGGGCGCTGCGCCGCCGTGCGTCAACGAAAGACGGCCGTCGGCGTCGCGTTGCAGCGCCGGCCAGCGTTCCGCCTCAAGGTGGCCACCTTCGCCATGCACCCGCAACACGAGGCGCTTCAGGCCGGCGGCCGGGTCGAGGGGCTTGTCGATGGGTATGCGCGGCGGCTCGGAACCGAACGCAGGAACCGCCCGCCACGGCGCGATGGCCGTCGCGTCGGGCACACGTTGCAGCGAGAACCAGTCCGCGATGTCGAGGCGCGCGAAGGAGAAATCCGAGCGGAGCTCCGCCTCGGCGGCGCCGAAGGGTGTGCGGCGCCGCAACGAGTAGCCGTCCGCTCGCACCGCGGCCACTTGCCAGGTGTCCTTGTTGAGCGCCAGGCGGTCGAAATCCACCGAACGGGTGGCATGCCGGGCACCGGGCGGACGAGCTTCGCCTAGCCACACTTCCAACGCCACATAGTCCGCCAGGGCGTAATCCCAATCCAGCGTGACGGTGGCGCCATCCGCCTCAGCCGTCAGCCATCCGGTGCCGTCGCGGGCGATGTCCACGAGCCGCGTGCCGGCGCCGTCGTTGACCGCATGGCTCGCATGGGTGAGCGGATGGGGTGCAGCGGTGTCGAACATGAGGGCGCTGTCGATGCGGGTCTCCGGGCCCGCGTCCACGCGAAAGGCAAGGTGCGTCTCGAACCGATAGGCGCCGGCGGCCTTCGTGCCGCGCGTCACGAACTGTCCCACCGGCCGGCCGCCCAACTCCACCTGATGCCAGCGTTCGCCGAGGAGCGCCTTGGCGGCCCGTTCCACCGGGCTGACCGGGGTGCCCAGCCCGATGGCCAACGCGAACGCCAAGGCGGTGGCGCCGATGAAGGCGATGCGATGGCTGGTACGCATGATGTGGATTGTAAGGCCCGCAGACGCCGGCACCTTGGCGCGGCTTGCGAGCCGCTACAATCGCGGGCCCAAGCCCGGCGGCTTCACCCGATGCCCGAAGATCTCAAGGACTTCATACGCCACCGCATCCGGCGCGACTTGGCGGCCGGCCGCCACGACGCCGTGGTGACGCGCTTTCCGCCGGAGCCGAACGGCGCCCTCACCATCGGCCACGCCAAGTCCATCTGCTTGAACTTCGGCGTGGCCGAGGAGTTCGGCGGCCGCACCTATCTGCGCTTCGACGACACCAATCCGCTGCGCGAAAGCCAGGAGTACGTGGACGCCATCGAGCGGGACGTGGCGTGGCTCGGCTTTTCCTGGGGGGAACGCGCCACGTTCGCGTCGGACTACTTTGAGGGGCTCTATGGGTTCGCCGAGCAGCTCATCGAACGAGGCAGGGCGTATGTCGATAGCCAAAGCGCGGCGCAAATTGCCGCCACCCGGGGCTCGTTCAGCAAACCCGGCACACCGAGCCCGTGGCGTGGCCGCACCGTGGAGGAGAACTTGGCGCTGTTCCGCCGCATGCGCGCCGGCGAGTTCGGCGATGGCGAGCAGGTGCTGCGCGCCAAGATCGACATGGCGGCGCCGAACCTCGTGATGCGCGACCCGGTGATCTATCGCATTCGCCACGCGACGCACCACCGCACCGGCGACGCTTGGTGCATCTATCCGATGTACGACTTCACGCACTGCCTGTGCGATGCCTTGGAGGGGGTGACGCACTCGCTCTGCACCTTGGAGTTCGAGAACAACCGCGAGCTCTACGATTGGGTGCTCGACCATGTGGACATCAACTTCCACCCGCCGCAAATTGAGTTCTCGCGGCTCAACTTGGAATACACGGTGATGTCCACGCGGTTCTTCCGCGAGCTCATCGAGCGCGGCCACGTCACGGGTTGGGACGATCCGCGCCTGCCCACCATCGCCGGGCTGCGCCGCCGCGGCTACACCGCGGCCATGATTCGGGACTTTTGCGAGCGCATCGGCGTCACCCGGCAGGAGAACCGCGTGGCCATGGAACTGTTGGAGTTCTGCGCCCGCAGCGCATTGGAGGACACGGTGCCACGCGGGATGGCAGTGCTGCATCCGCTGCCGGTGACGATCACCAACTATCCGCCGCGGGAGGGCGAAACGCTCACCGCGCCGTGGCATCCCAAGCGCCCGGAGATGGGCGAGCGGGCGCTGGAGTTCGGGCCAGCCCTCGCCATCGAACGGGAGGACTTCTCGGACGATCCGCCACGCAAGTACCGCCGCTTGTCGCCGGGTGCGATGGTGCGGCTCCGGCACGGCTACATCATCCGCTGCGAGGAGGTGGTGCGGGACGCGGATGGCGCGCCCACGGAACTGCGTTGCACCTACTTCCCGAACTCAAAGAGCGGCGCCGATGTGAGCGGCCTCAAACCAAAGGGCGTCATCCACTGGGCGAATCGGCGCGTTGCGGTGGAGGCGACGGTGCATACCTATGGGCGGCTCTTCAATGTGGCGGCGCCCGACCCCGCCGACATGGTTGCAGGCTTGAATCCAGACTCGCTGGCCTCGGCACAGGCGCTGGTGGAGCCGGCGGTGATCGCGTCGTCGGCCGAACGGTTCCAGTTTGAGCGGGTGGGATATTTCCACAAAGACCCGACAGATTCGGGTGGCGCCGCGCCGGCTTTCAACGGCATCGTGCCGCTGCGCGAGAGCCGCAAGCCTTAACGGGGCGGGCCCAGATGACGATCATTTAGTCTGAATACGTCGAATTTCAAGAGCTTCAAGGACGAGACCTTGCATGTGGGCCCATTTTACCGTCATAGCAGGCGCGAATGGCAGCGGCAAAAGTAATGTCCGCAAATGCCAGTGCTTTCATTTTTCCCCCTTTGTGCGAAAACGATCCAAGTTGGGAAGCCCCATCTGCGGAAGCAGCTTGGATAAATGGTAAAGGGGCGGGTTGTTAGTGTATTCAAGTTCACCATTGACGATGATTCCCACAGGGCACTTCACCTGAAACTGTATTATCCTGCTGCCCGCTTGGGGATTTCTCACAGGCAGTAAGCGGGCATGCACCCTTCTATACATGTTGAGTATCTCCAACTTTTCGCGGGCTCTTTCGGCATTGAATGCCACGTTCGTCCCACCGCGTCGTTCAACCGACGAATAGCATACCATGTCCTGCGATTCCATTCGGTCATCGCATGGATGATTGAGGAAGTTCTGGAGAATGAAATTTGTCATGGCATAGTCTTCGTCAGTGATGCAGGGCCTGTACAAAACCTCCAGGCAGAGTTCGCGCAGGCATTTCCCCATGTCGTTGTAATGGGCATCCGTGAAGAAGACTATGCCATTGATTGGCTTCGCCGCCTTGTACAGGACGATGGCAAAGTCCCTCTCGGCGGACTGCATGTTCTTCTCGGCGATGGCCGTGTTTCCTTCCAGCGCTACATACAGCGCCGAGCCACCCGCCCGTCCCATTTTGCGAAGCTCAGAGGGTGGTTCCCAAAGATCGCTTACACGGTCTAGGTTGTCGTCAGTTCGCACCCTATAGAACAAAGTGCCTACAGGATAACGCCCCATCTCAAATTCGCATATCATGTGCGACCAATCACAAAGAGCTCGTTTCAGCAAGGTCAAGCTAGGAGATCGCCGAAAAGCGTCTGCCCGTGCGCGAAGTTCCTTGAGCTGGGCTTCATTGTATGGGACGCCACGCCTGGTGCCTATTTTGCCTTTTGCAACGGCTTCTTGGAGTGTTTTTCAGCTTTTCCTCCAGAGGTGCCCATCCGAGGATGATTGCGGTGCTGTTGTGCGTCCAAGCACACATAGTGGAATCTTCGCCTTTCCTCTCAATGCCAACCACTGTTCTCATCAAGCGAAAAGGCGGGTCTGGAACCCACGCTGGATCGTCACTGGACAAAAACTGAAACTCATATTCATTGTCCACTTTCATTTGAGGAAAATAAACCGGTTCCGTTGTGCCGTTGGACGATTTTCGTTCAACTATCCAAGGCCAACTCTTTGTGCCTGCTGGACGACACCGTATAAACATAGTAAGATTACTCATTTCTCCTCCTCATCCAGCCCGTTGAAAGGCCCGGGCCGCACTATGCAACTGACGGCAGCCTCCTACGTGGAGAACAGATACTAGCTAGCGGGGCCGGGTGCTCTGAGTCCACGTTCGGCGAGCCACTCCCGATTGAAGAGCCGCGAGCGGTACTTGGTGCCGTCGTCGCAGAGCATGGTGACGATCGTGTGTCCGGGCCCCAGCCGCTTGGCCACCCGCACCGCGGCGCACAGGTTGATGCCGGTGCTGGAGCCGAAGAACCAGCCGGCGTTGCGTAGCTGGCTGAACACCATGTCCACCATGTCTTGATCCGTGATCTGCTCCGCCCAATCGATGGCGGCGCCGGCGAGGTTGTCCGTGATGCGGGAGTTGCCGATGCCCTCGGTGATCGAAGGCCCGGGGCTCATCTTCGCCTCGCCCGTCTCGACATAGTTGAAAAGGGCGCTGCCCATGCAATCCGCCAGCACCAACTGGATGTCCGCGCGGCGCTCCTTCAAGAACGCGGAAACGCCGGCGAGGGTGCCGCCGGTGCCCACCGCGGACACGAACGCATCCACCTTGCCATCGGTTTGGCGCCAGATTTCCGGCCCAGTGGATTCGATGTGCGCCAAGCGGTTGGCGATGTTGTCGAACTGATTGGCCCACACCGCGCCCTCCACTGCCGCGGCATGGCGGCCAGCCTGCTTCTGGTAGTTCTCGTCGTTGGCATAGGGCACCGTGGGCACCACGCGCACCTCCGCGCCGAGCGCCTGCAAAATCTCGACCTTCTCCGGCGACTGGTTGTCCGGCATGTAGATGACGCAGCGGTAGCCCCGCGCATTGCAGATGTGGGCGATGCCGATGCCCGTGTTGCCGGCGGTGCCTTCCACGACGGTGCCGCCGGCCTCAAGCGCCCCGCTCCGCTCGTGCTCGCGGATGATCCACCAAGCGGCACGATCCTTCACGGAGCCGCCGGGGTTCATGAACTCGGCCTTGCCGAGGATTTCGCAGCCAGTGGCCTCGGACAAATCCGCCAAGCGAATCAACGGCGTGTTGCCCACCGCCTCGACGAAGCCGTTCCGAACGTCCATGCCAGTTCCTGCCGGTTGACCGGCGCATTTTACCGACAGGTTGCGGGGCCGCGGGGTTCGGGAAGGGCTGGCGTCACGGCCGGCGCACCGCCAGCGCCTGAGCGGTTGCTCCCTACTTGGGAGGAGGGCTGACAATGGGCTCGAGCCGTACTCGCCTTGGCAGCTCGTTGCTGGACTGATTCGCTATGTACAGGACCAATGCCAAGACAAGCACGATCGCCATGCCATGAGCCATGGCCTGAATCACGACCAGCGGTTGGCCGTTGGCGCTGTCAACCGCGGCCGCGCCCCAAATCACTTCCCACAACGACCATTCCATCTGGGCGACTGGCGGTGCCATGAGGACTAGCCACAGCCACTTGCTAAATCGCCGCTTGACGTGCGTGAGCGACAACGAAAAGAGCGCTAATGCGACAGCAAGCAGCGCATAGTGCTGCATCGCAGGAAGGACCTCGGACGATAGCGTCATGCCGCATGGGCCTTGTCGAAGCCTTCATTGAAGTCGTCGATCAAACCGCCCAAGCGGCGTTTCCGCACATACTCGCGGGCCCCGAGGTCTTCAATGACTTGGCCCTGCCGTTCGGTGACGCCCCGTGGATGGACGGACAAGTACGCCATCTTCCCGCCATCGGCGATCTTGAAGTGAACATCATCGTCGGGCCGTTGATGGAGGTAGCGCACCTGAAATCTCGCGCCGTATTCTTCGCTTAGGGCTGCCATCCTGACGTCAGCCTTGAAATTGAGCAGGCAACGTATCTGCAAGCCGGGACACTTCCGCAACCGCTCGCGCACGGCCTCCACCGTGTTCTCGTCGTCATACAGCGAGCCGTTGGTCTTGTCGCCGTCGTCGTGTACGAGCAACTCGCGCTCCGCCTTGCCGAGCACGGCCAGGAAATGCCTGATCGCATCCTCGTCGTCGTTTTCCACGTCCGTGACGTGAAGGAAGCTGTAGTCGGAGGCGAGCCAAATGGCAACCACGGCCACAACCACCGCGGACGTGAGCACGATTGCGCTGACCACCAAGATCAACGTGTCCACTCGTCATCCCCCTGTTCCGGCTTCTCCCGACGTTTCGGGCCGTCCTTGACCGGTGGACGCGATGATACAAGCTCGGCGCGGCGTTGGGCCGCCCGCTTGGCGTCGAGGTGCTTGCGCCAGGTCGAACGAACCTGCGGGCGGCCTTCGTACAGGTCGTCAGGTGGGCGCAGCAGATCGGGGGGCGGGCCGGGTGCGCGATAGGTCACGCGGGCGAGGGTTCCGTTCAAGTCGTCCCTGCCGACGGGGTAGCCGACTCCCGAGTCGCCTTGGCTCTCGCGAGGGCCGTCTGCTTGGGTGGCGCTTACTCGGTCGTTACGACGCGCTTTCACGCGGGCTTCCTCTAGGCGTGGGATGGGGATGGCCACACTCACCGGCTGAGCCTACCGTGCGACTGCCGTTTGTCAAACTTTGAGACGCCGACTTTGTCGTGCATTGTTCCATTCGGGCGCGGCTTGGTAGCCTTGTGCGGCAGTGGCTCCGCTTCGGGGTCTGGGCAGGGAGGTGCCGACAGTGGGGAACGCACACGCGCTGGTCGCGGCGGAGGAGATTGGCCTTGATGTGGCGAAACTGGATGCGCTTGGCGAGCGGGCGCGGCGGGAAGTGGACGAAGGGTTGCTGCCTTCGGCCCAGATCGCCGTGGCGCGGAATGGGCGGCTCGGCTATGTGGCCACCTTCGGGGATGCCGGCGACGAGACGCTCTATTGTGTCTTCTCCTGCACCAAGGCCGTCACTTCGGCGGCGGCTTGGCTCTTGATGCAGGAAGGGCGGCTCGCGCCGGACGAGATCGTCGCGGACATCGTTCCGGAGTTCGCCGCCAACCGCAAGGACGGCATCACCGTGCAGCAGCTCTTCCTGCACACCGCCGGCTTCCCCCACGCGCCGTTCCGGCCGCTCGATTGGGACGACAAAGAGCAGCGCCTCGCCCGCTTCGCCCATTGGCGTCTGAACTGGCCGCCGGGTTCGCGCTTCGAATACCACCCCACGTCGAGCATGTGGATGATCGCGGAGCTGATCGAGCGGCGCAGTGGGCAAGGCTTCCGAGAGTTTGTGCGGGAGCGCGTGGTGGTGCCGCTGGGCTTGGAAGATTTCTTCGTGGGCCTGCCGGCCGAGGAGAACCACCGCGTGGCGCCGTGCGTGCATGTCGGCGATGCGTTGACCAGCGCAGACTACGCCCGTTTGGGGGTGCCGGAACCCCCGGTCACCGAGGTGACGGAAGACGCCATCCTCGGCTTCAACCTGCCCGAGGTGCGCGCCGTGGGTGTGCCCGGCGGGGGCGGCATCATGTCCGCCGCGGCCATGGCCCTCTTCTATCAAGGGCTCTTGCACGGTAGTGCGCAAGGCGGACCAGAACTGTGGAGCGCCGAAACCCGCGCCATGGCGCGCAAAGTCGTGAGTGGCGAACTGACGGACCCGCTCTACGGCAAGCCGGTGCATCGCGCCATGGGCATCGTCGTCTCCGGCGACGAGGAGCGCAACTACCGCGGCTTCGGCCACACCAACTCCGAGTTGGCGTTCGGCCATGGCGGCGCCGGCGGGCAGATCGCCTGGGCGGATCCCGCCACCGGCATCTCGTTCGCCTATTGCACGAACGGGCACGATCGCAATCCCATCCGCGTGGGGCGGCGTGGCGTAAGCCTCTCCAACCGCGCCGCGGTGTGCGCGGCGTAGCGACCAAGCTGCCGGAGCAACCCTCCTCCAGCCGCCGGCACCGGGCGATGCCGGCCGCCAACTCGCGCCACGCCGGCGCGGCGCCGGTCAAGTGAACGACGACACCGGCTCGCCGCCGTGGGTGTGTGCCCAAAGCGACGTTGACCAGCGGCCCCTCACCGAGGCGAGCTTGGTGTTGACCGCGGTGGGCATTCGCAGCGTGATCGTGCGCGGGGAAGGCGAATGGCGGTTGCTGACAGCACCCCATGACCGTGCCGCCGCCATCGAGCATCTAGCGCGGTATCGGGTGGAGAACGCGCCGGTTCCACGCGCCACGCCAGTGACCACCTTCGACAACGGTTGGCCCGGCGTCTGCGCCTTTCTGCTCATCCTGTGGCTGGTGCCGGCGCTGGAAGGATGGGGCACGTTCGAGTTGAGCTGGCGCGATGTGGGGCGCATGGAGGCGGGCCGGGTGCTGGCCGGCGAGTGGCATCGCGCCGTCACCGCGCTCACCTTGCATGGCGACCTTGGGCACCTCATCGGCAACTCGTTGTTCGGCGTGGTGTTCGGCTTGTTGCTGGGCCGCTACTTCGGCTCCGGCTTTGGCTGGTTGTTGGTGCTCGCGTGTGGCGCCCTCGGCAATGTCGTGAACGCTTGGCTGCGCCCGGCGGCTTTCCTCGCGGTGGGCGCCTCGACGGCCCTGTTCGCGATGGTGGGGCTCATCGGCGCCTTCGCTTGGCGGCGCGGCCACTTCCGGGGCCGCGGCTGGCGTCGCACCGCCGCGCCCTTGTTCGCCGCCGTCTGTTTGCTCGCCTTGACGGGCATGGGCGGGGTGAACGCGGACGTGTTGGGCCATGTCGCCGGCTTCTGCTGCGGTGCCGTCACTGGCGCGCTCATCGTTCGGTTCGACCTGCGGCGCTTGGGCCGGAGTGGCCAATGGCTGGCCGGCGCCTTGGCCATCGGAACGGTCGCGTTCGCTTGGCTGCGGGCGGCGTAAAGCGTTGTTCGAGGGCTGAACGCCCCCGCGGGGGTGAAGCGTGGCTCAGTTCCCCCCGCCGGCGGTGGCGCCGGGGATGGCATCCAACGTCTCTCGCCGCAGCCCGCCCCACTCGAAGAAGTCCTCCACGATCATGTACAAACCCGGCACCAGCACGAGGGTGAGGGCCGTGGCGAACAGGACGCCGAACGCCAGCGAGATGGCCATCGGCACGATGAAGAACGTGGACGGGTTGGAGCTGGACATCAGCGGCAACAAGCCGACGAAAGTGGTGGTGGAGGTGAGCACGATGGGCCGGAACCGCACCACGCCCGCGGTCGCCACCGCTTCCTCCAAGGGCATGCCTTCGCGGCGACGGCGATTGATGTAATCGACCAGCACGAGGCTCGCGTTCACCACCACGCCGGAGAGCGCCACGATGCCGAGCAGCGAGAAGAACATGAGTTGGTGCCCCATCACCCAATGCCCGACGATGGCGCCCACCGCGCCAAACGGGATGACGCTCATGATGACGAGCGGCTGCAGATAGGACTTCAACGGAATCGCCAACAGCGCGTAGATGAGCAGCAGCGCCAGCAGGGCGCCGTAGGCGAGGCCCATCATCGCCTTGCCCCGTTCCTCCTGCTCGCCGGCGAGGCCCACCTTCACCGATGGGTACAGCCGCCGCACCTCCGGCAACACCTCCGCGGTGATGCTGGCGCCCACCTCTTCCGGCGTCACCACTTCGCGGTCCACCTCGGCGATGACGTTAATCACCCGCTGGCCGTCGATGCGGTTGATGCGCGAGTAGCCGCGGTCCAGCTCGAACGTGGCGACACTGGTGAAGGGCGCCTCGGCGCCATCCGGCGTGCGGATGCGCATGTCTTCCAAGTTGCCGATGGAGCGGCGTTCAGACTCGGGATAGCGCACCATCACGCGCACCTCGTCCGGGCCGCGCTGGATGCGCTGCACTTCCGCGCCATAGAAGGCATCGCGCACTTGGGCGGCCAAGTCGTTCAGCGTAAGGCCCAAGTTGCGCGCGTCCGGCAGCAGCGCGAGCTTGATCTCCTCCTTGCCGATGCGGAAGGAATCGGTGATGTCCTGCACCCCGTCGTAGCGCGAGAGTTGGCTCTTGAGTTCGAGGGCCGCGCGGCGCAGTTGCTCCACATCGCGGCCGGTCAATTCCAAGTTGATCGCCTCGCCGGCGCTGTAGGACGTAGACGTGAAGGAGAGCTTCACCGCGTCTGGGATGCCACCCACCAACTCGCGCCAGCGCTTCGCCACGTCTTGGGCCCTGATGTAGTCGCGTTCCTCCAGCCGCGCCAGCTCGATGCCCACCTCGGCGAAGTCACTGCGTCCGGGCCCTGCCGGTTGCGGCGGGCCGCCGCGGTGCAGATGCGTGCCGACGCTCACCAAGGTGTATTTGACGACGCTGCCGGACTCCGGCTGGACGTGGGCATCCAACTCCTGCCGCAACGTCTCGGCCGCCTCGGCGATGCGCTCCGCGGCGGCGCGGGTGCGTTCCACCGAGATGCCGGGGGGCATTTCCAAGCTGGCATACACCTTGTTGCCGGGGATGTCCGGGAAGAACGAGAAGACGACGCGGCCGCTGGCGATGAGCGCCACCGCCAAGATCAGCACCGCCAGCCCGGTGGCCGCGGTGAGGTAGCGCCACGCGATGGCGCGGCGCAGGAAGCGCACATAGTGCCCGGCGGCGAAGCGGGTGAGCCCGTCCGCGAACACGGATTGGATTCGGTTCCAGCGTGTTGTGCCGCCACTGCTCTTGCGGCGGCTGCGATGCGCCAAGTGCGCCGGCAGGATCAACTGGCTCTCGATGATGGACATGGCGAGTGCCATGATGACCACTATGCCGATCACCGAGAAGAAGTCCGACATGCGCCCCGGCGTGAGCAACAGCGGCAGGAACGCGGCCATCGTGGTGAGCACGCCGAAGATCACCGGCACCGCCACTTCCCATGTGCCATCCACCGCGGCGCGCAGTGGGTGCTTGCCCATTTGCTCGTGGGCGTGTACCCGCTCGCCAACCACGATGGCGTCATCCACCAGCACCCCCAGCACCAGGATGAACGCCATCACCGTCATGGTGCTGATGGAAACCTCAAAGTATGGGAACAGCGCCAAGGTGCCGAGCATGGCGATGGGAATGCCCACCGCCACCCACATGGCCAACCGGAAGCGCAGGAACAGGGCGAGCACCGCCAGCACCAGCGCGAGGCCGGAGAGCGCCGTGCGCAAGAGCGTGGTGACGCGATCGTCCAAGTCCCGTGAAGCGTCGGACCAAAGCGTGAGCTCGATGCCCGGCGGCATGCGTGTGCGCGCCTCGGCCACATAGCCCCGCACCTGCTCGGCCATCGCCATGATGTCTTCCTTGCCGATGCGGAACACCTTCACCACCGCGGCCGGCTTGCCGTTGAAGCGCGCCGAGAGGTCGCCTTCGGCGAAGCTGTCCACCACCTGGGCGATGTCGCGCAGGCGCACCCGGCTGCCGTCTTCGCGGGTGAGCACCACCAAATCTTCGAACTCGGGCCCCAGATACGCCTGGCCCTTGGTGCGCAGGAGGATTTCGCCACCCTCGGTGCGCAGCTTCCCGCCGGGCATGTCGAGCGAGGCCCGGCGCAGGGCGCGGGCCACTTCGCTGAGCGTGAGGCCATGCCGCCGCAGCATGTACTCCGGCACCTCGATGGAGATTTCGTAGGGCCGCGTATAGACGAGGTCCACTTGGGAGATGCCGTCGATGGCCGCGATGTCGTCGCGGATTTCCCGGGCGATCTCCTTTAAGGCGCGTTCGCTTGCGTCTCCCGAAACGGCGATTTCGATGACGTTGTGGCGGAACGACAGCTTGGAGACGATGGGCTTCTCCGTCTCGACGGGGAGCGAGGAGATGCCATCCACCTGGCTCTTGATCTCGTTCAGTGCGCGGGCGCCGTCGGCGTCTTCGAACAGCTGGGCCGTCACGCCGCAGGCGCCCTCGCTGGCGACCGAGTAGATCTTTTCGATGCCCTCGATGCCCTCGATGGCCTCCTCGACGCGGGTGCAGACGCCGAGCTCGGCTTCCTCCGGGGCGGCGCCGAGATAGGGCACCGTGATGATGACCACCTCCACCTCGATGTTTGGGAACTCCTCTTGATGCACCGTCCACAGGGACATGACCCCGCCGACGATGAGAATCGCCATCAACAGGTTCGCCGCGACGATGTTCTGGCTGAACCAAGCGATCGCGCGATGCATGGGCGGCTAACTCAGGTGGTGTTCAGGCGGCGATGTGGGGTGCTGGCGGCGGCGTTCAGACGGCGGTGCCGGGGGGCTCGTCGATGGGTTCAACGCGCATCCCCTCGATGACGGTCTGCAGCGGCGACACGCACACGCGCTCGCCATCGGCCAAGCCGGACTCGATGAGCACCCGGTCTCGATGCAGGCGCAGGGGCGTAACGTCGCGGTAGGCGAGGCGGTCCTCCGCATCGACGATCAACACCCGGTTGCCGCGCCGCAGCGCGTTGCGCGGCAGATCGACGACCCCCTCGGCGAGCGTGCCCTCGATCTCCGCCTTCACGAACAACCCCACCGGCAGCGGCGTGGCCGCGCCGGCGTTCACCACCCGCGCCACCACATGGGTCATGCGGCTTTTCATGTCGATCTCGGCCTCGGTGCGCACGATTTCGCCGTGCCAGGACACGCTGCGGCCGCCGTAGTCCGCGCTGAGGGTGACGCGGCCGCGGTGTTCGGCCGGCAAGTTGCCGCGGTGGCCGATGGGCAGGTTCAGGAAGGCAAGCTGCCGGTCTGCGATGGGCAGGCGCACTTCCACCACATCCGTGGCGTAGATGGTGGCGATGGGCGCTCCACGGGAGATGAATTGGCCGATATCGACCTGTTCGCTGCGCACCAAACCAGTGAACGGCGCCACGACCTCGCCACGCTCAAGGTCTCGCTGGGCTTGGGCGAAGGCGACCCGCGCATCCTGCAAAGCGGCCGCGGCGATGCGATAGGCGCGTAGCCCGCCCTCCAATTGCGAACGGCTCGCCAACTCGCGCTCGCTCAGGCTGCGCAGCCGCTGATACTCGAATCGGGCGTGTTCATGGTCTGCCTGCGAGCGGGTGAGGTTGGCCTGGGCGCGGGCCACGGCGGCGGCGAGGTCCTTGTCGTCCAAGCGCAACAGCGGCTGACCGGCCTCGAAATAGCCGCCCGCCACCAGCGCCGGGGACATCCAAACGACGCGCCCGGACACCTCCGGGATGAGTTGGCTCTGGGTGCTGGGCCCCACCGCGCCTTGCGACGACACGGTGAGGCGCATCGGCGCCGCTGCCACGGTGACGACGCGCACGATCAGGGGGGCAGGGCTTTCCGCGGTGGGCTCCAGCTTGGGCGCCGTGGCCATCAGCGTGAGCGCAGCGAACACGGACGCCGCCACGACGGCACCGGGAATGAACACTTTCTTCATCATGTCGCCGCCGCCTCCGTGGGCTGGTTGGCACCGTTTGCGGCCCGTGCGAGGGCCCTTTGGATGGTCTCCCGATTCGCCTGCGCCAAGCCGTCCATGCAGTCACGCAGCGCGTGGCGGTCGCGGGTGCGCAAGGCATTTGCCAGTTCGCCGATGAGCGCGGCGTAGGCCTGCGGATCCCGCGTTTCATACCAGGCCACGAGGCGGCCGAGGCGCGACGCCAGTTGCACGAGCAGGCCCCGCGCGACGATCCGCGTGGCGAGGTTCCCGGACACCTCCATCACCGCCCGCATCAACTCGAAACGCGCCACGATGTCCTCCTCGCCCTTGCCCGGCGGCGCATCGAGCACCGCTTGGCGCAACCGTTCGGCGCGGGCGACGATGTTCGCCAATTCCTCATCGGTGGCGTGCTCGATGGCCGTCTCGGCGGCCAGCTTGAACAAGGCGTTGATGACCTGCAGCACCTGAATCACCAAGCTGGGATCAGGCACTTCGCTCATCTCCAAGAGCTTGCCGATGACGTCAAAGCTCGCCTGCTCCACAGACGCCACCCGCGCCCCACCGGGCCGCACATCCACGATCCCAAGCTGCTCAAGCGCCTTGAACGCCTCGCGCACCGCGCCCCGATTCACCTCGAACCGCCCCGCCAACTCCCGCTCAGACGGCAGCCGGTCCCCCGGCTGATAGCGCCCCGTGAGGATGTCCCGCGTGAGCCGGTTGGCGATGGCCTGATGTGCCGTCATGTCTGGTCAGTCCAAATTGGTCAGGCCAAGATAGCGGGGTTGGGGGCGGATGTAAAGGGGTGTATGGGGCGGCAGGGATCGGCGTCCTTCAAGGTCTGCGTCGTTCAAGACGCCGTCGTGGACGAAGAACCGCGACGGGAAGCGGGATCCGGAGATGGAGGGGTTGCCTTACCGCTCCACAGGGAGCGGTGTCCTGATGCTGCCGGGCGGATGGTTGAGCGCCTCGATGGTCACACGCTACGCCAGCGGGGCCCGCGCCCGGTCCACGACGTCAGCAAGTAGAGATAGGGGACGTTGTAGTTGGAGAAGTCATACCGCAGTGCGGCGAAGTACCCGTTCTCGGCAATGAACGCATACCATGGAGAAACGCTGTGACGGTAGTCGTACGTTTCGATGGGCGTGAAGAAGCATCGAAGCACAAAGGCCGCGAGCACTCCGAGGACCACTATCAGAGCCCCTGCGATGTTCCACTGGATGTCGGGCAATCACGTTGGCATCCCTGTCGCAATGTTGACTAAACAGCGGCTTCCGGCACTTCATCCGGTTTCGCTGGTGCCGTGAGCGCGCATGAGCGTCGTGAACGCAACAGGCGTTACTACGGGCGGTCGTTGTTCTTTCCATTCAAGGAGATCGCGGTCGCCCGAGACAATGAACTCGGCGCCATGAATGCGGGCCAACGCGATCAAATAGTCGTCTTCGGAGTCCCGGGTGTGTGTACCGATCTCGCAGGGGTCGGGAACCAAGTCTGCGACGGCCGCGATCGTCTCGACGTAAAGCTCGGCAATGCGAAGCTCCAGCCAGCGACGCATTCGTGGGCGCTCCGTAAGTGTTTCCCGAATTTCGCCCAGCAGTGTGGGGCACATCACTACTTCGAAGGCGCGGCGTTCCAGCCACGCTTGGACGATGTGATGTGGAGGACCGGTTCGAATGGCAGCCGAAACGAATACGTTGGCATCGACGACAACCTTCATCAGGATGAGGTCAAACTGAGCGGCGTCGCTGGCGCACAGCGCGTACTTCTTGCACTGAGAGCTCGACCGCATCGTCCTCGTCGAGTGCTGCGTTGTCTTCGGCAGCGCCGGCAATCGCTGTCCGAGTGCTCCGCGTGAAGTACTCCAAGGCCGACTGCTCGGTCATCCCCAGCACCTCGCCGACCTCTTTCCAACTGGCCCCCGTCGAACGTGCCTCCTTGATTCGCTCGCGCTGCAACCGTTCAATTTCGCTCTCACAGCGAACCAGCTCGCGCAACGCGTCGATCGGGTCGGCCGGCAGCGCATCAGGCGTGATCAGGCCCATGGGGTTGTCTCCTGCCTCAATTGCTGGTGTAGAGACTAACCCCAATCGCCATCGAACGTCCTCAATCCCTGTTCACCGCTCGTTGGTACGCACTTCTACCGACTCGCGTTGGCCCCTCCCACCAACCCGACGATGCTCGCGACGACCTCCGCCATCAACGGTTCAGGCAAGTCGTGCCCCATCGTGGGGATCACTTTGAGTTCTGCGCCGGGGATGGCTGTCGCGGTGTGGCGGGCTTCCAGTGGGGGGAACAGTGGGTCGGCGTCGCCGTGCAGCACGAGCGTTGGGGTTCGGAGTTGGCGTAGGGCGGGGCGTCGGTCGCCATCGGCGATGGCGGCCATGAGTTGTCGTGCGGTGCCTTCCGGCCGGTGGGCGCGGGTGTGGGCGGCGCGGGCGAAACGGCCAAAGCCTAGGGTGGCGGAATCGTGGTGGGGGCCGCCCAAGGCTTTGGCGTGGGCGATGGTTCGTTCCACGATGGCTGTCTCTTCTTGCGGTGGCTCGGGGTCTGCCAAGGCGGCGCGGATGTCCGGTGCCGAAGGAACCGGAAACGGCCCGGCGGTGGAACTGATGGACGTGAGCGAAAACACGCGCTGCGGATGCTCCATCGCCAGCCGCTGCCCGATCATGCCGCCTAGTGACATGCCCACCATGTGGGCGCCGGCTTGGCCCAAGTGGTCGAGCAAGCGGATAGCATCGGCCGCCATGTCTGCCAACCGGTAGGGTAGGGCAGGCGATGGGCCATCCGGTGCGCCTTGGCCATCGCCATCGGGCTGCGCGGGTGCGCCGTCAGTGAGAAACAGCTCATCGGGCTTCGCCGGTGCCGTGGCAACGCCGAACGACAACCCCACGTCCCGGTTGTCGAAGGCGATCACGCGCAAGCCCGCCGTCACCAACCCGTCCACGAGGGAGGGCGGCCAATGCGTGAGCTGCTGGCCGAAGCCATTGATTAACAGCAGCGGCGCGTCCGCGCGGCTGCCGTACTGCTCAAAGTGAATCGGTCCGCGATCGGTCGCGAGTTCGGGCATGAACAGGATCGGAACGTCGTGCTCAAACGAGCATTTTAGCAAAGCACCGCGCCAGTCGAAGGTTCCGGGCGCGGGCGCGACGGCCCAGCACCACGCCAATGATGCACGGCAAGCGCCGCCGCGGTTGCAATAACGGGGGGCGGCCCGTTTAATCCGCGGCCATGAGAGTCGGCTGGTTGCTCCTCGTCTGCTCGTTGGCTTGCGGGTGCTCGTCGGTGATGTCCTCCGTCACGGAGGGCCTCGCTGCCGATCTCTCATCGGCCATTCTTGATAATGAGGACATCGCCGTGGTGCGCGATGGTGCCCCGGCTTACCTCATCATGCTCGATGCGCTGTTGCGCTCGGCGCCGGACAACGCCCCGCTGCTGAACGCGGCGGCGACGCTGAACGGTGCCTACGCCACCGCCTTCGTGGACGATCCCCAGCGCCAGCAGGCATTTGCCGACAAAGCGTTGCAGCTAGCGTCCCGCGCTGCCTGTCCGCGCTTGGCTTGGACCTGCAGCGCCCGCTCCGGAGACCGGGCCGCCCTCACCGCGAGCTTGGCGGAAATGGGTGCGGAAGACGTGCCGCTCGCCTACGCCTTCGCCACCGCGTGGGCGGGCTGGATTCAGGCGCATAGCTCGGATTGGTCCGCCATCGCCGAGTTCGGCCGCGTGAAGGAGGTGATGACGCGCATCGCCGCCTTGGACGAAGGCCACGAAAACGGTGGCCCGCACATGTATCTCGGCGTCTTCGAGTCTGTGCTGCCACCGGCGTTGGGCGGGCAGCCGGAAGTCGCCCGGCGGCACTTCGAGCGCGCCATCGAGCTCTCCGGCGGCCGCTACCTCATGGCGCGGGTGTTGTTCGCGGAAAACTATGGGCGGTTGATGTTCGACCGCGCCTTGCACGACGAACAGCTCAACGCCGCACTGGAAGCGGATCCCCGCGAAGCCGGCATCACGCTGGTGAACTTGGTGGCCCAAGAGCAGGCGCGGGCATTGCTCGCCTCGGCGGATGCCTACTTCTAGCCGATCAGCCCAACCGCCCACCCGCGCTGGCCGCTGGGGGGCACTTGGCCGCCTGGCCCTCGCTTTCGCGGCGTCCGCAGCCCTCCCATGTGGCGCCCCCGCGCTCGCAGCCACCCTCAAGATCGCCACCGTGTCGCCAGACGGCTCCGTGTGGATGCAGCTCCTGCGGGATGCCGGCCGCGCCGTGGAGGCGGAAACCGAGGGCCGCGTCACACTCAAGTTCTACCCGGGCGGCGTGATGGGGGATGAGCGGGCCATGATGCGAAAGATGCGCATCGGGCAGTTGCAGGGCGCCGTCGTCACCACCGGCGTGTTCGGGCGCATCTTTTCAGACGTGCAGATTTACAACCTGCCGATGCAGTTTCGCAGCTTGGCCGAAGTGGATTACCTGCGCGAACGTCTCGACGCCGAGCTCATGGCGGGGCTGGAGGCGAACGGCTTCGTCTCCTTGGGCTTCGCCGAGGTCGGCATGGCTTACGCGCTTTCCACCGAAAAGGTGAGCGCCGTGGGCGCGGCGCGGCGGCTCAAAGTGTGGACGCCGGCCGGCAACGACGGTGCCGTGAAGGCCATGGAGGATTTCGGCATCACCCCGATTCCGCTAACCATCACGGACGTGCTGGCGGGCCTGCAGACCGGCCTCATCGACACGGTGGCGGCACCGGTGGTGGGCGTCTTGGCGCTGCAATGGCATGGCCAGCTCAAGTACATCCTCGATTTGCCGTTCATGTACGTCTATGCGCCGATGGTGTTGGCGCAGCGGCCCTTCGAGCGCTTGAGCGCGGCGGATCAGGCCACGGTGCGGCGCCTGTTGGGCGAGGCGGTGCGGGCCGCCGACGTCGGCAACCGGGCAGACCACGACGAAGTGTGGGAGGTGCTGCAGCAGCAGGGGTTGTCCCTCATCCGGCCGTCCGCTTCGGAAGTGGCCGAATGGCAGCGGCTGGCGGATGTCGCATCGCGGGATTGGGTGGCCGAAGGCGTAGTGAGCCAAGCCCTCTACGACCGCTTCGTCGCGCTGCTTGCCGAATACCGGGCGCAAGCCTCTGGCTAGGCTGGACCGCGCCTTGCGCTGCGTGGAGTCGGCGCTCTTGGTTGGCCTGTTGCTGGCCATGATCGGCGTCGCCGTCTATCAGGTGCTGGCCCGCAACCTCGTGGGCGGCGGCCTCAGTTGGGGCGACTCGATGGTGCGCATCGCGTTGCTGTGGCTGACGATGGTGGGCGGCATGGCCGCGGCCGGCGCCGATGCGCACATCCGCATCGACGTGGTGGCGCGGTTCCTTGGGCCCGTTGCGGTGCGCCGCATCGCCCGCATCACCGCGCTGTTCGCCGCCACGCTGTGCTTCGCGTTGGCGTGGTTCTCCATCACGCTCATCGTGTGGGATTACCGCGACGCGACCCCCGGCTTCGGCGTCGTGCCGGCTTGGGTGTGCGAGTTGGTGATTCCGGTGTGCGCCGCCGTCATGGGGCTGCGCTATGTGGGGCATGCCATCCGTCCGCCCCCGCCGCCGGCGCCGTCCGGGTGAGCGCCATCGCCGTGCAGTGGGCCATCGCCTTGGGTGCCGCGCTCATCGTCGTCATGGCGGTGCTCGGGGCGCCGCTCTTCGCCGTGGTGCTGGCGGCGGCGATGCTCGGCTTCCTCGCCGCGGAGGTGGACCTCGCCGTGGTCGCCATCGAGCTGTATCGCATCACGGACACACCGCTCTTGGTCGCGCTGCCGTTCTTCACGTTCGCCGGTTATCTGATGGCGCGGGCCAACACGTCGCAGCGGCTGATGGACTTGACGCGGGCGCTGTTCGGCTGGATGCCGGGGGGGCTCGCCATCGTCGGTTTCGTGGCCTGCGCCGTCTTCACGGCCCTCACCGGCGCTTCGGGCGTCACCATCGTGGCCCTGGGCGCCCTCTTGCTGCCGATGTTGAAGGCGGGGGGTTACACGGAGCGCTACAGCTTGGGCCTCGTCACCACGTCCGGCAGCTTGGGCCTGCTGATCGTGCCGTCCGTGCCGCTCATCCTTTATGGCATCGTGGCCCAGCAGCTGGACATTGGCGTCCACTTCACCATCCAGCAGCTTTTCCTGGGGGGCCTCGTGCCGGCGCTGCTGATGGTGGCCTTGCTCTCCGCATGGACGATCTGGCGGCATGGCGGCATCGCCAAAAGCCCGTTTGAGGCGCGGGTGGTGTGGCGGGCGGTGCGGGCCGCCCGTTGGGAGTTGCCACTGCCCGTGTTCGTGCTGGGTGGCGTCTATTCGGGGTTCTTCGCCATTTCAGAGGCGGCGGCGATGACGGCGCTCTATGTGCTCGTCGCGGAGGTGTTTTGCTACAAGGAAGTGAAGCTGCGCGACCTGCCGGGGGTGATGCGCGAGTCCATGACGATGGTGGGCAGCATCATCCTCATCTTGGGCGTCGCGCTGGCGTTCACCAACTACCTCATCGACACGGGCGCCCCACAGGCGCTCTTCGAGTTCATGCAGGCGCATGTGACGAGTGCGCTGACGTTCCTCATCCTGCTGAACTTGCTGCTCTTGGCCTTGGGCGCCGTGCTGGACGTGTTCTCCGCCGTCATCATCATGACGCCGCTCTTGCTGCCGGTGGCCGTGGGCTATGGGGTGCATCCGATTCACTTGGGCATCATCTTCCTCGCCAACCTGCAGATCGGTTACTTCACGCCGCCCATCGGGATGAACCTCTTCATCGCGAGCTACCGCTTCGAGCGGCCGGTGTTGGAACTGTACGCCGCCTGCCTGCCGTTCATGGGGGTGCTGCTGGTCGCGTTGCTGGCGATCACCTACATCCCGGCGCTCTCGCTTTGGTTCCTGCCGGATGGCGGGGGCGGCTAGCCCGGCCCAAGTCACGCCAGTGCAGTGCCAAGGCCGCCCTCGGTTTCAGCCTTCCGCTTGCCAGAACGGTTGCCCCACCACCGGCGTTGAAGGCTGCGCGGTTTCGCTGACGGCCATGGCGCCGGCCTCGAAGGCGAGGCGGCCGGCGATCACCGCTTGGCGGAACGCGGCGGCCATGCGCGGCGGATCGTCCGCCCGTGCCACCGCGGTGTTGAGCAACACCGCGTCGAAGCCCATCTCCAGCACTTGGGCGGCATGGGAGGGCAGGCCCAGGCCGGCGTCCACCACCAGCACCGCGTCCGGCAGGCGCGCCCGCAGGGTGGCGAGGGCGTAGGGGTCCGTCAGCCCCTTGCCGGTGCCGATGGGTGCGCCCCACGGCATCACGGCGACGCAACCCAAGTCCCGCAGGCGGGCGCAGAGCACCAGATCGTCGGTGGAATAGGCGAACACCTTGAAGCCCATCCCGGTGAGTTGCCGCGCCGCCGCCAACAGCTCGAAGGGATCAGGCTGCAGGTTGTAATCGTCCCCGGTCACTTCGAGCTTCAGCCAATCCGTGCCGAAGATCTCGCGGCTCATCTGCGCCAGCGTGACGGCCTCTTGCGCGGTGTGGCAGCCGGCCGTGTTGGGCAGGATGCGGCAGCCGAGCTGGGCCACGTGATCCCAGATGGCGCCGCCGCCGAGCTGCGCCGGCGCTTGGCGGCGCAGGGCGACGGTGAGCACCTCGGCGCCGGAGGCGGCCACCGCTTGCGCCATCACCGCCGGTGAGGGATAGCGGGCCGTGCCGAGCAACAAGCGGCTGCGAAAGGTCTCGCCGGCCACCTGCCAAGGGGATGGCTCGGCTTGCGGGGAAGATGCGCCGTCCATCGTTCAGCCCCCTTCGATGGGGGAGAGGACTTCCAGCCGGTCTTCCGCCTGCAGCCGGTAGGATGGCCACTGGGCGCGGGCCACGAAGGTCTCGTTCACCGCGACGGCCACGCGGGCCTCGGCGAAGCCCAACGCCGCCACCGCGTCCGCCAGCACGTCCACGTCCAAGTTCACCCGCTCGCCGTTCAGCAGGATTTCCACGGCTATGCTTCGGCGGGGGCCGTGATGCCGCGCCGCGCTGGGGCCGAGACAGCGCTTGTCGGAGGCTCGGCGCCGGCCGCGTGCGCCTCGATTTCCGCCAGTGCTTGGGCCAGCACCGCCGGTGCCACCAAGAACCCATGCCGGTACAGCCCGTTCACGCACAAGGCGCCGTCCCGCCATGCCACGCGGGGCAGGTTGTCTGGATAAGCGGCGCGCAAGCCGGTGCAAAGCTCCTCCACTTCGGCCTCGGCGAAGCCCGGGTGCAGAGCGAACGCGGCGGAGAGCAGTTCCAAGGCGCTGCGCACCGTGACCGGGCCCGTGGCGTCGCTCTCTATCTGCGTCGCGCCCACCACATAGCGCCGCCCCGGACGGGGTGCCACATAGAGCTGGTAGCGCGGATGCATCAGCCGCACCGGGCGCGACAAGCTCACTTCTGGTGCCGAGAGGCGGATGACCTCACCGCGCACGCCCCGCAGGCGGGGCAGCCCAGCCCCGGCGCCGCGGCAATCGATCACCAAATCCGCGTCGAGGTTTGCCGGCGTCACCGCCATGCCGTGGTGAATCGCCCCGCAACGCTGGGCCAAGGCCGAGAGCAGCGCCCGATTGTCCAGCCAACCCTCGTTGGGCAGGTACAAGCCGCGCTCGAAGCGCCCGGCGAGGGCGGGTTCCAAGGTGGCGATGCCGGCCGCGTCGAGCGACCGCGCCTCTGCAGTGGCATGGGCACCGAGGGAGCGCCGGAACTTGTCGAGCAGCGGCGCGTCCGGGCCGTGCGCGACCAGCACCGAGCCATCCATTCCGCAAGGCACGCCCAACGCTTCGAGCATGGGCGGCCAGAGCGCCAAACTGCGTTTGCCCATCGAGAAGATGGCAGGGTCCGCGTCGGGCGCTTCGCTGGCTGGTGCCAGCATGGCGGCGGCGGCGTGGGCGGCGCTGGCCGGCGCTTCCTGCTGGGCCCGCTCCCACAGCGTCACCTCCGCGCCGCGTTGGGTGAGCCGCCAGCCGATGAGCCGGCCCATCAGGCCGGCGCCGGCGATGGCTACGCGCATGGCATCTCCCGCTGTCGCGGCCGTCAGCTATAGATCTCGCTGCCTTGCTCGCGGAACTCTTGGGCCTTCTGCTTCATTTCCGCCTCGACGTCGATCATGCGCACCGCGTCGTCGGTGACGCCGGCGGCATCCCGCACCTCTTGGCTGATCTTCATCGAGCAGAACTTCGGGCCGCACATGGAGCAGAAGTGGGCGACCTTGGCGGAATCCTTCGGCAGCGTCTCGTCGTGGAACTGCCGGGCGAGCTCCGGGTCCAATCCCAAGTTGAACTGATCCTCCCAGCGGAACTCGAAGCGCGCCTTGGAAAGCACGTTGTCGCGGATTTGTGACCCCGGATGCCCCTTGGCCAGATCGGCGGCATGGGCGGCCACCTTGTAGGTGATGATGCCGTCGCGCACGTCCTGCTTGTTCGGCAGGCCCAAGTGTTCCTTGGGCGTCACGTAGCAGAGCATCGCGCAGCCATACCAGCCAATCATGGCCGCGCCGATGCCGGACGTGATGTGGTCGTAGCCCGGCGCGATGTCCGTGGTGAGGGGCCCCAGCGTGTAGAAGGGCGCCTCGTCGCAACATTCCAGCTGCTTCTCCATGTTCTCCTTGATGAGCTGCATGGGCACATGGCCGGGGCCTTCGATCATGGTCTGCACATCGTGCCGCCAAGCGATGCGCGTGAGTTCGCCCAACGTCTCAAGTTCCGCGAACTGCGCTTCGTCGTTGGCGTCCACGATGGAGCCCGGGCGCAGCCCGTCGCCGAGGGAAAAGGCCACGTCGTACGCCTGCATGATTTCGCAGATGTCCTCAAAGTGTTCGTAGAGGAAGCTCTCGCGGTGGTGCGCCAAGCACCATTTCGCCATGATCGAGCCGCCGCGGCTCACGATGCCCGTGGTGCGCCGCGCCGTGAGCGGCACATAGCGGAGCAGCACGCCGGCATGGATGGTGAAGTAGTCCACACCCTGTTCGGCCTGTTCGATCAAGGTGTCGCGGAACAACTCCCAAGTGAGGTCTTCGGCGACGCCGCCCACCTTCTCCAACGCTTGGTAGATGGGCACGGTGCCGATGGGCACGGGTGAGTTGCGCACGATCCACTCGCGCGTCTCGTGGATGTTCTTGCCGGTGGAGAGGTCCATCACGGTATCCGCCCCCCAGCGCGTGGCCCACACCATCTTCTCCACCTCTTCCTCGATGCTGGACGTCACCGCCGAGTTGCCGATGTTGGCGTTCACCTTCACTAGGAAGTTGCGGCCGATAATCATCGGCTCGGATTCCGGGTGGTTGACGTTGCAGGGGATGATGGCGCGCCCGGCGGCCACTTCCTCGCGCACAAACTCTGGGGTGACCTCCTCCACGCGCCGCGCCCCGAAGGCTTGCCCCGGATGTTGGGCGGTGCTGTACGCCGGATTGGCGCGCGCCAAGTTCTCGCGGGTGGCGATGTACTCCATCTCCGGCGTCACGATGCCGGCGCGGGCATAGTGTAGTTGCGTCACGTTCTTGCCGGGGGCTGCGCGGCGTGGCGTTCGCAAGTGGGCGAAGCGCAGCTGCGCCAAGCGGGCGTCCTCGCCGCGGGCGCGGGCATAGCTGGAGCTGAAGCCGGCGAGACGCTCAGTGTCCCCGCGGGCGTCGATCCAACCTTCACGCAGACGCGGGATGCCGGTGCGCACATCCACCTCGACGGCCGGGTCCGTGTATGGGCCAGACGTGTCGTAAACGCGCAACGGCGGATTGGGCGCAAGCCGCGGCGCACCGCCGCCGGGCGGCACGGTGGAAGTGGGCGACAGCGCGATCTCACGCATGGCGACGCGCCGGCCGCCGTGCCCGGCGACGTGGGTTTTCTTGGAACCCGGCAACGGCTGCAGCATGGCGGCATCCAGTTGCGCGGCTTCGGAGAGGATGGGTTGTTCAGACATGGTTCCCCCGATGGTCAAGCTCGGAACGCGCCTTGCGCCGCATGGCGGCATCCGGCGGACGTTCGCCTCCGCTCGGTCGGGGTGTTCCCTTCGCCGGTACTAGCCGGATCAGGTTCAACGGGTCCGCTAAAGCGCGTCTCAGCCAACAGGCGCCCCGACATCGCAGGGTGAGTATAGGGCGGATTCAAGGATTGTGCAGATTTGGGCCGATGTCGGGAGATGTGGAGGCGCCGGCAGCGTCACGCCTGCCGTGTGGTGGCCAAGCGCCACCGGCGGCGCTCACCGGCGCCCTCGCCGCCACAAAGGCCGCGCCGCGCCAGAGATTCCAGCGCCTCCGCGGCATCGCGCTCGCTGCGCTGCGTCAGCGTGGCCGCCGCGGCGACGTCGATGGCATCCGCGCGCCAGAGCCGGTCCAGCAGCAGCAGTTGCGCCAGCGGCAGCACCTCGTTGCGGCGTTCTTCCTCCACCACCAGCCGCGCCGGCGGCCCGCCGCGCGGCCTCACCCGCCGCAGGCCATCCTCGACCATCCACTTGCGCGGCGTCTCCGCCGACAGGGAAAGGCCATGCACCTCGACCAGCTTCTCCCGCGCGAACGTCGGGCCGAAGTCCGCGTGGCGCGCGCGGACCAAGTCCATGGCCCGCCTCCGCACCTCCGGCGCGAGCGCGTTGTTCGACCGCCGCCCGCGGCGCCTCGACGCCAGACCCGCCGCGCCCCGTTCCCGGTGGCTCCGCACCAGACGCCTGACCTGCCGAACCCCCAAACCCAGACGCTCCGCCGCTTGGCGTTGCCGAATCCGACCCTCCGACGCGTCCCCTCACCACGCCGAGCCGGTCCAACTCCCGCCCGCTCATTGAAACCAACCCTTCCGACATGCGTTCGCCCTTCGGCACAGCCAAAAGAGGACATTTCTACTTTGCACAAAGCGGACATTACAGCTTTGGACTGACAGGCGCGACGTGGCGCTTGACGCGACCGGCTAGGCGAGCTACTGTCGGCGGTTTTCCACCTTCGGGAACGGACACAGTGCGACGTATCATCATCGCCACGCTCGCCGCCTTCACTTCCACGATGGCGCACGGGCAAGACGACCATGGCGACGCCACCTCGTCCGCCACTTGCGTTGCGGTGCCGAGTGCCACGGCCGGCACCATCAACCCCGGCAATGACATTGACTACTTCCGTTTCGGGGTGTCAGAGACAACGGCCGTTGTAATGGAGACCACGGGCAGCCTAGACACTGTGGGGCGGTTCTACGACTCAAACGGCCGACAAGTCACGGGCAACCACAACTCCGGCGAAGGCGGCAACTTCCGCATCGCACGGACACTTAGCGCGGGCGACTATTATGTTCGCGTCGATTCAAGCAGGAACCACACCGGCGACTACACGCTACACCTACGCGGCGGCGATGGAAGCGGCGACGATCACGGCGACACGCGCCAAACCGCCACTTGCCTTTCCTTGCCGAGTGCCACGGCCGGCACCATCAACCCCGGCAATGACATTGACTACTTCCGTTTCGGGGTGTCAGAGACAACGGCCGTCGTAATGGAAACGACGGGCAGCCTAGACACTGTGGGCCGGCTTTATGACTCAAACGGCCGACAAGTCACGGGCAACCACAACTCCGGCGAAGGCGGCAACTTCCGCATCGCACGGGAGCTCACACAAGGCGAGTACTACGCCTATGTCGGGTCATACGGCGGCGGCACCGGCGACTACTCGCTACAACTGCGCGTCGATGGCGTCCTAAGCATCTTAACGGACGGCCCATCCACCGTGCCGCCGCTTGCGACAGTGCCGCTGACAGTGCTTGGCGGCGACCCCGACGCCGAGTACCGCCTTTTCATGGATTTATCCGGTGGCGGCGAGTTCGCGGATGATGACACCATCGAAGTAACGCCGGTGGTAAGCGGCGGCCGCCTGCTGGTTGCCGCGCCCCTGCCGGAGACACTTGCCGAAGGCAACGCAATGCGGCGCTTCGCCGTGCGCGTTCAAGAGCGCGACGGCGCCGCCGAGACCACGCCGCTAACCTTCACATTGGGCCGGGTGAACATGCCCGAAAACCTTACCGGCTACCCCACCGTTGTTTTAGACGTCTTGCTTAAAGGCGTGTATCAAGGTTTGGATGATCCGTTGCTCACCGTTGAAGCGGGCGCTATTGATCCGGGGCGCTCGGTGCGCGTGGCGGAAACCCTTGGCTTGAGCATGGCTTACTCTGACGCCCAAGCCGAAGCAATCCTACGTTCCATGTTCGGCGTGTCGATAACCGAAGCCTCGGCGTCGGGAATAGGCACCGCGCCATCAACGCACGATGCGTTGCGACGCACTGGGCAGGCCGAGGTGTTCTGCGACGTGACCGCGGGCGACGATCTTTGCGACGGATACAAAGACTTGGCAGAAGTGTGTGTGGGCGACGCATTAAACAGCTCCACAGTCTCGGAGGCGAATTCAGTCTTTAGGCGCTGCGTCAACGTCGTTATCACCAAGATAGTGCCGGGGTGGTTAGGTCTAGGCTACCTCAACAGGAAAATCCGCTCCTTCGGCGACTTCCTGAGTCGCACCGCGTCGCGCCTTGTGGATCACATTGCCGACGACGCAATCAAGACCGCGTCGCAAAAGTTGTTTGATAGCAACGCCGCCGCGCGACAGATAGGTTTGCTCAAGACGTTGCGAACCATGCCGCAAACGCCGGCAGAGGCACAAGAGTACTACGAAGCCTTGCGCGGCATCAGCCAATCACTTACCGAACGCAACCCGGACCTCGTGGCCGCAGTTGAGCGCGAAGCGGCCACCAATGGCGTTGGCGGCGACAAACGCGACGCGTTATCTGACCTCGTGGACGAGGGCGACTACCACCAAAGCGATGCCGCGGGCTTCGCCGATGAGGGGTTGGAAGACGTTTACACGGGTGAAGCGGATGTTGAAACGCTAGGCAGCGGTGACACTGGCGGCGCCGCCACCTGCGGCGCGGGCTACGACGAATTCACAGTTGACGACAAAACATCAACTTGCGTTTGGAGTTCGCTTGTGGAACCGAGCTGCTACGCCGGCTCTCGCCAAGTGAGCAACCCAGACTTAGGCGGCGCAAACGCCTGCCTGTACTACTCTTTGGATTACTTGCAACCCGACGGTTCCTGCCGCGAAAACTACACGAAAGTAACCTTTCAAGGGCGCGAAACCTGCCGCTGGGCTGAGTTGGGAGCTGACCGGGCCGCGTGGTACACATTGGAGAAGGAAAGCGGGGTAGAGAGTCCGCAAAAGCCCATTACCGATCCGGCCCAATGGTGTTGGGCATCGGCGTGGAGCACGGAGCGTATTTGGACTGTTCAGCTATCGTACTCTTGCGAAGCGGCAGTTGCATCAGTGCGCGAAAGGTGCCCGTCTTGTATGACGAGTGTTGACATTGCCACTAACGTTGACTACGGCTACCATACTGCTTTCCTAAGCGAAAGGCCCTGCGTTGCGGTGGCTGTTAACAGCGCCGGTGGTGGTGTCTTCACTTCACGCCTTAGCTTGTCTGCGGCGGAGAACGACGCGGTTAGCCTATGTCGTCGTGAAACTGGGCGTAGCTGCTGGATAACTACCACTCACGATGGAGTTCGGGCATCCGCGTGTGGCGCGGCGGGTGAGCGTATAGATTGGTTGGGAAGTTACTAACCCTTGCGTGAGTGCAACGCATCGTGTTCCCTCTCTGTCAGCAAAACTAGGTTCTTGGGCCGGCAATCGAGTTTGTCTCCGTTCACATGGTGTATGTGCATTGTCTCGCGTCGCCACGGCTTCGCCCATAGGTTGTGGGCCCGGAGCCAGTTGAATTCGTGGAAAAAGACGTGCATGCCGTTTTCCCATACGAAGGCGGGGTATCCGTTCACCTTGTCGGCCCTCACTTCATAGTCTAGGAACAATGAGCGCATTGCCCTCGTTACGGGTCTCGCAGAACGAGCACGGCAGCGCCGCCCCCTCGCCACCATGCGCCGCAGGATGCGCCCCACCGTCGCCTCGCTCAACGCATGAGCCGGCCAGCGCCCGGCGAGCGCCGGCGCGATCCGCGCCTTCCCCGCCCACGGCATCCCGCGCTGCAGCCGAAGCACCCGCCGGGCGTCCGCCGCCGTCCACCGCCGGCCGCGGTGCGTCCGGGGCCGGCTGCTGCGGGGGAACAGCCCCTTCACGCCGCCCTTCCACAGCCGCCTCCTCCACTCATGGTAGGTGGCGCGCGACACCTCGAACGCCTCCGCCGCCTCCGCCGCCGTGAACCGCTCCCGCATCCGGTCCACGCCTTCCACGATCCGCAGCCGCCTGAGCGCTTCCGGGTCTTCCGTGCCATCCACCCGTGGCTTCCGGTAAAACGCCCCGTCCTGTGCCAACATCCGCATCGTTCGGTCTCCCATGTTGCGTTCAACTCATAGGCTGCCGAACCGCCGCGCCCAGGGGATTCCCTTGGGCGCGGCACCGTCCAGAAGGTGGTGATTTTTCCCGCACAGGCTGATCAGGTTCAGACACATTTGAGACTTTTCCGGCCGTCGCCGAGGCTGCGTTTGGAGGAGGCTTGAGCAGCTTTGGCCGGGGGCGGGGTTCAGGGCATTCTTTCGGTTCAACCAAAACTGAAGGAGCCTGAACATGCAGCAGATTTATCTGCCGAAGGCAGTATGCCGCGGAGTCCGCGTCGATGTCCACGCGCCGCCGGAGGCGGTGGAGCGGCACCGGCGCATCCGCCTCTACGAGCGGCTGCGGGCCGGGGGATGCTCCGAGGCCTTGGCCCTGGAGGCGGTCGGGACGCCCCGGAGCACCCTGTTCCGCTGGCGCCGGTCGTTCCAGCGGCTCGGGCTGGCCGGGCTGTCGGACCGCAGCCGCCGGCCGGCGAGGGCGCGCCGGCCGCGGTGGACGCCAGACGTCCGCTTTCGTCCACCGCCGGCCGCGGTGCGTCCGAGGCCGGCTGCTGCGGGGGACCAGCCCTATCACGCCGCCTTTCCGCAGCCGCCGCCTCCACATGCA